>NZ_NMTR01000006.1 GCF_002549775.1 Faecalibacterium langellae | reverse complement strand
TCGGCTCATGAGATTTTCAAGGTGCGTTTCCCGTAAAAGAAAAATACCGCCCATGCAGCATAGCGATGGATTTTGTCGGGTGAAACAGCGGCAAAATGAATCGGGTGTGTTGCGGGGCGGTAAATCTTCGCAGGAAATAAAACCGCACAGAATCGTTTCTTTACAGAAATCGCTGTGGATTTGTTGGGAATGATAACATAAGTATTGATGTGTGTCAACACTTCAGGATAATGAATACATCAGATGAATGAAACACACAAAGTACAAGCAAAAGCAAAGCAATGTTTTAGGAGAATGTTTTAATTTTCGCAGTTCAGGCGGACTTGGACGGTAAACACACCGTCCTTCTTCTTTGTGTAGAAGTCGCCATGGTTCTCTTGAACGATACGATTTATATTTTTTAGTCCGTAACCGTGATACTCTCCGATGCGGATTCCGCGAGAAGTATCACTGTATGGGTTTTCCAGCCGATAGAAGAGGCTTCGATACTGCTTGCGCAGCTGTAGATGAATGATTCGCTGTTCTGCTGGCAGGTCGCAGCAGGCTTCAATGGCATTGTCAAATGTGTTTCCGATGATGATGCTCAAAGACAACGATGAGATCGTCAGAACTTCAGGAATCGTCACATCCAGTTTGACTTTGATGTTATTCCTTTCCGCAATTCGTAAGTAATAATTCAAAAGAGCATCAACAACAGGATTTCCGACAGCAGAAATATTTGTGGAACGCTCGAAAACATTCGTGGCGGCCTGTGCGATCTTGTGAAGTTCTTCGGTATCACCGTGTTCTGCAACTGCCTGCATCGCCAGAATGTATTTCTTCACATCATGCTGTAGAGAACGGACTTCTTCCTGACGTTCTTTGAGCTGCTGGTAGTATTCCATTTGAAGGTTGTACTGCTGCTCATTGAACTTGACTTTGAATTTTTCTAGCTCATTTTCCCGGAGAGCTTCCACATAGAACATGATCAGGATGTTTATAAGGAGAAGTACAGCCATAAGGCCGACCATATAATCAGGGAAATAATCATCCGCAGCATGATACTGTGCCACATAACAGACCGCGATACTTGCGATTTGAATCGCAATGATCGGCAGCAGCCATAGGATGCGCAGAGCATTTCCCTTTCGGCTGAAAAAATGTGAAATCAGAACTACGAGTGGAATTTGAATCAGGTTTGAAAAAACAATATAGACCAACCGTGCTGCCCCAGCCTGCATCAGAATGTCGGTATCCGGGATACGCAGCCCAATCAGAAGCATTGCAAGCACTTCCACCAAAGCAATCAGTGTGAAGAAAGCTCCGCTTGCAAAAACCGCCTGCCACGGTCGAACCTCATAGAACAGCAATGCAAGGAAAAATCCGCCAACTAAAAGATAGATCGTGCGCTGCGTCACCCAATCCGGGAATAAACTCAAAGCACACTGCCCAGCAATCAAGAGTGCAACATAGGCATAGAACCACCTTGAGACGGGCTCCTTTTTGGGAAACAGCCGACCGATAAAAAGCAGCAACAGGGCAATGTTGGCAAAGCTCCCTGCAAACTCAACGAAATAATAAAGCATCATCTTCCCAAATAAGCGTTGAAGATCTGATTGAACTCCTGACGCTTCCTCCTGCTGATCGGCAGCTGATGTCCGCTGGAAAGAAAAACAGCGGTTCCCGTAGCGTAAACAATGTGTTCCATGTTGACGAGATAACTTTTGTGTGGTGACACAAAGCACCGTTTGGGAAGCTGCTCCAAGGCTTCAGGAATGCTCATTCGCAATGTAAGGTCTTGCTCCTTGCAGTGAATCAGAACTTTATGTCCGTGGCTTTCCAGAAAGTAAATGTCCGATGTTTCCAAGGACATGGTAACACCATCGTATTCGATCGTGAAATGTTTGGAGTTCAGTTCCTGAAGGACGGCATCCATTGCCGCAGCGAACAGTGTCTGATCCAAAGGTTTGACAAGGTAGCGGAATGCAACGCCATATCCCTGCACAGCGTACTCATGCCGCTTCGTGACAAATACCACCAAAGGATGCTTCTCCATTTGGATCAAAGACTGCGCCAACTGAAAACCGTTGGATGGCATCTCGATATCGAGCAGCAGCAAATCGAAGGATTTTTTCTGCATTTGCAATTCGCTCAGAAGTTCATTCCCATCCATGTAAGTCTCAATGTCAAAGCAGCCTTGCACATCGTACTGCTGGACGCTTTGAACAATGCCATCAAGGTCTGACTTCTCATCATCGCAGACTGCAACGTGGTACTTCAGCATTTCGACAACCTCCACAAAATAATGTCCTGCTACTATTATAGACTGTGCAAAGGCTCCTTACAAGTAGCCTGACCTACCACTTTTGTCACCAGAACGACCAGTTTTGCCAAACCTCTTGATTTTGCTGAAATTTATGATACAGTGAAGCAAAAATCAGAAGATAAGGTGGCGCAACTGCAATGTGGGAACGCACGCTGTCTCAAAAATCAGTCCGTCTTTTCTGCGAGCAAAAAGTGATAGATGAAGCAAAGGCGGATGCGTATGTCTATGGGTACGAGTTGCTCATATCATCTGTTGTGAGCATTCTGCTTGTTATTCTCATCGCTGCTGTGTGTGGTGATGTGCGGTACGCACTTTCATTTTTGATCGGGTTTATCCCACAGCGAATCTACATTGGTGGATATCACGCAACGTCGCACACCAGATGCTATCTGGCGTTTACCGGACTGGCACTTATCTGCATTTTGCTAAGTAATGCAATCGCAGCAAATCACCTTTTTCGTATCCTGACAACAGCAGCTCTTTTGGTCATCTCCATCTTTCTCTCTCCTATCGAAGCAAAGAATAAGTCTTTAGGTGAAAAGAAGAAGTCAAGTTACAAGACAATCGCATCTATTCTTTCATCAATAGATTTCCTGCTTGCCATTTTTAATGTGCTTCCGTATACACGTCATGTAGTTTGCTACTATCTCTCCAAATGGGTATTGATTGTATTCTCAACAATTCCTTTGGTTCAACAAAAATTTAATGCCAACTTTTGTAGATAGGGAGGTGATAACATGAAAAAAAACAAATGGGTACTGCTTCTTATCGCTTTTGTTGCATTTTTGGTATTGATTTATTTTATTGGTGCTTGCCTTAATGCAACGGCAGAGGCATTGACAATTATTTCTCTCTGCATCGGCATACTGGTCATTTATTTAGTCGTAAAAGCAATCAAATCAAAATAAGGAAAGGAAAATATGATCATGAGTAATAGCTACTATACCCATTGCTATCATGATATTTTGTATTCGTATGATTCCGGTGGACACCTTATGGATACTACAAAATCGTACCATCAAGCTGTGGGAGGCTAAGAATGAAAAAAGGCAAAAGCAACTTTTTTCTTATTGCTCCTTTTGCCCTTTGGGGCTGCATTTCAGTATGGACTAGTAATCTTGTCCGATTGACAGATAAAAGCGCAGTACCTTATGCTTGGGCTTCTTTGTTTTTCTCATATGGAATCGTAGCAGTGCATTATATCCAAGTGGCAGTATCCTCCAAAGGCTGTAACAATGCCGAAAACGAAAAAATTGCATGGGTTCAGCTTGGGCTTTCAACTTTGTTCTTGATAGTAGCTGTTGTTCTAGCTATTCAATGAAGGAAAGCAAAGTAATCACCCAAAGCAGTGTAAGGTCACAATATTTTCTATTCCAGCACTAGTTCCAGAACAAAGTATATATAATACAACCTATACATATGACTTCTATGATGTTGGAACTTATCTTGATTGCAGCGTTGGGTGTTATTTTGGAGTGGTTGGCTCAAGCAAACCAATCTATTGGAGTGCAACTACACAAGTTACCATCCCGAAATTATGATTCTGACCAGCTATGGATGAAATTGTTTTTGAACCCAGTGATGTCAATATGTTAGCAGCTTTAGGCATCGTCGAAAGTGTAAAGTTGTTTCCGTTTATGTTATCAATGGGAGAACTTCAATATGCTTGCGATTCAGAATATCGTTGCAAACAATTCGTGAATTGCCTTTCAGAATATTATCCTGACAGCCAAATTGAAGCTAGACAACTGTGGTCGAAATATCATGGTACAGCGAATGCGGTTCAATGTGATATGATAAATCATAAGCCACTGCGTGTTTGGGTCAGGAGTTCTGCCGATTGTTGGTGCGGCATTTATTATATTTGTTACTATGCAGCAAAGTATGGTACAAATAGAATTTTGCTTGCATCCAGAGAAGGTCTGAAAGAATTTATGGAAGGGAAAACCGATAAGATCTCACAAAAGTATTTGACGGAAGAAACTATTACTGAGTATGCCAAAAGATGGGGAAAGCTATTAAACGAAAACACCTCCATGCGTATTTGGCATGCGAACGATGTTAAAAGCGTTAACATAGATTATTTCGACCAGAGAATTATTAGTTTAGTATCGAGAATTCCTATTTCGGTTGGTGAACTTACCGCAGACGTATTAAAAGCGATTTCTGCTCCGGTAAGTGACTGGTATGTCATGAAACGCATAGAAGCACTTTTGAAAAAGGGTGTTCTTCAAGTCGTTATTCCAAACAAAATCTTTTATAATACCATCGTCCAGCTAAACGAAGAATAAAGGAATCCGAGCAAGTCGGCCCAACAGTCACCTCATTTCAACGAGAGGGGTGGCTGTTGGGTCAATTGTTCAAAAAGAAAAACTGAAGATAATAAAAAGTCTTGATTTCTCCATCAAAACATGGTATATACATTATACGAAACAGTGCTTTGAAAGAACGCTCCACCGTTCAATGACGTGTAAAGAGAGGTGCTTGCCATGACCGCTGTGATCTACGCCCGCTATTCCAGTGATAACCAGCGCGAAGAATCCATCGAAGGCCAGATTCGTGAATGCACGGCCTATGCCGAAAAGAATGACATCACTATCGTCAAGCACTACATTGACCGCGCCATCTCTGCCAAGACGGATAATCGCCCTCAATTCCAACAGATGATAAAGGACAGCGACAAGAAGCTGTTTGATATTGTTCTGGTCTGGAAACTTGACCGCTTTGCCCGGAATCGCTACGACAGTGCCCGGTATAAGACCCAGCTGAAGAAGAACGGTGTCAAGCTCATGTCGGCTACGGAGATCATCTCCGAGGGGCCAGAGGGTATCATTCTGGAATCGGTTCTGGAGGGCTATGCAGAATACTACTCTGCCGACCTTGCCGAAAAGGTTGTCCGTGGACAGACAGAGAACATCCTGAAAGGCCGCTGCAACGGTGGTCGTGGAACGTTTGGATATACGCTGGATTCCGAGCGGAAATTTCACATCGACCCGCTTGCCTCCCCTTTCGTGCTGGAATCGTTCACGAAGTATCGGGATGGCCTCACGATGAAAGAGATTCGGGACTGGCTGAATGAAAACGGCATCAAGAACCCGGTCGGAGGCGAATTTACTTACAACAGCGTGGAGCACATGCTCAAAAACCGGCGTTATATCGGAGAACTGAAATTCCGGGATGTGGTCGTGCCGGATGCGATTCCGCCCATCGTGCCGCTGGAACTGTTCGATGATGTGCAGGAAAAGATTGCCAAAAACAAGAAAGCCCCTGCCCGAAGAAAGGCAGAGGACGATTACCTGCTGACAACCAAGCTGCACTGTGGTTGCTGCGGTGCGCTGATGTTTGGCGAAAGCGGCACAAGCCGGACGGGAGAAGTCCACCGCTACTATAAATGTGCCACGGCCAAAAAGAAGAAGGGCTGCAAGAAGAAAACTGTCCGCAAACAGTGGCTGGAAGATCTGGTGGTGAACCAGACCATGCAGCTTGTCCGGGACGATGCCGCCATGGAATCCATTATCGCCAAGGTCATGGAGCTGCAAGACCGAGAGAACACCAACCTTCCTCTCTATGAGAAACAGCTCCGGGATGCAGAATCGGGTATCCAGAATATGCTCAACGCAATTCAAGCCGGAATCCTCACCAGTTCCACCAAGGAACGGTTGGAACAGCTCGAAGAAACCAAGCGTGAGCTTGAAGCCCGCATTGCGGAAGAAAAGCTGGCAAAGCCAAAAATCAAAGAGGAATTTATCCGTTTCTGGCTGATGCGCTTCCGTAAACTGGACATGAGCCTGAAAGACCAGAGGCAAGCGTTGGTGGATACGTTCATCAATTCGATTTATCTGTACGATGATAAGGTTTTGATAACCTTTAACTATAAAGAAGGTACACAGACCATCACGTTTGAGGAAGCGGCCCAAGCCGCATCAAAGGAAAATGGTTCGGATTTGGATTGCTTTACTGCACCAAGAGAGACAGCTTTTTGTAAGCTGTCTTTTTTGTTTTATATGCATAGTTTTCGTCAGCTGCAACAGCGGATAAGAGGACTTGAACAGGGCGGCCCTGCGTTAGCAGGGGAAGCAATCAGCCCAGTGGGCTGTTGCTTAGCCCGCGGTTCCCAACCCGTAGGAAGAACGGCTAACAAGAGGACTACTGTTACGGCAGCTTCAGCAGAGGCTGCTTTTTTGTTTTATCTGTTGCTTCCGGCCGGGCGCAAAACACCGCCTGCTCCCCTGCCGGGCGGGCTGCGCAGCAAAAAAGGCACCCTCCCTTCGCGGGGAGAGCGCCTTTTGCATCGCGGGGAAAAGATCAGCTGCGGCGGCGGTTGTTCATGCCCAGCAGACGCACCACATACAGGAAGATGTTGATGAAGTCCAGGTACAGGGTCAGTGCGCCGTAGATGGAAGCCTTCTCGGCCAGCTCGCTGTCGTAGGCGTAGTAGGCGTACATCTGGCTCAGCTTCTGGGTGTCGTAGGCGGTGAGCAGCATGAACACCACCAGGCCGATGCCGCTGTACAGCACCGTGGCACCGAAGCCCATGCCGAACAGCATCCCGACGAAGCCAGTGGCCAGCAGGGCGATGAGGCCCAGCATCAGCTTCGGGCCCCAGCCGGAGAGGTCTTTGTGGGTGGTGGTGCCGTAGACGGCCATCAGCCCGAAGTAGAGCGCCGTGGCCAGGAAGGCCAGCACCAGGGTGCTCACGTCAAACAGCAGGAAGTAGTAGCTCAGCACCATGCCGTTGAGCACTGCGTAGCCGAAGAAGGTGGCCCGTGCGCCGCCCACCGACATGTTCTGCACCCGGCTGCTGAGCATGAACACCAGCGCCAGCTCGGCGATGGTGAACAGCAGGTAAAGCGAATCCACCACATAGATCAGCGGGGTGGTGGCCGTGACGAACGCGGCCGCAAAGGTGATGAGCAGGCCGCACGCCATCCAGCGGTAGGTGCGGGTCATATAGTCAGCCGAAGTCATGGTGGGCTCGGTGTAGCCGCGATTGTAGTTGTTGTAATCCATCGTGGAATTCCTCCAGTCTATTCTGCCGGGGCACTTGCTCTTGCTCCGGTCTACAGAATATAGTATACTGCATAGAAATGAACGTTTCATGAAAAAGGCTGTGATTTTGTATGTCCCTGGGGCTTTACCTGCACATCCCCTATTGTTTCTCCAAATGCCGCTACTGCGATTTCTACTCCCGCCCCGGCGAGCGCGGCGTGCCGGACGCCTATGTGGACGCCCTGCTGCGGGAGCTTTCCCGCTTTGCGCCAGGCGCGCCCCTGCGGCCGGATACGGTCTATTTCGGCGGCGGCACGCCCAGCCTGCTCACCCCGGCGCAAGCAAAGCGGCTCCTCGACGCTGCCGCGCCGCTGCCCGGGGCCGAGATCACCCTGGAAGCGAACCCCGAGACCGTCACCACCGAGAGCCTTGCGGGCTTCCGGGCGGCGGGGGTGGACCGCATCTCCTTCGGGGTGCAGTCCGCCCGGGACACCCAGCTGCGCACCCTGGGCCGCCCCCACACGGCCAAACAGGCCCGGGCCGCCTTTGCCATGGCGCGGCAGGCGGGGTTTGAGAACATCAGCGGCGACATCATGCTGGCGCTGCCCCACTACACCCAGGCCGAGTTCGACGAGACCCTGGAGCTGATCGAGGGCGGCGGGGCCACCCACATTTCCGCTTACCTTTTAAAGATCGAGCCGGACTCCGCCTTCGGCAAACGCCCGCCGGAAGGCCTGCCCACCGGCGACGAAGCCGCCGACTTCTACCTCTACGCGGTGGAGCAGCTGGAGCACCACGGCTACCGCCAGTATGAGATCTCCAACTTCGCAAAGCCGGGCTTCGAGGGCCGCCACAACCTCATCTACTGGGACTGCGGCGACTACCTGGGCCTTGGCCCGGCGGCCCACTCCTGCATGGGCGGCAAACGGTTCTATTACCCGCCGGACACCGCCGCCTTCCTGCGCGACGAAGCCGCCCCGGTGATGGACGGCAGCTGTGGGGCCGAGGACTACCTCATTTTGCAGCTGCGGCTGCGCAAAGGCCTCTCACTGGACGCCTACAAGCGGCTCTACGGCAAAGAGTTTTCCACCGCCCAGCTGGCCTTTGTGCAAAACTGCGTGAAGGCAGGCTATGCCGAATTCGACGGCCGCACCCTCGCCCTCACTCCGGCCGGACTCATCGTGCAGAACAGCATCCTGGCACAGCTGCTGTGAAACTGGCTGTAAAAAGGAAAGAGCAATGGACGCATGTCCATTGCTCTTTCCTTTACTGTTTCTCCAGCTCGATCACCGGCCAGCCCAAGGCGGCGATGGCGGCACGGTCGTGGGTGGCAAGCAGGGTGGGCCTGCCCGCGCAGCGCTCCTGCAAAAGGGCGGCAGCCGCCGCCAGCGTCTGCGGGTCCATACCGGTGAAGGGCTCGTCCAAAAGCAGGGTGTCGCCCTCGGCCCACAGCGCCCGCAGCAGGGCCGTGCGGCGCTTCTGCCCGCCGGAAAGCTTTGCCACAGGCAGGGCCAGGGCGGCGGCATCCATGCCAAGGCGCGCGAAATCTGCCGTGACCGCCGGGGCATACCGCTCCCCCGCCCCGGGCAGCACCAGCAGCACGTTCTGCAGCGCGGTGAGCTGCGGGCACAGGCGGTCTTCCTGGAACACGGCGCTCACCCGGCCCGCGCCCTGCACCGCGCCTGCGGTGGGCGCTTCCAGCCCCATGAGGATGCGCAGCAGGGTGGTCTTGCCCCAGCCGCTGGGGGCCCACAGCACCGCCGGGCCGTCCACGGTCAAGCTCAGGCTCCGGAACAGCACCTTCTCGCCGAAGCGTTTTTCCAGCCCGTCGATCTTCAGCATGATGGCACCTCCCCCGTCACAGCCTTTGCGGCCCGGTCCAGCAGGGCCAGGAACAGCTTTTCGAACCCCGTGCTCAGCAGGATGATGACAAAGGTCCAGGCGAACAGCTCCCCGGTGGAAAGGGTGATCTTGGCCCGGTAGAGCGCGTCGCCGATGGAGCCGTTGGGCAGGCCGATCACCTCGGCCGCGATGCCGCTTTTCCAGCAGATGCCCAACGCCACGCTGCACCCCTGCCGGAAGGCCGGGAGCACCGCAGGCAGCCAGATGGCCCGCAGGCGGCGGCCAAGCGGCAGCCGGAACACCCGCGCCATCTCCCGCAGCTGCACGTCCGCGCCGCGGATGCCGGTGCGCACCGCGCCGCAGAGCACCGGCAGCACCATGAGAAAGCTGATGAGCACCGAAAGCGACGACCCCCGCACCCACACCAGCGCCAGAATGATGAAGCTTGCCACCGGCGTGGCCTTCACCAGCTGCATCACCGGGGCCAGCAGGGTGTCGGCCAGGGGGGAAAGCTCGGCGGCAGCGGCCAGCAGGGTGCCCGCCGCCGCGCCCAGCCCGAAGCCCAGCAGGATGCGCCCGGAGCTGAAGCCCACCCGCCGCCAGAACGCCGCCTGCGGCAGCAGCTCCAGCAGGGTGCGCAGCGCCTGCACCGGCGACACCAGGAACACCTCCTGCCCAATGGCCATGGCGGCGCACTGCCACACCGCCAGCCAGAACACCACCGCACCCGCGCGGCGGAAAAGCTGTTTCGAACCCGTTCCCGTCATAGAACCCCTCTTGACATCCCTGCAAAAAAACACTATACTACAAACAGAAAAGGTGCTGCCCGCAATGGTCAGCTCCCCTCAGCTAGATAGTCAATAAGAATGACCGCTCAGCGTTTGGAAGACTGTGGGCGGTCATTTCTTATTGTTATGGATCTCCTGAAAGATTGCCCATGAGATTTTGAATGTAAGGCCGACCGTCCCGCCGATGACGAGAAGCAGCTGCATAACATCGTTCCACACCATGAAGCATCCCCCCTTTCGCGTTTGCGAACGGGGGCAGCGGCACTCCAATGCCAGTGGCAGAAGAAATGCCGTTGGGGCCAGGGCCCGTGTTCCTTAACAATAATTCACATCCCCCGACGCTTGCCGGAGGGAGCATGACCACCTGTGATGCAGGCAGCACCTATCCACCACCCCAACCGGGGTGGCTTTTTTATTGTAACATAGTTTTGCGCTGCCCGCAACGATTTTGCACCTATTCCTATTATAAATAAGTATAACACCCCGCGCCGCAAAAGCCAATGACCGCTGCATCACCGCCCATCAGCAGGCGTCATGCCCGTCATTACATTTCTTCATGTTTTCTTTCCTTGACATGAAAGCCGTAAAACGATACACTGGAAAGTATCCACCGCAGTGCCGCGCGCTGCGGAGCAGAAACGAGGGGTGCACATGCAGCAGAAACTTTCCGGCAGGAACCTGTTATTGGTCGGGTTCACGTTGTTTTCCATGTTCTTCGGGGCGGGCAATCTGATCTTCCCGCCGCACCTGGGCGCGCAGGCCGGGGCGAACCTGTGGCCCGCCTTCGCGGGGCTTGCGGTCAGCGCCATCGGCCTGCCCATCGCGGGCGTCGTGGCCGTGGCAAGGGCCGGGGGCCTGGACAAACTGGCCAGCCGGGTGCACCCGCTCTTTGCGCCGGTGTTCACCGTGCTGGTGTATCTCTCCATCGGGCCCTGCCTTGCCATCCCGCGCACGGCCAGCACCTCGTTCCAGATGCTGGTGCCGCTGGTGGGCGGCGGGGCCGGGCTGCAGCTGATCTACTCGGTGTTGTTCTTCACGGCAGCCTTCTGCGTGGCCCTACACCCGGACAAACTCACCGACCTGCTGGGCCGCATCCTCTGCCCCTGCCTGATCGGGCTGATCGTGGTGCTGTTCGCCGGGTGCCTTGCCCACCCGCTGACGGCCCACTATGCCGCGCCCAGCGCGGAATATGTTTCCCTGCCCGCCGCCCAGGGCATCCTGTACGGCTACCAGACCATGGACACCCTGGCCGGGCTGAACTTCGGGGCGGTGATCGCGCTGAACATCCGGGCCCGGGGCATCACCGAAGGCCCGGCCGTGGAGCGGGGCACCATCCGCGCCGGGTTCATCGCGGGCGGGCTGCTGCTGGCCGTCTACGTCATGCTGGGCCACGCCGGTGCCCAGACCGGGGCCGTGCACCCGGGCCTTGCCACCGGTGCCGAGGTGCTCACCGCCCTGGCGCAGGACCTGTTCGGCCGGGCGGGGCTGGTGCTTGTCGCGGCCATCTTCGTCATTGCCTGCTTCAACACCTGCGTGGGGCTCATCGCCTGCGTGGGGCAGTACTTCCACCAGCTGCTGCCCCGCATCCCCTACCCGGCCATCGCGGCCTTTTTCGCGGCGGCCAGCATGCTCATCTCGAACCTGGGGCTGGCGGGCATCATCCGGCTGTCCACCCCGGTGCTGAACGCCATCTACCCCGCAGCCATCGTGCTGATCACCCTTTCCTTCGTGCCGGGGCTGGAGCGCCGCCGGGCGGTCTACCCGCTGTGCGTGGGCTGCACCGCCGTGCAGAGCATCGCCGCCGCCCTGCCCCTGGGCCCGCTGTCGACCCTTGCAAACGCCCTGCCCCTGGCCGGGCTGGGCTTCGGCTGGGTACTGCCCGCAGCGGCGGGATTTATCATTGGCATTTTGTTGAAAAAGTGAGGTATCTTTTATGATTCGACCCATCAACCGCGACCCGCTGTTTCTGGCACAGAAGTCCGCGCCTGCCACGCCGGAGGACGCGCCCATTGCCCGCGACCTGCTGGAGACCCTCACCGCCCATGCGGACGGGTGCGTGGGCATGGCGGCGAACATGATCGGCGAGGCAAAGTGCATCATCGCGGTGGAATCCGAGGACGGATATCTGGTGCTGTTCAACCCGGTCATCCTGAAAAGATCCGGGCCCTATGAAGCCGAGGAGGGCTGCCTCTCGCTGGAAGGCGTGCGCAAAGCGAAGCGCTGGCAGAGCATCAAGGTGCAGTACCAGACGGCGGAGGGCAAGCCGCGCATCAAGACCTTCACCGGCTGGACGGCGCAGATCATCCAGCACGAGATGGACCATTGCGAGGGAATATTGATTTAAACAAAAAGGGAACGGCTTTCCCCGCCTCCTAATAAGAAAACATGAAAAAGTCAGTAAAATCAATGTTTTCAAAGGCAGGGAACACGGTACGAAGTCAAAAAATCTCATACTGACAGGCACGAAGGGCGCTGATGTGAAAATCAGCGCCCTTTTCCTGTCCCCACGCCATAGGCAGCCGCCCTATGGCGTTTTTTCATATCCGTGCCTATACCCACCCGAAAAATGTATCAATTAGGGTGCGAAAACCTCTGTTTTTTCCTCTCAGAGCGCCGCTTGAAGGGCGGCGTGGGTGTTTTCCCATGGGAAGCGTCCGGGAGGCAGGACAGGGGCTTTTTGCGCCAAAATCAACACTTTTCAAAACCAGAGAAAGGAGGCGCCGGATATGGCAGTTTTCCGCATCGAAAAGACCAAAGATTACACGGTCATGTCCAACTACCACCTGCGGGACAGGTCGCTGTCCCTGAAAGCGAAGGGCCTGCTGTCCCTCATGCTGTCGCTGCCGGAGGACTGGGACTACACCATGAAGGGGCTTGCCCGCATCTGCAAGGACGGCATCGACAGCATCAGCGGCGGGATCCGGGAGTTGGAAGCACATGGCTATCTCGTTCGGGCGCGCGTCCGCAACGAGAACGGGCAGCTTGGCTCCATCGAGTACACCATCCTGGAGCAGCCGAAGGAGCCGGCACAGATGCCCGCGCCTATCCGGGAAAAACCTATACGGGAAAATCCAATACAGGTGAAGCCAATGTTGGATGCCCCTATTCAGGAGAACCCCGCCCAATTAAATACTAAAGAACAAAATAAAGAATTATCAATTACGCAAGGATCAAGTCCTATCCCATCAAGTCCCCCTACCCCCAGAGAAAAAAGCAGGATCGGACAGGACAGGATGCGGGAGCGCGAGAGCTATCGGGAGATCATTTTGGAGAATATCGACTACGATATCCTCACCCAGGATGAAAAGCTGGATAGGGACCGTCTGGACGAGCTGGTGGAGCTCATGGTGGATACCGTCTGCTCCAACCGGGAGATGATCCGTATCGCCGGGGACGACTACCCCGCCGAGGTGGTGAAGTCCCGGTTCTTGAAGATCGACAGCTCCCACATCGAGTATGTGCTGGAACGGATGCGGGAGAACACCACCTATGTCCGCAATATCAAGAAATATCTGCTGGCGGCGCTGTATAACGCGCCGGTCACGATGGACAGCTACTACACATCCCTTGTCAGCCATGACCTGTACGGCAGCGGAGATCGGAGGTGAGCGCCTTGCAGGAAGAAATCACGCAGAAAACCCTTGCGCTTTGTGTGCAGACCGGTAAAATGACCGCCCAGCTTTTGCAGCAGGCCATGAAGAAGGTGCTGGCGGATATGGAAAAGCACAAGACGAATCCCCAGCTCCATCACGGAAAGCAGACCATCCGGCAGCTTATGAAGCATGGGGCCGGCGTGTCCAATATCGAGATCACAGACCAGAATATCAAGGCGTTCTCCGCTACGGCAAAAAAGTACGGCATTGACTTTGCTCTGAAAAAAGATACCACCGGGGAGATCCCCCGGTACCTGGTGTTCTTTAAGGGCAGGGACGCCGACGCGGTGACGGCGGCCTTCCGCGAGTTCTCCGCAAAGAATCTGGCGAAGGAGAAAAAGCCATCCATCCGCAGGCGGCTGACCAAGGCCAAGGAGCAGGCGAAGCGGCAGGAGCTGGAGCGGGGCGAGAAGGTCAAAAACAGGGACCGGGGGCTGGAACGATGACGGGAAAGCTGAAAAAGGTCCTGCTGCCGAACCTTCCGTATCTGCTGTTCGTCTGGCTCTTTGACAAGCTCTGTCAGGCGGTGCGGCTGGCGCCGGGGCTTGACGCTTCGGAAAAGCTGCTTCGTATCGCCCAGGGTTTCACCGAGGCCTTTGCCTCCCTCTGGCTCAGCCTGCATCCTCTGGATCTACTGCTGGGCGTGGCCGGGGCGGCGCTTGTCCGGCTGGCGGTGTATCTGAAAGCAAAAAACGCGAAGAAATATCGCCGTGGTGTTGAGTACGGCAGCGCGAGATGGGGCCGGCCGGAGGATATCGCGCCCTACATAGACCCCGTTCCCGATTGGAACATCCCTTTGACCCGGACGGAAAGCCTCACCATGACCAGCCGCCCGAAGAATCCGAAAACAGCGCGGAATAAAAATATCCTGGTCATCGGCGGCTCCGGCAGCGGTAAAACAAGGTTCTTTGTCAAGCCGTCCCTGCTCCAAATGCACAGCTCCTATGTGGTCACCGATCCCAAAGGGCAGCTCCTTCGGGAGACGGGAAAGCTCCTGGCGCACGGCGGGCCGAAGCGGGACGAGAACGGAAAGCCGGTGCGGGATAAGCACGGCAAGGTCGTCTATGAGCCATACCGCATCAAGGTCCTGAACACCATCAACTTTTCCAAGAGCATGAAATATAACCCGCTGGCCTATGTGCGCTCGGAGAAGGATATCCTCAAGCTGGTCAATGTCATCATCGCCAACACGAAGGGCGACGGTGAAAAATCCTCCGAGGATTTTTGGATCAAGGCCGAGCGCCTTTTATACTGCGCCCTGATCGGCTATATCTGGTATGAGGCGGAGCCGGAGGAAAAAAACTTCATCACCCTGCTGGAGCTTATCAACGCCTGCGAGGCCAGAGAGGACGACGAGACCTATAAAAGCCCCGTGGATATCCTCTTTGACGAGCTGGCGCAGGCACAGCCGGAGCACTTCGCCGTCAAGCAATATGTCAAGTTCAAAATGGCGGCCGGCAAAACTCTCAAAAGTATTTTGGTGAGCTGCGGCGCCCGCCTGTCTCCCTTCGATATCAAGGAGCTGCGGGACATTATGACGGAGGACGAATTGGAGCTTGACACGATGGGCGACCGGAAAACGGCGCTGTTCCTCATTATGAGCGATACCGATACCACCTTCAATTTCGTCATCGCCATGCTGCAAAGCCAGCTTTTCAACCTGCTCTGCGACAAGGCGGACGATCTCTATAACGGGCGGCTGCCTGTCCATGTGCGGTGCCTTTTGGACGAGTTTGCCAATATCGGCCAGATACCAAACTTTGATAAGCTGATCGCCACCATCCGAAGCCGTGAGATATCGGCTTCTATTATTTTGCAGAGCCAGTCGCAATTAAAGACCATCTACAAGGACGCCGCGGATACCATTGTCGGCAACTGCGACGTCACCTTGTTTTTGGGAGGCAAGGAGAAGTCAACGCTGAAAGAGATTTCGGAGCTGCTGGGCAAGGAGACCATCGACAGCCTGAGCCAGTCCGAAAATCGCGGGGCGCAGACCTCTCATGGCCTCAGTTATCAGAAATTGGGAAAGGAGTTGATGACCCAGGACGAGATTGCGGTCATGGACGGCGGCAAGTGTATTTTGCAGCTTCGGGGCGTGCGCCCGTTTTTCAGCGACAAGTACGACCTGACAAAGCACCCCCGCTACAAATACCTGTCCGACGCCGACAAGAAGAACGTCTTTGATGTAGAACGGTACATGAAGCGCAGACCGGCCATCGTGAAGCCGGACGAGCCTTTCGATATGTACGAATTGAGCGCAAAAGAACTGGAACCCGACAACAATTCTACAAAACGAAAGGAAACATGATTTATGGATTTCTTCAACAGTGCCATCGACGTATTGCAGACCCTGGTCATCGCCCTGGGCGGCGGCCTTTGCGTGTGGGGCGGCATCAACCTTCTGGAAGGCTACGGCCAGGACAACCCCGCGGCCAAAAGCCAGGGCGTCAAGCAGCTTGTCGCGGGCGGCGGCGTCGCCCTGATCGGCGTGACCCTGATCCCTCTGCTGTCCGGCCTGCTTGGCTGAGCGGCGGCAGGACCATCCCACCCGGAGGCTCCCGTTTCACGGCGGGAGCCCCCGAAAGGAGGTGTGACCACCCGTGATAATTGAAATGATCCAGGAGTGGTTCAAGGAGCTGCTGATCGACGGCATCATCTCCAACCTCTCCGGGACCTTTGACACCGTGAATACGAAGGTGGGCGAGATCGCCGGCGAGGTGGGCATGACGCCGGCCGGCTGGAACGGCGGCATCTTCAACATGATCCGCGGCCTCTCTGAAACGGTCATCGTCCCCATCGCCGGCATCATCCTCACCTTCGTCATGTGCTATGAGCTGATCCAGCTCATCGTGGAAAAGAATAATCTCCACGATTTTGACACCTGGCTTTTCTGGAAGTGGATCTTCAAGACCTTCTGCGCGGTGCTCATCGTCACTAACACTTGGAACATCGTCATGGCGGTATTCGATATGGCGCAGAGCGTGGTCAATCAGAGCGCCGGCGTCATCATCTCTGACGCGGGGATCGACATTTCCGGCGTGGTCGGCAATTTGGAAACGACCCTGGCGGACTGGAGCATCGGTTCTTTGCTGGGCCTGTGGTTTCAGAGCATTTTTGTGGGCCTCTGCTCCCATATCCTCACCATCGCCATCTTCCTTGTGATCTACGGAAGAATGATCGAGGTGTATTTGACCGTATCCGTGGGGCCGATCCCCTTTGCCACGATGGCCAACCGTGAGTGGGGCCAGACGGGGCAGAACTATTTGAAGTCCCTGCTGGCCCTGGGCTTTCAGGCGTTTCTTATCATGGTCTGCGTCGGCATCTACGCGGTGCTGGTGCAGAATATCGCCGTGGGGGACGATATCACCGTAGCCATCTGGGAGTGTCTGGGCTATACGGTGCTGCTGTGCTACACGCTGTTCCGCACCGGCAGCCTCGCAAAGAGCCTGTTCGGGGCGCATTGACGGGAGGCGGCCATGAAAAAATACAAGGTCATCTACGCGGATCCGCCCTGGGCCTATAAGGTCTGGAGCAAGAAGGGCGCGGGGCGCAGCGCCGAGAGCCATTACCCCACCATGGACATAGCGGCCATCAAGGCCCTGCCGGTGGGGGAGCTGGCGGACAAGGACTGCGCCCTGTTCCTCTGGATCACCTTCCCCATGCTGCGGGAGGCCTGGGGCGTCATGGACGCCTGGGGCTTCACCTTCAAGACCGTGGCCTTCGTCTGGATCAAGCAGAACCGGAAGTCGGACGGCCTGTTCACCGGCATGGGCTACTGGACGCGGGCCAACGCGGAGATCTGCCTGCTGGCGACCCGCGGACGCCCGAAGCGGGCGGCGCGGGATGTGAAGCAGGTCATCCTCTCCCATGTGGAGCGGCACAGCCAGAAGCCGGAGGAGGCGCGGCGGCGGATCGAAGCCCTCATGGGGGACGTGCCCCGTATTGAGCTGTTCGCAAGAGCCTCACCGCCCGGCTGGGATGTGTGGGGAAATGAAGTTGCAAGCGATATCCGGCTTGCGGAAAGGATGTGAACCATTGGCATACGTAACGGTCCCGAAGGACCTGACAAAAATCAAGAGCAAGATGCTGTTCGGCCTGACGAAGCGGCAGCTTGTGTGTTTCGGATCGGCGGCGCTTGTTGGAGTGCCGCTTTTCTTTTTGAGCAAGGGCAGCATGGGAACGACGCCGGCGGCGCTGTGCATGATCCTTGTGATGCTGCCTTTTTTCCTGTTCGCCCTGTATGAGAAGAACGGGCAGACCCCGGAGGCGCTGCTGGGCAATCTGATCCAGTGCAAATTCACCCGTCCGAAAAAGCGTGTCTATCAGACAAACAACGCCTATTCCGCTTTGGAAAAGCAGGCGGAGCTGGAGCGGACGGTGGGGCGGATCGCCTCCGGCGCGGGGAAAAGAGGCAAGGGCCGGCGCAGGCTCACCCGGCAGGAGCGAAAGCAGATCGAGGCCGTCATCCGGCAGGCCAAGGGGGATGGCAAGAATCACACCGTACAGGCAAGCCTCCCCTTCCGCAATATGCACCCGGACGGTCTGTGCCGTCTGGATGACCGGCATTTTTCCAAAACCATCGCCTACGCCGACGTCAGCTACCGTCTGGCGGGACCGGACGATCAGCGGGATATCTTTGAACGCCTCTGCGACTTCTATAACGGCTATGACCCCTCCATCGGCGTGCAAATGACCCTGAGCAGCAGCCACAAGGCCGGCGGCGGGGACCTGTTCCGCATGGCGGCCCAGGGGGACGATTTGGATGGGATCCGCGCCGAGGCCTCCGGCATCCTGCAAACGCAGTATGAGCGCGGCAGCAACGGCTATGTGAAAAGCAAGTATGTCACGCTGACCATCGAGGCGGAGAGCGTCCAGGCGGCGCGGGCAAGGTTTTCCCGCATCGAGGCGGACACCCTGAACCGCTTCAAGGTCATGGGCGCGGCGGCAAAGGTGCTGGACGGCAAGGAGCGGCTGGCGCTGCTGCACGGCCTTCTCCATCCCAGAGGGGAGCCCTTCGCCTTTGAATGGGACTGGCTGGCACCCTCCGGCCTGTCCGTGAAGGATTTTATCGCGCCTTCTTCCTTCGAGTTTGGGGAGACGCGGCGCTTCCGCATGGGCGAAATGTACGGCGCGGTGTCCTTCTTGCAGATTTTGGCCCCGGAGATCCAGGACCGTATCCTCACGGATTTCATGGATGTGGAGGGAAACCTTCTCGTCACCATGCACGTCCGCGGCATCAATCAGAACGAGGCCATCAAGATGGTCAAGCGCAAGATCACCGATCTGGACGCCATGAAGATCCAGGAGCAGAAGAAGGCCGCCCGCAGCGGCTACGATCTGGATATCCTCCCCTCTGACCTCTCCACCTACGGCGGCGCGGCGAAAAATCTTTTGCAGGATTTACAGAGCCGCAACGAACGAATGTTCAATATGACCTTCCTCATGCTGCATCTGGCGCCCACGAAGCAAAAGCTGGAGATCGCCGTTTCCCAGTCGGCCAGCGTCGCCCAGACCCACAACTGCATCCTGACCCGGCTGGACTTCCAGCAGGAGGACGGGCTTATGTCCTCGCTGCCGCTGGGCCTTAACCGTATCAGGATCGAACGCAGCCTCACCACCTCGGCGCTGGCGGTGTTCGTGCCCTTTGTGACCCAGGAGCTTTTCATGGGCGGGGACGCCATGTATTACGGGCTCAACGCCCTGTCCGGCAACATGATCCTCTTAGACCGCAAGCAGTCCCGATGCCCCAATGGCCTTGTGTTCGGCACGCCGGGCAGCGGCAAATCCATGAGCTGCAAGCGGGAGATCACCTATGTCATGCTGACCACAAAGGATAATGTCATCATCTGCGACCCGGAGGATGAATACTCCCCTCTGGTGAACCGGCTGGGCGGCCAGGTGATCTGTCTCTCGCCCAACAGCCGCGACTATGTGAATCCCCTGGATATTAACCTCAATTACAGCGAGGAAGAAAACCCGCTGGCGCTGAAAAGCGATTTCGTGCTGTCCTTCTGTGAGCTTATCATGGGCAGCAAGACAGGGCTGGAGGCCATCGAGAAAACCGTCATCGACCGTGCCGTGCAGAAGATCTATCAGCCGTACTTCGCAGACCCCCGGCCGGAGAATATGCCGATCCTCTCCGACCTCATGGCAGCCCTCACCGCCCAGCATATCCCGGAGGCGGACCGTGTGGCCCAGGCGCTTGACCTGTATGTGAACGGCTCTCTCAACTTCTTCAACCACCGTACCACCGTGGATATCCGAAACCGCCTTGTCTGCTTCGATATCAAGGGCCTCGGCAAGAATCTGAAAAAGCCGGGGATGCTCATTGTCCAGGACGCGGTGTGGAACACCGTCACGGTGAACCGCTCCATTGGACGGGCCACCTGGTATTTTGTGGACGAATTTCATCTGCTCTTGAAGGAGGAGCAGACGGCGGCATACAGCGCCGAGATCTGGAAGCGTTTCAGAAAGTGGGGCGGCGTCCCGACCGGGGCGACACAGAACCCCAAAGACCTGCTTTCCTCGCCGGAGATCGAAAACATTCTGGAAAACAGTGATTTTATCTATCTGCTGAACCTCTCCGCGGGCGACCGCAAGCTGATGACGGAGCGGCTGAATATCTCCGCCGAGCAGCTTGCCTATGTGACCAACGCGGACCCCGGCAGCGGCCTTCTGTTCTTCCAAAATGTGATCCTGCCCTTCAAGGACGAGTTCCCCAAGACCACCGAGCTATACAGACTTCTCACGACAAAGCCCAGCGAGGTTTCCCATGGCGGGGAAACCGGATAAGGAAAGGATGGGACAAGATATGAAATATGTGATCGACAGCAAGACCTATGAAAACCATATCAATGATGAGGTGCATCTGTACGGACTTCTCCATCAGCTCGCCTTCCTCGCCGAAAAGGCGAAGGACGAGAAGGATCTGGAAAATCTGGCCGAAACGGCAAAGCGCTACGGCGAGATCGCGGAGGAAAAGTTTTCCGCTTGGCGTATCCCCGGCCGCTATCTGGTGTTTGGGGACAGGAAGGACCTTGCGGAGCTGAAAGTGGCGGAGCTCACGCCCTTGACCGCCGTGCTGAAAGAGCACGACGCAAAAATCAGGGAAAAGCAGCGTGCCGCCACCGCCCACGATCCCGCCTACATCATCTCCGGCGGCGCCTTTCGTCTGCTGGTGGGCGATCTCTTTGACCTGCTGGCGCAGTACAACTTTCTCCGCAACCGTGTTGTAGAAGTGAAAACAGAAAAACGGCTTGCGCGGCTGCAAAAGAATCTCTCCGGCGAGAATCCGAGCATCCGGAGAATGTACCGCAGGTGGGGCTTTGCGGAGGATCAGGGTGTCACCTGCTATGACATTCTGGAGGCAACGCTACGGCGCAGGCACCTGACGCCCTATGACCCGGAGGAAGCGGCGGAGGACGGCATCGGCTGCGGCCGCTGCTGCGCCCTCTGCGGAGATCATTCCTGCGAGGACGACTATGACTGAGCTGACCCATGTGAGCCTGTTTTCCGGCATCGGCGGGCTGGATCTGGCGGCGGAGGCGGCGGGCTTCCGCACTGTCTGCCAATGCGAGTGGGCGGACTATCCCTATTCCGTTCTGGAAAAGCACTGGCCGGAGGTGCCGAGATTCCGGGA
This sequence comes from Faecalibacterium langellae, assembly GCF_002549775.1. Lineage (GTDB taxonomy): Bacteria > Bacillota > Clostridia > Oscillospirales > Ruminococcaceae > Faecalibacterium > Faecalibacterium langellae. The sequence continues at coordinate 80,067 of NZ_NMTR01000006.1, read as the reverse complement.
CATTACGACTTTTACAAAGGAGGCGTTTTTTGAAAAAACAGGACTTGAAACCGTTACCGTCCTCTCCGGCGGCTTTCCCTGCCAGCCCTTCTCCACCGCAGGACAGCGGAGGGGCTTTGCGGATGAGCGCTACCTGTGGCCGGAAATGTGCCGCGTTATTACCGAGCTGCGGCCCCGTTGGGTGCTTGGGGAAAATGTTGCTGGCTTCATCAATCTGGGCCTCGACAAAACGATCTTTGACCTGGCAAAAGCGGGATACGCTGTTCTCCCATTCGTATTTCCGGCTTGCGGCGTCGGCGCATGGCATGAGCGCCAGCGAACTTTTATCGTCGCGGCTGATGTTTCCCACGCCCCTTGCCTCCGACAAGAACACCTGCAGGGACGCGGCCAACCTGGATGTGTACCTCTCCGACAACGGGATCTTCCGCAAGGTGAACCGGAACGGGGCCATCTGGAGCCTGAGCCTGTCGGCGGCGGTGTTCTATCTGACCCCGGCAGCGTCGGAGGGCTACCGCTCTACGCTGAAACCGGCGGCGTTTCGGAACAGCGCCCCGTCTGCCAACCTGTCATCCCAGGTGATCCGGCAGGAGCGGCCGGTATCCGAGACGGCGGCGCTGAACCCGGATTGGGTGGAATGGCTCATGGGATTCCCCCGGAAATGGACGGACGTATCCTCTGGGCCGCCGAGCCGGAGGGAGTCCCCCGTATCACAGAAAACACCGCAGACCGCGCCCTACGGCTGAAAACCCTGGGCAACGCGGTCTGCCCGCCCCAGGCATATCCCATTTTCAAGTATATCTCCATGATCGAGACGGGCGAGTGCGTGAGCATTTGCCCCTACGGAAAGGCAGGTGGTGACGCATGAAGGAATGGAAAGCCTCCGAGAAGGAGGCGCAGAAGATGACCCGCGACGGAGCCATTTCCGTCAACATGGTCACAGGCGAGGCGAGCCATGTTTCAGATCGTGCGCCGGAGCAGGACTATTCCCCCGCCGGCGATTCCACGGTGCTGGCGAGGACTGCCCTCCACCATCTGGACGACCGGCGCGTCCGGAAGTCTCAGAAGAAAAAGCGGCGGAACCGCCGCAAAGCCTACCGGGAGGGTACGGTGGCAAATAGCCGCCCATCCTCCCGTTTGCAATTCACCGAGGAGGAACGTGCTGCGCCGGAGCTGCAAAAAGCGATCCGCAAGTCCGACAAGGCGGCGGATAAACTGGACGCGGCAAGGGCCGCCATCCCCAAAAAGCGCGTCCTGGGCACGGAGCGTGTCTTTGACGAGGCTTCCGGCGCCGGGCGTACAAGGCTGGTATTCCATGAGACGGATAAGCCGGCTTCGATCCGGCAGCCGGGGCCGAACCCGCTGGCGCGGCCTTTGCAGGAGGTCGCCCACGCCGCCCATGCCAAGGTGCGGGAGGTGGAGCAGGAGAACTCCGGCGTGGCCGCGGGCCATCTCACCGAGCGCGGCATGGAAAAGGCCGTGGGCTATGGGAACCGCAAGCTGCAAAACTGGCGGGCGGAGCGGCAGGTGAAGCCCTGGCGGGACGCGGCAAAGGCGGAGCAGGCGGCGGTCAGGGCCAACGCAGAGGCGCTTTACCAAAAGGCGCTCCATGATAACCCCCAGCTTGCGTCCGGCAGCCCCATCTCCCGCATCTGGCAGAAGAAGCGGATGCAGCGGCAGTACGCGGCGGCCTACCGGGCGTCGCGCGGCGCGGAGGGTGCAAAGGCGGCGGCACAGACGGCAGCCAGGAGCGCAAAGAAAGGCGCGGAGGCGGCGAAGAAGGCCGGCGAGTTCATAGCCCGGCACAAAAAGGCGTTCCTTATCATCGGCGGGATCGGCCTTGTGCTGGTGCTGCTGTTGGGCCTGCTGCAATCCTGCTCCTCCATGTTCGGCGGAGGCGTATCCAACATTGTGGCCTCCTCCTATCTCTCCGAGGATGCTGACCTGCTGGCGGCAGAGGCCGCCTACTGCGCCAAGGAGGACGAGCTGCGGCGGTATCTGGATACCTATGAGCAGGCCCACGACTATGACGAGTATCACTACGATCTGGACGAGATCGAGCACGATCCCTATGTGCTGCTGTCCATCCTGTCGGCGCTCCATGAGGGGGCCTTCACCATAGACCAGGTGCAGGGCGACCTTCAAATGCTGTTTGACCGGCAATACATCCTCACCGAGACGGTGGAGGTGGAACGGCGGTACTACATTGAGACGGATACCTGGACGGACGAGGAGGGCAACACCCATACGGAGAGCTACCGGGTCTATTACGATTATTATATCTGCACCGTGAAGCTGGAAAACTTCGACCTCTCCCATCTGCCGGTCTACATGATGGATCAGGAGACGCTTTCCATGTACGCCGTGTATATGTCCACCCTGGGCAACCGCCCAGACCTGTTCCCGTCCTCCGGCTATGTTCCCAAGTATGTGACCAACCCGCCCGCCAAGTACGAGATCCCAGCGGAGTATCTGTCCGACGAGCGCTTTGCCACGCTGATTACGGAGGCGGAGAAGTATCTGGGCTTTCCCTATGTCTGGGGCGGCAGCAGCCCGTCCACCTCCTTTGATTGCAGCGGCTTTGTCAGCTATGTCCTGACCAACAGCGGCCTGTGCGATACCGGGCGGCTGGGGGCGCAGGGCCTCTACAACATGTCCACGCCGGTATCCGAGCCGCGGCCGGGGGATCTGGTGTTCTTTGTGGGCACCTACGACACGCCGGGGGTCAGCCATGTGGGCTTTTATGTGGGGGACGGGATGCTCCTGCACTGCGGGGATCCCATCCAGTACACCAGTCTCAACTCGAATTACTGGCAGTCCCACCTTTATGCCTACGGCAGACCGCCGTACAACTGATGGAGGCGGAGCCGATGCTGACTGTAAAACCGATGTCTCTTGCCGACGCAAACAGGTTTGTCGCAGAGCACCACCGCCACCATAAGCCGGTGCGAGGGCATAAGTTCTCCCTGGGCTGCATAGCGAACGGCCATCTGGCGGGCGTCGCCATCGTGGGGCGGCCGGTGAGCCGATACCTGGACGATGGGCTGACTCTGGAGGTCAACCGCCTCTGCACGGACGGGACAAAAAACGCTTGCAGCTTCCTCTATGGCGCGGCGGCGCGGGCGGCGAAGGTCCTGGGCTACCATAGGATCGTCACCTACATTCTGGACACGGAGAGCGGCGTCAGCCTTCGTGCCTCCGGCTGGCAGTGCGCGGGGCTGGCGGGCGGACGGGAGTGGACCGGCAAGCGCCGCCCGTCCGAACCGCTGTATCCGGCGCAGATGAAATACCGATACGAAAAGGCTTTGAGATGAGGTGAGCATATCAATATTGTTTCCTATGGCGGCGGTGCGAACAGCACCGCCCTTCTTGTTGGGCTGCACCAGCACCGTATCCCTGTTGACCTGATCCTGTTTGCGGATACGGGCGGTGAGCATCCCCATACCTACGCCTATCTGGATATCATGGATCGCTGGCTGAAGGATCACGGTATGCCGGAGATCACGCGGGTCTATAAGACCACGAAGGACGGCAGGCGGCTGACCTTGGAGGATGAATGTCTGAAAAGCGGTACGCTGCCCTCCATCGCCTACGGCTTCAAGCGGTGTTCTCTGAAACACAAGATCGGACCGCAGGAAAAGTTCTGTAACAACCATCCTCCATGCCGTGAGGTCTGGAACAGCGGGAAAAAGGTGGTCAAGTTCATCGGCTATGACGCTGGCGAACACTATCGCAGCGACAAGGTCCTTCTGCGTGATCTGGCAGACCCAAAGTACAGCAAATGGTATCCCCTGATGGAATGGGGCTGGGACCGGGAGGCGTGTATCCGGGCAATCGAGGCGGCGGGCCTGCCGCAGCCGGGAAAGTCCTCCTGCTTTTTCTGCCCCAGTATGCGGGCGGAGGAGATCATCGACCTGCGGGAGTGTTACCCGGACCTGTTCCGGCGCGCGCTGGCATTGGAGGATAACGCACGGGCCAACCTAAAAACCGTTCGGGGGCTTGGGCGCAATTATTCATGGAAAGAACGATTTGGAAAGGAGCAATGCAATCATGGCAACGACTGAGAAGATCCGCAAGGATATTGAGAAAACGAGGGAAAAGATCGCGGAGCAGCAGAAGCGTCTCCGCGCGCTGGAAGCCCAGCTCACGGAGGAGGAGAACCTGGAGATCGTCCGCATGGTGAAGGCTGTCCGCATGGACAACAGGGAACTCACTGCCTTCCTGCGCGCCTACGCCAGCGGCATGATCTCCCTGCCGGACGGGCTGATGGAGACGGAGGAAAGCGAGGGTGCGGAAGATGAAGCGTAACAGAGCTTTTCGCCGTTTCGCCGCCGTGTTCCTGGCGCTTTTCTGCATGGCGGCCACCTCCACCGTGGCCTTCGCAGGCGGCGGGGACGGCGAGCCCTACTACACCGGGGAGGAGACCACGGGCGGCTATGAGCCCCAGCCCCTGACCCCGGAGGGCAACATGACCCTGGTGGACGATATCGCCGGTGAGAGCGCTGGGGACAAGCAGTTCATCACCGTGGTCACAAAAGGCGGCAACTATTTCTACATCATCATCGACCGGGCGGAGGACGGCGAGAACACCGTCCACTTTCTCAACCAGGTAGACGAGCGCGACCTGCTGGCCCTGATGGACGAGGAGACGCCTGCCGCCCCTGTGTGTACCTGTAAGGAAAAATGCACGGCCGGCGCGGTGGATACATCCTGCTCTGTCTGCAAGACCAACCTCTCCGAGTGCGCGGGCAGGGAGAAGGCCAGGGAGCCGGAACCGGAACCGGAGCAGCCGAAGAAAAAGAGCGGCAGCGGCCTTCTGGCCGTGGTGGCGCTGCTGGTGCTGGCAGGCGGCGGAGCCTTCGCCTATGTGAAGTTCATCAAGCCGAACCGCAGCAGCGTGAAGGTCAGCGCCGATCCCGACGAGTACGATTTCCCTGACGAGGAGTATATCAACGAGGATGAGCCTGCGGAGGCTGAAACGGAGGCGGAGCATGAGTAAGCTGATCATCGCGGAAAAACCGAGCGTGGCAAAATCCATCGCGTCGGCCCTGGGTGCTTCATCCAGGGCCGATGGCTTTTATGAGGGCAGCGGCCTGATCGTTTCCTGGTGCGTGGGGCACCTGGTATCCCCGCTGGACGCGGGCGACTATGACGAACGCTTCAAAAAATGGCGCTATGAGGATCTGCCCATCCTGCCGGAGCCCTTCCGCTACGCCCCCATCCCCGGCAAGGAGACGGCTTTGGACAATGTGAAGCGCCTCATGGCGCGGGAGGACGTAACGGAGATTGTCAACGCCTGCGACGCCGGACGGGAGGGCGAGCTGATCTTCCGTCTGGTGTATGAACTGGCCGGCTGCCGCAAGCCGGTCCTCCGGCTTTGGATCTCGTCCATGGAGGACAGCGCCATCCGGGAGGGCTTTTCCGAGCTGCGCCCCGGCGCCGAGTATGAAGCCCTGTATCAATCAGCCCTCTGCCGCCAGAGGGCGGACTGGCTGGTGGGGATCAACGCCACCCGCCTTTTCTCCGTCCTCTATCACCGTACCCTGAACGTGGGCCGCGTCCAAACGCCCACCTTGTCCCTGCTGGCGGCGCGGGACGCGAAGATCGCGCTGTTCCAGAAGGAGAAGTATCATCATGTGCGCCTGACCCTGGCCGGCGCGGAGGCGGTATCGGAGAGATTCACCGATCCGGCGGAGGCGGAGCAGGCGGCGGCTATGTGCAAGGGCGCGGCCGTCATCTGTACTTCCGTCACGAAGGAGCAGAAGAAGGAACAGCCTCCGAAGCTCTATGACCTCACCACCTTGCAGCGTGAGGCAAACCGGCTGCTTGGCTACACGGCGAAGCAGACCCTTGACTACGCTCAGAGCCTCTACGAAAAAAAGCTGCTGACCTATCCCCGCACGGACAGCCGGCATCTGACCTCCGATATGGCGGAAACGGCCTCCTGTGTGATCCACCTGGCGGCGAAGCTGCCGCCCTTTGATGGCTGCACAAACTTCTTCCCGCTGGTGGAGGCCATGGTCTCCGACAAGGACGTATCCGACCACCACGCCATTATCCCCACGATGGAGATCGAGAAAGCGGATATCCCCGCCCTGCCCCTGGGCGAGCGTGAGCTGATTCTTCTGATCTGCTGCCGTCTGCTGTGCGCGTCGGCGGAGTCCTATGTGTATGAGACGGTCACGGCTGCCTTTGACTGCGGCGGCCATTCCTTCACCGCAAAAGGCAGGCGCGTCCTCTCCGAAGGCTGGCGGGAGATCGACCGCATTTTCCGCGCCTCCCTGAAAGAAAAGCCCGCGGACGGGGACGGCGGCGCGCTCCCGGACTTCACCGAAGGGCAGACCTTTGACGGCGCGGAGGTTTCCGTCACCGAGCATTTCACCCAGCCGCCGAAGCCTTACACCGAAGATACCCTCCTGTCCGCTATGGAGAACGCGGGCAAGGATGATATCCCCGACGAGGCGGAGCGAAAAGGTCTTGGCACGCCTGCGACCAGGGCGGCTATCATCGAAAAACTGGTGGCGGCCGGATTTGTGGAGCGCAAGGGCAAGAGCCTGATCCCCACGAAAGCCGGTATCAACCTTGTCACGGTCCTGCCGGAGCCGCTGACCTCTCCCATGCTGACGGCGGAATGGGAACAGAAATTGACGGAGATCGCAAAGGGCGGCGCTGACCCGGATACCTTCATGGACGGCATCCGCACGATGGTTCAGGAGATCGTGTCCACCTATTCCTGTATTTCCGAGGATGGCAAAAAGCTGTTTGCCCCGGAGAAGGAGAGCATCGGCGCCTGCCCCCGCTGCGGCCAGCCGGTCTATGAGGGGAAGAAAAACTTCGCCTGTTCGGATCGGTCCTGCGGCTTTGTCCTCTGGAAAAATGACCGCTTCTGGACGAGCCGCAAGAAGGAACTGACAAAGAAGATGGCGGCGGACCTTCTGAAAAAGGGCCGCACCAACGTCAAGGGAATGTGGTCTGAAAAGAAACAGACCGCCTATGACGCCGCCGTGATCCTCTGCGACACGGGCGGCAGGTACATCGATTTCAAGCTGGAATTTCCCAAAAATAAGCGAAGCTGAAGGAGGAGCGTATATGCCGGATTACAGTTACAACAAGGACTATCCCTTTGCCGCCTTTATCACCAATCTTGGCAAGTACAACGAGGGCGAGCTTGTGGGCGAGTGGGTGAAGTTTCCCACCAGCGCCGAGGAACTGAAGGAGGTATTCAAGCGTATCGGCATCGGCCAGAGGGATGACTTCGGCCAGCCCTATGAGGAATGGTTCATCACGGACTATGACTGCTATGTGGACGGCCTCTATGACAAGCTGGGCGAATACGAAAGTCTGGACGAGCTCAATTATCTGGCGTCGAAGCTGGATGAAATGAGCAACAGCGAATACGCACAGTTTCAGGCCGGTATGGAAATGGGCGACCATTGCGGCAGCCTGCAGGAGATCATCAACCTGACGGAAAATCTGGACTGCTATGAGGTCTATCCCCATATTGAGGACTATGGCGATCTGGGCCGGTACTATATCGAGGAGCTGGAGGTCATGCAGGTGCCGGAGCACCTGCAAAATTACATCGACTATGAGGCCTACGGCCGGGACGTGGCGATGGACGAAAGCGGCAGCTTTACGGATCAGGGCTATGTGCGGGATACGGGGGACCGCTTCTGCGAGTATTACGATGGCGAGCGCGGCAGTATCCCCGATGAATACCGGGTGATGACCTTCCAGGACGATCTTCCCGAAGAAGAAAAGTCTGAGTGGGCTATGGATATCGCCTTTGATATGGACGAGTTTTTCCGTCAGAACGATCCGCAGTACGCGGCGGAGCACCCGGAGGCGCACGCCGCAAAGGAAGCGATTTACGAAAATCTGATGGCCGGACGCATCTCCGCTCTGGATGAAAAGCTGGCGGCGCTGGGTCAGACGCAGGAGGACTATCTTCCTTCCGAGATCGAAAAGTTCAAGGACGCCACGGGATACGAGGAGTTTCTTGATTTCGACCCTGCCGAGGTCAAGGCGGCTTTGGAGGATCCGAACAGATCCCGCGTGGATGAAATGCTGGCCGCCGCGGAAAAGGCGGAACGGGAGTACGCGGCGGAGGCGGCCGCCTATGCGCAGATCCCGGCAGATATCGTGGCACAGGCGCGTGCGGCGCAGGGCGACACCTTCTCCATCTATCAGCTGAAACCGGGAGATAGTACGCGGGACTACCGCTTCGAGCCGCTGGACGCCATCCGCAACAACGGCCTTTCCGTAAAGCCGGAAAACTATAAACTGGTCTATACCGCCCCGCTGACGGCGAAGGACGATCTGGAAAGCATCTACACCCGGTTTAATGTGGATCGTCCGGCAGACTTCACCGGGCACTCCCTGTCCGTATCGGATATCGTGGTGCTGCATCAGGACGGGAAAGACACCGCCCATTACTGCGACCGCTTCGGCTTTTCTCAGGTGCCGGAGTTTTTGGAGCCGGAACGGGCGGCGGAGGTCACGATCCCCACGCCGGATCAGATGGCGACGCAGGAGCGGGTCAGCACGCCCAGAGGCAGTTTTTGTGTGACGGCCATGAGCCGGGGGCAGATGGAGGCGGCCGGGTATGGGGTTCACCATCAGTCCGAGGACGGAAAATACCTTATCATGGGCAACGGCACGCGGGCCTTTGCCGTGGCGGCGGAGCAGCCGGAAAAGGACAATCCCCTCCGTACCGCTGAAATGACGCTGGAGGATGACTACGGCATGATCGACGGCGTTATCAACAACGGCCGGCGGGGCGAGGAGCTGGAGAAGGCCAAGGAGCACGCGGAGCGGACGCAGCCGGAGAAAAAGCCCTCCATCCGGGAACGGCTGGCGGCGGCAAAGCAGGAGTGCGCAAAGCAGCAGCCCAGGCCTGCCCCGGAGAAAAAGCCCCCGGAGCTGGGGGAGCTGTGAGCCGGGGCGTGAAGTGGCGGCTGGAATGGGCCTTCTTCCTGGGGGAGAACGGCAGGCGGCAGTACAACCGGCTCTGCAAGGGCTGTATCCATCCCTGCAAGCAGAGCTTCCGGGCGGTGGTGTTGGACTGCCCGCACTTCCAGTCCCAGCGTGTGAAAAAAGGCATGGATAAGGGTGGGAAACGGGCAAAATAGTCCCCCGTGGCGGCGTTTTCAGACCATGCCCTTATGATTTCCCATCCGCGCTTTTCTCCGCGCTCCTGCGGCGAGAAAACAGACGTTTTTGACACTTTCCAATATGTACCCATAGCAAAAGCGGGGACGCGGCCTGCGGTATATCCGTTGGCTGCGTCCCCGCTTCTTTTTTTGCTTATTTCTCGTCCTCGTTGGGCTTGTCCGCTTCCGCCACGCCCTGGATCACATCCGTCACCACGGCGTTGAGCTGGGCGGCGTTCTCCGCTGTGACGGCGGGCCGCCCTGTGTCCGCTTCGATGGCGCGCCGTGCGTCTCCCGCCACCTTGCCGCCGCGCCGGGCGACGATCCGGCTTTCCTCAAAGCCCTCCGGCCGGTGGGCCTTGGAAAGCTCCGTGGTCGTGGTTTCGGCCAGCATGTTCAGCACGATCTCCAATGTGCTCATGTTGTCCCGGAGGTTTTCCTTTTTGAGCCCTTTCAGGTTTTTGTATTGCCGGGTGGTCATGCCGGACCAGGCCTTTGTGATCTCGTCGGTGAGGATGGCGTATTCCCGGCCCTGCTCCACGCCCCGCGCCTGCCATTCGGCGGTGAGCTCGTTGCGGACGCGGATGGAGAGGATGCGCTGGTGGATCCAGTCGGCATCATAGCCCTTCTTCTGGTAGGTCTCCAGTGCCCGGTCGATGGCCTGCTCCGGGTCGATGGTCTCCTCGATGCGCTCCCGGCCTACGGCGGCGAGCCAGAGCCGGAAGGGTTCAGCCTTGGGCGAGGGGATGGACTGGATGATGCGCAGGATGCCCTCGGTATTGGCGGCAAGCACCTTTCGCTTTTTGCCTGTGGAGCCGGTCATTTCTACCTGGGGACAATTTGTCCCCAGGTAGCTTGCGAGCTGTTCATCCCGCTTGCGCATTTTTTTGAGATAATCCGTGGGATTGGCGCTGTCCGACAGCACCGCCACCACATCCACCACGGAGAAATACCATTCTTCCTTTTCCTCGTCCCAGGCGGTACGGATCTTTCTATCTTCAAAAAGCTGTATGGAGTTATTTTCGTCCATGGGCTTTTCCCTCCTTCGATGGGCTGTCCCCATTCTACCATGAAATGATGATTTTTTCTATCAGGGAACGCGATTTTTGCGGCAGCAGCAGTCGTAGGCGCTGTGGGACTGTGGGCAAACGGCCAAGCCGGGCGGCGCTGTGGGAAAGCGGTTTGCCGTCCTGTGGGAAAGGCCTGTCCTTTTCCATTAGGCGGTGAATGACTTTTCCATCGGCAAAGCGGCCGTTTTCCACATTTCCATGGCGCGGGCCTAATCCTCGGTGATGATACACGCACAGCCCGCCGTCAGCAGGCGGTACAGCGTCAGCGGCACATACCACGCCGCCACCAGCAGCCGCCAGACAAGGACGCAGCCGCCGATAAGGCCGGCAAAGACGAAGTTCAGAAGGAACAGGGCGATCCCGCCGCCCAGAGAGCCGCCGCCCGGTATGATCCAGAGCCGCAGCCGCCAGATCCCAAACGGCAGCCCGCAGAGGATCCAGAGCCAGAGATAATCCAGCTCCCCGTTCTTTACGCAGGCGGAGCGGAAGATGCAGTACAGCAGCGCGGCCGACGCCACCGGCAGGATGGTCTTGCGGAAAAAGTCTTTTAAGGCCTCGCCTCTTGTCATGGGGTTCGCCTCCTTCAAAATCGTTTGTATCTTCATTATATCTGACATTTCGGCAAAAGCCCAGGGGAAAACGCAGATTGCGGCAAAAAGTTTGCCCCAGGGGTCATTCCAGCTCCATATCCTTCTGCCGTGCCGGCGCCTGCCGGGGCGGGGATAGGAACTCCTCCACGTTCCGGCGCACGGCGGCGTAGTCCTGCTCCTCCCGCTGCGCCTTCTGACGCTCGGCGGTCAGCGCCGCCCTTCGGGCGGTGAGCGCGTCCATTTCGGCCTGCATCCGCTCCGTGGATGGCAGCGGAACCGCGCCCAGACGCTTGCACTCCCTAGCGGCGGCCTCAAAGAGAATGATCTCCCTCTCATAGCCCCGCAGGAACTTCTCTTTGTCCTTCGACGCCTGATAGCGGTCATAGATGGGCTTGAGCTGACGGTAGGCGGCGACGTGCTTCATTTTCAGCGTCAGCTCCTCGATCCGCACCCCGGTCTCCCGCAGCTCCGCTTTCAGCCGGGCGGCGGAGGCGGAAGCCGCCTCGCAGCACTCCGTCAGCTCCTTCATGCTGCCGATGCCGTGTTCCGTCAGGAAGTTGCTGGTCTCGGCGATGCGTTTCAGATTCTCGATGGTCGCCCAATGGCGGTAGCCCGCGCTCTGCTGGGCCTTGATGTTGTTCTGAATATCTATGAGCAGGCTGACCCTGCCTCCGCGCTGCTTTGGTTGGCGGGAGGGTCTGGCGCGTCCGGCCATCCGTGCGGTCAGGGCGTCCTCGGCGTAGTCCGCGCCCAGGGTCTTTAGCCTTGTGAACCGCTCCTGTCCCGGCGCTCTGGCGGAAATGTATTTGCCCCGCTTGAGCGCATAGCCCTCCCGCTGCAACCGCACCAGCAGCTCCTCTAAATCATGGCAGCCGGGCAGCAGCCGGTCGATGGCGGCGCGCAGCTTCGCCTTATAGCTGGTGCCGGTCCGCTCCGCCTGATGCTCGATGTAGCTTTTGCCCTTGTCCCTGCCGGGAACGATGACGGACAGGCCGTGCTCCTTGCAGAGCCGGTCTGAGGTGCGGCGGATGAAGTGATAGCTGCGCTTGTTGGAATGGTAGTGCTTATGATCCGCAAAGCTGACGGCGTTGAAGATCAGGTGGTTATGGACGTGATCCCGGTCTATGTGGGTGGTCAGGACGAACTCATACCTGCCGCCCAGGATCTCTTTTGCAAGCTCCATGCCGATCTCATGGGCCTGCTCCGGCGTGACCTCCCCAGGCTGAAAGGCTTGGATCAGGTGGCGGCCCAGGTTCGTTCCCTTGTCGATGGCATGGCGGCGGGTCCAGGCAAATTCGATATCCGCAGTCTCGGCGGCGCAGCCATAGGAGGATACAAGCAGCTTTCCGTCCGTCTTTTCCGGGTTGCAGATATAGTCAATGGCCGCTTTCAGCGTTGACTTGATAGGATGCGTCTTTGTAACTGCCATATCTCATCCAGCCTCTCCTGTATCTCCCGCATATCCGCTTTGTACGCGCCGCCTCCGGCGTTGACACGCTTGGCGATCTGATTGACGTTCCGACCAATGGCGGACAGGGCGGCGTTCATCCGCTTGATATCCGTGGTGTCAAGCTGGATGATATACCCGTCTATCGCCATCTTCCGCAGATACGCGCCGTACCGCCGTGTGGGGAGCTGCGCCATCTTTTCATCTATGAGCCGTTTTTCCTCCTCCGTCACATAGAATTTCATCTGAATATTCCGCTTTCGGTTCGCCATGGGCAGCCTCCGTTTCTCATAAGGGTCTGGGATATCCCAGCAAGCAATTTTGACTGTTCGGGCAAGGGACCTGAACAGCGCAAAATCCGCAAGCGGGTACTCGCTTGCTGTGCTTGCTATCTACTCCATACCCCCACCGAAAGGCGGTATTTGTTGCGCGTTCCTTTGATTTTGGACGCAAAAAAAGATTGCAGCCGCCATGCGCTGCAATCTCCCGATTTCTCATATTGTGAGGTTAATCCTCTGCTTTTTCGACTTCCGTTATCTCCCTTGCTGTTGCGGTTACAATCCGTATGCCTTTATCGCTCATACCGTCCAGCAGCGCGTCAAGCTGCCGCCGCCCGGTGGATTTCTCCGCATTGCTGTTCGGGAAGAAAAATTGATCTACCGAAATATGATACCGGGTTACAAGGTCATAGAATACCTGTAAACTCGGCTGTTGTCCCTTGTTCTCGATATTCGCAAGGTAGCGCGGGGAAATATATAACTCGTCGCTTACCTTTTTGCGGCTCTCGCCGTATTCATTTCTCGCGGCTTTTATAGCTGCCCCGAAAGCCTTAAAGTCGTACAATGGTACGGGTCTTTTTGCCATTTTAATTCACCCTGTTACATTTTACAGTTCACCTTTCTTTTTGGATATGTCCACACAATTCATATCATTAGGTTAAATACTTCCTGTTGTGTATTGACAGTAGACTGATTTTCTGATAAAATAAAATTTATGTAAAAGGAGGCGGCGTTTATGTTGCATAGCATGCGTATTAGATAAGCATTGAAAAAAAGGATTTTCCCATTTTCAACATGGGCTTTTTTGTCATGCTTATTTTGCGGATGCTATACAAAAAACTAACGACGTATAGATATAGTATAGACATAGTGCAAGCTATGCCTTAGTTTTGTTGTACTGCTCTGTGCATTATAAATGCAGGTCAATGCTCATGTTGAGGATTGACCTGCATTTTTTTGTGTAAAAAGGACGAGTGAAATATAATGCTTAAAAAATATTGGATAAAATGTCCGATTTGTAACGGAAAGACGAGAGTTCAAGTATTTCATAATACTGTATTAAAAGATTTTCCTCTTTTCTGCCCTAAATGCAAATTGACGCATATCATTGATGTAGAAAAATTAGAGATTGTAATCAAAAATACAGAAAAACAAACTTTTATTATTTAGAAGAAAGGATATAAAAATGAAACGTTTACCTAAATATACGCCTGCGGAAGTACGGAATGATCCATACGGATTTACTTACAAAGAAATGTCGGAAGTTATTGGCGAGAATGAAGCAAAAGCCTTATATGAAGAATTATATAAGCAATTACCACGCAAAAAAAATCTATCAATGTTGGTAAAAAATATTTGCAAAAGCAGTGATACTGAAAAGTATGTTTACGAACTGAAAGACAACAAATACATTGAAACGGTTTTTATCAAGCGGCGAGATGGTGGAACTGTTTGCGTGAGCACACAAGTCGGTTGTCCTGTTGGTTGTATTTTTTGTGAGTCCGGGCGAAATGGCTTTGTTCGTAATCTAACATCGTCAGAAATCGTACAACAGATTATATTGTTGCGTCGAAAAGTAAACCGTATCGTTTTTATGGGTATGGGAGAGCCTTTATTCAATTATGACAACTTGATAAAAGCAATCCATATTCTCCGAGATAGATATGGGCTCAACTTTCCAACCGACGGCATTACCATATCAACAGTTGGTCCGGTTGATCAATTAAAAAAATTGCGCGAGGAACATCTTAAAATTCAGTTGACAATATCTTTACACGCAGCAACACAATCTGCAAGAAATCGTATTATTCCTCACATGCGCATATATGCTATTGAAGATGTTGTTAAGCAAGCCTTATCCTATTCTGAAAGGCATAATCGCAAAATTGTCTTTGCGTATTTGCTTTTACCGGGTATAAATGACCGGCCCTCAGATGTAAGACAACTTGCAAAATGGTTTCGGGGCAAAAAAGTTATGATTAACGTGTTACAATACAACCCAACAAGCAATTCAAGAATTAAAGCACCACAGAAACGGGAAATAGTTGCATTCAAACATCAATTAGAGCAAGCAGGACTTGAAGTTACTATGAGAGTTTCTCATGGCAGAGAGATTAACGCGGCTTGTGGACAGTTAGCTAACACATATAATAAATTCAAAAAAAAATGATTAAAAGTGCCAGACGCATAGACGCAGAGCCGATAACGCATTAGGTCAAAAAACCTATGTGTTATCGGCTTTTTTATTTAATATTGCGCAAAAGCCGCTGTTCCCTATTATAGAATGGATTGCGGGTAGTGTATTAAAGTCGCCCTTTTTTAAGGATACGGCGGTATCGGGGAGGTATCGCCGTGTCCATTTTTATTTACTGTAACCCGCCTAATGCTTTGCGGTCAAAAAAAGCTATGCTCCGCAAGCGGGATATTCCGGCTATGAATGTGAACTGTCAATACATTTAGCTACTGCTTACATTTCCTTTGCGCCCGTCCGCGTCTTGCGGACGGGCGCATTTTGCTTTTTTCAACTTTTTTCTGAAAAGCGCACTCAAGAGCCATCTCCCGAACGGGTACGGAGCGAAAGGGGCAGAGAGGACAAGCCCTTAACTCCCGTCCTCTACTCCACGCGGGAAGGAGGTGAACTCTATGGAGCTATCTTCTTCCGACAAGGAAAGAATACAACATCAGTACGACGCATTAGCAAAGAAAACTTTGGTCGGCGAAGCGAAAAGCCACCGCCGCACTCTTGCGAAACGCGCAGCACGCGAAGTTACTTTTTCGGATTTGAGCGAAAGCGAACTCGCGCAGCTTTTCACAACGGACGAATACGAAAGCGATTATTTCCGTTTTCAAGTGTCCGGCTTTGATGTACTCGTCAAAAATGAACTGCTTGCCGAAGCCCTTAACGCTTTGCCCGAAAGGAAACGCGACATTATCCTTTTGTCCTACTTCTTGGATATGAGCGACGCGGAAATTGGCGAACTGCTGAATGTTGTACGCACGACGGTTTTCCGGCACAGGAAATCCGCGCTTGCGAAAATCAAACAGTATTTGGAGGGAAAAGCAGATGATGAATACCGTTAGGAAGTCTGAAAATCTGTTGCCGTTCCCTGTCATTTCCGCAGCGGCAAACGGCGACACAACCGCCATGTGCGCGATCTTGAAGCACTACGAGGGTTACATAGCGAAACTTTGTACCCGCACGCTGAAAGACGACGCGGGCAATACCTATTCCTATGTGGACGAGGAAATGCGTAACAGGCTGCAAGTGCGCCTTATTACCCGCACCCTTGCTTTTCATGTAGGATAATCTTTTAGCCCATGCGGGGAGCGTGTCCCCTTTCCACGCTTCCCGTTATGGGCTATTTGTCGTTCCGCAAAAGCATATCCGCTGTTGATGTGCTTTTGCAGGCCGACAAAGCCTTATTGTTCCTTGACAAAGAAAGCCTTCGGGCAGCATAAGGCAGACGGATACGATCTGTCTGTGTGGAGCCGATCGGCCGGTGCGCCATGACCCTGTTGCAAGTCCGCAGGACGGGACCCCTACCAAACAGGCGAGCGACAAAACCAGGCCGCGAAACAGGTGTGGCAACCTGTGGGCGAAGATGCACAGACAGGACAATGAGACTCCCGCGTTGAACGCCCTCAAAGCATTGCGCGGCGCACCCATCAGCATGGGCCGGGGTGAAATTCCCGTGGAGCTGCGGCCAGCAGCCATCCGTTTTCTGCCTCTTTTATGGTTTTAATGAAATGGCATGAAAGGGGCTTTATCATGCAGAAAAATCAATCTGAAAATAAATATGCCCCGCCTATGCGGAGCAAAAAGAAGATCGGCAACACGACCTTTATCGTCAATTCTTTCTTTCCTCAAAAGGGAAATCAAACGATCGCCTCCAAACTGGAGAACTTGATAAAAGCCGATGTCCAGAAAGAAACTGTGACTTGAAATCCTCCTAACAGGCAGACAGGAAAAAGAAAGCGCGGTATAATGAAGTTGGACTTCAATATCGTGTTTGACTGCCAGATGGGAGGTATTTATGTATTATCAGTCAAACACCGCTGCCGCGCTTCAATTCCCTTACACAGCTATGAGTTCCGAAGAACTTACTGCTCTGTATTGTCGCTTATCCCGTGACGATGAATTGCAGGGTGACAGCAATAGCATTGTAAACCAGAAAAAAATCCTGGAAAAGTATGCCCGTGAGCATGGATATAGCAATTTCAAATTCTATGTTGATGACGGCATCTCAGGTACGACCTTCAACCGCCCAGGCTTTCAGCAGATGATTGCAGATATTGAGGCAGGTCTTGTCAAGCGTGTTATCATTAAGGATATGTCGCGTTTCGGACGTGATTATCTGCAAGTCGGCATGTATACGGAGATCATGTTTCCCGAACATGATATTCACTTTATTGCGGTGAATGATGGTGTAGACAGTACCCAGGGCGACAACGAGTTTACGCCCTTCCGCAATATCATCAATGAATGGTACGCCAAAGACACCAGCAAAAAAATCCGTGCCGTTATGAAAGTGAAAGGCAATGCAGGGGAACATTTGACTGTCTTGCCTCCGTATGGATACATAAAATCGTCTGATGACAAAAAGCAATGGGTGAAGGATGAAGAAGCCGCCCAGGTAGTTTATGAAATTGGTCTCTATATCATGGACGGTTTGGGACCCTCGCAGATCGCAAGAAAACTGACGGAAAGAAAAATCCTTACTCCGGCTGCTTACTATGCGAGTAAAGGCAGGACAACCAATGTCACAAAGAAAGGTTCTCCTTACGCTTGGGATTCTTCTACGATTGCCGACATCATGGATCGCTGGCGTGAATACCTGGGGCACACGGTTAATTTCAAAACCCGTAAAAAATCCTACAAGAGCAAAAAGACTCTGCTCAATCCAGAAAGCGAATGGAAGATTTTTGAGAATACCCACGAAGCTATCTGGACAGAGGCGATTGCCGATGCAGCAAGGCTCGCAAGGCAGACGCGGCGCCGACCAACAAAGATGGGAGAAATGGGGATGTTCTCCGGCATGATGTTCTGTGCCGACTGCGGTTCCATCATGTATCAATGCAGGGCAACCAATTTTCGGCGCGATCAGGAATACTACCTGTGTTCGGGCTATCGGAAAAGCCGTGATGTATGTGGGCAGACACATTCTATCCGAACTGTTATCCTGGAGGAATTGGTTCTGCAAAATCTGCGCGAGATCGTTTCCTTCGCATCACAGCGCAAAGACGATTTTGTGAAGATGGTGATGGATGCGGATATGCGCCAGCGTAACCGAGGTTTGGCAAAACGGCAGAAAACATTGGCTGATGCCGAAAAACGGATCACAGAGCTGGACACCATTTTCAAGCGGCTCTATGAGGATACTATTTCGGGAAAACTTTCTGACGAGCGTTTCCAAAAGCTCTCCGCTGACTACGAGAAAGAGCAGCATCAGCTTCAAGAGGTAGCGGCTGTCCTCCGTGGTGAAATCGAAGCAGAGGAACAAAAAAGCGCCAATGTAGAAAGGTTTCTCTCCGTTGTAGAACGGTATACGGAAATTCCTGAATTGACGCCATGTATCTTACATGAGTTTGTCGAAAAGATCGTTGTCCATGCTGCCAGCGATCCAAAGGGTAAGAACCGCACCCAGGAAATTGACATCTACTATAAGGGCATTGGAGCCCTGGAAGTATCCAAAGTCACTTCATCAAGGCAAGAATGAGAAAAACGGCATAGCCGAAGCTATACCGTTTCTCTCTTGCCTCACGATGTTTTCTTATCGGGAGGCACCTTTCGCCGTTCCCTTTTTCGTTTGAATCACATTAGCCTTTGACACCACCCAGTGCCACGCCGCGGACGATGAATTTCGACAGCAGCAGGTACACGACGATGACGGGCAGGATGGCGATGGCCACCATCATATACACCTTGCCCATATCAAACTTCAGGAAGTCTGCGCTGCGCAGCTGTGCGATGAGGATGGGCAGGGTCTTTTTGTCGGCACTGTCCAGCACCAGCGCGGGGATGAAGTAGTTGTTCCAGCTGGCCACGAAGGAGAAGATGGCCTGCACGGCCAGGGCCGGTTTCATGATGGGCAGCACGATCTTATTAAAGGTGTAGAACTCGCCTGCGCCGTCAATGCGGGCCGCTTCCACGATCTCCATGGGCAGGGACGCATCCAGGTACTGCTTCATGAAGAAGAAGACGGTGGGCGCTGCGATGCTGGGCACGATCAGCGGGATGAAGCTGTTCTTCAGGCCCATCTTGGTGATCAGCTGCAAAAAGCCCAGGGCCGACACCTGCGTGGGCATGGTCATAATCAGCAGGATGAGGGCAAAGGCGGCCTTCTTGAACTTGAAGTTATAGGCGTAGATGCCGTAAGCCGTCAGGGCCGAGAAGTAGACGCTGAACGCCGCCGAGAAGGCGGACACGATCAGGCTGTTGCGGATGCCGGTGAGCACCGGGATGTTGGCGTCGGCCAGCACGTTCTTCAGGTTGGTGACGAACGCGCCGCCCGGCAGCAGCGAGAAGCCTTTCTGGATCTCGAAGTGGTTGCGGGTGGAGTTGATCACCAGCACGTAGAAGAAGAACAGGCACAGAAAGCTGATGACCACCAGCACCAGATAGCACCATGCACGGCGTGCCGCCAGCGTAGCTTTTTCAGACTGAGATTTAGGAGCGTGTGCCATATCAGTTCCCTCCTTTTGCTGCCTTGGCAGCTGCTTTTCTGGCCGCTTTCAGCTCTTTGCGCTGGGCGCGGGTCAGGCCGTCGTCTTCCTTGGTGAGGGAGAAGTAGACCACCACGCACAGCACAGCACACACGAGGAACAGCACCACGGAAACGGCACCGGCCATGCCATAGTTCTTGCTGAACAGGTGGTTGTTCAGATACATGATCATGGTGGTGGAGGTGCGGTTGGGGCCGCCCTTGCCGTTGGTCAAGATCTGCGGCACATCGAACATCTGCAGGCCGCCGATCATGGAAGTGATCATGACATAGATCAGGATGGGCCGGATGAGCGGGATGGTGATCTTCCAGAACATCTGGTTCGGGGTGCAGCCGTCCAGCTCGGCGGCCTCATACAGGGTGGGGTCCACACCCATGATGGCAGCCATCAGCATGATGGTGGTGTTGCCGAACCACATCAGAAAGTTCATCAGGCCCACAAGGCCGCGGTTGCCCCACACCGAGTTCATGAAGCTGAAGGGCTCGTCCAGGATGCCCATGCTCAGCAGCACCGAGTTCACCGGGCCGTTGTCCGAGAACAGCGCGAAGAACAGCATGGCAAAGGCCGAGGCCATGATCAGGTTGGGCATGTAGATGACCGTCTTAAAGAAGGTCTGGCCCTTGAGCTTGAGCCGCAGGTCGGTGAACCAGGCCGCCAGCAGCAGCGAGACGGCGATCTGCGGGATGAAGCCGATGATCCACAAAATCAGCGTGTTGCCGAAATACTTGGGCAGATCGGTGGCGAACAGGGTGATGTAGTTCTTCAGGCCCACGAAGTTCGGGCCAATGACCTTCAGGCCGCTGCGGTAATATTCAAAGAAGCTGTAGTAGATGGTGGATACCAGAGGGATCAGCTGAAATACCGCGAAGATGATGAAGAACGGCGCAATGAAGATGTAGCCCCACTTCGCGTAGCTGATCGACCCTTTCTTTTTCTTTTCTCCCATAGGATCGCCTCCCAAAGAAAAGGGGCGGGCGAGATATGCCGCCCGCCCCTTTTGATTCAGTTTTCAGTCAAACGTCGGAAGCCGTTATGCGGGCCAGACCACGTCGGTCAGCTCGGGGTACTTCTCCTGGATAGCGGTCTGGAAGTTCGCCTTGGCGGTGTCTTCGTCCACGTTGCCGGTGAAGTAATCCTTGAATGCGGCCTGGAAGCTCTCGGTGATGCCCTGATCGTAGGGGCCCGCGTTGGACATGTCGATCTTGCCTGCAGCCTCGGCGAACAGAGCGATGTGGTTCTGGCCGCCCAGGAAGTCGGAGCTGTAATCGCTGTTGGCGATCTCGTTCATGGCCTTTTCGTTGTTGGTGTAGTCCTGAGTATCCAGGGTGATCTGCTTCATGATGGCTTCGTCGCAGGTCAGCTTCTGCATGATGTCGCGGATGAGCTCAATGTTGTCGCTGCCCGCTGCGCCGCAGATCCAGGTGCCGCCCCAGTAGTAGGGCTGAGGGCCTTCGCACACAGCGTAGTCGCCGTAGATGCCGTTGCCTACCTGCGGGGTCTCACCGTCGGCCACCGGGGTCTCCAGCGAGTTGCCCAGCAGGGTGAAGTTGATGCCCCAGGTGGAGTAGAAGAAGCCGAACACCTTGCCGGTGGGGCCCTGGTCGGCGGCCCACTGGCTGTCCCACAGGCTGGACTTGTTGTTGTAGCCCTTATCGGTGTACTCCTTGGTCTGGTCCACCCACTTCATCATATTGGGGTCCACGTTGATGGTGGTGCCGTCCACCCAGGGTGCACTGATGTTGTTGGAGAAGGTGCGGAAGGAATCGTCGAAGCCGGAGAGCATCTTGTAGCCCTTGGCGTAGGCCTGGGCTGCCACATCGTTGAACTTATCCCAGTCGGACAGGTAGCTCTGCACTTCGGTGGGGTCGTCGGTGCCCAGAACATCCTTTGCGATGCTGCGGCGGTAAGCGAACAGACCCGGGGTAGCCTGCCAGGTGGTGCCGCGCTGGCTGCCGTCCACGGTGACGATGTCCTTGGTGTACTGGTACTGGCCGGACAGGTCGTCGTCGGTCAGGCCGATGTCGGCCTTCACGTCCAGCGCGTAATCGGAGTCCACATACTTCAGAGCGTAGTCGGCCTCGATCAGGAAGATGTCGATCTTGTCGTCATCGGCGGCGGAATCCTGGCTCAGCAGGGCTTCGTCCAGCTTGTTCTGGTAGTTGTTGTTCTCGTTGGGGTTGATGGTCCACTTGACGACGGTGCCGTCCTTCAGGGTGGTGGTGGACTTATCCTCTGCCACCTCGGAGACCTCGGGGTAGTAGGCGTTGAAGCGGCTCTGGAACTCATCGTTCCAGCACCAGATGTTCAGCACCTTGCCCTGTGCGGCGGGGGCTTCGGAAGCGGCAGAAGAAGCAGCGGCCGAGGAAGCGGTGCTGGTGGAGGCGGAACTGCCGCCGCAGGCAGCCAGAGCTGCACCAATGGTCACGGCACCGGAAGCGAGCAGGAAATTACGGCGAGAGATCTTTTTCATAAGGGTAAACCTCCTTCATGGTTTTCCATACTTATTCTTATTTGTTGTTCAGAAAAGGTCCTTTGCACGGGAGCCTTTGGAGCCAAAAGTGTTTTACAGCCCGCGCACCGAGCCACCGTCCAGCAGCCTGCCGGAGACCCGGATCTGTTCGGGCAGCGTCACGCGGGGGTGTTCGATCAGCTCAATGAGCTTTTCGGCTGCGGTGCGGCCCAAAGCCGCGGTGTTCTGCTGGTAGGTCACCAGCTGGGGCTTGACCACCCGGGAGAGGTAGATGCCGTCGTAGCCCATCACCGAGATGTCCTCCGGGATGGAAAGACCTTTCTCGCTGATGGCGTTGTAGCCGCCCAGAGCGGAGAAGTCGTCGGGGAAGATGATGCAGGTGGGCGGCTCGTGCAGTTCCAGCAGGGCCCGGGTCTCGGCGGCGCAGCGGTCTGCGTCGTGGTAGACGCCGCTGCGGACGTACTCCTCCGGCACCTGCAGGCCCAACTCCTCGCACACCTGATAGAAGCCCGCCAGACGGTTCTCGGTGACGGCGGTCTTTTCGCCGTGGATGAAGGCGATGCGCCGGTGGCCGCAGGCCCATGCCTGCCGCACCAGAGCTTTCAGACCGGCGACGTTGTCGGAGAGCACCGCCATGCGGTTGTTGAACACATGGTCGATGGTCACCACCGGCACCTCGCTGTTCACCAGCTCCACCACCTGCGGGTCGTAGAAGTTCACGCAGGCGATCACCACGCCGTCCACATTGCGGTAGCGGCAATGTTCGAGGTAGCTCATGCTCTTGCCGCTGTGGTTGATGAAGGTGATGTCGTAGCCGCGCTTTTCCGCTTCCACCTTGAAGCTGTCCAGCACAGCGGAGAAGTATTCGTGGGTCAGGCCGCTCTGCCGTTCGTCCACGAACAGAACGCCCAGGTTGTAAGTTCGGTTGGTCTTCAGGGCGCGGGCGGCGGCGTTGGGCAGGTAGCCCATGCGGTGCGCTGCGGCGCGTACCCGCTCCCGTGTGGCAGGCGAGATATCCGGCTGGTCGTTCAGTGCCTTGCTGACCGTTGCCACCGACACGCCGCATTCCTTTGCCAGATCTTTCAGGGATGGCATCGCCTGCTCGCCTCCTTCCCGAAGAACGGTTTCGCGGGTGGATGTTCTTCGTCATGTCCTTAATCGTTTTCGCAAGTTCATGATAGCGCACTCTGCACGAAAAATCAAGCGCAAACGCAAAAGTTTTGGGCTTTTAGCATCACTTTTGGCGTTTTGTTCGGTTCCGGCGGGCCGGAATTGTGCATCTCGAATGGTTTTCGTTACATTTCGGTTAAAATCGAAACTTTTTTCGCTGTCGTTTTCGTCCCATCTAATATTACTTTTAAATGGGCTTCCGGCCCCTTCGTTTTGCTGCGCGCCGCTCTGCCCTGACGGGCCCGCCGGAAAAAGTTTCCGCAAAAACCGTGCATCCACGCCCGTTTTGTGAAAAAATCTTTCCAAAGTTTTTTCGCAAAAGCTCTTGCATTTTGTGTGCGGTTCGGCTATTCTAAAAGCAAAGAGAATGCTCCCGCCGTCATGCTTAATCGTTTTCGCAAACGCGAAGCAGCCGGGCCTTCCCGGCAGCTGTACAAGGAGGAAGCATTTATGAGATTCGGTCACTTCGATGATGAACACAAGGAATACGTCATCACCACCCCGCGCACGCCCCTGCCCTGGATCAACTACCTGGGCAGCGAGGATTTCTTCAGCCTTGTCTCCAACACGGCGGGCGGCTACAGCTTCTACCGCGACGCCCGGATGCGCCGCCTGACCCGCTACCGCTACAACAGCTCCCCGCTGGACATGGACGGCCACCACATCTACATCAAGGACGGCGATACCGTCTGGAACCCCGGCTGGCAGCCCACCAAGACCCCGCTGGACCGCTACACCTGCCGCCACGGCCTGGGCTACACCGTGATCGAGGGCGAGAAGAACGGCGTGGCCGCCGCGCAGGAGCTGTTCGTACCCAAAGGCGACGCCTGCGAGCTGGACCGCCTGACCCTGCAGAACCACACCGACGCCGTGAAGGAGCTGGACGTCTTCGGCTATGTGGAGTTCTGCCTGTGGGACGCCATCGACGACAGCTCCAACTTCCAGCGCAACTTCTCCACCGGCGAAGTGGAGGTGGAGCCCGGCGTCATCTACCACAAGACCGAGTACCGCGAACGCCGCGACCACTACGCGGTGTTCTGGTCCGACACGCCGGTCACCAGCTTCGACACCACCCGCGACGCATTCTGCGGGGTGTACGGCGGCCCGGCAGACCCCGAGGCCGTCCGCGCCGGGCACTGCTCCGGCTCCATCGCCCACGGGTGGGCCCCGGTGGGCGCGCTGCACATCCACGTCACCCTGGCCCCGGGCGAGGAAAAGAAGATTTTGTTCGGTCTCGGCTACATCGAGAACCCCCAGGACGAGAAGTTCACCGCCCCGGGCGTCATCAATAAAGCGCGTGCCCACGCCATGATCAGCCGCTACGCCACCAGCGCCCAGGTGGATGCCGCCCGCAAAGCCCTGGCCGACCATTGGGAAGCACTGCTCTCCACCTACCACCTGGAATCCAGCGAGGAAAAGCTGGACCGCATGGTGAACATCTGGCACCAGTACCAGTGCATGGTCACCTTCAACATGAGCCGCTCCGCCAGCTACTTTGAGAGCGGCACCGGCCGCGGCATGGGCTTCCGCGACAGCTGTCAGGACCTGCTGGGCTTCGTGCACATCATCCCCTCCCGCGCCCGGGAGCGCATCCTGGACATCGCCGCCACCCAGTTTGAGGACGGCAGCGCCTACCACCAGTACCAGCCCCTGACCAAGAAGGGCAACCGCGACATCGGCACCGGCTTCAACGATGACCCGCTGTGGCTCATTGCGGGCACCGCCGCCTACCTGCGCGAGACCGGCGACTGGTCCATTCTGGACGAGCAGGTGCCCTTTGACAACGACGAAAGCAAGGCCCAGCCCCTGATGGAGCACCTGCGCCGCAGCTTCAACTTCACCTGCACCCACCTGGGCCCCCACGGCCTGCCCCTCATCGGCCGCGCCGACTGGAACGACTGCCTGAACCTGAACTGCTTCTCGGAGCACCCGGGCGAGAGCTTCCAGATCACCGGCCCCAGCGAGGGCCCCGTGGCCGAGAGCGTGTTCATCGCGGGCATGTTCGTCAAGTACGGCCATGAGTACGCCGAACTGTGCGATCACCTGCACCTCACCGACGAGGCCGCCGCGGCCCGCAAGAGCATCGACGCGGTGGAGCAGGCCACCCTCACCGCGGGCTGGGACGGCGCGTGGTTCCGCCGCGCCTACGACGCCTTTGGCAAGCCGGTGGGCAGCAAGGAGTGCACCGAGGGCCAGATCTTCATCGAGCCCCAGGGCATGTGCGTCATGGCGGGCATCGGCAAAGAGACCGGCCAGGCCGCCGCTGCCCTTAGGAGCGTGGAGGAACGGCTGGACACCAAGTACGGCGTGGTGCTGCACCAGCCCGCCTACACCAGTTACCAGCTGAACCTGGGCGAAATTTCCAGCTATCCCCCGGGCTACAAGGAGAACGCGGGCATCTTCTGCCACAACAACCCCTGGATCAGCTGCGCCGAGGCGGTGCTCGGCCACGGCGACCGGGCCTTTGAGGTCTACCGCAAGACCTGCCCGGCCTACATTGAGGACATTTCCGAGATCCACCGCACCGAGCCCTACGTCTACAGCCAGATGGTGGCGGGCAGGGACGCCCCCACCTTCGGCGAAGCGAAGAACAGCTGGCTGACCGGCACGGCGGCGTGGACCTTCTTCAACGTGAGCCAGTACATTCTGGGCATCCAGCCCACGCTGGACGGCCTGAAGGTGGACCCCTGCATTCCCCACACGCTGGGCAGCTTTACAGTCACCCGCCGCTTCCGGGGCGCGGTGTACCACATCACGGTGGACAATGCCGCCGCCGTCCAGCACGGCGTGAAGGTCGTCACTGTGGACGGCAGGGCCATCGCGGGCAATGTGCTGCCGCTGGCCCCGGCAGGCACCGAAGTGGCCGTGCGGGTCACCATGGGATAAGCGTTTCGCAAAGCATTTTCATAATTTCTCCTTCCTAACAAAAACAGCCGGGCACGAAAACCGTGTCCGGCTGTTTTTGCGGGGGGTAAGCCTTCCCCCTTGCAATTTTGGGGAAAGAGGTGTAGAATACAAGGCACAAGCAAATACAGGGGAGCTCGTGCGCGGGCTGAGAGGAAGTACCCGAACTTCGACCCTTTTACCTGATGCGGATAATGCCGCCGTAGGAAGTCAGCATGTGCGTGATTTTTTGCAGGAGGCTCCGCCGGGGCCCCCTGTTTTTTTTTTTGTTGCATTTTTTCTTAAGGAGGAAGACCCAGCCGCGCCGGATGTAAAAGGGGCGGCTTCTGCGGGAGGGCCGCAGCGGGCTGAGGGGGAGCGCCCTGAGCCTGGAAAACCGTCAGCGATGGGAAGCCGTGTTCCGGCGTGAGAGGAGGCCAGCAAGCCTCGACCGCTTCCGTATATCCCCTGCCCCCGGTGCGCCCGTCTGCGCCCGGTGCGGGGGTGTTCTGCGGGGGCGCTGGCTGTGCCCCTGCCGCCTTGAAAGGAGCGTCCCTATGAAAAACATCTCTGTGAAAAAGCTGGCTCTGGCCGGTATGCTGTGCGCTTTGTGCGTGGTGGGCAGCGTGTTCAGCTTCCCCATGTTCGGCAGCAAGTGCGCCCCCATCCAGCACATGGTCAACGTGACCTGTGCCGTGCTGCTGGGCCCCTGGTGGGGCCTCGGCGTGGCCTTTGTGGCTTCCCTGCTGCGCAATCTGCTGGGCCTGGGCAGCCTGATGGCCTTCCCCGGCAGCATGTTCGGTGCGCTGCTGTGCGGCCTGGTGTACCACAAGACCAAAAACATCTTTGCCACCATGGTGGGTGAGGTGTTCGGCACCAGCATCCTGGGCGGCCTGTGCGCTTACCCCGTAGCCATCTTCCTCATGGGCAAGAGCGCCGGCGACATCGCCTTCTACGCCTACATCGTGCCCTTCCTGATCTCCACCGCCGTGGGTTCCATCATTGCAGGCGTGCTGGTGTACAGCCTGCAGCGTTCCGGTGCCCTGCGCTCCATGCAGCAGAGCCTTTCTTAACGGAGGTGCTTCGAAATGTTTAAAACGGAGTTCGAGAATGTGCGCACCAAGTGCCCGCTCATCCACAACATCACAAATTACGTCACCGTGAACGACTGCGCCAACATGGTGCTGGCCTGCGGTGCTTCGCCCATCATGGCCGACGATGCCGCCGAGGTGGAGGACATCACCACCATCTGCGGCGGGCTGAACATCAACATCGGCACCCTGAACAGCCGCACCATCACCAGCATGCTGCTGGCGGGCAAAAAGGCGAACGCCCTGGGCCACCCCGTGGTGCTGGACCCGGTGGGCGCGGGCGCTTCCAAGCTGCGCACCGACACCGCCTTCCGCCTGCTGCGGGAGGTGAAGTTCACGGTCATCCGCGGCAACATCTCGGAGGTGAAGACCCTGGCTTCCGGCGCGGGCACCACCAAGGGCGTGGACGCCGATGTGGCTGATAAAGTCACCGAAGAAAACCTCGACGCCGCCGTGGCCTTTGCCAAAAAGTTTGCCGCCGAGACCGGGGCCGTGGTCGCCATCACCGGGGCCATCGACATCGTGGCCGACGGGGAGAAGGCCTACTGCATCCGCAACGGCCACCCCATGATGAGCAGCATCACCGGCACCGGCTGCCAGCTCTCGGCCCTGACGGCGGCCTTCGTCACCGCGAACCCGGGCCATGCGCTGGACGCTGCTGCGGCCGCCGTGTGCGCCATGGGCCTTGCAGGCGAGATTGCCCACAAGCGCCTGACCGCGCTGGACGGCAATTCTTCCTACCGCAATTACATCATCGACGCCATCTACAACATGACCCCGGAACAGCTGGAAAAAGGAGCAAACTATGAAGTGCGATAAGCAGACCATGCTTTTGTACGCCGTCACCGACCGCGCATGGGTGGGCAAACAGACCCTGTATGAGCAGGTGGAAAGTGCCCTGAAAGGTGGTGCCACCTGCGTGCAGCTGCGGGAAAAGCACCTGGGCGATGAAGATTTCCTGCGCGAAGCCATCGAAATTCATGCCCTGTGCCAGCGCTACGGCGTGCCGCTGTTCATCAACGACAATGTGGAGGTGGCCATCCGGTGCCACGCCGAGGGCGTGCATGTGGGCCAGAGCGACATGGAAGCAGCCCAGGTGCGCCAGCGCGTGGGCGAGAACATGATGATCGGCGTTTCCGCCCACACGGTGGAGGAGGCGCGCCGCGCCGTGGCCCACGGTGCCGACTGCCTGGGCGTGGGGGCGGTGTTCGCCACCAGCACCAAGACCGACGTGGACGTTCTGCCCCGCCAGACCCTCATCGACATCTGCAATGCCGTGGACGTGCCGGTGGTGGCCATCGGCGGTATCCACAAAGAGAACATCCTCCAGCTGAAGGGCACCGGCGTGGACGGCGTGGCCCTTGTGAGCGCCATCTTTGCCGCAAAGGACATTGAGGCCGAGTGCCGGAAGCTGCGCGCCCTTTCGGAGCAGATCATAAAGTAAGCTATCAACCCGCGGCAAACCGGGGGCACCACCTTGGGCCGCGTTACAAAATTCATGGAGAAAACCAACATGAAAAGCGTATTTTGCGCAGGTGTCGGCATCCAGAGCGTACTGTTTTTTCTGAATGACGGCTATCTGCAACTCCCTTTGTATGACCAGCACCCTGCTGTTCAGAGATAAACTGTCATTTGGAGGAACACAGCGTATGCAGACTTATACCACCCAGATGGATGCCGCCCGCAAGGGCATCGTTACCCCGGAGATGGAGATCGTAGCCAAAAAGGAATGCCGCACCACCGAGGAGATCCGCCAGTGGGTCGCCGAGGGCAAGGTAGCCATCCCCGCCAACAAGCACCACAAGTGCCTGAACCCCGAGGGCGTGGGTTCCATGCTGCGCACCAAGATCAACGTGAACCTTGGCGTCTCCCGCGACTGCAAGGACTACAACATTGAGATGCAGAAGGTGATGAGCGCCGTGAACATGGGCGCAGAAGCCATTATGGACCTGTCCAGCCACGGCAACACCCAGCCCTTCCGCCAGAAGCTGACCCACGAGTGCCCGGTGATGATCGGCACTGTGCCGGTGTACGACTCGGTCATCCACTACCAGCGCGACCTAGCCGAGCTGACGGCCCAGGACTTCATCGACGTGGTGCGTCTGCACGCCGAGGACGGCGTGGACTTTGTCACCCTGCACTGCGGCATCACCCGCAAGACCATCGAGCAGATCCGCAAGCACAAGCGTAAGATGAACATCGTCAGCCGCGGCGGCTCTCTGGTGTTTGCGTGGATGAGCATGACCGGCAACGAGAACCCTTTCTACGAGCACTTTGATGAAATCTGCGACATCTGCGCCGAGCACGACGTGACCATCTCGCTGGGCGACGCCTGCCGCCCCGGCTGCCTTGCCGATGCCACCGATGTGTGCCAGATCGAAGAACTGGTGCGTCTGGGCGAGCTGACCAAGCGTGCATGGGCCCACAACGTGCAGGTCATGGTGGAAGGCCCCGGCCATGTGCCTCTGAATCAGGTGGCCGCTAACATGGAGGTGCAGAAGTCCATCTGCATGGGTGCACCCTTCTACGTGCTGGGACCCCTGGTCACTGATATTGCCCCCGGCTACGACCACATCACCGCTGCCATCGGCGGTGCCGTGGCGGCCATGAGCGGCGCGGCCTTCCTGTGCTATGTGACCCCCGCCGAACATCTGGCACTGCCCAATGTGGAGGACGTGAAGCAGGGCATCGTGGCCTCCAAGATCGCGGCCCACGCCGCCGACATCGCCAAGGGCATCCCCCATGCCCGGGATATCGACGACAAAATGGGAGACGCCCGCCGCGTACTGGACTGGGATGCACAGTTCGCCTGCGCGCTGGACCCGGAGACCGCCAAGGCCATCCGCGACGCCCGCCTGCCTGAGGACGACCACAGCGACACCTGCAGCATGTGCGGCAAGTTCTGCGCCGTGCGCAGCATGAACAAAGCGCTGGCCGGTGAGTACATCGACATTTTGTAACTGCTATTTTCAAACGCGCTGAAACGCGCTTCTTCCTCCGCCGCCCGGCATAACCGGGCGGCTTTTATGTTGTAATCTATAAAAGATTATGTTAAAATAACAATAAGGCGCTGATTGCAAAATTGGTGGTCATGCTTTCTATCCCGCGTCGCTGTTTTTCTATTTTTACATAGAACAAGCAGAGGTTCCGGGAAGAAACTTTTTTGAAGTGCCCTGCCCGGAGCCTTGAAGGCGAAGGGAGGGATATCGAATGACTCTGTTGGAGACTCTCGCACTTCTCACGTTCATCCTCGCATTGCTGAGTTTGATCGTGGATGTGATCCATTTGACCCTTGAGGTCATGGCAAAGTTTTCCCAGATGAAAAACGATGATAACAAAAAAGATTGACCGCCTAACAGTTCCCCAACTCGAGCGGTCAATCTTTTTGACTAGCGGGATGGAAAGCTGACCCTTGCAGTCAGCGCCCCTTCTGTTTGTAGTATAATCGAAGCTATGTGATTTGTCAAGCCATCCCGTTCTATCGATTCTTTCTATCAATATTTTAGATTTTACAATTCTTCTGTGCTGTACTATAATGAAGTAGCAACTTTATTTCTCAAAAGTACAGGAGGCTGTTTTCTTGATAGTTGATCTGATCGAAGCGCTTTACCGCCTGCTGTGGGGCGATCTGTTCACCCTGCCGGTGGCGGGCGGCATTGGCATCTCCTTTATGGTGGTGCTGCTGTTTGCAGCCGGTATCGGCTTTACCCTGCGCACAAGGCTGCTGCCGGTGCGGCTGTTCCGGGATATGATCGGCGCAGTGTGCGAAAAAAAGCAGGCTGCGGGCGGGCTTTCCTCCTTCCAGACACTGGTCATCTCTACTGCCACCCGCGTGGGCATGGGCAACCTGGTGGGCGTGGTGGCGGCCGTGTCTGCAGGCGGCGCAGGCGCGGTGTTCTGGATGTGGGTCACGGCCCTGCTGGGGGCTTCCACCTCGTTCGTGGAGTCCACGCTGGCGCAGAAATACCGCCAGCCGGACCCGCTGTACGGCGGCTGGCGGGGCGGCCCGGCCTACTACCTCCATGTGCTGGCCGAGCGCAAGCGGGGCAAAAAGCTCAAGCGGTCTGTTGTGGCGGCGCTGTTCGCGGTGTCCGGCCTCATCTGCTGGTGCGGCATCAGTCAGGTCATCTCCAACTCGGTGAGCTCGGCGTTCCAGAACGCCTTCCACGTCCCGCCGCTTGCCACCACGCTGGTGCTCACGGCCATCGCGGCGGTGATCGTGCTGCGCAAGAACGCTACCGTGAAAAGCCTGGACGTGATGGTGCCCATCATGGCGGTGTGCTACTTCGTGCTCACGGTGGGGGTGGTGCTGTTCAACCTGCCCAAGCTCCCGGCCGTGTTCGGGCGCATCTTTGCCGAGGCCTTCGGGCTGCGGCAGGCAGCGGCAGGCGGCTTTGGCGCCGTGCTGATGAACGGCGTCAAGCGCGGGCTGTTCTCCAACGAGGCGGGCAGCGGCTCGGCCCCCTGCGCGGCGGCCGCCGCCGAATGCGACGACCCGGTGAAGATGGGCTTCGTGCAGGCGCTGGGCGTGCTGATCGACACGGTGGTCATCTGCAGTTGCACGGCCTTTCTGATGCTGCTGGTGCCGGAATCGCTCACCGCAGACCTTGCGGGCATGGACCTTTTGCAGGCCGCCATGCAGTACCACCTGGGCAGCTTTGGCATCGTGTTCATTGCGGTGATCTTAGCGCTGTTCAGCTTCTCCACCTTTTTGGGGGTGCTGTACTACGCCCGGGGCAACGTGGCCTACCTGTGCGGCGACAACTGGTGGAGCCAGACCGCCTACAAGCTGCTGGCGCTGGCTATGCTGCTGGTGGGCGGCACACAGGCCTACACCGTGGTGTGGGATCTGGGCGACGTGGGCATCGGGCTGATGACCATCTTCAACATGCTTGCGCTGGTGCCCATGGCCCCGGAATCGCTGGACGCCCTGCGCACCTACGAGCGGCAGCGCAGGCTCTGACACGCAGACAAAAAGGAGCGGCTCCCTTGCGCGGGGAGCCGCTCCTTTGTTTTACAACCGATTCCGCGGGATGAAGTATCGTCCCGTGCCGTAGTCCTCTTTGGGTTTGAGTTCGTCCACATCCTTGAGGAGCTTGCAGGTGAAATTATACTGCCGCGTAACCCGCCGCAGCTGATGCTGCGCTTCCTCTATGTCGCCGTCCTCCAGCGCATCGACCAGCAGCTCCATCACCTTGCTCAGGTTGGCGTAGCCCGCGTTCAGGCACAGACCATAGAATTTGTGCGCCGCGCGCATGGTCAGCTCTATGTTTCCCTCTGGTTGGTCCATCATGGCCTTCATCCGGTTGTAGCTTTCGTCCTGCGGGAACATCTCGGCGATCTTCACGAGCAGCGACTCTTTGCCCAATCGCCGGAGCACCCTGTGATAATTGGCCCCCATCTGGGTGTAGCATTCTTCCATCGTCATCGAGCGATCACCGTGCCTTTCTTTCGCCCGGTGCGTTCCGGGAACGTTATAACTTCGTGATACCTTTTATAATAGCATGTTCGCCCGCAATTTGCAATGCGGGCAGGGAAAGTCTGCGCTTTGTACAATTCCCGCAGCCGTTTTTCACGCTTTGCCGATGCATTGCCCCGCCCCACAGCCGCCGCACCGGGTGGCGGGAAAAATTTCTTTGTCCAAAATGCAGAAAACCCGTTGACAAAATCGACCTTTCATGCTAAAATAAGCAAGTCGTCCGGCTTAACGGATGCACAGGAAGTGAATATGGGCGTGTTCCCGAGTGGCCAATGGGGACAGACTGTAAATCTGCTGCTTTCAGCTTCGGTGGTTCGAATCCACCCGCGCCCACCAAACAAGAAAAATCCGAACCTGTTTCCGATTGGAGAAGGGTTCGGATTTTTCGTTTTCTTCGGGTACAACAACGAAGGTTCCTGTGGACGGCACAAAACTCCGATACCTTGTCATAGACCGTAAGCCGATAACAAGATTTGGAGGATGCGATTATGAAGTACGATGCAAAAGCTTACCATTTCAACATGGATACCGGGTGCGTGGAACTGCTGCTCCGGGATGGGAGAATGATCTCCATTGACTGCACCGGGGTCGAGGATGCACTGGACGTGACCATGGCGCAGAGGTCGGAGTTGGATTACCTCATCTATAATGACCCGCTGGGATATGCGGATTTGATTTTGAATGGTGACCCGGAGAAATATTTGAAAAATGCAGCCGGGAGCCATGGGCTAGAAGATTAAGGACAAAAAAATAAGAGGTGTGCCCAGCTGGACACACCTCGGTGAGATACATCTATATAAGGCAGGGCGTTCCCTTTACTGGGAGCGTCCTGCTGTTTTTATGCTGCAACAGGCAAGGCTTGTAGAGTTTCCTGCTCTTTCAGCCATTCCTCGTATTCACGCTGGCCTTCCTCGCTGTTGAAAAACTCAACCATGGAGGGATAAAAGCAACGTGCAAGGGTCTTGATTGCTTCATCCGGGTAGCCGGATTTGTTTGACTTTTTCTTTTTGTTCAAATGGTATCCTCCGAGAATCAAAGTTCCATATCTTGACTACGCCTGCGGTTTCGCTGCTGCACATTCATGGTGAGCTCCTGCTTGGGGGCAAGAATCTTTTCCAGAAAGCCGCGCACCAGTTCGGGCGCACGGTGGAGCGCGTCCAGATAGGGCTTCACTTCATACCAGAGTTCATGATACTTTTGACCCCAATGAGCAGCTTCCTTCTTGGCGGTGGAAAGTTCTTCTTTCAAGCGGCGGTTCTCCACGTCCATCATATAGCCGTGGTCGGCTTGCTTTTTCAGCTTGGAAAATTCTTCTTCGGTCAGTGAGTAGTTACCGAGAAAGGTGCGCTTGCCGATATAATCTAGATCGCGCGCATGAATGAGGGCTTCTTTTGTGAGCGTGGCCTTTTTCTGCACAGCGGCAAGTTCCTTTTCGGTCTTGGAGAGGGTTTTGTTGGTTTGGGTGAGGTGCTGCTCTTTCTGGTCAATCTGGGCGGTCAGGCTGTCCAGCCGTTCCTGCTCCCGTTGAACTTTGAACTGGGTGACGGTCAGGTGTTCTTCAGTGCTGCCACGCTCACCGCGCTCTACATCCGTGTACCCGGCATTGCGCATATAGTTGAAGAAATCGTCTTGCAGGACACTGTACGACTTCTTCAGGACTGGCTTGCCGTTCTTTTGCAGGACAGGCTTTCCGGCATCGTCCAGCAGGGGCTTGGAAGCCCACTTCTTGCTCCGGCTGACCTGCATGACGGTCTCCTTGATTGTGCCCACCAGTGCCTTGTCCTTGCAGTGTTTCGACCACAGGATTTGCTTTTCCACGACAGGTACATAGACCACATGGAGATGGTAGTGGTAGACCTCCCGGCCTAGTGCTTCGGTCATGGCACGGTTGATCTCGTCGGCGTGCATGACTGCCGAGAGGATATACTGCTCACCACCCACGATCTGAACGGCTGCTTTGTAGGCATTCTCATAGAACTGCTTGGCGAACTCGTAGCCGCCGTGGTTGTCAAAGTAGGCCGAGTTGACATCAAAGACAAGCTCGCAGTAATGGGTGGCATCCGGCTTCAAGCCGCGCGTTGAAATCGTGCCAGCGGTTTCCAGTTGGGAGAACAGGTCGGTGTAGCTGGCGGTTGGCTTTTTGAAGTGGATGTTCCATGCAGTGCGCTGGGGGATGATGTCGGGGTTCCGGTAGCTGTCCTTTTCGCGCTCGTTGTGCTGCTGAGTGTTGCCAACGGCCTTGTCCGAAACGGCGAGATTTCGAACACTGGTGCGGTCAATGCCATCATTTCTTGCCAAAGGGCATCCCTCCTTTCAAGGTTCATCGAGAGGTGACGGGGAACGGAGATGCACTTCTGCGGAAGTGTAATAACCCACTATAACACTTTCATCCCTATGGGCTGCAAAGTGTAGTGGGCTCTTCGAGGACTCTCCGAGGGGGAACGTCTCCTGCGGGAGAGTTAATCGAGTTCACGTTTGCGAAGCAATGAAAGCCCCAGTGGGGCTTTTAAGTGACCGAACGGTCTTGCGCCAGCAAGATGGAGGGGCCTCGCCCCGACAAGTTCGCACAATGCGAACTTGATTGCTCCGTACACATCTGAAAAAATCGCGTACGGAGTTCAAATAACCTGTACGGTTCGTACGACGTACGGAAATTCGAAATATAAACGATAACACGTTTTAATTTGTTTCAATTCGCTGTACAGGTGCGTACAAGTACAGACCGTACAGGTTGTACGAACTTCTTCCGTGAAAAATGCACTTTTTACGGACAGGGGTGGACAAGCGGCTCAATGCCCACGAAACCCCGCACCCTGCGGCCACCGGGCAGATAAATGTTGTTGGTTGCTTCAAGGTTGTAACGGCGGTCATTCTGGCGCAGCTCTGCGCTGAAACGGATCGCCGATACGCTGTGGCAGGCGTTGTCCTCACACCACTGCTTATAAATGTCGTAGAACTCCTTGGAGCTGATGGAGTAGTCCGCCTTGAAGCGGAAATAGCCCTCGGACTCCATGAAGTCGATGACATTGTTGCTGCTGCGTTTGATGGTGTCCACGTTGGCAGCGGCTCGTTCGCTGACCGTGAAGCGGAAATCGTTCTGCACCAGCCGGTGCAGCCCTTCCAGACACCAGAGCAGGATGCCTTCCAACTCGGCGCACATCTTCTCCACAAGGAAGGGGTCATCCGTGCGGTCGGCAGGCTTGTCCTTAGTGGTCAGGATAAGCTGGCGGCGAAAGAAACCGTCCGAATGGTCATACAGCGAGGTCAACGCGCCGTTGCCGAAGCAGAGGAACCGGGCGTAAATGTCCCGCTGGTAGCTCTGGACACCCTTGCGCTCCAAGTCCAGCTTGGCTTCGGCGGTCACGATGGTCTTAATATAATTCGTCTTAGGCAGGGCGTTCATGTCCATGTCATCGTCGATCATCAGCAGGCGGCGTTCCAGATCGGCACGGGCAAAGCGGTTGTTCTCGACTTTCTGGACGCTGCCGTTGCTGGCGGCATCTCCCATGAGCCGCTTGAGCACCAGCCCGATGCGGGATTTGCCCTCGCCGCCTTTGCCGACAATGAGCATCATCTTCTGCCCTTTGGTGCTGGGGATCAGGCAGTAGCCCAGATATTCCTGCAAGGTGGGGATATCGGCATCGTCCAGCAGCTCGTGCAGAAAGGTCAGCCAGCGTTCCGGGCTGGGGGCCTTGGGGTCGTATTTCACCGGGAGGCGGTTCTGACAGAACAGGCGGCTCTCCTGAAAAGAGCCGTCCGGCAGATGGTACACGCCGTTCTGGAGGTGGATGCAGTCCTGCTCGATGGGGAACGGGTCGGAAAAGGCCAGCAGCTTGATGGTCTCCAGAATGTTGGTGACCTTTTTTGACAGGCCGGAGGTGACATATTCCTCAATGTTCTCCAAGATGCGCTGCTTGATCTCGCTCTCATCCTCTACCGGGCCGTCCAGCGTGTACAGCGTTCCGTTGACGCATTTCAGCGGCCACTGTTCCAGAAAGGCACGGCCAAACTGGACTTCATCGATCTTCTTGCCGTTGTACCAGTCCGGCCATAAGGGGTTGCGGGAAATGTTTTTCTTCATGTGGTGGTTCTCCTTTAAAAAAGTAAAGTGGTGTTTATCATAATGATAAGCACCACTTTAGGTGAATGAATCGTCAGGCGCACTTTGCCAGAGCAATGCGGTCGGTGCGCTCCTCCAGCATCAGCAGGTACGACCCGGACAGCAGCCGTGCGGCGGCATCAGCCTTCTGCTGGGGTGTTCCAAATGCAACGCAGTCCGTCAGGTGCTCGATGGTCTCGGTCATGTAGAGGGCTTCTTCAAACCGTGGGTCATGCGGTTCCTCCGGGGTGGCGGGCTTGTAGCGCTCCTGCCAGTCGTGCAGCAGGTCGAGATAATCGGTCAGCACCCGCAGGTAGTAGGCGATGTCTGCCCACTGCTCGTCTGCCAGGCCACGCTTGGGCGGCGGCAGGGCGATGGCATTGGCGGGCGGCTTATCCGGGTCAAGCCCGAAGTCACTTGCGAGCTTCTCGGCGGCTTGCCGGGGGTTCAGGTCAAACAGCTTGGCGGTGAGGTCGATGGCATCGCCGTTGGCTCCGCAGCCAAAGCAGTAATAATAGGTGTCGTTCAGCTTCATGCTGGGGTCGCTGTCAGAATGGAACGGACAGCACACCATGCCATGGCGGTCTGGCTCCATACCATACATTTCTCCCACCTGCCGAACGGTGATGGCGGACTTGACAGTTTGATACAGGCTCAAGGGCATTCCTCCTTTATTTCGTGCGTTGCACCAGAGTACCCCAAAGTGGGAACTCTGGTGTTTTTTGCCTTGTGCCTGAATATACGGGGAATTTTGCGGAAAGAGCAAAAAAGCGGCAGAACTGCAACGGAAAAAGAAAAATGCCCTCACTGGTTGCAGGACTGCAACAGCAAGGGCGGAGAGGTAACCGTATATTGAACAAAACGGCAGAGCGTATTATAATGAGAAAAAACGCCAAAAGGAGGGCCGACCACGTGGCACAGGAATATCTGCCCGCACCATCCAACGTCCGTCTTGCGGACTTGATGAAAGAGCACAACATAAGCCAACCGGAGCTTGCCAAGGAAATCGGC
Source organism: Faecalibacterium langellae (assembly GCF_002549775.1). Classification (GTDB taxonomy): domain Bacteria; phylum Bacillota; class Clostridia; order Oscillospirales; family Ruminococcaceae; genus Faecalibacterium; species Faecalibacterium langellae. The sequence continues at coordinate 42,607 of NZ_NMTR01000006.1, read as the reverse complement.
TGCTCCAAAAGCACCATCAGCCGCTTCATAAGCGGTGCAAAAGGGACGCTGACCCATGAGCAGGTGCTGAAGATCGCAAGGCTGTTCAACGTATCTACGGATTTCCTGCTGGGAGAAACCAACATCCCCGATCGCAAGAACTACGACATTGCCGAACTGGGCTTGTCCGTAGAAGCTGCAAAGAACCTCTACACAGGGCGTGTCAATACAGAGGTGGTCAATCTACTGCTGGAAAATGCCCGCTTTGCAGAGCTTACTTACCGCATAGCGCAGTATTTTGATGATACGTTTGCATCCGGCATTGCAGCACAGAACGCCATGCTCACGACATTGAGCACCCTGCTGCGCACAAAGGTCAAGACCTCGGCAGCAACTAAAGCCGCAAAGGACATCAGCCTTCGGAGAAAGCCGGTGTATCAAGGCGATCTTGATGACATTGAAATGTACTTCATGGCGGCGGTCAAGGAAATCAAAAAGGGGATCGGGAGCCATTACGCCAAACAGGAAGCCATGAGCAAGAAAGTGGCAGAGAAGATGTTCACCGAATTGACCAAAGGGCAGGATGTGCAGCACCCAACGATTACGGCAGAGCAGCTGACAGACGCAATGTTGGGTAGCGTTTCGGGCATGGAGGGAGCCACGCCAGAAACACTGGAACAGCTGCGGAACGGTCTGCTGGGAATCTTGCAGTCTGCCGCAGAGCAGGAAAACGCCCATGAAGCAGACGAATGAACGGCTTTGTGCGCTGGCACAGAAAGGCGATGCTGCCGCACTGGACAGCCTGATCGACAACAACAAGTCCTTTATTGGCAAGGTGGAAAATGACCTTTTCCGCAGCATGAATCTGGCACAGTCCGGCCTGAACCTTGACACGGACGATTTGAAACAGGCGGGCAATCTGGGCTTATGGAAAGCTGTGCCGAAGTTCGATGCAGCGCGCGGCATGAAGTTCCTGACCTATGCGGCTCCTGCCATTCATAACGCCATGATGGACATGGTGCGGGATGCCTTTGCCGCTTTTGAGCAGCGGATGGTAACGGAGGACAAGGACGGTATCTGCTACCAGCGCGTTTCGCTGGACGATGTTCTGCCGGGAGAGGAACAACTGCGGCGCATCGAAGCCATAGCCGACCCTTATGCCATGCAGCCGCAGAGTATTATGGAAGAGCAGGAATCGCGCCGGGAACTGTACGATGGTCTGAAACGGCTGACCCAGCGGGAACAGACCTATCTGCTGTACCGCTATGGCTTTACCGATGGCGAGGAACATCCGCTGATCGGCACGGCGATATACTTTCACCTGACGAAAGGCCGCGCCAAAAAGACCGAAGAACAGGCCATGGATAACCTGTGGCTGGAACTGCCGTGGTGGTTTTTATGAATGGGCAGAGAGGAATTGTGTCAAATTGACATAATTCCTCCCGATAAGAGGGATGTGAGCGAAAATGCTGGCAATGTATCTGGCAGTTCTGGATGACCGGAGCAGCGAAGAACAGTTTATAGATGTATATAATACCTACAAACGGCTGGTCTACCATACCGCTTACAAAATTATGGGCGATTCGTATCTGGCAGAAGATGTACTGCAAGAGGTGTTTTTGTACGTTGCCAAAAATTTTTCTAAAATTCATCGAGAAAACTGTCACGAACTCGCTGCTTATCTCGTTAGTTGTAGTAGAAGCCGTGCATACGATATGCTTCGCAAGCAGCGGGAAGAACCGCTGGAAGAAATCCCGGACGCACCAGATGATGCCCCAGTGCCAGATGATGCAGCAGTCAGCACCGATAACATCCAACATCTGACAGAACTGATCGGACAGATGAAACCGATGTACCGTGATCCTCTTCGCCTTTTGGCAATGGGCTATACCAACCGGGAGATTGCCGAATCGCTTGGTCTGACGGACGAAGTGGTTCGGATGCGGCTTTTCCGTGGAAGAAAACTATTGTGGAAGGAGTTGAACCACCATGAGTGAGCAGACAGAAGTTTCTTTTGACACTGCGTTGGTGATGGCACTCCATGCAGATGCACAGAAAGAACTGAACGAGCTACCAACTCCGGCGCAGCTTAAAGAACGCTACCCGGACACTTCCCGATGGGATGCCCGCCTGCAAGCGGCGTTGCATAAACGCCGCCCTGTGCTGAAGCGAGTGCTTGTTGCGGTCCTGACGCTGGTAATTTTAACTCTCGGCGCACTTGCGGTAAGCGCAGACTTCCGCAAGGCAGTCTATACGATGATTCAGAAGTTCTTTCCTATTGAGATGCAGCTGACGTATCAAGTGGACGGCGAACCGTTGGAACAGCTTCCGAATGGATACAGCGACCATTATGTGCTGGATGGCTTTGAACGAGATCGTGAGCAGGAATTTGAAAGAGCAGAAAACTTTTTGCACGTTTACTCGTCAAAAGAAAGCGGTAAAGGATATACTGTTCGCTGCTCCATTATACAGCCGGGGCAACAGTCCTCGTTTGACAATGAGCATACAACTTATGAGAATGTAAAAGTTGGAGATGTAGACGCAACTTTGGGAACGAGCGTAGGAGAAAACGGAGACACCGTTTATATTTTAAGCTGGGAGCGAGGAGGCGTTTCAAACACGATTATGGGAAACATTTCACGAGATGAGATTATGAAAATTGCTGAAAACGTATTTTAATATGAAACTCCATGCTATTTGTTGGAATTCACAAATAGCATGGAGTTTTTTGTACAAGTATACAAATATAACAAAAAGCAGAAATTTTTTCAAAAAAGTTGTCACAAACACACGGCAAACCACGTTAACTAAACAAATGCTCCTATTGGGAGCAAAAAATTGGAGGTGTATTGTCTATTTATGATGAGAAAAAAAGAAAAAGTAATCACAATGACTGTGACCTTGATTTTGGTGGTCATACTGATTTGTATAAAAGTCACTCACTTTGTGATAATAGAACGTCCATTGAAACAATGCAGGATAGTATCAGCATACCATCTTACAGTAGACACTAATGGTGCTCAAATTGACCAGTCTTGGCTATTTGAAAAGGATCACCTGACATATATAGATATTGCCAAAACTTTTGAGCAGACATATTTTGTCACTGATTATGCTGGTGGTTCTGGTGATAGCGGTGCACTCAATGAACTCACGATAGCTTTTGGTGAAACAATGGACGGAATGCCAGATATTCGCATAACGGTTTCTGAAAATGGCTACATTCAAATCAATGGTAAAAGAGCATATCCGCTTTCTCTTAAATATGCAGGCAATAGGCTTTATGGACATCTTTTGGAGTGCTTGCAGGATGGAGCTGATCGGCAGCAATAAGAATGACTAAGCAAAAGTTCATGTATAAAGCAGTATATAGTATAAAGTGAACCCCATCTGCAACAGGCATTTCAATTAAAAGAGTCTGTTTCAGGTGGGGTTTTAGAATGAGCATGATTCCTCAGGCTACCTTTAAGAACTGAAGACTTTTTTACAATTGATGACTTTCTTGTTCAGCCAACCAAGCGAGTTTATTCCATCCGTTTGCATGACACTGTTTATTGATAAATTCCAAGATTTTTTTGTGATTTTCTTTTGATAGAGTATCGCCATTATGACATGCAAGAAATGTAAAAGGCTTCGGAATATCTTCTTTTTTGTCGGCTAGTAATAAAATATATCCGATATATTTCCCGTTTTCAGATATTACATAAAATTCAGGCAAGGTTCCTTCTTTGCTGCTCCGAACGAATTTTTCAAAAGTATCAAGTGGTATTTGTTTAGGAACCGCATAATCGTAGACGTAATGGATAGCGTCAACTTCCGTATTTAACCATACAATCTCCATAATTATCCCCTTTGTGTTTTTATAAATATTGGTAAAGCGACAAATATATAATCTAATGAATATACGGAAAATGCGTTTTATTTGTTGCAAATAAAATAGCAGCTTGAAAATGTTTGGTACTTTAACCAATATATCACGAGAAATATTGTGCAACTGAGAGAACTTTGATTGAGGTTGCGCACTCGGTTGACTTGTAAAGCAAAAAGCATTACAATAATTTCGAGGTGATAACCATGGAAAAAACGATGATGCTGAACGTCCGAGTCAGCCCCAGCGTTAAACAGCAAGCCGAGGATGTGCTGAAGCAGCTCGGCATCCCAATGGCAACAGCCATTGATATGTACCTGCGCCAGATTACCCTGACTGGCGGCATTCCGTTCTCGCTGTCCCTGCCGAAGGCTCCGGCTGCGCTGAACGCTGACACTATGACCGATGACCAGCTCCATGCAGACTTGCAGGTGGGCATCAAAGAAATACAGAACGGTGACACCGTGGATGCCGCAAGCGCATTCGCCCAGTTCAGGGAACAGCACAGATGAAACAGTATGATGTGAAAATTTCCCGGATGGCACTCAGCGATATGGAGCAGATCTACAGCTACATTGCCGACCGTCTGTTGGAATCTGACACCGCAATGCGACAGTATGACCGCATTGCAGAAGCAATCCAGTCGCTGAACATCCTGCCGGAACGCTGTGCGCTAGTGGAAAGCGAGCCGGAGCGCACCCAAGGGCTGCGGCAGATGCTGGTGGACAACTACTCGGTGTTCTACATCGTGAGCGAGGATGCGGTGTCGGTAGCCCGTGTGCTGTACAGTGCATCCGACCTTGTGCGCCGCCTGCGGAGAATGAAGTGAAAGGGGTGTTTGCATGACCGCCGTGATTTATGCTCGCTATTCCAGCGATAACCAGCGCGAAGAATCCATCGAAGGTCAGATTCGCGAGTGTACGGCCTACGCCGAAAAGAACGGCATTACCGTGGTCAAGCACTACATTGACCGCGCCCTTTCCGCCAAAACCGATAACCGCCCGGACTTCCAGCAGATGATCAAGGACAGCGAGAAACGGTTGTTTGACATTGTGCTGGTCTGGAAGCTTGACCGTTTTGCCCGAAACCGCTATGATTCGGCCCACTATGAGTATCAGCTGGAACGAAATCATGTCAAGCTGGTATCTGCCACGGAGCCTATCTCTGACAGCCCTGCAGGTATCATGGTCAAGAGCATGCTCACCGGCATGGCTGAATACTATTCCGCAGAACTTTCTGAAAAAGTCGTGCGCGGCATGACCGAGAATGTTCTGAAGGGGAAGTACAACGGCGGCACGATTCCCATTGGTTTTAAGGTGGATGAGGAGAAGTTCTTTCAAGTCGACCCGCTGAAAGCTCCCTTTGTGGTAGAAGCCTTTCAGCGGTACAACGATGGCGCGACCATGAAAGAATTGATGAACTGGCTGAACGACAGCGGCGTGACCACCAACCGCAACCAGAAGTTTACCTACAACAGTGTTCAGACGCTGCTGACGAACAAACGGTACATCGGAGAAAACCACTTCAAGGACATTGTGATGCCCGACAGCATCCCGGCCATCGTGGACAAGGACTTGTTTGAAGAAGTGCAGCAAAAAATCAAGAAGAACAGCCGCGCTCCTGCCCGTCACAAGGCCGAGGACGATTACTTGCTCACCACCAAGCTGTTCTGCGGAATGTGCGGCGCGATGATGTTCGGCGAGTGCGGTACGGGTAGAAACAAGGTAGTTCATCATTATTATAAGTGTGCCACTGCGAAGCGTTTCAAGACCTGCAAGAAAAAGACCGTCCGTAAAGAGTGGCTGGAAGATTTGGTCATAGCTGAAACCATGAAGCTGATTCAGGACGATGCCGTGATTGATGCCATCGTTGCGGAAGTGATGGAGTTGCAGGATCAGGAAAACACCACGATCCCATTGCTGGAAAAGCAGATGCGTGAGGTAGAGAATGGCATCGAGAATATGTTGAACGCTATTCAAGCAGGTGTGCTGACCAGCTCCACCAAGGCACGTCTGGAAAAGCTGGAAGCCCAGCAGAAAGAACTTGAGGTTCGGATTGCCGAAGAAAAAATCGCTCGGCCACGGTTAAGCGAAAATCAGGTTCGGTTCTGGCTGACCCGGTTCCGCAAACTCGACCCGAATGTGAAAAGCCACCGTGAAACGCTCATCAATACATTCGTGAACGCCGTTTATCTCTATGATGAAAAAGTTTTGATCACATTCAACTACAAAGACGGCACAAAAACCATCACTTTCGATGAAATCGCCGCCAAAGATGCCCCAGAGGGCAATGGTTCGGATTTGGGTTGCTTCACTCCACCAAGAAAACGCTTGTGTAGAAATACACAGGCGTTTTTCTTATGTAACCCCGCTGCGGCCATAGACGCGGGTGGATTCGAACAGCATCGGCCCGCCGAACAGTCCGGCGGGCAAAAAGGCCCCTGCGGGGCCTTTTTAGATGCGCGGCTCGCGAATCCACAGTTGTCCCACAACTGCCTCGTCTCTCCCAATGGGGACGATCGCGTTGAGCTTTTTGTTATATGTTCGTTTCCAATAGGGCACGCGGGTGGATTCGAACCAAAAAACCGAGGCACTCCCCACGCGGGGCACGCCTCGGTTTTTCTCATGTTTCTATTCTGTTATCTCACGCTGCCTTGCGCTCCTGCCGCTGCAGGTACAAATAGAACCCGATGTTCAGCACGACGCCCACCAGAGTGGAAGTGGGGGCCGCCAGGCCGATCATGGTCAGGCTGGCGTTCGGCTGGATGCTCATGAAATAGGCCATGGGCAGGCGCACCAGCAGCGTCTGGATAAGGCCCTGCACCATGACCCAGACGGTTTTGTCGTTGCCGTTGAAGTAGCCCACCATGCTGAACAGCACCGCCGTGGCGATGGTCTCCGGTGCAAAGCCCTTCAGATAGGCAAAGCCGCTGGCGATGACCCCCGCTTCGGTGGTGAAGGCGCTGCACAGCACGTCGCCCTTGCACCACACCAGCGCAAACACCGCGCAGCCGAAGGCAAGGCCGACGCCGATGCCGGTGAGCATAGACTGCCGTGCCCGCTTTTTGTTGCCCGCGCCGATGTTCTGAGAGACAAAGGACGCCATGGACTGCATGAGAGCGCTGGGGATGAGCATGGCGAAGTTGACGATCTTGCTGGCTACACCGTAGCCGGAGGAGGCTTCCAGACCCAGCCGATTCACGAAGGCACACAGGGCCAGAAAAGACATCTGGGTCAGAAATTCCTGCAGGGCCAGCGGCAGGCCGATGGCCAGGAACTTGCGGCACTGGGCATTCAGCCGGAAATCACTCTTTTGCAGTTTGAACTGCAGCTCTTTTTTCTTTTTGAGCAGCATGGCCACCGCGCACACCACACTGACGGCCTGTGCCGCCACGGTGGCGATGGCCGCACCAGCGGCATCCAGGTGCAGCCCGGCCACCAGAAGCAGATCGCCGAAGACATTCACGATGCAGGCTACCAGCACGAACAGCAGCGGCGACTTGCTGTCACCAAGGCCGCGGAAGATGGCCGAAAGCACATTATAGGCCACAATGAAGAAGATGCCTGCACCGCAGATGCGCACATAGCTGGCCGTCAGGTCCAGCGCTTCCGCCGGGGCCTGCATCAGCACCGAGATGCCCCGGGCAAACCCCACCAGCGCCACGAACAGCACGGCTGCCATCAGGGCAAACACCACCGCGCCGCCGCCGATGACCTGCCCGATATACTGGGGCCGCTTTTCGCCCAGATAGCGGGCGATGAGCACCGTGATGCCCATGGCGAACTGGGTGACCACAAAGGTGACGAGGTTGAGCACCTGGCTGCCGGTGGACACCGCCGACAGGCCCGAGGTGCTGCCAAAGCGGCCCACCACCAGCAGGTCCACTGCGCCGTAGGCGGCCTGCAGCACCAGTGCGCCTAGAATGGGCAGCATGAACAGGGCCAGCTTTTTCAGGATGCTGCCCTGCGTGAAATCCGAACGATCATTTTTCAAGGGTATTTCTCCTTTCATACATCACCTGATAAAAGGCTTCGAGGGTGCGGACGGTGCACACGGCGTCTGCATCCGAGATGCCGTCCAGCGCCGGGGCCAGCGCCCGGAAATAGTCGGCGTCGTACTCGCGGGAGAGCTGCTCCCCCGCTGCGGTGAGCTGCAGGTAGGTCACCCGGCCATCCTCGGCCGAGACCTGCTTTTGCAGGTAGCCCTGCGCTTCCATCTCCTTTACGGTGCGGGTCACGCCCGGGCGCGGCAGACCCAGCGCGTCGCTCAGATCCGACACGCGCACCCGCCTGCCCTGAGACTGCAGCTTCTGGATGGTGTCCAGATACCGGATGTAGGAGGGCTGCACCCCGTCCGGCAGCGGCGGCAGCATGTCCCGCGCGCGCTTGGCCAGGTAGCAGGCATCCATCAGCTGCTTGATGTGTTCAACGGTCATGAGGAACTCCTTTTTGAGACAAAGATTACCAAAGATAATTACCATCGATAATTATATGAGGATATTTTTATTTGTCAAGAGGCAGACAGCAAAAACCTGAGAGGGCGCGCCGCACATTCCCTACAACACAAAACGCCCCGGCCTTGTTCAGGCGGGGCATTCTGCGTGTTTTGGAATCAGGAATTCAGGAGAGTTTATTTTTCAGGAGACAAGGCAAAAGGTACATGTTCCGCCGGAGTTCGGGAGACGGGCGGAAGATTTATTCGCCGCGGACGGCTGCGAAACCGGCTTCCAGGTCGGCAATGATGTCGTCGATGTGCTCGGTGCCGATGGACAGGCGGATGGTATTCTGATAGATCTGCTGATCGGCCAGCTCCTCATCGTTCAGCTGGCTGTGGGTGGTGGAAGCCGGGTGGATGACCAGGCTCTTGACGTCGGCCACATTTGCCAGCAGGGAGAAGACCTTCAGGTTGTCGATGAACTTAAAGGCTTCCTCACGGCCGCCCTTGATGTTGAAGGTAAAGATGGAAGCACCGCCGTTGGGGAAGTACTTCTCATACAGGGCATGGTCCGGGTGATCCGGCAGAGAGGGGTGGTTGACTTTCTCGACCTGCGGATGGTTGGCCAGGAACTCCACGACCTTCTTGGTGTTCTCCACATGGCGCTCAATGCGCAGGCTCAGGGTCTCGGTGCCCTGCAGCAGCAGGAAGGCGTTGAACGGAGAGATGGTCGCGCCGGTATCACGCAGCAGGATGGCGCGGATGTAGGTGACGAAAGCGGCGGGGCCTGCAGCCTCGGCAAAGGAAACGCCGTGGTAGCTGGGGTTCGGGGCAGCGATGTTGGGGTAGTTGCCGCTGGCCTTCCAGTCGAACTTGCCGCTGTCCACGATGATGCCGCCCAGGGTGGTGCCGTGGCCGCCGATGAACTTGGTGGCGGAGTGCACCACGATGTCTGCGCCGTGCTCGATGGGACGGATCAGGTACGGGGTGCCGAAGGTGTTATCAATGACCAGCGGCAGGCCGTGCTTATGAGCGATGGCTGCGATAGCGTCGATGTCGGGGATATCGCTGTTGGGGTTGCCCAGGGTCTCCAGATAGACGGCCTTGGTGTTGGGCTGGATGGCGTTCTCCACCTCGGCCAGGTCGTGGGCGTTCACGAAGGTGGTCTTGACGCCGAACTGGGTCAGGGTGTGCTCCAGCAGGTTGTAGCTGCCGCCGTAGATGGTCTTCTGAGCCACGATGTGGTCACCGGCCTGTGCCAGAGCCTCGATGGTGTAGGTGATGGCAGCAGCACCGGAAGCGGTAGCCAGAGCAGCCACGCCGCCTTCCAGAGCAGCGATGCGCTTCTCGAAGACGTCCTGGGTGGAGTTGGTCAGGCGGCCGTAGATGTTGCCTGCGTCGGCCAGACCGAAGCGGTCAGCAGCGTGCTGGCTGTTGCGGAAGACGTAAGAAGTGGTCTGGTAGATGGGCACTGCGCGGGAATCGGTTGCGGGATCGGCCTGCTCCTGGCCAACGTGAAGCTGCAGGGTCTCAAATTTATAGTTAGACATAGTATTTTACCTCTCTATTTCAACATTTAGTATAATTTTCTGATACAAAAAATCCCGATGCGTGATACAAGGCGCACCGGGCAAACACAATTCAAGGCTAAGGGCTGTTCCAATGTCACATTTGGGTACACATTCGTGCACAACAAGAGGGCATCGTACAGTTCACAGCCAGATGTTCTGCCCGGTCACCGCACATTCGCCCACAGCGGAAGTTTGCATGCAGCAGGTTGTTCCAAATCAGCTTCATTTTTCGTGCCCTCCTTTCAAAAAATTTCTTTCCCACTCATCTACAAACCGGATGCTCGGGAAATCTCGATTTCAATTCCCCACTAGGTTTGTGGATTTGTTGTTTGCATTATATTCCCTCTTACCCAGTTTGTCAATAGGTTAATTCCACTTTTTTGCAGATTGCATTTTCTGCACGATGGCTTTCCCATTTTGCACTGCCCGGGTTGTGCAGTTCTGTTAAAAGTAGGACTATAGGGAGAGACAGGCCCCCAGTTGTATTCCGCGCAAAAGTATGCTAAACTAAAAACACCACCCCGTATGGAGTGGTGGATAGGTGCTGCCTGCATCACAGGTGGTCATGCTTCCATGCCCAGCTTGTGCAGTTCGTTCTTCGGAGCGGTCTGTGCCGCCGGGAAAGGAACTTTTTTGAAGTGTAAATCTTCCCGAGCCTGCTGGCAAAGGGGGGATGCCAAATGACGCTGCTGGAAACTCTGGCTCTGCTGACGCTCATCATCACCGTGATCCACGGGACGGTGGACATTACGCTGCAGGTGTTACAGTACATCGAAGGCAAACATGACAAAAGAGATTGACCGCCCAGCCTCGCAAACTCGCGCAGTCAATCTCTTTTGATTTTGATGATCGGGTATGGGAGCTGACCCTTGCGGGCAGCGCCTTTTCTAGTTGTAGTATAGTGAAATCTTAAGCTTTTGTCAAGCTGCCCTACACAGAACCTTCAAAAACGCCCGTTATAATAGGTGCGTAACGTTCCTACCGCATGGTGATTTTCCAAAAAACAAAGGAGTTCCCCGATGTTCCACCGGTTTTTCTGTTTTCTCAAGCGCTCTCTGCTCACGGTACTGCTGGTTTTGCTGCTGTTGCTGCTGGCGGCGGGCGGGTGGTTCGTGTATCAGGGCCGTCAGCTTTATCAGAGCGCGGCCAGCGTCACGCCCATTGCCACGCTGTATGATACCATCAGCAGCCGCACCCACTATGCGGCCTACGACCAGCTGCCCCAGACCTTCGTGCAGGCGGTGATCTGCACTGAGGACGAGCACTTCATGACCCATAAAGGCATCGACCCCGGGGCCATCTTCCGGGCGCTGCTGTACGATCTGCGCACCCGGTCGCTGGCCGAGGGCGGCAGCACCCTCACCCAGCAGCTGGCCAAGAACGCCCTGTTCACGCAGGAAAAGCGACTGACCCGCAAGGCTGCCGAAGCCTTTGCGGCCATCGACATGGAAAAGGCCTACTCAAAACAGCAGATCTTCGAGATGTACGCCAACACGATCTATTTCGGCAACGGCTGCTATGGCATCGAGGAAGCCGCCGAGGGCTACTTCGGCAAGACGGCTGCCGAGCTCACCGACGCCGAAGCGGTCTATCTGGCAGGTCTGCCCAACGCCCCCTCTGCCTACGCCAGCAACCCGGAACTGGCCCTCAAGCGGGCGCAGGTGGTGCTGAAGCGGATGGTCAAGTGCCGGGTGTTCACCCAGCAGCAGGCTGACGAAGTGGCGGCAGAAGTGGCCGCACTGCCGATCTTACAGTAACAAACCCTCTCAGTCATCGCTGCGCGATGCCAGCTCCCCCGAAGGGGGAGCCAAGGGCATAACGGGAGCGCTTCTTGCCTCCCCCTTTGAAAGCCTTCGTCTAAGCACCCTCTCCATAGCAAAAAAGTCATCTGCAGCCGACCGGCTGCAGATGACTTTTTCTTTTCTCGTTATTCCGGTGCCTTCATGCTTTCCACCATGCTGATGCGCTTGACATGGCGGCGCATGCCAAGGCAGACGACAACGGTGAACAGCATGGTCAGTGCCACCGACAGCAGATAGCTGTGGGGGGCGATGGTGCGGATGAACATCAGCTGGTCCATCTCCACCGTCAGGATGATGAACCGGTGCAGCGGTACACCCAGCAGCAGGCCCACGCCGGAGCCGATGAGCGCCAGCAGCTCGATCTCGCGGAAGATATAGCGGTAGACCTCTTTGTCGTAGAAGCCCAGCACCTTGATGGTGGCAAGCTCCTTCTTGCGCTCGGCAAGGTTGACGCTGATGAGGTTGTACAGCACCACGGCTGCCAGCGCCGCCGCGCAGACGATGATCAGCACCACCACCGAGTTCAGGCTGACGATGAGGTTGTCGAACATCGAGTTGGTGTCCTCGGTAAAGCTGACGCCGCTGACATAGCTGCACTCCAGCAGCCTTGCCCGCAGGGCGTTGTACTCGGCATCGTTTTTGCAGTGGGTCAGGCCGTAGACGGTGTTCCACGCCGGTTCGCCGTCCAGATAGCTCTTCAGCTGGGCGTTGGACAGATACAGCCGGGTGAACATGTAGTTTTCGGTGATGCCGGTCAGGGTCACCGGCACCCGCCGCCCATCGGTGCCTTCCACATACAGGGTGTCCCCCACCTTCACGCCCAGATTCAGGGCGGTCTTTTCGGTCAGGATGACGCTGCTGTCGTCAAAGGGGATCTCCTCGTGGTCCTTCCGGGTGCGGAAGGTGAAGCAGCTGGTCATGTCGGCGTCCTTCTGCGCGCCCACCACGCTGATCTCGGCGCTGTCGCCGGCCTCGTTGTACAGGGTGGTGGACTTGACGTAGAACACACCCCAGCTGTCCACCGTTCCCGCCTGCTTCAGCGCATCGGCAAGCCCGCCCTCATTGATCAGGGCCTTTTCGTCGCGGAAGGAAACGGTCATGTCGTTGTGGGTCAGCTGCGAGGTCTGCTTGTCCACGATGGGCAGCAGCGAGTCCTGCAGGCCAAAGCCGATGAGCAGCAATGCTGTGCAGCCCGCCACGCCCAGCACCGTCATAAAGAAGCGCTTTTTATAGCGGAACAGGTTGCGGGCGGTGGTCTTTTGCGAAAAGCTCATGTGCTTCCACAGCGGGGTGATGTACTCCAGAAAGATGCGCTTGCCCGCCACCGGGGCCCGGGGCAGCAGCAGCGCGGCGGTGCGCTCCTTCAGGCTGGAGCGGCAGGCGCTCCATGTGGCAAGGCCGATGACCGCAGCGCTGAGCGCCACGCTGGCTGCCGCCATGCCCGGGTAGAAGCGCAGGGTGAAGGTGGGCAGGTCAAAGATCAGCTGATAGGCGTTCCAGATGATGAAGGGGAACACCACAAAGCCGATGACCATGCCCACGATGCTGCCCAGCACTGTGGCACTGAGGGCATAGAACAGATACTTGCCCGCAATGGCAGCCTTGGTGTAACCCAGCGCCTTCAGGGTGCCCATCTGCAGACGGTTCTCGTCCACCATGCGGGTCATGGTGGTGGTGGCCACCAGCGCCGCCACCAGGAAGAAGAACACCGGGAACACCCGGGCGATGGCGTCCATGCGGTCGGCGTACTGCTCAAAGGTGACAAAGCTGAGGGTGGACCCCCGGTCCAGCACATACCACTCGCCGCTTTTGATCTGGCTGACCTGCTCCTCGGCATCGTTCAGCTGGGCAAGGCCCTGCGCCAGTTTTTCTTCGGCATCGGCTTTCTGGCTCTGGTACTCCGCGCGGGAGTCCGCCAGCTGCTGCACACCGTCATTGTATTCCTGCCAGCCCGCATCCAGCTGCTGCCGGGCGGCGTCAAACTGGGTGTAGGCGGTGGCGGTGCCGGTGGTCAGCTGCAGCTGTCCCTGCAGAAGCTGCAGCTTCATCTTGCGCAGCGCCGCCTTCGCCTCGGTGATGAGCCGGTCATTGTCCAGCGTGGGGGAAGAGATCAGTCCCTGCTGGTACATCTGCTGTTTGCCTGCGTCCAGCTGTGCCTGATAGCCCTGCAGCTGTCCGTTGATGTTGTCGTAGCCGTCCTGCGCCTTCTGCAGGGCGTCCCGCAGCTCTGTGTATTCCTCGTCCTCCGGCTCGGCCTCGTCCAGCGCCTTGCGGGCGTTGTTCAGGGCGGTCTCGGCGTAGCCCAGAAGGGGATCTGCCACCTTTTTCAGGTTCACCAGCAGCTCCATCTGCTGCAGCTGCTCCTCAAATTCCAGCACCTGCGCCTCGCTGGTCACCAGCGTGTCGGCACCGCTCTGCATGGTATCGGGCAGGGCCTTTTTGTTGGCGGCAAGCTCCGCTTCGCCCGCATCCAGCCGGGCTTTGGCGCTGTCCAGCTGCGCCTGCGCGTCCGCCAGCTGCTGTTCCGCTTCGGCAAACTTCTGCTCGGCCTGCGCCTTCTGGCTGTCGTACTCTGCCCGGGCATCGGTCAGCTTTGCGTTGGCATCCTCGATCAGTTCCGCCCGCCGGATGTCGCACCGCTGGGACTGGATGGCCTTGATGTTTTCTGCCACGGCATCCACTGCCGCCTGATATTCCTCGGAGTAGTTGTCGTACAGGTCGGCATTTTCCGCCTTGATATAACACACTGTGTAATAATCCGTGGTCAGGCTGCCCTCGGGCAGGAACACGATGGCGTTCAGCTGTCCGCTGCCTGCGGTGCTGCTCTCCTTATCGGTGGAGATGTGCTGGGGGTCCTGCACGGTGCCCACCACGGTGTACTGCTTTTTGCGGACGTTTTCGGTGTCCTCCGGCAGGGTCAGCACCGTGCCCAGCTCCACCGGGTCCTCGTAGCCCATGACATGCACCACGCACTCATCGTCTGCCTGCGGCATCCGTCCGCTGCGCAGCACAAGGCGGTTCATGTTGGCGGCAGTGTCGGCTTCCGGGTCGGCAGGCAGCTGCTGCAGCCGCACCACGATGGTGTCCTCGCGGCCCTGCCAGTGGGCTTCCACGTCCTGATACTTCACCGGCTGCACGGCTTCCACCCCGTCCACCGCTGCGATGGCGGCGATGTCCTGTTCCGTCAGGCCCAGCGTGGACAGCACCCGCAGGTCGAACACGTTCTGCTGCACATAGTATTCCTGCCCGGCGCTGCGCATATCGGGCGCAATGCACATCAGGCCGGTCAGCATCATCACGCCCAGCGCCGCGATGCCGAACAGCGAGACCATGCGGCTCAGGTTGCCCTTCATCTCCCGCAGGATGTTTTTGCGATAACTCTTCAGCATGATATCACCACTCGATCTCCTGCACCGGAACCGGGTGCTCGTTCACCTGATTGGACACGATCTGACCGCTGCGCACCTGAATGATGCGGTCTGCCATGCCGGTCAGGGCGGTGTTGTGGGTAATGACGATGACAGTGCGTCCGGTGCGGCGGCAGGTGTCCTGCAGCAGGGCCAGCACCTGCTTGCCGGTCTTGTAGTCCAGCGCGCCGGTGGGCTCGTCGCACAGCAGCAGCTTCGGGTTCTTGGCGAGCGCGCGGGCGATGGACACACGCTGCTGCTCGCCGCCGGACAGCTGTGCAGGGAAGTTGTTCAGCCGCTCGCCCAGCCCCACGCTGCGCAGCGTCTCGGCGGGGTCCAGCGGGTCACGGCAGATCTCGCTGGCAAGCTCCACATTTTCCAGCGCGGTCAGGTTCTGCACCAGATTGTAGAACTGGAACACGAACCCCACGTCGTAGCGGCGGTAGGTGGTCAGCTCCTTGGGGGTAAAGCGTGCCACGTTCCGCCCGTCCAGCCAGACGCTGCCCTCATCGCAGCTGTCCATGCCGCCCAGAATGTTCAGCAGGGTGGTCTTGCCCGCGCCGGAGGGGCCCACGATGATGCAGAACTCCCCCTTGTCCACATAAAAGCTCATGTGGTCGGCGGCGGCGATCTTCACGCTGCCGGTCTGGTAATATTTGCAGACATCCTCAAACTCCACAAAATGTTCCATGGCGTTTTTTCCTTTCTGTCGGGAATGCATAGTGTTTCAATTTAACTATAACATCTCCCGTCAGACTTTGCAAAGACATCTGCGCAAATTTTCAAAAACTTAACAGAAAAAGCAAAAAGGCTGCTGCACCTTCCTGGTGCAGCAGCCTTTCGAGGCAGTTCCGGTCCCGCGCTCAGCGGCCGATCAGCAGATCGCGGCGGCAGCGCAGGCCCACGCTCAGGGTGGTGGTGCTGCCCATGCGGCGCAGCACCACGCGGTCGGTGCCCTTCTGGCCCTCCACCAGCAGGGACAGGTTCAGGGTGGTGGAACCCTTCTCGGTCTGGACCACCAGCGTGCTCACACCCTCGTTCAGCAGGGTCTGCATGTCCGCCACGGTGGTGCGGAAGGTGGCGCAGCCGGCGGGCACATCCAGCGTCAGCACGCTGTCCTTCTGGCGGGCAGTGTACAGCACTTCCCTGCCGAACAGGCCCTTAACGGTGTAGCGGGCCTCGCTCTTTTTCGCCGCTGCATCTGCGGACGGGGCGGCCAGCTCATCGCCGGAGATCAGCATGATGTTGCCCTGAATGGGGTTCCCCTCCGGTGCGCCGTAGCCGCCGTAGGTGGGGTCCTTTTCGCCGATCGCCACATCGGCGCTGTGCAGGGCGATGTCCCCCTGCACCATCTGCTCCTGCGGGGGCAGATAGCCTGCCGCCACGGGGTCGGCAAGGTCGGCAGTCTCGGCGGCAAAGGCACCCACACTGAGCATGGCGGCGGCTCCCAGCACCACGACGGTGCCGGTGAGGGTACGGACGATCTTGTTGTTGCACTTCATAAGAAAAACCTCCAATGATGGCGGCCTTGCGGGCCGCGCAAATTTCAGCTTGATGTTCCGGATCAGGGTTTGGCGGCGGTGCTAGTGTTCCGCCGTTCTGTCTTGTAAACGGATGGGCAGCAGGGATTATTGCACCCGCCCGGAAAATTTTATTTTTTTCGTCCTTTGTTAAGGAATTGATAAGTTTTTGCAAAGTCATCCTCGAATCGCTGTTCGGGTCCGGGCGGCTGTGCTATACTACACTCAGCAGCCTTTCCCGGACGAGGGTCGGACAAAACGCCCCGGCTGCCCGGACGGATACATTATTATAAAAGAGGAGGACCCCCATGAAAGAAGTCAAGCCTTCCCGCAAGCCGCTGGCGATCTACTACGCCTTTGTGCTTGTGGTGCTGCTGGTGCTGAACTTTGTGCTGGTGCCATGGCTCACCGAGCGTCAGGTCAAAGAGGTGGACTACGGCACCTTTATGAGCATGACCGAAGAAAAGAACATCGGCCGGGTGGATATCGAATCCAACCAGATCATCTTCACCGATAAGGACGAGACCCAGGTCTACAAGACCGGCCTGATGAACGACCCGAACCTCACCGAGCGGCTGTATGCCGCCGGTGCCACCTTCTCCAGCGAGATCGTGGAGCAGGGTTCGCCGTTGGTCAGCTTCCTGGTGTGGTTCGTGCTGCCCATCCTGCTGTTCAGCTTCATCGGCAACCAGATGAACAAAAAGCTGATGGAGAAAGCCGGCGGCGGCCCCGGTGCCATGATGTTCGGCGGCGCGGGCAAATCCAACGCCAAAGTGTATGTGCAGTCCACCCACGGCATCCGTTTTACGGATGTGGCCGGTGAGGACGAAGCGAAAGAGAACCTGCAGGAGATCGTGAACTACCTCCACGACCCCAAGCAGTATGAGGAGATCGGTGCTTCCATGCCCAAGGGCATCCTGCTGGTGGGCCCTCCGGGCACCGGCAAGACCATGCTGGCCAAGGCCGTGGCAGGCGAATCCAACGTGCCCTTCTTCTCCATCTCCGGTTCGGAGTTCGTGGAGATGTTCGTGGGCATGGGCGCGTCCAAGGTGCGCGACCTGTTCAAGCAGGCCAAGGAAAAAGCCCCCTGCATCGTGTTCATTGACGAGATCGACGCCATCGGCCAGAAGCGCAACAGCGGCAATCTCGGCGGCAACGATGAGCGCGAGCAGACCCTGAACCAGCTGCTCACCGAGATGGACGGCTTCGAGGGCAACACCGGCGTCATCATTCTGGCAGCCACCAACCGTCCGGATTCGCTGGACCCGGCCCTCACCCGCCCCGGCCGCTTTGACCGCCGGGTGCCCGTGGAGCTGCCGGACCTGAAGGGCCGCGAGGAGATCTTGAAGGTACACACCAAAAAGGTCAAGATCGCCCCGGGGGTGGACTTCAACACGGTGGCGCGCATGGCCTCCGGTGCCTCTGGCGCAGAGCTGGCCAACATCGTCAACGAAGCCGCCCTGCGGGCCGTGCGGGCGGGCCGCAAGAGCGTGACCCAGGCGGACCTGGAGGAGAGCATCGAGGTGGTCATTGCAGGCTACCAGAAGAAGAACTCCATCCTCACGGATAAGGAAAAGTGCATCGTGGCCTACCACGAGATCGGCCACGCGCTGGTGGCAGCCAAGCAGACCAACTCCGCCCCGGTGCAGAAGATCACCATCATCCCCCGCACCTCGGGTGCGCTGGGCTACACCATGCAGGTGGACGAGGGCAACCACTACCTGATGGACAAGACCGAGCTGGAAAACAAGATCGCCACCCTGACCGGCGGCAGAGCCGCTGAGGAAGTGGTGTTCGGTTCCATCACCACCGGCGCTTCCAACGATATCGAGCAGGCCACCAAGCTGGCCCGCGCCATGATCACCCGCTACGGCATGAGCAGCGACTTTGACATGGTGGCGCTGGAAACGGTCACGAACCAGTACCTGGGCGGCGACACCTCGCTGGCCTGCTCTGCCCAGACCCAGCGCGAGATCGACCAGAAGGTGGTGGAGCTGGTGAAGGCCCAGCACGAAAAGGCCGTGAAGATCCTCACCGATAACCGCGCCAAGCTGGACGAGCTGGCCCAGTACCTGTACCAGAAAGAGACCATCACCGGCGAAGAATTCATGGAAATCCTGAACAGGGACGACGCAGAGTAACGCCCCCGTTCCCCTGCCGCCTGAAACCGAAAAAACGCCCCCAGCTTCTGTTCCTCGAAGCCGGGGGCGTTCGCTGTTTTATCGTTTAAATTTCGGCCAGGATGGCGTCGCCCATGGCGGTGCAGCCCAGGCAGGTGCAGCCTTCGCTCATGTTGTCGGCAGTGCGCAGGCCCTTGTCCAGCACCTTGTTCACGGCGTTCTCAATGGCGTCGGCTTCCTCGGCCATGCCGAAGGAGTAGCGCAGCATCATGGCAGCGGACAGGATGCAGGCGGTGGGGTTGACGATATCCTTGCCCGCAATGTCGGGGGCGGAGCCGTGGATGGGCTCGTACAGGCCGCGGGTGCCGTCACCCAGAGAGGAGGACGGGATCATGCCGATGGAGCCGGTGATCATGGAAGCCTCGTCGGAGAGGATGTCGCCGAACATGTTCTCGGTAACGATGACGTCAAACTGAGCGGGGTTCTTCACGATCTGCATGGCGCAGTTGTCCACGAACATCTCGCTGTACTCCACGTCCGGGTACTCGGCCTGCAGGCGGTGCATCACGCTGCGCCACAGGCGGCTGGTATCCAGCACGTTTGCTTTGTCCACGCAGCAGAGCTTCTTGCGGCGCTTCTGCGCGGTCTCAAAGCCGATGCGGCCAATGCGCTCGATCTCGTGCTCGGAGTAGGGCATGGAGTCGATGGCCTGCTTCTCACCATTCTCGAGGGTGTGGGTCTCGTGATTGCCGAAGTACACGCCGCCAATGAGCTCACGAACAATGATGAAATCAATGCCCTGGGCCACGATCTCGGGCTTCAGGGGGCTGGCCGGGGCCAGCTGCGGCCAGATCTTGGCCGGGCGGTTGTTGGAGTACAGGCCCATGCCCGCACGCAGGCGCAGCAGGCCCTTCTCCGGGCGCTGCTCACCGGGCAGGCCCTCCCACTTGGGACCGCCCACGGCACCCAGCAGCACGCTGTCGGCAGCCAGGCACTTGTCCAGCTCGTGCTGGGGCAGCGGGTCGCCGTATTTGTCAATGGCTTCGCCGCCCATGGCAGCGTCGGTGTAGTGGAAGGTGTGGCCGTACTTTTCAGCCACCTTGTCAAGCACGCGGATGGTCTGCTTGACGATCTCCGGGCTGGAGCAGTCGCCCCAGATGACAGCAATGTTTTTTTCCATGGAAAGCTCCTTCTATTTTGGATAAGGCAGTTTTGTCGCGGCGCAGCCGCGACAAAACCTGCGTTACTGCTTATTCTTGATGGACTTCATCAAACCGCCTGCCGAAATGATCTCCTGAATGAACGGCGGGAATGGTTCGGCGTGGAACACCTTGCCGTTGGTCTCGTCGGTGATGATGCCGGTGTCAAAATCCACGCTGACGGTGTCGCCTGCGCTGATGGCATCCACAGCCTCCGGGCACTCCATGATAGGCAGACCGATGTTGATGCTGTTGCGGTAGAAGATGCGGGCAAAGCTCTTGGCGATGACGACGGAAATACCGGCGGTCTTGATGCACAGAGGGGCGTGCTCACGGGAGGAGCCGCAGCCGAAGTTCCAGCCGCCCACCATGATGTCTCCGTCCTTCACATTCTTGACGAAGTCCTTGTCGATGTCCTCCATGCAGTGGCTGGCCAGCTCCTTGGCGTCCTGGGTGTTCAGGTGGCGGGCCGGGATGATGACATCGGTATCCACGTTATCCGGATATTTGAAAACAGAACCTTTTGCGTTCATTGTTGTGCTCCTTTCCGATCAGACCGTGCGGGGGTCGGTGATGTAGCCGGTCAGTGCGCTGGCGGCGGCGGTGGCGGGGGAAGCCAGATACACTTCGCTCTTGACATGGCCCATGCGGCCCACAAAGTTGCGGTTGGTGGTGGAAACGCAGCGCTCGCCCTCGGCCAGAATGCCCATGTAGCCGCCCAGGCACGGGCCGCAGGTGGGGGTGGACACGATGCAGCCCGCGTCGATGAAGGCGGTGGTCCAGCCGCGCAGGATGCACTCCTTGTACACGGCCATGGTGGCGGGGATGATGATGCCGCGCATGCCCTTGGCGATGTGCTTGCCCTTCAGCACGTTGTAGGCGGCTTCCATGTCCTCCAGCCGTCCGTTGGTGCAGCTGCCGATGACCACCTGGTCGATCTTGATGTCCTTGCCCTCGCTGGCAAGGTGGGTGTTCTCCGGCAGGTGCGGGTAGCTGACGGTGGGTTCCAGCTTGGAGAGGTCGATCTCGATGGTCTTTTCGTACTCGGCATCCGGGTCGGCTTCGTAGTACACGGGGGTGCGCTGGCTGCGGCCGTTCAGATACGCCTTGGTCACCTCGTCCACTGGGAAGATGCCGTTCTTGGCACCGGCCTCGATGGCCATATTGCAGATGCACAGGCGGTCGTCCATGGTCAGGGACGCAACGCCCGGGCCGGTGAACTCCATGGATTTGTACAGCGCACCGTCCACGCCGATCATGCCGATGATGTGCAGGATCAGGTCTTTGCCGGACACCCGGGGGCCCAGCTTGCCAGTGAGCACGAACTTGATAGCCGAGGGCACCTTGAACCATGCCATGCCGGTGGCCATGCCAGCGGCCATGTCGGTGGAGCCAACGCCGGTGGAGAAAGCGCCCAGTGCACCGTAGGTGCAGGTGTGGCTGTCCGCACCAATGACGCAGTCGCCTGCGGTCACGATGCCTTTTTCCGGCAGCAGAGCGTGCTCAATGCCCATCTGGCCCACATCGTAGAAGTTGAGGATGTCGTATTTGTTGGCAAACTCGCGGCACTGCTTGGACTGGGTGGCACTCTTGATGTCCTTGTTGGGCACAAAGTGGTCCAGCACGATGGCAATGTGCTCTTTGTCGAACACGCCGTCAAAACCGGCCTTTTCAAACTCGTTGATGGCGACGGGGGTGGTGATATCGTTGCCCAGCACGATGTCCAGCTTTGCGTTGATGAGCTGGCCTGCCTTGACCTCGGCAAGCCCGGCATGTGCGGCAAGGATCTTCTGCGTCAGGGTCATTCCCATGGTGGTACTCTCCTTTTGATACTCTCTATTGCTGAGCAGCTCGCCCTCTCCGTCAATGCTTGCGCATTGCCACCTCTCCCAAAGGGAGAGGCAAGAAGCGCTCCCGTCATGCTCTTGGCTCTCCCTTTGGGAGAGCTGTCACCGCAGGTGACTGAGAGGGCGCGGACACTGCCCTTTTAATTATTTATTATTGATCGCGCTCACCAGAGCCTTGATACCGGCCACGATGATATCGGTGTCGGTACCGGCACCCCAGGTGACGGTGTTATCGCCCCAGACAAGGCCGACGTAGGAGGCGGCGCGGGAGGTAGAGCCTTCGTCCAGGCTGTGCTCGGAGTAGGTCTCCAGGTGGAAGTCCATGCCGGTAGCGCTCTGGATGGCATTTGCCACAGCGTCCAGACGGCCATTGCCCACCGAGGTGACCACCTTGCGCTGACCGTTCAGCTCCAGCGTGACGGTGGCGGTGATGCCGCCCACCTGTGCAAAGTGTGCTTCGATGACGTTGAGCGGCTTGCAGCGGTTGAGGAAGGTATCCTCGAAGATGTGCAGCACTTCGCCTGCGCTCAGCTCCTTGTGGTTGTGGTCGGATACGTTCTTGACCTTGTAGCCCAGGGCCTCGCGCATCTTGGGCGGCAGGTTGTAGCCGTAGTTCTGCTCCAGCACAAAGCCGATGCCGCCCTTGCCGCTCTGGCTGTTGATGCGGATGACGTCGGCGTCGTAGGTACGGCCGATGTCGTGGGGGTCCACCGGGATGTAGGGGCAGGTCCAGCGGTGTTCGCCGTGCTCCTTGCGGTAGGCCATGCCCTTTGCAATGGCGTCCTGATGGCTGCCGGAGAAGGCAGCGAACACCAGCTGGCCTGCATAGGGGCTGCGCTCGTAGATGTGCATCCGGGTCACGCGCTCGTAGGTGGCACAAATTTCCGGCATATCGGAGAAGTCCAGCTTCGGGTCCACGCCGTGGCTGTACATGTTCATGGCGAGGGTGACGGCGTCCACGTTGCCGGTGCGCTCGCCATTGCCGAACAGGCAGCACTCCACGCGCTGGGCACCGGCCAGAACAGCCAGCTCGGCGCAGGCCACGCCGGTGCCGCGGTCGTTGTGGGGGTGGGTGGAGATGATCACGCTGTCACGGTACTTGAGGTGCTTGTCGCAGTACTCGATCTGGTTTGCGTAGACATGCGGCATGCTCATTTCCACGGTGACGGGCAGGTTGATGATCATGGGGCGCTCCGGGGTGGGCTGCATGATGTCCAGCACGGCGTTGCACACATCCACGGCATAATCCACTTCGGTGCCGGTGAAGCTTTCGGGGCTGTACTCGAACAGGAAGTTGCCCTCGTACTCCTCGCTGAGCTGCTTGACCAGCTTTGCACCGTCGGTGGCGATCTTCTTGATCTCCTCTTTGCTCTTGTGGAACACCTGCTCGCGCTGGGCCACGGAGGTGGAGTTATAGAAGTGGATGACCGCGCGGGGTGCGCCCTTGACGGCCTCAAAAGTCTTGCGAATGATGTGGTCGCGGCACTGGGTCAGCACCTGCACGGTGACATCGGCGGGGATCATGTCCTTCTCGATCAGGGTGCGCAGGAACTCGTACTCGGTCTCGCTGGCGGCGGGGAAGCCGACTTCGATCTCCTTAAAGCCGATTTTCACCAGCATCTGGAAGAACTCCAGCTTTTCCTCCAAGCTCATGGGCACGATCAGGGCCTGGTTGCCGTCGCGCAGGTCCACACTGCACCATGCCGGTGCTTTTTCAATGTGGTCTTTCTTGACCCAGCTGTCATAACCGGCGGGAACCGGGTAGTAACCCGGAGCGTACTTGGTTGCGTCCATCATCTTGCGTGTCCTCCTAAGCAAATGCACTTTTTGTTTCGCCATGCAAACGGGAATGTGTGTATTTCCCCGCTGCGCGGGGAAATACATCACTCAGCACATGGCATACATACGAAAAGGCTCCCGTCTTTCAAGGCGAAAACCTTGAGAGACGAGAGCCTGTAAAGTTCAAACTACAGGGCACCCGTGGTACCACTCTCTTTGCTGCACCTTTTGTGGATACAGCCACTTTGCACGATCGGCTTTTTGCAGCGAATCGCTGCCCTTGTAACGGTGGGCGTCCGTCAGAGCCTACTTCCCGTTCAGCCCTGCCGCTCAGGGGCCAGTAACCGAAGCCCTCTGCACCCGCCTTGCACCAACCGGCGGCTCTCTGCACGCAGAAGAAAATCGTTTTTTCCCCGTCAACGCATTTGTGCTTTTTTCAAAGTGGATTCAGTTTAGCATGATTCGGGGGCCCTGTCAAGAAGTTTGGGCCTTTGTCAGAATGAAACAATTTCACAAAAGAAAGGGCAGAATTATCCAAAATTGTGCACAGGTCGATTCGTGTCGAACCGCGTCGGCGGGCCGCGCGGGGACGCTATTATAAAGGTAAAGAACGAGAGCGGCCGTGCTCTGAGCGGCCAGCTCACCTATACCCCGTCCCCCGCCGGGGCCTATGAGGTGCGCGCCGGTGCGAACCGGTCCGCTGCCGAAGCCGCTGAGGTCGTTCGCACAGACGACGAGGGCAAAACCTACGGCCCCGCATCCCACACCGAAGCTTACATCCGCATCGTCCCGGCGGCGGCAGTCATTCCCGACGTGCCCGACACCGACGCTTCCTCCGGCGCCGTGGGTGCTGTGATCGTGGGCACCGCCATCGGCGGCGCAGCGGCCTTCGTGGGCTATGAGATTGCCACCGACATTATCCTGCGCGATCTGCTGCCCGCCGGGGCCGACATCCCCGTGAACCGCGGCCAGCTGGCCTGGCTCATCTGGGGCGCAAAGGGCGCACCGGAACCCGAGAACCAGCCCGCCTTCACCGACGTGTCCGAGCCCGAAATGGCCAAGGCCGCCCAGTGGTGCGTGGAGCAGGGCATCCTGACCGCTCCCGGCGAGACCACCTTCCGCCCCAACGGTTGGGTGACCCGCGTCAAGGTGATCCAGACCTGGAACACCGCCTTCCCCAAGCAGTGACCCCCCCCCCCCCCCCCAGCAAAAACCAATAACACCTGAACCGCGCCGTCGGCGTGCGAGATTTCTCGTGCACCGGCGGCGCTTTGTTTTGCCGTCAGCCGCAATGCAAAGTGTGTCAGAATTGTAAAAGATAAAATATTTTAACTATTTTTCTTGACTTATCCAACGGTTCGGGTATAATGGTCGTGTTCGAAAGAAACCTCAAACTTTTTAGATAATAACAAGATTCAAAGGAGAACATTACCATGACGTTTGAAGAAATGAAAAAGATCGTTGTCGATACCCTGAACTGCGACGAGGACAAAGTGACCATGGAAGCCAGCCTGACCGAGGATCTGGAAGCCGACAGCCTGGATGCCGTGGAGCTGAACATGGCGCTGGAAGATGCCTGCGGCGTGTCCATCCCGGACGAGGAGCTGGCAAAGCTCAAGACCGTGGGTGACATCTACAACTACATCACCGCACACGTCTGAGGCGAACGGCCATGAACGATATCCGAGACCTGTTCCCCGGCCGGATGCGGGAGCGCACCTTCCAGCTGAAGGCCCGGCGGGATGCCGGGGCCGTCTGGCACGAGCCCCAGTTCGTAGAGTGCAAACAGTGCGGCCGCCGCGCCGCCCGCACCCTCTGGGCCAAAAGCCTTTTCGTCTGCCCCAACTGCGGCTACCACATGCCCATTGGCGGCTACTACCGGCTCAGTCTGGTGCTGGACCACGGCAGCTTCCGCGAGCTTGACGCCGACCTTGCCCCGCAGGATGTGCTGCACTTCCCCGGCTACGACGAAAAGCTTGCCGCCGCCCAAAGCAAGACCGGCCTGCACGAAGCCGCTGTCACGGCCGTCGGCCGCATCGGCGGGGTGGCCTGCGTGGCCGCCGTGCTGGACAGCCGCTTTTTCATGGGCAGCATGAGCACTGCCGTGGGCGACAAGATCACCCGCGCCGTGGAGTACGCCGCCGCCAAGCGCCTGCCTCTGGTCATCTTTTCGGCCAGCGGCGGTGCCCGGATGCAGGAGGGCATTTTCAGCCTGATGCAAATGGCAAAAACGTCCGCTGCCATCCAGCGTTTTTCCGCCAAAGGTGGGCTGTACGTCAGCGTGCTCACCCACCCCACCACCGGCGGCGTCACCGCCAGCTTTGCCAGCCTTGGCGACATCATGCTGGCCGAGCCCGGGGCGCTGATCGGTTTTGCCGGACCCCGCGTCATCGAGCAGACCATCGGTGAAAAACTGCCCGCCGGGTTCCAGCGCAGCGAGTTCCAGATGGAGCACGGCTTTGTGGATCAGGTGGTGCCCCGCAGCCAGCTGCGGGATACGCTCATTCAGGTCTTGCAGCTTCACGCCGGAGGGAAACGCCCATGATTAAGGAAATTTTAGAGCAGCTGGCCCCGCTGGACGCCCAGATCGCCGCGCTGAAAGGCAGCGGCAATGATATGGACGCCATCACGGCCCATGCGTCCGAACTGGCAGAGCTGGCTGTCGAGGAAGACGAAATTCTGCGCTCCTGCGGCCCGCTGACCGCCGAGGACCGGGTCTTTCTGGCTCGGCACCCGGAGCGCCCTCACATCGACGAGATGGTTTCTGCCCTGTTCACCGACTTTTTTGAGCAGCGCGGCGACCGCCAGTGCAAAGAGGATGCCGCCATCCTGGGCGGTGTGGCCCGGTTCCACGGGATGCCGGTGACCGTCATCGGCCACCGCAAGGGCTCCACACTGGAAGAAAATCTCGCCTGCAACTTCGGCATGCCCGGGCCGGAAGGCTACCGCAAGGCCCTGCGCCTGATGCAGCAGGCCGAAAAGTTTGGCCGGCCCATCATCACCTTCATCGACACGCCGGGCGCGTACCCCGGCAAGGACGCCGAGGAGCGCGGCCAGGGCGAAGCCATTGCCCGCAATCTGATGGAGATGAGCGGCCTGACCGTACCGGTCATTGCCGTCGTCACCGGCGAAGGTTCCTCCGGCGGTGCGCTGGCGCTGGGCGTGGCGAACCATATCCTCATGCTGGAAAATGCCGTCTACTCGGTGCTGAGTCCCGAGGGCTTTGCCAGCATTCTGTGGAAGGACTCCTCCCGCAGCGGCGAGGCCTGCGAGCTGATGAAGCTGACGGCACAGGACTTGTACAACGATGGCATTGTGGAAGAAGTGATCCCGGAGCCGCTGGGTGGTGCCCAGCGCGGCCACGCGGCCCTGTTTGAGCGCATGGACGCCGCACTGCGCGCCCACCTGAAAGAGCTGTGCCGCATGAGCGGGAAGCAGTTGGCTGACCAGCGCTACAAAAAATACCGCCAGATCGGAGAAACGAGGAACACATGAACGGTTTCCAGTTACTTGCCACCGGCGGGGCCCTGCCGGGCCGGACGGTCACGAACGACGATCTGAGCCGCATGGTGGACACCAGCGATGACTGGATCATCAGCCGCACTGGCATCCGCACCCGGCACTGGTGCACCGAAGGCGAATCCGCCGCCACACTGGCCATTGCCGCCGCAAAGCAGGCACTGGCACGCAGCGGCCTTGCCCCGGCGGACATCGCCTGCTGCATCTGTGCCACCCTCTCGGCCCCGGACGCGACCCCCAGCGTGGCCTGTCAGGTACAGGCGGCACTGGGCCTGCCCGAGACCTGCCCTGCGCTGGACATCAACGCAGCCTGTTCCGGCTTTTTGTACGGCACCGCCGTGGCCCGGGGCCTGCTTGCCACTCTGGGCGGGCAGTACGCCCTCGTCATCGGGTGCGAGGCCCTTTCCCGCCTGATGGACCCGGCCGACCGCTCCACCTGTGTGCTGTTCGGCGACGGGGCCGGGGCCGCCATCTTTGAACTGGCGGCAGACCCGACGCCCTTTGCCGTGATGCTGGGTGCCCGCGGCGATGCCGCCATCCACGCGGGCGGGCCCAGCCGCGCAGGCTCCGCGCCCATCACCATGGACGGCCGGGCGGTATTCCGCTTTGCAGTGGACGCCCTGCCGAAGTGTCTGCACGCCGTGCTGGACGAAACGCAGCTGACCCTCGATGATTTATCGTGGGTGGTCTGCCATCAGGCCAACAGCCGCATCATCGACCACTGCGTGAAAGCACTGCAGGCCGACCCGGCGAAATTCTACAAGAACATGGACCGCCACGGCAACACCAGCGCCGCCAGCATCCCGGTCGCCCTCAATGAGCTGGCCGAGAGCGGCCAGCTGCAGCCGGGCCAGCTGCTGGCCTGCATCGGCTTCGGCGGCGGCCTGACCTGGGGCGGCATGATCGTGGAATATGACCCTGCAAGATTTTAACAGGCTCGCCCTCTCCGTCACGGCTTACGCCGTGCCACCTCTCCCAAAGGGAGAGGCAAGAGCCTTACCGCAACGTTCTTGGCTCTCCCCTTGGGAGAGCTGGCGCGACAGCGCCTGAGAGGGCGAGGACGTTGAACAATAAGAGTCACTTTTATGAAACTTTTAAATGAAATTTTAGGGACCAGATACCCCATCATTCAGGGCGGCATGGCGAACATCGCCACCGGCGAGTTTGCCGCCGCCTGCTCCAACGCGGGAGCTCTCGGCATCATCGGGGCTGGCGGCATGAACGCCGACACCCTGCGCCAGAACATCCGCCGCTGCAAAGCATTGACAAACAAGCCTTTCGGCGTGAACATCATGCTCATGCACCCGCAGGCAGATGAATTTGCAAAGATCGTCGTGGAAGAAGGCGTGCCCGTCGTCACCACCGGCGCGGGCAACCCCGGCAAGTATGTTCCCATGTGGAAGGCTGCAGGCATCAAAGTCATCCCGGTGGTGGCCGCTGCTGTGCTGGCAAAGCATCTGGAACCGCTGGGCATCGACGCCGTCATTGCCGAGGGCACCGAGAGCGGCGGCCATGTGGGCGAAATGACCACCATGGCGCTGGTGCCGCAGGTAGTGGATGCGGTCAGCGTGCCCGTCATCGCGGCGGGCGGCATTGCGGATGGCCGTCAGATGGCGGCCGCGCTGGCCCTGGGTGCCTGCGGCGTACAGGTGGGCACCTGCCTGCTGGTGAGCGAAGAATGCCCCATCCACGAAAACTACAAAGCCGCCCTGCTCAAGGCCAAGGACAGTGACACCATCGTCACCGGCCGCATCGGCGGCTCGCCCGTCCGCGTGCTGAAAAACCGCATGAGCCGTGAGTATGTCCGGCAGGAAAAGGCCGGTGCCGACAAGATGGAGCTGGAAAAATTCACCCTCGGCAGTCTGCGCCGGGCCGTGTTTGAGGGCGATACCGCCACCGGCAGCCTGATGGCCGGTCAGGTGGCGGGCATGCTGCACGAGGTACGCCCGGTAGCCGACATCCTTGCCGACCTGTACGAAAGCGGGAGGCAGCGCATCGCCGCGCTGAACGCCGAATGCTGACCCTCGGCCAAAAGCAGCTGCAGGTGCCCATCCTGCAGGGCGGCATGGGCGTGGGCGTTTCCCTCGGCGGGCTGGCCGGGGCCGTGGCGGCCTGCGGCGGCATGGGGTGCATCTCCACCGCCGATGCAGGCTACCGGGAGCCGGATTTTGCCCGCGACCCGGTCAGCGCCAACCACCGCGCGCTGGCTGCGGAGATCCAAAAAGCAAAAGCGATCGCCAAAGGCGCAGGCATGGTAGCCATCAACGCCATGGTCGCCACGCAGGACTACGCCGCCGCCATCCGCACCGCCGTAGAAGCGGGCGTGGATGCGGTGGTGTCCGGCGCGGGCCTGCCGCTGGAACTGCCCGGCCTTGTAAACACGCCGGAAGTGGCCATTGCGCCCATCGTTTCCAGCGGGCGGGCCGCAAAGCTCATCCTGCGCCGCTGGGCCAAGGAGTTTGGCCGCACCGCCGATTTTGTGGTCATTGAGGGCTGCAAAGCGGGTGGACATCTCGGCTTTGCCGAAGCCGACCTACTGGCAGACAAATGCCAGACCCTCGACGAAATTCTGCCCGAGGTTCTGGCCGAAGTGCAGCCCTTTGAAGTGCAGTTCGGCCACCCCATCCCCGTGTTCGTGGCGGGCGGCGTGTACACCGGAGCCGACATGGCCCACTTTACAAAGATGGGCGCGGCGGGTGTCCAGCTTGCCACCCGCTTTATCCCCACTTACGAGTGCGATGCATCCCAAACCTACAAGGACGTTCTGCTGCACGCAAAGCCCGAGGATGTGCGCATCATCCATAGCCCGGTGGGGATGCCGGGCCGGGCGCTGAACACCCCGCTGGTGCAGGCACTGGCCGAGGGAACGCGCTTCCCGCCAAAGCACTGCGCCCGCTGCCTGAAGACCTGTGACCCCGCCAGAGTGCCCTATTGCATCACCCACGCGCTCATCGAAGCCGTGAAGGGCAATGTGGAGGAAGGGCTTTTCTTCTGCGGGGCCAATGTGGGCAGGCTCAGCCGGATGTACACCGTCCGCGAACTGATGGACGAACTTGTGACCGAATGGAGGCAAAACCAATGAAACTTGCCGTTTTATACGCCGGTCAGGGTGCCCAGCACCCCGGCATGGGCAAAGAATTTTACGAAGAATCTCCCGCCTTCCGGGCAGCATTCGATAGCGCGGCGCTGGATTTTGACCTGCACCGCGTCTGCTTCGAAGACCCGGACGGCGTTCTGAACCAGACCGAATACACTCAGCCCTGCATGGTGGCTTTTGCCTGCGGCGTGACCGCCGTGCTGGCCGAAAAGGGCGTAAAGCCCGCATATCTGGCAGGGCTTTCGCTGGGCGAATACTCCGCGCTGCAGGCAGCCGGGGTGTTCACCGCCAAGCAGGCCATTGAGCTGACTGCCTTCCGGGGCAAGGCCATGGCTGAGGCTGCAAAAGGCCTTGACTGCGGCATGACCGCCGTACTGGGGCTGGACAGAGAAAAGCTGTCCGCTTGTTGCGAACAGGCAGCAGAGACGGGCTGTGTGCAGATCTGCAACTACAACTGCCCGGGGCAGCTGGTCATCGGCGGCGAGAAAGCCGCTGTGGAGCAGGCTGCCGCGCTGGCAAAGGAAGCCGGCGCCCGCCGCTGCCTTCCGCTGAAAGTGAGCGGCCCCTTCCACACCCGGCTGATGGCCCCCGCCGGAGATGCCCTCGCCGAACGGTTCAAGACCGATCGGTTCAGTGAGATGCAGATCCCGGTGCTGTTCAACTGTCTGGGCCGCGAAAAGGCCGACGCGGACACCATCCCGGCCCTGCTGGTGAAGCAGGTGCAGAGCAGTGTGTATATGGAAGACACCCTGCGTCGTCTGGGTGATCTGGGCGTGGACCACATTCTGGAAGTCGGCCCCGGCAGCGCCCTGAGCGGTTTTGTGAAAAAGACCCTGCCCGGCGTGGCCTGCGCCGCCGTGGAAACTCCGGCAGAACTGGAGATCGTGCTGACCGCATGGAAGGAAGAACAATGAGTGAAGAAAAGATCATCCGCACTGCCGTCGTCACCGGCGGCAGCCGCGGCATTGGACGGGCGGTGTGCGTACAGCTTGCCAGGCAGGGCTGCAATGTTGTGGTGAACTACTGCCACGGCGAAGCCGCTGCCGCTGAAACGGTTGCCCTGTGCAGCGCTGCGGGCGCAAATGCCGTGGCCGTGCAGGCCGATGTCTCCACTGCCGAGGGCTGCAAAGCGCTGTTTGAGCAGGCGGTAAACACCTTTGGCCAGGTGGATATTTTGGTAAACAACGCGGGCATCACCCGGGATAATCTCATCCTGCGCATGACCGAAGCGGACTTTGACGCCGTGCTGAACGCGAACCTGAAGGGCGCGTTCCTCTGCTGCAAGGAAGCCGCCCGCCGCATGGTGCGTCAGCGGTGGGGCCGCATCATCAATCTGAGCAGTGTGGTGGCCCTGCGGGGCAACGCGGGTCAGGCAAATTATGCCGCCAGCAAGGCAGGGCTGATCGGCCTGACCAAGAGCCTTGCCCGGGAGCTGGCCAGCCGGAACGTGACCGTGAACGCGGTGGCCCCGGGCTTTATCGAGACCGATATGACCGCCGCCCTGCCGGAAGCTGTCCGTGCCGAAATGGCAAAGGGCATCCCGGCAGGCCGCGCAGGCAGGCCGGAAGATGTGGCAAACGCGGTGGCGTTCTTTGCCGCAGAACAAAGCAGCTATCTCACCGGGCAGGTGCTCTGTGCAGACGGCGGCATGGCAATGTAAAAGGAGAATTTCGCATGGAAAAACGCAGAGTCGTCATCACCGGCCTCGGCACCGTGAACCCGCTGGGCAATAACGTTTCCGAAAGCTGGGCCGCCGCCAAGGCCGGCCAATGCGGCATCGGGCCCATTACCCAGTTCGACACCACCGACTTCAAGTGCAAGCTGGCCGGTGAGGTAAAGGATTTTGACCCCGAGACCGTGGTGGACAAAAAGGAAGTCCGCAAGATGGCACGCTTCACCCTGCTGGCACTGGGCGCTGCCGCCGAGGCCCTTGCAGACAGCGGCCTGGACACCGAAGCGGAAGCAAAAAGCATCGGCGTCATCCTGTCCAGCGGCATCGGCGGCCTGCCCACCATTGAGGAGCAGCACACCCGGGGCGAAGAAAAGGGCATGGAGAAGGTCAGCCCCTACTTTGTGCCCATGTCCATTGCCAACATGGCGGCGGCACAGGTGGCCATCCGCTTTGGCCTGAAGGGCATGTGCACCTGCCCGGTCACGGCCTGCGCGGGCGGCACCAATGCCGTGGGCGACGCCTTCCACCGCATCCGCGACGGCTACGAGACGGCCATGGTCTGCGGCGGCGCGGAAAGCTGCATCAGCCCCTTGGGCATCGGCGGCTTCACCAGCATGAAGGCGCTTTCCACCGCCGCCGACCCGGACGCCGCCAGCCTGCCCTTTGACGCGCGGCGCGGCGGTTTCGTCATGGGCGAGGGCAGCGGCGTGCTGGTACTGGAAGAACTGGAGCATGCCCGCGCCCGCGGTGCACACATCTACGCCGAGGTGGTGGGCTACGGTGCCAACTGCGACGCCTACCACTTCACCGCACCGGCTCCCGGCGGCGCGGGAGCTATTGACTGCATGAAGCTGACGCTGGCCGATGCCGGCATCACGCCGGAGCAGGTAGATCACATCAACGCCCACGGCACCGGCACTCACATGAACGATGCCTGTGAGACCGCCGCCATCCATGCCGTGTTCGGGGAACACGCAAAGCAGCTGACGGTCGTCAGCACCAAGAGCATGACCGGCCATCTGCTGGGCGGTGCGGGCGGCATCGAGGCAGTGTTTACGGCTCTGGCCCTGCGGGACCAGTTTGCGCCGCCCACCATCCACTACCAGCAGCCGGACCCGGAGTGTGACCTCGATTATGTCCCGAACACCGGCCGCGCACAGGCCATGACCTATGCGCTGAGCAACAGCCTGGGCTTTGGCGGCCACAACGCCTGCATCGCCCTGCGCAGATGGGAGGGCTGACCCATGGCAGAGCCCCGTACCGTGCGTGAAAACGCCAACACCCTGAGCAGTGTGCAGATCGCGGAGATTTTGCCACACCGCTACCCCTTTGCCCTCGTGGACCGCATTCTGGATTACGAACCGGGGCAGTGGGCCATTGGCCGCAAGTGTGTCTCCCGCAACGAGGAATTTTTTAACGGCCACTTCCCCGGCCAGCCGGTCATGCCCGGAGTGCTCATTCTGGAAGCACTGGCCCAGACCGGGGCCGTCGCGGCGCTGAGCCTGCCCGAAAACAAAGGCAGGCTGGCCCTTTTCGGCGGCATCAAAAACGCCCGCTTCCGCAAACAGGTCATCCCCGGCGATGTACTCACCCTCCACTGCGAGCTGGTGGAACAGCGCGGCCCGGTGGGCATCGGCAAAGCGTCGGCTTATGTGGACGGCAAATGCGTCGCCACCGCCGAGCTGACCTTTGTGCTGACGGAAGCGGACGCAGAGACTTAACGTTCCCTGTCCCCCAGCCGCCACCGTAAAATGCGCCGCATCGCGCCCAATCATACAAAAAGGCA
The DNA here is from genome assembly GCF_002549775.1 of Faecalibacterium langellae. Classification (GTDB taxonomy): domain Bacteria; phylum Bacillota; class Clostridia; order Oscillospirales; family Ruminococcaceae; genus Faecalibacterium; species Faecalibacterium langellae. The sequence goes on along the minus strand of NZ_NMTR01000006.1, from coordinate 9,007 downwards.
GGTTGTCACCGCCACGGTGATACCCTGCCTTTTGTGTTGTCTTTTCCCGCAAAACAGAATGCAAAAACCTTTAACCATCGGGAGAAACGAGTCGATACAGAAGTTTCGTCCCCTTTTTTTCGGACCTTCATACCGTCACCAATGTGTCGGAGTTCTATCCATTCTGACACAAAATGGTAAGTGAAACGGCATCCGCAAAGCGTTAGAATTAGGATGTAATATTATAAGTTTGGTGAGGGTATTATGAGGATCCGATACGATAAAACACTCTACTCCAAAGAGGCACTCTTGAAAGCGGCATACCATTTTACAGACAAGGCATACGTTTACCTTGGCGTGGAAGGTGGTTGTTTCTTTGTAGACTTTACCGCAAAAGACGGCACACCGTTTGAGAAAGAAAAACTGGGAAATGCGTTCAAGAACGAGCTACTGGCACAGATGATCCACCAGACCGTTTCCAAAGAAACCACGGTTCTGCGGGAGCTGCTCGTGGCTCGTGCGCTGTCCTCTACGATGGTAGATGAAGGTGCATCCTCCGATGTGGCTGAAAGCCCCATGACAGAGGACGCGCTGGATGAGCTGGATGCGATTGCAAAGGACTGGTTCGATGAAAAATAAGAATACACTTTTGGTCAGTTCTGAAATTTTTTCGGAGGATGTTCTTCGGTCTGCAATCCAGGCGTACTGCGGGCTGGCAAAGATTCATGTGGAGCGCGCTGCGGAAAACTGGGTGCTGACCTTTCAGAACTGCCAATACGATACAGCACTCACCGCGCATGAATTTTTCAATTATCTGATCGACCTTGCGAGCGTAGCACTATGATTTTATGTGAGATATTCCTCCTATGCTGTGCATTTATACTGTGCGGCTTGAGCGTCTGGACGGATCTGCGGCATGGGCAGATCAAAAACAAACACCTTATCATTGCGTTTACGGCGGGACTCGTCTTGAACGTCATCTACTATGCTGTGTACTGTCAGGACTGTCTTGGCATCACCGCTTTGAATCTGCTGATTTCGGCGTTGCTTTCGATCGGCTTCTATTTTGTCCACATCTGGTCAGCCGGGGACAGCAAGTTGATGATCGTCCTGATCTCGCTTTTGCCGGGGCGGCTGTTCTGGGCAAACACAGACACGATCGTTCCGGCGGCGTATCTGTTCCTTCTGGTGTTCAGCATCGGGTATCTCTATCTGATCGGGGAAGCCGTCTATCTGGACTTCCACCGCCACACGGTCAAACTCCCGACCGTGACCAAAGCAGGCGCATGGGCTGCAATCAAATCCTATCTTCATGCGTTTGTTGTTTTATATGCATGGAACAGTGTTCTTTCCATTGCACTCCCTTCTTTCGTCGAGAACAACGTTCTCCTGCTTTCGCTGATCAGCTACTTCCTGATTACAATTCTTCGAGAAAAGCCGGTCTATCATTCCAAAGTTCTGGTCGGCAGCTGCGCGGTGCTTGATGCCGCAGTGCTGCTTCTTACAAGAAACACCATTGCCGCTGCTGGAGTTCTTCGGATGGTACAGACCTACCTGCTGGTGCTCCTTGTGATGTGGACAACATGGATCGCAGGAAAGTACGTTTATGAATCGGTCCCGACCGAAGACGTCAAGGCCGGAATGATCTTAAGCAGGTCCACGGTCGTCTGCTTTGCGCCCTCCAAGGTAAAAGGACTGCCGCAAATCAGCTATGAAGATATGCGAAGCCGTCTGACCGAGGAGGAAGCTGCAGCCGTCCGGCGCTGGAAAGACTCCAAATACGGCAAAGCCACGGTGGTTTCTGTTCGCAAAATACCGTTTGCTTCCTTCATTGCGGTGGGCGTTATCTTATTTGCGGCCTATCATATTGTAACAACTTTGGGATCGTGGGGAATCTGAACCATGACATTTTACCTTTCGGCTTACCGCTCACAGCCGGCCGCAGTGTACTTGCTTGCACGGGTCCGCCTTGCTCGGAAAGAAATTGAGAGTGACTTGCAAATCGGGCTGAATGTTGCTTATGTGGAGCAGGAAAGCCAGACAGTCACATTATACCCCTTCGAGAAACGCTATTCCATTTCGGATGCAGAGTGGCTGCGCTGGAAAGAATTGCAGGATGCCGATGCAATTTCTTTCGAGAACACCGGCATCTGCTATCGGTTCTATCAGGCCGATGCGGGGGATGCAGCCATCGTAACGGGCCTGGCCTGTAACACGAACTGTGTGATGTGCCCTGTGAGCGAAAGCTCTCGCCGCCATGCACAGCTAACACCTGTGGATGAACTCAAAATGCAGCTCCGATATTTCGGCACCGACATCCCGCATATTACGATCACCGGCGGTGAACCCACCCTGCTGAAACAAGGGCTTTTGGAAGTGGTCCAATATGCAAAAGAACAATGCCCCAGTGCTGAAATTCTGATCCTGACCAACGGGCGGACTTTTTCCGTTGCCCCTTATGCGCAGGCGTTCAACCGGATTTTGATTGCCCAGGATCAGATTGCGATCCCGATCCATGGCTCGAATGCTGAACGGCACGATGCGATAACGCAAGCGCAAGGCTCTTTTGCACAGACGATCCAGGGATTGAGAACACTGGCCCAAGGCACAATGCGGATCGAAATCCGCATCGTGGTTTCCAAGTTGAACAACAGGGACATTTCCAATATTGTGGAGTTGCTTCTGACCCTGCCGCGTATCACCGTCGTGAATTTTATCGCACTGGAGATGTGCGGCAATGCAATTAAGAACCGTGAGCAGGTGTGGATCGACTATCTGCAGGCGGCTGCGGCGTGTGAAGATGGAATCGAGAAGCTGGTTTCAGCCGGCATCGACATCGGCCTTTACAATTTCCCGCTCTGTGCAGTGAAGCATAAATATTGGACGTTATGCCGTGACAGTATTTCAGATTACAAGATTCGCTACACACCCGTGTGTGAATCCTGCAAGGTCAAAAGCATCTGTTACGGTGTGTTCAACAGCACGATCTCGACCGGGTGTTTCGTTGCCCGACCGATTGCGGAGTAAAAAATGAAGTATACCTATTTTAATTTCAAAAAATGGAACGATCAGCAGATCCTGCTGACGAATGATCTGGGGCGATGGGCGTTTGTATCACTTCCAACCTTTCAAGCGATGCTGCTGCACAGACTTGACAGCACAGACCCATCTTATGCCGAGCTTTTGGAAAAGGGCTTTCTCTATGAGGACGATGCGGATGTTTATCTGGAGCGTCACAGCCGTGCCTTCCGAGAAGCAAAAGGCTATTTGATGGATGCCACCAGCTTGCATATTTTTGTTCTGACAAATGCGTGCAACGCAAGATGTATTTACTGCCAGGCACAGTCCACTGCTTCCCATAAGAAAGGGCTGATGAGCGCAGAAACCGCAAAGAAGGCTGTGAATCTGGCGTTTCAATCCCCAGAACCGTTCCTGTCCATTGAGTTTCAGGGCGGTGAGCCACTTTTGAATTTTGATACGCTTCAAGTCATCGTATCCGAAGCCGAGAAAAAAGCCGCAGAAACGAGAAAGAAAGTGGAGTTTTCCCTGGTCAGCAACCTGAATCTGCTCACAGAAGAAATGGTGCGCTTTTTTCAGGAGCATCATGTCAGCGTTTCAACATCCATTGATGGCCCGATGCGTTTGCACAATACGAATCGCCCGCTCTGTCAGGGTGGCGGAACCTATGAGGGTACGATTCGTGGATTGAAGCGGCTGCAAGAAGCGGACGTATGTGTTGGCGCGATCGAAACCACAACACGGTACAGCCTGAACCACTGGAAAGAGTTGGTGGACGAATACCGTGCGCTTGGGCTGCACAGCATCTTCCTTCGCCCGTTGACGCCGTTGGGCTTTGCAAATGCAGACTGGAATCAGGTTGGCTATACTGCGGACGAGTTTATTGCATTCTATCAAAAAGCGCTGGCCTATGTTGTGGAGATCAACCGGCAGGGCTATTTCCTGTCGGAAGGGCACGCCGCGACCTTCTTGTCTAAAATCCTGCTTGGACAGGGAAAGAACTACATGGAACTGCGTTCGCCCTGCGGTGCAGCCGTTGGACAGATGGCCTATTACTATGATGGCAACGTTTACACCTGTGATGAGGGTCGGATGCTTGCCGAAATGGGAGATCGTGCATTTCAACTGGGAACGGTTGAGGACACCTATGATTCTTTGATGAACAGCAATGTCTGTAAGGCCTGCTGTGTTGCATCTACATTGGAAGCAGCTCCCACCTGCAGTGACTGCGTATACCAGCCCTACTGTGGGACCTGCCCGGTGCTGAACTACGCATTGGATGGTGACGTGTTCTCTAAGATACCGAACCATTACAAATGTCAGACTTATAAAGGAATGTTGGATGCCGTGTTTGGGCTGCTGAATCAAAAGAATCCTGAAATCGACAACATATTGGACCGCTGGGTTCGATAAAACATTGAGGAGGTCGTATCATGAAAAAGAGTACGCAAAGACAAAAGAAAAAATCCGGCACTGCCAAAAAGGTACTGATCGGTTTTCTGGCGGTTGGGCTGATCGGCAGCTTTGGCAAAACACCGGAGGTTTCAACGGCATCAGCCAGTTCGGCAGCAGCATTCTCGGAAGTAAGCGTTGCATCCGTTGACCTTCAGAACGGGTTGGCTGAAGGCATGGCCCATCTGGATTTTCCCGATGTCGGCACCTATGAGGGAAATCTTCAGGATGGAAAGCGTTCTGGCAATGGTACGTTTGTGTGGGCAGACGGAACCAGCTATGCGGGTGCATGGGCAAACGACCAAATCAACGGCGATGGTGTGGTCACCGCGCCAAATGGAACGACCTGGACCGGTTCTTTTGCGGGTAATGCGTTCCAAAACGCTGCTTATTCGGTCAAAGGCAGCAACTTTCGTGGTACTGTGACGCTTGCGGACGAAAAGAATCAGGCGAATTTGACGTTTACTTACCCGGACCATCTTGATGCAAAGAAAACAGTAGATGTCACCTATTCCGGTGATCTGACGAAGGCCGGTGAATTTTCCGGAAATGCAGCTATCGGCTATCCGAATGGAGATTCCTATGCGGGCTCTGTGAGCAATGGTCAGAAAGTAAACGGCAAATATGTCTTTCAGAATGGCGATACCTATACCGGAACCTTTAAGTCTGACAAAATGTGCGACGGCTCTTATGTTTTTGCAACGGGGCAAATCTTAACCGGTCATTTTGAAAATGGTGTTCCGAACGGCGAACTGACCTATACCGTTAACGGCGTGAAGTACAAAACGACTTGGCAAAATGGTGCCTGCGTCAGCATTGTGAAAGCATAAAGGAGAAAGATCATGGCACAGTTTCCTGAGATCAAAAAATCTATTCAGAATTATTTGTATGAAGAAGAAGGCAATATCACCCGGAACAAACTGCTGATGGTAGGCTCTTTGGCCGTTATCATGAGTGTTCTTTTCGCTTTGGATGCAGAGGCCGGGCACCGGTCGCACAGTTCCCATAGTTCACACCGCTCCAGCAGCCATGGTTCCGGTCATGGAAGTCATGTGAGCCACCAGAGTCATCAAAGCCATCAGAGCGGCAGCGGCCATAGCAGCCATAGCAGCAGCACCCATAGTAACCATAGCAGTCACAGCAATGTCAGTGCCGCACACAGCAATACGAGCGCGGCCGTGACGACACCTACTTATCCAGAAGTGCTTGTGCCGCAGCAGACCCATGATACTCCTGCCATGGGCACGCTCCCGGTCCCTGCAATTCCTGCATTGCCTGATACGGCATCCGGGTCCACCAATGGTGTTGCAGCGGCGGTGACTGTCGATGATGCTCTTACCCAAATCTAATCATCCGGCCCATACCTTGTTCATCTGCCTTATGTAATCAAATTTCATCCAGACATAACAATCCTGCTCCGCAGCCTCTGAGCCGAAAGACTCAGGGGCTTTTTATGTCTGCCCGCAAAGCACATTGACAATCCCCCGAAAAAGCGTTGTTCTTTTTATGAACACGTTCACAAAAAGGAGACCTTATGCCAAAAGTCATCGAAGATCTGGAGTTTCGCCTGTCAGAAGAAGCACGGCGGCAAGTGGAGCGATCCGGCTGTGCTGCGTACTGTTCATCCTTTACGGCTGCCGCCTGGGTGGATACCTGGCCTACCGTGAGATCAAGAGTTCCTCTTATAAAAAGAACATGACCGGTGAGATCAAGGAAGGCAAGACCGTTTCCTTTGGTGCCAAGTGCGCCATCTGGCTCAGCTGCGCCTGCCTGTATGTCACGCAGGTGACGCCGGTGTTCTACCGCCTTGCAAATGGTACCGGCGCCGGTACGGCAAGCTACATCGGTGCAGTCATCATGCTGTGCGGCATGGTGTTGGAATCTGCTGCTGACCTGCAGAAAAATGCTGCTAAAAAGAAAAATTCCCACCGCTTTGTGGATACCGGCCTTTATCGCCTTGTGCGCTGCCCCAACTACCTGGGTGAAATGGTGTTCTGGACCGGCGTGCTGGTGTCCGGCATTGGCGCTCTGCAGGGGATCGGTCAGTGGATCATGGCTCTGATCGGCTATGTCGGCATCGTGTTCGTCATGTTCAGCGGCGCACGCCGTCTGGAGATCCGCCAGAACAAGAACTACGGCAAAGACCCGGAGTATCAGCAGTATGTAAAGACCGTTCCCATCCTGCTGCCCTTCATTCCTCTGTACAGCGTGGAGAAGTACAAATGGCTGATCGCATGAAAAACCGCAATTTCATTCCCGAAGATTTCACCCTGTCACTGGCTCTTGTGGATGCGCTCCCGGTTCTGTTCTTTTCCTGCAGCATGGTACTAATCGCAGGCCGTTTTGCAAGCATCCTGTTTTGCCTCGGTGCAGCTGTGATCGTTCTGGCTTCCTGCGGAAAAGTTCTGTGGAAGCTGCTGCTCAGCCTGCGCAAGCAGAACGTTCCCTGGCTCAACCGTTACTTTATCCCCTGTCAAATCAGCGGTTTTGTGCTGATCCTGCTTTCCCTTGTGCTGCATCTCCGTACCATCCGCTGGAGCAGCGTGCTTGCGCGGCTGACCCATTTCCCCAGTGTGATCTTTTTTCTGCTGTGGTTGTGCGGCATGGGCTGCATGAGCTGGTACCGAAAGAACCGGTTCGACAACTCGCTCAAAGCCAACTGGACCGCACAGCTTATCAACACTGCTGCGCAGGGTGCACTTCTGCTGGGGATCCTGTTTTTATAACGGGTTTTCCCATACGCAAGCAAAGCTCTCCTGCTTGACTCAATTTAGCACTTTCATTTCCGCCTGCTTTGCAGCAAAAAAGCCGCTTACCTGAAAAGGTAAACGGCTTTCCATTTGGTGGAGCATTGTCCACGGCACTCGAACCCAACACTTCCTCACGGGTGACCGTTTTGGCATCATCCGTGAAGTTGAAATTGAGTACGACCCGGTCATCAAAGACGTAGACCGAGTTGACAAAGGTATCAATGATCTGCCGCTGGTGTTCCGTGCTGCCCACGTCACCCTTGCGGAATTTTTCAAGCCAGAACCGAATCCACTCACGGGTCAGGACGGGCTTTTTCAGCTCTTCTTCCAGAATGCTGGTGTTCAGGGCTTCTTTCCGGGCTTCCAGCTCGTCCAAACGCTGCTTGGTGGTCGGGGTCAGGATGCCCTGTTCAATGGCTTCCAGAAGATTTGCCAGCCGCTTCTCTGTGTCCCTGAGCTGGTCTTTCAGGATAGGCAATCGGGTGTTCTCCTTCTGCTGGGCTTCCATGACCAAATCTATTAGCTGTTCGATGATTTCATCGCTGAAAATCACCTTAATGGCGGTGTCCACCACGAACCGTTCCAGCGGCTCCTTGCGGATGGCTTTCAGGTCGCAATGCGCCTTGCCGTGGCGTTTGGCGTTGCCGCACTTGTAGTAATAGTAGGTGTTTCCCATGTGGCTGGTGCCGCTTTCACCGCCCATCAGGGTGCCGCACTTGCCACAGAACAGCTTGGTGGTCAGCAGATAGCTCACATCCTCTTTTGCAGGCCGACCGTGGGCAATCCTGTTCTGCTCGAAACGCTGCTGCACCCGGTCGAACAAATCCTGGTCAACAATAGCCGGAACGCCGCCCGGCGTCACAATGTCCTTGTAGCGGTATTCGCCGATGTAGCGGCGGTTGCGGAAGATCTGGAAGAAGCTGTTCTTTACGAACGGCTTCCCGGTGCGGGTACGCAGACCGCGCTCATTCAGGGAGGCTGCGATCTTCTCCGCCGGTTCGCCGTCGGCATACCGGCTGAAGATCTCCTGCACGATGGGAGCTGTTTCCGGGTCGATATGGTACAGCCTGTCCTCCTTACCAATGGTGAAGCCCAGCGGCACCACACCGCCGTTGTACTTGCACTGGAGGGCGTTTTCGCGCTCACCGCGCGCCACTTTCAGGGCGAGTTCGGCGGAATAGTATTCCGCCATGCCAATCAGCATACTCTCCACCATAATGCCTTCAGGCCCCTGCGAGATGGGTTCCATAGCAGACACCAGATGGACACTGTTCTTTTCCAGCTGGTACTTGTAGTTCACGGCATCGAATCGGTTCCGGGCAAAGCGGTCCAGCTTCCAGACCAGAACCACATCGAAGATTTTCTTCGCGCTGTCCTTAATCATCCGCTGAAAGTCCGGGCGGTCATCCGTTTTGGCAGAGTAGGCACGGTCAATGTAGGTGCCGACCACGGTGATGCCGTTCTTCTCGGCGTAGTCCTTGCAGTCGCGCAGCTGTCCCTCAATGGACGCTTCACGCTGGCTGTCGGATGAATAGCGGGCGTAGATCACGGCGGTCATGGTTGCACCTCCTTGGCGCGTATTCGACTTGCCTTTATAGTATCGGGTCAAGCGCAGCTTGTCAACAATCTGCGAGCAGATTGAAATGTGAAAATTGCGAAACGCAGCGAAAAAGGTGAGAGCAAGAATCGTCCCGTGGCCACAAATTTTCAATTCTTGAAAATTCTTGCCCCTTTGGGACAGCTTCTTGTTGGGGCGTGCCTGCCCCAAACCCTGCTTCTTACTATTTGGAAATCACACAATTATGCAC
>NZ_NMTR01000011.1 GCF_002549775.1 Faecalibacterium langellae | reverse complement strand
TCGGTGTCGATGACGGTGAGGTTCCACCTGTTCCCATTCCGAACACAGAAGTTAAGCTCACTTGTGCCGAAGATAGTTCGCTGGAAACGGCGCGTGAAAATAGGTAGTCGCCGACTTGAATTTGTCAGGATGAAGAAACCGCATCTTGACAATATGCACCTCTAGCTCAGTTGGTAGAGCAACTGACTCTTAATCAGTGGGCCCAGGGTTCGAGTCCCTGGAGGTGCACCAACAAAAGAGCGTTGAATCGTTTGATTCGACGCTCTTTTTCTATATCAGAAAACTGGGGAGGGCTGTTTTATGGATCGGACACTGCGTGAGGATGCGGATGCCATCATCGCATCCAGCCTGAAGGCGGTTTTGCCGGACGAAGCCGTGCGCCGCGCGCTGGCACAGTTCCGGCCCGGGCGGGGCCGAGTGCTGCTGGTGGCGGCGGGCAAGGCTGCCTGGCAGATGACCCATGCTGCTGTGGAAGCGCTGAGCCGGGTGGATGGCGGTGTGGTCGTGACGAAATACGGCCACGTGAAGGGTGAGATCCCCGGCGTGATCTGCTGCGAGGCGGGCCACCCAGTGCCGGATGAAAACGGGTTTGCGGCCACGGAGAAGGCGCTGGAGCTCGTCCACGGCCTGCAGCCGGAAGACACCGTGCTGTTCCTGCTCTCCGGCGGCGGCAGTGCGCTGTTTGAAAAGCCGCTGCTGCCCGGCGCAGAGCTGCAGGACATCACCGGCCAGCTGCTGGCCAGCGGGGCGGATATCGTGGAGATAAACATCATCCGCAAGCGGCTCTCGGGCGTGAAGGGCGGGCGATTTGCGCAGGCCTGTGCCCCGGCACGGGTGTTCAGCATCGTGCTCAGCGATGTTCTGGGTGACCCGCTGGACATGATCGCCAGCGGCCCGGCCGTGCCGGACACATCCACCTGCGCGCAGGCGCAGGCTGTTGCCGAGAAATATCACCTGCAGCTCTCTGCGCGGGCAAAGGCGCTCCTGGCACAGGAAACACCCAAAGCGCTGGATAACGTGACCACCCGCATCACTGGCAGTGTGCGTGAGCTCTGCGCTGCTGCAGCCGATGCCTGCCGGGCGCGGGGCTATGAGCCCCTTCTGCTGACCGACCGGCTCTGCTGCGAGGCGCGAGAGGCAGGCAGCTTTCTGGGCACCATTGCCCGCACCCACGCAGGGCAGGGGAAAAAGCTGGCTTTCCTTGCGGGCGGCGAAACCGTGGTGCACCTCACCGGCAAGGGCCTTGGCGGCCGCAGCCAGGAGCTGGCCCTTGCCGCAGCCCCGGCCATCGCCGGGCAGAAGGCAGCCGTCTTTTCCGTGGGCAGCGACGGCACCGACGGCCCCACGGATGCCGCCGGAGGCTATGTGGATGGCGACACCGCAGCGGCGCTGGCAGCACGGGGCCTGCGGGTGTTTGACGTGCTGCAAAACAACGATGCCTACCACGCGCTGCAGGCGGTGGGCGGGCTGATCGTCACTGGAGCCACGGGGACCAACGTCAACGATGTGGCTGTGGCACTGGTCGAAGGAGAATAAGCGATACGCAAACAAGCCGTCCGGCGGGAGATTTCCCGAGCCGGACGGCCTGTTCTTTATGGGAGGTTTATAAAGCGCACCGAGAGCGGCGCAAACCGCCCTCAGAGCGCGGAGAATGCAGGAAAAGGGACTTTACTTCTTGAAGGTCAGAACGCCCTTACGGTAGGAAGGATCGTGGCTGTCCACGAAGTCGAAGGCTGCCTGTGCGTCCTCGAAGTTCCAGGTGTGGGAGATGCTGCCGCGCAGATCCACCTTGCCCTCGTTGACCAGGTCGATGACGTCCTGGAACTTGCGGTTCTGCAGGCGGCTGCCGCGGACGTCCAGCTCCTTGGAGGTGATGACGAACTGGTTGACCTCGGTGGGTGCCACGGAGAAGCCCATGGTGATGACGCGGCCGGCATTGCCGGTGGCCTGCAGAGCGGTCAGCAGGCTGCCCTTGACGCAGGCGGCGTCGATGGTCACGGTGGGGCCGTAGCCGTCGGTCAGCTCGTGAGCCTTGGTGGGAACGTCTTCCTTCAGGCTGTTGATAGTGTAGGTTGCGCCGTTCTTCTTGGCTTCCTCCAGCTTTGCGTCGTCGATATCGGTGACGATGATGGCCTTGGGGTTGTACAGCTTGACGATGCGCAGGATGGAGCTGCCCAGAGCGCCGCTGCCAATGATCATGACGGTGTCCTCGCTCTCCAGCTGGGCACGGCTGCAGCACTGCACGGCGATGGTGGTGGGCTCGATCATGACGGCTTCCTCGTCGCTCAGGATCTCAGGCACCAGGTAGCAGTCGCGGTCCGGCACAGCCATGTACTCGCGGTAGCCGCCGTCGATGTGCACGCCGCGCACCTTCAGGTTGCCGCAGACGTTGGGGCGGCCCTTGCGGCAGGCGTAGCAGTGGCCGCAGGCGGTGACCTGGTCGATGATGACGCGGTCGCCCACCTTCACGCGGGTCACGCCCTCGCCGATCTCCTCAACGATGCCCATGTTCTCGTGGCCGATGATGCGGGGATAGGTGGCGGCAGCATTGGTGCCGTGGTAGATGCCCACGTCGGAGCCGCAGATGCCGGCGGCGACCATGCGGACCAGGACATTATTTTCTTTGTCGATCTGAGGCTTCTCGAGATCAACGATCTGCAGTTTATTCGGTTCAACGATCTGAACGCCCTTCATAAAATCTTCCTCCTGAAATTGATGATGGTTTTAAAGATTTTCATGACTTTCTCTGCACGGTGGGCGGATGGCTCCGGGCCGTGCTGACACTAACATATTACCACAGACGAAACGAAAAGTAAATTGCTTTTTGAAAAAAGAAAATATTTTCTTTTTTCCACAAAAACGACCTGTACAACGGCTTTATTTCGTATTTCTGCGGATTTGCAGCGGAAATATGTAACATATCACGGCGGCTAAAATCTGGCTAAAAATAGAAAGCGCCTGCAGCTTTCACCGCAGGCGCTTCCGGACGAAGTAAGAGAGTTTCTCTGAAACGTTAGGGGTGGGATCAGCCCATGAGCAGGTTGGCGACGCCAACGGTCAGGGCAGGCACATAGGTGACCAGGAACAGAACGCCGAAGTTGACGATCAGCAGCGGGACCAGAGCCTTCACGCTGTCGGACAGGGTGCACTTGCCGTAGCGGGAACCGATGTTGGTTGCAGCGAACAGGCAGACGCCAACAGGGGGAGTGCACAGGCCCAGGACCAGGTTCATGACCACGATGATACCGAACTGGATGGGATCGACGCCCACGGCGGTGGCCACAGCCAGCAGGGTGGGGAACAGGATCAGGATGGCGGCGATGGTCTCCATGAACATGCCCACGAAAATCAGGAAGATGTTGATGAGCAGCAGGATCAGGTACTTGTTGGTGGTCAGGCGCAGCATTGCGTCAGCGATCATGCTGGGGATGTGCTCCTTGGTCAGGATGAAGGCAAAGACGTTTGCGAAAGCGACCAGAGCCATGATGGCGGAAGCGGAAGAAACGGTATCCTTCAGGCAGGCGTACATCTCCTTGGGGCCCATCTTGCGGTAGATGAACACAGAGACGACCAGGCCGTAGACCACGCAGATGATGGAAGCTTCGGTCGGGGTGACGATACCGCCCATGATGCCGAACAGGATGATGGCCACCATGATCAGTGCCCAGATGGCTTCCTTGGTTGCGTGCCAGATGTGAGACCAGCTTGCAGCCTTATCACGCTTGGGGTAGTGGCGCTTGACGGACAGCACATAGCAGGTGCCGCACATGCCGAGACCCAGCAGCAGGCCGGGGACGATGCCAGCCATGAACATCTTGGAGACGGACAGGCCGGTCATGGTAGCGGCCATGATCATGGGCACGGACGGGGGAATGATGGGGCCCAGGCAGGAAGATGCAGCGGTGATTGCCACCGAGAAGGGCACGTCGTAGCCCTGGTTGACCATCATGGGGATCTCGACGCCGCCCAGTGCCACGGTATCGGACAGAGCGGTGCCGGAGATGCCGGCGAAGACCATGGATGCCAGAACGTTTGCGTAGGCCAGGCCGCCGGTGATGTGGCCCACCAGTGCGTCTGCAAAGTCCAGCAGCTTCTCAGAGATACCGCCCTGGTTCATCAGGTTGCCGGCAAAGGTGAAGCCGGGGATGCACAGCAGGGTGAAGGAGTCCAGACCCTTGAAGAAGTACTGTGCGAAGTTGATCATCTGGATGTGGGAGCCCAGCATGTAGGCCACGGAAGCGAGGCCCAGACTGAACGCCACGGGCACGCCGATCGCCAGCGCGACGACGAAAACAATAAACAGAACAGCGACCATTGCTTAGTCCTCCTTTTCAGCCGGGGTGTCGTTCCAGCTCAGTGCGGTGCGGACGATGTCCAGCAGGTAGCTCACCGGCAGGATGACGAAGGTGAGGAACTGGGAGAAGTAGATGTACTTCATCGGGATGTTGGTGGCGGTGGAGTTCATTGCGAAGGTGGGGAAGCAGTATTTCGGCTCGGCCATCACCAGGATGATCAGGCACATGGCGAGGATGACGACCTCGATGACCATGTTCAGCACCTTCAGAGCCTTGGGGTTCTTCTTTTTCAAAAAGTCGCCCATGAACTCAACGTTGACGAACTCATGCTTCAAAGCAGCCAGGCCAACGCCGAAGGCCACCATGTAGATGAAGGAATAACGGGCCAGCTCCTCAGTCCAGGAGGGGGCATTGGGCAGGAAGTTGCGGCTGATGACCTGCACCAGAACGCAGAAGCAGAAACCGATGTAGAAGATGGAGCTCAGTGCGTACAGAACTTCCATGTAGCCCTTGATGAACTTATTCAGGCTTTTTTTCATAAAGGATACGACCTCTCTTTCCTTGAGGATGGTATGGACGATAAAGAAGGGGCAGACTGCAAGTCTGTCAGCCTGCCCCGTTGGAACTTAACTTTTTATCGTCAGTCGATCAGCGATCAGGCCAGAGCTTCGATCTCGTCGTAGATCTTCTTCTGGCTGTCGGTCAGGACGGGCAGCACGCCGCTGATCATAGCGTCGGCGAACTCCTTGGTGTCGACCTCGATGAACTCCATGCCCTGCTCCTGCAGCTGGTTGTAGTACTTCTCCTCGTTGTCCAGGAACAGTTCATGCTCGTGTGCCTGGCACTCGGCACCGGCGGCATCCACCACAGCGCGCTGGCTGTCGGACAGGCGGTTGTACTGAGTCAGACCCATTGCAATGTAGACCCATGCACGCAGGTGAGCGGTCAGGATCAGGTAGGGGCAGACCTCGTAGAAGCTCTGGGTCTCGATCATGGCCAGGGGGTTCTCCTGTGCCTCGATGGTGCCCTGCTGCAGAGAGGTGAAGACCTCAGACAGTGCCATGGGGGTGGGCTTTGCGCCCAGAGCCTGGAAAGCGGCAACGGTCATAGCGGACTGCGGGGTGCGGATGACCAGGTTGTTGCAGTCGGCAACGCAGGTCAGCTTCTTGGTGGAGGTGATGTAACGGGGACCACGGGTGAAGTAGCCCAGGCACTTCATGCCGCAGGCCTCCATCAGGCCCTCGAACTCCTGGCCGACTTCACCGGTCAGCACCTTCTCCATCTGCTCATCGCTCTGGATCAGGTAGGGCATGCCGATCATGCCCAGGTCGGGCTGGTAGGTCTGCATGGACTCGCCGGTGAAGGTGATATCCACCGTGCCGCTGTCGGACAGGATGCCCTGGATCATATCGACCTCGGGTCCCAGCTGGCTGTTGGGGAAGACATCGACTTCGATGGTGCCGTTGGAGTTTGCTTCGCAGTACTCCTTGAACTTCAGAGCGCCCTGGTGCCAGGAGTCGCTCTCGTCGTTGATGTGGCCGATGTTGATGACGACCTTATCGCCGGTGACCTCGCCGCCTGCAGCTGCGGTGGAACCGGAAGCTGCGGTGCTGGTGGAAGCGGCAGTGCTGGCGGAGGAGCCGCCGCAGGCAGCCAGACCCATGGCCAGAGCAGAAACACCTGCAACCTTCATGAAGTTGCGACGAGTGATCTTGTGGATACGCATAACATTCTCTCCTTTTACTTCGTAAAAACCTTTTCCGTAAAGTGCTGAGCGGCAGGTTCGTGCGTCTGCGGCTCAGCTTTCCTGCAAATATACTAACATATCAGATGCCCGATGTCCAGAGAAAAAAGCAAAGTTTCTTTGCCAAATTCTTAGCCGAATCTTTGTGCGAAATGTAAAAAATCTTAGGAGCCTTGGATACAACGCCCCAAAATTTTCGTCAAAGAGGGTGGAAATTACAAATAGATTACAATAAAAGTCCTTGTTTGGGAAACAATCCTGCTCCCCGCGCGGAAAAGATCGGCAAAGAGGAGATGATATGTTACGTAAATTTTTGACAATGTCAGAGCCCGGAAAATCCTCTGCGAAAAGCCCGGCCCGGCAAACTGATATGCAAAAAAAAGGCTCCCCCCGCATCGTGCGAGGGGAGCCATAAGGAGAAGAATGAAGCTTTATCAGCCCATGATGAAGTTTGCGACGCCGACGCTCAGAGCGGGCACATAGGTGACCAGGAACAGAACGCCGAAGTTGACGGCCAGCAGCGGCAGCAGTGCGATGACACTGTCAGACAGGGTGCACTTGCCGTAGCGGGAACCGATGTTGGTTGCAGCGAACAGGCAGACACCAACAGGGGGAGTGCACAGGCCCAGGACCAGGTTCATGACCACGATGATGCCGAACTGGATGGGATCGACGCCCACGGCGGTGGCCACAGCCAGCAGGGTGGGGAACAGGATCAGGATGGCGGCGATGGTCTCCATGAACATGCCCACGAAAATCAGGAAGATGTTGATGAGCAGCAGGATCAGGTACTTGTTGGTGGTCAGGCGCAGCATTGCGTCAGCGATCATGCTGGGGATGTGCTCCTTGGTCAGGATGAAGGCAAAGACGTTTGCAAAGGCGACCAGAGCCATGATGGCGGAAGCAGAAGAAACGGTGTCCTTCAGGCAGGCATACATCTCCTTGGGGCCCATCTTGCGGTAGATGAACACAGAGACGAACAGGCCGTAGACCACGCAGATGATGGAAGCCTCGGTCGGGGTGACGATGCCGCCCATGATGCCGAACAGGATGATGGCCACCATGATCAGTGCCCAGATGGCCTCACGGGTGGCGTGCCAGATGTGGCTCCAGGTGGGGGGCGTCTCACGCTTGGGGTAGTGACGCTTGACCGACAGCACATAGCACACGGTGCACATGCCCACGCCCAGCAGGATGCCGGGGACGATGCCGGCCATGAACATCTTGGAGACGGACAGGCCGGTCATGGTAGCGGCCATGATCATGGGCACGGACGGGGGAATGATGGGGCCCAGGCAGGAAGATGCGGCAGTGATGGCGACCGAGAAGGGCACGTCATAGCCCTGATTGACCATCATGGGGATCTCGACGCCGCCCAGTGCGACGGTGTCGGACAGGGCCGTGCCGGAGATACCGGCGAAGACCATGGATGCCAGAACGTTTGCGTAAGCCAGACCGCCGGTGATGTGGCCGACCAGTGCGTCTGCAAAGTCCAGCAGCTTATCGGAGATGCCGCCCTGATTCATCAGGTTGCCGGCAAAGGTGAAGCCGGGGATGCACAGCAGGGTGAAGGAGTCCAGACCCTTGAAAAAATACTGTGCGAAGTTGATCATCTGGATGTGGGAGCCCAGCATGTAGGCCACGGAAGCGAGGCCCAGACTGAACGCCACGGGCACGCCGATCGCCAGTGCGACGACGAAAACAATAAACAGAACTGCAACCATTGCGTTTTGACCTCCTTTACGCAGCCGGCTTCTCGGTCCAGCCGATCAGGGTGCGGACGATGTCCAGCACATAGCTGACGGGCAGCACGATGAAGGTGAGGAACTGGGAGAAGTAGATGTACTTCATGGGGATGTTGGTGGCGGTGGAGTTCATCGCAAAGGTGGGGAAGCAGTATTTCGGCTCGGCCATCACCAGAATGATCAGGCACATGGCGAGGATGATGACCTCGATGACGAGGTTCAGCACATCCAGTGCCTTCTGATTTTTTGCCTTGAGGAAATCGCCGAGGAATTCGACGTTGACGAACTCGTGCTTCAGGGCAGCCAGACCGACACCGAAGGCCACCATGTAAATAAAGGAGTAGCGGGCCAGCTCCTCGGTCCAGGAGGGGGCATTGGGCAGGAAGTTTCGGCTGATGACCTGCACCAGAACGCAGAAGCAGAAGCCTGCATAGAAGATGGAACTCAAGGCGTACAGGATCTCCATGTAGACCTTGATGAATTTATCCAAGCCTTTCTTCATGATTTCAACCTCGTTTCAGATTTCAAAGCCGCATCAGGCCAGAGCTTCGATCTCGTCGTAGATCTTCTTCTGGCTGTCGGTCAGGATGGGCAGCACGCCGTTGACCATGGCATCGGCGAACTCCTTGGTGTCGACCTCGATGAACTCCATACCCTGCTCCTGCAGCTGGTTGTAGTACTTCTCCTCGTTGTCCAGGAACAGCTCGTGCTCGTGTGCCTGGCACTCTGCACCGGCGGCATCCACCACAGCGCGCTGGCTGTCGGACAGGCGGTTGTACTGGGTCAGACCCATTGCAATGTAGACCCATGCACGCAGGTGAGCGGTCAGGATCAGGTAGGGGCAGACCTCGTAGAAGCTCTGGGTCTCGATCATAGCCAGCGGGTTCTCCTGCGCCTCGATGGTGCCCTGCTGCAGAGAGGTGAAGACCTCGGACAGTGCCATGGGGGTGGGCTTTGCGCCGATGGCCTGGAAGGCGGCCACGGTCATGGCAGACTGCGGGGTGCGGATGACCAGGTTGTTGCAGTCGGCAACGTTGGTGATCTTCTTGGTGGAGGTGATGTAGCGCGGGCCACGGGTGAAGTAGCCCAGGCACTTCATGCCGCAGGCCTCCATCAGGCCCTCGAACTCCTGGCCGACTTCGCCGGTCAGGACCTTCTCCATCTGCTCGTCGCTCTGGATCAGGTAGGGCATGCCGATCATGCCAAGGTCCGGCTGGTAGGTCTGCATGGACTCGCCGGTGAAGGTGATATCCACCGTGCCGCTGTCGGACAGGATGCCCTGGATCATATCGACCTCAGGTCCCAGCTGGCTGTTGGGGAAGACATCGACTTCGATGGTGCCGTTGGAGTTTGCTTCGCAGTACTCCTTGAACTTCAGAGCGCCCTGGTGCCAGGAGTCGCTCTGGTCATTGATGTGGCCGATGTTGATGACGACCTTATCGCCGGTCACTTCGCCGCCTGCTGCTGCGCCGGAACCGGCGGTGGAAGCAGCCGTGCTGGTGGAGGAGCTGCCGCCGCAGGCAGCCAGACCCATGGCCAGAGCCGAGACACCGGCGGCCTTCATGAAGTTGCGACGAGTGATCTTGTGGATACGCATAGAAATTCTCTCCTTTTCGTTGGTTTTATCATGCCTGCGCTCTAGGCGGAACGCTGCTGCGCCGGTTCGTGCAGCCGTGCGCCGCGTGCCGTCTGCGACATGTTTCCCTTGGCGATATACTAACATATCAGATTACCGGAGACAAGATGAAACGGCCTTTCTTATCTGAATCTTTACCGGGCGTTCCAGGGGAAGGACCGGTGCGCTTTTCCGTGGACTCGCCCGAAAAAACTTCTGAATGGAGCAGAAAAACCGGATAAAACAAAAAAAGCAGGCCTGTACATGGGTGTCGTACAGGTCTGCTCGAGGAAAGTTCAGAGAATGCGGCAGCAGCGCTCCGCAAAACCGGAAGGCCGCTTGTAACATTTCAGACGCAGATCATTTCTTTTTCTTCTTGGGTTTCTCGGCTTTGTACACCGTCACCAGGCTCTTGAGCTTCACGCCAGTCTCGTGGGTATCCTCCACCGGGCCGGAATGGTAGCGCTCCTGCTCCAGATAGGCGATCATGCCGTCACGGTCGAAGCACTTCTGGGCCGAGATGCCGGTCAGCCGGGCTTCCTTGCTGGTGAACACGGCGATCACCTCCACCGGGATGCCGCTCAGGCCCGCCTTGTCCATGGCGCGGCGCAGCAGCACCTGCTGCTTTTCGCTGGCGGTGACCGGGTTCGGGATGCGGTTGTCCGTGTGGTTGATGTGCTGGCGCCACTGGTCATTGGGCTGGTCGCCGGGGTGGATCTCACCGGCAAAGCCGAAGCAGTTCAGGCCCACCACGCCGCCCGGGGTGACCACCAGCGCCAGCGTAGTGGTCAGCTGGCCGCTTTCCTGAATGGTGCCGGGGTACACCAGCGTATAGTGCTGGCGCTTGGTAAAGGTGATGAGCTGCGAGACGATCGCGGTCAACTCGCCCTGCATGCTGTTGTTCACATGGCGCTCCGGCTTTTTCTCCGGCTCCACCTCAAGCCCCAGCGGGCCGCGCTTTTTCTTGCGGTGCAGCGGGGCCATCAGGGCCTGGGTGAAGCTTTTGGTGCCGTTGCGCGCTGCCACCATGGGCAGGATCAGCAGCAGGATCAGGGCCAGAACGACCACAACAAGAATATTCCATGCGTCCAAAACGGTACTCTCCTTATAAATCAATGTAGGGGAGGGGCGGCTTTACTCCATCGTGACAACGACCTTCATGTAGTTGCCGGGGTTCTTCTCGATGTCGATGATGGTCTCAGGCACTTCCTCCAGCGTGACGGTCTTGGTGAGCAGCTTGAGCATATCCACCTTCTTGGAAGCGATCAGCTCCAGAGCCTCGGGGAACTCGCCGGCGCTGGTGCGGGCACCGCGCAGGTCGATCTCCTTGCGGGTGATGGTGTCGGTGGGCAGGCTGGTCTCCTTCTTGGGCCAGCCGGTGAAGGTGATGCGGCCTGCATGGCTCACGAGGTCCAGCGTGCTGCGGATGGCCGGGTTTGCACCGGAGCACTCCATGACCTGCTGTGCGCCCTCGCCGCCGGTGATCTCGTGCACGCGGGCATTGGCATCTTCCTTGCCGGAGTTGATAGTGTACTCCACGCCCAGAGACTTTGCAAAGTCCAGGCGCTCCTGCACCAGATCCAGCAGGATGGCGTGTGCGCCGTAAGCCTGTGCGACCATGGCAGCTGCCAGACCGATGGGGCCTGCACCGATGATGGCGCAGTACTCGCCGGCCTTCAGGCCGCCGCGGTGGATGCCGTGCAGGCTGATGGTCAGGGGCTCGGCCATGGCAGCCTGCACCCAGCTCATGCCGTCCGGGATCTTGATGAGCATATCAGCGGGGTGGCAGAAGTACTCGGCCATGCCGCCCTCGACGTGCACACCCAGAACATGCAGGTTGTCGCAGCAGTTGGTGCGGCCGATGGAGCAGGGGTAGCAGTGGCCGCAGTACAGGTAGGGGTCCACGACCACGCGGTCGCCCACCTTGATGCCGTTCTTGTTGTTCTCCGGGATGGAGACGACCACACCGGCCAGCTCGTGGCCGATGACGCGGGGATAGCTCACCAGACCGTTGGTGCCGCGGAAAGCGCCGATGTCGCTGCCGCAGATGCCGGCGGCCATGATCTTGATGAGCGCCTCGCCGGGCTTGGGTTCCGGCATGGGGATCTTGACGCAGGAGACCTGCCAGGGTTCTGCAAAGCGGATCGCATTGATTTCAGACATGAGATTGACCTCCTATAGCCAACTGATATGTTACTTTCTGAGCTTATTATAACGCCTTCTGGCCGGAAATGCAACTTGTTTTACGTTTTTTAACCGGAAATTCTGGATTATGGTTGCTTTTTGTAAAAAAGAGTTTTGACAAGTGATATGTTATGCTTTATAATAGAACCAACAAATCTGTGCCCGAGCGCTTTCCCGCCGGAGAGCAAAACGACTGTAAGGGGATTTTTCTATGAAAGATGACAAGGCCCGTTCCCTGCCGCTGCTGATGGACCCGCGTCAGCCGGATGAGAACAACCGGGCTTACGCCTACCGCATCCTGCGCAAAAATATCATGAACATCCAGCTGCAGCCCGGCTGCCAGCTGAGCGAAGCTGACCTGAGCGAGCGGCTGGTCATGAGCCGCACCCCCATCCACGAAGCGCTGATGATGCTCAAGGGCGAATGGCTGGTGGATGTGCTGCCCCAGCGCGGCAGCATCGTCTCCAAAATTTCGATCCAATATATCAACGAAGGCTATGCCATGCGCAAGATGCTGGAACCGGCCTTGCTGCGCAGCCTGTCCGGCCACCTGAACCAGGAGCAGCTCAGCGAGCTGCACGGCCTGCTGGAACAGCAGGATGCTGCGGCCTGCGTCAGCCACGATGTGCTGGGCGATTACTTCATCAACCTGGATAACGAGTTCCACAAGCGCCTGTACACCTATGCCGGTTACGACCGCATCTGGCAGGCCATGCACAACGTCACCACCCACATGGACCGCGTGCGCTATCTGGACACGGCCCTGTGCCAGCTGGATATGGAGACCTTCCGCGAGGAGCACGAGCAGCTGTACAAGTACCTGATGGTGGGCCTGCCCAAGGATGTGGATGTGGACGAGTTCTTTGAGCATCACCTGGGCGCTTATCGGGAGCACTTCCAGAGCCTGCTGGACCGCTTCCCGGATTTCTTCGTCTGAGCGGGGCTGCTTCCTTATATAAGAAGGAAGGGCCCGAAGGAGGGAAAGCATGGATGTGACCGCACAGCGCGGAGAGCATGAATCGGCCAAGAGCTATGTCCTGCGCGTTCTCATCGACAATATCATCAACACCCGGCTGGCCCCGGGCGAAAAGCTGAACGAGCCGGAGCTGTGCGAAAAGCTGGGCGTCAGTCGCACCCCGTTCCGGGAGGCCGAACTGGAACTGGCCCAGCGGCGGCTCATTGAGATCCGGCCCAAGATCGGCACCTATGTGTCCCTCATCGACGCGGGGCTGGTGGAAGAAGTCCGCCACCTGCGCGCGGTGCTGGAAGCCGAGATCGCCGGCATGGCCTGCGAAAAGCTCACCCCGGCGGACCTCGACCACCTGTGGGAGAACGTGGCCATGTGGCACATGTACATCGAGCGCGCACAGGAAGACAAGATTTTTGAGCTGGACAAGGAGTTCCACCGGATGCTCTATGTGCAGTGCGGGTGCCCGTACTGGTACGATCTGGTGGAAAACCTCGCCCCGCACTTTGACCGCACTACCATCCTCAGTTTCCGCTGTCGGCCTGCAAAGGCCATCTATGAAGATCATGTGGGCCTTTTGAAGGCCATTGAACAGAAGGATACGGCAGCAGCGCAGCGCATTGCCGGCCAGCACATGCAGCGCTACACGGAGAACCTTTCCGCCATCCGGAAAGCCTTCCCCGAATATTTCAAAGTCTGAATTGACTGCACATCGTTCAGAAATGCCGCATTCTTGCCGAAGGATGCGGCATATTTTTGTGCAGTTTTTTTCGCAAAAGCCCCTTGACAGAATCCACGAAACGTTATATATTTGATGCAATGAAATATATAACACAACGCCGGATTCCCATACAAGAAAAAGGAGAAAGGTGGATACCATGAAAAAACAATACGATGTGGTCATCATCGGTGCGGGCGTCGTCGGCAGCGCCATCGCGCGCGAGCTGTCCCGCTACAAGCTGAGCATTGCAGTGCTGGAGAAAAATCTGGATGTCTGCAATGAGACCAGCGGCCGCAACTCGGCCGTGGTGCATGGCGGCTTTGCGAACCCCACCGGCAGCCTGAAGGCAAAATGCTGCGTGGAGGGCAACAAGATCATGGATCAGCTGGCCGAGGAGCTGGACTTCCCGTTCAAGCGCTGCGGCAAGGTCCTGGTGGGCAACACCCCCGAGGACATGGAACAGCTGGAGCGCACCATGAAGCAGGGCGCGGTCAACGGCTGCACCGGCCTCGAGATGATCGACGAGAAAAAGCTGCATGAGCTGGTGCCCGCCGTGGTGGGCAAGTTCGCCATGTGGTCCAAGAACAGCGGTATCATGGACCCGTTCCTGTACACCGTGGCTCTGGCTGAGAACGCACATGCCAACGGCGTAGACTTCTTCTTTGACCACAAGGTCACGGCCATCACCCGTGAGAACGAGCTGTACTACCTGCACACCGAGCACGGCGATGTGTGCACCCGCTGGGTGGTCAACGCCGCAGGTCTGGGCGCAAAGCAGATCTCCGACCTGCTGGGCCTGACCGGCTACCGTGTCATCGGCTCCCGCAGCAACTACATCATCCTGCACAAGCGCATGGGCAAGCTGCTGCCTATGCCGGTGTACCCCGTGCCCAGCAACACCTACATGGGCATCCACATCACCCCGACTGTGGACGGCAACGTGACCATCGGCCCGGACGCCGAGAACACCGACGTGCTGGACGACTACAGCGTGCCGCAGGCCAACATGGACAGTCTGGCCGTGGAGGGCGCAAAGCTGTGGCCCCACATCGCCAAGAAAGACCAGATCCGCACCTTCGCCGGCATCCAGCCCAAGTGGGTGGATGAGAACGGTGCCATCCAGGACTGGAAGGTCGAGATCCGCGACGATGTGGCACCCAATGCCGTCAACCTCGTGGGCATCGAGTCTCCGGGTCTGACCGGCAGCGTGCCGCTGGCCCGCTACGTTATCAATATGATGCTGGAGCACGAGAAGTTCGAGGCAAACCCCGACTTCGACCCGCACCACAAAGGCATCGTCAAGTTTGCAGAGTGCACCCCCGAGCAGCAGGCAGAGCTTATCGCCCAGAACCCCGATTACGGCGAGATGATCTGCAGCTGTGAGGAAGTGACCAAGGCGGAGATCATCCAGGCCATCCACAACCCGCTGGGTGTCTCCACCATGACCGGCATCAAGTACCGCACCCGCGCCATGATGGGCGGCTGCCAGGGTGGTTTCTGCCAGATGAAGATCGAGAACTTCATCGAGCAGGAGCTGGGCACTGAGCCGGAGGACATTCGTTACAGCCGTCAGGGCTCGTGGGTCCTGACCGGAACCATGCGGAAGGAGGAGAACTGAGCGATGGAACAGAAAGACGTTGTGATTATCGGCGGTGGTCCCGCAGGTCTTGCCGCAGCTGTCGAGCTGCACAAGCAGGGCATCCGCAACATGATCATTCTGGAGCGCGAGGCGATGCTGGGCGGCATCCTGCGCCAGTGCATCCATGACGGCTTCGGTCTGGGCCGCTTCGGCGAGAGCCTGTCCGGCCCCGAGTATGCACAGGCCTTCATTGATGAAGTGAACAAGCGCGAGATCCCCTATGAGACCAGCGCCACCGTGCTGAGCCTGACGGCGGACCGCGTTGTCACCGCCTCCACCCGCAATGGCCTGCGCCAGTATCAGGCCAAGGCCGTCGTGCTGGCCATGGGCTGCAAGGAGCGCAGCCGCGGCGCACTGGGCATCCCCGGTGAGCGCCCGGCCGGTGTCTTCACCGCCGGCACCGCACAGGCTTACATGAACCTGTACAACCGTATGCCCGGCAAGGAGGTCATCATCCTCGGTTCCGGCGATATCGGCATGATCATGGCCCGCCGCATGACGCTGGAAGGCGCTCATGTGCAGGCAGTGTTCGAACTGATGCCGTATCCCTCCGGCCTGCCGCGCAACATCGTGCAGTGCCTGGATGACTACAACATCCCGCTCTACCTGAGCCATACCGTCACCGAGATCCATGGCCGCGACCGCCTGACCGGCGTGACCATCTCCGAGGTGGATGCAAACCGCCGTCCCATCCCCGGCACCGAGAAGGAGTATAAGTGCGATACCCTGATCCTCTCCGTCGGCCTGATCCCCGAGAACAAGCTGCTGGAAGATGCCGGCATCGCCATTGACCCCCACACCAACGGCGCATTCGTGGACGAGAACCTGCAGACCAACGTGCCCGGCGTGTTCTCTGCCGGCAACGTGCTGCATGTGCACGACCTGGTGGACTTTGTGTCCATGGAGTCCGAAGCGCTGGCACGCCACGCTGCTGCTTATGTTGAGGGCAAGGGCATCGACCCCTGCACGCTGGACGTGAAGTGCGGCGAGGGCGTGGGCCACACCATTCCGCAGAAGGTCAGCGGCAAGAACGATTTCAACCTGTCGCTGCGTGTGCGGAACCACTACCGTGACTGCCGCATCGTGGTGCGCCAGAACGGCGTGGAAGTTGCTGCCAAGAAGATGAAGAAGGCCATTCCTGCAGAGATGATCCAGTTCAAGGTCTCGGGTGCCAAGCTGCAGGAGGAAGGCGCACTGGAGGTGTCGGTCGAATGAAAAAGCAATTTACCTGTATCGTCTGCCCCAACGGCTGCGAGATCGAAGCTGAAGTTGAAAATGGTCAGGTGATCTCGGTCACCGGCCAGACCTGCCCGCGCGGTGAGCAGTATGTCCGTCAGGAGCTGACCGCGCCCCGCCGCACCATTGCCAGCTCGGTGCTGGTCAAGGGCGGCGAGCTGCCCGTCACCAGCGTCCGCCTGACCAAGGCCATCCCCAAGGATATGATCTTCCCGGTGATGGACGAGATCCGCAAGGTGGTCCTGACCGCCCCGGTCAAGGCAGGCACCATCGTGCTGCACAACGTCTGCGGTCTGGAAAGCGATGTCATGGTCACCAAGAACGTTGCCGCAAAGTAAACTCTTTGCACGCTTCTCCAAAATGTAAAAAGCACCCGCTGTCCAAGGCTCGAAGAAAGCCCGGCAGCGGGTGCTTTTGTTCTGCAGAGAGGTCAGAAAAACGGCTCAGTACCGATAGGGCTGGACGGCGGGCTGGTCGGCCTTGTGCTCGCCGATGATCTTTTCCATCCACACCATGTCGTACCAGCGGCCGAACTTGTACCCGCAGTTGCGGAAGGTGCCGCACAGCGCAAAGCCGAGATGTTCGTGGAACTGGGCGCTGTTCCGGGTCAGGTATTCGTCCTCCACCTGCGGGTAGCCGATGCAGGCGTACAGGTTCAGAATGCCCATGGCCTTCAGCCGGTCGGCCAGCGCCTGATACAGCATCCGACCCATGCCGCACTTCTGGGCATTGTGGTCCAGGTAGATGGTCAGCTCGCAGGCCCAGTCGTAGGCGGCGCGGCCCACAAAGGCCCCGGCGTAGGCGTAGCCCTCGATGCGGCCGTCCTTCTCGATGACGAGATACGGATACTTTTCCATGGTGTGCCGCATCCGGCCCTCAAATTCTTCCAGCGAGGGCACGGTGTACTCAAAGGTGATGACCGTGTGCTCGACATAATAGGCGTAAATTTCCAGAATGCGCGGCGCATCGGCGAGGGTCGCATTGCGGACGGTGATATCTGCCATAAAAGCCCCTTCTTTCCCCATAAAGCTAGTCTGATTATAGCACGCGGAAAGGCTGTTATCAATTTGCCCGGCGGGTAAGGGCGACGGATTTTCGGCAGACTTTTTGGCTTTTTCTGTCTAAAACCCGGAAAAACGGCAGTTCACGCGCCTGAATTGCCCGAAAAGCTTGCAGGAATGCGGGTTTTTGTGGTAAAATAAACAATATATTCCCAATGAGGGGAAGAAAGAGAGGGGTAATCTGAAATGATCAACATCTGCATCATTGCCACCATCGTGATCTATCTGGTGGGAATGCTGCTGGTTGGCTTTGTCTATAGCAAATCCAACGAGGACAGCAGCGATTTCTACCTCGGCGGCCGTAAGATGGGCCCGCTGGTCACGGCCATGAGCGCCGAGGCCAGCGATATGTCCAGCTGGCTGCTGATGGGTATGCCGGGCCTTGCGTACCTCACCGGTATTGCATCCCCGGGCTGGACGGCCATCGGCCTTGCCGTGGGCACTTGGCTCAACTGGCTCATCGTGGCCCGCCGCCTGCGCCGCTACTCGGCAAACCTGAACGCCATCACGGTGCCGCAGTTTTTGTCGCTGCGCTTCCATGACCAGCGCAACCTGCTCAACGCCCTGGGCGCGGTCATCATCATCGTGTTCTTCATCCCGTACACCGCCTCCGGCTTTGCGGCCTGCGGCAAGCTGTTCAACAGCCTGTTTGGCGTGGACTACATGATCGCCATGATCCTGTCTGCCGTGGTCATTGTGGGCTACACCATCATGGGCGGCTTCCGCGCCGTGTCCACCACCGACCTGATCCAGTCCGTCGTCATGAGCATGGCCCTGATCGCCGTGCTGGTGTACGGCGTCGGTGTGGCCGGCGGCTGGGATGTGGTGCTGGACAATGCCCGCAGCCTGCCGGGCTACCTGACCATGATGGCCAGCCACAATGTGGCCGATAACAGTGCCACCTCCTACAGCCTGCTGGATATCGCTTCTACCATGGCATGGGGCCTTGGCTATTTCGGCATGCCGCACATCCTGCTGCGCTTTATGGCCATTGAAGATGAGAAGAAGCTGGTGCTCAGCCGCCGCATTGCCAGTGTGTGGGTGGTCATTGCCATGACCGCTTCCATCGTCATCGGCATGGTGGGCCTGGGCATGACCAAGGCGGGTGCGCTGGAATTTTTGAGCGGTTCTTCCAGCGAGACCCTGATCGTGCGCATTGCGAACCTGATCGCCCAGCACGGCGTGCTGGCGGCCATTCTGGCAGGCCTGATCCTGGCCGGCATCCTTGCCGCCACGATGTCCACGGCTGACAGCCAGATGCTGGCAGCGGCTTCCAGTGTGTCCCAGAACATCCTGCAGGAGTTCGGCCACATGAAGCTCAGCGAGAAGCAGAGCCTGTTTGCAGCCCGCCTGACCATCGTCTGCATCAGCGTGGTGGGCGTGGTGCTGGCCCGCGACCCCAACTCCAGCGTGTTTGGCATCGTCAGCTTTGCATGGGCCGGTTTCGGCGGCTCCTACGGTGCCGTGGTGCTGTGTGCCCTGTTCTGGAAGCGCTGCAACTGGCAGGGCGCGCTGGCCGGTATGCTCTCCGGCGGTTTGATGGTCTTCGTGTGGAAGTACATCGTCAGCCCGCTGGGCGGCGTGTTCGGCATCTATGAGCTGCTGCCCGCCTTCCTGACCTCGCTGCTGGTCTGCGTCGTGGTGAGCCTGGTCACCCCGGCTCCTTCGGCCGAGATCGAAGCGGAGTTCGAGGCAGCCAAGTAACATAAAACAAAAAAGCGGGCTTTTGCAAAAGGGGCAAAGGCCCGCTTTTCTGTGTGCGGCAGAAATGCTGCGGATGCCTTGCATTGACGCGCGAAAATTGATAGAATGAGGGTACACCTTTTATTCATACCGGCACACAGGAGGAATGTTTTTATGACGTTTTGCAATCATTGCGGCAAACCCGTCCCGGACAATGCGGCGTTCTGTCCGGGCTGCGGCAGCCGCCTGACCCCCGCCGCACCGAACGGTGCATACAACAGCAATGCGCAGCAGCAGCCGCGCGTGCAGGTCCCGCAGGTGCAGACCCCGCCCACGCAGCAGTACAATGCCCCGCCCGCCCCGGATTTTACCAAACCGCAGGCGCTGCCCATGAACTATTATAAGTTCGCCATCTGGGTGCAGCTGTTCCTGGGCGCACTGGTCTATGCCGTGCAGGGTCTGGGCCTTTTGTTTGGCTTCTGGTACGAGGCGGTGTCGGGCATCAATGCACAGTGGTTCTATCTGTTCTTCCCGGCAATGCACATTGTGGATATCCTGTTCGGCCTGCTGTATCTGGCCATGGCCGTGGGTGCGGTCTACACCCGGCAGCAGATGGCTCATTTCAAAAAGAACGGCCCGGACCTGTATTACCTGTTCCTGATCGCAGGCATGGTGCTGTCGTTCCTGTATGCCGTGCTGCAGGGCATCATCTGCTCGACGGGCAGCGGCATTTCCAGTGCGATCGGCTCGCTGGTCGGCAGCGGCGTTGTGCTGGTGCTGTGCCGCATTTACTTTGAAAAGCGCCGCAGCATGTTCTGCAACTGAGCCGGAGCTCCCCGGAGATCAAAAGCAGCCGCACCGGAAGGTGCGGCTGCTTTTTGTGTGCGCAGAAAAACGCGTTTCCATTGACTTTTCCGCAAAGGTATGGTACTGTTGGTTAGTAATGCTTAACTGCACCTTTGTATGAGGGGGAGAACGCTATGACACCGGAAGAATACAAGAATCTTTCCATCAAGGAATTCACCGAGGCGGCCAAGGTCTACGACAGCGGCCCCGCCAAAAATCGAAACCGCCTGCGCCGCTGCCTTTGCAGCCCGGCAGGCAAACAAAAAAGGACGTGCTCCCTTGCGGGAACACGTCCTTTTATTGCTTACCTAAGTATCAGGCAGTCAGCTTACAGCTGGGGGCCGGCAGAGACCAGAGCCTTGCCGTGCTCGTTGCCTTCGTACTTCTTGAAGTTCTTGATGAAGCGGCTTGCCAGATCCTTAGCCTTCTCCTCCCACTGGGAAGCGTCAGCATAGGTATCGCGGGGATCCAGGATGCCGGTGTCCACACCGTTCAGCACGGTGGGGACTTCGAAGTCGAAGTAGGGGATCTTCTTGGTGGGCACGTTGTTGATATCGCCGTTCAGGATAGCGTCGATGATGCCGCGGGTATCCTTGATGGAGATACGCTTGCCGGTGCCGTTCCAGCCGGTGTTGACCAGGTAAGCCTTTGCGCCGCTGGCCTGCATCTTCTTCACCAGTTCCTCAGCGTACTTGGTGGGATGCAGCTCCAGGAAGGCCTGGCCGAAGCATGCAGAGAAGGTCGGGGTGGGCTCGGTGATGCCGCGCTCGGTGCCTGCCAGCTTTGCAGTGAAGCCGGACAGGAAGTAGTACTGGGTCTGCTCGGGGCTCAGGATAGAGACCGGGGGCAGAACGCCGAATGCGTCAGCAGACAGGAAGATGACGTTCTTGGCTGCAGGTGCAGAAGAAATGGGGCGGACGATGTTCTTGATGTGGTTGATGGGGTAGGACACACGGGTGTTCTCGGTGACGGACTTGTCAGCGAAGTCGATGTGGCCCTCAGCATCCAGGGTGACGTTCTCCAGCAGAGCGTTGCGCTTGATGGCGTTGTAGATATCGGGCTCGGAGTCCTTATCCAGGTTGATGACCTTTGCGTAGCAGCCGCCCTCAAAGTTGAACACGCCGTTGTCGTCCCAGCCGTGCTCGTCATCGCCGATCAGCAGACGCTTGGGATCGGTGGACAGGGTGGTCTTGCCGGTGCCGGACAGACCGAAGAAGATAGCGGTGTTCTCGCCGTTCAGGTCGGTGTTGGCAGAGCAGTGCATGGAAGCCATGCCCTTCAGCGGCAGGAAGTAGTTCATCATGGAGAACATGCCCTTCTTCATCTCGCCGCCGTACCAGGTGTTGACGATGACCTGCTCCTTGCTGGTGATGTTGAACACAACAGCAGTCTCAGAGTTCAGGCCCAGCTCCTTGTAGTTCTCGACCTTGGCCTTGGATGCGTTGTAGACAACGAAATCAGGCTCAAAGTTCTCCAGCTCCTCAGCGGTGGGCTTGATGAACATGTTGGTGACGAAGTGTGCCTGCCATGCAACTTCCATGACAAAGCGGATGGCCATGCGGGTATCCTTGTTGGCACCGCAGAATGCATCCACGACGTACAGGCGCTTGTTGGACAGCTCCTTCTGAGCGATGGCCTTCACAGCAGCCCATGCTTCCTGAGAAGCGGGGTGGTTGTCGTTCTTGTACTCGTCGGAAGTCCACCACACGGTGTCCTTGGAGTTCTCGTCCATGACGATGAACTTGTCCTTGGGGGAACGGCCGGTGTAGATGCCGGTCATAACGTTCACAGCACCCAGCTCGCTGACCTGGCCCTTCTCATAGCCTTCCAGGCCGGGCTTGGTCTCCTCCTCGAACAGCTGCTCGTAGGAAGGGTTGTACACGATCTCGGTCGTGCCGGTAATGCCATACTTGGTAAGATCCAACTTTGCCATATTGCGATACCTCTACTTTCGTTTGATCCTTACGTCCTTTGCAGGGTGCAGCGCTTCCGGTCTGCCGGGCGCTGCGCAAGGGGTTTGCAGTTTGTAAATGCAAATTCTCCTGTTTACCATTATACATAAAAGCCTTGCAAAATCAATAAATAAACCGTACTATTTGCAGAAAAGAAACAAATTTCATTAAGAAATTTAACTGCCTGAAACAATTTCAGGAAACAAAAGCAGGGGGCAAGACCTGAAAAAATAAGGTGGAACGGCGGGAAAACAATTTTTTGATAAAATTTTGACAAGCTGGTATCCATGGAGAAAACGTGACATTTTTCAAAAAAGAAATCCTTTTTGGTCCCTTGTGCGTTTTAATAGACAGAAGGGAGGTGAGCCGGATGCAGACCGAAACGCTGCTGCGCCGTGTCCAGACCGGGGACGCAGACGCACTGGATGCACTGGTGCGGGAATATTATCCGCAGATTTTGAACTACTGCCGCTGGCATGTGCCGGACGCTCAGCAGGCCCAGGACGCCGCGCAGGAGACCTTTTATAAGGCGGTGCGCTGGCTGGACGGCTGCGGCGGCTTTGCCGGGCAGTTCCGGCCCTTCCTTTATAAGATCGCGAAAAACGTCTGCGCCGACTGGCACCGCGCTTCGGCCCGGGACGGCCCCGCGCTGGAAAGCCTGCCCGAGGAGCCGGGTTATCAGGAAGCGGGCTTTGACCAGACCGAAGACGCGCTGAGCCTGCGGGCCCTGACCGCAAGGCTCGACCCGGAGACGCGGGAGCTGGTGCTGCTGCGGTTTGGCCAGCAGCTCAAACTGCGGGAGATCGCGCAGGTGACCGGCCTGCCCATGCGCACGGTGCAGTCCCGCCTGCGTGCCGCGCTCAAGATTTTGAAGAATCAGCTGGAACAGGAGGAATTGCCATGAGTGCATCAAATCGCAAATTGAAGCAGCAGCTCACCCGCGCGCTGGCCGCGCCGCCGCAAAGTCGGACTGCCGCAGTGCCGGAAACGCTGCTGCACCGCTGCCGGGCTGCGTACCACCCGTGCCCGCGCGGGGGCTGGAAAAATCTGCTGTACTGGCAGCTGCGGCTGCTGGGGTGGAAAGCCGCTGGGCTGGAAGCCTTTGCTGCGCTGGCGCTCTACAGTGTGGGCCGGGCGCTGGGCCTGTGGGAAGCCGCATGGAGCCTGCGCAATGCGCTGTTCGGGCTGACGGCCCTTGCCATGTGCACAGCCCTGCTGGGCCTGCCGTTTTTGTGCCGGGCCAGCCAGTACCGGATGCTGGAACTGGAACGCGCCACGCATGTTGGGATCGGCACGCCGCTGGTGCTGCGTTTTCTGCTGCTGCTGGCCGGGGAAGTGGTGCTGCTGGCAGTGCTGGCAATCAGCGTGTACGCAGCCGCGCCGCTCAAACTTGGCCAGCTGGTGTGCCTGCTGGCGGTGCCGTTCCTGCTGGCGAACAACGAGCTGTTGCTGCTTTTGCGCCGCGTGCGCCCGGAACGGCTGGTGCTGGCCGCCGTGCCGCTGTTTGCTGGGCAATTGTGCCTGCTGCGCCTGATCGAGGTCGAAGAAGAATTGCCGCAGCTGCCCGCCGGTCTGCCGCTGGCGGCCGGTGTGCTGGCGGTGTGTCTGGGCGGACAGTGCGCCCGCCTTGCCGCCCGGCCGGAATACGTGGCAGAAATGTGAAAGGAGCCTTTGTATGAAACTGGAAATACGCCATGTGACCAAGCGCTATCGTGACAAGATGGCGGCGGCAGACGTGTCCCTCACCCTGACAGCCGGTGTATGGGGCCTGTTGGGGGCCAACGGTGCGGGCAAGACCACCCTGATGCGGATGCTGGCGGGTATTCTGCGGCCCACCGAGGGGCAGATCTTGTGCGACGGGGTGGAGATCGGCGCGCTGGGCGCAGCCTACCGTGAAAAGCTGGGCTATCTGCCGCAGGAATTCGGGTTCTACCCGGAGTTCACGGTGCAGGACTATCTGGAGTATATGGCCGCGCTGAAGGGCCTGCCCCGGGCCGAAGCCGCCCGGCAAATTGATGCATTGCTGGAGCGCGTGAGCCTTGCCGAGGTGCGCCGCAAAAAAATTGTCAAGCTTTCCGGCGGCATGAAGCGCCGGGTGGGCATCGCACAGGCCCTGCTCAACGACCCGGAAATTCTGATCCTGGACGAGCCCACGGCGGGCCTTGACCCCGGCGAGCGGGTACGGTTCCGCAATCTGCTGTCCGAGTTTGCGCAGGACCGCATCGTTTTGATTTCCACCCACATCGTGTCGGATGTGGAATACATTGCGGCCGAAAACGCCGTGATGAAGGATGGAAAAATCATCGCCGTGGACACCACCGAGGGGCTGGTGCAGCAAATTGAAGGAAAGGTCTGGCAGGGGAGTGCCCCGGCGGGCGAACTGCCCCGGTGGGAGCACTGTTTGCAGGTGGTCAACCTGCGCAACGAGCCGGACGGCACCGTGACACTGCGCTATCTGGCCGAGGCACCGCAGCTGCCCGGCAGCATCCCGGCCCGGCCCAAACTGGAAGACCTGTATCTGTGGCTGTTCCCGGAAGAAACGGAGGCTGTACAATGAACCTGTACAAACTGGAACTGAAGCGGGTGTGCAAGACCCGCATGACCGCCATTCTGCTGGCCATTGCGTTGGTGCTGGCTGTGGTCATGGCATATCTGCCGGTGACCTTTATCGGCTGGACGGAACTGGATGCCAGCGGAAACAAAGTGAGTTACACGGGTCTGAAAGCAATCAGGAAACGGCAGGAGCAGCAGGTATCCGATACCATCACGCCGGATGTTATGCAGGAAGCACTGGAAGCCTATCAGCGGGTGTACCGGCAGTATGATGCAAGCTCCATCAACGATATCCCGGTCGAGGTATTTTATAAAGAACTTGCCCGGTATCAGCCTCTTGTGAACAACGCAAAGGAAGCCTTTGCCGACCCGAAAACCGGCATGGCACCGGGCGTGATGGGGCTGACCGCAGAGGATATGCAGAACTTTTACAGCCAGCTCCCCAAACGGCTGGAATCGGTGATCTGGCTGGAACAAGACGGAAAGCCCGGCTATGAGCAGGCGCAGGCCATTGCACAGAAAAAGTTCGATGCTGTACAAAAACCGTTCACCTATTCATTTGGGGTCAGTTCAGACGCAATGGATTACCAGACCCTGTTGAGCTTGCTGCTCACCCTGCTGTGCGCGGTGATTGCGGCCCCGGTGTTTGCATCGGATGCACAGACCGGGGCGCAGGACATCCAACTGTGCACAAAAAACGGCGGTCTGTGGCTAGCAGCGGCAAAGCTGGCAGCGGCGTTTAGTATCACAGGGGCGGCGTATCTGCTCTGCGGCGTGGTGTGGATCCTGGTCACGAATGCTCTGTTTGGCTGGGAAAGTACCCAAACTTCCGTGCAATGGCTGTTTTCTGTGACCAGCCTGCTGCCGTATACCGTTGGTCAGATGGAGTGGGTCATGCTGGTGGCAAACTTCCTGATCTTCTTTGCGGAGGTGGCCTTTGTGCTGATGGCATCCGTATGGGCCAAGAACAACCTGACCGCTTTGTCTGTGGCGCTGATCAGTGTGGTGGCCCCGCTCATTGTCTATATGGTGGTGCCCGGGTCGCTGGGAGAGTGGTTGTCCACTCTGCTCCCGGCGGGCGGCATCGGCCTGTCCAACGCCCTGCTTTATAAGATGTACAGCTTTGACTTCCTCTTTGCGGGCGGACATGCCTTCTTCCAGGCCGATGTGCTGCGGGTGCTGGCTCCGGTCAAGATCGTGCTGTTTTTAGCCTTGGCGGTGTGGGGCTACCGGAGGAAGATGGTGCGGTGAGCGAACCTGCCGCACCTCTTGACAAAAATCCGCGATGCCACTATACTAAAGACAAAGGAAAGGCACTGGCTGCTCATGTGGTCAGCTCCTTACCGGCATTAAGTCAAAAGATTGACCGCCTGGGTTTGGGAGACAGAGGCGGTCAATCTTTTTTGCTTTTGGAATAATGTTTTGCTTTCGCAGTCGCTTTGGGCCTGCCCCGAAAGACATCCCTTGCGATCATCCAGGTGATCTGGACCACGCCAATAAGAAGGTTCAGTGCGGAAAAAACAATATCTTTCATGCAATTTTCGCGGCAATCCATCCGTTTTTATGGCAAAGGAACTTTGTTTCTGGTATACTGAAACCAGAGAGATATTTTTCCGCCTTTTTACCGGGCCCTTACATATTGAAGGAACACTGCCATGAAAACCATCTACATCCTGCTCACCCGCTCGGGCACGCTGCTGTCCAACCTGGTCTACGCCGTCACCGGGGCAAACTATACCCATGCGTCCCTTGCCTTTGACGAAGACCTTGGCTGCCTGTACAGCTCCACCCGCAAGAATGGCTATACCATGTTCCCGGCAGGCCCCAGCAGGGAATACCTGAACCGGGGCGCGTTCCGCCTGCGGGAAAATGTGCCTTGCGCCCTGTATGCGCTGGAAGTGACGGACGAAGCTTACGCCCGCGCCCGCCGCCGTGCCGACCACATGATGGCCCATGGCAATCTGTACCGGTTCAACGTGCTGGGCCTTGCGCTGTGCGGGCTGCACATCCGGTGGAAGCGCCGCCGCCACTATTTCTGCTCCCAGTTCGTCAGCGAGGTGCTGGAAAAAAGCGGCTCCATGCAGCTGCCCAAGCACAGCACCCTGATGCACCCGAACGACTACACCCGGCTGGAACAGCTGCGCTGTGTCTATGAAGGCCCCCTGGCCGGTCTGCCCCAGCGCCGGAAGATGGCGTTTGACGAGAGCGAGACGGTGGTCAGCGTCTATCTGGGGCTGGCGCTGGGCCTCGTCCGCGCGGGCGTTTCCGGCGTGAAAAACATTTTTTGAAAAAATTGAAATTTTGTGTTGACAAAGTACGACCTCTATGCTAAAATAATCGAGTCGGGAGCGAACGCCCGATGCAAAATGGACGTATGGCCCGTTGGTCAAGCGGTTAAGACAGAGGCCTCTCACGCCTTTAACATCGGTTCGATTCCGGTACGGGTCACCATTTTTTAGTAGTAAAACGGTCGTTTGGCCGTTTTATATAGATGCCTCTTTAGCTCAGTCGGTTAGAGCACCTGACTGTTAATCAGGGTGTCGCCTGTTCGAGTCAGGCAAGAGGCGCCAGCAAAGCGATGGGAATTTTCCATCGCTTTTTTCTTTTTCCCGGCGGCTTTTGTTGACAGGGCCCGCGGGGCGGGATATACTTACAATAATAAATGTAAGTGAAAATCTCTCGTTTCTGAGAGCTAAAGGAGAACACCATGAAAAAAGTTATTCTGACCGGCGACCGTCCTACCGGCCGCCTGCATGTGGGCCACTACGTCGGCTCCCTGAAAGAGCGTGTGCGCCTGCAGAACTCCGGCGAGTACGACGAAATTTACGTCATGATCGCCGATGCACAGGCCCTGACCGACAACGCCGATAACCCCGAGAAGGTGCGCCAGAACATCCTGCAGGTGGCACTGGACTACCTGGCCTGCGGCATCGACCCGGCCAAGACCCACATCTTCATCCAGTCCATGGTGCCCGAGCTCACCGAGCTGAGCTTCTATTACATGAACCTCGTCACCGTGAGCCGCCTGCAGCGCAACCCTACCGTGAAGACCGAGATCCAGATGCGCAACTTTGAGACCAGCATCCCGGTGGGCTTCTTCTGCTACCCCATCAGTCAGGCTGCCGATATCACCGCCTTCAAGGCCACCACCGTGCCCGCCGGTGAGGACCAGAAGCCCATGATCGAGCAGTGCTGCGAGATCGTGCACAAGTTCAACGCTGTCTACGGCGAAACGCTGGTGGAGCCCGAGATCGTTCTGCCCCAGAACGCCGCCTGCCTGCGCCTGCCCGGCATCGACGGCAAGGCCAAGATGAGCAAATCTCTCGGCAACTGCATCTACCTCTCCGAGGAGCCGGAGGACATCAAGAAGAAGGTCATGTCCATGTACACCGACCCGAACCACCTGCGTGTGCAGGACCCCGGCAAGGTGGAGGGCAACCCGGTGTTCATCTATCTGGACGCTTTCTGCCGCCCGGAGCACTTCGCCGAGTTCTGGCCCGAGTACCAGAACCTCGACGAGCTGAAGGCCCACTACCAGCGCGGCGGCCTGGGCGATGTGAAGGTGAAGAAGTTCCTCAACAGCGTCATGCAGGCCGAGCTGGAGCCCATCCGCACCCGCCGCAAGGAGTGGGAGCAGCGCCTGCCGGAAGTGGTGGAAATTCTGAAAGAGGGCAGTGCCTACGCCGAAAAGACTGCCGCCGCCACCCTGGCCGATGTCCGCAAGTCCATGCGCATCGACTACTTTGACAACGATAACCTGCTGAAATAAAAACGAAGGGGGCTGTTACACGGTATCTGTGTAACGGCCCCTTTTTGCACGAAAGGAGTAGGTTCTAATGTATCAGGCATCCGATGCACGCTATTCTTCCATGCCGTATCACCGCTGCGGCAAAAGCGGCCTGCTGCTGCCGGCTGTCTCGCTGGGCTTCTGGCACAATTTTGGCGACACCGGCCACTACGAGACCATGAAGCAGCTCTGCTTCACGGCCTTCGACCACGGCATCACTCACTTTGACCTTGCCAACAACTATGGCCCGGAGCCGGGCAGTGCCGAGAAGAACCTCGGCCGCATCCTGCACGAGAACTTTATGCCCTACCGCGATGAGCTCATCATCAGCACCAAGGCGGGCTACACCATGTGGGACGGCCCCTACGGCGACTGGGGCAGCCGCAAGTATCTGCTGGCAAGCCTGGACCAGAGCTTGAAGCGTCTGGGCCTGGACTACGTGGACATCTACTACCACCACCGCATGGACCCCAACACCCCGCTGGAGGAGACCATGGGGGCCCTTGCCACTGCCGTGCAGAGCGGCAAGGCGCTGTACGCGGGCCTGTCCAATTATAACGGCGAAACGCTGGAAAAGGCCGCCGCCATCCTGAACGAGCTGCATGTGCCCTTCGTCATCAACCAGAACCGCTATTCCATCTTTGACCGCACCATCGAGCAGAATGGCCTGAAGAAGACAGCCGTGCGCCTGAACAAGGGCATCATCGCCTTCAGCCCGCTGGCACAGGGCCTGCTGACCAACCGCTACCTCAACGGCATCCCGGAGGACAGCCGTGTGCGCACCGATGGCCGCTTTTTGAAGGAATCTGCCCTCACCGAAGAAAAACTGGCGCAGATCCGCGCCCTGAACGAGATCGCGGCGTCCCGCGGGCAGACGCTGGCCGAGATGGCGCTGGCGTGGGTCCTGAAGGACGGCGAAGTGACCAGTGTGCTGATCGGTGCCTCCCGCCCGGAGCAGATTCTGGACAACATCAAGGCGCTGGAAAACACCACCTTTACAAAAGAAGAACTGGAAGCCATTGATAAGGCTTCCGGGTTTGCAAAATAATAGGCTTCCCCCTTGGGAAAGACTCTCCCCGGTCGGGGAGAGATGTCGCAATAGCGACAAAGCGGGGAATAGCTGTCGCGAAAGCGACGGATGAGGGAAAGCTATCTTTAGATTTCGCTCGGCTAGAGCAGCATCTGACCACAACTGCCCCTCATCCGTCTGCTCCCGTTGGCCGCATCCACCTTCCCCCGAGGGGGAAGGCTATCCAAAGGAGAATTTTATGTCCAAAACCGTCTGGATCACCGGCGCAAGCTCCGGCATCGGGCAGGAGTTTGCGCGCCGCTACGCAAAAATTGGCTGTCGGCTCATCCTCACCGCCCGCCGCACCGACCGGCTCGAAGCCCTCGCGGCCGAGCTGGGCACGCCCTGCCGCATCCTGCCCGCCGACCTTGCCGACGAAGCGGACTGCGCCCGGCTGTGCGCCGCGCTGGCAGGGGAGAACATCGACATTTTTATCAACAACGCGGGCTTCGGCGTCTGCGGCAGCTATCTGGAAACGGATGCTGCCCGGGAAGAAGAAATGATCAAAGTGAACGTGGCCGCCATGGCCCGGCTGTTCCACTTTGCGGTGCGCAAGATGGACGCGGCAGGCGGCGGCACCATCCTCAACGTGGCATCCTCGGCGGGGCTGCTGCCCGGCGGGCCCTACATGGCGGGCTACTACGCCAGCAAGGCTTATGTGGTCAGTCTGACCCGGGGCGTGGCCGAAGAACTGCGGGAGAACCGCAGCCCGGTATACGTCTGCGCCCTCTGCCCGGGACCGGTGAACACCGAGTTCAACGACCGGGCAGGCGTGGTGTTTGCCCTCAAGGGCATCACGCCGGAGTTTTGCGTGGAGGAAGCCCTGCTGGGTATGATGCACCACAAGACCGTCATCGTGCCGTCGGCCTTCATGCGGCTGTGCACCGGCGCGCAGAAGCTTCTGCCCACCCCGCTGCTGATGCCCATCGTGGCGCGGCAGCAGAAAAAGAAGCTGGGATGATAGAAGAAGACCGGACTGCAGTTTTGCAGTCCGGTCTTTTGCATCTGCTATTAAAGTGCGATGCCCAGCAGCAGGAACAACGCACCCAGAACGCCCATGCCGCCAAGCGCGGCTCTGGTGAGCTGCTTGTCCCGCTTTTCGTAATCTGCGGCGGCCTGCCCGACGTATACGGTGCAGTCTGCGCTGCGGCCCTCCGGGGTGCGGACCGTGACGATGGCTTTTCCGTCAGCCACGGCAGTGACGGTGCCGCTGGCGTCCACGACGGCTACGGAGGGGTCAGAGCTTGTCCATTGCAGTGCCACAGCGGAGGGCTCCTGCACAGCCACAGTGGGGATCAGGTCCTGCTGGCTGCCCACGCTGTGCAGCAGAAGAACGTCTGCATCCAGCGTGACTTTGCCGATCTCGGAAGTGACCGTTACGGTGCAGGTCAGCGTTTCGCCCTGCGTGGTGTATGCATGGATGACTGCTTTGCCGGGGGCCAGCGCCGTGACAAGGCCGCTGGCATCCACCGAAGCGACGGCCGGGGCAGAGCTGCTCCACTGGTAAACGGAACACCCGGCACGGGAGACAGACTTTAGTGCCAGCTGGCGGCGGGGGTTGGGATTCTGCCACGTCTGGGTCATTTCCAGTGCGGTCAGTTCCAGCTCAGAGCGTTCGGTCACGGGCAGTTCCGGCTGCACGGTGATGATGTAAAGTGAGGAGGTCTCGGTCTGGCCGGGGGAGACGGCCCCGGCAGCCAGCGGTGCGGACAGTACCAGACAGCTCAAAGCCAGAGAAGCGAAAATGATTGCGTGTTTTTTCATGGCAGGACTCCTTTTCTTTTGTGAGAATCATTCTTGATCGTGAGAATACAGGAAAGTCGTACTTATGTCAAGAAGAAACAGAGCGATGCCTGCAACTTTGTCAACAAGCCCAAATTTCAGCGCACGGTTTTGTGCGTTCTGATGATGAATGAAAAGTTGCATACAAGTGATTCTGCACTTTTGGCAGATTTGCGCAGTTTTTGATGAAAAAATCTGCCATGCAAAAGAAATTACAGTAAAAATGCGTAAGAAAATGCCTTGACAGCGCCGGAAAAGAATGTTAGTCTAGTATACAAGAGAGGTGCGGCCACGCTTCGGCGTCTGCCGCGCCCTGCAAAGCTGAACGGGGAGATCTTCCCCCGCTGAAAGAACAATTTGATTGGAGGACTTATTTATGGCACAGTGCACTCCCAAATCTTTTGACCTGACCGGCAAGGTGGCTCTGATCACCGGCGCATCCTACGGCATCGGCATGGCTATTGCAAAGGCTATGGCCGCTAACGGTGCGACCATCGTCTTCAACGACATCAAGCAGGAGCTGGTCGATAAGGGCCTGGCTGCTTATGAGGAAGCCGGCATCAAGGCACACGGCTACGTCTGCGACGTGACCGATGAGGACGCTGTCAATGCTCTGGTGGCAAAGATCACCGAGGAAGTCGGCCACATCAACATTCTGGTCAACAACGCCGGCATCATCAAGCGCATCCCCATGACCGAGATGAGCGCTGCCCAGTTCCGTCAGGTCATCGACGTGGACCTGAACGCTCCCTTCATCGTGGCAAAGGCTGTCATCCCCGATATGATCGCTCAGGGCGGCGGCAAGATCATCAACATCTGCTCCATGATGAGCGAGCTGGGCCGTGAGACCGTCTCCGCTTACGCTGCTGCCAAGGGCGGCCTGAAGATGCTCACCAAGAACATCGCTTCCGAGTACGGCGCCTACAACATCCAGTGCAACGGCATCGGACCCGGCTACATTGCTACCCCGCAGACCGCACCCCTGCGCGAGATCCAGCCCGACGGCAGCCGTCATCCCTTCGACCAGTTCATCGTTGCCAAGACCCCCGCAGGCCGCTGGGGCGAGGCCGAGGATCTGGGCGGACCCGCTGTCTTCCTGGCATCTGCCGCTTCTGACTTTGTCAACGGCCTGATCCTGTACGTTGACGGCGGCATCCTGGCTTACATCGGCAAGCAGCCCCAGTAATTGCTGAGGGCGCTCCCGCAGAAAAGCCTGAATCAATGAGCGCGGCGGCAGCCGGGCAGGCCTGGCCTGCTGGCTGCCGCTTTTTGTATTTGTATGCGAAAGGATGTTATGCTATAATGGAAAAACAGCATAAGGACGCGGCGTGGGTCCCCCATGCCGAGATCGAGCCCGAAGTCTGCGGCAAAGGCGTCAAGCGCCGGGTGCTGGCCTACAGCAAGGACGCCATGTGCGTGGAAAACACCTTTGAGACCGGCGGTGTAGGTGCCATGCACTGCCATCCCCACACCCAGATCACCTACATCGTCTCCGGCCGCTACCGCTTCACCATCGGGGACGAGACCCGCGAGGTGGGCCCCGGCGACACCCTGCTCAAGCAGAACGGCGTCATGCACGGCTGCGTCTGCCTGGAAGGCGGCGTGATGCTGGATTTCTTCACCCCCATGCGGGAAGACTTTGTCTGATGCCTGCCCTGCGCAGGAAGTAAAAATAAGAAGGAGATTCACTGTTATGAAGATCGCACTCATCAACGAGAACAGCCAGGCCGCCAAGAACGGCATCATCGAGGCTGCCCTGAAGAAGGTCGTGGAGCCCATGGGCCACGAGGTGGTCAACTACGGCATGTACGCAGCCGACGACAAGGCACAGCTGACCTATGTCCAGTGCGGCATTCTGGCTGCCATCCTGCTGAACAGCGGCGCAGCCGA
This sequence comes from Faecalibacterium langellae, assembly GCF_002549775.1. Classification (GTDB taxonomy): domain Bacteria; phylum Bacillota; class Clostridia; order Oscillospirales; family Ruminococcaceae; genus Faecalibacterium; species Faecalibacterium langellae. Next base: position 70,293 of record NZ_NMTR01000011.1, on the reverse strand, counting down.
TTACGTCATCACCGGCTGCGGAACCGGCGAGGGTGCCATGCTGGCCCTGAACAGCTTCCCCGGCGTCATCTGCGGCCATGTGGAAGACCCCGTGGATGCCTACACCTTTGCCCACGTCAACGACGGCAACGCCGTTGCCATGCCCTTTGCCAAGGGCTTCGGCTGGGGCGGCGAGCTGAACCTTGAGTACTGCTTCGAGAAGCTGTTCGGCTTCGGCCACGGCCAGGGCTACCCCAAGGAGCGCGTGGAGCCCGAGCAGCGCAACAAGAAGATCCTGGACGGCGTGCGCGCCGTGGCCTTCAAGCCGCTGGTGGAGATCCTGCAGGGCATCGATCAGGACCTGGTGAAGGGTGCCGTTGCCGGTGAGAAGTTCAGCGAGCTGTTCTTTGCTTCCTGCAAGGACGATGCGTTGGCCGCTTACATCAAGACCCTGCTGTAAAGCGCGGGGGATGACACCATGGAATGGCTTTATCATCTGAACGCAGGCGCCACCCACGGGCTGGAAATGTTTCTGGAGACGGCGGTGCCGATGATCGCGGGCCTTGCCGAAGTGATCGGCCTGTTCATCATCATCACCAGCCTTGCCAAGGCGACCTACCACTATGTGCGCGCCACCTTTTTCCACGATCACCACGACTTCCATCATGAGATGAGCAGCGGCCTGACCACCGCGCTGGAATTTCTGATGTCGGCCGAGATCGCCAAGACCTTCCTGCTGCAAAATCTGGAATCGGTCATCCCGCTGGCGGCCACCTTCGCGCTGCGCGCCATGATGAGCCTGATGCTGCACTGGGAAATGCAGGGCGGCCACCGCTCCGGCCGCAAAAAAGAGGAAAATGACGCGGGCGAAGAAAAAGAATGACTCACAAAGTTTTGCCAAACTTTTGCCCGGTCCACTTTCCCTGTGTTGTGAAAAACGTAAAACCTTAACGTGAACTCTTGACAGGGTTGCACAAAGAGACTATACTCGTGCCATCGAAAGCAAAGGCGCTGACGGAAGCAATTCCGCCAGCGCCTTTTGTGTTTCCGGGGATATTGCCGCTCGGGAGGAATAGAGGGCCTTCTGAACGGTGAAAACAACGCTCCTGCGTGCGATCGGCATGAGGAGCGCGGCACGCGCTGCAGGGTTCTGGTGCTTTGCGGCAACACATCGTGGGGAGGTTAGAAAGTTATGTTCAGCTCCGTCAACACCTGTTGGACGCTCGTGGGAGCGTTCCTCGTCTACTTCATGCAGGCGGGCTTCGCCTTGTGTGAAGCCGGTTTTACCCGTGCGAAGAACACCGGCAATATTCTGATGAAGAACATGATGGACTTCTGCATCGGCACCCCGTGCTACTGGCTCATCGGCTTTGGCCTGATGTTCGGCGGCACCGGCGCTCTGATCGGCGGCTTCGACCCGTTCATCCAGGGCGACTACAGCCATCTGGGTCTGGATATCCCGCTGTGGGTCTACATCGTGTTCCAGACCGTGTTCTGCGCAACGGCCGCCACCATCGTCTCCGGCTCCATGGCAGAGCGCACCAACTTCAAGGCTTACTGTGTTTATTCCGCAGCCATCTCGCTGGTGGTTTATCCCATCTGCGGCCACTGGATGTGGGGCGGCGGCTGGCTGCAGAGCATGGGCTTCCATGACTTTGCCGGTTCCGCAGCCGTGCACAACGTGGGCGGCGTCATCGCCCTGCTGGGTGCCTGGATGCTGGGCCCCCGCATTGGCAAGTACGACAAGAACGGCAAGCCCCATGCCATCCCCGGCCACAACCTGACCGCCGGTGCACTGGGCGTGTTCATCCTGTGGTTCTGCTGGTTCGGCTTCAACGGCGGTTCTTCCCTGAGCCTGTCCACCGACGCCACCATGACCCTGACCGGTCTGGTCTGCTTCAACACGAACCTCGCCGCAGCCGTTGCCACCTGCGTGACCATGATCTTCACCTGGGTGCGCTACGGCAAACCCGATGTCTCCATGACCCTGAACGGTTCTCTGGCGGGTCTGGTGGCCATCACCGCAGGCTGCGACACCGTTTCGCCCTTCGGCGCTTTCTTCATCGGTCTGGTGGCCGGTTTCCTCGTTGTGCTGAGCGTTGAGTTCTTCGACAACATCGCCAAGGTGGATGACCCCGTTGGTGCGGTCTCCGTCCACTTTGCAAACGGCGTGTGGGGCACCATCGCCGTGGGCCTGTTCTCCACCGGTGCCAACACCGAGCACGCCGGCCTGTTCTACGGCGGCGGCCTGGCGCAGCTGGGCACCCAGCTGCTGGGTCTGGTCTGCGTGGACCTGTACGTTGTCATCGTGATGTTCATCATCTTCAAGCTCATTGATAAGTTCATCGGCCTGCGCGTTCCGGCCGAGGTGGAGATCGACGGTCTGGATATCCACGAGCACGGTCTGGCATCCGCTTACGCTGGCTTCTCCATCTCCGACGCAAACTCTGCCGCCATGGTGCCCAACGAGAACACCGACCTCGGCGAGGACGATGTGACCAAGGCCACCGACCGCCAGATCAGCGCCGCAGTGCCTGTGGTGCGTGAGCCTTCGCCCGTCATCCACGATGGCGTGTACGACACCGGTATGCACAAGGTGTCCATCATTGCAAAGCTGTCCAAGTTCGATCAGCTCAAGACTGCCCTCAACGATCTGGGCGTCACCGGCATGACCGTTACTCAGGTGATGGGCTGCGGCATCCAGAAGGGCACTTCTGAAAAGTACCGCGGCGTGCCCGTGGACAGCACCCTGCTGCCCAAGATCAAGGTGGAGGTCATCGTCTCCAAGATCAGCGTGGACGCTGTGGTGGAGGCCGCCAAGAAGGCCCTGTACACCGGCCACATCGGCGACGGCAAGATCTTTGTCTACAACGTGACCCGTGTGGTCAAGATCCGCACCGGCGAGGAAGACTTCGCCGCCCTGCAGGATGTGGAGTAACGCTCCACGGCTCTAACAGCTGTCCTGCTGCAGTGCAGGTGCACCGGCCCGACACCGGTTCCTGCCCTGTGGTGTGACAAATAGATTTGTTCTCCTTTTTCCTTTTTTCTGATCCGAAATCTCAAACTGGCAACCAAATCAAAGGCCCCGCTTCTGCGCACAAAGAAGCGGGGCTTTTGGCGTATAAAAAACCGTTCAGCGCAGAAAAATCATTTTTCCAGCATCTATCCCTTGATTTTTTCGCACCGGCGTGCTACAATCAGCGTAGTTTCATCCTGTTGAAAATGTTGATGCGGACAAACCGAAGCTCCGTACCCCATGCCGCAGAGAGGGCTGCCCCGTTTCCGGGTGCTGCAAGCAGCCTGCCATGGCCCCGGCTTCTACCACCGCAGAGTGCAGAGGCGAACCTCTGCCGGGCGTGCCCGTTACAGCGCAGCGAGCGGCGTACCTTTTAGAAAAGGCGCGCAATTCGGGTGGAACCGTGGAACGCTGTTGATGATTTTATCAGGCGCTTCATCCCGTTATTGGTGCGGGGTGAAGCGTCTTTTTTGTTTTTTATTTTATCTTGTCAAAGGAGCAAACACCATGAAGATCATCTATAAGGACGGCCATGTGGACGAGTGCCCGCAGGACCAGGAACTGCACGTCATCCGCCACACCGCAGCCCACATCATGGCACAGGCCATCAAGCGCCTGTACCCGCAGGCTGATTTCGCCTTTGGCCCTGCCACCGAGAACGGCTTCTACTACGATGTCGATCTGGGCGACACCAAGCTCTCCGACGAAGACCTTGCCAACATTGAAAAAGAGATGCGCAAGATCGTCAAGGAGAATCTGCCCATCAAGCCCTTCATCCTGCCCCGCGCCGAGGCCGTCAAGCTGATGGAGGAGCGCAAGGAGAACTACAAGATCGAGCACATGGCTGACCTGGCCGATGAGACCGAGTTCAGCTTCTTCCAGCAGGGCGAGTACGTGGATATGTGCATCGGACCCCACCTGACCTACACCAAGGCGCTGAAGGCCTTCAAGATCACCCAGCAGTCCGGCGCTTACTGGAAGAACGACAAGGAAAACAAGATGCTCACCCGTATCAACGGCGTGGCTTTCCGCAATCAGGAAGAGCTGGACGCATGGGAGAAGGAGCAGCAGGAGGCCCGTGAGCGCGATCACCGCAAGATCGGCAAGGAGATGGGCCTGTTCATGACCGATGATCTGGTGGGCCGCGGCCTGCCCATGTTCCTGCCCGCAGGCTACACCGTCTGGCAGGAGCTGGAGAACTATATCAAGGAGAAGGAGCGTGCACGCGGCTACCTGCACGTGATGACTCCCTGCATCGGCACTGTGAACCTGTATAAGACCTCCGGTCACTGGGATCACTACCGTGAGAACATGTTCCCCGCCATGGAGATGGAGGGCGAGAGCTATGTTCTGCGCCCGATGAACTGCCCCCACCACATGATGATCTACGCAAACCGTCCCCACTCCTACCGTGACCTGCCCATGCGCATCGGTGAGATCGCACACGACTTCCGTTACGAGTCCTCCGGCACCCTGAAGGGCATCGAGCGCGGCCGTCACTTCTGCCAGAACGATGCCCACCTGTTCTGCACCCCGGAGCAGATCAAGAGCGAGGTCGCAAATGTGTGCGACCTGATCTTTGAGGTGTACAAGGACTTCAACATTACCGATTACCGCTGCGTGCTGAGCCTGCGTGATCCTGCCGATAAGAAGAAGTACCACGACGATGATGCCATGTGGAACCATGCAGAGCAGGCCCTGCGCGAAGTGCTGACCGAGCTGGGCATCCACTTCACCGAGGAGATCGGCGAGGCTGCCTTCTACGGCCCCAAGCTGGACGTGAACGTCAAGCCCGCTGTGGGTGCGGAGTACACCCTGTCCACCTGCCAGCTGGACTTCTGCCTGCCCGCCAAGTTCCACCTGACCTATGTGGACAAGGACGGCACCGAGAAGACCCCCGTGGTGCTGCACCGCGCCATCCTGGGCTCTCTGGACCGCTTCATGGCCTACCTGATCGAGGAGACCAAGGGCAAGTTCCCCACCTGGCTGGCTCCCACCCAGGTCAAGGTGCTGCCGGTTTCCGAAAAGACCCTGGACTACGCCCAGGGCGTGACCGAGAAGCTGGCCGAGGCCGGCGTCCGCGTGGTGCTGGACGACGACAACCAGAAGATCGGCTACAAGATCCGTGCTGCACAGCAGGTGGACCGCGTGCCTTATATGCTGGTTCTGGGTGCCAAGGAGGCCGAGGCAGGCAATGTCTCCGTGCGTGACCGCAAGGGCGAGACCACCACGATGGAACTGGATGCATTCATCGCAAAGGTGACTGCCGAGATCCGCAGCCGCAGCCTGTAAGCAGAAGCTTGTAAAATAGACGAAAAACAGGAAAGGCCCTGTTCCGATCGGAACGGGGCCTTTCCTGTTGCTATATGTTCTGTAAAGGGGCAGGAAATTATGCGTTTTCCTTCTGGACGCTCTTGACGGCCAGGGCCTTGGCGGGCTTCATCAGCAGCACGCAGACGCCGTTGAAGATGACGGAACCCACGATGAAGGTGATGAAGAACTGGGGCAGGTGGGTGGCCAGGGCGGTGGTGTCGATGCAGGCCACGGTCAGGTAGGCAAAGCCCACGTTATTCAGCACCTTGGGGGCATAGGGGTGCAGGATGATGAGGATGAACAGCACCACGGCCAGCGGGATGAGGAAGCCGAAGAAGCCGCCCAGCACCGGGGTCAGCGCGGTGATGCTCAGCAGGGCTACGACGGTGAGGACAAGGCCCACCAGACCGCCCAGCTCCACCGTCCAGAAGCGGTCTTTCACGTCGCCTTCCAGTGTGAACATCATGATATTGCTCAGGAAGATGAGCCAGCTGTATTCCATGCCGGTCACGTGGATGATGGCGTTGGCAATGAGGATCCACGCCAGCAGCATCAGGCGGAAGTACAGCAGAAAGCGCTTGGTCACGGCTTCATTCATGATAAAATACCTCTTTCCTGGTTGGATTGGAAAGCGAAACTTTCCTTCAAAACGGATTTTTGGCAGGTAAAACCTGCGGTCGATGCTATCAGTATACAATATTTACATGCTGAAAACAATACTTTCGCAAGAATAAATTGCATATTTTGGAAATTTTACCTTGCCAAAAGGAAAGAGACTTCTCACCCGGCACACTCGCCTTGCTGCGCGTTTTGAGAAAGCGGGTGAATGCTCTTGCCCCCGCCCTGCAACGGGAGTATAATAAGCCAAAGAGCATTCTGCCGCATCTGCGGCTTGAACAGGGGAGGAACCTGATATGAACAAACCGGTACTGGTGGTCATGGCGGCCGGCATGGGCAGCCGTTACGGCGGCATGAAGCAGATCGACCCGGTGGGCCCGAACGGCCAGGTCATCGTGGACTATTCGCTCTACGACGCCCGCCGCGCAGGCTTTGAGACGGTGATCTTCGTCATCAAGCATGAGATCGAGGCGGCGTTCAAGGCCGCCATCGGCGACCGCGTGTCCAAGGCTATGAACGTGAAATACGCCTTCCAGCAGCTGGACGAACTGCCCGCAGGCTTTGCCATCCCGGAGGGGCGCGTCAAGCCCTGGGGCACCTGCCACGCCGTGCTGGCAGCAAAGGACCTCATCGACGGTCCGTTCGCGGTCATCAACGCCGACGACTACTACGGCCCCGAGGCCTTCCGGGTGATGTACGATTACCTGTCCACCCACGAGGACGGCGATTTCTACGACTACTGTATGGTGAGCTACCTGCTCAAAAACACCGTGTCCGAAAACGGCAGCGTGGCCCGCGGCGTGTGCGTCACCAACCCCGATGGCACTTTGCACAGCGTCACCGAGCGCACCCGCATCGAGACTTACGAGGGCGGCGTGCACTACACCGAGGATGGCGGCGCAAGCTGGACCGACCTGCCCGGCGAGACGCCTGTGAGCATGAACCTGTGGGGCTTCGGCCGCAGCTTCCTGGATGAAGCCGAGCAGCGCTTTGCAGGCTGGCTGACCGAGAACCTGCCGAAAAATCCGCTCAAGTGCGAGTATTTCCTGCCGCTTGTGGTGACGGAACTCATCGAAGAAGGCAAGGCAAAAATTCAGGTGCTGCGCAGCACCGATAAATGGTACGGCGTGACCTACCGCGAGGATAAGCCGCTGGTGGTGCAGGCCATTGCCCGCAAGACCGCCGAAGGCCAGTACCCGGAAGATCTCTGGCAGTAAGAGCAGCAAAAATCAAAAGCAGCCGTTCCCCGGCCGGGGAACGGCTGCTTTTTTGCGTGCGGGTCAGGCCTGTTTGTCGGTGTCCTGCGGGTCCTCGTCTTTCTTGGCAAGGAGCTGGCGCAGCGACTTCAGGCTGGTGTTTTTCACGCCGTGCTTCAGGTCCGGGAAGGCGCGGATCATGCGGCGCGGTCCGATGATGCGGGGCGTGCGCAGCAGTTGGGCCTGCATCTCGTCGCTGCGGGCCTGCAGCTCTGCGGCCAGCTGTTCCAGCTTCAGCAGTTCGGCGGCGCGCTCGGCCGTGCCCTTGGCGGCCAGCTGGGCAGCCTTGGCGGCTTCGGCCGCGTTGAGCTTGGCGATCTCCGAAGCGTGCTTGGCGGCGTCCATGGCCTCGTCGGTCTTGGCGCGGACGGCGGCCATGGTCTCACGCAGGCTGCGCTTTTCCGGCGCAGCGTCGCGGGCCTCGGCGGCGGCCAGCTTGAGCTGCAGGCGCTGCTCGTCCAGCTTCTGGTCGGCAGTCAGGGTGGTGATGCCCAGCAGCTGGGTCATGGCGTCGCTCACGGCGTGGATGCTGTCTGCCAGCTGTTCCATGGCGTCCAGCGTCTTGGAAAGGCCGGATGCCGCAAAGGCAGTGACCACCACATCGGCCGCATACACGGCGTAGAGCACGCACATGAGCACAAGCCCGGCGAAGGGCGGGATCATATCCACAAAGCTGGCAATGACCGGGTGGACGATGCGCATGACCACCAGCGTGCCCACGCCCCACAGCAGGCAGAATTCCAGGCAGATGTAGCCGCCGATGTTGAAGGGGAAGTCGCTGTAGTCCCACCAGCGGGTGTGGTAGACCTTATACAGCAGCCAGCCGCCCACCAGTTCCAGGGCGCTGGGCAGGATGACGCCGCCGATGTACAGCAGCAGGATGCTGCCCTGCAGCGGGGTGAGCAGGAACAGTACCAAAATCATGCCAAAACCGTAGATGGGGCACACCGGGCCGTTGAGAAAGCCGCGGTTCACCAGCTGGCCGGTGGTGGCGGCGGCGTAGATGACCTCCAGACACCAGCCGATGCAGGAGTAGATCAGGAAGTACGCCAGGATGTGGTACAGCGAAAAACCGAATACCACGGTGTCCGTCAGAAAGGAAAGCATAAAATACCTCCAACTTTAAGTTCCTCGCCTTCTCCGTCATTGCTGACGCAATGCCACCTCTCCCTTCGGGAGAGCTGTCGAGCGAAGCGAGACTGAGAGGGCGGGATGACTGCTTTTGTCAGATCTGCTTGTTTACAATTTTGTATTCATCGCCCGGTTCAAAGAACGGGCAGGCGGCGGTTGCGTGGGAGAGATAGCGTGCCATCTCGTCCTCGTCCAGGGAGCCGCCCTCGGCGCAGTAATAGCTGCCGTATTCGTCCTGCACGTTGTTCAGGCAGACTTCGCAGGGGTCATTCATGGGCTTCGCCTTCCTGTGCGGCTTTGGCGGCAGCCTCGGCGGCTTCGCGGGCCTGCCGCTTGAGCACCTTGGGTTCGATCCAGGTCACGCTGGCGGGGTCCGGGTTCTTGCGGGCGATCAGGGCCTTGATCTTGATGCCCATTTCGGTGAACATGCCTTCGTGCTCGGTGCGGATGTTCCACGCCGGCTCGTTCTCGTGCAGGTCAAAGGTCATCCACTCGATGTCGTAGCCGGAAGCGGGGAAGTACTCCAGACTGTCGCGGAACAGGTCGTCGTCGTCGGTCTTGAAATAAATTTCGCCGCCGTCCTTCAAAAACTCGCGGTAGTTGATGAGCTGGCGCGGGTAGGTGAGGCGGTGCTTGTGGGAGGAGCCGTTCTTGCTCCACGGGTTGCAGAAGTTGATGTAGATGCGGCTGACTTCGTCCTCGGCGGTGATGACGCCCTTGATGCGCTCGATGTCGGTGCTCATGATCTTGACGTTGTCGATGGGGCGGTTCGCGGCTTGATAGGCGGCTTCGATCTTGCGCTTGGCGAGGATGAGCACCTTGTCGGTGATGTCGATGCCGAGGTAGTTGTTCTCCGGGTGGGCGCAGGCCAGCTGGGAGATGAAGCCGCCTTTGCCGCAGCCCAGCTCCAGCACGAAGGGCTGCTCCGGGCGGGCGTACTGGGCGTGCCACCTGCCGCCCCAGATCAGCGGCTCGTGCACATGGAAGTCGGCTGCCATCAGCTCGTCGTGGGCATAGGGTTTGAAACGCATTCTCATAGTTTGTTGTTCTCCTTGATGTTGTGAACCCTCTCAGCCTCGCATTCGCTCGGCAGCTCCCCCGAAAGGGGGAGCTTTTTGACCATAAGAGGGAAAGCTATTCGGTTTTGCAATAGAAGCCCCCTGAGAGGAAAGACTTCCCCCGGTCGGGACAGATTCTCCCCGCGCCGGGGAGAAATGTCACTGCAGGTGACAAAGAGAGGAACAGATGTCACGCGAGTGACAAAAAGGGGAGCAGTGGCATCGAGCAGCGATGACGGAAGGAGTTATTTCGTCTTTCTTAAAAATTCCTCCACCTGTTCCGGTGCAGCGGCGCAGCTGCCCTGACAGATGCCGGGCTTGCCGCCGCCGCGTCCGTTCAGGGCGGCATTCAGGGCTTTGGTCAGGGCGCGCACGTCGCCGTCGGCCTGCGCGATGCAGTAGCCGGTGCCCTTTTCGGTGGGCGTCAGCGCGGCACACAGGCCGGTGGTGGCTTCGGTCAGGCGCACCGCCAGCCGGTGCAGGCCGTCCGGGTCAAGGCCCGGCACGGTGCGGATGGCATCCTCACCGGGGTTTACCAGCTGGGCAAGGGCGTCAAACAGCTGGGCACACATGCCAAAATGTGTAAACTTGAGAGCAGTATACTCGTCGTAGACACGATGCACGGCCACAGCGGTCTGGTCGGCCTTGGCCGAGAGCAGCGCGCCGATATCGGCCTGCCGGGCGCGCATGGCCTGCGCGGCCAGCAGTGCCCGCTGCCCGCACACCACGCTCAGCCGCACGCCGCCCTTGTAGTTCTCGGATGCCAGAATTTTGATCTGGCCCACCTGCCCGGATGTGGCGGTGTGGGTGCCGCAGCAGGCGCACACGTCCGCGCCCGGGATGGTCACGATGCGCACTTGGCCCTCGATCTCCTTTTTGGAGCGGTAGGTCATCTGGGCCAGCTCCTCCCGGGTCGGGTAGGTGATGACCACCGGCACATTCTGCCAGATGATGCGGTTGGCGGCAAGTTCCGCTGCCTGCAGGCCCTCGGGCGGGATGGGCACACTGGTGTCCATGCGCACGGCTTCGGCCCCGATGTGGAAGCCCACATTCTCGGCCCCGAACATCTGGTGCAGGATGCCGGAAAGGATGTGCTCGCCGGTGTGCTGCTGCATTTTGTCGAACCGCCATTCCCAGTCGATGCGGCCGGTGACGGCGGTGCCGGGCACCGCGCTTTCCGGCAGAGCATCCACGCTGTGCCAGATGATGCCGTCATGCTCGTGCACATCGGTCACGTTCAGCACGGTGCCGTCCGGCAGGGTCAGGGTGCCCCGGTCGGCGGGCTGGCCGCCGCCCTCGGGGTAAAACACCGTGCCGTCCAGCGCGATGCGCCCGCCGCCGGTCTTGGTGTCGGCTTCGGCGGCGAGGATATGGCCTTCGCCCTCGGTGCGGAAGGCGTCGCGTTCAAAATATTTTTCAGTGCGCTGCATAGCGCGAGTACCTCCTGTAGATAGAACGATTGAAAATGCCCTCCGCTTGTGCTCTGGGCATATTCAGCGGAAAAATTATTTTTAATTTCGCGTTTGTCGCGGCCTGCGGGCCGCTCCAAACGCATTTTCACGGGTGGGGTCGTGACCCCAAACTGCATTTGCAGTGCCGCTTTCTACGAAAGCGCGGCGCTGCGGGCGAGCGCTTGCTCCCCCGGGGGGAGCTGTCGCGCAGCGACTGAGGGGCTTTAAATGGAGAAGCGAAAAAAGCGTTAAAGCGATAGCGCCGACTGGCGCAGCGCTAGCTTTTTTGTGCTTCGACTTCTGCTTTAGGATTGTCAAGGGCGAGTAGCCCTTGGCCCGTTGCGGGGTGGGTGGAGTCCAGAGGTAGGGAGGGGGGAGTCGGAACACCCCTCCCTGCCTCTGGCCCAGCGGAGCGTCCCTGCACGCTTGCGGCAAGTAGGAACTTCCCGGCTAAAGCGAAAAGCTTGCGGGCGCGCCAGAGGCTCCCTCCCCGAGGGAGCTGTCAAAACCGTCAGGTTTTGACTGAGGGAGTTCAAAGCGTCATCTTTTTCAGTATACCACGTTTTTTGCCTGTGGAAAATAGTCTGCGGATATGTTATGATAAGAAACAACGATATTCCCATAAAATGTTAAAAATGAGGAAGGTAATAGCATGCGTGAAAGTGGAATCCTGATGCCGGTGTCCAGCCTGCCCGGCCCTTACGGTATTGGCTGCTTTGGCAAGGAAGCATTCAAGTTTGTGGATTTTCTGGCACAAGCGGGCCAGAAGATCTGGCAGATCCTGCCGCTCAGTCCCACCGGCTACGGTGACAGCCCCTATCAGAGCTGCTCGGCCTTTGCGGGCAACCCCTATTTTATCGACCTCGACGCTTTGAAGGAAGAAGGCCTGCTCACCGCCGCCCAGCTCAAGGCCGAAAAATGGGGCACAGACCCCAAAGAGGTGGACTACGGCACTTTGTATGTGAGCCGCTTTAAAGTCCTGCGCACCGCCTACGCCGCATGGCGCAAGCAGTGCACCGGGCTGCACGGCTGCAGCTATTACTTCCCGGATGATTATTATGCCTTTACCCTCGCCAATGAGGAATGGCTGGACGACTACGCCCTGTACATGGCCCTGAAAGTGGCCAACGGCATGAAGAACTGGGTGGAGTGGGACAAGCCCTACCGTCTGCGCGACAGGAAGGCCCTTGCCGCCTTTGCCGCCGAAAACGCGGAGGAGATCGGCTTCTGGAAATTTGTGCAGTACAAGTTCGCCACCCAGTGGCAGGCCGTGAAGGCCTATGCCAACGAAAAGGGCGTAAAGATTTTGGGCGATATCCCCATCTACGTCTCTGCCGACTCGGTGGATGCATGGGTGGGCGGCGCGCTGTTTGAGCTGGATGCCGACGGCGGCTTTGCCCGTGTGGCGGGCTGCCCGCCGGATTACTTCTCTGCCGACGGTCAGCTGTGGGGCAACCCGCTGTACAACTGGGCCTACCACAAAAAGACTGGCTACGCGTGGTGGGTGCGCCGGGTGCGCCACGCACTGGGCATCTACGACCTGCTGCGCATCGACCACTTCCGCGGCTTCGATACCTATTGGGCCATTCCGGCGGACAGCACCACCGCCCGCACCGGCAAGTGGGAGAACGGCCCCGGCATGGAGCTGTTCGATGCGCTGGAAGCTGCCCTTGGCAAGCTGCCCATCATTGCCGAGGACTTGGGCGAACTGTTCCCCAGTGTGCGAAAGCTGCTGGCCGACAGCACCTTCCCGGGCATGAAGGTGCTGCAGTTCGCCTTCAGCGGTGGGGACAGCGAGTATCTGCCCCACAACCACGTCAAGAACAGCGTAGTGTATCCCGGCACCCACGATAACACCACCCTGACCGACTGGTGGGAGAACGGCGCTTCCGAAAAGGAAAAGGCTGCCGCTGCCGCTTACCTGCACCTGACCGGCGTAAAGCCCACCGCAAAGGAGCTGGCGGCCATCCGGACCGATGATGTCCGCATCGCTCTGCTGCGCGCAGCGCTGGGGTCGGTGGCTGACCGGGCCATCATCCCCATGTACGACTGGCTGGGTCTGGGCGCGGAAGCACACCTGAACACCCCGGGCCGCCTGGGCGGCAACTGGGCCTGGCGTGCGGCCTCCGGCTTTGACACCAAGGCACTGGCAAAAACCATTGCCGACGAATGCAGTGTGTATTGCCGCGTATAATCCGAAGGCTGGAAGCGGAAGATGTTCGACAATCTGACGAAAATGTGAAAACTCCGGCAAAAATTTGTGCGTTTTGCTGGTAAACGGTTCGATGCAATGGTATAATGTCGCTAAAGCAAGGCGGCATTATACCGTTTTTTATTTGCTGTCCGGCAGGGCATGACCGCTGCAACGGAATGGCAGAGGAATTTGCGGTATAATGAGCAGAGCGTTTCCCGAAGTGATGCGGGAAACTGGAAATGGCACACAGCGTATGGGAGTGCTGTGTGCGCAGATGATGGGGAAAAATTATGAAAAAAGAATGGACCGAGCAGGACCTGCGCAGTCTGGCACAGACGGCACAGGCGGCCTTTGAAACGGTTACCCTGACCGAAGAACAGCCGGGTGACGGCTGGCAGGACGACGGCCTGCGTGTGGATTACGAGCTGCGCAACGGCCGGGTGGACTGCGTGCTGCGCCGCCAGGTGGAAGCCGACGGCAAGTGCTTTGAACTGCAGATGGCGGCCCCGCTGGCGGGCAATGTCCTGCCCGAGGAGCGTATGACCCCCCGGGAGCGGGAGCTGTGCCGCGAGGATATGAGCCACGACTTCCTCACCGGCGTGTACAACCGCCGCTATCTGGAGACCGTGTTTGCCGCCAAGCTGGAGCAGTGCGCCGCCGAGGGCCGCAAGGCCGCCGTGGCGCTGGTGTCCATTGACAACGGCCAGAAGCTGCGGGACACCTACGGCCAGCCCGTGATGGACCAGCTGCACTGCTTCGTGGGCAACCAGTGGAAAAAGAGCTTCGACACCCCCGCTGCCCGCATCGTCTGCCGCCTGACCGGCAGCATCTTTGTGGTGGGCAGCCTGGACGCCGACGCAAAGCAGCTGGCCGACGAGATGCGCCTGCTCTACGAGCAGATGCCTCACGCCTGCATCACCACGGTGGGCATGATGCACCGGGTGCCCTTCACTCTGAGCTGCGGCGTGGCCGGGCTGGAGGATGTGCAGGCCAAAAACTGGCAGACACTGTACGAAAAATGCGACGAACGCCTGCGGGCGGCCCAGGCCGTCGGCGGCGACTGCATCCGGGAACACTGAATGACAGAATAAAATCCCCCTTCCGGCACAAGCTAAAGCCAGAAGGGGGATTTTTTGTATGGAAAATCAGAAAAACGACAACCTGAACCTTTTGGAAGCTGTGGTGCAGAACACCGAGATGGGCAAGAACACGCTGGAGCAGATCGTGCCCATGACCGACGATGTGCAGTTCAAGGCCGAGCTGCTGCGCCAGCGCAACGTATACCACCAGCTCAATCAGGAAGCCCACACCGCCATCGAGGCCTGCGGCGGCACCGCCCAGGGCCAGAGCGCCATGGCAAAATTCAACACCAAAATGGGCATCAGCATGAAGACCCTGACCGACAAATCTACCCGCAACCTGGCCGAGATGCTCACCCAGGGCAGCGGCATGGGCGTGGTGGACTGCGTAAAGGCCCAGAAGGACTACCCCAACGCCGCCCCGGGCACCAAGCGCCTTGTGCAGCGCCTGCAGGACTTTCAGGAGGACAGCCGGGTAAAGCTGGAACAGTTTTTGTAATGATGTGATCCTTTGCAGGATCATGATGTTTTTCACGGAAAAATGATGGAATGATGTGCGCTGCGGCGCATGAGAAAACGAAGCCGCCTGTCAGGCAGTGATACCTGACAGGCGGCTTTATTGCCGCAGAAGCGGCACATCATTTTGCAAAGCAAAACATCATCTGCGGCAGCAGACATCATACCGCAGGTACATCGTTTTTTACAGGCTCTCCACCATAGCAGCCACGATCTTCGTCGCGGTGGCCACATACTCCGCGATGCTGAATTTCTTCACCACCAGCACTTCGTGGCCGTCCTCGTCGGCGTTGTCGCTCATGGCGCGCAGGATGACGCAGGGCACGCCGTTCTTGGCGGCGATCTGGCTCACGGCGGCACCTTCCATCTCCACGCAGTCGGGGGCACACTTGGCCTCGATGGCGGCTTTGGTCTCGCTGTCGCCCACGAACAGGTCGCCGGTGGCGATCTTGCCCACCAGCGCCTTCACACCCGCGTCGGCGCAGGCCTTTTCGGCGGCGGCGATCAGCGCCGGGTCGCCGGTGTACTCCTTGAGGAACGGCGGGTTCTGGCAGATCATGTCCAGCTGGGCGTCGTGGTACAGCACGGTCTTGCCGATGACCACGTCGCCGATGCCGATCTTGCTGGTCATGTTGCCGGCGATGCCGGAGAAGATGATCTTCTCGGCACCAAATTTGGTGATGAGCACCTGCGTGGTGGCGGCGGCGTTGGCCTTGCCCATACCGGCGCAGCACACCACCACCTGCTTGCCTGCCAGCGTGCCCTTGTGGTACTCCACGCCGCCGTAGGGCTCCAAGGTGACATTTTCCAGCTTTGCACACAGCTGATCGACTTCATCGGGCATTGCGCCCATAATACCGAAAATCATAGGAAACTCCTTACACATTGAACAGGAACTCGATCACATCACCGTCGTTGACGACGTACTCCTTGCCTTCGGTGCGCTGCAGGCCCTTGGCCTTGACGGCGGCATAGTCAAAGTTGTTGGCTTCCAGGTCGCTGTAACCGATGACGCTGGCACGGATGAAGCCGCGCTCGAAATCGCTGTGGATCTTACCGGCTGCCTGCGGAGCCTTGGTGCCCTTGCGGATGGTCCAGGCGCGGCACTCCTTCTTGCCGTCGGTCAGGAAGGAGATCAGGCCCAGCAGGTCATAGCTGGCAGTG
The DNA here is from genome assembly GCF_002549775.1 of Faecalibacterium langellae. Classification (GTDB taxonomy): domain Bacteria; phylum Bacillota; class Clostridia; order Oscillospirales; family Ruminococcaceae; genus Faecalibacterium; species Faecalibacterium langellae. Next base: position 54,518 of record NZ_NMTR01000011.1, on the reverse strand, counting down.
ATGAGGTTGTCCAGACCGCTGGCTTCGATGCCCATCTCGGCCAGGAACTCCTTCTTTTCCTCGGGGGAGTAATCGGCAATGTCTTCCTCGGTCTTGGCGCAGATGGGGATATAGCGTGCGCCCTCCTCCTTGGCGCGGGCGGCCACCAGCGGGACATACTTGTTATTCTCGATGCCCTCCATCAGGTCGTCCTCGCCCACGTTGCAGGCGTACAGCACCGGCTTTGCGCTCAGCAGGCCCATCTCGTGCAGCACGGTCTGCTGCTCGGTGTCGCTCTCATCAAAGTCAAAGCTGCGGGCGGGCTTGCCGGTGCTCAGGTGGTCGGCCAGCTTCTGCAGCCAGGCGGCCTCGGCGGCAGCGCCCTTGTTGTTGCCGCTCTTGGCGGCCTTTGCCATGCGGCCTGCACGGTTCTGCACCACTTCCAGGTCGGAGAGGATCAGCTCATAGTCGATGGCGTCGATGTCGGCGATGGGGTCCACAGCCTCGGCCTTGGAGACATCCTCCACCACATGGATGATGTTGTCGTCGTCAAAGCAGCGCACCACGTGCACGATGGCGTCGCACTCGCGGATGTGGCCCAGGAACTTATTGCCCAGGCCTGCGCCCTGGCTGGCACCCTTTACCAGACCTGCAATGTCCACGAACTCCACGATAGCGGGGGTCTTTTTGTTGGTCTGCCAGATCTCGGCCAGCTTGTCCAGGCGCTTGTCCGGCACGGCCACGATGCCGCTGTTGGGCTCGATGGTACAGAAGGGGTAGTTGGCAGCTTCCGCATTCTTGGTGGAAGTGATGGCATTGAACAGAGTGGACTTGCCGACGTTGGGAAGTCCCACGATACCGAGTTTCATATAAAATACGCTCCTTACACGTTTTTCTGATACACGCTCTGCCCGGAAAGGGCATAAAAATACATCTATCATTATACGCGAAGAAAACAGCGAGCGCAAGGGCTTTTCCGCGCGGGCGGCCCGCCGGGCAAAAACAAACCATTTTACATCGGGCAGGTTCTATAGTATACTATCCCTATTGGTAAATATTAAAATAACAGGAAAGGCTGGGAAGGATATGGAACGCAGCGACCCGCGCTATCAGGCGTATGTGGGAATTTTGAAAGAGGAGCTCATCCCGGCAATGGGCTGCACCGAGCCCATTGCGCTGGCCTATGCCGCCGCGAAGGCCCGCGAGGTGCTGGGCGTGCTGCCCGAGAGCGTGCAGCTGCAGGTGAGCGGCAGCATCATCAAGAACGTGAAAAGCGTCATCGTGCCCAACACCGGCCACCTGAAGGGCATGGAAGCTGCGGCCGCCGCAGGCATCATCGCCGGTTCCGCCGAGAAGGAGCTGGAGGTCATCGCCGAGGTCAGTGCGGACAAGCAGGCTGCCATCCGGGATTACCTGCAGACGGTGCCCATCTCCATTGAGCACATCGAACAGGGCCATGTGTTCGATATCATCGTCACCGAGCGCTGCGGGCAGGACTACGCCCGGGTGCGCATCGCGGACTTCCACACCAACATCTGCCTGATCGAAAAGGACGGCAAGGTGCTCTACGAAAAGCCGCTGGCGGACGAAGCGGTGCAGGAGAGCAGCCGGGCGGACCGCAGTCTTCTGAACATGAAGGATATCTGGGAGTTTGCCGAGACCGCCGACCTGCGGGATGTGGCCGACCTGCTGGAGCGGCAGATCCGCTACAACAACGCCATCGCGGAAGAAGGCCTTCTGGGCGACTACGGTGCCAACATCGGACGGGTGCTGCTCTCTACTTACGGCAACGATGTCTCCAACCGGGCCAAAGCAAAGGCCGCCGCCGGTTCCGACGCCCGCATGAACGGCTGTGAGTTGCCGGTCATCATCAACTCCGGCAGCGGCAACCAGGGCATCACCTGCTCGGTGCCCCTCATCGAGTACGCCAAGGAGCTGCACAGCGGCAAGGAGAAGCTCTACCGCGCCCTCATCATCTCCAACCTGGTGGCCATCCACGAAAAGACCGGCATCGGCACCCTGTCGGCCTACTGCGGTGCCGTCAGCGCCGGTGCCGGTGCGGGCGCAGGCATCGTCTACCTCTGCGGCGATGGCTACGAAGCGGCCATCCACACGGTGGTCAACGCACTGGCCATCGTGTCCGGCATCGTCTGCGACGGCGCAAAGGCCTCCTGCGCGGCGAAGATCGCCTCCTCGGTGGACGCGGCGCTGCTGGGCTACAACATGTATAAGTGCCATCAGGAGTTCAAGGGCGGCGACGGCATTGTGATGAAGGACATCGAGACCACCATCAAAGGCATCGGCCGCCTGGGCAAGGACGGCATGAAGGAAACCAACGAGGAGATCATCCGGCTGATGATTGAGTGAGAACGAAATCAAACAGAAAAACAGCCTTTCGCGGACGATGGATGCCGGCGGAAGGCTGTTTGTTTTTTATAAGGATTTTGGCGGGGCGGGGTCGTCTGTGCGGTTCAGAAGATAATCGGTCGAGGTCTTGTAAAGATCGGCCAGCTGAACGAGGGTGACGGTGGGGATATCGCGCAGGCCTTGTTCATAGCGGTTGTACTGCGGCTGCGGCATATGCAGGATGGCAGCAAGCTGGCGCTGGGTCAGGTCGTGGTCCTCGCGCAGGTCGCGGATGCGGCGGTAGTATGCCATAAAGTCTTCCTCCTGATATCTGAATGGATATCTTGACAGTACCGCGAAAAGATGGTATTCTGAACATATGATAACCGAATGGGTATCAAACATTCGGAATTATTGAGACCTCAGAAATGCAACGGGAGGAATGCAACAATGAAAAAGATGGAACGCCGCAAATTTTTAAAGCTGGCAGGCACGGCAGCACTTGCGGCATCGCTGAACAGTGTTTTGGCTGGCTGTGGCGGTGGAGCCGGTACGCCGGCGCCTTCCGATCATCAGCCGACGCCGTCGGAACCCGGAAGCAGTTCGTCGGCATCGTCGAACCCGGCATCAAGTTCTTCGGAAGCATCGTCCGGGAACCTTTCGACAAAGATTATCTGGAAAATCTCTGACAATCGGGACGGAACAGCTGTGCTGACAGGATATGATGCTGCGGGAAGTCAGCCTACGGGCGAGCTGACCCTACCGACAGAATGGTCTGGAAGAACAATCGTGGGCCTGAATGGAGGTCTTGGTGGAAAAATTACAAAACTGATCATTCCGGGAACCTACAAAAACGTATGCGTCAACTTAAGGGCGGTTTACATTCCGAGCACTCTGCGGACGATCCAGACGGATTGCTTCTCTGGCTGTAAAAATCTGACGGACGTATACTATCAGGCAAGCTCGCAAGAGTGGGCGTCCATATCGGTTGACAACAACAACACGCTCCTTCAGGCAGCACAGATGCATTATTATGCATCTCTAACAAGTATGAGCTAAAAAATAATGTATAAAAAGCGATCCTGTGATGGAGGGCTTTGCCCTGCTGCGCAGGGGCGCTTTTTTGATGCAAAGATGAAAATGGGAGGCCGACGGCAAAAAATTCATACAAATCCTTCTTTATTTTGTCATAACTCTCCCGTATAATAAAAAGTGGAGACCATTGCCAGTTTTGCCCGCGCGCGGGCATTCAGACATAAAAACGGGAGGAAACCATTATGGCGAACGAAAAGATCCTCGTCGTGGACGACGATACCAACATCTGCGAACTGCTGCGGCTGTACCTGACCAAGGAGGGCTATCAGGTCACGGTGGCCAACGACGGCGAGGAAGGCCTGGAGAAGTTCAATCAGGTCAAACCCGACATGGTGCTGCTGGACGTGATGATGCCCCGCATGGACGGCCTGGAAGTGTGCCGCCGCATCCGCAAGGCAGGCAACACCCCGGTGATGATGCTCACCGCCAAGGGCGAGACCTTTGATAAAGTGCTGGGCCTGGAGCTGGGTGCCGACGACTACATGGTCAAGCCCTTTGACGCCAAGGAAGTGGTGGCCCGCATCAAAGCGGTGCTGCGCCGCTGCCAGACCACCACGGCTGCGGCCGAGAGCACCGAGGGCGTCATTGAATTCGACAACCTGCGGCTGGATATGAACAGCTACGAGCTGCGGGTGAAGGGCAAGGTGGTGGAGGCTCCCCCCAAGGAGCTGGAACTGCTCAACTGCCTGGCCTCCCACCCGAACCGCGTTTACACCCGCGACCAGCTGCTGGACGAGGTGTGGGGCTTTGAGTATTACGGCGACAGCCGCACCATCGACGTGCACGTCAAGCGCCTGCGCGAAAAGCTGGCCGGGGCTTCCGACAAGTGGGAGCTGAAGACCGTGTGGGGCGTGGGCTATAAGTTCGAGGTGCGTCAGTAATGCGCAAAAGTGTTTCCACCGCGTTCTTCTCGCTGGTGTCCACCCTCATGGTGCTGGGCATCGTGCTGATGGGCGCTTCCGAGTGGGTGCTGTTCAAGAACTACTTTGCCAAGGACCGCTACGAAACGCTGGATCAGGTGGTGGGCGTCACCCAGCGCACGGCCCAGTATCTGGCCCAGCAGGCCGCGCTGCCGGAAGGCGACGAGCTGGATGCTTTGAGCACAAAGCTTGAGATCATCGGCGAGAGCGCCGAAGCCTATCTGTTCTTTACGGACAACGACGGCAATGTGATGATCGCATCCAGCCCGGACAAGCTGGAAGCCGACGCCGTGCCGGGCGAGATGATGGAGAAGATCGACGCTTCCGGCCCGGATTACTACCATGTGTTCGGCACGCTGGACGGCGTGCTGAGCGAGAAAAGCTACATCACGGTCAGCGAGATGTGCAACGAACACGGCCAGCCCAGCGGCTATGTGTTCCTGTGCTCCTCCGGCAACCAGCTGACCCAGTTCAAGCAGCAGTTCTGGTCCAACTTCCTGCTTTCTGCCTGCGTGATGCTGCTGTGCGCCAGCCTGCTGACAAAGCTTTTGATGCGCAGCCTGACCGACCCGCTGCAGAAGGTGACGGATGCCGCCCAGCGCTTTGGCGGCGGCGATCTTTCGGTGCGCGTCGAGGGCGTGGAGGGCGAAGGCGAAGTGGCCGACCTTGCCCGCACCTTCAACCGCATGGCCGAGAACATCCAGAACAACGACAACTCCCGGGGCCAGTTCATGGGTAACATCGCCCATGAGCTGCGCACCCCCATGACCACCATCAAGGGCTTTGTGGACGGCATTCTGGACGGCACCATCCCGCCGGACATGCAGAACCACTACCTGCAGCTGGTCAGCGAGGAGACGGGACGTCTGGCGCGGCTCATCCAGAACATGCTGGACCTTTCCAAGCTGGAAAGCGGCGAATATCAGGTCAACGCCCGGATGTTCAACATCTGGGAGACCCTCACCGGCGTGGCGCTCTCGGCCGAGCAGCGCATCAACGACGGCATGATCGAGATCGAAGGCCTGACCATGGACGAAAAGGTGCTGGTCTACGCGGACCCGGACCTGATCCATCAGGTGGCCTACAACCTGCTGGACAACGCTATCAAGTTCACCCCGGCGGGCGGCACCATCCGCTTCCATGTGGAAAAGCTGGGCCCGGAGGCCGAGATCTCCATCTGGAACTCCGGCCAGGGCATCAGCCCGGAGGCGCTGCCCTATGTGTTCCAGCGGTTCTACAAAGAGGACCGCTCCCGCGGCCTGCACGCCCGGGGCGCAGGCCTTGGCCTGAACATCTGCAAGGTACTGGTGAACCTTTCCGGCGGCCAGATCCGGGTGGAGAGCGAACAGGGCGAGTGGTGCAAATTCGTGTTCACCCTGCCCACCGTGGCCCCGAACCCCGGCGGCATGAAGCGCCTGCCGGACGAAGCGGGCGGCGAACCCACCGTGGAAGACCCCGCCAGCATGAAGCCTGTTGAATGAACCCGCAGCCAGACTGCCCCAGCATCGGGGCGGTCTGGCTGCTTTTGCGTTGACGATTGAAAATGGCCGCCGCGTTCGCTTTGGCCATAAATAGCGGAAATAAAATTTTTTATTCGCAAATCGAAAAAATCTGCGGATTTTTTCGATTTGCCTTTTCACGGGAGGGGCCGTCAAGAGAAACGGCATCTGCTGCCGCTGGCTCCCTTCGGGAGCGTCCGCGCAGCAAGGATAAAGATGCAGTTTACCATACCGGCCTTTTGGGTGAAAGTGCGTTTGGAGCGCTCCGCGTTTGCGTAGCAATGAAAGCCCCAGTGGGGCTTTTAAGCGGCGAGCGGTCTGCGTCGGCAGATGGAGGGGCTTTGCCCCGACAAGTTCCGCAGAGCGCGACAAACGCGAAATTAAAAATAAAATTTCCGCTGAAGATGGCCAGAACGAAGTGGAGGCCATTTAAAATGGTCTGCCTGACAAAGGAAATGCCGCAAATGGACAAATCTTGCCATTTACGTCATTTCGGTGAAAAAGACGGCGGCGGGTTTGATTTTTTGCGCGTTTTCATGTAAACTAAAGAGTAACCATGCCTTCGTGGATTTTGCCGCAGAAAATGCGGCGAAATGTGAAACGCATGGGACAAAAACTGCTAAAGATAACGGAGCGTAAAGATATACTATGGCAATCGTAAGTCCTTCGATCCTTTCGGCCGATTTTGGCAAACTGGGTGCGGACTGCCGCATGGTGCTGGACGCCGGTGCGCAGATGCTGCATTACGACGTGATGGACGGCCACTTCGTGCCCAACATCAGCTTTGGCGTGCCGGTGCTCAAGAGCCTGCACAAGAACCTGCCCGATGCCTTCTATGACGTGCATCTGATGATCAGCCACCCGCTGCAGTATGCCGAAGCCTTCATCAAGGCGGGTGCGACCCTGTACAACTTCCACCTCGAGTGCGAAGACGACATCCAGCAGACCATCGACGCCGTGAAGGCGCTGGGCTGCAAGGTGGGCCTGACCATCAAGCCCGGCACTCAGCCGGAAGCGCTGGCACCGTATCTGGACCAGCTGGACCTTGTGCTGGTGATGAGCGTGGAGCCCGGCTTCGGCGGGCAGAAGTTCATGCCCTCGGCGCTGGAGAAGCTCTCCTGGCTCAAGGCCGAGCGGGAAAAGCGCGGCCTTGCCTACCTGCTGGAAGTGGACGGCGGTGTGGACAGCACCACCGCACCCCTGTGCGTGGCCGCCGGTGTGGACATTCTGGTGGCGGGCAGCGCCGTGTTCGGCGCGGCCGACCCGGCTGCAGCCGTGCAGCGCCTTGCCGCCCTTTGAGAGGTGCCGTGTATGGATGAAGCTTTGATCCAAGAGCAGGAAGCCCAGCTGCAGAAGACCGGCCGCTACTACAAGCACATCTGCTTTATGGCCATTCCGCTGCTGTGCATGTCCTGCTACCTGTACGGTCTGCGCCCGCTGCTGCTGTGCGGCATCGCGGTGCTCACCGGAAATTTGTGCGACCGTCTGGTGTCGCTGCTGCGCCGCCGCGTGTATCAGGCCAGCGATTTTTCCAACGAGAGCTTCGGCCTTGTCATCGCCCTGCTCATGCCCGCCACGGTGGACATCTATGTGCTGGTGGCGGCGGTGCTGGCCGGTGTGCTCATCGGCAAGGAGATCTTCGGCGGCTACGGCAGCTACCCCTTTAACCCTGCCGCTGTGGGCTATGTGGTGGCAGCGGTGTCCTGGCCGGAACAGGTGTTCCGCTATCCGCAGCCCTACACCGCCATCCCGCTGTGGGATGCCTCGTCGGTGCCGATATCCAGCGCCATCGAGGACACCCTGCGCAGCGGCGGTATGCTGAACATCGGTTCGCTGGCGCTGGGGCTGGGCGAATATGCCGCCCCCATGGGCACCGGCGCAGCCCTGATCATTCTGGCCTGCGGGCTGTTTTTGTGGACGCAGAAGGATGCCCACATGTCGGCATCCGTGAGCTTTCTGGCCACCTGTGCACTCATCGCCTTCTTCTTCCCGCGGCAGGCAGGCCTGGCCGACAGCGCCGTGCTGACGAACGCCCTGCCCCGTCTGCAGTGCATGCGGGACGAGCTGCTCACCGGTGCCATCCTGTTCAGCGCGGTGTTCCTGCTCAACGAGCCCTACACCTGTGCCCACCACCGGATGGGCCGGGTGCTGTACGGCGTGCTGGTGGGCCTTGTGTCCATGGGCTTCCGCTACTATGGCGTGTATGAGACCGGCGTGTGCTTTGCACTGCTGGTGGTCAACAGCATTTCGGCCTGGATCGACCGCACCGAGACGGGCCTGTACCGCATGACCCATCGGCAGCCCGGGCCGGGAAAGGAGGCCGCACAATGAGAAAAGTGACGGCAGAACTCATCGTAAAAGACCCGGCCAAGTTTGCCCACCACGACCGCGTATTTCTGAATAACCCGGTGGTCATGCAGGGCATGGGCCTGGCCCCGCTGGTGGTGCTTGCCACCTCCGGCCAGAACGCCGTGATGCTGGCCGCCGCCGTGGCGCTGCTGCTGGTGCCCTCCCGCGTGGTGGCCTGCCTTTTGAGCCGTCTGGTACCCCTGCGGGACGAAGACCCCTCGCAGGAAGAACTGCAGAAAAAGCTGCTGCCCCGTGCACTGATCTATGCCTTCAGCCCGGCGGTGGTGTATCTGGCGGCGTACCCCATCCTGAACGCCGTGTTCGGCACGGGCCTTTTGAGCCTGGGCATCTACCTGCCCCTGCTCACGGTGGAGCCGCTTTTGACCTACCGCTTCGGCCGCGTGCAGGAGACGGTGCACAAGGCGGTGTCCAAGGGCCTCCGCATCACGGTGGGCTATGCGCTTTTGCTGGTGCTGCTGGGCTGCGTGCGCGAATGGCTGAGTGCGGGCACCGTGTTCGGGGCTGCTGTGGGCAGCCGGGCGCTGCTGCCCATGGCCAGCATGCCGGCGGGCGGCTTCATCGTGCTGGGCGTGCTGTGCGCCGTCTGGCGTGCGCTGGCGAAAAAGCGCCGTGAATATCTGGAAAAGGAAGCCCGCAGCCTTGTGGCCGTGAATCACCAGAAGGAGGCGGAGCACGGAGAATGAGAGACGTTGTGATCACTTCGGCTGAATTTTTCAGCTATGCCGTGCTGGCGGTGTTTGCGCAGAACGCCGTCTTTACCCGTGCGCTGGGCGTTTCGCGCCTGGTGCAGCTGGTGGGCGACGACCGCACCAGCAGCTGGCTGTTCGGCCTGCAGCTGTGCATCACCCAGGTGCTGGTGGCCCCCATCGCCTGGTATGCGGGCAGCGGGATCGCCCCGCTGGCAAACCGTGCCCAGCTGCGCCCGCTGGTGTATATCGCCAGCATCGCGGTGGTGTGCTTTGCCGAGTATGCGGTGCTGTGGCTGGCAAAGGGCCTGCCCCACCGCAGCGCCCTGCTGCGCATCCTGCCGCTGGCCGCGCTGAACAGCTGTGTGCTGGGCACTGTGCTGGTGGAGCGCACCCAGAGCTTTACGCTGGGCCAGAGCTGGGGCTTCGGCTTTGGCAGCGGCCTTGGCTATGTGCTGGCCGTGCTGCTGGTGACGGAGGCCCGCCACCGCCTGCGCAGCAAGGCCATCCCGGAAGCGTTCCGGGGCCTGCCCATCACGCTGGTCTACATCGGCGTGCTGGCGCTGGCGATCTATGGTTTTACCGGACATTCGGTGATCCTGTAACATCGGCAGGAAAGGAGAATGCACTATGGCAAGATACAAACGCAGGCCGAAGGTCAAGCGTTACCACCGCAGCTTCTACAGCCGCACCGCCCGCATCAAGCGGGGCGTGGGCATCGTGGTGCTGGTGCTGGCGGTGCTGGGCGCGGCCTGGCTGGCAGCACCCCATGTGCTGGACTGGGCCACCCACACCTGGTACACTGTGGTGAAGAACCGCGATCTGGAAGCGGAATCCGCCTCCCGCGCGGCGTCTTCGGAAGCGGCGGCCTCCTCTGCTGCGGCCGAGGCAGCTTCCTCGCAGGCGGCCTCGGAGCCCGCAGAGCCGGAGCTGGACGGCAAAGCCATCACCGGCGGCAGCTGGGCCGAGGTGGATGTGACCACCCTGACCGATGACGCCGCCATCCGTGCCGCGGCGCAGCAGCTGAAGGCTGCGGGCGCAGACTACGGCGTCGTGACCCTGAAGGATGCATCCGGCACGGTCTACTATGCGTCTGCGGTGGCGGCTGCTGCCAACGGCATCGTGGAGAGCCCGGCCGACCCGGCCCGCATCGCGGCCATCTTCCGGGAGGAGGGCATCATCCCGGTGGCGCAGATCGCGGCCTTCAAGGACCCCATCTCCTCCCGCACCGACCGCAGCATGGCCATCCATTACGGCGACGGCCTGTGGCTGGACGCCCAGAAGGACGGCAATGCCTGGCTGAACCCCTACTCCGCTGCGGCAGTGGAGTATGTGGGCGACCTGGTGGCGGAAGTGCAGGGCATGGGCTTTGAGCAGGTGATCCTGACCAATGTCCAGTTCCCGAAGCTCAGCCGCAAACAGGACTACGGCGAGACCGGCGGCGTCTCCCGTGCGGATCAGCTCAAGGCGGACATCGCTGCCCTGCAGAGCCGCTTTGCAGGCAGTGTGACATTGTGGTTCAGCTATACGCTGGACCAGTGCAATACCAGCAGCGTGGCGCTGGATGTGCCCGCTGTGACCCTGGGCATGGACAACCTGCTGGTGACGGCGGACAAGGCGCTGGATGCCGACAGCCGCACCGCGCTGGAACAGTCTGCCGCCGAACAGGGCGTGCAGCACCTGGTACTGCACAGCACCGACACGTTCCAGTAAGTTTTTTGGAACGTTTCTGGCTTTTATAGAGAGGGAGGAATCTGCTATGAATTCGAAATCCTGCTTTGCACCGGCCCACATCCTTCTGCCTTCTGCGCAGATCCCGCTGGAACAGTGGGGCTGCATCGCCTGCGACCAGTTCACCAGCGACCGCGAATACTGGCAGAAGGCCGAGGCTGCCGCAGCAGGCAGCCCCAGCACCCTGAACCTGATTTTGCCGGAAGTCTATCTGGAGGACGGCGACGCGGACGCCCGTGTTGAAACGATCCACGCCACCATGAAGGATTACGAGCAGAACGTGCTCACCCGCAGCGTGGACGGTTTTATCTACGTCGAGCGCACCGAGCAGAGCGGCCGGGTGCGGCAGGGCCTTGTGGGCATGGTGGATCTGGAAGCCTACAGCTACCGCCGCGGCGCACCCTGCGCCGTGCGCCCCAGCGAGAGCACGGTGGAAAGCCGCATCCCGCCCCGCATGAAGGTGCGCACCGGCGCGGCGCTGGAAACGCCCCACATCATGATGCTGGCCGATGACCCGGGCTGCACCCTCATCGAGCCGGTGGCGGCGCATAAGGCGGAGCTGCCCAAGGTGTATGAGGGTGAGCTGATGCTGGGCGGCGGCCACATCGCAGGATGGGCTGTGGAGGACCCTGCCCTCATCGCGCAGATCGAGCATGCGCTGGACGTGCTGGGCAGCCAGGAAGAATTTGACAAAAAGTACCCGGATGCCACCCGCCGCGACCCGCTGACCCTGGCTGTGGGCGACGGCAACCACTCGCTGGCCACCGCAAAGGCCTGCTGGGAGGAACTGAAAAAGACCCTGACGCCGGAGCAGGCCGCGAACCATCCGGCCCGCTGGTGTCTGGCAGAGGTGTGCAACGTGCACTCGCCCGCCATCGAGATCGAGCCCATCCACCGCGTGCTGTTCAATGTGGACTGTGCGGCGGTGCTGCTGGCGCTGATCACCTGGAGCGACGCCAACATGGCAGGCTGCTGCTTTGGCGGCAGCAAGAAGCAGCCCTTCACGCTGGCCGGGCCCCACATGGCCAATGTGCTCAGCTTTGAGGACCCCACCGCCCCGCTGACCGTGGGCACCATCGACGAATTCATTGAATACTACCTCGAACACCACAAGGAGGCCCGCGTGGATTACGTCCACGACGAGCCTGCCGTCCGTGCCCTGTGCAAGAAGGGCGCTGTGGCGTTCCTGATGCCGCCGTTTGCCAAGAGCGACCTGTTCAAGGGCGTCGTGATGGGCGGTGTGCTGCCCCGCAAGACCTTCAGCATGGGCCACGCGGAGGAAAAGCGGTACTACATCGAGTGCCGGAAAATTGTAAAATAAGAACGCTCCCCCAAAAGCCTTCCCCCAGCCGGGGGAAGGTGGCATTGAGCAAAGCGAAATGACGGATGAGGGTGATGGGACAGCAGATGTGTGCAACTGACGCGCCCTCATCAGTCTGCTGTGCAGACAGCTTCCCCCGACCGGGGGAAGCCAATGGGGAAGTGCCACTTGAAATTAGGAGAACCATGACATTTAAAGAATTGAATCTGTCCGCCCCGCTGCTGCGCGCTGTGCAGGAGGCGGGCTACGAGACCCCGTCGCCCATCCAGGCGGCTGCCATCCCGCCGGTGCTGTCCGGCCGGGATCTGATGGGCTGCGCCCAGACCGGCACCGGCAAGACGGCTGCCTTTGCGCTGCCCATGCTGGACCGCCTCACAGCCAACCCGCCCCGCCGCAAGGGGGCTATCCGGGCCCTGATCCTCACGCCCACCCGCGAGCTTGCTTTGCAGATCGGCGAGAGCTTTGAAGCCTACGGCAAGTACCTCAAGCTGCGCAGCACCGTCATCTTTGGCGGCGTGGGCCAGGCACCGCAGGTGGAAGCGCTGAAAAAGGGCGTGGACATCCTCATTGCCTGCCCGGGACGCCTGAACGACCTGATCGGTCAGGGCTTCATTGATCTGTCGGACCTTGAAATTTTCGTGCTGGACGAAGCCGACCGCATGCTGGATATGGGCTTTGTGCACGATGTGAAAAAGGTGATCGCCAAGCTGCCCAAGGAGCGCCAGAACCTGATGTTCAGCGCCACCATGCCCGCCGAGATCGAGCAGCTGGCCGCCGGCATCCTGCGCAAGCCCGCCTTCGTCAAGGTGGACCCGGTGTCCAGCACGGTGGACCGCATCCAGCAGAGCCTTTACCATGTGGAGAAGGGCAACAAGAAGTTCCTGCTGCCCTGGCTCATCAAGAACCTGCAGCCCCCCGTGGTGAACGCGCTGGTGTTCAGCCGCACCAAGCACGGCGCGGATAAGATCGCCAAAGACCTCACCAAGCAGGGCATCCCGGCAGCGGCCATCCACGGCAACAAGAGCCAGACCGCCCGCGTCACCGCGCTGGAAAACTTCAAGGCCGGGAAGACCCGCGTGCTGGTGGCCACCGATATAGCCGCCCGCGGCATCGACATCAGTGAGCTGTCCCATGTGTTCAACTACGACCTGCCCGAGGTGCCGGAGACCTACGTGCACCGCATCGGCCGCACGGCCCGCGCCGGTGCCGACGGCACGGCTGTCAGCTTCTGCGCGCCCGAGGAGCAGGAGTATCTGGCGGGCATCGAAAAGCTGAACCGCCGCAAGATCCCCGTGGTGAGCGGCCACCCCTGGGACGGCGTGCCCGCCCCGGTGCGCCCGGAGCCGCCCGTGCGCGGCAAAAAGCCGAAGGCGGCTGCCGCACAGGCCGACACGCAGCCCGAACCGCAGGCACAGAAGGCCGCCAAGGCTGAAAAACCTGCAGCCGCAAAGGCAAAGCCTGAAAAAAAGGCTGCCGCCGCGCCCAAGGCGCAGGCAAAGCAGCCCGCAAAACTGGAAAAAGAGGAACAACCCATGGATGATACCAAGCGTACTTCCGGCGGACGCAGCAATGACCGCCGTTCCAATAATAACAGCCGCCCCCGCCGGGAACAGAATGCCCCGGCCCGCGGCAGCAATGCACAGCCCAAGTTCGACCCCCACTTTGTGAGCGCGCCGGAGGCCACCCCGCTGCGCTCTGCCAAGAAGACCCCGGCAGCCCCTGCTGCCCCGGCCATCCGCAGTGCCGCTCAGCCGGCCCAGAACAATGCACAGGGCCAGCAGAAGGGCCGCCGCAATGACCGCAGTGACCGCCCGGCCCGTGGTGCCCAGAACGGCCAGAGCACCCAGAATGCAGAGCAGAGCCGCAGCCGAAATGACCAGCGCGGCCGCAGCCAGAACGCTGGCCGCAGTGCCCAGCCCGCCCGCGCCCCCAAGGCAGAGCCTGCCCGCCGGGGCCGCGGCGCTGCCGCCCGCGATGAGGACCCGGGCCTTGTGCTCATCAGCCGCCGCCCGCCGCAGCAGAAGTTCACGAACTTTGAGGAGTATATGAACGCCCACGGCGGTGCCACCGCCCCCATTGAGGACCACAGCGACGAAGTATGAGCAGAAGTGAACCGTTCGCCCCGTGGCAGTGCCCGCTGTGCGGCGCGCGCCTTTCCGGGGACAGCGTCCTGAAATGCGAAAAAAGCCACTGCTTTGACCGCGCCAAAGAGGGCTACTGGCATCTTCTGCCGGTGCAGAGCATGCGCACCAAAGCTCCCGGCGACAGCAAAGAGATGGTGGCGGCCCGCCGCGCCTTTCTGAACGCCGGGTACTACGGCATCTTCGGCAAGGCGCTGGGCGAGCTGTGCGTCGAGTATGGCGTGCCTGCCGCCCCGGATGCGCCGCTGCACCTGCTGGATGCAGGCTGCGGCGAGGGCTGGTACGACCGGTGCATCGCGCAGAAATTTGCCGAGACCGGCCGCCCGCTGCAGCTGGCGGGCTTTGACATCGCAAAGCCGGCGGTGCGTCTGGCCGCGAAGGCCCTGCCCACCGCGCAGTACGCCGTGGCGTCCAGCTTTGGCCAGCCCGTGCGCACCGGCTGGGCCGATCTGCTGCTGAACTGCTTTTCGCCCTTTGCGCAGGAGGAATTTCTGCGGGTGCTGCGCCCGGGCGGGCGGATGATCTACGTGGTGCCCGGGGCCGAGCACCTTTATCAGATGAAGGCGGTGCTGTACGAAAAGCCCTACAAGAACCCGGTGCAGGAGATCGCCTACGAAGGCTTCAAGGCCATCGGAGAGCGGGAAGTTGCGGGGCGCATCACGGTGCCCCACGGCCAGCTGGAAGCGCTGTTCGCCATGACGCCTTATTACTGGAAGACCCCGCGCGGCGGTGCCGAGCGTCTGGCCGCACTGCCGGAACTGGAAACGGAAATTTCGTTCCGGTTCCTGGTGTTTGAAAAACTTTGAGAAATAAAAAACTCCCCCGGCAACGCCGGGGGAGTTTTTGCGTCATAACGTCAGGTATGATATTCCATCCATTTGCCTTTCCAGGCGTAAAGAGCCATCAGCACGGCACCCAGCCCCCAGCTGACCGGGTACAACAGGAAGATGCCGTTGATGGTGGAAAAGGAGGGCAGCACCCACTGGATCCACACAATGCGGAACAGGCACAGCGACACCAGCAGCACCACCATGGGCGGCACGCTGGCCCCGGTGCCGCGCACCGCGCCTGCCAGCCCGTGCAGGATGCTGAGCAGGAAGTAGAACGGGCAGAACCAGTGCATGGCCAGCTTACCGAAGGCAATGACGGCTTCGTCCCGGGTGAACAGGTGCAGAATGAAGTCCTGTCCGGCCAGCAGAGCCGCGCCGGTGCACAGGGTGTAAAGGATGCCGATGCCCAAGGTCACCCAGACGGCCTTTTTCACCCGGTCCAGCCGCCCGGCACCGTAGTTCTGGCCCACAAAGGTGGTGGCCGCCATGCTGATGCTGGTCACGGGCAGGATGTTGAAGCCGTCGATCTTCATGTAAGCGCCGAACCCTGCCATGGCGGCGGCACCGTAGCCGTTCACACCGGCCTGCACCAGCACGTTGGAAATGGAGATGACCATGTTCTGGATGCCGGTGGGCAGGCCCACCCGGATGATGCGGCCTGCCATGCTGCGGTGCAGCCGGATGCCGGAAAGCTCCACATGGCAGGCGTCGTCGGTCTTCATCAAAAAGCGCAGGCTCAGCACGCAGGAGACCAGCTGGCTCAGGTCGGTGGCGATGGCGGCACCGGCCACCCCCATTTTCAGCCCGGCGATGAGCACCAGGTCCAGCACGATGTTGGTCACCGACGCAGCGGCCAGATACACCAGTGACCGGCGGGAGTTGCCCGCCGCGTTCAGGATGCCGGCCGTCATGTTATACACCACGCTGAACAGCACGCCGCCGAAGTAAAGCCGCAGGTAGGTCACTGCGTCGCCCATCACCTCGGCGGGGGTATTCATGGCGGTAAGCAGCGCCCGGCAGCAGGCTACGCCGCCGATGGTCAGCACAAGGCCCATGAGGACCGCAATGGCCAGCGAGGTGTGCACGGCCTCCCGGGTCTCTTTGTGGTCCCCGGCACCCAGATACTGGGAGATGACAACGCCCGCACCCACGGCCACACCCTGGCTGAAGCCGATCAGCAGGTAGATGGGTGAGCCACTGGAGCCCACGGCGGCCAGCGCATTGCTGCCCACAAAATTGCCCACAATGATGCTGTCGGCGGTGTTGTACATCTGCTGCAGCAGGTTGCCCAGGATCAGCGGCAGGGCAAACAGCAGCAGGTTCTTCACGATGCTGCCCTCGGTCATCAGGTTGGTGTTCTGGTTGGATGGTGCTTTGACAGCAGCCATGATGGATCCTCCTCTCAAAAATCGACTGTATTTTTAAGCATAGCACAAATGCGGCAGCTGCACAAGAACGCAGAAAACACCACTGCCCCCGCCGCCGGAGGATAGGAGATGTCCGGCAAAGCGAGGGCAGCGGTGCTGTATCAGGATAGAGAGATAGCTTAGTGTTTTTCGCCCTTGGGCAGCAGACCGGCGCGCTCCAGAGCCGGACGCAGGGCGAGGTACAGGATGACAGCGCACACGGTGGAGGCCACGCTGTTCACGAAGGTGACGCCGCCGGCGATCTTGGAGAGCGCCTGCGCCACGGTGTATTCCTGACCGAAGATGTACACATTGCGGAAGTAGCCCAGGAACGGGTCGGTGACCACGTTCAGCAGCAGGCCGGAACCGGCGGCCGCGATGACCTTGACGAGGTAGCCTGCGCTGTGCTTATCGAGATCGCGCAGCTTGAAGGCCTTGTGGGCCACGGCACCACAGGTGATGCCGATGATGAACTTGAGCACGAAGGTGGTGATGGCATAGCCCGGGTCACCGGCCAGGATGTCGGCCAGGGCCAGACCGATGGCACCGGCCAGACCGCCGGAAACGCCGTCCAGCAGCAGGGCGGTCAGGGCCGTGAAGGTGTTGCCCAGATGGAACGAGGAGCCGCCGTAGAACGGGATGCGGAAGAACAGGTAAGCCACAAGGCTCAGCGCGGCCATGACGCCGGTGAGGGCCAGCTCCTTGGTAGTAAAGGTGCGCTTATACAGCACACTGGCAAACAGAATGACGATGACAACGACTGCCAGCAGCAGCCACATTGCGGTAGTAGACATGATGTACGTTCCCTCCAATTTCCAATGAAAGCTCCAAAGACTCTCATTTTCCCGCGGACTTGCAGATAAACCTACAATCCTACTTGACATTTGGGTGTCCGGCGGGTATGCTCCTATTATACGCAGAACTGGCACCATGAAAATACCCAGAACAAAGTTTTTTTATGGGGTCAGTTTGGCAGAATGCCCAGACAGGAGGAAGGTTTTATGGTCCATCTGACCACGGCACTGGATGCAGACTCCGGCGTGCCATTGTACGAGCAACTCTATCGCAGCCTGGCCGGGGAGATGCGCAGCGGCACGCTGGCGGCGGGCACCCGGATGCCCGGCAAGCGGCGGCTGGCGGCGGAGCTGTCCGTCTCGGTGAACACAGTGGATGCCGCCTACCAGATGCTGGCGGCGGAAGGGTATCTGGAATCGCGGGAGCGCAGCGGCTTTTATGTACAGGAATATCTGGCCCTGCCGCAGGCGGCCGCGCCGGAAGCCGCAGCGCTGCCCAGACAGCCGCAGCCCCAGCCGCCCGCGCCGCCGGTGCGATACGATCTTTCCACCCGGGGTGTGGACCCGGGGCTGTTCCCGTTCCGCACCTGGGCGCGGCTGCAGAAGGAGCTGCTGTATTCCTCGCCCGAGCTGCTCACCCACGGCGATGCCCAGGGCGACCCGGCTTTGCGGCAGGCGCTGGCCGATTATCTTTCCGAGTATCGCGGCGTGCAGTGCGGGCCGCACCAGATCGTGGTGGGTGCGGGATTGGAATACCTGCTGGGCCTGCTGGCCCCGCTGCTGCCCGGCCCGGCGGCAGTGGAGACGCCGGGCTACCCCCGTGCAAAGCAGGTGCTGGAAAACAACGGCGTGCCCTGCTGCTGTGTGCCGGTGGACGGCGACGGCCTTTCGGTGGCGGCACTGAACCGCTCGGATGCGGCGGTGTGCTACGTCACGCCCAGCCATCAGTTCCCCACCGGCGTCACCATGCCGGCAGGCCGCCGGGCAGAGCTTTTGCACTGGGCGGCCCGCAAACCGAGGCAGCGGTACATTATAGAGGACGACTACGACTCCGAGTTCCGTTTCGACACCCGCCCGCTGCCCAGCCTGCAGGGCATGGCGGGCGCGGACGGCCCGGTGGTGTACCTTTCCACCTGCTCCCGCAGCCTCGCGCCCAGCATCCGCATCGCCTACATGGTGCTGCCGGAGCATCTGCTGCCCGCCTGGCGGGAAAAGTACCGGCTCTATTCCGGCACGGTGAGCCGCTTCGAGCAGCAGACGCTGGCCCGGTTCATCACCGAGGGCTACTTCACCCGGCATCTGGCCCGGGAACGGGTGGCCTACAAGGCCCGGCGCGACGCCCTGACCGCAGCGTTGACGGCAGCTTTCGCACCGGGTGAGCTGACCCTCGCAGGGCTGCACACCGGGCTGCACCTGCTGGCAGCGCTCAGGGACCCGCCGCCGGATGCCGCCCTGCGCCGCGCCGCTGCGGCTGCGGGCATGGAGCTGGGCCTGCTGAGTGACTACGACCTGACCGGCGACGCACCTTCGGCAGCGGGCACGCTGGTGCTGGGTTACGGTTCGCTGAAAGACGACGCCTGCGCCTCGGTGGGCGAGACGTTGAAGAAGGTCTGCACCGCCGCGCGGGAAGCATCGGTGACGGTGTAAGTGCCGGTGGCCGTGTCCCAATCGCCGGGCAGGGCTTGTGCTTCGATGCTGGCGGCGTTGTTCGCGAGGAATTCCAATGTGCGCTCCAGCGTGTCGTAGTCCAGTGCGGTCAGGTCAGTGAGCAGGGAAGAACTGACCCCGCGCAGGGCGTCCGGCAGGGTGGTGGGCAGCAGGTCGAGGTTCTGCCGGAAAAAGGCGTCCCACACGGCGGCCCGGGCGGCGGCGGTGCGCTGGGGTGAAAGGGCCGCATCGGCCTGCAGCTGGCAGAGCAGTTCGTGGGCGTCCCCGGCCGAGATGCCCTGCACCGCCCGGCTGCGGCCATAGCGGGCCAGCTCGTCGTCGGTCAGCGCGCCGGAAAGGCTCACCCGCACCGGCCCGTAGCGGCCCGCGATGCGTTCCAGCACAGCAGGCGAGAGGGCCAGGTAATGGGTATCCTGCGGCAGGGCCAGCGTTTCAGTCAGGGCTTCGCGGCAGCGGGCCGGGCCTGCGGCGGTGTAGCACTGGGCGAGGGTGGCTTCGCCCTCGGCAAAGGGCACAGTCAGCACAGAGGGCACGCTGAGCAGGTGCACGCAGTTCTGGCTGGCGTTCAGGTAGGCCAGCAGAAAGCTGGGCTGTTCGCCGGGCACGCACAGCAGCACGGTGAGCTGGTCGTCGGCCTTCGGCAGCCGGATGAGGATGCCGCTCTCACTGCGGGCGGCTTGCCGCAGCTGGGTGTGCAATTGCTGGCGGCTGAGCAGCGCCGTGCCGCCCACCAGCGGCACCAGCACCAAAAGGGTCGCCAGCAGCGACGCCCAGAACGGGTCCCAGCCCCGGCGCTTGTGCCGTTTGTGCATGAAACATCCCTGCCTTTCCGGTGGGGAGTATTGACTGGAATGGAAGGGAATATGCAATTTTCCGGCCAGTAGGCAGGGAGTTTCTCCGAGGACCGTCCGCTGGGGTGGGACCCTGTTGCCCGAAGGGCAATAGGGCGGGCGATGGAATGGCCTGCAACAACAGAGACCGCCGCCAGTGGCGGAAACAGGGAGCTGTTGTTGGGGCCGTGGCCAGCAAGCTGCGAGCGAATGTGAAGCAGATGCTGGGTGCCACAACCCGTACTCGTGTCCGAGGAGAAAGCTACCGGCACGCTGGCCTTACTACGCCGCTGTGAAAAGTCATACAAAAATAAAATTCACCCTGTGGCATAACAGATGAAACCGCCGCATAAATTGGAGTGAATGTCTTGCGCAGGCGGACAAAATATGGTATCATCTTTCTATCGCGCACATCTGTGCGCAGCAGGAGAACTGAAAAGACGTGTGCGGCAAAGGGAAAGATCCGCGCACTCTGGAGAAACCCGCGCAGCGGGTGCCGAAGGTGTAAGGCCGCCGGGAAAGCGGCTGTATCTCTCAGGCAAAAGGACAGAGCATCGTCTTTTGCGCACAAGGGCGTGCGGCCGGGAACACGGCGCACCCGGCGGCGGAAAGAAATGAGAGCGCTCCGGATTTTGCGGGCAGAGCCTTTGGCGGGCTTTGCCCGTTTTGTTTTTGTGTATAGGGGGAAAGAGAGTTATGGTCGAGATCGTCACGCAGGTGAACAACGCCGTCAACGGCGTGGTGTGGGGGCCCTTCGGGCTGGCACTGCTGTTCTGCACCGGGTTCTGGATGAGCGCCCGCACGGGCTTTTTCCAGTTCCGCAAAATGGGCTACTGGCTCAGGCACACCATCGGTGCCATTTTCACCAACAAGGATGTCACCACCCACACCAGCAAAGAGGATATGGCCATCAGCCAGTTCCAGAGCATGTGCACCGCGCTGGCGGGCACCATCGGCACCGGCAACATCGTGGGTGTGGCCACGGCCATCGTCTCCGGCGGCCCGGGTGCTATCTTCTGGATGTGGGTCATGGCATTGCTTGGCATGATGACCAGCTTTTCCGAGAACGTACTGGGCGTCTACTACCGCCGCAAGAACGAAAAAGGCGAGTGGTCGGGCGGTGCCATGTATTACCTCACCGACGGCCTGGGCGCGAAGAAGGGCTGCAAGCAGCTGGGCAAGGTGCTGGCTGTGCTGTTTGCCTGCTTTTGCATCCTGGCGTCCTTCGGCATCGGTAACATGAGCCAGATCAACTCCATTGCCGGCAACATGAACGCGGCCTTCGGTGTGCCCACCCTCGTCACCGGCCTGTGCCTGATGGTGGTCACGGCCCTCATCGTCATCGGCGGGCTGAAGCGTGTGGCCGCCGTCACCGAAAAGCTGGTGCCCCTCATGGCGCTGTTCTACATCGCAGGTGCCCTCGTCATCGTGGTGGTGCACGCGGGCAATATCCCGGCGGCCTTTGCCGCCATCTTCAAGGGTGCCTTCAACCTGAACGCCGCCGGCGGCGGTGCGCTGGGCTACGGCATCAGCCAGACCATCACCTGGGGCTTCAAGCGCGGCGCCTTCTCCAACGAAGCGGGCCTGGGCTCTGCGGTCATGGTCAACTCCGCCTCCAACGTCAAGGAGCCGGTGCATCAGGGCATGTGGGGCGTGTTTGAGGTGTTCGCGGATACCATCGTGGTCTGCACCCTCACGGCACTGGTCATTCTGACCACCGGTGTGGTCGATTTGGAAAGCGGAGCCGTGCTGGCCGGTGTGCAGGACAACGCGCTGGTGGGCCAGGCATTCACCGCTGCCTTCGGCAGCTTTGGCCCCAAGTTCATCGCCATTTCCATCCTGCTGTTCGCCTACTCCACCACCCTCGGCTGGAGCCACTACGGCACCAAAGCTGTGGAATATCTGTTCGGCACCACCGGCAGCCGCATCTATAAAGTGGTCTTCGTGGGCATGACCGTGGTGGGTGCCACCATGAAGCTGGGCCTTGCGTGGGACCTGTCCGACACCTTCAACGGCCTGATGATGATCCCGAACCTCATCGGCGTGCTGGCACTGTCCGGCACCGTGGTGGCCATCACCCGCAACTACTTCGACCGCCGCGTGAAGGGCAAAGACATCGAGCCCATGTGGTCGGCCTTCCCGGAGTACCAGAAGCAGGAAGAAGCCGAAGCCGCCGCCGAGGAGGCAGAGCAGGAGAAGGCCGCGAACCAGTAAACGCAAAAACCAAAAATGTCAGCCGCAGGGCCGTCCGCAGACGCGGGCGGCCCTGCTTTTGCCTGCCCCGCCTTGCGAAGTGTGTGCATCCGTGATACACTGAGGGCAAAAGGAGAGCATTTGCTGAAAAACGATTTTCCAAAGAGCGGGCGTGTGCGGCCCCTCGGACAGACAAGGAGAGGACAAGCCCCATGGCATTCATCAGCGTTTTCGATGTTCTGGGCCCGAACATGATCGGCCCGTCCAGTTCCCACACCGCAGGCGCGGAGATCATCGCCTTTCTGGCCCAGAAGATGATCGCCCCGCCGCTGCGCCGGGCAGACTTTACCCTGTACGGCTCCTTCGCCAAAACTTACCACGGCCACGGCACCGACCGCGCCCTGCTGGGCGGTATCATGGGCTTTTCGGCCGATGACACCCGCATCCGGGATTCCTTCGCCATCGCCGAACAGCGGGGCCTTGTCTACAGCTTTACCCCCAACGAGACCGAGACCGACCTTCACCCCAACACGGTGGACATCCGCATGGAGAACGCCGCCGGGCAGGTGATGACCGTGCGCGGCGAGTCGCTGGGCGGCGGCAAGGTGCGCATCGTGCGCATCAACGGCGTGGCGGTGGACTTTACTGGCGAGTACAACGCCCTCATCGTGGTGCAGCAGGACAAGCCCGGCGTGGTGGCCCACATCACCAAAATTCTCAGCGACCGCGGCGTGAACATCGCGTTCATGCGCCTGTTCCGCGAGGAAAAGGGCCACACCGCCTACACCATCGTGGAGTCGGACGAGCGCCTGCCCGAGGACGTGGCGCAGCTGCTGCAGGAGAACCCGAACATCCACGATGTGATGGTCGTGCAGCCGTAAGGAGGGGGAGCGAAATGAACATGGATTTCAAATCCGCAAAGGAACTGCTGGCGCTGTGCGCCGAGAACGCACTGCCCATCTCCGAGGTGATGCGCCGGCGCGAATGCCTGCTGGGCGAAGTGGAGCAGGACGCCGTGGACCGCCGCATGGCAAAAGCGTGGGACATCATGCGCGCTTCTGCCACCCAGCCGCTGGAAACGCCCATCAAATCCATGGGCGGGCTCATCGGCGGCGAGGCGAAGACCCTGCAGGCCCACGCGGCCGAGGGCAAGGGCATCTGCGGCGACGTGCTGCAGAAGGCCATGACCTACGCCATGGCCGTGCTGGAAGTGAACGCCTCCATGGGCCTGATCGTGGCCGCGCCCACGGCCGGCTCGGCGGGCGTGGTGCCGGGCCTGCTGCTGGCCCTGCAGGAGTGCTATGACCTGCCGGATGGGCGCATCGTGGAGGCGCTGTTCAACGCCGGTGCGGTGGGCTACCTTGCCATGCGCAACGCCACCGTGGCCGGTGCCGTGGGCGGCTGTCAGGCCGAGGTGGGCATCGCGTCGGCCATGGCGGCGTCGGCCGCCGTGGAACTGCTGGGCGGCACGCCGCAGCAGTGTCTGGATGCGGCTTCCACCGTGCTGATGAACATGCTGGGCCTTGTGTGCGACCCGGTGGGGGGCCTTGTGGAGTACCCCTGCCAGAACCGCAACGCCGCCGGTGTGGCCAACGCCCTTGTTGCGGCGGAGATGGCCCTTTCCGGCATCCGGCAGCTGATCCCCTTTGACCAGATGCTGGATGCCATGTACGCCGTGGGCAAGCGCCTGCCCGCCGAGCTGCGCGAGACCGCCCTTGGCGGCTGTGCCGCCACCCCCGCCGCCTGTGCCGCCTGCGGCCTGTGCAGCGGGAACTGATCTTTCAACATGCAGCGCCGCCGGTGTGGAAACGCCCGGCGGCGTTTTTGCGCGTTCGTGACCGGAAATGCCGGCCCAAACGGCGGGGCTTTGCATCTTTTTGTGCAAACACACCGAAAAGATGGCCGGGATGACTGGCGCTTGTCTGCGAAATGTGATAAACTAAACGCAGAAGTGCTCTGCGCAGCCCGTGCAGAGCGGCAAAAAAGATGATAAGTGAGGTCGTTTGTAATGAAGATCATTCGTGCAAAAGATTATGCGGATATGTCCCGCAAGGCAGCCAATATCATTTCGGCACAGGTCATTATGAAGCCGAACTGCGTGCTGGGCCTGGCCACCGGCGGCACCCCCGTGGGCGCATATGCCCAGCTGGTGGAGTGGTACAACAAGGGCGACATTGATTTCTCCGAGGTCACCACCGTCAACCTGGACGAGTACCGCGGCCTGCCCAAGGAGCACCCGGAAAGCTACTGGAGCTTCATGCACAAGAACCTGTTCGACAAGGTGAACATCGACCCGGCCAAGATCAACCTGCCGGACGGCACCAACCCCGACGCCGAGGACGCCTGCACCAAGTACAACCAGATCATCCACGCTGTGGGCGGCATCGACCTGCAGCTGCTGGGCATCGGCCACGACGGCCACATCGGCTTCAACGAGCCGGGTGAGGCCTTTGAGCTGGAGACCCACTGTGTGGACCTGACCCAGGAGACCATTGAGGCCAACAAGCGCTTCTTTGACGGCAACGTGGACCTTGTGCCCAAGCAGGCCTACACCATGGGCATCAAGACCATCATGCAGGCGCGCAAGGTGCTGATGGTGGCCAACGGCAAAGGCAAGGCCGAGATCATCAAGAAAGCCTTCTTCGGCCCCGTCACCCCGGAGGTGCCCGCCAGCATCCTGCAGATGCACCCGGACTTCATCCTTGTGGGCGATGAGGAAGCCCTGAGCCTGATCTGATCGTTTTGCGCTCCGGCTGCCGCACAGTGTGATGCTGTGCGGCAGCTTTTTGTTTCCAGCGGCTTTACAATCAGGCCAAAAGGCGGTATTCTTTATATGATACTTTTCTCAGGAGGAAACCATGGACATCCGCCAGCTGCACTATTTTTTGGTCTTGTGCGATGAAATGAACTACAGCCGCGCGGCACAGCGGCTGTTTTTGTCGCGGCAGGCTCTGCGCCAGAGCATCACGGCGCTGGAAGCAGAGCTGTGCGGCCCGCTGTTCCTCAGCGCGCACCACAAGCTCACCCTCACCGACCGCGGCATCAGCCTGCAGCGCCACGCGGCGCCGGTGGTGGAGCAGTTCCAGCAGATGCAGGCGGCGCTGCGGGCCGAGATCCAGTCCGCCCAGCCGGTGTGCATCGGCATCAGTGTGTCGCTGGTGCCGGACTACCTGCCCGGGCTGGAAACGCAGCTGGACAAGTTCCGCCAGCAGTACCCCCATGTGGAGATGCGCTTCCGCATGATGGACAACGACGCTGTGGCCGACGAAGTGGAGCAGGGCGAGCTGGACGCGGGCCTTGTCATCGACCTGGGGTGCGCCGCGCCGGTGCTGGCCCGCACCACCCTGCGGGCGGACCCGGCCTGCCTGCTGGTGCCCCGGGGCCACCCGTTCTGGGAGAAGGAGAGCATCCCCCTTGCCGACCTGCGGGGCCAGCGGGTGCTGCTGCCCAGCCTGCGGCAGGACCTGTTCAGCCCGCTGTGGTCGGCCTGCGCCCGGGCGGGCTTTGCGCCCAACGCCGAGATCGGCCCCAGCTTTTACCAGGCCTACTACCTGGTACAGGAGCAGCTGTGCACCTGCCTGACCCGCTATGAGCCCGGTGCCCGGCGGGAGCTGGACCGCGTGCGCGATGTGCTGCTGGAAGACCTGCCGCCCCTGTGCGTTTCGCTGGTGCAGCGGCGGGACACGAGCTCTGCCTACATCGACCTGCTGCGCAGCTACCTGATGGAGGTGCTGGGGGCTTCGGCCAGCCTGCCGCCGCGCCGGGGCCGCCCGGCAAAGCCCTTCTACAACTTCCCGGTGCTGTCCAGCGCGGCAGCAAAGCCTGCCCCGGCCCACCCGGCTCCGGGCACCCAGCTGGCGTTTGCGGGCGGGAACAACTTCCGCGAGCTGGGCGGCTATCTGGCCGACGAAGGCAAGCACGTGAAGTGGGGGCAAATTTACCGCGGCATCCCCACGGGCAAGCTCACCGGCGAGGCCGACCGCAGACTGCTGGATTCGCTGGGCCTGCGGCTCATTCTGGACCTGCGCAGCAGCGGGGAAGCAAAGAAGGAGCCGGACTATGTGCCGGACGGCGCGCGCCTGGTGCAGATCTGCGGCCTGTGCGCCGAGGACGGTGCCGAGATCGCCTTTGCGCCCGGCGACATTGAAAAGCTGATGCAGACCGCAGAGGAAGGCGAGAGCATCTCCCAGCGGCTGTACCGCCGAATGCTCACCGGCAACAAGGCGTTCAAAGAGCTGTTCCGCGCGCTGGAAGCGGGCGAGACGCCCATCCTGTTCCACTGCACGTCCGGCAAGGACCGCACCGGTGTGGCTGCCATGCTGATCCTGCTGGCACTGGGCGCGTCGGACGAAGTGATCTGCGCCGATTTTGAACAGACCAATGCCTGCCGCAAGGCCGAGATCGACGCGGTGCTGGCCGAGCACGCGGCCGAGATCGCGGCAGACCCTGCCTGCCGGGTGCGCTATTATGCCATGGCGGGCGTGGACCCGGCGGCGGCCCCCTTTGTGCTGGACACCATCCGCAGGAAGTTCGGCAGCGCGGAGAACTATCTGGAAACGGAATACGGCCTGACCCCGGCGCGCCTGATGCGCCTGCGCCGGATGTATCTGGAATAACAAAACGCTCTGTCCGGCCCGGCAGCAGGTCCTGCCCGGGCCGGACATTTTTGTTTTTGTGCACAAAATGTTGCGCAGGGAGCCTTTTCCCCTTGACAAGCGGGCAAATGTTTCGTACTATAATCAGTAGTATGGAATAAAAGACGCTGGATGCAGGTCGTCCCGTGAACCCCGAGTTCTTTCAGGCATGTGATGCCTGTTTATTATAAGACAGAACCGTAGAGAGAAAAGCTGCAGTCTGCCCGCACGGTGCTCCCACCGCGCGTGTGGTTCTGCTGTCACTTTTTGGATTGAAAGCTCACTTATAGACCCGTTTGAAGCCTACACCTGCCGTGCAGCGTCTCCTGCTTATGATTCAAGACCTGAATTTTAACAAAGGAGAGTGAAACGCGATGACCGCGATTGGAGTGATCGTGGCCCTGATCGCTGCTGTGATCGGCGTTGGTGCGGGCTATTTTATTGGCTATAACAACCGTAAAAAGACCGCCGAAGCCCAGATCGGCAGCGCAGAGGCCGAAGCGACCCGCCTGGTGAACGAGGCGATCAAGACCGCTGAACAGAAGCGCAAGGAAGCGGTTCTGGAAGCAAAGGACGAGGCCTTCAAGCTGAAGGCGGAGGTGGACGCCCAGAAGGCGGAAGCCGACAAGGAGATCAAGCAGCGCCGTGCGGAGATCAGCCGTCAGGAGAACCGCATCGACCAGAAGGAAACGGCGCTGGACCGCAAGACCGAAGCGCTGGAGAAAAAGGAAGAAGAACTGAAAAAGCGCTCGGCGGAAGCCGAGGAGCGCCTGGCCGAGATCGACGCCCTGCGCGCCAAGGAGCTGGAGCGTCTGGAAACGCTGGCCGGTCTGAGCCAGGAGGACGCCCGCGAAGTGCTGCTGCACAAGGTGGACGAGGAGCTCACCCACGAAAAGGCTGTGCGCGTCGCCGCCTACGAGACCGACCTGAAGGAGAACTGCGACAACATTGCCCGCAACCTGATCGGTCAGGCCGTCAGCCGCTGCGCTGCCGACCACTGCAGCGAGACCACCGTCAGCGTGGTGCCGCTGCCCAGCGATGAAATGAAGGGCCGCATCATCGGCCGCGAGGGCCGCAACATCCGCGCGCTGGAGACTGCTACCGGTGTGGACCTGATCATCGACGATACCCCGGAGGCCATCACCCTGTCCTCCTTCGACCAGACCCGCCGCGAAGTGGCCCGCATGACCCTGGAACGCCTGATCGGCGACGGCCGTATCCACCCCGCCCGCATCGAGGAGACGGTGGAGAAGTGCCGCCACGAGCTGGAGCTGCAGATGAAGCGCGAGGGCGAGCGCGCGGTGATGGAGCTGGGCATCCACGGCCTGCACCCGGACCTGATCAAGCTGATCGGCCGGTTGAAGTACCGCACCAGCTTCGGCCAGAACGCCCTGACCCACAGCATGGAAGTGGCCTGGCTGGCCGGCCTGCTGGCAGGCGAGATGGGCGTGAACGTCACGCTGGCACGCCGCGCCGGTCTGCTGCATGACATCGGCAAGGCACTGGACCACGAGATCGAGGGCAGCCATGTCCAGATCGGTGTGGACATCTGCCGCAAGTACAAAGAGAACACCCAGATCATCCACGCCATTGAGGCCCACCACGGTGACGTGGAGCCCAAGACCCCGCTGGCCTTCATCATTCAGGCGGCCGATGCCATCAGCGCCGCACGCCCGGGTGCCCGCCGCGAGAACGTGGAAAGCTACGTCAAGCGTCTGGAAAACCTGGAAGAAATTTCTTCCAGTTTCGAGGGCGTGGAGCAGGCCTTTGCCGTGCAGGCGGGCCGCGAAGTGCGCATCATGGTCAAGCCCGACGTCATCAGCGACGATCAGGTCATCCTGCTGGCACGCTCCATCGCAAAGAAGATCGAGGACACGCTGGATTACCCCGGCCAGATCAAGGTCAACGTCATCCGCGAGAGCCGCGCCGTCGAATACGCGAAATAAGATTTTGGCATCAGAGGGCCGCCGCACAGGAATGTGCGGCGGCCCTTTTTAGCAGGCGCGCCCTCTCCGTCTGCTCCCGTTGGTCGCATCCACCTCTCCCTTTGGGAGAGCTGCTGAGCGCAGCGAAGCTGAGAGGGCGTTCCTGCACAGCGAATTTTTCTTATTCATAAATACTTGCAATTCCCTGTCGAAAAGGGTATCATGGAGAAAACGCACCGAAAGGAGACGGATCTACATGAAACACGCAAAGAGATTTCTGGCCGCGCTGCTGGCAGGGGTGCTGGCGCTGGCGGCGTTCACCGGCTGCAGCGGGCTGCTGAACTTTGCCACGGTACAGGTCAACACGGAGGAAGCTCAGGCCCTGATGAAGCGGGTCAGCCCGGCTTTGCAGTACGACACCCAGCTGGAATACGCCGCCGAGCGCATCGCCCAGTGGATGACCGAGGAAGTGACCAACCTGACCACTGCGGACGGGCAGCTGGTCCGCAAGGTGCAGCTGGACCCGGGCACCGGCAACATGAACCCGGGCATCAGCGTCAACGAATTCATCTCCGACTCCACCAATGGGTCGCTCTATCTCTCGTCGAACGTGAAGATCGCCCTGACCATGGACAACAGCGGCAACCCGTACTATGACCCGGGCCGCCTGTATGCACCGGCAGCACAGGACGCCGTGGAGGCCCTGCGCAGCGAGGCCGAAGGCTGCAGCAGGATGGGCGCGGTGTTCATTGAATACAGCGGCGGGACCTATGTGGTGGCGCTGTTCCTGTAACAAAAACAAAGGCTCAGCTCCCTTCCGATGCGCGGCGTCGGGAGGGAGTTTTTCTGTGCGCAGAAAGCGGACAAAATGGGCGAAACAGTACGACTTATGCATAAAATGCAAAAATATACAGGTGAAATTTCTTCAACTGTTTTCCTGAAAAACACAAAAAACTCATGTTTCAGTAAAAGTGTGCGCTGCACGGGAACAGGAAGCCTTTAAAACTGCACAAAAATCGAAAGCAATTTTTGGATGACCATTGGTCAAACCACAGAAAAGCGGTCGGAAGCCTTTCTTTTTTGGGCGGAACAGCGTATAATGCGGGTATCGCACAAAGGTGTGCCAAGCCCCGGAGGAGGGGCGAAACCCTTTGTGCATTTTTCAGTTCCTGCCGCTTCAGTTTGTTAAAGCAGCAGAGTAAGAGAGAGAGGGAAAGATTATGAAATTCGATCGTCGTATTTCTCGCCGCAGCTTCCTGGCTGCTGCAGGCGTATCGGCTGCTGCACTGGCTCTGACTGCCTGCGGCGGCTCCTCCAGCACCGCCGCTTCCGGCTCCACTGCATCTTCCGGTGCAGCTGCCGGCTCCGCTGAGGGCGGCGTGCTGAACATCATGCTGGAGACCGAAGTCCAGTCTCTGGACCCCCAGCTGGCTACCGATGGTACTTCCTTCGAGGTCATCGCTGATTACACCGACGGCCTGATGCAGATGGACGAGAACGGTGCAGCTGTGGAGGCTCTGGCAGAGAGCTATGAGCTGAGCGAGGACGGCAAGACCTACACCTTCCACCTGAAGGATGCAAAGTGGTCCAACGGCGATGCCGTTACCGCAGCCGACTTCGTCTTCGGCTGGCAGCGTGCGGTTGACCCCGCAAACGCTTCTGAGTATTCTTACATGCTGAGCGATATCGGTCAGGTGGTCAACGCCGCCGAGATCATTGCAGGCGACAAGCCCGTCACCGATCTGGGAGTTACCGCTGTGGACGACAAGACCCTGAAGGTGGAGCTGAATGTTCCGGTCAGCTACTTCCTGAGCCTGATGTACTTCCCCACCTTCTACCCCATGAACCAGAAGTTCTTTGAGAGCTGCGGCGATACCTACGGCACCAGCGCAGATACCGTGCTGTCCAACGGTGCATTCGTGCTGACCAGCTACGAGCCGGCTGCCACCGCTTTTGAGCTGGTGAAGAACGCCGACTACTACGATGCCGACCGCATTGCGCTGGACGGCCTGAACTATCAGGTCATCAAGGACAGCCAGCAGGCTCTGATGAGCTATCAGAACGGTGATCTGGATATCACTCTGCTGAACGGCGAGCAGGTCGAGCAGGTCAAGGATGACCCCGAGTTCACCAGCGTGGGTGCCGGCTACCTGTGGTACATCAGCCCCAACATCGACGCTGTGCCGGATCTGGCAAACCTGAACCTGCGCCGCGCCATCACCTTTGCACTGAATCGTGATTCCATCACTAATGACGTGCTGAAGGACGGTTCTTCTCCCGCCTACACCGCAGTGCCCGCACAGTTCGCCACCGGCCCCGACGGCAGCGATTTCAGCGCCGACCAGACCAAGTTTGCAGAGTTCTGCGCATACGATCCCGATAAGGCTGCAGAGTACTATGAGCAGGCCAAGGCCGAGCTGGGCAAGGATTCCTTCTCCTTCACCATGATCGTCGATGCCGACGATGCTCCCCAGAAGGTCGCTCAGGTCGTTCAGGAGCAGCTGCAGACCACCCTGCCCGGCTTTACTCTGGAGCTGAAGGTGGAGCCCAAGAAGCAGCGCGTGCAGGATCTGCAGGACGGCACCTTTGAGCTGGGTCTGACCCGCTGGGGCCCCGACTACGCCGATCCCATGACCTATCTGGGCATGTGGGTCACCGGCAACTCCAACAACTACGGTCTGTGGAGCGATGCTGACTACGATGCCATCATCGCAGAGTGCACCACCGGCGATCTGTGCACCGATCCCGAAGGCCGCTGGGAGGCAATGTATGACGCTGAGTCCATCGTTCTGGAGCAGGCAGTCATCTTCCCGCTGTATGGCCAGTGCAATGCTGAGATGATCTCCTCCGCCGTTACCGGCATCGAGCATCACCCCTGCGCTCTGAACCGTGTTTACAAGAACACCACCAAGAACGCCTAAGTCTGACGTAAGATAAAAATGCCGCACAGTGGCAGCGTGATTGCCGCTGTGCGACTTTTTGGCTTTTACACTGTCCGCGTCCGGCGCACGGCTGACCGCGGCAGGCGGGAGCCGTTCTGCCCCGTGCGGGGCGGAGAAGAAACTTTAAGGGGGTCTACCCAACGTGAAAAAATACACGCTCAAGCGTATCATCACTTCGTTGTTTACGCTGCTGGCCATCCTGCTGGTGTTGTTCATCCTCATGCAGCTGATGCCCGGTTCGCCCTTCAACGATGAAAAGCTGACGCCGGAAATGCGCGCATCCCTGTACGCAAAGTACGGTCTGGATCAGCCGATCTATGTGCAGTTCTTCCGTTATGTGACCAACATGCTGCGCGGTGACTTCGGCGTCAGCTACAATATCTCCAAGAACACGCCCATCTCCCAGCTGATCCAGTCCCGTCTGCCCATTTCCATCCGTGTGGGCGGCATGGCTGTCACACTGGGTGCCGTGGTGGGCCTTGTCCTCGGCATCATCGCAGCCCTCAAGCGCGACACCATCTTTGACACCCTGGCCACCATCATTTCGGTCATCGGTGTGTCGGTGCCGTCTTACGTGATCGCGCTGGCCCTGAGCTACACCTTCGGCTTCAAGCTGAAGTGGTTCCCCATGCTGTTCTCTGCAAAGGACGTGTTCGGCTCCAGCGTGCTGCCCAGCATCTCGCTTTCCATGTTCACCATGGCATCCATTGCCCGCTTTACCCGCAGTGAGATGATCGAAGTGCTGGATTCCGACTACATGCTGCTGGCTGAGAGCAAGGGCATTTCCGGCCCGGCGCTGATCTTCCGCCACGCTCTGCGCAACGCCCTGATCCCCATCATCACGGTCCTGGCTCCGCTGATCGTTGATCTGATGACCGGTTCTCTGGTGGTGGAGAAGATCTTCGCCATCCCCGGCGTGGGCAGCCTGCTGGTGACCGCCATCCAGTCCAACGACTACAACGTGGTCATCAGCCTGAGCTTCATCTACAGCGCCATGTACATTGGCATCATGCTGGTCGTTGACCTGCTGTACGGCATCATCGACCCGCGCATCCGCTTGGCAAAGGGGGACGACTGATATGGCAGAAAAAGCAATTCGCCTTGGCGGCGAATCCACTGCGGACGCCATCGTCAGCGCCGTGGATACCATGTATTCTGAGCACACCTTCGACGAAAAGGACTTCGTGCTCAAGCACAACGACGACGAGATCGCCGTGGACTCCAACTTTGCGGCCCAGAGCTTCTGGAAGGATGTGCGGGTGCGCTTCTTCCGCAAAAAGAGCGCCGTGTTCGGCATGATCCTCGTTGTCTTTATCGTGCTGCTGGCGGCATTTGGCCCCGGCATGAACGAGTATACCTACTCCGGTCAGGAACTGAGCCAGAAGAACTTTGCGCCCCGTGTACAGGTGCTGGAAAACTTCGGCATCTTCAACGGTGACGAAAAGATGAGCACCACCACCGGCTCCAAGACGGTCAATGCCTATGTGGAAAAGGGCAAGGAGGACGTCTACTACTGGTTCGGCAGCGACACCTATGGCCGCGATATCTGGACCCGCACCTGGGAAGGTGCCCGTGTCTCGCTGATCATCGCGGTGGCCGCCGCCGTCATTGATATGGTCATCGGCATGAGCTATGGCCTGATCTCCGGCTACTTCGGCGGCAAGGTGGATATGGTGATGCAGCGTTTTCTGGAAGTGGCCAACGGCATCCCCCGTCTGGTCATCGTCACGCTGCTTCTGCTGGTGCTGAAGCCCGGCATGATCACCATTATCTTTGCCCTGATGCTCACCGAGTGGGTGGGCATGAGCCGCATTGCCCGCGCCGAGATGCTCAAGCTGAAGGATCAGGAGTTCGTCCTGGCCTCCCGCACGCTGGGCGCCGGCAGCTTCTTCATCATCTTTAAAGAAGTGCTGCCCAACATCATCGGACCCATCATCACCCAGGTCATGTTCAGCATCCCGACGGCTATCTTCACCGAGGCGTTCCTGTCCTTCGTTGGTCTGGGCATCCCGGTGCCGCAGTGCTCGCTGGGCTCTCTGATCAGTGAGCTGTACAACAGCTTCACCACCCACCCCTACCAGATCATCCCGCCCATGGTCGTCATGAGCCTGCTGATGATGAGCTTCAACCTCGTGGCCGACGGCCTGCGCGAAGCACTGGACCCCAAGATGAAGAGTATGTAAGGAGGAACACCCCATGCCTGAAAACAAAAAAGAACAGGTCCTGTCGGTGCGAGACCTGGACATTACCTTTAAGACCACCGCAGGCCCGGTGCACGCCATCCGCGGCGTGAACATCGACCTGTACAAGGGCGAGACGGTCGCTCTGGTGGGCGAATCCGGCTCCGGCAAGTCGGTCACCATGAAGGCCGCCATGGGCATTCTGGCTCAGAACGCCATCGTGAACAGCGGCTCCATCGAGTTCAGCTACCATCACGCCGACGGCAGCCCCGAGACCGTGGACCTGCTGCAGAAGGATAAAAAGTGGATCCGCCGCCACATCAACGGCAAGCGCATCGCCATGGTGTTCCAGGACCCCATGACCAGCCTGGACCCCACCATGCAGATCGGCAAGCAGATCATGGAAGGCATGCTGTGGCACTACAAGATGCCCAAGGATGCCGCCTACAAGAAGGCTGTGCAGCTGCTGGAGGAAGTGGGCATCACCGATGCTGAAAAGCGCATGAAAAGCTACCCGCACCAGCTGTCCGGCGGTATGCGCCAGCGCGTGGTCATCGCCATTGCACTGGCCTGCGACCCCGACCTGCTGATCTGTGACGAGCCCACCACCGCACTGGACGTGACCATTCAGGCCAAGATTCTGGAGCTGATCCGCAGCATCCAGCGCGAGCGCGGTATTTCGGTCATCTACATCACCCACGATCTGGGCGTTGTGGCAAAAGTGGCCGATTATGTCGATGTCATGTACGCCGGCAAGATCGTGGAGACCGGCACCATCAACGAAATTTTCTACGAGCCGCGCCACCCCTATACCTGGGGCCTGCTGTCCGCCATGCCTGATCTGGACACCGCAGACGACCGCCTGTACACCATCCCGGGTTCGCCGCCGAACCTGCTGCATGAGAAGCCGGGCGACGCCTTTGCGCCGCGCAACCACTTTGCCCTGAACATCGACGACGAAGTGGACCCGCCTATGTTCAAGATCAGCGATACCCACTATGCAGCCACCTGGCTGCTGGACCCCCGTGCACCCAAGGTGGAGATGCCGCCTGAGCTTGCTCAGCGCATCGAGCGTATGCGTGCCGAGGCAGAAAAGATCAAGGAGGCGGAATAAATGGCAGAACAGAACGCTGCTCCGCTGCTGAAGGTGGAAGGCCTGAAGCAGTATTTCCGCGTGAGCAAGAGCTTTACCGTCAAGGCCGTGGAAGATGTCAGCTTTGAAATTTATCCCGGCGAGACCTACGGTCTGGTGGGCGAGTCCGGTTCCGGCAAGTCCACCATCGGCCGCAGCGTCATCCGCCTGTATGACCCTACCGCCGGCAAGATCACCTTTGACGGGCAGGACATCAGCGGCAAGCTGAGCCACAGCCAGAACAACACTCTGCGCACCCAGATGCAGATGATCTTCCAGGACCCCATGGCCTCCCTGAACCCCCGCAAGAAGGTGGAGGATATCATCGGCGAAGGTCTGGACATCCACCACATGTACAAGACCAAAGAGGAACGCCGCGACAAGGTGGAGAAAATTCTGGCGAAGGTGGGCCTTGCCCCCGAACACGCCGAGCGTTACCCTCACCAGTTCTCCGGCGGCCAGCGCCAGCGCGTCGGCATTGCCCGGGCGTTGATTATGAACCCCAAGCTGATCATTGCCGACGAGTGCATCTCGGCTCTGGACGTGTCCATCCAGGCACAGGTGGTCAACCTGATGAAGGACATTCAGCAGGAGACCGGCACGGCCTACCTGTTCATTGCACACGACCTGTCCATGGTCAAGTACATCTCGGACCGCATCGGCGTGCTGCATCTGGGCCACCTGCTGGAGACAGGCACCACCGAAGAAATTTTCGAGAACCCCATCCACCCGTATACCCGCAGCCTGCTGTCGGCTATCCCGCTGCCGAACCCCGTTGTGGAGAAGCGCCGCGTGGCCGAGACCTACGACTACGCCACTTCCGGCATCGACTACAACAAGGGCACCAATCACCTCGTGAGCGGCAGCCATTATGTCAAGTGCACCGACGAAGAATTTGCCAAGTGGTGCAAGTGAAAACGTTCAAACTCTGACGGATAACAAAAAAGAACACCCCTTTGTGGGGTGTTCTTTTTTGTTATGGGCCAGCCAGGACTTGAACCCGGGACCAAGCGGTTATGAGCCGCCAGCTCTGACCAACTGAGCTACTAGCCCGCAAATGCTGCACTGCAGCATCTATCAGTATACCAAATTCTGCGCAAAATGAAAAGCGTTTGCCCGAAAGTTTATTTGGTGCGGTGGGCGTCCAGCTTCTGCTGCAGGAAGGTGTCCAGCATTTCCTGCGGGAACAGCGGCTCCTTGTAGCCAAATGCTTCGCGGATGAAGATCAGGGTCACCACGGTCTGGCGGCCGGGGTCCAGCCGCAGGGTATAAAGGGTGTCCAGCGGCTGCTGGGTGGGTTGGTGCAGCGTCAGGTGCAGCAGGAAGCCGCCGTCCTTTTCGCGGCGGCAGTCGTAGGCAAACACGTCGGTGTCCCTGTGCTCGTCCAGACGGTCGAAGCATTCGTCCAGCGCAAGGTCGGTACGGAACTCCGACAGGCCGGACGGGCCGTACTGGCTGCGGCGGCCAGACTCCCGCCGGGAGAGCAGAAAGACGATCACGCCCAGCACGGCGGCGAGAAAAAGGATGGAAACAGCGGCGTTCATGGCGCACCTCCGAAAGAGTTTTCCTTATTGTAACACAACGCGCGGACTTTTGTGCTATAATATTTTTAATTCTTTGAAAATTTTGACTTTTTGACAAAGGGCCTGCGCCACAGCGCGGGCGGGAGGAACGCAATGAAGCTCAAATTCACACGCAAGACCTGGTACTTTTTCCTGCTGGCAGCTGCGGCCATGTCCATGCTGGGCGGCTTTGCCGTGCTGGGCGGCATGGATTTTTCGGGGCTGGAGCTGATCGTGTTCTGCATCACCGGCATCGCGGTGCTGTTTCTGGCCGCGCAGAAGGGTGCCCCGGCCAAGGATAAGCGCAATTACACGCTGGTGTTCGTGCTGCTGATGCTCAGCAAGCTGGCTGCCGGGGGCTGGGCGGGCGACCTGTGCTCGGCGCTGGTGTGGCCCAGCCTGCTGGCCATTGAGTACAGCCACGGCAGGCCCGTTCAGCGCCAGCTGCAGCTGGTGTGCATCGCGGAGGCCATGCGGGTGGTGTTCTGGATGATGACGAAATACGCCGGTATGAGCAGCTTTGCCTTCTGGACGAACCTGATGTTCGTGCTGCTGGCCTGCGCCCGCGGCTGGGCGGCACTGGTGCTCTACAAGACCCAGGAGGAGACCCTGTGACCCAGCGGCGCAGGTCCAAAAAGACGGAAGTGAAACCGCGCCGCTTCGGGCGGCGTGCCTTTCTGCTGGGCGCAGGTGCGGCCTGCGTGGGGGCGGGGCTCTGGCTGCGGCGGAAAGACCTTTCCGCACCGGATAAAACGCAGGAAGATCAACTACCCGTTCAGAACCCGGCCTTGCCTGCCGGGGAGTGGCGGGCCGTGTGGGTGAGCTACCTGGAATGGGCGGCCATGGATTTTTCCTCGGCCGATGCCTTCCGGGCCGGGTGTGCCGAAATGCTGGACAACTGCGCGGGCCTTGGGCTGAACACGGTGCTGGCGCAGGTGCGGCCCTTCGGGGACGCGCTGTATAAAAGCCAGCTGTTCCCGTGGAGCCACCTGTGCACCGGCACCCAGGGGCAGGACCCCGGCTTTGACCCGCTGGATATCCTGCTGCAGGAGGCCCACAGCCGCGGGCTCTCGGTGGAAGCGTGGGTGAACCCCTACCGGCTGCGGTCGTCGGCCGCCATGCCGCCGAACCTGGCGGAGAACAACCTTGCCAGCACTCACCCGGAGTGGGTCTGCGCCGTGGGAGAGGGGCTTTACCTGAACCCGGCCGAGCCCGCTGCGGCGGACTATGTGGTGCAGGGCGTGGCAGAACTTGTGCAGAACTATGCGGTGGATGGCATCCACTTTGACGATTACTTTTACCCCGCCACGGAGGAGAGCATCGACGCGGCGCAGTTTGCGGCGTCCGGTGCGGCCGACCTTGCCGCCTGGCGGCGGGAGAACGTGAGCGCCCTGGTGCGGAAGGTGTACCGCACCGTGAAGGCCGCCGACCCGACGCTGCGGTTCGGCATCAGTCCGCAGGGGAATCCCGACAATGATCTCAACGGCCAGTACAGCGACGTGACCGGCTGGCTGGCGTCCGGCGGCGAAGAACAGGCAGTGGATTACCTCTGCCCGCAGGTGTACTGGGGCTATGGTTATACGCTGCAAAGCGGCAGCACCCGCTTCGCCTTTGAGAACATCGTGCCTGCCTGGCTGGCCTACCCCCGGGCAGAGGGCGTGGTCCTCTACTTTGGGCTGGGGGCCTACCGGGTGGGCGTGGGCGACGGCGGGGCCAACGCCGACAGCGTGAGCGGTTGGAGCACCGGCAGCGCGCTGGCCCGGCAGGTGGAGGACCTGCGCGGGCAGAACGCGGACGGCTGGGCGTTGTACCGTTACGGCAGCCTGTTCGGGGCCGGGGCACCGGCGCTGGCTGCCGCCGAGTGCGAAGCCCTGCGGTCGCTGAACGGCTGAAAAGTGAAAAATCGGGCGGCAAACCGCACAAAAAGAAAAGCCCCGGTGGGGCGTTTCTTGCCCGGCGGCGCGGGACAAATATCTTGTACCGCACCGCAAAATGCGGTATACTATATCTGTATCTGCCCGGCGAAAGATGCGGGGCGGGAGGATGAAAACAAAAGGAAGCATCTGCTTCGTGAGGAACGCTATGAAGATGAAAAAACGGCTTTTGGCATTGCTGCTAGCAGCGGTGCTGGTCATGAGCCTGACCGGCTGCAAGGAAACGCTGAAAAATGTGGCCCAGAAGGTCACCGGCAGCAGCAATCAGGTGCAGGAAGAAGACACCACCCGCTGGGCGGACGCCACCAGTGATCAGCTGATCATTCAGGGCATCGCGGACGCATCGGCCAAGTTTGACACGGCCGTGGTGGACGGCACCCTGTATGCGGTGTTCAACGGCATCTGGACCCGCCAGACCAGCTACTTTACCGTGCCCTCCGGCACACTGAACATCATGGGCTGCGGCACCGCCGAGGGCACCCAGAAGTTCAAGGTGGCCCTGTGGAAAAAGGTGGACGGCGGTGCCGAGTATGTGCCGGACAGCACCTATTATATCAAGACCGACGGCCAGAACTACACCTGCACCGTCTCCGGGCTGGACCCGGCGGCGCAGTACCGGGTGACCATCTCCTATGACTCCAGCCGCTACTACCTGTACGGCCTGCTGAAGGTGGAGGGTGTCGGCTGATGAAGACACAGACCAAAAATTCCCTGCTTCTGCTGCTGTGCTCCTTTATCTGGGGTACGGCCTTTGTGGCTCAGAGCGCCGGTTCCGGCATGGGAGCCTACAGCTTTCTGGCCGGGCGCAGCTGGCTTGCCGTGGTGGTGCTGATCCCCACGGTGCTGGTGTTTGACGCCATCCGCCGCAAAAACGGCACCGATGCAAAGCCCAAGACCGCCGCAGAAAAGAAAAAGCTGCTGACGGCGGGCCTTGTGTGCGGCACCTTTCTGTTCGCGGCGTCCGCGGCGCAGCAGATCGGCATCACCCTCAACCCGTCCACGGCCAAGGCCGGCTTCCTGACGGCCATGTATGTGGTGCTGGTGCCGGTGTTCGGCCTGTTTTTGGGCCGCAGGGGCAGCGCACAGCTGTGGGTGAGCATGGTGGTTGCCGTGCTGGGGCTGTATCTGCTGTGCATGAAGAACGGCTTTGGCAGCATCGAGTCCAGCGACTGGGTGCTGCTGAGCTGCGCGGTGCTGTTCAGCTTCCAGATCATGGCGGTGGACCACTTTGCCCCGCAGGTGGACGGCGTGCGGCTGAGCCTGCTGCAGTTCTTTGTGGTGGCGGTGGAGAGCACCGTGGCGGCGTTTCTGTTCGAAGCGCCCACGGCGGCACAGTTTGCCGAGAACGCGCTGCCCATTTTCTACTGCGGTGTGCTGTCCAGCGGTGTGGCCTACACGCTGCAGATCTTAGGCCAGCAGGACCTGAACCCCGCCATCGCCAGCCTGATCATGTGCCTCGAAAGCGTGTTCAGTGCGCTGGGCGGCTGGCTGCTGCTCAGCCAGAGCCTTTCCGCGCGGGAAGCCTTTGGCTGTGCGCTGATCTTTGCCGCCGTGGTGCTGGCCCAGCTGCCGCTGGAAGTGCTGCACCGCGCCAAAAAGGCATCCTGACCCCGTGGCGAAGCAGCAGCCCGTGCCGCAGCTGCGCACGGCAGGCGGCATCCGGTATGAGCTGACCCGCAAACGGGTGAAAAACCTGAACATCCGGGTGCGGGAGGACGGCACCGTGGCGGTGAGCATCCCGCTGCGCACGAGCGCAGAGGCTGCCGACCGCTTTGTGGCCGCACGCGCCGCGTGGGTGCAGCAGGCACAGGCCCGTGCCCGGCGGCGCAGCCTGCAGGACGCCCGGCCCCTGCCGGACAAAGAGACCGCGCTGGCCCACTTTACCGCCATGAGCGATAAAGTCTACCCGGCTTTTGCCGGGGTGCTGGGCGGGCAGAAGCCAACCATCAAGGTACGCAGCATGACCAGCCGGTGGGGCGTGTGCCACATGGCAAAGCGGCAGATCACCTTTGCGCTGCAGCTGTACAACCAGCCGGAAGCGGCACAAATTTATGTGGTGGTGCACGAATACTGCCACTTTCTGCAGCCGAACCACAGCCCGGCCTTCTGGGCCGAGGTGGCAAAGCTGCTGCCGGACTGGAAGGCCCGGCGGAATCTTTTGAAGTAAAACAGGAGGGGAGTTCCCTTGGAAAACGAAAATAAGTCCGGCGATAAATATTCCAAACTGGCCGGCAACACGCTGATCTTTGCGATCAGCAGCTTTTCGTCGAAGCTGCTGACGTTGATCGTTCAGCCGTTCCTCACCTACGCCATGGCCGAGGTCTCGGACCTGGGCCTTTCCAAAATTCTGAGCCAGTACGCGAACCTGCTCATCCCGTTCGTGTCCATGGGCATGTCCAACGCCATCATCCGCTTCGGACTGGACAAGGGCAACAGTGAAAAGCAGGTGTTCACCAACGGCCTGCTCACCATTCTGGGCGGCTTTGGCATTCTGGTGCTGTGCTGGCCCGTGGCGCGGTTTTTGCCCGATATGGCGCAGTACGGCCTGCTCATTTACATCTATGTGCTTATGAGCTGCCTGCGCACGCTGTGCACCCAGTTCGTGCGCAGCCGCCAGTGGAACAAGCTGGTGGCCGTGGACGGCGTGCTGTGCACCGTGGCCACCATGGCCTTCTATGTGCTGTATCTGGTGGGCTTCAAGTGGGGTGCCAACGGCTACCTGCTGGCCATCATCAGCGGCGACCTTGTCAGCGTGCTGTTCCTCATGTTCACCGGCAAGCTGTGGAACTATGTGGAGCTCAAGGGCCTCAACAAGGACCTGTGGAAGCAGATGCTGCGCTTCTCGCTGCCCATGATCCCGGCGCAGATCAGCTTCTGGATCATCAACGCGTCGGACCTGTTCTTTGTGCGTGAGATGTGCAACGGGCTGGACGGCCGCGACGGCAACGCATGGAGCGGCCTGCTCTCCACCGGCTACTTCCTGCCCACCATCCTGACCACCCTGGGCCTGATCTTCTACGACGCGTGGCAGCTTTCTGCTGTGACCGAGGAAGACGGCCGCGCAAAGTTCTTCACCAAAATTTTCCGCACCTATTCCAGCGTGCTGTTCTGCTGCGCGGCGGGCATCATCTGGCTGTGCCGCCCGGTCATGCACGTTATGAAGTCCAACTACTACTACGCCTGGCACTTTGTGCCCTTTTTGGCGCTGGCTTCCACCTGCAGCTGCTTCAACCAGTTCCTGAACAGCGTGTATGTTGTGAACAAGAAGTCTTCCCGCAGCATGATCACCATGATGGCGGGTGCCATCAGCAACTGCATCATGAACTACTTCTTCATCAAAGCCTGGGGCCCTGTGGGCGCGACCTACGCCTCCTTCCTGGGTCTGGGTCTGGTGTTCACCCTGCGCGCCATCGACGCCCACCGCATGATCGGGATGCATGTGCACCCGGGCCGTGTGGCCGTCAATGCGGCGGCGCTGCTGTTCGAAGCCTTCGTGCTGCTGGCGGAAACGCCGCTCTACGGCCTGTGGACCGGCCTGATCACCGCAGCCATCATCCTGTACAACTTTGCCGGTGTGTGGGCCATGGCCCGCGTGCTGCTGCCCAAGCTCCTGGGCCGCCGCGGCAAGGCGCTGGTGAAGGTGATCGACGGCTGGATCGCCCCGAAAAAAGCATAAGTTTTCTAAAAACAGCAAATCCCCCGGGACCGCAGTTCCGGGGGATTTTTGTGTCTTTGAGGGAATGGCTCCGGGCAGGCTCAGTGGCGGCAGCGGCGGCCGGTCAGGCTGGCCCAGGCACCGGCGGCGGTGAGGGCGATGCCGCTCAGGGCCATGGCCAGGGCAGCGAACAGGCTGGTTCCGGTCTGGGGCAGATGCGTGCCGCTGGGGGCAACGGTCTGCGTGGGCGTGCTGATGGGAGTCACAGGGGTCTCGCCGGGGGCCTCGGGCACTTCCGGGCTCTCGGGTGTTTCCGGGGTGATGGGGGTCGGCTCGGGATCAGGCGTGGGGTTCGGGCCCGGCGTCGGCTCCGGGTCGGGGGTGGGCTCCGGAGGGATCACCGCGTGGGCGGCCTTGAGAGCGAGGGCCTTGCCGCCGACGGTGATGACATAATCTCCGTTTTCATCCTGCAGGATCGTATAGTCCGAGCCATCCAGCAGAGTGTCCAGATTCATGATGAACTTCGGGATCTCATTGCCGTCCGCATCCACGGTGGCATCGGCATTCCAGCGATTGTTTCCATCTTCGTCGCCATCAATATACCAGCCATCAATGGTGTGGCCGCAGTCCACCAGTGTCCAGTCGTCGTCCTTGCTGACCCGGCGCAGGACCAGCACATTCCGGTTCTTGTCCTCGGTGGAACCGGCCGTCAGATACAGGTCAGCCCCGGCCGTACCGGCATGGTTGTTGAGCAGGTAACCGGCCAGCCGGACCGTAACGCCGTTGTCGGCGTAGATGCCGCCGCCCAGCTGTCCGGCCGTGTTGCCGGAGATGACGACGGTGCTGCCGATGTCAAGCACTTCCTGCTCAACGGTGTTGGTCACGCTGCCCGCAATCGTGCGGTTGGGCATGGAGTTGCGGATATAGATGCCGCCGCCATTTTTGCCGCTGTTTTTCTGGATGGTATTGCCGCAGACGGTGGTATCCGGGGCGGTCTCGCTCTGTTCAGGGCGGGAAAGATAAATGCCGCCGCCGTCCTGTCCGGCCGTATTCTCCAGAATGGTGTTGCCCGAAAGGGTGACGTCAGTGCTGCCGGAAGTGGAAACGGAGATGCCGCCGCCCTGCGCAGTGGCGCTGTTGCCCGAAAGGGTGCTGCCGGTGATGGAGACCGAGCCGTCGGTGACGGCAGCATAAACACCGCCGCCCTGTGCAGTGCTGGTGTTGCCAGAGATCACGCTGTCCTTGATGGTGAGGGAAGCGTTTTCGACGGTCCCGCCGTGCTTGCCGCCCATGCTGACGCCGCCGCCGGAACCATTGGCTGCGGTGTTATCCGTGATTCGGCAGTGGTCGATGGTAAGATCGCCGCTGTCCGCGCAGACACCGCCGCCGCCATAGCCGGAGGTGTCGTTCCGGTTGCCGGTAATGGTGAGGTCCTTCAGCAGAATCTCGGAGCCCTCGGCACCGGTGATCTTCACGCCGCTCTCCGTGCCGCCGGTAATGGTGCCGTTCACGATCTCGACGGTGCCGCGGGAGCCATCGGCTTTCTTTCCGCTCAGGTCAACGGTAATGGTGCCGGTGACGGTCTTTTTGTTCAGGTTCAGCCGGATCCAGTCAAAGATGGTCAGGCTGCCGGTGTAGTCTTCCTGCAGGATGATCTCCTGACCGGCTTTGGCATTCTTCACGACCGTTTCAAAATCGCCCATCACGGTGCCGTCTTCGTTGGAAGCCTGGGTGTTCAGGGCGACCTGCCGGGTCTCGCCGGGCAGCATCACGCTGATGCCGCCGGGCTGTATGGCGGGCGCGGCAATGCCGGGCTGCACGGCAGGCTGTGCGGCGTCCGGGCGGGCAATGGCGATCTCTGGGGGCTCAGGCGTTTCAGCGTCTTCGGCAGCATCGGCATCCTCCGCTGTTTCCTCAGCGGAATCGGCGGCATCTTTGGGATCTTCTGCCGCTTCCGCAGGCTCTCCGGCCGCGTCTGCGGGTGCTTCTGCAGCGGGCATGTCTACCACCACCGGGCGCGCCCCGGGCAGGGCAGGCAGGACCGCCGCATCCCCGGCGGGGGCGGCTTCCGGCTCCTGAGCGGGAGGTTCCTCGGTGCTCTGGGCAGGCGTTTCTTCCACAGGGTCCGCGGCAGCTTCGGCGGCGGGTTCTTCCGCAGCAACCGTTTCCGGGGACGGCTTGTCCTCGGTGGCAGTGTCGGCAGCGGCAGAGGGCTGCACATCGGCGGCGGCTTCGGGGGCTTCTGCCCCTGCGGAAAGCGGGCTGGCGGCCACACAGGCGGTGAGGGCCAGCGACATGGCGGCCAGTTTGAATTTTTTGTTTGTCATACGATCCATCTCCTTGCTGATCAGATGCACACGATAAAAGCGTGATAAACGGTACTTTTCACATCGCGCCCTTCTGTCATCGGGGCTGGAACAGTTATTGCATACCATTTTCTGGAAAAACTGTCAATCCAATCGACGAAAGGGGAGAAAACAAGACAAACATTCGCAAAATGCGGCACGGTCTGCAAGACCGCCGAAAGCGAAAAAATGCCAAAAAGACGCAAAAAATCCCGCCATCCGAAGGGGATGACAGGATAAGGATGCGGGAATGCAGGCGTCAGCGGGAAAGCTGCTTTTCCAGCCAGTCGCCGATGTCTTGGAATACTTCCTGGTGGTTCGTTTCCACCAGCAGTTCGTGGCGGGCACCGGGGTAGAACTTGCTCTCGATGTTCTGCACGCCGACGCTTTCCAGGCTCTGGATGGCGCGGCGCACGCCCTTGCCCTGCTCGCCCACGGGGTCGGCATCACCGGCCAGGAACAAAAGCGGCAGGTCT
This sequence comes from Faecalibacterium langellae, assembly GCF_002549775.1. Classification (GTDB taxonomy): domain Bacteria; phylum Bacillota; class Clostridia; order Oscillospirales; family Ruminococcaceae; genus Faecalibacterium; species Faecalibacterium langellae. The sequence goes on along the minus strand of NZ_NMTR01000011.1, from coordinate 9,924 downwards.
TTGGGCATCTGCGCGAGGAAGGCCGGGTCATGCAAACGCAGGATGCCGCTGAACATGCTATAGTAGGCGTTCAGCGTGAAGGTGAAGGTGCAGCGCTCGTCGGCCAGATACTTGTCCACCTCGGCGGCGTCGCGGTTGAGCCAGTCGTGGGTGGTGCGGCCCTCCAGCCCCTTGTTGTAGCCCAGGAAGGACAGGTTCGCCACCAGCTTGCTGCGGTAGTGCCAGCCGTGGAAGGCGGCCAGCACCCGGCAGGTGGTCTTGGCAAACTGCACCAGCGCCTTGGGCTGGAAGCCGGTGCCCATGATGATGGCACCATCCAGCTCGCGGCCATACTCGCACAAGTACTGCCGCGCGTAGAAGGAGCCCATGCTGTGGCCCAGCAGGAAATACGGCACATCGGGGTAGAGCTCCTTGGTGCGCATGGTCATGGCGTGCAGGTCGGCCAGCACGGCGCGGTTGCCGTCCGGCTCGGCGAAGTAGCCGTAGTCGTCCTTTGAGCGGATGGACCCGCCATGGCCCAGATGGTCGTGGCCGGTGACCAGGATGCCCCGCCCGGCAAGGTACTCGGCCAGGGGTTTGTAGCGGTCGATGAACTCCACCATGCCGTGGGACAGCTGAAGAACGGCCCGCACTTCACCTTCCGGCACACAGCGGAACGCGTGCAGCGTCCGCCCCGGAACGGTGGAGGGGACCGTGAAGTCGATCATCGGACTCATGAGGGAGCCTCCTTTGTGTGAATTACAGCGCGCCGATCTTGCGGCGGCAGGCCGGGCAGATGCAGTAACCTGCAAACTGGACGGCACCGTCGTCCACCTCGCCGCAGAAATCGCAGCTGCCTGCGGGGCGGTGCTTCTTGAGCACGATGGCATCGCCATCCACGAAGATCTCAAGCTTGGTGTCGGTATCCAGGCGCAGGTTGGTGCGCAGTTCTTTGGGCAGAACAATGCGCCCCAGCGCGTCGATGCCGCGGACAATGCCGGTGCTTTTCATAGTATACCATTCTCCTTTTTCATGATCGCAAACTGGTGAAAAAATGCCGCGCAAAACGGCATCTTTGCGACATGCAGGCTGCACCTTCCGGGCACGCCTGCGCTACACTGCAATGACAGCCAATGACACAACAGGAAAATCATGCCAATGCTGACAAGCTTAGTATACAAAAAATAATATTTTTCGTCAATGATTCCGTGTCAATTCGACAAGAAGCAACCTTTTGTGTAGAACGGTGGAGAGAAAGAAATGTTTTCTGCACAGAGAGGGAAAGTTTCGGATTTTCTGGGAAATGCTTCACCGGACGAAGATGTTCTCTTTTGACGGACAAAAGAGAACCAGAAAGGACGGCGGTGCCCGGAGGGCATGAAAGCCCCAGTGGGGCTTTTAAGCCGCAGACCGGTTTGCGAAGCAAATGCCGCGTGTTCAGCGCGGCAAGGTCGCAGCGATTTCGACGCGCTGGAGCCGACGGGTTGCGGCACCCTGCGTCTGCTTCGTGCCTTGGGCGGCACTCGCATCCTGCAGGCCGCTGCCCCAACAGCTCCTCCCTGCATCCGCCGCTGGCGCGATGCTCCCGCAGGGAGCCAGCGGCAGCAGATGCCGTTTGCCGTTACGACTCCTCCCGTGAAAAAACAAAAAAGAAAAGCCCGCAGGCTTTTCTTTTTTGCAAATTAAAAATAATTTTTCCGCTATGATTGTCAGAGCGAAGCGGAGACAATTCTAAATCGTTGTTTACTCCACTGCGACCGGCGTTTCCGGCTTGTTCTCCACGCGGGCGCTGGTGCGGCCCTCGGGACGAATTTCTCCGGCAGCAGTCAGGGACATCTTGGTCAGCGTGGGGCCCACCAGCTCGTACACCAGCACCGAGAACAGCACCACGTTGCGCACCATGTGGCCGTCCGACAGCTGGGAAGCCGTGGCCGCCATGCCCAGCGCCACACCGGCCTGCGGCAGCAGGGTGATGCCCAGACACTTCTGGATATCCGGGCTGCAGCGGGTGGCGCGGCAGCTCAGCCAGGAGCCGCTGATCTTGCCGGCCGAGCGGGCCGCGATGTACACCACACCGATGAGCAGCACCAGCGGGTTTGCAAGGATGGTCAGGTCAAGCTCGGCACCGGAAAGCACGAAGAACAGGATATTGATGGGGGACACCCAGCGGTCCAGGCGGTCCATGAGTTCCTCTGAGGTGGGGCAGATGTTGCAGAACACGGTGCCGGTCATCATGCAGACCAGCAGCAGCGAGAAGCCGCAGCGGGTGCCATTGATCTCGAACTCGGTCATGGAAAGGCCCACCGTCAGCAGCACGAAGGCCACCGAAAGGCTCATGCGCTTGGAGCGGGAGTGGAAGTAGACCTCCAGCAGGTTCAGCACATAACCGGCGGCCGCGCCCAGTGCCAGCGACAGAATGATCTCCAGCAGCGGCTCGAGGATGACGCTCACCGGGTCGATGCGGCCCTGCTCCAGCGCGTTTGCCACGCCGTAGGAAGCCGAGAACAGCACTAGGCCCACGGCATCGTCGATGGCCACCACCATCAGCAGCAGGTGGGTCAGCGGGCCGGAAGCTTTGTACTGCTTGACCACCATCAGGGTGGCGGCGGGTGCGGTAGCGGCGGCAATAGAGCCCAGCGTGATGGCCGACGCCATGGAGATGACGTCCGGGCGGGCAAAGTGCAGCGCGATGAGGGCCGCGTCCACCAGCGCCGTGGTGATGACGGCCTGCGCAATGCCCACCGTGACGGCCTGGCGGCCCATGCGCTTGAGGGCACTCAGGCGGAACTCGTTGCCGATGACGAAGGCGATGAAGCCCAGCGCCACCTGGGTGATGATGCCGTAGCCTTCCACAGCGGCAAGGCTGTCAAAGCCGAAGCCGATGCGGCCGAGGCCCAGCCGCCCCAGAAAAAACGGGCCCAGCAGCAGCCCGGCGACCAGATACGAGGTGACAGCCGGAAGGTGCACCGCCTTTGCAAGACGGGACATCAGCAGGCCTGCGATGAGCGCGAGGGACAGACAGATCAGCATTTGCTCCATGGGTCGTTGTGCGGGAACCGGCCATGATCCGCAGGCGGCTCCCATTCCTCCTTGTCAAAAAATGAACGAAGCCGCGCGCGAAAGGGAAAACCGAAAGGGGAACGCACTGCGGCCGGACAAAAAATGCATACAAATCCAGTATACTCGCCGCAGCGGCAAAAAGCAACGGTTGTCCGGAAAATTGGCAAAGAAATTTTGCCGAAAGACCTGCGCAGTCAACCCCTGACGGGTTTGTCGGTCCCTCCGGGAGGGGGCGCTTTTGCAAGGGGAACCGGGAAATGCAAAAAAGCTCTCCCTTTCGGGAGAGCAGGCTGCGAATTCAGGAGAGGACGGAGAGCCCCTTTAGTTGAATTTGAAGATCTTGCGGGCGGTGCGGTAAGCGCCGAGGATGACCTTATCGCTGCCGGGGAACTTCATGTTGGTCAGGCCGCCCAGGTTGAACTTGACGGCATTGTACACGCCGGTGCTGGTGTTGGCCTTCAGGTACTGCCACAGCTCGGTGCGCTTTGCCTTGGCCTCGTCGGTGCCGTCCAGCAGCAGGAAGATGTCGCTGATGGCCATCATCACCGAGAGGTAATGCACCATGTAGGAGCGCAGGCGCTTCTGATCCTTCAGAGCGTCCAGGTCCTGGCAGGCGATCATGTGTTTGGTGACCCGCAGCTGCTGGTCCACACGCTTGACCATGACGCTCTCGTTCACGCTCTGGTCGGCGCGGCCGATGAAGTAGCGGTACAGGTCCAGGTCCATATAATACATGCTCTTGACGTAGGGCAGGGGCTGATAGACGAAGATGTTGTCCACATAGAAGGTGTGCTTGGGCAGCACCATGCCGCACTGGCGCAGCACCCCGGTGCGGTACATCACCGAGTGCATCAGCAGGTTCTGGTCCGGGCGGAAGTGGCCCACATGCATCCAGCTGAACAGGCGGTTCTCGGGGAAGACGTTGGTGTAGCGCACGGTGTGGCTGGTGCCGTCCTCCACATGCTCATAGACGTAGTTGCAGATCATCAGGTCCGGTGCGGTGCCGCGGGCCACCAGGGTGGTCAGCTTTGCCAGCACCTTCTTCAGGGCATCGGTGTCCAGCCAGTCGTCACTGTCCACCACCTTGTAGTACAGGCCGGTGGCGTTGCGGATGCCCTGGTTGACGCCCTCGCCGTGGCCGCCGTTCTCCTGATGGATGGCCTTGACGATGGTGGGGTACTTGGCGGCATATTCGTCGCAGATGGCCGGGGTCTCGTCCTTGACGGAACCGTCGTCCACCAGAATGATCTCGGCCTGCTCGCCTGCGGACAGCAGCGTTTCGATGCAGTGGCGCATGTAGGCTGCAGAGTTGTAGCAGGGGACCGCAAAGGTGATAAGTTTCTGCATAATAAAAGATGCTCCTTTTTCTTCGAGTCCGGCACAGCGTCGGCCGGGATGGAGAGATGTAGCCTTATTATAGCATTTTCGCGCCTGAAAAGCTATCGTTTGCAAAAATTAACCGTGGCTTTTCGTGCTTTTTGCCGGAAATCGGCGTGTTTTCCTGCGCAAAAGGCGGCTTTTGTGGTATACTGGTACAGTTTGGAAGGCACCGCTCATCTATTATAACGGAGGAACTCATGGAAAACCCGCACAGCATCCTGAAAAAAGTTTTTGGCTACGACAGCTTCCGCCCCGGGCAGGAGCAGATCGTGCAGCGGCTGCTGGCCGGGCAGGATGTTCTGGCCGTGATGCCCACCGGTGCGGGCAAATCCATCTGCTATCAGGTGCCGGCGCTGCTTTTGCCGGGCATCACCATCGTGGTGTCGCCGCTGGTGAGCCTGATGAAGGATCAGGTGGGAGCCCTTGTGCAGGCTGGTGTGGCGGCGGCTTTTTTGAACAACAGCCTCACCGACAACCAGAAGGCCCTGATGCTGCACCGTGCCCGGGAGGGCTGGTACAAGATCATCTATGTGGCCCCGGAACGACTGGAGATGCCGGGCTTCCAGCGGCTGGTGCAGGAGCGGGAGATCAGCATGGTGACGGTGGACGAGGCCCACTGCATCAGCCAGTGGGGGCAGGACTTCCGCCCCAGCTACCTGCGCATCCGGGATTTTGTGGCGAGCCTGCCCCAGCGTCCGGTGGTGGGGGCGTTCACGGCCACGGCCACCGCCCATGTGCGGGACGACATCCGGGAACATCTGGCTTTGCAGAAGCCCTACGAGGTGACCACCAGCTTTGACCGGCCCAACCTCTACTTCGAGACCCGGCGGGCCCTGCCCAGCCAGAAGCCCAAGGAGCTTTTGGACCTTGTGCTCAAAGAGGGCGACAACGCGGGCATCGTCTACTGCAGCACCACAAAGCAGGTGGATGAGACGGCCCGCCTGCTGCAGAGCCGGGGGATCCGGGCCGCCGCCTACCACGCCAAGCTGGACGCCGATACCCGGCGGAAGAATCAGGACGATTTCCTCTACGACCGGGTGCAGATCATGGTGGCCACAAACGCCTTTGGCATGGGTATTGATAAACCCAACGTGCGGTTCGTCATCCACTATAATATGCCGAAGGACCTCGAGAGCTACTATCAGGAGGCGGGCCGCGCCGGCCGCGACGGGCAGCCCGCCCGGTGCACGCTGCTTTACTCCGGCACCGATGTGCGCACCATTCGGTTCTTTATCGAGAAGGAGCTGGAAGCAGACAACGGCCTGCCCGCAGACGTGAAGGCCGAAGCCGCCCGCAAGGCCGAGGAGCGGCTCAAGTACATGACATTTTATTCCACCACGCCCAAGTGCCTGCGGGGCTTTCTGCTGCAGTATTTCGGCGAAGCGGCCCCGGCCAAGTGCGGCAACTGCTCCTGCTGCCTGGCCGAGGAGCAGGAAGCCCAGCTGCAGCTGGAATACTCCCGCCGCCGCGCCGCCGACAATGCCCGCCGCCTGGCCGAAAAGCCGCGCCGCAGCAAGTCGACCGCGGCCGCAGGCGAGCTGAGCGAATTCGACGAAAAGCTGCTGAACGCCCTCTATGCCCAGCGCAAGCGTCTGGCGGGCAAGCAGAACGTACCGGCCTTCGTGGTGTTCAGCGATGCCACCCTGCGGGAGATGGCCGTGAAAAAGCCTATGAGCATCGACGAGCTGCTGAACATCAGCGGCGTGGGCGAAAAGAAAGCCGCCCGCTACGGCAATGCCTTCCTGCGCATCATCGAGGATGCGGTGGGCAGCCGGGAATAAAGACAAAAGAAAAGAGCATCCGATTTTCCACAGTGCTTTCATGAAACGTGAAAAATTGGGCGCTCTTTCTGTTTTGGTTATTTGTCCATCGTGTGGGTGGCGAACACCTTTTCGTCCTCCCACCACACGGGCTGCCCGGCGGCAAGGGTCTTTTTCACATCCAGCAGACGCTGGTTGCTGCTGCCGCGGAAGCGCAGGGAGATATCGTGTTTGGCCTCGACGAACTCACCATCCACCAGCACATCCAGCAGGCTGAGCAGCTCGTCGGTGGCTTCGCACCGGGCAAGGCTGGGCTCTTTGCCGGTGAGCTGCTCCCAGGTGTAGCCGGAGTAGCACCACACCGTTTTGTTCGGGTACAGGGCCTTGAAGTTGCGCACAAAGGGCAGCAGCTCCCGCTGGTTCTCCGGTTCCATGGGTTCGCCGCCCAGCAGGGAAAGCCCGGCGATGTAGTCCGGCTGGCAGGAGGCAAACACCTCGTTGCGGGTGGCTTTGTCAAAGGGCTGGCCGTAGCCGAAGTCCCATGCCACAGCATTGAAGCACCCCGGGCAGTGGTGGCGGCAGCCGGACACGAACACGCTGGTGCGCACGCCCGGGCCGTTGGCGATGTCGTAATATTTAATGGTTGCGTAGTTCATAAGTGATTCCCGTAATTTGCAAATAAGTTTTCAATGGACAGGAAGCTTGCCGTTGCGGCCCTTCCGGTGAAAATACGTTTGGAGCGGCCCGCAGGCCGCTCCAAACGTGAAATCAAAAATAATATTTCCGCTGTTATGCCTAGAGCGAAGCGGAGGGCATTCAAATCATAATTACAGATGCAGCACGCGGTCCTTGATCTCCTGCGTGCGGCCCTGGTTCCAGAACTGAGTGCCGATGTAGCCGCAGGTGCGGCGGGCAACGTTCAGCTTGTTCTGGTCACGGTTGCCGCACTTGGGGCACTCCCACACCAGCTTGCCGTCGTCTTCCACGATCTTGATCTCGCCGTCGTAGCCGCACACCTGACAGTAATCGGACTTGGTGTTCAGCTCGGCATACATGATGTTGTCGTAGATGAACTGCAGCACGCTCATGACGGCTTCCAAGTTGTCCTGCATGTTGGGCACTTCCACATAGCTGATGGCACCGCCCGGAGACAGACGCTGGAAGTCGGACTCGAACTTCAGCTTGGTGAAGGCGTCGATCTGCTCCGAGACGTGGACATGGTAGCTGTTGGTGATATAGTTCTTGTCGGTGATGCCGGGCACGATGCCGAAGCGCTTCTGCAGGCACTTGGCGAACTTGTAGGTGGTGGATTCCAGCGGGGTGCCGTAGAGGGAGTAGTCGATGTTCTCGGCCTTCTTCCACTCGTTGCACTTGTCGTTCATGTGCTGCATCACGCTCAGGGCAAAGGGCTTGGCACCGGCGTCGGTGTGGCTCTTGCCGGTCATATACTTCACACACTCATACAGGCCGGCATAGCCCAGGCTGATGGTGGAGTAGCCGCCGAACAGCAGTTTGTCGATCTTTTCACCCTTCTTCAGGCGGGCCAGTGCGCCGTACTGCCACAGGATGGGCGCGGCGTCGCTGGGGGTGCCCAGCAGACGCTTGTGGCGTGCCTGCAGGGCGCGGTGGCACAGGGCCAGCCGCTCGTCGAAGATCTTCCAGAACTTCTCAAAGTTGCCCTTGGAGCTCAGGGCGACATCCACCAGATTGATGGTGACCACACCCTGATTGAAGCGGCCGTAGTATTTGGGTTTACCGGTCTCGGGGTCCACATAAGGGGTCAGGAAGCTGCGGCAGCCCATGCAGGTGTAGCAGTGGCCCTCGCCGTTTTTGTCCACCTTCAGTTCCAGCATCTTCTTTTCGGAGATGTAGTCGGGCACCATGCGTTTGGCGGTGCACTTGGCGGCCAGCTCGGTCAGATAATAATACGGGGTGCCGGGGCGGATGTTGTCCTCCTCCAGCACATAGATCAGCTTGGGGAAGGCGGGGGTGATCCACACACCGGCCTCGTTCTTCACGCCCTGATAGCGCTGACGGATGGTCTCCTCAATAATGATGGCAAGGTCGGCCTTCTCCTGCGCGTTGCGGGCCTCGCCCAGGTACATGAACACGGTGATGAACGGCGCCTGGCCGTTGGTGGTCATCAGGGTGACCACCTGATACTGGATGGTCTGCACGCCGCGGTTGATCTCGCTGCGCAGGCGGCGCTCCACGATCTCCTTCTTGCGCTCGGTGGAGACGTTCAGGCCTTCCATCTCCAGCTCCACCTCGGCGGCGATCTTCTTGCGGGAGACATCCACGAAGGGGGCCAGGTGGGTCAGGCTGATGCTCTGGCCGCCGTACTGGTTGGACGCCACCTGCGCGATGATCTGGGTGGCAATGTTGCAGGCGGTGGAAAAGCTGTGGGGCTTTTCAATATAGGTGCCGGAGATCACGGTGCCGTTCTGCAGCATGTCCTCCAGGTTCACCAGGTCGCAGTTGTGCATGTGCTGGGCAAAGTAGTCGGAATCGTGGAAGTGGATCAGGCCTTCCTGATGGGCCTTCACGATCTCCGGGTCCAGCAGCAGGCGGGCAGTCAGGTCCTTGGAGATCTCGCCGGCCATGTAGTCGCGCTGCACGCTGTTCACGGTGGGGTTCTTGTTGGCGTTCTCCTGCTTGACTTCCTCGTTCTGGCACTCGATCAGGCTCAGGATGCGCTCGTCCGTGGTGTTGGTCTGGCGCTTCAGGCTCTGGACATAACGATAGGTGATATAGTGGCGGGCAACATCATGGGCCTTGATGTCCATGAGCTGGTTCTCCACCATATCCTGCACTTCTTCCACGCTGACGGCGCGGTTCAGCGCCTGGCACTGGTCGGTGACATCTGCTGCGATCTGGGTGATCTGGTCTTTGGTCAGACGGCTCTGGCCGCCCACCGAATCGCTGGCTTTGGTGACAGCGGTGATGATCTTGGTAATATCAAAGGGAACCTCTGCGCCGTTGCGTTTGATGATCTTCATAAGCTCTCCTCCAACTGACAGTGTGAACGGGCACCTCTTACAATAAGAGATACCCGTTTGCGCACACGATATCCAACAAACTGAATGTAGCTCTATTCTATCACTATCTAGTGGCAAGTCAAGAAAAATACCACTACATTTTGCGTTTTGGAGCTTTGCCCAAAATTCATGGACAATTTTCAGGATAAAATCTGAGCAAAGACCTCTTGACAAGGAACATGCATTTCCGCGGTGTAATATCGCAAAATATTATACGGCGAAAGCCTTATATTACATTATATAAGGGAAAATGCATCGGTCGGAATGGCACGGAGAGGCAGACGGTTTTGAGCCGGGCCCCGGCCCGCCGCGCCTGCGGTAGCAGGCGCGGCGCATTTCCCCCTTATGGCAGGTAGTGGTTTTGCGGTGTATGCAAAAAACTTGGAAAAAAGTTGTCAAAAAGTGTTGACAGGAGGGGCGGGGTGTGGTATTATACTTGAGCGCCAAGCGCTGAACGAAAAGAACGACTTCTTCAAGTTCAGCACGAAGCCCTTGAAAAGAACCAATGAGCGTCAAGAAAGACCGGTTAGCGCCGAGAAACTTCAAGATGATTCAAGTTCAGAAAGTTCAAAAGCTTCGAAAAAAGGACTTGACAAAAAACCACTTCGGTGGTAAAATAAACAGGTCGTCAGCCGAACGGCTGAGGCGCACAGGACCTTGAAAATTGAACAATATCGAAAAACTTGTAAGGAACCTTTATGTGTTTG
>NZ_NMTR01000001.1 GCF_002549775.1 Faecalibacterium langellae | reverse complement strand
TGAATTACGGATGGGCAACTGTTTTCACTTTAGCGGCATGGTTTGCAGGGCTTGTGATTGATGTAAATGTGCGGGTCGGCGACCTCGGTTTACGAACCGTGCTTCCCGTCATCGTGATGGGCTGCTGCATCATGAAATTCATAAAGGACAACAATATTCAATAATCGATTTTTATTACATCCCTTGCGGGCGACCCTCAAAACGGTTGCCCGCTATTTTTATACCCTAAAATCTGAAGAAGGAGGCCAAAATGCCAAGCAAAACCGAAGAATATCTCGCCCTTGCCCAGCGCACGGCGAACGGCTTGACTCGGTACTGGGAAAGCTGGACGGACTATCTGACCACCGCATCCCGGCTGTACAAGTACCCCTTTGCAGACCAGCTGATGATCTACGCTCAGCGACCCGATGCCACAGCCTGCGCCGATTACGACGTCTGGAACAACCGCATGAACCGGTATGTCCGGCGCGGCTCCAAGGGTATCGCTCTGCTAGACGAATCCAGCGGATTTCCCCGCCTGCACTACGTTTTCGATGTGTCGGACACCGGGGTGCGCCGTAATTCCCGTGACCCCGACCTGTGGCAGTACAACGATGACCTGAAACAGCCGGTTTCAGAAATGCTCGCCGCCACCTACGGCATCAGCGGAGAGCGTGTCAGCCAGCAGCTTGCGGATGTTGCCGGGAAGCTGGTGGCGGATTACTGGGACAACAATGGTGGCGATATCCGTGCCATCGTTGACGGGTCGCTCTTGATGGATTATGATGATGCCGGGGTGGAGATACAGTTCAAAAGCGCTGCTGCAATCAGCGTCACCTACACGCTGCTGGAACGCTGCGGGTTTGAGCCTGCCGGGTGGTTCGACAAGGACGATTTTCAGGCAGTCTACAATTTCTCCACCCCGGATAGTGTCTACGCCCTCGGCGCAGCCGTCAGCGACATGAGCCGGGAGGTCTTACGCCAAATTGAGCGCACCGTAAAAACCACCATCCGCCGCCGCAATGCAGAAAGGAGCCAATATGAATATGAACAGCAGGAACGTGACCTACTCGACCGTCGGGGACTACCAGCTCCCGAACCTGACTTTGACCCAGCCCCGGAAGCCGCTGGGCAAATACGGCAGGCTGCGCCGGACGTACCTGAAAGACCATCGCCCGGTGCTGTACAACACGATGCTCCTGAACGGGAGCCTGTACCCGCACCTGATGGAAGTGGAGCAGACGGCAGAGAGCCGGATGCAGCAGACCATGGAGCAGCTTCTGAAACAGACCCCGGCCCCGGACAAGGAGAACCGGCAAATGGAATGGGTGCAGCACATGAACAGCCTGAAAGCGCAGGCAGAGGAACTGGTGCTGATGGAATTGATTTACAGTTAAGTTTCTTTGATGCCCACATCCCCACCGAAGCCCAGCAAATCGAAACCATCGACCAAGCGGAGAGCGAAAAAACGCCCTCCGCTTTTGTTTTGTCACAGGCTGAAATTGAGAACGAGTTGCGTAAGCATGGTTCGGGATTTATGGGCGGCAAACAGCGCATTATGGCACTGTACCAGACCCAGCCCGACCGCAACCTCCGCGCCAAAGCGTTGGCAAAGGAGTACGGAATCGGTGGGCACTCCCACGATTTTCTGGACGGCAGTCGAGGCTTCGTGAACCACGACTGGAAGGGGCTGGAATTTGACCATTACCCCGACCACCAGAAAATCACCCTGAAATGGGCGCAGGTGGAAAAGTATATCGACCTGATGATCCAATCCGACCGTTACCTGACCGATGAGGAAAAAGAGCAGCGTACCACTGTACAGGAAGAAAACGGCTACAAAGTCGGTGACGATGTAATGGTTGATTTGCCCACTGGAACCATCGAGGGCACCATTGGCTATATCGGCGAAACGGATGTTCGCATCGACACCAGCGCACACGGACAGTCGTGGGATAACGAAGTTATCAACAAACGACAATTCGAGGACGGTCTGCGGCAGAATGAACCTAGCCAGCGTGTGGATGAAATGCTGGAGCAGGCAGAAACCATCTACAAGGAATCCGAGGTGCCGGAATATGAGCGTTTTTCTGTCCGCGAAGTGGTCGGAGGTACGTCCCAGCTTTTTGCTATCTGGGATGATCTCAATGAGGGCTACTATGCAAATGATAACGGAATGGCGCAATTTACAGACAAGGAGCAGGCCGAATCCTATTGCACCGCTTTGAAAAAAGAGACGGATGAACGAACCGCCGCCGATTGGCTTGCAGTGGAAAAGGCAAAGTTTTTGGCAGAAAATGAACCTGTTCCCGCTCTCCCAAAAGAGCGTAATTACCGTGTGGGCGATACAATCCGTCTGGACGGTAAGGATTTTACGGTCGAAACTGTCGGAACTCTGAACATCCAGCTTCGTGACCCGGATGAGGTCTATCCGGTTGCCCGCTCGGAAAGCAAGGAAAATCTGGAACGGCTGCTGCGCCAGCCGGGCAACATCCATCTGCACAACCTGACGGTCAATCTCACTCCTGCGCATGAGCCGGACGAGGACAAACCGCCGCTTACGGACGAAGAACTGGACGAACTCCCCATCTCTACTGTGATGGACGGAAAAGTGCAGACCTTCCCGGATGCCGCTGCCTTGGATGAAGCTCTGAATGCTGAACCTGCGCCGGAGCCTGCTGGGAACTTCCGCATCACGGACGACCATCTGGGCGAGGGCGGCGCAAAGCAGAAATATGCCCGGAACATTGAAGCCATCCGCACTCTGTTCAAGCTGGAACGGGAGCACCGGGGGGCCACCCCTGAAGAACAGCAGGTGCTTTCCCAGTATGTGGGCTGGGGCGGTCTTGCAGATGCTTTTGACCCCAACAAGGACGGCTGGGCAAAAGAGTACACCGAACTGAAAGGGCTGCTCTCCGAGGATGAGTATGCTGCTGCCCGTTCCAGCACCCTGAACGCCCACTACACCAGCCCCACCGTTATCCGTGGCATCTACGATGCCGTGGAGCGCATGGGTTTCCGCAGCGGCAACATCTTGGAGCCGTCCATGGGCGTGGGCAACTTCTTTGGAATGCTGCCGGACAGCATGGCAGACAGTCGGCTGTATGGCGTGGAACTGGACAGCATCACCGGGCGCATTGCCAAGATGCTGTATCCGCAGGCTGACATTACTGTTGCCGGCTTTGAGACCACCGATCGCCGTGATTTCTACGATCTGGCGGTGGGCAACGTGCCCTTCGGCAACTACAAGGCCAACGACAAGGCGTACAACAAGTTGGGATTCTCTATCCACAATTATTTCTTTGCGAAAGCCATCGACCAAGTGCGTCCGGGCGGTATCGTGGCGTTCGTCACCAGCCGCTACACCATGGACAGCAAGGACAGTACCGCTCGCAAACACATGGCAGAGCGTGCCGATTTGCTGGGTGCTATCCGTCTGCCGAATAATGCGTTCCGTGCCAACGCTGGCACGGATGTTGTCAGCGACATTATTTTTTTGCAGAAGCGTGACCGCCCTGCGGACATTGAGCCTGCATGGGTGCAGCTTGGCAAGACCAAGGACGGCTTTGCCATCAACCAGTATTTCGTAGACCACCCGGAGATGGTGCTGGGGCAGCTCACGATGGAAAGCACCCAATATGGTCACGACCTGACCGTTGCACCCATCGAGGGCACCAGCCTTGCAGACCAGCTTGCCGAGGCGGTACAGCACATCGAGGGCAATTACACTGCGGTGGAGATTGCTGCCCCGGACGTCGCAGATGCGGAAGCACAGCGCAAAACGCTTCCCGCAGACCCGACTGTGAAGAATTTTAGCTATACGGTTGTTGATGGCGAGATCTACTACCGAGAGAACTCTATCATGACGCAGATCGAACTGTCCGACAACGCCAAAGGCCGTGTAGCTGGTATGGTGGAGTTGCGGCAGATCGTCAACGAACTGATTGACCAACAGTTGAACGACTTCCCGGACGAGGACATTAAGGCGTCGCAAGCAAAATTGAACGCCGCCTACGATGCCTTTACCGCAAAATACGGCCTGATTAACGACAAGAAAAACGCCCGCCTGTTCGATGATGACAGTTCCTACTATCTGCTCTGCTCACTGGAGAATCTGGACGAGAATAAAAATCTCAAGTCCAAGGCAGATATGTTCACCAAGCGGACGATTCGGCCAGAGCGTGTTGTCACCAGCGTGGATACCCCCAGTGAAGCACTGGCAGTGTCCATCGGGGAGCATGGCAAGGTTGATCTGCCTTATATGGCAGAACTGCTGGGCACACCCGGCGAGTACGGGCGCATCACCACCGAATTGTCCGGCGTGATTTTCAAAGACCCTGCTGCGGATGCTGACGACTCGGAAGCAGGCTGGCAGACTGCGGACGAATACCTTTCGGGTAATGTACGCGATAAGCTGCGGATGGCACAGCTTGCTGCGGAAAGTCACCCGGAGTTCAAGGTTAATGTGGACGCACTGACCAAGGCACAGCCCAAAGATCTGGAGGCATCTGAAATTGATGTGCGTTTGGGTGCCACATGGCTTGACCCCTCTATCGTACAACAGTTTATGATGGAAACTTTTCAGCCGCCCTATCGTATCCGCTACAACAATGCCATCACCGTTCGCTACTCCCCTTACACTTCCGAATGGCGGATCAGCAATAAATCTGCTACTGGCTTTGGTGACATTATGGCCACTGAAACCTACGGTACCCGCCGAGCCAACGCATACAAGATTTTGGAGGATACCTTGAATTTGCGTGACAGCCGCGTTTATGATACCATCGAGGAGGATGGGAAAGAAAAGCGTGTGCTGAATCAAAACGAAACCACCCTCGCCCAGCAGAAACAGCAGGCCATCAAGGATGCTTTCGCTGGCTGGGTCTGGAAAGACCCTCAGCGACGCGCCTTATTGGTGAAGAAGTACAACGAGCTTTTTAACAGCACCCGCCCCCGTGAATACGATGGTTCCCACATTCATTTTGTGGGCATGAACCCGGAGATCAATTTGCGAGAGCATCAGCGCAATGCGGTTGCCCATGTGCTGTATGGGTACAACACCCTTTTGGCGCACGAAGTCGGTGCTGGCAAGAGTTTTGAGATGGCGGCTTCCGCTATGGAACTAAAACGTCTGGGCTTGTGCCAGAAAAGTCTTTTTGTCGTGCCAAACCATTTGACGGAACAATGGGCCAGCGAATTTTTACGCCTGTACCCCAATGCAAAGCTGCTGGTCACCAGCAAAAAAGATTTTGAACCCGGTAATCGCAAAAAATTCTGTGCGAGAATTGCAACCGGTGATTATGATGCGGTTATCATCGGACACAGCCAGTTTGAAAAGATACCCTTGTCCGCAGAACGACAGGAGCGTCTGATTCAGGAACAGATGGATGAAATCGAGGAGGCCATCGAAGAAGCGAAAGCGCAGGTTGGCGAGCATTTCACAGTAAAGCAGCTGGAAAAGCTGCGCAAGTCTTTGAAACAGAAATTGGAAAAGCTGCAAGGCACAGACCGTAAAGATGATGTGGTTACGTTTGAACAATTGGGCGTAGACAGACTGTTTGTGGACGAGAGCCAAAATTATAAGAACCTGTTCTTATATACAAAGATGCGGAATGTGGCAGGTTTGAGCACATCCGAAGCGCAAAAATCTTCTGATATGTTTGGAAAATGCCGCTACCTCGATGAAATCACCGGAGGCCGCGGCGTTATTTTTGCAACAGGCACCCCCATCAGCAACAGCATGACCGAGATGTACACCCTGATGCGCTACCTCCAGTACAACACTTTGCAGCAGAAAGGGCTGACCCATTTTGACGCGTGGGCATCGACTTTTGGCGAGACCACGACAGCCATTGAACTGGCTCCGGAGGGCACCGGATACCGTGCACGCACTCGTTTTGCGAAGTTCTTCAACTTGCCTGAACTGATGGCGATGTTCAAAGAAGCAGCAGATATCAAGACCAGCGACCAGCTTCATCTCCCGGTGCCTGATGCAAACTTCGAGACGGTAGTGGTCAAGCCTTCGGAAATCCAACAGGACATGGTGCAGGCGTTGAGCGAACGCGCCGCCGAAGTTCACAGCGGTTCCGTTGACCCCTCGGTGGACAATATGCTGAAGATCACCTCGGATGGCCGTAAGATCGGTCTTGACCAGCGGCTGATGAACTCGGCTCTGCCCGATGACCCCAACAGCAAGTTAAATGCCTGCGTCAACAACGTCCTGCGCATCTGGAACGACACTAAGGAGCAGAAGCTGACCCAGTTGATTTTCTGCGATATGTCTACTCCCAAGGGGGACGGTTCGTTCAACGTCTATGATGATATTCGCACCAAGCTGCTCAACGCCGGTGTGCCCGAACAGGAGATTGAGTTCATCCACAACGCAGATACGGAGAACAAGAAAGCAGAACTTTTCTCCAAGGTGCGCAGCGGACAGGTGCGTGTGCTGCTGGGCAGCACTGCAAAAATGGGAGCCGGTACAAATGTCCAGACGCTTCTTGTGGCAGTGCATCATCTGGATGTAGGCTGGCGTCCGTCGGATATGACTCAGCGCAATGGCAGAATCATCCGTCAAGGCAATCAAAACAAACAAGTGTACGTCTATAATTACGTCACTGAATCGACATTTGACGCCTACTTGTACCAGACCTTAGAGAATAAGCAGAAGTTCATTTCTCAGATTATGACGAGCAAATCTCCCATGCGCTCCTGCGATGATATTGATGAACAGGCTCTGTCTTACGCAGAAATCAAGGCTCTGTGTGCAGGCGACCCTCGCATCCGGGAAAAGATGGACTTGGACGTGCAGGTGGCAAAATTGAAAGTTCTGCGCGGTGACTTCCAGAATCAGAAATATCGTCTGGAGGATAAGCTGCTCAAAACTTTCCCGGAGGAGATCCAGAAACAGAAAACCCGCATTGCTGCTTTACAACAGGATTCACAGATTGCAGCAGCACACCCGCAGGACAAAGAAAACTTCTGCGGCATGACCATCAAGGGCATGGTGTACGATGACAAAAAGGCTGCAGGCGAACGGCTGCTGCTGGCTCGGCAGGAGATGCCCAATGCTGATATGATGCTGCTGGGCACCTACCGTGGGTTTGAACTGAACATTCGATTCGACAGCTTCAAGAACGAGCATCAGGCCGTGCTCCGGGCAGAGTTGAGTTACCCGGTGTCGCTGGGCGATGATGCGCGCGGCAATATCACTCGTCTGGACAATGCCATCGACAATTTCGCTGACCGTATTGCAGATGCCGAAAATGCTCTGCAAAACCTTGAACAGCAGAAGCAGGCCGCAGAGGTCGAAGTGGCAAAGCCCTTTGCACAGGAGGAAGAACTGGCCGAAAAGTCTGCCCGCCTTGCTGAATTGAACGCCTTGCTGAACATCGACCGTGACCGCAGTTCCTCGCAGGATGCTCCCGAAGAAACCGAGGAAACCGAAACACCTGCAACTCGTCCGTCTGTGCTGGCTGCACTGGGGGAAAAGACCAACCAACCGGAACCAGTCAAGCCGTTCAAGAGTTATCTGGATAAGGAGGGGCGATAATGTGAAAAAGCGGGAACACCGTCTATTTATTCGTGTGACCGATGAAGAACGAAACCGCATTTTAGATAAGATGTATGGAATGGGCATCCACAGTCTGAGTGCCTATATCCGCAAAATGGCACTGGATGGCTACTGCCTGAACCTCGACCTTCCACAGCTGCGCCGAATGGCTTATCTGCTTCAGAATTGCAGTAACAATCTGAATCAGGTCGCCAAACGCGCTAACGAAAACGGCAAGATCTACTCTGCCGACCTTGCTGATCTGCGCACCCGGCTGGACGAACTGATTTCCATTGGCAAGCAGATTCTGACTAAACTGGCAAATCTCTAAGAAAATTCCCGCAGTTGGAGGACTGCGGGTGTACATATAATGCTTGACATCCTTGCAGTGCAATAGTCGATACCTTTATAATAAGAGCGAACAGAAAGGAAGTGCCTGATATGATGTCTATCCTGAAGAAAATTGTTCTCTTCCCGGTTTCTCTCTTTGTGGCTTTTCTGGCTCTGATGGCGAAGTGGCTGCTCACGTTGTCCAGCTATGTGGTTGCTCCGCTGATGCTCTACATCTTCGGCTGCGGCATCTACACTGCCTACCGCCAGACTTGGGATCAGTTCTTTATCCTGCTGGTAGCTGAGTTCATCTGCTTCGTTCTCTTTTTCGGTGCAACAGCCATCACCGAGGACATCGGACGTTTCAGTGAGTGGCTTGCCGAACTGTAAGAAATAGTTTTAATCGTTTGCCGCCTTCGGGCGGCATTTTTCTTTTATGGGGGTGATTCAGGATGGCCGCGACACGGCTGATCGCGTTGCACAAAAACAAGGGCAAGTCAGTTGCGGCTTGTCTGAAAAGCCGCACAGACTATGTGCAGAATCCAGATAAGACCGAACAAGGTGAACTGGTAAGCTGCTACGAGTGTAGCCCTCTGACAGTCGATGAAGAATTTATGCTTTCCAAGCGGCAGTATGAACTTGCTACCGGGCGCAGACAGAAAAGCGACATCATCGCCTATCAAATTCGACAGTCTTTCAAACCCGGTGAGATCACCGCCGAGGAAGCCAACAAGGTGGGCTATGAACTTGCCATGCGGTTTACCAAGGGCAAATACGCTTTTATCGTTGCCACCCACACAGACCGTCACCACATCCATAACCATGTGATTTTCAACTCCACCGCATTGGACGGTTCAAAAAAGTTCCGGGATTTTTTCTTTTCGGCACTGGCCGTTCAGCGGTTGAGCGACTTGATTTGTCTGGAGCATCAGCTCTCTGTTATTGAAATAAAGCCCTACCGGGAACGGCAGAAACGTACCCTCTATCCACCCAAAGAAAGCAATCGTGATAGGCTGTGTGGCATCATCGACAGCATCCTTGCAGAAAAGCCCAAGGATTACGAAGATTTTCTGCAAAAACTGGAACAACAGGGTTATGAGGTCAAGCGTGGAAAATACACTTCCGTCAAGGGCGCACGGCAGAAGCGGTTCATCCGCTTCAAAACGCTGGGGGCTGGGTACAGTGAGGATGAACTGCAAGCGGTGATTGCGGGAAAAACCGAACACCGTCCGCGTCAGACACAGCCGTTCCAAGAGCCGCCGTTCCAATTGCTGGTTGACATTCAGGCAAAGCTGGCCGAGGGCAAAAGCGAAGGCTATGCACGATGGGCGAAAAAATATAATCTGAAAGAAATGTCCAAGACGCTGATTTTCTTGCAGGAGCACAAAATTGGCAGCGCAGATGAACTGAATGAACGCACAGCGGCGGCAACAGAAAAATACCACCAGCTGGGAGATTCCATCAAAGCCGCCGAAACACGGATGGCGGAAATTGCTGTGCTGAAAACGCACATCGTCAATTACGCCAAGACCCACCCAGTCTACGATGCCTACCGGAAAGCGGGATATAGCAAAAAGTTTCTGGATACTCACCGGGAAGAAATCACACTGCACAAAGTAGCCAAGGCCGCTTTCGATGAAACTGGCTTAAAAAAGCTGCCGAAGGTCAAAGCACTGAATGCAGAGTATTCCGATCTTCTGACCCAAAAGAAAGCAGCCTACCCGGACTATCGCAAGGCACGAGAAGAAATGCAGGAGTTGGTAAAGGCACAGAAAAATATTGAATTGTTCTTCGCAGAAGAAAAAGACGCACAGGAAAAGCAGCAGACCCGATAAACGAAAGTCGCCGAGGATTCTAACCCTTTCATGGGGCGGAATCCTCGGCGACTTTTTTAGTTTATGTAGCAGCGATCCTGCGTTACGAGCCAATCTTCACACAGCCGTTGGGCTTCATCTGTTGAGCGACACACGCAATTGAACAGCTTGCCGTGCAGGGAGCAGTAGGTGTAACGGATTTTGGGCACACCGTTCTCATCCCGAAACTTTGTGTAGCGTTCCTCACCGGGCATCAGATAAAGCTGCTCCATTTCTGCATCGTCCTTTCCGTTTTCATGTGTCAGGCACACAACGCACCTATTCTATCATGAACTTAGGAATTATGCCATTGACGCTTGCACCAAAAAGCACCCCGGATTTTCGGAGAGAGTGTGCATTGACACATTCAATAGCGTTCGGAAAGAACGCGCAGCCTGCACCGGAACGGTGCAGATCAGAAAGGGTTTGGGATTTCCCAACAAGCATTTTGCAACGCAAAATTTGCATTTGTGCGCACGAATGCACTGCTTGCCAGAGTTATCTCAACCATCGGATTCATCTTTCACTGTATCAGTTTTTTTCTTAATATAGTCATCATAAAATCCGATTGCCTTTTGCAGTGCCAGAAAATGTTTTCCAGTATACTTGATTGATCGCTTCTCTCCCTGCATCTCGATATCGCAAACGATCAGGTTTTCATCTTCTTCCTCAACGTTGTATGTTTGAATCATTCGGACAAGTTCAGAAAGATTTTTCTTTCCATATCTGAATTCTGCTGCACAGTTCGGGCAAAGGCAAAGCGAGTTCCATCCCTCTGATATGCTCTGCTTGTACGCTGTCGGAATCGAATCCGTCGGCAGAATATTGCACGCCTCGAAGTATGGTTTTCCATCATATCGGATAATCTGCTTGCCGCAAATCTGGCACTTACCAAAATATTGCGCTCGCAAAAAAGCCTTTTCTTCGTGGTTGCTTTCAGAACAGGTATACCGCAGTCGCGGCGCAACTGTTTTTTGGCCTTCAAGTCCCTCTTGGAAGTTTTCTTCCAACTTTTTTTCGCGATGTTTCAGGTTCCGCACAGCACCGTACTCGCCCAATGTCTCATCATCTGGAGCTGGCTCTGTCTCTACCTCGGTCTGCGCACTGCTCTGCTTCTCAAGCAACTCCGTTAAAGATTGTGTTTTGTCAGTCTCTTTCTGTCGCTTTTTCTGAAGTTTCTGGTATGTTTCGCACATTAGACGCAGTTCATCAGGTCTTTTCAGCATAGCACTGATAAAAGCCTGGTATGGTTCCTCTACGCTTTGGATTACAGTCTCGACAGCTTCGCTTTCTGCCTTAAAGGGAAGTTGTGCAAATATCTCTGCTCCGTGACCTGAATACTGCACAGCTAGGTCTGACTTTTTTATGTCAGCGGGACTTTGAAGTGTTCCAGTCTTATCGTACAACCATTTTGTACCGCTAAGCTCCAACGCCAGCATTGAAGGAATATGATTCACGCTGTCAGTTGTCGTGGTGTTAAACGCCTTACTATGAGAACCGGTCATTTTTCCGTATAATGGGTGTTTCTTCACTTTTTCATTTATAAGATCCACCGCTTTAACTGACATTTCAACGGAATTACTACACAAGATATCCTGTAAATGGTCGATAGAATGGTACATATCCCATGTTTCCGGGTAGTCTACTCTTTGACATCTCTTGTAAAGGACACGCTTCTGTAGCATTTCAAAGAAACTGGCATCTGCTCTTTGCAGCCTATCGTCATATGTACAACAATCCACCAGTATATCTTTAATTCCGATGTTACAGCCGATTTTTTCAAACACTTCCGCCGGGATTTTCCCATAGTAATCTTCCGACACCCATGGCACATTCAGCTGGCTCAGCACCGCCTGTCCTGTAAGGTCTGAATGATCGAGAAATGCAAACGGAATATAACAGTCCCCCGGCTTCTTCCATTGCTGTCCATCCCAAACGATTGGGACATTTGCCAGAATACGTTGCACCTCCGCTGCATTCTCCTTTAATGCACGCTCGATCAGTTCAAAGTGTTCCAGATTATCCTCAAACTGGATATCCGTATCATCTGAATCTTCACCATAAAAGCACAACACATCATCTTTCAGTTCCCGAATGGCATTATATTCCTCAATGCCGAGTGCATCAACATAAAAATTTCTGCCGCGCTGATCCTGAAGGATTGCTGCGCTTATTTTATTTTTGCAGGACATCGGATTATTAAGGTAGACCTGTGCCATACCATCGTACTGGCAGCGGATGTGCGAACCATCCTGAAGCCGGACAAAGGGGATTCCTTTGGCATCTACTTTTTCTTTGGAACGGAAGACACCAGTACAGGTTGAATAAATCGTATCAAACAGATTCAGAAGCCACTCATCCGTCTGTTCTTCCAGAATTTCTGCGGTCAGGCGCGGGAGGACATCCCTCCAGCGTAATACCGGCAGACCAAAATGATGGGTCAGATACATCATCAGATGTTCGTTGACTCCAAGGCAGACATCTGCTTTTACCCAACAGGCTGTGTCACCATATTCTCTCTGTAAGATGGACTGTGTGATATTATCTGCTATATTTTTAGCATAAGGCAACATTGCATTTTGGATCGAACAATAGCCGCCTTCTTCGGTCGGCAGAAGGGCAAGACCGTCCCTTAAAAGTGCAAGTCCCATTTCATGGATGCCTCGAAGATTTTCTTCCTTACAGGTATCCAAGATTGGGTATACCTCGTTCAAAAAGTCAAGTGTCACATAACCATTTTTCAACAACCAGCGGATGCTATCGGCAAAAAGTGTTGCAAGTTTTTCAGCAAGGAGCTGATTCACTTCATTGTGCCTGACATTGTCTCGCGCAGGTGTCGTTGAGAACGGAACATGAATGTAAAATGTCTGATGCGTTTCTACTGCTGTCTGGAAGAAAACATAAAGATAGTGCTGTTCTGTCGGGATAATCCTATCTTTTCCGTGGTCATCCGTTTCGAGTTCATATCCAATCAAAATTGGCTGCTTATCTTGTGTACGAAACACCAGAAGTTTTCTTGCGGAATTTGTTGGCTTCTGCGTCAGCAGGACTTTATCCACGCCATTGTCCACTGGAACGGATTCTTTGCTGACGGACCATTCGCTTTCATCCGGATAAATTTTGCAGCTTATATTTCTGACATTGCAAAGAGCAAACAAAACATCCGCAGAAAGATACTTTTTTAGCGCATCTCCGATCTCATTATAAGCTGTTTCGGGATTGACTTCTCCATCAAATGGGAGAATCAGAATCGTATCGTCCCCGGTCGCCTCATTTTCTTCCGCATAAGGAAGGATCAGATTGCAGATCCGGAAAGAATACTGGCCAGAATAGATCCGCGGCGTTTTCGTATAGGCATAGACAGACTTGAATCCAATGCCAAATCGTCCGATTTTCCCGGACTCCGGCTCATCTTTCGTAGAACGAATGCCGCAGATACCCTGGATATCTGCTTCTGTAAACAGTTTTCCGTTATGACACAGAATCAGACGGTCCTGGTAAAGGGAAAATGCCACATAGGTTGCCCCAGCATCCTCTGCATTCTGAATCAACTCAAAGATAAAGTGTGTTCGGTCACTGTACTGGTCTACCAGAATGCGGGGTGCCCATTCTTCAAATTTCTGACCATAATCCTGTTTGCTACGTTCCCGGATCTCAGAATATAAATCTCCCATAAGCCATCCTTAATTTAATCACAAACCGTAATGATTCCCCTAACAATGACGTTTTCTTCGACCGCTGCGCAATTCTGGATATTTTCCAAATCGTTCAAAGAAGAATTCTTCTCAGTTTCGAGGCTGTTGAGCTGACTCGTATACATCCGCTTGATGCTCTCGTCGTCCACAGCCTCAATGCGGGCCAACAGATCTTCTTTGCGGAACTGATAGCTTTTCAGAACAGCTGCACGGCGATAATCGCATTTCTCTTTTACATCGATCGTCAGCTGCGCAAGAGCCTGCTGTTGCTGTTCCCGTTTCAGCTGGGACAGCTTTTCCCACTGTTTATCCGTGCAATCATCAGGAATCTCCTTATAATCCGCTGCTTCCAGCAGGTCACAGAAATCCGACGCAGACAGATTGATTTCCGAAATCGGAACGATACGAACCTCTTTCCGCATTCCAACGATTGTTCTCTCTACGATCAGGAACGGATAGTCTCCGCAGGGAACAGGATAGTCACTGGCATCCACAATGAGCTTGATATAAACCTCTTGCTTTTTATGAAGTTCAGCGGCTGCCATTTTTACAAGCGGATGAACCGCCGTAAAGAAGATCGCATTCCGGTCCCGTGCTGCTTCTTCCTGGTTGAAAGTCACAGAGATGCGCGTATCAGAGCCTTTCAGATAATCCATCCACTGATTGTACATCGCCGATTTCTTCATCCGGGAGTTGCGCAGCTTTGTTTTCAGAGTTGCACGATTTTCACCACTCAGGGTCAAAACTTTATGGGCTCCTTCACCCTGAATATAGTTTTTCTTTTCACCCAGAATGCGATAGAGGTATTCTGTCACAAGTGCCTGGATGTATCGCTCTCCGATCCACGGATTTTCGGCATCCATAACCTTTCTGTCCAACACATAGCCGGAGATGTCAATGCCAAACAGCTGTTTGCTTTCGTCCTCCAGCCGTTTCATTTCGTTCGCTCTGGAAACCTCATTGTCGGCGATTTTTTCAATCTTCTCCTCTTTTTCCTGCTGAGTAAGAGAGGAATCGAATACTGCCTCATTGATTTTCTGAGTCATATCGCCAAGAATGCCAGCACACTCGCCAATCGAGCTTTCAAACACACCAATGCGCTCCAGGCAACGGTGATAAATCTTTGCATCGATCGTGTCTTCTGTTACAAGATTACAGATGATAACGGTATCGCTCTTTTGTCCGCGACGATCGATACGACCGATTCGCTGTTCGATTGCCATCGGGTTCCACGGAAGATCATAATTGATCATAAAATCGCAGAACTGATAGTCCAGACCTTCACAGCCGACCTCTGTGAACAAAAGGATGTCCAGCGCATTGGCATTGTCCACCGGAAGTTCAAAACGTTGGCGGAGTGCCAGACGTTCTTCGTCTTTCACACTGCCGTTCACCTGCGCCACACGGTATCCTTTTTCTGCAAGATGCTGCTCTATATAGCGAAGCGTATGACGGAACGAGCTGAACAGGATGATCTTGTTGTTCTGCTGGTGGCTCTTGGTTTCTATGACTTCCAACAAACGCTCCAGCTTTTCATCAGTCTGAGGCAGATTCTCCGAGAGCTCGATCACATGGTTTGCCATTGCGCGGAATTCGGCTTCCAGTGAACCCATGCTCAGATTTTCAAGTTCATTGACCGTGAGAGCGCCTTCTTCATCACAATAATCCGAAAGAATATCGCCGAGACGGCGTGTGACCATGCCCTTCAGCAACGGCGCGAGACCAAAAATGCAGCTGGAAGCCTGCCGCATGAGCGTGCTCATCATAAACTCCAGCGGCACATTGTTGTGCAGATAGCTGAGCGCATGACTTTCAAAATCCATCAGTGCTTCATAAAGTTCTTTTTGCTCCGGGGTAAAATGGACAGAAACGCTCTGAGGGCGGCGCACACAGAAATCGTTCTGAATATCCTGACGACGGGTACGATTGATCATGTCTGCAAAGCTATGTAGCCCTTCCACATCCTGAAGGAGCCCTACACGCGTTGCGCGGTCGATCGGCTGCGCACTCTTGAGCGTTGCCATGACATTTTTATAGGTCGGGTTATCTTCGATGACACTATGTCCCCAGCTGGTCTGCGCGGCACAGGCAAGGTGCTCTGCAGCCTCCGAACGCCAGTTTTCTGCCTGATGGCGAATCAATCTTGCTGCCGCATTGATCTCTGCATTCGGCTCCTGCATTTCCTTGAAGGTCTTTTTGTCCAAGATCACATCCGGGCGGAGAGTGTTCAGCAAGGTATACAGGTCATCATCGTCTGTCTGAACCGGTGTTGCTGTCAGCATAACAACGGCATCTGCATTGTCTGTAAAATAATGTGCAACCCGGTAAGCACCTGTATTCGAGTGGCGAATGTGGTGAGCCTCATCAATGATCACCAGGTCAAAATGAACCGGTTCTTCCAGATCAAGCAGACCTTTCTGGCGGCCTTTGCCCGTAAGCAACTCCTTGGTCATCAGTGAATACGGCAGGATCGTTTTCCGCAGAGCAACCGGCCATTCTCCATCTTTGTCGCACTCGTTGATCGCCTCCCGAAGCAAAGCACCATCCAGCTCCGTAAAGTTTTCATCAAAGCGCTTCATCTCAGAGCGCCACTTGTGTTCGGCAACCAGCGGCTTGGGGCAGATGATCAGTACCGACTCGAAATCATCGTTGCGCGCCTGCAATTCACGGAGGATTAGGCCGGCTTCAATGGTTTTACCAACACCGACGCTGTCTGCAACAAGAATTCGCGGACGTTCCGCATGGATCATCTTCAGGGCCGGGCGGAACTGATAGGGAACAAAATCCACACGGGCTGCGTTCAGGGAGTACAGCTGGTCGTTGGTGGGGCTGCAGAGCTGCTGAGCAGTCAGGAGAATCTTCAATTCATCGATGGTGACATTGCAGCGCTCTGGAGAAGCATCCGCAAGAAGAATTTGATCCGCATAAAGCGTTTCTCGTGAATTCCCAATCCAAACCTGATATTCTGTGTTTTCGCCACTGCCCTGGATGCCAACGATTGGCCCAATTTGACTCGGATCACTCTTTTTCTTGACGATCACTCCAAGCTCAAACGGGTTTGCCAGCACTTTGGCTGCAGGAGCAGGTTTTGCGACCGCAGCAGCAGGCCGGTCAGCCGGGCAAGGAGACGGTTCCTGAATCCGAATGGGATTTCCATAGTTTGGCATTTCTACCGAGGCCCTGAATTCCTTAGCTTCGTTTATTTCTACACGATCACCGCCAAATCGCTCCATAAAATCAATGTACCTTGACAAATCGGTTTTCGTCATAGTCAAAGTTACTTCTTCTGGAGTAGGATGCGCCCAGTCATTCCGTACTTCAAACATAGCTCAAATGCTATCCTTCATTCCATAATAATCCGTGTAGAATTCGATATTACGGAATGAATAGATATTCTTTCTTGCCACAGTCAAAACAGCCTGTAAATCCAGTCCTTGCAGCGTCGAAATGCCTCTTTCATTCACTTTCTGTTGCTGAAGTTCTGATAAGCTGGGGAGAACGATCATACTCCACCAATCGTTTGGTTCAAGGCTCTTTAGACGTGGCTCTAACCATTTGCGACATACATCCGCCGCATTCAGAAGGTAAACGTTCATTTTTGCCACAACTTCAGCAATATTCATTTTTATTCCTCCTTTTTGGCCCCAGCAATATCAATTTTTACAGATCTTTTTTCCACAACAGCACCTGTATCCTTGTCCGTCAGCAGGAAATAGTAGTCATTTTCACGAGAATACGGGAGCTTCTTCAAAGTCAGCGTGACCTCTGTGCGGCGTTCTTCATCTGCGCAGCCCACAGTCTTGTCTGCTCGGATCGTCCGCTTGGTGGACACCTGATTGTCCATTGCGTTGACGACAAAGACCTCATACACCGCCGGGAGAACAGTATCCGTCACAAGTTCTGTCTGTAGGAACTTCAACGTGATTTTTCCATCCATCAGCGTTTCAGGGGTTGGCAGAAGCGAAACGGTGGCTTTCTGGGTCTCAACATGCCCGGCCTGCGTGCGGACGTCCAGCACCGGCACCAGCATCTCCTGCACAGAGGCACCGCCATGCACATAGTTCTGCCCGCCGCCAGCACACTTGAAAATAGAACTGCCCAGCGGGGTGTATACCGTGCGGTTATCCGCTGTATCCAGCACATCCCCCAAGCGGTAGCCCACGGCTCCGGCCACCGGCTGCGTATCATCAGAAATCATAAAACGCTTGTTTTTGATTTCTGCCTGTGGCAGATTGATGACTTTATCGCTCTCCATAATTGGGTCGTGCTTATACAGGAACCCATGGTCTGCCGTTACGATAAAGTGCCGGATGTTCGCATTGTCGGTCAGGCGGCGGATTTCCTTGTACAGTTCTTCCACAGCCTCCTCGCAGGCAGAAAAGACCTCGTTTTCCGTGCGGGCCTCATCGCCGCGGGCATCGATCTGGTTGTGGTAAACATACACCAGCGTCTTGCCAGAGAAGTAGCTGCGCAGTTCGTCGCGGCGCATATTCTGCATCTGGTCGAACTGGATGCAGCTGCTGTTTTTCTCTGCCGCTTGCAGGATGCTTTCCCGTGCAGCAGTGCCCACCGTTTTCTTTCCAAGGATGGTTACGGTGCTGTC
This sequence comes from Faecalibacterium langellae, assembly GCF_002549775.1. GTDB lineage: Bacteria > Bacillota > Clostridia > Oscillospirales > Ruminococcaceae > Faecalibacterium > Faecalibacterium langellae. The sequence goes on along the minus strand of NZ_NMTR01000001.1, from coordinate 114,207 downwards.
AGGCTGAAGCTCCAGACTGACATGAGGCAGCAGTGCTGCCATGCCGAGCTGTGTATAGGAGGGCACTGTGCTGACAGCCGGGGTCAGCTTTGCCGTGCATTTTGCATCCATCGCCAGCGTTTCAAAAAGCTGCTGTGCCACTTCGTACCGCATGGCATCCGAGATAAACACCACCACGCGCTCCCGTGTCCCACTGACATTCTTGCTGTAAAAATGGGTCTGACGCTCCGTCTGGAAGGTGGTCAGATCGTGGGACAGGCTCTGGCACCAACGCACCGCCAGTGGATCGAGGAAGCAGCTGGTATACACTTTTTCCACAAGTGCTTGCAGCTTTTCAATCTCCTGTGTACGGATGACTTTTCCATAGCTCAGGTAGAACTTCCGATAAGCCGTATCCGCCTGCCATGCGCTGCCACTATACTGCGCCGCCAGTGCATCAACGCCATCTGCCGGGACGAAATGCACTGCCTCCAGAACGGTGCAGGCATTGGCCAGCAGGCAATACAGCTCTTTCTGGGCATCCTTTGCGCCAAAGTAGGTCTTGCTGCGCTCCTCGCAGATCTGCCGGATGCTGTACCCCTTCAGGGTTGCCGATGTGTTTTCTTCCATCAGGCGATTCATGATCCAGCTGCTGATCTGTGTCTCTGCCGCAGCGAACACCGTACAGTCCAGCAATAAGTCGGGATTCGTGTGCTGCAACTGCCCCAGAACCTGCATGACGTTCAGCTCCTGCGCAGCCGTTGCTGAGAACCGCTCAAAATACGGCTGATCTGGCAGATAGTTCATCATGCTGTCAAGGAAATTCAGAACCTCGCCCTCCTGCGGCAGGCTGCGATCCAGCCATTCATCCGGGGCATCAATGTCCATTGCGTGGGCAGCATAGGTGGCAAATAGGCAGGTGACCAGATCTTTCAGGTTCTTCCCGGCCGGATTGTAGCCAAACAGCCGTTTGCAGACCAACCAGAAATCCGTTGCTAGCCCGAATTTCTCAAAAAGCTGCAAGGATTCGTTCCCGGCATCCAGCGCACCGCGCAGAACATGGCGTACCAGTTCCTCCGGCTTGGGCGGGCACTTGCACAGCACCGCCATCATGGCCAGCGCAAAGGTTTCTTCCGTATAGGCAGGCGTACCCAGATCGTAGAACCGTTTCGTGCGATCCTGCGCTGCAAAGAAGTTGATATGTTCCTGCACAAAGAGCCGGGTTCTTTCATCCAGATCAAAGTCCTGTGCGATCATGGTCGCCTTGTCGGTGGAGTATTCCTGCGAGTAGCACAGCATATCCGCAAGATGGTTTTCCTCCAGTGGGGGCTTTGCAAAGGGCGCATAGATCAGAAAGCTCTCGTCCGGGTGGTCGATCTCCAGCATCCACTTGGTGGCAAACTGGGTGCGGGGCTCCATGCGGTATACCGTCACACCGGGGAGGTCGAGCTGATTCACTTCGTTCTCAAAGCTGGCCGATTCATCGTACCAGAATACCAGTTTGCGCTGCTCTCCCGGTGTAAACATTCCCCGGAGACGTTCTTCGATCTGGCGCAGTGTCGTTTTAGCCATGGGTTTTCATCTTTCCTTTACAATATCGTAGAAACACCAATACACCGGAGCGGTGTTGCAACACCCCGGTGTATTGGTTTCACATTATTTAATCGGCGCAAGTACGTTCAGATTTTTGCCATCTGCGGCGGTCTGCGCCTTGACGTAGTTCACTTTTACGCCGTCATCCAGATCCAGCGTGATGCGCAGGGCGGCAAGGTGGGCGATATTTTTCTCGTACTTCTCGCACTCCTCCTGCTGGAGCTTCAGCTTGTCCAGACGCTTCTGCGCCGTGGACACCGTGCGGGCATCGTTGCTGCTGGAAATGACATTGTTCTCCTGCACGATCTGCTGTGCGTAGGTGCGCAGCAGGGGGCTGAGATAGTTGTTGTAGACGCGGCCGGTGGTATCGGCATCCCAGCGGTGGAGGTAAACCAGCGCCTTGAAGCCGTTTTTCTTGCCGCTGTCGAACATCCAGTAGATGGGCCGCTTCTGGTAGATTTTGCAGTGGTCCGCAAAGAAATCCTTCAAAAAGTAGTTGCGGATGATCTCGCGGCTGGTGTTGCCCTTGTTGCCTAGCGCCTTTGCAATGAACGCAAGGTTTTCTTCCAGCGTATCGGCACCGTACACCACCCGGACAAACTCCACGATGCGGTTCACAAGGTCGTTTTCGCCAAAGTATTCCTCATCGCACAACGGCAGCACATTGTCTGTTACCGGCTTGAGGGTTACATATTTGCTGTCATCCCATTCGCCGCCGGCATACACCAGCCCATCCACATCCAGCGAGTACCGCCCGAACAGGCACCCCACTGCATAGGAAAGCAGGCTCTTGATCTCGCGGGTCAGGTCGGCGCGACGCACGGTCACATCCTTGTCTTCCACTTCCGGGGTCAACTCATCCTGCAAACCGTAAATATCAATAAAGATGCGGTTCAGTTCTTCCTCGTTGGCCTTGAGCTGCTGGAAACGCTGCTCACATTCTTCCTGCCATGCGGCAAATTTATCGCTTATCAGTTTTCCCATTTTATTATTCCTTCTCTGTCTAGCAGCAACTACTACCCGGCAGGTTGCAAGTCCGTTTTAATTTTGCGGCAAGTTTGATGCAAGTTTGCAGCAAGTTTGATGCAAGTTGGTTCTAAACATGCATCCAAATGCCCTCTGCATCAAACATTGGCAAACCAACGTGCCGCGCTTGTTTTTCCTTGAGGATACACCTGATGGCTATCTTTCAATTCTTGCATCAGCCTTTGTATCTGTCCACGAGTAAGACCCGGCAAAACTTGCTGCAACTCTTTGAACGGAGTTCCAACATCGTTATTCTGCCGGATATGTTTCAGCAGCAGCGCCTTATTGGTATCTTTGTCCAGACCAACGTGTCTTGTATGCACGCCGGTCTTTCCTGTTGCCGCATACAGGCTTCTTGCAAGGACATATTTCTTTCGGCCGATATGCTCCACAATACCCATTTCGACCAGCCGGGGCAGCCGCGCCTGCATTTTTCCATTGAGCGGACGATCGTGGTAAAGCGCATCAATGGCCAAGAAGTCTTCCGTGGACAGCAGCTCTGTACTTCTTTCACTGATGCGATTGATCACCGAAAGCATCGCCTTGTCAATGATTAGCCCATTCAGCGTAACGCTGACAAAGAACTCATCCGTACCAGTAAAGTCTGGGAGCGGCTTTGCCTCCTGTACGCTTAGCTCGAACATCAGATTCATGCCCTGCCCGGAACGTTCGACCATGCCGCATAGGGAAAGAATCTCTGCAATACGGCGATTGCGTGGCAACTGACGATCCAGTATATTGTCCAGCGTAATGCCAAAGGGCAGGCCACCGGGGCTTTCAACTACAAGTCTGTCCCGATATTGGCGCACAAAGATGCTGCCGCCAAACTGGTAATTTCTGTGGCTGACTGCATTCAGAATGGCCTCTCGCACGACGCGCTCATTGAACGTAAAGATGTCAAATACGAAAAAACCTTCCTGATAATGCTGTTTGTCGTTCCGCAAATTGACCAGCTCCCAGATGCGGTCATAGCACGCAAAGAAGCCCACCCGGAATTCTTCCCGCTGGTTTGCAGGGCCAGATGCTTCGGAAGAACGATATTCAAAAACAATTTCAGCCTGCGGTAAAAAACGAGTAAGCGCTTCATTTTTGCCGAACAAAATCAGAGCTGCATAGGTCACGCCACTATCCGTGATGGCACCACAATCAATGAGAATCTGATGCCTTGACCGTGTTGCAAGCTGTTTATTGCCGCTTTTTTCGATCCAGTTGGAACGGAAATTTTCAATCGCAGTCTCATCCAGATCGTCAAAGGTCGCGCCCTCACAAATTTTGCCGGAGAAGTCTGTTCCAATCTCATCATAGATGCGGCGGCGCATATCTTCCGGCATTGGACACAGCGTATCGCCGTCATAAATCCACGCAACGCCTTCATACAGTACCGGCATCCCGATCGGGCGGCTTTTCACATCAAAAACCAGTACCCGCTTTCCCTCATAGTCATACAGCTGAAAGTCAACATTGATTTTCAGCTTGTCGATCAGCCCCATACGAGTGCGTTCCGGCTGTTCAAAAGCACGACTGCCTACTACCTGACGCGGCCGTTTGTCTGTGATGCCAAACACCAGCTTGCCGCCGCCATTGTTTGCCAAGGCGCAGCAACACCTTGCGGCTTCTCCAAAATCAAACCGATTTTTCGCCTCTTTGAATTGGACGTGTTCGCCTTCCTTTGCTTCCAGAAGTTCTGGAATGGTCTCTAAATAGGGCATGGCGTTTCTCCTTTATTCTAATTATGCATTATCAGGGTGATCGTACTTTGCACGCAGTTCCTTCACAACCTCCTGCCAGCTGGCCTGTCCGTTGCCGATGCGGTCAAGGTTGCTGCGGGTGGCTTTGCTGATGGTCATACCCTCAATGGCAAAGGTGCCGTACACATTGCGCAGGTTGCTTTTGTGCTGGGCAGGAGTGGTGGATTTGATGCTCATGGACTCATCTCCTTATGAATACATTTTGCCAAAGAAACTCATTTTCCCAACGTCATAGTATAATGTACTAACAGTGCCGCAGGCATCACACCATTTCTTAGTGCGATTCGACTGACTTCACCAAATCTCCATTTTAGCTCCTTTTCATCTTTAGGCGATCCTTTTTTATCCATCTGCTTTATTTCTTGATCTACCAGTTCGCACAGTTCTTTTGCCCGAAATTCGGGGATAGAATTAACTTCTTTTATGATATCCGCTTTTGATACAGGGTCACCTGATATTTCGCCCAAAAAGTCAAAGATTCCATCAATTTGAGGTAATTTCGGAATGTCATAATTACAGCTGTATTTCTTGGGAGCTGCTTTCAAGCTTTTCCAAAGATCCGGGGCACTTCTATATTCTACTTTTTGATGGAGCGGGAGTTTCTGCTTCTTTTCAGATTCAGAAAAGTAGTAAAAAACAACCTTGTCAACTGCACTTGCATCAATCAACCTGAACAAGTGTGAATCATTGTTGGGCGACATACCAATGATATGTACTTCTCCGCTAAGTTTTCTAAACTCATCAAAGTAGTACGTTGGTGCAATCTCAAGTTCCGGATGCTCACGATATGTTTGAACTAAACCTGCTGCCGGAGCCGGAAATGCGCTTGCAGGAACTCCACTGTCAGCCAGACGCTGAACACTTGCTTTTCCTTTTTCGAATCCATCCGCCACTTGGAGCTTATTCTCACCTCTGTAATCAAAAAGGGCATTACAGTAGCAATGTTCAAATCCGGGGACCACTACTGTCTGGTGGGCTTCCGTCCTTTGATACCCCAAAATCGTATTCGGATTTTCACTGTTAGCTTTTGTACGGTAATCACCATGAAGATGGAATATTGGTTTTTTAATCAGTGTTTCAACATTGTTATCGTAGTTCAATGTAAAAATCTTATCAAACTGTTCGAACCATCTTTTCACGGGTTTTCCCATGGATAAGTATACCTTCTGAATGTCACCGTCGTTGTATATGGCATCCAACATCATCTGCTCAAAGCTGAACTTTACGGGACCCCAAATATTTTTCAGGTCAGCATTTTTCAAAAAGACAATATGGAGAATAAACAACCAGTCTTCCAACCCGACATCATAGTAGTGCTCAACCTTTTTGCTATACCTTTTCTTGAAATCCTCCAGAAGCGGAAGTTCTTCATCTGTTACTACGGAGTCGCATTCTCCTCTTGAAATAGCGTTTGCCCATTCAGCCAGATTCAAAAAGGTTTCTTCAATTTGCTCTCCGCTCATTTTTCCGTTAAAGAGTGGGTCGTATTTTCCAGCCCTCGCATTGAAAATAATTCTCTTAATGATAAACTGGTTTGAATATGCCTTTCCGCCAAAATTGATATTGATTCCGTTTCCAATCAGGAGAGATTTAAGCTCTTGCTTTTTCATCCATCCGTTCCTCAATCCACGTTTGTGGGGTTGTTCCCAGTCCCACTTTATTTAGGTGATTTTCGACTTTTTGCCAGAATCCATAACTGCTGTCATCTTCTTCTGGCGGATACATATAATTGTGCTTTATTACATCATAATTGCTCCAACGTTCCAACAGTTCCCGTGGCACAACAAACGTCATAATATGATAGTCTTTTGGAACTAATCCACACTGTGAGATGTGATTCATCTTAAAGCAAAATCCCTGTTGAACATGAGGGCGCAGCCATTTAGACGGCTTGTTTCTCAGGTCAATGATAGTAGCCTTATCTTCTGGAACAGAAATAACATAGATATATCCAACGCTGTTGTTGTCCTTCTGCCCATCACATGCAAACCACAATGCCGTCTGGAAATGGTCAACAATATCAATAAAAGATGTTGCTAGCCCATAGTGCTGTGCCAGAGCCTCCCGTTCGTCAGGAGTGCCTTTATAGTCAAACTTTTCTTTTTCAAGAACTTCCAGAGCTTGCTTTCTCCATGAATCAGCCAGATCCATTTTATCATGGGTTTCGATGTTTCTATACAAACTTGGTTTCAATGCCCATTCTTCTGTTTGTCCTCTGTAGAAAAGTCTTTCATGAATGTTTTCTCGATGAATAAAATACCGTACAATTCCCGTCACAAGGCCAAACGCACGGTAATCTGTAATCAGGTAACGTGGCATACCACCTTTGTTGGCCTTACTAAGTTTTGCTCCCCATGTACGTTTTGCAAGTTCCTCATTGCAAATCTTTTCAATTTCCTTTCTTACAGCTTCTTCCATAAATGATTCCTTTTATTACACCAGCGGGTGTCTCTTAAAGTCCCAACTCGTTTCAAAAGCATCCCAATCTGTACGGCTAATTTCAACATTGTTTGAAGCAATACGGTCAATTTTATCTTTCTCATCCCATTGCTTTATAGGAGTCAATGCGACCGACCCTGCGCCATAGTTGATAGTCGGGTTGATAACCCCCATTATCAAATCGAACACCTTAGTGTTCATGATTGACAAAATATAGAAAATGCTATTTTCATTAGGAAAAGCCGATGAACCAGCTGAATCAAAAAGTGATTTGTAATCGCTTAGACGAAAACTTGTCCCAGCAGCTGTGAGTGCACTCCATGTTATATGTTCCTTGAAATAGAGTTGCTTACTTCTTAGATTTGCTCTTGAATTTTGCAGTTCAGCTCCGTTATCCTCATAGTTGACAACATATTCTTTGTTTCCGTACCATCTCCTGAAATTTCCGCCCTTATCATACGGGTACCACTTCTTTTCGTCCTCGACCAAACCAAAGGAGAATTTTTCTTGATTCACCTCATGCCAGAGACGAAGAAATCTGTCATTATCGGAGGTATCCATGCCTTTTTTGCATGGACATATATCTCCCAAAGCTTTTCCTGTCCGAAAATCGTCAATAAAGTTTTCTCCGACCCAATATGCTATTGGCAAACCCGGAATTTTTTTAAAGTTCTCCTGATTGGCGTAATAGATTCCACGCTTTTCAAAGAATCGTTGTTCTCGAACTTCAGGAGTTTCTACATCACCCTGCTTATCAAACAGCCGTCTATAATGCCCTTGATAATTCAGAATGTGTTTTTTGTAAACAACAAAAGCTGTCGTACCAAAATCCGATCCAAAAATACCGCGTCCCGGATGAACCATATTTACTAGACTTTCATTATCTAACAGATTGACTCTTAATCTTTCATAACTAGTGATAAACATCCATACAGGAATGTTTATCATTGCCATATAGCCCTGTGATTTACACATGGCTATCGTTTTTTCCATAAAGACCGTGCTCAAATCGGATTTTGTGTCTGGATAGTTCTTCTTTATAAATTCGGCAAGTGTCCCTTCCATTCCCGCGGCACTCATATACGGCGGATTCGTCACCACGGCATCATACTTCTGGGACAGCATAACAGCCTGCTCAATGAGCTGTGCAACGGCATCCTTTGCGGCATCATACCACATGACCATGTTGATGTCGCCCGCCGTAGCGGCTGCGCTGGTCTCCCATGCTTCTTTCAAGCCCTCATAGTCCAGTGGCTTGATCTGAAGGATGGAGCCGTACTCCTTGGCATCCACAAAGGCATCCAGCAGATAGTTGAGGGTGTCCCGGTGTGCCTGCGAGTTGAGGAAGCTGCCCATCTCGTGCTTGTAGGCACCGCCCATCCAGTTGGATTCCTGAATATCATACACTCTGGGTTGGGGGATGTTTTTGCGGCCGAAGAAGCCGCTGTCATACTCCCGTGCCTTCATCATCACGGAGAAATAGGCAAACTGTGCCGCACGCTTGTCGATGTCCAGACCAAAGAGGTTGTTTTCCAGAATGGAGCGCACGGCCTCCCGCTTGGAGTAGCCGTTGTCCAGATAGATCTGCATCAGCACATCAAACAGGTAGCACAGGATATGGCCGCTGCCCATGCAGGGGTCGATGACCTTGAGCTGTTCCGGCTCCATTTTAGCGTACTGGGCACGGATGTCCTTCAGCTGCTGCTCCACCTGCGGCTCCTGCGGGGCCTCGTCCAGATAATACTTCCAGTCGGACTTGTCGAAGTCCGGGTGCCCCTCGTACCACAGGCGGCCAAGGCTGTTCTCCACCATGTAGCGCACGATCCAGTCCGGGGTAAACAACTGGGTCGCCGCCGGGATGTTCTGCTTGCTGATCTTGATGTTCTTTTTCAGGTCGGCAAACACCTTGTCCTTGGGTTCGGTGTTGTAATACTGGTACATCCAGCCGATGATCTGCACCTGACCGATTGGCTTGCCGTCCTCATCCACGGTATGGATGTCAAACCAGCGCTCGTCCACTTCGTTGACCAGACGGTAGACCACGCCGTTGGGGTCGTTGAAACTGAGCGTAATCAGCAGCTCCGAAAAGCTGTTGTGCCCCTCCAGATTCTCAAACAACCGGGGCAGAATGCGGCTCAGGTCGTTGCACTGCTTAAAAAACAGGAAACGGAACAGGTCATCTTCCTTGTTGGCATCCTGCAACTCGAAGATGCGCTTTTTTTCGTCCTCGGTAAACTCCAGATCACCGGAGAAAGGTGCCTTGACCAAATCGGGCAGTTTCTGCCCGGTGATCTCGCTGGAAAGCACCCGTACCGGGAGATAGCGGTTGACCTCCATAAAGCGGATGGCGATCAGCCGGTTGAACCATGTATAGGCGATCTCCTCGATGAACTGCTCCAGCTCCTTTTTCGGTTCATCGGTGGTATAGAAGCCGCGCACATGGGCGGCAAGGTTCCTGTACTGGTTCACATAGCGCTCGCCCTTAATGGTCTGGGTGTTGCCGTTGCCGAGGTCAAACACCAGCTCCTTGTCCGTGCTGGTTTGCGGCTCCACAATGCCGTTTTCCGTGATGCCGTACCGCTCCAGCTGGAACGTCACATCTGCTTTCAACTTCTTACGGGCTTCCACCGCAAACTTCTTGATGGGTGCCTTTTCCATAGTGTTCCTCTTTTCGTTTACCAGATATCCACGTTCAGGGTATCGCCATTGTCCAGCTTCTGCTTCAGGGCATGGCGCAGCTTTTCAATGTATGCGTCCAGTTCTGCGGCGTTGTTGATCTGCCACGATTCATCCGTCACTTCCTGAATGCTGATGGTGACACGACGGCGCACCGGGGCAGCAGGCGCAGCCTTTGCAGGAGCACCGCCCGACACCTTTGCCGCCGGGGTCTGCACCACAGGCTGGTGTGCAGCCTCGTACTGGTCGATGGTGTTGATCCAGTTGATTTTTGTCCGATTCGCATCCAGTTTTGCCAATTCGAGATCGCCCAGATTATTGGTGCTGCAAATCTTTTCCAGCGCATCGTCCCGCTCTGCGATTACAGAGGACCAGTAGTGCTCCTTGCAGCGAAGCGTATTCAGATGCTGAAGAACACGTCCATAGCAGTCCGCCACATAGTCTTTTACCGGCTCGGATTTACGATCCAACAGCTCACGGTATTTTTCCTGAAATGTCGTATGCAAAACCGCCAGATTCCGAATCTTGTCATACGGCTCTGCCATGCTCAGAATCTTACGCATTCCTTCCGCAGCGTTCTTTACTTCACCGTCATCAATGCGGCTTTGATTGCGCATGTAGAGTTCCACAGCATCGTGTGCCTCACGGAATACCTTGATCTGCCCGGCGTTGAAGAAGTCCCGCAGGGATTCGTAAGTTTCCTTGAAGTCCTGATAATCCTCCTGTGCATTTTCCAGTGCCGTGTAGAAGGATTCCGTCGTGGTGGGGTCGATCAGCGAGGTCATCAGGGCAATGCCCGCATCCACGGTGTTCTTGCCGGGGAGATACGATTCCTCCCGGTAAGTTGCCTGCTGTCTGCGCAGCTCTTCCCGCAGATCAGTACACTCTTTTTTCAAATCCGCCATCAGCTGCTCATCGTCATCCGAAGAAACGCCCTTTTCAAACAGGTCGCGCATCATATCACGAACAAGGCGCTTCTGTTTATCGGTGGCGTGCTTGCGGATGTCGCATAGCAAACGCTCCTGCGACTCCACTCTGGTAAACAGACGCTGGAACTCTTGCGCATTCCGGCTGGAAAGGCTGAGCTGCTCATGGTTCATGGTCAGCGTCAGGATGCCATCTGCAAACAGGCGTGCAACCAGCCACTCCACATCCACCGGCAGGAAACCATAAGGCTCCTTGGTAAAGATGCCCAGCAGCGTTTTCAGCGAGGTCGTCACCGTTCTCGACAGAGAATTGCGCTCAATACGGGTACGGACATCGTCCAAGGCGCGGCTGTTGCCGGTACCGTCACCGCCAAGCCGCATCTGCCCGGCATCCGCAAACAGCTTGCCGATGTCCTGCTCCGAAACCGACTTGTCAATGTCCGTCAGGTGGTTGAACAGACGTTCCACCTGCTGCTTCAGGGCATCGTTCAGGCGTGTCTCAAAGTCGCGGGAGCCGCCGGACAGCTTGGAGCCGTACACATAAATATCCGCTTCCGACAGTGCCTGCTTCAGAAACACCTTAACATTCTGACGGCGTTCTTCCACTTCTTCCTGCTTTGCCTCGCAGATAGCGCGATACTTCGTGATACGGCCTGCGGTGCCGCTGCGCAGATAGTTCTGAATTTGCAGCATCATGCGCAGCTCGTTGTTCAGGCGGGTATCGTCATGCAGCTGCACAAAAATGGTGTGGTCGCCGCTTTCGCCGGAGGACAGCATCTTCAGGCGGGATTCATCTGCATCATCGCCACGGGAGGTGATGATTTTGACTGTAATGCTGTTGTCTGGGCGGGAAAGGGCATCATAGCCATCGATTTTCCGATTGAAGCCGAAGGAATAACGGCCATTCAGATACGGATAACGGTACTTGTCCGCGCGGTAGTTTTCATCAAAGATCAGCGTTGCCAGTTCGCGGTTCATTTCGGAATCTTCCGGCCGACGGCTCGCAATTTCTCTGTTGACCTCCTGCTCCTCATTGGTCAGGAAGATGTAATTATCGCCTAGATTCTGTACCAACTGCTCCTGAACCAGCTTTTTCAGAGCCGTTTCCACCCGGTTTTCCAGCTGATAACGGTCCTCATCCGTCCGTGATGCCATCAGGGTAGCGATGTTTTGCACCGTAGGCTTATCAAACTCCCGCACATTCTTGATCATGAACAGGACTTTGAGTACCTCAACCTCAAAGCAGGTTTCTGCATGGTCGGGGTTCAGCGAATTGTTACGCTGTGCGTTGGTAATGGCAATGGCAGTTTCGTGGTCCACCAATGCGGACAGGCCCTGATAGAATGCATTGAACGGGACGAGGATGCCTTCTTCCTGATTCTGAAGGCTCTTGGCGGTGCTGAGATACATACTCAGCATGGAGCGTTCGCCATAGGAGCTGTTTTTGCCGGGACTGCTAAACAGACGGACAGCATCCAGCACCTTGCCCAGCAGATTGAACTGATAGGGAACAAAGGGGTACACCTCTGCGAAATCAGACGCATTCTCGTACAGTTTCATTTCAGGCATATCGCCAGAGAACTTGAGCAATGTATCAAGGGCATCTGCCTTTCTGGGATAAAACGTTTTCAGTTCGGCCTGCGCTTCTGCATTCTTTTTCAGGATACGCTTCTTGACAACTTCTGCCACATCGCTGGACGACAGGGACAGCCGGGTGTCAAAGCGGCCCTGAATCTTGGAGAAGTCTACATTATTGACAGCCTGAATTTTATCAATGGCTTCCTGTGCGGTGACCAGAATCCACGCTTTGCCATGGCACTGAACTGCCAGATCATGCTCCAGCGTCTGAAGATCCAGCATCATATTGGAGTCATCACCGATGTACTGACCAACCTCATCCACGCAGAAAACCACATGATGATCGTTGCCCTTACTTTCAATATGTTTACGGACGAGCTTGGCAAAATCTTCCGTGCTGATGCTGTATTCTTCGCCCACACGGTCACACCAGCTGCGTGCAGATTCCTCACTCATCACACCCTGCTCAACCAGTGCCTGCACAAACGAATCCTGTGCAAGGTCGATGCCAGCCACAGCATCATCCCAGCTGCTGCCTTCCAGTTCTTCTACACGGTCACGGAACTTTTGCAGCTTTCCATCTGCATCCAACTTCCGCTCCAGATCTGCCATGCGAGGATACTGGTAGGAATAACCCAGTTTCTCGTTGAATGCCCGCAGAAAAACCATGGTGATCACATCGCGTGCAGCGGCACTACTGGTGCGGCTCTTGGAGGCAATATCGAACAGGATCACGTCCGTGCTGACACTTTCTGCTGCGCGGATGTCTGCCAGAACCTTCGGGTCCGTAATCTTATCGTCCTCGATAAAATATTCCAATGCAGGCTTGCCTGCAACTTCTTTATCGCTGATTAGATAAGACAGCATCTTTAGAAAGTGAGATTTACCACTTCCAAAGAAGCCGGAAATCCAGACACCGATACGATCAGTATCTGCGCCAATGCCTCGACGGTAATTTGAAAAGAATGCAGCAAAATGTTTCTGAAGCTCCTGTGTCACAACATATTCCTGAAGTTCCAGCTTGACAGTTGCATCATCAACCTGACCGGGCTTGACCACCGGTTTGATTTCGCGGTTGATCGATTTTGCAAACATCTGACCAATATTCATGTCAGTTCCTCCTACACATCCATATCAGATAGGCTTCGCACGGTAATTATTGCCATCCTTTACATCGCCGAACAAATACAGGTAGCCATCTTCGTATCGTCCCGGAAACATCATCAGAACAATCCCCTGTGCAAGCCGGTCATGCAAGTCGTTCAGAATTTTATGAGAACGCAAAAGTGGGTAGCATTTTCCAACACCGGTCAACAGGATAACAGCATTGTCCTGTGGGATGCGCTTCACAATGTAGTCCAGCATAAGGTCCATCGGCCGTCCGATCTGCAAAACACTGTTCGCCGCATTCACCACGCGTGTCATGCTGCCGGTCCGCATCTCCAGGTCTTCGTATTTTTGCCGTGGATGCTTTTCAACCAGCAGTTCCGCCATGATTTTGTAGAGGTCAAACTCCACAACCGGACGATGTGCCCTCCGAAAAAGCTCAATTTCATTCTTTGTCCATTGCCGAATACGCATCTCATCTTTCGGGTCATAGCTGAACACATAGTAGCCAGCTTCACCGCCGAGTCCGGCGTGGTTCTCCTCGGAAATTGTGTGCAAAAAAGCATCAAGGTTATTCAGTCTATCAGCCGTATTCATTCATCTGCTCCTGTGATTGCCATCAGATAGGCGTTCATGTCATGTGCCTTCAGGTACTGCTTTAATGCAGAGCTGGGCAGAGGCGGCACCATCTTGTCGCCAGCAAGAAGTCCTGCATCGTTCAGCAGTTTACGGTAGGTCTGTGTCAGCTTGCGAATGGTCGTGTCTTTCCACTGAGCAATTTCCTCAGACTCGTTCTGCATCAAGCGAAAGAACGCAAGCACATCGCTCGACTCCAAAGATTCAGCTCCAACAATCAGCTTATCACGGTATACTCTGTACATGAAGGTGAAGAAAAGTTTGTCGTCTGCCATAATAGACAGCAGAACCATCATTCTCTGCACCATAACAGATTGCTGTCCGAAAAGTTCCTGCCAATCCTGATCAAACTGTGTCACCCGACGCGAAACACAATTAAGAATTTCCTTTACACGGTACTCCTTGGCTGCGGAAAACAGGTGCTTCTCAAAAGCACTGCTCCTGATTTCGTCTGCCGATGAACCGTTCAAAAGTTCATTAACATAGGCTTTATACTCATAGAACCAGAAGGGCTTTGATACCAATCCGGCAGTATACTGATCCTGTCTCTTTTTGCTGCTCATAAAACACCATCACTTATATAATGTACAATTATATTTAAGTCTATCGTTTATACGAAGCTTTGTCAATTCATAAAGTAGCTAAATTATCCTCAATTGATAGACATTCTGCACAAAACAAATCTCGCAAAACTCAGCAAATCGTTTCAGATGTTCCGAAGTTCGTGGAGCAGCGAAGTTCTCAGTTATCCTCCCAAAACTCTTCTGCATCTTCCACGCTATCATACTCATCTGCGTGTTTTTCTGCAAATTCTTCAGCGGAAGAACATTCCTGAACATCGTCAAACAGTACTTCCCGATTTGCCTTTGAGTCCCCAGCAGCTCCCGTATCAACGGGATTGAAAAAGCTCATGTAGCCGATAAAATCAAACAGACCTTTATTGAATTTCATTTGAACGACCTCCTTCAATTTTCTTCGTTCAGTCCCAGCACCTGTGCCACAACCTCGTCATGCCCAAGGAAGTAGTCCTCGATCAGGTCCCAGCGCTGTTTGGTGGTCAGATCGCTGGTCAGGAAAGCAGTCATCATGTTTTCTGCTGCAACATGGCGGCGATGGATTTCCTGAAGCTGCAGGTTCTTATAGCGACGGTCTTCGGACAGGCTGCGGATCTTCTGCGGGTCGTTGACACGAACGAAAATTTCCAGATTCTGACCGCCGCGCACCTCATAGCTTGCAAGCCCGAAGATCTCCAGCACAGCCAACAGGCGCATGACCGGGTTCTGCTTGCCGCCGATGGTGGCAGGGATATAACCCATGTACTCCGTTTCTTCCCGGTTGGGGGCACAGTTGACCAGCTTCTGATCCATCCAGTTGGCCATAGAAAAGTAGTTTCCATTGGTCACGCGGTACAGCAGACCGATACGGTTCCCGCCGCGCTGCGTTGCCTGAATAAACTTCATGCGGTCACCCTCACGCCTTGTAGGATCAGCCTGTACATCCATCACAAACAGTTCCAGCAGTGCTTTCGCAAAATCAGCATTCAGCACTTCTGCGCCAAGCGCTTCCTGTGCCTTCTGGCGGAATTCTTCTGCTGTAAACATCTTATGCTCCTTGCGGTAGCCATCAAACACTTGAGCAACCGCTTCCATGTATTGACGCAGCTTTGCGCGGGTGGTATCGAAGTCCTGACCATAATGGATCTGCGTCTTGACCCGCACCGAGATACGGTTCGTACCATCCTGTGCAAACAGTTCACCTTTGAAGAACTTGGCCTTGAACATACCAAAGGTCATATCCGAGAAATACTTTTCCCACAGGTCGCCCATGCGAATCTCATAGATGCTGCCACTGTTGCGAACCACCACATCCGATGCCAGCGGACTGAAGCTGCGATTGACCGTCACGGTGTTGTCATAGAGATTCTTGACAAAATCGCCGTACTTGGCAAGGAATTCTTCCTCGATTTCTTCGGGCACGTTGGCATAGCAGGTTGTAAACATAGCCTTGGGACGCACTACCAGCACCGGGAAGCCGTATGCTTCCTCCAGATCCTTTGCCAGCAGGAGCAGACCCGTTTTGACGCGATTTTCTACCTCGCCAGAATCAAACAGATAACTAAACGCATCCGGAGAAACCAGCAGATTACGGTGCTTTTTCTGGCTGTACATCCAGTACAGCTTGTGAAGCATCTCTCGCAGCTGGAACTGCCGCAGTTCGCCCATGCCGTGCAGACGCTTGAGCTGTGACAGATCGCCGGGCAGATATTCTTCCACCGCCGTGCCACGCAGGTTCTTGTCACGAGCGCAGCGACCGATTTCCTGCACATAATCTGCCAGATTTCCGGTAGGGGCATAGTGGTACACCTGCACAATGTCCGGCACGTCCACGCCCATACCGAATGCTTTGGTGCAGATCATCACAATTGCCTTGTTGTTCTTGAAAGCATCCTGTGCAGCGTTCTTTTCTCCCCGTTCCATACCTGCGTGGTAACGGCGGACTTTATCCTTTACACTGAAAGGTACCGCCTGATAAATGCTGTCCACCGTAGAACGGAACGGGCAGTAGACCAGTGTCTTTTTGCCTTCTGCCACATATTCTGCGATCTTCTGCGCCACATGGTTCACCTTAAACTCATCACGGCTCTCATCCGTCTGCTTGTCCAGCGAGTGAATATCAAAGTCGATGTTATCGCGGCGGACACGGCCCAGATATAGGATGGGCTGATTCAGTCCCAGCGTGCTGATGGTGTCCTGCACCACGTCATCCCTGCCACCAAACACAGCCGTTGCCGTCAGGCAGAGCACCGGGAAGTGCAGTCCATTTTTGCGCTGGCGCTCCAGATAATCGCCCATGAACCAGTAGTCCGCACGGAAATCCCGGCCCCAGCTGGTAACAGTGTGAGCTTCGTCCACCACGAACAGGCCCAGTCTGCGGCCGCCCAGCAGGGTCTCCAGCGAGGTGGTCAGCAACATTTCCGGTGCAATGTACAGAATGGACTTTTCGCCCTTATGGATGGCGTTCAGGCGCTCTTCCCGCTCCTCATGGGACACATTGGAGTTGAGGAAGGTGGCGCAGTGCACCCCGCGGGCTTCCAGCTGGCTGACCTGATCCTGCATCAGGGCGATCAACGGAGTGATAACGAGGGTCACTGCCTGATGCACCTGTGCCAAATAGATGCCAGACACCTGATAGAATGCGGACTTGCCCGCACCGGTGGGAGCGGTCAGGAACACATTGGAGTAATCCTGATAGCCATCCAATGCCAGCTCGCACTGCTTGACAAGGGTGCTGATGATCTCGCCCTGGCTGATCTGCATAGTCTCGGTTCCTGCCGCCGGGTCTTTGTAGAAGTCCAGCATACGGAAATCGGCGTTTGCGCCCCAGTACTGCTTGAGGATAGCCCGATACCGATTTATGGTTTCCGGTTCCACCTGCTCCTTGTGCTCGGCGCAGTTCAGTGCAAAGGTCGCGCCGCACTGTGCTGCCACAAAAGACAGCACATCGTAGGTATTGTTTTTGGCGTTCTGTTCCCGCTCCACAGGCAGCACCAGCGGACCTTCCACCTCGCCGCAGAAGAACTGGTCTGCCAGTACCAACGGAGAAATTTCGTGGGACAGCGTTGCCGGTGCGTCCGTAAAAACGGACTGCTTTTTCTGATAGAACGGAACACAGCGGATATTTTCGCCCTGATGCCGATTGAACAGTGCCACATAATAACGCTCATCCAGTGTGCGGACGGCTGCATAGTAATGGCTGAGAACTTCCGCAGAACCAAACTCGGTCTTTTCGCTCTCGTACGCTTTGTACAGCGCTTCGGCGTCCTCTGCCGGGATGCAGCTGGGCACATAGGCAGGGAAGGCGTTGTTGTCCACCACGATGAACTCCGCATCGAACATCTCCTTGGGGTCCTGTACGTTCTGAAGGATGGCCAGCATTTCCTCATAAATTCCGACCGTCACGCCTTCTTCCTGCATCATCAGGCTCTGCACCAGCTTCCGCTTGGCTACATCAATCTTGGCAATGCTGATGCTGCCATCCTCGTTCAGAATCTTGCCTGCCGGCAAAACCGCATCTTCGCGATGTGCCAGCCAGCGGACATTGGCCGGTACAAAACCACGAAAAAAGAGAACCACATTTTTGCCTGCATAGCTGGCAATGAGTTCTTCGGCGTGCTGCTCAAAATACTTCTGTGCGTTCATGGTCGTTCCTCCTGTACTTTTTATACTTCTTCAAATGTTTTAAGTCCCTGAACATTTGCAAAATGCGGCTTTAGCGGTTTGTCTAGAATTTCCGCTTTCAAGATCCATGGATCGTCCGTTTCCTTATGAGGAAGCTCCTGCGCTACCTCCAGAAGCGTTTTCCAGATGTCCTGATAAATGACCTTGAAAATCTTTGTCAGGGTCTCATACCGCATAACGCTATATTTGTGTCCATCCACTTCTGCGCTGCGGATCGGCTCCCAATATAAGCTGGACATAATGCCGGGTATCTTGCTGTGCGTATCCTCTGAGAAGTAATCGCTCTTTTCCTTTAGTTTTGCGAGAACAACTTTCTTGTCTTCGATGCTGCAAAACTGTAGATATCCTCCTTCAAAGTACGCCGTGTTCTTGTATTTGCGCTGATTGTTGTCCGGAATAACACGGTAGGGATGATCTTCGCAACAGTTGCCTGTTGCATAGCCTTTCTCATTGAGCAGCCGAACGGCTTCTGCGATATGGCTGTCGCAGTCAAATGTTCTTATTCTTGATTTCACCTGTCCGTCACGAGAATGCTCCCGGTAGGTGATCCGCATCTGTACATAGTACGAATTCCACAAATGTTCCATCATCACAATCCTTGCTCCTTCCCATTACACCGCCATTGCGGGTTCCGGCTGGCTGCTCTGCAGCAGAGCCGCCAGCTTTTTCATTACATCAAGCGGAAGCCCGCCCTGCATTCTGGGAGCTTCCTGATAACAGGCAGCCTGTGCCTTTGCCACATCTGCCGCAAAATTCGGAGAATGAGCCGTTTCCATCAACCGGGCACTGTTGTAAGCGTCCCACGAAGCATCGTGCAGGCAGCCTTCCGGCTCCAGCCCTGCCCGGTGCATGGCGTTGCTGAGGGAGAGGATGTTTTTCTCTCCCAGCATCTGCCGGAAGTCCTCCTGAAAATCGTGCCACTGCACCATCTCGTCCAGAAAAACGCTGTCGATGCCCTTAAAGCCGCATTCCTTGCGCAGCTGGCACAGGTCGCTGGTGCTCCATGCGTAGATCTCGCAGCCGTCCGAACCGCACCATGCTTCCAGCGCATCCAGTGCTTCGGGCAGAGAGACTGCATCACTCACGGCACCGTTGCTGATGCCGGTGAGCTTGTAGATCTTGCGCTCGATCACACCGTTGTACTGGGGCCGCACGAAAATGCGGAAGCGGTCCAGCGGGTGAAACGTATCGTCCATCCGCACTGCGCCGATCTCGATGACCTCATTCCGGAGATCTTTCTTATGTACCAGACGTGCATCGGTGGTGTTCATTTCCAGATCAATGAAGATGCTCATTTGCAGTACCCCTTTTCGCTTCCCACAGTTTTCGGTTGATTTTCTGACATGATTCTACGCTTTTATCTGTCCGATAAAACGTTCTTCTATGGACTGGTCTCAGCTTTCCTCGGCAATTTCCTGCATCTGGGCAAACAGGTCATAGTACTTCGACCCTTTTGCCGTCTCCAGATCCTCGTACTCCTCCAGGACCTGCATCTGCTGGTAATACTCCGTCGGTTTCGACTCGTCCATCATCGCACTGCGGTCCGTCACGATGAAGCCGGCAAAGTCCGCATCGCTGTAACACAGCCAGCGGGTAGGCTGACCATCTTCTGCAACTTCAAACTCCACTTCGGTCACATAAGTGCAGCACGCCAGAAAATCCTTCTTCTTTTTGGATAACACCTGAATCATAGTATTCTCTCCGTTCTCTTTCGTCCTCCGCAGATGATCGGCTCTGCTGAGGAACGATTGCATTGATGTCAAAGGAAACAAAAAAAGACCTGCAAGACTTTTTGTCTTACAGGCCCAAGTTTGTACACCAATGAATCCACTTGTCCTGAAGACAACTGGATTCTACCACAAAAGGGTATACTTCGTCAATATACAATTTTCCATTATTAACTATTGAAATAATAACACATTTAATTACGCTTGTCAAGCCTTCTTTTTCAAAATTTTCGGTTAATAGCAATTTTCGCATCTCGTCGCACCATCGTTATTTATTAAAAATTCACTTAATGTCCCCACTATAAAGGAGATTTCGTTCCGTCATTTTATACAAAATTCAATCTACTCGCGCTCCACATAATTGTGCGAACAGCCATTTTTTCTGTCCGCCGCACCGGCGCCGCGCAAAAAGCTACAGCTGTGCGTCATTTTGCGTTTTTTGGATATAATCTTAGAAAACTAAATTCTTCAGTCATCCGTTATCTGGTGAACTTCATGCAGGATTGTTTTCAGTTCTTTATATAACTGTTCGGCTCGCTCAGGCAACGAGCCATCAGTCAGTCTCAAAGAATCAACTTCTCTTTCTGCGTATCCTTGCCAATATGGACTAAGCAACCCTTTCTTTGCGTCCTCGATACAATCTTCAATTTCCGTGTAGCTTATTTCATTATAGTCGATCATTTTCCCCCCAGCCCTTCCAAAGCATCCAATCGGCTTGATAAATATTCTATCACGCATAGTTGATTATTTCAATTAAAAATTATAGATTCAACCACTCATTTTTGACTGTCCTCTAGACTACAATAGAGTAAAGAAGGATGGTGGTTGCTCATGTACGAAGAACAGTTTTCCAAGCGGCTCGCTGAACTGCGCACGAAAAAGGGAGTATCTGCGAGAGACATGAGTCTTTCCATTGGGCAAAATCCCGGATATATTCGTGCAATCGAATGTGGAACTACCTTTCCTACCATGTCGAACTTCTTTTATATATGTGAGTACCTCAACGTAACTCCACAGGAATTTTTCAATTTCAGTGAGGAACCTTCCAATGGAATGAATGCTCTTACCGATCAACTCCAGCAATTCGATTCCGAGCAGATAAATGCACTTGCTGCATTTATCAAAACCATCGTAAAAAAGTAATTTCATTCAGCTCTTGCGGTTGCATGATAAAATACAGCACAGCATTTGACTTCACCGTATAGAGCGGATGAAGCTAGAATGCTGTGCTTTTTTGTTGGAGGCATTATCATGTTGCAGTCTACATCGGAATACGAAGAACGCAATTTTGATGATATTCAGCGTGCGCTTGACATTGAACACACTGTGAAGGCTTTGGAATCTCAACTATGTTATGACCAACATTCGCCAGAAGAAGTTGCCCGACAGATTCTAAAGGCAGCGTGCAAATTCTACGATGCCGATTGGTGTGGTCTTATCCAAGTAGATTTGGACTTGAAAATCTGGACACCATTCTGGTGGTATAATGATAGTTCTGAAGATAAAACAACCATCTTGACGGAGGAGTTTGAATCTGCTGAATTTCTTGACCGATGGGTACAGGCCGTGCGCCATGGGAAACCGATGATCGTTCCTGATGCAGAAGAAGTAAAAAACACCTATCCTGCGGAGTATAATCTCTATCAGCGTCTGGGAATCCAATCTGTCCTTGGTGCTTCTCTGGAGCCGCGCCCTGTCGCTCTACTTGCGGTACGCAATCCCAAGCGGTACATTTC
This sequence comes from Faecalibacterium langellae, assembly GCF_002549775.1. Taxonomy (GTDB): domain Bacteria; phylum Bacillota; class Clostridia; order Oscillospirales; family Ruminococcaceae; genus Faecalibacterium; species Faecalibacterium langellae. The sequence goes on along the minus strand of NZ_NMTR01000001.1, from coordinate 92,798 downwards.
CGAAACGAGTATTCTGCGGCTGTTGGCGTATGTTCTTCTCGTTGCTTACAAAGACAAAAAGATGAATGACGGTCTGAACATGGCCTTCGCTCCAGAAAACATCGAGAGCAGCCATGATGTTTTTGTCAGTCTCTTTGGCGAACTGAAGATTTACACCTCCCACGGCATCCTGCGAGAAGCCGATCTGAAATCCCCAAAAATCAGCCGCTTGCTAACCTATCTTTTGATTTCAGGTAAGAAAGCTCACTCATCGCTGGAAATTGCGCAAGCTCTTTGGCCTGATGATTCAACGAATCCTGCTAAGAATATGAGAAATCTGATTTATCGCCTCCGGCAAACATTCGGTCTTATTTCAGAAAAAGAGCTTATTGTATCTACCGCTTCCGGTTATCAATTCAACCCTGATCTTCATATTATGACGGACTATCAGCAATTTGACGATCTTATCCAGTTGGCCTCGAAAGCATCTTCCGTTATCAACCGGGTAGAACTGTTAAAAAATGCGATCGACCTCTATTGTGGAAAAATTCTTTCTTCTGCTGACGGGGAACATTGGCTTATTCAGTTTGCGGCAAAGTATCATATTGCTTATGTTGGCGCCGTGAATGAACTCCTGAAGCAACTGAATGCGCTGCATTCTTATGATTTGCTGAATCAGTATGCTGCAAGGTCTCTGGCAATCGTCCCTGAAAACTCCAGAGGATACTACTGGCTGATTCACTCCCTTAAAGTTCAAGGAATGGATGAATTGGCCTCAAACGAGTATCAATTAGCAAAGCAGCACCTCACCACCGAAGAATATAAAGAATTGTGTACTTCATTAGGTGATAGCTGCGAATAATTCTCATAAGACCTTCATGAGATGTTCAAGAGACTTTCATGTGACATAAAATTTCTCAGGAGATTCCCTAAATAGGATAAAAATGGCCCTATGTGACTTTTGTGAGATGTTCATAAGACTTTCGTAAGACCCTCGTGTGATATGCTTATACGGCACGAATCGCTGCCTTGTAAGCTACCACACGAGGTTTTTCTTTTTTGGCAATTTTCCAAGGCTTTCGATTCGTCCGAATAAAAACATATCGAAAGCCTGAGATGCATTAAAGGCCGAGGATACTTATACTGCTTTCCATTTTCGGATGGAAAGGTATCGGTAACCTTTTCTTTTAATGCGTCTTTTTTTCGCTGAGAAAAGCCCGTAAACTGTCCCACAGTGAAGTGTCCTCAACCTCCGCATCCGGCGGAAAGGACCTTCATTATGTTCAGTACGAAAGAATTTGGTCAGCGTGTCAGCAATCTTCGGAAAGTTCGCAATCTTACCCAAGATGAGCTTGCATATCGAGTAAATGTAAATAAAGGTCATATTAGCCGAATTGAGCGTGGCACAGTTGCTTGCTCCTTAGAACTTCTTATTGATCTTTCAAATGAGTTGCACACCAGCACGGACTTTCTTTTAACCGGTATTGGCCCTTCTAATGATTTTGCCAAAGAGGAAATCGACACTGCCATCAGCATTCTTTCTTCCATAAAGCAACTGCTGTAATTTCAGGGTTTGGAATTTTCTTCCAGAAATAGGCCTACAAGGTAGGCCTACGAGGCCCACGCATTTCACAATTTGAGCCGCTATACTATAAGCAAGCCAGACAACATCTGGCATCCGCCCCTTGAAAATTGAACACGCATTCTTCAGTCACATTCCTGTGATGATGAGCCACGTCCGTAACAAATGCGATGATCTCCCACTGAGGGAATGAGCGGTAGGTTGACGGTAAATGGATGACAGCTTCTCCATAGCTACGATTCATCACAGAATAATGATACTTCTGCCTTCGGGCAGCTCGGTGTGAACCACGGAGAGGTGAGAACCCTATGGATTCGGTACGCTGCCGGACGGCTGAAAGATTTCCCACACGAAAACTGAGTTTTCGTTTTCCGGGGATGTCGGGGACAAATACGGAAAGGCATAGAACTATAAATCACAGCAATTTGCTGTTTGAGATAGTAGGGTGGGCTGTGCGAGCAGCCCACTGTTACATATACGGATAGAAAGGAGCAATCCAAATTGGCTACACGAGGCAAAAAAGAGAAAGCGTATCCGCCTATGCCCGCAAACTGGATGTACAAGCGCGGGGATGTCTACATGATGGATCTGAATCCTTACAGCGGTTCCGAGCAAGGCGGCATCCGACCTGCCATTGTTGTCCAGAACGATGACGGTAATTTTTACTCCAATGTTCTTCTGGTCGTTCCGCTGACAACACAGATCAAAAAGCGAAATATGCCAACGCATTTTATTCTACACAATCGTTTTTTGAGTGCGCCATCTATGGCGATTTGCGAAAGCCCGCGCCCCGCAGATAAATCCAGAGTGTTAAGCTACCTTGGGCACCTGTCCAAATATGAAATGCGGCAAGTGTCAGTGTGTCTGCAATACAGCTTTGGGTTCATTGGATACAAGTCATTCCGAAAATACCTTACGGCTCCTCCGCAGGAGGATGTTCTCGCCGCTGCAAAAGAGCTGCTCTCCCAGCAGTTTCAGAATCTTCGGGTGCTGAACAGTCAGCCCCCTGCTCTCGCCAAGCACACAAAAGGCGATCTACATAGCATTGAGCAGATATCGGAAAGGATGCTCTCCACCCCGACGGAATCTTCTGTTGAGTTCATGGTCGCAGAACTGGATGATGCACTTCAATCGCTTATGTTCCGCTGGAATATCTGTTATGAACGGTATTCCAGTTTCCGCTTATCCGATAACGAAAAGAAGAAAATCGGTTTGATTATCCAATCAGGAATTGATTTTCTGCAAAAGAAGAAGGAGGTTCCTTTATGATGAACGCAGTTGTAAAACCTTACCATGAGATGTGCCTGAACAGCAGCGAACTGGTCGTGCCGCGCGACACTTATCAGCGTGCTCTTCACCCCGCTCGTGTTGCCCGCATCGCAAAAGAATTTGACGAGCGGGTTGCCAATGAGCCGAAGATCAGCTTCCGGGATGGTCACTACTATGTGATGGACGGACAGAACACCATCGCTGCACGGAAATTTCTGAACGGCGGCGAAGATTTGCAGATTCGCTGCAAGGTTTATTTTGGTATGACAGAACGAGAAGAAGCCCTCCTGTTTGCACAGCAGACAGGCCTTTCGGAACGGCTGAGTGCAGGGCAGAAGCTCCGTGCCCTGATTTTTGCAGGGGAGCCTGCTGCCGTTGCATTCCAGCAGGCCACCGAATTGGCTGGCGTTCATCTTTCTTTTGAAGAAGGCCGGGGCAAGCAGCGGATCAGCTGCATTGCAACCGCCTATCACGAATTCATCCGGCTGGGTCCGGAACTGTATATCGAATCCCTTGATGTTTTGCTGAACGCTTGGAACGGCGAACCTGATTCCATGAGTTCCGCAAACCTGCTCGGCATCTGCCGCTTTGTAGAACTGTATCACTCCGAATATAACAAAGGCCGCTTGATTGCCAAACTGCGGCAGGTCGATGCGTTCACGATTTTTCGCCTTGCTCGAACCGCAGGCGTAAGCCTTCCCGGCAAGACGAAGTACCTTCAGCAGGTCTATACTATTTATAATGGTGGAAGCCGCCGGGCCGCACTGCCGCTCAAGTTTTAACTCAATGTATAATTAAAGAGGTTTTATCCCATGAATAATTGCGAAGAAAAAATACCTACTGCATCTTCCACCCCCACGCCCGTAGTACAGGATATCCGCTGTTACACGATTGAAGATCTGATGGCAATGCTGATTTTAAGCCGCCCCACCGTCTGTCGTCTGCTGAAACAGAATGAATTCCGCTGGTTCAAAGTTGGTGGTGCCTATCGTATCTCCAAAACCAGCTTCGATGCGTGGCTGAACGATGGCATTATCGAACCCAATCCTGCTGTTTGACATCCTCAACATTTCAAGCGAAATCTGCTATTCTTTAGCCGGGACGAGAAATCCCGGCTAAGTTTTTACATAGATGGAGGTGTCCTTCATGGATGATGTGCAGAATATTTCGGCTACCTTATACGGAAAAGCCGAACCTACCACCGCTAAAACAACCATGTCGGTTCGTGAGATGCAGCATCTTCTCGGTCTCGGCAAAACGGATAGTTATTGGCTGCTTCATAAGAATTTCTTTGACGTCATTCTGATAAACGACAAAATGCGTATCGTTATTTCCAGTTTTGAAAAATGGTACGCCAATCAGGTCAAATACCATAAGGTCAATGGTCCTCCACCGGGCGAGGAACTTTGCAAGCGGTCATATTCTATTTTGGAAGTTGCTGAAATATTAAAGGTAGACTCTGACACTGTCTATACACTCATCCGTCAGGGAAAGTTGAAAGCAGAAACGGTAGACTTCTGGATGCGGATTCCGAAAGAGGAATTTGAGCGTTGGTATCGGTCACAAAGCCGCCACCGCACTGTGGCTGATCGAGAGCGTGACCGGGAGATTGAAGCACAAACCATCTCCATCCCGGAGATGGCAAAACTGCTCGGTATTCCAAGAGAAAAGGTCTACTGGATTCTCGACTGTAAAAAATATCGGGACTGTTTCGTTATTGAGCGTGTGGCCGACAGGCGGCGCATTACCAAAGCCAGCTTTGAAACATGGCTTCTCAGTCAATCTACATATCAGGTTCAGCCACAGGCCGAAGATGTTCCAGAAGATCCTCCATTGAAACTGCAATCTCCCAAAAGCGGCAAATATTACAGTTTTCAAGAGATTCAAGACTTCTACGGCATCAGCCGCACCGCCCTTGTTACATGGATTCGTGAGGAAGGAATTCCCACAATTGATGTAGGGCGGGCAAAACGTGTCCGAAAAGATGTTTTTGATGATGTTCTAAGATCCAAACGAAAAGTGGAAGGAGATACATAATGGCCAGCATTATCAAGCGCAACAACAATTTCTGTGTTGTCTATTCCTACAAGGATGCAGATGGCACCCCCAAGCAGAAGTGGGAAACCTTTACTGACCTTTCGGATGCCAAGAATCGCAAGAAAGAGGTCGAATACAAGGAATCGGTTGGAACTTTTGTAGTTCCACAGTGCAAAACCCTTAACGACTTGCTTCCTGAATATGTTGCCCTCTATGGAAAAAGCAAATGGGCACTTTCAACCTATCAGGCAAACACTGCACTGATTGCTAATTACATAACTCCGCTCATCGGCTCGATGAAGCTGCAGGATATCTCCACTCGTGTGATCGAGGGGTATTATCAGCGGTTGCTCAAATATGAGGCTGCTGACCCTATGTGTGGGAAGCGGAAGCACCAGTTTGTTTCCCCCGGTACAGTCCGTTCGGTTCATAAGATTCTGCGGAGCGCCTTTGAGCAGGCTGTAAAATGGGAACTCATGGAAAAGAATCCCTGCATTTACGCTACCCTGCCCAAGTACACTTCCAAGAAACGTGATATCTGGACAGCCGAAACGCTGTTTCATGCTTTGAAAGTTTGTGATGATCCGAAGCTGCGGCTGTGCATCAACCTCTCGTTCTCCTGCTCCCTGCGTTTGGGCGAACTGCTCGGTCTGACTTGGGATTGTGTGGATATTTCCCCCGAAAGCATTGATGCGGGACGCGCATCCATTTACATAAACAAAGAACTTCAGCGTGTGGACGTTGCTTCACTGAACGCATTGGAAAACAAAAATGTTATCACCCGTTTTCCATCGCTGAGTTCCCGCTGCACCACCGTTCAGGTTCTGAAAAGCCCTAAAACGGATAGCAGTATCCGAACCATCTTCCTGCCCAAAACGGTCGCTGAAATGCTCGTTGAATTCAAAGCAGAGCAGGATATGACAAAGGAAGCACTGGGTGCAGAATATACCGACTACAATCTTGTGGTTGCCGGCCCATTGGGAATGCCAACCGAGCAGTCTACCATCAACGGTGCATTGAAGCGGTTGATTGAAAAAAATAATCTCCCTAAAGTGGTCTTTCACAGCTTCCGACACTCCAGTATTACATACAAACTCAAACTGAACGGCGGTGATATCAAAGCCGTGCAGGGCGATTCAGGTCATGCACAGGCTTCGATGGTCACAGAGCAGTATGCACATATCTTGGATGATGATCGGCGTCTGAATGCACAGCGTTTTGATGATTTCTTCTACCAGCACCAAGGAGCCGAACCCGAAATGCCCCATCAAACAGCGCAGCCCATCCCTGAAAACAGCGCGGTTGATGCAGATGCGGCAGCAGCACTTACCAAATTGCTGGCCAACCCCTCTATGGCCGAACTCATCAAAAATCTTGCAAAGAACTTGTAAGCCCCTATACATAAACAGCGACAGCTTTCCGATTGGGAAAACTGCCGCTGTTTGTTTTTAAGAATATCTTGGCTGAATTAAGATCAGGCGGGTTTCTTTGTATCCAGTGCCTTTACTTCTTCAACAGGAAGCTGAACCGACCGAGCAATTTCTTCATAGGTCATTTTTCCAACTTCTAGCAAAGATTTTGCAATTTCAATCGACTGCTCATGCTTTGTTTCTTCTCGTACTTCTTCAAATGCTCTGCACATCGTTGCCACTCCCTTACTTAAAGTAAGAATACCATAAGCCCCTTCCTTTTACAAGACAATGCGCATTTCCATTCGCACTGTTACATAGACCAGAGTTTTCTCGCAGAAAGCTCTGATCTTTTTCTATTGAAAACATTTGTCCATCACACCAGCTACGGCTGTATGGTCTGGTTCACGAATGCTAAACAAGCAAATATCCGTAGGGAAATATACACCTCCCAGCTAATAAAAGGTGAGCGTTGTACAATAGAGCGGCCACTTTTCATTAGCTCAGCTAATTTCCAGCTAATAAACATCTGTTTACACAGAATAAAAAAGGTTCGAATCCATTTACATACGTTGACATCCCAACAAAAAATTCATTGATATAGAGTAGAATATATTACCCTATTTTGTAATGGGTTTACAGATGCACGGGCTACTCCTAAGCGAAAGGCCTGCAGTTCGAATCTGCATGAGGACATATGCAACAAGCAGCGGCAGCTTTTCCGTCTGGAAAGCTGCCGCTGCTTGTTTTTAAGAAGATTTTGCAGGTGCTTTTCTCACCCGATGCTGTTGGCCAGCATGTTCAGGATCTGCTGATAGTCCACTTCCTTCAGGCCCTCACCGGCCTTGGCGGGGTAAGCGGCAACATTGTCCCACGAATCCATGATCTGGGACCAATATTCGGCCTCCGGGGCAAACAGCACTAGGCGCTTTGCATTCTGGTCCATGTAGCCGCGCTCCTGGGTGGCGGCGTCGCCCCACCACTGGGTCAGTTCGCGCAGGTCTTCCGGCATGCCGTTGGGGTAGTTGGGCAGGAACTTTGCAAAGCCCATCTCGTGGGTCGGGGCGTCGGTCCACACCACGATCACATGGCGGCGCTTGGTGCCAGCATTGTTCCAGTCCGAGCGGATCGCATAGGCCAGCGCTTCCAGGCCGTCCTCCGGGATGTCGCCGCCGCCCTCTGCGTGGATGCTGCGCACCGTCTCCTCAAAATCCTTTTCTTCCTCCGGCAGGTTGAAGAAATCGGTCACCATCATGGCGTCGTCACCGTCGGCGGCGTAATCGCGGAAGGCGATCACCCGCACGCGCAGCTGTGCGATGGTCTTCTGCTTATTGGTCATCATGCGCTGCACGTCCTGATAAAAATTCAGCGCGTTATCCTTGACCTTTTCGATCAGGCCGCCCATGCTGCCCGTTGCGTCAATGCAGAACACCATGTCCACATTGTAGTCAAAGTTGAAGTTCATCATGTTGCATTCCTCCTGTGCTCAAAACAGGCTGCCCGCCTGCTTGAATTTTTCGGCGCCCTTGGTGCTCTTGTAGATGTTGATGCGCAGCGCTGCCTCCCGGTCGTTCTGGGTGGCCTCGCGGTTTTCCGCCTGCTGTTCCGGCCGGATGTCCTCGCCGGAGAGCAGCCGCACCACGGTATCCAGCGAATACCGCCGCACCGGGTCCGTTTCCAGCATTCCCGCGATCAGCCGGGCCATATCCGCCGGGACGGCGTCGCCCAGCTTCAGCTCATCGCCGCTCAGGAGCCCTTCGAACAGGTAGTTATATTTGGTCCCGCTGACGAACTCCGGCACGCTGCCCTGGAAGATCTGGTGGAACAGCACGCCCAGCGCGAACACATCCAGGGGCTTGCCCACCTTGACGTCCTCTCCGGCCGCAAACAGATAGCCCTCCGGTGCCAGATAGACCACGTCGAAGTTGAAGCTTTCCGGGTCCGAAGGGGGTTCAGCCTCAAAAAAGCTGTTGTCGAAGTCGATGATCTTGGTGGTCAGCCCGCCCGACTGGCTTTTCTGCAGCAGGACGTTGTCCCACTTGAGATCGCCATGGACGATGCCGACCTTGTGCAGCTTCCAGATGCTGTGGGCCAGCGTCTTGCACAAAAGCCGCTGCTGGGCCTGACCGGCGCTGCTCATCTGCGCAACGTCCTCCGGCGTGAGCTTCTCCGAAGGAATGCACGGCATTGCGATGTAATAGTGGCTCTCACAACGGAAAAAGTCCACGATGCGCACATCGTTGCCGTCCGAAGCTTCGTTGATCGTTTTGTAGAGCAAGGTCTTCTGGGCCTCGTACTTTTCGCAATACTTCCGCCGCTTTTCCGCCTGCTCGGGCGAATACATGGACGCATTCTGCGGGTAAACGGGGCTGAGGAACTCCTTCAAAAAGTAGTCCTGCCCATCCTTCTGCGCGATGCCCCACTTGCTGAAACCGGCGTTGTCGCTTTTCAGTGTGCCTGCAACAAGGTAGCCATTGTAGTCTGTATATCTCATTTCACGTCATCCTGTTCCGACAGATAATCCGCCGCATATTCCAGCCACAGCTGTTGCTGCTGCTCCTGTGTGCTGTCGTTCCACACCGCAAGGTAGGTTTCCAGCAGGGCCTTATGGCGGGGCTCGAAGGCCTTTTTCAGGTCCGCAAAGCTTGCATAGCCAAAGCACGCCAGACACATGGTGTAATCATCCGCCGAGATCTTTTTCAGGATGCCGAACAGCTTTTCGCGCCAGTCTTCGATGCTGCTGCTCTGGAGCAGGGTGTCCAGCAGCAGTGCCTCGAACTGGATGGGCGACTCCACATAGCCAAAGCCGCCGTCCGTGGCCGTGAGCACGATGCAGGGCTGGCTGCAGCTCACCTGCTTTTCGTGCAGGTGGAACGGTTTGGACGCGCTGCACACGCTGGTCATGATGCCATCGCTGCGCATATCCGGGCCGTCCACGGTGTGCTGCACATCGTCCACGGTGATCTGCTTCAGGCCGTCTGCCGTCATAAGAAAGCCGCGCGAGTCGCCGCACCACAAAAAGTCGGCATCCACCCGGGACGGGCTGCAGCTGCACTTTGCCGCCGCAGCCGTCGTGGGGAAGTCCTTCGCCATGGAGCTGCGGATGCCGCTGCTGCCGCTGGCGTTCTCCTTGTAGCACTGCAGCGCCCGGGCAATGTCCTGTTCCAGCGCTGCGGGCGGCTCCTCGTTCTGGAACCAGTCGTAGGCCGCGCCGCTGGCGATGCGGGAGGCAAGGTACGCGCCGGTATGTCCGCCATAGACGTCATACACCCTTGCGCCGCTGCCGCCGCAGCCATCGAACACGCCCAGGAACACTTCCCCGTCATGCGCACCGAGGGCATAGCTGTCCTCGCACAGGTCCTGCTTTTTTTCACCGTTCACAAAGAACAGTGCCGAAAGCTCCAGCCCTGGGTCGGCAGTTTTCCGGGCCGTTTTCTTAGACAGTTTCATGCAGCTCCCCTTTTCCCGTATCTGCGGCCGGGGCCGTGCTTTCTGCGGCGGGCGCTGCGTCCTTCTGGGGCTCGTCGGCCGGGAGCAGGCTGTTCTCCTGCGGGGTCTCCGGCTCGCTGGCGGCCGGGACCGAGGCGGCGGGTTCTGCCGCCGGGGCCTTGCCCTGGGCCGCATCCACCGCCTGCTTCAGCTCGTTCAGCACTTCGCTCTGCTGCGCCTGTGCTTCCTGCAGCTGAGAAACGGTCTGCTTCAGCTCATCCAGCTTGGCGTTCGCGCTGTTCAGTGTGCGCTCCACACCACCAAGCTTGAGGTTCAGCACAACCGCACACAGCAGCACCACCACGAGCACCGCCAGCAAAAGCACATTCCGCCCGCCCGCGTTCTTTTTGGGGGCCGGGGCGGGCCGTTCTTCCGGCTTCGGCTGCGGGGCCGCCGCCTTCGGGGGCGGTGCTGCTTCCGGCTGCGCGGCGTCCTCACCGGATGCCTTGCGCAGCACGCCGAAGTAGCCGCTCGTGGCGAACAGGGGGCCCTGCTCTTTGCCGCATGCGGGGCAGCTCAGCTCATTTTTTGCAAGTCTTGTTCCGCAATATCTGCAAAACAATCCCTCCACGCTCCTTTCGTCTCATCGGCCGCCGGGCAGCCGTGTGCCCGGGCCGATGTACACCTGTTCCATTCCTCAGGCGGTCGCTGCGTTGGCGAGGGTCACAATGGCCACGATGACCACAACGCCCAAGCCGACAAAGAGCACGATACCGCCGATGGTCGCAGAGTTCGACACCTGCTCACGGTACTGATCCTGTGCTTCCTGGCCGATCAGCAGGCGGCACTCAGCCTTTTTGCCGTCGGTGGAGGTCACGGTGATGGTGGTCTCGCCGTCGCCCACGGCCGTCACCCAGCCGCTCTCGGTCACGGTGGCCACCGCCGGGTTGCTGGAAGTCCAGCTCTGGACCTGCACGCGAGAATCCTTTACCAGATAGTCGCCCAGGTTGAACACGTCACCGGACTTGATGTTGCCCAGCTTACCGGACTCCAGCATGGTGCGGCTGGTGCTGCCGTAGGATGCTGCGCGTTCGTACGAGAAGTACAGCGCACCGATGCGGGAGGAAACGGTCACAATATAAGAAGCGGTGCCCTCGTTGGTGGAAACCGTGATGCGGGTAGAGCCCTCATTGTAAGCCGTCACCACGCCGCTGGAGCTGACGGTGGCAACGTTGGGGTTGCTGCTGGACCAGTTCTTGTAATTGATCGTGCCGTAGGAATCGCTGATGCGCATCTGCGCGGTGGGGTGCAGGTCGTCGTAGTCAATGGTCAGAGAGCTGGGGGAGCAGCTCAGCTCCAGGCTTGCGTTCTTGACCGTATAGTAGTATTTGCTGGTCTTTTCCGGGTCGTCCTTGCGCACAGCGGTAACGGTGGCAGAGCCAAGGCCCTGTGCGGTGACACGGCCCTTCTGGTCCACGGTCACCACCGAGGTGTCCGAGCTGGACCAGGAATAGTTGGTGTTGCTGGTGAAGCCGACGCTCACCGTCTCGGACGGGTGCGTGTTGCTGGCGTAGCGCACGAGGGTGCGGAACTCGATCAGGTTTTCCTCCTCCAGTGCTTCGGCCTGCACTTCGTCCGGTGCTTCCGCGGTGGCGGCCTGCTCCGGCGCTGCCTCGGTCTCCGGCAGCTGCGCCGCAAACGCAGGCACCGTGAACTGCAGCGCAAGCGCTGCCGTCAGGGCCATGGCCACAAATTTCATCTTTCTCATGTCAAATTCCTCCTTAAATGCTTAATATACAACATGAACAGATGCAAGCATCCGTCTGTTCTGATCGTAGAACCGGACCTGATATTCGCCCGGGTCGCCGGGGCAGGCGGGGTCGAAGCGGTAGCTGCCGCTGCCAAAGCTGCCGATCTTGCCAAGGGAATAGCTCTTGCCCGTTGCGGTCTGGACCAGCTCCATGGAGATATCCACCGTCTGGCCTTCCGCATTCAGCGTAAACGTGATGACGCCGTTGCCATCCTGCGAGGCCGAAGCCGTGTAGCTGGGTGCCGGCTCATTCTGCTCAAAGTACGCCGTAAAGGTCACATTCTGGGTAAAGTTCGTGTCCGTGCGGGTGGCACTGGTGGAGCCGTCGCTCCAGCGCACAAAGTGGTAGTTGTTCCCCGGCACGGCCGTGACCGTGAAGCTCTTGCCCTCGTTCTGCTTGACCGTGTACTGCAGGCTGCTCTTGCCGGAGCTGCTGCCGCCCGTCAGCGAACCGCTGCCGGACACCTTATAGCTCACCGTATAGCTGGGCACCTGCGGTGCGGTGGACGACGCCGGAGTGCTGCTGGACGAGCCGGACGACGAGCTCACCGGCTTGCTGTCGGGTTTGCTGTCGGGCGTACTGTCCGGTTTGCTGTCCGGGACCGAGGTGCTTGCCGGTTCCTCGGAGCTGGACGGCTCCTCTGAATCGGGTTCGTCCGAGGTCACGCTGCTGCTCTCGGACGAAGCGTCCCGGCTGGAAGACGAGCTGACCGAACGGGAAGAAGACGTCTGCGCCGGGGTGTTGGCCGGGCGGGAGCCCTGGCCCAGCAGCAGCACGGCTGCGGCAGCCAGCGCCGCCAGCGCGACCGCCAACACCACAAGGATGCCGCCGCGCTTCTTTTTGGGCTTTTTGGGTTCGTCCGGTTTGCCCGGCCCTGCTCCGCCGGACGGCGGTTCTGTTTCCTTGTGACCGCCTGCACCGCCGGTGCCGCCCGGGTACGGGAACTCGTCCTTCGGCACACCGACGGCGGGCCTTGCCGCGCCGCACACGCCGCACACCTTTACCTGCTCCGAGTTTTCGGCATCGCAGGCCGGGCAGACCCAGGTCGGGTTCCAGGGGTTTGCGCTGTAGGAATAAATGGGGTAACACTGCCCCGCACTGACGACCTCATCCGTTTCCTCTGCGTGCGAGCCACTGATCTTCACGCCGCTGCGGGTCGTTTCTTCTGCTGCGGTTTTCTCCTCCACGGTTCAAATCCTTTCTTGGGACGTTTTGCCGGAGCGCTCTCCGGGGTCCGTTTTTCTCCTATTCTCACTCAAAGGCTGGGTGCCTGATGGAAATGCGTATTCTTCTTTTCGTTCTTGGCCGCGCCCGCAGCCCCGCTGATGCGCACGCTTGTTTCCGGGGCAGCTGCAGCCGGTGCCGCAGGAGCTGCCGGGGCAGCGGGTTCGGCATAGCCGTAACCTGTTGCGGCGGGTGCCGAGGGTTCTGCGCAGCCGTAATTCGCAGCGGCAGGTGCCGAGGGTTCTGCATAGCCATAGCTCGCCGCAGCCGGGGCGGCAGGTTCAGCGTAACCATAGTCCGCTGCCGTGGGGGCAGAAGGTTCGGCATAACCATAAGCGGGTGCGGCAGGCGCGGCGCAGCCGTAACTCCCCGCAGAGGGGGTGACACGCTCGGTGCGGTCATCCGTCGGCCAGAACGGTGCCGGTGCCGGTTCCGGGTCGGGCAGGGGCGCGGCTGCGTTCTTCTCCCCGGCCGGGTGGGTGGGGAACACATAAAGCGTGGCCTCGCCGTCGTCCGGCACCGGGGGCTCTGCCGGGGCACTGGGCCGCACCGGGACATCCGGGCGGGGCGCGCTGGACGGCACCGTGCTGCGCGGCGGCACAGGGGCCGGGGCAGGCGCTGCGGGCGCATGCGGCACGGCGCTGCCCGTGTCGGCGGCCGCTCCCGCCAGGCACACCGCTGCCACGATCAGATACAAGATCGTCAGGGCCACATCCAGCTTGAACCAGCCGGTCGGCTCCACCGTGGTAAAGTTCGCCCAGGCCATGCCCTCGATGCGGGCCGCCTTTTTCAGCCGTTCAAAGATATAGAACAGCGCGGCCACATGGGCGGCCGCCAGAGCGATCTGCACCCCGTGCACATTTTTCTGCTCGGTTTTGGAGGCGTTCTGGGCAAGCACAAAGGTGCTGCCCAGCATACCGCCCGCCAGCAGCAGCGCCGCAAAGGCCGTCAGTGACCCCTGCGGCAGGCTTGCGTTATCCTGCGTGTAATAGCGGGAGTTGTCTTCCTCGCTGAGAAACCAGCTGCTTTTCGTGTTGCCGTCGTCGTCAAAACCGAAGCCGGTGGCCGTCTGGAACCCGCTCACGTTCATCTGGACGCCCTCACAGGAGACCAGGAACAGCGGGCAGAAAAACAGCACCACCGCCAGCAGCGCCGCAACGCGCATGATATGGCGGCCATACTTCTGCAGCCACCCCACCAGCTGGCTCAGGCTGGTCTCGCTGCGCACCGGCACCGCCGTGTGGCCTGCCGCCGTCTCGGTGACCAGCGTGCTGCCGCATTTTTCGCAGAACCGGTTGCTGTCGCTCATTCTTGCGCCGCACTTTGTACAGATCTTCATTGTTGCCTCCTCTGTCTTTCCATGCTGCAATGCTCCCCTTCCCGGGCCGGTTTCCGCAGCACAGCCCAGGCGTTCGTGTGCCGATTTTACGGCACAGCATTCTACTTAAATTCTACTTCCTACGATTCCTTCCGTCAAGCATCGTCATTCCAAAATGCCCCCAAAATCCGGAGAGGTGCTTTGGCGGCCTTGGCATTCTGCCCAGAGTTTCCCCGTGTGCCTTGTGCAAAACAGCAAAACTTTGGGGTGCAAAAAAGCGGCAGCCTCCCGCACAGGGACGCTGCCGCTTTGGCACATACATTACATGGCGATCCAGCCCAGGGCGTTTGCCACCGAGCTGACGAGGATGATGACTGCAAAAATGGGGCACAGATACCGTACCATGAAGTTGAACACCTTCTGGCGACGGAAGGGCTTGCCCTCGCGGGTGACCTCCTGTTCGATGCGCTCCACGCCGACGACGCGGGACACCAGCAGGCAGGTTGCAATGGCGGCAATGGGCATCATGACCGAGTTGGTGAGGAAATCGAAGAAGTCCAGGAACTGCATCCCGAACACGGTCACGCCTGCCAGCGGGCCGTAGCCCAGCGCGGACAGGCTGCCCAGTGCCAGCATGATGATACCGATCATGAACGTAGCGCGCTCACGGCTCCAGCCCAGCTCGTCCTCAAAGGTGGAGACGGCGCTCTCGGTCAGGGCGATGGAGCTGGTAATTGCCGCAAACAGCACCAGCAAAAAGAACAGCGTGCCCACCACATGGCCCAGGCCCATGCTCTCGAACACCTTGGGGATGGTGATGAACATCAGTGCGGGGCCCGCCTGCAGGGTGTCCGGGTCGCCGCCGGAGAAGGAGAACACCGCCGGGATGATCATCAGGCCCGCCATGACCGCAATGGCCGTGTCGAACACTTCCACATTCTCGGTGGACTCCTCAATGGAGATGTTCTCCTTCATATAGGAGCCGAAGGTGACCAGGATACCCATGGCGATGGACAGCGAGTAGAACATCTGGCCCATGGCGGTGACCACGGTCATCCAGGAAAAGTTTGCCACATTGGGCACCAGAAAGTACTTGACGCCTTCCAGCGCACCGGGGCGGGTGACCGAGTACACCGCAATGACCACCGACAGCACCACCAGAATGGGCATCATCACCTTGGAGACGCGCTCCACGCCGTTGCGCACGCCCGCAAAGATGATGGCCAGCGTAGCGCCCGTGAAGATGACGAAGCACACCTCAGCCGACAGGCCGCTGGCGATGAAACTGGAGAAGTAGCCGTCCTGGGCCAGCTCGCTGCCGTGGCCGCTGACGTAATCCGCCAGATAGCGGATGACCCAGCCGCCGATGACCGAGTAGTACGGCACGATCAGGATGGGGATGATGGCGTTGATCCAGCCGCCGAACCGCAGGCCCGCGCTTTTGCCAAAGGCCCCGAAGGCGCTCACCGGGCTTTTCTTGGTCATGCGGCCCAGGGCCGTTTCCGCCGTGATCATGGTGTAGCCAAAGGTGACGGCCAGCACGATGTACACCAGCAGGAAGATGCCGCCGCCGTATTTTGCCGCCAGATACGGGAAACGCCAGATGTTGCCCAGGCCCACCGACGCGCCCGCCGCCGACAGCACGAAGCCGATCTTGCCGGAGAAAGCACTCCGGTTATGTTGTCTTGCCATAAAATTCCACGCTCCTATCCTTTTTTCCAATTCACAAGTAGGGCAAGTGTACCACAAGCGGGATGCAATTACAATCTTTCTTTCTGATTTTTACGCAAATTCGATTTTTTCACATGCAAAGTGAAACACGTTGTTTTCCCATTCCGTTCAGATGAAACATTGGCAGGCCCGTTTTGCTTGACTTTCGGCAGGCAAAGGCGTATACTGCGGGGCAGTGAAATATTCGGCTATGACGAGAACAAGTACCCGGGTGGAGCGCTTCAGAGAGCTGCCGGTGGATGCAAGGCAGTGCAGGAACCCCGTGGGAAGATCCTCTCCGAGCTTTCGGGCTGAAACAGCGGCTGCTGTGTGTAGGCCCGGACGGCAGGCTTCCGTTACCAGAAGCCGCGCATTGTTGGATGCGCACTGAGGGGTCGGCCCGGTTCTGGGTCGGCAAGTAAGAGTGGTACCGCAGAGGATGTACACGCCTTTGTCTCTTATGATGGGAGACAAAGGCGTTTTTTATTGCGGCACCGGGCCATTCCGGATGTTTCATGCAAACCGACGCCTGCACCTTGTGCAAAAAAGAAAGGACGAATCAACATGAAAACTCTGGAAAAAGTAAGCGACTTTGTGGGCAAATACATGGCCGCCATCGTCATTGTGGTGGCAGCCGGTGCCCTGTTCTTCCCCGGCCCGTTCAGCGTGGTCAAGACCAGCTGGGTGAACAACCTGCTGGGCATCGTGATGTTCGGCATGGGCCTGACCCTGAAGCCCAATGACTTCAAGGTGGTGTTCAGCCGCCCGAAGGATGTCATCGTAGGCTGTGTGGCGCAGTTCACCCTTATGCCCTTCCTGGCATGGGTGCTCACCATGGTGTTCCACCTGCCCACCGAGCTGGCCATCGGCGTCATTCTGGTGGGCACCTGCCCCGGCGGCACTTCTTCCAACGTGATGACCTATCTTTCCAAGGGCGACGTTGCCCTGTCCGTCGGCATGACCGCCGTTTCCACCGTGCTGGCTCCCCTGCTCACCCCGCTGCTGACCCTGCTGTATGCCGGCCAGCGCGTGGATGTGAACCCCATGAGCATGTTCCTGTCCATCGTCAAGGTGGTGCTGGTGCCCATCGCACTGGGCTTTGTGGTGAACCACTTCTTCCATAAGTTCACCGAGGAAGCCGTCCGCGTGCTGCCCCTGGTGTCCACCACTGCCATCGTGCTGATCATCTGCGCCGTGGTCTCCGCCAACAGTGCCAAGATCATGACCAGCGGCCTGCTGATCCTGGTCGTGGTCGTCCTGCACAACCTGCTGGGCTACCTGACCGGCTACGCCGTGGGCAAGGCCCTGAAGCTGGATTCCACCAAGTGCCGCGCCATCTCCATCGAGGTCGGTATGCAGAACTCCGGCCTGGCCACCAGCCTGGCGGCTGCCCACTTTGCACAGTACCCGCTGGCCACCATCCCCGGCGCTGTGTTCTCCGTGTGGCACAACATCTCCGGTGCCGTGCTGGCAAACTTCTACGCCCGCAGCGCCGAGAAGAAATAAAACGTTTTAAGATGCAAAAAAGGCAGGTGCCGCACGGCACCTGCCTTTTTTGCATCTATTTTTACTTTTTGTGATACTTGCGGTCTTCTTCCTCATAGACTGGGTCGCAGGTGAGGTACATGCCCAGACGGTTCAGGGTGCTGGTGTCCACATTGGAGAGCAGCACGGTGGAGTGCACATCACAGCCCTTGAGGTTGGGCAGCTGGTGCATGGCTGCTGCGGCCAGCTCGTTGGAAGCTGCAGAGCTGGACAGCGCGATCAAAATCTCGTCGGTGTGCAGGCGGGGGTTCCGGCCGCCCAGGTAGTTGGTCTTGAGCGTCTGGATGGGCTCGATGGACGCCGCGCTGACAAGGTCGGTCTCCTGCGGGATGCCGGCCAGAACCTTCAGCGCATTCATCAGGGCGCTGGCGGCCGCACCCAGCAGCGGGCCGGTCTTGCCGGTGATGACGGTGCCGTCGGCCAGCTCGATGGCCACAGCCGGGGCCCCGCCGGTGCTCTCGCTGCGGGCATGGGCCTGCTTTTCCACCTCGCGGGCACCCACGGTCAGGCCCGCCTGGTTCATCAGCAGTTCCAGCTTGTAGCGTTCGCTTTCCTTCACGGTGCCGGTGACCTTCTGCTCACACAGGCACTTGAAGTAACGGCGGACGATCTCCTTGCAGGAAGCTTCGCGGCAGACCTCGTCGTCCACGATGCAGTTGCCCGCCATGTTCACGCCCATGTCCGTGGGGCTCTTGTAGGGGCTCTCGCCCGCGATGAGCTCGAACATGGCGTTCACCACCGGGAAAATTTCGATGTCGCGGTTGTAGTTGACGGTGGTCACGCCGTAGGCTTCCAGATGGAAGGGGTCGATCATGTTCACATCGTTCAGGTCGGCGGTGGCGGCTTCATAGGCCAGGTTCACCGGGTGCTTGAGAGGAATGTTCCAGATGGGGAAGGTCTCGAACTTGGCGTAACCGGCCTTGACGCCGCGCTTGTGCTCGTGGTACAGCTGGGACAGGCAGGTGGCCATTTTGCCGCTGCCGGGGCCGGGGGCCGTGATGACCACCAGCGGGCGCTGGGTCTCGATGTAGTCATTGCGGCCGTAGCCCTCGTCGCTGACGATGCGGGCCACGTCGTTGGGGTAGCCGGGAATCTTGTAGTGGCGGAAGGTGCGGATGCCCAGGCTGTTCAGCCGCTTTTCAAAGGCTTCCACTTCCGGGGCGGCGGTGTACTTGGTCACGCACACGCTGCCCACGTACAGGCCCACTTCCTGAAAGGCGTCGATCAGGCGCAGCACGTCCAGATCGTAGGTGATGCCGTAATCGCCGCGGATCTTGCTGCTGACGATATCCTCCGCGCTGATGACGATGACCACCTCGGCCTGATCCTTCAGCTGCAGCAGCATTTGCAGCTTGGAATCGGGCTGGAAGCCTGGCAGCACGCGGGAGGCGTGGTAGTCGTCGAACAGCTTGCCGCCGAATTCCAGATAGAGCTTGTTGTCAAACTTCTTGATGCGCTCGCGGATATGTTCCGACTGCATCGAAAGATATTTGTCGTTGTCAAATCCAATTTTCATCGTTCGTTTCCTTTTCCTCTTTGCTGTGCCCGGCACACCGCACCGGAACTTTTCCATAACAGGAACAGTATACCACACTCAAAAAGGCGGTGCAATGCAAAAGGGGGCGGTGGCGCGGTTTTCCAGCAAATGCGGTGTTTTGCCCCATTCTTTGCCGCGTTTTTTGTGAAAAAGGTTCTTGCCGCCCTTTCCGTGCCGGGTGTATAATGGGCTTGTTCGGCAACGATCCACAAAAACAGAGAGGAAGTCCATCCATGAATTCCGCCGAAGATTATACATACCGTTATCTCGAGACAGACGATCTCGACCAGTATAACGCCCTGCTGCGCTACACCTTTCAGGTGACGGAGGAAGAACTCACCGCCACCGGCTGGAAGGACGACGAGATCAAGCAGTCCAAGTTCCCCGTGCTGGAGCGCGCCGACGTGCTGGGCTGCTTTGACGGCAAGAGCCTTGTCTCCCAGTTCGCGGTCTACCCGCTGAAGATGAACGTCTACGACGCGGTGTACCACGTCGGCTTCGTCACCAGTGTGTGCACCTACCCGGAGTACACCGGCAACGGCATCATGAAGCGGCTGATGATCCAGGGCCTGACCCAGATGCACAAGGAGGGCAAGAGCTTTGCCCTGCTTTACCCCTACTCCATCCCGCTGTACCACCACCTGGGTTGGGAGATCATCTCCAACAAAATCTCCTACAACATCAAGGACCGGCAGATCCCCACCAAAGTTTCTGCCCCCGGCTATGTGCGGCGGGTGGACTGGGACAACACCGAGTTCCACGAGCTGCACTCCCACTTTGCATCCATCACCCACGGCTGTTTGTTCCGCAACTCGCTGGCATGGGAGGAATACTGGCGCTGGGATGAGGACGACACCAATGTGGCCGTCTATTATAATGTAAAGGACAAGCCCTGCGGCTACATGGTGTACCTCATCAAGAACGACATCATGCACATCAAGGAAATGATCTACCTGAACCGCGAGGCGCAGAAGGGCCTGTGGGAGTACATCCACGCCCACGACTCCATGATCGACGAGGTGCACGGCAACACCTACTTCAGTGAGCCCATCGCCTTTGAGATGGACGATGGCGACATCAAGGAGACCATCCGCCCCTACGCCATGGGCCGCATCGTGGACGTGGCCAGCTTTCTGGAGGATTACCCCTGCGACCCGGACGGCGGCGAGCTGTGCATCGAGCTGGAAATTGAAGACACGCTTCTGCCCTGGAACGACCGCACCTTCCGCATCCGGTTCGCGGACGGCGGCTGTGAGCTGACCGACGCCCCCGCCGAGTACCACCTGAAAATGGGCATCGGCACCCTTTCCACCCTGCTGCTGGGCTACAAGACGGCCGAGCGCCTGTTTGAGCTGGAGCGCATCGAAGGCCGGGAGGAAGCCGTGGAGCGGCTGGACGACGTGCTGTTCCACAAAATTCCCTATATTTCGGATTACATCTGATCTTGCGCTTCTGGGCAGGCACCTGCGCAAAAAAGGAGCCGCCGCACGGCAATTCGTGCGGCGGCTCTTTCTTGCGTTTTTCAGGGGTTATGCTTCGGTGTTCTGGTCAAAGAGGCCCTTCTGCTTTGCCTTTTCCCAGGTCAGGCAGACGCGCAGCTTGCTCACCGGGAAAGCCGGGTGGAATTTCTGCTCGTCCTCGCTGGTGTCGTCCTTCAGCAGTTCCTGCTCCACGGCCCAGCGGGCGGCCTTCTGGGCGTCGGTATCCTCGGCGCTGAGATCGCTGTAGAGAGCCGTGCTTTCCGGTTCGGGTTTTCCGGCGCGCTCCCACAGCAGCTTAGCCAGGGCAATGCGGTTCGTGGGCATGGCCACATCATCCATGGCAAGGATGCGGTACAGGCCGGTACCCACTTCGTAAGCGCCAACCGCCGCAATGCCGCCGATGACCACACCGGCCGCGATGTCTCCGCCGTAGTCGGTGTCACTCGTGCCGGGGTCGATGATGACGCCTTCTTTGTACTCGGCGGTCACGAAAATGTCGTAGTCCGGCACGGTCAGGATCGCAGTTTCCGGGTTTTCGGGGTCTTCGTAGTCGATCTTGACCTCCTTCGAAACGTCTTCCACGCCTTCGGCCGCAATTTTTTCTACTTTCCAATCAACGAACTGCTTGCCTTCAGGGATATTAGCAGTCAGGGTCACTTTGTCTCCCTGCGCAAACTGACTATAGGGGCGCTTCTCCTCGCCGTCAGCTGTCATTGTGGCGTTGATGGGGTTCACATAAAACTTGCCCTGCTCGCGTGTGTTAAAGTAGCGGTACTCCGTTCCGCCATCGTCTTTCTGGTAGTCAATGATATAATGCGGGTCTGCGCTGACCAGCTTCAGGTCTTTCTGGTAGTGTGTAGCAGTTTTTGTGGTGACCTGCAAGCCCTCTTCTATGTCGGTTGCATCTACCACCGCCTTGTGGGTAAAATCTTCCGTTATTTCAAGATCCACTGGAAGATCTGAGTCCTGATAATAATTATCCAGTAGAATATCGCTGAAGTCTCCCGATGAGCCGGCATTCTCAATTGTCACATCTTTCACTTTCAGCGCAGTTTCGGAGTCCACGAGCCTTTCAATTCCAGCGCCTCTGCCACTTGTTGCCTTTACCCTGATCGTTGCATTCTCAATTGTGATGGATCCACACTACTTACGCGGATTCCATCTACATTCTCTCCTTCTATCTCAAAGGTGCCGCCTGTGATATGCAATTCATTTGCTTCCGCTCCTTGCATATAGGACTCGTAATCCACTACGTTCCCCCACCGACAGCCTTGGAGGTTTTTGAAATATCCACCGGTAATCGTTGTATTCGATGGGCCATTCTGAATATCTATCACATTAATCCCATTTGGATTCATTAACTCAAACGTACCGCCGTGAATCTGCAGCTCTCCACTATACTGGTGAACAACTATATCTTCATAACCTATGAAATGGCCATCGTTGATGATCGTTGTTCCATAGTTTTCAAGTGCGTAGGCATCGGGATGATTATCATCCCGCTCTCGTCCAATAAATGTACCTCCTTCGATCTGCATTACTGCAGATTTATCAGCATTATTTACTACCGCACCGCCCATTCCTGTCTCAAAAGTACCGCTGTTGATGGTAAGGGTTCCCTTGCTATCATTCTCGCATCCGACTGCGGCTTCTACCTTCTTTCTATATGTGCCGCCGTTGATCTCAACCGTTGTATTATCATCCGTACTGGAAAGGCCGATGAGTGCAGCACCTAAACCGTAATAGAATACCGGTTCACTCATGTTTTCCACAATCGCGTCGTTTCCACCGTTGATCGTCACATGGCCTTTGACCACTTTGATCAACATATCCCGGATATTTGTGGTCACGTGACCGGTAATGTTGATGATCACGTCCTTGCCATCCTGAACATTTACCGTGATCGGTCCGGTATACTCGCCGCCCTCCATTGTATACGTACCGCCCTCGGTGATTTCTTTTCCTGCAAAAGGCAGGGTTTCCTCCGCCTGCGCACTTACGCCATTGCCATTCTCCGGTTCTGTGCCCGGCTCCGCCGCAAACGCGCCCACTGGCAGAACCGACAGCATCATGCACGCCGCAAGCGCTGCACTGAGAAGTCTCGTACTCTTTTTTCTCATTGTTCATCCCTCGCTCTCTTTGTTGTCCGGGTGCCTCCCCCGAAGGCGTGGCACCTCATCTTCATTATACCCCCCCCCCCTTATTTGGTTGCAATAGTTTCGGACTTTTTCGCCCCACCAAAGTTTCCCGCCATTTTTCGACACATTTGCACAAACAACGCAAAACCGCCCCGGAAAGCTCCGGGGCGGTTCTGCAGGCTTTATGGTATCTCCAAATGGGAGGAAATGGCGTTTTTTACTCGGCGTCGGTGCGGTTCTTCTTGAGCAGGCTCAGGATCACCGCGCCCAGCACGCTGCCCACGGCCAGCGCCACGCAGTACAGCACCGCGTGGTCCACCACCGGGAACACGAAGATGCCGCCATGGGGGGCGCGCAGGGCACAGCCGAAGGTCATGGACAGCGCACCGGCGACGGCCGCACCGGCCACACAGCTGGGCAGGATGCGCAGCGGGTCGGCGGCGGCGTAGGGGATGGCACCCTCGGTGACGAAGCACAGGCCCATGATGTAGTTCACGATGCCGTTGCGGCGCTCGTCGGGGGTCCACTTCTTGGGGCAGAAGGTGGTGGAAAGGGCGATGGCGATGGGAGGCACCATGCCGCCCACCATGACGGCGGCCATCACCTCATAGTTGCCGGAAGCAAGGGCGGCCGTGCCGAAGACGTAGGCTGCCTTGTTGAACGGGCCGCCCATATCAATGCTCATCATACCGGCCACGATGGCACCC
Source organism: Faecalibacterium langellae (assembly GCF_002549775.1). GTDB lineage: Bacteria > Bacillota > Clostridia > Oscillospirales > Ruminococcaceae > Faecalibacterium > Faecalibacterium langellae. The sequence continues at coordinate 69,622 of NZ_NMTR01000001.1, read as the reverse complement.
AGCAGCACCTTGGAGGTGCCGCCCATGGCGTTCAGGCAATCGGTCATGGCAGTGTTGATCATACCCATGACCGGGTTGATGCCGCACATCACCGCGCCGATGACCAGCATGCCGCCCAGCGGGTAGATGAGCATGGGGCGGATGCCGTTCAGGCTGGCGGGGAGCTTTTCGGTGATTTTCTTGAGGAACTGGACGATATAGCCCGCCGCAAAACCGGCCAGCAGAGCCGCCAGGAAACCGCCGGAAATACCGGTGGTCTCGCCTGCCGCGATGCCCGCGAAGTTGGTGCCGTTCATGGCCAGCACACCGCCCACGAAACCAACGGCCAGACCCGGACGGTCCGCGATGGACATGGCGATGAAGGCGGAGAGGATGGGCAGCATGTAGCCGAAGGCTGCACCGCCCACCGTCTTGAAGAAGGCGGCGACGGGGGTGTTCATGCCGAAGTTGGAGGGGTCAATGGTGTAATCGTCCAGCAGGAAGGCCAGCGCGATCATGATGCCGCCGCCCACCACGAAGGGCAGCATGTGGGAGACGCCGTTCATCAAGTTCTTGTAGAGGGTGCGGCCCACGCTGTCCTTGCCGGAAGCATCGTCGGCCGCCTGCGCACCGCCCTCGGCGTGGTAGACGGGCACCTCGCCGTGGACGATCTTCTTGATGAGCTCCTCCGGCTTATGGATGCCGTCGTCCACGCGGGTGAACAGCACCGGCTTGCCGTCGAAGCGGGCGGTCTCCACCTTTTTCTCGGCCGCCACGATGATGCCGTCGCAGGCCGCAATTTCCTCTTTGGTGAGGATGTTCTTCGCGCCGTCGGAGCCGTTGGTCTCCACTTTGGTGGGCAGGCCCAGCTTGTCGCCCGCCTTGGTGAGGGCCTCGGCGGCCATGTAAGTGTGGGCGATGCCGTTCACGCAGGCGGTGACCGCCAGAATGCGGTAGCCGTTCTGGGGGATCTCCTGCTGGGTGAAGCTCTCGGTGCCGAACTGGGCGTCCTCCTGCGCGTCGATGCAGGCAAGGAACTCTGCCGGGGTCTTGGCGGCTTTCAGCTTTGCCACAAAGTCCTCGTTCATCAGCATCTGCATCATGCGGGCCAGCATGTCCACATGCAGGCTGCCGTTCTCCGGCGCGGCAATGGCGAACAGCAGGTCAGTGGTGCCGTCGTCCTCGGCGTTGTACTGCACCGGCTTTGCCAGCCGCAGGGCCGCCAGACTGGGCCGGGTGACCACATCGGTCTTGGCGTGGGGCACCGTGATGCCGTTGTCCACATAGGTGGAGCCTTCAGCTTCGCGGGCATAGAGGGCCTTTTTGTAGGCATCCTTGTCCGTGATGTTGCCGTGGGTGGCCTGCAGCTCCACCAGACGGCTCAGGATCTGCTCCTGCGTCTGCAGCGCCTCGTCCAGCGCAATGGACTGTGCGGTAAATAACTCGGTGATGCGCATAAACGTTCCTCCTTGTTCCTTTTATCCTATCAAAGCTGCGCCAGCAGCTCGTCGATCTTCTCCTTTGTGGCAAGCCCCAGGCTGAAGGCCGTGGCGCTGCCGCAGGCGGTGCCCAGGCGCAGGGCATAGGCGTAGCTCTGGGTCTTGCGCCACCCGGCCACGAAACCGGCCACCATGCTGTCGCCTGCGCCCACGCTGTTCACCACCTTGCCCTTCGGGCAGCCGATGCGGTGGGTCTCGCCGTGCTCGTCCAGCAGCAGAGCGCCGTCGCCGGCCATGCTCACCAGCACGTTGCGGGCCCCCTTTTGCTGCAGGGTGCGGGCGGCGGCGGTGATTTCCTCGTCCGTGGTGAGCACTTTGCCCACGATCTCGCCCAGCTCATGGTTGTTGGGCTTGATGAGGAAGGGGTGGTACTGCAGCACATTCACCAGCAGATCGCGGGTGGCGTCCACCACGGCCCGCACGCCGCGGCCCTGCAGCCGGGCCAGCAGCCGCTCGTAGGTGTCCTGCGGCAGGCTTTTCGGGATGCTGCCCGCCAGAATGAGGATGTCGTCCTCGCCCAGCTGGTCCAACCGGGCTTCCAGCTGCTGCATGGCGCTTTCCGGGATGGCGGGGCCCGCGCCGTTCAGCTCGGTCTCCTGCCCGGCCTTGATCTTGACGTTGATGCGGGTCATGCCCTGTTCCAGGTGCACGAAGTCGGTGCGCAGGCCCTGAGCGGCAAGGCCCCGCTCCAGCCAGGCACCGGTCTCACCGGCCACGAAGCCCAGGGCCACGCTCTCGCAGCCCAGCTGGGCCAGCACGCCGGACACGTTGATGCCCTTGCCGCCCAGCACGCAGTCCTCGCCGTTTGCGCGGTTCACCTCGCCCACTTCCAGCGGGGCATCCAGCCGCACCACATAATCAATGGCCGGGTTGAACGTTACGGTATAGATCATAGCTCTGTCTCCTTTACTAAAGTGTACTGTTTGTACTTGGGGTTCGGGCAGCGGTTTGTCAGGATGGCCCCGCTTTGCAGGTCCGCGATGACCGCCGGGTAGACGCGGGCGAATTTGGCGTCATCCACCAGAAACCAGGCTTCCCGCGCCCGGTGCACCGCCGCCGCTTTTACGGCCGCCTCCTCGGGGTCCGGAGTGGTAAAGCCCGCTTCCAGCGCCACACCGTTGGCCCCCATGAACGCCTTGGTGAACCGGTACTGCTGCAGGCTGGCCAGGGCGGGCGCGCCCACGATGGCTTCGGTCTGGGGCCGCAGCAGCCCGCCGGGCAGGTACACCCGGCAGCCCTTCCGGGCCAGCGCCCGGGCGTGGGCCACGCCGTTGGTCACATAACCAGCCTTGAGAGCGTCGCCCTCCAGCGCATGCACCAGCTCCAGCGTGGTGGACCCGGCGTCGATGAAGACGAAGTCGTCTGCCTGGATCAGCCCGGCCGCCGTCTGCGCGATGCTGCGCTTCTGGGCCACGGCCAGCGTCTCCTTGGCCGCCATGGTGGGCTCATCGGCCAGAAAACGGCTGTCCGGCAGGGTGGCACCGCCGTGCACCTTGTTCAGCTTGCCCAGCCGGTCCAGCTCGGTCAGATCGCGCCGGATGGTGGACTCGCTGGTGTTCAGCGCCTCGCACAGCTCCTGCACGGTGACGGTGCGCTGCCGTTCCAGCTGCTTCAGGATCAGACTGAAGCGTTCTTCTGCCAGCATCTGCATCTCTCCTTTTCGCCTCCACGCCCTGACCGGTTTTGCACAAGTCTGGCGTGTTTTGATTGTTTGCATCTTTATTATAGCAAGTTTTGCGTCAAAATCAATCAGTTTCGGTCATTTTCGTTCGCGTTCACTCACAAAAAAATGCGTCAAAATTTGTGCAGCACGCACAGAGAGTGGGATACAAGCAGAAAACCCGTTCAGAACAAGCTCTGAACGGGTTTTCATTTGACGGTTTTTGATCGTTTATGCATCCGAACGGGAGTAGGCGTTCTTCATCTGGCAGCTCAGCTCAAACAGAACTTTATCCAGCGTATCGGCAGCTTTCTCCTTCAGCATGGCGGCAATGGCGTCGTTGGCTTCCTCGCGCAGGGCGGCCCCCTTGGCGGCATCCGGCTCAGCGGTAAGCTTTGCGTCGTATTCGTTCACCAGCGCCCGGGCGGCAGAGACCACAGCCTCGGCGTAGCGCTCGATGTGGATGAGCGACTTATTATAGGAAGCATCGGTCATGGCGGCGATCATGCGGCTGACCCAGTAGAAGTTGTCGGTGGAGACGGTGCCGGTGGTGTTTGCAAGGTACTCCGGGGTGCGCTCCACGTTGGCGTAGAAAGGCACCATGGTGTTGAAGGCGTTGGACGCATAGGCGATCCACTCAATGGCACGGGAAGCTTCCGACACATCCGGGCGCATCTGCAGCAGAGCCATGAAATCGTTGCGGTTGATGCCGATGGAGCGGTAAGCGCCCTTCATGCCCTTGTCGCCGTAGGTCAGGTAGGGGTCATAGGGCGTGCCCTGATAATGGCCGGACAGCACATACTTGACTTCTTCCGGAGTGATCTTCTTTTCCGGCACCATGCACCAGGGCAGGTCGTCGGAGCGGGGGCCGTAGTCGGCGTCCGGGCCGTCCCACACCCAGGTAGTGGGGTTCAGGTGGCGCAGCATCCACCAGGCGCGGGGCGTGTTATAGACATGGTCGGCGTCGTCATGGCTGCCGAAGGCGTCCCGCGGGTTCAGGCTGCCGTCCATGGAGAGATTCAGGTGATACTTTTCCACGAACTCCGCCAGATCAGCCGAGCACATGTGCTCCTTCTGGGCACCAAGGGCATCTTCCAGATCAAAGCTGTCGATGCCCAGCTGGTTCGGCATGACCACATAGCTGTCGTCCGGCACACGGCGGGCGATCCAGTGGTGGCCGCCGATGGTCTCCAGCCACCAGATCTCGTCCACGTCCTGGAAGGCGATGCCGTTCATCTCGTAGGTACCATACGTTTCCAGCAGCTTGCCCAGCCGCCGCACGCCCTCGCGGGCTGTGTGGATGTAGGGCAGGGTCAGGTAGACGATATCTTCCTCACCGATGCCGCCGGGCACCAGCGGGTCCGCGCCCAGCACGCGGGGGTTGGAGGTGATGGTCTCGGTGGCGGTCATGCCCACATTGGCCGCGTTGACGCCGCCGGCCGCCCAGATGCCCTTGCCCTCCACCGCATTGGGCATGGCGGTGAAGCGCAGCGCACCTTCGGGCAGAGGCACCTCCACATGAGAAAGCACACTGCGGTAGGTTTTAGGCATCTCCGCAGGGTGCACCACGGTGAATTTTTTGGCGGTGAAGTGGCCCGCGCCGGAATCGTCGTTGCGGGCGATCATGGTGGAGCCATCGTAAGAAGCATTTTTGCCGACCAGAATTGTCGTACAAGCCATAATCTATGTCCTCCGTTTCGGTTTGTTTTGATTTACTATGGGTATTGTAGTCTTTTTTGAACGGAAAGGCAAGGGGTGGAAGGGGCGGCAGCAGTTTCCCGGGCAGGACGGCAGATAGTTTCTCCAGCGAATGACCTGGGGGTGGGGCCCCGGCGCGCAAGCGTTGGGGCGGGACTGGAGTTCTGCAACGGCAACGACCGCCGCCGGTGGCGGAAACAGGGAGTTGCTGTTGGGGCCGCGGCCAGCAAGACGCAAGCGATAGCGAAGCGGATGCTGGGTGCCGCAACCCGTCGCTGTTCGCGGAGAAAGCTATCTGATGGCCTGCCCTATTGCCACACGCAAAAAGGCCGCCATGCGTACCAATCGCACAGCGGCCGGAGAGATGGTTTATTCAGGGGTTACTCGGCAGTCCAGTAGAAGTCGTCGCCGGGCAGTGCGCCGCCCACAGCTGCGGGGTCGGCGTCATACAGCACCTGCAGGTAGGCGGAGGCGTTGGCCTTCAGCTCGTCGCCGGTCAGGCAGACGATGTTGCAGTTGGGCAGGGCCTTCTTGGCGATGGCAGCCTTGGCCACAACGCCCTGCTCCTCGCACAGCGCGGCAGTGCCGTCCAGATCGGTGTTGGCGGCGTCCACGCTCTTGGCGTAGTCAGCGAGGAAAGCGGCCACCACGTCGGGGTGGGCCTCGGCGTACTCCTTACGCACCACGGTCACACCGGTGATAAGCTGGGTGTCAGCCACCTTGTCCCACTCCTCGGTCAGGTTCAGGGCCACGCGCAGGGTGTCGTCCTGCAGACCGGCCGCGGTCACATAGGGCTGGGGCAGCACGGCAATGGCGTTGTCGGTGTTGGCCATCTGGGCGGTGACCTCGGTGGCCTCGCTGTAGTATTCAATGGTCACGTCCTTGTCCGGGTCGATGCCGTTGGCATTCAGCAGATAGCGTAGGACGTACTCCGGCGTGGTGCCCTTGCCGGTGGACAGGATGGTGCGGCCCTTCAGGTCAGCCATGGACTGGACGGTGTCGCCGCCTTTTTCCACCACATACAGCACGCCCAGCGTGTTGACGGCCACGGCCTGAATGCCGCCGTTCGTCTTCTGGTAGAGGGTCGCGGCCAGGTTTGCCGGGATGGCAGCCATGTCCAGCTCGCCCTTCATCAGCAGAGGCACGATCTCGTCGGCCGCGCCGTAGAGCTGCAGGTCATAGTCCATGGCGGCGGTGCCGTCTTCTTCCATACTCAGCAGGTTGACAAGGCCCATGGTGGTGGGGCCCTTCAGCCCGGCAATGCGCAGGGCATCAGTGGTGGACAGTTCTTTTGCTTCTTCACTGGAAGCAGCTTCGGATGCTGCCTCGGAGACAGCCTCGCTGGAAGCAGCTTCGGATGCTGCACCGCCGCAGGCAGCCAGGCTCAGTGCCATGGTCAGCGCCAGCAGCAGGGATACGATCTTTTTCATGTGTGGATACCTTCCTCTTTCCGCGCAAGACCGCGCCCTTTCCCCCGCCGGGGCCGCATCGTTTGCGGAATGGGTCGGTCTTTTTCAAAATTTTACAAAGCAAATTTGCAAAATCATTTGCTTTGCGCGTCTAAGTTTACTATAATAGGGGTAAAAATACCGTTGCGTGTGCAACAGAATTGCAGGAGGGCTGTGGGAGCCTGTCTCTTTCCCACGGATTTGTGATGAAAAACTATCTTCCGCTGTTACAATCCACCTCTTTGTTCACCGGCATCCCCACCGACCAGCTGCAGGTGCTGCTGGCCCAGCTGGGTGCTGTGGTGCGCAGTTACGGCAAGGGCGAGGCCCTCGTGCTGGCCGGGGAACCCAACCGCCGGGTGGGCGTGGTGCTCACCGGCATGCTGGAAGCCTACCGCCCGGCCCCGGGCGGGGCGCGCATCCCCATCACCCACATGGAGCCGGGCGGCGTGTTCGGCGACGTGCTGGGCGGGTCCAGCCTTGCCAGCCCGGTGACGGTGCTGGCCGCCGCACCCTGCGAAGTGCTGCTCATCCCCTACGAGCGGCTGCTGCTTTCGGACGGCAGCCCGGCGCACCAGCGCGCACTGCAGAACCTGGTGCGCACCATCAGCGACAAGTATTTTTCGCTTTCCCGCCGCATCGACCTGCTGGTGCTGAAAAGCCTGCGGGCCAAGGTGTGCGCTTACCTGCTCAGCGAAGCCGAGCGGGCGGGCAGCCTGACCTTCAGCATCCCGTTCTCCCGCATCCAGCTGGCGGATTACCTGAACTGCGACCGCAGCGCCCTCAGCCGTGAGCTGAGCCAGATGCAGCGGGACGGCCTGCTGGACACTTACAAGAGCAGCTTCAAGCTTCTGGAACCGGAGACTTTGAAGCAAATGGTGCAGTGAGCCGGACCATTTAAAATGGCCGCCGCGTGCGCTTTGGCCATTCTCATCGGAAATTTTATTTTTATATTTGAGTTTTAGAAAAATCTGCGGATTTTTCTAAAACTCTTTTTCACGGGAAGGGCCATAACTTCAACGGCATCCTTTTTGCTGTTTATTATAAGGAGCTTTTTTATCATGTCAAAACCTATCCTCTGGATCGTGATCCCCTGCTACAACGAGGAGCAGGTGCTGCCCATCACGGCACCCATGTTTCTGGAAAAGATCAACAGCCTGGCCGCACAGGGCCTTGTGAGCGAGAAAAGCCGGGTGCTGTTCGTAAACGACGGCTCCCGCGACAAGACCTGGGAGCTCATTCAGGGCTTTGCCGCGCAGGATGAGCACTTCATCGGCATCTCGCAGAGCCGCAACCGCGGCCACCAGAACGCCGTACTGGCGGGCCTGATGGAAGCGCTGCACAGCGGCACCTGTGATATCACCATCTCCATCGACTGCGACGGCCAGGACGACATCAACGCCATGGATGAGATGGTGAAAAAGTACCTAGCCGGTGCCGAGGTGGTGTACGGCGTGCGCAGCCGCCGGGATACCGACACCTTCTTCAAGCGGTTCACCGCCGAGGGTTTCTATCACGTGATGAACGCTCTGGGCGCGGACATCGTGTTCAACCACGCCGACTACCGGCTCATCAGCACCCGGGTGCTGGAGAGCTTTGCGGACTACAAAGAGGTGAACATCTTCCTGCGCGGCATGGTGCCGCTGGTGGGCTTTAAGAGCGAAGTTGTCACCTACGAGCGCCACGAGCGTCTGGCCGGTGAGAGCCACTACCCCCTGAGCAAGATGCTGGCACTGGCCTTTGACGGCATCACCAGCCTTTCCAACAAGCCCATCCGCATCATCACGGGCGCGGGCATCGTGGTGAGCCTGATCAGCTTCATCGGCGTGATCTGGGCCATCATTGATGCCATCCTAGGCAGTGTGGTGGCAGGCTGGGCCTCCACCATCTGCATCGTCTGCTTTGTGGGTGGCGTACAGCTGGTGTGCCTGGGCGTCATCGGTGAGTATATCGGCAAAATTTATATGGAAACGAAAGCCCGCCCGCGCTACATCATCTCCGAGCGCACCTGGGCCCCCTATGAAAGGAAGTATCACGGATGAGCAAACAGAGCTGGCGGGGCAGCACCCTGCTGAACCCGGAACCGCCGGTGCTGGTCTCCTGCGGCGGGCTGGATAAGCCCAACCTCATCACCATCGGCTGGACGGGCACCATCTGCACCCAGCCCAGCATGGTGAGCATCAGCGTGCGGCCGGAGCGCTACAGCCACCACCTTATCCAGGAGAGCGGGCAGTTTGCCATCAACCTGCCCACCGAAGCGCTGGTGCACTCCATCGACTGGTGCGGCGTGAAAAGCGGCCGCGACGTGGATAAGTTCGCCGCCTGCGGCCTGCATGCCGCCCCCGGCAGCGTGCTGACCGACTGCCCGGTGCTGGAAGAAAGCCCGGTGAACCTCGAGTGCAAAGTGACTCAGGTGATCCCGCTGGGCAGCCATGATCTGTTCCTGGCCGAAGTTGTGGCCTGCGATGTGGACGAAAGCCTGCTGGATGAGACCGGCAAGCTCTGCCTTGATAAAGCCAAGCTCATCGTCTACAGCCACGGCGAGTATCTGGCCCTGGGCAAAAAGCTGGGCACCTTTGGCTACAGTGTGCGGAAGAAAAAGCCGGTAAGGCGTAAAAAATAATTTACATTTCATCGCTTGACTTTTGCTTAAAACTGCATATACTAAAGATAGGCAATGAGATGAAGGCCTGTTCCGTGGTTACCACGAAAAAACCAAAAGCCCCCCGGTAGTGTCAGTACCGGGGGGCTTCTTGGGTTAGTGCTTGCTGCCCTTGAAGAACAGGCTGTCAAGCCACTTGCACAGATAGTAGGCAACTACCTCTGCTCCGACAGTCTGTATAAATGAGACGAAGACTTCCATTGGTTACCACCTCCTTTCCGCGGTTAGGGGAATGGAGAAGGGCCGCAGGAACAGTATAGCATAAAAACCGGTATCGCGCAATTTTGACGCAATACCGGTTTTTGTGCATTTATTCGTGCTTCACGCGCTGGATTTCGCCCAGATCGTAGGGGGTGTTCTGGTAGACGTAGTAGTTCAGCCAGTTCTCATACAGCAGGTGGGCGTGGGCACGCCAGCGGAACAGCGGCGGCTTCGCGGGGTCGTCGTCCGGGTAGTAGTTCACCGGCACATGGATGGGCAGGCCCTTGTCCACGTCGCGGCGGTACTCGGAATCCAACGTGTACTTGTCGTACTCCGGGTGGCCGGTGACGAAAATTTGCCGTCCGTTCTCGGTGCTCATGAGGAAGGGGCCGGCCACGTCACTCTCGGCAAGGATGCGCAGTGCCTTACAGTTGTCCACATCCTCGCGGCTGATGCCGGTATGGCGGCTGTGGGGCGCATAGAACACCTCGTCGAAGCCGCGCACCAGCGGGTTTGCCGGGCGGGTGACCCGGTGCTCGAACACGCCGAACATCTTCTCCGGCAGCAGCTGTTTGTGCACGCCGTAGTGGTAGTACAGGCCCGCCTGCGCGCCCCAGCACACATGGAGGGTGGAGTAGACATTCGTCTCGCTGAAATCCATGATCTCGCACAGCTCGTCCCAGTAGTCCACCTGCTCGAAGTCCATGGTCTCGATGGGTGCCCCCGTGATGATCATGCCGTCGTAGCGGTTATTCTTCACCTCGTCGAAGGTCTTATAGAAGGACTCGAGGTGTGCCGCCGAGACATGGGTGGCTGCGTGGCTGGCCGTCTGCATCAGGGTCATGTGCACCTGAATGGGGGTATTGGCCAGCAGGCGGGCGATCTGGGTCTCGGTGGTGATCTTGGTGGGCATCAGGTTGAGGATGAGAATTTCCAGCGGGCGGATGTGCTGGGCAAGGGCGCGCTCACGGTGCATGACGAAGACATTTTCGTTGTAGAGGGCATCGTAAGCGGGCAGGGTCTTGGGGATGATCAGCGGCATAGTGTCGTACTCCTTTGGGGAAGTTTTTAGATCTTATCCAGCGCCTGCGCGATATCGGCGATGAGGTCTTCGCTGCTTTCCAGGCCGCAGCTCATGCGCACCAGCTCTGCGGGCACACCGGCGGCTTTCAGCTGCTCGTCGTTCATCTGGCGGTGGGTGCTGGATGCGGGGTTCAGGCAGCAGGTGCGGGCATCGGCCACATGGGTCTCGATGGCAGCCAGCTTCAGCTCCTTCATGAAAGTGCTGGCAGCTTCGCGGCCGCCGGCCAGACCAAAGCTCACCACGCCGCAGCTGCCGTTCGGCAGGTACTTTTCGGCCAGTGCGTGGTAGGGGCTGTTTTCCAGACCGCAGTAGTTGACGTAAGCCACCTTGGGGTGTGCTTCCAGGAACTTTGCCACGGCCATGCCGTTTTCGCAGTGGCGCTGCATCCGGACATGCAGGCTTTCGAGGCCGAGGTTCAGCATGTAAGCGTTCATGGGGGACTGCATGGAGCCGAAGTCGCGCATGAGCTGGGCAGTAGCCTTGGTGATGAAAGCTCCCTCTTTGCCGAAGCGCTCGGCGTAGGTGATGCCGTGGTAGCTGTCGTCCGGGGTGCACAGGCCGGGGAACTTTTCAGCGTGGGCCATCCAGTCGAACTTGCCACTGTCCACGATGGCTCCGCCCAGCACAGCGCCGTGGCCGTCCATGTACTTGGTGGTGGAGTGGGTGACGATGTCCGCGCCCCACTCAAAGGGGCGGCAGTTGACCGGCGTGGGGAAGGTGTTGTCCACGATGAGCGGCACGCCGTGGGCGTGGGCGGCCGTGGCAAACTTTTCAATGTCCAGCACGGTGAGGGCCGGGTTTGCGATGGTCTCGCCGAACACGACCTTGGTGTTGGGCCGGAAGGCGGCGTTCAGTTCTTCCTCGGTGCACAGCGGGTCCACGAAGGTGGCGTCAATGCCCATCTTCTTCATGGTGACGGAGATGAGGTTGAAGGTGCCGCCGTAGATGGTGCTGGATGCCACGATGTGGTCGCCTGCTTCGCAGAGGTTGAACAGCGCGAAGAAGTTTGCGGCCTGACCGCTGGAGGTGAGCATGGCGGCAGTGCCGCCTTCCAGCTCGCAAATCTTTTTCGCCACCAGGTCGCAGGTGGGGTTCTGCAGGCGGGAATAGAAGTAGCCGTCGGCTTCCAGGTCGAACAGCTTGCCCATATCCTCGCTGGTGGCATACTTGAAGGTGGTGGACTGCACGATGGGGATCTGGCGGGGTTCGCCGTTGCCGGGGGTGTAACCGCCCTGCACGCAGATGGTATCACGATTCATACTACATACTCCTTTGCTGGGTTTGTCCATATAGCACAATTCCCCGCAGGAGTGCAGATGCCTCCGGCGGGGAATTGAAACGTTAAATTTTGCTTCCCGACCGGGGGCTAGGGGTTACTTCCGCAGTCTCTTATCACTCTTGTTGGCCCACCAGGTGCCCACGCTCTGGAACACCTGCACCATGAGCACCAGCAGCACCACGCAGACGATCATGATATCGGTCTGGTAGCGGTAGTAGCCGTAGGACAACGCAATTTTGCCCAGGCCGCCGCCGCCAATGACGCCGGACATGGCCGAGTAGCCCAGAATGGTGGTCAGGGCGGTGGTCATGCTGGAGATCAGGCCGGGCAGGCACTCGGGGATCATCACCTTGGTGATGATCTGGAAGGGGGTAGCGCCCATGCTCTGGGCAGCTTCCACCACGCCCTCGTCCAGCTCGCGCAGGCTGGTCTCCACCAGACGTGCCACGAAGGGGAAGGCCGCCACCACCAGCGGAACGATGGTGGCCTTGGTGCCCACCGTGGTGCCCACGATGGCACGGGTGAGCGGGAAGACGCAGATCATCAGGATCAGGAAGGGCACGCTGCGCAGAATGTTGATGACGATGTTCAGGATGTGCATCAGCCAGGAAGGCAGCGGCAGAACGCCGTCCTTGTCACCGGCCACCAGCAGCACACCCAGCGGCAGGCCCAGCACCAGCGCAAAGGCGGTGGAGAGCGCCGTCACATAGAAGGTCTCCCAGATGGCAAAGCCGTAATCTGCAATGCTCATTCGCCGGTCACCTCCTCCACCGTCACACCGGGCTGGCCGCGCATGTAGGCGGCCGCCTGCTTTGCCTGCTCCACATCGGCAGGCAGCTTGAGCAGCATGGAGCCGTAGCACTGGCCGTTCAGATCACGGGTGTCGGCACTGAGCACCGACACCAGAATGCCTTTTTCAGCCGCAAGGCTTGCCACCAGCGGCTTTGCAGTGGACGAACCGTTGAAGGTGACGCGCACCACATGGTCGTCCGGGGCAAAGCTGGAAAGATCGCGGGCAGCGCTGCCGCCGTTGGGGGCCACCAGACGCTTTGCCGCCGCCGTCTTGGGGTTCGAGAAAATTTCTGCGACCGCGCCCTGTTCCACGACCACACCGCCGTCCAGAATGGCAACCTGATCGCAGATCTCCTCCACGACGCTCATCTGGTGGGTGATGACCACCACCGTGATACCCAGCTTCTTGTTGATGTCCTTGATCAGGGTCAGGATGGCATGGGTGGTGTTGGGGTCCAGCGCACTGGTGGCCTCGTCGCACAGCAGGACCTTCGGGTCCGTTGCCAGCGCGCGGGCGATGGCGATGCGCTGCTTCTGGCCGCCGGAAAGCTGGGCCGGGTAGGCGTTGGCCTTATCGGGCAGGCCCACCACGTCCAGCAGCTCCTTGGCGCGCTTTTCGGCATCCGCCTTCTTCACACCGGCCAGTTCCATGGGGAAGCAGATGTTCTTCAGGCAGCTGCGCTGCATGAGCAGGTTGAACTGCTGGAAGATCATGGTGATGTCGCGGCGGCGCTCACGCAGCTGGGCTGCGCTGAGGGTCTCCATGGCGGTGCCATCGATGACGACGCTGCCCTCGGTTGGGCGCTCCAACAGGTTGATGCAGCGCACCAGCGTGGATTTGCCTGCACCGGACATGCCGATGATGCCGTAGATGGAACCATCCGGGATGGTGAGGTTGATGTCGTGCAGCGCGTTCACCGCGCCGTCCTTCATCTGGAAGGTCTTGGAAAGGTGTTTGATCTCAATCACAGAAATTGCTCCTTTTTAGGCTTAGCCCTCGATCGGTGCCAGGCTGTCCTGCTTGCCGCCGTAGATGCCCATGGGCTCCACGTGGATGCCGGCAACGGTCACCAGGTGGGTGCCGTGCTCTGCATTGAAGTCGTCCAGATACGGCTGATGCTGGAAGTAGTTGGTGTCGATCTGGCCGTCCTCAACCACGTTGTTGGGCTGGATGTAGTCGTCGAACTCCTGGATGTCCAGGGTGATGCCCTTGGCAGCCAGAATGTCCTTGCAGATCTCCAGCACCTCGCAGTGGGGAGCCGGGGTAGCAGCGCAGCTGACGGTCTCGCCGTTCAGTGCGTCGTAATCAATGGAGGAGTCGTAGCCGTCGGTGGGGTTCTCGACAACGGAGACCACAGCACCCTTGTAGTTTTCCTCCATGAAGTCCTTCACCTGCTGGCTCTGCAGAGCGGCCACCAGAGCCTTGATCTTGGGCTCCTCCTCGTTGCCTTCCTTGCAGACCAGAACGTTGACGTAAGCAGAGGTGCCGTCCTCCATGGCCAGAGCATCGTTGATGGGGTCCAGGCCGGCGGAGATGGCGTAGTTGGAGTTGATGACGGCGTAGTCCTCGTCCTGCAGGACGTTGGGCACCTGAGCAGCCTCGACCTCATCGACGGTGACGTTCAGGGGGTTTTCCTCGATGTCCTTTGCGGTGGCGGTCAGGCCGGCGTCAGCCTTCAGCTTGAAGAAGCCGTTCTTCTCCAGCAGGGTCAGGGCGCGGGCCTCGTTGGTGGTGTCGTTGGGCACAGCCACCTTGATCTTATCCAGCTTGGCTGCGGTGGAAGCAGCTGCAGAAGAAGCAGTGCCGGAAGATGCGGTGGAAGAAGATCCGCCGCATGCGGTCAGGGCAGCGGCTGCAGCAGCCACACCGGTAACTTTCAGAAAATCGCGACGAGTAATCATAGTTTTGTTCCCTCTCTATTTTGCTTATTACAAATGTACAGCGGCCCGCACGGCACAGTTCCGTGCAAGGGCCTTGGAACGGATGCATGAAAAAAGCTCCCGTCCCTGCCTTTGAGCCAACGCTCAGACAAGGACGGGAGCAGAACATACTTCCGTGGTACCACCTTGGTTTACCGCACCCTCACGGGCACAGCCTCGATGCTGCGGCAGCTTTGCTGCTTACAGCCGGACGCTGTAACGGGGCGCATCCCGTTGCGAACTTAGCGCTCATGCACCTCGCCCGCACAGCTCCGAGGCCATTTTCAGCTTCCTGTTTCCTGCCCTTTTCCACCGCCCGGGCTCTCTGGTAAGGATCAATGCGAAAGCTTACTCTCCTCATCACAGCCATTTTTGTGATATTGCATTTATAATAATCCAATCGACGGGATTTGTCAACACCTAAAACGAAGTTTTTTAGTAGGGAATTGCGGTTTTTCTTGTCTTACGTCAAGCTTTGTGTTACACTGGTGATAAGGCGCTGATTGCATATCGGTGGTCATGCTTTCCATCCCGCATCGCTGATTCTTCTATTATTACATAGAACGAAGCAGAGGTTCCGGGAGGAAACTTTTTTTGGAAGTACCCTGCCCGGAGCCTTGAAGGCGAAGGGAGGGATGTCGGATGACTCTTTTGGAGACTCTCGCACTGCTCACGTTCGTTCTCACTCTGTTGAGCCTGATCGTGGATGTGATCCGTCTGACCGTTGAGGTCATGGCAAAGTTTTCCCAGAAGAAAGACGATGATAACAAAAAAGATTGACCGCCCCAGTTACCAGCCGAGCGGTCAATCTTTTGACTAGCAGGATGGAAAGCTGGCCCAATGCAGTCAGCGCCCCTTCTGCTTGTAGTATAGTGATTTTTTCCGCTTTTGTCAAGCAGGATCATTTTCCTCTTGTGCGCCAGCCGCGGACATGATAGAATAAACGTATCCGACCAGTGGGCCGGGAGTTTCTCCGAGGACCGTCCGCTGGGGTGGGACCCTGTTGCCCGAAGGGCAATAGGGCGGGCGATGGAATGGCCCGTTTCGTGTCCGAGGAGAAATTACCGACACGCTGGTGAAATCAACTTTATTGTAAGGAGGTGCGGCAATGAACGGCAGAGAAATCTACCCCGACGAGGAACTGCGCCGCCGCATCATGGATTTCATCATGGCGGCGGGGCAGACGCTGCTGGAAAACGGTGCCGAGGTGTTCCGGGTGGAGCAGACCATGGAGATCATGGCACGCAGTTTCCATTTGCGGGAGTTCCACATTTATGTGCTGACCAACGGCATTTTTGCCAGCGCAGGCACCGCCGAGATCAGCGAGGTGCGCAATGTGCCCACCCGCACCACCCATCTGGGCCGGGTGGCGGCGGTGAACGCCCTCTCCCGCGAGATCGCCGAGGGCAATATGACGCTGGACGAAGCCGAGAGCCGCCTGGTGCTGGCCCGGCGCATCCCTTTCCCCAAGGACTGGGTGCAGCTGGTGAGCGGCCTGTGCGGCGCGTTCTGCTTTGCGCTCATCTTCGGCGGCACGCTGCGCAGCGCGCTGGCGGCGGCGGCGGCGGGCCTGGCCGCCAGCTGGTATCTGCTGCTGTGCGAGCGGCACGAGCTGCCGGGCGGCTTCCGCAAGATCAGCTGCGCAGCCCTCATCACACTGGTGTGCATCCTGGGCTGCAATCTGCTGGGCACGCCCGCCAGCCACGCCATCATCGGCGCGCTGATGATCCTGACGCCGGGCATCGCCTTCACCATGGGCATCCGGGACTTCGTGCACGGCGACTATCTTTCCGGCACCATCCGCATGATCGACGCGCTGCTCATTGCAGCCAGCATCGCCATCGGCACCGGCCTTGTGCTGAGCCTTTATACATTCTTTACGGGGGTGGTGGTCGCATGATGCTTACCAGTACACAGATCGGGGAGCTGGCCGCCCAGTTCTTCATTGCCGGGGCGGGCACCCTGAGCTTTGCCATCCTGTTCGGCTGCCCGCGCAAGAGCCTGCCCTTCTGCGGGCTGGTGGGGGCCGTGGGCTGGTTCGTCTACGAGCTGGCCGTCCTGCTGGGCATGGACGCCGCCGCCGCTTCCCTGCTGGCGGTCATCCCGCTCACCCTGCTCACCCGGGTGTTTGCCATCGTGCTCAAAATGCCGGTGACGGTGTTTTTGCTCTCCGGCATCTTCCCGCTGGTGCCCGGCGCGGGCATCTACTACTGCGCCTACTATTTCATCCAGGGCAACAACGCGCTGGCCCTCTCCCACGGCATCAGTACCTTTAAGGTTGCGGTGGCGCTGGCCGTGGGCATCTCGCTGGTGCTGAGCGTGCCCATCCCGAAAAGGCACCAGAATAAGATGTAAGTTCTTTTTCTGCGCAAAAGCGGCTGCCCCATGTGAGGGACAGCCGCTTTATTAGGTATTCTTGAAATTTTCCGCTTCTTAGTAGAAGTTCTTCGTATCGCTCAGGTAAACTTTGACAATCGGATTGCTCCAATCAACAGCAAAGATATTTGTTTCCTCAAAGTTTTTACTGCCAGCATTGGGCGTCGTTCCAATGCGCTGCATTACATATCTGTAGCCCATCGTGCACGCACTGTTCAGGTTCTTCATCTCGCTAGTGGAAATCGTATTCTGCCCCTTCCAAAGCGGAACCTTTTCATCATAGCTTCCATTGTCAACAGGACTATCCTTTTCAGGATTCTCAGACCAGAAGCTGGAATACTTGGTATACTTCACTTCGACCTCGCCCATGACCTTCTTCACCGGAACAATCACGGTGTTGTTGCTCAGCTGAACATCACCGGTGGTCTCGTAGAACAGCTTGGCCAGCGCCTTCAGCTCATCCTGGTCCAGATCATTAACCGTGATGGTGGGGTTCACAGCGGATGCCGTGACTTCACCGGACAGCACTGTGGTGCCGTCCAGCTGATAATAGACCTGATAGGTCACCTCTTTTGCAACCAGGTTCACGTTCGCATAGCGCTTGCCGTTCTCACGAATGACCTTGGCCTTTGCGTCCGCGATCTCATATGCTGCTTTGTACTCAGCGGGCAGTTCAATGGTCGCTGTGTCCATTTCGTCTGCGCCGGTCTGGACCTTGCCCTTGCCGGTCAGCTCCAGCTTTGCGCCATTCGCATAAAAATAGACATCCACATCCAGCATCGGGCCGCAGCCGGACAGTGCGCCCGCAGCAGCCACAGCCAGCGCTGCAGCACCGGCACACTTCATAAAGTTGCGACGAGAAATTTTAGACATCGTTTTTCCTCCTGATCGTTTTGCACTTTCTTCCCATAGCAAAGCAAACCAGCCCGGAATATTCCCGCCAGTTTGTCTCGGCAAACCGTAAGATATCACGTCTTGCGCTGCTTGTCAAGTTTTTCACATGAAGTTAATTCATCGCAACTTTTCAGCACAAGTGTGTTGCTTTTCGTTCATCTCAGAGGTGTTTTTCTTTCACCGTCCGGCGCGGGCCAGCGCCGCTGTTCCGGCCGCTCTTTTCCCGCCGTTCTCTGCCCGCTTCCCGGCGCGGTGCTTGCGGGGCACGGCCGCATCTGGTATACTGCAGGAAAGCAGGACCCCATTCCATACTATATAAGGAGTTGTTTTACATGTCTGTCATGGATACCCTCGCCACCCGCCGCACCTACCGCCGGTTCGAGCAGAAGCCTGTGCCGCAGGATGTGGTGGACGACATCATTGAAGCCGTGCGGCTTTCTTCCAGCGGGGCCAATCGGCAGGCCGTGCGGCTGGTGGTGGTGAACCAGCCCACAGACGTGGCCAGGGTGCAACCACTGGTGAAGTGGGCCGCCTACCTGCCGCCGGAGCAGGGCACCCCAAAGGCCGACGAGCTGCCCACCTTGTTTGTTGCCGTGGTGAAGAATACTGCCATCCCCGGCGACCCGGCCACCGACATCGGCATCGCGCTGGCCAACATGACCCTTGCCGCCTGGGACAAGGGCGTGGGCAGCTGCATCATGGGGGCCATCAACAAGCCGGTGCTGACCGAACTGCTGGGCATTGAAGCGCCGCAGCAGCTGGTCTACATGGTGGCCTTCGGCTATCCGAGCCACAAATCGCACATCGTGCCGCTGACCGCCGAGACCGGCGTGAAGTATTATCTGGATGAGAACCGGGATTACTGCGTGCCGAAGCGCAGCAAAGAGGAGATCGCACGGTATTTGTAACACCGGATGATTTAGAATTGTCTCCGCTTCGCTCTGACAATATCAGCGGAAAAATTATTTTTAATTTCGCGTTTGGAGCGCCCCCGACGCTTGTCAGGACAAAGTCCTTCCATCTGCTATCGCAGACCGCTCGCCTGCTTGAAAGCCCCACTGGGGCTTTCATGCCCTCCGGGCACAGCCGTCCTTTCTGGTTTTCTTTTGGGCGGCAAAAAGAGAACATTCCCCGCCGTCCTGCATATATACATTCTATTCAACCATTCTGCTGCATAATTGTTTTCAATTCGGTTTCAAATCGTCGGATTTTTTGCACAAGTATTGACTTTTCATTTTGTACAATCTATACTAAATCCGTTCGCCGGAGGTCTGATGAAGCGCATCGTCCCGACGGGCCGAAAATTATACAGTACATTTGAGGAGTGTTTGAATATGAAAAAGATCTCTCGTCGCAGCTTCCTGGCTGCTGCCGGTCTGTCCGTTGCCGCTCTGGCTCTGACCGCCTGCGGTGGTTCTTCTTCCAGCGTGGCTTCCTCTGTGGCAAGCTCTGCTTCTTCTGAGGCTGCTTCCACCAGCGCTGCCGCCGGTGAGCTGACTACTGTGATGGCTGGCAAGCTGACCATGGCGACCAACGCCACCTTCCCTCCGTATGAGATGACCACCGACGGCGGCGACATCGAGGGCATCGATGTGGACACCGCCAAGGCCATTGCCGAGAAGCTGGGTCTGGAGCTGCAGGTGGACGACATGGAGTTTGACGCCGCACTGCTGAGCGTGCAGCAGGGCAAGGCCGACATCGCCATGGCCGGCATCACCGTCACCGATGAGCGCAAGGCCGTGATGGCATTCTCCGACAGCTACGCCACCGGCATCCAGTCCATCATCGTGCCGGAAGGCTCCGACATCGCATCTCCCGATGATCTGGCAGGCAAGAAGATCGGTACCCAACGCGGCACCACCGGCTACATCTACTGCACCGACGACTTCGGCGAGGACTCTGTGGTGGCTTACGACAACGGTCTGACCGCTGTGCAGGCCCTGAACAATGGTCAGGTGGACGCCGTGGTCATCGACAACGCTCCCGCCAAGGAGTATGTGGCTGCCAACCCCGGCCTGAAGGTGCTGGAGACCAGCTATGCCGAGGAGGATTACGCCATCGGCATGAATAAGGACAACACCGCTCTGGTGGAGGCCGTCAACGCTGCTCTGGAAGAGCTGAAGGCAGACGGCACCCTGCAGTCCATCGTGGACAAGTACATCACCGCAGACTGATCGGTCGGCGGACCCGGTACAAAACAGGGGGAGGCGGCCCCGGACAGGGACGTCTCCTCTTTTTTGGGAAAATAAGGTTACAAAATTCTAACAAAAAATGGAAAGCGAGGATGCGAATGGCTGCTCAATACGAACTGCTCAAAGAGCTGCTCAACAGCGGCACAAAGCTGAACTTCGGGCAGGAGTTTTTCTTCAAATTTTATCAGGCCTTTCTGCTGAAGGACCGCTGGCTCCAGTACGTCGGCGGCGTGGGCACCACCCTGCTGGTCACCGCCCTGGCACTGGCGCTGGGCATCGTGCTGGGCAGCGTGGTGGCGCTGGTGCGTGTGGCCCACGACCAGCAGCGCCCCGGGCACAAAAACCCGGTGCTGGGCTTCTTCAATGTGATCTGCGAGATCTACACCACTATTATCCGCGGCACCCCCATGATGGTGCAGCTGCTCATCATGAGCATGGTCATCTTTGCCAACAGCCGCAACTTTACCATGGTGGGTGCACTGACGCTGGGCATCAACTCCGGTGCCTATGTGTCCGAGATCATCCGCGGCGGCCTGATGGCCGTGGACCCCGGCCAGATGGAGGCCGGACGCAGCCTTGGCCTGAACTACATGACCACCATGGTGGTCATCATCATCCCGCAGGCTATCCGCGCGGTGCTGCCTGCTCTGGGCAACGAGTTCATCATGCTGCTGAAGGATACCTCCCTGATCACGGTCATTGGCGGCAAGGAGCTGCTGTATGCGGGGCAGGGCATCATGAACCGTACCTACGAAGCCATGTACCCGCTGCTGGGCGTTGCACTGATCTACCTTGTGCTGGTCATGCTGTTCACCCGGCTGCTGGCAATGTTTGAGAGGAGGCTGGCACAAAGTGACCGATAAGATCCTGGAAGTCCGTGGTCTGACCAAGACCTACGGCGGCGTGAAGAAAAAGGGCGCAAAGCAGCCCACCCCCACCCTGGACGTGCTCAAGGGCATCGACATCGACATCTACCGCGGCGACGTGGTGTGCCTGATCGGACCCTCCGGCTGCGGCAAGTCCACCTTTCTGCGGTGCCTGAACCGCTTGGAAATCCCCACTTCCGGCTCCATCAAGTTTGAAGGGGTGGAGGTGGACGATGCCCACATCGACGCTGTGCGCCAGAAGATGGGCATGGTGTTCCAGCACTTCAATCTGTTCCCCCACCTGACCGTGAAGAAGAACCTTGAGCTGGCCCCCACCCTGCTCAAGCTCAAGGACAAGCAGGCCATCTCCGACAAGGCCGACGAACTGCTGGCCCGCGTGGGTCTTTCCGACAAGGCTGACGTCTACCCCAAGAGCCTTTCCGGCGGCCAACAGCAGCGCATCGCCATTGCCCGCGCCCTGGCCATGGACCCGGACGTCATCCTGTTCGACGAGCCCACCAGCGCCCTGGACCCCGAGATGGTGGGCGAAGTTCTGGAACTGATGAAGGAGCTGGCCCACACCGGCATCACCATGCTGGTGGTCACCCACGAGATGGGCTTTGCCCGCGAGGTGTCCAACCGCGTCATCTTCATCGACGACGGCAAGATTCAGGAAGACGAGCCGCCGCAGGAGCTGTTCTCCAACCCGAAGCACCCGCGCCTGAAAGCGTTCCTGTCCAAAATGCTGTAATATTTTTCCACAACAAAAAAACTCCGCTGTGCAAAACACAGCGGAGTTTTTTCTGTTACAGTGTGCTGTTTGTGTCATCGGAGCCCTGCTCACTGGTGTAGAGCACCATCAGGTGGTTGGCACTGGCTTCCAGCTGGCTCTTGGCCTGGCGCAGGGCGGCTTCTTCGGTCTCGTTCATCTTCTCGGGCTTGTCCTTGCGCAGGCAGCGGCGCAGGTTGGCGAGGTCGGACTTGATGCGGTTCTTCTCGTCCTTGTCCAGCTCTTTCTTGCACTTGGAGAGGGCCTCGTCCACCTTATAGGCCAGCATCTCGGCCTGATTGTGCAGGTCCAGTCGGTCTTTGCGGCGGCTGTCCTCGGCCTCGTAGGCGGCGGCGTCGGCCATGGCGCGCTGGATCTCGTTCTCCGACAGGTTCGTGCTGCCGGTGATGGTGATATTCTGCTCCCGGCCGGTGCCGAGGTCCTTGGCCGACACTTTCACGACGCCGTTCACGTCGATGTCGAAGGTGACTTCGATCTGCGGCTTGGAGGAGAAACTTGCCCGGATGCCGTTCAGCTTGAACTTGCCGAGGCTCTTGTTATCCCGGGCGAAGTGGCGCTCGCCCTGCAGCACGTTGATCTCCACGCTGGTCTGCATGGGACGTGCCGTGGTGAAGATCTGGCTCTTGCGGGTGGGGATCATGCTGTTGCGGGTGATGAGGGGCGTTGCCACACCGCCCAGCGTCTCGATGGAGAGGGTCAGCGGGGTCACGTCCATCAGCACAAGGCCCTGCGCCGCCGCGCCGGTGGCACCGGCCAGCTTGCCGCCGCCCTGCAGCAGACCGCCCTGCACGGCCGCGCCCATGGCCACGCACTCGTCGGGGTTCAGGCTGTGGCTGGGCTCTTTGCCCAGCAGCTCCTTCACCTGCCGTTCCACGGCGGGCATCCGGGTGCTGCCACCCACCAGCAGCACCTTGCCCAGCTGGCTGGCCGAGATGCCGGCGTCCCGCAAGGCGTTCTGCACCGGCTGCACCGTGCGGGCCAGCAGATCGCCGGTCATCATCTCGAACTGCGGGCGGGAGAGGGAAATATCCAGATGGTGCGGGCCGTCCTTGCCCACCGCGATGAAGGGCAGATTCAGCTGGGCCGACGGCGCGGCAGAGAGCTCCTTCTTCGCCTTTTCGGCTTCTTCTTTTAACCGGCCCATGGCGGCGGGGTCCTTCGTCAGGTCGATGCGGTCCGACTTCTTGAACTCGGCCACTGCGTACTCCACGATGCGCTCGTCGAAGTCGTCACCGCCGAGATGGGTGTCGCCGCCGGTAGCAAGCACCGTGAAGGTGCCGTCCTCGATCTCGATGATGGACACATCAAAGGTGCCGCCGCCCAGGTCGTACACCAGAATTTTCTGCGATGCTTCGTTGTCAAGGCCGTAAGCCACGGCGGCGGCGGTGGGCTCGTTGATGATGCGCAGCACATTCAGGCCCGCAATGCGGCCTGCATCCTGCGTGGCCTTGCGCTGGCTGTCGTCAAAGTAAGCGGGCACCGTGATAACGGCTTCGGTCACCGGCTCACCGAGGTAGCTCTCGGCATCGCGGCGGATCTTGGCCAAAATCATGGCGCTGATCTCCTGCGGGGTCAGGTCTTTGCCGTCGATGTGCACCCGGTAGTCCGAGCCCATGTGGCGCTTGATGCTGGACACGGTGCGGCCGGAGTTCGTGGCGATCTGGCGCTTGGCCGCGCCGCCCACAAGGCGCTCGCCATCCTTGGTAAAGGCCACCACGCTGGGGGTGGTGCGCTCGCCTTCCGCGTTGGTGATGACCACAGGCTTGCCGCCCTCCACCACCGCCACGCAGGAATTCGTCGTGCCCAGATCAATGCCGATCACTTTGCTCATACTGTCTGTTTCCTCTCTTTGCGGACGCACCGCCACTGCTTTTTCACGGTCTATTGTAGCGTATCTGTATGACGCTTTTTTAGTCCAATTGTAAAGATTCCATGTCGTAGGCCGCCGGGGCCGCGGGCTGCGGTGCGGTCAGCTCCTGCAGCAGCTGCTCGGTCTCGGCCAGCCACTGGGCGGCGTCCGGCTCGTTTTCCCGCGCGCGGATGCCAAAGCCCTGCTTTGCTTCGGCGGCCAGCGCCAGCGCCTTTTTGCGGGAGGTGTAGCGGGTCTCATACTGGGCCACGCGCAAACACACCTGCGGGGTGTACTCGATATCCGGCATGTGGGCGGCGTTCTGCCGCGCGCGGCGGTACCAGATAAGGGCCTTGCCGTTGTCGCCCCGGGCGGCGCAGTCGTCGCCCAGCGCGATGTGGGCCAGCACTTCGCCGCTTTCGGCGGCCTGCTTCCACATACGGCGGGCCTCGGCGCGGCTGGGCTTCACGCCCCGGCCCTTGTACAGGCAGTCGGCCAGCAGCGAAAGCCCCATGGCGCTGCCCAGCTCGGCGGCTTTCTCAAAGCACTCCGCCGCCTGCTCCCAATTGCCATTGCGGGCGGCTTCCTTTCCGGCGTCCGCTTCCTCGTCGCCGGGGGCCTCGGGGGTGTGGCCCGCGTGGAGCAAGCCGTTGAGCAGGGCCCCGTCCAGCGTGGCCGAGTGGCTCCACGGGTCCAGCACCACACCGTCGATGCCCGGGGTGGAAAGGGCCAGCTCCATGGCGTCTTCCAGCGTGTAGTCCGCCATGGGCCGGGCGGCAGTGCTGCGGTCGCCGCAGGCGGCGGCGCTGGACGTGAACAGCGGCAGCCAGGTGCGGCCTTTGTCGTTGCGCAGAGTCCACAGCTTGAGGCCGTCGGCCTTTTCGGTGGGCACCGGGTGCTCTGCCCAGGGCGCAGGAGCGCCGTGCACGGTCAGAGCCGTCTGCAGCGGCACCAGAACATGGGTCTCCAGCTCCAGCGCATAGTTCAGCGCGCCCATCAGGGTCCAGAAGCCTTCCTCGTTCTGGGCTTTGTAGAGGTTTTCCACGGCCCGCTCGATCGCGGGGCAGCCCGTGCCTGCGGGGCTGTAGGCCGGTGCGGTGCGGGCGCGCCGCGCGCTGCCCACCGGGCGGAACCGGATGCCGCCATCTGTTCGTCTTGCCATCTGCTCACCATTCTTCCCATTGCTGTAATCAGCTTTTAGTATAACAGGAAATGGAAATTTTCTCAACGGGGAAACCCTCTCCGTCATTGCAGTTAAAACTCTCTCAGTCAAACCCTGCGGGTTTGCCAGCTCCCCCGAGGGGAGGAGCCAAGAGCATAACGGGAGCGTTTCTTGCCTCTCCCTTTGAAAGACGTCCCCCGGCCGGGGGAAGATGTCGCGTAGCGACAAAAAGGGGACAAGGCGGCATTGCGAAGCAATGACGGAGAGGGCGCTGTTTTCCTCTTTTCCTATAGCATTTCGCCGCTTTCTGCGCTATAATAAATAAGATTCCGTAACCATTATAATGTACGAAAGAAGGAGTATCGCCTTGAACAAGATGCTAGGCTATCTGAACGGCTACAGGCGCGAAAGCGTGCTTGCGCCGCTTTTCAAGATGCTGGAAGCCACGTTCGACCTGTTCGTGCCGCTGGTCATGGCGGACATCGTGAACGTTGGCATTGCTGCCCGCGATTTCCACTACATCCTCGTGCGGTGCGGCCTGCTGCTGCTGCTCGCGGCCATCGGCCTTGCCTGCAGCCTGACGGCTCAGTATTTCTCCGCAAAGGCGGCTGTGGGCTATTCCACGGCCTTGCGCCACGCCCTGTTTGCCCACATCCAGAGCCTGAGCTTTTCCGAGATGGACACCCTGGGCACCAGCACCCTCATCACCCGCATGACCAGCGACGTGAACCAGGTGCAGAGCGGCCTGAACCTGTTTTTGCGCCTGTTCCTGCGCAGCCCGTTCGTGGTGATCGGTGCCATGGTCATGGCCTTCACGGTCAACGTGAAAGCCGCGCTGATCTTCGTGGTGACCATCCCGCTGCTGAGCGTTGTCGTGTTCGGTATCATGGCCGCCACCCGGCCCATGTATAAGACGGTGCAGAACCGTCTGGACCGTGTGCTGGGCCTGACCCGCGAAAACCTGACCGGCGTGCGCGTCGTGCGTGCCTTTGACAAGGAAAAGGACGAGGTATCGCGCTTTGAGAACGCCAACGCCCTGCTCACCGACATGCAGCTGCACGTGGGCCATATCTCCGCCCTGATGAACCCTGTGACCTATGTGCTCATCAACATCGCCATCGTGGCACTGCTGTATGTGGGCAGCATCCAGATCAACGTGGGCGGCATGGCTTCCGGCGACGTCATCGCTCTGGTGAACTACATGAACCAGATCTTGGTGGAGCTGGTCAAGCTGGCCAACCTCATCGTGCAGGTGAGCAAAGGCATCGCCTGCGCAGGCCGCGTGCAGGCTGTGCTGGACACGAAACCCGGCATGGCTTTCCCGGCTAAAGTTCTGGGCGAGGTGGCCGCCGACAAGGCAGCCGACGCCGTGCGCTTTGACCATGTGTCCCTCACCTACGCCGGGGCCGGTGCACCCAGCCTTTCCGACATCAGCTTTACCGCCAAGCGCGGCCAGACCATCGGCGTCATCGGCGGCACCGGCAGCGGCAAATCCAGCCTGGTGAACCTCATCCCCCGCTTCTACGACGCCACCGAGGGCACCGTGGAAATTATGGGCCGCGACGCCCGCAGCTACCCCCGCGAAGCGCTGCGCGGCAAGGTGGCCATGGTCATGCAGAAGGCCCAGCTGTTCGGCGGCACCATCCGCTCGAACCTGCTCTGGGGCAACAAGAACGCTTCCGATGCGGAGCTCTGGGCTGCCCTCGAGACCGCACAGGCGGCAGAGTTCGTCAAGGCGAAGCCCCTCGGGCTGGACGAGCCCGTGGAGCAGGGCGGACGCAACCTCTCCGGCGGCCAGAAGCAGCGCCTGACCATCGCCCGCGCCCTTGTGGGCAAGCCGGACATCCTCATTCTGGACGACAGCGCCAGCGCACTGGACTACGCCACCGACGCCGCCCTGCGCAAGGCACTGGCGGCTCTGCCGGGTGATTTGACCGTGTTCATCGTCAGCCAGCGCGCCGCCAGCCTGCAGCACGCCGACCAGATCATTGTTCTGGACGACGGCAGACTGGTGGGCCTTGGCCGCCACGACGCGCTGCGCCAGAATTGCCCCGTCTACGAGGAAATTTACGAGAGCCAGTTCAAGAAAGGGGATGCGCAGAAATGAGTGCAAAAGCAAAAACAAAGCTGACCCCTGAACAGCGCAAGGCCACCCTGACCCGTGTTCTGGGCAAGATACGCCCCTACTCCCTGTTCGTGGTGTGCAGCCTGGTGGTGGCCGCCGTGAGCGTGGGGGCCCAGCTGTATATCCCCATCCTGTGCGGCAGCGCCATTGATATGATGCTGGGCAAGGGTGCCGTGGATTTCTCCGGCGTGATGGGCATCATCGTCAAGGTGCTGGTGGTGGCGGGTGCCGCCGCGCTGGCCCAGTGGCTGCTGAGCGTGTGCAACAACCGCATCACCTTCCTTGTCAGCCGCGATCTGCGCAACGAAGCCCTGCGCAAGATCCAGACCCTGCCGCTTTCTTACCTCGACAGCCACCCCTCCGGCGATATCGTCAGCCGCATGGTGGCGGACGTGGACACCTTTGCGGACGGCCTGCTGATGGGCTTTACTCAGCTGTTCAGCGGCGTGCTGACCATTCTGGGCACCCTGCTGTTCATGCTGAGCGAGAACGTGCCCATCACGCTGGTGGTGGTGTGCATCACCCCGCTGAGCCTTCTGGTGGCAAGCTTCCTTGCCAAGCGCAGCTACAAATACTTCCAGGGCCAGAGCACCGTGCGCGGCGAGCAGACGGCCCTTGTCAACGAGATGATCGAGGGCCAGAAGGTGGTGCAGGCCTTCGGCCACGAAGCCGAGAGCCTTGCCGCCTTTGACGAGGTGAACAGCCGCCTGCAGGACGTGAGCCTAAAGGCCATCTTCTTCTCCAGCATGACGAACCCCGCCACCCGCTTTGTGAACAACATCGTCTACGCAGGCGTGGGCCTTGTGGGCGCACTGTACACCGTGCGCGGCGGCATCACCATCGGCCAGCTGAGCGTGTTCCTCAGCTACGCCAACCAGTACACGAAACCCTTTAATGAAATTTCCGGCGTGGTCACCGAGCTGCAGAACGCTCTGGCCTGCGCCGCCCGCGTGTTCGAGCTGCTGGACGCCGACGATCAGGTGCCGGAAGCCGAGAACGCCAAAGTGCTGCAGCCGGACGGCCATGTGCAGCTGGAGGATGTCTCCTTCCGCTACCTGCCCGACCGCCCGCTGATCGAGGGCCTTTCCCTCGACGTGAAGCCCGGCCAGCGCATCGCCATCGTGGGCCCCACGGGCTGCGGCAAGACCACCCTCATCAACCTGCTGATGCGCTTCTACGACGTGAACGGCGGCGATATCAAAGTCTCCGGCACCGATATCCGGGATGTGACCCGTGCTTCCCTGCGCGGCAGCTACGGCATGGTGCTGCAGGATACCTGGCTGCGTGCCGGTACCGTGCGGGAGAACATCGCCTACGGCAAGCCGGACGCCAGCCCGGAAGAAGTGGTGGCTGCGGCCAAAGCCGCCCATGCGGACAGCTTCATCCGCCGCCTGCCCGAGGGCTACGACACGGTGATCGCTGAGGACGGCGGCAACATCAGCCAGGGCCAGAAGCAGCTGCTGTGCATCGCCCGCGTGATGCTCTGCCTGCCGCCGATGCTGATCCTGGACGAAGCCACGTCCTCCATCGACACCCGCACCGAGGTGCGCATCCAGAAAGCCTTCGCCCGCATGATGCAGGGCCGCACCAGTTTCATCGTGGCCCACCGCCTGTCCACCATCCGGGAAGCGGACGTCATCCTCGTGATGAAGGACGGCCACATCGTGGAGCAGGGCAACCACGACGAACTGCTGGCCGCGAACGGCTTCTACGCGAAACTGTATAACAGCCAGTTCGAGGGCGTGGAGACCTGAGCGCCCATTAAAAACAAAGAGGAGAGATGCGTTGCATCTCTCCTCTTTGTTTTTAGCTCAATTGCTGCACCACCGGTTCGGCGGGCGGCGGGGTCAGGGTGGAGTGCGCCACGATGAACTGCTCTGCCCGCTCCCGGGCCAGCCGCTGGCGCACCTTGCGGGCGTCGTTGGCGGGGAAGGTGCGTTCCCCGTCCAGTTTCTCGTTCCAGTTTTCCAGCGCGGCGGTCACCTCGGCTTCAGCGGGCTGCAGGTCTTCCTTTTCGGCCACCAGCAAAAGGCCCAGCCAGCTGCGCAGCTTGCGCTCGGCCTGCTGGTGCAGCCAGACGCGGAACTCCTCCACGGTCTGGCCCCGCACCTTGAGGAATTGGTCGAAGTTGACGCCGTTTGCCTGCAGGCGCAGGTTGAACTGCCGCTGCTCGGCAAAGTAGTTGCCTGCTACCAGCTGCCTCGGCAGCGGGCCGGTCACCCGGTCGCCCAGCTGCCAGACCAGCTCCTTCGCGGCCCGGTCCCTCGCCTG
Source organism: Faecalibacterium langellae (assembly GCF_002549775.1). GTDB lineage: Bacteria > Bacillota > Clostridia > Oscillospirales > Ruminococcaceae > Faecalibacterium > Faecalibacterium langellae. The sequence continues at coordinate 40,875 of NZ_NMTR01000001.1, read as the reverse complement.
GGCACAGCGCTTTGCGTAGATGTCCGCCGTCACCTGCTTGCGCAGGGCCGCCTTGCCTGCCGCGTCGGCGGCACGGTCCTCGTCGCCGTGGTTGCGGTTGATCTCCAGTTCCACGGTCAGCTGCCGGATGGGGTGGGGCTCCACCGCCTGCACAAAGCCGGTGTACGCCCCCAGCTCCAGCGGCGGCAGCGCAAAGAACTGCGCGCCCGCCCGGAAGCCCTCGGCCCGGTTCACGGCCAGCAGCTGGAAATCCGGGTCCGACACCGGCACAAGGCCGTACTCGCGCACCAGCTGCTCATACAGCGGCGAGAAGCCTTCCAGAATGGTGCGGTTCACGGCCACCGTCAGCAGGTCTTCTTCCTCCTGCGGGGCGTTTTCGGCTGTCTGCTCGGCGGCAATGGCAGCCGCCAGTTCCTCGGCGCCTGCCCGAAAGACCAGCCTGCAGTCCCCCGGCTCCGCCATACCAAAATGCTCTAACTTCATCGTGTTCTCCCTCCGTTCAGCGGGCGATGCCCACCGTTAGCACCAGCAGCGCTGCGCCCACCACGGCGTACAGCACCTCTGCGCCCAGCACGGAGTGGTCGCCCTCCACATACATCTTCTCCGGGTCCTCCGGGTCGTAATACAGGGTGACGGTGCTGCCCGTGGCAAAGGCTTTGGCCTTGGCCGGTTTCGGGTACTGCAGCCGGTGGCTGCCGCCTGCCGTGGCAAAGGCCAGCACATAGGCCGCGCCGTCCCGGCTCTGGACGATACCCTCCACGGTGGCTTCCACCTTTTCGCCCCGGGTGCACAGCCGCCGCCGGGCCAGCATGCTGCGCAGCGCCATGAAGAACATGAGCCCGGCCCCCAGCAGGAAGATGATAACATTCAGCATTGTTTTCCCTCATTTCTCGGTTTTGCGCCGGGAAGCGTTCCAGCGCGTTTCGTCTATTGTATCACACTTTGGGCGAAATTTCGCCCTGCAGCGCCCATTCAGAGTGCAACAATTTTGCGGGAAAAATTTGTCAGAAAAAATTGAAAATAATGCTTGACAATTCCCGCATATCTGGTATAATTACTATCGTTCCGAGCGACACGGCTCACGAACAAAACAGAATATGCGGATATGGCGGAATTGGCAGACGCGTTAGATTCAGGTTCTAATCGGGGCAACTCGGTGGAGGTTCAAGTCCTCTTATCCGCACCATGACGAATGTTCTTACAGCATTTAGCTGTCAAAGAACATTCGTCATTTTTTATTTGCTAAATAGCGACATCACAGGGGGCGTAGTTCACAACTACGCCTTTTCTTGTATTCACCGATACATCGGGTGTCGGCAAAGGAAGTGCGCTTGGAATCTCGATGGTGCCCACGCAGTTGTAGTGAATGCGGAGCCGCTGCTCCCACACGCCGTTGACCTTTTCTGCATCGAACACTTCGATTTTTTCCACCAGTTCATTCAGCATCCGGGGTGTCAGCTTTTTTGCTCTGGTGTACTTGCGAACCAGACTGATAAACATATCCGTTGTCATAGTTCGGCTGCTCTGCTTTTCGATTTCGGAGCGGAGCTGTTTGATTTTCTCGGTCAGCTCCTTTTGCTCGTCCTCGTATCTTCGGGACATTCTGGAAAAGCGTTCGTCAGAGATCTTGCCGGAAACATTGTCCTCATAGATGCGCTCAAAAAGGCCGTCCAGTTCTTCATCACGGGCAAGGAGTGCTTTCAACTCTTTCTCTTTCAGCTTGCGGCCGGCTTCGTCCGCCTGCAGGGAGTGCCCGATAACAGCCTTCAAAAAGTCGTCCTCATAGAGGCTGGCAAACTTGGTCAGCCGCCGAATCTCGCCCAGCACCACTTCTTCCAGAAAGTCTACACGGATGTAATGGGTGGATTGGCAGGTACCACGGTTGCCCTTGTAGTTGGAGCAGTTGAAATACTTGATTTCCGGGTTGCCCTGATTGAAGTGGAAGTGCAGATTGCAGCCGCAGTCTGCACAGACAAGTAAGCCAGAGAACATATTGTGTTCTCCGTTGCTGGTACAGCGTTTGCGCATTTTTCCGCGCTTCTGCTGCACCTGTTCAAACACGGCACGTTCAATAATGGGTTCGTGAACATCTTGGAACACTACCCAATTTTCCGGGTCGTTATGAATCCGCTTTTTGTTCTTGTAGGACTTGGAGTAGGTTTTGAAGTTCAGAATATCCCCGCAATACTCCTGCTGATACAGAAGATGGGTAATCGTGGAGCCATTCCACTTGGTAGCGGGCCGTATCTTGCTCCTTCCGGGACGGCCGATGCCTTTCTGAATCCAGTAGGCCTGCGGCGTCAGGATGCCTTCCTTTTCAAACTGGGTGGCAATCTGTTCCGTGCCAAAGCCCTCCAACGTCATATCAAAAATGCGCCGGACAACTTGTGCAGCTTCTTCATCAATGACCCAATGCTTGGGATTGTTCGGGTCCTTGATATATCCATAGGGAGGAAGTCCCATCGGTTCGCCGGAGTTGCCTTTGATTTTATTACTGATACGGCGTTTCTTGCTGATGTCACGGGCATACCACTCATTGAACAGGTTTCGGATGGGTGCCAGTTCGTTTTCTCCCTCGGCCGTGTCGATGTTGTCCGAAACGGCAACAAGTCGGATGTCATGGTCTGGGAAAAATTCTTCTGTCAGCCGCCCGACCTCGATATAGTTTCGGCCCAGACGGGAAAGGTCTTTGACGAACACAGCAGAGGCTTTTCCTTGTTCAAGCTGCTGCATCATTTCAACGAAACCGGGACGGTTCATGGTCACGCCGGAAATGCCATCATCCAGAAAGTGAACCAGATTGGTATAGCCTTTTTCCTTTGCAACTTTGGTGAGCAGTTTCTTTTGGTTGCCGATGCTGTAACTCTCGCCCTCCAAATTATCATCACGGGAAAGACGCTCATAGAGAAAAGCGGTTGCTTCACGGGATTTCTTGTTACTCGACTGTTTCATACTCGCTCCTTTCTTGGGACAGTCGAATAGCAAATTCACTTGTACACCTATATTATAACACAATCCGCTTTCTCTGTCCGCTGCCTCCCGAAAGGTCATTATAATTTTTCGCTTTCGGATTTCATCAGCCGGAGAAGAACTTCTCCTAAGGTCTGAGAGCTTTCTTCTTTGAACACCGGCTCAACGATAAAGGAGCGATTGCCAATACGATAAGTCGAATCCAGAGTAAGCATCTCTGGATTTTTTGTTTTTTCAGGGTTTGTCTTTTTCGCTTGCATCGTAAAAATCCCCTTTCTTAAAAATCAAAAAATGAGCCAACGGATGGCTGCTGGCAGCAGCCCACGGGAATCTCACCCCTGCATTCCTCATGCAGCCCTACTCATTGCCTGCGACGCTCTGAACGCTCGGACTTTGACGGTAAGGGAGTATCAGCCTGTCTGTATGTCATGGCCCGCAAGCAGCCGCGCTTGCATTGCGGCGTGGTAGTGATCGCTCCACTTTTCAAAGAAAAGCATCGTGGCGCACCCGCCGTCTGGCTCGATACAGACAGCAACGTATCCGTTTGCCCTATGATGCACCGCCATTGTCCTGCGGGCATATTTTTCAAGGTGCTGTCCCGAAACGTGGAAAGGGTCAGCCCGTTTCGGCTTTGGTTACAATAGAAGAAATCAGTTTGATTTCCAGATGGCGTTTCATGTACTCGTCTATGCACACATGAGGCTGACCGTGCTTGTCATAGAGAATGCCCGTACAGAGCTTGTTGATGTATCCTCTGTAATGATGCAAAACCTGTTCAACGGCATCGGTGTCCCCGGCACAGGCAGAGCGAATCACCGAGAGCGGCAAAAACTCTCTGCTCGTGTGTTCATAGGAGTTCATTTACGCCTAACCTCCCTCCGGCAAGTGCGCCTTTAGCTTTTTTTGCAGCTCGTTCAGCGTTTTTGTCCGGTGGCGCTGTACAGCACTCCGGGACATTCCCATGAGGTCGCCAATCTCACCGTCGCCCAGTTCCAGAACGCAAAACAGAATCAGAATGCTTTGTTCTTGCTTTGGCAGAGCGGCAAACGCATTGGCAACAAGTTCATTGTCGATGTGCAGATCACAGCCGTAGGATGAAAATACAAATTCTTCACTTGGATAATGGTCTACACTCGTGAGCTGCCCCAGTTCTTCCAACGAAAGAACGCTGAATGACTTTTCACGGTCAAGCAGACGTTTCTTATTTCGGTAATAGTTCCGGGCCTCATTTCGCAGCACCGCTTTGCAGAACGCATCGAATCGGTACTGTTCGCCATCGTTGCGAGGGATAGCTTCCATCTTCTCACCCCCTTTCCGTGGGGATGTCGGGTGGATTTTTCCCTTTCCGCTAATATGACACCTGAAACACCCGATTCTGCCCGCTTTTTTGAAAATTTCCCCAAAAATTTTTGAAGCAGGTAGATTTTCAGGCGGCAATAGAAAAGCCCGGCAGACCGAAAACGGCCAACCGGGCATAATGACAGCACGAAGCGCGCAGAAGCTACATCGTATAGTACATAGCAAAAGCCCTGCTGACCCTGTGCGGGAGCAAGGCTTTTTTTGACAGTTCAAAGCTAGGCGTTCGATAGAATATCAGGCGCATGGCGGCATCCTCCTAGTGGCCGCCATACAAACAATGGTATGCTCTGATAAGCAAAAAGAGCCGGCGACCTTGATTTTCTCAAAAGCCGCCGGTTCAAAATGGGCGCAAAGAGTCACCTGCTCAAACCAACGGTTTTTTTCTTTCCCCGTTGGGCGGGGCAGGCTCTTATCGTATACTAAAATAAAAAAGAGCCGATAATCACAAGTGAATTTACCTTGTGCATTATCGGCTCTGCGTCTGTGCGTCTGGCTCTTGGATGATAGATAAATTTAGTTTTCTTACCGCAATCAGGGTTTCATGTTTGCATTTAGGACAATATAACGGAAAATTATCCAATATTGTATCATCGCGAATTTTCAATCGCGTTTTGCTGCCGCAAAAGGGGCATAAAATCCATTCTATCTTCATGTTATCTTCCTCTGTGCTTGGCTTTCTTTTTTTCCTGCCGTATGGCAAACTGGCGGTCTTTCTCCGCATCTTTCTGCTCACGACTCTTGGTTTGTCGTTCCAGCTTACATTGCTCATGCTGGAGTTTCAACGCCTGCTGCGCCTTTGTTCCAATGCCTTTATCCTGCAGTTGGCTTTGAATTTCGCGCTGCATACGTTTGGGATTGATTTTTCGCTCCATGGCTACTTCGGCCTGGATTGGGGGACTAAATTTCAACTTGTGCCAATTCTTCAGCAGAAACTCATAGACCTCGTAATCTTTGGGCTCTGAGCCAAAAGTGATTTTGCATACCTCGTACTTACCGTTATCCGTTCTTTCATATAGACCGATCCAAAACGGAGCTTCGAACAGGATGGTCAAACTGCTTTGGGGGCCTGTACTCATTCTTCTAAGAACTGCCCTTCAAAGTGATCCAGCCATTCTAGAAGGGCTCGATAGAGAAGCTGCTGCTGCTCAAAAATCGTTCTCCCAACCAAAGGAATGTCTGCAAATTCCCGCGCATAGCCCTCGTTCGATTCAGCCGAGGACTGTATGCTCCGGCGCAAAGTCGAAACCAGCTCCAACGCTTCGGCTTTGTCCATCTTGTTCAAATTGGTAATGACCACATTGAAATCGAATAGCAAGGGTACTGTGCCAGCGGCACAAGAGGCCATCAGCTCCTTGAAATACGCTCTGCCCTGATCGGTAATGGAATAAATGGCCTTATCCGCAAACTTATCGCCCTTGACAATATCGCTTTGAAGATAGCCCTTATCGCTCAGCTGGAGTACTTTTCTATAAATAGAAGGTACACTTATTTTTGTCCAGCGAGAAAGATGGTGGTACTCCACATCCTTTTGAATGTCATAGGCGCTTTGAGGTTTCTCCAAAACAATGCCAAGTATAACTAAATCGATTGATGACATAACGACACCTCCACTTTTACTATTGTCAATAGTACTATTAATGATAGCAAAAGTCAAGGCAACTGACCAAAAATGAACTTCAAAACTTTTTTCGTTGGCCCTCTTATTAAGCCATCTACCCAGTAGCATTTTCCTTTTCTTCCACCGAGGGAATCACAGAAAAAGTGAAAACAGAGCCGATAACATCGGAGTTTTTTCTCTGTGTTATCGGCTCTGCGTCTTAGCGTCTGGCTCTTGCACGATGGATAGATTTAGTTGTCGAACTGCGATTAAAGTTTCATGCTTGCATTTGGGACAAAACAATGGGAAATTTTCAAGAATGGTATCGCTGCGGATTCTTAATCGTGTTTTACTGCCGCAGACAGGACATAATACCCACTCAATATGACTCATATCCTTATTGCCCGCAGCAAGTAACCCGATATTCCTTGATATGACCGGGGTAAGAATGTACTTTGTCCATAAGCGGCCCTCTTGCTCCCATTGTAAATGCGATGTCACTGCTTTTAATCGACATGAGAATATCCCCACAGGAAAGATTCAAATATCGCATCGTGTTTTCGGGCAGCCTCACAACACCGTTTTGAGAAATATGCAGCCAAGTATAGCCTCGTCCTTTATAGCGAACGAATTCTCCTTCATCAATCGTGTACTGTGACAATGCGGGACAATCATCTAATATATGCTTCAATTTTGATTGCCCAAGTAATTGTTTGCTGGTCACGCAAAATCCGCCCGTGATTTTGCTCCCCGTGAAAATAATAATGCGTCCTTCTTTTTGAACGGGATATTGTTCAAGAGTCTCTGCCGGAAAAAGTATTTCTCGCCTATTGCTGATGGCAGAAAGTCCAAATACATATTTTCCACCCTTATTTAGTTGCGGCATTTTACTCCCCCTTGTATTTTGATTATAACTGTGGTACAGTTATAATATAATGTTGTAGTACTCTATATATAGAGTACTACAACTTGAAACTAAAGTCAAGGGGTATGCGTTATGCTCTCGAAATCTGCTACTATGTTATTGGGTCTGATCAATCAAAGACCGCTTAATCCATATGAAATTATCAAGCAACTACAAATCATGAATGTTCATCGTTGGTACAACATCGCCAATTCGACAGTCTACGCTACACTAAAAGTCTTAGAGAAAAAAGAATATATTTATGGCAGCGTTGAAAAGGATGGAAATATGCCCGACAAGACGATTTACTCGCTTACAGACAAAGGGAAACAAGAATTTGTGGCAACATTACAGCAATCAATTTTGTCCTTCGACTATGATACCAACATTTTCTCGATTGCCGCATTTTTTATTGATGCGTTAGATGATCCGCAAAGTCTGCTTTCACAGCGTTTGAAAATATTAAATAGCTATCTTGAGGGAATTGAGCAGCAGATAACAGTCATAAAAGACGACATACCTTCCATTGCAAAAGCTAATATTGAACGAACTAAATATATTGTTGAAGCAGAAATTGCAGGTACTGAGAGTTTGATTCATGCAATATTGTAATGACCAACTGTTGAAAGCTGCTTGGTATCTGATAAACTAGGTGCGCAGCCCCGGATTATGAATTATAAAATGTAGACAGAACGGACATAGCAACATTTCGCCAATCGCTCATGAACTATAAAATGTATATGGGTGATGCAGAATGGCGAAAATTGAGGACTGTCCCGGCTTTGAAACGTTCGGAGCGGATGTCAAGGCAGCTCGAAAGGCAAAACAACTTTCCCGCAGTGCGCTGGCTGACATGATACATTGTGACAGCCGGTATCTTGCGAACATCGAAAACGAAGGCACGCTGCCCAGCCTGCCGGTGGTGATTCAGCTGATAAAAATATGTGGTCTGCCCGTGGAGCGGTACTTCAACCCGGAACTCATGCGGGAAGAAAGTGCGGAACGTCAGCGGGTCAGCCACAAGCTGCAGCTTTGCCCGGAAGAATACTTACCTATCGTAGAAGGTGCCATTGACGGTGCCTTACGAATCCATGAACAGGAAAAAGAGCCCGTGTGTGTCTGATTGTCATGCACGGTCATTGAGAGGATGCAAAAGCGTCCTCTTATTTTTTTTTTTTGCATTTTGCGGGCAAAACGGGGGTGTTGTGGTGTCATAGTAGTGGGGAGATGTAACGTAGCAAGCATAGGGAGTGTAGCCACTCCCGGCAGAAATGCTTGCTGGGGAGTACCCCAGACCCCCAAGAAACGAGGTGAAACTATGACGAACCGAACCCGAAAAATTGTTCTGCGTGTTCCCGTGACGCCGGAGGAACAGGAACTTATCCGGCAGAAGATGGCTTTGCTGCACACACGGAATTTTTCTGCCTACGCCCGGAAGATGCTGATAGATGGTTATGTTGTCCACATCGACACCACCGACATCCGGGCGCAGACCGCCGAATTGCAGAAGATTGGCGTCAACGTCAATCAGATTGCGCGGTGGCTGAACAGCATGGGGCCGCTGTACACACAAGACGTTGCGGACATCAAGGGAGCATTGGCGCAGATATGGCAGTTACAAAGATACATCCTATCAAGTCAACGCTGAAAAAGGCATTGGACTACATCGAGAATCCGGCCAAGACGGACGAAAAAATGCTGGTGTCCTCCTTTGCCTGCTCCTACGAAACCGCCGACATCGAGTTTGAACTACTGCTCTCGCAGGCCATGCAGAAAGGCAACAATCTGGCCCACCACCTGATACAGTCTTTTGCGCCGGGCGAAACCACACCGGAGCAAGCCCACGAGATTGGTCGGCAGCTTGCAGATGAAGTCCTGCAAGGCAAATACCCGTATGTACTGACCACGCACATTGACAAGGGGCACGTCCACAACCACATTATCTTTTGTGCAGTGGACATGGTGAACCAGCGGAAGTATGTTTCCAACCGACAAAGTTATGCCTACATCCGGCGCACTAGCGATCGGCTATGCAAGGAATACGGCCTGTCCGTGGTGATGCCCGGTCAAGACCGGGGCAAGAGCTATGCCGAGTGGGACGCACACCGCAAGGGTACAAGCTGGAAGGCGAAGCTGAAAGCTGCCATAGATGCAGCCATCCCGCAGGCCAAGGATTTTGACGATTTTCTGCGGCTCCTGCAGGAGCAGGGCTACGAGGCCAAGCGTGGCAAGTATGTTTCGTTCCGTGCGCCCGGACAGGAACGGTTCACCCGCTGCAAAACGCTGGGCGAAGCCTACACCGAGGAAGCCATCATCGAACGCATCAAAGGGCGGTTCGTGGAGCGGAAGCCCAAAGAAAACCGCAAAATTTCGCTGCGGATTGATTTGGAGAACAGCATCAAGGCCCAGCAGTCCGCAGGGTATGAGAAGTGGGCAAAACTCCACAATCTGAAACAGGCGGCCCGGACGCTGAACTTCCTGACCGAGCATGAAATCGAAAGCTACCCGGATTTGGAAAGCCGGGTGGCCGAGATCACCGCCGCCAGCACCGAAGCTGCCGCCGCATTGAAAGCAGCAGAGCGCCGACTTGCTGAAATGGCCGTACTAATAAAGGATTTCACCACCTGTAAGGAGCTGCGTCCACTGGTGCAGGAGTACCAACGGGCCGCTGACAAAAAGCAGTTCCGGCGCAAGCACGAGGGCTCCCTGATTCTCTATGAAGCCGCAGCCAAGGCCCTGAAAGAGCAGGGCTTCCAAAAGCTGCCCGACCTTTACGCACTGAAAGCCGAATATAAGCAGTTGGCCGAGCAGAAAGACCAGCTGCAACGACAGTACACCGAAGCCAAACGCCAGATGCAGGAGTATGGCATCATCAAGCAGAATGTGGACGGTGTTCTGTTCTCGAATCATAGGCAGGAGAGGGACAAGACCCTGTGAGCATTGCTTGACAATGACGCATTACTTTTAACCAAAATAATGTGCGACTGTCAATTCACTGTTGACGAACACACATTATTTCTCTATAATATAATGTGTGAATGTCAAGTGAGGTGATAGCATGAACAACATGGGCAAAGTAGAAAAAATGGTGCAGTCTGCCCCCAATGGCATCATTACGGCCGCACAGCTGACGAAAGCCGGCTTACATCGGGGCTATCTGCATGATTTTGTCGAGAGCGGGGAACTGTACCGTTTCGGGCGTGGTCTGTATGTACAGAGCAGCGCATGGGAAGATGATTTTTACCTGTTGCAGCGGAAGTACAGCAGAGGTATCTACTCGCATGATACCGCACTCTATCTGCTGGGCTATTCTGACCGCACTCCGGCAAGGTACACGATGACTTTTCCCAAGGGCTACAATGCACTGTCCTTGAAGCAGGAAGATTTGATCGTCAAACGAGCTATTCCAGAAAATTATGACTTCGGTATTATTGAAATCCAATCGCCATCCGGCAATCCCATTCGTGTTTACGATTTGGAACGGACGCTGTGCGACATCCTGCGCGGCAGCGGGAGTGATATTCAAATTGTGGGCGCGGCCATGAAACGTTACGCCGCATCCAAAGACAAAGACATTCACAAATTGATGCAGTACGCAGAACGACTTCGTGTGAAGCCCAAGGTTCTGCGCTACATGGAGATTTTACTATGATTACAAAAAATCCGATGCAGTTAAAAGCCTATATCAAGAAGAAAGCAGCCGAGAAGCATATTTCCGCGCAGCTTGTGATGCAGAACTATATGCTGGAAAGACTGCTGGAACGCATTTCGCTTTCACCGTATAAGCATAACTTCATCATCAAAGGCGGTTTTCTGGTTTCGGCTATCGTTGGTCTGGACACACGGGCCACTATGGATTTGGATACGACTATCAAGGGCTTTACACTGACCCATGAAGCTATCCTTTCTATTTTCAAAGATGTGTGTGCAGTCCAGATTGACGATGATGTGCAGTTTGAAGTGGTGGGCGTTGCGGATATTCGGGAAACAGACGATTATCCCGGAATCCGGGTATCACTGAAAGCCAACTACCCGCCGATCAGCGTTCCGCTGACGGTGGATATCACCACTGGCGATATGATAACGCCCCGCGAAATCGAGTACACCTTTTCAATGCTGTTCGATGACCGCACGATCAGCGTTCTGGCCTACAATCTTGAAACAGTTCTGGCTGAAAAGCTGGAAACCGTGTTGTCCCGCAACATTGCAAACACCCGTCCGAGAGATTACTACGACATCTATATTCTGTACGCCCTGCGCGGAGCCGAGTGCGATAAGGCAACGCTGCGGCGGGCACTGGAACGGACAACGGGAAAACGCGGCAGTTCTAAAATCTTAACGCAGTACCCGGAGATTATGCAGGAAATCCGGGGGAGCGATATACTCCGTAAGCAATGGAACAAGTATAGCAGGGAATACGACTATGCAAAGGATATTTCTTTTGATGATACCTGCAATGCTATCTATTCGATTATGCAAAAAGTAATGATGTAATAAGTTGTTGACATGAAAAATCCCCACTTCTGGATAAACACCAGAGTGGGGATTCTGTATTATACGCTTAATTTGTTATATTTTTCAACACGCTTTCTTAGCATCGTTGCGAAAACTTTAGATTCACCCAAGTTCTTAAAAGATGGTTGAAGTTTTTTGTTTATAGTCCTTGCCAGTACCAAATACTTTGTTCGAGCAAGTTTATCTTCCTCAAAATAATCAAGGTAAACACTACCAAGTTTAGAAAGGCATTGATAATATTCTTTGTCGAAGATTTTCATAGCCTCAAAAGCGTCAACACCTTCTTCCAAATAGCGAATGGCTTCTAAATTTTTATTTATTTCAGCCAAATATTGTCCGAACAGCCATAGTAACGAAGCGTATGACTTCGTATTTTGTATATCTGAAAATTGCTCAACCGTTTTAATGACAAATATTGCATTTCTAAAACCATCAATAATTTCATCTGTATGACGTTCGGGTAAAACACCTGCGCGATCAATTACCTGCAAAATTCTTGATTTTTGAAATTTAATATAAGGATGAGCCGTTATCGCCTCTGCATTTTTGCTTTCTCTAATAACATCTTCGAGGATAGATTGAGCTTTAAATCTGCTGTCTTTCTTACACTCATAGTCAGCTTCGCCATATAGCCTATACAATCTTGCTGCAGCAATTCGATCGCTGCCCGAAACTATATGCCAGTCATTTAAAATTTTAGCTAGTTCATTTCGACTATTTATATCACGGTTTAGTTCATCAAGTTCTTGCTGAACTTGAGTTTCACGCTGGCGTATTTCCGTTGATACAGAGTCAAAAGTAGTGGCATCGGGCATAAAGCGATTTATAATATACTTTTCCGCAAAATTATTTAAACTATATTGGTCACCACTTTTTTCAAGAATTAGATAATTGCAGAGAGTATCTGCAACAGCCTCAACACGTGGATAGGGTTCATTAGACAACAGACAGATTGTGTTCAGGTCTATGCCATCATTTTGGCTAACTGCAAATATTTTTAAGATTCGATAAAACAATTCACAGTCGTTAGAAAAAACTTTCTCAATTTCCTCGAAGGTATCTTTGAACATAAATTCACTAATAACTTCATAAGCGTTACCCGGAAAACGTTTCAACCCATTTCGGATGTTCTTCCAAGCATTTATACTTGAAAATTCAGTTTGAAGGCCACTTATACTTGACAAATTTTGACTAAGTCTGCGTAGACAAAGAACCAAAACGAGTGTGTTTCCTTTAGCTAATGTTAGAAGTTCTTCAATTTCACAAGCGTCTAAATTTAGGTCTAAACAGTTTTCCGATATATATTCCTTTACAAAGGTTATTCCACTCTCTTTTTCAAATCCAGAGAGTTTAAAATTCACCTCATAGTCTTCACTATTACGGGAGGTAAGAAGAAATTGCATTTCGGCTGGTGTTTGAGCATCAATAAAATGTTTGATGTTTATTCGCTCATCTTCTGATATTGCTTCGAGGTTATCAACAATAATGATTCCCTCGTCATGGAAATTCTTGAAATCGGAAATTTGAAGATTGTTTAGAATGAGATTCCTTAAGTCATCTAAGTTTTCAAAGCGTTTGTGTATAGGGCTTTCGATTATCCTGCCGTTTGCCGATGCAATCTCCAATTTTTGTTTTTTAGCTGAAAAGAACAGAATATAAGAAGGAAGATAATCATTTAATGTGTTTTCATCCCAAATATCCTGAACGATTCGCTTTACAACTTCTAGTACCAGCGCGGTTTTTCCTACACCACCATACCCGTACACACAACAAGAGTGTTGCTTACGCAAATCTCCGGGATTTCCGCAGATAAATTTTTTGAGACGTTCAATTTCATTTTCACGACAGACGATACGAGATTCAGTATACGGCATACTGGAAAAGTTATGGCATTTTACAGGAATTTCAATTTTCCTGTTTTGTAAGACACTTATTTCAACAAGAAGTTGTTCCTTGGTCTTTCGAGAAAAGTAACCGTTGTCCAAGAAATTGATAATATCTTTCGTAAAAGCCAAAACGGGAATCAAATCAGTGTCTTCGAGTGTTTTGCAATCCGGGTGATCAAGTTTGTTCCGGGCATATCTATATTTTTCAGCCAAAACACAATAGTCATGATACTCACCAAATAAAAGATAAAGGTCAGCAAAAAGGTTTTGAAATGCAAACGTGACAATATTTAGATGTCCCACCATTGGCACATCATTATCAGAAGTAATGACATCTACATGGCGATTTTGATTAGCTGTAACAAAGCGAGCATATAATTTTGCACAATTCTTTTCTGTGCAGCTGTTGGGAAGTTTATCTCGCAAAAAAATTGGGTCTGCTGATGATAGTGTGGCCTTACGGTTGTTTAATTCCGTTGAAAAATCTATATATGCAGGGTAATGAGATATTACAACATCAGCAATATACGATCTAAACGGAACTTCAAACCCCATTAAGAGAGTACGAAATAAATCATGCTGTTTTAACGAAAGATACACATGATCACACCCTTTCTTTGTTTAGTTTACCATAATTGTGTATAAAATAAAAGGGTGAATATAAGAAGCCGGACACAGCAGCCACAAGGCTACCGTGTCCGGCTGTTTCTGTGTTGACAACGGCACATTACTTTGATTAAAAATAATGTGTGGCTGTCAAGCTGGCGGTATTATTCACCCGTGAAATCAAACCTCTGTCCGTCAAAGTCAGCATCGGTCATGTGCTCCAACTTTGCAATAACACCGTTTGCCAGCCGCCGCATTTCCGTGTCCATATCCGGCAGGGCGGCCAGCATCCGCGCCATCGTCCGGCGGCGGTCAGAAGCGTGGTACATACAAATCAAATTTTCTTCTTCTACGCTGAAATTCATGCGTCAGACCTCCATTTCGTGTTGCTTGCTGCGGGCCGCTGCCTTTTTCGGGCTGGCGGCCTGTTTTGTTTCGGAAAGCTGCTTGCGGACGGAAGTGCGGGGCTTGCAGATGCCCTTGTCCCGGTTCTCGTTTTTGTCAACCAGCGCGTAGATACCGAAGCGGTCCTTCACGCCGGACAGGTGCAGGGATTTGTACGGCAGCATGGCAATCAGCCGATCCGTGTCCCGGCTGGATGCCAGCTTGGTGAAATAGGGCGATACCTCCACCATAAAATGATTCTTGTCCGGGCTGTTGGGAGCCGCCAACCGCTTTATATCGGTTGCGATACGCTGGGCCTCGGCCTCGATCAGCCCTGCGTGTAGTGCTGCAAGATGTTCTTTGAAATCACTGGGCCGTGCAGGTTCCCGGCTGCGTTGCTCCTGACGGATGGCCGCTTGCAGAAGTTCCGGGTCACGGGGCTGCATTTCATACCGCACGAACTCTCCGAAATATTTGTCCGGGCGACTGTCGAAATGCTCTTTCGGGTCAATCTCCCGCATCCCGCTTTCGTAGATCAGACGGTTGGCACCCACGGGCAGGGCGGCTTCCCGGATGTGCTGGAAATGCTGCTGATAGTCCAATTCATACAGATTGCCTTGCACGGTTCCGTTGGCTGCGCCGGTCAGCTCCACCGCATAGGCAAGAATCCTGTCGTGGGTCTGCTCGCCGCAGAATTTCCATGTGTTGTAGGTTTGGGTGTCTTTGAGCAGCACGTCCCGTTCCCGGAAGCAGAATGTTCCAGAAGGCCGGGACAGCCACAACAGCAGCTTATCTTCCGGCTGGTCGCTGCGGGTTGCTTTCCGCAGCATCTTGATGTCAAAGGCAAAATCGCTCTGATAGTATGCGGTGTTCTGGTGCATAATGGCTTCCAGCGCAGCGATCACATCCACATTTTCAAATTTTTGCACGGCTTATACCTCCAATTCCTTTGTCTTTTCCCGTGGCGGCGTTTGCTTGCTCTGCTCCTTTTTTGCGGCATCCAGCTGTGCCCGGATGGACGGTTTTTTCGTTTTTGCGGCGCGGGACTTCTTGGCTTTCGGTGCCTTTTCCTCGGCCTTGACTGCGGCGGCAAGGTCCGTCAGAGAAATTTGTTCTCCGGCCTTTGCTTTGGCTTCCAACTCACCTAAAGAGGGCGCATTGTTCAGCACACTGTCAATCATATTTTCGTTCTGTTCGGTGGAAAGTTCTGCGGTGCGCAGCGGATTTTCCCGTAAGAACTCCGGCACCTGCTGGAAGCCCACACTGTCGCAGTAATGGGCGGTGTCCTGCCCATTCTGGTGCAGCACCACCACATCCGAAACAGACAGTGAGTGTCCCTTGAAATCTGCCGGATAGTCAACATTGAATGTGCGGTAGATGTCCTCCAACGTGGTGCCAGCAGTCAGCGGCGCAGAGTAAACTTCTGCGTAGTTGGCCTTGTCCACAGTCCGGCCAGCGGCCTGCAGGCGGTCGTATGGCTCAAAACGGTAATCGTGAGTGGAATCCTCATTGCGCAGCTGGTAGATGGAAAAGCTGTCCTGCTGCGGTGCTTCAAATCCTGCTGCCGCGTATTTCTCTACGGTCATTCCGGCAGCGGCCGCTTCCTGCGCGATCTCGGCCTGCACCTGTGCCTTGTAGTCCTGCAAGCTCTGGTCAAAGTCAGCCAGCTTGGGCGGTTCCGGCAAGTTGTATTGGCCTTGGTTGAGCAGCGGGCGGCAGTCCTGCACATAGGTCACAACCGCGTTGTAATAGACGGTCTGTTCCGGCGAAATGTTCTGTTCCTCCCGCAAAGCAGTGGTGGCGGTCTGCTCCATAGCGGAAAGATTGCAATGCTGTTTGAGGTACGGGATAAACTCGGTCAGCACCATTTCCCGCTCTGCCTTGTCCTGTACCCATGCTTCCGGGCCCTTGTTGTGCAGAACAAAATTTTTCCAGTTCTCGTCTTTGGCGTAGTATTCGTGGTAGCTCCGGATGTGCTGAATCAGGGAGCCGTCCCCGTCACCAAAATCCTGCCGCCCCTCGTAGTTGTCGGGCTGGCCGTTCAGGGTAAAGTCAATGCGGAACGCGGTCTTGTCGTACCAGCCGCCCTCGTAACCATCCTTTTCCCGTTCCGTGTGCTGGGCGGTGTCCAGTTCTTCAAAGACGCGGTTTGCCACGGACAGTGGCATGGTTTCGCCGTCCTGCAGCTTGTCACTTTCACTCCACAGAATTGTGACCGTGGGCTCTGCGGCGGGGTCTGGAATTTTAACGGGTGCGGGAATTTCATTCGCTTTTTCTGCTGCCTCTTGGAACGCTGCCAGCTTGTCGCCCAACAAAACTTCCGACACCTTGACTGTCTGCCCCAGCAGAGCAAGAGCTTCCTCTCCGGCATCCGGCAGGGTCAGACCGGGTGCGTCCAGTTGGCCGCCGTCCAGAGCCTTATTATCCGGGCCATACAGGGTGTAGTCATAGCCGGAATCGCAGGTCTGGATAAACAAGGTGTTGCCGTTATCCAATGCAAATGCGGCTTCCTGTGCGTTGGAAAGGTCTGCTTCCCGCTGCTGGCGCAGTTCTGCCAGATGTTCGTCCAGCGCAGAGATCAGCTCATGGGCCGCGCTACGGATAACTTCCAGAGAGGCTTTCAGCTCCGCCAGTTCCCGACCAGAACTCCACCCAGCCACATAGCCAAAGGAATACTCGGATGTGTCCAGCCCGTAGTGCTGGCAGACGGCATAGGCCACGCTTTCGGCCTGCACCTCGCGGGTGCGGCTGTCCGGGCGGTTGCTCTGTTCCGGGGTGTTCGGGTCGATGGTGTGCAGCTTGGCATGGGCAATCTCATGGATGGCCGTCTTGATGGTCTGTAACTGGCTCATGCCCTCTTGGATGGCAATGCGGTTGTCGAGCAGATGAAAGTACCCATGCGCGCCGCCCTCGATGTCCTCAAACCCGATGGGCACCGGGGATGCCTGCTCCAACGCCTTGAAAAAATCTTGGTAGTCCTGCACGCTGCCGGACAGTTCATCCACGGCAATGGACGGCAGCGGCTCGCCCTCGGTCTGGCTGACATCGAACACAGACACCACCTTGAACGCCGGAATCTGCACGGTCTTTTCTTCCGTCAGCGGCTTGCCGTCCTTGTCCAGAATCGGCTTGCCCTGTTCGTCCAGCTTTTCCATCTTCTGCTTGACCTTGTACGGCGCAGGAGCAAGAATCTTGATGCCTTTTTCGCCCTTTTTCACGGTGCGATGGAACGTGTCTTTCCACTTGTTGAAGCCCGCCACCAGCTGCCCGCCCTGCATGGCGATCAGCAAGGTGTTGTTGAAGCTGTAATTGTGGAATTTTGCCATCGTGGTGAGGTAGGCTTTGTAGCGGTCGCTGTCGAACAACTGCTGAATCCCTGTTTCCAGCCGGTCCGTGATTTCTTTCATCCGTTCTGCGCTGTCCTTACCGTTCAGGATAATGGGAATAACTTTCTGCGGTTCTGTTTCAGGTTGAACAGGCGGCGGGATATTGGCTGCATCCCGCATGACTTCCGGCACAGGAAAGGACAGTACCCGGTATTCCTCCGGCACGGGCTGGCCCTCGTGGACTTTCTGCCACTCGTCCCCGCTTTTGACAAGGTAGCCGTACTGGGTGAACGCACCCTGTTCCTGCTGAGCCACATACCGGCCAAACTGTGCCGTGTCGATGCCGCCTTTCCATTCTTCCGGCATATCCACCATGCCGGAGCGATTCAGGTAGTAATCTCCTAGCTGGGCAGGCCCGTGCACATCCGGCAGATGCACATAGTAGTCCACATTTTCGGGAAAGTCGGTGATTCTCCCGATGCTGAAAAGCTCACTCTGCGGGGCTTGCAAGGCGGCGTTCAGTTCTGCGCGTTCCCCGGTAGAGAGTGTTTCCAGTCGTGATGCCAGAAAGTTCAGTTCGTCCACATTGGATGCCAGCACCATGTTGTAGGGGATGGCAAAACGCTTTTCTTCCTCGGCAAAATAGCCGGAAATGAAAAGGCCCTGCGGATTATCGGACGAAATGCCGATTTGCCGCAGGGCCGCTTGTACCTGTTCGGTTGTAGTGGGCAGGTCCAGCCAGATGCCATCCCTGCCTTGCTGCTGCCGATTTTGCAGCTGGATGGAAAACAATTCGCTCATTTGGTCACACTCCTTTTTTGCTATCCTACGGATAGAGAGAGCCGGTTATGGCAAAATGAATGCTTCACCTTACCATAACCGGCCCTCGTATTTTTGCCTTACTCTTTGCGCTCTACCCGGTAATTGACGTACTTGCCTCCCGTATCTGCCAGAAGCACCGTTGCATCATAGGTTTTGCCTGTCTTTTCGGAATAGAGGCTCTTGACCTTTGCCTTACCGTTTTTGAGCAGAGCAGCGGCGATCTTCGGTGTGAACGCCTTTTTGCGCTGCTCAAAGAAGCGGTCATTCTTCCACATTACGAACTGACAGCCACGATTTCCGCAGTAGAAGTTTTTCTTGCCCTCGTAGACGTTTTCACTACACCGGGGACACTTGCCGATAATAACCCGTTCTGACTGGAACAAGTTTTGCTTATCTGTACTGATACAAGAATAGGTCTTGACCAGCTGGCGCACCTGCGCTTCAATTTCGGCCATGAACTCGTCCGGGTCTGCCTTGCCTTTGGCAATCTCGGTCAGGCGGTTTTCCCATTCGGCGGTCAGGGCGGGAGAGGTCAGGCTTTCCGGCAGAACCACCGCCAGATTGATGCCGTCCTTGGTGGGGACAAGCTGTTTGCCCTTGCGCTGCACAAAGCCCATTTGCACCAGCTTTTCCAGAATCGCCGCACGGGTGGCCGGAGTACCCAGCCCCTTGCGTTCTGAGTTTTCCGGCATATCCTCGGCTCCGGCCCGCTCCATTGCTGACAGGAGCGTATCTTCGGTGTAGGCTTTCGGCGGGGACGTGAAGCGTTCCGAAACGTTAGCCGTCACGGAAAAACTCTGCCCCTCGGCCAGTTCCGGCAGGGTGTTCAGGCTTTCCGCTTCTTCTTCGCCGTCTGCTTTCATGGTGGAGCGGAACCGTTGGTCGATCTCTTTCCAGCCGGGGACAAGCACGGTCTTTCCCTTGGCGGTGAACTCGTTTCCTGCACAGGAGAACACAGCAGTCACAGTTTCGTACTCATGGGGTGCAGCCACGGCGCAGAGCAGCTTGGAGCAGACAAGGTTCATCAGCTTGCATTCACTCTCGGCAAGGCCGGTGAAGCCCTGTTTTACAAATTCGGCTGTGGGAAGGATGGCGTGGTGGTCCGATACCTTTTTGCTGTTCAGTACCCGGCCCACTTCCGCAGTCAGCGCAAGTCCTTGGGCAAAGGGCAGCAGCCCCAGCAGATCAGACACAAGATGTTGTACCGTCTGGCCCATGTCCTCGGTCAGATATTGGCTGTCCGTGCGGGGATAGGTCAGCAGTTTCTTTTCATAAAGCTGCTGGGCATAGTCAAGGGTCTGCTTTGCCGTGAAGCCGAACAGGCGGTTTGCCTCCCGCTGCAAGGTGGTCAGGTCATAGAGTTTGGGCGGCTGTTCCGCCTTTTTCTCTCGCCGAATGGACGTGCAGACTGCATTTGCACCTGTGCATTTTTCTTTGAGAGAATTTGCGGTTTCTGCATCCGCAATGCGTCCGCTGTCCGCTTTCAGGCTGCCGGACTGGATGCCGACCGTATAATACTTTTCTTTCTGGAAGCGCAGGATTTTTGCATCCCGGTCCACCAGCATTTTCAGTGTCGGGGTCTGCACCCGGCCCACGGTCAGGGTCTTATGGTACAGCACCGAAAACAGCCGTGTTGCATTGATGCCCACCAGCCAATCCGCCTTTGCGCGGCAGAGGGCCGATTGGTATAGCGCATCGTAGTCCGAATCCGGGCGCAGGTTTGCGAAGCCCTCCCGGATAGCAGCATCCTCCATGCTGGAAATCCAGAGCCGCTTCACAGGTTTCGTGCAGCCGGCCATTTGGTAGACAAGACGGAAAATCAGTTCTCCCTCCCGGCCTGCGTCGGTTGCGGCGGTCACACTGTCCACATCCGGGCGGTTGAGCAGGGCACGCAGAACTTCAAACTGCTGTTTCTTTTCGTCCGGGACGACGAACTGCCACGGCTGGGGCAGGATGGGCAAATCCTCATACCGCCACTTGCAGTATTTTTCATCGTACTGGCCCGCCTCTGCAAAGGACACCAGATGCCCGATGCACCAGCTGACCAGATACCCGCCGCCCTGCCAATAGCCGTTTTGCTTTTCAGTGGCCCCGATCACGGCGGCGATGCTACGGGCCACACTGGGCTTTTCGGCGATCACCAGCTGAAAGCTCATGTTTCATCCTCCTGTCCATTCTCCGAATGAATTTCGATTTCAGCCGGTTCCTCGTCTGCATCCTCGTCCTCGCCAAAATCGTATTCGTCCAGATCATCGTGCCCGGTGGTGTCGGCCTTGGGCTTGCGGAACTTGAAATAATAGAGTGCCGCGCCACCGCCAGCCAAAGCCAGCACCAGCAGGATCATCAGACTGCCCATGTTGGACTTCGGCTTTTCCTGCGGCGTTTCGGTATCGGTTTTGACTGCTTCCGGGGTCGTGCAGTTGCGCAGGCTCTTTTCACACAAGGGGCAGTTTTCGTTGACACTTCCGGCCTCACATTTCACCGTGCAGGTGCAGAACTCGGTGTCCTGCGGTTCTTCATCCAGCAGGGCCAGCAAGTCGGCATCGTCCACTTGGTTCAGGAAGTGAACGGACATTTCCTTGTCCTCGTTGGCACGGTCAATGAGAATGTAAAAATAATTCCCGGCCTTGGTGGTCACTGTGATAAGCTGTTTGTCCCCGTAGAAATCATCCACCAGTGTTGCATTGCCCTTGGGCGTGATGGGCACACCCTCCGGCTCCATGCCGCCCGTGGTGGGTTCTTCTTCGATAATCTCCGGCAGAGGTTCCGGGGCAGGGTCAGAGCCGCTTGCAAAAGCGGGCATGGAAAAGGAGCAGAGGCAGAGCAGGATAGCCAGCAGCCCAGCTGCAAAACGGCGGTTCCAATCAGGTTTCATCGGCGGCATCCTCCTGTTTGTGGTACGGGGTAACGGTGGGCGCAGCGTTCAGCGCACCGCTGCGCAGGAAGGCCGCAAACTCGTCCGGCTTCATATTCATGCTGCGCACCAGCTGAATGATTTGCAGATTTTCCTGTTCGGTCTTTGCAGCTTCCAGTTCTTTCAACTGCTGCTGGTATTCGCTGATTTTTTCTTTGAGCCGTTCGATGTCGCGCTCAATGCGGGAAAGTCTTTTTGCCATACAAAATCCTTTCTGGCGTCACGGTAAACGCCCATAGCTGTAAAAATGTTCCTGCCAATATTTTGAGTTGAGGTTTGTGTAAGAGATAGGGTCGCCGCAGTGCAGCATGATGGAATTGCCCACATAGATACCGCAATGGCTCACGCCGGGGGTATCGTAGGTTCCCTTGAAAAACACAAGGTCGCCCGGTTTGACCTGTGCGGCCGAAACAGGAGTACAGAAGTTGTAAAGGCCCTGTGCGGTCTGACGGCCCACGTTCCAGCCGGAGTGATTCAGAACCCACGAAATGTAGCCGCTGCAATCAAAGCTGGTACTGGGTGAACTGCCGCCCCACACATACGGGTAGCCAATGTACTTGGTTGCTTCCTCCATCATGGCAGCGAACTTATCATCTTTGAGAGCTTCCGGGGGAACATCGTAGTAGGTGGGCTGCTTGATGGTGGACGCATTGGGGTACTGTGCCTGCCCGAACAAATCCGGCCGGTTGCCCAGCGTGCGCATATAGAGCGAATAGGCACTAAGCTGTTCCTCGGTCAGTACTTCCACAGGCAGATGAGATAAATCCTTGTTCTTCAGCTTGACCGTGCAGATGTAGTATTCATACGGTTCTTGGTAGGTGATAACTTGCGGCACACCATACGGGCCAATAATGACCATCATTTTTGTACGGTAACGTATCTGCATGGTCACAGTCTCGGTCAGGATGTACTGCTTTTCAAAGAGCATTTCAAGTTCGCCCTGCACCTCGGCCAATGTAAAAACGCCATCATGGGGCGCGGACAAAATCGAGATCAGCACATAGGGGTCATGCTCGATTTCGTCCAGATAAAAATGGTATTCATCGTAGTTGTGGGTGGCCTCGTAGGTGTCGAGATACCGTTGCAGTTTTTGTTCCAGCTTGGCGTAGGCTTTCTCTGCACCCAGCATATCCTTGTCCTTGGAAAAGTAAGAGGATGCCGTCACGCCGGTTCCTGCTGTGCCCGCCATCACGGTGCAGGACTGCAACCCCGTTATCAGGAGCAGAGCCAGCAGACCGAACACCGCCACGATCAGAATGGTTTTCCAGTTCCGGGCCGCAAATTCGGCTACCCGTTCGCTGCCCTCGGCCGCCAGCTTCGTTACCCGGAAACCGTTCTCTGCGGTGGCGGCTGCACCCTGCGCGGCGGCTTGGCCGGCCTGCCGTGCAGCTTTGGCATACTGCTGTTTGATACGCCGTTTCTGCCACATCCGGGAAATGGGGTTGCTGGCCGCCTGTGCAATTTGCGGATTGTCCCGCAAGGATTTCTGGTAAAAGTATTCTGCATTGGCAGACATGAGCTGACGCTCTGCCTTTTCCACGGCCTTGTAGGGTTTCATCTTGTGGTGCCGGATGCCGCTGCGGATGGCTTTGGCGGTCTGACGCTCCACCAGTTCTTCACCTTTGTGGCCGCCCTCCACGCCCACATTTTCGTGTTCGACCTCGTGGATTTTTCCGTGAGCGAACAGCAATGCTTCCGACAGCGGGCGGCTGGCCGGGTTTGGTTTCAGGCTGGGCGGGCCTTTGTCCTGCTGCTCAAACCGCAGGGTGGATTTTGCCTTGCCGCTGGCTGCATCGTAGACTTTTTCTTTGACCGGGACACGCTTTTTCGGCAGAGCGGCGCGGGCCGCATCTAGCTTGTCGGCTTTCGCTTCCGCCTTTTGGATGTACGGCTGCAACGCCGGGTCTGCCCTTTCTTCTTCGGTCAGTTCCAGACGGGCGGCGGAACGGTGCAGACCATCTTCACTTTTGGCGGTGGCCGCTGTTTCTGCTGCCTTTTTCGCTTTCCTTTTATTTTTATGCCCGTCCTTGATGTCCTCGGCCCGTTCCAGAATTTTTTCGGCCTTGCCCTCGGAATCCGTTGAGTAATCCTGTTCCGCTTCCCGACTGGAAACATTCTCTACAGTGCCGTCCGCTTGATTTTCCACCACCAGACCATCACGGGTCATGGTCTGGGTGACTTTGGCTTTTGCCTGCAATTCTTTCAAGGTTCTTCACCTCCCATCGGACAGCGGCCCGTTTCAATGTCCGCAATGTATTTGAGAATCGGGAACACCTGCGGCGGCGAAACTGCATTGCCCAGTGTTTTCATCCGCTTGCTGCGGTTCGGCACCTCTTCGGTCAGGCGCGGAATGTCGGCGGGTTCTTCGGCCCAAAGGGAATGTCCGTCCATTTGCGCGGGAAACCCATCAGCCACTCTACCCAGTCCGGGTTGAGGTAGGGCCTTTCCAGCGTGGTGGGGGTCATGCGGTAGACCACATGAGAGAGCCGCGCCGTCCATGCTTTGCCATCCTTGTTCATCTTGCGATAGCTGCCGTTCGCAGAGATTTGGATGTCCAACCCCTTGCCCACATCCCCGGTGTCGCTGGCAAGGGGTGTGGGAAGCAGCGGAGCCGATGATGAATACCCGTTTCCGTTCGTGCCACGCGCCAACGGCAGCAGCAGGTAATACGAAAACCCGAACATCGTAACCTGCCTGCTCCAAGTCAATGAGCGTTTTGTCGAGCCCCATACGGAGGAAGCCAGCAACATTTTCTCCAAGCACCCAACGGGGCTGCAATTCCCGGATAACACGCAGCATTTCGGACCACAGGTAGCGTTCATCGTGGAAGCCGCGCTGCCGCCCTGCGGTGGAGAACGGCTGGCACGGGAAGCCACCTGAAATGAGGGTGACGGTGCGAAGTCCTGTTTTTTCAAAGAAAGCCTCCTTTGTTACAGTGGTGATGTCCTGAAAACGGGGCACTTCCGGCCAGTGGCTTGCCAGCACAGCGGCGGGAAATGCCGCCCACTCGCATTGACAGACAGAGGTAAACCCCGCTGCTTCCGCGGCAAGGTCGATGCCGCCGATGCCGGAAAACAAGCTGAAATGTGTTAAGCTCATAGCTCCACCACCTCGCTGAGCCGGGTGGTCATGATCTTATAGAGCTGTGTGTTTTTCGGGATGGGGTTGGAAAAAGGAAGCACCACGTTTTCAAAAATCAGCAGTCCTTCGCCCGGTTCCGAATTGTCGATGTACTTCTGCTGGTCTGCGGAGAGGTTCAGCCGTTCCGAAAGGATTTTGCGGTCGCCGGATGCCTGATTCAGCAGCGTGATGAAGTCGCTGTTTTCCAGAATGTTCTCAATCTCCGGGGAAGAAAGAAGGTCCTTCACATTCTGGGTGGCACCCGTGGGCACACCGCCCCATTTGCGGAAGCGTTTCCAGATTTCTGCGGAATAAGCAGCGGTCTGTTCTTCTTTCAAGAGCAAATGGAACTCGTCTGCAAAATACCATGTAGCCCTGCCTTGGCTGCGGTTCTGGGTGACGCGGCCCCATATCTGGTCTTGGATAATGAGCATCCCCAATTTTTTTAACTGCTTGCCTAACTCTTTGATGTCAAAGGCCACAAGTCGGTTGTGGATGTCTACATTCGTTTTGTGATTAAAAACATTCAGCGAGCCGGACACATACAGGTCTAATGCCTGCGCCACCCGGTCCGCTTCCGGCAAGTGCTGGTCGAGCAGGGCTTGGTGGAGGTCGGATAAAATCGGCATATTCTCTGGGCAGGGGTTTGCCAGATAGGGGCGGTAGATGGCTTTCACGGCTGGTTTTCCCTTGGGCTTTCATCTCTAAAATCTGTTTGCCATACTCGTCGATCTTTATATATTTCTGGACATAGCAAAACCTCCTCGTGTAGTTCTATTATCCTACACGGGGAGGCTTTTTGTCTATTGTCTACTTTTTACGGACCGGTTCAGATTATCTTTCAGATGGGCTTATTATATTTGTTTGATTTTCTTTTCCTTATCAATACCTCATAAATTGCTTAGAGTTTCAAGTTGGCGTTTCACTCGCTTTTTACTTTATTTCTGTTTTTCGATATACCTGATACAGAACAGGTAAAATAATAAGGAATAGAACGGAATAAATTGTTAAAATAATCGGAACTGATCCTATCACTTTCCCACCAATTTCATAAAGAGTAAAGGTTTTAATTGCCATATTTATCTGCAAGAGCTGGTCTGGCAAAAGTCCTAATACATCTGATAATACTGAAAATCCACCCAAAAAGGATTGAATGAATAACAGTACAAATGGAATTGTAACAGCTAAAACAGTTGTATGTGTCTTGGCAGATACCAGCATGGAAACAGCTAAAATGAATAATGCTCCCACATATCCACCAATCACGGTTAAGAGGTATGCCTGCAAATAGGTAATATTGTAAAAACTTTTCCAGAAAGCCCAGCTTGTCTGAATAACACAATTTGCACCGCCAATACCTGCAACACTAAATACTACTGCGGAATATATCAGAATTACCAACCAGTAAACTCCGGTAATAACAATCAACCCAGCCGCTATTTTAGAAAAAGTCCCCCTATTTCTGCCATACCTTGCGGAAAAGAAAACAGAATCCGCTTTCCACCCAAATTCGTTTGAAAAGATACCTGCTACAAAGAAACTCATAATCAAAACGGTCAGCATAATGATTGTGGGTGCATAGTCCAAAGCAGCAGTAAAACCGCCTGCATATTCATAATAAAAAGGAGTCTCCAGTTTTTGATATTGACTAACCAGAAATGCTTTTTCCTTTTCACTGAATTGGTCTTTTGCTTCATCAGAATTAAGCCATTTCTCCAGATTTAAGATGCGGTTATCATAAAGCTTTCCAACCTCATCCTCTGATAAGCTGTCTGCCCGATAGTAATTATGTTCTCGGAACTCGGAAAATCCAGAGTTAATTAAATCCCTAATATCAGAAAATCCCTGTTTTTTGGAATAGCCAATGTTGCTGGTTTTAATATCTGTCGGGCTGTCAGGATAGGTTTCGTTGATTAGCCGATTTTGCCGAATGACCTCTCGAAGCACATCTTCTGTGATCAGGCCTTCCCATTCCGCTTTTGTATCACGCAAGTACCTTGCTGCCGCAATTCCTGTGTGTGTATCCCCCTCCTCATCCACATAGCCCATGGAAGATATTGCAAAATAGCAAGTAACAGCGATGGCTGCCAGCAATACGATCAGACCGATTTTATTTGCAGTTTTTGAAAATATCTTTTTTATTTCAAATCGAATCATTCCATGTCACCACCCTTTTCTCCAAAATAATACAAAAAGACGTCTTCTAAATTAGGGCGCACAAGTCTTGCATGTTCAAGCGGCTGCCTGGCAGAAATAATTCGTAATTCAACAGTACCATTTTCTGATTTCATATTAGATACTTTATATTGTTTCATCAACTTTGCTGCTTTTTCATGGGAAGTCTGACAAGCCCATACTTTTTGCGGCATGGAAGATACGATTTCATCTAAATTCCCTTGCTGCAAAATCTTACCGTCTTTCATAAGCCAAATATCCTTTGCAATATACTCCACATCCGAAACAATGTGAGTAGATAATATAACAATACGGTTTTCTGACAGTTCACTGATTAGATTGCGAAAACGTATTCTTTCTGCGGGGTCAAGTCCGGCAGTTGGTTCATCCAAAATCAAAATTTTAGGGTCATTCAGTATCGCTTGTGCAATGCCAGCCCGACGTTTCATGCCTCCGGATAATTTCCGCATTTTTTTATTAGCAGCTTTGGAAAGTCCTACCTGTGCAAGTAGTTTGTTTACTTTTTTCTTTGCCACAATCGGGCGAATCCCTTTTAAGGCTGCAATGTATAAAAGATAATCCTTTACCGTAAATTCCGGATAAAATCCAAATTCCTGCGGCAAATATCCTAAAAGATTCCGGTACTCGCCGCCCATTCCCCCAATATCCTGCCCGTCACATAATATCTTTCCACTTGTAGGGGTCAGCAGTGAGCATATCATTTTCATTAAAGTGGTTTTTCCAGCACCATTGACACCTAAAAGACCATACACACCATTTGAAATCGTAAGATTCAGGTTGTTTACTGCTCGAAAATTTCCAAACTCTTTTGTCAGATTAACTAATTGTAGTTCCACTTAAATCCACCTCCCAGAATTTATTACAATCAAATATGGTTTTATAAATTGCACCAATCAGAAAAACAACAGCAGTTCCAAACAAAGCATACCAAACCGGAAGTGTAATGAGAACGTAAATGGTTTCGTTATTGATAATGAACCACCATATTCCGCTCCATAACAGGCAGAGAATAATAGAAGTTCCCTCATTTACACGACTATTGCTGCACAACGTACCAAAGCAAATGCAAGCAGTCACCACGGCTGGAAACAAAAACTGGATGACAATTTCTGATAGCGCGAGATTGACACTTCCTCTAAGTGTGATACAAAACAGGCTTATCATAAATAAATCGACAATTCCAAATAGAAAGATTCTGGCTGCATATATCTGTCGCAATGAATAAAGGCAGGTCGCTTCTATCTGCATACAGTCACAAGATTTGTTTTTCCAAAATTCCGGTATCATCAGAACAATAAAGAGTACCCCTATCATACCTAACATTCTTATCACATACCTATTGTCTAAAAGATCTGGCAAAAGGGTTGCAGCAGTCCATAACAAAAGCATTTGCAGCAGCCACCACCGCTTGCGTATAAGATGTAACTCTGTCCATAAAAATTCCCAATACGTTAGTTGCTTTTCC
The DNA here is from genome assembly GCF_002549775.1 of Faecalibacterium langellae. GTDB lineage: Bacteria > Bacillota > Clostridia > Oscillospirales > Ruminococcaceae > Faecalibacterium > Faecalibacterium langellae. The sequence goes on along the minus strand of NZ_NMTR01000001.1, from coordinate 12,811 downwards.
TGCTCAACGGAGCAATAACTTTCTATTGATTTTCTTACGGTTTCTTTTATGTGCTGTTCATCAGGAATAATATTCTGATTTTCCCGATACCTTTTGAGTTGTTCTTCAATATTCACAAAATCACTCCTCCCTTAGCAGTCTTTCTAAATGTGTTTTTGCCTGTTTTACCCGGTATTTTACTAATGGCAAACCTATTTGTAAGGTGCTGGATATTTCTGTAAGTTTCAGTTCCTGAAAGTAATACAAGATAATAACTTCCCTTAATTCGGCGGGTAATCTATCCAGAGCTGCCTTAATCGTCAGCCTGTTAAGAAGCTCGTCTGTTTCAGGGGGATGTAAACAATCTTGAATTTCTAAAGACTGTTCCTCTAACAAACTTTCTCGGATTTTTTTATAGGAATCCCTGCAAAGATTTCCAGCAATCGTATACAAATAATTTTTGGTTTTTCCCATATAACGGTAGTCAGACAATTTCTCGAAAAAGCGCAAAAAAGTTTCCTGTGTTAAATCTTCTGCGGTTGATGTATCAGGGCAATGATAGTTACAATAGTTCAATATTTCCTTATAGTATTTGCGAACAAATACATTAAAAGCATTTTCGTCTCCACGCTTCATTCTTTGTAGCAACAAAAAATCTATATTCACGAAATCCTCCTTTCCCGTTATTGAAAGTCAATGCGCATTTCTCTTTCTACCATGTATAACGAATGAACACTGTAAAAAGATAGTGTGGCTTCATTTTTTATAAAAATTTTTTCCGGATAGATTGCTTATCCCTATTTATTATATTGAATTGCCCTTATAGCTTCAAGATAGATAATTTGACACCAATTCATCACTTGACATTGTGGCAAAGACTTTCCTAATTTTTGATAGTTCAGTCCGTGGGAGGTTTGAGAACCCCGGTTCTCGCTGGTGTTGAAACTGTCGATGGTCTCTTTCCCCAGCGCATCGGAGATCTCTTTGGCATTCTTGCCCCGCCCACTCAAAAAGAGAACAGAATCGCAGTTGTCCGAAATGATTTCGGCCGCATCCTTGTAGATGGCTTTTAGCTGCGACTGGCTCTGCAAAATGATGGATGCCGAGATTTCCCGGCTGCGGATGGTGGCGATCAGCTTGTCGAAGTTGGGAATCTGCCCAATGTTGGCGAACTCGTCCAGAATCAGCCGTACATGGACAGGCAGTCGGCCACCGTATTTATCATCCGCACGGTCACACAGCAGGTTGATAAGCTGGCTTTGAAGCATGGCAAGAATGAAGTTGAAGGTGGTGTCCGTGTCGCTCATAATCAGGAACAATACCGTCTTTTCATCCCCGATGGTGTCCAGCTCCATTTCATCGTCCTCCATCAGTTCACGCACTTCCCGGATGTCAAACGGGGCTAAACGGGCACCGCAGCTTATCAGGATGGAGGAACGGGTCTTGCCCGCCGACAGCAAGAACTTTTTGTACTGCCGGACAGCGAAGTGGTCCGGGTCTTTCTGTTCCAGCCGCTCAAACATGAGGTCCACCGGGCTTTGAAAGTCCGGGTCATCCTCGCGGGCTTCACTGGCATTTATCATTTCCAGCAGGGTGGTGAAGTTCATTTCCTCTGCCGGGGCCTCGTACCAGATGTAGCCGATCAGAGCCGTGTAGAACAGCCGTTCCGACTTCACCCAAAAATCTTCTGCTGATTTTTCACCCTCGCCCTTGGTGTTGGCGATAAGGGTATTCACCAGCTTCAGCACGTCTTTTTCCGAGTGGATATAGACAAAGGGGTTGTACTTCATGGACTTGGAAAAGTTTATCGTGTTCAGGATTTTCACCCGGTAGCCCGCCCGCTGGAACATTTGGCCTGTTTCGAGAACCAGTGTGCCTTTCGGGTCTGTGACTACGAATGAGGTGGGATAATCAGACGTGGGAAAGCATTGCATGAGGTTGGGCTTGACGTAAAACCGCGTCTTGCCGCTGCCGGAGCCGCCAATCACCAGCACATTCTTGTTCCGGGCCGTCTTGGGGTCTTTGGGCCGCCCGGTCATGGTCAGGCGTTCGGTCTGGGTCAGCAGGATGTTGTTTTCAAACTTGGGGTCGATGTAGGGGGCAATATCCTTGGCGGTGCCCCACCGGGCAGAGCCGTATTCTTCACCCTTGCGGTACTTCTTGGCGTTCTTGCCCTTGCTGTACACAATGAGACGGACAGCCACCGCCCCAACAACGCCCACACACAGGTCAAACGGGTGCAGGCTGGGCAGCGGGCTTGCAAAGGCGGCGGAGATGCCGCTCGTTAGGTGCAGCAGCTTGGCCGAAGCATCCGCGCCCGCCGACAGACGGTACGTCTGCCCGCATTTGGCAAACAGGTACACGAACAGCAGATATGGCAGATTCAGCACCAGCAGTTTTTTTAGTTCAGGCTTCATCGTTCCAGCTCCCTTTGCTTGATTTTTTCTTTCGCACGTTTCGGCTGCTGGGCCGCTTTCTGCTTGGCTGCGGTCAGCACCTTGCGGATGGAGGGCCGCTGCTCCTTGGAGAGCGTTTTGGCTGTGAACTCCCGGAACGCCTGTTCCAGATTGTCCGTATCCTTGGCCTTGAAGATCACGATGTAGTGGGGCGGCTGGGTGGTCTTGTCCTTACGCAAGGTGAAGTCCACGCCGTACTTCTTGGCGCAGGGCTTGAACGCCCCGATGTTCGCTTCCGTGATTTCAATGTTGGTCAGGGCCGCGCCGTGGGCTTTCAGCTGTTTCAGGCTTTGCTTGCCGTGGTGCAGCTTTGGCCCCTTGGCCCGGTGCTGCAAATATTTTTTCAGGGCAGCTTGCAACGCTTGGGCGGTGAGCTTGCCCGTTTTCATGGACAGGGCAATAGTTTTCTGGGTGACTTCTTCCTGCAATATGAATCCCTCCTTGTTGCAGAAAATTCAGAGCGGCAGCTAGGGTGGAACCACCAGCCGCCGCAGGTAAAGTGTTCTCATGGATGGGTACTCCTTTCGGTCAGGTGTTGGGCGGGCGGCCCCAATCGGGCTGCGCCATATCGTGCGCCACAAGGGACGCATAGTAGCTGTTGATGGTGCTGGGGGCGTTGAACAGCATGGCCCGCAGGTATTGCTTGATGTTGCGGACTTTGGTGGTGTTGTCCCGCAGGCAGTCCATGACGAACTCGATGTGATGGCTGTCCAGTTTCAGGAACTTGGCCTTGACCAACTCTGCCGGGTAATCGTCCCCGGCCACCCGGATGGACTTGCGGTTGGTGCAGACGGTTTCCAGCAGGATGTCCACGATCTCGTCCAGCTGCTCCCGGTCTATCCGGGGATTTTGGATGAGGGTGTTATACTCGATGTTCTCCAAAATCAGGTCCCGGTAGATTTGATAGGCCGTTTTCTTTCGGCTTCCTGTCCGTTCCGGCGGCGGTGCCGCTGCCTCGTCCTCGTCCAAAGGCAAGGGGTTTGGGGAATGGATAGAAATGGAATCGGTATTTAATCCCTCTTTCTTTTGTTTTTCTGTAATTAGTTTATCTTTATTTAATTGCATTGGATTTTCCAACGTAGGGTTTTCCTGCGTGGGATTCTCCAACGTTGGATTTTCCAATGTAGGTGAAACCGATGCAGGAATGGGCTGCGGCAGCTCAAAGATTACATAGTCTGCGCCGCGCAGCCGCCCTTTCTCATCCCGTTCTCTGGAACGCTGGATGTAGCCCGTCTGTTCCAGTTCCCGGATGGCCTGCCGTATCGCGTCTATGCTTTCCCGGTTGATACGGGCCAGTCCTTGCAGGGTGTAGTCCCAATCTTCCGGCAGGGAGAGCATTTGGGAGAGTAAGCCCTTGGCTTTCAGGGACAAGGCCCGGTTCCGCAGGTGGTGGTTTGACATGACCGTGTAGCCGCTGTTCTTTTCTACCCGAAACACTGCCATTTCACGGATGCCTCCTTTCGTTGTAAACAAAAAAAGCAGCGTTCATTTGCTCCCGGTGATGGGAGAAGTGAACGCTGCGCGTACTTGAGATAGGTTAGAATAAACCGTATTGATGGTACATTCCAACAAAGACTTGCATAATTGAAAAAAATAGATAGAATAAGATAAAAGGAGATGATTGTTGTGCCTTATGTAACCGACTCGGCATTTCCTGAAACCCAAAATGAATATGTCTGCTGGATTGATATTATGGGAACTAAAAGTAAGATGGAACACTCTGTCAATACCTGCGGAATTTTCATGTTAAAGTTTCATGCGGCAATACTAGAAGCAATCCAAAAGAAAAAGTGTGCCATAAACGTGTATCCGGTTATGGATGGGGTGTATATTACATCAAAATCGGTTAACGATTTACAAACGGCGATGTTCCATATCTTTTCAGAACTTGGAAATTTATTCCTTTCTGAAAACGATTTTCACCACCAGTTCCTTGTAAAAGCTTCTATTGCCTATGGGCCAGTGATTCACGGAAAAGATATTGATAATTCAGTCAATGCAAACCTTGCAGCAGATGAAAGCTATAAAAACTCCTTGTTAATTGGGCTGCCTATGATACAAGCAATTACGGGAGAACAAAAAGCACCTCCTTTTGGTGTGTTTATCCATGAGTCTGCCAGAACATTTCACCCTGATGGAGAAAACCCTCTTTTTTTCAAATGGTGGAAGTGGTTTTTACATGATCCGTCTACATGGAACAAAGACTCGACAAAAAGACTAGCGAAGAAAGTACAACAGTATTTCGATAATTGCGATAAACAGTCCATTGTTTTGGAGTACTCGAGCGATAGAATAAAAGCTCACAAGCAAGCTGCAAAAGAATACTTTATGGAAATCAAGTAATAAAAAGACAGTCGCTGTTCAAAAACAACTGCCTATTGAAAACTAATACAAGCAAGTTGCTATCCGATGACCTCAAAAACAAATTGTACTACGATGGTTTTCAAAAAGTTCTGTATCACTACTCGCACCAAACCATGAAAATCCGAACCTTTTCTCGATAGGAGAAGGGTTCGGATTTTTTGTTTTCTTCGGAAAGCAAAATGAAGGCTCCTTCCCGACGGCTGTGTGTCCAAAACCTTATCAGAAGAACCGTATAACAAAAGTCACAACTGTAAAGGTGCCGTAAGGCAGAAAGGACACAAACATGAAGTACGATGCAAGAGCCTGCCATTTCAACATGGATACCGGCTGCGTGGAGCTGCTGCTCCGGGATGGGAGAATGATCTCCATTGACTGCACTGGGGTCGAGGATGAATTGGACGTGACCATGGCGCAGAGGTTGGAGTTAGATTATCTCATCTACAATGACCCGCTTGGCTATGCAGACTTGATTCTGAACGGCGAACCAGAGGAGTATCTGAAGAATGTGGCGGGAAGTCACGGATTAGAAGATTAAGCATAAAAGGGTATGCGGCTATAAACCGCATACCCTTTTACACTTTATCGCTTCCAGACCGCTGCGGCATTGGAACGTGACATCAGTTCTTCGACCGGGATTCCGGCTGGGCAGATGTCCTGGCACGCAAGAGATTTTCCGCAGCCTTCAAAATAAAGCTGACGATACGCATTTGCGAGTTCTGTCTGATGGGCAATATCCTGTTCTTCGTTCAGAATACGGTAAGCGTTGACGGGCAGAACAGCTCCAGCAAATTCACTGTTCGGGTCAAAGTTCGGGCAGACCTCCAAGCAGCAGCCACAGAGCAGACACTTAGCAGATCGATACCGCTGGCTGTGCGTATAGCTGGTCTGGAACGCATCTCCTTCCAGCCACAGCTTTGTCCGCTTCAGTGCTTCAAAGATCACGGAACGGTCTACGACCAGATCTTTCACCAGTGGGAATTTGCTCAAAGGCTCCAGAGTAACAACGCTTCCCTTACAGTCCCGCAGAAAAACGGAACAGGCAAGACGAGGCAGACCATTGATCCGCATGGCACAGGCACCGCACTTGCGTATCATGCAGCCGCATTCCCACGCAATGGGGGAAACGACCGTTCCGCTCTTTTCGCACAGAGGGCTGCGGTGATTCAGCTCGTTCAACACCGAAGCAATCGAGGTGTCCGCACTTCCCTCAAAGGAAAACTCCTGCCAGCAGGGTGAAGCCTGCGGGTTTTCCTGTCGTTTGATTCGGATGGTGTAGTTCATAAATCATGCCGCCTTTCGGGGATGGATTCAAAGCTGATGGCGATATGCTGCCCGTTCCAGTGTGCCACGGTGGTTTTGCAGTAAACGGCATCGTTGTGTTGGGGATAATCTGCCCGCCAGTGCGCACCCCGGCTTTCTTTTCGGGCGAGGGCACTTTCCAGCATGGCACAGCCCAGAAGCGGAAGGGTGCCAGACAGTTTGCGGATTTCCTGAATGCCCGCTTCCAATGTCTGTGCATCCCGCACGACACCGAGTGCGTTCAGCAGAATACGATTCATCTGCATTTGAGCGTCCGGGGAAAGTTCGGGCAGAAGGGATTCTTCGGCACAGGGCATATTGGGGGAACTGACTGTTTCCCGGCAGGCAGTTTCCGCAGCAATCTGTCCTCCATAGATCGCACCCAGAAGAGAATTTCCACCCAGACGGTTTGCGCCATGGTACTGAGCGCAGCATTCACCGGCAGCGTACAGATTCCGCATCGAAGTGCGGTGCCGCTCGTCCACCTGAATGCCTCCCATAAAGTAGTGGATACCCGGCAAAATCGGAATGGGTTCTTTGCGAATATCTTTGTGCAGATAGGTCTGACAATCATCCACCAGTCCGGCAAGTTTATGCTCCATGACTTCTTTAGGAAGCTCTGTCATATCAAGGAACACCTCATAGTCACGGCTGACCGTCCAGACTTCCCGCGCGGTGATGTCACGCGGCATCAGGTTGCCGAGTTCCGGATATTTTTCTTCCATGAAATACCACGGCTTCCCGTTCCGTAATGCAAACAGCCGCCCGCCCTCACCACGGGCGGCCTCACTCAGAAGCATCCGTTTTTCGCCCAGTTCGACCGTGGTAGGGTGGTACTGGATCATTTCAAGATTTGCCATCGGAACGCCCAGACGGAACAGTTCTGCGGTGACTTCTCCGGTATTGGCAAGAGAGCCGGTCGTATCACCGAATAAGCCATGCAGCCCGCCTGTGGCAATCAGGACGGCATCGCATACAAACCGCAGCAGTTCGCCAGTATAGGTGTCCTGCACTGTGCAGCCACCGCAGATGTTCCCGGAAAGCAGCAGGGTGCGGAACTTATGGTGTGGAAAGCGTTCGACCGTTCCTGCGCTTTCTTCCCGGCGCACAGCATCAATCAGAGCGGTCATTAGCTGCTTTCCCGTATCGCTTTGTGCAAAGGCCGTCCGCTTTTTCTTCTGTCCGCCAAAATTCCGCAGGTCGAGTTCATCGTCATCTGTCACGTTGAATTGTACTCCCAGATGGTGCAGGCTGCGCACCAGTTCGGACGCAGCCTGCGTCATCCCCCAGACTGCATTCGGGTCAGCAAGTCCGCAGGCAGCGGTCAGGGTATCTGTATAATGCTGCTCCGGGCCATCCTCCTCTCCCTTGGTATTCAAGGCTGCATTGATTCCGCCCTCTGCCATAACAGACTGCGCCCGCTCGGAGGCAAGGGAGGACACCAGCTTTACCGTCCAGCCGTTTTTCACAGCAGTCAAAGCAGCGGAAAGCCCTGCCAGCCCTGCACCCACGATCACCAAAGTGTGTTTCATACATTGTTCCACCCGATATAATATAGAATGATCGAACCGGCAGCAAACAGCACCAGTATAGAAAGAATCAGATAGAGGTCGCCGCGCTGCTCCTTATCCCGGACGATGCCCAGCGATACCAGAAGGGGTCGGAGATTGAGCAGAAGATGCACAAATACCGAAGCAACCAGTAAAAGCTGCGTCAGCAGCCGGACCGTTGTGAACGGAAACAGAATGTATACGCCGTCCTGCACTCTGCCGAACACGCCAATATGGAAAAAGAGCATGAGCAAAATAGCAAGCCCACTGGTGCGCCTTGCCCAGAACAGAGCATTCTGCTTTCCGTAGAGTTTTCCGCCGGACCGGGAAGCCCGGAATGTCTGTGCGGTCAGCAAAAGCCCAAGGACGGTGTGCGCCGCCAGAATGCCAACGCCGATCCATGCCAGAAACTTTCCTGCCCCGGAACTGATGCCCAGCAACATAAAACTGCCCATCAGCCCATGAAGCAGACAGATGAAAAGTAGCAGAACGGAGAGAATGGTGTTCAGTTTTCGCATGAGGGGCCCTCCATTTCTTCTGCGGAAAGCAGAAGGATGTCTGCATCCGGCAATGCTGTTGCATCAAGCGTATTTTCCGAAATCAGCAGCAGTTGATACCGCCCATTGATTGCACGGGAACGCAGCATGGTTTCGCTGTACTGCTTCAACGTGACATCTGCTCCGGCAGCAGTCAGGCGTTCACAAAGAGCCGTTGCATAGCAAAGCAAGGGATAGTCTGTTTCGCAGACCGAAAGCGTCATGTGCGGCAGTCCGGCATCGGAAAGGACTTCTGTCTCACCGGAAACAAATGCTTTCAGATCATTCCGGAAATCCGCATCGGAAAACGGTTCCAGCGCAGGGTTGATGCAGAACAGATAGTTGCCCTCCAGCGGTGCGGCCATCTGTGCGGCACGTTTCGCTTTCGGGGTCGCACCGGTCAGCCCATCCAGAATAGAGGGCGGCGAGTGCATAAATACGCCAAACGCGGCAAGAAATCCCAATGTCAGAACCAGAGTGATGAATTTTCCTTTCACAGGCAGACCTCTTTTATTTATTGCATGGTTGTTCAAATGATAAATCTTCTGCGCAAAATACGGCAGTTGAGTAAACGCTCAACTATATTGTATGCGAAATAAGGAGGCTGTCAAGGTCTGTTAGACGACAAATCGCAGGAAGCAGATGCTAACTTTTCCTCTTGACAACGGAGGAAGATCAGATATAATATGATTGAACGGTTGTTCAACTACAAAACAAGGAGAACGTCTGATGTCAAATTCTTTATACACCTGTAATTGCGATGTGATCCATGAGGACATCGTGAACGATGTAAAAGGCAAAATGCAGCCGAAAGACGACTACATCCAGCTTGCATCGCTTTTCAAGCTGTTCGGAGATGGCACAAGAGTGCAGATCCTTCATGCTCTGGAACAGAGCGAGATGTGTGTATGCGACCTTGCGGTTCTGCTGGGCGTCACCAAATCGGCGATCTCTCACCAGCTGAAAGCACTCCGGCTTGCCGGACTGGTCAAATTCCGCAGAGAGGCCCAGATCGTGTATTATTCGCTGGCGGATGATCATGTAAAGGAGATCATCGACAAGGGATTTGAGCATTTAAGAGGATGATCGCGCAAGCGATTATCTTTTTGTCTTTTAAGTTGAGCGATTGAACAATTAAGAAAACGTAGTGGAGGTCAAAATGAAAAGAGTATTCATCCTGAAAGGTCTGGATTGCCCGAATTGTTCCGCCAAGATAGAAAAAGAGGTCGGAGCATTGCCGGGAGTGGAATCCTCGGTTGTGAATTTAATGCAGCAGACACTGACCGTTCAGTCAGAAAAGTCTGCGGATGCAACACTGGCGGAACAGGTCGAAACGATCGTTCACAGCCATGAACCGGATGTTGAGGTGTCGGAAAAGACCGAACCTGCGGTGACGAAGGTCTATCTCCTGAAAGGTCTGGATTGTCCGAACTGCTCAGCAAAAATCGAGAAAGAAGTCGGTGAGCTGGGTGGCGTGGCTTCTTCGACCGTGAATCTGATGAACCAGACATTGACTGTTCAGGCAGGAACATCGGTGGCTACCTCCCTGCTGGACACCGTTACCACGATAGTCCACAGCCACGAGCCAGATGTTGAAGTGTCGGAAAAGACCGAACCTGCGGTGACGAAAGTCTATCTCCTGAAAGGTCTGGACTGCCCGAACTGCTCAGCAAAGATCGAGAAAGAAGTCGGTGAGCTGGGTGGCGTGGCTTCTTCGACCGTGAATCTGATGAACCAGACATTGACTGTTCAGGCAGGAACATCGGTGGCTACCTCCCTGCTGGACACCGTTACCACGATAGTCCACAGCCACGAGCCAGATGTTGAAGTGTCGGAAAAGACCGAACCTGCGGTGACGAAAGTCTATCTCCTGAAAGGTCTGGACTGCCCGAACTGCTCAGCAAAGATCGAGAAAGAAGTCGGTGAGCTGGATGGCGTGACTTCTTCGACCGTGAATCTGATGAACCAGACGCTGACTGTTCAGGCTGGAACATCGGTAGCTGCTTCCTTGCTGGATACCGTTACCACGATCGTACACAGCCATGAGCCGGATGTTGAAGTGTCGGAAAAGCAGCTGGAAGCGACTGCACCTGTCAAAAAGGATGAAAAAGCGGCGGTCTATAACGATGAGGATAAGAAGCGCACGATACGGCTTGCCGTGGGTGCTGTGGTCTATGCAATCGGTATGGCATTGACCGTATTCGCAAAGCTGCCGACTCTGGCGGAACTGGCGTTTCTGATTGTGGCGTATGTGATTCTTGGCTGGGATGTCGTATGGCAGGCAGTGAAAAATATCACCAGAGGACAGGTGTTTGACGAGCATTTCCTGATGAGTGTTTCCACGATCGGCGCATTTGCCATCGGGGAATACCCGGAAGCTGTTGCAGTTATGCTGTTCTATCAGGTCGGAGAGTTCTTCCAGTCGCTGGCGGTAAAGCGTTCCAGAAAGTCCATCTCTGACCTTATGGACATCTGTCCGGATTCGGCGACCGTTAAGCGGAATGGCGTATTGCAGGTCGTTTCTCCGGAAAGCGTTGCGGTGGGCGAGATCATCGTGGTAAAACCCGGTGAAAAAATCCCGCTGGATGGCATCGTTGTGGATGGCGAATCCATGCTGGACACCAAGGCACTGACCGGCGAATCTGTGCCGAGAAGCATCCGCAAAGGCGATGAAGCCCTGTCCGGCTGCATCAACCAGAGCGGTTTGCTGACGCTGAAAGTCACAAAGAGCTTCGGGGAATCCACGGTATCGAAGATCACTGACCTTGTGGAGAATGCTTCTGCAAGAAAAGCTCCCACCGAGAACTTCATCACGACCTTTGCACGATACTATACGCCGGTCGTTGTTGGAATGGCGGCTGTGTTGGCGATCATTCCGCCGCTCGTCCTTGGCGGCGGCTGGTCTGAGTGGTTGCGCAGAGGTTTTGTGTTCCTGATCGTTTCCTGCCCGTGTGCATTGGTCATTTCTATTCCCCTGACCTTCTTCGGCGGTATTGGTGCCGCATCCAAGCGCGGTGTGCTGGTAAAGGGCAGCAACTATCTGGAAGCACTGAACAAAGTGAGCGTGGTGGTCTTTGATAAGACCGGCACCTTAACAAAGGGTGTTTTTGAGGTCGCAAATATCATTCCGGCAGCCGGATACCAGAAAGAGCAGGTATTGGAGTATGCTGCACAGGCAGAGAGTTATTCCAACCACCCGATCGCAAAGTCGATTCTTGCGACTTATGGAAAGCCAATCGACCAGAAGCAGTTCTCTGGCTTTGAGGAAATCTCAGGACACGGCATCAGCGTTATGGTGCAGGGAAAGAAGGTACTGGCTGGCAACAGTAAGCTGATGGAATCTGAAAAGATTGCCTATGCCGCTTGCGATGCAGCCGGAACAAAGTGCTATGTAGCAGCGGATGGTAGCTATGTAGGCTGTATCCTGATCGCAGATGAAGTGAAGCCGGACAGCAAGTGCGCAATCGCAGAGCTGAAAAAGATTGGCGTGGAAAAAACTGTTATGCTTACCGGCGATGATGAGCGAATCGGCAAGTCGGTGGCAGACGAACTTGGTCTGGATGCGTATTATGCACAGCTCTTGCCCGACCAGAAGGTCGAAAAGCTGGAAATGCTGGATAAGCAGAAACGGCAGGGCAGCAAACTCGCCTTCGTGGGCGATGGCATCAACGATGCCCCTGTTCTTGCCCGTGCAGATGTCGGCATTGCCATGGGAGGTCTTGGCTCGGATGCCGCGATTGAAGCTGCGGATGTTGTTCTGATGACAGATGAACCATCGAAACTTGTAGAAGCCATTGATGTTGCAAAGGCTACGAAACGGATTGTGATGCAGAACATCGTGATTGCTCTTGGCATCAAGAGCGTGTTCCTTGTTCTGGGCGCACTCGGCATGGCCGGTATGTGGGAAGCCGTGTTCGGTGATGTGGGTGTCACGATCATCGCTGTTCTGAACGCAATGCGGATTCTGAAGAAATAAGCACAAACAAAAACAGGGTGCGCCCCTGAATAGGACGCACCCTGCAAAAATCCACACACGATAAGTAAGGCAGGGAGTTCCCCAGCGGGAACTTCCTGTTTTTCTTTGGTTGCAATATGAGCCTGTTCCGCCTGCCATAGGCAAGCTCGCGTTTGCGAAGCGCAGCGGAGCAATGAAAGCCCCAGTGGGGCTTTTAAGCGACCGAACGGTCTTGCGCAGCAAGATGGAGGGGCCTCGCCCCGACAAGTGACCGCTGACCTTCCTCACTGTTCCAGCAGGCAAGGATGGCCGGGTAGAATGCCCGCGCCAGACGGTCAATGACTTCATCGGGATAAGGGGAAGTATTTGTGGACTTTTTCTTTTTGTTCAAACGCACGCTCCTTTGATCGTCCTACCGCAGCAAAGCCGGGCAAGAAAATCAAAGTTCCATTTTTTATCAGGCGCAAGGGCGCGGATGCTTTCCGCCCTGCACTTGCGGCTGGTGGCTCGTTGATGGCTTACAAGTGCCTGTCGTTATGCGGTCTTTTCTCCTTCAAGGGCTTCTGCAAGAGCCTTTTCCAGATAGGTTTCGATTTCAGTCAGGTAGTTAGCAGGCCTCTGCATTGCGAAGCGGAGAACCTTCTGCTTTTCCGGGTCAGTGAAATAGCTGGG
>NZ_NMTR01000078.1 GCF_002549775.1 Faecalibacterium langellae | reverse complement strand
CTTTCCTAATTCTTACTTGTGATTGTTAAAAAACGAACCGTCACCTCCTATTATACAAAAAAGACAGGCATTTGCCTATCTCTAATATCTGCTTTATGACTGCATTTAGTCCTTCTTATTTCTTAAAATTATCATTGTAGTGCTTATTAATAATAGCTGAACGCTTGTTCTCTATTGAACTACTTGAAAATGGAGCTAAACCAAAGGCTAGTACAATAATTCCCAATAGAATAAGACTAAAAAATGGGTGCTCAGCAATATAGTGTAAGATGTCTGATATGGGAATCCACCTTTAAAAACATAATTATTTATAACTATATTATCAGAAACATTATGTTTTATCAAGCAAAAAAAGAGAGCCATTCGCTCTCCCTTTTAACCTTAATGGAATTGCATACCACCATCAACGATGATTGTTTGACCTGTGATGTAGTTTGAGTCAGGTCCAGCTAGGAAGCTAACTGCTGCTGCAACATCTTCAGGTTCTGACAAACGTTTGAGGGTAATATCTTTAGCAAAAGTTTGCATACCCCACTCATCATCTTTACCAGCATTTTACCAACTTCGTGGGCAATGTCAAACATCATTGGAGTCTTAACGATACCTGGTGCATAAGCATTTACAGTTATACCTGAATCAGCTAAGTCACGCGCCAAAGTTTGAGTAATACCACGAACTACGAATTTAGTTCCACCATATACAGTTAAGTTAGAGTTCCCTACGACACCTGCTTGTAAAGTTGCATTGATAATTTTACCACCATGACCAAGTGATTTAAATTGTGCTTGGGCAGCTTGTGCACCTCAGATAACTCCACCAATATTAATGTTAAATGTACGTTGAAACTGTTCTTCAGTAATAGTGTCAAGGGATTTTGTTGGTGCCACACCAGCATTATTAACAACAACATTCAAGTCGCCTAAGTGATCAACTACTTTTTGGAAAGCTGCTGCTACCTCAGCTTGTTTAGACCCATCTGCTACAACGGAAACTGCCTTGT
>NZ_NMTR01000077.1 GCF_002549775.1 Faecalibacterium langellae | reverse complement strand
TAAAGTTTTCACTGTCATCTGCTGGTGTCAAAGTGAATGGGCGTACTGGAGAAATGAAACGAATACGAACTGATTCACTTTTTAGTGCTTTCAAAGCGTCTATCAAGTAAGTGGGATTAAAACTAATAATCAAATCACTTCCTGAAACGTCTAGCACATCAATATCTTCATTCACCTTTCCGACTTCAGGTGAATTAACATGAGCACTAACATTACCATTGATGATTTCGAGTTTCACCGTGCCACTTTGACTTGCATTTGAAATCAAATAGGAACGTTCCATAGCAGAACGAAGGGTAGATGTTTCAAACACAACCTCTGTTTCAAATGAATCTGACAAGAGACGATTAGTATCTGGATAATTTCCTTCTAGTAAACGTGTGTAAAAAGAGATTGTCTCACTACGGAATAGAATTTGATTTGCAGAGAAGAAAATTTCCAAATTTTCAATACCATCACTAAAGACTGCTGATAACTCTTTAAGTGATCGGCTTGGGATTACTACATCAAAGTTATCTGCAGAATGTTCCAAAACAAGTTGACGTTGGCTCATACGATGAGAATCAGTGGCAACAGCTTTAAGATCTTTGTGATTTGAAAGAACAAAGTGAACTACAGTTAAAATTGGACGACTTTCTTGCGTGCTTGCTGCAAATGACGTTTCAGCAATGATAGATTTTAACATTTTAGTGTCCATAATTAGTGGTGTCAAGCTGTCAACTTCTTGAATACGAGGATATTGCTCAGCATCCTTTCCTTTTAGAGTAATCTCTGATTTAGCACTCTTTAGTAATACTTGGTATTGTTCTATTTCTTCAAATGTAAGAGTAACATCAGGTAAGCTTGAAACAACGTTTTGAAAATGGTCACTGCTACTTCCTTATGACCTTTACCGATACTGGCTGTGGCTGTGAAGAGACTATGCCATATGAAATCGCTGAAAAACTAAAAGCAATTGATGGCATTAATTCTGTCAAAGTAGAAACCACTTACTCACCAGTCTGGAAGATGAT
>NZ_NMTR01000076.1 GCF_002549775.1 Faecalibacterium langellae | reverse complement strand
TGCAGGGGATTTGGTTAAAGCGGGACGTGCCATCCAAGGAGACATGTTCCACGAACGCTACCGTCAAAAATTGGTTAAAGAATTTGCGACTATTAAGGAATTGTCAGGTCAATACGGTGCTTATGCGACCTATCTTTCAGGCGCTGGCCCAACAGTTATGACCTTGACACCAAATGATCAAGCTGAGGCTCTAAAAACGGCTATAGATGGTCTTGGTTTAGATGGTGAAACCCTCATCCTATCTGTGGATAAAGGAGGTGTTGTCGTTGACTAGAAAAAATCAAGGGCTACTCTTTGGTCTAGCCACCTATATTCAATGGGGATTTCTATCCCTTTTTTGGAAGCTTTTAGCAGGTGTTTCGGCTTACAACATCTTCTCGTGGCGGATTGTTTTTACAGTGGTGACTATGCTGACTTACGCCCTAGTCGCTAAGCAAAATACACGTTTCAAAAAGGAGCTTGTAGAACTTTGGCAAGATAAGAAAGCCTTGCTTCGTATGCTACTTGCTAGTTTTTTCATAGCAGCTAACTGGTTGATTTATATCTATGCTGTGGGTCATGGTCAAGCGACGCAGGCTAGCCTGGGCTATTACATTTTGCCTATTGTTTCTATCCTGTTTGCCCTCATTTTTCTTCGTGAATCATTGAGTAGGACCATGTGGGCAGCAGTAGTATTGGCCTTTATAGGAGTACTGGTTCTTATTGCCAATACAGGAAAACTTCCCATGGTTTCATTGGGGTTAGCTCTGAGCTTTGGTTTCTATAGTCTAATCAAAAAAGGGGTTAGGATTTCCAGTGACGTAGCCATGCTAGTAGAAAGTGGCTTGCTACTACCTTTTGTAGCTATCTATCTCGTTTTCTTTTCTCCAGAATCATTTTCTTCCTATTCGAGCATGGAAATGTTTCTCCTAGCCATATCCGGTGTGGTGACGGCCGTTCCATTGCTTTGCTTCTCAGAGGCAGTCAAAAGGGCACCGCTTAACCTTATTGGTTTCATCCAGTATCTTAGTCCTACGA
>NZ_NMTR01000075.1 GCF_002549775.1 Faecalibacterium langellae | reverse complement strand
GCGATAATAAAGGTTCCCGCAATAGCCATGATAATCGCTACCAACTCTGAAACCATTGGAAATCTACGGTTCTTAGCACACACAAAAGTCAGAATGAGTACTGGCGTGACATACTGCAAGACCGTCGCAGTCCCTGCATTGGTATGCTGAATGGCACTAAGATAGGCATACTGATTCAAGACCAGACCAAAGAGTGCAAATAAGGCGATACTTACTAAGGTTTTCTTATCTTTAAGTGCTGAAACTAATTTGTCTGACTGCCGAAAAAAGACCGAAGCTGTCAGCAAAATCCCAGCTAGAATTAAACGTAAACTCGTTAAAAGATTAACATTAATCCCATGAGCCATCAGGTATTGACCCGAAACTCCTGAAAATCCCCAAGCAATTCCAGCAACCAAGACCATCAGACTCCCTTTTAATTGTTTAGACATGTGTTTTCCTCGATTATGATAATGCCTATTTATTATAACACAGGAAGTCGTAAGTCAGTAGATAACTTCAGAAAAATTATACTCTTTTTCTTGAGGAATTTTCAAGCCACCAACCTATAATCCAGCCAAGAACTAAAAGATAATTTTCAAGTGCACCAATAGCGTTGACTGAGTGACGGTATTGAAGATAGCTAAGGAAATGATTAGTCCCAATCCCAAGACCTCCAATAATCAAAGCCATTAGAACAGCTTTCAAATAAAACCAATCGTACTTGAGATTGACAGTAATCAGGATGACAAGAACTGTTACATTCCAAATACCAATCTCCCTCTGCCATCCGATAGAAATGCCGTAACCCGAATGACTTCCCATATAAGTTGGGAAGAATAGCTGAAAAATAATAGCACCAGTCATGGCGAGGATGACGAGGATAAAAAGGACTCTTAAGAATTTGTTCTTGGGGTAACTCCTAAAATCTATTTATAATAAAATTCTTGACTAGTCTAACACAAATATTGCAAATAAAGAACCAACCTTTCGGCTGGTTCTTTATTTATCAATCTTCTTTCAACTTAGCCAATTCTTG
>NZ_NMTR01000074.1 GCF_002549775.1 Faecalibacterium langellae | reverse complement strand
GATCCTGGTCATGATCTGGTCAAAGCCGCCATTGCTGAGGATATTCCTGTAGTAGCCCTACCTGGCGCATCAGCTGGTATTACTGCTTTGATTGCTAGTGGTCTAGCGCCTCAACCTCATATTTTTTATGGTTTCCTCCCCCGTAAAAAAGGTCAGCAGATTGATTTTTTCAAGGAAAAGCTGTCTTATCCTGAGACACAGATTTTTTATGAGTCGCCTTATCGTGTGGCAGATACCCTTGAAAATATGCATGAGATCTATGGCAATCGCCAAGTGACACTAGTTAGAGAACTGACCAAGCTTTACGAAGAGTACCAACGAGGAACTATTTTAGAAATTTTGGATTATATTGCTAGTAATCCACTCAAGGGTGAATGTTTACTGATTGTAGCTGGGGCTTCTGAAAATGATAGGGAAGGATATCTAACATCAGATGTTGCTCCAATCGAGGCTGTTGAAGGTTTAATTGCTTCTGGCATGAAGCCTAATCAGGCTATAAAAACCATTGCTAAAGAACGGAAAATAAATAGACAAGAGCTTTATAACCTTTTTCATGGGGTGTAAGAAGCTCTTTTTTTATGGTAACATAAGATGTTAGAAAATAAAAAATTATCAAAAAAATCCATAAATAAGCTTGTGGGATTTTTTTTGTGTGATATTATTTAACATAAAAATAATTTCTTTTGATTGGAGTGGTTTTATGGATACAGGTAGTACTGCCTTTATATTGATATGTTCAGCCATGGTGTGCTTGATGACACCAGCTTTGGCCTTCTTCTATGGTGGTCTGGGGCGTCGAAAAAATGTCATTAATACCATGATGATGTCTGTTCTTCCCTTAGCAATTGCCTCTCTCTTGTGGGTTGTTGCTGGTTATTCACTTTCTTTTGGTGGTCAAGGCTATTTCTTTGGGAATATTAGTCATCTCTTTTTACATGGAGTCTCTGAAACGACTTCAAGTCGTGGTCTAGCTATTACTGATCTCTTATTTTCGGCTTTTCAGATGATGTTTTCCATTA
>NZ_NMTR01000073.1 GCF_002549775.1 Faecalibacterium langellae | reverse complement strand
GAAAATACGTACTAAATCATTGTAAGGATAGGTATTGACCACATCATATGCGGTCAGACTTGCCTCCTCATTCATGCGCATATCCAGCTTGGCATCCTGTTTGTAGGAGAAACCACGCTCACGCTCATCCAACTGCGGGCTAGACACGCCTAAGTCATAGAGAATACCATCGATTTCAGACACACCCAAAGCTTCAAGGTTGGACTTGAGATTACGGAAATTATCTTTAATGAAGGTCACCATGCCCTTATCAATATAGTCCTTGAGACGCACTTGAGCATTATCAATAGCCTTCTGGTCTTGATCAAAGCAATACAAATGTCCCTTTTCAGACAATTGTGACAAAAGATAAGACGAATGTCCTGCGCCACCCAAAGTCGCATCTACATAGATGCCATCAGGCTTGATATCAAGCATATCAACAGTTTCGTGCAAAAGAACAGTTACATGGTGAAATTCATTAGTCATAATTTTTATTATAGCATAAGAACAGAGAAATTGTCTCGACTTGAAAGTTGTTAGGAAGTCAAAAAAGCTAGACCCTAGGCCTGGCTTTATGATTGATATATTAGTACTCAAAAATTAGTCTACTCTGTAATAATAACTTTTCTCTGAAGGCATCCCATTAGTAGCTAAAATTCGGTCCTTACTGTTATCTCCAGCATCACTTCCATCGCTAACCCCTTTAGGACAAAGCTCAATTGGGGTGTGTTACCTGTCGGAATGGAATCAATATAAGTTAAACTATATATCCCAGACACATATTGACTTTGTGAAACCTTATCAATTGGATAAGCATTCCCCCAAAGTTCCAATTGTCCATCCGAAGTAATTTTGATGGTCATTCCATTTGAGGACTTCCATGTGCCTACAGATGACTTATAGTTACCATTTTTCAGTTCATCAGCCTTAAGTGAGCTTGAGCTTGTTTTATCTTCCAATGATGTTTTAGAACTACTATTACTTTCATCACTACTCAAATCCTCCCAATCCCAACTAGAAAGATCTGCTTTTTCAGCAC
>NZ_NMTR01000072.1 GCF_002549775.1 Faecalibacterium langellae | reverse complement strand
AATCCGTGTTGGTTTTCTTGAGGAGCTAGCCTATTATCTTAAATAGACGAAAGAGGAGAAAAAATGGCAAACAAAAAAATTCGTATCCGTTTGAAAGCTTACGAACACCGTACGCTTGATACAGCGGCTGAAAAAATCGTAGAAACTGCAACTCGCACTGGTGCGACAGTTGCTGGGCCAGTCCCACTTCCAACTGAACGTAGTCTCTACACAATTATTCGTGCGACTCACAAATATAAAGATTCTCGCGAACAATTTGAAATGCGTACACACAAACGTCTCATCGACATTATCAACCCAACTCAAAAAACAGTTGACGCTTTGATGAAACTTGATCTTCCAAGTGGTGTGAACGTCGAAATCAAACTTTAATTTAAAGATTGATTCATTGAGCATAAAAAACGCTCGTTAAAAACTTTTTTGAGCATAAAAAACGCTCATAAAAAACTTTTTGAAATACATTATTAAAGTAAAGGAAGTATTTTCTCATGACAAAAGGAATCTTAGGGAAAAAAGTGGGAATGACTCAAATCTTCACTGAAGCAGGTGAATTTATCCCTGTTACTGTCATTGAAGCTACTCCAAACGTTGTGCTTCAAGTTAAAACTGTTGAAACAGACGGTTACGAAGCAGTTCAAGTTGGTTTTGATGACAAACGTGAAGTATTGAGCAACAAACCTGCCAAAGGCCACGTAGCGAAAGCTAACACAGCTCCTAAGCGCTTCATTCGTGAATTCAAAAACATTGAAGGCTTAGAAGTTGGATCAGAAATCACAGTTGACATATTCGAAGCTGGAGATGTTGTTGATGTAACTGGTACTTCAAAAGGTAAAGGTTTCCAAGGTGTTATCAAGCGCCACGGTCAATCACGCGGACCTATGGCTCACGGTTCTCGTTACCATCGTCGTCCAGGTTCAATGGGACCTGTAGCGCCTAACCGTGTTTTCAAAAATAAACACTTGGCAGGACGTATGGGTGGCAACCGTGTGACAATTCAAAACCTTGAAATTGTACAAGTTAT
>NZ_NMTR01000071.1 GCF_002549775.1 Faecalibacterium langellae | reverse complement strand
CTTGAAGTGCAGACAAACGAACTGCTGCTTTTACCTAGTCTGAGAATACGAAGAAGGTACCACCGTAAACACGAAGTCCACCATGGAGAGACATACCATTCAAGATTGCTCCCATCGCAAACTCACGTACACCAAATTGAATGTTACGGTTAAGACGATGTTCATCATCTTGTAGACCTTCAGATTTAATGTAAGTCATATTTGAGTGAGCCAAATCCGCAGAACCACCTAGGAATGTTGGCACTTTATCAGCAATAGCATTCAAAGCATCTTGACTTGAATTACGAGTTGCTTGTGAATAACCATTTTCAACAGCTGGGAAGTCTGAAAATTGGAATTCAACTGCATCCTTACCTTCAAGAATGCGTGCAAGTTCAGAACCAAGTTCTGGGTAAGATTGTTTGTACTCATCTACCAAAGCAACCCAAGTGTCATAGGCCTGACGACCACGATCAACTGTATTTTCCTTGAAATCAGCATAAACTTCTTTTGGAATTTCAAATGGAGCATGGTTCCAACCCAAGTTTTCTCTTGCAGCTGCTGTTTCATCTGGTCCAAGAGGAGCACCGTGAACACCGTTAGTTCCTTGTTTATTAGGAGCACCATGACCAATGATAGTCTTAACCTCAATCAAAGATGGTTTACCACTTGCTTTTGCACTTTCAATAGCAGCGTTGATAGCTTCAATATCTGTTCCATCTTGAACAAATTCAGTGTTCCAACCATAAGCTTCATAACGTGCACGTACATCTTCAGTAAATGAATCTTTAGTTTCACCGTCAAGATTGATATCATTTGAATCGTACAAGACAATCAATTTATCCAATTTTTGAAGACCAGCGTAAGATGATGCTTCGGCCGAAACGCCTTCCATAAAGCAACCATCCCCCGCAATAACATAAGTATAATGGTCAAAGATTGGGAAGCCTTCCTTGTTATATCGAGAAGCCAAGAAACGTTCAGCTTGTGCCATACCGACAGCCATAGCAATACCTTGCCCAAGTGGACCTGACGTAGCATCT
>NZ_NMTR01000070.1 GCF_002549775.1 Faecalibacterium langellae | reverse complement strand
GTGGATGTTCGCCTTCATTACAATTTATATGATGCCAGCCTAAAAGGAGCAGATTACGATTTGACGACTATTTTCGAACAAACATTGGTCAAAAATCACCCTGAGCATGCGGTAACCTTCGTAGAGAACCATGACACCCAACGTGGACAAGCATTGGAATCTACTGTTGAAGAATGGTTTAAACCATCTGCCTATGCCCTCATCCTTCTTCGTAAAGACGGCCTTCCTTGCCTATTTTATGGTGACTACTATGGCATTGATGGTGAGTTTGCTCAAGAAAGTTTCAAAGAGGTCCTAGACACCTTACTTTACGCTCGTAAATATTTGGCTTATGGAGAGCAAACAGACTACTTTGACGACCCTAACTGTATTGGATGGACACGCTCTGGTAATGAAGACTGTACTCCACTAGCCGTAACCATTTCTAATGATGCTGCCAACAACAAATCTATGGAAATTGGAAGTGATTGGGCTGGACAAACTTTCTATGATATTCTTGGAAACTGCTCTGATACTGTAACAATTGACGAAGACGGGTGGGGAGACTTCCCAGTCTCTGAAAAATCTGTCAGCGTTTGGACAATTCAAGACTAAGAAAAAAGCTCGATTTGAGCTTTTTTTAATTTCATAAAATTCCTGTGATAGTCTTAACGACATCACGATTGGCTTCAACATTATGGACACGGACAATCTGACATCCTTTGCTAACAGCATAAGCAGATAAAGCAGCTGTCCCTTGATCACGGTCCTTGGCAGGAATATTTCCACCTAGGAGAAAATCCACAACACGCTTACGAGAAATCCCAAAAAGAACAGGATACCCAAGTCCAACAACTTTGTCCAAGCCCCTAAGCAGGTCAATATTGTGTTGAACATTCTTGGCAAAACCAAAGCCAGGATCAATCCAAATATTTTCTTTAGCTACACCTGCTTCCAAGGCAGCTTGCGTACGTTGACTAAGGAAAGTACAGACATTCTCTGTGACATCATTGTATTTTTCTTCTTCTTGATTATGCATGAGGATAT
>NZ_NMTR01000012.1 GCF_002549775.1 Faecalibacterium langellae | reverse complement strand
GTGCATAATTGTGTGATTTCCAAATAGTAAGAAGCAGGGTTTGGGGCAGGCACGCCCCAACAAGAAGCTGTCCCAAAGGGGCAAGAATTTTCAAGAATTGAAAATTTGTGGCCACGGGACGGTTCTTGCTCTCACCTTTTTCGCTGCGTTTCGCAATTTTCACATTTCAATCTGCTCGCAGATTGTTGACAAGCTGCGCTTGACCCGATACTATAAAGGCAACCCGAACACGCTGCCAAGGAGGTGCAACCATGACCGCCGTAATCTACGCCCGCTATTCATCCGACAGCCAGCGCGAAGCGTCCATTGAGGGACAGCTGCGCGACTGTAAGGACTACGCCGAGAAGAACGGCATCACCGTGGTCGGCACCTACATTGACCGTGCCTACTCTGCCAAAACGGATGATCGCCCAGACTTTCAGCGGATGATCAAGGATAGCGGAAAGAAAATCTTCGATGTGGTTCTGGTCTGGAAACTGGACCGCTTTGCCCGGAACCGCTACGATGCCGTGAACTACAAGTACCAGCTGGAAAAGAACGGTGTCCATCTGGTGTCTGCCATGGAACCCATCTCGCAGGGACCTGAAGGAATTATGGTGGAAAGTATGCTGATTGGCATGGCGGAATACTATTCCGCCGAGCTCGCCCTGAAAGTGGCGCGCGGTGAGCGCGAAAACGCCCTCCAGTGCAAGTACAACGGCGGTATGGTGCCGCTGGGCTTCACCATTGGCAAGGAGGACAGGCTGTACCATATCGACCCGGAGACGGCTCCCATCGTGCAGGAGATCTTCAGACGGTATGCCGACGGCGAACCGGCCGAGAAGATTGCAGCATCCCTGAACGAGCGCGGTCTGCGTACCCGCACCGGGAAGCCGTTCGTGAAGAACAGCTTCTTCCAGATCTTCCGCAACCGCCGCTACATCGGCGAATACCGATACAAGGACATTGTGACGCCGGGCGGCATCCCGGCTATTGTTGATCAGGACTTGTTCGACCGGGTGCAGCAGCGTTTCGAGCAAAACAGGATCGCCCACGGTCGGCCTGCAAAAGAGGATGTGAGCTATCTGCTGACCACCAAGCTGTTCTGTGGCAAGTGCGGCACCCTGATGGGCGGCGAAAGCGGCACCAGCCACATGGGGAACACCTACTATTATTACAAGTGCGGCAACGCCAAACGCCACGGCAAGGCGCACTGCGACCTGAAAGCCATCCGCAAGGAGCCGCTGGAACGGTTCGTGGTGGATACCGCCATTAAGGTGATTTTCAGCGATGAAATCATCGAACGGCTGATAGATTTGGTCATGGAAGCCCAGCAGCAGGAGAACACCCGGCTGCCTGTTCTGAAAGAGCAGCTCCGGGATACGGAGAAACGGCTCGCAAACCTTCTGGAAGCCATTGAACAGGGCATCCTGACCCCGACTACCAAGCAGCGGTTGGACGAGCTGGAAGCCCGGAAAGAAGCCCTGAACACCAGCATTCTGGAAGAAGAGCTGAAAAAGCCCGTCCTGACCCGTGAGTGGATTCGGTTCTGGCTTGAAAAATTCCGCAAGGGTGACGTGGGCAGCACGGAACACCAGCGGCAGATCATTGATACCTTTGTCAACTCGGTCTACGTCTTTGATGACCGGGTCGTACTCAATTTCAACTTCACGGATGATGCCAAAACGGTCACCCGTGAGGAAGTGTTGGGTTCGAGTGCTGTGGACAATGCTCCACCACAAAACTCCTCAGACATTGTCTGAGGAGTTTTTGTTTGCAGCGGGCGAGCCTTTCGCTCTGCCCCGGCGTGTGCCGGATGCGTGATTTTCCGCACAGAAAAACGGCCGACACTTTTCATGCCGACCGTTTTGTGCTATGGTATTCTCAGCGTGTCACTGCATCTCGATCTCTTTGCAGTATTCCACGATGTGGTGGAACATCTGCTCCACGGCCGGGGCCATAGCGGCGGGGCGCTGCACAGCCAGGCCCACCACGCGGTATTCCTCCGGCTCGATGGGGTAAATTTTCACGGCTGCCTTGCAGTCCCGCAGCAGCATCTGCGGCATGATGGAGATGCCGAGGCCCGCTTCCACCATGGCGATGTTGGACTGGTCGTCGATGACATGGCAGCGGCGCTCGGTGCCGATCTTATACTTTTTCAAAAACTGGCGCATCTCGGCGTCGGTGGCGTCGCACTGCACCACAAAGCTCTGGCCGTTCATCAGGGCCGGGGTCATCACGCCGTTTTCCGGCTCCGGCCAGTCCTGCGGCACGATGCACAGCAGCGGCTCGCGGAACAGCTCGGTGAGGTTGAACTCCTCGCGGCAGGTGGAGGAAAGGAACGCGATGTCCACCTGACCGGTGCGCAGCCATTCCTTCACGTCGTCGTAGGTGCCCTGGTAGACCTCGATCTCGATCTGGGGGTAGTGGGCCATGAAGCTCTTGAGCAGGCCCGGCAGCAGCGAGGCGCACACCGAGTTGAACACGCCCAGCTTCACCTTGCCTTTTTCCAGGCCGTTCAGGCGGGCGATGCTCTGCTTGAGGGCCTCGTCGCTGTTGAGCACGTCGCGGATGGACGGATACAGCGATGCACCGTAACTGGTCATGGAGACGCCGTTTTTGCCGCGGTTGAACAGGGCAAAGCCCAGTTCCTCCTCCATGACGGCGATGGCGTGGCTGATGGCCGAGGGGGTCAGATGCAGCTGCTGTGCCGCTTTGTTGAAGCTGCCCTGCCGCGCCACTGCATCGAAGATCTCATAGGAAAATAGCGTCATGCCCAAAGCCTCCTTCCTTCTGATCTGGTTCGGAGACGCTCGGATTCTTTGTGAATCTTTTTCATCTTTGGTTTGAGATAGTTCAATTATCTTCTTGATTGTACTATCCAAAGCCATTCCTGTCAAGCATTTTGGCCCGATTTCTGCGCATTCCGGGCTCATTTTGTCGCCTGCCGCGCGTATATTTTGAAAAGAGGTATCCTCATGACCGAGACCCTTCCGCCCTCCACCCGCCGCGGGCTCAGCGGCACTGCCCTCAAGGGCATTGCCTGCGTCACTATGCTCATCGACCACATCGGCGCTTCCTGCCTCGAGAACGGCTTTTTGAGCGCACCTGCCGCGCCCGCCGGGCTGGCTGCGCTGGACCTTGTGCTGCGGCTCATCGGGCGGCTGGCCTTCCCCATTTTCTGCTTTCTGCTGGTGGAAGGCTTCGTCCACACCCACGACGTGAAAAAATACATCGGGCGGCTTTTGCTGTTCGGCCTTGTCAGCGAGGTGCCCTTTGACCTGGCGTTTTTCCGCACGCCCTTTGCGCCGGGCTACCAGAACGTGTACTGGACGCTGGCCCTGGGCGTACTGGCCATGGCGGGCCTCGCGCACTTTGAAAAAGAGGACGGCTCCACCGGCTGGCAGGGTCTGCTATGTGCCGGCGGGTGCGTGCTGCTGGGCTTTCTGGCCAACACGGATTACAACGGCATCGGCGTGCTCATCATCTGCGCGCTGTACCTGACCCGCGCCGACCGCAAACGCCAGTGCATCGTGGGCGCGGTGCTGTTCGCCTTTGAGTACACCGCCCCGCTGGCCTTCGTACTCCTCTGGCTCTACAACGGCCAGCGCGGCAATTGCAGCAGGGCGATGCAGAAGGTGTTCTACTGGTTCTACCCGGTGCACATCGCGCTGTTGGCCGGGGTCACAAACTTTCTATTATAAGGTAGAGGGCCGAAAAGGGGCCTCCGCAAACGCGCGGAGGCCCCTTTGTTTTTTTATCGCGTCAGAGCGGGAACAACTGCCCGGTCAGCAGCAGCATGACCGGCACCGTGACCAGCATACAGATGGTGGAGTGGGCCACGGCCTGGCTGGCAAGGGCAGGCTCGGTGCCGGACTGCTTTGCCACCACCGCCGCCAGGCTGCCGGCCGGGCAGCTGGCAATGACCATCAGCCCGGTGCGCAGGACGTTGTCCAGCGGCAGCAGCCGCAGCACCAGCAAAAACAGCAGCGGGAACACCACCCCGCGCAGCACCGTGACCCGGTACAGAAAGCCCTTGCGCAGCAGGGCGCGCAGGTCGCTGCCCGCCAGCATGACGCCCACGATCATGAGCGCCATGGGGGTGGTGCAGCCGCCCACCGTGCTGCAGAAGGTCTGCACCGGCCCGGGCAGCCGCCAGCCGGTGGCCAGCAGCACCAGCAT
This sequence comes from Faecalibacterium langellae, assembly GCF_002549775.1. Taxonomy (GTDB): domain Bacteria; phylum Bacillota; class Clostridia; order Oscillospirales; family Ruminococcaceae; genus Faecalibacterium; species Faecalibacterium langellae. Next base: position 136,801 of record NZ_NMTR01000012.1, on the reverse strand, counting down.
GGCCACCGTGGCGATGTTGGCCGGAGTGACAAAGGTCTTCCAGTGCAGCTTTTCGCCCGGGCGGAACAGGGTGACCACGTAGGTGAAGAACCATACATTATAAGCAGCCATGGCTACGGTAGCGAACACGGTTCCCCGGGCGCTGCCCAGCAGCGCGGCACACAGCGGCAGCCCGATGAACCCGCAGTTCGGCATGGCGGCCGTGCCCACCAGAACCGCCGCCTCGCCGGGCGTATCCCGCCGCACCCGGCTGACCAGGCGGCAGATGCCGGTGGTGGCGATGAACAACGCCAGCAGCAGCACGAACAGCACGCCTGCCTGCAGCACGATCTCCGGCTCGCCGTCAATGGCCGCACCCGCCAGCATCGTGCAGGGCAGCAGCAGCTTCATGATAAAATCCGACAAAAACCGGCTGTCCCGGTCGGTGATGACGCCGCAGCGCGCCCCCGCATAGCCCAGCATCACCTCGAGAAAGATCACCGCGATCTGCCCCATCAACACCCCAAACGCCATGGGTCTCCTCCTTTTGCACTGTCCGCATTTTATTCCGGTTTCAGCTTTTTCACGGCCTTGTCAAAATCCGACACGATCTTCTGTGTCGGGTTGAACATTGCATATTCCGCCTCAGCCTTTTCCCTTGCTTTTCGGTTCGTGACCTTTCCCTTATCCGGCAGAACATCGTACCGCCGGAAGGATAAAAACTCATTGATACTGGAAGCGAATTGTTCCATTGTAAACGTATTCTCACGTTCGATCAGGTCTTCAATATAGTCAAAATAGCCAGACACCGCACGTTCCAGCTGCCGGATCTGCTTCTCCGACAGGTAATTCTTGGCTGCCGACACATCCGACTTGAGCACCCGCCCATCCGGGGCATTCTTCCATGTTGTCAGGCCCATGTGGTCTTTTGTATGATCCGCTTTTGTGTACACGATCTCATGGCATAATGGAACTTATTCTGCACCATGGCATAAAAATCATGGGTCAGCGGCGAATCACGGTCATAGTCGATACTGCATTCCGCAAAGATATCCGTGCGGCTGCCCTCCATTTGAACTACCGAGGATTCCTCGGCAGTTGCCGTTTCATCCAGTTCTCCCTCTGCATAGATATTTTTTTAATGAAACGAAATGTTGTCCGTTGTGCAGTCAAACAGCTTTGCCATGCCTTTTTGGGTCAGCCAAATCGTATCATCCTTAATAAAAGCATCCACTGAAATATCTTCTTCTGCCGAGCGGTATATCAAAAACTGAAAGTTATTTTTCATTTTCTCTCCTTTCGCCGCGGCGCTTCATCTCTTGCAGTCCAGCTCTACGAGCTTCCTACGGCAAGAATATCACACACCCGGGCAAAGTCAAGTTCGCATTGCCGCGAGATGGGTCGGCAAGATGGCGCAGCCGTTACAGGCTTTTTTGGCCCCTCGCACTCCATTTTAGCCGCAAAAATGGAAAAAGCCCGGTGATTTCAATGAATCATCGAGCTTTTTCTTGGCGGAGTAGGAGGGATTTGAACCCTCGCGCCGTTGTTTAGACGACCTACGCCCTTAGCAGGGGCGCCTCTTCGACCTCTTGAGTACTACTCCAGAGCAAAGTGCATTACACTTATTCAATAAAAATGGCGGAGAGAGTGGGATTCGAACCCACGGTGCGTTGCCGCACGGCAGTTTTCAAGACTGCTTCCTTAAACCACTCGGACATCTCTCCTTGTGGACACTCGCCTTACGCCGTGTCGAATGCCTATTTAATTTACCAGATTTGTGCCCGTCTGTCAAGCCTTTGCCGCAAATTTTTCTCCCCAGCCGGAAATGCCCAAATTTGCCACAACCTTTCTGGGTCAAAGTTTGGAAAAGCCCTTTACAGAAACATCTTTTTGTTGTATAATAAACACAACAAAAACCCATCCAGAGGTGTAAAAGGAGAATTACCATGTCGTTTTCAGAGCTTTTGAAGCAGTGCCGCAAAAAGCAGGGCATCAGCCAGGCTGAGCTGGCTTCCAAACTGGGTGTGACCCAGCAGGCTGTCGGCAAATGGGAAAGCGGCAAATCCTCTCCCGACCCCGGCACGGTGGCCCGCATCGCAGAGCTGCTGAACACCACGGCAGACTATCTGCTGGGCCTGTACCGCCCGGTGAGCAACGTTTCCGCCCCGGAGGAGCGCTTTTTCGGCAGCTACTCTGAGAGCCTGATCCCGGTCATCGGCACGGTGAAGGCGGGCTACGGCGCGCTGGCCTTTGAGGAAGACTACGGCCAGGAGTATGCCCGCGTGAAGGACCCGGCCAACTACTTCTATCTGGTGGTGCGCGGCGACAGCATGGAGCCCCGCATCCAGGACGGCGACCTGGCGCTGGTTCACAAGCAGGATACGCTGGAGAACGGCGACCTGGGCGTGCTGATCTACGGCGACGAGGGCGAAGGCACCCTGAAGCGTTACATCCAGCGCGGCAACTGTGTGGTGCTGCAGCCCTTCAACCCGGCCTACAATGAGCTGGTCATCAAGGGCGAAGACCTGAACCACCTGCACGTCGCCGGGCGCGTGGTGGAGACCAAGGCGAAGTGGTAATTTTATAAAGAAAGCGGGATTGCCCTCTCCGTCACGGCTCACGCCGTGCCACCTCTCCCAAAGGGAGAGACAAGAAGCGCTGCCGTCATGTCCTTGGCTCTCCCTTTGAGGAAAGACTTCCCCCGGCTGGGGGAAGATGTCGCGCAAGCGACAAAAAGGGGAATCTGTCGAACGAATGTGAGACTGAGAGGGCGAGACCGCCGACCACGAAAGTGAAAAGCCATCTGCAATTTTGCGTATGGCTTTTTCTTTTATACTCTTTTGGGGAGGTGCATTCTATGGAACAGTCTATCATGGACAAGCTGACCATTCTGGCCGACAGCGCCAAATACGATGTAGCCTGCACTTCCAGCGGCGCATCCCGCACGGCCCGGGCGGGCACCCTGGGCAGCTGCTATGCGCCGGGGTGCTGCCACGCCTTTACCGCCGACGGCCGGTGCGTCAGCCTTTTGAAGGTGCTCATGACCAATTGCTGCTCCTTCGACTGCAGCTACTGCGTCAACCGCAAATCCAACGACATCCCCCGGGCCACCTTCGCGCCCCGGGAGCTGGCGGAGCTGACCGTAGAGTTCTACCGCCGCAACTACATCGAGGGACTTTTTCTTTCCAGCGCAGTGCTGGGCACCCCGGACTACACCACCGAACGGATGCTGGCCACTCTGCGGCTGCTGCGCAACGAGTACCGCTTCGGCGGCTATATCCACGCCAAGGCCATCCCGGGCACCAGCCCGGAACTGCTGCAGCAGCTGGGCTATCTTGCCGACCGCCTGAGCGTGAATGTAGAGCTGCCCAGCGAGCAGAGCCTGAACCTGCTGGCCCCGGACAAGGGGCGGCACTCCATTTTCCGGCCCATGAAGCAGATCGCCGTGTCCGGTGCCCAGAGCAAACAGGAGCTGACCGTCTACCGTCACGCGCCCAAATTCGCGCCCGCCGGGCAGAGCACCCAGATGATCGTGGGCGCTTCGCCGGAGACGGACTACCACATCTTAAAGCTCACCGAGGGCATGTACCAGAAGTACAGCCTGAAGCGGGTGTTCTACTCCGCCTACATCCCGGTGACCGAGGACACCCGCCTGCCTGCCCTGGACACCAAACCGCCGCTGCTGCGGGAGCACCGGCTGTATCAGGCCGACTGGCTGCTGCGGTTCTACCAGTTCAAGGCAGACGAAATTCTGGACGAGGAAAACCAGAGCTTCAACCCGTATCTGGACCCAAAATGCAACTGGGCCGTGCAGCACTACGGGCTGTTCCCGGTGGACGTGAACCGCGCGCCCTTTGAAATGCTGCTGCGGGTGCCGGGCATCGGCCCCAAGAGCGCCCGGCGCATCTGGCACGCCCGCAAGCTGTCCAGTCTCGGGCTGGATGAGCTCAAGCGCATGGGCGTGGTGCTCAAGCGGGCACAGTATTTCATCACCTGCAAAGGGTTCGCGGGCGCGCACCCGGGCCGCGGCACGGCCGGACGGGAGCATATCACCCGGGCCCTCATCGACCCGAATGTGTTCGGCGGCAATTGCGAACAGCTGAGCCTGTTCACGCCGCCTGCGGTGGATAACCTCATCACGCAGGGCGTGGCACCCCGGGCCGCCATGCACATGGTGCGGGAGGAGGCAGTGCAATGTCTGGCGAAAGCACTGTGAAAAGCGGGCGCAGGCTCCACGATGCCGATGTGGTCTACCTCTACGACGGCAGCTTCGAGGGCTTTCTGTGCTGCGTGTTCGAGAGCTTTGCCCAGCACGAGATCCCCTTTGCCGTGTGGACGCCCCAGCGGGAGACGTCCACCCTCTACCCCGTCAAGGACATTGCCACCGACCACGCCACGGCCCGGCGGGTGTTCGCCAGCTTCGGCAGCAAGCTGGGTGCGGAGACCGAGTACCTCGTCAGCCGGGATTTTCTCTCCGGGCAGGAGGACAAGGAGCTGCTGCTCATTCGCTTTCTGCACCTGGCCTTTGCTCTGGGCCCCGGCACGGTAAAGCGCACCGGCCACCCGGACGTGGCCCCGCTCTACGAGATGAAGAAAAGCCTCGACTGGGAAGTGGACAAATTCCAGGGCTTTGTACGGTTTGAGGAGCACGACGGGATGCTGGGCGCGGTCATCCACCCGAAAAACTATATTCTGCCCCTGCTGCGGCCGCACTTCTGCGGACGGTTCCCGGAGGAAAACTTTATGATCTACGACGCGGTGCATCAGGCTGTGCTGCTGCACGAGGACCACAAGACGCAACTGCTGGAGCTGGCCGCCCCGCTGGAGCTGCCCCCGCCGGACGAGCGGGAGCAGCAGTTTCAGGCGCTGTGGACGCAGTTCTACAAAACGCTGGAAATTCAGGCGCGCCACAACGAAAAAGGCCGCATGACCCATTGCCCCAAGCGCTTCTGGGCGGATATGGTGGAGATGCAGGGGGAGTTGTAATTGGTTTTTGTGGCACGATTCTTGCACAAAAGCCCGGTTGCGTCCACCAACCAGAGCGTAAACTCCGGTTGCGGCGCGCATTTTTAGCCTATTGGGGCAGATAATTCACAAAAACGTTGCATCTGCATCGTTGCAACAGGCAAAACCTATGGTATACTATAAGGGATATCCGGGCAGGCATTTCTGCCCCCAACACCCCCGCTGCGGGGTCAACACAAAAGGAGTATTGTAGCGTTATGGTTCGCATTACTATGGAAGACGGCGGCGTCATCGACATTGAACTGAACGAAGAAGCTGCCCCCATCACCTGTGAGAATTTTAAAAAGCTGGTCAGCGAAGGCTTTTACAACGGCCTGACCTTCCACCGCGTGATCCCCGGCTTTATGATCCAGGGCGGCTGCCCGCTGGGCACCGGCACCGGCGGCCCGGGCTGGAACATCAAGGGCGAGTTTGCTGCTAACGGCGTGAACAACCCCATCAAGCACACCCGCGGTGTCATCAGCATGGCCCGCGCCATGAACCCCAACAGCGCAGGCAGCCAGTTCTTCATCATGCATCAGGACGCTCCCCACCTGGACGGCCAGTACGCCGCCTTCGGCAAGGTGGTTGCAGGCATGGACGTTGTGGATAAGATCGCCGCCGTCCGCACCGACTGGAACGACAAGCCCACCACCCCGGTCAAGATGAAGACCGTGGAGCTCATCGAGGGCTAACATAAGCTTTTAAATTCAAAATAGCGGAACACCCGCAGGGTGTTCCGCTATTTTTTGCAAAAAACTCTCTGTGAAAAGGGTACCCCGGAGCGTCCGCAGACGCTCCGGGGTACCGAAATAAAAAATCAAATTCTTTGAATTATGGCCAAAGCGCACGCGGCGGCCATTTCAAATCGTTTTCAGCAGCCTTCCTTTTCGGCCAGCTTACGGCCCATGAGCACGCCCATGACCGAAGCCATCATCAGGCCGCGGGTCCAGCCGGAGGAGTCGCCCAGGCAGTGCAGGCCCTTGATGTTGGTGTCGAGGTTCTCGTCCATCTTCACCTTGTTGGAGTAGAACTTCAGCTCCGGGCTGTACAGCAGCGTCTCGTTGGCGGCAAAGCCGGGCACCACCATGTCCAGCATCTTGATGAACTCAATGATGTTGGTCATGGCGCGGTAAGGCATGGCGGCGGTGATATCACCGGCCACGGCATCCTTCAGGGTGGGCTTGACGTTGGACTGTGCCAGTTCCTTCTGCCAGGTGCGCTTGCCGTCCAGAATGTCGCCGTAGCGCTGCACCATGATGTGGCCTGCGCCCAGCATATTGGTCAGCTCGCCCACCTTCTGGGCGTAGGCGATGGGCTGGTTGAAGGGCTCGGTGAAGTTGTGGGAGACCAGGATGGCGAGGTTCGTGTTCTCACTCTTTTTCTCCTTGAAGCTGTGGCCGTTGACCACGGCAAGGTCGTTGTCGTAGTTTTCCTGCGCCACAAAGCCGCCGGGGTTCTGGCAGAAGGTGCGCACCTTGTTCTTCCAGGGCTTGGGGTAGCCGATGAGCTTGGACTCATACAGCACCTTGTTCACCTTTTCCATGACCTCGTTGCGGCACTCCACGCGCACGCCGATGTCCACGGTGCCGGGCTTATGGGCGATGTGGTGCTCCGCACAAATTTTTTCCAGCCAGTCCGCACCGCGGCGGCCAGTGCCGATGACCACTTCATCCGCATAGACGCTGCGCAGGCTGTCGCCGTCCTTCAGCAGCACGCCTTTGCACTCCTCGTTCTCGAGGATGATGTTCTCGCACTCGGTGCTGAACAGCATCTCCACGCCGTTGTCGGCCAGATAGTTCTGGATGGCCAGATACAGCTCCTGTGCCTTCTCGGTGCCCAGATGGCGGATGGGGCAGTCCACTAATTTCAGACCGGCATGGATGGCGTTCTTGCGAATTTCCTTGATGTCCTCGCCGGTGTAGATGCCTTCCACATGGGGGTCAGCACCGAACTCCAGATAGATTTTATCGGTGTACTCGATCAGCTCCTGCGCAAAGTCCTCGCCGATGAGGGTGGGCAGGTCGCCGCCCACCTCGTGGGACAGGCTCAACTTGCCGTCCGAGAAAGCGCCCGCACCGGAGAAGCCGGTGGTGATGGCGCAGGTGGGGCGGCAGTTGACGCAGTGGCCCACCTCGGCCTTGGGGCAGTGGCGCTTTTCCACCGGCTTGCCCTTTTCCACCAGAAGGACCTTCTTTTTGCTGCCGTGGCGCAGCAGCTCCACAGCGGTAAAGATGCCGGCCGGGCCGGCGCCAACGATGATCAGATCGTACTTTTCCATTGCTCTCTTTTCCTTTGTTGTAATTCGTGTAAAACCCTCTCAGCCAACGCCTGACGGCGTTGCCAGATTCCCCTTTTTGTCGCTTACGCGACATCTTCCCCCGACCGGGGGAAGTCTTTCCTCGAAGGGGGAGCCTTTCTCCTGCCTGGAGGGAACATACTTCTTCACCGTATGAGTTGAAGACATCATCAAAACAGCGCATTCGACTCTCCCTTCGGGAGAGCTGGCGCGAAGCGCCTGAGAGGGTTTATTCCTCATCTTCCCGCTCCACGGTGGCGCTCTCGTCCACCTCGTCCAGCTCCACGGCGGTGGCCTCGGCGTCGGCGTGGGTCACGTCCGGCGCAATGACACCGTCACCGTTCAGGTCCTCGCCGGTGATCGCCTCCAGCACCGACTGGGTCTCCGGGTGCAGCTTTGCAAAGCGGCGCACCGCCAGCACGGTGTACAGGGCGCTGAGCAGGTTGATGCCGCCTTCCACGATGAGGATGATACCGATGGCCATCACCAGCGTTTCCATGGCGCTGAAGGGGTTTGCAATGAGCACCACGCCCAGCACCACGCTGAGCACCGGCAGGGCCAGAAAACCCTTCCAGCTGTCGTAGCCGCAGCGGCGCAGGTCCAGCGCGTTCTGCACCCGGCCGATGGCGTCAAAGATGACGAACAGGCCGAACACGATGGGCAGAATTTTCACCACGATGTCGCTGCGCAGGATGAGGAAGCCGCCCAGCGCAAGGCACACGATGCCGGAGATGAGGGTGAGCTGGCTCTGGAACACGCCGCGCTCCACCACGAAGTAGCGAATGAGCTGCACGGCTGCGCAGGCCAGCACCACACCGCCCAGTGCATAGCACACGACGTTGAGGGCCGTTCTGGGCTTCATGACCAGAAAGACGCCCAGACCCAGATACAGCAGGCTCATGAGGATCAGATTCCACTTCAGCTTTTTTACCATAGCGTTCACGTTCCTTTCGGCTTTTTGCTCACGCCCTCATTCGGCAGGGCCGTACATGGGCGCGATGATGGTCTTGTTGATGCGGGCAAAAAAGGCAAGGCTCAGCAGGACACTGACGATCTCAGCGATGAGGAAGGCCCACCAGACATTGTTGACATTGCCAGTCTGTGCCAGCAGCCATGCGGCCGGCAGCAGCACGAACAGCTGACGGCACATCGAGACGATCAGGCTGAACACGCCGTTGCCCAGCGCCTGGAACACCGAGCCCATCACGATGCCGATGCCGGCCAGCAGAAAGTGCGGGCAGATGATGCGCAGCGCCGGGATGCCGATGGCCAGCATGGCGTCGCTGGCGGCAAAGATGCCCAGCACCTTGTCCGGGAAGAACTGGAAGATGCAGAAACCGATCAGCATGATGCACTCGGCGTAGCACACGGCCAGTTTGATGGTCTTCTTCACGCGGTCGGGCTGGCGGGCACCGTAGTTGTAGCCGATGATGGGCACCATGCCGTTGTTCAGGCCGAAGATGGGCATGAACACGAAGCTCTGCAGCTTGAAATAGACGCCGAACACCGCCACCGCCGTGGCCGAGAAGGTCATCAAGATCAGGTTCATGCCAAAGGTCATCACACTGCCCACACACTGCATGGCGATGCTGGGCAGGCCCACCGTATAGATGCGGCCGATGGCTTTCAGACTGGGGCGGAAGCCCTTGAAGCTGATCTGGATGTCCGGGTTCTTGTTCAGGTTGAAGAACAGGGTCATGCCTGCACCGCAGAACTGGCCGATGACGGTGGCCACTGCCGCGCCCGTGGTGCCGGACAGCGCCTCGCCGCAGTAGCCGAAGATGAAGATGGGGTCCAGAATAATGTTGACCACGGCACCCACCAGCTGGCTGATCATGCTCAGGTGGGTGCGGCCGGTGGCGGCCAGCAGCTTTTCGCCCATGGTCTGGGTGAAAAGGCCCAAGCTGAAGATGCAGCAGACCGAAAGATACTGGATGCCCTGCCGGGCAATGGCCGCATCACTGGTCTGTGCATAAAAGTAGGGCTTCATGCAGGTCAGACCCACCACGAGGAACACCACGAAGCTGCACAGCGACAGGAAGATGCCGTTTTCCGCCGTGGCGTTGGCCCGGCGCTGGTTCTTTTCGCCCAGGCTCTTGGAGAGCATGGCGTTCACGCCCACGCCGGTGCCCACGCCCACGGCGATCATCACATTCTGCAGCGAGAAGGCGAGGGACACGGCGGTGAGGGCGCTCTCACTGACATGGGACACGAACACCGAGTCCACCACGTTGTACAGCGCCTGCACCAGCATGGAGATCATCATGGGCACGCTGAGCTTGACCAGCAGGGGGTTGATCTCCATGGTGCCCATGATGTTTTCCCGCGCTTCGGCGGGAGAGGTTTGGGATTGCTTTGTTTCCACGATTGCTCCTTTTGACTTGGGGTTACAAGGGATTTTATTGCAACGAGAAATGCGTAAGCATTTCTCGTTGCCCGAAACGTGGGCAGGGCGCTTGCGCACCCTACCCACGTTGCAGCGTTGTTTTATTGTGCCCGTTTTGACGGGCCGCCGGGCATCAGCCCAGGGTCTTCTCCTTGGCGGCGGCTGCGTCCAGGATCATCTTCACGCAGGTCTCGCGGCCGAGGGCTGCGTTGATGGCCAGATCGTAGTTGTGGGCATCGCCCCAGCGGTTCTGGGTGTAGTAGTTGTAGTAGGCCGCACGGTTGCGGTCGGTCTTCTCCACTTCTTCCTTGATGCCCTTTTCGTCCTTGGCCTTGACCAGCGGATTGGTCTTTGCGTACTCCAGACGCCAGTCCTTGGGCGCATACACGAACACGCGCAGCACATCCTTGCGCTCCCGCAGGACATAGTCACCGCAGCGGCCCAGGATCACGCAGGGGCCTTCCTCGGCCAGCTGCTTGATGATGCGGCTCTGCAGAATGAACACCTGATCGCCCAGCGGCAGCTCGTTGCCCATGGTGTACAGGCTGTACAGCAGGCTGTGGGTGTGCCGTTTCTCGCTGGCGGCAACGGCTTCTTCCGACAGGCCGGAGTGCTTTGCAGCCAGGGTGATCAGCTCTTTGTCGTAAAGCTTGACGCCCAGTGCGTTGGCCACATCTTCTGCGATGTAACGGCCGCCCGTGCAGTATTCACGTCCCAAAGTGATGATCGTCTTTGCCATAATGTGTTCCTCCTATGTATGTTTTATCGCCTCGGGCGCAGCCGGTCAGTCTGCCGGCTGTGCCTGTACTTGGGGAGCTGATTTTTCCGGCGCGGGGCGCGGCTTTGGCAGCCGCACCTCGGCCACCCGCATGGCACCGGTCTGGTCCACAGCGTAGACGCTGCAGCGTCCACCCGCCGCCAGCTGCGCCGCCGGGAAGCGGATGCCGCCCTCCGGCGTGCGCTCCATGCGGCAGAAGGTGCGGTGGGCCGTGGTGGCGTGGGCCACCCCGTCGTGGGGGGCGCAGGCGATCCAGCCGGAAAAGCTTTCCGGCAGCGGGTCGCGGGTGCCGTGCTGTTCAAAGAAGTAAACACCGTCTTCGCCGCCAAGCACCAGCTCGCAGCGCAGCCGCCGCGGGCGGTTGGCCTCGATGTCCCGGGGCTTTGCCCGCAGGGCGATGGCGCGGCCGGTGAAGTAACGCATGAAATCCACCAGCGCCATGGTGCAGTTCACTGCACCGTTGGAGTCGGCGGTGGGGTCGTTCAGCAGCACATAGTCTGCCATCACGGCGTCGTCGTGGCCGAAACCCCGCAGGCCCATCCAGACCCGCACCGGGTCCCGCTGGCCGCGGACACGCCGCTCCACCTGCACTGCCACACAGCAGTCATCGTGGATCTGCGCCCGCAGGTCGGCAAGGTCCATCCAGGCCTGCCAGCAGGGGTAGCCGCAGCAGCCCGCCGCTGCCGCCGCAAAGGCCGCGTTGGCGGTGGTGCTGTGGGCCATGTCCTCCATGACGTAGGCCACTTCCTCGGGCAGGATGTCCTCGCCCCAGCAGTTCATCAGGGCCGCCATCACCAGCGGCAGGTCCATGCTGCGGCCAAAGCTGGGGTCGTGGGCGGAAAGGCAGTATTCCGGCAGATAGAGCCGCCGGTTGATCGGGTGGCCGTTGCGCTTTTCCCACGCAAGGGGCCGCACCGCCGCGGCCAGCAGCCGCACGGCGGGCGAGACTTTGTCGTCGTTGGTGGAAAGGTTCACCTGCAGCTGCACGCCGGTGCCGCCGCCGGGCGTGGCCACCGTGACCGTGTCGCCCATGAGAAAGATCATGCCGTCGTCGCTCTGGGAGCTGGTGCTGCACCGGGGGTAGCCCGGTGCCCACTTGCCAAAGCTCATCCAGCCGGTCCAGTTTCCTCCGGCGTACACCCGGCAGCGCACTTCCACCATGGTGTTGTGGGGCGCAAAGGCGTTCCAGCTGACGTTCAGGTTGCAGAAGGCGGGCATGGCAAATTCCGGGGTGGTGTAGCTGCCATACTGCAGGCTGCGCCCGGCCACGCTGTCCAGCACCAGGGCACCGTTTTCCAGCGCCAGGTTGTCCAGCTGCCCGCGGGAGAAGGTCTCGGTGCCCTGCAAAACCAGATTATTCCGTTGTTCCATGGGGCACATCTCCCTTCGTGAAAGCGGTGGGGTTTATTCTTCGGTGTCGTCCTCGTCGGGCGCGTAGTCCTCTTTCAGGGCTTCTTCCAGTTCGGCGTCCCGCATTTTGCGGATGTTCTCCTCAATGTGGAACACGCGGTCGATGTCGCCGTAGACGATCTGGCAGGACACCTCGGTGACGAACCAGAAGCCGAACACCAGCATGAGCAGCAGGCCCAGCGGCATGCACAGGATCACCACGCCCCAGAACAGCACCTGCACGATGGCAGCCGCCAGCGCGTGGGGCAGGAAGGCGATCATGCAGTTGATGCTGTTTTTCAGCGTCAGGCCCAGCGGCTGGTCCAGCAGCACGATCTGCGGCCACATGTAGGCGAACAGCATCTGGAAGATGACCAGGTTCAGCACCGTGGCCACCCACAGCGGCACGCCCACGTTGACGCCCTGGCTCAGCATGTTGAAGCAGAAATACACAAGAAAAATCTGCAGCGTGACCACCACGCAGTAGAAGATGCCCGGCGCGATGCTGGCCTTGAAGTTGCGCTTGAAGGCCTTGCGGTAGGTCACCCACCAGTAGCCGGCTTCGTCGCGCAGGGCGCGCAGCACGGTGTCGTACATGCCGGCAAGGGCAGGCCCGGCCAGGATGCCGCCCGCCACCGCGCTGATGAGCATGACCGGCAGGCTGTTTGCCAGAAAGCCGATGTACACCAGGCAGATCACCGGGGCAAAGCCCAGGCAGGTGAGCAGGTTCGCCAGGAACATGCTGTTCATATCGCGGCCGACCAGCTCAAAAAAGCGGCCTACGCCGGTCTTGCGGGGGGCGTCCTTCTCGACGCCCTTGCCCTCTTTGAAGTCATTTGCGGAAGGAAACAGACCCATTTTATGCGGTACCTTTCTCTTGATCCTTGAAGCCCGCGGACGGCGTTTCACGCAGAAAGTGCCATTGTGCTGGCTTTACAACTATAAATATACCTGCATTTTGTCAATTTTGCAAGAGGACGGGAACAGTCAATTGTAAAAAAAATTATATTTTTCACCTATTTGCAAAAAAGTGTGATACAATGACAATGGCATATTTTGCCGGAGGGAGGAAACCGCAATGAGCATTTTCCGCACGATTGCGCTGTTTATTTATTTGTTTGGCTACATGATCGTTCACTACGGCGCGCTGCGCCGGGGCGAGCGTGCCCTGGCTGCGGGCGATACGCAGCTGGTGGAAGAACTTGTGAACAAGAACATCCCCCGCTGGAGCCGGGGCATCCTGAAGGTGACCGGCGTCTCGCTGGTGGTGGAAGGGCTGGAGAACATCCCAAAGGACACCGCCTGCGTGTTCGTGGGCAACCACCGCAGCTACTATGACATCCCGCTGCTGCTGGCAAGCCTGGATAAGCCCCACGGCGTGCTGGCGAAGGAAGAACTGGAAAAGATCCCGCTTTTGAACCGCTGGATGAAGCTGCTGGGCTGCGTGTTCGTGCAGCGCGACGACCTGCGGGCATCCGTCCGCGCCCTGAACGACGCCACCGCCATCGTGGAGGGCGGCAAGAGCTTCATCATTTTCCCGGAGGGCACCCGCTACAAGGGCGAAGAAGGCGGTGCCGGGGAGTTCAAGGCCGGTGCCTTCCGCATCGCCGTGAAGACCGGTGCCCCGGTGGTACCGGTGGCCATCACCGGCGCACGGGCCCTGTTTGAGGCGGGCGGCAACCGCTGTCACCCGGGCAGCGTGCACATCAAGGTGCTGCCGCCTATCCAGACGGCCAGCATGAGCAAGGCCGAGCAGAAGCAGCTGCCCGACGCCGTGCGCCAGACGATTCTGGCACAGCTGTAAAAGGTGAACAGTCTCGCGCTGCTCGACAGCTCTCCCAGAGGGAGAGCCAAGAACGTAACCGTTAGGGCCTTGCCTCTCCCTCTGGGATAGGTGGATGCGACCAACGGGAGCAGACGGAGAGGGCGACCCCGCTGCCCGTAAATCATCAAATCAGGAGTTTTTCTATGGCAAGCTACCGTTACGAACGCGACATCGACCCGAAGGACCTCAAGCCCCGCAAGCAGCGCCAGTATACCCGCAAAGAGCGCTGGGCCAACTGGTGGGATTATAACCTCAAGTGGGTGATCATTCTCGGCATCCTTGTGGCGTTTTTCGGCTACAACTTCATCGGGCAGTATTTCTTCACGGTCAAGCCCGATTACCGCGTGGCGGTGGTGGCCCCCCACTACCTGCCGGAAGCCACCCAGACCGCCCTGCAGGACGCCCTTGCCGCCTACGGTGAGGACCTGAACGGCGACGGCAAGGTGGTGGTGAAGCTGAACGTCTACACCATGGACTTCGGCAATGAGGACTCGGACGCCTACCTTGACATGGCAGGCACCACCAAGCTCTCCACCGACATCCAGGGTGCGCTGAGCTCCATCTTCATCCTGTACGACCCGGCGGGATTCCAGCAGACCACCGGCACCCTGCGCTATCTGGACGGCAGCCTGCCGCAGTCCGACGCGGACAGCGACTGGTGGAATATGGTCTACCGCTGGACCGACTGCCCGGTGCTGGTGGGCCTGGACCTGGGCGACTACACGTCCGACGCGGTGCAGAGCGCCAGCGGCAGCAGTCAGGAGCTGATGAGCCACTACTACATCGGCATCCGGGGCGCATGGAACAAGGACTCTGCCGACCTGCTGGAAGGCGGCGAAGACCTGTGGAACGCCCTGACCGCCGGGGCTGTCTCCACCGTGACGGAGGAAGGCTGAGATGCGGTTCCGGGTGAAGCGCGGCGGGTCTGCGAAGCGGTTCCGCTTTGACCGCACCGCAAAACCGGTGCCAAAACAGGAGCCGGAGGTGCCGGTCTCGCTGGCCGAAGTGCTGGACAACCCCTATGGGCGATACTTTGGTAAGGCCCGCAGCCGGGAGGAGCTTTTGGCAAAGCGGCACGATTGAAAATGGCCGCCGCGTTGCTTTGGCCATCTTCAGAGGAAAAATATTTTTTATATTGCAAACAAGCCAGCCCTGCAGGACTGGCTTGTTTGCTTTTTCACGGGAAGGGTCGTAACTGCAGACGGCATCTGCTGGCACTCGCTCCCCTGCGGGGAGCATCGCGTCAGTTGGGGAACGAACCCTCTCAGGCGCTTCGCGCCAGCTCTCCCGAAGGGAGAGCCAAGACTGTGGAGGGAGTGTTTCTTGCCTCTCCCTTTGAAAGACTTCCCCCGGTCGGGGGAAGATGTCGCGCAGCGACAAAAAGGGGACAAGGTGTCACCGAAGGTGACGGAGAGGGCGCACCCGCTCCCCTGCGGGGAGCTGCCGCCGCAGCGGCTGAGGGGCCTATCAATCGGAGAAGCGCGAAAAATGCGTTTAGCGAAGCGGCTAGCATTTTTCCGCTTCGACTTCTGCTTTGGGGTCACTAGGGGCGAGCAGCCCCTAGTTCGTGGGTCCAGCGCGTCGAAATCGCTGGCGCTTTTCTGGTTCTCTTTTGTGCGGCAAAAGAGAACATTCCCCGCCCGGCGAAGCATTTCCCGGAAAGGCCGAAACTTTTTCTACTCGACTCCTTTGCAATTTTCGTCTTTTTACGGCCAGCTGATTTGAAATATTCTCCACCTTGAAATCGCGGGCCGTTTGTTGTTTCTCTGTCCCGGTTATGGTATACTTACTGGGTATCTATTATCTTGATGGTATTTATCAACCATACAAAAGGATGTGAACCCATGGACGCACTGGAACAGGCACGCACTGAGATCGACACGGTGGACGCCCAGCTGGCCGCACTGTTTGAGCGGCGGATGGCCGCTGTGCTGCAGGTGGCAGAGTATAAGCGTGCCCACGGCCTGCCCATCTACGACGCCGCCCGCGAGGCCGCTGTGCTGGAAAAATCGGCCGCCCGCATTCAGGATGCCGCCCTGCGGCCCTATTATAAAGACCATGTGCAGAACCTGATGGACGTAGCCAAGCAGTACGAAGCCGTGGTGCTGGGCCAGAACCGCGCCGCCTATCAGGGCGTGGAGGGTGCCTTTGCCCACATCGCCCTCAAGGCGCTGTTCCCCCACGCCGAGGCCGTGAGCTATCCCACCTGGGATGAGGTGTTCGATGCCGTGGAACGCGGCGATGCCGCTCACGGCGTCGTGCCTTTTGAAAACAGCCATGCAGGCGATGTTTCCGCCGTGCTGGACCTGTGCTATAACCACCCGGACCTGTGGGTGGTGGATGTGTACGACCTGCCCATCTCGCAGAATCTGCTGGTGCTGCCGGGCACACGGCTCGACCAGCTGCGGCATGTTTACAGCCACCAGCAGGCCATTGCCCAAAGCGAGACTTTCTTGAAGCAGTTCGGCCTGCCTGCCACCGCCATGGCCAACACCGCCATGGCCGCAAAGTTCGTGGCCGAGAGCGGCGACGCTTCCAAAGCCGCCATAGCCAGCGTGGAGACGGCGGCTCTCTATGGGCTGGAAGTGCTGGTGCCCAGCATCAACACCGACGGCGACAACACCACCCGCTTCATCGTGCTCAGCCGCGAAAAGCCCACGGGCGGCAACCGGTTCTCGCTGCTGTTTACCGTGGACAACAAGCCCGGCAAGCTGGGCGAAGTGATCCAGATCATCGGTGCCAGCGGCTTCAACATGGAGTCCATCAAGAGCCGCCCCATGCCCCATGTGCCCTTTGAATATTATTTTTACGTCGAGCTGGTGGGCGACCCCACCGCCGACGAGACCGCCGCGCTGCTGCGCGAGCTTGACCGCACCTGCCGGACCGTGCGGCTGTTAGGAGTGTATACCAAATGAGTGAATTTATCGGAACCAAGCTGACCATGAATCTGGGCGAGCGCAGCTATGACATCATCGTCAAGAGCGGCTCGCTGGAAAACCTGTACCAGTTTGCCCGGCTGGACCGCCGGGTGGCCGTCGTCACCGACAGCGGTGTGCCCGCACAGTACGCCCAGATGGTGGCCGACCAGTGCAAGGATGCCCACATCATCACGGTGCCGCAGGGCGAAGCCAGCAAGAGCTTTAAAATTCTGGAATCCGTGCTGCGCCAGATGCTGGAGTTCGGCATGGGCCGCGGCGATCTGGTGATTGCCGTAGGCGGCGGCGTGGTAGGCGACCTGGCCGGGTTTGCCGCTTCCATCTACATGCGCGGCATCGACTTCATCAACTGCCCCACCACCACCCTTTCCATGATCGACTCCTCCATCGGCGGCAAGACCGCCGTGGACCTCGGCGACACCAAGAACATCGTAGGTGCCTTCTGGCAGCCCAAGCTGGTCATCGTGGACCCGGACACCCTCGCCACCCTGCCCCGCCGCCACTTCATCAACGGTCTGGCCGAGGCCGTCAAGGCAAGTCTGCTGGCAGACCCGGAACTGTTCGCCATCTTTGAGAGCGGCGACGTGGACGCCCAGATCGGCGAGATCATCTGCCGCAGCCTGCGCTTCAAAAAGAACATTGTCGAGCAGGACGAGACCGAGCGCGGGATGCGCAAGGCCCTCAACTTCGGCCACACCATCGGCCACGGCATCGAGGCCGTCAAGGGCATCAAGGGCCGCCGCACCGTGGGCCTGTTCCACGGCGAGTGCGTGGCGCTGGGTATGCTGCCCATGATCGAATCCAAAGCCCTGCAGAAGCGGGTGCGCGCGGTGTACCGCCGCCTTGGCCTGCCTGTGCGCACCACCTACAACAAGGAAAAAGTGCTGGCCGAGATGCTGCACGACAAAAAGGCCCAGGGCGGCCAGATCACGGTGATCAAGGTGCCGGGTCTGGGCTGCTGGCGGGCCGAGACCATCCCCGTGGAGGGGCTGCGTCCCCTGCTGGGCATGGAGGACTGACACCATGAAAAATACCTTTGGCAGCGACCTTTCGCTGACCATTTTCGGCGAGAGCCACGGATGGGCCGTCGGCGCCGTGCTGGACGGCATGGCCGCCGGGGTGCCGGTGGACGAAGAATTTCTCGCCGCCTGCATGGACAAGCGCCGCGCCCGGGGCGACGGCCTTTCCACCCCCCGCGTGGAAGCGGACACGGTGCAGTTTCTGTCCGGTGTGGTGAACGGCCACACCACCGGCACCGCCATTGCCCTGATGATCGAGAACCAGAACACCCGCAGCGGCGATTACGCCAAGACCGCCGACCTGCTGCGCCCCGGCCACGCGGATTACACCGCCTATGCCAAATACCACGGTTTTCAGGATGCGCGGGGCGGCGGGCACTTCTCCGGCCGGGTCACCGCCGCCCTCGTGGCGGGCGGGGCCGTGGTGCTGGGGGCCCTGAACCGTGCCGGCATCGACATCACCACCCACATTGCAGAATGTGCGGGCATCGCGGATACCCGCTTTGCGCTGGACGATGCCGCCCAGCTCTCCGCACAGGTGGAAGCCCTTGCCAGCAAGCCCGAGGGCTTTGCGGTGCTGGATGAGACCGTGGAAGACCCCATGAAGACCGCCATCCGTGCCGCCGGGGCCGAGGGCGACAGTGTGGGCGGCATGTTAGAGACCGCCATCCTCGGCCTGCCCGCCGGCATCGGCGAGCCCTATTTTGACAGTGTGGAGAGCGAGATTGCCCATCTGGCCTTTTCCATCCCGGCCGTCAAAGGCATCGAGTTCGGCACCGGCTTCGGCTTTGCCGAGATGCGCGGCTCCGAAGCCAACGACGCCTTCCGCATGACGCCGGAGGGGGCCGTGGTCACTGCCACCAACCACAACGCGGGCGTCAACGGCGGCATTGCCAACGGCATGCCGGTGGTGTTCCGCACCGTCATCAAGCCCACGCCCAGCATCTACAAACAGCAGGACACTGTGGACTACATCGCCAAAAAAGACGCCCAGCTGTCCATTCAGGGCCGTCACGACCCCTGCATCGTGCCCCGGGCCGCCATCGTGCAGACCTGCGCCGCCGCCCTTGCGGTGGGCGATCTGCTCACAGCCCGCTACGGCGAAGCCTGGATGACCCGCCCCACCACCTTCCGAAAGGAGAACGAGTAAATGGAATACGGACTCATTGGCGCAAAACTCGGCCACTCCTACTCCAAGATCATCCACGAGATGCTCTGCGGCTACCACTACGACCTGTGCCCCCTGCCCACCGAGGAAGAAGCCCGGGCGTTTCTGACCAGACGGCAGTTCAAGGCCATCAACGTGACCATTCCCTACAAAAAGCTGGTGATGGAATACTGCTCCTACATCGACCCCCGGGCCAAGGCCATCGGGGCGGTGAACACGGTGGTGAACAAAAATGGTCTGCTCTACGGCTACAACACCGATTACATGGGCTTCGCCTACCTGTGCGACGCCCACGGCGTGGACTTTGCCGGACGCACCGTGCTGATCCTCGGCACCGGTGGTACGCACAATACCACCAGCGCCGTGGCCCGCGACAAGGGCGCGGCCAAGGTGCTCACCGTCAGCCGCCACCCCGACCCGGAGAAGGGCGAGCTGAGCTATGCCGAAGCCGCCCGCAGCGGCGCGCAGATCGTCATCAACACCACCCCGGCAGGCATGTACCCCAATGTGGGCGTGTGCAACCTGGACGTGGCCGCCATGCCGGGCCTCGAAGCCGTGGTGGACGTGGTCTATAACCCCGACAAGACCGAGATCATTCTCCGTGCCGAGGAAGCCGGTGTGCCGGTGGCCGTGGGCGGCCTGGAAATGTTGGTGGCGCAGGCGGTGTATGCCGCCGAATACTTCCTCAGCCGCAAGTTTGAGGATGCGCCGGGCGAGATCCGCCGCATCACCGCCGCTTTGCGCCGGGACCTGCTGAACATCGCCCTCATCGGGATGCCTTCTTCCGGCAAGACTACCCTCGGCAAAATGCTGGCAAAGCAATTGGGCCGCACCTTCGTGGACCTCGACGAGGAGATCGTCAAAACGGCTGGCTGCAGCATCCCGGATATCTTCGCCGCCGAAGGCGAGGACGGCTTCCGCGCCCGGGAGACCGCCGAGACCCGCCGCTTTGGCAAGGAGGGACGGCAGCTGCTGTCCTGCGGCGGCGGTGCGGTGAAGCGGCCCGAAAACCTGCGGGCCCTGCACCAGAACGGCGTGGTGCTGTTCATTGACCGGCCGGTGGAAGCGCTGGCTGTGGGCGGTGACCGCCCGCTTTCTTCCAGCATGGACGCGCTGCGCGAGATGGAAGCCCAGCGCCGTCCGCTGTACCTCGCGGCGGCAGACGCCGTCATTCCCAACAACGGCACGCTGGACGAAGCCCTGCGCGCCGCTATGGAGGCACTTGATGAAATTTTTGATTCTTAACGGCCCCAATGTCAACATCATGCGCTGGTCAGAGCCGGGCGTACCCGGCGAGCTGGACTACAACGCCATGATGGACTATGTGCAGGCGGGCTGCGACCAGATGGGCATCGAGACCGACTGCTGCCAGACAAACCACGAGGGCGACCTTGTGGACGAAATTCAGGCAGCCGCGGGCCGGGTGGACGGCATCGTGCTGAACCCCGGCGCC
Organism: Faecalibacterium langellae; assembly: GCF_002549775.1. Classification (GTDB taxonomy): domain Bacteria; phylum Bacillota; class Clostridia; order Oscillospirales; family Ruminococcaceae; genus Faecalibacterium; species Faecalibacterium langellae. Next base: position 116,565 of record NZ_NMTR01000012.1, on the reverse strand, counting down.
TATGCCCACTACAGCGTGGCCATTCTGGACGCGCTGCGGCTGTGCGGCGTGCCCGCCGTGGAAGTGATGCTGCACGCACCCGACGAGCGGGAGCCCTTCCGCCAGACGGACGTTGTCTCGTTTGGCTGTCAGGGCCACTTCATCGGCGAAGGCCCGCAGGGCTACCTGCACGCCTGCCTGTATCTGGCCCAGCTGCTGCGGGCCGACGGCACCGGCAAGGCACATATTGTGATGTAAAAGGAAAGGGAAACACTCTTATGATCATCTCCACCAAAAAAGGGACCCCGAAGCCCGAACTGGAAAAGATCGTTGACAAATTCGAGAAGCAGGGTCTGGACGTGACCCTGATCACCGGCAAGGACTACAACGTGTTCGGCCTTGTGGGCGACACGACGAAAATCGACGAGCGCGACGTGCTGGCAAACCCGTGGATCGACAACGTCACCCGCGTGTCCGCGCCCTATAAGCGCGCAAACCGCCTGTTCCACCCCGCAGACTCGGTCATCGACTGCGGCGGCGTGAAGATCGGCGGCAAGGAAAAGATCGCCGTCATGGCAGGCCCCTGCAGCATCGAGGGCGAGGAGCAGGCTCTGCGCATCGCACAGGGCGTCAAGGCTGGTGGTGCCACCCTGTTCCGCGGCGGTGCCTACAAGCCCCGCACCTCTCCCTACTCTTTCCAGGGTCTGGAGACCGAGGGCATCCTCGACATGGTGAAGGCCCGCGAGGCCACCGGCCTGCCCATCGTCTCCGAGCTGATGAGCGAGGACCGCATCCCCGAGTTTGAGGAGTACGTGGATGTGGTGCAGATCGGTGCCCGCAACATGCAGAACTTCCAGCTGCTCAAGGCCGTGGGCAAGATGCACAAGCCCGTGCTGCTCAAGCGCGGCCTGTGCAACACCATCGAGGAGTGGATCATGAGCGCCGAGTACATCATGGCCGGCGGCAACGAGCAGGTCATCCTGTGCGAGCGCGGCATCCGCACCTTCGAGAAGTACACCCGCAACACGCTGGACCTGTCTGCTGTGCCCATCATCCACGAAAAGACCCACCTGCCCGTCATCGTGGACCCCAGCCACGCCACCGGCAAAGCCAATCTGGTCGAGCCCATGATGATCGCTGCCGTGGCCGCCGGTGCCGACGGTCTGGAAGTGGAGGTCCACTACGACCCGCAGCACGCCTGGAGCGACGGTGCCCAGTGCCTGACCCCGGACGGCTTTGCACAGGCCATGGCAAAATGCCGTCAGGTGGCGTGGGCCATCGGCCGGGATCTGTAACGGCCTATGACTGCAACGATCAAACGCGCTTCCGATCAAATCAGCGGCACCATTACGGCCCCGCCCAGCAAGAGCATGGCCCACCGGGCGGTGCTGTGCGCGGCGCTGGCCGAGGGCCGCAGCCACATTACGAACCTCGAGTTCAGCAAGGACATCTCGGCCACCCTCGGCGCGGCGGCACAGCTGTGCGCCAATGTGCACACCGGCAGAGACGATGCTGTGGTGGAGGGCCTTGGGCATTTTCTGCCCCTTGCCGCCCCGGTGGACTGCTGCGAGAGCGGCAGCACCCTGCGTTTTCTCATCCCCATCGCCAGCCTCACCGGGCAGGAAGTTTCCTTCACCGGCCGCGGGCGGCTGATGGAACGGCCGCAGTCCGTCTACGAGACGTTATACCGGGAGCAGAATTTACGGTTTGAGCAAAGTTCTGCCGGTCTGACCGTGGAAGGAGCCCTGACTCCCGGCGAATACCGGCTGGCGGGCAACGTGTCCAGCCAGTTTATCAGCGGGCTGCTGTTCGCGCTGCCGCTGCTTTCCGGCGACAGCACCCTGCACCTCATCCCGCCGGTGGAAAGCCGCAGCTACATCGACATGACCCGCGCGGTGCAGGCCGCCTTTGGTGTGCAGAGCCGGTGGCTGGACGAGAACACCCTTTTCCTGCCGGGCAATCAGCACTACCATCCCTGCGATTACACCGTGGAGGGCGACTACAGTCAGGCCGCGTTCCCGGCGGTGCTGGGCGCGGTGTGCGGCGGCGTGACCATCACCGGCCTTGCGCCGGAGACGCTGCAGGGCGACGCGGTCCTTCTGGACATCCTGCGCCGATGCGGGGCACAGTTCACCCGCACCGAAAGCGGCGTCGCTTTTGAAAAAGCTCCGCTGCACGGTGTCGATATTGATCTGGCCGACTGCCCGGACCTCGGCCCTGTGCTGATGGTGCTGGGTCTTTTGTGCGAGGGCACCACGGTCATCCGCAACGCCGAGCGCCTGCGCCTGAAAGAGAGTGACCGCATCGCGGCCATGGAAGCCGAACTGCGGGCCTGCGGCGGCGTGCTGGAAAGCGAGGGCGGCACCATCACGGTGCACGGGTGCGCGGACAAGCTGCACGCCCCGGCAGGCACCCTGCACGGCCACAACGACCACCGTGTGGTCATGAGCCTTGCGGTGCTGGCCCTGAGTACCGGCCTTGCGCTGACCGTGGACGACGCCGAGGCCATCACGAAAAGCTGGCCGAACTTTTTTGATGCCATCAAGCCATTGGGCGCGGAGGTGGAATATGCTGGATAAAACGAAACGTTATCTCGTGGTGGGCCTTGGCCTGCTGGGCGGCAAGTACGCGCTGGAGCTGACCAAAGCCGGCTTCCATGTGGACGGCATCAACCGCAGTGAGGGGCACCTGCAGTACGCCCTCGACCACGGCTACATTGCCAGCGGCAAGACCCACGATTTTGAGGACCTTGTGCGCGGTGCCGACCACATCATTTTCGGCCTGTACCCCACGGCCCTGCTCGAGTGGTTCAAGACCTACGGGCAGCTGATCAAACCCGGCTGCATCTTTACGGATGTTTCCGGCGTGAAGACCGGCCTTGTGGAGCCGGTGCAGGCCATGTGCCCGGCGGGCGTGGAGTTCATCGCCAGCCACCCCATGGCAGGCCGCGAAACCTCCAGTGTGGAGCACGCCGCCGAGGTGAACTTTGCCCCGGCCAACTTCATCATCACGCCGACGGAAAAGAACACCCCCGAAGCCATCCAGTGGGCGAAAGCGCTGGCCGAAGTGCTGGGCTTCCACCACATCTGCACCCTCACCGTGCAGGAACACGATAAGATGATCGGCTACGTCAGCCAGCTGTGCCACGCCATCGCCGTGAGCCTGATGTGCGCCAACGATAACACTTCGCTGTGCGAGTACACCGGCGACTCCTTCCGCGACCTGACCCGCATTGCCCGCATCAACGACAAAATGTGGGCTGAGCTGTTCCTCTGGAACAAGGAGAACCTCATTTCCGAGATCGACCAGTTCGACGCGGCGCTGCAGCAGATGCGCAACGCCCTTGTGTCCGACGACCGGGACAAGCTGGAACAGATGTTCCGCCTTTCCACCCAGCGCCGCGCGGCCTTTGACAAAAAGCTGCCGGAATAAGGCGAAGCTGCTGCGCCCTCATCCGCTTCACTGCGTTCAGCACCTTCCCCCGACTGGGAGAAGGCTTAAATAAAAGCCGGAGGTATTGCTATGCCCAAGCAGGAAGGCCAGAAATCCAAGCTTCTGACGCTGCTGCGCATTCTGGAACAAAAGACCGACGAAGAACATCTGCTCAACGTGCCGCAGCTGGTGCAGCTGCTCGAGCAGCAGGGCATCTTCGCCGAGCGCAAGAGCATCTACAGCGACATCGACACCCTGCGCAGCCTGGGCTACGACATCCAGCTGCAGCGCGGGCGGGGCGGCGGCTACTGGCTGGCCAGCCGCACCTTTGAGCTGTCGGAGCTCAAACTGCTGGTGGACGCCGTGCAGTCCAGCAAGGTCATCTCGGCCCGCACCAGCAACAAGCTCATCCACAAGCTGGAAGCCCTGTGCTCGGACTACGAGGCCACCCAGCTGCAGCGCCAGGTGTATGTGGACGGCCGCCCCAAAACCGAGAGCCACACCCTGCTGTACAGCATCGACGCGCTGCACAGTGCCATCAGCGCGGGCCAAATGGTGCGCTTTGGCTACAAGGGCGGCACCCGCACCGTCAGCCCGTGGCAGCTGGCGTGGGAGAACGGCTGCTATTACCTCATCGCCTACCAGGACGAGAAAGAGCCGGTGGGCATCCGCAACTATCGGGTGGACCGCATGTCCGGCGTGACGGTGCTGGACGCCCGCCGCCGCGGCAAAGCCGAGTTTCGCCAGTTCGACCTGCCCGCCTACCTGCGGATGCACTTCAACATGTACGGCGGGCCGGAGCGGCGGGTCACCCTGCGGTGCGACGCCGACCTGGAAGCCGCCATGCGTGACCGCTTTGGCAAAACGCCGCTGTTCGTGCCGGAAGAAGACGGCACCCGCTTCCACTTCGATGTGCCGGTGTGCGTCAGCCCGCAGTTCTACGGCTGGGTGTGCGGCTTTGGCGGCAAGGTGGAAGTGACCGCCCCCGCCGAGGTACGGCAGGCCATGCAGCAGCTGGCGGCACAGCTGGCCGGGCTGCACGAATAACATCCCCAGGCCCATGTACGTTTGTGCACGGGCTTTTTGTTTTGCGCTATTTTGCACCCCGCCCGGCATACAATAAGGGTATCGAATGCCGAAAGGAGGTGCCGCCTTTGCGCAGCCGGACACCGCTGCCCACGCGGCAGCCGGGGCAGCTTCTGCCCTTTACCGAGGCCGCCGCCCTGTTTGCGGCGCTGTGCATTTTTGCCCGCAGCGCAGTGCTGGTGCTGGCGGCGCTGCTGGCCGCGCCCATCCCGGCGGTGCAGACGGTGATCGCGCTGGGGCAGCAGGCGGCGCAGGCGCAGCAGGCCGCGTCCGTGCAGGCAGACCCCGCGCCGGAAAGCGCCCCGGAAGCGGCGGCGTCCTCCGTCCCGCAGACGGTGCAGGCGCTCACCGGCAGCATCGAGGACTATCTCGTGCCGCTGCTGGGCGAGGACGCCCGCCCGGCGGACGCGGGCAGTATTCTTGAAAAGAATTATCCGCAGGGCAGCGGCGAAAAGTACATCCCCTGCGGGGCGGGAAGCATCAAAAACAACACCCGGCAGACGGCCGCGGACATTGCCGCGGAAATTGCAAATCCGCTGCCCTTTGCCATCGAGCCGAACAGCCCGGACCCGCAGGTGCTGGTGATGCACACCCACGCCACTGAGGACTACCGCCTTTCCGCCGGGCTGTGGTTCTCCCCCGGCGACGGAGCCAGAAGCACCGACCGCAGCATCAACATGTGTGCCGTGGGGCGGGTGGTGGCCGACACCCTCAACGCGGCAGGCATCAACACCCTGCACGACGAAACACTGAACGACTACCCCAGCTACACCGGCAGCTACGCGAACAGCCGGGCCGTGGTGCAGCAGTATCTGGCCCAGTACCCCAGCATCAAGGTGGTGCTGGACGTCCACCGGGATGCCATTGAGTCGGAATCCGGCTCTCGCTATGCACCGGTGTGCACCGTGGAAGGGCGGCAGGCGGCGCAAGTCATGATCATCTGCGGGTGCGACAACGGCACTACGGTCCAGCTGCCGAACTGGCGGCAAAACCTCCGCTTTGCCGCCGCGTGGGAGCGCAGTATGGAGGGCATGTACCCCGGCTTTACCCGCCCGGTGCTGTTCAGCTACCGGTTTTACAACCAGGACCTGACCACCGGCAGCCTGCTCATCGAGATCGGCGGGCACGGCAACAACCTGAACGAGGCCCTCTACGCCGGGCAGCTGGCCGCAAAGGGCCTTGCCGCCGCGCTGCTGGGCGGCTCCGGTGCTTGACAAAACGCCGCCAAAGTGCTATTTTTTAAAGGTCAAATGCAACGATCGGGAAAAGTAGCGCGGGCCGTCCGGCCCAGAGAGTGCGGCACAGCTGAGAGCCGCGCCCGCACGCCGCGTGAACGAACACCCGGGAGCAGCAAACTGAACACGGCTTTTGCCGCCAGTAGGTGCGCCGCAGGCCCTGCGTTACAGGGGCAGCGCTTTTTATAAATGAGCGCGCGAGCGACCGGACACTTCCGGTAATTCAGGTGGCACCGCGGACATTACAAGACAGCTTGTTCGCCCTGAACTTTCAGGGAGAACAAAGCTGTCTTTTTTCATTATTTTTCGGGAGGAAAACAAACTATGGAACGCACTGAGATCGTTTCGCTGTTCAAGAACACCCCCGCCGACGGCACCGAGCTGACCGTCTGCGGCTGGGCAAAGAACATCCGCGACTCCAAGAACATCGGCTTCATCGCCCTGTCGGACGGCGGCTGCTTCAAGACCCTGCAGGTCGTGCTGGAAGCAGGCAAGCTGGCCAACTATGATGAAGTCATCCACACCGGCCTGTACAGCAGCCTGCGCGTCAAGGGCAAGCTGGTGCTCACCCCGCAGGCAAAGCAGCCCTTTGAGCTGAACGCCGACAGCGTGGAGATTCTGGGCGACTGCCCCGCCGACGAGTACCCCCTGCAGAAAAAGAAGATGAGCATGGAGTATCTGCGCACCATGCCCACCCTGCGCCCCCGCACCAACACCTTCAACGCTGCTTTCCGCGTGCGCAGCGCCGCTGCTTACGCCATCCACAAGTTCTTCCAGGAGAACGGCTTCGTCTACTCGCACTCTCCGCTGCTGACTGCTTCTGACTGTGAGGGCGCAGGTGAGATGTTCCGCGTGACCACCCTGGACCTGGAGAACGTGCCCAAGAACGAGGACGGCACCGTGGATTACACCAAGGACTTCTTCGAAAAGCCGGTCAACCTGACCGTTTCCGGCCAGCTGGAAGCCGAAGCCATGGCCATGGCCTTCGGCAAGGTGTACACCTTCGGCCCCACCTTCCGCGCCGAAAAGAGCTTCACCACCCGCCACGCCGCCGAGTTCTGGATGATCGAGCCCGAGATGGCCTTCTGTGACCTGAATGGCTATATGGACACCGCCGAGGCCATGACCAAGTACGTCATCCGCTATGTGCTGGACAACTGCCCGGATGAGATGGACTTCTTCAACCGCTTCATCGACAAGGGCCTCATCGAGCGTCTGGAGCTGGTGGCAAACAGCGAGTTCGGCCGCATCAGCTACACCGACGCCATCGAAATTCTGAAGAAGAACAACAAGAAGTTCCAGTACCCTGTCGAGTGGGGCGTGGATATCCAGACCGAGCACGAGCGCTACCTGACCGAGGTGGTGTTCAAGAAGCCCGTCTTCGTCACCGACTACCCGAAGGAGATCAAGAGCTTCTACATGAAGCAGAACCCGGACGGCAAGACTGTGGCCGCAGCCGATATGCTGGTGCCCGGCATCGGTGAGCTGATCGGCGGCAGCCAGCGCGAGGAAGACTACGACAAGCTGGTGGCCCGCATGGACGAGCTGGGCATGGACAAGTCCACCTACGACTGGTACCTCAACCTGCGCAAGTTCGGCGGCGTGGAGCATGCCGGTTACGGCCTGGGCTTCGAGCGTATGATCATGTACCTCACGGGCATCCAGAACATCCGTGACGTGCTGCCCTTCCCCCGCACCGCATACGGCTTCTAAAATCGAGCATACTTTTACCGGGCTGCTGCATCTTGCAGCGGCCCTTTTTTCAACAAGGAGACAACGACAAGTGGAAAACATCTCTCCTGCCCTGCTGGAATGGTTCTACCAGAACCGCCGCATCCTGCCCTTCCGGGAGGACCCCACCCCTTACCACGTCTGGCTCAGCGAGATCATGCTGCAGCAGACCCGCGTGGCGGCGGCCCTGCCCTACTACGAGCGCTTTCTCGCCGCGCTGCCGGATATTCCGGCGCTGGCTGCCTGCGAGGAAGAAAAGCTGCACAAGCTCTGGGAGGGCCTTGGCTACTACAGCCGGGTGCGCAACCTGCAGAAGGCGGCAAAGATCGTCTGTGCGCAGTACGGCGGGCAGCTGCCTGCCGACTACGACGCCCTGCGCGCCCTGCCCGGCATTGGCGACTACACGGCCGGGGCGGTGGCGTCCATCAGCTTCGGCATCCCGGTGCCGGCCGTGGACGGCAACGTGCTGCGGGTGTTTTCCCGCCTGTACAACGACCCGGGCGTCATCACCGAACCGGCCGTGAAAAAGGCCTTCACCGCCCGTGTGATGGAACACCAGCCGCCGGAAAAGGCCGGGGACTACAACCAGGCTCTGATGGAGCTGGGCGCACTGGTCTGTGTGCCCAACGGCGCACCCCTGTGCGAACAGTGCCCGCTGGCCCACTTGTGCGCCGCCCGGGCGGCGGGCACTGCGCCGGAACTGCCGCAGAAGGCAAAGCCCAAGCCCCGGCGCATCCAGCCGGTAACGCTGGCACTGCTGGAAAGCCCGGAGGGCTTTTTGCTGCAGCAGCGGCCGGAAAAAGGCCTGCTGGCCGGGCTGTGGCAGCCGGTGCTGTGGGAGAACGAAAGCCTTTCGGCAGAAGAAACGCTGGCCCGGCTGCAGGCCATGGGGCTGGATGTCCGCGGCACCCGGCCGGAAGCCCTGCCTGCGGCAAAGCACATCTTCAGCCACATCGAGTGGCACATGGGCGGCATCGCGCTGCGTCTGCCCGCCCAGGCGGCCCCGGCTGGCTGCGTCTGGGCCAGCCGCGAAGCCCTCAAGACCACCTACACCCTGCCCGGGGCGTTCAAGGCCTACCGGAAGCGGATGCTGTGAATTTTCGGCCTTTTTGGCCGGAATGGTTGTAATTTTTGGCAGGAACGGGTATAATAAAAACCACAAGAAGGCTGGCCGCGTCTGCGGCTGGCTGCACTCGCAGGGGACGGCGGCGCGCCGCCATCCCGCAAACGGAAGGTGCTGCGGATGATCTTTCTGGTAAAACTCTCGCTTCACATGCTGTCCTTCCTCTGGAAGGCGGCGGAGATCTGCCTGCGGTTCTCCCGCTGGAAAAATAAGCTGAAACATCGTTTCGACCGAAAAAAGGAGTGTACTGAACCTATGAAGAAATCTTGCCTGATCGCTGTGATCGCTGCTCTGGCCGCTGTGGCCGGTGCCCTTGCTGCTGTGGCTGTCTACCTGCACCGCCGTGAAAAGGAGCTGGACGAGTACGAGCGTCTGCTGTTCGGCGAGGACGACGCTGCAACGGTCGAGCCCGAAGCGCCCGCAGCCGAGGAAGCTGCTCCTGCCGAGGACGCCGCGGAATAAAAGCAAAAAACGAAACACCTTCGGGCGCACCGGGCATGTCTTTTGCGGACTGTTCCGGTGCGCCCTTTTTGTACATAAGGAGTAAGGGATATGCTGAGGACCATCAAGCATTTTCTGCTTTGGCTGGGGTCGGTCGCGCTGGGTGTGGTGCTGCTGCTGACGGTCGTGATGGGTGTGAGCTACGAGTTCACCACCGAGGGCAGCTGCCCGGCAAGCGCGGTGCAGTTCGGCGGCACGGAACTGGAAGCCAACGGCTGGTGCTGGCAGGTGCCGCTCATCGGCGGAAAGCTGGATAAGGTGTTTGCAAGCCCCGTCACCCTCACGGTGCAGAAGCTGGGCACCCTGTACACGGCCCACCCGGCCTTCACCCTGCCGGACTGGTACAGCTACGGCCCGCTGACCATCACCGACAGCGCGGGCAATGTGGTCTATGAGGGCACGGCAGCCGCCTACGACGAGTTCCTTTTCCCGGCAAACGGCGAGTACAAGGCCGAGCTGACCGTCTGGCGGCTGCCGGAAACGATGACGGCCGCCCAGTTCGAGGGCGGCAGCACCGGTGCGCTGTGCCAGAACCTGGGGCTGGAAAAGCCTGCAAAGCCCACGGGCTGGTACCACTATTCCTTCCGGTTCACCCTGCAGGCCAGCGCCGAGGTGGAGCTTTCCGCCGAGCGGGTGGAGCAGGGCGGCGTGGTGGGCCTGCGCATCTGCGGCATGGCCGGCGACACTGCGCCCACCGTGGAGACTGACCTCGGCAATGTGCAGTGCGTGCGCACCGCAGACGGCTGGCGGGCCTACATCCCGGCGGCCTACAACGCGTCTTCCGGCGGGCATGAGGTGAACGTTACGGTGAACGGCGAGGTCATCTCCCGCAGCATCATCGTGCTGCCCAAGGACTTTGGCACCGTGGAGGTAGAGCCGGAGCCTGCCGCGTCGGATGCCGCCAACACCGAGTTCAAAAACAGCGTCTGGCCGCTGTATGAGCAGCCCGCGCGGGAAAAGCTCTGGCAGGGCGGCTTCGTCTGCCCGGCCGAAAGCTACACCACACTGGTGGATTACGGCCAGGTGAAGGTGGAAAACGGCCAGCAGGGCAGCCGCTCCAACTCCACAATGCTCTACACCATCCCCGGGGAGCCCTGCCGCGCCCCGGCGGCGGGCGTGGTGGTGCTGGCAAAGGAACTGGCCCTCACCGGCAATACAGTGGTCATCGACCACGGCTGCGGCATGCGCAGCTACCTCTACGGCCTGCAGACCCTTTCCGTCTCACAGGGGCAGACCGTGGAAAAAGGCCAGGCCGTGGGTGCCCTGGGTGAAGAACTGACCATGGACTATAAGCTGGGCAGCAAAAGTGTGAACCCGTGGCTGCTGTTCCAGACCGGCGGCGGACTGTTCTGGAAAGAAAACTAAATAATAAACAGGCTAGCCCTCTCCGTCATTGCTTGCGCAATGCCAGCTCTCCCGAAAGGGAGAGCTTTTTTGCAAGGTTCCTGTAACGTTTTCCCCTTTTGTGCGTTATTGGGGTGAAACGGCCCGAAAAGGAGGGGAAAACGATGAAACTGGATTGTGAAGTCATCCGCGACCTGCTGCCGCTCTATGCGGAGCACATCGCAAGCCCCGCCAGCACCGCGCTGGTGGAGGAGCATTTGGAAAGCTGCGACGCCTGCCGGGAAGAACTGCGGCAGATGCAGATGCCGGTGCCGGTGCAGCCGGAACCGCAGCCGGATGCACCGCTGAAAGGCATCCGGAAGACTCTGCAGAAAAAGAGCATCCGCACCGTGGCCGCAGCCGTGCTGGCGGTGCTGTGCGCTGTGGCGCTGGTGTTCTGGATGGGCACCGCCCGGGCCCCGGCCACTGCCGAACAGGCCCAGTTCTGGACCTACAACCGCAAAGAGGACGGTGCGAACCTCTGCATCCTGGAAGCGCAGGGCGAGGGCGTCTGGCTGGAGGTGGAAGGCGGGTTCAGCTGGGGCATGGAGAACATTACCGTCACCGCGATGCACTACCGCTTCCCCGGCGTGCACCGGGCGCTGCTGGCGCTGGTGGGGTCCGAGGCGTCGTCTGCCAGCGTCACCGTCTCCCGCACCCAGGTGCTGACCGTGGTCTGCGCCGACGAGACCCGCTATTACAGTGATGGCCAGCAGGTGGAGCGGTTCATCGTGCGGGTGGACCCGGACGGTACGGTGCAGTATGGCTACGGCACCGAGGAGCAATACGGCAGCAGTTTTCAGAAGGGCTGAACCATGGATATCGAAACGATCTACCGGCTCTATTTCCGGGATGTGTTCCTGTTTTTACAGGGGCTCACCGGCTCCGAGACGCTGGCCGAAGAACTGACCCAGGAGACCTTTTTCAAGGCGCTGGACGGGCTGAAAGGCTTTGACGGCAGGCAGGACGTGCGGGCCTGGCTGTTCACAGTGGCCCGCAACGCCTACTACGACCACTGCCGCAGGGCAAAGCGCACCGCCCCGCTGGAAGCCGCCGCCGATGCCGCCGCAGACGCGCCGGACGTGGTGCAGCTGCTGGCCGACGAAACGGCGGCCTTCACAGTACACCAGTGTCTGCACGCGCTGGACGAGCCGTATAAAGAGGTATTCAGCCTGCGGGTGTTCGGCGAGCTGCCCTTTGAAAAGATCGGAGCCATCTTTGGCCACAACGCTGCCTGGGCCCGGGTGACCTACTACCGCGCCAAGACAAAGCTGCACGCACTGCTGGCCGAAAAAAACTGACACTTCCCTTTCCGTATACAGCACAAAGGCCCCGGACCATTGCGGTCCGGGGCCTTTGGCGTTTGTCAGGATGGGTGCAGCCTTTTTCAGGAAATGGAGTCCACGTCCCACTTCATGCGGACGGCATCGGCACCGTCCAGCTTGATGTTCATGGCACCGGCGTTGTCCAGCACCTGTTCGGGCTTGCGGGCACCGCACAGCACATGCAGGCCGGGGATCATGCGGGCGGTCAGGGCGATGACCAGCTGTGCCAGCGTGCAGTCGTACTTCTCGGTCAGGTCGCTCCACTTTGCCAGCATCTCCAGCGCCTGGGCACGGCGTGCGGGCTGGAAGCTGGGGTTCGAGTTGCGGGTGCTGCCCTCGGGGTAGGTGGTGTCCATGGTCACCTTGCCGGTGAGCAGGCCCTGCTCCAGCGGGGAATAGGCCTGAATGGAGACGCCCAGCTCCTTGCAGGTGGGCAGCAGCTGCTTTTCAATGCGGCGGGTCAGCAGGCTGTACTTTTCCTGAATGACGTCCAGCTGACCGTACTTGCAGTAGCCGCGGATGATGTCGGCCGTGACGTTGGACGCACCGATGGCACGAATTTTGCCCTGCTCTTTCAGCTTCATCATGGCTTCCACGGTCTCCTCCAGCGGGTAAATGCCGAAGTCCGGGGTCTGCCAGTGGGTGTACAGCACGTCCAGATGGTCGGTGTGCAGGCGGCGCAGGCTGTCCTCCACATCCTCGATGATGCTCTGGGCCGACAGATCACGGTACACGGTCACGCCGTCCACCACCTTGTGCAGCACCGGCGTCTCATGCCGCCACTCCAGGCCGCACTTGGTGGAGAGCACCACCTTGTCGCGGTCGATGTGCTTCATGGCCTCGCCCACCACTTCTTCGCTGTGGTACAGGCCATAGATGGGCGCGGTGTCGATCCACTGGATGCCCTGCTCCACGGCGGTCTGGATGGCCTTTACCGACAGTGCATCGTCGTTATCGCCCCACCATGCACCGCCGCCGATGGCCCAGGTGCCCATGCCGAGGAACGGCACTGCGATGCCGCTCTTGCCGATTTGGAGATTCTTCATATACTTACCCTCCTGCCAGCAGTGTTCCCCGCAATGGGAACCCTTCATTCCAATGCTGGCATCCTTTGATGTATTTTTTGGTTTATTCAAAAAAAGCCGCAGCGCAGGGGGTTGCCCCACACAGCGGCTTTCTTGAAACAGGTTTAAATGTTGCCGAACTCGCTCAGTTCCAGCGTTTCGTTGTGGGTCTCGGCCCAGCGCACGGCCCAGTCGGAGGTGAACAGCAGCAGGCGGTTGCCCTTCATGTCCTCCACCGCCTTGGTGTCGCTGGTCAGGTCGAGGTCGCGCAGGTTGTAGGTGTCGGGGTCGTTCTTCACCCAGCGCAGCTGCTCAAAGGGCAGCTGCTGCATGCGGATCTCCACGTTGTACTCGGTGTTCAGACGGTACTCCAGCACTTCCAGCTGCAGCACGCCGACCACGCCGACCACCACTTCTTCCATGCCGCCGCCCACTTCGCGGAAGATCTGGATGGCGCCCTCCTGGGCGATCTGCTCCATGCCCTTCACGAACTGCTTGCGCTTCATGGTGTCCTTCTGCTCAATGCGGGCAAAGTGCTCCGGGGAGAAGGTGGGGATGCCTGCAAACTGCACCTTCTTCTTGCCGGTGCACAGGGTGTCGCCGATGGAGAAGATGCCCGGGTCGAACAGGCCGATGATGTCACCGGCGTAGGCCTCATCCACGATGGCGCGGTCCTGCGCCATCAGCTGGGTGCCGGTGGCCAGCTTGATGTTCTTGCCCTCCTGCACATGGAAGGCTTCCATGCCGCGCTCGAACTTGCCCGAGCAGATGCGCATAAAGGCAATGCGGTCGCGGTGGGCCTTGTTCATGTTGGCCTGAATTTTGAAGATGAAGGCCGAGAACTCGTCACGGCAGGGGTCCACGGCTTCGCCGGTCAGGCTGTCCACGCGGGCCAGCGGGGTGGGGGTCAGCCGCAGGAAGTTCTCGAGGAAGGGTTCCACGCCGAAGTTGGTCAGGGCCGAACCGAAGAACACAGGGCTCAGCTCACCCTTCAGCACCTTGTCGAGGTCAAATTCCTCGGCAGCGCCGTCCAAAAGCTCGATCTCATCCACCAGCTGCTGGTGCAGGTAAGGAGTCAGCAGCTCGTCCAGGGCCGGATCGCCCAGCTCAGCCTCGGTCTCCTCCACCTTCTTCACGCCGTTGGCGCGGCCGTCGCTGGAAAAAGCCAGCACCTTGCGGGTGTTGCGGTCAAACACGCCCTTGAACTCCTTGCCGCAGCCGATGGGCCAGTTCATGGGGTAGGTCTTGATGCCCAGAATTTCCTCAATGTTCTCCATCAGCTCAAAGGGGTCGCGGGCTTCGCGGTCCATCTTGTTGATGAAGGTAAAGATGGGGATGTGGCGCAGGGTGCACACCTTGAACAGCTTGATGGTCTGGGCCTCAACGCCCTTTGCGGCGTCGATGACCATGACGGCAGAGTCTGCCGCCATCAAGGTGCGGTAGGTATCCTCCGAGAAGTCCTGATGGCCCGGGGTGTCCAGAATGTTCACGCACTTGCCGGCGTAGTTGAACTGCAGCACCGAGGAAGTGACGGAAATACCGCGCTGCTTTTCGATGTCCATCCAGTCGGACACAGCGTGCTTGGCGCTCTGCTTGCCCTTGACGGAACCGGCCTGGTTGATGGCTCCGCCGTACAGCAGCAGCTTTTCGGTCAGCGTGGTCTTGCCGGCGTCGGGATGGCTGATGATCGCAAACGTCCGGCGGCGCTCGATTTCTTCACGATTTGTCATAGAAATAAGATTCTCCTAAAGGGTGAAGTGATCTGCGTTCCTGCTGCGCAGGAACGCAGATCACATATTTTTACACATACGAATCATATTCTAACCGAAAACGCTTGATAATGCAAGAGTTTTCGTCATTTTTTCAGGATGAGGCAGGGCAAGGGGGCCGTTTCGGCCCAGTTGGCAAAATCACACACCAGAACGGTGAAACTTTTCAGTGGAAGTGCCCGCAGAAATTCCAGCACCGTCTGCTTTTCGCCGGAGCCGATGACCTGCCCGCTGTAGAGGATGGCCGTTACCACGCCGCCGGGCCGCACCGCTTCCAAGGCAGCTTTCAGCGCCGGGATGCTACTGTCCGCCGTGGAGAACACCCCGTGGTCGGCCCCCGGCAGCCAGCCGAAGTTGAACATCACGGCGTCCGCCGTGCCGGGCTGCACATACTGCAGAAGGTCCGCGTGGCTTTGGCAGTGCAGCTCGTACCGCCCGGCGGGCACGCCTGCCTGCTCCAGCCGGGCGCAGGTGGAACGGATGGCCTCGGGCTGAATATCAAAGCCCAGCACTCTGCCATCCAGGGCCGTGATGCCGCACAAAAACGCCGTGTCGCCGCCGTTGCCGCAGGTGGCGTCGATGCAAAGGCGCGGGTGCACCAGCCGCGCAGAGAGAAAATCCTGCACGAACTTCACGGCGGTCAGGTCCGGCGTGCGGCGGCGGTACAGCCTGCCGCCTTCTGCCGCAAAGCCGAACTTTGCCCAGAAGGCCCGTTCGCCCGGGTCCGCAGGCAGCGGCGCTGAGAACACGGTGGCCTTTTCGCGGTCATATCCGGCGAAGGTGCGCAATACTTCTTTTAACAGGTAGGAGCCGTAACCTCTGCGCCGCCACTGCGGGGCGATGCACAGGGCCGCGATGTCCGCACCCTGCGCGGCGGGCCGGACGGCACAGGTGCCGATGCAGTCCTTTTCTTTATAAAGGGCAAAGCCCTGTTCGGTGCGGCGCAGTTCCATGCGGCAAATCCTCCTTGACGATGCGTTTCTTCTCCCTTACAATAGCAAGCAGCGGCGCGGCTGTCAAGCAGGACCGCATTTCACAGCTTTTTCACGGCACAAGCGATTCATTTTCACAATTGCCGGTTACAATAGGGGCAGTTCAAAGGAACGGATGCCCCTGTGGACCAGGCCTTTGAGGAAGGGAAGTAGTAATATGGCAAATGAGAACAAGTGGGAATATGATTATTCCTCTCAGAATAATACCGGCGGCACGGACACCGGGTACCCCAACGTAGGCAGCAGCGGCATGAACACCGCCAACCAGTATAACGACCCGCAGCCGCAGTACACGGCCCCGAATGTCCCGCCCATGCCGGATGCAGGCGCAGGCGGCGTGACCCCGCCGGTGTACCCCGCCCAGCCGCAGCAGGCCCAGCCGCCCAAGCCGAAAAAGAAGAAAAAGTTCAACGGCGGCCGTGTGGCCCGCAGCGCCGTGGCGCTGGTTCTGGCAGCAGCCATGGGCTTTGCAGGCGGCTTTGTGGGCGCAAAGTACGGCGGCAGCGGCAAAGTGGTCATCCAGCAGGCGGCACCTTCCGCCGCATCGGACAGCAGCACCGGCAGCTCCGGCGCGGACAGCACCATCACGGCCGCTTCCAGTTCCGGCAGCAGCCTGACCACCGAGCAGGTGGCGGACATGGTCAGCCCCAGCGTGGTGGTCATCACCACCGAGCAGGTAGTCTACTCCCAGTGGTCCTGGTACGGCCAGAGCCAGGTGGAGAGCGGCGCCGGCAGCGGCGTCATCATCAGCTCGGACGGCTACATCCTCACCTGTGCGCACGTTGTGGATGGTGCTTCCTCCATCACCGTGACCATTGACGATAAAGACTACACCGCCACCCTCGTGGGCGAGGACACCACCAGCGACGTGGCCGTGATCAAGATCGACGCCACCGGCCTGACCCCCGCCACCGTGGGCGACAGCGACAACCTGAAGGTGGGCCAGAGCGTCATGGCTGTGGGCAACCCGCTGGGTGAGCTGGGCGGCACCGTCACCGGCGGCATGATCAGCGCACTGAACCGCAGCGTGACCATTCAGGGCAGCAGTTCTGTGAACACCATGTCCCTGATCCAGATGGATGCTTCCGTCAGCCCCGGCAACTCCGGCGGCGGCCTGTTCAACATGAACGGTGAGCTGATCGGCATCGTGAACGCAAAGTCCTCCTCCAGCGACGCCGAAGGCCTGGGCTTCGCCATCCCCATCAACGACGCCATCAAGGTGGCGCAGGAGCTGCTGGAAAACGGCTATGTCACCGGCCGGCCCTATCTGGGCATCACCTATCTGGGCGTTGAGGACGCCCAGACCGCTGCCCAGCTGGGCGTGAACGCTTACGGCGTCTATGTGGTGGAAGTGGTCAAGGGCGGCCCTGCCGAGCGGGCAGGCCTGCAGTCCGGTGACCGCATCGTGAGCATCGACGGCACCGAGATCGCCTCCAAGGACGATCTGGGCACCCTGATGCAGAAGCACGCGGCCGGTGACACCCTGAACATCACCATCGCCCGCAACGGCCAGATGCAGACCGTCAGCGTGACCCTGGGCGAAAAGACAGCGTCTAACAGCTAAAAATTCAAATCTTCTTGCGGCGGCAGACCTTTGCAGGCGGTCTGCCGCCGCTTTTGTGTGCCCGGAAAAGCCCCTTTGACCGAACGCACAAAAGTATGAGAAAAAATTTGTGAATATCGCCATCTGGACAAGCGGACCTTCCTGCGGTAACATAGATTTACAAGATTGTTACTCTCCATGAGGCATTACTTGCACACTGATCCTTAAGAGCATTTATGCGGCTTATGGGGTGTGGTGTAAGTATAACCACAGGGGGAGTTTTTTCTTTGTAAATTTTGCGGATGGAGCGTGCCGGAGATGCAGATTTTCAAAAAGATCAACAACAACGTTGCTCTGGCACGGGACGCAAAAGGCCGCGAACTGGTGGTGTTCGGCAAGGGCATCGGCTTCCCCGCCATGCCGTATGAACTCACCGATCTTTCGGCGGTGCAGCGCACATTCTACGATGTGAACGAGAAGTATTTTGCACTGCTGCGCGACATCCCGGGCGAAGTATTCCTGCTGGCGGACGACATTGCCGCCGACGCGCAGGACGAGCTGGACTGCTCCCTGAGCCCGAACCTGACCTATGCGCTGGCCGACCATCTCAATTTTGCCATTCAGCGCTGCCGGGACGGCATTGCCCTCCAGACACCGCTTGCCTATGATATCCGGCATCTGTACCCGCATGAATACAGCCTGGCAAAGCAGGCTTTGCACCAGATCCGGGATACGCTGCACGTTGACCTGCCCGCCGAAGAAGCCGTGAGCATTGCGATGCACTTCATCACGGCAGAAGCCGAGGTGGGCGACATGCACTCCACCATCCTCACCGCCAAGGTGGTGTCCGAAATTTCGGCGCTGGTGGAAGAAAACCTCTCCGTGAAGCTGGATAAGGACAGCTTCAGCTTTTCCCGCTTTGCGATGCACCTGCGCTACCTTGTGCAGCGCATGATGCACGGCAAACCGCTCAGCGGTGACACCGGCATGGACTCCATGTTCCGCACCGTCAGCCGCGAATACCCAAAGATCTATGCCTGTGTGCAGAAGATCAACGACTTCCTCACGGCCACCTACGGCTGGCCCTGCAGCAAGGAAGAACAGCTCTACCTCATCATGCACATCCACCGGGTGTGCTGTGAGCGCACCGAGGAAGAATAAGCCTTCCCCGAAAGACAACCGAATACCCCGAGATCATCGGATCGTTACCCGTGCAAAGTTCACGGGGCGTCACCCAGCTCGAAAAGAACACAGAACGGCTTTGGGCCGCGCTGCGGCCTTTTGCGAATTGGGTGATTTTTGTTTTTACGGTATATCCGCCGCCCGGCGCGCGAGGGCGGTGTGTTATATAAAATTTTATTGCATCTTGATGAAGGACACCTTCGTGTGCCCGGACAAAGAAAGGAAGTGCGGCCTTTGCAGGAAACGGAACCCCGGCAGGCATTGCTGGACCAGCTGCTCCCCCTTGTGGGCGGTGAGGCGAACGTGGCCTCCACAACCCGGCGGGGCAGCCGCATTTCCATGACACTCAAGGACGAAAGCCTTGCGGACCCTGCGGCGCTGGCGGCTCTGCCGTTTGCGGCCACCGTCAGTCTGCGCAATGGGCGGCTGCGCCTTGAGCTGACCGAACAGGCATACGAAACACGTAAAAAGGAGAATCTACTTATGGCTAGTAAATATGATGGTCTTGCGCGTATCATCGTTCAGAACGTGGGCGGCAAGAGCAATATCGTGTCCCTGACCCACTGCATGACCCGCCTGCGCTTCAAGCTGCAGGACGAGAGCAAGGCAAACACCGATGTGCTGAAAGAGACCGATGGCATCGTGACCGTGATCCAGTCCGGCGGGCAGTATATGGTGGTCATCGGCCAGCAGGTTGCCGATGTGTACGATGCTGTGTGCACCGTGGGCCACATTACCCCGGGCGGCGCTGTGGACGATAACGGCAACGCCATCGGCAGCGCCGATGCCCCCAAGGAAAAGCAGAGCCTGTTCAACGCCTTCGTCAGCATCATTACTACAGTGTTTGCACCCTGCCTGGGCGTGCTGGCTGCCACCGGTATCGTAAAGGGCTTTATCTCCCTGTTCGTTGCCATCGGCGTGCTCAGCAATACCAGCGGCACCTACAATATCCTGTACTCCCTGGGCGACAGCTTTTTCTACTTTATGCCCATGCTGCTGGCCTACACCGCCTCCAAAAAGTTTGGCCTGCCGGAGCTGGAGGGTATGACCATTGGTGCAGCGCTGCTGTACCCGTACCTGTCCACCACTTCCGGCATGGATATCTCCAACCTGTTCGGGATCCCGGTCGTTATGCCTGCTTCCGGCAACTACACCTCCAGCGTTCTCCCCATCGTCTGCGCCATCGCATTTGCAGCCTGGTTTGAGAAGAAGTATAAAAAGTTCATCCCGGATTCCTGCAAGCTGTTCTTTGTGCCGCTCATCACCTGCGGCGTTACCTTTATCCTCACGCTGTGGATCATCGGACCCATCACCTCTCTGCTGGGCGATGGCCTGGGCATTGCACTCAATGCGATCGCAAACTTTAACGGCATCCTGCTGGGCGCTGTTGTGGGCGGCCTGTGGCAAATCCTGGTCATGTTCGGTCTGCACTGGGCTACCGTGCCTCTGATGCTGAACGACCTGGCCACCAAGGGCTACTCCAACGCACTGACCGGTATGTTTGGCTGCACCTTTGCACAGTGCGGTGCTGTGCTGGCAATTTACCTCAAGACTAAGAACAGCAAGACCAAGAGCCTGTGTGTCCCCGCACTGATCTCCGGTATCGCAGGCGTTACCGAGCCGGCGATCTACGGCCTGACCCTGCCCAAGAAGAAGCCCTTTATCATCACCTGCATCGTGGGTGCCATTACCGGCGCTGCCCTGATGGCGTTTAATGTTACCGGCTACACCAGCGCAGGTACCGGCATCTTTGGCTACACCGCTTACATCAATACTGTTACCAACGATATCTCTGGCATGATCGCATCCATCGTCATCTCTCTGATCGCCGTTGTGCTGGCCTTCGTGATGGTCTATGTGACCTACTCCGATGAGCCTGCCAAGGCAAAGAAGTAAAAAGCACCACAGTTTTAGCAGGGGTTTTATAGATATCCGTATTCAGGGGCAGGCTCCGGCCACAGGCCGTGCAGGGCCGCAGCCGTAAAGGGCCTGCCCCGCTTTTTATATCAGCTGAACAAAGGAGAAAAACACCATGAGCGTTTTCCGTGATGATTTCCTGTGGGGCGGCGCCTGTGCTGCCAACCAGTTTGAGGGCGCATGGGATGTGGACGGCAAGGGCGCCAGTGTGCCCGATATGTGCACCAACGGCTCCCACACCGTGCCCAAGTGGGTGACCACCACCATCCACCCGGACCGGCTGTACCCCAGCCATGAAGCCATCGACTTCTATCACCACTACGAGGAGGACATTGCCCTGTTTGCCGAGATGGGCTTCAAGACCTTCCGCACCTCCATCAACTGGACCCGCATCTTCCCCAACGGCTGGGAAACGGAACCCAATGAGAAGGGTTTGGAGTTCTACGACCGCGTGTTCGACTGCTGCAAGAAGCACGGCATCGAGCCGCTGGTCACCATCAGCCACTACGAGCTGCCCTATGCGCTGGTGGAAAAGTACAACGGCTGGGCTTCCCGGGAGCTGATCGGGTTCTACATGAACTACTGCAAGACCATCTTTGAGCGCTACAAGGACAAGGTCAAATACTGGCTCA
Organism: Faecalibacterium langellae; assembly: GCF_002549775.1. Taxonomy (GTDB): domain Bacteria; phylum Bacillota; class Clostridia; order Oscillospirales; family Ruminococcaceae; genus Faecalibacterium; species Faecalibacterium langellae. The sequence goes on along the minus strand of NZ_NMTR01000012.1, from coordinate 95,671 downwards.
CCTTCAACGAGATCAACGCAGGCATGATGGCCTTTGGTCAGGTGCTTTCCACCGGTACCGTGCAGGGCTACGAAGGCCCCGCCATGGGTGCACCGGATGACCCCCAGACCCGCCTGCAGGCTTTGCATCACCAGTTTGTGGCCAGTGCACAGGCCATCATCTACGCCCATGCGCACTACCCCCAGTTCAAGATGGGCTGCATGCTGGCCTACGGCCAGAGCTACGCCATGACCTGCGACCCGGATGACCAGCTGGCCAACCAGCAGAGCATGAACGAGCACAACTGGTACTGCGGCGATGTGCATGTGCGCGGCGAGTACCCCTACTTTGCAAAGCGCCTGTGGAAAGAGCTGGGCGTGGAGATCCGGATGGAGCCGGAGGACGCCGAGACCTTGAAGAAGGGCGTAGTGGATTTTTACACCTTCAGCTACTACATGACCAGCTGCGTGACCACCCACAAGGATGTGGAGGGCATTGGCGGCAACCTGCTGGGCGGCGTGAAGAACCCCTACCTGAAAGCTTCCGACTGGGGCTGGCAGATCGACCCCAAGGGCCTGCGCTATGCCCTGAACGAGATCTATGGTCGTTACCAGATCCCCCTGATGGTGGTGGAGAACGGTCTGGGTGCCTACGACGAGAAGGGCGAGGACGGCGTTGTTCACGACAGCTACCGCATCGACTACCTGCGCAGCCACATCGAGCAGATGGCTGAAGCTGTCAAGGATGGTGTGGACCTGATGGGTTACACTCCCTGGGGCTGCATCGATCTGGTGAGTGCTTCCACCGGTGAGATGGCAAAGCGTTACGGTTTCATCTATGTCAACAAGTTTGACGATGGCACCGGCGACCTGAGCCGCGAGAAGAAGGACTCCTTCTACTGGTACAAGAAGGTCATTGCCACTAACGGCGAAGATCTGGCATAACTGCATCTGAAAAAGGCTCCGGCAGCGAAAGCTGCCGGAGCCTTTTTGCGTATTCAGATGATTCTTATACCTGCCCGAAGATGGTTGCGCTGTAAGGCATGAGCACGGCTTCGTGCTCGTACACCCTTGCAGGGCCGCGCCACAGGCTGGACGAGGTGCCGTCGCTCAGCAGCTGCCACCGCCCGCCGGGCAGCGGAACAGTGCGGCTGGTATCGGTGGGGTTGTAGAATACACACAGTGCGCCCCACGCGGCACCGTCGCCCCACTGGGCGGGCAGAGTCCAGCCCACCAGCGGCTGCTCCAGCGCGAAGAACTGCAGCGCGTCCGGCGCGTTGCGGTCGGCTCCGCCCAGCCGCGGGAACTTTGCCCGCAAAGCAAGCAATCCCCGGTAATAGTCCACCAGCGGGTGGTACTTCTCGGCCCGCTCCCAGTCCAGCCGGTTCAGCGCGGGCGAGGAGCGGTAGCTGTTGCCCTGGCCCTTTTTGGTGCGGGCAAACTCCTCACCGGCCTGCAGAAAGGGCAGGCCGAAGCTTGTCAGGTAGATGCCCGCCGCCAGCCGGTTCTGGGCCAGCGCAGTGCTGTCGGCGGCGGTGAACTCCGGCTTCTCGTGCCGCACGAGAAGCAGCTTGTCCCACAGGGTGAAGTTGTCGTGGGCGGAAACATAGCTCACGATCTGCCCGGGCGCGTGGGGCGGCAGCTTGTCGCTGCGGCACCAGGCGGCCACCGCCGCGCCGATGTCCCACAGGCTGTCGGGTTTGCCCTGCACATAGCCCGGCTCCCGGGCGTTGAAGCACCCGCCCTTGATGGCGTCGCGGGTGTCATCGCAGAAGATGCCCACCCGCTCGTCCAGCATGGCGAGGTTTGCCTTGTTGGCCTCGTACCGGTGCAGCTGGCTGCCGCCGCCCTGCCACGGCTCACCGTACATCAGGATATCCCGCCCGCCGGGCAGGCGGTCCAGCGCGGCGCGCACCGCGTTGATGGTCTCCACATCGTACAGGCCCATCAGGTCGAACCGGAAGCCGTCGATGTGGTACTCCTGCGCCCAGTAGAGGATGGAGTCGATCATATACCGCCGGGCCATCACCCGCTCGCTGGCGAACTCGTTGCCGCAGCCGCTGCCGTTGGAAAAGCTGCCGTCCTCGTTCTGGCGGAAAAAGTAGCAGGGCACGGTGTCGTTCAGCGGGTTCTCATTGCGGTACATGTGGTTATACACCACGTCCATCACCACGCCGATGCCCGCCGCGTGGAGGGCGGCGATCATCGCCTTGCACTCCCGGATGCGCACTTCGCCGCGGGTGGGGTCGGTGGAATAGCTGCCCTCCGGCACATTGAAGTTGGCGGGGTCGTAGCCCCAGTTGTACTGCCGCAGCAGGGGTCTGGCCTCGTCCACGCTGCCAAAGTCGAAAATGGGCATCAGCTGGACGTATTTCACCCCCAGACGCTTGAGGTAGTTCAGGCAGGTGGGGTGCACCCCGTCGCCATGCAGGGTGGTGCCGCTCTGGGTAAAGGCCATGAACTTGCCCCGCCAGGCCGGGCGCACGCCGCTGGCGGCATCCTGCGAAAAATCCCGCACGCTCACTTCCCACACGGCCCGCTGGCTGGGCGGGATCACCGGCCGCACATCCCGCGCCCAGCGGTCGGGGTCCGTGCGGGCAAGGTCCACGATCATGCTGCGGATGCCGTTCACACCCGCCGCCCGGGCGTAGGGGTCGCCGGTCTCGCGGGCGGTGCCGTCCACGGTGACGGTAAAGGTGTAGTAGCGGCCGTGCTGGTCGCCGGGCAGGTAGATGCTCCACACGCCCTGCGCCCCGCGCTCCAGCGGCAGGGTGCCCATGCGGGCGCTGCCGTCGCCTTTGCGGTAGAGGTTCACCGCCACGCTCTGGGCCGTGGGGGCCCACAGGTGCAGCCGTGTGCCGGAGGGCGCATACTCCGGCCCCAGCGGGCCGGTATAGGTGGTCTCGCGGGCAAAGGTGTCGCTCTCGAACAGCGTTTTCAGTTCAGCAGGGTTTGTGGCGTTCATGTTCCTTCATTCCTTCTTGCGAATTTCCCATAGAGTAAGTGTAAACAACACAGCCGGGTTTTGCAAGGGTTTCCCACATAAAAATAGCACAAGGCCCCGGAAATTGCGTACCGGAGCCTTGTGCTGTACGGAAAAAATGGGAGATGTTCTGCCGCACCCTGCGGGGAACAGCATTGGCTGTTTAGCCTTCCAGCAGGGTAGGTTCATTGGCTTCCGTGTGCGTCAGATAGAACACATCACCCTCGTCTGCCAGAGCTAACAGGTCCGAGATCTGGAAAGAGCTGGTGCGCTGGCTGGTGGTGAACACAATGGTCTGCGCACCGTGCGCCTGCAGGTATTCCAGCGTTTCCATGGTGCCGGTCAGGGTGCCGCTGCTGAGCACAGCATCGGTGAGTCGTCCGCCTTTACCGCCGCCGATGCCGGCCGCACCTTCAGAGCCAACCGCAGTGACCGTCGGTTCGTAAGCATCGTTGACACCTGGCACACCGGCATTCAGGCCGACCATATGTGCACCCGCACCGTCGCCGCCGCCAATGCCTGCACCACCGCCTTTTCCGTAGGCGTTGACGGTTCCGTTCAGGATATACAGGCCACTGCCCATATCGCCCTTGCCACCGCCGATGCCTGCACCGCCGTCACCACCGTTGGCGGTCACGGTGCCGCCGTCCTCGTTAGAGTCGTTGATATTCAGAGAACCGACACTTTCCGTCCGGTTCTTTTCCAGACCGGCATGGCCATCCCCGGCAAGCAGTTCATTTTTGCCGTCCAGTTCTATATTGACGACTCCGTTGCCCTGGATCGTCATACCGGCACCGCCGGTGGCTCCTTCAGAAGAAGCGTCCTCCCGCGCATCCACAGTCACATTGTCCAGAGTAACATTCACGGTTGCCGTTGCAGTTTTGGTTTTATCCGCCTTGACGGTGATGCCGCTTTTGTTCGCTTCACCGTTCGTGACAATGTCCACATCTTTGAGCGTAACGTTTGCTTCACCGTCCTCCGCATGGATGGTGATCGTGTTGGAAACAGAGGTGGTATCGCTCTCATCCTCATGGTTCTTGATAATGACCGGACCATCATCATCCAGCACATCGCTGACGTAGTACTGGCCGCCGCGAACTTCGACGGTAATATTGCCCTGGTCCAGATAGTGGGTGCCATACAGCGCAATGCCGTAAGCGTCCGCAAAGGCCGGGGCCGCGATGGACGTGACCATGGTCATTACCGCCGCCGTGGAAAGCACCCGCAGGGCGAGGAAGGGGGAGGGGGCGCATTTTCTTTATTATATACCCCCCCTCCCCTCAGTAAATCAAGTAAAAACAGCAGCAGCGGCGCTTTTTCTTGCAAAAATGCGCCGGGTACACTATACTGAAAGAAAACAATGACACGGAGGGCAAAGCCATGGCATATACCGACGATTGGGAAACCCTTATGAACGGTGTGTTCGGCGCGGGCGGCAAGCTCAAATTCGGCGGCGCACAGCCGGGGGAGAAGCCGCAGGCCGCAAAGCCCGCAGGCAGCCCCCTGCCGGACCTGAACGCCGCATTGCAGGAGAACCAGCGCCAGCTGGACGAACTGCTGAAAAAGCAGAACGCCCAGCTCAAGGCCCAGGACGCCGCCGCGCAGTCTGCGCTGGAAGACAGCCGCCGGATGCTGCGGGACATGGAGGCCGACGGCCTGCTGGCCAAAGGCACCGCCGATGTGCCGCCGGAACAGCTGGGCAGCTTTGAGGGTCTTGCCGCCGAGGTGAAAAAGAGCGTCCTCGGGCAGGACGCCTTCGTGGACAGCGTGGTGCGCGCCATGCGGCGGCCCTTCGTGCTGGGCACCGAGCGCCCGGCGGCACGCAACGTGATCCTGATCTGCGGGGCACCCGGCACCGGGCGGCACTTCGCGCTGGCGGAGACGGCCCGCATCATGGCGGCGCGGGGCCTGCTGCAGAACGACCAGACCGCCGTGCTGGACCTTGCCCTTTACCCGAACTCCGGGGCCGAAAAGCTGTTTCTGCAGGACCTTTACGCCGCCCTGCACGCCCCCGGCGAGATCGTCATTTTTGAGCACTACGAGAGCTGCCACCCGGGCTTCCTCAAGACCCTTTCGGACCTGGCCGTGAAGGGCAGCGCCCCGCTTTCCAGCCGGTATCTGGTCAACAAGGAGGGCATCCTGGTGGACGCGGGCACGGCGCTGGCCCCGGGCGCGGTGAGCACCATCACCCCCTGCGGCAAGTACCTCGTTTTCTTCTCCCGCAAGGGCCGGGACGCGCTGGCGGATAAATTCGGTGCACCCTTTGTGGCGGCGGTGGGCGATGTGTGCACCACCAGCGCCTTCGCCCGCGAGGACCTTGCTGCCCTCGCGGCCCAGCAGCTGAACGCGCTGGCCCAGAAGGTGAACACCCGCTTGGGCCTGACCCTCACCGCCGGGGCGGATGTGCGGGACTACGTTGCCGCTCAGTGCTCCAAGGAAAAAGGCGCGGCGGGCCTTGCCGCCGCCTGCGAGCAGATCTTCCGCGCCCTGAGCGAATACTGCCTGCAGACCGACGCAAAGCTCACCGGCACCGTGGCCCTCACGGCCCAGCCGGAGGGGGTGTGGTTCAGCCTGAACGGGGCCGAGGCGCAGCCGCTTGCCGCCCTGCTGCCCGCCGAGTACACCGGCGCGGTGGACGCCATCCGCGCCGAGCTGGACGACCTTGTGGGCCTTGCGCCGGTCAAGGAGTATGTGTTCGGCCTGGCGGATAATCTGCAGGTGCAGCAGCGCCGGGCGGCGGCGGGCTTCAAGACCGCCAGCCTTTCCATGCACATGATCTTCACCGGCAACCCCGGCACCGGCAAGACCACCATTGCTCGCCTTGTGGCGAAGTACCTCAAGGCCATCGGCGCGCTCAAGGGCGGCCAGCTGGTGGAAGTGACCCGCGCGGACCTTGTGGGCCGCTACACCGGCCACACCGCGCCGCTGACGAACAGCGTCATCCAGAGCGCGCTGGGCGGCGTGCTGTTCATCGACGAGGCCTACAGCCTGTACCGCGGCGAGCAGGACAGCTTCGGCCTGGAAGCCATCGACACCCTTGTGAAGGGCATGGAGGACCACCGCGACGAGCTGGTGGTCATTCTGGCGGGCTACACGAAGGAGATGGAGACCTTCCTCACCGCCAACAGCGGCCTTGCCAGCCGCTTCCCGAACAAGATCGAGTTCCCGGATTACACCGCCGACGAGCTTTTGGATATCACCACGGTGCTGGCCAAGGGCAAGGGCTACCGCCTGGCCGAGAGCTGCACCTTCCCGCTTTTGGGCTACTACAAGCGCCGTCAGGCGCTGGACAGCCGCACCGCCGGCAATGGCCGCCTGGCCCGCAACACGCTGGAAAAGGCCATCTTCAACCAGAGCCGCCGCCTTGTGGCCGAGCCCGCCGCCGAGCTGGACCTGATTTTGCCCAGCGACCTGGAATTTGAGGAATAAACGATAAAAAGCAGAACGCCTTCGACGCTGGGTCGAAGGCGTTTTGCATTATTGCCCGGGCAAAAAAGTAAAACTTTTTGTCTAATGACTTGCACTTTCGTCTCAAGGCCGCACGGTTTTAGACGAAAACAGAAAAAGCTGAGAAGGAAAAAATGCGCTGCAAATTTTACGTTGAATTTTACAGCACAGTGCGTTATACTAAGGCTGAAAGGAGCGGATATTATGCCAAACATCAAACCGATTTCTGATCTGCGAAACTACAATGAGGTGCTGCGGGACGTGGAGGAAGGCTCGCCGGTCTTCCTGACCAAAAACGGCCGCGGGAAATATGCCATCGTGGAGCTGCGCGATTATGAGAAAGCGCAGGCGACCATCCGCCTGATGAGCGAGATCGCAAAGGGCCGCCGCTCCGGGGAAGAAGAAGGCTGGCTGAGCGTGGAGGAAGTGGAGAAATCGCTTGGGATCACACATGAATAAATTGCAGGTTTCAAAAGCAGCACAAAAAGATTTGCAGGAAATAAAAGCCTATCTCGCGGTCGATTTGGAAAATCCGGGGGTGGCAGTGGCTGCGGTGAGCAAGATCACGAAAAAGATACGGCTTTTGAAGGATAACCCGCTGATGGGCCCTGCGCTGACAGCCGTCACTGATGCAAACAGTGACGAACGATTTCTCGTCTGCGGGAATTATCTTGTTTTTTACTCTGTTACGCGGGAAAACATCTTTATTGACCGCGTTCTTTACGGCCGCAGAGATTACCTGCGGGTCCTCTTTGGCGAACAGGCCGATATGGTGCAGGCGGGCGAATTTCAGCCGGAAGAATGATACAAAAAGCGCGGCGGTACGTCACGGCTGGGAGGCGCCGCCGCGGCTTTGCAGCCCGGGCAAAAAAGTAAGAGCTTTTCGTCTAACCGCTTGCACTTTCGTCTCAAATGGGGTATGATTGAGACGAAAGAGAATTTGTGAGACGAAAACCACTGCAAGAAAGAGGGATGCTTTGTGCGCCATTTTGACTACGGAAAGCTGGCAGAACGGTTATGGGATATCGAAACGCTCACCTGTATTGCAAAGATCCATGAATGCAAGGGGCGGCAGGAGCTGTATGTGCGCCAGAAACCGGAAGAACTGGAACGTCTTGTGGAGATCGCGCGGATCCAGAGCACGGAATCATCGAATAAAATAGAAGGAATCGTAACGACGGCGACCCGCATGAAACAGCTGTTTGCGGAAAAAACAACACCGAGAAACCGGGACGAAGGCGAGATTATGGGGTACCGGAACGTGCTGAACACGATCCACGAGCACCACGACGATATTCCGGTCAAGCCGAATTATATTCTGCAGCTGCACCGGGATATGATGCAGTACGCAGGTGTTTCCTACGGTGGGCACTTCAAGAATGTGCAGAATTATATCAATGAGACACGCCCGGACGGCACACAGGTGACCCGCTTCACCCCTCTTGCACCTTATGAGACGGAGGCGGCCGTGACGGCGATCTGCGAAAGCTATCAGCGCACGATCGCGCAGGAGAAGGTGGACCCCCTGCTGCTGATCCCGGTGTTTATCTGCGATTTTCTGTGCATCCACCCGTTCAACGATGGCAATGGCCGCATGAGCCGGCTGCTCACACTGCTGCTGCTGTACCGCAACGGCTATGAAGTGGGAAAGTATATCAGCATTGAAAAGCAGATCGAGAACACAAAGGACACCTATTATGAGGTGTTGCAGCAGATCGACCAGGGGTGGTATGAGGAAACCAATGACCCAACGCCCTTCATCCGCTATATGCTCAAAGTGATCCTTGCCAGCTATATGGAGTTTGAAGAAAGGGTCGGGCTGGTGAATGCTGCCGGAACGCGCAGCTCGGCGTATGATATCGTAAAAAAGTGCGTCAGCGAAAAAATAGGCCGCTTTACCAGCGCAGAAGTGATCGCGGCCTGTCCGTCCGTGGCGAAATCCACGATCCTGCGGGAACTGAAAGTGCTGACGGAGCAGGGCGTGATCCGCAAAATAGGGGCAGGGCGAAGCACCTGCTATCTCCGGGAGGATGCATCGGAATAAAAAAGCGTTTCGTCTAATGTTTTGCGCTTTCGTCTCAAATGATGTGGCTTTGAGACGAAAACCGCACAAAGAAAAAGCGAGGGGGCTGTCCTGTCTGGGACAGCCCCCTCGCCTATGTTGTTCTTTGGTCTGTCTCCGGCCTGTGTTATGAGCGCAGGTCAGAGCAGGATGACCGCTGCGTTGACCACCAGGCCCACGCCGGTCGCGCAGGAAGCGGTGACCCAGACGATGCGGCCCAGGTCGCGGATCGCATTGGCGGCGCTCTTGTTCATATCGTTGGCGATGGCGTCAATGCCATTCTCCAGCCAGGTCTTGGGGTTGGCGTTGCGGTAATCACGGATCGCCGTGATGCCCTTGTACCAGCCGATGAACGGGATCCAGTTCAGGATGGCTTCGCTCATGGTAGCGTTTGCGCCGCCCTCGGTGTAGGTCATTTCTTCGCAGGAAAGGACATTATAACATGCAGGCATTCTCATCGTAGCTTCCATAATAACACTCCTTTTTGAAACAAAGATTTATTTCTGCAGCGCCGGACAGGGCGCTGACTCCGACGAAAAGATGCGGCCGGAAATCACTTGCGCAGCAGCAGGATGGCGCTCAGCGGAGCCAGAGCCACCAGCGTTGCCACCGATACGCCGTCGCGCAGTGCGTTGGAGGCAGACTGCTTCATGTCGGCGCCAATGTCGTCAAACGCACGGCCCAGAACGGTGAAGAAGTTGCCCTGCTTGTTGTCGGGCTGCGCCAGCCAGGCACGGCCCTGCTGGATGCCCCAGATGTAGCTGGAACCCAGCACACCAAAGCCGATGGTGGAGGTGACGGCGACAAGTCCGGTCAGGATGGCCGAACCGCCCTCGGTATAAGTCATTTCTTCCTCAGAAAGCACAGTATAACCAGCGGGAAGATTCAGATTCGTATTCATCATGCATACACCCTTTTCAAAAGATGATCGGTTCGATTTGTTCCAAGCACTCGCACCGCTGCAATATCCGGGCAGAGAAACCTCTCTGTACCGCCATTGTACAACAGCCGTCGTTTTTTTGCAAGAGGGTTCTGGGCAGGATGCGCAAAAACTGGAGAGACTTCCGAAAAGAACTGGAAAAATTTGTGAAAAAGGACTGCAATAATTCGCGAAATCGCTGATTGCAGTCCTTTTTTGTTCCGTTTCTTTGCCGGTGCTGAAGTTTCTCAGCCCACAACGCCTGCCCGGTAGAGGTAGGGGTCGCTCTTGAAGCTGTCGAAGCTGTAGAGCACCAGAATCTGATCGTAATCGTTGTCCGCGATCAGCTGGTCAAGGCCGTAGTTGTAATTGCGGAAGTCCACCACGTCGATGGCGGCGTAATTCGCGGTCAGGTAGGGCGCAAAGCAGTTGGCATAGCTGTCCTTGATGACCAGAATCTTTCCCGTCCCCTCGCCTTCGATGCGGCTCAGGCCGTTGTTGCCGTGCAGGAACATGGCGTACTTGTCGTACACGTTCAGCTTGTCGGTGTCGTACAGGCCGGTGGTCTCGCCGTCCGTGGGCTGGCCCGCCGCCGTTACGTTGTAGATGGTCAGGCTGTTGGGCAGGTCGTAGTACGTGATGGTGTCCGGCACGGCGTTCCAGGTGCGGGCCTTGGAGTAGTGGGTGCCGTAGAAGCTGTTTGCCGTCAGCGCGGTGTGGGCGGCTGTGTCGAACGGGGTCAGGCCCAGCTCCGCGCACAGCTGGCCGTAGGCGTAGTAAGCGCCAAGGGTCGTCCAGTGGTGGTCGGTGCGGTAGTAGATATATTCACTCTTGTGGGCGGCAAGAACCTGCCGCACGTCCACAAAGCGGCCTCCGGCGGCCTGTACGGCGGCGGAGAGCCGGTCGAGGTATGTGTCCTCGTCCAGCAGCGGGGCGTTTGCAGGCACATTTTCCTTGTAGATATCCGAGGCCGCCGGGGCCAGCAGCACGTTCACCTTGCCGGGGTACCGCTGGCAGAGCGACTCCACCGCGGCGGTGTTCTTGGGCAGGGTGCGGGTCTCACTGTCCAGCAGGCCGAAGGTGCGGGGGAACATCATGTGCTCTTTGCCCAGCAGGATGCCGCCGTTCTGCTCCTTCTGCAGCAGGGTGGTCTCCACCACGCTCTGCAGGCTGATCCACTGGTCGCGGCCGAATACCTGATCCTTCACGTACTTCGTGTAGGCGGTGAAGTAGCTGTTCAGCCCCTTGGCGGAAAGCTGGGTCAGGGCCGGGCGCTGGCTGAGGGTGGTGTTTTCCATCTCGCTGTAGGCGCGGTCCGGCGTGATGAGGTCCAGCGCGAACAGGCCGACGAAGAACAGGCTGAACACCACCAGCACCGGGTAGTGCAGGAGCGAAGAAGATTTTTTGCTGTGCTTTGACATCTTCACGCCTCCTTAAAAGTTGAAGTAGAGGAACGGGCTGTTGGTGCTGCCCACGACGTAAGCAGTGGAGACCACCAGCAGGGCCAGAATGGCACCGCAGCGGGTGACGACATTCTTTTTGAGCAGGTTCCAGAACTTCTCAATGAGCGGGGTGCAGCAGACGACGCTGACAGCCAGCAGTACGCCGTAGTTGCGCAGGAAATACAGCGGCGACACACCGCCGGAGGGGATAAACAGCTTCTGGAACAGCAGGCCAAAGCTCACGCCGGTATCGTTGCCCACGAACATGGCCCAGCCCACAACAACAAGGAACAGAGTGTAGATGTGGGGCCACACCCTGCCTTTTTCCAGGTGTTTGAGCAGGAACAGCTTTTCCACCGCCAGCAGCACAAAGTAATACAGGCCCCAGCAGATGAAGTTCCAGTTGGCACCATGCCAGATGCCGGTGAGCAGTTCCACCACGAACAGGTTGAAGATTTGGCGCTTGAGGCCCTTGCGGTTGCCGCCGAGGGGAATATACACATACTCGCGGAACCAGCCGGACAGGGTCATGTGCCAGCGCCGCCAGAACTCGGTGATGGAAGCGGAGATATAGGGATAGTTGAAGTTTGTCGGGAAGTCGAAGCCCAGCATCTTGCCCATGCCGATGCCCATCATGGAGTAGCCGGAAAAGTCGAAGTAGAGCTGCAGGCTGTAGGCCAGGATGCCCAGCCACACCAGCGGGGTGGACGCATTGGCAAGGCCCACAAAGGTGGTGGAGGGGCTGTCCGCCACACCGATGATGTCGGTCCACAGAGCACCAATGGCGTCCGCCAGCAGTACCTTCTTGGCCAGACCGAAGGTGAACAGGGTCATGCCGTCCTCGATCTGCTGGAGGGTATAGCGGTGCTTGTAGACATGCAGCTGGTTCGAGACATCGCGGTATTTCACGATGGGGCCCGCGATCAGCTGCGGGAACATGACCACATAGGCACCGAAGTCGATGATGTTGCGCTCGGCTTTCACATCCCGGCGGTAGACGTCGATGGAATAGGAGAGGGTCTGGAAGGTGTAGAAGCTGATGCCCAGCGGCAAAGTGCCGATGCCCTGAATTTCGGCAAAGGCGGTGCCCAGCAGGGCATTGGCGCTGCGCAGCACGAAGTTTGCATATTTGAAGTAGAACAGCATCCCCAGACTGCCGATGAGGGCGACCAGCAGAAAGGCTTTGCGCAGAGCAGGCTTTGCGTCAAAGTGCTCGATGGCAAGGCCGCATACATAGTTGATGAAGATGAGGGCCACCATGACCGGGAAAAAGCGCACCTCGCCCCAGCAGTAGAACACCAGACTGCAAAGGAACAGCACGGTATTCTTGAGCTTTGCGGGCGCGAGATAGTACAGCGCCAGCGTGATGGGCAGAAAGCGGAACAGGAAGATGATGGTGCTGAAAACCAAGGCGTCAGCCTCCTTTTTTACCTGAAAAAGCCGATGCCGAAAATGGCACCGGCTTTGGGTGGGTCAGATTCAGAACGGGACGATCAGGCCAGGGCGTTGTCCACGGCGCTGTCCAGATCGGCAGTGCACTCGTTGGAGGCGATCACCATGACAACGGTGTTGTCCTTGAAGGCGATGACCGCGTTCTCCACGTTGGTCTGGGCCTGGGCGAACTCGGCATAGTTGCCGTAGAAGGCCACCTGATCCTGCTGGTAGGTGTACAGGGCATCGGCAATGTCCTGAGCCTTGCCCTCGGCGGCCTCGATCACCAGCACAAGGCCGGCGTCGCCGTTGTCGTTGCTCTTGACGCCCTTGTAGCTCACCACGTTCTCGGCAGGCAGGTTGAAGTCATACTCGATGTTCATGGCTGCGATCTCGAACTGGTTGGAGATGGGGTCCTGCTCCAGCAGAGCGTCGTAGATGCCGTCCAGCGCAGAGGTGCCGTTCTCGGCGGCGTTGTCCACCACGGAGGATGCTGCCGCGCTGGAAGCGGGCGAGGTGACCTCAGCCGTGGAGACCGAGGACGGGGCAGCGGAAGAACTGCTGCCGCCGCAGCCGGTCAGTACAGCGGCGGACAGAGCGGCCACAGCCACGAAAGATGCGATTTTTGTGCGGTTTATCATAAAAAATTCCTTCTTTTGTTCAAAACATTCGCCGCCCTGCCGAAACAGCTTTTCTCCCAGGGCAGACTATTGTTATCTTACCATAACTGCGGGCAAAATGCAACGCAAAGGGCCCCGGTTTTACGGATTTTTAACCGGTGACGCTCTCCCCTGCAGCCAGCTTTTTCAGCAGTGCCACGGCGTCCTCAAAGCACAGGCCGCTCTGGTTGATGAGGGCGGCATTCTCCGGGCCCACATAGCGCCAGTGCCAGGGTTCGTAGGTGATCTCGGTGACGGCTTCGGCGTCCTTCGGATAGCGCAGGATGAAGCCGTATTCCTCCGCGTGGGCGCACAGCCAGCGGAAGGCCTCGGTGTTCTCAAAGCCCTCGTCAAGGCCGGTGTGCTCCGGGCTGTTCAGGTCGGCGGCAAGGCCGCAGTTGTGCTCCGAATAGCCCGGCGGGTTCACGATGGTGGCCGCCTGTTGGAGTGCCTCGTCCCGGGAGAGACCTTTCTCGAGAAAATACTGGGTCTTTTTGTCGTAGAGTTTTTTCTGGTAGTCCACGCTGCGGTAGCCGCTCTGCATCCAGACGGTCACGCCGTCCTTTGCGGCGGCGGCCTGCATGGCAAGGAAGGCGTCGGCGGCTTCGGTCTGCAGGGTCTTGTTGATGGCGGTGGCCGAGCCGCACTCCTTGGTGGTGAAGGTGTAGCCGTCCGGCATCTTGCTTTGGTGGTTCACCAGCACCATGCGGGGGTCGTCCAGCATGGCCTGGGCCTGCTGGGCCTGCGCAGCGCTGTCCTCAGCCTGTGAAGCGGCACTGCGGGCCGGGACGGAAGCGGCCTGCGGCAGGGCGGCGCTGCGGGAGAGCGCGAAGGAAATGCCGCCCACGGCCAGGCAGGCGGCGGCAGTCACGGTGAGCAGCCGCCGCACGGCGGGGCGCAGATGGCGGCGGCGGTGCGGGTGCCGGGTGGATGTGTTCATGCAAAAGCCCTCTTTCCGGTTCGATGGATAGAATTGCCCGTCTTCGGGCAGACTATGCCCGGAGGGGAACGAATATGAAACTTTCAGCACAGGAATATGCGCGCCGGGTGCGGCGCATCGGGCCGCATTCGCCCCTGGGGATGGACTGCCTGTGGGCCTTCGGTGTGGGCGGGTGCATCTGCCTGCTGGGCGAGGTGCTGCGCCAGCGGTACCTTGCCCTGGGGCTGGAAGCCGACCTCGCGGGCACCCTGACCAGCTGCAGCCTCATCGCCCTTTCGGCGGTGCTCACCACGCTGGGCTGGTACCAGAAGCTGGCGGCCAAAGCCGGGGCCGGGTCGCTGGTGCCCATCACGGGCTTTGCCAACGCGGTGGTCAGCGCGGCCATCGAGTTCAAGAGCGAAGGCCGGGTGCTGGGCACCGGGGCGAAGATGTTCACCATTGCCGGGCCGGTCATCGTGTACGGCACGCTGGCGGCGGTGGTGTACGGCGTGGTGCTGTGGGCGGCGGGCGCGCTGGGCGTCGCCCTTCCATCCTGAATACGGATCAGCGCGCCGAAAGCTTGCAGCGCAACGCTATTGTACCATAAAACTTTGCATTTGTTGCCGGAAAGGGGAAATTTTGTTCATGGTGAACCGCTGCGGGGATACCCTGCTGTTTGAAGCGCCGCCGGTGATCGCTGCCGGGGCGGCGGTGGGCGGCAAGAAAGAGAGCGAGGGCCCGCTGGCAGCGGAGTTCGACGAGCTTTCCTCGGACAACCGCCTCGGCCAGTCCGGCTGGGAAGCGGCAGAGACTCACCTGCAGCTGCGTGCTGCACGGCTCTGCCTGAAAAAAGCCGCCCTCCCGCAGGAGAAGGTCCAGCTGGCCCTTGCGGGCGACCTGCAGGCCCAGTGCACGGCGTCCAGCTATGCCATGCGGGAGCTGGGGGTGCCCTTTGCGGGGGTGTTCGGGGCCTGCAGCACCATGGCGGAAGCCCTGGGCCTGGGCGCAGTGCTGTGCAGTTCCGGGGCCGCGCGGAACCTGCTGGCCATGGCGTCCAGCCACTTCTGCGCGGCCGAGCGGCAGTTCCGCACGCCCCTGAGCTACGGGGCCGTGCGCACCCCCACCGCCCAGTGGACGGCCACCGCCGCCGGGTGCTGCCTGCTGCAGCCCCAGGGCGAGGGCGTGGGCATTGCTGCAGCCACCTTCGGCCGGGTGCAGGACTATCAGGTGAAGGACATCAACAACATGGGCGCGGCCATGGCCCCGGCGGCGGCCTCCACCCTGCTGCACTATTTCCGGGATACGAACACCGAGCCCCAGGAGTTCGACTGCATCTACACTGGTGACCTTGGCCAGGTGGGCAGCCAGCTGCTGCGGGAACTGCTGGCCGCAGAGGGCTTTCTGCTGAAGAACCATGTGGACTGCGGCTGCATCCTGTTCGACGCAAAGGAGCAGCAGGTAAAAAGCGGCGGCAGCGGCCCGGGCTGCTGCGCGGCGGTGCTGTGCGGGCACATCCTGCCGCGGCTGCGCAGGGGCAGCCAGAAACGGGTGCTGTTCGCGGCCACCGGGGCCCTGATGAGCCAGACCACTTTTTTGCAGAAGGAAAGCATCCCGGCGGTGGCACATTTGGTCGAGCTGCGCGGGCCGGAAAAGGAGAACTGACATGAATTATTTCTGGGCGTTCTGTGTGGGCGGGGCGATCTGCGTCGCGGGGCAATTGCTCATCGACCTGACTAGCCTGACCCCGGCCCGCATCCTGACGGGCTATGTGGTGGCGGGGGTGGTGCTTTCGGCCGTCGGGTGGTATGCGCCGCTGGCGGAGTTTGCCGGGTGCGGGGCTACCGTGCCCCTGCTGGGGTTCGGGCACCTGCTGGCAAAAGGGGTGCGCACCGCGCTGCAGGAAGAAGGTGCTGTGGGCATCCTCACAGGCGGGCTCACCGCTGCGGCGGCCGGGATCACCACAAGCCTTGTCTGCGGCGTGATATGTTCATTGGTGGGCAAAAGTCACGACCAGAACTGAATACGCAAAAGAGGGAGCGCCAGCAAGGCGCTCCCTCTTTGCATAGAAAAAGGATTTGTTTTACAGCAGCATCACCGCGCATACCACGGCCACCACGGCACCAATGGCAGCCGTGGCACCGTAAATTTTGCGTGATTCTGCGTCGTTTTTGTTCTGCTGCAGGTAGTAGACACCTGCGCCGAACAGCAAAATGCCAATGATGAGACCAACGATCGTGATCATCCGTTTTTCCTCCAATTCAACAGCAATGCCGAGTTGATGATAACGAGCACACTGCCTGCATTGTGCACCAGTGCGCCGACGACAGGGTTCAGAATGCCGGTGATGGCCAGCGTGATGGCGATGAAGTTCAGCGTCATTGAGAAGGTCAGGTTCAGCTTGATGGTGGTCATCATCCGCTGGGAGAGGGCCATCAGGTGGGGCAGCTCCTTCACTTCGTCGTCCACAAGGGCGATATCCGCGGCGTCCACCGCAATGTCGCTGCCGGTGCCGCCCATGGCGATGCCTACCTCGGCCTTTTTCAGGGCCGGTGCATCGTTGATGCCGTCGCCGATCATGCACACCGGTTCGCCCTTCTGCGGGAACTCGTCGATGCAGCGCAGCTTATCCTGCGGCAGGCAGTTCGCACGCACTCCCCGGATGCCCAGCTGGCCCGCAATGAGCGCCAGCGACACCAGCACGTCCGCCTTGATGTCAAATTCGGTCACAAGGCCGATGATGGCCTCCAGAATGATGGGCACACCGCACAGGATGAAGGCCGCCCACGCGATATCGAAGGGCAGCGGCTGGACGCCCGCCAGACTGAGCACCACCGCAATGCCGGAGAGCACCAGCAGGGTGATGTCTTTTCGGATGCCGCCCAGTTCCAACAAATGTTCCAGCGGCTCCATGAGCCGTTTGCGGAAGGGTTTCATATTCTCCGAAACATAGAACACTTTGAGAAGGCCCTTCTTTTCCTCCTGCACCCGAACGATCCTGAGCACATAGCCCGCATCGTCGGCGTAGGTCTGGAACAGGTCTTTCAGGGTGAGGGCGTCGGCTTCCCGCCGCTGCTGCGCCTTCTCGAGGGTCTGTTTCTGGCGGTGTTTTTTCTTCGCGGCGGCTTTCCGGTTTTTCTCCCGCCAATAATCTGCGTCTTCGTATTTTTCGAAAAAGCGGCATTCCTTCCCCAGGCAGTCGTGGGCCTCCATCAGTTTGCGGGTCAGCTTGCCGGGGTGGATGCGGTTGTGGCAGCAGCCCACCAGCGCCCGGAAGCTGACTTCGACGGTCCTGCCGCCCAGCAGGCGCGTGGTCACGCATTCGGCTGCGGCGTGCTTCCGCTGTGACCCACTCCAGATCGAACAGAACGTACATGCCAACGCCTCCCTGCGCTTTTTGCTTTATTAGCGCAAAATAAGCGGGCGCTGTCAATTCATAAAAAAGCAGCCGGGACCCTGCAAAGGGTCTCGGCTGCTTCCAAAACCGGTGTGTTCCGGCTTCAGCCCATATTTGCAAAACGCTCCACGGCCTTGGTGAAGTCCTGGATGGTCTTGTCAGGGTCGCCGTGCTCGATGCCGTCCCGCACGCAGTGCTTGATGTGGCCTTCCAGCACGACCTGCCCGCACTTGTGCAGGGCGGATTTTGCGGCGTTGAGCTGGGAGAGGATGTCCTCGCAGGGCACATCCTCGTCGATCATGCGGTCGATGGCCTGCACCTGACCGATGATCTTCTTCAGGCGGCGGTGCAGGTTGTCCGCGTCCATGCATTGTTTCATTGCAAAAGCCTCCATACGGGTGGGTGTAGTAGTATGATTGTCTTTATTGTAGCGGCTTTGGGCAAAATGTCAAGCGGACGGGCGGTTTCGGCACATTTTTCAACAGGTCTGCGCTAGAATGTGGAAAATATTCCGGGAGAGGTGATGTGCATGAAGCAACGCTGGACGACCCTTTTGTGGGAGCTGTGGGCGGCGCAGACCGTGTGCACGGCGGCGGCGTTCCCGCCGGGGAACCCGTTCATCCGGAGCCCGGCCTTTGCGCTGCCGGGGCTGGCCCTTGCGGCGGCGGTGCCTGCGGCCTGGGCCGCATGGGGGCTGCTGGCCCAGCCGCCCGAACCTCTGCCGCCGGAGCAGCTTCTGGAAGCGCCGCCGGGCTTCGACCTTGCCACTCTGTGCGACTTTGAGGCCGCCGCGCCCGGGTGACGGGCAAAACAAAAACCCCTGCGCCGGAGTACCCGGTACAGGGGTTTTGTTCGTCAATCAGAAAGCGATCAAGCGTTCTTGTTAGCACGCTTTGCCATACGGCTGATCTTGCGGCTGGCGGTGTTCTTCTTGATGACACCCTTAGCGCGAGCCTTGTCGATCGCGGAAACAGCAGCCAGGACGGTTGCGTCCTTGTCAGCGGCATTCGCATCGATGGCAGCGTCTGCCTTCTTGACGACTGTTTTCAGGTTGGTCTTAATGGCCTTGTTGTGAGCCTGCTCTGCAGCAGCCTGCACGACGCGGTCCTTCTGAGATTTGATGTTAGGCATTCGTTCCACCTCCTTGGCTACCTATAACAGCGCACCCTATGATACCATATTTCGCGTACCAGCGCAAGCGTTTTTTTGATTTTTGTTTGGAAAAGTTTTATTTTTCCCATACTTTTTGTGTCAGAGGGCCTTCTCCGGCCCCAAAATGAGCAAAAGAGGTGGGAAATATGCGTTCTACCGATATGGCCGACGAGCTGTTCGGCGCGGCAGATGCACTGCCCGGCGGGGTAAGGCTGGCCACAGCGAAGCGGGGCGGCGTCACGGTCACCCGGGTGGAGATCGCCCGGGAGGGCCTTGCCCGGCCCCGGGGCCGGTACGTCACGCTGGAGATGCCCAGCGTCAGTGTGCTGGACGAGCGGGACGCCGATGTCATCGAGACCTGCGCGGCCGAGCTGCGGGCCCTGCTGCCGCCGGAGGGCCCGGTGCTGGTGCTGGGCGTGGGCAGCCGCCGCATCACCGCCGACGCTCTGGGCCCGCGCACGGCGCAGAAAATTCTGGTCACCATGGGGCCGCAGCACACCCTGCCCGTGAAGGGCATCCGGCCGGTGGCGGCCATTGCGCCGGGGGTGTCGGCGTCCACGGGGCTCACCCTGCGCCAGCTGGCCGGGGCGCTGGTGGACGCGGTGCAGCCCGCCGCCCTCATCTGCGTGGACAGCCTGTGCAGCGCCGAGGGCGCGCGGCTGGGCCGCAGCGTGCAGTTCTCCGACACCGGGCTTTACCCGGCGCAGGCGGACCACGCAAAGCATCTGGACGCCGCATCCCTCGGCGTGCCGGTGCTGGCGGCGGGCATCCCCACCCTGATGGAGTCCGACGAAGGGGCCGACCTTGTGGTGACGCCCCGGGCGCTGGACAGCGTCATCGCCCACGGGTCGGCCCTGCTGGCAGGTGCCATCAACCGGGCCCTGCAGCCCCGGCTCAGCCTGACGCAATTGTGCTGGCTGACGGGCTGAAATGACGCATTCTGCGGGTTGTAACGGCGGCCTTTCCGGCCGTACCTTAAAAGAAAAGGCACCGCCCGGCTTGACAATGGGCGCGGGGTGGGTATCATAAAAAGGCTTTTCAGCAAAGAAACCATCAACCTCACCAGAGAAAGGAACACAAAATGACCAGTTTTTACACCGAAGAAGAATTGAAAGGCCTCGGCTTCCGGCACATCGGGAACGGGGTGTGCATCAGCCGCAAAGCCAGCATTTACGGCGCGCAGAACATCTCGCTCGGCGACCATGTGCGCATCGACGATTTCTGCATCCTGAGCGGCAGGATCGAAATCGGCAGCTATGTGCACGTTGCGGCCTACACGGCCCTTTACGGCGGCAGCGACGGCATTTTCATCGAGGATTTCGCAAACCTTTCCTCCCGCATCTGCGTCTACAGCGTCAGTGATGACTATTCCGGCCAGACCATGACGAACCCCATGGTGCCGGACGAATACAAGGCCGTGGAAAGCGCGCCGGTGCACATCCGCCGCCATGTGATCGTGGGCTCCACCAGCGTCATCCTGCCCGGTGTGGACCTGAAGGAGGGCAGCGCCTTCGGCAGCTTTTCCTTCATCAACCGCGACCCGGAGCCCTGGAGCATGAATGCGGGCATCCCGGCCCGCAAGATCAAGGAACGCAGCAGGGATTTGCTGGAGCTGGAAAAGCAGTTCACCGCCCTTTACAAGTCAAACTCACCGGCCGAGCCGGTGGCTTGAGTAAGCCCTAGAACTAGCAAAGCCCCTTAAGAGGCCTTTTATTTACGGCTTGATTTCCTTGCTGCCCGTAAACGGGTCCACGAATTCCTTAAGGCTCAACTGATCGGCGATCTGGTCCTGTTGCAGCTGATTTTGGATGTATTCTTGAATTTTCTTTTTGTTCTTCCCTACCGTGTCCACGAAGTATCCCCTGGCCCAGAAATGCCGATTTCCATACTTGCCGTACTTGTTTGATTTGACCGTAAATCGCCATTCGCCGATATTTTGGCGCCAATACGCCATGGTATTGACCTCTCCATGTCGTATGGCTTAAACTATCTACGTCTTTGTTCTCTTTCATTTCAAAGAGAAACCTCCCTGTTCTTAAAATGTGGTTGGCAAAACTCTATTCTACAGGGAGGTTTCTTCTTGTCTAGGGCTAAAGCCGTTTTTATTCCACCCGCTTAGCTGGTGGTTTTCTTTCGCTCAAGCACTCAGCAAAAAAGCGGCGGCACCTCCCAGCTGGGAAGCGCCGCCGCTTTGCATGATGTTGTTCCGTTCAAGCTCAGCTGTTGAACATATCCTTCAGCTTTTTGAAGAAGCCCTTGCGCTTTTCGTAGTTTTCTTCTTTCAGGGTGCCCTCAAATTTCTTCAGGGCCTCGCGCTGGGTCTTGTTCAGCTTCTTGGGGATCTCCACCTCGCACTTGACGTACATGTCACCGCGGCCGCGGCCGTTCAGGTACTGGATGCCCTTGCCGCGCAGGCGGAAGGTGGTGCCGCTCTGGGTGCCTTCGGGCACGGTGTACTCCACCTTGCCGTCGATGGACGGCACCTGAATAGTATCGCCCAGCACGGCCTGGCTGTAGGTGATGGGCACCGTGACCCACACATCGTAGCCGTCGCGCTGGAACACCTCGCTGGGCCGCACCGTGACCATCACGATCACATCACCTGCGGGGCCGCCGTTGCTGCCTGCATCGCCCTTGCCGCGCAGTGCCAGGCTCTGGTCATCATCAATGCCTGCGGGGACAGACACCTCCATCGTCTTCTGGGCGGCCACCCGGCCGCTGCCGTGGCAGACCTTGCAGGGGTTTTTGACCAGCTTGCCTCTGCCGCCGCAGCGGGAGCAGGGCTGCTGGGTCTGCATCACACCAAAGGGGGTGCGCTGCTGCCGGATGACAAAGCCACGGCCGCCGCAGTCCGGGCAGGTCTCGGGGCTGGTGCCGGCGGCGCAGCCGGTGCCGTGGCACTCGGTGCACTCCTGCTGGCGGGTGATGGTGATGTTCTTCTTGCAGCCGTGCACCGCCTCGTCAAAGCTCAGGGTGATGCGCACGCGGACGTCCTGACCCTTGCGGGCAGCGTTGGGGTTGGAGCGGCTGCCGCCGCCAAAACCGCCGAAGCCGCCGCCAAAGATATCGCCAAAGATGTCACCCAGATCCACGCCGTCGCCGCCAAAACCGCCAAAGCCGCCCGCACCGGGGCCGCCGCCGTTCTGGGCTGCGTAGGCCGGGTCAACGCCTGCAAAACCGTACTGGTCGTACAGCTGGCGCTTTTTCGGGTCCGAAAGCACCTCGTTGGCCTCATTGACCTCCTTGAACTTTTCCTCGGCTTCCTTGTCGCCGGGGTTGTAGTCCGGGTGGTACTTCATTGCCAGCTTGCGGTATGCCTTTTTGATCTCCGCATCCGTCGCCGTTTTGGATACCCCCAGCACTTCGTAGTAATCACGCTTTTCCTGTGCCATATCCACTCACCTCTCCGGGAACGTTCTATCCGGGAAACGCCCCGGTCGGTTCCTCGCTCTATAACCAGCAAGAGCCGCCCCGGCCGAAACCGGAGCGGCTTTTGCTATTCATGCGTGTGTGTCCTCCGGTTTGGCCGGACACGCACCGCTCAGTTCAGTTGATCAGACTTCCTTGAAGTCGGCATCCACGACGCCGTCATCGTTGGGCTTCTGCTGGTTGTTGCCTGCGTCGGGGCCGGGCTGTGCGCCTGCAGCCTGCTGTGCGGCAGCGGCTGCCTGGTACATCTTCTCGAACACCTGGCTCAGAGCTTCCTGCTTTGCCTTGATGTCGTCCACATTGCCGGACTGCACAGCGGTCTTCAGGTCGGCCAGCTTTGCCTCGGCCTCGGTCTTCACCTCAGCGGGCAGCTTGTCGCCGTTCTCCTTCAGCATCTTCTCGGTCTGGAAGACCATCTGGTCGGCACCGTTGCGGATATCCACTTCCTCGCGCTTCTTCTTGTCGTCGGCAGCAAACTGCTCAGCTTCCTTCACAGCCTTGTCGATATCTTCCTTGGACATGTTGGTGGAAGCGGTGATGGTGATGTTCTGCTCCTTGCCGGTGCCCAGATCCTTTGCGCTGACCTTCACGATGCCGTTGGCATCGATATCGAAGGTGACTTCGATCTGCGGCACACCACGGGGAGCCGGGGCAATGCCGTCCAGATGGAAGACGCCCAGGCTCTTGTTGTCGCGTGCGAACTCACGCTCGCCCTGCAGGACGTTGACCTCAACAGAGGGCTGGTTGTCCGCAGCGGTGGAGAACACCTGGCTCTTGTGGGTGGGGATGGTGGTGTTGCGGTCGATGATCTTGGTGCACACGCCGCCCAGGGTCTCAATGCCCAGGCTCAGCGGGGTGACATCCAGCAGCAGCAGGCCCTTCACGTCGCCCTGCAGCACGCCGCCCTGAATGGCAGCACCGACAGCCACGCACTCGTCGGGGTTGATGCCCTTGAAGGGCTCGCAGTTCAGTTCCTTCTTGACGGCATCGTAGACAGCGGGGATACGGGTGGAACCGCCGACCATCAGGACCTTCTTCAGGTCAGAGGGGCGCAGGCCTGCATCCTGTAGAGCCTTACGGACAGGGCCCATGGTGCGATCGACCAGATCAGCGGTCAGCTCGTTGAACTTTGCGCGGGTCAGGGTCATATCCAGATGCTTGGGGCCGGTAGCGTCGGCGGTGATGAAGGGCAGGTTGATCTGGCTGCTCATGGCGCTGGACAGCTCGATCTTTGCCTTCTCGGCAGCTTCCTTCAGGCGCTGAGCGGCCATCTTGTCCTTGCGCAGGTCGATGCCGTTCTCCTGCTGGAAGGCGTCTGCCATCCAGTTGATGACGCGCTCGTCGAAGTCGTCGCCGCCCAGATGGGTATCGCCGTTGGTGGCCAGAACCTCGGTGACGCCGTCGCCCATCTCGATGATGGAGACATCGAAGGTGCCGCCGCCCAGGTCGTAGACCATGATCTTCTGGTCTTCTTCCTTATCAATACCGTATGCCAGAGAAGCAGCGGTGGGCTCGTTGATGATACGCTTGACGTTCAGGCCTGCGATGGTGCCTGCGTCCTTGGTGGCCTGACGCTGGCTGTCGTTGAAGTAGGCGGGCACGGTGATGACGGCCTCGGTGACGGTCTCGCCCAGATAAGCCTCGGCGTCAGCCTTCAGCTTCTGCAGGATCATTGCGCTCACCTGCTGGGGAGTGTACTCCTTGCCGTTCAGGGTCACCTTGTGGTCGGTGCCCATGAAGCGCTTGATGGAAGCGACGGTGTTCTCAGGGTTGGTGATGGCCTGACGCTTTGCGACCTGACCGACCAGACGGTCGCCGGTCTTGGTGAAGCCCACCACAGACGGGGTGGTGCGTGCACCCTCAGAGTTTGCGATGACGACGGGCTCGCCGCCCTCCATGACAGCCACGCAGCTGTTGGTCGTGCCAAGGTCGATACCAATGATCTTGCTCATAATGAACTCTCCTCTCGAAAGAACAACTCTAATTGTTTATGTGATGCTCAAATGTTTAAAAGCGGATGTTATATTCAAAACCCTTGCGGGTTTTTGCGTTGTTACTCGGCCACCACAACGGTCGCATGGCGGACGATCTTGTCGCCCAGCTTGTAACCCTTCTGGTAGACGGTGATCACGGTGCCGCTCTCCTGCCCGTCCGGGGCGGGGATCTGCTGCACGGCGTTCATGAAGTTGGGGTCAAAGGGCTTGCCCAGCGCTTCGATCTCCTCCACGTGGAGAGCATCCAGCGCCTTGGCGGCTTTGTCCAGCGTCATGGTCACGCCCTTTTTGTAGTTCTCGTCGGTGGTGGGGGCGTTGGCCGCCATGTCCAGCGTATCCAGAATGGGGATGATCTGGTTCACCGCGAAGGACACGCCGTCGTTGAACTTCTGGTCGGCTTCGCGGGTGGAGCGCTTGCGGTAGTTCTCGTACTCGGCCGCCATGCGCAGCAGCTGGTCCTTTGCCTGTGCGGCGTTGGCCTCGGCGGCGTCCAGCTTTGCCTTGACGGCTTCCAGCTCCCGGGCCTTTTTGTTGAACCAGCCGTCCTTTTTCTTGTCGTCCTTCGGTTCAGCCTTCTCGTCGGCGGCAGCTTCCTGTTCGGGTGCTGCGGCGGGTTCGGTCGTTTCCTCGGGAGCGGTTTCGGGCTGCTCAGCTTCCTGCGCCGGAGCCGTGTTCTTGGTTTCTTCACTCATTCCAGGTCCTCCTTATAGATCACAGTCCGCCGGGGTGCGGCAGCCTGCGGGGTGTCTTTTCGTTTGCCGCTCATGCCCTCGCCCAGCTGGTCTGCAAAATAATGCAGCAGCGGCATCAATTTCTGGAAGGGCATCCGGGTGGGGCCGATCAGGGCGATGGAGCCCCACAGGCCGCCGCCCACCAGATACCGGTCGCTCACGATGCACATGCCCGGGATCTGCGGCTCCAGGTCTTCGCCCAGCAGCACGCTCTCATTGCGGTCAGCCGGGGGCGCGATGAGGTCTGCGGCCTGCTCCTCGTCGTTCAGCAGGGTGAGGATGTCGCCCACCTTGCCGTCCAGCTGGGGCCAGTTGAGCAGGTACTGCTCGCCGCCCAGAAAGACGTGGGGCTTGACGGAATCCTGCAAAATGGCCGCCGCCGCGCTGATGACGGGCACCAGCTCCGGGTCGATCTGGCTGCACAGCTCTGCCAGCAGCCGGGGGGACAGGTCCACCGGTGCCACGAAGGTCAGGTTGCGGTTCAGCAGGGCAGCCAGAGCGGCCGCCGCTTCCCGCGAGAGCCCGGTGCGCACCCGCGCCACACGGGTGCGGACGTAACCGGCGGTGGTCACGGCCAGCACAGCCGCTGCGCTGCGGCCCACCTGAACCACTTCATAGTGGGCGATGCACAAATCCTCGGCACACGGGGTGCTGACGGCGGCGGTGCAGCCGCTGATGGCTGCCAGCGCCTTGGCGGCACCGGCGGCCAGCTTTTCCGGCTCGTGGTCGAGGCTTGCGAACACCGCATCCACACGGGCACGGGTCACGCGGTCCAGCGGCTGATCGCTGGTGAGCAGATTATCAAGGTAGTAACGGTAGCCCTTGGCGCTGGGCACACGGCCCGCGCTGGTGTGGGGCTGCTCCAGCAGGCCCAGCTTTGTCAGCGCCGCCATCTCATTGCGAAGCGTTGCGCTGGAAACCGCCATATCAAAGTAGTTTGCCAGCACGCTGCTGCCAACGGGCTCCCCTTCGAGACCATACAGCGCCACGATCGCCTGCAAGACTCGCTGCTTGCGTGCATCCATCGTCATAGCGCCTGCCTCCTTTTTGCGTTCGCTTTCGTTTGTTTAGCACTCCTTGTTCCTGAGTGCTAAGACCATTATAGCCAATTTTCCGGTGCTGTCAAGGGCTTTGCAAAAATGTTTATAAAGATTCATAATTCTGTCATAAAGGGGGTGTGTTCCTCTCAGGCGGGGCGGGGCTGAACCCTCTCAGTCACGCCTGACGGCGTGCCAGCTCCCCCGAGGGGGGAGCTTTATCCTAATAGGTACTACTTTCCCCCATTTTTCAGCAATTCGTGCAGTTTTAGCCCCATTCGTGCAGAATTTCTTTTGTTTTTACCCAATTTGTGGTATATTTATAATAATGGTACTCCTGTACAAAAATCACACGAAAGGAGCGAAAACAATGAAAGCAAAACGCATTGTAAGCATCCTGCTGACCGGCAGTATGCTGCTGTCCCTGCTGCCGGTGTCTGCACTGGCAGCTGCCCCGGTGTTCGATGCACCCGCCCAGACCACGGCGAAAAAGGCTGTCCCCCTTGTGCAGGAGGCAGACGCCTCCCGCAGCACCGAGGAGGAAGCCGCCACCCGCAGCAGCCGTGATCTGGACGCAGAGAACGGCACCGCCGAAAGCATTACTACCATCCAGCTGAACGCCGCTGGCAAGCCTGCAAGCGAGGGTAACTTTGGCAATTGGTACTACAGTGCTGCCTCCGGTTGCCAGCTGGACACTGGCGTTTTTGCCCTGCAGCCCTCCTCGGAGCCCGAGGCAGAAAGCGCATTGAAGGCACGCCTTTTCCGCATTGACGATAACGCCGAGCTAGTCCGCGGCACCGTCGGCTGTGAAACCATCAATTATGGCACCATCTTCGACGGCATCTTCCAAGGGAAGGTGACTAACTTCCGAACCATCTCCGGCGGCACCTTCCAAGGGGAGGTGAACAACTGGGGCACTATCTCCAACGGTACCTTCCAAAGGGAGGTGGACAACCAGGGCACCATCTCCAACGGTACCTTCCAACAGCCTGTGAACAACTCCAACACCATCTCCGACGGTATCTTCCAAGGGAAGGTGGCTAACTTCCGAACCATCTCCGGCGGCACCTTTGAGGAAGTTGTCGAGATGAACGAGTCCCCCGACGGGGTCACAATTGAGGGTGGAACCTTTAAAAAGGGTATAAAGCTCAATGCTGGTGCGTGCTACCCCATCATCACCGACGGCCTGTTTGACGGAAAGGTTTCTGCCGCAGAAGGTTACTCCGGCACGCTTAGCATCCGCGGCGGCCTGTTTACCAAAGCTGTGGATATAAGCAACACCGGCCTGCCCAATCTTCAGATCACCGGCGGCTATTTTGTAAGTAAGCCCACTGTGCCGGAAGGCAGCGTCAGCTTTACCTCTGTGAGCGATCAGAATGGCGGACCCTTCCAAGTGTTTGTAAATAAAGGCTGGTCTGACGGCTACAACGAACTTTATGTCCCCAGCGGATCGTCTGAGCAGCCCAACACCATTACCGTAAAGACCGCTGCCCCACTGACCGACTGCCTTGCAGGCGACGTATCCATTATGGATAGCGTACAGGCAAACGCGGACGGCAGCTACGCCATTGACGTGCATTCCCCGGCGTCCATCGTGCTGGTGACCGCGGAGCCCGCGCCGGGCGAACCCGGCGGCGAGCTTGACCCGGAGTTCTCCTCCGGCGCAGCCGCGCTCGGCATCGTGCTGGGCACTGCAGGTCTGGGTTATGTCACCTATGTCTGCGGTTCTTCCCTGTACCTGCACTATGTTTTGCCGGACGGCTTTATCCCCTCCACCCGGCAGGAGCTGGCCACCGTCCTGTGGACGACTGCCGGTAAGCCCGACCCCGTAAGCACCGCCCTGTATACCGATATCCCCGCTGACGCTATCGAGCAGCAGAAAGCCGCCCGCTGGTGCGCAGAGCAGGGTCTGCTCTCCGACCACGGCGAAACCTTTGGCCCGGATATGAAGGTGTACAACGCCCGCATCATCCGCGCATGGAACAGCCTGAAAAAGCTGCCCGTGCCCATTAAATAATCATTCTCTCATTCATCCTTTCATGTACACCGCCGCCCGGCTTGCTTCCACAGGCCGGGCGGCGGTGTTTTTGCAGGTAAAACCCTCTCGTGAAAATGCGTTTGTCCTGCCTTACTCCTCCATCTGCTTTGCCAGAAAAGCCGCCGCCACGCTCAACGCCTTGCGCTGGGCATCGTCCGGCACAGCGGTGCGGTCCTCGGTGAGCAGGCCCACCGCCCCGGTCACATCTCCCGCCGCGATGATGGGCACTGCACACAGCAGCACCCGGGGCGAGCCCTCGCAGGGCAGCACGGCGTGGTCGGCGCGGCCCTCGTTCTGGTAGGGCTTGCGGGCGTCCATGAGCTTTTCCAGCGGCAGGCTGATGCTGCGGTCGGCAAGCTCCCGCCGTCCGGTGCCGCTGACCGCGAGGATGCGGTCCCGGTCGGCCACGAAGGCGGTCAGCGCAAAGCTGCGGTTCAGCACTTCAACGTACTGCGCCGCCACGCCGTTCATCTCGCCCACGGGCGAATACTTTTTAAAGATCACCTCGCCGTCGCCGGTGGTGAAAATTTCCAGCGGGTCGCCCCGGCGGATGCGCTGGGTGCGGCGGATCTCCTTGGGGATCACCACCCGGCCCAGCTCGTCGATGCGGCGCACGATACCTGTTGCTTTCATGCTTTGGTCTCCTCCGTTCTGTTTCCTTGTTTGTGGCGATACAGTTAGTATCTGTCAGAACGGGAAATTTATACCTGCCGCCGCTGCGCCCCGGGGGAGCTCATTCTTCGCTCCGGCCCGCCCAGGCGCGCACCGCCAGCCACACGGCCGCGAACAGCACCCCCGCCACGGCCCAGATCCACCAGCTGGTGTTCCAGCTGTCGTGGCGGAAGCTCACACCCAGGTACACCGCCGTCACGCCGCACCAGTAGGCCCCGGCAAACCAGCCCACCCGGCGGGTCACCCGCTTGCTCTCCACGGTGTAGTCCCCGGTCTGCAGCAGCTTATCCAGCGCTTCCTTCTGCATCCCGGCCCGGATCAGCGGCTGCACCGAGATCGCCACGATGGCCAGCAGCAGGCACACCGCTGCCGCCATCCAGAAGTCGGAGCCGTCCAGCATCACCGCCGCCATCAGCGGCACCACCGACAGCACACAGCCCACCACGCCCCAGGTGCTTTGCCGCAGAAGGTGCGGGCCGCATTCCTTTTTCTGTTTTTCCACGATCCCGGCCACCCCGTAGCCCAGCTGGAACACTTCTTTTTCCAGATAGTCATAGCTTTCCAGCTGCATTGCCGCCGGGAGGATGAGCAGCAGGCCCAGCGCCACCAGCACCAGCAGAGTGATCATCCCGGCACCGGCCGCAAAGCCCTCGCGCGGGGTGCCGTCCGCCCAGGCACCAAGCAGCAGCAAGGCGATGGGGCAGAGGATGCACAGGCCCACGCCCGCCGCAATGCGCCCGCAGGCGGCCTGCACAAGGCTCAGGTAGTCGTTCGCTTCTTCCAGCGTCACCGTGCGCAGGGGTTCCGCCTCCGGTGCAGGCAGCACCGCCGCCGGGGCCGCATCGGGCGCTTCGAGAGTATCCTTCAATAAGTAATCGGTGGTCACCTCAAACAGCGCGCTGAGCTTTAAGATTTTGTCCAGGTCCGGGATGGACGCGCCGCCCTCCCACTTGGACACGGCCTGCCGGGACACCTGCAGGCGGTTCGCCAGTTCTTCCTGGCTCCAGCCTTTCTGTTTGCGCAGCTGGGCGATCTTTTCCGCTAAAATCATGGTCTTCTCCTTTTTGTATGGGCACTCGTACGAAATCACAGCTGTTTTTCTGCCCCCAGCATACCACATTCTGCGGTTGACAACTACCATTTGCGCTTGGAAATCTGTCAACCAGCGGTTGCAGCCGGCAAAAAAGGCCCGGTTCGTTGTGTTTTGGCCCCGGTTCTGCTACAATGAAAGCAGATTTTTGCAGGAAAGGCAGGTGCCCGCATGGCACACATCCTCATTCTGGGCGGCGGTGCCGCCGGGCTGACCGCCGCGCTGGCGGCGGCCGAAGCTGCACCCTCCGCGCAGGTGACCGTGCTGGAACGCAGCCCGAAGCCGGGCAAAAAGCTGCTGGCCACCGGCAACGGCCGCTGTAACCTGGACAACACCGGCATCGCGCCGGAGAAATACTTCACGGCCGACCCCGCCGCACTGCGCCCGCTGCTGCAGGCCGTGAACGCCGCCGACCCGCTGGGCTGGCTGGCCGCCCACGGCCTGTACACCCGCACCGACGAAGCGGGCCGAGTGTACCCTTACTCCAACCAGGCAGCGGATGTGCTGGCCCTGCTGGAACACCATCTGGCGCGCCGCCGGGTGCAGCTGCGCACCGGCTGCACCGTGAGCACCCTGGCCCAGAGCCGGAGCGGCTACGCGGTGCAGTTCCAGAACGCCGAGGGCACCGCCGAGACCCTGCGGGCCGACGCCGTCATCTGCGCCATGGGCGGCGCAGCCGGGCCGCAGTTCGGCACCGACGGCTTCGGCCCCCGGTTCGCCGGGCAGTGCGGCGGCCGGGTGGAACCGCTTTACCCCTGCCTGACCGCCCTGCAGTGCGCAAAGCCGGACAAAGCGCTGGCCGGCATCCGCGCCAAAGCGGCGGCTTCCCTGCTGGACGGCACCCATGTGCTGGCCGTGGAGACGGGCGAAGTGCAGTTCACCGACTACGGGCTTTCCGGCATCTGCATCATGCAGCTGTCCGGCCTGCTGGCCCCGGGCCGCGGGCCGAAAGCCCCCGCCGTGGAGCTGGACCTGTTCCCGGCGCTGGACGAAGCGGCCCTCGCCGGGCTGCTGGCCGCTCACGCCCGGCAGGCGGCAGGGGAGCGCCCGGCCGACTTCTGGCTGGGCCTGCTGAACCCAAAGCTGGGCCGGGCGCTGTGGTCCGCCGCCGCCCTGCCGGACACAGCCGCCCTCACCCCGGGCCAGTGGCAGAAGCTGGCCCGCACCGCCAAACACTGGCGGTTTGAGGGGCTCACCCCCTGCGGCTGGAAGCAGGCCCAGGTGACCGGCGGCGGCCTTGCCCTGCGGGAGGTGGACACGCACTTCCAGTTCAAGGGCTGCCCCGGCCTTTACTTCGTGGGCGAAACGCTGGACTGCACCGGCAGCTGCGGCGGCTTCAACCTGCACTGGGCCTTCGGCAGCGGCATCGCCGCCGGGCAGGCGGCAGGCCGCTGCGCGGCCGCAGGGAACAGACCGCCCCAGCACGGCCGGGACCCCCGCAAAAAGCGCAGCCGCTGAGCCGCTTATCCCATGCAGACAAACGAACACCCGCTCACCGTGGAGATGCCACAGGTGAACGGGTGTTCTGCGTTTTATCCTTTCCGGTTTTATGCCGGTTCCTCTGCTGTTCCGGGCAGCGTGCCGCTCTTGTAGGCCAGGCCCCAGGTCTCCATCGACTTGATGATGGGCTTCATGGATTCTCCCAGCGGACTGAGGGCGTACTCCACCCGGGGCGGCACCTCTGCATAGACCGTGCGCACCACAAGGCCGTCCGCTTCCATGGAGCGCAGACTGTCGGTCAGCACCTTCTGGCTGATGCCATCCAAGTCTTTGCGAAGTTCATTGAACCGCCAGGGCCGCGCCAGCAGGTTCCGCATGATGAGCAGCTTTCACTTGCTGCCGATGAGGGAAACGGTGGTCGCCACCGGGCAGGCAGGCAGTTCTTCTTTGGTTTTCATAGGGGCACCTCCATAGGCGTGATATCAGTTTCCAAAAGAATGTTATATGCATATTATAACCATCCTTTCCCGAACGCGCAAGACAGTTACAAAAAGGTGACCCGGTAATAAAAAGGTGCGTACTTTTCATCCGTACACCGCCGAATTATACTAAAAGCACGGACAATGAAGTCCGCAAAACAATTTACGGAGGCAACATCTTATGGCACTTTCCAATCTGTTCGGCTGGGCAAAGAAGACCCCTGCCGCATCCGCCTGCGGCACTGCTACATCTTCTCTGAAAACACCTGCAAGCATCTGGATTCCATGAGCTGGGCCGAGGTGCAGGAGACCTTCTATAACTGTCTGGATTTCTGCGCGGTGCATGACCGTCTGCCCTATTTCTATATCACGGGCGGTGACCCGATCCTGCACCCGGATTTCTGGCAGCTGCTGGAGCTGCTCAAAACACACAGCATCCCCTTCACGATTCTGGGCAATCCGTTCCACCTGAACGATGCCGTCTGCCAGCGGCTGAAGAACTACGGCTGCGAGAAGTACCAGCTGTCCATTGACGGCCTGCGCGAGACCCACGACTAGTTCCGCAAGCCGGGCAGCTTTGACACGACCTTGGAGAAGATCGGCTGCATCAACCGGGCGGGCATCCGCTCGGTGGTCATGACCACGGTTTCCGGCAAGAACATCGACGAAGTGCCCGGCATCATTGACGCGGTGGTGGCCGCAGGCGCGAACGTATTCGCCTTTGCCCGCTACTGCCCCACCAGCGGGGAGAAGGACACCGGCATCGCGCCCCTGCGCTACCGCCAGCTTCTGGCCGACTGCGATAAAAAGTTCAAGGAATATGAAGCCGCCGGATGCACCACCTATTTCAACAAGAAAGACCACCTCTGGACGCTGTACGAGTACGAGACGGGGGCATTCACGCTGGATGGAGTCTACGAGGACGGCATGATCTATGGCGGCTGCAACTGCGGCAACTGCCATCTGACCATCTTGCCCACGGGCGATGTGTATGCCTGCCGCCGGGTGCAGAACAGCAGGGTGGGCAATGTGTTCGAGGATCGGCTGGCCGATGTGTGGGTCTGCCAGATGGAGCAGTACCGGGACTACGCCCGCTTTGCCAAATGCTCCAAGTGTGAACTGCTGGCCTTCTGCCGGGGCTGCCCGGCTGTAGCCAGCGGCAAGAGCGGCGACTTCTACGCCGCCGACCCGCAGTGCTGGAAGGAGGTAATTTAATATGGATATTTTGCAGACGATTCTCCACCGCCGCTCCATCCGGCGGTTCGATACGCGCCAGATCGAAGAAGAAACCCTCCAGAAAATTTTGCAGGCCGGGCTGTATGCGCCCAGCGCAGGCGGACGGCAGGGCGTAATTTTTGCGGTCAGCCAGAATCGGGAAGTCAACGAGCGGCTGGGCAAGATCAAGCGGGCCAATTCCTATTTTCGGATGTCCACCGCCACGCGCTATGTTTCCCGCGAGCAGCCCAGCATCGTGGACGACGCAAAGCTGACCAACGCTTTTTACGATGCGCCCACGGTCATCACCCTGTTCGCCCCGAAAGATTTTCTCTTTGCGGCAGAGGACTGCGCCGTGGCCGCCGAAAACATGATGCTGGCGGCGGATGCGCTGGGCGTGGGCAGCTGCTATATCGGCCAGGGTTGGACCGCCTTTGCTGCCCCCTACGGGCAGGATATCCTGCGGCAATGGGGCATCCGCACCGATTACTACGCCGTGATGCAGCTGCTTCTCGGTTACCCCCGCCCCGGTGACGCCCATCCGCAGGCAAAGCCCCGCAATAACGCACGGGTACTGCGGTTCTGATTTTCGCCAAACACGTCTGCTTTGCGAAGCAAATCCGTCTGTGCTTTTCTAATTTTGTCCCTCTGATCTCTGCATTTTTTGAAAAAATCACAGGTACAAACCAAAAAGCCCGCATAAAACAAAAAAGACGACAAACCGTTTCTTTCAACGATTTATCGTCCTTTTGGTGCGCTCGAGGGAACTCGAATCCCTGGCCCTCTGATTAAAAGTCAGATGCTCTACCGGCTGAGCTACGAGCGCATATTCCTGCGGCAAAACAATACCGCCGAATAATATTACCACAACTTTGCGCAAAAAGCAAGGGTTCCCGGGCAAAAAGGCGCAAACAGCGCAAATTTCCCGTTCTGCTGCGCCGGTACGGCAGCTTTTTTCACAGTGCCTGGGCAGGGCACCCGCACCGGGAACAGCCCTAAAAACTCCCGGCGCGTCATCCCCGACAACTTCGCGTTTGTGGAGCGCAGCGGAACAATGAAGTCCCCAGCGGGGACTTTAAGCGACCGAACGGTCTTGCCAAAGGCAAGATGGAGAGGCCCCGCCCCGACAAGTTCGCGTTTGTGGAGCGAAGCGGAACAATGAAAGCCCCAGTGGGGCTTTTAAGCGACCGAACGGTCTTGCGCAAGCAAGATGGAGGGGCCCCGCCCCGACAAGTTCCTCTTTACAAAACCGGCAAGAATCGTTACAATCAAATCAAATCCGTTTGCGGTGCGCCGGGCCTCACCGGTGCGCCGTGTCTGCCGTGTTTTTTGCGGCTCCGGCGCTGTGCCGGGCCGAGCTTTTTGTGCAGGAGGTTTTTCCTATGAAGATCACGCGCCGTGCCGTTCTTCGCCTTACCGGTGCCGCTGCCGCCTCGCTGGCTTTGTCCAGCTGCAGCGCAAGCGGCACCATTCTGGGCAGCAACTTCTCCGCCTGGCTCCAAAAAACGCTGGGCGGCTCTGCCTCGTCCGCCGCATCCAGCGATGCTGCGTCCGATCTGGTCGTCTCGCCGCTGCCGGAAGGGGAACAGCTGGACCCCGGCTTTGCCGTGACCCCCGCTTACGACGCCGACCCGCTCACCGGCGAGGCCCGGCGCAGCGGCGGGCGCATCGTGGGCGTGATGGTGAACAACATCTCCAACACCTCCCGCCAGAACGCCCGCCCGCAGCGCGGCATCGGTTCGGCGGACGTGCTCATCGAGTGCAAGGTGGAGGGCGGCATCACCCGCTTCTGCGCGGTGTTCCACGACGCCGACGCCATCCCGGAGATCGGCCCGCTGCGCTCCGGCCGCGACCAGTTCCTGCAGCTGCTGATGCCGTATCAGGCGCTGTACTACCACGACGGCGAGAGCGCCGCCTGCACCAAGTTCATCAGCGTGTACGATTACTCCGGCCTGAACATCGGCGGCAAGAGCTACTTCAACACCCCGGTCCACCCCCATGTGGCCCACCGCGACAGCCGCGGCCGGGACGTGGCCTACGAGCACACCGAGTTCACCTCCGGCACCGAGATCAAGCAGGCTGCCGCCAACGCAGGCATCGGCCTGGACTACGCCTGCGACACCACCTTCTTCCGCTTTGCGGACTACCGCACCGGCGCCGAGAACGCCATGAAGGGCACCGCCTCCGGCAAGAGCGTCAGCATCGTGCACTCGGACCACTACAAGACCAGCTTCAGCTACAACTGGTTCGACCACACCTATAAAATGCAGATGTACAGCCGCATCTCCGGCCAGTTCGAGAAGGCGGTGGACGAGCTCACCGGCAAGCAGCTCAGCTTCGACAACCTGGCCGTCTGCTTTGCGCCCATCGCGGCTTACCCCGGCGACTCCGGCGACGTGCAGCAGGTGAGCTACATCTCCGGCGGCGAGGTCTATTTCTTCAGCCGGGGCGGCATGGTGCGCGGCACCTGGCAGAAGGCTTCGCCCGAGCACCCGCTGCGCCTGTTCGACGAGAGCGGGGCCGAGCTCATCTTCAACCGCGGCAAGACCTACCTTGCCATCGTGGACGACGACGAGTGGTCCAACTTCAGCTATCAGTAAACGAGGAAACGCCATGAAACGCATCTGGACCCGGGCAGCGGCGGCCGCCGCGCTGTGCGCCGTATTGTTGAGCGGCTGTTCCTTTTCGTCGGAGATCCTCTCCGACCATTCCGCGCCCTCCGACCCGCTCACCGGGCAGGCGCTGCAATACCCCGGCGAGCGCGCCGCTGCCGTGGTCATCGACAACGCCCCGGCCAGCACCGTGCAGTGGGGCATCGGCAGCGCATCGGTGGTGCTGGAGGCCCAGACCGAGGCCGACGCTCCCACCAGCCTGTGCCTGGCGTACCCTGCAGTGAGCGCCATGCCCACGGTGGGCCCGGTGACCCTGGGACAGGACCTGTACTGGCGGCTGCTCAGCGGCCAGCAGGTGCTGCCGGTGCAGCGGGGCGCAGGCCAGTTCGCCCGCAACTATCTGGATTACTACAATCTCCGCGCCGTGGACGCGCTGGAGGTGGGGCGCAACGCCTTCACCTGCGACGCCGACTGGAGCAGCGCCCCGCTGTGGCGCACCAGCGGCAAGGCGGTGCTGGGCGTGCTGGACAGCCTGAACCTCTCCAGCCAGCTGGATGAGCTGGCGGCGTCGGCCTCGTCGGCGGTGACGTCCGACAGCACCGGGGCGGACACCGTTCTGCCCACCCTTCCGGCGCTGCTGCCCCAAAAGGCAGAGCCCCGCCTGCCGGAGCCGGACGCCGAGGACGCCGCCGCCGTGCAGATGCACTTCGGCACCCAGAGCACCACAGCCTTTGCTTACAGCGCCGAAAGCGGCACCTACGGCATGCTGCACGCCGACGGCACCGCCCAGCTGGACGCCAACACCGGCACCCAGGCCCAGTTCGACAACCTGCTCATCCTGTTCAGCTCGTCCACCCTGCGGGACGATGGCCGCACGCTGGATTACGACCTGACCCTTGGCGGCGGCGTGTGGCTCAACGGCGGCCGCCTGTGGCACATCACCTGGACCCAGGGCACCGACTCCACCTTTTTGTTCTACGACTCCGACGGCCGGCAGCTGAGCCTTTGCACCGGCCGCAGCTATCTGGCACTGGTATCCAGCGTCACCGGCGACGAACTGGCCGTGCAGAGCTCGGCCGGGGAAGAACTGCTGGCACACGCCGCCGCATAACAACGCAAAAAGCCATCTGCGACTTCAACCGTCACAGATGGCTTTTCTTATGTTTTGCGTTCTTTCCGCCCGGGTGTAGGGAACACATTCATGCGTTTCGCTCCCGTCCCGGCAAATGCCGTCTACCTGCGGAGCAGATGAACCCGCTCCCTGCAGAAAACCGGCTGCCTGAGAGGGCCCCTTTTACAGGTCCACCACGCTGCCCACCTCGGCGGGGCAGGAGGGCACAGCGCCCAGGGCCACCTCGTCGGTGCCGCGGTGCACCGTGAAGGTCTCGCTGCGGCCTGCAGCAAAGTCCGGGTGCCAGGTCAGCTCCAGCGTCTGCCAGTTTTCCGGCACGGCGCAGAAGCAGTGCACCAGCGCGCCCCTGCCTGCGGCAAGGTTCAGGGTGAACACCGAAGCATCCGCCGCGTTCTCGCCGTAGAGCGGGGCGGCAAAGCTGCCGCAGCGCACGGCGGTGCCGTCGCACACGGCGGAAAAGCCGGTGCCCATGCTGTACAGGTCCGCCAGGGTGCGCACCTCGCGGCTCTGCAGGTAGCTGGCGTCCACGGGCAGGGAGGAAGCCGAAAGGTTCTCCACCGAGAGGTACACCAGCACATTGCCCATTTCCGGCGCAGGGGCATAGCCCAGCAGCTCCACAGCGGCCTTGCCGTCCAGCAGGGCAGGCTCGCCCGCAAGACGCGGCTGCTGCGCCGCAGCGGAAACACCGGTGAGCAGGGCAGCGGCAAGGCTGACCGCACCGGAACCGGCACATTTCAGGAATGACCGGCGGGAAATGGACTGGGACATGGGGCTTCCTCCTCAAAAATCGTTCCTTTATACAATAAAGGATTGCGCGGGTTCTGTCAAGGGATGGGCCGGGATTGTAACCGAATCCTTACTCAAAGGCCTCGTTTTCCTCGGTCTCGGCCTGGCCGCGCAGGGTATCGGCGTAGCCGAAGGGCACGATGTCGATGGCCTCCACCAGACGGTCGCGCATCCACAGCTGCACATCGGTCTGCACGGTGTAGCCGCAGCCGGGGTCGGCCATCCACTGCTCGGGGCGGCGGGTGGGCACGGCACGCTGGCTGAGCATGCTCATGATGACGCCGCCGTGGGTCACGCAGGCGGCCTCGGTCACATCCATGCGGATCATATACTCGAACAGCTTCATCAGGCTTTCGGCGCAGCGGGCGTGGAACTGGTCGGTGGGCTCGGCCCCCTCGGGCACATAGCCGGAGCCGGGGGTGATCCACTTTTTGAAGTCCTCGTCGTGCACCAGTTCCTTCACGGGCTTGTTCTCAAACTTGCCGAAGCCCGCCTCCCGCAGGTCGTGGACGGTGAAGGTGTGCTTTGCGTCCGGGAACAGGATGTTCGCCGTTTCCACCGCGCGCAGCAGGGGAGAGGAGAACACGGTGTCCACCTGCGGGTACTCGAACCGCTCCTTCAGCTCGGCCAGCTGGGCACGGCCCTCGTCGCACAGCGGGATGTCGGTGCCGCTGCCGATGTAAAGGCCCTGCAGGTTGCCGGCGGTCATGCCGTGGCGGATGAGATGAAGCTTAAAGGTTTTCATGAAAACACCTCGTATCGTTTGGGGAATGCCCCGCCCGGCAAACTGCGGACGGGCGCTGAATTTTTATTATAGCACAAAAAGCCGCTTTTGAAAACCGGGGTCAGTCGTAGTAGTTGATTGGTTCATTGTTTTTCACCAACCAGTAAATTTCACTCCCACAGGGATGCCCACCAGTCCTCTACTCCCTCGTCCAGCACCTCTTGCTCTGTGTCGGATTCTGTATCAGAAGATATCTCTTCATCAACCTCAGAAGAACTAGACACCGCAACACTACTGGATGATGTTGATGCTTTCCGGGACGAGTTGGCTCCCTTTGAACCTTTAGCTTTGCTAGACGAACTCGCCGCTTTTGAACTGCTTACCGCGCTGGACGAACTCACAGAGCTGGAACTGCTCACCGGCTTTTCGCTTTCCGAACTTGCGGCGGCACTTTCGGCCACGCTGGCGGAAGCACTTTCCTCGCTGGCGGTACTGGAAGCCGCTGCACTTGCCGCCTGACTGGACGCCGCCTTTTTACCGGAAGCCTGTGCAATGCAGTCTGCAGCAGCCTTCTTGATGGCGTCGCTGGTGAGAGTGGCACCGGTATAGCCGTCCACATCGGTGCTCTGGCTGCGGATGATCTCGCTCGGCAGTTCTTCTGCGGCCTTGCCGCCCAGCTCTGCCGTCTCGCCGGAAGCGTCCACCCGCACATCGGTGATGGCTTTATCGCTGACGGTCACCGTCACGGTCACATCGCTCAGACAGCCCTCGGCCGTGGCCGTGTAGGTGCCCGCCGTATAGATGGCATCTGCCGTGCTGGCAGCTGCTGTGCTGGATGCACCGCCCCGCCCAGCCAGAGCGAAGCCGCCCACGGCCACCACGGCGGCAACGGCCACGCCGCCGATCGCCAGCGGCAGCTTGCTGCCCTTCTTCTGGGAGACGGCGGGTTCCGCCTGCTGCTGGGCTGCCTGCGCCGCAACGGCCTGTTCGGCTTCTGCCTTGCGGGCGGCTTCCTCGGCGGCGGCCTGCTCGGCCGCGCGCTTCTCGGCGCGGATGCGGGCCAGCTCCGCTTCCTTTTCTTCAGCGGCCTTGCGGCGGGCGGCTTCCTCCGCTTCCCGCTTGGCCTGCTGCTCCTGACGGCGCTTCTCGGCCTGCGCTTCGAACAGGAAGGTGGTCTTGTCGCTCTCCTGCACATTCTGCACCGGCTGCACCGGCGCGGCCACGCGCTCGGTGTGGTCCTCCGCCGGGGTCTGCACCGGCACTGCGCCGGGCATCAGCCGCACGGTGCTGTCGTCGGCCGGGGCGGCGGGCTGGGCCGTTTCCACCCGCACGGTCTGGTCCGCTGCGGGCTCCTGCGGCACGACAGGTGCTGCCGGTTCTGCCGCCGGGGCAGGCTGCGGCATCGGTTTCAGGGTGAGGTCCAGCGCGTCGGCTTCCTCTTTGCTCAGGCCGGAAAGCTCCCGCAGGGAGAACTGCTGTTCCAGCGGGGCGTCATCCCTTGCGTTTTTCAGGCATTCCGGCAGGTCTTTCTCCGCTTTGGCGGGTTTCTCGCTGTCGGCGTGCGCCTTTCCCCACACTGGGCGCTCCGTCTCTCCGTTGGGGTCATTTTCCTCCGGGGC
Organism: Faecalibacterium langellae; assembly: GCF_002549775.1. Classification (GTDB taxonomy): domain Bacteria; phylum Bacillota; class Clostridia; order Oscillospirales; family Ruminococcaceae; genus Faecalibacterium; species Faecalibacterium langellae. Next base: position 56,287 of record NZ_NMTR01000012.1, on the reverse strand, counting down.
GGCCGCGCCGCTGGTGCTGGGCACGGGCACGGTGTCGCCCTCCGGGTAGATCATCTTCGCCTCGCCCTCGGTGTAGAGGATGGCTTCCAGCGCCTGCCGCATCACGGTGGGACTGTCGTAGCGCTGGGCCGGGTCCGGCGCGCAGGCTTTGAGCACGATCTCGGCCAGACGGCCTTCGGCGTTGGCCGGGGGCGGCAGGGCCGCGCCGGAAAGCCGCTGGGCCTGGGCCCGTTCCCGGCTGGACGGGGTGATGGGCTGGGGGTAGGGCGGGTAAAGCGGCATCCGGTTGTTGTTCAGCAGCTGGTACATCACAAGGCCCAGCGAGTAAATGTCCACATTGCTGGTGTACTTTTCACCCCGGAAGACCTCCGGGGCCATATAGTTCACGGTGCCCGCACGGGTGGAAGCGCCGGTGGACGCGCTGGCGATGCGCGCCACGCCGAAATCGCCCAGCTTGAAGTCCTCGGTCTCCGAGATGAAGATGTTGGCGGGCTTGATGTCGCGGTGGATGATGTTGTACCGCTGGCAAATTTCCAGCGCCTTGCACAGGTCCATGCCCAGCTGGATGACCTCGCGGCGGGTGAAGGTGTGGTTCTGCTTCAGGTAGCTGGTGATGGGGGTGAGCAGCTCCATGCGGATGAGGATATCCCAGCCCACACCGTCTTCGTGGGGGAACATCTTGTGGTCCTCGTAGCTCACGATGTTGCTGTGGCCCTTGAGCTTGCTCATGAGGGCGATCTCCCGGTTGAGCTCCTTGACGTAATCCCGGAAGTAGGTGGAAGCGCCGTTCATGTCCATGCCGTCGGCCAGGATCTCGTCCAGCTCCCCCTGGCTGGACGGGATGGTCACGGCCTTGAGCGCACCGGTGTACACGGTGTCGAACTCATCCCGGCGCTCGATCTCGAACACCCTGCCGTAGCTGCCTGCGCCGATGAAGCGCTTGATGCGCCACTCGCCGAAGAACGGCTCATACCGCTTGTAATACTCGTTTTCCATGCTGATCCCTCGTCTTATTTTTCTGCTTGCAGCGCTGTTTTTGGCCAGAATGCCCGGCAAACGGCTGCAGACCGTGCCAAAGCGCCGAATTTTTTGGTTTTTCCGCAAATCGCGCGCCACTAAATGTATGCGCTGATGCTTTCAGTTTAGCATAGATATGGTATCCGGTGCAATGGTTTTGACAAAAATGACGAAATTTGATGAAAAATATCGTCATTTTTCTTGCTTTACAAGTCGTTTTCCGCTGTGTATAATCAACCTGTTGTAAACCAAAAATCAGGATGTCCCCCAACCATCCGACGCATTGAGGAGTCAGTATCATGGAATTCAACCGTATCATCAAGCTGCTGCGCAAAGAGCGCGGCATCACCCAGAAGCAGGCCGCCGAAGACCTGGGCGTCTCGCAGGCGCTGCTGTCCCACTATGAAAAAGGCATCCGCGAGTGCGGCCTGGACTTCGTGGTGCGGGTGGCCGATTATTATAATGTTTCCTGCGATTACCTGCTGGGCCGCAGTGCCGAGCGCAACGGCATGATGCTTTCGGCCGAAGATATCCCGAACCCGGATAAGATGAAGGATAACGTCTACCACGGCAGCGTGCTGCCCACCATGAACAAAAAGCTGATCTCCAACAGCCTGAACGTGCTGTACGCCAAGATCGGCCAGTGCCACAGCAAGGCCCTGACCACCGAGGTGAGCTCCTACCTGATGATGGCGGTGGCCAAGATGTTCCGCCACCTCTACTCGGCCGAGCCCCACAACGCCGCCAGCATGTTCAGCATCGACGCCTACCGCTGGCGCGGCTATTCCGACGCCGTGATGTGCATGTCTGAGGCCAATGTGGAAGCGCTGCTGGCCGGGCAGGACGTGAACGGCGGCGAGGGCGTGAAGGACCCCGCCTGCCTTGCCATGACCACCGAAAGCCTGACCCGGGAGTTCCCGCTGTACACCCCCAGCCTGTTGAATCTGGTCAAGACCAGCGAGACCCACGTCAAGGGCATCTCGCCGGAAGGGTGATATTCCTGTGAAAAACAGGTGATTTTTCGCCCAAAAGGCTTGCACTTTTGTGCCGGAAAGGGTATAAACAGAATAGTAGATTCTGGAAAGCTGGCTTTCCACACGTTTTAAGGAGGATTTATTATGTCCAACTGCATTTCCCGCCGCGCTTTTCTGAAGGGTGCCGGTGCTTCTGTGGTGGCTCTGGGCGCATCCGGCATGCTGGCCGGCTGCAAGCAGAACGGCAGCTCCACCGTCGTTTCCGTCAAGGTCGGCGATAAGGTAAGCAACTGGAACGGTCTGGGCGTTCAGCTCTCCAGCCTGTTCGGCGTTGACACCGCTCCCCAGCAGGAGGGTTATGAATATCTGGCAGTTCTGGTCACCGTGGTGAACCGCACCAAGGATCAGACCTTCACCATCGGCGCACAGAATGTGGACGCCATCGACGCCGCCTACCCGGTGCCCCCGGCAAGCAACGTGGACGCAAACTTCCACGCACTGGCTGCCGACACCACCGACTTTGTGGCTTCCTGCGACGGCCAGACCGTCGAGTGCACCGCCACCATCTCGCTGTACAACCAGAACTCCCAGAGCTTCTCGGACTCCACCACCCTGCCCCCGCAGGGCAGCGGCTATGTCCAGATGCTGCTGATGGTGCCCAAGGGCTGGAAAGAGCTGGAAGTTACTTACATGCCCACCTTCGTGGCCGACAAGACCCTCACCTTTACCATGAAGGCCGCCGACGTCACCCGCGCCTGATGCCCCGCAAGCGGGACGAAATTTCGTCCAAAACCCGCGCAGCATCCTGTTTTTTGCAGAATTTATTTTTGCAAAAGGCATTGACATTTCCACCGGTTTCGCCTATTTTATAAGTAAACGCCGCAAGGCTTTTTGAATGTATCTGCCTTTAAAGGAGGAACGATTATGTCTTACACTTTCTCCCGTCGTGATTTTATGAAATACACTGCCCTCACCGCAGTGGCAGTTGCCAGCGCCGGTATGTTCACCGGCTGCAGCGGCAACCCGAACCAGCCCAGTGCTGTCTACAATGTGAACAATGACAGCGCCCTGACTTTCGGTGGTTCTTCCGGCGGTTTCCTGGGTATTGGCGCTTCTCACGATAAGCACGTCCTGAAAGCCGGTGCCTCTTATACTGTAGCAGTCACTGGTGCTTTGGTCTGCTACTTCGAGCATACTCCTGTTTCCGAGGGCACCAGCGATACTTTTTCTCACTATCAGCTGAAATATATCGACGCTGACGGTACTGCACATTATGTTTCTCCCAGCAGCAGCTTTGTTGCTGCTGGCGGCGGCGAAGGCCTGAAGGCCAACGAGACCTCTAAGGTCACTCTGACCATCAGCAATCTGGACAATAACGCTCTGCAAGCTGCTAAGAATGTCTACATCCAGTATTTCCCCCGTCACAATGCCCTGGGCAACGAGAACGATGCTTATTCTGACGTCTATGCAACCTGGGACATCACCAGCGTCATCAAGGATTAACCAAAAAGCATTCAAGGCCCGCACCTGCAAAAGGGTGCGGGCCTTTTTGTATCCCAGTTTTTGGCATCCTGCCGCAAACAGAGCAAAGTTTTTTAGTTGTTTTGTGCCTTGTGCACAGTGGTGTTTTCCGGTACAATAAGGTTATCAGATCGTACAGGTGCATCGCGGCAGAGCAGTCGCCGCGATGTTTTGTATTTTGAGGGAACCCCCGAAAACGCTGTAAAGGAGTGCTGTTTCGATGATCAACATGGTAAAGCTTCCCACCAAGAAAAGCAACTTGTTCCTGCGCGTGGCAAAGGGTCATTTTGCCACCAGCCACAGCCATATCAATTATTACATCGACGTCACCACCCAAAAGGCCCGCCTTTCCGAGGCAAAGGCCGTGGCAAAAGAACTGGTGGCGGCTTACCAGCACAACACCATCGTGGACACCGTGCTCTGTCTGGACGGCACCCAGGTCATCGGCACCTGCCTTGCCAACGAGCTGACGAAGGACGGCTTTGCCAACATGAACGCCCACCAGACCATCTACGTCGTCACCCCGGAGTACACCACCGGCAGCCAGATCATCCTGCGCGACAACCTGGCCCCCATGGTGAAGGGCAAGCATGTGCTCATTCTGGCGGCTTCCATCACCACCGGCTACACCGTGCAGGCCGCTGTGCAGGCCGTGGATTACTACGGCGGCACCGTGGCGGGCCTTTCGGCCATTTTCGCCACCACCCACGAGTGCATGGGCTACCCGGTCACGTCCATCTTTGACCCCGCCAGCCTGCCGGATTATTCCAGCTACGACAGCCGCGAGTGCCCCATGTGCAAGGCCGGCCAGCACATCGATGCGCTGGTGAACAGCTTCGGCTATTCGGCGCTGTAACGTAAAAAGGCTGTCAAGTGCTCACGGATGCGCCCTTGACAGCCCCTTGTGAAATGATTATACTATAAATAGAAAGGCGCTGGCCCGCAAACGGCTCGCTCCTTACTGAATCAGATCAAGAAAAATGACCGTTCAAGTTGGTAGCTGGAGGCGGTCATTTTTTCTTGCGTCTATCGCTGTGAGAAACAGTCCATGTAATTTCGAACGTAACGTAGATCGCTCCGCCGAGAAGCGTGAGCAGCAATACGACCTGTTCAAACGTCATGGTGCATCCCCCCTTTCCGCCCTCAAGCGTCCGGGGGAGCGAGATTTCAAGAAAAATCTCTTTACCCGGCGCGCTCAGGTGCCGGTAAGGAGAAAAAAGCCGCCTGTGTTTGTGGCACAGCGCCCTGCCGCCAAAGCGGCAGTTTTATGATAGCATACTTTTCATCAAAACACAACAGGGCTTTGCAGTCGCTTTTATCGCTGCAAAGCCCTGTTTTTACTTCTTCTTTTTCGGGAACACAAACGGCTCGTGCAGATACACAAACACGAGATATGCCGCCATGAAGCACCAGATGATGGGCTCGCACAGGATGACCGCATTGTAGGCAAACTTCGGGATGAACACCAGCACAAAGATCACCTTGCCCACCAGCTCGATGACACTGGAGAACAGCGGCAGCACCTTCTGGCCCAGGCTCTGCAGGGCATAGCGGGTGCACAGCAGCACGCCCAGCACCGCGTAGAAGGGTGCGTTCCAGCGCAGGTAGCGGGCACCGTTTTCCAGCACGATGGGCTCCGACGAGCCGGAGATGAGCTTGACGAGCCACGGGGCCCCGAGCTGCATCAGCGCCACGGCAGCGATCATCACCACCACCGAGTACAGGTACATCTGCCGCATTCCCCTGCGCACACGGTCGGGCTGGTTTGCGCCGCGGTTCTGGGAGACGAAGGTGGAGCCTGCATTCGCCATGGAGATGAGCGGCATATCCGTGAAAGCGAACAGCTTGCGGGCGGCTGTGTGGCCCGCGATGGTGAGCGTGCCCAGGCCGTTGATGCCGTACTGCAGCACCACCGAACCGGCGGACACGATGCTGCTCATCAGGCCCATGGAGATGCTCTGGCTGAACAGCTCCCAGTAGAGATGACTGCCCACGGCGAAATGCTTTTTCTCCGGGATGAGGATGCGCACCCTTGCCAGCACGTACAGAACGCACAGCACCACCGAGATGCCCTGCGCAATCACCGTTGCCACAGCTGCGCCCCGCACGCCCATGCCGATACCGGCAATGAACCATAGATCCAGCCCCACGTTCAGCACCGAGCTGATGAGCAGGAACACCAGCGGCATCACGCTGTTGCCGATGGCGCGCAGCAGGCCCGCGCAGAGGTTATACAGAAACATGACCACAACGCCGAGGTCAATCACAATGATGTAGCGGTAGGCGTCCTCTAAAATCTCCGCCGGGGTGTCCAGCAGCTGCAGCAGGGGACGCAGGCCGAAGAAGCCCGCCGTGGTGATGACCAGCGACGCGATGAGGCCGATGACGATGGAGCCCGTCACGGTGCGCTTGAGCAGGTCCTCGTCCTGCGCGCCGTAGGAGCGCGCTGCCACGATGGCAAGGCCGTTGCCGATACCGATGCCGAAGCCCACCAGAAGCTCGTAGATGGAGCCGCAGGAGCCAATGGCGGCAAGGGCGGTGTCGCCCAGCACATTGCCCACGATCATGGTGTCCACCGTGTTGTAGAGCTGCTGGAACAGGTTGGAGACGAGGATGGGCAGCATGAACAGCAGCAGGCTCTTTAAAATCGGCCCGTGCATCAGGTCTACGTTCATATTGAAAAGTTGTTTCTTCCGGGGCTGCGCTTGGGTCATAGGGGTCCTCCAATGTTGTGTTTTTACCGCAAAACAAGGGACTGCGCAAAAGTCAGCCCCTTGTTTGCGGTATGATACTGTTGCTTTTTCCGATGAAGCCGCCCATTGCAGCCCCTCTCGTGAAAAGACAAATCTGGAAAATCCGCAGATTTTCCAGATTTGTAAATATAAAAATAATTTTTCCGCTGAAAATCACCAGAGCGCAAGCGGAGGTGATTCTAAATCGTTACAGCTCCTGCGTCTCAAAGCCGTTTCCGGTGAGCACCTGCACGCTGGTAAAGCCCGCTGCCTTGATGGCAGCAGCAGCTTCGTCAAAGCCGAAGGTCAGGCTGTTGATGTCGTGGGAATCGGACGTAATAATAACTTTGCCGCCCATCTTCTGCCACTCGCCCAGCAGCCATGCGCCGGGGTAGAAGTCCTTGCGGTAGCCGCGGTAGACGCCGCCGGTGTTCACCTCCAGCAGGCAGTCGTTGTCCTTGGCGGCCTGCAGGGCCTTGAGGGCAGCGGCTTTGTAGCGGGGCGATTCCTCGTCGAAGAACTCGCCGTTGGCGTTCAGCTTCTTGATCAGGTCGATGTGGGCCAGAATGTCCGGCTTGAGGGCGGCCACCTTTTCCACCTCGGCAAAGTAGGCTTCCACAGCGGCAAGGGGGTCTGCATCAAAATCATCGTTGATGCAGTCCCACAGGTCCTGCGGACGGAAATCGATCTCGTAATACTTTCCGGTGTTCTTGCCGTACAGGTGGTGTGCGCTGCCGATCCAGTAATCGTAGCCGGTGCGCTTATCCTCGCTCAGGATATCCCACTCGATGCCGCACAGGATATCCACCTTGCCCTTGTACTCGGTCTTAAGCTTGGCAATGGTGGCCTTGTACTGGGCGGTGCGGCTGGGGCTCATGCAGTATTCGCGGTCGCGCTGGGTGTAGCTATGGCCGGTGAAGCCCAGCGTGGTCAGGCCCTGCGCACATGCAGCACTTGCCATATCCTGCAAGGTATTTTTGCCATCGCACATAGTGGAGTGGCAATGGACACTGGACTTCTTATAATCTGCCATAGATAATTCACTGCATCCTTTCCTGTTTGACCTTGTGGTCAATGACGTGACGTTTTTCCAGTTCACGGGTCACATCCTCCACCGTGATGCCGGCGCTGACCATCAGCACCAGAACATGGTAGGCAAGATCGCTGATCTCGTAAACGGTCTCTTCCTTATCCTCTTTTTCGCCCGCAATGATGACCTCGGTGCACTCTTCGCCCACCTTTTTCAGGATCTTCTCCTTGCCCTTCTCGAACAGGTAGGTGGTATAGCTGCCCTCCTTGGGGCTATCCTTGCGGCCCTTGATGAGCTGGTACAGGCCCTGCCAGCTGAACTGCTTCAGCTCCGGCGAGACGTATACTTCGTTGAAGAAGCAGCTCTCGGCGCCGGTGTGGCAGGCGGGGCCGGATTTGACCACTTCCACCACCAGAGCATCGGCATCGCAGTCGGCAGTGATGGACACCACCCGCTGCACATTGCCGCTGGTCTCGCCCTTACGCCAGATCTCCTGACGGCTGCGGCTCCAGAACACAGTGCGGCCCTCGGCAATGGTGAGCGCCAGCGTCTCGGCGTTCATGTATGCGAGGGTGAGCACCTTTTTGGTGTAGTGGTCCTGCACGATGGCAGGGATCAGGCCCTTTTCATCAAATTTCAGATTCATAACGGTTCTCCCTCCCCGGATGGGGATATTACTAGTTTAGCGTATTCGGTGCGCAAACGCAAGAGTTTGCGGGTTGTTTTTGCGGAAATCCAGTTTCGCGTTACGGCTTCTCCCCGCGCCGGGGAGAAATGCCCCGGCGTTACAGCCGCATCTCCACGCCGTTTGCGTTGAGGTATTCCTTCAGATCCCGGATGGTCAGCAGCTTCTGGTGGAAGATGCCGGCGGCAAGGCCTGCGTCGATGCCCTTGTGGTGGAACAGCTCGAGAAAATCTTCTTTTTTGCCTGCGCCGCCGCTGGCGATGATGGGCACGTTCACCCGTGCCGCCACGGCGTCCAGCATTTCCAGATCAAAGCCATTGCGCACGCCATCGGTGTCGATGCTGTTCAGGCAGATCTCACCGGCGCCGTGGTCTACGCACCAGGATATCCAGTCCAGCGCATCCCGGCCGGTGTCTTCGCGGCCGCCCTTGGCGAACACCCGGAACTGGCCGTCCACACGCTTCACGTCGGCGGAGAGCACCACGCACTGGTTGCCGTAGCGCTGTGCCGCTGCCGGGATGAGGTCGGGGTTCTTGAGTGCGCCCGAGTTGACGCTGACCTTATCCGCGCCGCACTTGAGCACACGGTCAAAATCTTCCAGCGTGTTGATGCCGCCGCCCACGGTGAGCGGGATGAAAATTTCGCTGGCGACCTGCGTCAGAATGTCGGTGAACAGTGCCCGGCCCTCAAAGCTTGCGGTGATATCGTAGAACACCAGTTCATCGGCACCGGCAGCGTTGTACAGGCGGGCCATCTCCACCGGGTCGGCCACATCCCTGATGCCCTCAAAATTCGTGCCCTTGACCACGCGGCCGTTGCGCACATCAAGACAGGGGATAATGCGTTTGGTGATCATCTGTCATTCCTCCCCGTTCAATCCTGCACCAATTCTACACAGCGTTTCAGGTTCAGTGCGCCGGTGTAGAGGCTCTTGCCCAGAATGGCCGCTGCGGTGCCCATCTCTTTGAGTTCCAGCAGCTCGGCTTCCGACGAGATGCCGCCACTGGCCGTGAAGGCCACGCCGGGCACCTCTTTGGCAAGGGTGCGGTACAGGCCGAGGTTCGTGCCTTTCATGGCACCATCACAGGCAATGTCGGTGTAGATGATGGCAGTGCATCCGGCGTCGGCCAGACGTTTGCAGAAGTCCACGCCCGGCTCGGCGCTCACTTCCTTCCAGCCATGGATGGCCACATAGCCGTCCTTGGCATCCACGCCCACGGCAATTTTGTCGCCGTATTTTTGCAGCATCCGGGCAGTGAAATCAAAATCCGTCACGGCCACGCTGCCGAGGATGCAGCGGCCCACGCCGAGAGAGAGGTATTTTTCAATGCGCTCCTCGGTGCGGATGCCACCGCCCACCTCAATGTACAAACCGCCCTGCTTTGCCAGCGCGGCAATGGTATCGTAATTGGAAAGGGTGCCGTCCTTTGCGCCGTCCAGATCGACGACGTGAAGGTTCTTTGCACCCGCGGCAAGGAACTGGCGCGCCTGCGCGCAGGGGTCCTCGCCGTAAACGGTCATGCGGTCGTAGTCGCCCTGCGTCAGGCGCACCACCTTGCCGCCCCGCAGGTCAATGGCTGGAAATAATTGCATGGTTGTTCTCCTTATAGCATCTTCGCCCTCTCAGGCGCTATCGCGCCAGCTCTCCCAAAGGGAGAGCCAAGAAGCGTTACTGTCAAGTTCTCGCCTCTCCCTTTGAAAGACTTCCCCCGGCCGGGGGAAGATGTCGCGTAACGACAAAAAGGGGACAAGGTGGCATTGCGTCAGCAATGACGGAGAGGGCGAGCCGCCTTACAATTCGCTGAACGCTTTAAGAATGCGCAGACCGGTGTCTCCGCTCTTTTCCGGGTGGAACTGGGTGCCGTACACCTTGCCTGCCCGCACCGCGCCGGTGACGGGGATGGAATAATCGCTCACGGCAAGTGTACTCTCGGCACAGTTCTTGCCGTAGTAGCTGTGGACGTAATAAACGTACTCGCCCTCGCGGATGTACTGGAACAGCGGGTCGTCCTTGACGATGTGCAGGGCGTTCCAGCCGATCTGCGGCACTTTCAGGCTCTTGTCCGCAAGGTCAGGTTCCAGCGGGCAAACCTCGCCTTTTACAAAGCCCAGGCCCGCATGCTCGCCGTACTCATAGCTCTTTTCGAACAGCAGCTGCATGCCAAGGCAGATGCCCAGCAGCGGCTTCTTTTCGGCTTCCGTCTTGATGACCGGCACAAGTCCCGTTGCTTCCAGCTTGGCCATGGCGTCAGCGAATGCGCCCACGCCCGGCAGGATGAGCCGGTCAGCTTTGCGGATGGTATCCGCATCTGCCGTGACGACGGCTTCCAGCCCCAGCTGTTTTAAGCTGGATTTCAGGCTGAACAGGTTGCCCACGCCGTAATCAATGATCGCGATCATACCAGCAGTCCTTTCGTGGAAGGAATTTCGTCCTTGTGGGCTGCGTCGATCTTCACGGCAATGCCCAGCGCATGGCCCGCGCCCTTGAAGCAGGCTTCAAGGATGTGATGGGTATTTTCACCTGCAAACTGTACAAAGTGGACGGTGGCGGGCACGCTGCGGGCAAAGCCCAGCCAGAACTCCTTGGCGCACTCCACGTCAAAATCGCCCACCTTTTCGGTCTGGCAGTGGATATCCCAGTTCAAGGTACATCTTCCAGACAGGTCAACAGCACACAAAATCAGCGCTTCGTCCATGGGCAGGTAGAAGCTGCCATAGCGCTGGATGCCGCGCATATCGCCCAGTGCCCGGGCAAAGGCCTGTCCCAGCGCAATGCCCACGTCCTCGGTGGTGTGGTGGTAATCCACCTCCACGTCACCGTGGCAGGTGAGCACCAAGTCAAAACGGCCATGGCGGGCGAACAGTTCCAGCATGTGGTTCAGAAAGCCGCACCCGGTGTCCACCTCATAGCGGCCAGTGCCGTCCAGATCAAGGGTGAGGTCGATCTGCGTTTCGTTGGTGTTGCGTTCCAGCGAGATCATTCGGTTCGGCATGGTTCATTCCTCCATGATCTTATCCAGTGTGTTCACGAATATCTTCATCTGTTCCGGGGTGCCAATGGTGATGCGCAGCCAGTTCGAGATGCGGGGTGCATCGAAATGGCGCACCAGAATGCCGTTTTGTTTCAACTCCTTGTAGAGTGTTCCGCCGTCTTTCCGATTGGTACTTGCAAACAGGAAGTTGGAGCGGCTGTCCAGCACGGCAAAGCCACGGCTCTCCAGCTGCTGTTTTGTCCATGCGCGGGTCTCCACGATGGCGGCGCGAGTCTTATCGAAATAAGCCGTATCTTCCAGCGCGGCCTGCCCGGCTTTCAGGGTCAGGCGGTTGATGTTGTAGGGGTTCAGGCTGAACTTGACCCGGTTCAGGTCAGCAATGAGCTTTGCATTGCCCATGGCAAGGCCCAGCCGCGCACCGGCCAGCTGGCGGGATTTCGAGAAGGTCTGCACCACCAGCAGGTTTTCGTACCGGTCGATGAGGGGCACGCAGCTCTCGCCGCCAAAGTCCACATAGGCCTCGTCCACAATGACCACGTTGTTCGGGTTCGCCTTTAAGATGCCCTCAATTTCCGCCCGGGGCAGTGCAATGCCGGTGGGGGCGTTGGGGTTTGCAAGGACGATGGTCTGGTTCAGGCCGTAGTAGTCCTTCGGGTCAAGGGTGAAATCCTCTTTCAGCGGGATGATGTGGCTGGGAATGTGCATCAGTCCGCACCACACACCGTAGCAGCCGTAGGTAATGTCGGCATAGGCCAGCGGGTGGTCTGCGTCGCAGAAGGCACGCAGCGCAAAGAAGAGGTTCTCGTCGCTGCCATTGCCGGGCATGATCTGCTCCGGCTGCAAACCGAAGTGGGCTGCGGCCGCCTTGAGCAGGTCGGCACAGGCGGGGTCGGAGTAAAGGCGCAGCTTTTCCACCTCGTGCTCGCTCACGGCGGCGATCACCGCCGGGGAGGGCAGATAGGGGCTTTCGTTGGTGTTCAGTTTGATGTACTGCTGATCCTGCGGCTGCTCACCCGGGGTGTAGGGGGTGACAGCGGCCAGCGTGGGGGAAAGAAAACGGCTCATGAAATAATCCTCCAGTTTTCTTTTATGATAAACATCCTCGTCCTCTCAGGCCGCTTCGCGTCCAGCTCCCCCAAAGGGGGAGCCAAGAAACGCTGTGCCCGGATTCTCGGCTCTCCCTTTGGGAGAGCTGGCAAAGCCGTAAGGCTTTGACTGAGAGGGCGAATCGCTTCCTCATTTACTTCTCGTACCGGATGGTCACGCTCTTTGCGTGGGCGTGCAGGCCCTCGCGCTCGGCAAAATCGGCGATGCGGGGGGCTACTTCGCCCAGCGCTTCCCGGGTGTAGTAGAGGAAGCTGGACTTCTTTACAAAGTCGTCTACGCCCAAGGGGCTTGAGAAGCGGGCGGTGCCGCTGGTGGGCAGGGTGTGGTTGGGGCCTGCAAAGTAATCGCCCAGCGCTTCCGGCACGTTGCGGCCAAGGAAGATGCTGCCTGCATTTTTGATCTCGTTCAGCACGCCGAAGGGATCCTCCACGCACACTTCCAGATGTTCCGGTGCAATGATGTTGCAGGCTTCAATGGCCTTGTGCAGGTCGGTGCAGAGGATGATCTTGCCGTTGTCGTCCACGCTGGCCCGGGCAATGGCGGCGCGGGGCAGCTGGGGGATCTGCACTTCCAGTTCGGCCTGCACGGCCTTGGCCAGCTCCGCGCTGTCGGTAACGAGCACCGGGCTTGCCAGCTTGTCGTGCTCGGCCTGGCTCAGCAGGTCGGCAGCCACCCAGGCCGGGTTGCAGCCGCCGTCGGCCAGCACCAGAATTTCGCTGGGGCCGGCGATCATATCAATGCCCACCTTGCCGAACACCTTGCGCTTGGCGGTGGCAACGTAAATGTTGCCGGGGCCGACGATCTTATCCACAGCGGGAATACTCTGGGTGCCGTAGGCGAGGGCTGCCACGGCCTGTGCGCCGCCGGTCTTGAAGATTTTGGTCACGCCTGCGGTGGCGGCGGCGGCGAGGATGACCGGGTTCACCTTGCCGTCCTTACCGGCGGGGGTGGTCATGACGATCTCCGACACGCCTGCCACCTTGGCAGGGATAACATCCATCAGCACAGTGGACGGGTACGCCGCCGTGCCGCCGGGCACATACACACCCGCCTTTTCAATGGGGGTGTATTTCTGTCCCAGCACGATGCCGGGCTTATCATTCACCACAAAATTCTTGTGCACCTGCTGGCGGTGGAAGCTCTCGATGTTGGCAGCGGCCTCGCGCAGGGTCTCAAGGAAGTAGGGGTCCATATTGGCAAACGCTTCGTCGATCTCGGCCTGCGTCACCTGCAGGTCGTCGATCTTCGCGCCGTCAAATTTCAGGGCGTAGTCTTTCAGTGCTTCGTCGCCCCGGGCACGCACATCGGAAATGATGCCGTCCACCACATCCTCCACGTTCTTTTCGGCGCGGATGTCGCGGTTCAGGATTTCTTCGGGCTTCAGCTCGTCGAAGTTATACAGCTTAATCATTTTGCTTCCTCCTTGTTCTGCAGTTCCGCCCGCAGCTTTTCCAGCATGGTGTCCATCTCGGCGTGCTTGAACTGGTAGCTGGCCTTGTTGGCAATGAACCGGGCCGAGATGGGCATAAACTCGGTGACGACCTTCAGGCCGTTCTCCCGCAGGGTGGTGCCGGTCTCCACGATATCCACGATGACATCCGAAAGGCCCAGAATGGGTGCCAGCTCAATGGAGCCGTTCAGCTTGATGATATCGATGTCCCGCCCCTGCGAGGCGTAGTAGGCTTTTGCAATGTTGACGAATTTGGTGGCTACCCGCACCGGGCGGCTGGGGTCGTCCTGATAATCGGCCGGGGCCGCCACGCACATGCGGCATTTGCCAAGGCCGGTGTCCAGCAGCTCGTACACGTCGGCTTCCGCCTCGGTGAGGATGTCCTTGCCCACGATGCCCACATCCGCCGCGCCGTGCTCCACGTAGATGGCAACGTCGCTGGGCTTGACGAGGAAGTACCGGATGCCCGCTTCCGGGTTTTCCACCACCAGCTTGCGGGTGGCGTTGTAGTCCTCCGGGCAGCCGTAGCCGATGCCCGCCAGCAGGTTATACACCTTGTCGCCGAGACGGCCCTTCGGCAAAGCCACATTGAGCATCACCTTGTCGGTGCTGTGTTTCTGCACCGGCGGCAGCGGGGCGCTCAGACGGTCCAGCTCGTCCAGATAGACCGCAAAGCCGATGGCACCGGCACCGGGGGTGAACTTCTGCAGCAGCAGGTCGTAGCGGCCGCCCTTGAGCAGGGGACGGGGCAGGGCCTTCAGGTAGCCCTGGAACACAAGGCCGTTGTAGTATTCCATCTCACCGGCCAGGGTCATATCCAGCCGGATGCTGCCGCCTGCCTTGGCAAGCGGGGCCGCCAGCGCGGTCAGCTCGGCCACGGCGGCTCCCATGGCGGCGTTCTGGCTAAGGGCTGCGGCTTTTTCCAGTGTTTCGGCGTAGCTGCCGGAGAGGTTCAGCACGCTGCACAGAGTGTCGGCGGCGGTGTCGTCCAGCCCGGCAGCGAGGGCGGCGGCCCGCAGCTCATGGGCGTTTTTCTCGCGCAGCTTTTCCAGCAGCTTTGCCCGGGCGGCGTCTGGCACGCCCAGCGCATCGAACAGGCCGAACAGATAGCCCATGTGGCTGACTTCCAGCACCCATTCAGCACCCAGCGCGTCCAGCGACTGTGCCGCCAGACACACGGCCTGCTGCACCTCAGCTTCGCCCACTTTGCCGATGACCTCAAGGCCCATCTGGCTGATTTCCTTGAAGGTGTGGCTCTCGGCCGAGGGACGGTAGACATTTTCGTGGTAGTAGTAGCGCAGGGTCTCGCCGGGGGCGGGCTGGGCCGTCTTGGCAATGGACAGGGTCACGTCCGGCTTGAGGGCCAGCAGACGGCCGTCCAGGTCGGTGAAGGTGATGACCTGCTCCGACGACAAAAAGCTGCGGTTCTCCTGATACAGGCCGTACTCCTCAAAGCGGCCCATGTGGTACTTGCGGCAGCCCGCCGTCTCGTACAGGCTGCGCAGCGCAAAGGAGGCGCGCTCCTTTGGCTGCAGATGCTCCAGACTGAACTCCATTTCGCTTCCTCGTTTCCTTTCCCTTGTTTCTTTCCCTGCACCGGCGCATTCCGGTGTCTCTATACACAAAAACATCCGGCGCGGCATCCTCCGCGCCCATAGAATGAAAGGCTTCTGTTTTTATTTTACTTTATCTAGGTAAAGTTGTAAAGCGTGAAAGTGACGGTGATTTCCATTCTTATCCTACATTTTTTCAGTGTGTTTGTACAGGAAGGCGAAATTTTTTCACGCGCTGGGAAGGTCAGATGATGCAGAGAAAAAACAGCCGCACCATTTTGTCCTGCTCGAACCTCAGACGGGCATTTTATTGCCAAAAATGAACCGCCGCGGTTCTTCTCTGTAACCGTGCGGCCGATCTTTTGACATGATCTGGGGGAAGCGCTGACCATATTTACAGCCAGCGCCGTTCTGTTTCTTATATTGTGGCAGCAGCGTGGGTTTTTGCCCGGGTAAACAGAGCGTTGATTGTGTTTTATTCTGCCTTATGCTATGCTTTTTTCCAAGGGAGTTGATAAAATGGATGCCAGAACTTTCGGAAATTATCTGAGCCGGATGCGTAAAGCGCAGGGGCTGACACAGGCTGAACTGGCGGAACAGCTGCACGTTACCGACAAGGCTGTCAGCCGCTGGGAGCGGGGCATCGGTCTGCCGGATATCAACACACTGGAACCGCTGGCAGATGCGTTGGGATTGACACTTGCCGACCTGATGCATTGCCGCGTTCCGGAAGAAGCCGATGCCGCACCGACCATCCAGTTGGATGATTTCTTTACCATGCTGCGCCGACAGCACACCGTAGATTGGCATTCTGTGCGCACCGCTCTGCTTGGGCTGAGCATTGCACTTGCCGTGTGGGGTGTTTTGGCCTGTCCCGGCAGGATCGCTGTGCACTGGCGTGGTCTCGGCGATGGTTCTTTTCAGGCAGACGGCTGGATGCCTTCTTTCGTCATTTTCCCGTTGTGTGCTGGCATTGAATTTTTATCGCTGGAGATCTGGAACAGTTTTGAACAGACGGGCTATTATCGCCGCTCGGGTGAGATCAACCCTTTCATCATTCATGCCATGTCCTTTGGCACACGCTCTGCCAGATGGCTGAAGGGCGTACTGGATCTTCTGTTTTTCTTTTGTTTTGGTTTTGTGGTTCCATTTGCAGAAGCGTGTATGATTTTTTTGAATTGATGCCGCCATTTCCGTAAAAAGGGTACAGCGGAACGCCCGCAGGCGTTCCGCTGTACCCTTTTTTTAAAACAATGATTCAGCCCAGCAGCTGCAGCACGCCAGACTTCGGGCGGGCACCCACGGCCTGATTCACCAGCTTGCCGCCTTTGAACACCAGCAGGGTGGGGATGCTCATGACGCCGAACTCACCGGCCAGTTCCGGCTGCTCGTCCACGTTCACCTTGCCCACCTTCACATCGGTGCGCTCCTCGGCCACCTCGTCCACGATGGGGCTGAGCATGCGGCAGGGGCCGCACCAGCTGGCCCAGAAGTCCAGCAGAACGGGCTTTTCGCTCTGCAGCACTTCCTGCGCAAAGTTTTCCTTCGTGATGGTTACAACTGCCATATTGTTTACCTCCTGAAAAAGGGTGTCTTTTCATTTGATGATGGCATCAGTATACCCCAAAACCGGCACTATTTTCCGTGACCGGGTCACACAACGATGCAAAAAGCCCGCCGAACGCAGATGTCCAGCGGGCCGTAATGTTTTGCGGTTTATTTATTCAGTATTTCATGAGCGGTCTTGCAGATGGTGGCGGCATCCAGGCCGTACTCACGCAGCAGGTCCCAGGCCGGGCCGGAGCAGCCGAACTTGTCCTGCACGCCCACGCGGCGCACGGGGGTGGGCAGCTTTTCGCTCAGCACGGCGCACACAGCTTCGCCCAGACCGCCGATGACGTTGTGCTCCTCGGCAGTGATGACCTTGCCGCAGTCCTTGGCAGCCTTGAGGATGATCTCCTCGTCCAGAGGCTTGATGGTGTGGATGTTGATGACCCGGGCATGGATACCCTCGGCGGCCAGCTGTTCGGCGGCGATGCGGGCCTCGTTGACCATCAGGCCGGTGGCGATGATGGCAATGTCGCTGCCATCGGTGATCTGCTCACCCTTGCCGATCTCAAAGTGATAGTTCTCTGCATCGTGGAACACAGGCACAGCCAGACGGCCAAAGCGCAGGTAGACGGGGCCTTCCATGGCAAAGGCGGCGCGCACGGCGGCGCGAGCTTCCACGTCATCGGCAGGGCAGATGACGGTCATGCCGGGGATGCTACGCATGAGGGCAAAGTCCTCGCAGCACTGGTGGGAAGCACCGTCCTCACCCACGGAGATGCCGCCGTGGGTGGCGCCGATCTTCACGTTCAGGTGGGGGTAGCCGATGGAGTTGCGCACCTGCTCAAAGGCACGGCCAGCGGCGAACATGGCAAAGCTGGAAACAAAGGGCACATAGCCCATGGTGGACAGGCCGGCGGCCACGCCCATCATGTTGCCCTCGGCGATGCCGCAGTCAAAGTGGCGGTCCGGGTATGCCTTGCGGAACATGCCGGTCTTGGTGGCGGCAGCAAGGTCTGCGTCCAGCACCACCAGCTCGTCGTGGCCTTCGGCGGCCAGCTCCTTCAGGGTGTTGCCGTAGCTTTCACGGGTAGCGATCTTCTTCACGTCTGCCATCTTACTTATCCTCCTGTTCCAGCGCGGCGTATGCGGCGTTCAGCTCCTAAATTGCGATCTTGTACTCGTCGTCATTGGGGCCCTTGCCGTGCCAGTCCACCGAGTTGGTCATGAAGGAAACGCCCTTGCCCTTGGTGGTGTCCATGATGACACAGGTGGGCTTTTCGCTTTCGGCGTGGAAGGCGTTCACGGCGGCCTCGATCTGGTCGTAGTCGTGGCCGTCGATGGTCAGCACGTTGAAGTTGAAGGCCTTCATCTTGTCTTCCAGCGGCTCGCTGCTCATGACCGTCTCGGTGCTGCCGTCGATCTGCAGGCGGTTGCGGTCCAGGAACACGCACAGGTTGGAAAGCTTATAGTGGGCGGCAAACATGAAGGCCTCCCAGCACTCGCCTTCCTCCACCTCGCCGTCGCCCACGATGGCGAAGACGTTGATGGGCTTGCCCGCGTGCTTGGCACCCAGGGCCATGCCGCAGGCGGCGGAGATGCCCTGGCCCAGGCTGCCGGTGGACATATCCACGCCCGGGGTCTCGTTCATGTTGGGGTGGCCCTGCAGATAGCTGCCGATCTTGCGCAGGGTCTTGAGGTCTTCCACCGGGAAGTAGCCGCGCTCGGCCAGCGCTGCATACAGTGCCGGGGCGGCATGGCCCTTGGACAGCACCAGACGGTCGCGGTCGGCCTTCTTCGGGTCCTTCGGGTCAATGTTCATTTCCACGAAATAGAGGTAGCTCAGCAGTTCGGCGATGTCCAGACTGCCGCCCGGATGACCGCACTTTGCGCTGTGCGTGCCCTCGATCACGCCCATGCGGATGTGACAGGCGTGCTTTGCCAGGGTGAGTTTTTCTGCATTTGTCATGATGGTCCTCCCGTATGAACCTCAGAATTGCAAGCGTTCAAAAAAGCCGTTTTACGCCCTGCCGGGCAGGTGTGTCCCAGCAGCGCACTCTTTTTCAAGTTTATATTAGCTATTCTATGCAAAAAGGTCAAGTTCCTTCATGCAAAATGTACATACACGGGGAAATATCCGTGGAAATTGGCCGCTTTTTGGTCAAAATGCAGGCTTTTTGCCGCATCTTGACAAGGCCGGGCACATCTGCTATATTTTTCACAGATTTCCGGCACGAAGCCGGGTGTGCGGGTCGAAGCTCGTTTTCTCCATCCCGATGGAGCATTTATCCAAAACGCGTGTCTGCGCCCTTTGTGCGCAGCGCCGCAGCGCGCCGAAAGCCCCGGCAGGTTTTCCGGCACTGCTCTTTTATTATTTACAGACGCCACGAAGGGGTCTGCTTTTGGTGCGAACACCAAAGGCAGACCCTTTTTTCTTGGCTCCCCCAAAGGGGGAGCTGGCGCGTCAGCGCCTGAGAGGGCGAGGCCGCTTCAAACGACACGCATTCGCCCTCTCCGTCATTGCTGCGCAATGCCACCTCTCCCAAGGGGAGAGGCAAGAAGCAATGGAATCAAAGGAGGAAGCTTTCATGAAAACCAAAACCAATTCCACCACCCGCAGCATCGTGCTGGCGGCGCTGTTCCTGGCACTGGCCTTCGTGCTGCCCATGGTCACCGGCCATGTGCCGCAGGTGGGCAACATGCTTTGCCCGATGCATTTCCCCATTCTGTTGTGCGGCTTCGTGCTGGGCGGGCCGTGGGGCCTGGCCGTGGGCTTCGTGGCCCCGCTGCTGCGCTCGGTGCTGTTCGGCATGCCGCCGATGTTCCCCATCGCCATCTCCATGGCCTTTGAGCTGGCCGCCTACGGCCTTGTGTCCGGCCTCGTCTGGCGCAAGGTGAAGCACACCCTGCCCATGATGTACGCCGCCCTCGTCACCGCCATGGTGGCGGGCCGCCTGGTGTGGGGCGCAGTGCGCTTCGTGCTGGCAGGCCTGACCGGTTCCAGCTTCCCGTTCAGCGCCTTTTTGTCCGGTGCCCTGCTCACCGCCGTGCCGGGCATCGTGGCCCAGCTGATCCTCATCCCGCTGATCCTGACCGCTTTGCAGAAGGCAAAGGTTATTGACTAAGTTACTATTTAAAATGCCCTCCGCTTCGCTCTGGGCATAAACAGCGGAACTTTTATTTTTATATTATTACAGAACAGCAGCGGCTGCGGCCGCTGCTGTTCTGTTTTTTCACAGGAGAGGCCGTAATGAAAGTGCCCTGCTGCCCGTTACATCTTTTCCCGTAAAAAAGCGAACCGGCAAAGCCCGCAGGCTTTGCCGGTTCGCAGTTAAAAATCAAATCCTTTGAAATTGGTCAGAGCATCGCGGAGACCATTTTCAATCAGTTCTTCTTACCGGTCAGGAACTCCGGCAGGGGCTTGCCCTGCTTGAGCCACTGGTGATACTCGGCGGTGGCGGCAAACTCCACGTCACCGGCAGAGTTCAGGGCAGTCTCCACAGAGTCCTGCACCACACCGATGATGAAGCCGACGCCCACCATCTGCATGGCAACGTCGTTGGAGATGCCGAACAGAGAGCAGGCCATGGGGATGAGCAGCAGGGAGCCGCCGGCCACGCCGGAAGCACCGCAGGCACCCAGAGCGCTCATGGCGCTCAGCACGATGGCGGCAGGCAGGGACACCTGAATGCCCAGGGTGTTGGCTGCGGCCAGGGTCATGATGGTGATGGTGATGGCGGCACCGTCCATGTTGATGGTAGCGCCCAGCGGGATGGACACGGAGTACATATCTTTGTCCAGACCCAGCTTTTCGCACAGGGCCATGTTCACGGGGATGTTGGCGGCGGAACTGCGGGTGAAGAAGGCGGTCAGGCCGGACTCACGCAGGCAGCGGAACACCAGCGGGTACGGGTTGCAGCCCAGGTAGATGAACATGATGAAGGGGGAGACGATGAGGGCCATGAACAGCATGGTGCCCACCAGCAGGGCCAGCAGCTTGCCGTACTGGGTGAAGATGGCCAGACCGTTGCCGGAAACATTGGTATAGACCAGACCCATGATGCCGAAGGGTGCCAGATTGATGATCCAGCGCACGATCTGGGAAACGGCGTCAGCGGTGTCTGCCAGAAAAGCCTTGGTGCTCCCGGTGCCGATCTTCTTCATGGCCACGCCGAACATGCAGGCCCAGAACAGGATGCCGATGTAGTTGCCGTTCATGATGGCGCTGACGGGGTTTGCCACAAAGTTCGTCAGCAGGGTGCCCATCACTTCGCCCAGACCCTGAGGCACCACGTCGGACTGGGCAGCGTCTGCCAGCACGACGGTGACCGGGAACAGGAAGCTGGTGACGACCGCGATGGCCGCCGCCAGGAAGGTGGTGAGCATGTACAGCCAGATGACCGTGCCGAAGCGGCGGTCCAGCTTGGAAGAACCCTGTGCCAGGGCACTTGCCACGATGACGAACACCAGCACCGGGGCGATGCCCTTCAGTGCGCCGACGAACAGGTTGCCAAATTCGCCCACCCAGCCGGCACCCGGGGCCACCAGCGCCAGCACAGCGCCGACGATCAGGCCGATCAGGATGCGAACGATCAGGCTGATGCCGTTGTAGCGGGCAACTGCCTTGTTCAACGTTTTCATATAGACACTCCTCTTTCCTATCGTACGCCAGTGGCGCACAGTTTCCTGTCTCTTACACAAGGACGGGTGTTATTATAGCACATACGGCAAAGAATTGAAAGCGTTTTCAGACATTTTTCGTTCACAAATTTGCGTTCAGGTCGGTGCCCATAGGGGTTTTCTGCTGAACTGTATTTGTAGCAAGGACAGTTTTGTTTTTCCGAAAAAATAAAGCCGGAACGGCTTTGACCGCTCCGGCTTTTCAAAATAAAAATTTCAGCTCACATACCCATCGGTCGCGCTGATGATGTTGGCGTTGCCCTCCAGGCTTTCGTACACATCCACCACCGCATAGTGCATCTCTGCTCCCGGGTACACCACCGTCGCTTCGCACAGGATGCGATAGTTGGTGCCCGCCACGGTCTGGGTGCTCAGCAGGGCCACCGGCACATAATCCACACCCACAAAGCCTGCCGTGGCCTTGTTAAAGGCTGCCTGCGCTTCCCCGGTCAGGGCCGGAGACTCCGCTTCCTGCCATGCGCCCACAGCGCCTTCCTCATAGTCCAGATCGGTCAGGCAGAGCGCATCGCCGATCTCCACGATCTCGGCCCTGCCCAGCCAGTTCTTGCTCACCGTGGCCACCACATATTCCTCCTGCGCGCCCGGGTACACCACCGTGGCCTTGCACAGGATGCGGTACTGCCTGCCGGAGGCGGTGGTGCGGCTGGCCAGCAGGGCATAGGGCGTATAGGAAACGCCTTCCAGCCCGTCAAAGGCCTTGTCGAACACCTTGCGCACCGTGTCGGTGAGGGCCGGGTCGGCGGCACGCTTCCAATTGCCGGAAATGCAGTTTTCCTCGCTGACCGCCGCGGCAGGCTCTGCCGTCTTTGCCGCCTGTGCCGAAAGGGCCGACGCCTGCACCGTGCCGCCTGCCAGCAGGGAAAGGGCCATGACTGCCGTCATGCAGACCGAAACCATCTTTTTCATAGAAAGATTTCCTTCTTTTATCCATATTGTTTCCGGGCCGGGTGCCCGGTTTTGTCTCGTCATCTGGAACACGAAGGAGCGCGGCGCCAAATTGCAGGGGCTCCGAAATTTTTCCAGAAAAAATGCCCGCGCACGGGCGGACCCGGTGCACAGGCATTTTGCAGCTTATTCCAGCGGCTGGGTCGCGGCCAGCTTCTGGTAGGCGTAGCGCGGCGAACCATCCCGTACATGGATGATGCCGCAGCGGGTGAAGCCGTTCTTTTCCAGCAGGTGCTGCATGATCTTGTTGTCGGCGTGGGTATCGGCCCGCAGGCTCTGGCAGTGTTCCAGGCTCCACTCCAGCACCGCCGAAGCGACGCCCTTCTGCCTGCCGGCCGAAGCCAGCCGGTGCACCGTGCCATAAGGCAGCGTATCGTTCAGCCACCGGCCGTCCTCAATGACGGCATAGGTCGGGTCTGCACCCAGAATGAAGGCGAACACGGCCTCGATCTGGCCGTTGACCACATAGACGAACAGACGGTTCGAGTCGATATCCTCCTCCAGCATCTCCTGCGGAGGGTAGTTGTCGCCCCACTGGGTCGGGTTGCCCGATCCCTTCATGGCAGCGCGTGCATGGTCGTAGATTTTCAGGATCTGCGGCAGGTCCCCTCTGACTGCACCACGAAACATTCATTCCACCTCTTTCGACTGCGCCGCACCCTTCCGGCACGGCTGGGATTTGCCTTATTGTACTACATTTTACCAGAAAAATCCAGTTCTTGCGCCAGCCGCCCGCAAAACGCCCCGAAACGCCAAAAAAGCAGGGCACAGCCGGGGCCGTGTCCTGCCGATGGGGGAATGAAGCTTTTTCATGCGCTGGTGCGCACGCGGGCGGCGCGCACCTGGCGGTACTCCCGCGGGCTCAGGCCGTAGCGCTCGTGGAACAGGCGGTAGAAATAGCTGGTGTTCTCGTAGCCCACCAGCGTGATGATCTGCTGGATGTTCATGTCGCTGCGGCGCAGAAGGCGCGCCGCCGTTTCCATGCGGTGCTTCTGTAGCAGCTCCTTGTAGGTGCGGCCGGTCTGGGCCCGCACGCACTCGCTGACGTAGGCCAGCGAGACGCCGTAGGCTCGCGCCACATTGGACAGGCTGGCTTCGCGGTAGTTTTGGGTGATTTCTTTCAGCGCCGCCTGCACCAGCGCTTCACGGCTGACCATCTCGGCGCGGGCTTCCAGCGGGATATCCTTACACTGTGCCATATAAATTTCCTCCGTAAAGGGTGCGGCGGGCGGGGACTGGGGGAGAAAGCCGGACGCCCGCCGCACAGGGTTCGCAGGTTTTTGAGGAACCTTACACTCTCTATACGAACTGCCCGGGCAGAATATTGCAAAAAAGCTAAAATTTTTTTGTTATTTGCCGTCCACGAATTTCGTCCCACCGAAAAAGGCCGCCTCTGCAGCGCAGAAACGGCCTTTTTCAGGAGAAATAAAGAAAACACGAAACCCTCAAAAATGAGGTGGAGAAAGACTTTAGAACATACTCTCGTCCTTGTATCTGCCGCTGCGCACGAACTGCACCCACTCGGCCACATTCACGGCGTGATCGCCGATGCGCTCCAGATACTTGATGACCATCAGCAGGTCCAGCGCAGCGTCCACTTTGGCGGGGTTGGCCGCGATCTCCTGCGCCAGGGTGTGCTTGATGGCGTTGAAGTCGTAGTCCACCGCGTCGTCGGCGGCAATGACCTGCCGGGCGGCCAGCTCGTCCTCGTTGGTCAGCGCGGCCAGGGCGTCCAAAATCATCTGGTACGCCTTGCGGCCCATGGCGATGGCCTGGCTGACGGCGGGGTCGCCTTCCTTGCGGACGGTGACGAGGTGCGGGATGATCTCGGCGATGTCGGCGGCATGGTCGCCGATGCGCTCAATGTCGGTGACCACCTTCATGGCAGTGGAGATGCGGCGCAGGTCGCCCGCCACCGGCTGCTGGCGCAGCAGCAGGGTCATGCAGCGGTGCTCGATGTCCCTCTCCATGTTGTTGATGCGGCTGTCGCCCTTCACGATGCTCTTGGCCGCGTCGGCGTCGGCGGTGCACAGCGCTTCCAGCGCGGCCTCCACGGCCTCGGCGGAGTTGTTGCCCATCTCCACCAGAGCCGCCTTGAGGGCTTCCAGATCGGTATCGTATTGTTTGCGGATGCTCATTGGTTTTGTCCCTCCTCAGTTTAGCCGAACCGGCCGGAGATGTAGTCCTCGGTGCGCTTATCCTGCGGCGCACTGAAGATCTGTGCCGTGGGGCCCACTTCCACCAGTTCTCCCAGCAGGAAGAAGGCGGTGCGGTCGCTGATGCGGGCCGCCTGCTGCATGTTGTGGGTGACAATGACCACGGTGTAGTTCTTCTTCAGCTCGCTCATCAGCTCCTCCACCTTCATGGTGGAGCCGGGGTCCAGTGCGCTGGTGGGCTCGTCCATCAGCAGCACTTCGGGCTTCACCGCCAGAGCCCGGGCGATGCAAAGGCGCTGCTGCTGGCCGCCGGAAAGGCCCAGCGCGCTCTTTTTCAGGCGGTCCTTCACTTCGTCCCAGAGGGCCGCACCCCGCAGCGAGCTTTCCACCAGCTCATCCAGCTCGGCTTTATTGCGCACGCCGTGGAGCTTGGGGCCGTAGGTGATGTTATCGTAGATGCTCATGGGGAAGGGGTTTGCCTTCTGGAACACCATGCCCACGCGGCGGCGCAGGTCGGTGAGCTGCATTTCCCGGGCGAAGATGTCCTCGCCCTTCAGCCGCACATCGCCCTCGATGCGCACATTGGGCACCAGGTCGTTCATGCGGTTGAGAGTTTTCAAAAAGGTGGATTTGCCGCAGCCGGAAGGGCCGATGAGGGCGGTGATCTCCCGCTCGCCCACGTCCAGCGAGATATTTTTCAGCGCCTTGAAGTCGCCGTACCAGAGGTTCAGGTTTTTTGCCGAGATGACCGGCATGTTCGTGTTTTCCATAGAGTACCTCATTGTTGAATTTCAACAGGAAGTTTACCGTTTCGACCCTTCCTGTGAAAATGTAGATTTGAAAAATCCGCAGATTTTTCAAATCTACGAAATTAAAAATAATTTTTCCGCTATTCATGGCCAGAGCGCAACAACGACGACCGCCGCCAGTGGCGGAAACAGGGAGGAGTTGTTGGGGCAGCGGCCAGCAAGACGCAAGTGCCGCCCAAGGCACGATGCGGATGCTGGGGGCCGCAACCCGATAAGCGGAGGCCATTTCAAATGGTTATGCTCTGGAAACAGTAAAATCAAATTTCACTGTTTCTGTTTCAGTTTATCCTTCGCCAGCCGCGCCGCCAGATTGATGGCCAGCACCAGCACCAGCAGCACCGCGCCAATGCCCCATGCAGAGGCAAAGTCGCCGTCCTCAAAGGCGCGCAGGTACAGCAGCACCGAAAGCGTTGCGCCGTTGGAGGTGTAGGCTTTCACCACACCCTTGGCGATGACCTCGGCCGCACCGGCGGTGAACAGCAGGGCGGCGCTTTCGCCCACGATGCGGCCCACAGCCAGGATGCAGCCGGTGACGATGCCGTCGATGCTGCAGGGCAGCACGATGGTGCGGATGATGTGCCACTTGCCCGCGCCCAGACCCATGGCACCCTCACGGTAGCCCTGCGGCACGGTTTTGAGGGATTCCTGCGTGGTGCGGATGATGGTGGGCAGGTTCATCACCACCAGCGTCAGGCTGCCGGACAAAAGACAGGTCTGAAAGCCCAGCGCCTGACTGAACACCAGCATCCCCACCAGACCGTAGATGATGCTGGGGATGCCTGCCAGCGTCTCGTTGGTGAACTCGATGACCTCGATGAGCCGCCGGTTGGAAGCGTATTCGGTCAGGTAGACCGCCGCACCCACGCCCAGCGGCAATACGATGAGGAGTGTCAGCAGGATGACATACAGCGTGTTGAGAATGGCAGGCAGGATGCCGTCGGTCTTTTTCAGCACGCTGGCGGTGGTGGTGAGGAATTTCCAGCTGATGTGCGGGACGCCGCGCACCAGCACCATGCCGATGATGCCCGCCACCAGCACCATCACAAGGATGGCGGCGGCCCACACCAGCGCGTTCATCACGCGGTTCCACGCCCGGCGGGAGGGGGAAAAGCCCTTATTCATCGCGGCTGCCTCCCTTCAGGACGACGTTCAGAACGATATTGATGAGCATGATGAACACGAACAGCACCAGCGCGATGCTGAACAGCGCCTGCCGCTGCAGGCCGCCCGCGTAGCTCATCTCCTTGGCAATGGCCGTGGTCAGGAAGGTGACGCTGCGGAACAGGCTGTCCGGCATGTTGGGGCTGTTGCCGGCCACCATCATCACAGCCATGGCTTCGCCGATGGCGCGGCCGATGCCCAGCACGATGCCGGCGGCAATGCCGCTTTTGGCGGCGGGCACGCTGATCTTGAACCACGTTTCGGTGTCGGTGGCACCCAGCGCCAGACTGCCCTGCTCATACTCCGGCGGCACCGCGTTGAGCGCCGTGACCGACACCGACACGATGCTGGGCAAAATCATGACGGACAGCACCACGATGGCCGACAGCAGGCAGGCACCGGAAGCCTTGCCGAAGGTCTTTGCTACGGCAGGCACCAGCACCTGCATGCCCAGCAGGCCGAACACCACACTGGGGATGCCGGCGAGCAGCTCAATGGCCGTGACCACCACCGTGCGCACTTTGGGGTCCGCCGCCTTGGAGAGAAACACCGCCGTCAGCAGGCCGACGGGCACACCGATGAGGGTGGCCCCCAGGGTGCCGTAGATGCTGGACAGGATGAAGGGCAGGATGCCAAATTTCGGGTCGGCCGCCGTGGAGGCCCACTCAGTGCCCAGCAGGAACTTGAACAGGCCGATCTTGCGGATGGCCGGCACACCGGAGATGATCATGTACACCGTGATGAGCACCACGCAGCCCACCGCCAGCATACCGCACAGGAAGAAGATGAAGTTCATCACCGCTTCCAGCCATTCGGCGGGGGTGCGCGGCAGCTGGACACGGCGCAGATAAGACGATTTTTTGTTCATAGCAGGATCCTTACGAAAAGCGCCGACCCGTACCGTTTCGGGGCAGGTCGGCGCGGTGGGGTTGTTTTGCAAAGGCTTCCCCCTTGGGGAAAGGCTTCTGCGATCATCTTTTACTCATTCACCGGCACAGCGCCTGCGGTGCGGATGAGGTCGGCAGCGTCCTTGCTGGTGGCAAAGTCCACGAAAGCCTGTGCCTGCTCCGACAGGGTCACGCTCTTGTTGGTGACGAACACGAAGGGACGCTGGATCTTGTAGCTGCCATCCTTGACGGTATCCTCGCTGCACTCCACACCCTCCACGGTGACCATGGCAACGGTGTCGCCCACAGCGGACAGGGATGCGTAGCCGACTGCCAGCGGGTTTGCCTCCACAGCGCTGATGACAGCGCCGGTAGCGGTCAGCTCCTGTGCGTACTTGCAGCTGTCCTTCACGTCCACGATGCTCTCAAAGCCGTCGCGGGTGCCGGAACCGGCCTCGCGGCCGATCAGCACGATCTCGCCTGCGTCGCCGCCGACTTCGGACCAGTCGGTGATCTCACCGGTGAACATCTGCTTCAGCTGGTCCACGGTCAGGTCGGCCACCTTGCTGTCCTTGTTCACGATGATGGCGATGCCGTCCAGCGCCACGGTGGTGCCGTCCACATCGTTCTTCTCGTCGTCCTTCAGGGCGCGGGAGGACAGGCCGATGTCTAGGGTCTTGTCGGTGGCACCGGTGATGCCTGCGCCGGAGCCGGTGGGGTCGTAGCTGACGGTGACGCCCGGCTCCACCTCGGCAAAGCCTTCGGTCAGGGCAGCGATGACGTTCTTCATGGAAGTGGAACCGCCGGTTGCAACGTTGCCGGACAGGGTGCCGGCGGCCACGCTCTCGGCAGCGGAAGAAGCGGTGGACTCAGCGGCAGAAGAAGCCACGGTGGAAGATGCGGAACCGCCGCATGCGGTCAGGGCCATGGCGGCAGCAGCAGCACCGCAGACAGTGATAAACGAACGACGGGTGATCTTTTTCATCTTTATTTCCTCCAAACAGGTCCGGGCCGTCTGCCCGGGCATTTTTTGTTGTGCTTTTCCTGGGAACGGCTTTATTGTACCGCGCCGCCGCCCCCGCTGCGACCAGCCCCGTGCAAAATGGAGGTAAATCTTTTGGGCAGGGTTTTGCCGCTGTGTCATCTCTGCGTAAAGCCGGGATGAAAACCCTGTACCTGGATTTTACATTGCCCGAAAATGTGCCGAAAATACCATTTTCTGGTTGGGCAAAGCGGCAAAAAGCCCCGGGCGCTCGCAAAGAGTGCCCGGGGCATAAAGTTCCTTCTGTTTTGTTTTTACTGCGGGGTGACCGTCTTGTTTTTCAGGTCCAGCACAAACAGCCGGGAAACCGTGGACAGCGTGATGGTCAGATCCAGCGTCTGTGCACCACTTGCAAGTGCATCGACGGTCTCTTTATCAGCAATTCTGAATTCCAGCTCGCAATCCTTCGTGGAACCCTGCCACAGGATGCCGGTGCTGCCATTCTGCAGTTCAAGCTTTTGGCCGTTCACTTCCGCAGAAAAGACATCACTGTACTTCTTACTGAAGGTGATGCCGTTTTCCACGCCTTTGATTCCGATATTGAGTTTCACAAATCCGTAGTCGCCGCTGATCATCCTGCCAAACTCCGGATTTCCATTAAAATAAACGCGGAACTCACCGACGGTGCTGCCACCGCCGCAGCCGGCCAGCGAAACGGCCACGGCCGCTGCGGCCGCACCCTTCAGGAAGGTGCGGCGGGTCATTGTTTCAGCCATACGAAAAACCTCCTCTTGCCGTATTCTGTGCCTTTAGCGTACCACATTTTGGAGTTCTGTCAACCAAAATCCGCCAAAAATCCCCCTGCGCACTCAATTTGCACAGGGGGGAGAAGCCTTCAGCAGTATTTCGTGCCGTCCGGGCAGTAGAACTGCACATACTTCTGCCACTCGGTCTCGCTGATGGCGCGGCGGTAGCAGTCCACCAGCGCGTCCACGGCCTGCCGGTCAGCAAAGGTGCCGGGGCCGGGGCAGTCCAGCACCAGAATGCGGAACCAGGCGTCGAACAAATGCTCGGTGAAGCCGGTGTCCCGGGCCCCGCACCGGGCGTAAAAGCCCAGCCGCCGCACGGCCATGGCTTCGTCCTCGGCCTTGTCCGGCGCCTCAGCTTCGATCAAAATGGCCTGTGCGTCCTTCTCGTATTCCGGCAGGGCCGCCAGCAGTTTTGCGCCAAGGCCCTGCGCCCGGTAGGCGGGCAGCACCGCAAAGTAATCCAGCTGGCTCACCTTACTGCCCGCCGGGCGCACCATGAGCAGGTATGCCGCCAGCTGTTCGCCGTCAAACACGCCCCAGGTGTGGGCCGTGCCGTCCGCTTCGCTGTTCAGGATCATGCTCAGGGGTTTCAGCTCTGTGGGCGGGAAGTCCCGGCGCATCTCGTCCAGATAGACCCGCGTCAGCTCTTTTTCGTTCAGTTTCCTCCAGCTGTATGCTTTGCTCATCGATTTCTCCTCCCGGGGTGGTGCCCGCCGTGCTTTTTATAAAATAAGTATAGCACATCCCACATCAGAACGCAAAAACGCTGTAAATGCTTGCATCCCACCGCCGAATCGGGTACTATACTATTATAGAATACGCGAAGACCCGAAGGAGGTTTCTTTTTATGGAATGGACCGACATCCGCCTGACCGTGGCCAAGGCCGACGCCGACAACGCCGAAGCCGTTGCCACCATGATCGCCGAGGGCGGCATCTATATCGAAGACTACAGCGACATTGAGCAGCAGGTGGCCGAGATCGCCCATGTGGACCTGATCGAGCAGGAATTGCTGGATAAGCCCCGCGACACCGTCATCATCCACATGTATCTGGAGCCGGGCGCATCCCCCGTGGAAACGCTGGCCCTCATTGCCGCCCGCATGGAAGCCGCCGGCATCGCCTACACCGTCGAGACCGAGGGCGTGGAGCAGGAGGACTGGCAGAACGGCTGGCGCAAGTATTACCACCCCATGGAGATCGGCAAGCGGCTGGCCGTGGTGCCCTCCTGGCAGGAGTATAATACCGACCGCGTGAAGCTGATTTTGGACCCGGGTCTTGCCTTCGGCACCGGCGGCCACGAGACCACCAGCCTGTGCATGGAAGCACTGGATGAGCGGGTGAAGGGCGGCGAGCGGGTGCTGGACATCGGCACCGGCAGCGGCATCCTGGCCATTGCGGCGCTGAAGCTGGGCGCGGCCGTGGCCGAGGGCGTGGACATCGACCCCGTGGCCGTGCGCACCGCCGGGGAGAACGCCGCCCTGAACGGCGTGCAGGACAAGCTGACCGTGCTGGTGGGTGATCTTTCGGACAAGGCCAGCGGCCAGTACGACATCATCACCGCCAACATCGTGGCCAACGCCATCCTGTCTCTGGCACCGGCTGTGCCCGGCCTGATGGCCGAGGGCGCAGCTTTCATCGCCAGCGGCATCATCGACAGCCGCAAGGATGAAGTCATTGCCGGATTGGAAAAGGCCGGTCTCGCCGTCGTGGAAGTGAAGGAAAAGCGCGGCTGGGAGTGCATTGTTTGTAAGAAAGCGTAAGGAGCCACTATGCCGCACCGTTATTTTACCACTGAAATTTCTGACGGCACCGCCGTGCTGCGCGGGGCCGACGCCCACCACCTTGCCCGGGTGATGCGGGCACGCCTGGGCGAGACCGTCATTCTGTGCGACGGCAATGCCGTGGAGTACACCGCGTCCATCACCGGCTTCGGCGACGACTGCGTGGAGTTCAGCGTGGAGCCGGGCTATCCCAGCGCCGCCGAACCCAGCGTGGAAGTCACCCTGCTGGCGGGCTACCCGAAGCAGGATAAGCTGGAGCAGATCATCAAGCACGGCGTGGAGCTGGGCGCGGCCCACATCGTGCCCTTCTTCAGCCGATACTGCGTGGCAGCGCCCAAAAAAGAGGAGCAGAAGAACGAGCGCTACAACCGCATCGCGCTGGAAGCCGCCAAGCAGTGCGGCCGGGGCGTGCTGCCGGATGTAGCCCTGCCGCTGCCGAACTTCGGGGCCGTGTGCCGCACCTTTGCACAGTACGACCTTGTGCTGTTCTGCTATGAGTGCGGCGGCGCGCCCCTGCGCCAGCTGCTGGCAGAGACCGCGCCTGCCGACGGCGAAAAACTGAAAATCGCCATCGTGACTGGTGCCGAGGGCGGCTTTGCCGCCGAGGAAGCCGAGATGGCCGCAAAGGCCGGTGCCAGAACGGTGGGCCTTGGCCCCCGCATCCTGCGGTGCGAGACCGCGCCGCTGGCCGTGCTGGCGTCGGTGATGACCCTGACGGGGAACTTAGAGTAATTTTCTTTTATAGAATGCAAAAGGCATCTGCACCGGTTCCACTGAAACCATGCAGATGCCTTTGTTTTTATGCTCAAAATCCTCTCAGTCATCGCTGCGCGATGCCAGCTCCCCCTTTCGGGGGAGCTGGCGCGTCAGCGCCTGAGAGGGTTATAAGATCACGTCTCCGCTTCCAGCAAAGCCTTCTTTGTGCCCAGCAGGTTCTGCGGGCTCACCGAAAAGCTGCGCAGGCCCAGCTGCAGATACTGCACCGTGTTGGCCGGGTTGCCCACGGCAAGGCCGCAGATGGTCACCGGCACATTGCGCACCTTTGCGGCATCCATCACCATGGTGATGAGCTTTTTCATGGCCTTGCTGGCCGGGCGGTAGTAGTGCTCGGCGCTGGCAAGCTCGCGGTCCGCCGCGTGGGTGTACTGGGTCAGGTCGTTGGTGCCGATCACAAGAAAATCGACCCCGTGCTCTACAAATTCCTCAGCGGTCAGGCAGGCAGCGGGCACGCTGAGCATCACGCCGAACTTGGTATCTTCGTTGAACGCTACGCCGCGCTCCCGCAGGTGTTCGCGGCAGCGCTCCACCACACGCATGGCTGCGTCCCAGTCCTCCACATTCGTCACCATGGGGAACATCACCCGCAGCGGGCCGCGGGCGGCCGCACGCAGCAGTGCACAGATCTGCGTTTCAAACTGGCGGGGCTGGCGCAGGCTGTTGCGGATGCCCCGCAGGCCCAGCTTCGAGGACTGCAGGCCCTGATAGGCGTCGGCCATGGTGCGGTCGGCCCCAAAATCAAAGGTGCGCACGGTCACCGGGCAGCCCTTGGCCGCGGCAAGGCAGGAGCTGTAGAAGAAATACTGCTCCTGTTCGTCCAGGATGCGGCCCGGCAGCATCATATAGCTGCTGCGCAGCAGGCCCACGCCCCGGGCACCGGACTGCATGGCCGTGTCGATGTCCTCGGGGCCGAAGCAGTTGGCCAGCAGTTCAAAGGGCTGGCCGTTCTTCGTGCGGTTGGGCAGGGCACTCAGCCGCTGCATCTCGGCGTTTTCGCGCTGCAGCTCACAGATGCGGGTCTCCGCCTGCTGGCGGACGACGGCGTCCGGGTCCAGGGTGCACTCGCCCTTGGTGGCGTCCAGAATGACGGTGCGTCCGTCGCAGTCGTCCAGAAAATCCCGCCCCACCTGCACAAGGCCCGGGATGTTCATTGCCCGGGCAATGATGGCGGCGTGGCTCTGGCCGCTGCCTTCGGCCGTGATGATGCCCAGGATCATGCCGGAGGGCACGCTGAACAGGTCGGTGGGCATGAGCCGGTCGGCCGCCAGGATCACCGGGTGGTCCAGCGCCAGCCACATGCGGGGGCGGTTCGTGAGGATATTGATGACCCGGCGGGTGGCATCCAGAATATCCACGCTGCGCAGCTGCATGTAGGGGTTATCCTTCATGTTGGCCAGCTGGTCGGCATAGCGCTGGCCCACCTGGTTCATGGCCGCCGCCGCGCCGATGCCCGCATTGATGCAGAAACGCACCTCGTTCATCATGCCCTCGTCGTCCAGCATCATGCTCTGGAACTGGAAGATGGCCTGTTCAGTGGGCGCGGCCCGGTCCGCCATGGATTCCAGCTCGCTCTGGGCGGTGTGGATGGCGTCGGTGAGCAGCCGCAGCTCCCGCGCAGGGTTGAAGGGACCGGCCGTGGCCGTTTCCACATGATGTTCCAGCCGGCTCACCTGTCCCAGCACCAGCCCCGGCGAAGCCGAAGCTCCCTTATACACCTTCATCGTCTGTCACCTCCGGCAGAATGGGCGTTTTCTCCGGCGCGGTCAGGGTGTACCAGACCAGCGCCTGCAAAAAGGTATTGGGCACCAGCGCTGCCAGTGCCGCACGGGCAGCATCCGCGCTGCCCTCGAACAGCGGCGCAAAGCTCTGCATCCGCGCCTGATCGCAGGTGGCGAGGAATGCATCTGCCAGCGTGTGGGTCGTGTAGAATTTTGTCGGGTCCACGCCCGCGTCCTCGGCCGCCGCTTCCAGCGGGGCAAGGTCCGCATCCTTCATCTTGGCCAGCAGAAGGGCCGCATCTGCCGTCAGGGTGACGGGGTACTTTTCCCGCACGGCCTTCTGCACCTGCTGGAATTTCCACGCAAAGGCGGCGGCATCCTCACAGCTCTCCGCGCTGGTGGAAACCGCATAGGCACAGCCCCGCAGATACCCCATGGCGCGGCGGGTATCGTAATAGCCCAGCTCCATGTTGCGGCGGGCGGTGTCCGGGTCAAAGTGGAGGATATCGCCCAGCTCCCAGTAGCTGCGCACCATCACGGTGGGCAGGCCGGTCAGGTTCGGGCGGGTGATGCCCACGCCCTCCAGGTCCACGCACACCAGTTCTTCCGCGCCCATTTTCTTGGCAAGGCCGGTGGGCATGTTGTCGCTGTAGCCGCCGTCCAGAAACTTTTTGCCGTCGATGTCCCGCGCCCGCAGCGCCGGGAAGCAGGCGGCCGATGCCATCAGGTAGTCTTTCACCCGGCCTTCCGGAATTTCGTCCAGCGTCAGCTCCCGGGGCTTCAGGCCCCGGCTCTCCACCGTGACAAGGCCGAAGCGGGTGGGTGCAGCCCGCAGGGCGTCCTCGTCCAGCACCCGCTCCACGATGTCTTCCAGCGGGGAAACATCCATGCCGCCGGCCTTGACCACGCTGCGCAGGAACTGGTGCAGGGCCGAGAGGTCGGCACCCTCGTCCGGCAGCTCCATCACGTCCCGGCTGCGGATGGTCAGCCACATGTCCCGGGCCGTCTCGTACAGGTCCAGCACGAACATCGCCCCGTTCAGGCTGCCGACGCTCGTGCCGGTGATGATCTGCGGGTGCCAGTCCAGCTCCATCAATGCGCGCCACACGCCCACCTGATAGCTGCCCCGGGCACCGCCGCCTGCCAGCACCAGCGCTTTCTGCCGTTGTTCCATGGTCTCCGCCTCCTCTGTCGATGCCTGCTGTTTTGTTCGATTATAGCATATTTCCCGCAAAAATTCTCCCGGTTTTTGTAAATAAACGGCTTTCTCCCGGCTAAGAAACATGATATACTTAGTGAGATATTTTACAAGGAGGCATTCTCATGCACTGCAGGCAATGGATCTTTGATATGGACGGCACCCTCACCGACAGCATGGGCGTGGTGTGGGAGGGCGCACCCGACGCTCTGCTGCGCCGCTACGGCCGCACCCCGAAGGAAAACCTGCGCTCGGCCCTGCTCACCATGGGGATGCAAGAGGGCGCGCAGTACCTCATCCGGGAGTATGACCTGCCGCTGAGCGAAGATGAATACTACGGCGTGATGCGCGAGGTCATTGCCGAGCTGTACGAGACCGTGGAGCTGAAACCCGGCGTGCGGGAGATGCTGGCCCGGCTCAGGGCCGAAGGGGCCCGCATCTGCCTTTGTTCCAACACCTGGGCCGACCAGTGCCGCACGGTGCTGAGGAGGCTGGGCGTGCTGGACGATTTTGAGTTCATCGTGGAAGCCCAGGGTGCGCTGCACAAGAGCCGCCCGGAGGTGTTCGCCCAGTGCATGGAGCGGCTGGGCGGAGCAGACCCTGCCGCCTGCGCCGTGTGCGAGGACGCCATTTACGCCGCCTCCACCGCCCAAAAAGCCGGGTATTACGTCATCGGCATCGCAGACCCGGCCTCTGCCGCCGACGAAGCACAGATGCGCCGGGTGTGTGACCAGTTCCTGCCCGCATGGAGCGCGCTGGACTGGACCCGCGCGTGAACCGCGCCGCCGCGTTTTCTGCCGCCGGAGGAACTGCCTTGTGC
Organism: Faecalibacterium langellae; assembly: GCF_002549775.1. Lineage (GTDB taxonomy): Bacteria > Bacillota > Clostridia > Oscillospirales > Ruminococcaceae > Faecalibacterium > Faecalibacterium langellae. Next base: position 20,931 of record NZ_NMTR01000012.1, on the reverse strand, counting down.
GGTTCTTTCTTGCCTTTTATTTTGCTTGCTTTTTACAGGCGAAAAGTGTATGATAATATAAATCAGACGATTCTATTATCAAAAGTTTCCATTTTATGAACAAAACGCGCATTCCGCGCGATTCTGGTACAGCCGATCGTATCTTGATCGAGAACAGAGAAGGAATAGGAGACCCCTTGTCATGAACAATCCGCTCGTCAGCATTATCGTGCCTGTGTATAACGTGCAGAATAGTGTTGCCCGGTGTCTGGAAAGTGTCCTTGCGCAGACCTGGAAAGAGATCGAAGTCATCGTGCTGAACGACGGCTCCACAGACGGCAGCCTTGCCATCTGCGAGCAGTTCCGCCGCAAAGACCCCCGCATCACCCTGATCGACAAGCCCAATGCCGGGCTTTCCATGACCCGCAACGATGGCATGAAGGTGGCCAAAGGCAAGTACGTCCAGTTCGTGGACAGCGACGACCTGCTGGAGCCCGATTTTACGGAAAATATGGTCCGCGCGGCCGAGGCCAACAGCGCCGACCTTGTCATCTCGCCCTACTGGATGGCCCTGCCGCCGGAGATGGTGAATCCCGGCGAAGGGGAAAAACTGGCCCCGGACGCAAAGCTTTTCCTGGAGGACCCCTCCGTCACCGACCGCCGCGGCTATAAGGTGCGCCAATACGGCTTTCTGCCCGCCGGGGTCTACGACCAGCGTGCCTACGCGATGCAGCTGATCGAAAAGCCCGCCACCTTCTACTTCAACGTGGTGTGGAACAAGCTCTACCGCCGCCAGCTGCTGGAAGCCGTGGACCTCTGGTTCACCAACGACCTGCTCTACGCCGAGGATCAGCAGTTCAATGTGCGCTACCTGCAATACGCCAAGGTCATTGCTTCCATCGACACCCCCGGCTATTATTACATCCAGAACCCCCAGGGCATCTGCCACACCCAGCTCACCGCCGGCACCGTGATGCAGAACAAGCTGCAGATGCTGCGCTATTACAAAGAGCTGTTCACAAAGCTGGGCATCTACGACGAAGCACAGCCCCGGCTGTACAAGTCGCTGGTGGCTTTTTCCGAGAACGTTTCGCCCTCCAGCCTGCTGCAGCGCGCCATCGACGACGCCGCATCCTACTGGGGCAGCCTGACCGGGCTGGACGCTTCCTCGGTGCCGGTCCAGGAGACAGACGCCGCCAGCCGCCCGGCAAAACCGGCCCGGGCCTCCCGCAGGAAAAAGCTGGACCCAAAGCCTGAATAAACCACCTTTGCACACGAAAAAAGAGCCGCCCGAAGCGGCTCTTTTTTGCTGTGTTCCTCAGCGGTACCAGGCGCGGATGGCTTCCCGCACGGCGCCTTCCCGCCCACGGGGGATGGGCACCCGCGCGCCGCTGGTCATCTGCAATTCTCCGGCGCTCAGCAGCCGCACGGCAGTCAGGCTGACCACATAGGAGCGGTGGGGCTGCAGGAAGCGGCCGTCCGCCAGCAGCGGCCCCGCCACCGCCGAAAAAGGCACCCGCAGCGAAAGAGAGGTCACGTCCTCGCCGCTGAGCAGGTGGAAGTGGACGATGTGGTGGGTGCACTCCAGATATTCGATCTCGGCATAGGCCAGCACCCGCAGCCCCTCGGCCGTGTTCACCGTCAGGGCCGGGCCGTACTCCGGTTCGGCGGCGCGGTCCAGCAGGGCGGAAAGCTCCTGCTGGTGCACCGGCAGCAGCAGATACTGCATCGCGTCCACCCGGAAGGCGCTGTAGGCGTGGGCCGGGGTGCGGGCCACGAAGGCCAGCGGTGCCCGGCGGCCCCGGCGGCGCAGCTCGGCGGCCGCCGCCAGCCCCTCGGGCGAGGCCACCGCCGCCAGCTCGATGAGGTACAGCTCATAGCGGTCCCCGGCGGTGTCCCGCTGCAGGAGGGTAGCGGCGTCCGGCAGCTGCTGCACGATGCACGCATCCGCCCGGCGGGCAAAGTATTCCATGCACTGCCGCTCCAGCCCGCTGCGCAGCCCAGCATCCGGGCTGCAGACCGCGATGTGAAAGATCATTCCTGCTTCCTCCGTTCTCGGCCCGCCGCGCTTGCTTTTTGGCGGCAGGGCGTGTATCATAAGGATAATTCTTCCCCCATTTTCCCGCAAAGGAGACGCTTTTTATGGAACAGCCCCTCGTCAGTGTGATCGTGCCCATGTACAACGCGCAGAACACCATCCGCCGCTGCGTGGAAAGCATCTGCGGCCAGTCCTACCCGAACCTGGAGATCCTTTTGCTCAATGACGGCTCGAAGGACGGCACCCTGGCCGTCTGCCGGGAGCTGGCGGCCGCGGATGCCCGCATCCGTCTCATCGACAAGCCCAACTCCGGCGCTTCGGACACCCGCAACCAGGGGCTGGCCCTTGCCAGGGGCGAATACATCCAGTTTGCCGACAGCGACGATTACCTGCTGCCCGGCTGCACCGAGCGCCTCGTTTCCGCCGCCCGGCGGCACAAGGCCGTGCTGGTGCTGGCCCCTTACCGGATGATGATCCCTCACGGCAGCGGCTATGACACCCGGGAATACAGCCTGCTGCCCGCCGGGGTCTACACAAAAGCCGACTATCTGTGGTGGGTCATCGGCCAGCCCGCCAGCTTTTACTTCACCGTGGTGTGGAACAAGCTGTTCCGCCGGGACGTCATCGCCGCCCATGGGGTGCGCTTTCCGGCCATGGCCTTTACCGAAGACCAGCAGTTCAACGCCGCCTACCTGCACCACACCGAAGGGGCCTTCGTCTCTCTTGCGCAGCCCTGCTACTGCTATGTGCAGAACCCCCAGAGCGTCTGCCACACCCAGGTCACCCTCCGCGCCATGCTGGAGCACCGGAAACGCATGTACGGCATCTACAGCCAGATGTGCCGGGAAATGGGCCTGTATGAAAAATACCGCACCCGTCTGCGGGGCATCTACCTCAGCCTGTTCGAGAGCACCCTGCCCAGCGGCCCGGTGCAGAAGCTGGCCGATACCGTTGCCCGCACCAAAAGCCTGCGCTGACGTCGAAAGGAGTTTTTATGGAGTTTCCTCTCGTGAGCATCCTTGTGCCCATGTATAACGCCGCGGGCTGCATCACCTGCTGTGTGGAAAGCCTCTGCGCCCAGACTTATAAAAGCATCGAAATTTTACTGCTGAACGACGGCTCCACCGACGACACCGCTGCCGTCTGCGCCCGCCTTGCCGCCCAAGACCACCGCATCGCCGTGATCGACAAACCCAATACCGGCGCAGCCGATACCCGAAACCAGGGCATCCGGCTGGCCCACGGCAAGTACATCCAGTTCGTGGACTGCGACGACTGGCTGGCCCCGGATTTTACCGAAAAGCTGGTCACCGCCGCCGAGCAGCACCAGGCAGAGCTGGTGGTCGCGCCGTTCTGGATGGTCTACCCGGAGCACTTTGTGGAGCACACCCGCCCCTGGGAAAAGGCGGTGAGCGTGGTGCTCAAGCGCAACCCGCCCCGCACCCGGGCCTATGGCTTCCTGCCCGCCGGGGTGTACGCCCTGCCGGACTACCTCCGGCATCTGCTCCAAAAGCCCAACACCTTTTTCTACGGGGTGCTGTGGAACAAGCTCTACCGCCGGGATGTGCTGGAAGCCCACGGCCTGCGCATCCCGCAGGTGCTGTTCGCGGAAGACCAGCTGTTCAACCTGGAATACCTGCACTTCGTGCGCACCGTCGTTTCCATCCCGGACATCGGCTACCACTACCTGCAGAACCCCCAGAGCGTCTCCCACACCCGGGTGAGCACTGCCGACATCCTTGCGGTGCGGCGGCGGGCAATGCAGCTGTACCGCACCCTCTGTGCCGAGGCAGGCCTTTCCGCCGAGCTGCGGGGTGCCGTCCTGCGCTCCCCCTTTGGCGAGAACGAGTTCACTCTGCCGCCGCTGGACACGCCGCAGGCGCATTTCTGCAAGTTATAATATGACACAAAAAGCACCCGGAGTTCTGCCGGGAGCCGCTCCGGCTCCCGCACGGCCCCGGGTGTTTTTGTCGTTTTTTGTCTCTCAGCAGCTGATGGCGGCGCACTTTTCCGCCAGCCAGACCCGCTCCGCATCGTTCAGGTGCGGGGCCAGCTTTGCGAACACCTGGCGGTGGTAGTCGTTCAGCCAGGCGATCTCGTCCCTGTCCAGCACGCCGGGCAGAATGGGCGAGGTGGCAATGGGCACGAACATCAGCGGCTCAAAGCCCAGGAAGGTGCCGTACTGGTTGTCGGCCTTGTGCACGCACACCAGCTCGTTCTCGATGCGGATGCCCACGAGATCGGTCTCGTAGACGCCGGGCTCATCGGTGACCACCATGCCCGGGCGCATGACCACCGAGTTCGTACCCCGCAGGCTGTGGGGGCCTTCGTGGACATTGCCCACGAAGCTGACGCTGTGGCCGGTGCCGCAGCGGTAGTTGATGAGGTGCCGCCACAGCGGTTCGCGGGCGATGGTGTCGATCATCTTGCACTCGCAGTAATCCAGCCAGACGGCCTTGGCAAGGTCGATGTGGCTCTGCAGGGTCCAGGTGTAGAACCGCTTCTCATCCTCGGTCAGCTCGCCCAGCGGGTAGGTGCGGGTGATGTCGGTGGTGCCGTCCATGTAGGTGGCACCGCTGTCCACCAGCAGAAAGCCCTTCGGCTGCAGCACGGCGTGGTCTTCCGGGGTGGCGTGGTAGTGCATCATGGCCGCGTTGCCGCCGTAGGCCGCAATGGTGCCAAAGCTCTCCACAAGGAATTTGTCGGTGCTGCTGCGGTACTTGTGCAGAATTTCGTCCACGGTCAGCTCAGTCAGCGTTTCCCCGGCGGCAAGACGGCTTTCCAGCTCGATCTGGAACCGCACCATGGCCACGGCGTCGCGGATGTGGGCTTCCCGGATGTGGGCAAGCTCGGTGTCGTTCTTCACGCCCTTCATCAGCAGCAGCGGGTCGGTGCCGTCCTTCACGGTGAGGGCGGGGTTCTTTTCCAGCACCTGATACACCGCATAGTTCACGGTGGCGGCTTCGGCCAGCACGGTCTGCGGCTCGGTCTCGGTGGCGAGGAAGGGGAGCACATCGTCGTACTCCGCGAGGGTCACGCCGTTGGCTTCCAGCTCCGCCTTGGCTTCCGGGGTGACGCGGGCGGTGTTGATGAACAGTACCGCGCGGCTGGGCGTCACATAGCAGTAGGCCATGGCGTAGGGGGTGCACTCGATGTCCATGGCGCGCAGGTTCAAAAGCCAGGCGAGGTTATCCAGCTTGCCCACGAACTGGGCGGTGCAGCCCAGCTCTTTGAGCTTGCCGCGCAGCTGATCCAGCTTTTCGGCCGGGGAGAAGCCCGCGTATTCCTTCGGCAAAATCCACGCCGGGGTGTCCGGCAGGGCGGGACGGCCCTCAGTCCACAGCTCATCCTCGAGGTTCAGGGTCTTGATGGAAGCGCCTTTTTTCGCCAGCGCCTTTTCCAGCTTGCCCACGAGGGCGGTGGCGGCAGTCAGGCCGCACAGGCCCAGCACTTCGCCCTCGGAAAGGGCGGCGGCGCAGTATTCCTCCACGGTGGGCACACCGGGCTCACCCATGCGCTGCAATTTGATCTCTGTGCCCGCGATCTCCTTTTCGGCCTGCACGAAGTACCGGCCATCTGCCCACAGGGCACTCTCGGTACGGGTGACCACAAAGGTGGAGTTTTCGCCGTGGAAGCCGGAGAACCAGGTCAGGCTGGTGTAGTGGTCGGGCAGGTATTCGCTGGCGTGGGGGTCGCCCACGGGGATCAGATAAACGGCCACGCCGTTTGCGGCCATGGCGGCGCGCAGGGCGGCAAGGCGCTCAGGAACGGTATTCATGCTCATACGATCGCATCCTTTTTTGTTTTTCGCAAGCCGGAAAAAACGCCCGGCGGCGGTGTTTTCTTGTGTCTTATTGTATCATCCAAACGAAAAGATTGCAATGCAGGGGCGGGACGGTTTGGAATGGCCTCCGCTTGCGCTCTGGCCATGTTCAGCGGAAAAATATTTTTATATTTGTGGTTCAGAAACGCCTGCGGGCGTTTCTGAACCACTTTTTCACCAGAGGGGTTTGCAGTTTCCGGCGTAAGCGCAAAGTTTGCGGGCACGCCAGAGGCTCCCTCCCCGAGGGAGCTGGCAAAACCGTCAGGTTTTGACTGAGGGAGTTCATTCTCCCTCAAAATGCCGCCAATTTGCAAAAAATGTTACAATTTTTTCTTGAAAAAGGGCGTTTTCCCATTGACAGCCTTGTTATAATAGGAGTGTAAGATTTTTGAGCCAGCACTCTGCGGCTCTGTGTGCTATTACAAGAAAGAGGCATTTGAATCATGACCAAAATTGATATCTTCTCCGGCTTCCTGGGTGCCGGTAAAACCACCCTCATCAAAAAGCTCATCAAAGAGGCTTTCGCAGGCCAGCAGGTCGTTCTGATCGAGAACGAGTTCGGCGAGATCGGCATCGACGGCGGCTTTTTGAAGGAAAGCGGCATCCAGATCAACGAGCTGAACGCCGGCTGCATCTGCTGCTCGCTGGTGGGCGACTTCCGAACCGCTCTGCAGCAGGTGGTGGAGCAGTACCACCCCGACCGCATCGTCATCGAGCCCTCCGGCGTGGGCAAGCTCTCCGACGTGACCCGCGCTGTGGAAGGCGTGGCCGAGCACCTGGACGTGCAGCTGAACAGCTTTGTCACCGTGGCCGATGTGAACAAGGTCAAGATGTATATGAAGAACTTCGGCGAGTTCTACGATGACCAGATCAGCCACGCAAGCTGCATCCTGCTCAGCCGCACCCAGACCGCCAGCGAGGAGAAGATCGCCGCTGCCGTAGCCATGCTGCGCGAGAAGAACCCCACCGCTACCATCGTCACCACCGCATGGGACGACCTGACCGGTGAGCAGATCCTGAAGGCCATGTCCACCAAGGACGACTTCAAGGCAGAGCTGATCGCCATGGCAGCCAAGGCCAATGAGGAACACGCCCACGAGGATGAGGAAGAAGAACATCATCACCACCACCATCACTACGATGAGAACGGCGTGTGCAGCTGCGGCCATCATCACGATGACGACGACGATGACGAGGATGATGACCACGACGAGCATGAGCATCATCACCACCATGATGACGAAGACGACGATCATTGCTGCTGCGGCCACCATCATCACGACGACGACGATGATGACGACCATGATGAGCACGAGCATCATCACCACGATCACGAAGATCATGACCATGACGAGCACGACCACGAGCACGGCGACCACTGCTGCTGCGGTCATCATCACCATCATCATGACCACGACGCCGACGAGGTGTTCACCAGCTGGGGCGTCGAGACGGCCCGCAAGTTCACCAAGGCCGAAGTGGAGCACGCCCTCACCGAGCTGGACACCGGCGCTTACGGCATGATCCTGCGCAGCAAGGGCATCGTGGACGGCGGTGCCGACGGCTGGCTGGAGTTCGACTATGTGCCCGGCGAGTGGGAAGTGCGTGCCCGCGGTGCTGACGTGGGCGGCAAGCTGGTCGTCATCGGCTCCAAGCTGAACGAGAAGGCCATTGCTGAGCTGTTCGGCTGCTGAGCGTTAAAATAAGAAGGAGAAACCATCACTTATGGCAAAAGAAATTCCGGTCTACCTGTTTGTGGGCTTTCTGGAAAGCGGCAAGACCAAATTCATTCAGGAGACCTTTGAAGACCCCAACTTCGACTCCGGCGACAAGACCCTGCTGCTGATCTGCGAGGAAGGCGAAGAAGAATACAACCCCAAAAAGTTTGCCTTCCCCGGCGTGACCGTGAAGGTCATCGAGGACAAGGCCGAGCTGAACCCGCAGAACCTGGCAAAGCTGGAGAAGGAATCCGGCGCAGGCCGCGTGGTCATCGAGTACAACGGCATGTGGCTGCTGCAGGACCTGGCCGAGGCCCTGCCCGAGAGCTGGATCGTATACCAGTGCATCGCCACCGCTGACGGCACCACCGCCCTGACCTATGCCCGCGACAACTCCATGCGCAGCCTGCTGCTGGACAAGATCGCCCGCAGTGAGCTGATCGTGTTCAACCGCGCTGAGGCCGTGAACAACGATGCCGCCCGTCAGGAGCTGCACAAGCTGGTGCGTCAGGCATCCCGCAAGTGCGACATCGCCTACGAGTTCGCCGACGGCAGCGTGGCCTACGACGACATCCCCGACCCGCTGCCCTTCGATGTGAACGCAGACGTGATCGAGATCCAGGACGACGACTTTGGCATCTGGTATATGGACTGCCAGGACGAACCCCAGAAGTACACCGGCAAGACGGTCAAGTTCCTGGCACAGGTGTGCCAGACCAACCGCGCGGGCAAGAACAGCTTCGTGCCGGGCCGTTTCGCCATGACCTGCTGCGTGCAGGACATCCAGTTCGTTGGCTTTCCCTGCAGCTACGATGGCTACAAGGCGCTGGAGCAGCGCGCATGGGTGCGGGTGACCGCAAAGGTAGGCTACAAGTTCCATAACATCTACCGCGGCAAAGGCCCGGTGCTCACCGCCATTTCGGTGGAGCCTGCCGAAAAGCCGCTGAACGATGTGGTAACATTCTCTTGATCTGATCTTTCAAGGAGGTCCCGGCATGAAAACACTGTTTCGTATCCTTGGCACGGCCGCTGCGGTGGCCGTTACCGGTGCTGCCATTGTGGCACTGGACAAGATCCTGAACCAGAAAGACCCGCTCCATGTGGAGGAAGTAGAGTTCCCGGAGGACGCCGAGCTGGACGCCAAGGAGGCTGCAAAGACCGCCGAAGCCTACGCCGAGGGCGAGGCCAAGGCCGAAGCTGCTGCGCCCGCCGAAGAAGCCGCGCCGGAAGCTCCTGCTGCCGAACCGCCCACAGAAGCAGCGGACGAACCTGCTGCCCCGGCTGCAAATGAGCCGGTGACCCTGCCCGCCAAAGACGGCGAGAAGCCGGTGTATGACCCGGAGGCCCCGAACCCGAACCCCGTGGAGGCCGGCCCCGCCGAAGCCCCCAGGGACGAAACCGGCAAGTTCGACCCCACCAAGATCGCTGACGCCAGCGATTTCGGCGACTGGGAAGAACAGGGCTGCAAAGGCTGACCCTGAAACGTGAAAAGAGGACGATGCATCGCATCGTCCTCTTTTTTACTGCCCTCTCGCCAATTGCTGCAGCTTTTTCTTATCCAGCACCTGCACGCCGCCGCGGTAAAGGCGCACCCAGCCTTCCTGCGCGAAATACTTCAACATCCGGCTCACCACCTCGCGGGCAGAGCCCATGTACTTTGCGATCTGGTCGTGGGTCATGCGCACCTCATCGCCGCCGGTTTTGGCCAGCTCGTCGGAAAGGAAGATGGCAAGCCTGCGGTCCGCGCTCATGAACAGCACCTGCTGCATGGTCCACATGCTGTCGGAGAAGCGTTCCGCCGTCATCTGGTAGGCATAGCAGCGCACATGGACGTTCTGCTGCATCAGTTTGCGGAACACGCCTGCACTGATGCAATAGGCCTCGGTGTCCTCCTCGGCGTCGATGTACAGATCGATGTTCACCGAGTCCATCACGCAGGACGCCGACAGAATGCACACCTCGCCGCCGAACAGGCGGTAAAGGGTCACGTCCCGCCCATCCTCCGAGAGCAGGTAGGCCCGCAGCTGGCCCGACCGCAGCAGCAGGATGCCCACGCAGCTTTCCAGCGGACTGTGTACCCGTGCCCCTTTTGCGTAGTGCACCGGTCGGGTATAGCGGCAGAGCATGTCCTGCTCGTCGGGCGTCAGGTCGTCCCAGAAGGGGAAGCCGCAGGCAAGGCACCCGCGGTGGTCATTCGTTTTTTCCGGCATATACTTCATCCTTTCCGCAGGGCCTTGGCGGCTTCAGTGCCCGCCTGCGCGCCCTCATACACGGCCTTTGCCACCTGCAGAAGGCCCCCGGTGCAGTCGCCCGCCGCATACAGGCCGGGCACGGTGGTCTGCATTTTTTCGTCCACCACGATGCGGTTCCCGTCCACCTCTGCGCCGATCTTCCTAGCCAGTGCGGTGCTGCCCGCCACGCCCAGTGCCACAAATACACCGCTGACAGGCAGCTGCACACCGCCGGACAGCTGCACGCCGGTGACAACGGTTTCGCCCAGAACAGCCTCCACGGCCTGCGGATAGACTGTGACCTCCGGCGGGAAGTCCACCGTCAGCGGTGCGCCGTTGGTCAGCAGGGCAACACTTTTTGCCACCGGCAGCAGAGCCTGCACCTCGTGCAGGGCGTACTCGCCGCTGCCCAGCACCGCCACGTCCTTTCCACGGTAGAAAAAGGCGTCGCAGGCGGCGCAATAGCTCACGCCGTGCCCCTCCAACCCGGCAAGGCCCGGGATGCGCGGCACCGCCCGGGATGCACCCGTGGCAAGGATCACAGCGTCCGCCGGGTAATTTTTATCCACTGTTTCTACGGTGAGTTGATCCGTATAGGTCAGGCCCACGGCTTCGGCTGTGACGAATCTCACACCAAGGCGCTTTGCATTCTCGATGCTGCGGCGTTCCAGTTCCGCACCGGAGACCGGCTCGGCAAAGCCGTAATAGTTTTCAATTTTTTCGGCGCGGTCCAGCGCACCGGGGCCTTTGGTGAGCACCGTGGTATCCACACCGGCGCGGACAGCGTACAGCGCGGCGGATACGCCCGCCGGGCCGGAACCGATAATCACAATCTTGGGCATAACATTCTCCTTTTATCATTTTCTTTAGTATACACCAAATTCCCCCAAACTTCTGTGACCGGGTCGCAAAAATTTGTTTTTTGCCGCAGGCGGGCACTTTTCAAGCGGAAAAGGGTGTGCTATACTTACGGAGTCACCTGATTTTCTGCCACGGAGGCTTTCTTTTATGTCCAAACAGCGCATTCTTTTCATCACCACCGGCGGCACCATTGCCAGCGTGCGCACCCCGCAGGGCTTGAAGCCCGTGCTCACCAGCGAAGAACTTCTGGCCCACCTGCCGGAGCTGAACGACCTGTGCGTCCCGGAAACGCTGGCCCTGTGCAGCATCGACAGCACCGACCTCGGCCAGGAGCACTGGCTCATGATGGCCAAGGCCGTGCAGGAGAACTACGCCCTGTACGACGGCTTCATCATCTGCCACGGCACCGACACGCTGGCCTACTCGGCGGCGGCGCTCTCCTATCTCATCCAGAACGCGGACAAGCCCATCATCCTCACCGGTGCCCAGCAGCCCATCTCCAACGAGATCACCGACGCGAAGAAAAACCTGCGCGACAGCGTCATCTGCGCGCTGGACCCGGGCAGCCGCGGCGTCATGGTGGTGTTCGGCGGGCACGTCATCGCGGGCACCCGCGCCAAGAAAAACAAGACCATCAGCTACGACGCCTTTGCCTCGGTCAACTTCCCGGAGTTGGCGCTGGTGCAGGGCGACCGGCTGGTGCGGTATATCCCGTCGCCGTGGCCCACCGGCCCGGTAGAGTTTGGCCGCGCACTGGACCCGAAGGTGTTCCTGCTCAAGCTGACGCCCGGCATGTCGCCGGACCTCATCCCCGAGATTTTCCGCCTGTACGACTGCGTCATCGTGGAGAGCTTTGGCGTGGGCGGCATCCCGCAGCAGCTCATGGACGCCTTTGCCGAAGGGCTGGGCGACTACGACAAGACTCGCAAGGTGCTCATCCTGACCACCCAGGTCACCTATGAGGGCAGCGACGTGGGCGTTTACGAGGTGGGCAAGCGGGTGAAGAACCGCTTCCGCTTCCTGGAGGCCCACGACATGACCATTGAAGCCGTGGTGACCAAGAGCATGTGGCTGCTGGCCCAGAACTGCGAAAGCTTTGACCAGCTGCAGCAGCGTTTCTACCGTCAGGTAAACTTCGACACCTTCTATCACTGAGCCGCTGCGCGGCATTGACAGCGCGGTTTGTTTATGCTAACATGATGATATCAACCGAGCAGGGAGGTATCATGATGAATACGCAAACCAACTACGGCAACTGGGTCCCGGAGAAGATGTTCCCGCCGCTGTTCGGCGGCGGCGCGGTGCTGCTGGCGGCAGGGCCTGCCTGCGGCATCGGCTTGCACAAGACTGTGCTGGCAGTGGTGCTGGCAGTCCTCGGCATCATTCTGCTGGCCTACGGCGCTTACATGTACCGCTGCCATGAGGAGTTCGCCTTCGGCAAGGGCAACATGATGGCGAAAGTCCACGAACATCTGGTGCGGCATCTGGACTGGGACGGCAAGGGCAAACTGCTGGACATCGGCTGCGGTGCCGGCGCGCTGACCGTCCGCTGTGCCAAAGCCTTCCCGGAAGCACAGCTCACCGGCATGGACTACTGGGGTGCCGAGTGGAACTACGCCAAAGACCAGTGCGAGCGCAATGCCAAGGCTGAGGGCGTGGCCGACCGCATCACCTTTGAGAAGGGCGACGCCGCCCATCTGGCCTACCCGGACGAGAGCTTTGATGCCGCTGTCTCCAACTTTGTGTTCCACGAGGTGCGCACCGCCAAGGACAAGCGCGACGTGGTGCGGGAAGCGCTGCGTGTGGTGAAAAAGGGCGGCACATTCTCCTTCCAGGACATGTTCTCTCAGAAGGGCCTGTACGGCGACATGGACGAATTCGTGAAGCAGCTGCAGGCCGAGGGCATCACCGAGGTGCACTTTATTGGCAATCTGGAACAGAAGCTGGACTTCGTGCCCGGCTATGTGCGCACCCCGTGGATGATCTCCGGCATGGGCATTCTTTACGGCCGCAAGTAAGCACAAAACCGCAAAAAGGACACGGCTTTGCCCGATACCGCAATGTACTCGCAGCATTTCCCCGAAACGGAAATGCCGCGGGTACATTTTTATACAGAATTGCGTGTTACGCTGGGCACAGAGACGGAAAGGAGGAACCCCAATGAAGCAAACATCAATGACCATCCGGCAGGAAGTGCCTGCCGACTACCGCGCCGTGGAGAGCCTTGTGCGGGATGCATTCTGGAATGTTTACCGCCCGGGCTGTATGGAGCATTTTGTTCTGCACTGCCTGCGGCAGGACCCGGCCTTTGTGCCGGACCTCGCCCTTGTGCTGGAACAGGACGGCAGGCTCATTGGGCAGTTTGCCGCCGTCCGGGCCGATGCGGCGCTGGACGATGGCAGCGTCCTGCCGGTGCTGAATGTCGGCCCGCTGTGCATCGCACCGGAGATGCAGCGGCAGGGCCTTGGCCGCCTGCTGCTGGACACTGCACTGCAGAAAGCCGCGGAACGCGGTTTTGGTGCAGCCGTGCTGGAAGGCGATCCCGCCTTTTACGGGCCTTCCGGCTTTGTGCCGGGCAAAACCGTCGGCATCCGCTATGCCGACGACCCGGAGGCAGACTATTTTCTGGTAAAGGAACTGCGGCCCGGCTTCCTGCGGGGAAAACACGGTATCTACCGCGACCCGGCGGGATATTTTGTCTGCCTGACCCGCCCGCAGGAATTTGCGGACTTCGAAGCGCAGTTCCCGGCAAAATAAATAAGCGCTGCCGTACAGGAATTCCCCTGCGCGGCAGCGCTTTGCGTTTTTCAAAACACCAGCTGCACCAGCAGCACATAGCACAGGGTGCCGCCCGCCACGCTGAGCAGCGTTTCGTGCTTCCACTTGTGCAGGGCCACCGTCACCAGCAGAGCAATGGCCTCCGGGATGCCGTGGCTGCCCGCAAACGGAGTGACGCTTTTCAGGCAGTAAACGATCAGCATGCCGAAGATGGCGGCGGGCAGCACCCGGCCCAGATACCGCACCACCTCGGGCGGCTGCTGGTCTTTGGACGAAAACACCACGAACGGCAGAAAGCGGGTGATCATGGTGGCGGCGGTGCACACCGCAATGGTCAGGCCCATCTGAAGTGCGGTCATGCGCCCACCTCCTCGTTTTTCTTTTCGGCTTCCGGCTCGGTGCCCTCGGCTTTTTCAATGGGCTTGCGCAGGGCCAGCAGCAGCACCAAAATGCAGCCCATGGACGGCAGCAGGAAGCTGCCGGAGCCGAAAATGGCCAGGCACACCAGCGGTGCGGCCAAGCCAATGAAGGCGCTGTAGTGTTGCTTGCTCTTTTCCCACTGGTTGAGGAAGATGACCGTGAACATAGCCGTCATGACGAAGTCCACGCCCTCGGTGCTGAAGGGCAGGATGGACCCCACCGCCGCGCCAAGGCCCGCGCTGGCCACCCAGTAGAACTGGTCCAGCAGGGTGATGAAAAACATGAACCAGCCCTTATCCACCCCCGCAGGCGGTTCCGCCGAGCAGGTGATGGAGAAGGTCTCGTCACTCATGGCAAAGATCATGTAAAAGCTGCGCAGGCCGTAGCCCTTGTAGCGCTCCAGCATGGCAAGGCCGTAGAACAGGTGCCGGGCCTGAATCATCAGGGCCATCAAAAAGGCGGAGAGCGGTGAAAACGCGCTGAGCAGCAGGCTTGCCAGAACAAATTCCAGCGAGCCGCCATACACCACCGTGCCCATGAGCATGGGCATCCACACCGGCAGCCCCAGCGACTGCACGTAGATGCCGTAGCCCATGCCAAGCACAAAATAGCCCGCCAGCACCGGGATGGTCTGGGGTGCAGCGGCACGCAGGGCCCGCCAGACGGGGCTCTGCTGCCGTGTCAATTGTTGTTCGGTCACATGTTCCATTGGTCTTTCCCTCAAAAATCTCGCAGGGTCCTTCGGCTGCGGCCGCACTGCCGCAGAAAAACCCATTTCTTCGATATGTTGATGCTTGTATTATAACAGGTTTTACGGCGTTTGCAAGGGCCGGGCGGGCGCTGTTTTCAGCAGAACGACAAAATTTTTCTTTGTTTTTTATGCAACTTTCAACGGATGCAAAGTGACCGGCGGTCATCACTTTATTATTTTAACGCAGTAAAGCTTCTTTGCCGGTTTTCGCGGCAAAAATCTGCCCAAACCACCGCCCGTGCTTTAGTGTTACTTATTTGACAAGCACGGCTTTTTCCGGTATCCTGTCCGTATCGCAAGGACGGCGGGCACAAAACACCCGCCTTTTTTCGTCCGGAGTGTATTTGAGGGAGGGACAATCTCATGGCAACCATGAAAGACATCATCCAGAGCCCGCTTTTGCTGGCGCTGGTCATCGGCGGCCTTGTCTACATCGCGGCGTTCTCGCTGGTGTATCTGAAAAAGGCCTACGACCACTGCCTGGAACTGGGCATCACCCGCAAAGAGCTGAGCAACGTCATCAAATCCAGCCTTGTGTTTTCCATCGTGCCCAGCCTTTCCATCGTGGTGGGCCTGTTCGTGCTCATTGCGGTGCTGGGCAGTGTGTGGGCATGGTGGCGGCTTTCGGTCATCGGCTCGCTGTCGTATGAAACCATGATCTCCAGCTCCATCGCGCAGGTGCTGGGCTATGCATCCTCGGCCGAAATGCTGGAAAGCGCCACCGGCCGCCAGTTCGGCGTGGTGATGATCCTGATGAGCGTGGGTATGCTGAGCGGCTTTCTCATCCTGCTGCCCTTCGGCAAAAAGCTGTGCAAGAGCGTGGACCGCTCCGCTGCCGATAACGGCGGCAGCACCTGGAAAAACGTGCTCTCCGGCGTGTTCATGCTGGTGATGTTTTCCGTATACATCCCCATCCTGCTGTTCACGGATAACGTGCAGGCGGCTGTCATGATCACCGGCCTTGTCATCGCAGTGGGCGTGGGCGTGCTGGCAAAGCGCCCGGGCCTTGCGTGGCTGAACAACTTTGTGATGGCATTCTCCATGCTGGGCGGCCTGATCTCGTCGCTGGCATGGGTGCGCATTTTCGGGTAAGGAGGGCAGGAACATGAGCAAAGCAAAGACCGAGACCAAAATGGATTCCTTCCAGAGCTGGGCGCACCGCTGGGGCCGCGTGGGCACCCTGATCGCCCTCATCTACATGGTGGCGCTGCCTTTCGTGGTGCTGGCCGCCTACGACAGCATCCCGAGTCTGGGCGAGGTGTTCAACGTGAACACCTTTTCCATCCTGCTCATCTATATCCCGGTGGGCTTTTCGGAAGCGCTGAGCTACACCCCCATTCTGGGCTGCTCGGCGTACCTGGCTTTTATCACTGGCAACATCATGAACCTGAAGCTGCCCGTGGCAGCCAACGCCATGAACCTGACCAAGAAGCAGCCCAACACCCCGGAGGGTGAAGCCATTGCCTCGGTGGCTGTGGCGGTCTCGTCCCTGATGACCGTTGCCATCCTGACGCTGGCGGCGGTGTGCGCTTCCTTCATCAGCCCGGTGTTCGAGCTGCCCGCCGTCAAGACGGCTTCCGGCTACCTGCTGCCGGCCCTGTTCGGCTCCATGGCGCTGGGCCTGTTCGCCAGCTCTGCCAGCGGCAATAAGGTGGTCAAGGGCGGTATCAAGGGCGTGCTGCCGGTGCTCATCATCATGACGGTGCTCTCCCTCGCGGCCCGTCTGGCGGGCTACGGCGCGGCGCTGGGCGGCCTTGTGGGCATCTTCATCATCGTGATGCTGCCCATCGGCATCCTCACTTCCTATGTGCTGTGGAAGAAGGGCAAGATCCAGGTGGTGGATAAAGAGCAGAAGTAACGATACACAAAAAACCTCCCGGCCAGCGACCGGGAGGTTTTTTGCTTATTCTGCGTTCTTTTTGGGCAGGTCCAGTTCCGGCATCAGCTCGTCGCTCACGATGGTGAGCATCTCTTCCAGCTTTGCGCAGTCCTCAGGGGAGAAACGCTCGCGGGCGCGCTCCACTACGGTGTGCAGGTAGGAATAGCTGATGTTGTAGTAATCGATATACTTCTGGGTGGGACGCAGGTTGTATTCGCGCCGGTCGGTGGTGGACTGGATCTTTTCCACATAGCCCTTCTTCACCAGACTGCCGATCTTATACGCCGCGTTGGGGGTGGAGATCTGCATCATGCGCGAAAACTCGGCAATGGTGGGCTCGCCCATGGCCATGATGCCTTCCATGCAGAAGGATTCCACCGTGGTCAGGGTCGCTTCCCGGGTGGCAAAACGCTGAAAAATGTTCTGGTAAAAATGCAGCTTGAATTTGGTGTATACGTCCTGAAATGCCTGTTCCAGCATGGGTCGTGCGCCTCCGAAAGTTCATTTTCTTTCAGTATACCACGTTTTGCCCGCGGCGCAAAGGGAAATTGCGCTTTCTCGGTCAAGCTTTCTTTGCCGCTTTGCCGGTACGCACGCGGATGACGCTCAGCACGGCCAGCTCCACTGCAATGGCCACAGCCAGCAGGATGAGCGAGGTGACAAGGCTGGCGCTTGCACCGAGGAATGCCTGTGCAATGCCGGTGATGACATAGCACACCGCCGCGCAGGCTGCCGCCGTGATGGCGTAGGGCAGCTGGGTGGACACATGGTTCACGTGGCTGCAGTGGGCACCGGCGGACGCCATGATGGTGGTATCCGAGATGGGGGAGCAGTGGTCACCGCACACCGCGCCGGACAGACAGGCCGCGATGGAGATGACCAGCATCTCACCATCCGGGAAGGCATGGCACACGATGGGAATGAGGATGGAGAAGGTGCCCCAGGAAGTGCCGGTGGCAAAGGCAAGGAACACTGCCACAAGGAAGATGATGACCGGCAGCATGTACTGCAGGGCAGCGGCAGAGCCGTTCAGCAGGTTTGCAACATAGTACTTTGCGCCCAGCAGGCCGGTCATGCCGGACAGGGTCCATGCGAGGGAGAGGATCAGCATGGGGCTGACCATGGCCTTGAAGCCCTCGGGGATGCAGGCAGCGAAGTCCTGGAAGGTCATCACATTGCGCACGCGGTAGAAGATGAAGGTGAACAGCAGGGCAATGCTGCTGCCCAGCACAAGGCCCGCCGAAGCGTTGCAGTCCGCAAAGGCGGTGACGAAGTCCACGCCCTCAAAGAAGCCGCCGGTGTAGATCATGCCGAAGATGCAGGCCGCGATCAGCACCAGCACCGGGGCGATCAGGTCTGCTACATGGCCCGCCGTGGAGCTGCCATCGTCCACGTCGTCGCCGTAGGGACGGTCGGCGGTGGTGAACAGGTCGCCGTTGACGGCGTTGCGCTCGTTGAGCTGCATGGGGCCGAAGTCGGTGCCGGTAAAGATAAGGAACAGGATCATCACCAGCGTGAGCAGGGCATAGTAGTTATAAGGAATGGTGCGCAGGAACATGGTAAAGCCGTTGATACCGGAGCCTTCCGGCACTGAGGAAGTAACGGCAGCCGCCCAGCTGGACACCGGTGCAATGATGCACACCGGGGCCGCAGTGGCGTCGATCAGGTAGGCCAGCTTTGCGCGGGAGACCTTCTGCCGGTCGGTGACCGGGCGCATGACAGAGCCGACGGTCAGGCAGTTGAAGTAGTCGTCCACAAAGATCATCACGCCCAGCAGCAGGGTGGCAAACTGCGCACCGGCCCGGGAGTGGATGTGGGTGGACGCCCAGCGCCCGAAGGCCGCCGAGCCGCCGGCCTTGTTCATCAGGGCCACCAGAATGCCCAGCATGACCAGAAAGACCAGAATGCCCACATTGCTGCTGTCGGAAAGCTTGGCCACCATGCCGCCGTCTTCGTTGAAGAACAGGGTGTTGATGGCCAGCTCCAGATTGCCGTTGGCGTACAGCAGTGCACCGGACGCGATGCCCACCAGCAGGGAGGTGTAGACTTCCTTGGTGTTCAACGCCAGCACGATGGCGATCACCGGCGGCAGCAGCGAGAAGATGGTGCTGTACACCGAGCAGGTGTAGGTGGACGGGTCCGCGATCTTGCCGGGGGTGACAGCGGTGCACCACAGCAGCAGCGCGAACACCAGCAGCGCCGCGAACCAGGATAGATTTTTGTTTTTCATAACGGATTCCTCTTTTTTCTTGTTTCCGGCGGCGCATCACCGCCCGCTGTGCGGGAAAGACTATCCCCACAAACACAGCAGGGGGGTGAGCGCCGCGCCGGATTATAAAGCGATGTACTTTGAGCTGTTCCGCGCCAGTGTGCAGGCGGCGCAGCTTTTGCAGGACGCGCAGGTGCGCGCCGAACAGCAGCTGCTGGACGCGGACCTGCCGCCGATACGGTTGGGACAACCGGAGAAAAAGGATGAAGAATAACCCTCTCCGTCATTGCTTCGCAATGCCACCTCCCCCGAAGGGGGAGGCAAGAAGCGTAACGGCTAAGCCCGTGGCTCTCCCTTTGGGAGAGCTGGCACCGAAGGTGACTGAGAGGGCGAGCGCGTTTTTCTTTTTACCCCTTCTTCGCCTCCGCCTTCGCCGCGAACTTGGCGTTATTGATGACAAAGCGCTCGTGGGTGCCGCCGCCCACCGGGCCTTTTTCGTCGTGCAGGGTGACCTTGAAGGTCAGCTTGCGGCCTTCCACGGCCACCAGCTCACTCTCGCAGGTGACGGTCATGCCCACGGGGGTGGGAGCGGTGTGCTCCAGCTCCAGCTTGGTGCCCACCGAGCCATTGCCTTCGTCCAGTGCGTCGGCCACGCTCATCCAGCAGGTCTTTTCAGCCAGAGCCACCAGCGCGGGGGTGGCGAACACGTCCAGCGTGCCGCTTCCCATGGTCTTTGCAGTGTTGGCCGCGGTGACGAGCACGCTCTGCTCGCCGCGGATACCAGTTTCCAGTGTCATATACTTTCCTCTCCTTTGTGCGCCGTTGCGGCGTATTTGTGTATACTATTTTATAAGATACCACACTGCGGCCCAGAATGCACCCGCTTTTGCGCTTTTTTGCAAAAAAGTCTTTCCTTTTGGAGAGATGTGCGCTAGGATAGGGCCAAAAGGCGGTGAAACGTGTGAGCGATTTCTGGAAATCTTACGATATCACAGCGGCCGAGTTCGGCCCCGGGTACGAGTGCTACCCGCTGTTCGGCACGGTGCATCTCGTGGAGCTGGCGGTGTCGGCGCTGTTCATCCTCGGCATGGCGGTGTGGTACCGCCGGGCCGGGGCACGCACGCGGCGGCGCATCCTCGTGGGCGTGACGGCAGCCCTGCTGGCCGACGAAGCCGCCCTGCTGCTGGGCATGGCCCTGACCGGCCAGTGGAACTGGAGCTATCTGCCGCTGCACCTGTGCAGCATCAATGTGTTCGTCTGCCTGTACTGCACCGTCACGGACCAGAACTGGTGCAAGGAGGAGCTCTACGCCCTGTGCATCCCCGGGGCCATGCTGGCGCTGCTGTGCCCCAGCTGGCGGGACGTGCCCAGCTGGTGGACCCTCATCAACCTGCACTCGGTGAGCATCCATGCCCTGCTGGTGCTCTACCCGGTGCTGCTGGTGGCGGGCGGCTACCGGCCCAGCGTGCGCCGGGTGCCCATGGTGCTGGCGTTTCTGTTCGGTTCGGCCCTGCCCATCTACTTTTTGAACAAGCCCTTGCAGACGAACTTTTATTTTCTGAACAACCCCTATGGCAACGTCATCACCAGCGCGTTCACCGCCGCGCTGGGCGAGAAGTATTATATCCTGGGCTTTCTGCCTGCCATCGCGGCAGCACTGGTGATCATGTATCTACCGTGGTATGTTATAGGCCGGAGAAAGCATTAACGATTTAGAATTGCCGACGCGTTCGCTTTGGCAATATTAGTGGAAATATTATTTTTTATTGCAACACCGGAATGACTGCGGTCATTCCGGTGTTGCTTTTTCACGGGAAGGGCCGTAACGGCAACCGGCATCTGCTGTCGCTGGCTCCCTGCGGGAGCGTCGCGCCAGCGGGGAACCCGCAGCTCGGCGAGAAGCAAACCCTCTCAGTCAAACCCTTCGGGTTTGCCAGCTCTCCCAAAGGGAGAGCCAAGAGCGTGGAGGGCACGCTTCTTGCTTTTCTTTTGAAAGGGAGCCAAGGGCGTAATGGGAGTGCTTCTTGCCTCTCCCTTTGAAAGACTTCCCCCGGTCGGGGGAAGATGTCGCGCAGCGACAAAAAAGGTGACAAGGTGTCACCGAAGGTGACGGAGAGGGCGCACCCGCTCCCCTGCGGGGAGCTGCCGCCGCAGCGGCTGAGGGGCCTTGAAATGGCGGAACACAAAAAAGCGTTAAGCGAAGCGGCTAGCTTTTTTGTATGGAGCCCATCCTCTTTGGGGTTG
>NZ_NMTR01000069.1 GCF_002549775.1 Faecalibacterium langellae | reverse complement strand
GAAGATGCGTATTCAGGCACTTTTGAAACGTTCTGGTAAATTTGATCAAAATACTTTTTCTTTTGGAGATGTTTGTGTCAACCTTTCTACAAATTCAACTTATGTGGGTGATAAAGAAGTAGAACTTCTTGGTAAAGAATTTGATTTATTAGTCTACTTCCTACAAAATCAAAACGTTATTTTGCCCAAGTCGCAAATCTTTGATCGTCTTTAGGGATTCGATAGTGATACCAATGTCTCTGTTGTTGAAGTTTATGTTTCGAAAATTCGTAAGAAATTTAGGGGGACTGATTTTGCTACCAACCTACAAACCTTAAGAAGTGTGGGGTATATTTTGAAGAATGCTGACTAAATTTTTCAATTATCTTTTCAGGAGAATCAAGTCAGACGGCTTTAAGTCCTTCATCCATTTCTTTGCAACTTTTTCTGGTATTTTCCTTATCATGACTGTTATGATATTGCAGATTCTCAGTTATGGAGTTTATTCCAATGTTAACTCTAGTCTGAAAGCAGCAGTAACTAAGACCAATTCTTATTTGGAAATGGAAATGCTAAAATGCGAATTTTTTCTGACTTCTGATGTAGATCAAAATAATACGGCAACTATCTATCAGGAGTATGATAGCAAAGCATATCGCTAGACAAAATACCTAATTCGAGTGTTTATAAGACAAAATCTAAAAAGACCAAATCAAAAATCGAAGATGCTCCTCATGATTTGACTGTAGCAGCTAATACTAGTGTGTTAGTTATTGATAAGAATGGAAAGCTCCTAAACGTTGTCGACAAATTTTCTAGCTTATCTAATTTACCAATAGATAAAAATACTATTGATGTTATTAGTAAGGGAAGTGCTCAGAACTATTTTGATCAAACGGAAAATTATCGCTTGATTACTGAAAAAATAGATAATAGTTTCTATCCTGATGCTAAGTACGTTGTTATTGCAATCAATACGACGCAATTAGAAGAAGCCACTGAACGTTATGTAAAACTAATTGTTATTATGATGAGTTTTTTGGCTACTATCTATCGCGG
>NZ_NMTR01000068.1 GCF_002549775.1 Faecalibacterium langellae | reverse complement strand
TCTAGCAAGAGAAATCTGAGTAACAATATTGTCCGAAAACCCCACTAACGCTAACATCTGATACAACCTATCACCGCGTATTAAACTCTCTTTCATAAGAGACAAGGATGTTTCTTTCAGCAAGTGACTTCGCTCCAAAAAGGCTACGATTTCAGTTAAGGTAAAACCGGCCTTTAAAAGTTGTTTGAAGAGCTGGATAACCTTAACTTGCTGACTAATCTTTAATTTTTTCCCCTTGGATATCCCTCTCAGTGAGACATCCTTGTTTAACCAAACCTTCCAACTGCTGATTCCAGTTGGTCGACGAATGGTTTTGGAAATTTTCTCTGGCAAAATCAATCACACCTCCTCCCTTGATCAAACGCATGTAGGCAATGCCTTGTAGAGCATTATCCAACTCAGACTTATCTACGCCAAGGTCCAAGAGACGTTCGTAAACGCCAGCAATACTCTTAGCATGAATAGTTGAAAGAACAGTTACCCCTGTTAGACTAGCTCTAATAACTGCCCGGGCAGTCTCCTTATCCCGAATCTCCCCAATAATCAAAACATCTGGACGGTGACGTAGAGATAGCTTAATCAAACTATCATAGGTCATATCAATCGCCTGATTAACCTGGAGTTGCAAGACATTATCCTGTTTGATTTCAACAGGATCCTCAATCGAAATTACCTGCTGCCCCTTAAAACGCTCCTGAACCAACTCATGCATAAGTGTGGTCTTCCCAGAACCTACGGGACCCGCAAAGAGATACAGTCCTCTATAATCCAAGGCATCCTTAATAGGCTGGATTCCTTGATTC
This sequence comes from Faecalibacterium langellae, assembly GCF_002549775.1. Classification (GTDB taxonomy): domain Bacteria; phylum Bacillota; class Clostridia; order Oscillospirales; family Ruminococcaceae; genus Faecalibacterium; species Faecalibacterium langellae. The sequence goes on along the minus strand of NZ_NMTR01000068.1, from coordinate 236 downwards.
CAATACACTAATTCCCGACGTTCAGAATGTAGGATACGGATAACCAAGCTCTCCAAACCTCGATAGTCTCCAACAGTTGATAAACGCAGAGAAACCAAGTGACCGTCACCACAATCATAGTCACATGAACCCAGTTGACTCCTACGCTTCTCACCCACCATCATTCCCGCCACAAATTTAAAGTGACCAATAAGACTAGCCATGAAATCAGGCCGATATACATCAATCAATCTCCT
>NZ_NMTR01000067.1 GCF_002549775.1 Faecalibacterium langellae | reverse complement strand
CCATTGGACCGATCTGGAACTGAGCCTGTATCAACCGCAGCTTCGACAATACCTTTACGGTCGGTAGCAAGGTTGAGAGCTTGACGGATTTTAAGATTATCTAGACCTTTAACTTTACCAGTTTCATTATAAGTCATATAACTTGTTGTTGCTTCTGGAACTGTAACAACATCTTTGTTCTTTATATTTGAGTTAAAGATTGCTGACGTACTTGAAATGCTTGCAAAGTCAAGTTGACCTTGTTTATACATTTGGACAGCTGTATCAGGTTTTTTAACCGTTTGAATATTGATTGTCTTTGTTTTGACGTGCTTTGCATCCCAATAATTGTTATTTTTGACAAGTTTGAAGCTACCACTTGTACCATTCCAATTTTCAACCTTGAAAGGTCCAGAATAAATTTGTTTGTCAGACTTCGTTCCATATTGTTTTCCAGTCTTTTCTACAAATTCCTTATGTTGTGGGACAAAGTTTGAGAATGACAAAAGACTTTTGAATTGTGGAGAAGGATTTGACAAGGTAAAGATAACTTTATTTCCCTCAGCCTTAACACCCAATTCATCAACGCTCTTATTACCAGCAATAATGTCTGCAACATTAACAAGGTGAGAATCTGAAGCGAGGTAAGAATACTCAGAAGCTGTAGCAGGATCAACCATACGTTGCCAAGTATAGACAAAGTCCTCAGCAGTAATCTTAGTACCATCTGAATACTTCAAGCCATCTCTAAGAGTCACTGTATAAGTCAAACCATCGGATGACACATCAACTTTTTAGCCAAATCAGGTTGTAACTTCCCATTTTTATCAACACGAAGTAAGTTACTTTCTGAGTTCCCAAGCGCCAAGGCTGAATAGTGATCTGAATTTTTAGAAATATCAAGGTGATACCAGTTGCGACCAACATTGTAAATGGAATACCAATCCACATATTAACAAAGATAATAGAGAACTTAGCCCACAATGGGTCAGTCAAGAATGGAAGAGGTCCATTAGTGATATGAAAGGTTTGAAGTACACCATTCAAAGGGCCATCGTCG
>NZ_NMTR01000066.1 GCF_002549775.1 Faecalibacterium langellae | reverse complement strand
AGAGGTAACCATAGGCAGTATCTACCACGTCAGTAGACGTCAAACCATAGTGAACCCACTTACGCTCTTCGCCAAGAGTTTCAGAAACCGCACGTGTGAAAGCAACCACATCGTGACGAGTTTGCTGCTCGATTTCCAAAATACGGTCGATGTCAAAGTCCGCCTTTTCACGAATCAAAGCCACATCTTCCTTAGGGATTTCCCCCAACTCAGCCCATGCTTCGTCAGCCAAGATTTCCACCTCAAGCCAAGCACGGTATTTATTTTCTTCAGTCCAAATGTTCGCCATTTCTGGGCGAGAGTAACGTTCGATCATAATTAAGATATTAAGGGCGTTAAGCGGACACAGTCAAAATAGGAGTTTAGACGAAGAAGCGTCAGCTTCTAGGAAAAACTATCTTTTCGACCAAGTCCGTAGCCCGTATTCAGTTTTAGTGAATACGAGTGCCCTTGTTCCTTTCTTTTTTTGTTTATTTTATTCTATCAAAGATTGGACGTTTAGCTCATCTTAATCGAATCCTATGTCCGCTTCTTTTTAGTTTTACGTGCAATATTCTTTTGATGTTTCACATCAATTAACAACCGACAGTCGGTTTATTCAAATTCCTCTTTCCCAATCCACACTGACGGATAGTGATTTAGTGTATTCAAATCCGTATCCATCGGCAAATCATAGATAGCTAAATAGTTTTCAGGATATTGAGCAATCAACTCTTCATACTTAGCTCTCACTTTTTCGTGATTGCTACTAGCATACAAGACTTAAACGACTGCTACTGTCTTATCTTTTTCAACAAATGCATTAACGATGAGTTGAATCATAAAACCTCCTAAAGTGAAATTCCCTTCATATTTGCTTCCAGAATGGGCATCTTCACACCTAACTCCTGACCGGTTTGATAAACACTTTGACAACAATAGAAGATGTCCTGTTTATCATTGTGTAAGGTCATAATTTTTCGGGTCAGCTCATTTTTTGCAAACATGATTTTCATGGCTTTTCCAGCAATCCATGCGGGAATTTTGTACGGCAAGAGCTCAGCT
>NZ_NMTR01000065.1 GCF_002549775.1 Faecalibacterium langellae | reverse complement strand
TTCTTGTGTGCTCACCAGTTTGTGGCAACTCAGCTTGAGGAACTTCAGTATCTGGAGTCGGTGGTGTAGGTGGTAAAAAATGATACCCTCTCAATAACATAATTCTTATGCCATACAACAGTTGGTTTTTCTGGTGTTTTTGGTTCAACCGGTCTAGCTGGAACTTCAACCACTTTTGGTGTTGGAGTAGTTAGGTCCGTACCTACTGCAACAACCCATTTGCCATCATTTGATGAAAGGCTCAAAATCTCATAACAGTTAATCACATGCTTAATTAAATGCATATCCGTATATTCACGCATGCTTGACTGATTCAAATTATCATAGGTGACAACAAATTGGTCACCTATGTAATTTGAATGAATTCAGTCTCATTATTAGACTAAGGACTGGTTGCTACAATATCAGAAGCCCCATCTTCACGTTGAAAGGTCAAATTTTGAACAGTTTCTACATCTTTTAGATCTTGGAAACCATTATCATTCATGTACTTATCATAAGCTTCTTTAGCGTATTGCTCTAGGTCTATATTGTATTTCATAAGATAAACTTCATACTGAGCTTTAGCATCGTCTTCTTCATCCTTAATATCAAAAGCTTGTCATAGGCTACTTTATCTTTATCATACTGTACTTTCTTAGCTTAGTTTTATTGTAAATCTTTATCGTATTGCACACTTTAGATATATTATAAACAGATATTTCTGCATAATACTTACCTTTAGTTTCAGCCGTCGTCTTATCTGCTGATGCTTTTTCGAATACTTTAGAACCATAAGTCAATATTTGATTATTACATTCTTACAATACTGCATCATAAGTTTTTTATCAGCTTGATATTTAGCTATATCTTTTTCATAGTAGCTTAATCAGTATCATACTATGCTTTAGAAGCAGAGTTTACTTTATCCGCTGCTGCTTTTCAGCCACTTTAGCATTATACTTAGCCTTTGCTTTATCATAATCAGCTAAATCTTTTTTGTGGTCTTCTTTTACTTTCTGTTAACCATAACCAACTGTATTAATCTCTTTTAATTGTGCATGATTGTCAGCAATAGCACTCTCTAAAGA
>NZ_NMTR01000064.1 GCF_002549775.1 Faecalibacterium langellae | reverse complement strand
CTTCGAGGAGGACTCCTTTAGGAATACGTGCACCCAAAGCTTTATATTTACGTGGATTTTTGAGGAAATCTACTATTTCTACAAGTTCTTCTTTTTCTTCTTCTGCACCGGCTACATCTGTAAAGCGAACTTTAATATTTTCTTTTGACTGAGCTTTAGCACGATTACGGCCAAAGTTCATGGCACCGCGATTACCACCTTGATTCATCATAAAAATGAAAAAAATAGCAATACCAATCAAAGGAAGGTAACTAAAGAGATACGAAATCCAAGTACCACTTGAACTTTCACGTATCATTTTGATATTAACATTAGCTTTTTCTGAAGCTGACTGTAATGCCTGTATTATCGTTTCATTATGAAGCACAGTTGATGTAAATCTTTGTGTCTCTGACGATGCCCCACCTAAAAATGGCAAACTTAGGTCATTATCAACCTTTTCAGCCTTTTTGTAGTCTCCTTTAACTTCAATGATACTACCATTAGGTTGATAGGTAATTGATTTTACCTTACCATCTTCAATTTTCTTAATCAACTGGGTATAAGATAATTGTTGACTTGGACTTTGACTTTCTCCAACAAAATACTGTACTGCCGTTACAACTGCAATAATCATTACGATGTAAAGGAAAGCATTCCGTAAGAAGCTATTATTATTTTTATTATTCATAAGTTAATTAGCCCTTTACTTATTATAAATTTCTTCTTTTAGGACACCAACGTAAGGAAGGTTACGGTATTTTTCATCATAATCTAGTCCGAAACCAACAATAAATTCGTTAGGGACATCATAACATACATAATCAGCCTCAATATCCACGACGCGACCCTCTGGCTTATCAAAAAGAGTTGCAATTTTTACTGAGCTTGCTTTGCGGTATTTGAACATATCTCGAAGATAAAGGAGCGTACGACCCGTATCGATGATATCTTCAATAAAAATAACGTCTCTCCCTTCGATATTAGTATCTACATCCTTAAGAATCTTTACTTCACCACTGCTGACAATCCCGCCACCATAGCTTGAAACAACCATAAAGTCCATCTCAATATGTGTATCAATATGTTTGATAAGTTC
>NZ_NMTR01000063.1 GCF_002549775.1 Faecalibacterium langellae | reverse complement strand
CAGGGAGCTATTCAAGTTGAATGTGAGTTGTTGTGCACTATATCCGGGTACTTTATTAATAAATGAGCCAATGCTTAACTGATTAGTCCCTTTTGGTATTTTTGAATTATTTAACGTATTCTTGAATACTACAGCATTTGTTACACCTTTATTCAGCGATTGAATAGTGTCTGGTGAAATATAAACCACGGGAAGAGCACTTAAAGTTGCCCTGGGTGTAAAACCTGTAATTTTAATCCTCAATGATGAATTAGCAACTAACAAGTGGTCACCGATTTTGAATCCATCACGTTTGAATTTATCCGATACGACGCCGGCATTGTTTCGGACATTTTTACTACCACTTGTTATTTTCAATTTTTTAAATATGAACGATTTGGAATCAAGAGCTATTAATTGAGTATTCTCTTTTAATCCATTTTCTGATTTTACAAGTGTACTATACTGTGAAATTCTGGTACCATTATTGGGTAAACTAGCAACCTGATCCTGTGAAAGAAAAGATTGTTGTAAACGTCCTTCAGAATCACTATTTAAGACAATACTTGAAGCATCCCACTCGTTAATTGCCGCTTTGTTTAGGTTAGCTAAACCAGTGGCTAAACCAGTAAGAATAATCAAAAGATAACTTACTAAAAATATAAGTGCCACTATTAGGCTATAACGCAATTTTTCATGTAGCATCTCTTTAATAGCTAAAAACATAATAATCTCCTGTCATTAATTCTATTTATTATTAGTGTATCACTTAATGTGTTGAAAAGGTTTTTAATGTTCATCCGTCTTGAATGTGCAGTCGAACAATTTTTTATCGTGTTTCGTCTGGATAGTGTTTCATGTTATATCTCCTATTCTAATGAATAGTTTAACTTATTAGGTAGGAGTGTTACAAATTTACTATACCAGAACAGTCTAGTTTACTATATAAGTCTCTAAATCGTTCTAAATGTTTAATATACAAATCTAATTGTTCTGGTTTTAACCATATTTTAGTTAGCATAATTTTTTCTCTTTTCCTAATAAATAAAAAAGATAGCACAAATATTTCCTTGTGCTATCTCAACATTTAGTTAATAAAATATTC
>NZ_NMTR01000062.1 GCF_002549775.1 Faecalibacterium langellae | reverse complement strand
CAATAAGAGCATCCGCTCGATACCCTTCCTTATACCAGCGAGGAATAATATCTTCAGCTTTTCCTACCTCATAGTGAGCATTATCCAGTCCAAGTGACTCAGCATTTTTTCTAGCATCTTCGATAGCTTCCGGAATAATATCCATCCCCCGAATGGTGCTCACTTTTTTTGCAAATGCAAGTCCAATAGTACCAACACCACAATAAGCATCAATAAGGTGTTCAGACTTATCCACTTCCAAAGCTTCAACTGCCTGACCATAGAGCACTTCAGTTTGCTTAGGCTTCAACTGGTAGAAGGCACGAGGAGAAAGTGCGCAGTTATACTCTAGAACCTCCTCTTGGATTGTATCTTGACCCCAGATAATTTCTGTCTCTTGGCCATAAATCTCACTGGATTTCGAATAGTTATAATTGACAGCAACTGTTACAATTTCAGGATAACTTAAAGTTAACTCCTTCACCAACTTAGTCAAAGAAACAGGATTAGATGTTACAAAAATTAGCTGGACCTGATTAGACCCTAAAGCACGTCGTATCATAACTGTGCGAATCCCGGAAATTTTGCGCTCATTATAAATCGGTAGCTTGTATTTATCTAGCAAATTTGTCACTTTATTCATAATCGCTTGCGTTAACTCATCTTGAACCAAACAATCATCAATATTGATTAGTCGATGACTTCCTTCCGCAAATAAGCCAGCCTTAACTGAGCCACCAAAAGAACGTATTTGAAATTGTAGTTTAGCACGATAATGTTGTGGTTGCTTCATTCCTATTGTTGGACGAATCTCATAAGACTCAAAATTAGCCGGTTTGAACTTTTTCAAAGCTTGTCCTAACAGGTCCGTTTTAAACTCTAATTGTTTATCATAACGAAGATGCATCAACTGGCAACCACCACACTCTTCATAGACACCACATTCAGGATCAACACGAAACTTGGAAGCTTTATTAATTTTTAATAGTTTTGCCTGAACAAAGTTTCTCTTAACCGAAACAATCTGACAAAACACCTCTTCTCCTTTCAAAGCTCCAGGAACAAAAACCAGCGTTTTTTTATAAAAACCAATACCCTTATCATTGATC
>NZ_NMTR01000061.1 GCF_002549775.1 Faecalibacterium langellae | reverse complement strand
AAATAGTAGTCTGCTTCAGATTGTTCTGTTACTTTCTCCATAGAAGCAAGCTCATCTAAAAACAATATGGGAGGATATATATCAAAATGTAAACATTTAGCAATTTTACGCTTTCTTTGTTCATCAAGTTGCCGACGATAATCATCAAAGTCAATATTTTTTAAAAAGTTTCCTATATTTTTAAAATTATAGAGTGTTTGTAATTTTGAAAATTGCTTAGATAATACTTCAAGTATGTTTGAATAATTGGGTTGAATTGACGCCATTTTTTCAAAAGGTTTAGAAATATCTTTAACGTTATATTGTATCAGTTTCTTTAAACTTTGTGATATTGTTGAGACATTAGCACCAATACTTTCATTGAAATTCTTCATTAGATTTTTAATGTGAATTACCGATTCATTCGTAACATTAGATTGTTTTCGGCTTATTCCATTTATTACATCAAAACTAATACTAACCCTTCCAACTGACTTCAATTCTAAAGATAATACTTTCTCACAGTATTCATCAAAATAATTTTCGAAAATGTCTTTTAATTCAAGTTGTAAATCAATTGTTCTTTGTTCGATATCAGACTTTAAAAACTTATCTCTTCTAAAAACTTCATTAATGTAAAACTTTGACTCATCTTCATCAAGTAATAATTTCTTCTTTTCTATAAAAGTTTCATCTGAGATTTTTACATTTGTATCCCTATTCAATAAGGTTAAATTTCCTAATTTATTCTTGTCTAAATCTTTCTTTTCAAAATTACTTTGGGGTATAACATGTTCCAACTGCCAAATCAAATTACCTTTATGATCTAATTCTGTAAAATCTATTGCTCTCCCATTATTCTTAAACTTCTCAATGCTAACAAGCAGAAAACGAGTGAAATGAACGTGGGTCCTACTATAATAATTAACTCGTTCTCTCTGTTCATCCTCAACAAATTTATGAATTACTTTTTTATAGTCATTCACTTTAAAGTAATGGCGCTTCTTTTCCTGTTCTTTAAAATATTTGAGAAACCGATTACCAAAAACAGTTTCAAAACTCTCTAATAATTTATCCACAATAACTCCTCTACCTCCCGACTCTCAGTGGTTCAAT
>NZ_NMTR01000060.1 GCF_002549775.1 Faecalibacterium langellae | reverse complement strand
ATAAAGGTATCTTTTAAAAAGGTACATTCTTCACTCTTTATTGTTACCAATGCATCGTCTTTTATTCCTTATATTCCTCAAGCAATTGGCATTTGGATTGCGAGAATTTTAGGACTTAGTCTGCTATGGTTAGTTATTTTAGGTCGATTTTGTAATTTAGTTTGTTATGCCTTAATTACTCGTCTTGCTATAAAAAAAGCTAAAGGTTTTGAAATTCTTTTTGGCACCATTGCTTTATTACCAATGTGTGTTTATTTAGCGTCTTCTTTCAGTACTGACGGAATGGTTAACGCATTAACATTTTATTTGATAGCACAGTTCTGTCATCTGATAAATAGGGAACAAAAGGTAAGTTTAAGAGATATGATCATTTTTGCAGCACTTAGCTTGGTTTTAGCAACAATGAAATTACCTTATGTTCTTCTAGTGGGCTTATTGTTGTTTATTCCGAAGGAAAAAATGGAAGTTAAGAAGAACTATCTTTATGCAGCTCTATTAATTTTTGTTACGGCAATTTTAAGTTTCTTATGGTTGAAGCAATCGAGTGATATAAATGCAAGTAAGGTAACGCATGGTGTAAACCCTGTGGACAAGATAAAATTCACTATTGCTCATGCCAATATTTTTTTCAAGACCTTCCTGCGAGAATGGATTGATTTGATTCCAAACAAGATGGGATCGCTATTTACTTTTGGTTGGTTAACCTATGGTTTAGGTAATATTTCTTGGTATTATCTTATCTTCGTAAGTTCTATTCTTCTAATGATTCCTCAATCTTTGCCCTTGCCAAAAATTAGTAAAGTTGGTACAGCACTTGTAGCGACTGGGGTTTCATTTGGTATTTTAATGACTTCTTATCTTATGTGGGGACAAACTGCTGATATTAGTTTCGCTGGTGTCCAAGGTCGTTATTTCACAGGGGTATTACTTCTATTAGGCTTATTTGTCAACTGTTCCAAAGTATTTTATCCTCAAAATAACATAGATTCTGAGGAAGCAACAGATAAACGAGAATATTTTGTCTATGTTATTGCCAATCTATTTATATTGATGTCAGTAGTATTGACAATCCTTCAGTACTATGGTGTGAAAAATAA
>NZ_NMTR01000016.1 GCF_002549775.1 Faecalibacterium langellae | reverse complement strand
AGCAAGCTCTCTCTCGCTCGTTCGACTTGCATGTGTTAGGCGCGCCGCCAGCGTTCGTCCTGAGCCAGGATCAAACTCTTTATAAATGATATTTATCACTTTTAAAGTGTTAAATCTTGTTTCGCTCAGCACGCAATCGCTTGCGTCCTGTGTGAATTACTTTTGGAATTGTTTTAAGTGTTTTTCCAAACACATAAAGGTTCCTTACAAGTTTTTCGATATTGTTCAATTTTCAAGGTCCTGTGCGCCTCAGCCTTTCGGCTGACGACCTGTTTATTTTACCACCGAAGTGGTTTTTTGTCAAGTCCTTTTTTCGAAGCTTTTGAACTTTCTGAACTTGAATCGTTCAAGAGTTTCTCGGAACAAACCGGAACATTTGAACGCTCATTGGTTCTTTTCAAGGGCTTCGTGCTGAAGTCATTCTTTTGCCTCAGCGCTTGGCGCTCAAATATAGTACCACATTCAACCCCGTTTGGCAAGCTTTTTTGCAAAGTTTTTCGCCTTTTTTCTTCATTTGTATACAACAGCCAGTTTTTCGTTTCAAACCGACCGGGTTTTGGCTATATTTCCTCACGCTTTCCTATTTATATAATAGCACACAAAAACACCCCGCCAGCCGGTCCTGACGGGGTGTCTGCTGCTTTATTTGTCTTCTTTCATCTGCCGCAGGGTCAGCCAGACGGCCAGCGCCAGCATGGGCAGCATCCCGATCAGGCCAATGGGCATCGGACCCAGCACATTATAATAGGCATCCGCCGGGTAGGTAAGCACCTGTGCGATGCTTGCAATGGCATTGAAGGCACCATGCGCAGCAGCGGGCACCCAGATGCAGCCGGTCTTTTCATAGAGATAGTCCAGCAGGGTGTTGAGGGCAAAGCAGACCACGCACCACACCACAAGGCCCAGCACCGGCGCGCCCAGATAGTGCGTGCCGTACTCGTAGCCGGTGAGCAGCATGATGGGCCAGTGCCACACGCTCCAGATCACGCCGCCCAGCATCCGGCCATTGAGCAGACCGAAGCGCTCTTTCAGGCGGGGCATCATGTAGCCGCGCCAGCCGGCTTCCTCGCCCAGCGCAAAGAACATATTGATGGCCGGGGCCAGCGTGATGGCAACCAGACCGGTTTCCAGAATATAGCTGGCGCTGGACACGCCCAGCTGGCTGCGCAGGGTGGCGGCGTCCATCTCACCGCCGTAAGCCGTCACCAACCAGCTGCCGGAGAGATCCAGCCGGGACGGGAACACCGCAAAGTACAGCACTGCCGCCAGCACCGTGAACACCGCCGGGCCGAACCACGCCGCCAGCCAGTAGCGGCGCTTGCCCTGCACCTTCCAGCCGATGCCGGTGGGCTGGTGCAGAAAGACCTTTTTCACCAGCAGCGTTGCTGCCAGCGGGCAGAACATGCTCACGGCCAGCAGTGCCTGATATGCTGTGGCGTTGCCGTCCCGGATGAGCAGCAGGCTTGCATACACCTGCAGCAGCCACGCCAGACCAAATGCAAACAGGAAATAGAGCCCAAAACCCTGCTTTTCTTTAATACTCATACAAACTTCACCGCCGTTCCATAAGCGATCACTTCCGCCGCGCCCTGCATGACGCTGGCCGAGGCATAGCGCATGCCCACAATGGCATCTGCGCCCAGCGCTTCGGCGTCTTTCACCATGCGGCCGGTGGCGATCTGCCGGGCCTCGGTGAGCATCTCGGCGTAGTCGGTCACCTCGCCGCCCACCAGCGTGCGGAACCCGGCCATCATGTCATGGCCCAGGTTGCGGCTCTGCACGGTGCTGCCGCGCACCACGCCCAGCGCTTCGAGCTTTTTGCCGGGGACTTCGTTAATAGTTACGATAAGCATCTTCTTCTCCCTTTCCGATCTCCTCAATGCGGTCCAGCAGCACCTTCAGCGTGCCCACGATGCACCCCGCCGGGATGCCCAGCAGTACGATGACAAGGGGCAGCGGCGGCGCGCCCTGCGGGTCCGTGTAGAAAGCCCACGCCATGGTGGCAATGATAAAGGCCATCAGCGCCGTGAACAGCCCGGCCCCCACCAGCGCTCCTTTGATGCGCTCCGCTTTTCGGTCTGTGCGTTCAATGTTCACAAAAGTCACTCCCTGTTCCTCGCGTGCAGCAAGGCGCGCAAGCGTCTGCTCCACATCCAGCTCATTGAGGCTGACGGTGTCCTTCTCAAGCATCTCGCAGAAACCGATGGCCTCGTTCAGGTCCTTTCGGCGGGTGCTCAGACGTTCCAGCTGCAGGGCCATGCCCTCGGCCAGCGTCTTGCGCCCCTCCAGCATTTCCCGGATCTCCGCCAGAGGCACATCCAGCTTGCGCAGCAGCTTGATGCGGCGCAGGCGTTCCACATCCGCCTGCGAATAGCTACGGTAGCCGTTGCCCGGCTCGCGGCTGGGGGTGATAAGCCCCTCCTCCTCGTAAAAGCGGATATTCTTTTTGGTCACGCCCACGGCGGCTTCCACTTCGTTGATCTTCATGGTGTCCGTCAGCCTCCTTACACGCACAGCTTACACCTTCCAGAAAGGGGAAGGTCAAGTGTTTTTTGAAAAAAGCCCTTTTCCAAGCAGAGAAAGGCTTTTGAAACGCGATTAGAAATAGCACTTGATCTGGAAACGGTCGGCGTTGTCCTGCTTTTTCTCCACCACGATGTGCTCATGGTTAAAGTCGAAGTGCACCGGGGTACACAGGTCGGTGTTGCGGGTCAGGCGCAGCAGCTCCTGCACCCGCTTTTTCTCCTCCGACACATAGAACAGGTAGCTCACGCCCTCTTTTTTGGCGCGGCCGGTGCGGCCGATGCGGTGGGTGTAATGTTCGTTCTCGCTGGGCACGTCGTAGTTGATGACGGCATCCACATCCGACACGTCGATGCCGCGGGCGGCCACATCGGTGGCCACCAGAATGGCCAGCTTGCCGTCGCGGAAGGCCTGCATGATCTGGTTGCGCTCCTTCTGGGAGAGGTCGCCGTGCAGGCAGTCCACCGAGAAGCCCAGCCGGGCCAGCTGGTTTGCCAGCGTGGCGGTGTTGAACTTGGTATCGCAGAACACCATCACACGCTTGTAGCCCTCGCCGATGATGATCTGGGCAAGGTCCGAGAGCTTGTTGCGGCCGGAGGTCTCCAGCATGTACTGGGTGATCTTGGGCTGGCTCTCCTCTTTGGGCTGGACGGTGATCTCCTCGGCGTTGTGCTGGTACAGCCAGCCGATGTCCATCACCTCGCGGCTGATGGTGGCCGAGAACATGGAGAGGGCCTTGCGGGCCTTCATCATCTCAATGATATGCCGCACATCCTTGTAAAAGCCCATGTTCAGCATTTCGTCGGCCTCGTCCAGCACAATCTGGGTCACATGGGAGAGGTCGATGTTGTGGTGCTTATAGTGGTCCATCAGGCGGCCCGGCGTTGCCACCACGATCTGGCAGCCCTCGGCCAGGCGCTTGGCCTGCTTTTCCATGTTGGCACCGCCGTACACGCAGGCCACCTGCACCTCGGGCATGAAGTAAGTGAGGTTCGTCAGCTCCTCGGCGATCTGCTGGGCCAGCTCGCGGGTGGGGGCCATGATGACGGCCTGGGGGTACTTGTTCTCCGGCTGGATATGCTCCGCCACCGGGATGCCGAAGGCGCAGGTCTTGCCGGTGCCGGTGGGGGCCTTGGCGATGACGTCATGCCCGGCCAGCATAACGGGGATGGTCTTTTCCTGGATCTCGGTCATTTCGGCAAAGCCCATGCGCTCCACGGCCTGGCGGATGGCTTCGCTGCACTGCAGTTCACTGTAAAGCATCTGATTCTCCGTTCCTTTGTCCTTTTATATTCTGAACCCAGTATAGCATGAAATGCCGCGCTTGTCAGCAGATTCTTAACGAACTCCTTCCGTCATCGCTAACGCGATGCCACCTCCCTCAAAGAGGGAGGCTTTTCCGCACGGCGAGGCTCCCTCTCCGAGGGAGTTCCAAACAAAAAGAGCTGCGCCCCGAGTGGAGGGCACAGCTCTTTGCATTTGATTTGAGAATCAGACAGCTTCTTCGGTCTTCTCGTCCTTGCCGGCTTCCAGCTTCTGCTTGAAGCGGCCGCTGGCCTTGAAGCCGGGGATGGAGGTGGACTCCAGACGGCTGGAGACCTTGGTCTTGGGGTTGGTGTAAGCCTTCGGCTTGCGGGGACGCATCTCGAAGCGGCCAAAGCCGGCGATGGTCACCTTCTCGTCTGCGCGCAGGCAGTCGGCGATCTGATCAAACATTGCATCCATCGTGGTTTCAACCTGTGCTTCGGTGAAGCCGGTCTTGCGTGCCACGGTCTCGATCATCTGGGAACGGGTCATGTATCTATATCCTCCTGGAGTGTCCAAAAGTAACGTCTTTTGGCAAATTTTGCGTTGTTGAGTATAACATATTCTGCACACGCTTTTCGATGCATTGCGCACAAAACGTGTTTTATTGCGCACGAACTACATTCAAATCCGTGCACTCCGCACAAACACAGCGCCCACCGTTTTGGCGGGCGCTGCAAATCGCGGTTTTAGGAGTAATTCGCGGGGTAATTATTTGCGGTGGTACAGCGTGGCGATATCCACCAGCGGGATGTTCTCCAGGCTGTGGTCGCTGCGCAGGCAGTTCACCAGAGCGTTGGCGGTATCCACGGCGGTGATGCAGGGGATGCTCAGCTCCACGGCCTTGCGGCGCAGACGCACCGAGTCGCGCTTGGGGTCGCGGCCCTTGGCGCTGGTGGAGAACACATAGTCCACCAGACCGCTCTGCAGCAGGTCCACGATGTTGGGCGACTCGCCGGACATGGGGCGCACTTCGTTGCAGGGCACCATGTGCTTGTTGAGCCATGCACAGGTGCCGGAGGTGCCGTACAGCTTGTAACCCATGCTCTTGAGCTTCCATGCAATGTCCACGAACTCGGGCTTGTCGCTGTCCTTCACGGTGAAGATGCAGCAACTGGCCGGGCCGGGGGTCTTGAAGGTGTAGCCCGCGCCGATCAGGCCCTTGAGCAGGGCATCATGGAAGTTGGGCGCAATGCCCAGCACTTCGCCGGTGGACTTCATCTCGGGGCCGAACTGGGTGTCCACGCCGTGCAGCTTTTCAAAGCTGAACACGGGCACCTTGACGGCCACATAGGGTGCGTTGGGGTGCAGTCCGGTGCCGTAACCCATATCGGTGAGCTTCTCGCCCAGGCAGCAGCGCACAGCCAGGTCCACCATGGGCACACCGGTGACCTTGGAGATGTACGGCACGGTACGGGAAGAACGGGGGTTCACCTCAATGACGTACACCTTGCCGTTGGAGACAGCGTACTGCACGTTGACAAGGCCCGTGACATGCAGTTCGCGGGCAAAGCGGCCGGTGTAGTCCACCATGGTGTCGATCTCGGCCTGGGTCAGGTGCTGGGCCGGGTAGACACAGATCGAGTCGCCGGAGTGCACGCCGGTGCGCTCCACCTGCTCCATGATGCCGGGGATGAGGAAGTTTTCGCCGTCGCAGATGGCGTCCACTTCGCACTCGGTGCCCATGATGTACTTATCCAGCAGCACAGGGTGGTCCATGTCCACATGCTCGGTGATGACGCCCATGTACTCGATGACGTCCGCCTTGGTGTAGGCCACGATCATGTTCTGGCCGCCCAGCACATAGGAGGGGCGCATCAGCACCGGCAGGCCGATCTCGTCGGCAGCGGCCAGCGCTTCGTCCAGATTGAAGACGGTGCGGCCCGGGGCACGGGGGATCTTGCAGCGCTCCAGCAGTTCGTCAAAGCGCTCCCGGTCCTCGGCCTCGTCGATGGCGTCCGCCGGGGTGCCCAGAATGGGCAGGCCGATCTCGTCCATGTGCTTGGCCAGCTTGATGGCAGTCTGGCCGCCGAACTGCACCACGCAGGCGTCCGGCTTCTCGGTGGCGATGATGTTGTCCACGCTCTCCGGGTTCAGCGGGTCGAAATACAGGCGGTCGCCGGTGTCAAAGTCGGTGGAGACGGTCTCCGGGTTGTTGTTGACCAGAATGGCTTCGCAGCCGTGCTTTTTCAGGGTCCACACGCAGTGCACCGAGCAATAGTCGAACTCGATGCCCTGACCGATGCGGATGGGGCCGGAACCAAAGACCAGGACCTTCTTTTTCTTGGGTTCGCCCTTGGCGGCAGCTTCGGCTTCCTTCTCGGCAATGAACTCGGCGGCTTCGTTGTCGCCGTCGTAGGTGGAGTAGAAGTAGGGGGTGTTGGCCGAGAACTCGGCGGCGCAGGTATCCACCATCTTGAAACCGGCACGGTAGTTCTCCACGGGGAGCTTGTCCACCTGTGCCAGACGCTTGATGGTCTTATCCTGGAAGCCGTACTTCTTGGCGGTCTTGTACTGCTCAAGGCTCAGCTGGCCGTTGCACTTGGCAAGGCCGTTTTCGAGGTTGGCCAGATGCTGCATCTTATCGAGGAACCACCAGTCGATCTTGGTGATGCGGTAGATGGTCTGGTGGT
The DNA here is from genome assembly GCF_002549775.1 of Faecalibacterium langellae. Classification (GTDB taxonomy): domain Bacteria; phylum Bacillota; class Clostridia; order Oscillospirales; family Ruminococcaceae; genus Faecalibacterium; species Faecalibacterium langellae. The sequence goes on along the minus strand of NZ_NMTR01000016.1, from coordinate 151,744 downwards.
CGATGCCGCGCTTCAGGGCCTCATACACGCAGAACACACGCTCGGCATCCTGCACATGCAGGTGCGCCACGATCTCGTCATCGGTCAGCTCCTCAAAGGGCTTGTGGGTTAGGGTGTCCATGCCCAGCTCGATGGAGGAGACCGCCTTCATCATGGCAGCCTCGAAGCTGTTGCCGATGCTCATCACCTCGCCGGTGGCCATCATCTGGGTGCCCAGAGACTTGTCGGCGTAGACGAACTTATCAAACGGCCACTTCGGGTACTTGACCACGATGTAGTCCAGGGCCGGCTCAAAGCAGGCGCAGGTCTTGCCGGTGACGTCGTTGGTGATCTCGTCCAGCGTGTAGCCGATGGCGATCTTGGTGGCCACCTTGGCGATGGGGTAGCCGGTGGCCTTGGAAGCCAGAGCGGAAGAACGGGACACACGGGGGTTGACCTCGATGACCGCATAGTCAAAGCTGTCCGGCTTCAGGGCAAACTGGCAGTTGCAGCCGCCCTCAATGCCCAGCTCGGTGATGATGTCCAGCGCGGCGGTGCGCAGCATCTGGTACTCGTGGTCGGTCAGGGTCTGGGAAGGTGCCACGACCACCGAGTCGCCGGTGTGGATGCCCACGGGGTCAAGGTTCTCCATGTTACACACGGTGATCACGTTGCCCTTGTGGTCGCGCATCACCTCGTACTCGATCTCTTTCCAGCCGGCGATGCACTTTTCCACCAAAATCTGATGGATGGGGGAAAGACGCAGGCCGTTGGTGCCGATCTCGATGAGTTTTTCCTTGGTCTCGCAGATGCCGCCGCCGGTGCCGCCCATGGTAAAGGCCGGGCGCACGATGACCGGGTAGCCGATGCGGTTGGCACAGGCCAGTGCGTCCTGCAGGGTCTCCACAACCTCGGAGGGGATGATGGGCTGGTGCAGCTTTTCCATCGTCTCCTTGAACAGCTCACGGTCCTCGGCGCGGTCGATGGTCTCGGGCTTGCAGGCCAGCAGGCGGATGCCGGTGCGGTCCAGATAGCCGGAACGGGCCAGCTCCATGGAGAGGTTCAGGCCCATCTGGCCGCCGAGGTTCGGCAGCACGGAGTCCGGCTTTTCAATATCCAGAATGCGCTCCACGACTTCCAGCGTCATGGGCTCGATGTAAACATGGTCGGCCACGTCCGGGTCGGTCATGATGGTTGCGGGGTTGGAGTTGAGCAGAACGGTCTCGATGCCCTCTGCTTTCAGGGCGCGGCAGGCCTGCGTGCCGGAGTAGTCGAACTCGGCAGCCTGACCGATGATGATGGGGCCGGAGCCAATGACCAGCACTTTTTTGATTCTAGGGTCCTTCGGCATTTCAGCGTGCCTCCTTTTTTGCTGCTTTGACGTTGTTCAGGAAGCGGTCGAACAGGAACTCGGTGTCTTTGGGGCCGCCGTTTGCTTCCGGGTGGAACTGCACGGTAAAGCAGTTCCACTTCTTATATTTGATGCCCTCACAGGTGCCGTCGTTGGCGTTCACCTGTGCCACCTCGCCCATCTCGGCGGGCAGCTCATCGCCCACAACTGCATAGCCGTGGTTCTGGCTGGTGATGAAGGTGCGGCCGGACTCAAAGTCGGTCACAGGCTGGTTGGCACCGCGGTGGCCGTACTTGAGCTTCATGGTCTTGGCACCGGCGGCCAGAGCGCTCAGCTGGTGGCCCAGGCAGATGCCGAAGGTGGGGATGTTCAGCTCGAAGATGTGCTTGAGGTTCTCAATGACCTCCACGGGCTCTGCCGGGTCACCGGGGCCGTTGGACAGCATGATGCCGTCCGGGTGCAGGGCTGCCACTTCCTCGGCGGTGGCAAAGGCGGGCATGACGGTCACCTTGCAGCCGCGCTTGACAAGGCAGCGCACGATGTTGCGCTTGCAGCCGTAGTGCATCAGCACGATGTGGGTCTCGCCCTGCGGGTTGAACACCTCGGGCTCGGCACAGGTGACGTTCTTCACGGCGTCGGTGACGGCGTAAGCGCGAATTTCTTCGAGCAGCTTGTCCGTCTCGGCCTTGTTGGCCGGGTCGGCCGGGTCAAAGGTGGTGAGGATGGCACCGTTCATGACGCCGCTCTCGCGGATGATACGGGTCAGGTGGCGGGTGTCGATGCCCTCAATGCCGATGGTGTTGTTCTTTTTCAAAAAGCTGTCCAGCGTTTCCTCGCAGCGCCAGTTGGAAGGCGTGGTGCAGGCTTCGCGCACGATGTAGCCCTTGGCCCAGATCTTATCGGACTCCATGTCGTCCTTGTTCATGCCGTAGTTGCCGATGAGAGGGTAGGTCTGGGTGATGATCTGGCCGTAGTAGCTGGGGTCGGTCAGGGTCTCCTGAAAGCCCACCATGCCGGTGGCAAAGACCACTTCGCCCACGGTGACGCCCTCGGCACCCACGGACTGCCCGGCAAAGACCATGCCGTTTGCCAAAAGAAGATATGCGTTCATAGTTTTCCTCGCTTCAACCATTACAGGGTCTGCTTTGCTTCCTGCTTCATCTTGCGGCTGCCCAGGTGCACCAGCGGCAGCTTGCCTTCCTTGCAGATGGGGCACTCCTCCGGTGCGTAGTTGGGCAGGTCCAGCTTGAGGGCGCTTGCCACGATGGGAATGGGCGACGGAGCCTCGGGCTTGGTGCGGTCCACCACGCAGGTGATACCCACGCAGATGCCGCCGTTCTCTTCGATCACGCGCTTGGTCTCCAGAGAGGAGATGCCGGTGGTGACCACATCCTCGGCGATGAGGCACTTCTCACCCGGATGGATGGCGAAGCGCTTCAGGGTCATCACATTGTCCACGCGCTCGGTGAAGATGGCGCGCTTGCCGGTCTGGCGGGCCAGCTCGTAGGCGTACACGATGCCGCCCATGGCCGGGCCGACGATCACATCCACGTCCATTTCCTTGACCTTATCTGCCACGGTCTTCATGACCTCGGCGCAGCGGTCCGGGTACTGCTGCAGGTAGGCCATCTGGCAGTATGCGCTGGAATGGCGGCCGGAGGACAGCAGGAAGTGGCCTTCCAGGAACGCGTCACAGCTCTTCAGGATCTCAAGTGCTTCACTCATTGTACTTCTCCCTCTCTTTTATAAAAATGTCTTTTGAACGGTATTGTACCACGCTTTTGCGTGATTTGCAAATTTATGCGGCGGCTTTGTTTTTATGCGTATAAATTAGCATTTTGCTGGTATATCAATCGGATTATTCAGCATTCCGGGCACATCCGCGGATCTCGTCCAGCGTTTTCACGCCGTTCTTGTCCATCCATGCGGCCATCTCGTCGGCAATGGTCTCCATGGCGCGGGGGTTGGCAAAGTTTGCGGCACCCACCTGCACCGCCGCAGCACCGGCCATGATGAACTCCAGTGCATCGCGGCCCGTGGCGATGCCGCCCAGACCTACCACCGGGATGTTCACAGCGCCCACGGCCTGCCACACCATGCGCAGGGCGATGGGCCGCACCGCCGGGCCGGACAGGCCCGCAAAGATGTTGTTGAACACCGGGCGGCGCTTTTCCAGATCGATGGCGCAGGCCTGGAAGGTGTTGGTCAGGCTGATGGCATCCGCACCGGCGGCTTCCACGGCCTTGCACATCTCAGGGATGTTCTCGGCCTGCGGGCTCAGCTTGACCATCAGGGGCTTTTTGCAGGCAGCGCGCACCATGCGCACCACCTCACCGGCAGCTTCGGCTTTCACGCCGTAGGCCATGCCGCCCACCTTGACGTTTGGGCAGGAGATGTTCAGCTCCACGATGTCCACTGCGCTGTCGCTCAGCATCGCGGCACCTTCCACATACTCTTCCTCACTGTGGCCGCCAAGGTTGGCAATGGCCACCGTGCCGTACTTCTGCTTCAGTTCCAGCATCTCGGGCAGCTCCACGTCAATGAAGTGCTGCACGCCAGGGTTCTGCAGGCCAATGCTGTTGATGAGGCCGGAGGGGGTCTCCCACAGGCGCTCGCCCTTGTTGCCGTACTGGCCGTGCAGGGTCAGGCCCTTGCCGGAGATGCCGCCGATCTTGGCAAAATCAGCCAGCTCTTCGTACTCCACGCCGTAGCCCACCGTGCCGGAAGCGCCGATGACTGGGCTGTTCATCACAAAACCCAGCAGGTTCGTTTTCAGGTCTGCCATCAGAAGAACACCTCCGTTGCGTCAAATACCGGGCCGTTCTTGCACACGCTCTTGCCCTCGCCGCCCTTGGTCTCGCAGGTGCAGCCAAGGCAGGCACCAATGCCGCAGGCCATTTTCTTTTCCATGCTCACAAAGCAGGGGGTGCCTTTCTCGGCACACAGGCGGGCGGCATTGCGCATCATGACCGTGGGGCCGCACACCAGCACCACGTCGTAGTCGGCGGGGTCGTACAGCTGGGTGACAAAGCCGTGGAAGCCCACCGTGCCAGTGTCAGTGGACACCTTGACGAGCTTTGCAATGGGGCGATAGTCCTCCATGCAGTAGGGTGCATCCCGGAAGCCGAAGAATACGTCCGGCTTCACGCCCTCCGCCGCCAGCTCGCGGGTGAGCTGGAACATGGGCGCGGTGCCGATGCCGCCGCCCACCACGGCGATCTTCTGATACTTGCTCACGATATCCGGCACATCAAAGCCGTTGCCCATGGGGCCGGTGAGCTGGAATTTATCGGTCATTTTCAGCTGGGCGATCTTCTCGGTGCCCTCGCCCACCACCTGATACAAAAACTCGATGGTGCTGCTGTCCGGGTTCCAGCGGTGCACGCTGATGGGCCGGGACAGGAAGGGCGCTTCGTCCGCGCCCCAGGCACGCAGGGTGAAGAACTGGCCTGCGTGGGGCACATGCTCGTGGTCGGGCCAGACCACCGTCAGCAGGCGGATGTCCGGTGCAATGACCTCATTGCGCAGGACGGTGGCTTCACAGCAGGCTGCACGCATGGGCAATGGCCTCCTTCATATTCACGCACTCGTTGTAAGCGGCTTCGTCAAAGGCAACGCCCGGCTGCTTTTTGTAAGCCAGCAGGATGCCGCGGCTGGAGTTGACCACACCGCCGTTGCCCTTGCTCAGGTACTGGGCAATGTCCTCGGCCTTGCCGCCCTGTGCGCCGTAGCCGGGGATCAGGAAGAAGCTGTCCTGATACTTGGCGCGGATCTCGGTGGCTTCCTCGATGTGGGTGCCGCCGATGACCAGACCGATGGAGGAGTAGCCGTGCTCGCCCATGTAGTCCTTGCCCAGAGCGTTCAGCTTGTCGCCCACCAGATCGTAGACGTGGCGGCCGTCGGCCAGCTTCTCGTACTCAAAGTCCTTGGCACCGCCGTTGGAGGTGCGGCACAGCACGAACATGCCCTTGCCCTGCTTTTCGGCGTAGGGCAGGTAGGGGCTGATGGAGTCCAGACCCATGTAGGGTGCCAGAGTGACGAAGTCGGCCTCGAAGTCGCCGGTAAAGTGGCCCATGGCGTACATCTCGGCGGTCTTGGCAATGTCGCCGCGCTTGATGTCGGCGATGACCGGGATGCCAGCCTCGCGCACAGCCTTCAGGGTATCGGCGTAGGCCTTCAGGCCCTCCATGCCCAGAGACTCGTAGTAAGCGATCTGCACCTTGTAGCAGCCTGCCACAGCCTTGGTGGCATCAATGAGCTTCTTGTTGAAGCGCACGATGTTCTCGCCCTTGGTCAGGGTGCTGTCCACAAAATCGGCGGGCAGATAGCTGAAGTCGGTGTCCAGACCCACGCACACCGGGCCGCGGGCTTCCACAGCTTCGTACAGTTTATCCATGTTCGTCATTTGGGTGTCCTCCTGTAAGTCGTATTTATAGAAAATAAATTGTAACTATGGGTTTTACTCCTCGGCCTGATAGGTGATCTTACCGCCCTTGATGGTGGCGCAGACCTTGCCGTACAGCTGGGCACCGTCGAACGGGGTGTTGTGAGATTTGGAGTGCAGCTTGTCCTTGTCCACGGTGTAGGGGGTATCCAGATCCACCAGCACAAAGTCCGCATCGTAGCCCGGCTCCAGCTGGCCCTTGGCAAGGCCCAGAATTTCTGCCGGGCGGGTGCTCATCAGGTGCACCAGCACTTCCAGCGGCAGGCCCTCCTGCTTGCAGAGCTTGGTGTAGCACACGCCGAAAGCCGTCTCGCTGCCCACCATGCCGGCCATGCCCTTGAGCTTATCTTCCTCGGAGTGAGGGGCGTGGTCGGTGGCAATGGCATCCACGATGCCGCTGCGGATGCCGTCCACCAGCGCCTGCACATCGTCGGCGGTGCGGATGGGCGGGTTCACGCGGTAATCGCAGGTGTCATTGGTGAACCACAGGTGGTGCGGGGTCACCTCACAGGTGACCGGGGCCCCGTGCAGCTTTGCCATCTGGATGGCATCCAGCGCACCCCGGGTGGACACATGGCACATGTGCAGCTTTGTCTGGTAATATTCGCTCAGCCAGCAGTTGCGCACGGTCTCGATGTCCTCAGCCAGACGGTAGTCCCAGGGGCTGATTTCCATATCCTCGGCGTGGCTCATCACGGTGATATCCTTCTGGGTGCAGATGGCAAAGGCCCGGGCCATCGTGGCGTTGTCCTGCACGCCGTGGCCGTCCTCGGTGATGAACTTGACGCTGGCGGGCAGGGTCTTGAGGTGGTCGATGCTCTTGCCGTCAAAGTTCTCGGTGATGGAGACAGTCTGGTTCACGTCGCACAGGCCCACTTCGGCGGCCTTCTGCTCCACCATCATGGCCTGTGCCGCCGAGGAGCAGACGGGCTTCGTGTTGGGCATCAGGTTCACGAAGGTGTAGCCGCCTGCGGCGGCGGCGCGGCTGCCGGTCTCGATGTCTTCCTTATACTCAAAGCCCGGGGTGCGCCAGTGGCAGTGCAGGTCCACAAAGGCGGGCAGCACGGTCAGGCCGCCCGCGTCGATGACAGTCTCATTTTCTCCTGCCAGCGCTTCCAGTTCCTGGCCCACGGCGGCGATCTTGCCGTCCTTTACAAAAATCTCCAGCGGTCGTCCTTCGGTGTTCACAGCGTTTACCAGCAGCATCGCGGTCCCCTCCTGTAGTCAGCATGTTTTGAGCGGCATCTGCCCGCAAACGGGCAAAAAAAAAACTTTTCCCATAAAGGGAAAAGCTCACTTCACAAAAAAAGGAAACAACGAACCCACGGCAAAACCGGACGCGAACTGCTTGTTCAGTTTGGTGCACATCGCGCTTTTCTGCATGGTGCTGTCTCCTTTTTGTATTTGCAATTTCTTCTTAATATTTTAGCATAGAAACGCGAAATGTGTCAATGCTTCCGGGGGTGTTTTGTTGCAAAAAGGTTTGCCGCTTCCCCCTCTGTTTTTTAGCTACTCTACCCAAAACCGCTCTTTTCCTGCACTTTGACGGGTTAGTCGTGCCAATTCCTAGCATATCACTGTACATTCCAAACCTGCTGTGCTATTATAATAAGGTCAGGAGAGTTTGCCTGTGTTTCCGGAACAGGCATCAGGAAAGAGAGGACATCCCCATGGGTTTGTTGGACGACGCACGGAACATCCAGCGCAAGGACCCCGCCGCGCGCAGCGTGCTGGAGGTCATTCTGCTGTACCCGGGCTTTCACATTCTGGTGTACCACCGCATTGCACATTGGCTGTACCAGCACAAGCGGTTCTTCCTCGCCCGGTGGGTCAGCCAGCATGGCCGCCGCCGCACCGGCATCGAGATCCACCCCGGCGCTACCATCGGCAAGTGCCTGTTCATCGACCATGGCATGGGCATCGTGTTCGGCGAGACCACCGAGATCGGCGACAACTGCACCATCTATCACGGCGTCACCTTAGGCGGCACCGGCAAGGACGCCGGTAAGCGTCACCCCACCCTGGGCAACAACGTGCTGATCGGCGCGGGCACCAAAGTGCTGGGCCCGGTGTACATCGGCGACAACTCCCGCATCGGTGCCGGCAGCGTGGTGCTGCGCAACCTGCCCGCCAACTGCACCGCCGTGGGCGTGCCCGCCGAGGTGGTGCGCATCAACAACAAGGCCGTGAACCCGGCGGACGATCTGGACCAGCAGGACCTGCCGGATCTCGTGGCCCAGCGTCTGACCGATCTGGACCGCCGCCTGGGCGTGCTGGAAAACGCCGCCCAGGGCGACACCCCGCCCACAGCCGAGCAGATCGCCGCCCGGCAGAAGCCGTAATTTTCGACAGACAGCAAAACGCCCTTCCGACACAACGCATCGTATCGGAAGGGCGTTCTTTTTCGGTATTCAGCAGCCTTCCCCGTTGCAGAGGGCCTTCACCTTCTGCACCGCAGCGGCCACAAGGGCGCTGATGGGCTGGTCGGGCACGCCGACGATATAATTTTCACAGTGGTTCACCGGAATGAGCACCCGGGTGGCACTGCTCTGGCACACGGCCGTGGCCATGGCGGGGGTGATCTCTCCCAGCAGCGCATCTGCGATGACGATGCCGATGGGCCCCACGATAATATCCGCACGGCGGCAGTTCACCACCACGGCATTCTCGCCGGTGGCGGCGCGCTGGGCACCGGCTTTCAGCATGGCGTTGGCCGCCAGACTGTTGGTGCCCACAGCGGTGAGCTGGGCTTCCGGGCACTGGGCGCTGAGGGCAGCCACCAGTTGTCTGCCCAGGCCGCCGCCCTGTCCGTCAATGACAAGCACATTCACCGGCTGCATCAGAAGTCGATCTCCTCAAGGCGCAGCAGGGCGATGATATAGATCTTCACGGCTTCCAGCAGCTTGTCGATGGGTGCTGCCTCGTTGGCACCGTGCATCGGGCCGCCGAACTCCGGCAGCGGCAGGTCCACATGCTCGGGGCCAAAGCTGACCGCATAGGGGAAGTGGCGGGCGTAGGTGCCGCCGCCCATGGTGAAGGGCTTGGCGTTCTCGCCGGTGACCTCATTGTAAGTGTTGATGCAGGCCTGGATGGCCGGGCTGTCGGCTTCAATATAGAACGGCTCGGCAGCGGTCACATCCTGCAGCTCGGCACCGTCGCCCAGAGCAGCGCGGATCTGCTTTTCCATGGTCTCGCCGTTGGTGCAGGTGGGGAAGCGGCTGTCCATGGTCTGATAAATGCGGCCATCCTGCATATAGATGCGGCCGCCGATGACGGTCAGCGGGCCGAAGGGGCCGTCGGCGCAGTTGATGCCCAGACCTTCACCTGCGGTGGAAGCGTGCAGCTTGCGGATGGCTTCCAGATAAGCGCGCTCGGCGTCGTTGCACAGGCCGTTGTCCAGCAGGTAGTTTGCCACCAGACCAATGGCGTTCACGGTGCCTTCCGGCATGGCGGCATGACCGGACTTGCCCCAGCCGCGGATGCGCACGCCGTCGCCTTCCGGTTCCAGCGTGATGTTGGGGGCATTCTTCAGCTTGGAGATGTCGGTCTTGACCAGTGCACTGGCGCGGTCCGGCACGGCGTTGTTGGCCACACCGCCCTCAAAATCCACGATCACACCGTTGCACACCGGGCTGACGATCTTGGCACCGAACAGGCCCTTCTCACCGTTGCACACCGGGAACTCCGCATCCGGGGTGAAGCAGAAGGCCGGGGCCGGGTAGTTCTTCAGGTAGTAGTCCACATCCTGCATGTGGGTCTCCTCGTTGTCGCCGATCAGCGCACGGATGGGGTAGCGCAGCTCATAGCCCTGCTCCTTGAGGAACTTCAGGGCATACAGGGTAGCCACCATGGGGCCTTTGTCGTCGGCAACGCCGCGGCCCAGCAGCCAGCCGTCCTGAATGCGCATGGTGAAGGGGTCGGCCGTCCAGCCGTTGCCCACGGGCACCACGTCCACATGGCAGATGGTCGCCAGATACTTTTCAGGGTCTTTGCCGGCCAGCTCTGCATAGCCGATGTAGTTTTCGCAGTTGCGGGTGGCAAAGCCCATGCCCGCAGCCAGCTCCAGCGTCTTGTCCAGCGCTGCACGGGGGCCTGCGCCGAAGGGTGCACCCTCTTCCGGGGTGCCCTCTACGCTGTTGACTGCCACCAGAGCGGCGATATCCTTCAGCAGCTGTTCCTTGTTTTGCGCAATATATGCGTCGATTTTCTGATTCAGTGCCTGATCCATGATCTTATCGTTCCTTTCTGTCCGGCAGCTTTTCGCCGCCGGTTTCAAAACACTTTTTTATTTTAGCATACTCAGCGGCAAAATGCCATTGTCAATTGTTGTTCTTTACCGGAACACAGTCTTTTTTTCCTCAGCCCACCGAGAACAGGCTGCTCAGTGCGCCCAGCAGGCCCGCACTGGCCAGACCCATGATGACGCCCGCCAGCAGCACGCCGCCCATGCAGGCCTTGACCACGTCCTTGAACTTCATATCCAGGATGGAGCCTGCCAGCGTGCCGGTCCATGCGCCAGTGCCCGGCAGCGGGATGCCCACGAACAGCAGCAGCGCCAGCGGCAGGCCGCGGCCCGCCTTGGCTTCCAGTGCGCGTCCGCCTTTTTCGCCCTTGTTGATGCAGAAGCGGCAGATGGGCCCGACGAGGGGCTTGTGATAGCCCCAGATGAGGAACTTGCGGGCAAACAGGTAGATGAACGGCACCGGGATCATGTTGCCGATGACGCACACCAGATAAGTGGGCAGCACCGGCAGGCCCATGCCCAGCCCGATGGGGATGGCACCGCGCAGCTCAATGATGGGCACCATGGAAATGAAAAACACCAGCAGATAATTCTTGAGCATAGCTTCTCCTTTTTCTTGGCTCTCCCTCTGGGAGAGCGGACAAAGCCGATGGGCTTTGGCTGAGAGGGCGATTCTTTCTGAAAAAGCTTACAGGTCGATGTCCAGCTCCACCGGGCAGTGGTCCGAGCCGAAGATCTCGTTGTGGATCTCGGCCGCACGCACTTTTTCGGCGATGCGGCGGGAAACGATAAAGTAATCAATGCGCCAGCCCGCGTTCTTCTCCCGGGCGTGGAAGCGGTAGCTCCACCAGCTGTACTTCACCTCATCCGGATGCAGCAGGCGGAAGCTGTCGGCAAAACCTGCGTCCAGCAGTTCGGTCATCTTGCCGCGCTCCTGATCGGTGAAGCCTGCACTCATGTGGTTGGTCTTGTCGTTCTTGATGTCGATCTCCCTGTGGGCCACGTTCAGATCGCCGCACAGGATCACCGGCTTTTTCGCATCCAGCGCCAGCAGGTAGGCCCGGAAGGCGTCCTCCCACTCCATGCGGTAGTCCAGCCGCTTCAGGCCGTCCTGGCTGTTGGGGGTGTAGCAGTTCACCAGATAGAACCCCGGGTATTCCAGTGTCAGCACCCGGCCCTCGTGGTCGTGCTGCTCGATGCCGATGCCCATAGTCACGGCCAGCGGCACCTCACGGCACCAGCATGCCGTGCCGGAGTAGCCCTTTTTCTCGGCCGAATAGGTGTACTCGGTGTAGCCGTCCGGGGCAAAGTCGGCCTGACCGGGCTGCATCTTGGTCTCCTGCACCGAGAAGATGTCGGCGTCCAACTGCGCAAAGCTCTCGGCAAAGCCGTGGGTCAGGCAGGCGCGCAGGCCGTTGACGTTCCAGCTGATGAGTTTCATGCACTTCTCCTTTTATAGTTATGCGTGATATTTGTTCTTCCATACACCGCTGCGGAAGCGGGCCACAAAGCAGATGACGCGGCACACCCAGTCGATGACCATGGCGATCCACACGCCCACAGCACCCCAGCCCAGCTGCACGCACAGCAGATAGCTGAAGCCCAGACGCCACACCGCCATGCTCAGGATGGACACCAGCATGGTAAATTTCACGTCGTTGGCGGCACGCAGGGCGTTGGGCAGCACGAAGGACACCGGCCACAGGAAGATGGCGCAGCCCGCGTGGATGCGCACCAGCGTTTCGGCCAGCACCATGGTCTCGCCGGACAGCGCATAGATATTGACCAGCTGCGGCAGGAAGATAAGGATGGCACCGTTGAAGACGCCCATGGTAATGTAGGCCCACCCCGTGAGCTTGCGGGTATAATAGATGGCCTGTTCGCTGTCGCCTGCGCCCACACAGCGGCCCACCACCGTGATCATGGCAAGGCCAATGGCCTGGCCGGGGATGCAGCCCATACCGTCGAGGTTGTTGGCCACGGCGTTGGCCGCGATCTGCACGGTGCCAAAGGCGGAGATCATGCTCACCACCAGGATGCGTCCGGCCTGGAACAGGCTGTTCTCAAAGGCCGACGGGATGCCGATGCCGAGGATGCGTTTGGTCATGCGGGCGTCCAGTCGGGTGGTTTTGGGCACATTCAGCGCCTGACCCTTCTGGTAGCACTTGCCCAAAATCAGCACGGCCGCCACCACACGGGAGATAACGCTGGGCCATGCGACGCCGTCCACGCCCATCTTCAACCCGAAGATGCACACCGCGTTGCCCACGATGTTGATGATGTTCATCAGGATGCTGATCTGCATGGAAATTTTCGAGTTGCCCATGCTGCGGTAAAGCGCCGCGCCGCCGTTATAAAGCGCCAGGAACGGGTAGCTCAGAGCGATGATCTTTAAGTACAGCACGCTGGCCTCCAGCACGTCCGGCGCAATGGAGCCATAGCACAGCCGGATCATGGGCCGCGCAAAGAAGAAGCACACCGCGCCCACCAGCACGCCGAACACACCGCTGAGCAGGATCAGCTGGCCGGAACTCCGGTCGGCGTCCTTCTGCTCCCGCGCGCCCAGAAACTGGCTCACCACCACCGCGCCGCCGGTGGCCAGCGCCGCAAACAGCACGATGATGAGCTGGTTGATCATATCCACCAGACTGACGCCCGAGATGGCCGCCTCGCCGCAGCGGGACACCATCATGGTATCGGCCATGCCCACGGTCACTTCCAGCAGCTGCTCCACCAGCAGCGGGCCGGTCAGCCGCAGCAGTTCCTTTTGGGTAAACAGCGGTTTTCTGCCGCCGAACAGCGGCGCTTTTGCCCCGCTGGCAACCTGTTCTGCCATTTAAAAAAATACTCCTTTCCCGGTCCGGAGCCCTCTGCTCCGTCCCCTCCCGTCTGCCGCAAGCCGCAGACCTATCCATTATGCATCCATCTTAACACACCATTCTGCTCTTGTAAAGAACTGCGCATCCCCTGTGGATCTTTTGCACGCCGCCGGCGTTCCCGGTACATTTGGGCTTGTTCGTCAGTTTGCCGGGAACTTTTTGTTAAATTTGTGCGTTTCACCGAAAATGCGATTTTTCGCATGTTTTTTGGTGAAAATTTGAAAAAAGGGCTTGTAATTCTTTTTGAAACGTGGTATGTTGTATCCAACAAAGGCACCGTGTTGGATACATTGGCTTCTCAGAGCGGTCTGCGCTCACCCCGGGCACCTTTGTTCTGAAACTGCTATTTTCTTCATTTACCTTCTTATCATTTACCCTGCCTGCCCTGCAAAGGGCAAGAAAAGCGATGACTCAACCTGCACGAGTCACCGCTTTTTCTTTTTGTTATCGGAAGATGCTTCCCGCGCAGAGCGTAGTCGCGTGTCTGAAATTTTGCGCCTTTTGCAAAAGGCATTGCCGCCGGATATGTTCTCTTTTGCGTGCCAAAAGAGAACCAGAAAGGACGGCGGTGCCCGCAGGGCATGAAAGCCCCAGTGGGGCTTTTAAGCCGCAGACCGGTTTGCGTAGCAAATACCGCGCGTTCAGCGCGGCAAGGTCTCCGCTACTTTCGAGGCGCGGGAGGCACGAACTAGGGGCTACTCGCCCCTAGTAACCCCAATGCTGTTGGGCTCCATACAAAAAATCCAAGTCGCTTCGCTAAAGGATTTTTTGTGTTGCGCCGATTTCAAGTCGCTTACGCGACGAAACGCAAGGGCAACAGCATATTTTCATGCTGACGCGAATGCTCCCGCAGGGAGCCAGCGTCAGCAAATACCGTTTGCCGTTACGACCTTTCCCGTGAAAAAGCAAATCAGGAATGACCGCAGTCATTCCTGATTTGTAATATTAAAAATAATTTTTCCGCTAATATTGCCAAAGCGAACGCGGCGGCAATTCCAAATCTTCAGCCTTTTGCAAGCTTTGCAAACGCTTCCCGTACATCGCCGGAAAAATACAGCGTCCCCAGCGCGCACACCGGGCCTTTGCCGCCCAGTTCCACCGCACGGGCCACACCCGCTTCGATGGACGCCGCGGCTTCTGCCGTGCAGCCGTAATGGCGGATATGCTGTGCCAGCGTTTCGGCAGGCATGGCGCGGGGCGTGTGCGCCGCCACCGTCACGAACCGCACCGCCAGCGGGGCCAGCAGGCTGAGCATCTCGTCCACATCCTTGTCCGCCATGATGCTTATCAAAAAGACGAACTTCTGCCCGGGGAAGCGGTCTTTCAGGCTCTGCACGGTGGCGCGCATCCCGTGGGCGTTGTGACTGCCGTCCAGCAAAAAGGCGGGCTGGTGCCGCAGCAGCTCGAAGCGGCCCGGCCAGCTTACGGTCTCAAGGCCGGTGCGGATGGCGCTCTCCGGGATGTTCCAGCCATGGGCACGCATCACCCGCAGCGCCGTGATGGCCAGCGCGGCGTTGCGCGGCTGATAGCTGCCGATGAGCGGCAGGCGCACACCGTTCAGCCCGTCGAAGTCGAACTCCACCGCATCGAGGTTTCCACCATCGTACTGCAGTTTGTTGAAATCCACCTCCGTCAGGGCGGCATGCTTCTCAGCACAGACGCGGCGGATCACGGCGTCCGCTTCCGGCACGCCGCCGTAGCTCACCACCGGGCAGCCCTCTTTGATGATGCCCGCCTTCGCGGCGGCAATGTCCGCGATGGTGGGGCCCAGCTCCTTCACATGGTCCATGCCCAGCGCCGTGATGACCGCGCACGCCGGCGGGTCAATGACATTGGTGGAGTCCAGCGTGCCGCCGAGGCCCACTTCCAGCACCACGATATCGCACTTCTGCTGGGCAAAATAGAGCATGCCCAGCGCCGTGATGATCTCGAACTCGGTGGGCACATCCTGCATGGCGTCGGCGGCAGGCTGCACCTGCTCCACCAGCCGCACCAGCGCGTCATCCGAAATTTGCTCTCCGTTCACCTGAATGCGCTCGTTGAAGCGGTTGATGAAGGGCGAGGTGTACAGGCCCACCCGATAGCCCGCTGCCTGCAGGCAGGACGCCACCATGGCGGCGGTGCTGCCCTTGCCGTTGGTGCCCGCGATGTGCACGAATTTCAGCTGCTTGTGCGGGTCGCCCAGGGCGGCCAGCAGGGTGCGGGTGCGGGTCAGACCGGGCTTATGGCCGGCCCATTGAACGGCATGGATGTATTGCAGGGCTTGTTCGTAGTTCATAGGTACTGCCTCTTTTTAAGGTCACGATTTAGAATGCCCTCCGTTTCACTCTGGGCATATTCAGCGGAAATAATATTTTTATAATTTGTAAATCCGAAACGACTGCGGTCGTTTCGGATTTACTTTTTTCACGGGTAGGGGTTATAACGGTCAACTGCATATGCTGCTGTCAGCCTGCGGCTGTCGCGCAGCAGATAGAGCTCAAGCTTATCCTCACGGCTCGTCGCGTAGCGACTCTAAATCGGCGGAACACAAAAAATCCTCTAGCGAAGCGATTTGGATTTTTTGTATGGAGCCTTTCTTCTTTGGGATTATCAAGGGCGAGCAGCCCGTGATTCGTGGGTCCAGCGCGTCGAAATCGCTGGTGGTTTTCTGGTTCTCTTTTGCCATCAAAAGAGAACATATCCGGCGGCAATGTTTTTTATAAAAGCCATTAAATCTGCCCTACGCGGAATCGCTCTGCACGGGAAACCCGGCCCAGCGAATCGTTACTTCTTCGCCAGCTTCATCAGGCTGCGATTTTCCAGCAAAATGCGCAGCAGCACGGTGTTCACCGCCGCCAGCACGATCGCGTTCGGGATGCGGGTCAGCAGCACGCTCCATGCGTAACCGTAGAAGATGCGCAGGGCCAGCGAGTTGATGACCATGGAGCCCACAAAATGACCCAGCAGCACACTGATCTGCAGCCGCAGACCGGTGCGCAGGTTAGGCAGCTTCTGCCATGCATACCCCGCCACAAGGCCGATGGCACCTGCGCCCAGCGTGATGAGCGGGTTGATGGCGTAACCGGCCAGCACGCTGCCGATCATGTCGGCCACCACCCCCACGGCAAAGCCTGCCCACGGGCCGAACAGCAGGGCCGCCAGCAGCACCGGCAGGCTGCCCAGATTGAACCGCACAAAGCCGGTGGAGATGCTCAGCACCCGGCTGAACACGATGCTCATGGCCACCAGCAGGGCCATCATGGTGAGGGTACGGACGGAAGTTTTCGAGTCGTTCATATCAACTGTCCTCCTTATAAAAGGAATACCGGGCGGGCAGTCTAACCAAATAGAAACGCCCTCCCTGTGACAAACCGCACAAAGGAGGGCGTGAATCCAACAACTTTCACTTCCGGGCAAGGCGGCAGACCGTCTCGCCTGCACCCAAGTCCATGCAGCAGCGGGATGCAGACCATGCACCGCGGGTACACCTTCGTCCACAGCACAACTCCCCGTTGATGCGGCACTTAACGCACATGGTCTTACTCTGTTGATACTTTTATTATAGTCCTTTTGCGGCAGTCTTGCAATCACTCGCGTGGACAACTTTGCCAAAATGCATCGTCAAATTTTGGTGCATGTGCATAGCATCTGCCGGGTTTTGCCCTGCGTCCCCTTTTCATTTGCCGCAGAACGTGGTAAGATGAACCTGACATTTATAATGTGGAGTTTTCTCCCGGAAAGGAATGTTCCCCCATGAAATTCAATGAAATGCCCTATACCCGCCCGGACATCGACGCCCTGCTGGCCCGCTGCAAAGAGCTGGCCGCCAGGGCTGCTGCCGCACCGGACGGCGACGCCCTTGTAGCGCTTTACTATGAGCAGAGCGAAGCTTTTGCCGAGTACAACACGGCTTCTCAGCTGGCTAACATCCACTACACCTGCGACACCCGCGACGCATACTGGAAGGCCGAGCAGGACTTCTTTGACGCCAACGGCCCCGCCGTGACCAACGCCAGCGTGGAGATCAGCCGCGCCTTCCTCGCAAACCCGCATGTGGACGCCCTGACGGCAAAATTCGGCACTACCTGTGTGGCCGGCATGAAGAACGCCGTGCTCAGCATGGACGACCGCACCGTCGAACTGCAGCAGCAGTTCAATGCACTGGTGAGCAAATACCAGCAGATCTACGGCGGCGCACTGGTGGAACTGGACGGCAAGCAGCTCACCATCCCGCAGCTGGGCCCCTACAAAGAGGACCTCGACCCCGCCGTGCGCCGCGCCGCCTACGAGGCCGAAGCCGGTTATTTCGACGCGCATCGCGATGAACTGGATGCGCTGTACGGTGAGATCGTCAAAAATCTGAACACACAGGCCAAGGTTCTGGGCTATAAGGACTACAGCGAACTGTCCTACGTGCGTATGAACCGCATCGGCTATGGTCCCGAGGAGATCAAGAAGTTCCGCGACCAGGTGGCAAACGATGTGGTGCCCCAGCTGCAGAAGGTCATGGCCATGCGTGCCAAGCGCACCGGCATCGCCCACCCCACCTTCACCGACCTGCCCATCATGTTCAAGGACGGCAACCCCAAGCCCATCCCCGGCTACGAAGCCCGCATGAGCGCCGCCCGCACCATGTACCACGAGCTGAGCCCGGAAACGGCCGAGTTCATCGACTTTATGCAGGACAACGAGCTGTTCGATGTGGAGAGCCGCCCCGGCAAGATGTCCGGCGGCTATATGACCAGCCTGCCCAGCTACAAGGCCCCCTTTATCTTCGCCAACTGGAACAACACCTCCGGCGATGTGGATGTGCTGACCCACGAGTGCGGCCACGCTTTTGAAGGCTATGTGGCCGAGCGCAACCCGGAGGTCCCCGCCGACCTCGAGTGCCCCGGCATGGAGAGTGCTGAGATCCATTCCATGGCCATGGAATTCCTCACCGCACCCTGGCACCACCTGCTGTTCGGCAAGGACACCGATAAATATGCCCTGCTCCACGCTGAGGACAGCTTTGTGTTCCTGGCCTACGGATGCGAGGTGGACGAGTTCCAGCACATCATGTACCAGAACCCGGACCTGACCCCCGACCAGCGCAACGCCGAGTGGCTCAAGCTGGAAAAGAAGTACCGCCCGTGGATCGACTTTGCCGATCTGCCCTTCTATGGCCGCGGTGCAGGCTGGCAGCGTCAGCTGCACATCTACGAGTGCCCCTTCTACTATATCGACTACTGCCTGTCCACCATGGCGGCCCTGCAGTTCTTCCTGCTGAGCCTTACCGACCACAAGGACGCATGGCAGCGCTATCTGCGTCTGGTGCGCCGCGCCGGTCTTGCCAGCTACACCGAGCTGCTCCAGACTGCCGGGCTGAAGGTGCCCTTCGAGGACGGCAGCATCAAGGGCATTGCCCAGCAGATGACCGACTGGCTGGAAGCCCATCAGGTGTAAAAAAGTCGTTTCGTGTCGTTCTGCGGGCCTTTCGTGCAGTTCCCGGCCGCAGTGGGCGTCCGCCTGCTATACTCAGGGCAAAGAACCCCGCTGCCGCATGGCAATGGAACTGGAAAGGAGCCCTGTTTTTATGAAACTGTCTGCATGGTCCAAGCGCCTTCTCGCCGGTGTGTGCACGGCCGCCCTGCTGGCGGGCGGTGCCTCTGCGCTGGCCCTCAGCCCCGCCGCACTGCCCACGCCGGAAGCGCTCTCGGTCACAAACGTCTCCGACGCACAGCTGCGCGCCGCCCTGTCCAAGCTGGCCGTCGTCTACAGCAGCGACACCCATGGCTGGCAGGTTTCCAGCCCCTACGAGGACGCAAGCCTGAGCAGCGCTTCCTGCGGGCTGTACCCCTATCTGTTCCTTTCGCAGGACGACGCCACCGTCTCCCTCACGCTGGGCATGAGCTGCTTTGCCGCCCAGAAGATGGAGCTGCAGTCCATCCGCGTGGAGACCAAGGACAGCACCTACAATTTCACCTGCGACGACCAGTACGACGGCGGCTATGACGCCGACCTCAAATCCTGGTTCGATTTTGAATTCTTCGCCATGGACGACCACGCCGAATATCTGACCGAGTGGGCCGCCGCCAAGAGCGTCACCGCCACCTTCACCGGCAAGGACGGCTCCACCAAGGCCTACACCCTGACCAAGGATAACCTGCAGGCCATCCGCGACATCATGGCCGCCTATACCACCCTGCTGGATTCCGACGCCTCCACTGCCCAGAGCGTGCTGAGCAGCCTGGCAAAGTAATTTTTCCCGCTGCCGCAAAGCGGCCCCGGCGTTTGAGCCGGGGCCGCTTTTTTGCGTTTATTCCGTGGCAACCGCCGCCATAATGGCCTTGATGAGCTCCCGCTGCACGGCGGTCACGCGGCGTCCGCGCTTGCCGTAGATGTAGAACTCCCATTTGAGCTGCAGGTCCTTCACCTTCCGCTTCAGAATATCTTCGGGCAGGGCGCTCTCCTTGCCCGCATAGAAAGAGACGAATCCCTGCCGCAGAAGATCGACGGTCAGCTCCCAGTCCGCATCGCCCAGCACACTGTCCACGGTCAGGCCGTATTTCTGCAGGCATTCCAGCAGCCGCGCCTGGGACTGGTTCTCGGTGTTCAGGGTGATGAGTGGAATGTTTTTCAGGTCGGCAAGGGCCAGTGCATCCCGCTGCGCCAGCGGATCCTCCCGCGACAGGATCACCCCGATGGCGCTTTCCGACCGGGCCAGCCGGACAAAATCGCTGCTGGTCAGCGGCGAGGTCGTAATGACCAGATCGCAGTCATAGTTGCGGTAGCTGCGGCTGCGCTCGTTGTCCGTGTAGCTGTGGTAGTGCAGCTTCAGTTCCGGGTGCAGGCGCTGGAACTGCGGGAAAAAGTGCGGCGGCAGCTCCTGCAGAAGGCCCATGAAATACCCGATGCGCAGCTGGGGCTGGGCGTGGAAGCGGTGGAGTTGTAATAAGATCTCATCCCGCTCGTTCAGGTGCGGCCGCACCTGCTGCTCGAACAGCCGCCCGGCCTCGGTAAGGGCCACGCCGCCGGAATTGCGCACGAACAGCTGTACGCCCAGCTCCTGCTCCAGATTGGCCAGCGATTTGCTGATGGCCTGCTGGCTGACATAGCACACCTCGGCTGCACGGCTGAAGCTTTTCTGCTCGCAGACAGCCAGAAAGAACTCAAGCTGCTTATACTCCATGGGCTGCGCCCCTCCTACAACTGAAATTTGTACCAAGCTAACTTTTATTTGATTGCCAAAATCTTAACAAAAAGCTAAACTGTACATAGTATAATGCTTTTGCCCACACGATGCAAGAGCAGGACACACACACAGGAAAAGAAGAAAGGAAGTACCACACCATGGAAAAGATCTCCCGCTCCGGCTTTCTGAAGCTGGCTGCCGCCGCTGCCATGAGCGGCGTGACCGCAGGTGCCCTGACCGCCTGCAATAACTCCGCAAGCTCCTCCACCGCCGCCGCTTCCGGTGCCGCCGTCTACACCCCCGGCACCTACACCGCCAAGGCCACCGGTATGGGCGAAGTGACCGTCAGCATGACCTTCACCGAAAACGCCATCACCGATGTGACCGTGGACACCGCCAATGAGACCATCGACCTGGCCCGCAACTCTGCCGAGGACTTCCAGAAGGCGCTGCTGGACGCCCAGAGCGCCGAGATCGACGGCGTTTCCGGTGCCACCTACACCTCCACCGCCGTGAAGGAAGCCGCCGCCAACTGCATCCAGCAGGCCATGGGCGTGGCTGCCGAGGCCCCTGCTGAGGCTCCTGCTGCCGAGGTGCAGAGCGGCTTCCCCGCCTGCGAGGAGAACCTGGGCGGTGCTGCCGCTGCCGGTCAGGGCGAAGTTGCCTTCGTGGCAGACCCCATCGCCGACAGTGAGATCACCGACACCGTCAACGTGGACGTTCTGGTCTGCGGCCAGGGCCCTGCCGGTATGGCTGCTGCTCTGGCCTGCGCAGAGCAGGGCCTGAAGACCGTCGCCGTGGAGAAGGGCGCTTCTCCCACCTGGCGCAGTGCCACCATGGGTGCCTTCCACGACCGCGTGCACAAGAAGTTCGGCGTGGAGTTCGACACCAAGCAGTGGCTGGACGATGCCATGGTCAACTGCTCCTACCGCGGCGAGCAGACCATCTACCAGAAGTGGATCAACACCTGCGACGAAGCGGTGGACTGGTTCCTGGACGAACTGGAAGTGCCCGTGGAGAACTACTTCCTCACCTTCAATGCCGGCGATTTCCCGGAGTTCACCGCTGCTTACGATGAGCTGAGCCTCTCCCGCAGCTGGAACACCTCCATGAACATCCCGCTCTCCACCGACGAGATCAGCGCAAAGCTGCAGGAGAAGATCACCGCAGCCGGTGCCGAAGTGCTGTTCAACACCCCTGTTGTGCAGCTGATCACCGAGGGTGAGAAGGTCGTGGGTGCCATCGTCAAGGGTGAGAACGGCTATGTGAAGTACCTGACCGCCAAGGGCGTCGTGCTGGCCACCGGCGGCTACGAGTTCAACCCCGAAAAGCTGGCCGCCTGCTGCCGCCCCCGCGACCTGGCTCTGGGCCACTGGATGAACGGCACCAAGACCAACACCGGCGACGGCCACGAGATGGCCAAGGCCATCGGCGCACTGGAGGACGAGTACCCCCACCCGCTGATGCTGGACCCCGAGCAGCTGATGCCCTACCTGCGCGTGAACAAGCGCGGCGTGCGCTTCACCGCCGAGTATGAGGCTTACAACCATCTGGCAAACGCCATTCAGGCGCAGCCGGGTGCCTACGATTACTACATCGTGGACGCCAACGTGATGGACATTCTGGAAAGCATCTGGACCCCGTCCTCCAGCTGCTACGGCCCCAAGGAAGTCTGGGCCGGTGCCGCCACCAGCGATAACGCCCTGAAGGCTGACACGCTGGAAGAACTGGCCGAGAAGATGGGCGTGCCCGCTGACGCTTTCGTCGAGACCATCAACCACTGGAACGAGATGTGCGACGCCGGTGAGGACACCGACTTCCACTTCCCCGGCAAGATGATGCACAAGATCGACACCGCTCCGTTCTATGCCACCAAGGAGATGGCTTCCGCTCTGTGCACCGCCGGCGGCCTGCAGATCACCGATAAGAGCGAAGTGCTGAACACCGAGGCCCAGCCCATTGAGGGCCTGTACGCCATCGGCAATGTGTCCGGCAGCATGTTCTCCGGCACCTATCCCCACAACGAGAACTGCCTGAGCCACAGCCGCTGCGTCACCTTCGGCTACAACGTCGCAAAGACGCTGGCTGCCCTGTAAAACCTGGATCCAATCCCCGATACCGCAAAACGCCCCCGGAACAGAAACCGTTCCGGGGGCGTTTTCATGTCTTATAAAAGAGACGGGGAAGACTTACAGGGCGAAGTAACGCTTTGCATTGTCGAAGCAGATGCCCTTGACGATCTTCTCCAGTGCCTTCTCGTCATCGGGATACTCGCCGTCCTCGACCCACTGGCCGATCAGGTTGCACAGGATGCGGCGGAAGTAATCGTGACGGGTGTAGCTCAGGAAGCTGCGGCTGTCGGTCAGCATGCCAACAAAGTTGCCCAGCAGGCCCAGGTTTGCCAAGCTCTTCATCTGGTTCTCCATGCCGATCTTCTGGTCGTTGAACCACCATGCGGAACCATGCTGGATCTTGCCCGGCACCTCGGTGCTCTGGAAGCAGCCCAGAATGGTGCCGATCTGCTCGTTGTCAGCAGGGTTCAGGCTGTAGATGATGGTCTTGGGGCACTCGTTGGTCTCATCCAGAGCGCTCAGCAGAGCAGCGATCTCGCCGCCGCAGGATGCAGTATTGATCATATCAAAGCCGGTATCGGGGCCGAACTTTGCATACTGGCGGCGGTTGACATTGCGCAGGCAGTTGTAGTGGATCTGCATGGCAATGTTCAGACGATGATACTGCTTACCCAGATGGATCAGGATGTAGGTCTGGTACTTCTCTGCTTCCTCGGTGGTGCAGGTCTCACCGGCCATGACCTTCTGGTAGATGGCGTTGACCTCGTCCTTGGAAGCCTCGCGGTAGGGGATGTAATCCAGGCCGTGGTCAGAAGCGCGGCAGCCCATCTCGGCAAAGAACTCGATGCGCTTGGTCAGGGCATCGGTCACGCAGTCGATGCAGGCCAGCTTTTCCTTGCCCACAACGGCAGCCAGCTTAGCCATGTACTCAGCAAAGCCGGGCTTGCTGATGTTGAGGGCCTTATCCGGGCGGAAGGAGGGAGCCACGGTGAACTTGATGGTGGGATCCTCCTTGATCTTCTTGTGCCAGTACAGGTCATCGATGGGGTCATCGGTGGTGCCGATGAAGGCCACGTTGCTCTGCTCGATCAGGCCGCGGACGGTCAGCTTGGGATCGTGCTGCAGCTTGTCGTTGCACAGGTTCCACACTTCCTCAGCGGTGTCGCCGTTCAGCACGCCGTCGTAGCCGAAGAAAACGTGCAGCTCAAGGTTGGTCCAGTGGTACATCGGGTTGCCGATGGCCATGGGCAGAGCCTCTGCAAACTTCTGGAAGCGCTCGCGGTCGGGCTTATCACCGGTGATGTACTCCTCGGGCACACCGTTGGAACGCATCACGCGCCACTTGTAGTGGTCGCCAAAGTAGCTGCCGTCCGGGTTGCGGCCGCCCAGCCACACCTGAGCGATGTTCTCAAAGCGGCGGTTCTCGTAGATCTCACGGGGAGGAATGTGGCAGTGATAGTCGCAGATAGGCATATCCGCAGCGTAGTCGTGGTACAGATGCTGCGCAGTGGGAGACTGGAGCATGAAGTCCTTATCCATAAATGCTTTCATGGGTCGATAACTCCTTTTCTCTGATGGTTTTTGTTAAAAATCCGTCAAACCTTGTGTACAACGGGACACCCGCCTGCACGGGCAGGTTTGTCTTACCTTTAGTATAGCGGAAAACGCGCATGTATACAACTGAAAAAGTGACAAATTTTCTAGCACACAATTGTGCTTTTCGCTGGAAATGCCCCAAATCGTCACCTTAGGGCTAAAAATATTGCACAAAGCTCTTGACTTATTTGTATACAACAGCATAAAATAGGGATAAGGAACAGAGGGCAGGCAAAGCGGCCTTCTGGTGAGCAAAGCAAGTTTATAAAGGAGATCAATGAGATGGAAACTTTGAACTACAAGGTTCTGGAGAACACCGGCTACAACGGCTACATCCTGAAGGATGCTCCCGTCAAGGTCATGCAGTTCGGTGAGGGCAACTTCCTGCGCGCCTTCGTGGACTACTTCTACGATGTCGCCAACGAGAAGGCCGGCTACAACGGCAAAGTCAAGCTGGTGCAGCCCATCGGCAACTTCCCCCAGATGGCTGACTGGATCAACGAGCAGGAGGGCCTGTACACCCTGTACCTGCGCGGCAGCGAGAAGGGCCAGAAGGTCGATGCAAAGCGCGTGATCTCCTGCGTGTCCGACTGCGTGTGCCCCTACGTTGACAACAAGTGGGACGAAGTGCTGGAGCTGGCACGTTCTGCCGATCTGGAGACCATCGTCTCCAACACCACCGAGGCCGGCATCGCCTACACGCAGGGTGACAGCCAGTTCGATCAGGTTCCTCCCAACAGCTTCCCCGCAAAGCTGACCCGCGTGCTGTTCGAGCGCTACAAGGCATTCAACGGCGCTGCTGACAAGGGTCTGGTCATCCTGTCCTGCGAGCTGATCGACAACAACGGCAAAGAGCTGAAGAAGTGCTGCAACAACTACGCCAAGGACTGGAACCTGGAGCCCGCCTTCATCGACTGGATGAACAACGCCAACACCTTCTGCTCCACTCTGGTGGACCGCATCGTTCCGGGCCGCATCCGCGATCCTCAGGAACTGGCTGCTCTGGAAGAAGCCAACGGCTACCACGACACCGTTCTGGATGTCGGCGAAGTCTTCGGCGTCTGGGTCATCGAGGGCCCTGCTGGTCTGGAGGACAAACTGCCGTTCAAGAAGGCCGGCGTCAACGTCATGGTCGTGCCCGATGTCACTCCTTATAAGAAGCGCAAGGTCCGCATCCTGAACGGTGCCCACACCGGTTTCGTTCTGGGCGCATACCTGGCCGGTTTCGACATCGTGCGTGACTGCATGCACAACGATACCATCCGTGGCTTCATGAACAAGATGCTGCACGAGGAGATCATCCCCACCCTGCCGCTGGACAAGAAGGATCTGGAAGACTTCGCTTCCGCTGTGGAAGACCGCTTCAACAACCCCTTCGTCAACCACGAGCTGATGAGCATCTCCCTGAACTCCACCTCCAAGTGGAAGGCACGCAATATGCCCTCCTTCCTGGCTTACATCGAGGAGCAGAAGCAGCTGCCCAAGTGCCTGACCATGTCTCTGGCTGCTTATATCGCATTCTACTCCAACGACATTCAGGAGCGCACCGCCGACGGCCTGATCTGCAAGCGCCCCGCCGGCAACACCTACAAGATCCAGGATGACGCATGGGCTCTGGACTTCTACTACGCACACAAGGACGACACCGCTGCACAGCTGGTGCACGCCGTTCTGACCAACACCCAGATGTGGGATCAGGATCTGACCAAGATCGAGGGCCTTGAGGCTGCAGTTCTGGCTGACCTGGAGAAGATCCGCACCGAGGGTGCCGAGGCTGCCTACAAGAGCTGCCTGTAAGCTTGTAATATTACCCGCACAACAAAGGGCTGCTGCTTCGGGCAGCAGCCCTTTTGTGCTTTGAACTGTCAATAAGGAGAACAACTATGCCGCAGGCAATTCATATCAGCCCCATCGACAACGTGGTCGTTGCTCTGCATCCCATTGCCAAGGGCACGCTGGTGGAAGTGGACGGCCTTGCCGTGACTGCTCTGGAGGATATCCCTCAGGGCCACAAGATGGCCGTCAAGCCCATCAAGAACGGCGAGAATGTCATCAAGTATGGCTTCCCCATCGGCCACGCCACCGCCGACGCCGAGCCCGGCACCTGGATGCACACCCACAATGTGCACACGAACCTCTCCGGTGAGGTGGAGTACAGCTACAATCCGTCCCCCGATCTGGCTCCGCTGCCCAAAGTGCAGCCCGAGACCTTCATGGGCTTCCGCCGCAAAGACGGCCGCGCCGCCATCCGCAACGAGATCTGGATCATCCCCACCGTGGGCTGCGTCAACGACATCGCCAAGAAGATCGTCAACGACAATCAGGATCTGGTCACCGGCTCCATCGAGGGCCTGTACACCTTCACCCATCCCTTCGGCTGCAGCCAGACCGGCCATGACCACGCGCAGACCCGCAAGCTGCTGGCTGCGCTGGTGCGCCACCCCAATGCCGCCGCTGTTCTGGTGCTGCATCTGGGCTGCGAGAACCTGCAGCACGATCAGTTCGTGGAAGAACTGGGCGAGTACGATCATGACCGCGTGAAGTTCCTGACCTGCCAGGATGTGGACGACGAGTTCACCGCCGCCCGCGATATCCTGAAGGAGCTGGCCGCTTACGCCGGGCAGTTCCACCGTGAACCCATCCCCGTGTCCGACCTGGTGGTCGGCATGAAGTGCGGCGGTTCCGACGGCCTGTCCGGCATCACCGCCAACCCCACCATCGGCCGCTTCTCCGACATGATGGGCCAGCGCGGCGGTTCCACCGTGCTGACCGAGGTGCCCGAGATGTTCGGTGCCGAGGGCTTCCTGATGGACCGCTGCATCAACAAGGATGTCTTCGTCAAGGCCGAGCACATGATCAACGGCTTCAAGGAATACTTCATCAGCCACAACGAGGTCGTCTACGATAACCCGTCTCCGGGCAACAAGCAGGGCGGCATCACCACGCTGGAGGATAAGAGCTGCGGCTGCGTGCAGAAGGGCGGCACTGCCCCCATCATGGACGTCATCGGCTACGGCGACCCTGTGGTGACCAAGGGCCTGAACATGCTGTACGGCCCCGGCAACGATCTGGTGTCGGCTACCGCCATGACCGCAGCAGGCGCACACCTGATCCTGTTCTCCACCGGCCGCGGCACCCCGTTCTCTGCCCCGGCTCCCACCCTGAAGATCTCCACCAACACCCCGCTGGCCCAGAAGAAGTCCGGCTGGATCGATTTCAACACCGGTGTCATCGCGGATGGTGAAAAGACCATCGACGAGGCCGCAAAGGACCTGCTGGATCTGGTCATCCGCGTTGCAAGCGGCGAGCAGACCAAGGCCGAGAAGCACGGCTTCCGCGAGATCTCCATCTTCAAGGACGGCGTCGTTCTGTAAAAATCAAAGGCTGCTGAGCGGTTCGCGCCGCCCGGCGGCCTTTTTGTGCATCTGTGAGCCACAGAAAGGATGTGTTTTTATGGCTATGACCACCCGTATGATGATTTATGCATTTCTGCTTTACGGCGGCATTTTTGCCGCCATCGTGGCGGTTGTTGCAAGGGTCATAAAATATCTCATCCGCTATGGCATTGATTATTATTTTGAAAAACTGGCCGAATACCAGAAGCATAAGGAGGACTGAACTATGAATCAGATCACCACCCGTTATGTCACCGAAAACGGTGCCTGCTACGAGCAGTATGTCATCTCCGACCCCGCCGCCAAGACCGAGCTGGTCATCACCCCGGAGCGCGGCGGCATGATCACCGGCTTTACCCTCGACGGCGACGAGTACATCTGGACTCGCCGCCCCAACTTCTCTGAGTGCAACCGCCCCCGCTTTGGCGTGCCGGTGCTGTTCCCCAGCTGCGGCAACCCGGATAACGGCGTGCACATCTTTGACGGCAAGGCTTACCCCATGGAGAACCATGGTCTGGCCGACCTGTGCGCATGGGAAGTGGAAAGCGTTGGCCCGGACGGCGTGACGCTGGCACTGGAGTCCACCCCGCTGACCAAGTTCCTCTACCCGTTCGATTTCACCCTGCTGCTCAACTATAATCTGGAGGGCAACAAGGCACTGGTCAGCCTGACCGTCATTAACGAGGGCAACACGGATATGCCTTTCAGCTTTGGCTACCACCCCTACTTTACCGCCTCCAAGCTGGAGAATGTGGAGTTTGATATCAAGTGCGCCACCTGCTCCGAAAACGCCAAGGGCGAGCAGCCCGCAGCCCCGGAGAAGATCACCCTTACCCGCAAGGAGGGCGCAGACAACACCATCCGTCTGCTGACCGGTGTGCAGTTCCCCATGACCCTGACCGATAAGGGCAACGGCCACAAGGTGACGGTGGATGCCGACGAGACCTTTGACAACGGCGTGCTGTGGCAGCAGGATGCCGAGAACTTCGTCTGCATGGAGCCCTGGAACGGCTGGGCCAACAGCGTCAACGAGGAAGGCAAGCACGAAGTGCTGGAGCCGGACGAGGCCATGACCAGCGAGTGGAGCATTACCATCGAGAAGGTCTGACCTTTTAAATATTTTATCTTATAGCAAAAAGCAAAACAGCCAGGCCCACGGGCCTGGCTGTTTTGCTTTTTCATAATACTTTCGCGTGAAAAAGTGGTTTAAAAAATAAAGTTTCCGCTAAAGATGGCCAGAGCAAAGCGGTGCCCATTCAAAATCGTCACCCCTTCGCCGGGATGGCAAAGCTTTTGTTGTCCGCCGGGTCCCAGTAGAGCAGCTCTACCCGGCCGCCCTGCGCCAGAAGCTTCTCCTTCGGCTCCTGTTTCTGCCAGCAGCGTTCCAGCAGCTTTTCCACGTCTGCATCGGCGGAGACCTTTTCCGGGCAGAGGGCGCTGCCCAGCCAGTGGTCTTCTGCATACAGGCTCAGCACACCGGCATTGCCCGCCAGCAGGGCGGCGATATCCTGTTTCATGCGGTCGTAGTCCTGTTCCTCCGCCTTGTATTGCCCGTGCCACAGGCCGAAGAACAGCGAGAACTCGCCGCCCAGCTCAATGAGCAGGTCTTCGTCGTTGTGCGGGTTCTTGACCACAAAGGCCACGTCCTCGTTCTCCATATAGTCGAAGTCCGGCTCCTCGCTGGTGTGCACGGTCACATGCTGGCCGCTCAGCGCCGTGAGCAGGTCCTCCTGCACGGCACCGGTGTCGGGGATCTCATCATAATTGATATTTGCGTTCATGGGTAGATGCTCCTTTTCTTTGCGTTATTTGTGTTGTTGCTTTTCACCAGACTGCACACGACCTCAATATGCTCACTGTGGGGGAACATATCCACCGGTGTACTGCTCTCCACTTTATACCCCTTGCGGGTCAGCAGTTCCAGGTCCCGGGCCAGCGTGACCGGATTGCAGCTGACGTAGGCCACGCGCTTCGGGGCCATGCGGGCCACGCTGTCGATGAACTGCGGGGTGGAGCCTTCGCGCGGCGGGTCCATAAAGATCACGTCGGCGCGCTCGCCTGCAGCGGCGGCTTCGCTGATCCACTTGGTGGCGTCTGCTGCGAAGAAGCGGGCGTTCTTTACGCCGTTGTGCTTTGCGTTGCCAATGGCATCGTGCACGGCGTCACGGTTCACTTCCACGCCAACCACCTGCTTTGCGTGGTCGGCGGCGGTCAGGCCGATGGTACCGATGCCGCAATAGGCGTCCAGCACCACCTCTTTGCCGGTGAGGTGTGCGGCCTCCACGGCCAGACCATACAGCACCTCGGTCTGGGCGTGGTTGATCTGGTAAAAGCTGCGCGGGCTCAGGGCGTAGGTCTTGCCGCAAAGTTCATCCAGAATGAACCCTTTGCCGTACAGCACCTTTTCCATATCGCCCAGCACGACGCTGGTTTTGCGGGGGTTCACGTTCTGCACCACGGTGGTGATGGTCACATCCTGCTTTTTCGCTTCGGCCAGCAGGGCTTTCACAAAGTTCTTTGCACCGGGCAGCACCGGCTGAGCCGTTACCAGCACCACCATCACCTGCCCAGTCACGACGCCACGCCGCAGCAGGCAGTGGCGCAGCAGGCCGGTGCCCTTGTCCTCATCATAGGGCTGGTAATGGCAGGCGTTTGCCGCCGCACGCACGGCCAGCATGGTCTTGTCCAGCACTTCGTCCTGCAAAAGGCAGCTTTCCACCGGCAGCACCTTGTGGCTGTTTGCCGCGTAGATGCCGGAGGTGAGTTTTCCGCCCCAGCCGGTGGTAAAGGTGGAGATCACCTTATTGCGGTAGTGGTACGGGTCCTCTGCACCCCGGATGGCGTTCACCGGGCCGAATTTGCCCAGCAGCTTTTTCACCGTTTCTTCTTTCTGTTTCAGCTGCGCAGCGTAGTCCATGCCCAGCATCGGGCAGCCGCCGCAGTTCTTGGCACGCAGTTTGCAATCCATGTTCTTCTCTCTCCTTTTACCCGTAAGGGTCATACAGATCGTATTCTTCCGCTTCCAGGTGCTTTTCTTCCAGCACCTTCATAGCCTGTTCCAGCTCGCTCTGGCCGCAGCCGCTCTCACTCACCAGCGCGTGCACCGCCGCCGCCAGGTCGCCGCCAAAAAGGACGTCCAGCCGCTCGCGCATACTCCACACGCTGTAGGCGCGCTGGGTGATGGCCGGGGTGTAGGTATTGTGGTTGCCGTCTCTGCCGCGCTTCACCCAGCCTTTTTCTTCCAGCCGGTAAAGGAAGTTGAGCACCGTGGCCGGGGCCCAGCCTTTGGCACGCAGACGCGCGTCGATGTCCCGCCGGGTGACGGGCGCACGGCAGGCCCACACCGCCAGCATGACCTGCTCCTCTGCCGCCGAAAGCGGCTTTACATTGTCCGGGATGCCGTACATCCTGCTTTTCCCCCTCCTTTCGGCGCCTTTTTTACTTTTACATTTGTCTTTGTTTCTCCATTATACCCGTTTTCTCTCCAAAGTGCAAGAGCCGGAATCGCCCGTGAAATCAGGCATTTTCAGCATTATTTTACATTTGTCTTTATTTTTGTTTTTCTGGCGTGGACATTTGTGTGCTTTGTGCCTGCGCGGCAGCTTTTCCGGCCTTATCTTTGTGCAAAGATGCTCTTGTTTTCATTCTCTGTGATTCTGTATACTACAGCTACAGTCAAAAACAAAAGGCACCCCAGAAAGCCACGGTGCATCGTGATACAGGAAAAGGAGAGTTCATTATGGCACGAGTTTATAACTTCAGCGCAGGCCCCAGCATGCTGCCCGAGAAGGTGCTCAAGCAGGCACAGGCAGAGCTGCTCGAGTACGGCGACAGCGGTCAGAGCGTGATGGAGATGAGCCACCGCAGCAAGTGGTTCGACGCCATCATCAAGGACACCGAGGCCACCCTGCGCCGGGTGATGAACATCCCCGACAACTACAAGGTTGGCTTCTTCCAGGGCGGTGCCACCCAGCAGTTCGCCATGGTGCCGCTGAACTTTATGACCACCGGCAAGGCCGATTACCTCGTCACCGGCAACTTCTCGAACCTCGCCGCTAAGGAAGCCGCCAAGTTCGGCGAGGTGAACATCGTTGCTTCCAGCAAGGACAAGAACTTTACCTACATCCCGGATGTGAACGCCATCAACTACGATAAGGACGCCAGCTACATCCACATCTGCCAGAACAACACCATCTTCGGCACCCAGTACGTCGAAGTGCCCCAGGTGGAGGGTGTGCCGCTGGTGGCGGACATGAGCTCCATGATCCTCTCCAAGCCCGTGGATGTGACCAAGTACGGCTGCATCTACTTTGGCGTGCAGAAGAATGTAGCCCCTGCCGGCATGGCCATTGCCATCGTCCGCGACGATCTGCTGGGTCACGCCGCCGACAATGTGCCCACCATGATGAACTACACCACCCTGCTGGGCAAGGACAGCATGTACAACACTCCGCCGTGCTGGTGCATCTACATGACCGGCCTGGTGCTGAAATATCTGGATAACGACATCGGCGGCCTTGCCAACATGCAGAAGATCAACGAAGCCAAGGCCAAGGTGCTGTATGACTACCTCGACGGGCAGGACTTCTTCAACAATCCGGTCGAGCACCGCTACCGCAGCACGATGAACGTCACCTTTACCAGCCCCAACGCCGACCTCGACAAGAAGTTCTGCGCCGAAGCAGCGGACGCCGGTTTCGTGAACCTGAAGGGCCATCGTCTGGTGGGCGGCATGCGCGCTTCCATCTACAACGCAATGCCTGCCGAGGGCGTGGACAAGCTGGTGGACTTCATGGAGAAGTTCCGCAAAGAGAATGCATAAAGATTAACATCCTCGCCCTCTCCGTCATCACTTGCGTGATGCCACCTCTCCCAAAGGGAGAGGCTTTGGCAGTCCACACAAAGTTTCTGGTTTCGCCAGAGGCTCTCCCTTTGGGAGAGCTGGACGCGAAGCGGCCTGAGAGGGCGAGCAAGTTTGCAATTACAAAGGGGTTTCTTATTATGTACACCATCAAAACGCTCAACGCCATCAGCCCGGTAGGGCTGGCAAAGCTGCCCAAGAACCAGTTCGATGTCTCGGTGGATGCCGATGCCCCGGACGGCATTCTGGTGCGCAGCGCCGACCTTTTGAACACTACCTTCAACGACAATCTGCTTGCCATCGCCCGCGCCGGTGCGGGTGTGAACAACATCCCGCTGGAGCGCTGCAGCGAGCAGGGCATCGTGGTGTTCAACACCCCGGGTGCCAACGCCAACGCCGTGGCGGAGCTGGTTATCGGCATGCTCATCGCGGGCAGCCGCAACGTGGCCGCCGCCGCCCAGTGGTGTCAGGGACTGGCCGGTGACCCGGCCATGTCCAAGAGCGTGGAAAAGGGCAAAAAGCAGTTCGTGGGCAACGAGATCAAGGGCAAGACCCTTGGCGTCATCGGTCTGGGTGCCATCGGCTCCCGGGTGGCAAACTGCGCCATCGAGCTGGGCATGGAGGTCTACGGCTACGACCCCTACATCTCCATTGAAGCCGCATGGAACCTGAGCAGTCAGGTGCACCACTGCGTGAACCTGAACGACATGCTGCCGCTGTGCGACTACCTCACCATCCATGTGCCCTACCTGCCCACCACCAAGGACACCATCAACGCCCAGACCCTCGCCCTGTGCAAGGACGGCGTGAAAATCTTGAACTACGCCCGCGGCGAGCTGGTGAACACCGAAGCCCTGCTGGATGCCATGGAGACCGGCAAGGTGTCCGGCTACATGACCGACTTCCCGTCCGAAGCCATTCTGGGCAAGCCCGGCATCGTGTGCACCCCGCACCTGGGCGCCTCCACCCCGGAAGCCGAGGACAACTGCGCCGTCATGGCCGCCAAAGAGCTGAGCGACTACCTGAAGAACGGCAACATCACCCACTCGGTGAACATGCCGGAGGTCAACCAGCCCCGCGCCGGCGGCAAGCGCATCTGCATCATCCACAAAAACGAGCCCGGCATGATCAGCCAGATCACCGCCCTGACCACCGAAGCCGGCCTGAACATCGAGAACATGGTGAACAAGAGCAAGAAGAACATGGCCTACACCATGCTGGACGCCACCGGTGCCGTGGACGCCAAGCTGAGCGAAAAGCTTTCCGCCATTCCCGCCGTGATCCGGGTGCGCATCCTGTAAAGCAAAACGATTTAAAATGCCCGCCGCTTCGCTCTGGGCATCTTCAGCGGAAAACGATTTTTATTTTAGCAACCCGGAAAAATCTGCGGATTTTTCCGGGTTGCTTTTTTCACAGAGAAAGGCCGTGGCGGCAAACTGCATTTCCAAACCAGGATTTTTTACAAACTGGAAATTCTTTCTCGTCCCATCTGCCGGTTAGTTTCCGTTTACAAACTGTAGTTTGTCTTAAAAAACGCGTTAAGGATAGCTTTTTCTAACTACACATCGTAAAAAGTTTACATGTATTAACATTCGAGGAAAGCCTTGAAAATGGAAAATTCTGTGCTACAATAGGCTCAAAACAAGGGAAATGTCCCCCTGTTTTTCGGCCTTTGGACCGGTATATTCATCTTACAGGTCCTGCGGATGCAGGGCCTCTGACAGGAAATAAAAAAGGTAGGGAAGTTACTATGGATATCAAGAAGATCGCTCTGTTCGCCGCTGGCACGCTGTTCGGCTCTGCCGGTTTCAAGCTGCTGTCCAGCAAGGATGCCAAGAAGGTCTACACCCAGACCACCGCTGCTGTGCTGCGCATGAAGGACTCCACCATGGAGACCGTCAGCAAGGTGCAGGAGCAGGCCGGTGACATTCTGGCTGACGCAAAGGCCATCAACGAGGCCCGCGCTGTTGAGGCCGAGGCTGCTGTCATCGAGGACGCTGCTGAGGAGACCACTGAGGCTGCCGAGTAATCACAGCATCCCATTGGGTATCGGGGAGCCGCCTTTGTGGGCGGCTCTTTTTCATGATAGAGGCCTGCGCACAGGCGGCGGGGACGTTTTGCCTGCCGCTGTGCGCACAAACGTAAGAAGGTATTCTGACTATGAAATGTACCATTCTGCATGAAGGCAAGGGCCGGATGCGTGTGCATGTGGAAAAAGTCCGCATGACCCTGCACCGCGCCGATGTGCTGGAAGCTTATCTGAACCACAATGACGCCATCGTCCACGCCACCGTCTACGAGCGCACCGGCGATGTGGTCATCACCTATACCGGCAAGCGCTCTGCCGCCGTTGCTCTGCTGGCAGGCTACAAGTTCGACGTGGCCGAGTATGACGCGCTGGTCACCTCGGCCGACAGCCGCAAGCTGAACCGCGAGTATCAGGATAAAATGTTCAATCTGGTGGCGGGCCGCTGCCTGCGCAAGCTGTTCCTGCCCGCGCCCATCGCCGCCGCCTACACCGCCTTCCGCTCCATCGGCTTCATCTGGAAGGGCGTGCGCTGCGTGCTGCGCCGCAAGCTGGAAGTGGAAGTGCTGGATGCCCTGAGCATCGGCGTGTCGATGCTGCGCGGCGACTTTGCCACCGCCGGGTCGGTGATGTTCCTGCTGAACCTGGGCTCCCTGCTGGAAGAATGGACCCGCAAAAAGAGCCTGGACGATCTGGCCCGCAGCATGGCCCTGAATGTCGATAAGGTCTGGGTGCGCAGCCAGGGCACCGAAGTGCTCATGCCGCTCACCAAGGTGCGCACCGGCGATCAGGTGGTGGTGCGCAGCGGCAACATGATCCCGCTGGACGGCACTGTGCTGGAAGGCGAAGCCATGGTGAACCAGGCCGCTCTCACCGGCGAAAGCATGCCCGTGCGCAAGGTGGAAGGCTCCACCATCTACGCCGGCACCGTCGTGGAGGAAGGCGAGTGCGTCTTCGTGGCCAAGGCCGAGGGCGGTTCCAACCGCTACGACAAGATCGTGGCCATGATCGAAGAATCCGAAAAGCTCAAGTCCAGCACCGAGAACCGTGCGCTGGTGCTGGCCGACAAGCTGGTGCCCTGGTGCCTGGGTGCAACAGTGGTCACCTATGTGCTCACCCGCAACGTCACCCGCGCCATCTCCTGCCTGATGGTGGACTTCTCCTGTGCGCTCAAGCTCTCCATGCCGCTGGCGGTGCTGTCCGCCATGCGCGAGTGCAGCAGCAACCACATCACCGTGAAGGGCGGCAAGTATCTGGAGGCCCTCTCCAAGGCGGACACCATCGTGTTCGATAAAACCGGCACCCTCACCCGCGCCACCCCGCAGGTGGTGGATGTGATCCCCTTCTCCGGCTGTGACGAGCGCGAAGTGCTGCAGCTGGCCGCCTGCCTGGAGGAGCACTTCCCCCACTCCATGGCCAACGCCGTGGTGCGCGCCGCCAAGGAGCGCGGCATCTCCCACGAGGAGATGCACTCCGAGGTGGAGTACATCGTGGCACACGGCATCGCCAGCCGCGTGGGCGGCGAGCGCGTGGTCATCGGCAGCCATCACTTCGTCTTTGAGGATGAAAAGTGCATCGTGCCCGCAAACGAGCAGGAAAAGTTCGACGCCCTCAAGCCCGAGTATTCGCACCTTTATATGGCGGCCAGCGGCCAGCTGTGCGGCGTCATCTGCATCTCCGACCCGCTGCGCCCGGAAGCCGCTGCCGTGCTGAACGGCCTGCGTGCCCTGGGCATCAAGAACACCGTTATGATGACCGGCGACAGCGAGCGCACCGCCGCCGCCATTGCAAAGCAGGTGGGCGTGGACCACTTCTTTGCCGAGGTGCTGCCGGAGGACAAGGCAAACTTTGTCCAGAAGGCCAAGGCCGAGGGCCACACCGTCGTGATGATCGGCGACGGCATCAACGACTCCCCCGCCCTGTCCGCTGCCGACATCGGCATTGCCATCAACTCCGGTGCCGCCATCGCCCGCGAGATCGCGGATGTGACCATCAAGGCCGACAGCCTGGAGGAACTGGTGGTGCTCAAGGCCATCGCCAACTCCCTGCAGAAGCGCGTGCACGCCAACTATCGCTTCGTGCTCACCTTCAACTCGGCCCTCATCGCGCTGGGTGCACTGGGCATCCTGCAGCCGGCTTCTTCTGCCATGCTGCACAACCTGTCCACCATCGGCATCAGCCTCAAGAGCATGACCAATCTCCTGCCGGAGAATCAGGTTCCGCAGCTGAAGGCGTAAACCACCTAACCATAAACAGAAAAGCCCCCGGGCAGAGCGCACCGCCAAACGGCCTTGCATGTTCCTGCCCGGGGGCTTTCATTGTTTCGCATTGCTCCACAAACGCGAAGTTGTAAATACATGTTTTCCCAAGTTCTTTTGCCATATCATGTATTCTTGAATTTAACATCAAATCTACAATTCTATCAGGCTCTTACTTTTCCATTTTCCACTCTTCCATCTAAGCACCATTCCAATTGCTCTAGCGCACTCATCACCCGCCATGGCAATATATGCTCCTACCGCCAGAAGTCCCATGTGTATTCCAAGAAAATATGTTCCACCAACTGCAAACAGATACATAAATATTGCACCAATTATAACTGGAAAAATAGCATCTCCACTTGTTTTTAATGCCTGTCCATATACAAGATTTGTCACTCTTCCAAATTCAAGGAATATATCTACTATCAACAATTTTACTACAAGCTCAATCATCTGTGTATCATCCGTAAACATATGAACGATAAAACGTCCGGTCATTGCAAATGTCACAGAAAAGCACGTTGCTGTTACAAGACCATATATCACAGCTTTCCGTGTACCCCTGTCACATTCCTCATACTTCTTTGCCCCGATTCTCCAGCCAGTCATAATAGCATTTGCCTGTGCAAGTGCTGCCCCCACACAATATGAGAAATTGGCTATCTGCATAGCATACGAACGAGCTGTAACATTCATTCCATCCGTATCCATCTGGTTCATAAAACGCACTATAAATGTCATTGCTACATTATAAAGTGCTGTCTCAAATGCAGAAGGAAACCCAATCTTAACAATCTGTGCAAGTATCCTTCGTGGTTGTTCACGTTCAGGGCTCTGCTTTGCTTTTATAAGTACAGCCCCCATTGCCGCTACAATAATAAGATTCACTGCTTTTGAAATAACTGTTGCAGTAGCAACTCCCATGACTCCCCAGTGAAACACAAACAGGAATACTGAATTCAGTATAATATTAATTACATTACCGACAACTGTCCCTATCAAGGAATGTTTTGTATATCCAAATACTCTTAAATAGCTGGAAAAAATAGGAATAAGCGCATTTAAAAAGCTTGCGCCTCCAACAATTTTAAGATATGTTTCAGCTGATTCAAGCAAAGCAGGAGCAATACTCACTGCCCTCAGTATCCCTCCTGAAAAGACAGCAAGAACAACAGATATCAAGATACCTGTCAGTGCATTAAATACAAGTCCAAGCTGTCTCGCCTGATATGCAATTCCAGGTCTTCCAGCCCCGATATTCTGTGACATCACCGCTACCATACCAGATGATATTACCCCGAACATAATGATAAAAACACTTATATATGTATTTGCTGTTCCGACAGCCCCAACAGCCTGGTCGCTTACTGATGATAACATCAGTGTATCAACCATACCTGAAAGCATATAAAATAAAGTTTCCAGGCATATTGGCACAGATAGTTGTGTCAACGTTTTTCTTTCACCTTGCATGTTTTCCTCCATAAATTCCGATTTATTGAGTTGAGTATACCACACCACCCGTCAAGATTCCACTTTCACACGCAAAAAGTCCCCTGTCTGCACCACACCGATGCAGACAGGGGACTTGCCGTTTTACAATATTATTTTCTTATTCCAGCCCGATCTGCTGTGCATATTCTTCCAGCAGTTCCCGCTCCAGGAACGGCGTCTTGACGCCCTCGCGGTCACGGTAGGTCTCGTGGCCCTTGCCGATGACAGCGATCAGGTCGCCCTCCTGCGCATGATCCACCGCGTAGTGCAGTGCGTCCAGACGGTCCGGGATCTCCACGAACTTGGCGTCCGGGTTGCCCTTGTTCATGCCCACACGGATATCCGCAAGGATGTCCTCCACCTTTTCAAAGCGGTTGTTGTCCTCGGTGAGGATGGAGAAATCGGCCATCTTGGCGCAGATCTCACCCATGCCGTAGCGGCGCAGCTTGGAGCGGTTGCCGCCGCAGCCAAACACCACCACCAGCCGGTGGGGCTTGTAGGCCCGCAGGGTGGTCAGCAGGCTTTCGGTGGAGACCTCATTGTGGGCGTAGTCCAGCAGAATGGTGAACTTTTTGCTGATGGGCACCAGCTCCACGCGGCCCTTGACCACGCACTTGCCCAGGCCATCGTGGATGGCGGCATCCGGCAGGCCCAGCACCTTGCCCACGGCCAGCGCTGCCAGCGCGTTGTAGACGCTGAACTCGCCGGGCATGTTCACCTTCACGTCCATCTCGTCCTTGCCGGTAACGTGGAACTTCACGCCCAGAAAGTCGTGGGTGCGCAGCAGCTCAAAGCCGGTCTCGCGGTAATCGGCCTGTGCGGCGCGGCCATAGGTCACCAGCTTGCAGGTGCGGCCTTCCAGCAGCGCTTCGGTGTTCTCGTCGTCGATGTTGACCACGCCCACATCACAGCGCTTGAACAGCTGGCCCTTCCAGCTGCGGTATTCCTCAAAGGTCTTGTGCTCGCCGGGGCCGATATGGTCGGGCGAGAGGTTCGTGAACACGCCCACGTCGTAGTGGATGCCCGCCACGCGGTCCATCATCAGGCCCTGACTGGACACTTCCATCAGCGCGGTGTCGCAGCCTGCGTCCAGAAACTCCCGGAAGGTCTTCTGCAGCTCGTAGCTCTCGGGGGTGGTGTTGGCGGTATCCTTATGGCGGCCCATGTAGTAGATGCCGTTGGTGCCGATCATGCCCACCTTGCGGCCGGCGGCTTCCAGCACGCTCTTGATCATGTGGGTGGTGGTGGTCTTGCCCTTGGTGCCGGTCACGCCGATCATGATCATCTTGCGGGAGGGGTTGCCGAACAGGTTCCCGCTCATCAGGGCCATGGCGTAGCGGCTGCTCTCCACCTTGACCACAGTCACGCCGGGCACGGCAGAAAGGTCGATGTCGTGCTGGATGACCAGCGCGCTGATGCCCTTGGCCGCGCAGTCGGCGGCGAACTCATGGCTGTCGCGCTGGGTGCCCACGATGCACACGAACAAAAGGCCCGGGGCCGCCTTGCGGCTGTCATAGATGATGTCCGAAATTTCGGTTTCCAGGCTGCCCTGCACCAGGGTGAAAGGCACGCCTTCCAGCAACTGTTCCAGTTTCATAACTGCACACGCTCCTCAAATCGTTTGATATTGGTTCACATGGGGTTTTCGTCTTCGTTGGCGGTCATGCGGGCGGGGTCGGTCAGCGGTGTTTCATCCGCTGCTGCCTCCGTGCCGTCCGCAGGCTGGGCCGCAGCGGCATCGTCCGCCGTGTCGGCGGCTGTATCGTCCGCGGTATCGTCCACGGCCGGTTCTGTCGGCTCCGGCACCACATAGCCGGAGGGCAGGGTCGGCTCACCCTGCGCGAAGTAAATTTTGCGGGTGCTGCCCGCGCTGATATGGCTGAAGTCCAGCCGGCCGGTATCGGTGGGCGCACAGCCCTTACCGTCGGCGTTGGTCAGCACATAGCGTGCACGGTCCAGCTTATAATCCAGATCGTTCAGCGTGCCCAGCAGCACACTGACCCGGTCCTGATACAAAAATGCGATCTGGTCGGTGTCCGCGAACTCCATGCGGGTCACGTCGTCCAGCATCCCGTATTCTTCCAGCTTTGCCTGCAATGTGGCCAGAGCTTCCATCTTTTTGTCCGTCGCTTCCAGCGTGCTGGCAGCGCTGTCAGCCGCATCGCTGGCGGCGGAAGCCGCGCTCTCAGCGGGCTGTTCTGCGGCAAAGCTCAGCATTTCGCCGGGGGTCGTGGTGCTCACCTCGCCGCCGTACAGGGTCTTGAGCCCGTCGGGCTGGGCGGCATCGCAGGCCAGAATTTTGAACTTATCCGAGAGGGTCAGCCAGCCACTTTCCGTCTGCATGGCGTAAGCAGGCACGGCTTCGGCCACCTTGACCACCACGGTGTTGGGATAGTCCCGCACCACACGGATGGATCCCAGCAGCGGGAACTGCCGTTCCAGCGCAGTCTCCTTTTCAGCGGGATCAAAGCTGAAGATGTTTTCTTCCAGCTGCACACCCAGCGCCTGCAAAATCTGGCCGCTGGAATAACCCGCTGCTTCCTGCACCACGGTGCCGTCCTCGGTCTGCACCTCGATGGTGCCGATCTTGAACAGCATGGTCATGGTCAGGTAAACGCCCGCCGCAATGACGGCCAGCAGCGTGACCACCGCCATCAGCCGCCGGAACATCCGGCGGCGCTTGATGGCAGCCCGGGTCATCTTGCGCTTTTTGCGCTTCTCCCGCCGGACCGGGTCCCGGTTTTGCTGGGCCGGGCGCAGGCGCTGGTTCTGGTAGCGCTGCTGCGCGGCATTCTTTGCGCCCGGGGCCTTCCGCTTTTTCGCGTTCTGCGGCCGCTGTGCCTGCTGCCGGTTCTGCCCGGAAGATGCCGCCCGGGTGCGCTGGGCGCTGCGGCCCGGGTTCTGGCCCCGGCTGCGCTGCGGGGCGCTCTGGCGCTCCGTGCGCGGCTGGGTGGGGAAGGCAATGCTGTTGTCAGTGCGGGTACGGCGCGGCGCGCCGCTGGCCGTGCGGTCCGGCTTGAAGCTCAGCGGTTCCCCGTTGAAGCCGTAGCGGCCGTCGGCGCTCCCGGCAGGCGTCCCGCTCTGCTGCGAAGGTGCTGCGGGCCGCTGCGGGTCCCGTCTCAAGTCCCGCCGCAGGTCATAGATATTCCCGTTGTTCCCACGGTTCTGCGGCATGGTGAGCACCTCCTTTCCAATGTTTTTTCACGCTCAGTGTTCGTTCGCCAGTTTCATCAGGGCATCGGCGATGCGGTCCAGGCTGTCATCCACCGACAGGCTGCGGGCGTTCCGGCCCATCTCTGCCAGCTTGCCGGGCTGGGCCAGCATGTCGGAAACGGTGGCCACCAGCTTTTCGCCGGTCAAGTCCTTTTCCTCAATGACCACGGCGGCACCGGCCTTCTGCAGCTCCATGGCGTTGAAATACTGGTGGTTCTCGGCCACATTGGGGCTGGGGATGAGCACGGCGGCGCGGCCCACGGCTTCCAGCTCGGCCAGCGTCAGCGCACCGGCACGGCTGATGACAAGGTCTGCCGCTGCCAGCAGCTCCGGCATATTGTTGATGTATTCCTTCACCACAAGGCTGTCGCCCTCGGCAAAGTTCTTTTCCGTTTCCAGATCCTTGAACAGCTGCACACCGTACTGACCGGTGGCGTGCAGGTGCAGCACCGGCTTGTGCTCATGCTGCTCCCAGGCGCACAGGTCGGCCACCACTTCGTTGACCCGGCGTGCGCCCAGACTGCCGCCGAAGGAGAGAATGACAGTGCGGTCGCCTGCGCCCAGCTCGGCACGGATGGCGTCGCGTTCCTTCGCCTTGGTGAACACCTCCGGCCGCACCGGGTTGCCCACCACGACGGTCTTTTCCGGCGCGCCCAGCTTTTCCACAGCAGCCGGCACAGCGGCAAACACGATATCCACGTCCGGGGCCAGCAGCTTGTTGGTCATGCCGGGGAAGGCGTTCTGCTCATGGATGGCGGTGTGGATGCCCATTTTGGCGGCGCAGCGCACCACCGGGCCGGACACATAGCCGCCGCAGCCGATGACGAGGTCGGGCTTGACTTCCTTCATGATGGCCTTGGCCTTGGGGCCGGAGAGGGCCAGATTCCACAGCGTGACGATGTTGCGCTTGATGTTGTTCAGCGACAGCTTGCGCTGGAAGCCGGTGATCTCAATGTGGTGGAAGGGGTAGCCCGCCTGGGTGACCAGACGATACTCCATGCCTTCCCTGCGGCCAGCGAAATGAATCTCGGCAGAAGGGTCTGCCTTTTTGATGGCTCCTGCAATGGCAAGGGCCGGGTTGATATGGCCGGCAGTGCCGCCGGCAGCGATCAGAACGCGCATAATGGTTCCTCCTTTAATGTATCTATAACGGCAGGCCATCGAGTAGCTTTCTCCTCGGACACGAAAACGAGTTGCGGCTCCCAGCATCTGCTTCGCTACCGCTTGCATCTTGCTGGCCGCGGCCCCAACAAAGACTCCCTGTTTCCGCCACTGGCGGCGGTCGTCATTGTTGCGGGCCATTCCATCGCCCGCCCTATTGCCTTCGGCAACAGGGTCCCGCCCCAGCGGACGGTCCTCGAAGAAACTACCCGCCGTCCTGTCAAAATACTGCATTCCTATTTTATACTTCGCGTGCCCTGCGGGCGGCGTCCAGATCAATGGTGCGGCTGGCACGGTCGGCTTCCCGCTCGGCCTTTGCGGCTTCATGCTGGGCACGCATGGCTTCCCGCTGCTGGGCGGCACGCTCGCCGTTGCGGCCGATGTTCACCATCACGCCCATCTCGGCCAGCAGCAAGATCAGGCTGGTGCCGCCGGACGAGAAGAAGGGCAGGCTGATGCCGGTGTTGGGCAGGGTGTTGGTGACGACCGCGATGTTGCAGAACACCTGCCACGCGATCTGTGCCATGATGCCGATGCCCACCATGGTGCAGTAGAGGTTCTCGGCCCGGTAGGCGATCAGTAGGCCCTGCACGATGAACAGCACGAACAGCACGATGATGAGCACCGCGCCGATGAAGCCCAGCTCCTCGCACACAACACTGAAGATGAAGTCGTTGGTGCTCTCGGGCAGCCAGAGCTGCTTTTCCACGCTGTTGCCAAGGCCCAGGCCGGTCAGCCCGCCGGAGCCGATGGCATACAGGCTCTGCACGGTCTGGTCGGTCATCTTGCTCAGGTCCTGGGTCCAGCCGTCCAGACGGTCCTGCAGGTAGGGGATGGAATCCACATGGGACAGCAGCGTTTCCAGCATCAGGCCCGCCGCACCGGCACCCACCCAGGTGAGGATGCCGCCGCTGCCCGAAAGCAGCAGGATGGTGCCCACCACGGCCACCGTCAGCACGATGCCGGACATGTGGGGCTCCAGCGCCAGCAGCACGATCACAGGCAGAAGCGGCAGCACCGGGAAGATGAGCTGCTTCCACACCCGGACATAGAACCAGGTGTGCGGTGTCACGCGGACGCGGCGGGCGGGGTCATATTTTTCGATCTGCGGTGCTTTGGCCGCAAGGCTGGAGCACAGCAGGATCATCTCAAATTTTGCCACCTCGGAAGACTGCAGCGTGAAGCCGCCGAAGCGGATCCAGCGGCGGCAGCCGTTCAGCGGGGCCATGGTCAGGGTAACGGCCAGCATGACCAGCACGATAAAATACCCCGGCACCGCCATTTTGCGCAGAAAGCGG
Source organism: Faecalibacterium langellae (assembly GCF_002549775.1). Lineage (GTDB taxonomy): Bacteria > Bacillota > Clostridia > Oscillospirales > Ruminococcaceae > Faecalibacterium > Faecalibacterium langellae. The sequence continues at coordinate 108,315 of NZ_NMTR01000016.1, read as the reverse complement.
TAATCCATGTAGCTCATGACGAACATGCACCCGAGGCCGATCATCATGCACAGCGCCTGCTGCTTGATGTAGTGAAAACTGTCGCCCATGCGCAGGTAGCCGGTGGTATAGCTTGCGCTGAACAGCATCACAAGGCCGAACACCATGATGACCGCCAGCGTCGCCAGCCAGTCGATCACCAGCCGGGACCACGGCCCCGGGTCCCGCTGCAGCGGGCGCACCGGCTCTCTGTGTTTTCTGCGGATGGTTGCCATCTGCCTTTCTCCCCTCGTTTCCAGTTTGTGCCGGGCCTCAGGCCCAGCGCGCCAGCCCCATGGTCAGCGCCAGCCCGCACACGCTCAATGCGCACAGGCTGCAAAAAATACTCACATCGCCATGGCCCCGTTTTTCCAGCCAGCGGTGCAGCGGCGCGGCGCGGAACAGCGTTCTGCCCGTCAGCCGGTAGGACAAAATCTGCAAAAGCACCATGCCGCCCTCGGCCCAGAAGGGCAGTGCCAGCGGCACGGCCAGCTCTGCGTAGCCCATGCACAGCGGGATGCACCCAATGGCCCCGGTGAGGAACAGGCAGCCGCATTTGCCGGGCCGCAGCTTTGCGGGCGGGAAGTTCCACAGAAGGAACGCCATCAGCGCACCGGCCAGCGCGGCGGGCAGCACCGCCAGCGGGAACCAGCCCAGCTGCGTTTCCAGCAGCATCAGGCCAAGCATGGCTGCAAAGGCCGCACCGCACACGGTGCCGTCTGCCCCGTCGGCCACCCGGCCGCACTCGGCCAGCGCCACCAGCAGCACACCCCAGAGCAGCGGTGCGGCGGCAAAGCTCACATAGCCTTTCCCCGGCAGAATGAGCCCGCCGGGCAGGCAGCCGTTCAGCGCCAGCAGGCCCAGCACTGCAGCAGCGGCCGCTGCTTCCAGCCCAAGGCGCACGCCGCGCCGCAGGCCCAGCCCGTTCGGATAGCCGCTGCGCACCCGAGCCAGATCATCGGCCAGGCCGATGCCGCCAAAGGCCAGCGCACCGGCCAGCGCGATGAGCAGCCGGGTCATCAGGTTGCCGTCACTGCCCAGCAGCGAGGGCTGCGCGGCACAGGCGGCCACCCAGCCCACACCCACGGCAGCCAGCGTGCCCACCATCAGGCACAGTCCGCCCAGCGCGGGCACCGGCTGCGGCGGCTCGTGCTGCGGTTCTGTTTTCGGGTCCGGTGCCTGCCCGCGCAGCGAGCGTTCCAGCTCCCGCAGCAGGGGCACCATCAGATTGCCGAGCGCCGCCGTCAGTGCAAACCCCAGCACCGACGCGACGATCAAGGCGAAACGTATCATTTTTCCGTCTCCAATTTATGCCAAAGTGTTATGCTTCGGCATCTTTCTGCTCTGCGTAGAAAATTTCCAGCACTTTTTCCAGTGCCATGCCGTGGCTGGCCTTCACCAGCAGGGCATCACCCGGCTCCATGCGCTTGAGCAGCGAATCGGCTGCTTCGCGGTAGCTGCCCGCATGGATGGTCTTGACCCCCTTCGCGGCGGCCACCACGGCGGTGCGCTTTGCCTGCTCGCCGTAGGTGATCAGGCAGTACAGGCCGCTTTCGGCCGCCTGACGGCCCAGTTCCTCATGAGCCTCGCGGGAGAGCTCGCCCAGCTCCAGCATATCGCCCAGCAGGGCAAAGCGGCGCTTGCAGGGGAACTCTTTGAACATGGCAAGAGCCGCCTTCATGCTGTCGGGGTTTGCGTTGTAGCAGTCCTCGATGACGGTGACGCCCTTGCTGTGCACCACCTTCTGGCGGCGGCCGGTCTGCTCAAATTCAGCCAGCCCCTTGATGACGCCGCGCGGGTCGCAGCCCAGACGGGTGGCGGCGCAATAGGCGGCCAGTGCATTGGCCACGTTGTGCCGGCCCATGGCCGGGATCTTTACCACGAAGGTGCCTTCTTCCTGGTCTTCCAGCACAAAGCTCATGCCGTCGGCTTCCTGCCGGATGGACAGGGCACACACGTCGGCGTTTTCGTCAGCCAGGCTGAACCACACCGGGCGCACATGCGCGGGCAGCTTTGCCTTGCGCAGGAAGGGGTCGTCGTAGTTCAGCACCAGCGGGGCACCCTCGGGCAGGCCGTTGCAGATCTCCAGCTTTGCCTTGCAGATGTTCTCCTGGCTGCCCAGGTTGCCGATGTGGGACACACCGATGCAGGTGATGATGCCCACATCCGGCCGGGCGGCGCGAGCCAGACGGTCGATCTCGCCCGCATGGCTCATGCCCATCTCGATGACGGCATATTCGGTGCTCTTTTCCAGACGCATCAGGGTGCGGGGCATGCCCAGCTCATTGTTCTGGTTGCCCTCGGTCTTGATGGTCTCGCCAAAACCGGCCAGCGCGGCGTAGGTCATCTGCTTGGTGGTGGTCTTGCCCACGCTGCCGGTCACACCCACCATCTTGGGGTGGTACTGGCTGCGGTAGTTTGCGCCCATGACCATCATGGCGTGGTAGCTGTCCGGGCAGAGGATGGCCTTTTCGGCGGGCACGCCCTCCACCGGGTGGTTCACCACAACGAAGGCCGCGCCATCTTCCAGCGCCTTGGCCGCAAAGTTGTGGCCGTCGAATTTTTCGCCCGGGAACGCCACAAAGATGCAGCCGGGCTTCACCTCGCGGCTGTCGGTAGTGACCAGTTCCACCTCCGGGTCACCGGTCAGAAAGCCTTCGGGCACCAGCCCGGCCAGAAGCTTGCTTGCAGAGATCTTTTCCATTGGTCCTTTCCCCTCTCTTATTTCTTATCCACATGTAATCGTGATAATGCTGCCGCGCTGCACGCTGGCCCCCGCATCCTCGCTCTGGGCCTGCACGGTGCCGTTGGCGTCGCCTTCCACCACGCAGTTCAGGCCCGCCGCCGACAGCATCTGGCGGGCAAAGTCCGCGCTCTTGCCGGTCACATCCGGCACCTCGGTGTGCTGGCCCTCGTAGGTATCGGTGTACAGGTACACCGTGGTGCCATAGGCCACCTTTGCCCCTGCATGGGGGTACTGATAGGTGACCGCCGCAGCGGTCTGGCTGGACTCGCTCTCGGCCAGCTGATGCTTGAGGCCCTTGATGTTCAGCTGCACCTGGGCGCTGCTCCACTCGGTGCCCACCAGATTGGGCACGGTGACAGTGGTGCCGCTGCGGTCCTCGCCGTCGGTGGCGATACCCAGATACGGTGCTACCTCGCTGATGATGTTGCCCACAACGGGGGCTGCCAGCAGGGACGAGTAGTCGGTCTTGGCGTTGTTGGGGTCATCCAGCATGACATAGACGATGATCTCCGGGTCGTCGGCAGGCAGAACGGCGGCGAAGGACGCCACTTTCTTGTAGTCGCCATCGGTGCGGCGGTCCATGTTCAGCTGTTCGGAAGTGCCGGACTTGCCGCCGATGCGGTAGCCGGAAACGTAAGCATATTTGCCGCCGCCGGTGCCATTGCCCACCTCATATTCCATGATCTGGCGGATGGCATCGCTGGTGCTGGCGCTGATGACCTGGCGGCGGACGTTCGCGCCCACCTCCTCGATCACGTTGCCGTTGGAGTCGGTGATCTTATCCACCACATGGGGCGTGACCAGATAGCCGCCGTTGACGGCTGCGGCCACGGCCGTGCACATCTGCAGCGGGGTGATGGCCATGGCCTGACCGAAAGCCGAGGAGGCCAGCTGCACTTCGCCCAGCTGGTCGGCCTTGTAGTACTGCATGAAGTTGGTCTCGCTGGGCAGGTCCACACCGGTGCGGCTGGTAAAGCCGAAGGCATCGAAGTAATCGTAGAAGGTCTGGGAGCCGATGCGCTGACCCAGCTGGATGTAATAGATGTTGCAGCTCTGGCGCAGCGCTTCGGCCAGGGTGATGGTGCCATGGGCCTTGTGGCCTGCGCAGTGGTAGGTCTCCTTTGCCACGCCGTAGGCACCGGCACAGGTGAAGGTGGTGTTGATGTTGGCAAGGCCGGAGTCGATGCCCATGGCCGAGGTGATCACCTTGAACACACTGCCGGGGTAGTACAGCTCGGTGATGGCCTTATTCTTCCACTGGATATCGCGGAAATAGCCGGAGTAATCGGCTTCCTCGTCCAGGATGCGGTTGCCGTTTTCGTCCTTGATCTCGTTGCCGTCGGCATCCTTTTTGTAAATGCCATAGAGCTCCGGCTCAGCCCGTACCAGTTCGTTGAGGTAATCGAGGTTGGTGCTGTAGTCCAGCGGGTCGTTGGGGTCAAAATCCGGCTTGGAGGCCATGGCCAGGATCGCGCCGGTCTTCACGTTCATCACGATGGCCGTGCCGCGGTTCTCCACGGTGTTGGCGGCGATGGCCTCGTTCAGGTAGCGCTCCACGATCTCCTGCACGTTCACGTCCAGCGACAGCACCAGATTGCTGCCGTCCTTGGCCGCAAAGGTGGTGGCGTTTGCATCCGCGATGGCGTTGCCCACCGCGTTGCGCTGGGTGATGGTGCGGCCGTCCACACCGGCCAGCGTGGACTGGTAGGATTTTTCCAGTCCGTAGGTGCCCACGCCGTCGGCGTCGGTAAAGCCCAGCACCGCCGCCGCAAAGGCACCATAGGGGTAGTTGCGCTGGAAGCTCTTTTCCGAAGACACCGAGATGCGGCCCTTGCGGGAGGTGTCGGTGGCCTTTTTGTGGGCCTTGTTGAAGGCGGTGACGTACTGTTCAATGGACAGCTTCACCGCGTTGTTCACCTTGGTGGCCAGCGTGACATAGGCGGCGTCGGTCTTGGAAAGCGCATCGTACACGGTCTGGTACTGCTGCTGGTACGCGTCGGACGAGGTGTCCACCGCGTCCAGGCTTTCGCCGTCGCCGGACAGCAGCCGCAGCGTCAGCTCCCGGCTCACCTCGGCGCACATGGCCGGGTCCAGCGTTTTGGTCACGGTGCCGTCGGCGGCGGTCTGGCTGGTGTAGAGGATGCTGCTGTAGCTGGGGTCGGCCCAGATGGTCCACACCACGCTGGTGGAAGCCAGCGTGATGCCGGAAGCATCATAAATTTCACCGCGGGTGGCTTTGATGGTGGTGTCCATCAGCTGCTGCTGGGCCGCATACTGGCGGTAGGTCGCGCCATTTTTGATCTGGATGACGTACAGGCTGTGGATGACGATGGCCGCCGCCACCACCACAGCCGCCACGCCCAGCTTGCTGCACACGCTGCGCACGCCCGTGTCCAGCCGGTCGCGGGCGCTGGCCTGCCGCAGCCGGTAGCCGCGGCCCTTTTGTTTTTTGGGGGAAGATTCTTGCATCGGTATTCTCCTGCGGCGTGCCGGGCGCCGTGCCCAGCCTGCCGCCATGATCGTTTTTTGCTGCCTTGCGGCTATAAACCGAAAAAGCGTGCACTGCCGCACGCTTTCCCGTTTTTTCGATTTACTGGATGGTGCCCAGAATGGTCACGGCACCGTTATAGATGAAATCGGTCCACTGCCGCACAGCGGACTGGGTACGTTCCAGCGTATCGCTCTCGCCCAGACGGATGTAGGTGATCTGGCTCTGGTCGATCTTCATCAGGCCAAGCCGGTTGGCGGTTTCTTCCACGCTGGTAATGTTGGTCTTGCTGTTCAGGGTGCTGTTGTAGTACGTATACTGGCTCTGCTCGCTCACCAGCTGGGCTTTTGCATCCTGGATCTGGTCGTTCAGTTCCACCAGACGGGACTCGCTCCACAGCAGGCTGATGGCAAAGCCCACCAGCAGCGCCGCCGCCACCAGATGCATGGCGTTGTGCACGGCTGCCTGCAGCGGCGACAGACGCCGCTTGCCGCCCTTTGCCACCCGCAGATCGGCCTTCCGCTGTGTCTGCGGGGCTTTTCTGCGGCGTACCGCGTTCATATCATATGCTGCCTGACCCATGATTGCACTCCTCCTCACACAATGCTGACAGATCCGTCAGCATTCAGCATTTTTCCAAAACTCTCAGGTGAGCAGACCGGCTGCGCCGGTTCTCCTCCAGCTCCTGGCTGTTTGCTTCGATCGGTTTGCGGGTAATAAGCTTCGCCTTCGCCTTGCCGCCGCACACGCACACCGGGAACTCCGGCGGGCAGGTGCAGGCTGTAGACCAGCGGCGGAACTTGTTCTTCACCAGCCGGTCCTCCAGCGAATGGAAGGTGATCACGCACAGGCGGCCGCCCGGCGCGAGATGTTCAAAAATGGTGTCCAGCCCTTCTTCCAGCGCGTCCAGTTCGTGGTTGACCGCAATGCGCAGCGCCTGGAAGGTGCGGCGGGAAGGGTTCTTGTTCTTGCGGCGCTCGGCCGGGGGCATGGCGCTGGCCACGATGTCGGCCAGCTGCAGGGTGGTCTCGATGGGGGCCGTTTCCCGCGCCTCCACGATCTTGCCTGCGATCTGCCAGGCGAAGGGTTCCTCGCCGTAGTCCCGCAGGATGCGGGCCAGCTCCTCGCGGCTCTCGCTGTTCACAAGGTCCGCCGCCGTCTCGCCCTGCTGGCTCATGCGCATGTCCAGCGGGGCGTCTGCCCGGTAAGAAAAGCCCCGGGCCGCGTCGTCCAGCTGGTGGCTGGAAACACCCAGGTCCAGCAGCGCGCCGTTGATCTTTTCAATACCCAGACTCTCCAGTGCCTGCCCGGCGTAGCGGAAGTTGATCTGCACCACTGTGGCGGGCAGTCCGGCCAGGCGGGCACGGGCGGTCTGCACAGCGTCCGGGTCCTGATCCAGCGAGATCAGCCGTCCGCCCTTCTCGCCGTCCAGCCGCAGGGCGATCTGGCGGGAGTGGCCCGCGCCGCCTGCGGTGCCGTCGAGGTAGGTGCCTGCGGGGTCGATGTTGAGCCCTTCCAGGCACTCGTTCAGCAAAACCGGGATATGCTCAAACGAGGCCGGGTCAAAAGGCTGCTGTTGTTCAGGGGCCATTGGCACGGCCTCCTTTCTCGTGTTTGTAGATTTTGGGGTATCAGAGATGCAGCATCCGCAGGCGCTCCGCGCGCTGGGCGTTGGTCACGGCGGCACGGCGCTCGTTCCAGGCTTCGGTGGCCCAGATCTCGGCGTGGTTACGGTTGCCGATGATGGTCACATCCTTTTCCAGCCCCGCATAGGCCCGCAGCTCTGCCGGCAGCAGGATGCGTCCCTGCTTGTCCGGCACCACTTCGCACGCGGTGCTGAACAGATCGCCGGAGACAGCCCAGCTGTCCATCAGCTCGTCAGCGTCCAGCTTGTCCGCCAGCTTTTCCACTTCCTGCATGGGCAGCGCGAACAGGCAGTTGTCCACCCATTCCAGCACCACGAAGCTTTCGCCCATGGCTTCCCGGAATTTGGCGGGGAAATTCAGCCGTCCTTTGGCGTCAATGGTGTAATCGTACCGGCCAAAAAACACGTCTGATTCCCCCTTTCCGGAGGGTATGCAGGGCCTTGGCCCTACTTTTACCCACTTTGCCCCACTGATACACATTTATTGTAGCAAATCAAGCCTGTGATTGCAAGGGTTTTCGCTTTGCTTTTTCGGTCAAAAATTCACAAAAAAAGCCCCGCCGGGCCGTCATTTTTGCCCACCGGAGCTTCCGTTTCTGTCGTGTGTGTAATTTGTGTGTAAAAAGCCGGGCTGCTCAGCCGTTTTTCTTTGCGTTCTGGCGCAGATTTGCCCGCACATTCTTCACCTGCGCCGCATTTTCCACCATGGTCTCCTCGGTGTTCTTGAGCATGTTGTCGCAGTAGTCGGTCACGGTCTGGCGCAGGGTGCGCGCTTCCGTCTGCGCTGCAGAGGTGATCTCCCCGGCGCGCTGCTGGGCCGCCTTGACGATCTCGGCCTCGCTCACCAGAATGCGGGCACGCTCCTCGGCCTTTTTCACGATGACCTGGGCCTGGGCGTTGGCCGTCTCCACGATCTGGGAGCGGTCGTTCACGATCTGCTGGGCCTGCCGCAGCTCGCCGGGCAGGTTTGCGCGGATCTCGTCCAGCAGGTCGCGGATCTGCTCCACATCCACGATCTTCTTGCCGCCGGAAAGGGGGACGTTGGCGCCCTCCTCCAGTGCATCCTCAATGGTATCCAAAAGTTCGTTCACGTTCATAGTGCTTCTCCCTCCTGCTCATGGTCGATCGGGTCTGCGTTCTGCATGGGCTTCGTGTATTTCCAAAGCAGCACCCTGCCGTATTTGTACTGCTTGCGCAGCGTCAGGCTGCCTGCCTGCGCCGGCAGCACGATGCCGGTCTCGCTCTCGCACAGCACGGTGCCGCCGGGCGCGGTGCACTTGTCCACCGCAGGCAGGATCTTTTCCAGCGTACCATTGCGGAACGGCGGGTCCAGCAGAACGATGTCGAACTGCTCCCGGCAGGCACTGAGGTACCGTGCTGCCTCGCCGATATTGACGCGGCTGCGGTCGAACACGCCGCAGGCTTTGCAGTTGCGCATCACGATGTTCACCGCGTCGCGGTTCTCGTCCAGGAACACGCAGCGCGCCGCGCCGCGGCTCAGTGCTTCGATACCCAGCTGGCCGCTGCCCGCATACAGGTCCAGCACCCGTGCACCGGGCAGGTCGAACTGGACGATGCTGAACATGGCCTCCTTCACCTGCGAAAGGGTGGGCCGGGTCACATCGGTCCCCGGCAGGGCCTCCAGGCTGCGGCCCCGGGCGTCTCCTGCGATCACGCGCATACGTTGTTCCTCCTCCGGCAGCCGGAGTGCCCGGCTGCTTTCTCATTTTCTGTATCTTTTATTATCGCCCAACGGCATATTCTTGTCAAGGGCCGCGCGTTGCGCCGCCGCAGCCTTTGTGCTACAATAAAGCCAGCTGCGCCGGGCTTTTGCGGCGCATTCTGGCATAAAAGGAGAGGTTTTTCATGAAAGTTCTGCTCATCAACGGCAGCCCCCACGAAAAGGGCTGCACCTACACCGCCCTGTCCCTCATCGCAAAGGAACTGAACGACGCCGGTGTGGAGACCGAAATTCTGCACGTCGGCGGCAAACCCGTGGGCGGCTGCATCGGCTGCGGCGGCTGCCGCAGCGGCAATGGCTGTGTGTTCGGCGGCGTAGTCAACGAGGCCATCGAAAAGGCCAAGACCGCCGACGGTTTCGTCTTCGGCAGCCCGGTGCACTACGCATCCGCTTCCGGCAACATGACCAGCTTCATGGACCGTCTCTCTTACGCAGGCGGAAAATATCTGGCCTACAAGCCCGCCGCCATCTGCTGCTCGGCCCGCCGCGCCGGCACCACCACCACGCTGGATCAGCTGGTGAAGTACCCCCAGTTCTTCCACATGCCGCTGGTCAACGGCTCTTACTGGGCCATGGTGCACGGCTCCAATGCCGAGCAGGTGCTCGAGGACGCCGAAGGCTGCGCCGTGATGCAGGAGCTGGGCCGCAACATGGCCTGGATGCTGCACTGCATCGAGGCGGGCAAGGCCGCAGGCTTTGACCACCCGCAGAACCCGCCGCGCCCGATGACCAACTTCATCCGGTAAAACGCCGCCGCTTTGCTCTAGCGATTTGCAGCGGTAAATATTTTTATGATTTGTAGCTCCGAAACGACTGTGGTCGTTTCGGAGCTACTTTTTCACGCAAGAGGCCGCAGCAGAAAACAACCGCACTTCATCCCGAATGCAGTTTTTATTTGCACTCTCCGCTTTTTTGTGCTGAAAGCAGCTAAAAACCTTTGCAAAACGGCTCCCGGCTTCTTTTTTCGTTCATATCTTTGTGTTACTATAAGATGTAAAGTGATTTTTTCAATGGGAGATCTGCCATGGAACACTACGATTGGAACGAAGGCTGGCTGTTCTCGCCCCAGTTCGACCCGGCGCTCGTGCGCCCAGAGTGTGTGCTGGAGCTGGAGCCGGTGCGCATCCCCCACACCGTGAAGGTGCTGCCCTACAACTACTGCAACGAAAATGAATACCAGCGGCTGTGCGGCTACCGGCGCGAATTCTTTGCGCCCCGGGAGTGGGAGGGCCGCACCGTGCTGCTCACCTTCGGGGCTGTCGCCCACGACGCCACCGTCTTCTGCAACGGGCGCCGGCTGTTCCACCATGGCTGCGGCTACACCGCCTTCACCGTGGACCTGACCAGCGCCCTGCGCTTCGGCCAGAAGAATGTGGTGGCCGTGCGCTGCGACAGCCGCGAGGACCTGAACATCCCGCCCTTCGGCGGGCAGATCGACTACCTGACCTTCGGCGGCATCTACCGCGCCGTCAGCCTGGACATCAAGGAGCCCGCCTACCTGCGGGACGTGTTCATCGAGGCCAAAGCCGAGGGCGATTTTCGCATCTACACCTCCACCGTAGGCGAGACAGTGGGCTGCACCCTGCAGGCCGAAATTTGCAGCCCTTCCGGCAGCCGGGCCGCCTACAGCGGCGAGTTGGCCCTGCCCATCACCGGCACGCTGAACGGCGTGCACCCGTGGAGCATCGAGCACCCCACCCTGTATACCCTCACGGTGCAGCTCATCCGCCCGGGCACCGGCGGCCTGCCGGACCGTGTGCTGGACGAAAAAACGGTGCGGTTCGGCTTCCGCACCGTGCAGTTCGTGGCGGGCGGGCTGTACCTGAACGGCCAGCGGGTGGAGCTGCGGGGCCTGAACCGTCACCAGAGCTTTGCCTACATGGGCTATGCCATGCCGGACAGCATCCAGCAGCTGGACGCCCAGATTTTAAAGAAAGAGCTGGGCTGCAATGCCGTGCGCACCGCCCACTGTCCCCAGAGCCCGGCCTTCCTGGATGCCTGCGACGAGCTGGGCCTTCTGGTGTTCACCGAAATGCCCGGCTGGCAGCACATCGGTGACGAGGTGTGGAAGGCACAGGCGCTGCAGAACTGCCGCGAGATGGTCTGCCAGTGCCGCAACCATCCCAGCGTCTTTTTGTGGGGCGCGCGGGTCAGCGGCAGTGCCGACGACGAAGCCTTTTATAAGCGCACCAACGAAGCCATCCGTCGGCTGGACCCCACCCGCCCCACGGCGGGCGCGCGGAACTTCCGCAAGAGCCAGCTGCTGGAGGACGTCTATGCTTACAACGATTACTCCTACCGCGGCCGCGGTGCCGCCTGCGAAGCCCGCTCAGCCGTCACGCCCGACACCCGCAAAGGCTACCTCATCAGCGAGTTCGGCGGGCAGCAGTTCCCCACCAAGCCCTTTGACGACGAGGCCCACCGGCTGGTGCAGGCCCTGCGCTTTGCCGCCGTGCTGAACGATTCCATTGCCCAGCAGGGCGTGGCGGGCAGCTTTGGCTGGTGCATGGCCGATTACAACACCCACCGGGAGTTCGGCAGCGGCGACCGGGTCTGCTACCACGGTGTGCTGGACATGTTCCGCAACCCGAAGCTTTCCGCCGCCGTCTACGCCAGCCAGAAGACCGCCCGCTCACCTTCGGACATCGTGCTGGAGGTATCCTCCGCCATGGCGCTGGGCGACCTGCCCGGCGGCGTGCCCACAGCCTGCTGGGTGTTCACCAACGCCGAGAGCGTGCGGCTCTACCGCGACAACGATTTCATTGCCGAGTTTGCGCCCGACCGCCGCGGACGGTTCGCCGCGCTGCCCCACCCGCCCATCGAGATCAGCGATTTCGTGGGCTCGCTGCTGGAAAAATACGAGGGCATGGACCCCGCCTCGGCCCAGATGGCCGCTGCCATCCTGAACGAGATGCGCCGGGACGCCATGGAGCTTTCGCCCCTGTCCAAGGCGCGGATGCTCTCGCTGCGGCTGGGCTGGAACGACGTGGTGCGCATGTACTACAAATATATCGGCGTGCTGGGCGGCCCGGCCCCGGTCTACCGGTTCGAAGCCGTGTGGCGCGGCCGCGCGGTGCGCACTGTGGTGCGGGAGCCGGTGCAGAGCATCCGGCTGGAATGCACCGTGCACAACCCCATCCTGACCGACGGCCCCACCTGGGACTGCGCCGCCGTCAGCCTGCGGGCCATCGACCAGAACGGCAGTCTGCTGCCTTACTGCGGCGAGGCCGTGCAGCTGAGCGTGGAGGGCCCCGTGAAAATTCTCGGCCCCAGCGTGGTGCCGCTGCGCGGCGGCATGGCGGGCACCTACCTTGCCACCACCGGCGAAGCGGGCCGTGCCGTGCTGCACTGCCGCATGGAGGGCGCGCTGGACACCGAGGCCTCCCTCACCGTGCGCTGCCGGGAGAGCTGAAGCCTTAACTTTCGTCCTTCACGATAGATTTGCACTCTGTTCAAAATTTCCTCATGGTTGGCTGATATCCTAGAACCATAAAGAATTGCGGGCTGTTTGCACCCGTTTTCCATTTCAAATAAAAGGATGCAGGACATATGAAAGAAAAATTCCGTCAGTTTATGATCGGCCGCTATGGCACCGATGGCCTGAACCAGTTTCTGAGCATCGCTTCCATCGTGATGCTGCTGATCTCGCTGCTCACCCGCGTCACCCTGTTCACCTGGGTGGGCGTGGTGCTGCTGGTGCTGTGCTACTACCGCTCCCTGAGCCGTAACATCGGCAAGCGCACCGAGGAAAATTACAAATACTATGCCATCAAGGACCGTGTGGACAACAAGTTCCGCGGCCTGAAGGACCAGTGGGCCAACCGCAAGATCTACCACTACTACCGCTGCCCCAAGTGCCGCCAGAAGCTGCGCGTGCCCCGGGGCCGGGGCCGCATCCAGATCTCCTGCCCGCGCTGCGGCACCCAGTTCATCAAAAAGAGCTGAGCCATGTTTGGATACGTTGTACCGAATCAGGCCGCCCTCGCACCCGAAGCGCAGGCGCGCTACCGCACCGCTTACTGCGGGCTGTGCCGCCGCATCGACGCGCTGCACGGGCTGCGCGGGCGGTTTTCCCTGAGTTATGACCTGACCTTTCTCGACCTTTTGCTCTGCAGCCTGTACGAGGGCGAGACCGAAGCTGCAAAAGGCCATGGCCGCTGCCCCATCCACCCCATCAAGGGCGTGGACTGGCGGGCCGATTCCCCCACCGACTACTGCGCCGACATGAGCGTGGCGCTGCACTATTACAGCGCCCAGGACAAATGGCAGGACGACCGCAATGTGCTGGCACTGGGCTACGAAAAACTGCTCACCGGCTGCCGCGCTGACGCCGAGGCCCGCTGGCCGCGCCAGTGCGGTGCCATCCGCGTTTGTCTTGCCCGGCTGGCGGAGTACGAAGCCGCCGGCAGCGAGGACCTGGACGCTGTGTCCGGCTGCTTTGGCGAGCTGATGGCAGAACTGTTCGACTACAGGCAGGATCATTGGTCGCCGGAGCTGCGGGCCATCGGCTTCCACCTGGGCAAGTTCATCTACCTGCTGGACGCCTACGACGATCTGGCCCGCGACCAGCGCAAGGGCAGCTACAACCCGCTGAAGACCCTGAGCACCCAGCCCGGCTATGAGGCAGAGATGAAGGAGATCTTCGAGCTGCTGCTTGCCCGCTGCGCCCAGAGCTTTGAGCGCCTGCCCTGCGTGGAAGACGCCGACCTTCTGCGCAACATCCTTTATTCCGGCGTGTGGCTCAAATATGACTGCAAGACTGCCAAAGACGCCCGGAAAAACGGCAGGGCCGCAGAATGAGGCGTTTTTCCGCTTGATTTTCACCGGCAGATACGGTACTATAAAAACACTGTGCGGCAATGCGGCCGCGCAAAATGAGACGTGAGGAAGTAGATCCATGAAAGACCCTTATGAGGTGCTGGGCATCCAGCGCGGCGCAAGCGACGACGAGATCAAAAAAGCATACCGCGCCAAATGCAAGCGCTGGCACCCGGACCTGAACCCCAACGACCCCACCGCCGAGGAGCACTTCAAGGAAGTGCAGGAGGCCTACGACGCCATCACCAAAGGCACCACCGGCCCTCAGGGCGGCAGCACCTATGGCTACGGCCCCCAGAGCGGCTACAGCCAGCAGAGCTATCAGAACGGCTATGGCTACCAGGGCGGCTTTGACGGGTTCGATGGCTTCGACCCGTTTGGCTTCGGGTTCGGTTTCGGCGGCTACCAGCAGAGCGGGGCCAGCGCTTCCGGCTCCGACAGCCCGGAGATGCAGGCCGCCCGCAACTTTGTGGTCAATGGCCGCTATGCGGAGGCCCGGCGGGTGCTGGACGGCATGTCCGCCCGCAGCGCCCGGTGGTATTACCTCTCCTCCCTCGCAAACCAGGGCCTGGGCAACAGCATCGACGCGCTGCAGGACGCCCGCCGCGCCGTCCAGCTGGACCCCAACAATGTGGAATACCAGATGCACCTGCGCCGGATGCAGAACCCCGGCCAGACCTACCGCACCACCCAGACCACCTACACCCGGCCCGGCGGCCTGATGCAGTGGTGCTGGAGCATGATCCTGCTGAACCTGCTGTGCAACTGCTGCTGCGGCGGCTTTGGCGGCTTCCGGTTCGGCGGACGGTTCTGATAAAAACACGGAACATGCAAAAACAGCCTGTGCAAAACCAATGCACAGGCTGTCTTTTTTTGCGTCTTTTTAATACACCACAATGTTGCGGCTGATCTTGCTGCAGGAATAGTTGCCGCCGATCTCGGCCGTCTCCACATAGGTGCCCGGCTCGGTGGGCAGGCTGCCGGTGCTGCACAGGGAGCCGTTCTTCTTATAGGTATAGGTGACCTTATCGGTGGGCACCACCTGGCCGTCCACTTCCAGCACGGCGGCCGGGTTGAAGGCGGCAGCCTCGGCCGCGCTCATGGGCGCTTCGGCCTGCTGTGCCCAGTACATACGCACGCCGTCGGTCTTCTGCTTGATCTTGAACATCGCAAAGCCTGCGGTGTTCACGTCGCCATTCTCCAGTGCAACAGCACCGGCCACATAATTGCCGGAGTCCACCGGCTGCTCATCCAGATAGATGCGGCTGAATGCCCCCTCCGGCAGATACTTGCGGATCAGGTTCAGCGCCAGGCGCAGGCCGCTTGCCACCTGCTCCACCTGGGGCACATAGAAGTGGATGGTGTCCATCACCGACACCACTTCGTCCGCCACCCGCAGCAGCACGCCGACGTCGTTGCCGTCGATCAGCTGCTTGAGGTAGCTGTAAACGTTGAACTCCTCTACCTGGTCCGGCGTCTGGGACATCTTTTTGGGCAGCGGGATCATCTTGAGCAGGGTGCGGATCTTATCCGACATCAGCAGGGTCACATAGCCGTTGGCCTCGCCGCCGGTGCCCAGCACCACGGCCAGATACTGCGTGTTTTCGGGGGTCGTCTGGACCTCCAGTTTATAGTCAGAACCATACACCAGGTTGCCAGACGCCTTGATGCGGATCGACACCATGTCGTTTTCTTCTTCGAGCGCGCTGCCCGGCTTCAGGGCAGGTGCCGCTGCCAGGACAGGCATTGCCGCTGCGCTCAGCGCGAACGCTGCAGCCAGGGTAAATGCGATCCATCGTTTGGCCTTCATCCAACAAGACCTCCTGTTCTCAAATGTCAGTTTCAAGCGCCTGCTGCCGTGCACACTGCACGCAGCGGCGGGACGGAAACGCGGGCCCCGCGCCCCTTGTACCCCGATTTTACCGCAAAAGCCGCAGCCGGTCAATAACGGGATTCAAGTAACTCAAAATTTTTACATTTTTACACAAAAAAGGGGGACCCGGCTTTTCCGCGTCCCCCTTTGCGTTTTATTCGTCGATGAAATATTCCGGGTGCACGCTGCGGGCCTGCTCCACCGAGAGCTTGTAGCGGGTCAGGTGGCTCTGCAGCGCCTCGCCCACATCCTCCGGGCTGCCGCTGATCAGCGCTTCCAGAATGCGGGTGTGGGCCCCGCACACCGATTTGTTCTCCTCGGTCTGCAGGCTGAACTTGCGGATGCGCTCCACATGCTGCAGCTTGGAGAGCATGTAGTTGTAGTGGTCCTCCATGCCGCAGATCTCAAAGGCGCGGCGGTGGAAGGCGTTGTCCAGCTCCAGCATCCGAGCCGTGCGGCGGGGCTGGCCAAGGTCTGCCTCCAGCGCGCGGTAATCGTCGATGCAGCGGCGATAATCTGCGATCTGCTGCTCGGTCAGCTTGCCGCGCAGCCGGTTGAGCACCTCTTTTTCCAGCGCATAGCGCGAGAACTGTTCCATCTCCATCAGCTTCAGATTGATGGGTGCCACATGGGTGCCGCTCTGGGGCTTGATGTCCACCATGCGGGCTATGTTCAGCATGAGCAGCGCTTCCCGCATGGGGGTGCGGCTGATGCCCAGTTCTTCCGCCAGCTCCCGGTCGTTCAGCGGGTCGCCGGGCTTGAGCTCCATGGTAATGATCCGGCTGCGAATGGTCTGGTAGGCCGTTTCGCGCGCACTGAGTGATGACATGATCTTCTCTCCCTTCAGGGTATCGAAGTGATATATTAGTTCTGGGACCATATTACCGGACGGCCGGACCGCTGTCAAGAGCATTGTCAACTAAAAATTGCCCATATTTTTTGCCGTTTTGCCCAGATTGTGCCCTTCACGCCTTTTTCCGGCGGTACAGCACCGGCACCCACACGAATGCCACGGCCAGTCCGCACACTACGTCCAGGATGGAGTGCTGCTTTGTGAACACGGTGGAAGCGCAGATCAGCGCCGCCCACACCCAGGCCGCCGCCTGCAGGGCCGGGCGGTGCTTCGCCAGTCTGCTCTGGCTGAAGGCCAGCGCCATGCAGGCCGAGGACTGGCAATGGATGGAGGGGCACACGTTCACCGAGGCATCCGCGCTCCACAGCAGCTGCATGATGCTCATGGCGATGTTGGAGCGGCCCACTGCCTCCGCCGTGGGGCGGATGTCCAGACCGTTGGGCAGGAGCATGTAGATGACAAGGCAGAAGGTCATGCCCGAGAACATCATCAGGCAGAGCTTATCATAGCTTGCGGTGTCGCACCACCACAGCAGCGCCGTGACCCCCGCCAGCAGCAGGAACCAGCTGCAGTACGGGAACACGAACCACTCGTTGAAGGGGATCATGTCGTCGAGGGGGCTGTGGATGATGTATTTGGGGGTTTGGATGGTCAGGTCCAGCCAGAAGAACCAGATGAGGTAGATCACCCAGTACAGCTGGAACCAGAGATGCGGGCGGCGCTGCGCCCACAGTTGTTTGAACTTCATGGTATTTCTCCTATAATTTCAATGTGTTGACGTATGATTATACCACATCCCGCCATCTTGCGCAAACAGTGCCTGTGGTATACAATAAAGGTGTATGTGAAAATTTTTTCTGCGCCCATCCGGTGCACATTTATAATAAGGAGTCCCCATGTTACAGAATGTTCCCCCCATCCGTCTGGTCGCGCTGGACCTGGACGGCACCCTGCTCAACCACGAGGGCAAGGTCACGTCCCGCACCCGGGCCGCCCTGCAGGCCGCTGCCGACCGGGACGTTGCCATCGTGCCCACCACAGGCCGCCCGCTGGGCAACCTGCCGCCGGTGGTGGCCCAGCTGCCCGGTATCCGCTACGCCATCACCTCCAACGGTGCCGCCGTGTGGGACCTGGGCGACGACCCGCTGGCCGCCGTATACAGCCGCTATTCCAACGCCGCCCAGCGCCGCACCGCCGAACCCGTGTGCCTGCTGCACCGGCTGATGCCGGTGGAAACCGCCCGCGAAGCCTTTGCGATGTTTATGGAATATGAAGGCGGCATGGGCGTGTTCTGCAACGGTTACTCGGTCAAAGATCAGGCCGGTGTGGATTTTCAGGCCGCCCGCCTGGCACGGCTGCACTCCACCGAGGCCCGCCAGCCCAACGATGGCCGTTTTCTCGTGGTGCGTGACCTGGGCGAGTGGATGACCCGCCATGCCCACGAGGTGGAAAAGCAGTGCCTGTTCTTTGCCCGGCAGGAGCAGGTGGCCGGGGCGCTGGCGCGCTTCCGGGCCATGCCGGGCATCGAGGTGGTGCAGGGCTCGCCGGAGAACATCGAGGTGACCGCCGCCGGGGTGGACAAGGGCGAAGCCGTGCTGGCCCTGGCCGACAGGCTGGGCATCGACCGCCGTGCCACCCTGGCCGTGGGCGACAGCGAGAACGACCGCGCCATGCTGGAAAAGGCCGGTGTTTCTGCCGTGATGGCCAACGGCATCCCGGAGGTAAAGGCCCTGGCGGACTATGTGAGCGAAGCCGACTGCGACCACGACGGCGTGGCCGAAATTCTGGAAAAGCTGGGCGTCTGAGCCGTATTGGGGGGCAGTTTGGGTGCGATTTAACGAACTTTTGGCCCGCTTTGGGGCGTCGTTCGTCATTTTTGTGCAATGTATACAAGCTATTATGCAAAACATTGTGCTTGTTGAGCATTTCCAAACTCATTTCCGTCGTTTATACTAATAATATGAGCGCACTGTGGGTGCACCATGCCCGAACGGCAGCCCACGCGCACCAAGAGAGTCAAATTTAAAAAGGAGAAATGCGTTATGAATCCCATCGTAGAAAAGGTCTATCAGATCGGCATTATCCCTGTTATCGCCTTCAACAGCGTGGACGAGGCCCTGCCCCTGTGCAAGGCTCTGGCCGACGGCGGTCTGCCCGCAGCCGAGGTCACCTTCCGCACCGCATGTGCTGAGGAGTGCATCCGCAAGATCCACGAGGAGATGCCCGAGATGCTGCTGGGCGCAGGCACTGTCCTGACCACCGAGCAGGCTGACCGCGCTATGGCTGCCGGCGCTTCCTTCATCGTTGCTCCCGGCTTCGACCCCGAGGTCTGCAAGCACGTCATCGACAAAGGCGGCATCATGATGCCCGGCACCGCTTCCGCAGGCGAGATGCAGCAGGCCATGAACATGGGCTGCGAGGCCCTGAAGTTCTTCCCCGCTGAGGCAAACGGCGGCGTTGGCATGCTGAAGAACATCGGCGCTGCCCTGAAGGGCGCACGCTGGATGTGCACCGGCGGCGTGAACGCAAAGAACGTCAACGATTACCTGGGCTATGACCAGATCTTCGCTGTGGGCGGCACCTGGATGTGCAAGAGCGATGTCATCAAGGCCGGCGACTGGGCAAAGATCACCGCTCAAAGCAAGGAGGCCGTTGACACCATGCTGGGCCTGAAGCTGATGCACGTTGGCATCAACACCGGCAACGAGGAGGAGGCCATGAAGGTGGCAAACCTCATCGGCAGTCTGCTGAACATGAAGGTCGCTCCCGGCAACTCCAGCATCTTCGTGGGCAACAAGGAGTTCGAGATCATGAAGAAGCCCGGCCGCGGCACCAATGGCCACATCGCCATCGGCTGCAACAACGTGGATCGTGCCATCTATCACCTGTCTCAGCGCGGCGTGAAGTTCGATCTGGATTCCAAGAACGTGAAGAACGGCAAGACCATCGCCTGCTACTTTGCAGACGAGATCGCCGGCTTCGCCTTCCACCTGGTCCAGGCCTAAGCGCCAGCCCGCTTTCCGTAAAAGCCCTGCCGCGCCGGGGATGCCCCGCAGCAGGATATCATAAACACCTGTAAATAAAGGAGAAAAACCAATGAAAGTCGTTACTTTTGGCGAACTGATGGTCCGTCTGCAGCCGTTCAACTATGAGCGTTTCGTTCAGGCTAACAGCCTGGAGTTCACCTTCGGCGGCGGCGAGGCAAACGTTGCTGTCTCTCTGGCAAACTACGGCCTGGACGCAGCTTTCGTCACCAAGCTCCCCGCACACGCTATCGGCCAGGCCGCTGTCAACAGCCTGCGCCGCTACGGCGTTGACACCAGCATGATCACCCGCGGCGGCGATCGCGTTGGTATCTACTACAACGAGAAGGGCGCTTCTCAGCGCGGTTCCGTCTGCATCTACGACCGTGCCAACAGTGCCATCCAGCTGGCTCAGCCTTCCGACTTCGATTGGGACAAGATCTTCGAGGGTGTGGATTGGTTCCACTTCACCGGCATTACCCCGGCTCTGGGCGCAAACGTTGTTGAGATCTGCCTGGAGGCCTGCAAGGCTGCTAAGGCTCACGGCGTGAAGATCAGCTGCGACCTGAACTACCGCGGCAAGCTGTGGACCCGCGAGCAGGCTCGTGAGGCTATGACCAAGCTGTGCGAGTACGTTGACGTCTGCATCTCCAACGAGGAGGACGCAAAGGACGTGTTCGGCATCGAGGCCGAGGCTACCGATATCTACGGCGGCAAGCTGAACGCTGAGGGCTACAAGAGCGTGGCTAAGCAGCTGGCTGACAAGTTCCACTTCGAGAAGGTCGCTATCACCCTGCGTGAGAGCCACAACGCTTCCGAGAACGGCTGGAGCGCAATGCTGTATGATGTTGCTTCCAATGAGTACTGCTTCTCCAAGAAGTACGAGCTGAAGATCATCGACCGCGTTGGCGGCGGCGACTCCTTCGGCGGCGGCCTGATCTACAGCCTGCTGACCGGCAAGACCACCCAGGAGGCTGTCGAGTTTGCAGTTGCAGCTTCCGCTCTGAAGCACTCCATCGAGGGCGACTACAACATGATGACCGTGTCCGAGGTCGAGAAGCTGGCCGGCGGCGACGGTTCCGGCCGTATCCAGCGCTAAGAGCAGGAAGGAGTCCAGAATGGATATCCGCTACTCCTGCAACCAGAAGGATTTCAAGCGCTATACCACCGAGGAAATGCGGGACGAAATGCTCATCACCGGTCTGTACAAGGCCGATGAGGTCGTTGCTGTGTACAGTCATGTGGACCGTATGGTCACGTTGGGCTGCATGCCGGTGCACGAGACCGTGTCCATCGACAAGGGCATCGACATCTGGGCCAACTTTGGCACCCACTACTTTTTGGAGCGCCGCGAGATCGGCATGTTCAACATCGGCAAGGATTCCACCGGCATCGTGGTGGCTGACGGCGTAAAGTACGAACTGGGCTATAAGGACTGCCTGTACATCACCAAAGGCACCAAGGAAGTCACTTTTGCTTCCGCCGACCCGGAGCATCCCGCCAAGTTCTACATGGTATCCGCTCCCGCACATTGCTCTTACGAGACCCGCCTGATCAAGATGGCCGATGCAAACCATCGTCCTCTGGGCAACGTCGAGACCTGCAATAAGCGCACCATCAACCAGTTCATCCACCCGGATGTGCTGAAGACCTGCCAGCTGAGCATGGGTATGACCGAGCTGGAGCCGGGTTCCAACTGGAACACGATGCCCAGTCACACCCACGAGCGGCGCATGGAGATCTATACTTACTTTGAACTGCCCGAGGGGCAGGTGGTGTTCCACATGTGCGGCGAGCCTACCCAGACCCGCCACATCGTGATGCACAACGAGGATGCTGTCATCAGCCCCTCCTGGAGCATCCACAGCGGCGTAGGCACCTCGAACTATACGTTTATCTGGGCAATGGGCGGCGAGAACATGGAGTTTGACGACATGGACAACATCGCCACCACTGACCTGCGCTAAAAAGCACCATTCAAACGCCCCGTACCGGGAGGACCGGTACGGGGCGTTTTGCTAAAAATTTAACTGGGATAAGGAGAAAATCATGGATCTTTCCGCTTTCAATCTGCAGGGCAAGGTGGCCCTGATCACCGGCGGTGCCCACGGCATCGGTTTTTCCATCGCAGAGGGCATGGCCAAATGCGGTGCAGCTATCTGCTTCAACTGTTCTTCTGAGGCAAGCCTGGAAAAGGGCCTGGCTGCTTACAAGGCTGCCGGTATCGAGGCCCATGGCTATGTGGCCGATGTGTCCGACGAGGACGCCGTGAACGCCATGGTGGCCAAGATCAAGGCCGAAGTGGGCCCCGTGGACATTCTGGTGAACAACGCCGGTCTGATGAAGCGCGTGCCCATGATCGAGATGAGCCACGCCGACTTCATGCGTGTCATCGACGTGCATGTGGGCGGTGCCTTCAACTGCTCCAAGGCCGTGCTGCCGGATATGATCGCAAAGCGTGAGGGCAAGATCATCAACATCTGCTCCATGATGAGCGAGCTGGGCCGTGAGACCGTCTCCGCCTATGCCGCCGCCAAGGGCGCCCTGAAGATGCTGACCAAGAACATTGCTTCCGAGTACGGCGAGTACAACATCCAGTGCAACGGCATGGGCCCCGGCTACATCGCCACCGCCCAGACCGCGCCCCTGCGCGAGATCCAGCCGGACGGCAGCCGCCACCCCTTTGACCAGTTCATCACCGCCAAGACCCCCGCAGGCCGCTGGGGTGAGCCGGACGACATGGTGGGCCCCTGCGTATTCCTGGCCAGCCACGCTTCCGACTTTGTGAACGGCCAGATCCTGTATGCCGACGGCGGCATTCTGGCTTACATCGGCCGCCAGCCCAAGTAAGCTTTTCGAGGTATCAAAAAAGCGGAGTTTCCCACAGCCTGTGCTGTGCGGAAGCTCCGCTTTCTTCGTCTTTCGCTTATAGATCGTTCTCAGTCGTCGTAATAACGGAGTTCACCCGTAATGTCGTGTACTCGATTTTCTGCCTGATCCTCCGTTTCCGGTGTGCTCGACTCATAGCAATAAGAAATGTATTTATCTGCCAGGCTGCCATTCGGGAATACGACCTCGTACAGATTAACATAGTTTTCAAAAATGCTGTACGCCGTTTCGTAATCGTATCTGGAACCGATCATTTCAATATCATCGCACATGGTGTATTCCCACTGGTCGAAAAACGCATCCTCTCCCATGGCACGCAAATAGCTGAGTTCCTCATTATCCAGTTCTCCATCCGCAGCCAGACCGGCGTCCACTTGAATGCGTGTATAAAGGTCTTCGCCCCAGTCCCAATCGTCCCATTCGCTGTCCGCTTCGCTCTCCTCATCAGAACCGCTTACCGACTCGCTTACTGATTCAGCTGCAGGTTCTTCCGGCTCACTCTCCGGCTCAGGAACGGCGCCGGTAGCATCGTTTAAGTCGCCGTTCAAAATGTCGTCCAGTGAATCAAGCGCATCATCCAGCGGGTTACTGCCGGAGTTTGCAATGCCATGATGCTGGCAATAGCTCTCACTGATCTTGGAAAGCACAGCATACTGCTTCAGCAGGTTCATGGTGTCGCCGTTCCATGTCATCCGGTCCATGCTGAACGAGCCGTCATCCTCCTGTTTGAAGTAGAACCCTATGGTGATCGTCCCGCCGGTCTGCGCGTCCGCACATTCACCGGTGTAGCTGACAAAGGTCGCGCCGCTCTGCTCGTAGTTATCCCACTTGCCGTTGACAAAAAAGTCATCCAGCACTTCGCCCACAGTGGCTTCTGCGGGGAACGCACTGTAGTGACCCTCCGAAAGGCCTTTGGAGCGGGCCGCATCCGAGTACAGTGCCATATACAGCATCCAGCCCATAACGACCAGCACCACGATGCCAATGACCCACTCAATGAGCATGGGCAGACCGTGCCGCCTGAACAGTTTGTTCACCTGGGCTTTTTCTTCTTCCACCTGCGCGGCAGAGATCATTTCCGGGTAGAGCAGTGCGATCACCTGTGAGAGCAGCATACTGCCGAACACCGCATACAGATATTCCTTTTTGCCGCTCCGGGACGGCTTTGCCAGAATGGTCATCCGCAGACCGTCCGGCGTATTTTTCAGCTGGTAAGTACCGCGTTTTTTGCTGTGGAATGTAATATCCTCCGGCGTATCGGTCACCTGTTCCACGTCCGGGTGCGCAAAGCCGTGTCGGATGCGCTCCACCGCCTGCTCCCATGTCATGCCCTCGGGCAGGGTCAGAACGCCTTGGTCACGTTCCGGCGCGTACAGCTTTTTATACACATCGTTCTGGTAACCCATATAGATCACCAGCGCCAACGCTGTACCAAATCCCAAACCAAACCCGACGCCGGCTCCTGCAGCGATGCCTGCCGCCAAACCCACAATAAAGACGACCAGCATCGGGATCTTCAGGCTGCTCAGCATCACAGCACGTCGGGCCGGCGCTGTCAGCAGCAGATGGAAGCCGTTCCAGCTTTTGGCCTGTTTCCGGGCGGTTTTGGCCTCGGCACTGCCGTCGTAGATCTTCATTGGTTCACTCATCGCTTTTCTCCTCACTTCGTCCGTTCAATGGCTGAAAAGCTTTTTCAGAATCGCCACCGGGATCAGGATCACCCCCAGCAGGATGCCCACCACAAGACGGTTAAGAAAAATATTCTTCATTGTGCCGATTTGGATCTTATTGGCGTAGATCGTCTGCCCTGCCGCCCAGTAAGCCAGCGCGCTATACACAATAAAAACAAACATCTCCATAAGATCATCCTCCTCATAGGTTTCATTTATGGTCGTTTTCTGGCAAGTTGGTCTCCGCCAGCCTCTTTTTGCCAGATTTTCTTAAGTTTACTGTATTTGCACTTATTTTTCAAGTGTAAATAGCGCACAATTTAATGCGTAGATTTTGTGTATCATGTTTTTATAATAGAAGCATAGGGGGTGTGTATCGTGGCATTCAAGATTCCAAAAGAAGAATACATCAACCGTACCTTTCGGCTGCGAAAAGAGCTGGTTGACCGCATGGAGACGATCTGCAACGACAAAAACATCTCTCTTAATAAACTGACCGTGCTTTGCATTGAATACGCTTTAGACAACCTGGAAGATGATCCTCCCGAATCAAGTTCCAAATAATGTCTTTTGCCAGAACCTTCCATCTTGAAGGTTCTTTTTGTTTTCTTCATGTTAGCACATGTTAAAATGTGTCCATTTCATGTCAAAATGGTAACAGTTCCTGCTTCATCGTGGAAAATGCGCATGAAATTCTTGCTTTTTTGTCCAAATTTCCGTATAATCATCTTCGTCAGCCAACCCACCTTGTTGGTTGAATTCAAACATGAAGTAAAGACTATAAGGAGTATATTTCACATGAAACTCAAGAATGCTGCTATCGTTGCTGCCGCTGCAGCACTGGCTGTCGGCATGACCGCATGCGGTTCTTCCGCATCCTCCACCGCTGCTTCTTCCGTGGCTTCTTCTGCTGCCGCTTCCTCCGAGGCTGCTTCCAGCGAGGCCGAGGCTGTTTCCGCTGAGTACACCGTGTACAACACCACTGGTTCTACCGTCACCGAGCTGTACCTGTACGACGTAGGCAGCGAGGAGAAGGGCGACAATCTGGCCGGCGAAAACGGTCTGGCTGACGGCGAGAGCGTTGTCATCACCCGCGACGAGGACGCCGACAAGCAGTCCGATGTGAACTACGTGCTGGAGTTCACCACCGAGGACGGCGAGACCCAGAGCTTTGAGACCCTGCACTACGAGACCACCCCGATCTCTCTGAAGAACGTGGATGCCGCTGCAGGCGCTACCCCCATCGCTTTTGCTGCACCGGAGAAGTAATTTCCGTTTTATAGCCACAACACGGGAAAGCCTGCGGGCTTTCCCGTGTTTGTTTTGCCGCCCAAAATGGCGCAGCATTTTGGGCCCCGAAAAAAACGCCGAAACAGGGCTTTTTCCCTTGAAAGCAGGCGGAAAATCCGCTATCATAGAGATAAATAAAAATCCCCTGCGGCATAAGGGGCGTAAAGGAGCAGATTTACTTATGGCAGAAAAAGAGAGCAAGGGCATCAAGAAATTCCTGGAAGAATTCAAGGCATTCGCCATGCGCGGCAACGTGCTGGACATGGCAGTCGGCGTGGTCGTCGGCGGTGCGTTCACCTCGATCGTCAACTCACTGGTGAACGACATCATCAACCCCGCCATCGGCCTGTTTTTCAACGCTGATTTTTCGGACGTCGGCATCCATGTGGGCGATGTGATGATCGGCATTGGTTCCTTTATCAATGCCATCATCAACTTCCTGATCGTGGCATTCGTGCTGTTCGTGGTCATCAAGGCGATCAACTCCCTGCACAAAAAGCCCGAAGCACCCGCCGCGCCCGCAGAGCCCACCACCAAGGTGTGCCCCTTCTGCCAGAGCGAGATCGCCATCAAGGCCGTGCGCTGCCCCCACTGCACCAGCAAGCTGGAGGGCTTCCCGGAGATCAACAATTAAATTTTTAAATTACAAATCGGGAAAGTCTGCGGACTTTCCCGATTTGCTTTTTCAACCGCAGAGCCGCAAAGGCCGACGGCATAACAGATACAAAAGCTCTCCACCCTGCCGCAGTCGCTGCGGTTTCAGAGCGGGGAGCTTTTTGCACATTCGCGAAGGAAAGCGGTGGATGGACTTACTGCACCTTGGTCAGGTCCGCCAGCTTGTGGTAGATCTCGGTGTTGTCGAACACACCGCCGAAGTTTTCAGCACCCACGCCGTTTGCGTAGATGTTCACCATGGCACCGGTGTGGGCATAGGTGGTGTGGTCCATGCCGGACTTGTGGTTGATGGTGTGGCAGATGGCCATGCTGAAGGGGATGTAGGTGCCGTACAGCTCATAATCCTGCTGGCTCATCTTGCTCTGGCTGGAGGAACCCACCTCCAGGGTGCGCTCGTAGGCGGTGCGCAGGTTCTCCACCTCGTAGTCGGTCAGCAGCAGCTTGCCTGCGCTGGCGGCGGCCGGGTCGGTGGGCAGGGTCAGACCGAAGTTTGCCTTCACGTCAGCCATGGCGGTCTCAAAGGGGGTCTTATTGGCAATGTAGCCCTGCACATAGGTGGAATCGAACTTTGCGTAGGACATCTTCTGGTGGGTCAGGTTGGTCAGGAAGGTGTCGTAGTTGGTGGTCTTGTAGCCGATGGCCATGCCGCCGGTCTCGTGGTCGGCGGTGACGAGGATCAGGGTCTCGTTGGGGTGCTTGTTCTGGAAGTCAACGGCGGCCTGCACGGCGTTGCTCATCTCCAGCACATCGTGGATGGAAGCAGCGGCATCGTTGGCGTGGCAGGCCCAGTCGATCTTGCCGCTCTCAGTCATCAGGAAGAAGCCCTTGTCGTTGTCCAGCAGCTCGATGCCCTTCTTCACGTAGTCGGTCAGCTGCCACTCGCCTGCGGCGGCGTCCATGGCGTAGTTCATGGCCTTGCCGTCGGCCAGGTTCTCGGCGATGATCAGGGTCTTGCCTGCGCCTGCGGCCAGGGCAGCAGCGCCTGCCTGCGTGGTGACCACATTGTAGCCAGCCTGTGCAGCCACCTCGTGGTTGTTGGGGCCGGTGCCGTCGCCGTTCACCTTCTGGAACTCGCCGCCTGCAAAATACTCAAAGCCGGAGTTTGCCAGCTCCACGCCGATCTGGTAGTAGTTCTTGCGGCTGTTCTGGTGGGCATAGAAAGCGGCCGGGGTGGCATGGTCGATGTTGACGGAAGAAATGACGCCCACCTTGTAGCCTTTCTGGCTGTGCAGCTTTTCGGCGATGGTCTCATAGGGCACGTCGCGGGTCCAGGGGCACATGTTGATGACGCCGCTCTCGGTCTTGTGGCCGGTGGCGATGGAGGTGGCGGTGGAAGCGGAGTCCGGGCAGAAGGAAGTGCTGTCGTAGGTGGTCACGCTGCCCACGGTGGGGAAGCTGGTAAAGCTCAGGTCAGCCTCGGTAACAGCACCGTTGTTGTCCACGGTGCCCTTATAGAAGCGGGCGGACTGGATCTGGGCGGTGCCCATGCCGTCGCCGATGAACAGGAAGATGTACTTGGGCTTCTTGAACAGGTCCAGCAGGCAGTTTTCCTCGTCTGCTGCGGTGGAAGCATCTGCTTCGGCTGCCTGGGCGGCAACGGGTGCTGCGGCCAGCATACCGACGGCGGAAGCGGCTGCGCCAAATTTCAGAAAGCTGCGGCGGGAGATCTTATTTTCTTTCATAACGTGATCCTCTCTTTTCATCTCATCAAACGCTGCGGGCCTGCCTCAGGCCCCGTTTTGTCATCTTGCGGGAACGCTTTTATTGTAGCGCGCCGCCGGGCTGCAAAAAACCATGCCGCTGCAAAGCTTTGGTAAAACCGGCGCGGGCGTTCCCCGCCCAATGTAAAGCCCTGGAAAAGTGTGTAAAATCCCGCTTTTCCCACAAACCGTGCCGGAAGGGTTGAAAGTTGGGCGCATTTCATTGTACAATAGAAGATGTAAGTGTCTTATTTCCGCAAGAGAGAGGAATGTTATAGATGAGCAAGATCAAAGTTCTGGCACTGGACCTGGACGGCACCCTGACCAACGACCAGAAGGTCGTCACCCCCCGCACCCGCGCCGCGCTGGACGCCGCCATCGCGCAGGGCGTCACCGTCGTGCTGGCCTCCGGCCGCCCCACCGCCGGCATCACCCCGCTGGCAAAGGAGCTGGGGCTGGACAAAAAGGGCGGGTGCATCCTGTCCTACAACGGCGGCAAGATCGTGGACTGCGTCACCGGCGAGACGCTGGTGGAAAAAACGCTGGACCCGGCCCTGGTGCCCGAGCTGTGCGCCTTTGCCGCCGCGCAGGATATTGCCATCCTGACCTACAACCATGAGGGCATCGTGTGCGAACGTGACACCGACGAATGGGCCAACAAGGAGTGCTTTACCACAAAGCTGCCCATGATCCATGTGGACGACCTGGCAAAGTATGTGGATTACCCCATCTGCAAGATGCTCATCACGCTGGACCCGGCCCGCCGGGACGCGGTGTGCGCCGCCGGGCAGCAGCAGTTTGCGGGCCGCGCCGACCTGTACCCCTCCAGCCCGTTCTTCATCGAGGCCGTGCCGCTGGGCGTGGCGAAGGACGGCAGCCTGGCCGCATTGCTGGAACGCATGGGCCTTGGCCGCGAGAACCTGATGGCCTGCGGCGACGGCCTGAACGACCGCTCCATGATCGAATTTGCCGGGGTGGGCGTGGCCATGCAGAACGCCGAGCCGCCCGTGAAGGACTGCGCCGACTACGTCACCGAAGCCGACAACAACCACGACGGCGTGGCCGAAGCGGTGGAGAAGTTTATTTTAGAGTAACGAGAGGAACACAAAACAATGCCGCGCAATCTGGTTTTATTTGATCTGGAATGGAACATCGGCTACCAGCCCTACACCTTCAATTATCACGGCGTGCAGCAGACCTTCCGGGGCGAGATCGTGGAGATCGGTGCCGTGAAGATCGACGAGGATGCCAACGTGCTGGACACCTTTTCCATCCACCTGAAGCCCCGCATCTTCCGCAAGCTGCAGCACCACATCGCCAAGGTCACCGGCCTGACCCAGGCCGACCTCGACAAGGGCGAGCCCATCGTGCAGGGCCTGCGCCGCTTCATGCAGTGGTGCGGCCCGGACGCCGAGTTTGCCGAGTGGGGCATGGACGATGTTCCGGTGCTCAAGCAGAACTTATTTCTCTGCAACATCGACGAATCGAAGCCCACTGTCTGGTACGACCTGCAGCAGGTGTTCCTGCGGGAGCACCCGCGCAAGGAGGGCGAGGGCATGACGCTGGAAAGCGTCGTCACCCGGATGGGCATCCCCATGGAGCGGCAGTTCCACGATGCCCTGTCCGACACGCTCTACACCGCCGATGTCTGCCGTTTGCTCGACCTGCGGGCAGGCCTTGCCGCCTACCCCACCGAGGAAGACTCCCTGCGGGCCAGCCTGTGCCCCGCCCCCGGCGACTACCGGGATTTTGCAGTCTTCCACGGCTATGTGGAGCAGTACGCCTGGCGCACCGACCCGAAAATTTACACCATGCACTGCCCGGAGTGCGGCACACCGCTGACGCCGGACGACGTGTGGCTGAAAAAGGGCAGCAACAGTTGGTACACCCTGAGCCAGTGCCCCCACTGCGCCGGCAGCGGCAATGACGTGGGCAAAGGCGTCTTCCAGCGGTACAAGCTGGCCCGCCGCGACGGCCTGCACTGGAGCTACGCCCGCTGCCTGCAGGTGCCGGACGAAGCATCCCTCGCCCGGTGGGAGAAGCAGCGCACCGCCCAGCTGGAACGCCTGAAGGCCCGCGCGGAGAAGTAGAGCGCAGAGTAAAGCAGACCAGCGGGGAGCTGTTGTATTCGTCTGCGCGTCGGTAGTTTCTCTGAGGACCGTCCGCTGGGGTGGGACCCTGTTGCCGAAGGCAATAGGGCGGGCGATGGAATGGCCTGCAACGACGGCGACCGCCGCCAGTGGCGGAAACAGGGAGCTATTGTTGGGGCCGCGGCCAGCAAGACGCAAGCGGTAGCGAAGCGGATGCTGGGAGCCGCAACCCGAACTCGTGTCCGAGGAGAAAGCTTCCGACGCACAGACTTACCACGCACTTTTTTGCAGAAAAACGCCCGGCTGTCTCGTATCAATTCACAGAGAGACGCGGCAGGGCGAAAAAAGTCGCTTTCTGTTCACGTCTCTGTCATAGAATGTGGATATACTACGGATAGACGGCCTGCGCTGCGGGAAAGGGCGCAGGCAGAAGGGACGGATACACACAATGAATCTTTGGCTGCACCAGCTGGGCACGCTGGAATTCTGGGAGAACCTCCTGAACGGCTTCGGCAATCTGGGGCCGCTGGCACCCATCACGCTGGCGATGGTAGAGTCCTTCTTCCCGCCGCTGCCGCTCATTGCCATCGTGGCGCTGAACGTGGCGGCCCACGGCGGCCTGCTGGGCTTTATCTATAGCTGGGCCGGTGTGGCGCTGGGCGGCAGCATCATGTTTCTGCTGTGGCGGCGGCTGGTCAAGCGCTATTTCTGGAAGCTGGCTTCCCGCTGGCCCAAGCTGGAAAAGGCCCAGCAATGGGTGAACCGCTTCGACACTTCGTCGCTGCTCATGCTCACGCTGCTGCCCTTCACCCCCAGCTCCTTCATGCATCTGGCCTTTGGCATCTCGGACTTTGACGAGAAGCGTTATCTCATCACCATGCTGCTGGGCAAGGGTGTCATGGTGGCCATGATGGCGGTGTTCGGGCAGTCGCTGGTCAGCTCCATGAAGAACCCGGTGTATCTCATCCTTGCCGTTCTCATCTGGTGCGGCATGTACCTTGCCAGCAAACATTTCTGCAAACGGCACAATCTGGAATGACGATTTAGAATGCCCTCCGCTTTGCTCTGGGCATATTTAGCGGAAAGGTATTTTAATAATAGAGCAACAGCAGACAGCCTGCGGGCTGTCTGCTGTTGCATTTTCACAGGAAAGGTCCAAAATGGAAACCTCATCTGCTGCGCTTATTTCCTTCGGAAATGACCGCGCAGCCGGAAAATATGCTGCTTGCAACTGCGGCCCCTTCCGTGAAAAAAGCAAACCAGCCAAGCCCGCAGGCTTGGCTGGTTTGCAATATTAAAAATAATATTTCATTATTTTATGCCCAGAGCAAAGCGGAGGGCATTTAAAATCGTTTTCTTCCCCTTGACAATCCCTTTGAGCGCTGTATAATATGTATGCTATCAAACAGTTCTATTAGAAACTGTTCAGCATCAAAACAATCAAAAGGACAAAACCATTATGTGTGACGAGATCAAAGACGAGTGCTGCAAATGCACCGATCCCCCCTGGGAAGGCCCGCAGGTCATCCCGGCACAAATTCGCCGCGTGGACAACCTGATCTTCCGCAAGATCAACCAGTTTTCCCGCGAGAACGAGGTGGAACAGGCCACCCCCATGCATGGGTGGATCATTGAATACCTCTACCGCCACCCGGACACTCCGGTGTTCCAGCGGGACATCGAGCGGGAGTTTTCCATCACCCGCTCCACCGTGACCAACATCCTGCAGCTGATGGAGCGCAAGGGCTACATTGAGCGGCGCAGCGTGCCGCAGGACGCCCGGCTCAAGCAGCTGGTGCTCACTGAGGCAGGTGTGCAGTTCCACGAAAAAACGATGCTCACCTTCCACCAGACCGACGACTATGTGGCCGGTCTGCTGACGGAGGAGGAAAACGCCGAGCTGCTGCGGCTGCTGAACAAACTGCGGGAAGCACTGCAGTGACGCAAAAGGGGCGGTGTGTCGGTAGCTTTCTCCTCGGACATGAGTTCGGGTTGCGGCTCCCAGCATCCGCTTCGCTACCGCTTGCGTCTTGCTGGCCGCGGCCCCAACAATAGCTCCCTGTTTCCGCCACTGGCGGCGGTCGCCGTCGTTGCAGGCCATTCCATCGCCCGCCCTATTGCCTTCGGCAACAGGGTCCCACCCCAGCGGACGGTCTTCGGAAAAACTCCCGGCCCGCCGCCCCGGGTCAGTTGTAGTTTTCCCGTGCAACCTGCTGAAAATATGTTCGTTAAATTAGTAATTATGAACATTTTTCGAAACTTTTCCGCAGGACTTGACAATTAAAATGTTTTGTATAGAATTGTTCTGTACCAAACAAATAAAATTAACAGGAGGTAACTCAGATGATCAAAAAGTTAGTGTCACATCTGGGCGAGTACAAACGCGCCGCAGTCCTGACACCGCTCTTTGCCGCTCTGGAAGCCGTCATGGATGTGCTTCTGCCCACCATCATGGCCTTCATCATCGACCTGGGCATTGAAAAGGGCGACATGCATGCCATCATCAAGTACGGCCTGCTCACTTTCCTGGTGGCAGCCGTTGCTCTGCTGCTGGGCGTTCTGGCCGGCAAGTACGCCGCCGAGGCATCCACCGGCTTTGCCGGCAACCTGCGCGATGCCATGTATGAGAACATCCAGCATTATTCTTTTTCCAATATCGACAAGTTCTCCACGGCGGGCCTTGTCACCCGCATGACCACCGACGTGACCAATGTGCAGAACGCCTTCCAGATGATCGAACGCATGTGCGTGCGTGCCCCGGTGCATCTGGTGTTCGCACTGTTCATGGCTGTGGTCATCGGCGGCCCGTTGTCGCTGGTGTTCGTGGTGGCGGTAGTCTTTCTGGTGGTGGTGCTGGCCAGCATCATGATCCCCACCTTCCACATCTTTGACCGCGTGTTCAAGAACTACGACAACCTGAACGCCTCGGTGCAGGAGAATGTGTCCGCCATCCGCGTGGTCAAGAGCTTTGTGCGTGAGGGCTTTGAGAACGAGAAGTACACCAAGGCCTGCCAGAGCCTCTACGACCAGTTCGTCAACGCTGAGAGCCGTCTGAGCTTCAATAACCCTGCCATGCTGGTGGCGGTGTACGGCTGCAACATTGCCCTGAGCTGGTTCGGCGCAAAATATGTGCTCCATGGTGCCATTACCACCGGACAGCTGAATGCCCTGTTCGGTTACGTCATGAACATCCTCATGGCTCTGATGATGCTGAGCATGGCCTTTGTGATGATCGCCATGTCCGCCGCTTCGGCCAAGCGTATCGTGGAAGTGCTGGACGAGACCACCGACCTGCCCCCGGCAAAGCAGCCCGTACAGCAGGTGGCCGACGGCGGCATCGAGTTCGAGCACGTCACCTTCAAGTATAAGCACGGCAGCGGCCAGCCGGTGCTGAACGACATCACCTTCCGCATCAAGCCCGGCGAGACCTTGGGTATCATCGGCGGCACCGGCAGCGCAAAGTCCAGCCTTGTGCAGCTGATCCCCCGCCTGTACGATGCCGAGACCGGCACCGTGAAGGTGGGCGGCGTGGACGTCCGCGACTACAACCTCGACGTGCTGCGCCGCGAAGTGTCCATGGTGCTGCAGAAGAATGTGCTGTTCAGCGGCACCATTCTGGATAACCTGCGCTGGGGCGACGAGAACGCCAGCGAGGAAGAATGCATCCGCGTGGCAAAGCTGGCCTGCGCCGATGAGTTCATCGAGCGCTTCCCGGATAAATATAATACCTGGATCGAGCAGGGCGGCTCCAACGTGTCCGGCGGCCAGAAGCAGCGCCTGACCATCGCCCGCGCCCTGCTGCGCAAGCCGAAGGTGCTGATTTTGGACGACTCCACCAGCGCCGTGGATACCGCCACCGACGCCAAGATCCGCAAGGCGTTCCGCGAGGAGATCCCCGGCACCACCAAGATCATCATTGCACAGCGTATTTCCTCGGTGCAGGATGCCGACCGCATCCTTGTGCTGGATAACGGCAAGATCAATGGTCTGGGCACTCACGAAGAATTGCTGAAGACCAACGCCATCTATCAGGAAGTTTACAACAGCCAGACCCAGGGCGGCGGCGATTTCGATAAGCAGGGAGGTGAGCAGTAATGGCACAGGCAAAAGAAGTACGCGGCCCCGGCCCGCGCGGCATGGGCCCCAAGCCCAAAGTGGAAAACCCGGGCTTGCTGCTCAAGCGCATCATGGGCGAAGTGTTCCGGCACTATCTGCCCCACTGCATCCTTGTTCTGGTGTGCATCGTGGTCAGCGCGCTGGCCAACGTGCAGGCCAGCCTGTTTTTGCAGACGCTGATGGACGATTACATCGTGCCCATGACTCAGCAGCAGAACCCCGATTTTGCCCCGCTGGCAGCAGCCCTGCTGCGGGTGGGCGTCATCTATGTCATCGGCATTCTGGCGGCCTGGCTCAACGCCCGCACCATGGTCAACGTGACCCAGGGCACCCTGCGCAACCTGCGCATCCAGCTGTTCACCCACATGGAGAGCCTGCCCATCAAGTATTTTGACCAGCACCCCCACGGCGACATCATGTCCGTGTACACCAACGACGTGGACACCCTGCGCCAGATGCTCAGCCAGAGCATCCCGCAGCTGGTTTCCAGCGTCATCACCATCGTGTCCGTCTTCTTCAGCATGTGCCTGCTGAGCTGGCAGCTCACCATCGTCACCATGCTGATGGTGGCCCTGATGCTGTTCTGCTCCAAAAAGATCACCCAGCAGTCCGGCAAGTACTTCATCCAGCAGCAGCGCGACCTCGGCAAGGTGAACGGCTACATCGAAGAAATGATGGAAGGCCAGAAGGTGGTCAAGGTGTTCACCCACGAGCAGAAGGCTCTGGCCGGTTTCCGTGAGCTGAACGATCAGCTGAAGGACAGCGCCAACAAGGCCAACAGCTTTGCCAACATCATGATGCCCGTCAACGCCCAGCTGGGCAACATCAGCTACGCCATCTGCGCACTGGTGGGTGCAGCCATGGCCGTGGGCGGCATCGGCGGCATGACGCTGGGCACCGTGGTGGCCTTCCTTTCTCTGAACAAGAGCTTCAACATGCCCATCAGTCAGGTATCCATGCAGGCCAACAGCATCATCATGGCGCTGGCCGGTGCTGAGCGTATCTTCAAAATGATGGACGAGGAAAGCGAGACCGACGAGGGCTATGTGACCCTCGTGAACGCCAAGTACGACCGCGAGGATAATCTGGTGGAGACCACCGAGCGCACCGGCCTGTGGGCGTGGAAGCACCCCCACCACGACGGCACCACCACCTACCACAAGCTGGAAGGCAACATCACCTTCACGGATGTAGACTTTGGTTATGTGCCGGAGAAGACGGTCCTGCACGACATCAACCTCTATGGCCGTCCGGGCCAGAAGATCGCCTTTGTCGGCTCCACCGGTGCCGGCAAGACCACCATCACGAACCTCATCAACCGCTTCTACGACATTCAGGACGGCAAGATCCGTTACGACGGCATCAACATCCACAAGATCAAAAAGGCCGACCTGCGCCGCTCTCTCGGCATCGTACTGCAGGACACCCATCTGTTCACCGGCACGGTCATGGAAAACATCCGCTATGGCCGTCTGGACGCCAGCGACGAGGAGTGTGTGGCCGCTGCACGGCTCGCCAACGCAGACGGCTTCATCCAGCGCCTGCCGGATGGCTACAACACCATGCTGACAGGCGACGGTGCAAACCTGTCGCAGGGCCAGCGCCAGCTGCTGGCCATTGCCCGCGCAGCCGTGGCCGACCCGCCGGTGCTGATCCTGGACGAAGCAACTTCCTCCATCGACACCCGCACCGAGGCACTGGTGCAGCGCGGCATGGACGGCCTGATGTATGGCCGCACCAGCTTCGTCATCGCGCACCGCCTGTCCACCGTCCGCAACGCAGACTGCATCGTGGTGCTGGAACAGGGCCGCATCATCGAGCGCGGCAGCCACGACGAGCTGATCGCCAAAAAGGGCAAGTATTACCAGCTTTACACCGGCAATCTGGCCGACAACTAACGATATTCCCTACCTCCTCAAGGGCGGGCGCAGCAATGCGCCCGCTCTTTTTGCTTTACATTATTTCACCATTGGTTTATACTGAAAGCTGAATGATTTTATCAAATTGAGGGGTTTTGCATCGTGGTTTCGGAGAGCACATTGACCTTGGATATCCTGCCGCTCTCGGCAGACACAGCCCGGCTGGTACGGGTGTACGGCACCGAGCCGTGCATTGCACTGCCCGGCGCTCTGCCTACACCGGAGGGCGGCAGCTTTGCCGTCACAGAGCTGGGCGACTACTGCTTCTCCGAAAAGCCGCGCAGCCTGCCCGGTGCGGACAAGACCTGCCGCTACGAGATTACGCCGGACGGCACCGCCCGGCTGACCCGTGCCTTTGGGCAGAGCGTGGGCGGCACAGCCCGCCGGTACGACTTTGACTTTGACGCCCCGGCTTCGGACCCGGACGACCTGCACCCGGTGTGCGGGAACTTCCTCGAAGAATTGATTTTGCCGGACACGCTGCAGGTCATCGGCAGCTGCGCGTTCTACAACTGCCGCAGGCTGCGCCTGCTCACCGTGGGTGCAGGCAATCTGACCATGGGCAGCGATGTGTTCCTGAACTGCTTTGCACTGGAAACGCTCCGCGTGCAGGCGGGCCCTGCGGAAGCCACCGGCCTGTTCGCCCTTGTGAACAACATCACCGAGGCCGTGCGGGCAGAGTTTTGGCCTGCCGGGGCAGCGGCTCCGCAGGCGGCGCTCTGGTACCCCGCCTACTGGGAGGACATTGAAGAAACGCCTGCACACATCCTGCTGCACACCTTTTCCGGGCAAGGGTATCATTACCGACAGTGTTTTCTCGACAATAAATTCCTCCCCGCAGAATACGACGCCATTTTCCCGCAGGGGCACGACGCCGACGACGCCAACGCGATGGCCATGCTCTGCTTTGACCGCCTGCGGTATCCTTGGCAGCTGAGCGACACCGCCGCCGGGCACTACCGGGCATTTCTGGCGGCCAACACGGGCCGGGTGCTCACCCGCCTGCTGAAAGCGCAGGACAACGAGGGCATCCGGGCACTCATTGCGCTGGATGTGCTGGGCAAAGACGGCTTTGCCGAAGCTGCAACCCTTGCCGCCAAAGCAGAAAACGCTTCTGCCGCTGCCCTGCTGGCCGATGCGGAGCATAAAAAATATGCAGCGGAAAAGAAAAAAGACCGGTACGATTTTGATTTCTGAGTGAGGTGACCCCCTTGCCAAAAGAAAAATTCATTGACCCGCGGAAACCGTTCCAGTCCCAGCGGCCCGAGACCCACGAGGAGTGGCAGGCCCGCATGGGCGGCGAAGTGCTGGCCGTGGTACGCAGCGGGCTGTATCTGGACTTCCGCTTTCTGGATATGGCGCTCTCTGCCCTGACGCCCGCGCCGGACGAGCGCTGCCGGGTGCTGGCCACCGACGGACAGATGCTGTACTACCAGCCCACGCGGCTTTTACAGCTCTACCAGCAGAACCCGAAGTATCTCAACCGGTTGTATATGCACGTGATATTCCACTGCGTATTTCGGCATTTGTGGCTGAAAGGCCGCCGGGAGCCGCAATTGTGGCACCTTGCCTGCGACATCGCGGTGGAAAACGTCATCGACAACCTGAACCGCGCCAGCGTCAAACGGCCGCTGACCTATGTGCGCCAGAACGCCTACCAGCAGATTGCCGCCGAGGAAAAAGTGGTGGCCGCAGCCCCGGTGTACCGGTGGCTCGCCCGCCAGACGCCCGGTGTACTGCGCCAGCTGGAGCGGGAGTTTACCACCGACGACCACCGCCTGTGGCCGAAGGACGCACCCGAACAGCCCCAGCAGATGCCCACGCCCCTGCCGCAGAAAACGTGGCAGAAGATCGGTGAACGGATGCAGACCGAGCTGGACCTGCGGGACAAGGAAGCGGGCGACGGTGCCGACGCGCTGAAGCAGCAGGTAAAGGCCGCCAACCGCAGCCGCCGCAGCTACAAAGATTTCCTGCGCCGGTTCTGCATCCTGCGCGAGGAAGTGAAACTGGACCCGGACGAGTTCGACCTGAACTTTTACACCTACGGCCTTTCGGTGTACGGCAACCTGCCGCTCATCGAACCGCTGGAAAGCCGGGAGAGCAAAAAGATCGAGGAGCTGGCCCTTGTCATCGACACCAGCTACTCCACCTCCGGTGAGCTGGTGCGGGCGTTCCTGGCCGAGACCTACACCCTGCTCAAGGGCCGCGAGAACTTCTTCCACCGCATGAACCTGCACCTCATTCAGGCAGACAATGCCATCCGGCAGGATATCCTCATCCACAACGAGGACGAGCTCATCCACGCCATGAACCACTTTGAGCTGCGGGGCGGCGGCGGAACGGACTTCCGTCCTGCCTTTGACTATGTGAACCAGCTGTGCGCCGAGAAGAAGTTCTCGAACCTGCGGGGCCTTTTGTACTTCACCGACGGCATGGGCACCTACCCGGCCAAACGCCCGGCCTACGACACGGCCTTCCTGTTCCTCGGCGACCGCTTCGACGACGCCAATGTGCCGCCCTGGGCCATGAAGGTGGTGCTGGACGAGGAAGAATTTACCGGCACCGCGGCCCGCCCGCAAAGCGCCCTTGCCGACGCGCTGGCCGAAGAAGACGACCTCTACCGTGATCTGAACAATTCGTGAGGGACCTGTTATGAATATCAAACGAGCCAAAGAAGAAATTGAACACACCGTAAAAGCCTACCTCGCCAAGGACGCTCTGGGCGAATACGCCATCCCGGCCATCCGGCAGCGGCCCATTCTGCTCATGGGCCCTCCGGGCATTGGCAAGACCCAGGTGATGGAGCAGGTGGCCCGGGAGTGCGGCGTGGCGCTGGTGGCCTACACCATCACTCACCACACCCGCCAGAGCGCGGTGGGCCTGCCCTTCATCCGCCAGCGCAACTACGGCGGCAGGGATGTTTCGGTGACCGAATACACCATGAGCGAGATCATTGCCAGCATCTACGCCAAAATGGAAGCCACCGGTTTAAAAGAAGGCATCCTGTTCATCGACGAGATCAACTGTGTCTCCGAAACACTGGCACCCACCATGCTGCAGTTTTTGCAGTGCAAGACCTTCGGCAATCAGGCCGTGCCCGCCGGCTGGGTGATCGTGGCGGCCGGCAACCCGCCGGAGTACAATAAATCTGTCCGCGATTTCGATATCGTTACGCTGGACCGTGTGCGCCGCATGGATATTGAACCGGACCTGCCCGTGTGGAAGGACTACGCCCGCGCCGCCCACATCCACAGCGCCATCCTGAGCTATCTGGAGCTGCACCCGCAGAACTTCTACCAGATCAACGCCGACGTGGACGGCACCCAGTTCGTCACCGCCCGCGGCTGGGAAGACCTCTCGAATCTGCTGGACACCTACGAAACGCTGGGCCTGCAGGCCGACGAGGACCTCATTCGCGAGTACATCCAGCATCCGAAGATTGCCGAGGACTTCTCGGCCTACCTCGACCTTTACTATAAGTACCGCGACGACTACGGCGTGGAGGAAATTCTGGCCGGGCAGGCAAAGCCCGCCGTGTTCGCCCGGCTGCTGCAGGCACCGTTTGACGAGCGGCTCAGCCTGGTCAGCCTGATCTTGTCGGGTCTCAGCACCCGCTTCACCGCTTCCCGTCAGGCCGACGCCGTGGCCGACAGCTGCTATGCCTTTTTGCGGGAGACGAAAAAGGCTCTCGCCACCGTGCCCGAGGATATCCCGGACGGTTCGGCCGAGATGTTCCATCAGCAGATCGCCGACTATGACGCCGAGACCCAGCAAAAGCGCGAAGCCGGGCTGCTGAGCAAAGATGCCCTGACCACCCGCCTGCAGGTGCTTGCCGTGCTGCGCGGCTGGGAGGGCGAGCTGCGCCGGGCCAACGCCGCCGGGACGCAGGAAGCTTTCGACCTGCTGCGCGGGCAGTTCCGTTCCCTCGCCGACGCCCGCGAGACGGCCCAACAGGCCGCCAGCGCCGCGCTGGAAGCCGCCTTCGACTTCATGGAGCAGGCCTTTGCCGAGAGCCAGGAGATGGTGGTGTTCGTCACCGAGCTGACCGTGAACCCCGTCTCTCATGCCTTCCTCACCGAGAACGGCTGCGAGCGCTACTTCCAGTACAACAAGGACCTGCTGCTGGACCACCGCAAAGCCGCCCTGCAGCAGGAGCTGGCCGCCGAACAGCGCCGCCACGGCGGGGTGTGAGCCATGCTGGAAAACATCCTGTTCAGCATGAACAGCACCATGCCGCTGTTTTTCGTCATGCTGCTGGGCTATGTGCTGCACCGCACCGGCTTTCTGAGCGACGAGTTCGTGGCCGGGGCCAACAAATTCGTGTTCTATGTTTCCCTGCCGGTGCAGCTGTTCCGGGACCTTGGTGCCACCGACGTGCGCACCAGCTTTGACGGGGCCTATGTGCTGTTCTGCTTTGCGGTCACGCTGGTGAGCATCCTGGCCGTCTGGGCGCTGGCAAAGCTGTTTTTGAAGAACAAGGCCCTTGTGGGCGAGTTCGTGCAGGTGTGCTACCGCTCGTCGGCGGCCATCCTCGGTACCGCCTTTCTGCAGAGCATCTACGGCACCGCCAGCATGTCCAGCATGATGATCCTCGGCAGCGTACCGCTTTATAACATCATGGCCGTGGTCATCCTGATGCTGGAGGGCCCCGGCTCTGCCCAGGCATCTTCCCTGCCCGCACGGCTGAAAAAGAGCGTGAAGGGCATCCTGACGAACCCCACGCTGCTGGGCATCGCGGCTGGCTTTGCGTGGAGCCTTGCGGGGCTTTCCATGCCCACCATGCTCAACAAGACCCTTTCCAGCGTGGCCGGGCTCACGAGCCCTCTGGCCCTGCTTGCCATCGGCGCAGGCTTCAAGGGCCGCAAGGCGCTGGGGTACTTAAAGCCCACCGCCGTGGCCACCGTGGTCAAGCTGATGGTGCTGCCCGCGCTGTTCCTGCCGCTGGCGGTGCACTTCGGCTTCACCGATGAAAAGCTGGTGGCCCTGCTGGTGATGCTGGGCAGCATCGCCACCCCCAGCTGCTACGTCATGGCAAAGCAGATGGGCCACGAAGGCGTGCTCACCGGCAGCGTATGCGTCACCACCACCCTGTTCAGCGCCTTCAGTCTGACCTTCTGGCTGTTCGTACTGCGCAGCTTCGGGTGCATCGTATAACAAAAAACGGAAGGAACTGCAAAGCAGTCCCTTCCGTTTTTTGTTTGCATTATTCGCCCGTTTCCAGCTCACCGGCCCATTCCCGCACGCGGTCCGGGCGGTTCGTCACGATGGCATCCGGCTGCAGCGGCCAGAGGTCTTTCAGCGCCGCCTCGGTGTCCACCGTCCAGAACGCCGTCTTCACGCCCAGGTCGTGCAGCTTCTGCACCATGCTCACCTTTTTGTAGGCGGTGTGGTACTCACAGCTCACCCACTCCACCGGAAAATCCAGCGTCTGGATGTACTGCGCCGGGTCGCGCTGGCGGTTCAGCTTGGACAGGATGCCGCTCAGGCTTTCGTTCGGGAAGGCCGCCTGCAGCATGCTGTATTTGTCGTTCACCCAGCGGGTCAGCTCGCGGCAGTTTTCTTCGTCCATGTTTTCCACGGTGGGCACAGGCAGCTGTGGAAAATCATCTTCATCCTCGTCTTCGTCCAGGCCGTTCTGCAGGCCCAGCGTTTCCCAGGTGCCTTTGGGCAGGGCCAGCGTTTCCACCGCGCCAAACAGCAGCGCCCCCACCTGCAGCTCGGGCATCTGCTGCTTTGCCAGCTTCAGATGGTCGTGGTTGAAGGAGGTGAGCACCAGCTTTTCGCCA
Source organism: Faecalibacterium langellae (assembly GCF_002549775.1). Lineage (GTDB taxonomy): Bacteria > Bacillota > Clostridia > Oscillospirales > Ruminococcaceae > Faecalibacterium > Faecalibacterium langellae. Next base: position 66,975 of record NZ_NMTR01000016.1, on the reverse strand, counting down.
AGGCCGGCAGCCCGCACCTGTTCCACCACCTGCTCCACAAAGGCGTCGCCGTACAGCAGCGGGGCTTTCATTTCCAGCTGCACGCGGGCAACGTCCAGCTCTTTGCACAGGGCCAGCGCTTCCTCCAGCGTCGCGATCTTTTCGTCTTTGTAGGCGATGTCCTTCCAGCTGCCGAAGTCCAGTTCCTTCAGCTCGCCCTCGGTCATATCATAAATTTTGCCGGAAATATCCGTGTGCAGGTCGATGATATAATCGTGGTGGATGACCAGTTTTTTGTCGCTGGTCTGCTGGACGTCCATCTCCACGCCGTCTGCGCCGATCTCCATCGCCTTGCGGAAGGCGGAAAGGGTGTTCTCCGGCGCAAGGTAGGATGCGCCTCTGTGTGCAATGATCTCAGGTGTCATAAAATGCGGTCATTCCTCTCTGTTTTGTGCTCCTCACAAAGCTGCCGCACGCCGCAGCAGTCAGGCAAGGTCGGTGCCGTCCGACGCAATGACCTTTTTGTACCAGTAGAAGCTGTCCTTGCGGCTGCGGGCCAGGGTGCCCTTGCCGTCATTGTCCTTGTCCACATAGATGAAGCCGTAGCGCTTTTTCATCTCGCCGCTGGACGCACTCACCAGGTCGATGGGGCCCCAGGTGGTGTAGCCCATCAGGGGCAGGCCGTCCTCGTTGACGGCCTTTTCCATCTGCTCGATGTGGGCCCGCAGGTAGTCGATGCGGTAGCTGTCGTGGATGGAGCCGTCCGGTTCCACGGTGTCCACTGCACCCAGGCCATTCTCCACGATGAACATGGGCTTTTCGTACCGGTCGTAGATGGTGTTCAGGGTCACGCGCAGGCCGATGGGGTCAATGGCCCAGCCCCACTCGCTGGCCTTCAGGTAGGGGTTCACCGTGGCTTCAAACACCGCATTGCCGTCGGCCTTTTCCCCGGCCAGGATCTCCTGATCCACCGTGATGCAGCGGCTGGAATAGTAGCTGAAGGAGACGAAATCCACAGTGCCCTCTTTCAGAGTCTTTTCGTCTTCCGGCTCAGTCTGCAGCACGATGCCTGCACGCTCCATGCGCTTTTTCGCCCACACAGGGTAAGCGCCCCGGGCCTGCACATCGGTGAAGAAATAGTTGTCGCGGTCGGCCTCCTGCGCGGCGCGCACATCCTCGGGCGCACAGGTGCGGGGGTAATACTGGCCTGCCGCCAGCATGCAGCCCACCATGGCACCGGGCATCTTCTCGTGGGCCAGCTTCACAGCCTTGGCGCTGGCCACCAGCTCGTAGTGGGCGGCCTGGTACTTGATCTGCTCGGCATTCTCGCCGGGGTGGAACACAAGGCCCGCACCGGTGAAGGGCAGGTGCAGCAGCATGTTGATCTCGTTGAAGGTGAGCCAGTACTTCACCTTGCCCTTGTAGCGGTCGAACAGCACTTCGCAGTAGTGCACATAGGCATCCACCATGCGGCGGTCTTTCCAGCCGCCATACTTTTTGATGAGGGCAATGGGGGTGTCGAAGTGGCAGATGGTGACAAGCGGCTCGATGCCATATTTATGGCACTCGTCGAACACCGCATCGTAGAAGGCAAGACCTTCTTCGCTGGGCTGGGCGTCGTCGCCGTTCGGCAGGATGCGGGTCCACGCAATGGACAGCCGGAAGCATTTGAAGCCCATCTCGGCAAAGAGGGCGATATCCTCTTTATAGTGGTGATACAGGTCGATGGCCTCATGGCTGGGGTAATAGTGCTCTGCGTCGCATTCCAGCATTTCCAGCTCGCCCCGGGCCACCGGCATACGGTCCGGCCCAAAGGGGGTCACATCCACGGTGGCAAGGCCCTTGCCGCCCGCCTGCCATGCGCCCTCGCACTGATTGGCGGCCGTTGCGCCGCCCCACAGAAAACTTTTCGGGAAACTGCCCATAAGTAAAACCTCCCTATTTTATTTTTTGATTATAAGATACCGCACAAACGATTCCTTGTCTATGCCCGCATTTTACAAAAAGCAGCAGCAAAAGTTGTGAAAGTACGACTTTTGTCGTCAAAACGCCGAATTTTGGCGTTGTTTTTTGCGCACTTTTCACGATAAAAACACAAAAACAGCCGCATTTTCCTTTCATTCTGGTTCTTTCAAACTGTCCGCGGACATGGTACAATATCGGTGTAAGATACACCGCCGCCCAACCGGCACTGGAAAATGGAGTGTTTGATTATGACTGAGTTCAAGCCCATCAAAGAAGGCAAGGTCCGCGAGATCTATGACAACGGCGACAGCCTCATCATGGTTGCCACCGACCGCATCTCTGCATTTGACGTCATCCTGAAAAACAAGGTCACCAAAAAGGGCACCGTGCTCACCCAGATGAGCAAATTCTGGTTCGATTACACCCGCGATCTGCTGCCCAACCACATGCTGAGCGTGGACGTGAAGGATATGCCGGAGTTCTTCCAGCAGCCCCAGTTCGACGGCAACAGCATGATGTGCCGCAAGCTGACCATGCTGCCCATCGAGTGCATCGTGCGCGGCTACATCACCGGCAGCGGCTGGGCCAGCTACCAGAAGACCGGCGTGGTGTGCGGCATCCAGCTGCCCGAAGGCCTGAAAGAGTCCGACAAACTGCCCGAGCCCATCTACACCCCCTCCACCAAGGCTGAGATCGGCGACCACGACGAGAACATCTCCTACGAAAAGAGCATTGAAGTGCTGGAGAAGCAGTTCCCCGGCCACGGCGAGGAGTACGCCACCAAGCTGCGCGATTACACCATTGCCTTGTATAAGAAGTGCGCCGAGTATGCACTCTCCCGCGGCATCATCATCGCCGACACCAAGTTCGAGTTCGGTCTGGACGAGAATGGCAACGTGGTGCTGGGCGACGAGATGCTCACCCCGGATTCCTCCCGCTTCTGGCCGCTGGAAGGCTACGAGCCGGGCCACAGCCAGCCTTCCTTCGACAAGCAGTTCGTCCGTGACTGGCTGAAGGCCAACCCCGACAGCAACTACGACCTGCCGCAGGATGTCATTGACAAGACCATTGCCAAGTATCTGGAAGCCTACGAGCTGCTCACCGGCAAACAGCTGTAAGCCGCTTTTTCACACAAACAAAAAACAGCTCCCGTGCGTCTGCACGGGAGCTGTTTTTACTCAATCGCTTCTTGTTCCGCTCAGGCCGGAGCCGTCCATCGAAGAAGGCGCTTCCGTCTCCTCTGCATCTTCCGTCTCTGCAGCTTCTTCGGCTTCGTCCGAATCTGTGTTCTCCTCGTCCAGCAGGCCGCTCACTTCCGTCTGGCGGGCCATCTGCTCTGCCGTCCAGTCCAGCTGGGTGGTGCCGAACACTTCCAGCAGGTAGTCCTGCGTCTGCGGCGCACTGGCGGAATCCAGATTTTCCCGCACCGTGCTGTCCGCAGGCAGCGGCGCGTCACACCGGAAGGTCACGGCGTTGGGCTGCACGGCCTGCTTCTGGATCACATCCGCCACTGTGCGGCAGTCTTTGGCAAAATCGTCGGCACTGGCGTAGGGGCCAAACAGGGTCACGGTCAGGCGCAGGTTGCCATCGCCCGGCTCCAGATCAGCCAGGTCCTGCACCGTGCTGGTGTAGAGGTACAGGTCGGTGTACACGTCCTCCAGCTGGACATCCGGTGCCTCTGCCTTGAGGTCCTGATACAGCGTGTCCGTATAGGTCTGGCTCAGGCGGTTCGCCGTCTGCTGGCGTTCCGGGCCGTACTGCTCCGCGATCAGCGGCACAAAGCCCATGCACAGGCACACGCCCATCAGCAGCAGGCACACCAGCACCGACACGAAATCGTACTTCCAGCGGCCCGGGTGGCTGGCGAACCACAGCACCTCGCCGCCCAGCAGCACGAGCCCGGCCGCCGGGGCAACTTTCAGCACCAGCTGCCAGTCAAAGCCCGGCACAAAGTAGTAGCACAAAAACAGGATGCCTGCCGCGATCAGGCTGATGCCCAGCGTGAAGCTGCCCACCCGGCGGCGGGGCGCTTCGTCCTTTGCCGGGGCCGGCTTTTTCAGCGGGCGGCTCTCCGGTGCGGCGGCCGCTTCCGGCTGCACGGTCTTATTCTGCTCGTCCATCGTCGTCCTCCGTCGGTTTGTCGGCATCCTCGGGCTGTTCTTCCGCGTCTTCCGGGGTCACGGGCTGGCCCAGCAGGGCGCTGAGCTCCGGCATGGCAAAGTCGGCCGTGTCTTCCGGTGCTGCCTGCGGGGCCGCCGCATACTCCCGGAAGTCCTCGTCTTCGGGCGCATCGTGCTTCTGCTTTTTGCCCTTGGGGCCGCGCACCAGCCACACGCCGCAGATGACCAGCGCCACGCAGGCCACGATCTGCGGCAGCTCATCCAGCATCAGGTAGACTGCGCGGAAGAAGGGGTTGTTCTGGCCCCAGCGCCACATCACATCGCCCAGCACCCGCATGATGATGTTCTGGTAGGCCACCAGCGCACCCAGGGCGATCAGGCCCCAGCCCAGCAGCTTGTGGCTGTCCATCATGAACTGCTCCATGCGCTTATCCTGCCAGTTGATGTGCACCAGATAGTCGTCCGCCGGGGCGGTACCTGCGCCGATCTGGGCGCGGAGGTTGAAGGTGTCAAAAAAGCTGTACATCCACACGATCAGGCAGCCCACGATCAGCGGGTCCAGGCCGGTCAGTGCGCCTGCCATAATGAACAGGCAGAACATCGTGATCAGCGAAAGGCCCCGCTTCATGTAGCCCTGATACATCTGGCCTGCGCCCGGGCAGAAGGCAAAGAGAAAGGTCAGGATCCCGTTTTTCATCATAGTGCATCTCCTCATTTCGTCGTGGTTTCCGTGGTCGTATTGTGGGTGCTGTCTGCCGCATCGCGGCGGCCGAACAGCAGCGTGTTCAAAGCATCGGTGAACCGTGCCGGTTTTTGGGGCTCAGCAGTCTCCACCGGCTGGCCCAGCGGCTGTTCATCGGCGGGCTGGTAGTCGTCGTTCACCGGGCGGCCCAGCCGCAGGGGTCCTTCCGCGTCCTGCTGCTGGCTCTGAGAGACGCCGGGAGTCCAGCTCTTTACCTGCTGGCGCAGGCCCATCAGCTGTTCCACCGTGCCGGAGCGCCACATGGTCAGCGCCAGCACCGCCGCCACACCGGCCACCGCCGCACGGCCCCAGGTGTTCTGCATCAGCCGCACCCAGATGGTGCCCATAACGGTCTTGTGGACCGAGCGGGGCGGTTCTTCCAGCGCGTCCGCCGTCAGCAGGGCGGTGTAGCGGTCCAGACAGTGGTCGCAGTAAGAAAGATGTTCGGCTGCTTCCAGCCGCCCCAGTTCATCCAGCTGCCCGTTCACAAGGGCCTGCAGGCCTTCGTCGGTCAGGCAGCCATTTTCGTTAAACAGCTCCATGTACGCTCCTCCTCTCGTCGTTTTCGCGCTGGGCTAAAATTTGCTGTGCCAGCATCTTTTTGCCCCGGTAGACCTGCGCTTCCACCGTTTTGGGTGGTCGGCCGCACAGCTGTGCAGCCTGCGCCGCCGTGTGCTGTTCCAGCAGTACCAGACGGCAGGGCGTTTTGTAGGGCTCCCGCAGGTCCAGGATCATTTGGGTGAGTTCTTCTTCGCCCAGGGTGTCCAGCACCTGCTGTTCGGGCTGGCTGCCCGGCGGCGCGCCTTCCAGCGCCAGCACCTCGTCGCCGGGGGTGTTCACCCGGCGCACCCAGGCGCTGCGCAGGTAGTCCTTCGCCTTGTTGGATGCGATGCGCGCCAGCCACTGCTTTTCGTACCCGGGCGGGCAGCGGTCGATGGCCCGCCACGCCGCCAGAAAGGTCTCCTGGGTCAGGTCCTGCGCATCGCCCGCATCCGGCACCAGCTGGTGGCAGACCGTGTACACAAGCGCCTGATATTTCTGCACCATCGCGCTGAATTCCAAGGTCGTCAACGGTCCGCACACCCTCCCTTCCGGTCCCTGCCGCGTTCTGGAAAAGGCCGCTTTGCGCCGCCCTTCTGTACACTCATACGAGCGACGAGAACTTTTTCCTGCAAAAAAGCAGAACTTTTTTCTGCTTCATGGTACAATAGAGCCATTATAGCACAAACGGAGGTCCCACACCATGCCCACAAGCACCCGTCAGGCCCTGCTGCAGGCCCTTTCCGCCGCAGGGGGCGATTACGTTTCCGGCCAGCAGCTGGCCGACACGCTGGGCGTGAGCCGCGCGGCGGTGCACAAAGCCGCCGCCGCCCTCTCGGCCCAGGGCTACGCGCTGGAAGCCGTCTCCCGCCGGGGCTACCGGCTGGCGGGCGGCGACCCCTTCTGCGCCGAAGCCGTGGGCCCTTACCCCGCCCCGGTGCATGTCTACGACACGCTGGAAAGCTCCAACCGCACGGCAAAGCTGCTGGCGCTGGACGGTGCCCCCCACGGCACACTGGTGCTCACGGCCCACCAGAGCGCCGGGCGCGGGCGGCTGGGCCGCAAATTCGAAAGCCCGGCGGGCAAGGGCGTTTACTGCTCCATCCTGCTGCGGCCGGAACTACCCGCCGCCAGCGCCCAGACGGCCACCATCCGCGCCGCCGTGGCGGTTTGCCGGGCGGTGCAGGACCTGTGCGGGCTGGAGCTTGCCATCAAGTGGGTGAACGACCTTTATTATCAGGGCAAAAAGGTGTGCGGCATTTTGACCGAAGCGGGCACCGACCTTGAGAGCGGGCGGCTGGAATGGCTGGTGGTGGGCATCGGGCTGAACCTGACCTCCACCGCCGCCGACTGGCCCCCGGAGCTGGCCGACAAAGCCGGGAGCCTGTACCCCGGCGGGCCCGCCCCGGTGCCCCGCGCCGCGCTGGCCGGGGCCATTGCCCGGGAGCTGCTGGCCCTCGGCCCCGGGGAAGACTGCCTGGACGAATACCGCGCGCGGTGCTTCGTGCCCGGGCACTGGGTGACGGTGTGCACCGGCAGCGAGACCTACGCGGCCAGGGCCCTTGCCATCGACGACGCAGGGCGGCTGGTGGTGCGGCGGGAGAACGGCCGCGAGGAAGCCCTGCGCTGCGGCGAGGTGACCACACGGCCTGCACGGACCGAATAAGACGCAAAAAAGCACCCTTTCCTGCCCGGAAAGAGTGCTTTTTATGTTCTGCACTTATGTATCCAGCTCCACGGCTTCCAGCACCGCGATGCCCTCTTTTGCAAAGGCGGTGCGCAGGCTTGCGGCAAGGCCGGACATTTCGGCCTTGTTCTCGATGCACAGGGTAATGACCCCGTTCAGGCTGGAAGCTTCCACGCCCATGGAACCGCCATCCGGCGGCACCCAGACGTTGAAGTCTTTGGTGTAGGTTTGAATTTCCGGCGTAGCCGGGAGAAGCGGGTTGCCGAGGTAGCTCAGCCAGAAATCCGCCGGCACGCCGCTGATGTACTCGCCCATCTGGAACACGCGCTGCTTGATGCGCAGGGGCGCTTTCTGCTGGTCCACCTTGTACACCCAGCTCATCTGCTGGGCCATCTGGCGCAGCATTGCTTCGGGCTGCAGGGTGCGGCGCACGGCGGCGTCCATCTCCGGCGCGATGTCCGCCAGGCGGGTGCCATCGCCCAGCTTCACGCTGTGCTGGAAGGAGCACACGCAGTTATACAGCGCGTCCGGCACGCCCGCCGCTTTACGGGTGTCGGCCGAGTAAGAATACTGGATGTCGTCCTTGCCCAGGTACCCCCGCAGCGCCAGGCACAGCAGGCCCGCCAGCGCGGTGAAGGGCTTGACCCCGTTTGCCACGGCTTTGTCTACAAGGCTCTGCTTGGTCAGGCGCACCCGGGTGCGCCGCATTTTGCACTCCCAGGTCTGCACCACGTCCCGCTGCAGGGTGCTTTCGCTCGCCTCCGTGGCCGGGTACTTTGCCATCATGGCTTCGATATCGTAAGCCGGGCTGGACACGATGGGCGTGTTCGCAAACGCGGTGCCGTACCGCAGGTTGCAGTACAGCTCCAGAATGCGGGTGAGGAAGGGCGAGACGCCCCGGCCGTCCATGAGGAAGTGGTACCAGTCAAAATAGACGGTATCGCCTTCGCAGCTCACGCTGAAAAGATATCCGTTCGTCTCCTCCGGGATACTGCGCTGTGCGCTGCCCGCATAGACAAGGCAGGGGTTCGGGTTCGGCTCCAGAAAAGCTTCCCGCTTTTCCTGCACCAGCTGCACCCGGTAGTAGGGCGCAGCGGAAAGTGCGGCATCCAGCGCGCGCTGCAAAAGGGCGGGGTCCACCGCGTCTTTCAGCGCGAACTGATACCGGCACAAAATCTTCTCCCGGCGGAAAAAGTACATCGTCCCCTGGAAGATGTACTCCGCCGAGCGCTGTGCTTGCTCCATTGCGATCACCCTGCGTTGGCCGCCAGATAATCCACAAGATCACCCATGGTGACGAAGTTGCGCAGCTCCTTTTCCGGGATGCGCAGGCCGAAGGTCTCCTCGAGGTCGGCCACGATGGTCAAAATTTCCATCGAAGACAGGTCCAGATCGTCCATCAGGACGCTGCTCTCGCTCACATCCTCGGGGGACACCTCTGCAACGTCTTCCAGGATCGCCAGGATCTGGGAAATGATTTCTGCTCGTTCCATAGAACTTATTCTTCCTTTCCGTGACGGATGATAGGTGCAGCAGGCTGCGCCTTTCTCTAATAATACCCTGATTCGCCCTTATACGCAAGGGGGGCGGCAAAAGAAACATCTCTAGCATGGCAGAGAACCTGCCCGCTTATGCATGGCCCGCTTACTGCCGCACCAGCTTGCCTGCGCCGTTGCGGGGCAGCGGCTCGGTGCGGAACTCCACGGCGCTCATGCGCTTGTAAAGCGGCAGGGTGCGGTTGGCTTCGGTGATGAAATCCCGCACGGCCTGCTGCTTGTCTTCGTCGCAATAGACCACCACGCCGATCTTCTGGCCCATCTCCTTCACGATGCATTCCTTCACGGCTTCGCACTTGCCCACGATGCCTTCCAGCTCCTCGGGGCTCACGTTCTCGCCGCTGTCCAGAATGATCACGTTCTTTTTGCGGCCGGTCAGGAACACATAGCCGTCGGCGTCCTGCCGGGCAAGGTCGCCGGTGTGGAACCAACCGTCGGCGTCGATGACCTCGGCGGTGGCCTCCGGGTTCTTATAATAGCCCAGCATGATGCTGTCGCCGCGCATGCACAGCTCGCCGTCCGGCTCCAGCTTATACTCCAGATAGTCGTTGCCCTGGCCCACTGCGCCGATGTGCTTTGCGTCCTGGGCGTAGTTGATGATGCCGTCGCCGCAGGTCTCGGTGCTGCCGTAGGTCTGCACCACGAACATGCCGTTGTTCGCCATGTCCAGCATCACCTGCGGGTCGAACATGGCCGAGGAGCAGATGGGCACCCACAGCTGGCCCAGCCGCTCCTTGCGGCCGCGCATCACATCATGGTGCAGCGAGTTCATGATGACGGGCACCACAGCCATGGCCTGGCTGGGCATCCGCTGCATTTTCTTATAGAAGTTGCGGATGTCGCTGCTGACGTTCAGTGCCCAGCCCGCATGGGCCCAGGAGAACAGGCAGATGAAAGCGCCCAGATGGAACATGGGCAGCACGGTGTACTGGCTCATGACGAGGTCCGGCTCGTGCTTATACTCCATCACGTGCTCACCGATCTGGGTGTGGGCACGCATCACCGAGAAGAAATTCTTCTCGCTCAGCATCACGCCCTTGCTGCGGCCCGTGGTGCCGGAGGTGAACATCAGGATCATCAGGGCTTCGTGGTCGATGCAGCGGATCAGTTCGCCCGGCTCATAGCTGCGGAAGCCGTCCATGGGGCGGAGGATATCGCCGTAGGCCGCTTTCAGCTCGGCATTGAAGCCGTAGTCGTCGCCGTCGGTCAGGATGGCGGCGGGCTCCACAAGACCCAGCTCATAGCTCAGCTCGTCCCAGCTCTTGCGCTGGTTCAGCAGCACCAGCACCGCACCAGCTGCCACCACGCCAAAGCTGTTCACGGCATACTCGTAGCTGTTCTTGGTGAGCAGGCAGATCTTTTTGCCCTTGATCTCCGGGATGGTAGACTGGAAGTAATTCACCGCCTTGCGGATATCCTGCACATAATCCTTATAGAGGATGGTGGTCACGGCATCGTTTGCGGTGTCGTAGAAGCGGAAGGCCACGTTATCCTTAAAGCGGTCCTCCATGTTGATGGTGATAAGGTCGTAGACGTTATCCAGCACTCTGATCTTGCTCATTGTTCTGTTTTCTCCTGTGTTCAGCGCAGCAGTTTGCCCATGGCGTTGCGGGGCAGCGGCTCGGTGCGGAACTCCACGGCGCTCATGCGCTTGTAAAGCGGCAGGGTGCGGTTGGCTTCGGTGATGAAATCCCGCACGGCAGGCTGCTTGTCTTCGTCGCAATAGACCACCACGCCGATCTTCTGGCCCATCTCCTTCACGATGCATTCCTTCACGGCTTCGCACTTGCCCACGATGCCTTCCAGCTCCTCGGGGCTCACGTTCTCGCCGCTGTCCAGAATGATCACGTTCTTCTTGCGGCCGGTCAGGTACATGTAGCCGTCCTCTTCCACCCGGGCAATGTCGCCGGTGTGGAACCAGCCGTCTGCATCGATGACTTCCGCAGTGCCTTCCGGGTCCTTGTAGTAGCCCAGCATGATGGGGTCGCCCCGCATGCACAGCTCGCCGTCGTCCAGCTTGTATTCACAGCTGAGGTCCACATGGCCCACGCTGGTCAGGTACTTTGCCTCCTGCGAGGAGTTCCATGCACCGTCGCCGCAGGTCTCGGTCAGGCCGTACATCTGGGCCACAAAGAAGCCCTTCTCCATCATATCGCTCAGCATCTTGGGGTCGAACATGGCAGCGCCGCAGGTCAGCACGCACAGACCGTTCAGGCGGTCGCGGCGGCCCTTCATCACGTCGCTGTAGATGCTCTTCAGCAGCACCGGCACCACTGCCATCACCTCGCTGTGCATGGCACCCAAATCACGGTAGAAATACTTCAGGTTGTTGCACAGGTTGATGGAGTGGCCGGTGATGCTCCACGAAACAAGGCTGGTCATGGCGGAGATGTGGAACATGGGCAGGGCGGACAGGGACGAGAACTCGTCGGTGTTCCAGCCCGTGTACCTCTTCACATCATCAAAGGGGTCCAGGAAGGCCGGCATGGCGCTGAACAGGTTCTTCTGGCTCAGCATGACGCCCTTGCTGCGGCCGGTGGTGCCGGAGGTGAACATGATAAAGGCCAGAGCCGAGAGATCCTCCACCTCGGTCACATCCTGGGCGGGCTCATAGGCAGAAAAAGCGTCCATGGGCTGCAGGATGCTGCCGTAAGCTTTTTCCAGCTCCGGCTCCCGCTCGGCGAACTCGCCGTCGTGCAGGATGCACACAGGCTCGGTGAGGCCCAGCTCGTAGGAGATGCCGTCCCAGTCCTTGCCAAGGTTCAGCGGCACAGCCACGGCCCCGGCAATGACCATGCCGTACATGCAGATGACATACTGGTAGCTGTTGCGGGCCAGGATGGCCACACGCTTGCCGCGCACGTCGCCGTACTCGGCCCGCAGGAAGGCCACGAAACGGCGCAGGTCCTGGGCATACTTTGCGTAGTGCACCACTGCCACGCTCCCAGTCTTTTCATCATACCAGCGCAGCGCCACGCGGTCTGCGATGTTGGTTTCCATATTGCAAAGCGATTGATACAGTGAAGTGATCATTTCAGCCTCCATAATTTATCATCCCGTCCGGTGCGCCTGCGTTACCTTGCGCAGGCCTTTCCAGACATTTCCAACTGTGCCCAGTATACAATACTGTGTTCGGCAATGCAAGGCTTTTGCAACATTTAATTTCCAATATTGGCAATATTCTCTTGCCTATCTTTCGGCGTTTTGCTTACAAATTCTCCCTTTCGTTGCGATAAATGCGGCCGTGTGGTATTCTTTTTATGGGAAAAGACAACAGTCCGCCCCCGGTGCAGTGCAATTCAAAATTGACAGCCTGCACAAAAAGCATTATACTAGCTTTAAAAACCACCGGTTTTTGATCAATTCTTACACATTGCGCTGCGATTGGCTTCAAGGGGCACCCCCGGCGCAAGGAAGGACCCACGTTCATGGAAGGTACCAGACCCCGTACCGTCAGCTCCATCGGCATGTTCGACATGCTGAAGGGTGCCGGTATGCTGACCATCGTCTTTGCGCACACCGCAGAGCTTTATTCGATCCCGACCTCCGGCGGCCTGTCACTGACCGCCTTTTTTCCGTTCATTTACCGGGAAGCGCTCATGGCCGCGTTTTTCATCGCCAGCGGCTACGGCTTCCGCAAGCGCTCCATCGGCAAGTGCATCCAGCAGCAGCTGAAGACCCTGCTCAAGCCCTATCTTTACACCGCCTTTTTCACCTGCGTGCTGCACTTTTTTATTCATTATAAGTCGTTCCAGTACCTGCCCGGGACCATTGGGGAGTCCATCAAGGTCACGGGCGGTTTTGTGCTGGGGCTGCCCCACACGGCCATCTATTCCGGGCAGGAGTTCTTCTCCTGCGGGCCCATGTGGTACCTGCTGGCGCTGCTGACGGGCTGGATCTTCCTGGATGTGATCCTGAACATCTTCCCGGAGCCGTATGTTCCCTGGGCCGTGGCAGGCTGCGCCCTGCTGGGCTGGGGCACCAGCCTTGTGTGGAAGCCGCCTTTCTGCCTTGTGCAGGGGGCCGTGGTGGTGCCGTACCTCTACCTCGGCTTCCTCGCCAAAAAGCATCATCTGCTGGACCAGCCCCTTTCCCCGCGGCTGCGGGCCGGGCTGATCGCCGCCGCTGCGCTCATCGCCGTGGGTTCCATTGCCACCCGCACCACCGACTGCATCTCGCTGGCCGAGTGGTCGCTGGGGCCGGTCAGCATCTTTCTGGACGGCGCAGCGGGCCTTTTGTTCATCCGGCTGTTTTTGCGGCTGAGCCGGAGCCGCGGGCCTGTGGTGCGCTTTCTGGAGGCCGTGGGCCGGCGCAGCCTGAACATCTTCTGCGTACATACCATCGAGCTCATCGCCATCCCCTGGTACCTGTTCGTGGCAAAGTTCGAGGGACGCCCGCTGCTCGGCATGTGGCTGCAGTATGCGGTATCCATGGGCTCCATCTGGCTGGTGTGCCTGCTGCTGCAGGCCCGGCGTGCCCTGGTCATCAAGCTGTTTCCGGCCCGGCGCCGCACCCCGGCCGTGCAGCATTACACCGCCCGGCACTGAACGCACTCCCGGCTGCTGCGGATGCAGCCATGCCATAAAATCATGAGGAGGATCCTGCCATGAACCACGATGTTCCCGAGACCCTTACGGCGGCCCGCAGCCGTGCCGCCGACCTGGAGCAGCAGCTCAAGCTTTCCGACGAGGGGGTGTCCCGGCTGGCCGAGCGGTGCCTGGAGCTGGAGCAGCAGGTCCTGACCTATCAGGCTGCGCTGGCAAAGCACAGCAGCGAGACCGAATCCGCTGCCCTGACCCTGCCGCAGCTGTTCTATGACTCCGGCTCCGGCTTTTCCCCGCGGGAATGCCTGACCGCGACCGAAGACGCCTACGACGAGCTGACCCACGAGGTGTCGGCCGTGTTCACCCTGCCCACCGATGCCCGGGCCCTGCGGCTGGACCCCGGCGAGCTGGCCTGCTGCGTCACCGACCTGAGCATCTCGGATGACCGGCTGGAGCTGCGGGCCGCCAACGGCATCCGTTTGCAGGACGACTGCCTGCTGTTTTTGGATGTGGACCCGAACCTGACCGTGAAAAGCAGCGTGCCCTTTGCCGCCGGGCTGAAGTTCGCGGTGACCTATCACTACTACCCGCTGGACCGCTTCCAGCACGAGCAGCCCGGCAAAGCCCTGCTGAAGGCGCTGAACGCCATCAAGCTGCAGGCCGAAGCGGAAAAGAACGATGTGCTGGAGCAGCTGCAGGCCTCCCGGGCCGAGATCACCCGGCTGAACAACCAGCTGGCTGAGCTGCAGAGCAGCCGCGCCGCCTACGAGACCTCGCTGGAAAACCTGTACAAGAGCAGCAGCTGGAAGCTGACCGCCCCGCTGCGCGCTTTGCGCAGGCTGTTCCACGGCTGATCTGAGCGCAGAGGAGTGTAGCATGATGTACAGCAGTTACAGTGCCCTGCAGCGCAGACAGCTGACGAAGCAGGTGTACACCGATACCCAGAGCAGCTATCTGCTCGTTTACGCCCCCGGCCGCCATCTGGCGCTGGAAAATTCGCTGGCGAACCAGCTGCACCGCAAGTTCCGGCTGGTGACGGCGCTGGAGGGCGAGCTGACCGATTCTGTGGCAGGCGTGCTGCTGGTCAGCGAGGATGTGGAGTGCACCTCCACCGCCCTGACCTATTTTGCCGCCGCTTTGCAGGCCGGGGCCGACCTTGCGGTGTGCGACGCCGTCTTCGGCTTTGACGGGGCCACCGCCCTTTACCTGAGCACCCAGCACATCCCCTGCAGCCGGTGCGCCATGGTGTCGCGGCAGCTGCTGGACCGCATCCGCGCCGCCGCCCGCGGCAAAGACAGCGTGACGGAGCTTTTGCGCCTGTCCACCGCCATGGCGGAGAACTGCCAGCGCATCCCGCAGGCGCTGCTGCATTTCCGTCGGGAGCTGTGCGCCGACGATGTGTTCTCGGCCGGCGGAAAGCGCGCCGTCATCCTCAGCCACGAGCTGACCATGACCGGTGCGCCCATCGTGCTGGTGAGCGCCGTGCCCGTGCTGCGCAGCATGGGCTTTGAAGTGGTGGTGCTCGGCCCTTCGGACGAGGGCTCACTGCCGCTGTTCCTGGACGCCGGGGCCGCCGTCGTCACCCGAAGCGACTGCGTGATGCACTCGGCGCTGTGGGGCCTTGCCACCAGTGCCGACTTCGTGCTGGCCAACACGGTGGTGGAAGCCGCCGCCGTGCGCACCCTGAACGGATCCTTCGTGCCGGTGCTGTGGTGGCTGCACGACGCCTTTGCAGGCTACCCCTTCATCGCGCACCAGATCCCGAAAACACTGGAACACAATGTGCAGGTCTGCGCCGTCGGCTCCCACGCCACCGCCGCCATGCACTCTGTCCGGCCGGATTTTGCCATCGAACAGCTCATCTACGGCCTGCCGGACTACGCGCAGGAGTCCTTCCCCGTCTATGACATCTCCTATGCGGGCGGGCGGCCGCTGTTCGTCACCGTGGGCTCCTTCGAGCCCCGCAAGGGCCAGGACATCTTCTGCAACGCCATCCGCCTGCTGAAGCCCGAAGTGCGGCAGAAAGCAGCCTTCCTCTTTGTGGGCAAGGCCGCCGATAAAGACATCAAGAACACCGTGGACACCCTCGTGGAGGACTACCCGGACACCGTGTTCTACCGCAAGCGGCTGGAGCGCCCGGAGATCAAATCCCTGATGGACCAGTGCGCCTGCGTGGTGTGCGCCTCCCGCGATGACCCCATGCCCACCTTCGTCACCGAAGGCCTGATCTTCGGCAAGCCGTCCATCGTGTCGGAGCACACCGGCACCGCCGGGCTCGTCACCGAGGGCGTGGACGGCTTCGTTTACAAGGATGACGACCCGGACCTGCTGGCGCAGGCGCTGGAGCATGCTATCCTGCATCCGGAACAGCTGGCCGCCATGAAAGCTGACTGCCGGAAAATGTACGAGAAATATTATTCCAACGAAGCCTATGTTGCCACCCTGACACGGCTGGTGAACGAATCAACAGACTAAAAACAAGATAAAGGCAAGGGTCGATGCGCGCATCTGCCCTTGCCTTTTTATCATTCCATCAAAATTGCACAAGAAAATTCCAGTTCCGTTCACAAAGACACAGGCCGCGTGTGTTATACTTTTATCAAATCATTCCGCCTGAAAGGAGCCTGTTCTCTCTATGAGCCAACCCGCCTCTGCCGCACCTTCCCGCAAAAAGACAGTGATCTCGCTGCTGGTGCTCGCCGCACTTACCGGCATCATCGTGCTGCTGTTCAAGGACAACTGGGCCGAGATCACCGCAGCGCTTTCGCAGCTGTCCGCATGGCAGGTGCTGGTGGTGCTGGCCATCGGCCTCAGCTACCCGCTGCTGGAGGGGTGCGTGGCGTGGGTCATCGTGCGCAGCCGCATCCCGGGCTTCAGGCTCTGGCAGGGCATCGATACCGCGTGGTGCGGCACCTTTGGCAATGTGGTCACGCTGGGCGCAGGTGCAGTGCCGGTGCAGACATGGTATCTGCACCGCTGCAGCCTGCCGGTTGGCCCGGGCGTGGGCCTGATGACCCTGCAGTACGTGTTCCACAAAACCACCGTGCTGCTGTATGCCACGGTGATGCTGCTGTTTCAGCACAGATGGCTTGCCGCCAACACCACCGGTGTGATGAATTATCTGCCCATGGCATACGCTGTAGTGGCGGCTATCATTGTGGTGCTGGTGTTGGTGTGCATATCGCCGCTGGTGCAGGACCTTGCCCGCTGGCTGATGCGTCTGCTGCCCAAAACGGAAAAATGGCAGCAGCGCCGCGCCGACTGGCAGCAGCAGCTGGATGTTCTGGGCGAGGAGAGCCGCCGTCTGCTGGCAGATAAGCCCCGCTGCGCTGAAATTCTGGCATTGCAGGCGGTCAAGCTGTTCGGGCTGTTCTGCCTGCCCTACCTGTGCATCCGGTTCATGGGGCTTTCCCCTCTGAGCTTTTTGCAGGTGCAGCTGCTCACCAGCTTGATGCTGTTTTTGTCCAACGCCCTGCCCAATGTGGCCGGCATGGGCTCCATCGAGACGGCATTCCTGCTGGTGTTCGGCAGCTTTCTGGAGCGCGGCGAGGTGATGAGCGTGATGATGCTTTACCGCATCGCCAGCTATTATGTGGTGTTCGCCGCCAGCGCCGTGGGCTTCTTCATCGCTCAGCGGCATCTGGGCCAAATGGGAGCGGAGCTGCCAAAGGAGGCATGACTCTTATGAAGAAAAAAGGCATTCTGTCCCGGTTCGGCATTGTCATTTTAGTGCTGCTTGCACTGGTGCTGATCTTTCCTTCCGCAAAGATCGACCTTGCATCCAGCATCGAGGCCAGCACACAGGCCAGTGTCCGGGTGGAGCACATTCAGAACTTTGCCCGCTCCGCAGAGATGGATGTTCAGCTGCTTTCTGCCGACGACCCTGCCTATCAGCAGATTGCAAACGTGCTTTCCGGCCTTACCTGTGTCAAGCGGTTCAACCAGCAGTATTCCTCCTACAGCCACGAATACCCGGTGGATTCCGTCACTGTGAGCTACTACGATGATGCCGAGAACAATAACCTCCTGTTCACCGTCTACTCCGATGGCACCGCCATCGTGAACAGCCAGTTCGTGAAGATCAAAACGCCCAAGGGCGGTGCGGAGGAAGTGTATCAAAAGCTGGCGGAGATCGTGAAATAAAACTCCTTCCGTCTGCTCGCTGCACTCGCATCCACCTCCCTCAATGAGGGGGGCTTTGGCAAAACCGTAAAGTTTTCCGCACTGCCAAGGGCTCCCTCTTTGAGGGAGCTGGCATGGTGTCAGCCATGACTGAAGGAGTTAAAAACAAAAAACGGGGCACGCAGGTGGTCAAGCTGCATGTCCCGTTTTTGTTTTTCTTTTGCACTTGGTGCGGTACCAATCACACCGAATGCCGCGCATCGAGCCGTGGGAGCAAACTAAAACCACAGCTCACTTGAAAAAAGAGAATGGAATGGAGGAATTGGGGATCACCTGACACAGCTCCGCAGCTCTGCCATGGCGGATCCGGTTTTCGCAGAAGCCCTTGCAGAGGCTTCCGCTTTTCTGGTGCAACGTGGTTAGATTTGTCTAACCTCGTTGCGAGAACAGAATACCATAGCCGGTTAGTCTTGTCAACCCTTATTTTGCGATTTTTTTCGCAAAATAGGTGCACCGCCGGGATTTCGGCGCTTTTTCTACATTCTGCCCAAAGAAAGCCCTTTGCTTTGGAAGAAAACCCACTTGTTTTCTATTGCATTTTAAAGTGGTTCTTGCTATTATAATAACGCAAGATTTTGTGGGCAGGTTTTCATTTTTGTCTACACCTTGTAGTCGGGGCTGCCACAATCGGCAGTTCAAGACCGTTTTGCCCCCAGAAAGCCGCCATGCAGAGCGGTTTTTCAAAGGCTCATTAGTTAGAAAACGCTAACTGCGTGATGGAGCAAGGAGGTTCCAATGATCAATTTTGAACAGTGGGAAGGCTTTGAGGGCCGCATCTGGAAAGAAGAAGTCAATGTGCGCGACTTCATCCAGAAGAACTACACCCCGTATGACGGCGACGAAAGCTTTCTGGCCGGCCCCACCGAGGCGACCGACAAGCTGTGGGGTGCCCTGCAGAAGCTGCAGAAGGCCGAGCGCGCCAAGGGCGGCGTGCTGGATATGGAGACCGAAGTGGTCAGCAGCCTGACTGCTTACGGCCCCGGCTATATCGATGAAAGCCTGAGGGATCTGGAGCAGATCGTGGGTCTGCAGACCGACAAGCCCCTCAAGCGCGCCTTCATGCCCTACGGCGGCATCAAGATGGCAGAGCAGGCCTGCACCACCTACGGCTACCAGCCCAGCGAGGAGCTGCACAAGATCTTTACCGACTACACCCGCACCCACAATCAGGCTGTGTTTGATGCCTACACCCCTGAGATGAAGGCGGCCCGCCACACCCACATCATCACCGGCCTGCCGGACACCTACGGCCGCGGCCGCATCGTGGGCGACTACCGCCGCGTGGCCCTGTACGGCATCGATGCACTGATCAAGTTCAAGCAGGAGGACTTTGCCAACTGCGGCGACGGCACCATGACCGACGACGTGATCCGCCTGCGCGAGGAGATCGCCCGCCAGATCAGCGCCCTGAAGGGCATGAAGAAGATGGCCGAGGCCTACGGCTATGATATCTCTCAGCCCGCAAAGAACGCCAAGGAGGCCTGCCAGTGGCTGTACTTCGGGTATCTTGCCGCCATCAAGACCCAAAACGGCGCTGCCATGAGCGTGGGCCGCATCTCCACCTTCCTGGATATCTATATCCAGCGCGATCTGGACAACGGCATCCTGACCGAGACCCAGGCTCAGGAGCTGATCGACCACATGGTCATGAAGTTCCGCATGGTCAAGTTTGCCCGCATCCCCAGCTACAACCAGCTGTTCTCCGGCGACCCCGTGTGGGCAACGCTGGAAGTGGGCGGCATCGGCATGGATGGCCGCAGCATGGTCACCAAGAACTGCTACCGCTTCCTGCACACGCTGGAAAACATGGGCCCCGCACCGGAGCCGAACCTGACCGTTCTGTACTCCTCCGCCCTGCCGGAGAGCTTCAAGAAATATGCCGCCAAGGTGTCCATCGATACCAGCTCTGTCCAGTACGAGAACGACGACGTGATGAAGCCCGTGTGGGGCGATGATTACTCCATCTGCTGCTGCGTGTCTGCCACCCAGACCGGCAAGGAGATGCAGTTCTTCGGTGCCCGCGCCAACCTTGCCAAGTGCCTGCTGTACGCCATCAACGGCGGTGTGGACGAGAAGAGCCACGAGCAGTGCGGCCCCAACTATGCCCCCATCACCAGCGAGTACCTGAACTACGACGAGGTGCTGCCCAAGTATGTCCAGATGCTGGACTGGCTGGCTGGCCTGTACGTCAATGTGCTGAACCTGATCCAGTATATGCACGACAAATACTACTATGAGGAAGCCGAGATGGCCCTCATCGACACCGACGTGCGCCGCACCTTTGCCACCGGCATTGCAGGCTTCTCCCACGTCATCGACTCCCTGAGCGCCATCAAGTACGCCAAGGTGAAGGTAGTGCGTGACGAGTGCGGCCTTGCCACCGGCTTTGAGACCGAGGGCGACTTCCCCAAGTACGGCAACGATGATGACCGCGCCGACGAGATCGGCGTGTGGCTGCTGCGCACCTTCCTGGAGATGATCAAGAAGCGCCACACCTACCGCAACTCTGAGGCTACCACCTCTATCCTGACCATCACCTCCAACGTGGTGTACGGCAAGTACACCGGCGCGCTGCCCGACGGCCGTGCCGCATTCACCCCGTTTGCTCCCGGTGCAAACCCCAGCTACGGCGCAGAGCAGAACGGCCTGCTGGCTTCCCTGAACTCGGTGGCAAAGCTGCCCTACCACTGGGCACTGGACGGCATCTCCAACACCCAGACCATCAACCCGGACGCTCTGGGCCACAGCGAAGGCGAGCGGGTAGAGAATCTGGTACAGGTCATGGACGGCTACTTCGATCAGGGCGCACACCACCTGAACGTGAACGTCTTTGGCAAGGAGAAGCTGCTGGATGCCATGGAGCACCCCGAAAAGGAGGAGTACGCCAACTTCACCATCCGCGTCTCCGGCTACGCCGTCAAGTTCATCGACCTGACCCGCGAGCAGCAGATGGACGTTATCTCCCGCACCTGCCATGCAGCCCTGTAACCCCATCGGCTATGTCCACTCGCTGGAATCCTTCGGCTCTGTGGACGGCCCCGGTGTGCGCTTTGTGGTGTTTTTGCAGGGGTGTGCCCTGCGGTGCAAATACTGCCACAACCCGGAAACGTGGGCTGCGGAGGGCGGCGAGGAATGGACGGCAGAAAAGCTGTTCCAGCGGGTCTACCGCTACCGCAACTACTGGGGCAAAAAGGGAGGCATCACGGTCAGCGGCGGCGAGCCGCTGCGCCAGATGGAGTTCCTGACGGCATTCTTCGAGCTGGCCCGCTCCAAAGGCGTGCACACGGCTCTGGATACCGCCGGGCAGCCCTTCCGGCCCGATGACCCGGATTACCTGGCCGGTTTCGACCGGCTGATGAAGTCCACCAGTCTGGTCATTCTCGACCTGAAGGAGATCGATCCGGAACGCCACCGGCAGCTCACCGGCAAAGACAACGCCAACATCCTTGCCATGGCGCGGCACATCTCGGACCTCGGCATCCCGCTATGGATCCGGCATGTGCTGGTGCCCGGCCTGACCGACGACGAGGAGGGCCTGCGCAGGACCGCAGACTTTATCCGCAGCCTGAAAACGGTGCAGCGGGTGGAGGTACTGCCCTACCACACGCTGGGCCTGTTCAAGTGGCAGAAGCTGGGCATCCCTTATCCGCTGCCGGATGCCGTGCCGCCCACCGCGGAGCAGGTGAAGCGTGCAGAAGAACTGCTGGAAGTGCAGAATTACCCCGGCTGATTTCCAATTGGCAAGACGACCGTTTCCGGTGCGCAGAAAGCGCCGGGAACGGTCGTTTTTTCTTGACTTCCCTGCACTGCACCGTTATAATGAAAATCACAGTAAAGGAGAAACAGCCATGCAGATTTTCAACACGCTGACCCGCCAGAAAGAAGAATTCGTGCCGCAGGTGCCCGGTGAATACCGCATCTACGTCTGCGGCCCGACCGTTTATAACTATATCCACATCGGCAACGCCCGCCCGCTGATCGTGTTCGACACCCTGCGCCGCTACCTCGAGTACCGCGGCAACAAGGTGATCTATGTTTCCAACATCACCGATATCGACGATAAGCTCATCAAGAAGGGCCAGGAGGAGGGCACCTCCATGAAGGAAGTGGCCCAGCGCTTTGAGGCCGAGTACCTCAAGGACGCCGCCGGCCTGAACTGCAAAAAGCCCACCGTGCAGCCCCGCGCCACCGAGCACATCCAGCAGATTTTGGACATCGTGAAGGACCTGATCGACTCCGGCCACGCCTACGTTGCCAAGAACGGCGATGTGTACTTCCGCGTCAAGAGCGACCCTGAATACGGCAAGCTGAGCCACCTGAAGCTGGACGACCTCGAGAGCGGCAACCGTGAGCTGCGCAGCCAGATGGACGACGACCTGAAGGAAGACCCCGCCGACTTTGCCGTCTGGAAGGCCGCAAAGCCCGGTGAGCCTGCATGGGAGAGCCCCTACGGCATGGGCCGCCCGGGCTGGCACATCGAGTGCAGCGCCATGAGCCGCACCCATCTGGGCAAGACCATCGACCTGCACTGCGGCGGTCAGGACCTGATCTTCCCGCACCACGAGAACGAGATTGCGCAGAGCGAGTGCGCCAACGGCTGCACCTTTGCCCGCTACTGGATGCACAACGGCTTCATCAATGTGGACAATCAGAAGATGTCCAAGAGCCTGCACAACTTCTTCACCGTGCGTGACGTGGCCAATATCTACGGCTATGAACCCATCCGCTACTTCATGCTGACGGCCGGCTACCGCATGCCCCTGAACTACACTGTGGACCTCATCGAGAGCTGCAAGAACAGTCTGGAGCGCCTGTACACCTGCCGCGAGAATCTGGACTTTGCCCTGAGCAAGGGCAACTTCGGCACCGACGAGAGCCTGAAGGAAAAAGCCGCCGAGGCAAAGCAGAAATTCTGCACCGCCATGGACGACGACCTGAACACCCCGGACGCTCTGGCTGCCGTGTTCGATCTGGTCAAGGAGATCAACACCCTGTCGGCTGTTTCCAGCAAGGACGCCCTGCAGACCGCCGCCGCTGCGTTCGACGAGATCACCGGCGTGCTGGGCCTGCTGTACAACCGCAAGAAGGACGAGGTGCCCGCCGAAGTGACCGAACTGGTGGAGAAGCGTGCCGCCGCCAAAAAGGCCAAAGACTGGGCCACCGCCGATGCCATCCGCGCTCAGCTGACCGAGATGGGCTGGGCCGTGAAGGACACCGCACAGGGCCCGCAGCTGAGCAAACTGTAATCTTTTGAATTTGCAACCCGGAAAAATCTGCGGATTTTTCCGGGTTGTTTTTCACAAAAAGAGCCTTTCTTTGCAAAGCCGTGCCGTTTTTGCGTTTTCACTTTACATTCCAAATGCAATTTGCCATAATAAAAGAAAATACAGCGTTGCGGAGGGAATGTCCATGAAGGTCATGGTTTTTGATGTAGGCGGCACCGAGATCAAGTATTCGGTGATGGATGAAGCAATGCGGCGCATGCACACCGGCTCTGTGCCCACGCCGCAGGATACGCAGGCGCATTTTCTGGATGCTTTATACCAGCTGTATCTGCCCCATAAGGACGAGGTGGAAGGCATCGCCATGGCCGTGCCGGGCTTCGTGAATACCCGGACCGGCTATCTGACCAACGGCGGCGCTTTGCTCTACAATACGGACACGCCGCTGGGCCAGCTGCTGGCCGAGAAATGCGGCTGCCGCGTGCTGCTGGAAAACGACGGCAAGGCCGCCGCCATGGCCGAGCTGCAGGCCGGGGCCCTGCAGGGCTGCAGCAATGCGGCGGTGTTCCTCATCGGCACCGGCGTGGGCGGCGGCATCATCGCCAACGGCCAGCTGGTGCGGGGCGTGCACTTTACCGCCGGGGAATACAGCTTTGTGAACACCAATGCCGCCGGGTGGGACGATGAGCGCAACAACATGGCCTGCCAGTGCAGCACTACCGCGCTGCTGGAATGGTACCGCGCCCGCAAGGGCCTGCCCGCCGACGCCCCCATGGACGGCCGCCGGTTCTTTGAAGCCGCCAATGCCGGGGAACCGGAAGCGCTGGATGTGCTGGAGCGCTTCTGCCACGCGGTGACCGTACAAATTTATAATCTGACCGTCCTGCTGGATGTGGAAAAGGTGGCCATCGGCGGCGGCATCAGCAAGCAGCCGCTGCTGCTGGAAACGCTGCGCCGGGTGTACGACGGGCTGTTTGCGTCCCGGGGAGATTCCCCCTACATGAAGGGCCTGCCCCGCTGCCAGATCGTGCCCTGCGCCTTCAGCAGCGAAGCCAACCAGGTGGGTGCCCTGTACGCCTACCTGCAGGCGTTCCATTCCTGAACAAACAGCCAAAGAGAGGGGCTTTCCGTGAACCGGCAAGCCCCTCTCTTTTTGCATTTTTGATTTTCAGAAAAACCGTTCTGAAAGGATCCACCAGATGCCCGGCAGGTTGATCTGACGGAACAGCTGATACAGCATGGATAAGATCATGTTTTTCTCCCTTTTGTGTCAGAGTGCCAGCCGCAGCAGTGCAGGCAGGCCCAGCAGGATGAACAGGCTCCCGGCCAGCGTGCACACCGCCAGCAGAACAGACCACCGGCTCATGCCAGAATGCCTTTCAGGATGAGCAGCAGCAGCTTTGCAAAGCCGCCCCCGCCGAGAAGTTTGTACAGTGCCATCAGAGTAGACAGAGACATGGATGTTTGCTCCTTTTCCAGTTTTCCGGCCTTTGCGCCGTTCTATTATGGATACGATCGAACAGCCTTTTCGATTGCAGGGAAATATTGGGAATTTATTTTCACAAATTTGGCCGCGGCGGCCAACAGCATTGAAAACAAAAAGGCACCCATACCGCCGGAAAGCAGTATGGGTGCCCAAATCAATTCAAATTTTCAACAAGTTCAGCGCTTCACGTTGAAAGCTGCCATGCCGGGGTAAACGGCGCTGTCGCCCAGCTGCTCCTCGATGCGCAGCAGCTGGTTGTACTTTGCCACACGCTCAGTACGGCTGGGCGCACCGGTCTTGATCTGGCAGGTGTTCAGGGCCACAGCCAGGTCGGCGATGGTGGTGTCCTCGGTCTCGCCGGAGCGGTGAGAGCTGATGGCAGTGTAACCGGCCTTGTGAGCCATCTTGATGGCTTCGAGGGTCTCAGACACGGAACCGATCTGGTTCAGCTTGATCAGGATGGCATTGCCTGCACCCAGCTGGATGCCCTTGGCCAGACGCTCGGTGTTGGTAACGAACAGATCGTCGCCCACCAGCTGGACCTTGCCGCCCAGCTCGCGGGTCATCTCCTGCCAGCCTTCCCAGTCTTCCTCGTCCAGGCCGTCCTCGATGGAGATGATGGGGTACTTCTCCACCAGGCTCTTCCAGTGGGCGATCAGCTCACTGGAGGTGAACTCGGTGCCAGCCTTGGGCAGCTTGTAGAAGCCCTTGCCCTTGGGGCTTTTCCACTCAGAGGAAGCAGCATCCATGGCCAGCATGAAGTCCTTGCCGGGCACATAGCCAGCCTTCTCGATGGCGGCCAGAATGGTCTCGATGGTCTCCTCGTCGCTGGACAGGTTGGGGGCAAAGCCGCCCTCATCGCCCACGGAGGTAGCCAGACCCTTGGCCTTCAGGATGGAAGCCAGAGCGTGGAACACCTCAGCGCACCAGCGCAGGGCTTCCTTGAAGGAGGGAGCGCCCACGGGCATGATCATGAACTCCTGGGTATCCACGGTGTTGGTGGCATGGGCACCACCGTTCAGGATGTTCATCATGGGCACGGGCAGGCGGTTGCCGTTCACACCACCCAGGAAGCGGTACAGCGGCATCTCCAGCGAAGCAGCGGCTGCACGGCAGGCTGCGATGGACACGGCCAGGATGGCGTTTGCGCCCAGATTGGACTTGTCCTTGGTGCCGTCGGCCTTGATCATGGCGGCGTCGATGGCGTAGATGTCGGAAGCATCCATGCCCACCACAGCGTCTGCGATGACGGTGTTGATGTTCTCCACAGCCTTAGTCACGCCCTTGCCCAGGTAACGGCCCTTGTCGCCGTCACGCAGCTCCAGAGCCTCGAACTCGCCGGTGGATGCGCCGGAAGGTGCGCAGCCGCGGGCAACAGTGCCGTCGGCCAGGGTGATCTCAGCCTCCACGGTGGGGTTGCCGCGGGAGTCCAAGATCTCGCGGCCCACAACGGATTCAATTTCCAGATAGTTCATATCGAAAACCTCCTTGAATCATTTCCGGCCCGGCACCGTCCTTGCGGGCTTGTCCGGGCATTCTTGTGGATAGTTATTGCTAACTAACCACGTTTATCCTACCACGCTTTGCTTCCCAGTGCAAGAGCCGCCCGCAATGTTTGCCGGCATAAACTTTTTTGTCTCATTGCAAACCGCCCGCAGCCGGTGCAAGCCGCCGGGCAGCGCGCAGGTATTTGCTTACAGCCTGCCCGTTTTTCCGGCCCGGTATGCGGGCCTGCCTGCCATGTAAATTTCATATGGCAGATATACTAAAATTTTTCTTTACTTTTTGGCAGGTCCGTCCTATACTATCTTTTGGTTAACAAATTCTTCATGATTGGATCAGACTTCATAAGACTTCATAGAGGAGGATATTGATATGAATAAGGATCTGACGGTGGGCAAGCCGTCACAGGTATTGTGGCAGTTCTGCCTGCCCATGTTCGGCAGCATCATCTTCCAGCAGCTGTATAACATCGCCGACAGCCTTGTGGCAGGCAAGTTCATCGGCGAGAACGCGCTGGCTGCCGTGGGCAACAGCTACGAGATCACCCTGATCTTCATCGCCTTCGCCTTCGGCTGCAACATCGGCTGCTCGGTCATCGTGTCCCGCTACTTCGGCGCGAAGGACTACGATGAGATGAAGACTTCGGTCTACACTTCCCTGATCGGTTCCGCCGTGCTGTGCGCCGTGCTGATGCTCATTGGTCTGGTGGGCTGCCACGGCCTGCTGGAGCTCATCAACACCCCGGACGAAATTCTGGCAGATTCCTCGCTGTATCTGGACATCTACGTGCTGGGCCTGCCTTTCATGTTCTTCTATAACATCGCCACCGGCATCTTCTCCGCGCTGGGCGACAGCAAGACGCCGTTCTACTTCCTGGCCGTCTCGTCCCTGTCCAACATCGGTGTGGACATCCTGTTCGTGGCCGGTTTCAAGATGGGCGTGGCCGGTGTGGCCTGGGCCACCTTCCTGTGCCAGGGCGTCAGCTGTGTGCTGGCCATGGTGGTGGTGTTCCGCCGCATCAGCGCCTTCAAATCCAAGAACAAGGTCGTGCTGTTCTCCTGGAACATGCTGGGCAAGGTGGCTGTGGTGGCTATCCCCAGCATCCTGCAGCAGAGCTTCGTCTCGGTGGGCAACATCATCCTGCAAAGCGTCATCAACACCTTTGGTGCCAGCGTCATCGCGGGCTACTCAGCAGCCGTCAAGCTGAACAACATGGTCATCACTTCCTTTACCACGCTGGGCAACGGCATCTCCAACTACACCTCCCAGAACATGGGCGCAGGCAAAATGGACCGTGTGCACAAGGGCTTTGGCGCAGGCCGCAATCTGGTGTGGATCATCTGCGTGCCCATCGTGCTCCTGTACTTCTTCTTCGGCCGCTTCCTGCTGCTGCTGTTCATGAATGACCCGCAGGGTCCGGCCATCGACACCGGTATGCTGTTCCTGCGCATCCTGTCTCCCTTCTATTTTGTGGTGTCGCTCAAGCTGGTCACTGACGGCATCCTGCGCGGCTGCGGCATGATGGTGCGCTTTATGATCGCTACCTTCTCCGACCTGATCCTGCGCGTGGGCATCGCCATTGTGCTGAGCAGCACTGCTCTGGGCAGCACGGGCATCTGGATGGCATGGCCCGTGGGCTGGTGCATCGGCACCGGCCTGTCGCTGGTGTTCTACTTCACCGCCATCCGCAAGGTCCTTGCAGAGTCTCCGGCCAAAGCGGAAGCAGAGGGCGAAGCTGCCGAGGCACGTGCAGAGGCCGAGTTCGCCGCAGATGCCGAAATGGAGACCCTGTAACCCTTTTGCAACTTGTGAATTGCGTTCACCTGACACACAAACAAAATGAAGCAATTGAAATAGTGCACAAAATAGGCCTATTGCTTTTGGCTATTTTGGCAACAAAGTCCACAAAATGTCCCTGAAAGTATGGACGGTTTGTGAATTGCGGATTTTGGCTCACAGGTCTATAATATTGATAACGAAGCAAGGTCGCTTTGAGGGAAAGAGGGCCTTGCTTCCGTTTTTATACTGAAGCGCGAATGCTCCTAAGGAGGATATTCACTATGAAAAAGATGATTTCTCGTCGTAATTTCCTGGCCGCTGCAGGTGTTGTTGCTGCAGCTGGCGTTCTGACTGCATGCGGCGGTTCTTCCAACAGCACTGCTGCTTCCGCCTCTACCGCAGCTTCTGGTGCCGCTGCTTCCGGCGACACCATCAAGGTCGGTGTCATGGGACCCCTGACCGGTGATGTTTCCGTTTACGGCAAGGCTGTTGTCAACGGTGCTACCCTGTATCTGAAGCAGGTCAACGCCAACGGCGGCATCAACGGCAAGCAGATCGAGATTCTGACCGAGGATGAACAGGGCGATGAGACCCAGGCCGTGAACTGCTTCACCAAGCTGGTGGATGAGGGCATCACCGCTCTGGTGGGCGATGTCACCACCGCTCCCACCCTGGCTGTGGCTGCCGAGAGCGCCGACTACAATATGCCCATGGTCACCGCTTCTGCTACCGCTGAGGCTGTCACCTACGATGCCGAGACCGACACCGTGAATGCAAACGTCTTCCGTGCCACCTTCACCGACCCGTATCAGGGCGTCCATATGGCAGACTATGCTTACGAGAAGCTGGGCTACACCGAAGCAGCTGTCATCTTTGAGAAGGGTGCCGATTACAACGAAGGCCTGGCTGAGAACTTCATCAACGAGTTCGAAGCAAAGGGCGGCACCATCGTGGACGATGAGAGCTACTCCAAGGGCGATGTGGACTTCAAAACTCAGCTGACCACCATCATGGGCAAGAATCCGCAGGTGGTGTTCTGCCCCAACTACTATGAGGACGTGAGCAAGATCCTGAAGCAGGCCCGCGATATCGGCATGACCTGCCCGTTCCTGGGCGGCGATGGCTGGGACGGCCTGGAAGGCTACGCTACCGCCGATCAGCTGAAGGATGCCTACTTCTGCGCCAACTATGCAAAGGGTTCCAACTCCGACTTTGAGAACGCCTACAAGGAAGAGTACGGCGAGGAGTACCCCAACGGTTTCGCACCTCTGGGCTACGATGCTGCCATGACCGTTGTCTACGGCATTCAGGCTGCTGAGGATGCCGGTCTGGCTGCTGGCGATGACGACTACAAGCAGGCTGTCATCGATGCCATTGCCTCCGGCACCATCGACGGCATCACCGGCACCTTCACCTTCGATGAGCACCACGATCCCGTCAAGCAGACTGCTATCCTGTGCTTCGACGGTGAGACCCCTGTGCTGAAGGAAATGTTCTGATCCCGCTTCTCCACCGCACACCGGTGCGCGGCATAAGGGCTGGAGCCAGAAGGAAATGAACCATTGCGGAGACCGCCGGAACAGGTTTTGCTCGGCTGTCTCCGCTTTTTTGGTAAAAAAGTGCATCCCCCAAAAGGCGTGCAAACGCCGCAAAGAAAGGAAGTATCCATCCATGACAGTGTTCTTTAGCCAGCTGATCAATGGCTTGTCCCTTGGCAGCATCTATGCACTGATCGCACTGGGCTACAGCATGGTGTACGGCATCATTCTGCTGCTGAACTTTGCCCACGGCGATATCATCATGGTGGGCGCATATATGTCCTGGTTCGTCATGAATCAGCTGGGCCTTGGCCCGGTCGCTGCCGTGTGCGCCACCATCATCACCTGTACGCTGCTGGGTGTCGTGATCGAAAAGATCGCCTACACCCCCCTGCGCAGCGCCCCCCGCATCTCGCTGCTGATCACCGCCATCGGCGTGTCCTTCTTCCTGGAGTACACCGCCGAGCTGGTCATGGGATCCGGCGCCAAGGTCATCCCGGCCTACTATGACAGCAAGACCTTTATGATCGGCAAAGTCCCTCTGGGCCTGACCTCCATCATCACCCTGGTGGTCACCGTGCTGTCCATGCTGGTGCTGACCTTCCTGGTGCAGAAGACCAAGCTGGGCAAGGCCATGCGTGCCGTGTCCGAGGATATGGACGCCGCCCGCCTGATGGGCATCAATGTCAACAGCACCATCTCCTTTACCTTTGCTGTTGGCTCCGCTCTGGCCGGCATCGGCTCGGTGCTGTACTGCTGTTCCTATCCGCAGGCTACGCCCACCATGGGTTCCATGCTGGGCCTGAAAGCCTTTGTTGCTGCAGTCCTGGGCGGCATCGGTTCCATTCCGGGTGCCATGATCGGCGGCATTGCCATCGGCCTGTGTGAATGTTTTGTCTCCGCCATCGGTCTGTCTGCCTGGAAAGACGCTGTGACGTTTGCGATCCTGATCATCGTGCTGCTGGTCAAGCCCACCGGCTTCCTCGGCCGCAAGGTACAGGAAAAGGTGTAAGGAGGGGCAGAAAGATGAATACCAAACGCAAAACTTTGAAAATGCCCGTGCGCTATCTGATGAACGCCATTCTGGTGGTCCTGCTGTTCGTGGTGCTGTCCTATGTGACCGGCAATGTGCTCTCCACCTACCAGAACAAGGTCCTGCTTACCGTGGGCATCAACATCATCCTGGCTGTCTCCCTGAACGTTGCCACCGGTTATCTGGGCCAGCTGCCGCTGGGCCACGCCGGTTTCATGGCGGTAGGTGCCTACGCCTGCGCTCTGTTCACCAAGTACAGCACCCTGCCGCGCGGCATTTCCTTTGCCATCGGCCTGGTGCTGGCCTGCATCGTAGCCGGTCTGTTCGGTGTGCTCATCGGCATTCCCGCCCTGCGTCTGACCGGTGACTATCTGGCTATCCTGACCCTGGGCTTCGGCGAGATCATCCGCATCACCCTGAACAACATCGACGATGTGCTGGGCTTCAAACTGTTCTACGGCTCCAAGGGCCTGAAGAACATCCCCAAGTACTCCAATTTTACCAACGTGTTTATCTGTGTGGTCATCACCTGTTTCCTGATTCATACCATGATGAAGAGCCGCCATGGCCGCGCTGTGCTGGCCATCCGCGACAATGAGATCGCCGCCGAGAGCTGCGGCATCCAGACCACTTATTACAAGGTCATGGCCTTTGCCTTCTCGGCTGCCTTTGCCGGCATGGCCGGCGGTCTGTACGCCTGCTACATCGGCGTGCTGACTCCCTCCACCTTCGGCTTCATGAAGTCCATCGAGATCCTGGTCATGGTGGTCCTGGGCGGCATGGGTTCCATGCTGGGCTCCATCCTGTCTGCTACCGTGCTGACCGTCCTGCCCGAGGCGACCCGCAGCTTCGACAGCTACCGCATGGTCATCTACTCGCTGGTGCTGATCCTGATGATGATCTTCCGCCCGGGCGGACTGCTGGGCAGCTACGACTTCTCCATGAGCCGCATCGTGGAAAAGGTCCTGAACGGCGAGCTGTTCCGCAAGAAGAATGCAAAGGAGGGTGCGGACCATGAATGAGTTCCAGACCAAGTTACACAGTGTGCCCTCCGGCGGTTTTCTGACCGACCGCGACAAGGACAAAAAGCCCATTCTGGACGTGCGTGAACTGGGCATCGACTTCGGCGGCCTGACCGCTGTGGACGGCTTCAACCTGATGATCGGCCGCAACGAGATCACCGGCCTGATCGGCCCCAACGGTGCCGGTAAGACCACCGTGTTCAACCTGCTGACCAACGTGTATCAGCCCACCCGCGGCTCCATCCTGATCGACGGGATGCCCACCGCCGGCAAAAAGACCTACCAGGTCAACCGCATGGGCGTGGCCCGTACCTTCCAGAACATCCGCCTGTTCAAGGAACTGAGCGTCATCGACAACATCAAGGTGGGCCTGCATGAGTCCATGAAGTACAATCTGGCCTCCTCGCTGATTCGTCTGCCCAACTACTGGAAAGAGGAAAAGAAGTGCACCGAGCGTGCCTACGAGCTGCTGGACATCTTCCACATGGCCGACCTGGCCGATGTGCCCGCCGGCAGCCTGCCCTACGGTGCACAGCGCCGTCTGGAGATCATGCGTGCGCTGGCCACCAGCCCGAAGCTGCTGCTGCTGGACGAGCCTGCTGCCGGTATGAACCCCTCCGAGACCGCCGAGCTGACCGAGACCATCCGCCGCATCCGTGATGAATTCAACATCGCTGTGCTGCTGATCGAGCATGATATGAGCCTGGTCATGGGCATCTGCGAGGGCATCGCGGTGCTGAACTTTGGCCGCATCATCGCCAAGGGCACCCCGGACGAGATCCGCAACAACCCCCAGGTCATCGAAGCCTACCTGGGCAAAAAGGAGGGCTGAGCGATGGCAGATACCTTACTGAAAGTCGACAACATCAACGTCTTTTACGGCAACATCCACGCTGTCAAGGACATTTCCTTTGAGGTGGACCAGGGCGAGATCGTCACCCTGATCGGTGCCAACGGTGCCGGCAAGTCCACCAC
Source organism: Faecalibacterium langellae (assembly GCF_002549775.1). Classification (GTDB taxonomy): domain Bacteria; phylum Bacillota; class Clostridia; order Oscillospirales; family Ruminococcaceae; genus Faecalibacterium; species Faecalibacterium langellae. The sequence continues at coordinate 35,102 of NZ_NMTR01000016.1, read as the reverse complement.
CCTGAAGACCATTTCCGGTCTGCTGCACCCCAAGACGGGCGACATCCTGTACAAGGGCAAGAGCATCAAGGGTGTGCGCGCCCACAAGATCGTGGAATCCGGTCTGGCCCATGTTCCCGAGGGACGCCATGTGTTCCTGCACATGACCGTGGAAGAGAACCTGGACATGGGTGCCTACACCCAGCCCGCTTCCACCATCGCCCCCAACAAGGAGAAGGTCTTTGAGCTGTTTCCCCGCCTGAAGGAGCGCCGCAAGCAGCTGGCCGGCACCATGTCCGGCGGCGAGCAGCAGATGTTGGCCATGGGCCGCGCCCTGATGAGCAACGCTTCCATGCTGATGCTGGACGAACCTTCCATGGGCCTGTCTCCCCTGCTGGTGCAGGAGATCTTCGACATCATCAAGAACATCCACAAGGAGGGCATGACCATCCTGCTGGTGGAGCAGAACGCACAGATGGCCCTGTCCGTGGCCGACCGTGCCTACGTTCTGGAGACCGGCCGTGTGGTCATGGAGGGCACTGGTGCTGAGCTGCTGACCAATGAGCGCGTGCGCAGCGCCTATCTGGGCGGCTGAGTTGATTTTGAAAAGGGGCTGTATCCGGTGGGATACAGCCTCTTTTTTGCTTCTTTCACTTTACTTTCGTAAAAGAATGTGCGATAATTAAACTAGTATTTTTTCGGCCTGAAGCGCCGCGCCCCGGCTCGGGAAAGCGGGGCAGAACCAAACATAAGAGGGGGTTTTTGTTATGAGCAAGACCATCATTCCGGAGAACTATCAGCCCGCGCTGAACCTGTACGATACCCAGCGCGCCATTGGCACCGTGAAGCGCCTGTTCGCCGACACGCTGTGCGCCACCCTGAACCTGTACCGTGTGTCTGCACCGCTGTTTCTGGAGGCTTCCACCGGCCTGAACGACGATTTGAACGGCGTGGAGCGCAAGGTCACCTTCGACATCAAGGACAGCGGCATTGAGGCACAGGTGGTGCAGTCGCTGGCAAAGTGGAAGCGCAAGGCCCTGAAGGACTACGACTTCCGCGTGGGCAAGGGCCTGTACTGCGACATGAACGCCATCCGCCGCGACGAGGACCTGGACAACCTCCACTCCATCTATGTGGACCAGTGGGACTGGGAAAAGGTCATCCGTCTCGAGGACCGCAACGAAGCCTACCTCAAGAGCGTGGTGCGCTCCATCGTGTCCGCCGTGTGCGCCACCGAGATGAACCTGCACGCCATGTTCCCCCAGCTGCAGGAGCTGCCCCTGCACAGCCCCAACGTGACCTTCATCACCACCCAGGAGCTGGAAGATAAATACCCCGACCTGACCCCGAAGGAGCGCGAGAACGCCTTCGTGAAGGAGAACGGCACCACCTTCCTGATGAAGATCGGTGCCCCGCTCAAGAGCGGCAAACCCCACGACGGCCGCGCCCCGGACTACGACGACTGGGACCTGAACGGCGACCTGCTGTTCTGGAACGACCCGCTGCAGTGTAGCTACGAGCTGAGCAGCATGGGCATCCGCGTCAGCCCCGAGAGCATGGACAAGCAGCTGACCATGGCTGGCTGCGACGACCGCCGCGCCCTGCCCTTCCACAAGGCCGTGCTGAACGGCGAGCTGCCCTACTCCATCGGCGGCGGCATCGGCCAGAGCCGCCTGTGCATGCTGCTGCTGGGCAGCGCCCACATTGGCGAAGTGCAGGCCAGCGTCTGGGACGCCGCCACCCGCGAAGCCTGCGCAAAGGCTGGCATCCCGCTGCTGTGATCCCCTGAAGATAAGAACAAAGGGCCTTGTAAGCCCAATAAGCACAAGAGCCGCTGCACCTGATATGCAGCGGCTCTTGTGTTTATTTAGAAGTCATGCGACCAAAATGGCCTTTTTCCTCTTCGTCCTTTTTCAGCTCTGGCTTCTCGGCCGGGGTCAGGCGCACTTCGGTGACGCGGCGCTTGGCGGTGCGGGTCACCACACCGTCGTATTCGCCCAGCGTGAACTTGTCGCCCACTTTCGGCAGGCGGCAGGTCTTTTCCTGCACCAGGCCGTTCACGGTGTTGGAGTCGATGTCGTCATCCTCCGGCAGGCCCAGCGTCTCGTACAGATCGTCCACGCTGGCGCTGCCCAGCACGACCCAGCTGCCGTCCGACTGCTTGCGGAAGTCCTCGGTCACCTCGTCGTGTTCATCCCAGATCTCGCCCACAAGCTCCTCCAGAATGTCTTCCAGCGTGATGATGCCCTCGGTGCCGCCGTACTCGTCCACCACCACCGCCATGTGGTGATGCTGCTCCCGCAGGGTGCGCAGCAGCTGAGAGATCTGGGTGGAACCGGTGGTGTAGAGCGTAGGCTTGACCAGTTCTTCCAGCGTGGCTTCCTTTTTCAGGCGGGCCAGATAAAAGTCCTTTTCATGCACGACGCCGATGATGTTATCAATGGTGCCGTGGTAGACGGGCAGGCGCGAATAGCCGGATTCCGCAAAGGTCTGGGCCACTTCGTCCAGCGGGAGGTCGTCCTCCACCGCGATCACATCCACACGGGGGGTGAGGATCTCCTCCACTTCCACATCGTCAAACTCGATGGCGCTGCGGATCAGCTCACTTTCCCGGTCGGTCAGTTCGCCGTCGTTCTCGGCCTCGCTCACCATGGTCATCAGCTCGCCCTCGGTGATGGTGTCTTCCTCACTGCTGCGGATAAAGTGCCCCAGCAGGCGCTTCCACTGGGTGAACAGCCAGGTCAGCGGGGTGAACAGCAGCATCAGCAGGTTCAGCACCGGCGACACCATGGTGGCCACCGTTTCCGGCATCTCCTTGGCCAGGCTCTTGGGGGTCACCTCGCCGAAGATCAGCACCACGATGGTCAGCACCATGGTGGACACCGTGGCACCACGCTCGGCACCCAGCGCCTTGGTGAACAGGATGGTGCCAATGGAAGCGGCGGCAATGTTCACAATGTTGTTGCCGATGAGGATGGTGGAAAGCAGCTTATCATACTTTCCGGCCATGGCCAGCACCCGGGCGGCCGCTGCGTCGCCGTCCTCGGCGCGGCTTTTCAGGCGGATCTGATTCAGGGAAGAAAAAGCGGTCTCGGAGGCGGAGAAAAAGGCGGAACATGCCACCAAGATCACCAGCGCCACGAGAAGCGTCATACTGCCATCGTCCATAAAAAGGGAAATCACACTCAACTTTCTGTTTTGATTTGGACCCTCTCAGTCATCGCTGTGGGCCTGAGAGTTTTTTAGAATAAACTTTCGTGCATACAAAAATGTGCTTTCCATCGTTGCCATTCTGCGATGAAAAGCACATCAATGTTATTTGTTATAATACCATATTCTGTACGGTGGTGCAAGCATTCTGCCCGCAGACTGTGTACAAAACAGGGAAAATCCGCGTTTGCGGAGCAATGAAGTCCCCAGTGGGGACTTTAAGCGGCAGAGCGGTCTCGCGCAAGCGAGACGGAGGGGCCTCGCCCCGACAAGTTCTCAACGGAGCACCAGCGCGCCGTTCTCGCAGTCCACGGTGAGGGTATTGCCCTCGGCGTAGCTGCCCTGAATGATGGCCTTCGCAATGAGGGTCTCCACGCGGCTCTGGATGAACCGTTTGATGGGACGTGCACCATACACGCTGTCGTAGGCCGAATCAATGATGAAGTCCTTGGCAGCCGTGGTAACATCCAGCTTGAGGTGCTTGCCCTCGTCCATGCGCTTGCGCAGGTCTTCCAGCTGCAGGTCCACGATCTTGCGGGTCTCGTCCTTCGTCAGGCTCTTGTAGTAGACGATCTCGTCCAGACGATTGAGGAATTCGGGGCGGAACTTGGATTTCAGCAGCAGGTCGATCTGCCTGCGGGCATCCTCGCTGAGCTCGTTGGAGCCGTTTGCACGGCGCTGCTCCAGATCGTTCAGGATGATGTCGCTGCCAAGGTTGGAGGTCAGGATGATGACCGTGTTCTTGAAGTCCACAGTGCGGCCCTGACTGTCGGTGATGCGGCCATCGTCCAGCACCTGCAGCAGGATGTTGAACACATCGGGGTGGGCCTTTTCCACCTCGTCGAACAGCACCACGCTGTAGGGTTTGCGGCGCACGGCCTCGGTCAGCTGGCCGCCCTCCTCATAACCGACGTATCCCGGAGGCGCACCGATCAGGCGGCTGACGCTGAACTTCTCCATATACTCGGTCATATCGATACGCACCATGTTGCGCTCGTCGTCAAACAGGGCCTGTGCCAGTGCCTTGGCAAGTTCGGTCTTGCCCACGCCCGTGGGGCCCAGGAACAGGAAGCTGCCGATGGGACGGTTGGGGTTGGCGATGCCCGCGCGGCTGCGCAGGATGGCTTCGCTCACCTTGGTGACGGCCTCGTCCTGACCAATGACACGGCGGTGCAGCACATCGTCCAGATGCAGCAGCTTCTCGCGCTCACCTTCCACCAGCTTTTCCACCGGGATGCCGGTCCAGCGGGCCACGATGCGGGCGATCTCCTCGTCAGTCACGCGGTCACGCAGCAGGCTGTCTTCCTTCTTGGCGGCAGCGATCTTTTCTTCCTCCTCCAGCTGTTTCTGCAGCTGGGGCAGCTTGCCGTATTTCAGCTCAGCGGCCTTGTTCAGGTCGTACTCGCGCTGGGCCTTCTCGATATCGGCGTTGGTCTGCTCGATCTGCTCACGCAGGGATTGCACCTTGCCGATGGCGTTTTTCTCGTTTTCCCACTTTGCCTTCATGCTGCGGAACTTGTCCTGCAGCTCGGCCAGCTCTTTTTCGAGGTCCTTCAGGCGGCTCTGGCTCAGGGCGTCGGTCTCCTTTTTCAGGCTCACCTGCTCGATCTGCAGCTGGGTGATGCGGTGGGCCAGATCGTCCATCTCGCTGGGCATACTGTCCATCTCGGTCTTGATCATGGCGCAGGCTTCATCCACAAGGTCGATGGCCTTATCGGGCAGGAAGCGGTCGGTGATATAGCGGTCGGACAGGGTGGCGGCAGCGATGAGGGCACTGTCGTTGATCTTGACGCCGTGGAACACTTCGTACCGTTCCTTCAGGCCGCGCAGGATGGAGATGGTGTCTTCCACCGTGGGCTCATCCACCTGAACGGGCTGGAAGCGGCGCTCCAGAGCAGGGTCTTTCTCGATATACTGGCGGTACTCGTCCAGCGTGGTAGCACCGATGCAGTGCAGCTCGCCGCGGGCCAGCATGGGCTTGAGCAGGTTGCCGGCGTCCATGGCACCGTCGGTCTTGCCGGCACCCACGATGGTGTGCAGCTCATCAATGAACAGGATGATCTTGCCCTCGCTCTTTTTCACCTCGTTCAGCACGCTCTTTAAGCGTTCCTCGAACTCGCCGCGGTACTTTGCACCGGCCACCAGAGCGCCCATGTCCAGGCTGAACACGGTGCGGTCTTTCAGGTTTTCGGGCACATCGCCGCGCACGATACGCTGGGCAAGGCCCTCGGCGATGGCAGTCTTGCCGACGCCGGGCTCACCGATCAGGCAGGGGTTGTTCTTGGTCTTACGGGACAGGATGCGGATCACGTTGCGGATCTCCTGATCGCGGCCGATGACGGGGTCCAGCTTCTGCTTGCGGGCAAGGTCTACCAGATCCTGACCGTACTTCTGCAGGGCGTTGTAGGTCTCCTCGGGGTTATCGGTGGTCACGCGCTGGTTGCCGCGCACGGCCGTCAGCTGCTGCAGGAAGGCATCCTTCTTAATGCTGAACGCGCGGAACAGCTCGGTGGTGTTCTGGGTCTGCTCGTCCAGCAGGCCGAGGAACAGGTGCTCCACGCTGATATAGTCATCCTTCATGGCCTTGGCTTCGCGGGCGGCGGCACTCAGCACCTTATCGGTGGCCTGCGAGATATAGACCTTGTCCGGGTCACGGCCGGAGCCGGAAACGCGCGGCAGGGCCGAAAGCTTTTCGGCCACAGCGGCGGCAAAGCTGCCGGGGTCCACGTTCAATTTCTGCAGCAGCTGGGGGATCAGTCCCTGCTCCTGCGAAGCGAGGGCGTGCAGCAGGTGCTCAGGCTCCAATGCATTGTGCTGGTACTCCACAGCCAGCTGCTGGGCCGCCTGCAGAGCTTCAAGGGTCTTCTGTGTATATTGATTGGTATTCATAAAGTCAAGCCTCCATTCATACCGGAAGGTTTTGTGTTAGCGGACGAATCAGTCAAGTGCTAACCGCTCTGCGCACAGAGGCTGCAGAACCGGAAGCATCTCACTTTTGATTTATGTTTCATGATTTTGTGCACCTCCTGCCGAACAGTCTCATTTTCGATTTAGCACTCTATTCATTCGACTGCTAAAAATATACTCTTATTCATTCGCTTTGTCAATAGGGTTCATAAAAAGTTTGCAATTTACAGTTTTTGCCAGCCGCACACAAAAAGAACTCCAGAAGATCCGCAGATCTTCTGGAGTTCCAAATAGAGTTCTTTCTCAGCCCTGCTTTTTCCAGCGGCGCATGACGCCCATGCCCAGCGCATAGGGGCCGGTGTGCACCGCAATGGTGCAGCCGATCTGCAGCAGGCCCACTTCACATTGTGCGCCGGGGTACTTGGCGCGCAGCGCCGCACGGGTCTGCATCCACAGACGCTTGCCCTCGTCGGCGTCGTAACCGTAGCCCACCGTGATGCGGTAGTCGTCCGGGGTGCCGCCGTGGGCTTCCAGATAGTTCATCAGCTGATCCAGCGCCTTCTCAAAGCTTTTCTGGCGGCCACGAGCCACGCCGCCGGAGAAGATCTCGCCGTCCTTGAACAGGATCATCGGCTTGATGCCCAGCATGTTGGCCGCGCGCCCGGTCACTTTGCCGATGCGTCCGCCCTTGATGAGGTAATCCAGGTTGCCCACCGTGAAGAAGATCTGGTTGGTGACCTTTTCGGCTTCCAGCCAGGTCACGGTCTCGTCCAGGGTGCAGCCTGCATCCCGCATGGCCACGGCGTTTTCCACCATGGTGGACTCGGTAACGGTAGCCGCCGCGCTGTCAATGACCTCAATGCGGGCATCGGGGAAATCTTCCAGCACCAGATCCCGGGCATTGCGGGCGCTGCCCACACAGCCGCTCATCTTGCTGGTGAACACCAGACACAGCACATCCCGGCCAGCAGCAGCATGGGCACGGAATGCCTGCTCAAAGTCCTCAATGGAAGCAAGGCTGGTTTTGGGGTAGGCCGAAGGGTTGTCCACCATGAACTGGTAGAAATCCCGCACAGCGATCTCCTTGCCTTCCTTGCGGTAGTGTTCGCCGTCCAGCGAAACATAAAACGGGATGACCTCAATGCCCAGCTGCCTGGCCGTTTCCGGCGTCAGGTCGCAGGCGCTGTCGGTAATGATATCAAACATCTGTGACGCTTCCTTTTCTGAAAGATTCGGGAGCTTTGGCCCGGCGGGAAAAATCAGACGCGGTGGATGTAGGCCTCGCGCTCAGCACCCACAGAGATGTAGGTGATCTTGCAGCCAACGGCCTTTTCCAGATATTCCACATAGGCCTGTGCTTCCTTGGGCAGGTCCTCCCACTTGCGGGCTGCGGTGATATCGCAGTGCCAGCCGGGCAGGTACTCCACCACGGGCTGTGCGGTATCCAGTGCCTCACCCATGGGGAAACGGGTGGTGGTGCTGCCGTCGGTCAGCTTGTAAGCAGTGACCATGGGGATCTTCTCCATGTAGTCCAGCACGTCCAGCAGGGTCAGAGCCACTTCATCGCAGCCCTGGCAGAACACACCGTAGCGGCTTGCCACCAGGTCGATGGGGCCCACGCGGCGGGGACGGCCGGTGGCTGCACCATACTCGTGGCCAGCCTCACGCAGGTCGTGCTTTTCTTCCTCGGTCATGGCCAGCTCAGCGGTGAAGGGGCCGTCGCCCACGCAGGAGGAGTAAGCCTTCATCACACCGATGGAGTTGTGCAGCTTGTGGCCCGGGATGCCCGCGCCGATGGGGGCATAGGCACCGATGACGTTGGAGGAGGTGGTGTAGGGGTAGATGCCAAAGTCGATGTCGCGCAGTGCGCCCAGCTGTGCCTCAAACAGCACCTTCTTGCCGGCGGCGTCGGCATCCGCCAGATACTGACCCACATCGCAGATGTAGTCCTTGAAGATGGCGGCATACTTTTCGAGCCAGTTCCACATCTCGTCTACGCTGATGGGAGCGGCGTTGTAGCTGCCCTCCATGACCAGATTCTTGGAGTCCACCATGGTGATCAGGCGCTTCTTCACGGCATCGTCCAGATGCAGCAGGTCGCCCATGCGCAGGGTCTTCTTCATGTATTTGTCGCCGTAAGCGTAGGCGATGCCGCGCTTGGTGGAGCCGAACTGTGCGCCGGTCTTGGACAGGCGTGCCTCCTCCAGACCATCCTGCTCCACATGGTAGGGCATGGTGATGGTCGCACGGTCGGAGATCTTCAGGTTTGCCGGGGTGATCTCAATGCCCTGCTCGCGCAGCTTGTTGATCTCGCCGTCCAGATGATGCGGGTCGATGACCATGCCGTTGCCCATGACGCAGACAACGTCCGGGCGCAGGATGCCGGAAGGCAGCAGGTTCAGCACGAACTTGCCGCGCTCGTTCTTGACGGTGTGGCCTGCATTGTTGCCGCCCTGATAGCGTGCAACGATGTCGTACTCCTGGCTGATGAGGTCGACCATGCGGCCCTTGCCTTCATCGCCCCAGTTGATACCCGTAATTGCAGTAAGCATAATAAATGACCTCTTTATCATTTTTTCAAAAGACAGCCTTTTCCGTGCACCTTGCCCGGGATACGCCACCTTGGGAAACCACATCAGCAGGCATACACAAAGCACATACCAATGCAAGTATAGTATAGCACAGATCGCCGTGCAAAAAAAGAGGAAAACACAGCTTTGGGCTGCGTTTTCCTCCAAAAAAGTGTGCGCAAAATTGTGCGTTCAGCTGCGGGGGTTCTCAAGTTCGGCACGGCGGGTCACCTTGTGGATGGTGCCGTCCGGCTCCTGAATGGAGGTGTTGGCCAGCTGCGCGCGCAGGCTGGCCTTCATGTCGTCGATGTATTCGCGGCGCAGGGCCTGCTGCTCTGCCTTTTCGGCCTCGGTCAGGCCGGTGGTCTTGCTCTTTTTTGCCAGCTCGTTGATGCGGGCAATCTTTTCCTGGGTCATGGGGACCTCCTGTATTTTAAATAAGAATATGCTATAATAGTAAAAAATAAACCCTCTCAGGCGCTGACGCGCCGGCTCCCCCCGAAGGGGCGAGCCTTTTTAAGGAATTGCTTGCAATCAGTATAACAAAGGATGATAAAAATGGCAACTCAACTCAATTTTGCCCAGCAGATGGATCTGGTGCTCAAAAATCTGGACGGCACACGGCCGCGCCTTTTGCTCCACGCCTGCTGCGGGCCCTGCTCCAGCGCGGTGCTGGAGCAGCTGTGCCAGTACTTCGACATCACGGTGCTCTATTATAACCCCAACACCTGGCCTGCCGCAGAATACCACCGCCGCGGCGAAGAACTGAAAAAGTTCGTGGCGGCCGCCCACCCGCTGGGCGTGACCGTGGTGGAAGACCACTACGACCCGCAGGAGTTCTATTCTGCCGTCACCGGCCTTGAAAACGAGCCGGAGCGCGGCAATCGGTGCACCGTGTGTTACCGGTTGCGGATGCGCCGGGCGGCCCAGTACGCGAAGGAAAACGGCTTCGACTGGTTCACCACCACCCTGTCCATCAGCCCGCACAAGGACGCCAAGCGCATCAACGCCATCGGGCAGGAGCTGGAAGCAGAGTTCGGCGTGAAACATCTGCCCTCGGACTTCAAAAAGCACAACGGCTACCTGCGCAGTTTGCAGCTCTCGGAAGAATACGGCCTGTACCGGCAGGACTACTGCGGCTGCGAGTTCAGCGCGAAAGCACGGGGAATTGAAAAGTAAAATGCAACCTCCCAGCAGGCCAGCGAGGTATTTCTCCGCGAACAGCCCTAGACACTGTCCCGCCCCAGTGCTGGCGCACCGGGGCCCCACCTCCAGGACATTCGCTGGAGAAACATCCCGCCGTCCTGCTGGACAACCGCATCTGTCCCGGCCGACGTGCCGGGAGTTTCTCCGAGGACCGTCCGCTGGGGTGGGACCCTGCCGCCGCAGGCGGTAGGGCGGGCGATGGAATGGCCCGAGTCGTGTCCGAGGAGAAAGCTTCCGGTACGTCGGCCCTTATCACCTTTTACTCCTCCGGCAGCTTTGCCACCAGCAGAGTGAAGATGATCAGGCCCACGCAGGGCACGATGTTGGAAGCCATACCGGCGGCAAGGCCCGCCTTTTCGGCCACGATGCCGATGATCCACGGCATGAGGATGGCACCGCTGGATGCCACCGGCAGCATGATGCCCATGCTGGTGACGCTGGTCATGCGGCCTGCGCTGGCAACTGCGGTGGGGTTCAGGCCTGCCATGGAGAAGGCAAAGGCGAACAGCAGCACGATGGCCGCACCCTGGGTGTGGGCCATGACCAGCAGCACATAGAAGAAGGTGCACAGCACGCTCATGCCCACCATGGCCTTGCGCGGGTTCTTGAAGGGGAACACGAAGGCAATGAGCAGGCGGGCCACCAGCGTGGCACCCCACATCACCGTGACGGTGTAGGCGGCCAGCGCGCCGGAAATGATGCCGCTGCCTTTAAAATAGGTCACCATCCAGCCGTTGACGCTCTGCTCCGCCGCGTTCTGGAAGAACAGCAGGCCGGTCAGCAGCCAGAACCGCGCCGAGCGCAGAAAGCTCCAGTCAATGGCCTGCTTTTCCTGCGCGTTCTTTGCCTTGCCGCCCGTCAGCGGGGTGAAGGCATACACCAGCCACAGCACAAGGCCCAGCGCCGCCAACAGGAACACTGCCAGCGCGGTGCTCACCTTTGCCGCCGCTGCAATGACAAAGGGGCACAGCAGTGCGCCGCAGGCATAGCAGCTGTGCATCAGATTCATGCCGCGGGTGCGGTCGGCGGAGTTGTCGCTGACCAGAATGGTGCAGGTGTTGATGACGCTGCCCTTGGCAATGCCCACCATGAAAAAAGCCAGTGCCAGCAGGATCTCTGCGCCGGTCAGGCCCATGATGGCATAGCCCGCCGCATAGCCGATGGTGAGCAGCAGCACACTGGGCTTCATCCCCAGCACACTGGGCAGCATGCCGATAAGCAGACCTGCCAGCAGGTTGCCCACGCTCATGAGCGAGAGCAGGGTGCCGGTCATGCCGTAGGCAAAGCCGTATTCTTCCTGCAAAAGGCTGACCACAACGCCCGCGCTGATGGCGCAGATGCCGCTGAAAAAGAAGGTGGCGAAACCCGCGTTGCGCAGGCGCGCGTTCTGTTGTTGATTCATGATGGGATGTTCCTCACTTCTTATGTTGCAATATACCAGGCCAAAGCAGAAGGCCGCTTGTTCTATTATAGCAATTCAACTTTTTAATGCAACAGCAACATCGTTGAATTGCATATCGCAGAGATGCTATTTTGATGTTGCGCTAATTTCTTGACTTGCGATAAACCATATTTTCACGCTATTTCAACCGGATTTTCTTATAAAGGCGCAAAAAGAAGGGATGGACGAAGTGTCCATCCCTTCTTTTTCGTTTGCTTGCTTATTCCGCCTTGGTCTCGGGCTTTGCCTCAGCCTTGGCTTCCGGCTGTGCAGCAGCCTGTGCAGGCTTTGCAGCGGGAGCCTGAGAAGCGGGCACTTCTGCCTTCGGGGCCTGTGCGGCGGGTGCAGCGGGCTTCGGGGCCTGCTTCACCACCGGCTTCGGGGGATTGGGATCGTCCTTCAGCGGGAACAGGATGATCTTCTTCGGGCACTTCTGGGCGCACATGCCGCAGCCCTTGCACTTGTCGTAATCCACGCGGGCCACACCGTCCACAACGTGGATGGCGTCGAACTTACAGGTGCGTTCGCACATGCCGCAGGCAATGCAGGAGGTGGTGCAGGCCTTCATGGCCACAGGGCCCTTATCCTGGTTGGAGCACATGACAACGGGCTTGCGCGGGCCTGCTGCGTCGATCATGATGACCTTCTTCGGGCAGATATTGGCGCAGGCACCGCAGCCGGTGCACTTGTCCTTGTCCACCTTGGCCACACCGTCCACGATGTGGATGGCGTCGAACTTACACACCTTGGTGCAGTCGCCCAGGCCGACGCAGGCGAAGGAGCAGGTCTTGGGGCCGCCGTACAGGGCTGCCGCAGCAGCACAGGTCTGGATGCCCTTGTAGTCGTAAGCGGGCTTACAGTGCTCGGTGCTGCCCTGGCACTGGACCACGGCCTTCTTCTCCACAGCACTTGCCTCGCCGCCCATGATCTTGGCGATGGCAGCAGCAGCCTTGGGGCCGCCGGGTGCGCACTTGTCGCAGGGGACGCCGTCCATGACGACAGCCTTTGCGTAGTCGGCACAGCCTGCGTAGCCGCAGCCGCCGCAGTTTGCACCGGCCAGGCAGCCGGCGACTTCTTCAATGCGGGGGTCTTCCTCAACAGCCATGAACTTGGCCGCTGCGACCAGAACGATCGCACCGATCGCGCCCACGACGGTACACAGGATAACAGCAGATACAATACTCATTTTCCTGTTCCTCCCTTACAGCGTGACATTGAACAGGTTTTCGACGATGCCGCCGAAGCCCATGAAGGACAGGCTGGTGATTGCGGCTGCGATCAGGGTGATGGGCAGGCCCTTGAAGGGTGCCGGGGGATCGCAGGCTTCCACGCGCTTGCGCACGCCGCTGAACATGACCATGGCCAGCATGAAGCCGACGCCTGCACCGATGGAGCAGACCAGAGCCTCAATGTAGGCAGCGCCAAAGCCCAGAGCAGCCACGTCTGCGCCGTAGTCGTCCACGACCAGAATGGTCACGGCCAGCACGCAGCAGTTGGTGGTGATCAGGGGCAGGTAAACGCCCAGCGAGTTATACAGGGCAACGACATACTTCTTGAGGAAGATCTCGATGAACTGCACCAGCACGGCGATGACCAGAATGAACACGATGGTCTGCAGATAGCCCAGGCCAGCCGGGTCCAGAATGAAGATCTGGATGGGGAAGGTCACAGCAGTTGCCATGAACATGACGAAGATAACAGCGCCGGACATACCAACGGAGGAGTCCAGCTTTTTGGAAACGCCCAGGAACGGGCAGATACCATAGAACTTCACCAGCACGTAGTTGTTGACAAGGATCATGCTGAAGAAGATCGCAGCGAGTTTGACTAACATCTTATTCTGCCTCCTTCTTCAGGTTGTCGATGTCGCAGCAGCTCTTGCGCTCGATGCGGGCATCCAGCTTGGTCTCCAGCCACACACAGCCGGCCATCAGCAGGCCGAAGCAGAAGAATGCGCCGGGGGCCTGGGTCATGATGCCGATCTTGGCCATGCTGTCCGGCAGGACCTTGAAGCCCAGCCAGGTGCCGCTGCCCAGGATCTCACGGATGGAGGCCATCAGCACAACGGTCAGGGTGTAGCCGATGCCCATGCCGATGCCGTCCAGTGCACTGTCCACCACGCTGTTCTTGCAGGCGAACATCTCGGCACGACCCAGGATGATGCAGTTGACGACGATCAGGGGCAGGAACACGCCCAGAGCGTTGTACAGGCTTTCCATGTAGGCCTGCATGAACATCTGCACGATGGTCACGAAGCCTGCAATGATGACGATGTAGCAGGGCAGATGCACCTTGCCGGGGATCACCTTGCGCAGCAGGGAGATTATGATGTTGGCGCACACCAGAACGAAGGTGAACGCAGCGCCCATGCCCAGTGCACTGGACACGGCAGTGGTGACAGCCAGCGTGGAGCAGGTGCCCAGAACCAGACGCAGAACGGGGTTCTCTTTGATGATGCCGTTGGTAAGGATGCTTACCTTGGACTTCTTTTCTTGTGCCATTTCTTACCAACCTCCTTTATGCCAGCTCGTTGTAGCAGTTCACGATGTCGTTCAGAGCGGCAAATAGTGCCTTGGAGGAGAAGGTAGCGCCGGACTTGCCGTCCACGCCGTTCTGGCCCATCACAACGCTCTGGGTGCAATCCAGACCATCGAACTGCTTCAGGAAATCATCCTCGGCCACGGCACTGCCGATGCCCTTGGTCTGGGTAGACGCATCCACCCAGATGCCGGTCTCGGTGCCGTTGGCGTCCAGACCAACGATGACGGTAACGATGCCGCCGTCGAAGCCGGACTCCTCAGCCTTGATGGCCATGCTGCCATCCGGGGCCTTGACCACACCGGTAACGCCGGCGGTGGTATAGTCGGTCACTTCTTCCAGCTCGCTGGCATCCGAAACAGACGGCAGCACGCCGACATAGGCGGCCAGAGTGGTGCGCTTGGTGTTCTCGGCAATGACCGGGGCGGTCATGCTGTTCACCAGTGCCAGCAGAAGGCTGACGATCAGGGAGATAACGCTCAGCACAACGATGGGCTTGATGGTGCTCTCCCAGTTGGAAGACTTACTCATTTGCCAGCACCCTCCTTTGCTTTCTTTGCAGGCTTGATGTAGCCATACGGGGTCTGACGGGTCAGATCATTGATGTAGGGGACCCACAGGTTCATGAACAGCAGTGCGAAGGACACGCCCTCGGTGTAGCTGCCCCAGTAACGGATGGCGAAGGTCACGATGCCCAAGGCTACGCCGTACACCAGCTTGCCCTTCAGGGTGAAGGGGCTGGTGACGTAGTCCGTGGCCATGAACACGGCACCAAACAGCAGGCCGCCGCTCAGCACAGCTGCCAGAGCAGCGTGCACACTGTGGGTAGCGATCAGATAGAAAATGAACATGCTGCCGACATAAGAAGCCGGGATGGCAATGCTGATGGTCTTGGTGGCAACCAGGTAGATCAGGCCCAGCACGATGGCCAGCGCGCAGGTCTCGCCCAGCACGCCGCCGTGGATGCCCATGAACAGATCCAGCAGGCTCAGCTTGGAGGTATCGGCCACAGCCAGCGGGGTAGCGCTGGACAGCTGGTCCACTGCTGCATCCGGGAAGACCCACTTGTTCATGGAGCTTGCAAAGCTGATGAACAGCACGATACGGCCCACCAGAGCGGGGTTTGCAAAGTTCATGCCGATGCCGCCGAACAGCTGCTTGACGATGACGATGGCCACCAGGTCGCCAATGATCAGCTGGCCCAGAGGCATGCCCACAGGCACGTTCATGGCCAGGATGATGCCGGTGACGACGGCAGACAGGTCACTGATGGGGTTGGGGCGCTTCAGCAGCTTGCAGTACAGCCACTCAAATGCCACGCAGGCAACGACAGACACTGCCGTGACCAGCAGGGCGCGCATGCCGAAAATGATCGCAGAGGCCACCACGCAGGGGCACAGGGCAACGATCACGTTGGCCATCAGGCCCGCGGTCGTCTCCTCGCTGCGCACATGCGGGGAAGCCGAAACAATAAGCTTCGTATCCATTACTTATTGCCTCCTTTTTTGATTTCACCGAGGTAGAATGCCTTTGCCAGGCTCATCATCTGGGTCACCGGGCGCTTTGCCGGGCAGACGAAGGAGCAGCTGCCGCAGTTGAAGCAGTAGTCTGCATGGAGCTTGCCCAGCTCCTGCACGTCACGGGCAGCATATGCCTGGTTCACTTCCACGGGCTCCAGGCCCATGGGGCAATACTCCACGCAGCGGCCGCAGCGGATGCAGGGGCTGACGGGAGCGGGCTGTGCGGCGGTGTCGCTCAGCAGGATCAGGCCGGAAGTGGTCTTGGTGGTGGGATAGCTGGTATCCTGCACAGCGGGGCCCATCATGGCACCGCCTGCCACCACCTTGCCCAGAGTCACGCCGCCCTTGACGCCGGCGAAGTCGATGATGTCCTGGTAAGAAGTACCCACGGGCACCACGATGTTCTGGGGCTTTGCGCAGGCATCGCCGTCCACGGTGATGGTGCGCTCGACCACCGGCATACCGGTGGCCAGATACTTGCCCAGGGTGGAGACGCTGGTCACGTTCATGACGATGGCGCCTGCATCGGCGGGCAGACCGCCATGGGGCACTTCGCGGCCCAGGCACTTCTCGATGAGGATCAGCTCAGCGCCGGTGCCGTAGACACTGGGCAGGGGCTTGACCTCGATGGCGGAATCGCCACTGGTCTTCTTGCACAGCAGGTCGATGCACTCAGGCTTGTTGTTCTCAATGCCGATGACGCACTTCGGGATGCCGGTGTACTGCAGCACGGCCTTGATGCCGCGGATGATGTCATCGCTGCAGTTCAGCATCTCCTGGGTGTCGCTGGTCAGCCACACTTCGCACTCGGAAGCATTGATCAGCAGGGTATCCACCTGCTGCTTGGGCTGCAGCTTCACGTCGGTCGGGAAGCCTGCGCCGCCCAGACCCACCAGGCCGCAGTCGCGCACGGCCTTGAGGAAGCTGGCTTTATCGGTGACTTCCGGTGCCTTCACGGCCGGGTCCACCGTCTGCTTGCCGTCGGTCTTGATGACGACAGAGTCGCACATACGGCCATTGGACAGACGGAACGGCTCCACGGCAGCAACGGTGCCGGAAACACTGGAATGAATATTTGCGGAGACAAAGCCGCCAGCCTCACCGATCTTGGTGCCGACGAACACCTCATCGCCCTTCTTGACAAGAGCTTTGGCAGGTGCGCCGATATGCTGGCTCATAAGGATGCGTACCTGCGCGGGCAGAGGCATCGGGACAGGTTTGCTTGCAGCAGTTGCCTTGTCATGCGGCGTATGCGCGCCAAGCGCCGCACGTTTCAGCTTGTTCAACATGGATTTCAAATCCCCCATTCTGCTTGAATTGCCATCCCCTCGCCCATGCAGGCGCACTGGTACAGGGACAGCAGCTGCTTAACACACTTATTGTATCATTTTGGCGCGGGAAGTCAACGACAATGGAGCGAAAATGATGCATTTTCCTGAACTTTCTTCTCCTTTTTCGGCGGTTAGTTTAGACTAATCAGCGCATTTTTTTGCTTTTACGCCCATGCGCCGCCGGTGTTTGCCTTTGCGGGCGGAATATGATATACTAGAACCACCCAAACTGCGGAACATCCCCCCGCTCCGCCCAAGACTTTTTTCCAAGGAGGCTCCAAGCCATGAAAGTACTCAAAGCCCTGCTCGCTGTCCTGACCACCCTTGCCGTGGTGCTGACCGGTATGCTGCTGTTCTGGCAGGACAAAGCCGCTCCGCGCTATATCCAGATCTACGAAAACGAGGAATAAGCCCCGTTCCCGATAAACGACAAAAAGCTCCCCCAGCCTGAACGGTCTTGCCGCCCGGGCTGGGGGAGTTGTGGTCTGCGGGGCGGTGCGCCCCGGGCAGAAAAACACCGCTGACCGTTCGTCAGCGGTGTTTTTTGTCAAAATATCACTCTCAGTAATCTTTTTCGCAGCCCAGCAGAAACTTCATGTACTGGAAGGTGCGGTCATGGCCCAAGTCCTTCACCATGGTCAGCAGCTTTTCCAGCAGGACGCGGGTCTCCGGGTGCATCAGGTAGTGGTCCTTGCTGCGCTCGTAGTACTCCCACGGAGAAGCATCGGTGTACTTGTCGCCCAGATAGATCTGGCTGGCCGCCACCCGGTCGCACACCATCTCGCACACATAGCGCAGGGGCATCTTCATGCCGCCCATGCCGGATTTGTTGGTGGTGTAGTCGATCCAGTATTCCAGATGGTGCTTGTTGCGGCCCTTGTGGTGCAGCCACGCGGAGGAGTAGCCCCGCGCCGCGCGCTCAGCCTCGTTGGGGCTGTGGTCGCCCTGATAGTAGATGCACCCCGGGATGAACTCGGTGGGGCTGTACTTGCTCAGGTCGTGGGCAAGGCCCTGCTCGTAGAGCCCGCAGGCAAAGCAGTATTTCATCACCAGCAGCTTGTGCCGGGTGATGGTCTCAAAATGGCCTTTGATGTTCATTGGTGTTCCTCCGCTTCTGCAAAGGCTTCCCCCAGTCGGGGGAAGCTGTCACCGCAGGTGACTGATGAGGGTGTGTTTTCAGCGCTCTCCATTCTGCGCCCTCATCCGCTTCACTTCGTTCAGCACCTTCCCCCGTCCGGGGGAAGGCTTTATGCTCCCCGATAGCGCACCGTGATCCTTCCCTCTTTCAGGCCGCGCAGGTCGTCGCTCTCAGAAAAATCTTCCCGGTCGCGGGTGAGGTTCGGGTTATAATAGGGATCGTCCAGAATGTTTTCCTTCCCGTGCACGGTGTAGAGCCGCTGCTGCTCGGCGGCAAAGCGGGCCGCCTTCACGGGGTCTTTTTCGTCCCCGCCGCGGCTCTTGCTCTCGTAGTGGGTCAGCTGCGCGTAGGGCGTCCAGGCAATGCGGTAGCCCGCATCCCGCACCCGCAGGCAGAAGTCCACGTCGTTGAAGGCCACGGCGAAGGCTTCGTCCAGACCGTGCACTTCGTCCCACACACTGGTCTTCACCAGCAGGCAGGCACCGGTCACGGCGGAAAAGTCCTGCACAGTGGCGGCACGGAACATGTAGCCGCTGCCGCCCGCCTTGCGGTACTTGTGGCTGTGGCCCGCGTAACCGCCAAGGCCGGTCACGACGCCTGCATGCTGCAGGGTCTCATCCGGGTAGAGCAGCTCTGCGCCGCAGATGGCCGCCCCGCCGGGGTGGGCGCACTGCCGCAGAAGCTCGGTGAGCCAGTCGGCATTGCGCACTTCCACGTCGTTGTTCAGCAGCAGCAGATAATCCCCGCTGGCGTACCTGCGGCCAAAGTTGTTGATGGCCGAGAAGTTGAAGCCCTTCTGCGGCCAGACGACCACCTGCAGGCCGTCGTAGCGCTGCTTTGCCTGCTCATAATAGGAAAAGGTGGCCGGGTCGGTGGAGTTGTTCTCGATGACGATGACCTCGAAGTTCTCCCAGCTGGTCTTTGCCCAGAGGCCGTGCAGGCACTTTTCCAGATCGTCGGTGTGGTCTTTATTGGGGATAAGGATGCTCACCTTCGGGTCCCCCACGATGTCCCACTTCACCCGGTAGGTGCTGGGATACAGACCATCTTCCACGGTGCCGGTGCGGCCGGTGCGGGCCAGATGATCCGCCAGCGCCTTTTTGGCCGCCGCCGCCACATAGGGCTTGGCGTCAGCACCGCCGGAGGTGGAACCCTCATGCACCCGCCAGTAGTACAGCACCTGGGGCACATGGGCCGCGCCGCCGGTCTTTTCCGCCAGCCGCAGGAACAGGTCATGGTCCTGACTGCCGTCGCACTCCGGCCTCTCGCCGCCAATTTCGTCCCACAGTGCTTTTTGAAACACCGCCAGATGGCAGATGTAGTTGCAGCACAGCAGATAATCCGGCGCATAGTCTGGCTTGAAGTGGGCCACGATGGGCCGCTGGATGCTTTTGGAGAAAAGCGCTTCGTCGCTGTAGAGGAAGCCGTCCGGCTTTCCCTGCGCCCGCAGCTGCAGAATGGCCTTGCCCATGGTGTACATGGCGTGGGGCGCAAGGATGTCGTCGTGGTCGGCAAGGGCCAGATATTCGCCGTCGGCCAACGCGGCAGCCGCGTTGGTGTTGGCTGCAATGCCCCTGTTTTCGACTTTTTTGTATACGATGCGTTGATATTTCGTCTGATATTCCTCAACGATACGTTTTACATCGGCATGTTCCGCGTCGGAAGCATCGGCAAGGCAGAGCTGGCCGTTTGGGGCCGTCTGGTTCACGAAGGAATCCAGAAATTCCCGCAGATATTTTTCCGGCGTATTATACAGCGGGGTGAGGATGCTGATAGTGGGCAGGCCACAGGTCTCTGCCGTCTTTCCGGCCATTTCTGCCCTTTGGGCTTCCAGCACCTTTTTGGCGGGCAGATAGCGGGCCCTTTTGCCAAAGCAGCGGCGCTTGACAAAGCCCGCGCCCCGTTTGAGCATGGTGGGCAGGCCCTCGTCTTTGGTCAGCTGCACGGCATAGCCCGCCAGCTCTTTGGCACGTTTCAATCGCAGATTCATGGTTTATGCCTCGCCGCGCTGCGTTGCTTTGTAGGCCGCGCAGACCGTCGCGGTATCTCCGTTCATTTTCAGGTGTCCATGGCTCAGCCAGGCCACCTTGGTGCACATGCGCTCGATCTGCTCGATGGAGTGGGACACCAGAATGACCGTGGTACCGCCCGCCATCAGCTCCTGCATGCGCTTTTCGCACTTTTGCTGGAACAAGAAATCGCCCACCGAGAGCACCTCGTCCGCAATGAGGATATCGGGCTTGGTGATGGTGGCAATGGCAAAGCCGATGCGGGCCACCATGCCGGAGGAGTAGTTCTTCAGCGGCACATCCAGAAAGTTTTCCAGCTCGCTGAACTCCACGATCTCGTCAAATTTTTCGTCCAGATACTTGGGCGAGAAACCCAGCACCGTGCCGTTGAGGTAGATGTTCTCGCGGGCGGTCAGGTCCATATCAAAGCCCGCGCCCAGCTCGATGAGGGGTGCGATGGTGCCGTTGACGGTCACTTTGCCCTTGCTGGGCTTGTACACGCCTGCAATGGTCTTGAGCAGGGTGGATTTGCCCGAGCCGTTCAATCCCACAAGGCCGTAGAAATCGCCGGGCATGATGTCCAGACTCACGTCCTTGAGGGCATAGAACTCATCGTACTGCAGGCGGCCCTGCACCATGGCGAGGAAGTATTCTTTTAAGCTCTCATGTTTTTCTTTTGAGAGGTTGAAGCACATGGAAACATTGTCCACTTTGATGATCGGTTCCATTGTTCTCCCTCCTTTAAATATGCAGAACGAAGCGGTCCTGCGTTTTGCGGAACACGCCTACGCCCACCAGCATGGACAGCACCGCGCAGATGCCGCACACCGCGAACATGTTGAAGTCCAGCGGGATGCCCCACATCACAGTACGGCGGAAGCCCGTGATATACCAGTACATGGGGTTCAGCTTGATGATCTGCTGCATGTTGAAGCCGCCGATGGAAAAGGTCATCTGGGTGGGGTCGTAGAAGATGGCGGAAAAATACAGCAGGGCGGTGATGAACACGCTCCAGATGTGCATGATGTCCCGGAAGAACACCGTTGCTGCCGCAAGGAACAGGCCAACGCCCAGACTGAAGAAGAACAGCGTCGCCAGCGGGTAGATGGCCTCGATCAGGGTCAGGTGGAAAGGTGCCCCGGTGAAGATCATCACCAGCAGCAGCGCCACAAAGCTGAACACGCAGTTCACCATGGCAAAGCAGCACTTTTCCAGCGGGAAGATATACTTGGGGATATACACCTTTTTCAGCAGAGGCGCCGCGCTGAGCACGCTGCTCATGCTGGTGGAAGTGGCCTCGTTGAAGAAGTTGAACAGCAGCTGGCCGCACATCAGGAAGACGGCAAAGTTGTCGATGCCGCTGCCGCGCATGTCCATCAGACTGCTGAACACCGCCCAGTACACAAGGCACATGAGCAGCGGGTTCAGTACGCTCCACACCACGCCCAGCACGCTGCGGCGGTATTTGAGCTTGAAGTCACGGCTGACGAGGTTCCACAGCAGATAGCGGTAGCGCCAGAAGCCGTTCCACATTGCTTTGAGTTTTGCCACGGGCGATCACCACTTTTCAAAATATTCGAACTTCTGGGCGGCAAAGGGCTCATGCAGCTTGTCCTTTGCGCTGGTCTTGTGCTCGCAGCCGCAGTCCGGCCACTGCACGTTGACAGTGGGGTCGTCGTAGGGGATGCCGCCCTCGCTGGTGGGGTCGTAGACATCGGTGCACTTGTAGCAGAACTCTGCTACATCGCTCAGCACGAGGAAGCCGTGGGCAAAACCCTCCGGGATATAGAACATCTTCTTGTTCTCCTCGGACAGGGTCACGCCGACCCACTTGCCGAAGGTGGCGCTGTTGGGGCGGCAGTCCACGGCCACATCGAACACTTCGCCCTTGGTCACACGCACCAGCTTGCCCTGGGTGTGGTTCTTCTGGAAGTGCAGGCCGCGCAGCACGCCGCGGGTGGAGCGGCTCTGGTTGTCCTGCACGAATTCCTTATCAATGCCGGCTTCAGCAAACTGGTCCTTCTGGTAGGTCTCCATAAAATAGCCGCGGTCATCGCCGAACACCTGCGGCTCAATGACCACGACACCGGGGATCTCGGTCTGAGTAAACGTAAACTTGCCCATATTTTTGTACCTCTCTTTTTTGTGAAGCATTTTATTTTATCTGGAAAAGTCTGGTTTTGTGCAGGCTTTTGCGCTTATTTGCCATGGCGGGATGCACTGCGGGCGCGGCGTTTTTTGCGCTTTGCCAGCAGCCGCACGATGAAAAAGGTCACGGCCGCCGCTGCCACGGTGGACCCCAGCGAGATGCCCAGCAGCCAGAGCGCCCGGCCCTTGGGCTGCACGGCTTTGGCGGCTTCCAGTTCGGTGCCGGTGCTGTTTTCCAGCAGCTCGGTCAGGCCGGAAATTTCCGCTTTCACCCGCACGCTGGTGCTCTCCTGCTTTGTGCCGCCCCGGATGGTGTACACCGCGTACACCTCCGGCTCGGTGCCCAGCACATACGTCTCGGGCAGTTCCAGCGAGACGGTCACATCTTTTGCGGACAAGCCGTCGGCCAGCAGCAGCCGCACACCGGGGTCGGAGACAGTGACCGTGCCAAGGCTCTCGCCGCCGCCTGTCACCGGCAGCTGCGCCGTCACGCCCTGGGCGGGCAGATCGGTGTAGCCGGTAAAGGTGCTGAAGGCGTAGTCCAGCAAAGTGCGCACATCATTGTATTTATCGGTGCTCAGCTCGCTCTGCATGGTCACGCAGATCAGGCGCACGCCGTTCTGTTCGGCAAGGCAGGCGTAGCTGTAGCGGGCCGTGTTGGTGTAGCCAATTTTGGACCCCAGAATGGACGAAACGTGGTACCGGCTGGAGCCGATGCGCATTTTGTCCTGCTGGGAGAAGTAGCGGGTCACGGGCTGGACGTTGGTGGGCTGCATGGTGTACATCTCGCTACGGGTGAACACATCTTCAAAGCCCGGCTGCTCCAGCGCCCAGCGCAGGATCTGCGCCATGTCGTAGCAGCTGGTGTAGTGGTCCTCATCGCTGATGCCGTGGGGGTTCGCAAAGTGGGTGTGGGCAAGGCCCAGTTCCTCCACCTGCTCGTTCATCTTTGCCACGCCGCCTTCGATGGTGCCGCCGCCGAAATATTCCGCCAGCAGGTTCGCGCCGTCGTTGGCGCTGGCCATCTGGGTGGCATAAAGGGCATCAACCAGCGGCACTTCTTCCCCTTCCCGCAGGGCGATATGGCTGGAGTCCGTGCCCGCCAGCGAGTAGACGTCCTCGTGGGTCACGGTCAGCTTCACGCCGTCCCAGTTCCCCTGGGCCTTTTCACAGGCAAGGCCCAGCGTCATCACCTTGGTGATGGACGCCGGGTGCAGTTCTTCGTTCATATTCTGCTGGGCCAGCACAAGGCCGGTGTCAGCATCCACGATGCAGTAGGCGCGGGTGGCGCTGAGGGCGGGCCTGGCCGCCGAAGCGCCCGGCAGGCACACGCAAAGCACAAGCAGCACAGCGCAGAGCGCCGCTGTCAGTTTTTTCATCTGGTTTTTCTCCGTCGCAAGTTTTTCTGCCCGTCGTACCGCACCGGCAAAGCATCAAAGTCAGTATACCACATTTTGAGCCCGCTGAAAAGACATTCACGCGCCCCTTTGCCCCAGCAGCACCGGCTGCAGCTGGCGGCCCTGCAGGGCCGCTTCCAGTGCAGCGGGCAGGCTGGAAAGGTCTGCCTTCAGGCTGCTGGGCTTCTGGATGGGGTCATCCTGCCCGTAGGGCACGAAGAAATAGTGCTTGCGCTGGAACAGCCGGGCAAGATTCTCACCCGATGCGCCCAGCCCGTCGTTGGTGGAAATGCCCACCACCACCGGGCACCCCACCCGCAAAAGGCTCTTGGCTGCCAGCGTCACCGGTGTATCCGAAAGGCCCGCCGCCAGCCGCGCCAGCGTGGCCCCGGTGCAGGGCGCGATGACCAGCGCCCGTGCCAGCCGCTGCGGGCCCAGCGGCTCCACAGCCTGCAAAGTGTCCCGAACGGCGTGGCCGGTCAGCGCTTCCAGCCGGTCTTTCCAGTGTTGCCCGGTGCCAAAGCGGGTGTCCTGCCCCGCCGCAAAGCTCATGATGGGTAAAAGCTCCCAGCCCTGCCGGTTCAGCGTTTCTGCTGCCGCCAGTGCCGCGTCCAGTGTGCAGAAGCTGCCGCACACCGCAAACGCGATGGTCCCCCGTTTTTGTGTGTTCATGCTCGTTCCTCCCGCTCCCGCAAAATGGTCAGCACCGTGTGGGCCACGGCTTCGCCCGCGGTCTCCGGCGCACAGACCGCCGGCAGGCTCAGCGCATGGATGACCTTATGCCCCAGCCGCCGGGCCGCGTCAAAGTCGGTGCCGCCGGGCTTCGACGCCAGATCGACGATCAGGCTGCCGGGCCGCAGCGCCGCCAGAACCGGGGCCGTCAGCACCCGGGCCGGGACGGTGTTCACCACCGTGTCAAAGGCCGGGGCCAGTGCATCCAACCGGGAAAGTGCGGCCCCCCGCAGACCAAAGCTCTCGGCCACCGCCCGCTGTTCCGCGCGGCGGGCGCAGACGGTGACGTTCATGCCCAGCGCCGCCAGCCGCACCCCCAGCGCCTGCCCCACCGGCCCAAAGCCCAGCAGCAGAAGGTTCTCGCCCCACAGGGTGCGGGTGCGCTCGCGCAGCAAAATGCCGATGCAGCCCTCGGCAGTGGGGATGGCATTGTAGACGGTCAGCTCCGGCCGGGCAAAGTAGTCGATGAGTTCCACGCCCGCTTCCCGCGCGATGACCTTTGCCTGCACGGAAAGCCTGCCGCCCAGCGCCAGTGCCCCGGGCTTTGCGGCCCGCAGCAGTTCCGCCAGCGGGGTGCGGCTCTCGTCCAGCGGGAGCGGCAGCAGGATGTAATCTGCCAGCGCCACCTGCTCGGCCCCGCTCACCGCATAGCCCGCCCGTTCCAGCGCCCGGCCTGCCGCCGCCTGCCGGGCGTCGCTGCCCACCACCGCAAACCGTTTTCCCGCTTTCATACTGCCATCCTCCCCGCTGTGTTGTGGGCCATCCTATGCAACGGATGATTTTTGCGTGACAACAAAAAAGGACTGCCATGCATGATGCACAGCAGTCCCTTTGAAAAAATATTTTTACGGAATGCGCCGCCCTGACATTCGGCACATCTTTATTTTACGAACTTCGCCACGGCGCGGGCCACGATGCCGCCCAGAATGCCGGAGACGAGGAACTCGGCCACGCCCTGCACGCCGACCAGCAGCACCACGAACATGAAGGGGTTCGCAGCGCCCTTGACGGAAACGAGGTTCTGCACATAGTCGCAGCCGTAGAAGGCCAGCACGATGTAGCCCATGAAGAACAGGGTGTTCAGGGCCGGGGCGCACATGGCGCTGACGATGTAGCTCCAGGTGCCGGGCTTGTCGAAGCGCTTGATGGCGTTGAAGATCAGGCCCACGCACAGGCCCATCAGCACGCGCATGCCCACGCACAGGATGAAGGTGTTGACCGGGCTCACCTGGAACAGGGCACCCGTCATGGCCGAAGCACCGGTGATGGCGTCATAGAAGCTCACCGCGCCGAACACACCGCCCAGCAGCGCGCCCACGGCCGGGCCCATGGTGATGGCACCCACCGCGATGGGAAGGGTGAGAAAGCTCATGTACAGCGGGCCCACCGGCACACTGCCGAGGCCGACCAGTTTCATGACCAGTTCAATGGCGACAAGCAGCGCCACGCGGGTAAGAGTCTTGGTGTTTTTCATAATTCAATTTTCCTCCTGCTGCCGTTCCGCCCGATACGTCGGATACGGCGCAAACCTGCCCGCTCTATGCGGGTTTTGGGTTGATATTCAAACAATGGAGCGCGTGTTGTCAGGGCGTGTTCCAAATGGGGAAAGCTCAGTTGTCGCCGGGGAAGCGGATGCCCGCATTCCGGCGCGCCACGGTCAGCACCCGGCTGACCGCAATGGAAGTGTCCTGCATCCGGGTGCAAAGCTCCTGGTCGCCGCCTTCCAGCGCACGGGCAAATGCTTCGAACTCGGCCGCCTGCCGGGGCCTGCCACCGTTCAGGTTGTAGTGCTCCTCCTTGCCCTCGTTGGGGTGGAAGGTAACGCCGCCGCAGAAGTTGGCAGTGGATTTCTGCAGAATATAGCCCTTCGTACCCTGAATGACATACCGGGCCGGGGCGGCGCAGTCCTTGGCGGCGATGCTCACCGCACGGAAGCCGCTGTACTCCATGGTCAGGATGCCGCTGGTGTCGATGCTGCGCTCAATGTTGGCGGTGTACTTCACCTGATTCGGCTCACCGAACAGGCCCACGATGTAGCTGACATTGTACACGCCCAGATCCATCAGAGCACCGCCGGCGCAGTTCGGGTCGAACACCGGCGGGGTCTCGCCCTTGCAGAAGGCGTCGTACCGGCTGGAATACTGGCTGAAATTGCACTGCACCAGCTTCACCGTGCCGATGCGGGGCAGCAGCTCCCGGATCTTTGCATAGTTTTCAAGGTACTGGGTGGTGACGGCCTCAAACAAAAACACCTTTTTGTGCCGGGCCAGGTTCACCAGTTCTTCGGTCTGTGCCGCCGTGGGGGCCATGGGCTTTTCCACAATGACATGTTTGCCTGCCTCCAGTGCCACGCGGGCGTATCGCACATGCTGCAGGTTCGGCACCGCGATGTACACCACATCCACCCACTGCAGCAGCTCCAGAAAATTGGTTGTGTGCTGGGGCACGCCGTACTGCCCGCACAGGCTCTGGGCCAGCTCGGCGCTGCGGGGCGTCGAGCAGATGGCCTGCACCGTGAAGGGCGTATGCTCCACGAGCCACGGCAAAAATTCCTGCACGATCTTGCCCGTGCCAAGAATGCCTAATTTCATGTTGTTCTCCCTATCCTATCGTCTCTCGTCAGCCCGTCCGTGCTTCGTCGGCCCGCTCGCAGCGGGTGCGCTTTCTGGGGTAGCGCTGTCTGGCGCGGCCATGCTGGTTCTGCGGGCCATAATGCCTGCCGCCCGCACTGTGGTGCTGGGGCTGCTGAGCGTTGAGCTGATACAGCAATGCCAGACCCTTCATGAGCAGTTCCGGGTCATAGGTCAGCGGGTGGCGGCACAGCGGCGTGACATACTTTGCCAGGCCCCCAGTGACCACCAGCGTAGCCGGGCGGCCCAGTTCTTCTTCGATGCGCTGCACCATGCCGTCAATGAGCACGGCCGTGCCCATCACCGAGCCGGACAGCATGCACTTTTCGGTATTGGTGCCGATGGCACTTTTGGGCGAGCCGAGATGCACCTGCGGCAGCTGGGCACAGCGTTCGCCCAGAGCCCGCAGCCCGGTGGAAAGCCCCGGACAGATGACGCCGCCCCGGAACACCCGGTCCTCATCCACCACGTTGAAGGTGGTGGCGGTGCCAAGGTCTACCGTGACCACCGGCAGCGGAAAGTTCGCCGCCGCATAGGCCGCATCCACAAGGCGGTCCTTGCCCACAGAGCCGGGTTCATCCACCCCCATGGTCAGGCCGGTGCGGATGTCCGGCGACACGATGACCGGCTTTTTGCCGGTGTAGTGACGGGCGCACTCGGCCAGTGCACCGGTGATCTGGGGCACCACGCTGGTGAGCACAGCGCCCTCAAAGCGCATGGGCCGTTCCGGGTGGCGGCGATGCGCAAAAATTTTATCCATTTCGGCACGATATTCAGCAGCCGTACGGGTGCGCACCGTGTCCATGCGCGCCACAAAGCATACACGTCCGTCCCGAATGCCCCCCAGGGCGACGGTGGTGTTGCCTATATCAATGGCTAAGATCATAATTCTGTTTTCCTTTTACAGTGCGGTTTAGCGGTGTGCCGGGAGCTTTCTCCTCAGACACGATTCGGGCCATTCCATCGCCCGCCCTATTGCCTACGGCAACAGGGTCCCACCCCAGCGGACGGTCTTCGGAGAAACTTCCGGTCCGCCGCTGGAGCCTGTCTATTCTTTATCAATCCGTATTTTACCGCATTTTGACCCAGGATACAACCCCGCCGAAAGATTTTGTTGTGCTGGCGGAACTTTTGCATTATACTAAGGGAAGATATGTGGAAACAGCACGTTTTTGCAGGAGGTTAGACCAATGGATCTGAAAGGCAAATGCGTCCTTCTGGGCGTCACCGGCGGCATCGCCGCTTATAAAATGGCCAATGTGGCCAGTGCACTGCGCAAGCTGGGGGCCGACGTGGAGGTCATCATGACCAAAAATGCCACCCAGTTCATCACCCCGCTCACCTTCGAGACCCTCACCGGCCACAAGTGCATGGTGGATACCTTTGACCGCGACTTCAAGTTCGAGGTCACCCACATCTCGCTGGCCAAGAAGGCAGATGTGATCCTGGTGGCACCGGCCACCGCCAACGTCATCGCTAAAATGGCCCACGGCATCGCCGACGATATGCTCACCACCGTGGTGCTGGCCGCCAAGTGCCCGAAGCTGGTCTCCCCGGCCATGAACACCGGCATGCTGGAAAATCCCATCACGCAGGACAACATCGCCACGCTGCAGCGCTATGGCTTTACGGTCATCCCGTCCGAGAGCGGCGTGCTGGCCTGCAAGGATGTGGGCAGCGGCCGCCTGCCGAAGGAAGACGTGCTGCTCGAGTACATCCTGCACACCATCGCCCGGCCCAAAGACCTGGCTGGGGTGCGGGTGGCCGTCACCGCCGGGCCCACCCAGGAGTCGCTCGACCCGGTGCGCTACCTGACCAACCACTCCACCGGCAAGATGGGCTACGCCCTCGCCCGTGCCGCCGCCATGCGCGGTGCCGAGGTGACCCTCATCCACGGCGAAACTGCCCTGCAGCCGGTCAAGTTCACCACCGACGTGCCGGTGACCACCGCCCAGCAGATGTACGAGGCCGTCACCAGCCACTTTGCCCAGACGGATGTGCTCATCATGGCCGCTGCCGTGGCCGACTACCGTCCCGCCGTTGTGGCCAATGACAAGATCAAGAAAAAGGACGGCGACATGTCCATTCCGCTGGAGCGCACGCCGGACATCCTGGGCACCATCGGCCCGCAGAAGACCCACCAGTTCCTGTGCGGTTTTTCCATGGAGACCCGCGACCTTGTGGAAAACTCCTCTGCAAAGCTCACCAAAAAGAATCTGGACATGGTGGTGGCCAACAACCTGAAAGTGGCCGGGGCCGGCTTCGGCGTGGACACCAATGTCGTCACCCTCATCACCCCGGACGGTGCCCGGGAGCTGCCGCTGATGAGCAAAGCCGACGTGGCAGACGCCATTCTGGATGAGATCCTGAAACGGCGCACAACGTAAGAAAAATGGCTGTTGCGATGCAACAGCCATTTTTCTTACTTCTCTTTCCGTGCAAACACGATGCCGATGGTGCCCGGGCCGGAGTAGCCGCCGATGGTGGTGCCGATGTCGGTCTCATAGCACTCGGCAAAATTGCCGTATTTTTTCAGGCCTGCCTTCACGGCGTCCATGCAGCCGGGCTTCGGCTGGCAGGAGGAGATGAACACCAGCCCGTCCTCGATGTCGTCCCGGTCTGCCAGACGGTCGGTGATGTACTTGCCCACGCAGATGGGCAGGCTGCCGCGGTACTTTTTGACCACCTTCAGCTCGCCGTCAATGACTTCCAGCGCCGGTTTGATGCCCAGCAGGTTGGCCCCGAAGGCCAGCACACCGGAGCAGCGGCCGCTTTTGGCCATGAAGTCCAGCCGGTCCAGCACAAAGCTCAGCTCCACCCGCCTGGCCAGGCTCTGCAGCCGCATGGCGATGTTGCGGGGCGGCAGGCCGTCGGCTGCCCACTTGGCCGCCTTCAGCACAAGATAGCCCTGCCCGGTGCAGATGTTCTGGCTGTCCACCACATAGACGTTTGCAAAGTCCTCTGCGGCCAGCTTTGCGTTCTGGTAGCAGGACGAAAGCTTGCTGCTGACCGAGATGTGGATGACCGCGTCGTAGTCCCCCGTGTAATTGCCAAAGAATTCGGCGTACTCCACCAGATTCGCCGCGGCGGATTTCGGCATCTTGCCGCCGCCGTTCACATAGGTGAACACATCCGCCGGGTGGATGGTGACGCCGTCCAGATAGCTGTCCTCGCCCATCAGGATGTGCATGGGCATCAGGGTGATGTCCCATTTTTGCAAAAGTTCGGCAGACAGATCGCAGGTGCTGTCCGCAGTGATCTTGATCTTCACGTTGCTGCTCCTTTTTCAGATGGTTTCGTTCCCTTTTATTTTAGCACAGATGCTTCAAAATTGTGAAGTATTTCCTTCTCGCAAATGTAAATCTTTTATGAATCCCGGTTTTCTTGTACACATATCACAAAATCAGAAAAGGAAATATGGTTCTTTCCGAAAATTCGATTTTTCCTGTTTATTTTGTGCGCCAAAAATTATATAATAAGATGTATCCCAAACGAATGGATGGAATCGGCCTGCTCTGCAGCCGTTAATTATTTGGAGGTTGCCTTATATGTTCATGTACACCGATTACAACCAGCACCTGCTGGACAATGTAAAAAAGATCCACTTCATCGGCTGCGGCGGCAGCGGCATGTACCCGCTGATCCAGATCCTTGCGGCAAAAGGCTACGAGATCTCCGGCAGCGATGTGCTGGATGGCAGCATCATCCGCTATGAGCGGGAGATGGGCGTGAAGGTCAGCCTGGGCCACAGCGCCGACAACGTCATTGGCGTGGATCTGGTGGTCTACTCGGCAGCCATCTCCAAGGACAACGTGGAGCTGAATGCCGCTTCCTCCTACGGCATCCCCACCATCGAGCGCAGCGTGCTGCTGGGCTATGTGAGCCGCCTGTACAAGCAGAGCATCTGCGTGTCCGGCACCCACGGCAAGACCACCACCACCTCCATGATCACCACCGCACTGGAGCTGGCCGGCCGCGACCCCTCCGCCGTCATCGGCGGCAAGCTGCCCCTCATCAACGGCTACGGCAAGGCCGGCAAGGGCGATGACATCGTCATCGAGTCCTGCGAGTTCGCCGAGACCTTCTTAAAGCTCACCCCGTACCTGTCCGTGGTGCTGAACATCGACAACGACCATCTGGACTACTACGGCAGCATGGGCGAGCTGAAGTTCGCCTTCAAGCGCTTTGCCCTGATGACCCAGTTCATGATCTTTGCCAACGCCGACGACAAGAACACCATGGACGTCATGTACACGCTGGACCGCCGCGTACGCACCTTCGGCATCAAGAACGACGGCGACTACCAGGCCCTGAACGTGAACGAATACAAGCCCGGCTTCTTCGAGTTCGACCTGAAGGAGTGGAGCAAGATCACCGGCCACATCCGTCTGGCCGTGCCCGGCTACCACAACATCTACAATGCTCTGGCCATGTGCGCGGTGTGCCGCTTTGTGGGCCTGACCGTGGAGCAGTGCGCCGAGGCTGCTCTGAACTTCAAGGGCGCAGGCCGCCGCTTTGAGGTGTACGGCGAGTGCAACGGTGCGCTGGTGGTGGACGATTATGCACACCATCCCACCGAGCTGCGTGCCACCATCACCACCGCAAAGGAAATGGGCTACAAGCGCCTGATCGTTGTCCACCAGCCGTTTACATACAGCCGCACCAAGATGCTGTTCAACGACTTCGTGGATGTGCTCAAGATCCCCGATATCACCGTGCTGACCCCCATCATGGGCAGCCGTGAGCCCAACGACCCCACCATTACCAGCGCAAAGCTGGCCGCGCAGATCCCCGGCGCTGTCCTCGTGGACGGCCTGAAGGAAGCGGCCGACTGGGTCAAGCAGAACGCACAGCCGGGCGACCTGGTGCTCACCCTGGGCTGCGGCGATATCTACAAGGCCGGCAAGATGATGGTGGCCGACGCACAGTAACTTTTCCCTGATACGCAAACGAGGAACGACCGAATGGCCGTTCCTCGTTTTTTGTTTATTATATCAGTTCCGAGAACACTTCTCCGCGTCGATGGCCAGCACGAACATCAGCACATAGAGCGCGTCGTCCGGGTCGGCAATGTCCAGAATGTAGGTGTCTGTCCAGTGGAAGATCTCTTTGGACACGGTGGCCACGGTGCGGCCGTCCGGGCCGGTGATGGTATAGTCCCACTCAGCAAAGTCGCCCTCCACGTGCCAGCCGTTGAAGTCGATGTTGTACTTGGGTTTGAACCAGCTCCACTCCTTTTCCAGGTGGCCGATGCACGCTTCCCCCTCGTACAGCTCGAACCGGGGCCGCCAAGTCAGCACTTCCTGCTTCACGGTGCCCAGCTCGTGGGCCTCGTTCGCATCAAAAATTTTCAGGCAGTGCCCCCAGGAAAGCTGCCCCTTGACCACATAGACGGTGTTCTCGTTTTCATCGTAGATGTCGTAGCTGTCAAACCAGGTAAATGCGCGCTGTTTAAAAAGCAGTTTCATCTTCCCCACCTCATAAAGAATACGATCCGGGACGGCATTTTGGTGCAGTTTTCTTTGAATATACCATCTTTTTCCGTTTTTCGCAATCCTCATGCAGGCACCGTAGAGCGCTTTCCCCGAACGGTGCCGGTTTTACTGCGGCATGCTACTCTTTTTCGTCTTGTACTTCAGCGGCGTCTGCACCTCGGCGCGGATTTTTCCCAGATAAGTGCGGGTCTGCTCGGCGCCCTGCAGAATGGCTTCCACCTGCGCTTTCTGTTCCGGCGTCAGCGCGTCCTCGGCCAGCAGTTCAGCGTTGCCCTCGATGATGGTCAGCGGTGTTTTCAGCTTGTGGGAAAGCTGGATGATCTGCTCCCGCTGCCGCTGTTCCATCGCCCACTGCTTCTGTAAGCTGCCGGTCAGGGCGTCACCCATGGTCTGCAATGCCTGCAAAGTGCTCTCGTACTCCCGCACCTTCGCGCCGGAAAACACCGCGCTGTCCAGCTCCTTCCGTGCCACCGCCTGCGCCGCCGCAGTCAGCTTTTCGGTCTCCCGGGTCAGGAAGCGCCCGGTCCTGTGGGTGCTCCACACCACTGCCCCTATCAGCAGCAGAATGCCCAGAATGCAGTGCACGGTCTGCATATCCGGCAGCACGCCCCGCAGCGCAGGGTCGGCGTAGGGCACGGCATAGTCAAATTGCAGCAGACAGACCGTTCCGTCCTGCAATTTTGACGTCATATAATACTGCGTGTAGCCAAAATGCCAGCGGGTTTTCCCCTGCCGGTTCTCCATTGCCCGCTGCAAGTGCCCGGCATCCATGTTGGTGGCCAGCACCTCGCTGCTGTCCGGCGCGGCAAACAGGGCGTACCGGCACAAGGAGTCCAGCTGCGTCTCGTCAAAAGTAGCGGCGGTCATGCCCGGTAAAACGTCCTGTGCGGCTTTCTGGCAGGCCTGTGCAGCTTGATTCGCGGGAAGAAACAGCCCGCCGTTCTGGATCCACAGCATCAGCACCAGCAGCCACCCCACCGCGACCAGCAGGCAGGCCAGCGCCGTGCGCACCAGATATTGCAGCAGCACGCTGCGCAGAGAGGTCAGTCTTCGCTTTTCCATCGGTATCCCACACCCCATACGGTATTGAGCAGCTTTTCCGGCTCCGGCACACCCGCTGCCCGCAGCTTTGCCCGGATATTTTTGATGTGCTGTGTCACGGCGGTGTCGTCCGCAGTGCCATCAATGCCAAAAACCGCTTCGTAAATTTGCTCTTTGGTAAAGGTCTGCCCGGCGTAGAGCGCCAGATATTCGCAGATGGCATATTCCGACCGGGTCAGCGGAAGCGGCGTTTCGCCCACGGCCGCGCTCTTGGCCGACAGGTCAAACGCCACACCGCCGCGCACCAGCCGGTGCGCCGGTGTGCGGTTCTGCCGCCGCAGGTGCGCCGCCACCCGGGCCCGCAGTTCGGCCACCCGGAAGGGCTTTTGCAGGTAGTCGTCTGCCCCGATGCCCAGTCCTTCCAGCACGGCGGGCTCGTCCGTCCGGGCGCTCAGGAACAGGATGGGCGCTTCGGTCAGGCTGCGGATGCGGCGGCACACCGCAAAACCATCCTCGCCGGGCATCATCACATCCAGCAGGATGCAGTCTGCCCAGCGGCAGAGCGCCTCGGTGAGCGCCGCGCCGGAAAGCCGCGTTTCCACCCGGTGACCGTCCCGCTCCAAGGCGGTGCGGATCAGCGTGCAGACCTCTAAATTGTCATCCACTGCCAGAATGTTAGCCACAAGATTCACCTCAACACGTTATAAACAAGGCAGGATGCCCCGTACAGCAGGTACACATGGGCGGGGTAGAACCAGTAGAACAGCCGCTTGTGCCCGCTGCCGCGCTGCCCGTTGTACAGCAGCATCAGCAGCACCGCCAGCACCCCGAACCACTCGTAGTAGTCGGTGAACATCTGCGTCCACACAAAGCCCTCCTGCCCGCAAACCGCCCGGAAGTTCAGGGCAAAGTCACACAGGAAAATGAGCAGTGCCCATACCGTCAGCTGCACGCGGCGATGACCTCGCAGGGCATACAGCAGCACGCCGCCCAGCAAAAAGCTCCAGCCGCCATCCGTGATGGTCGTCCACATGGGCAGCGGGCTGGTGATGACAAACGCCACGATTGTCGAGGCAATGGGCATCTCCTGTACCCCGGGAAAGAGCAGCAGAAAAACCACTACCACATACGGCCAGCACAAAACGGCGGCAATGGCAGCAATGCCCTTGGCGAATTTTTTCTCCCGCAGCCAGTCGATGCCCTGCCAGACGATGCACAGCAGCGCAAGATCCTGAAAAATAGCGTTCAGCGGGTAGAAGCCGTCCCCGCGCCGGAAGGCTTTGGCGTAGATCATAAAGAATTCCAGCGCCGCCATAGCCGCGCCGATAGCCCAGATGCGGATAAAATACCGCTTGCGGTCATGGGTGTGGGCAAAGCCCTCCACCGTGCAGAACAGAAACAGCGGTGCACTGAGCCGCCCCAGCATACTGAACACCGTCGGGATGCAGCCGGTGAACTCAAAAAAATAATGAATGTGGTCCAGCACCATCAGCACCAGCGCGATGGTCTTGAGCTGGGTACCGTCCAGCCCCTTTTTCGTTAATTTTTCCATAGAGATTCTCCTTTCGTTGTGCAAACAGTGTAACAGGAGAATCTGTAGAAAGTATAAGGTTCTGCCTTTATGATACTATTTTCTGCCCCGAAACGCAACAAAAAAGCCCTGAGACTTTCATCTCAGAGCTCTTTGTTAAGTCGGCGACTACCTATTTTCACGCGCCGTTTCCAGCGAACTATCTTCGGCACAAGTGAGCTTAACTTCTGTGTTCGGAATGGGAACAGGTGGAACCTCACCGTCATCGACACCGACCGA
>NZ_NMTR01000059.1 GCF_002549775.1 Faecalibacterium langellae | reverse complement strand
TCGGAGCCTTTGCTGTTCTTGTATCCAACTCTCCTGCTGTTCCTCCCGCTTTTTCCGTTCTTCCTGCTCCTTTAGTATCTCTATGCGATTTTGTTGATATTCTATTTCAAGTTCTCGGTTTCGCTCACAGTGTTGTTTGATTCCCTCTTTTTCTCGCGGGTCGTAGATCCATGTTTTGTTTTCAACGTTTTCTACCAGATTGTTCCTCAGTTTTTTCTCAAAATCATTTATCGAGTCTGTTTCTTCCTCTTTATAGTCTTTTATAAAATCAGCAATATTGATTTCTACTGTTGGCATCTGCGCCATTTTTATCTTGCTATATTTTTCCGCATCAACATAGTGCGTTACGGCAATCTCAATAAGGATATTTTTTCGCTCTTGAAAAATGCAAACATCCGGCTTGAATCCATCAAACGGCACTTCTGTTTTAGCATTTTGATAGTGAAGCTTAAACTTTTCTCCCAACAATAATGGCTCTTGCTGTTTATAGTCCTCCACATTGCGATCAGGATCATTTTGTTCCGATATCGTCACTGGGGGCAGCCAAATATATTCGCTCTTGCAAACGATTTCTTTCGCTATTTTATGAAGTCCGCTTTCATTTGCTTCATCTGCCGAACACGTTGTTCTTCCTTCTTCTGCCAAATGTGCAAAGTGTGCAGTCTTTTTTCCGCGCCCCAATTTAGCAACCAAAGGGTGACCGCAACAGAGACAAATGCACTCACACGCCTTTCCTCTATCTTTTTCCACCATCTCAAAGATGTGTACCACTTGATTAGATTCTTCTTTTAAGGCGAAATAAATCATTCCGCTATGATTCAATTCCATATTCTGCACCTCTGCAACGTTCCAAAGAAACCGTTTTTATCATTCTAACATACTTTTTCCTGTTGTCTATCATTTGATACTACTTTTCATGGGCATCGAACCGCTTGTCCACCCCTGTCCGTAAAAAGTGCATTTTTTTACGGAAGAAGTTCGTACAACCTGTACGGTCTGTACTTGTACGCATCCGTACGGCGAATTGAAGCAAATTAAAGCGCATTATCGTTTGTATTTTAGATTTCTG
>NZ_NMTR01000058.1 GCF_002549775.1 Faecalibacterium langellae | reverse complement strand
ACATTTACTTGCGGATAAGAGAGTACTCTCCTTACAGTTGCTAAATCAGATTCTTTATTCCAAACGGATTCGCCGGTCTCCTCATTTACCTCAATAAGTGGTCTTTCAATAACTCTACCATCAGCTAAAGAAATAGATTTTTTAAAGATATTCATGATATTTGAATAGAAATATACCTTTTCTGTAGCGGACTTTCTTTCTCTAAAACTATTGTATTTTGGATAATCACCGTACACAAATTCTGGCTCTAGTTTAGGGTATTTCTTAAGTAAAGCACTTGCTACAACGGCATTCAAGTAAGCATCATGAGCATGATGAAAATCATTGATTTCACGAACTTTATAAAGTTCAAAATTCTTACGAAATTGAGAAACTAAGGTAGATTTCAAGGTAATAATTTTTACTGTTCGTACCGCTCTATTATTTTCATCTTTTTTATTATTAAATTTCTCATCAAGTAAACGAGCTACATGTTTTGTTATTTGACGTGTTTCAACCAACTGGCGTTGAATAAAACCAGCTTTGTCCTCAGGTGACAATCCTCCCCGTTCAGCTTTTGTCAGATTATCAAATTTTCGTTGAGAAATTAATTTTGATTTCAATAATTGATACCAAAATGTCTTTCTTTTTTTGACAACCTCTAAACTTGGAACATCATCTGATTTACCACGGTTACTAGCAGATGAAACAAGTACTTTATTGTCAATAGAATTATCTTTCAAAAAAGCTTGAGGAATAATATGATCAATATCATAATTACTTAATCTATCAATATCTAAATCATCTCCGGTATACATATCTTTTCCATTTTGAAGATAGTATAAGTAAAGTCGATCATTTTGAAGTGCGTTATTGTCTATTTTAGAAAGTTTTGCAGGAATATTTTCCTTAAGTATCTTACTACCTAACTCTTTGAGAGATTTTTCTAAACGTTTCAAGCGTTGTTGGGAATTAGACTTACCTTGATTGGTATATTGATTTTCACGAGCCATCTCAACAACAATTGACTCGGGTTTTCTTCCTCCCATTACTTTGACCAATTCATCTACAATTTTTATGCTTTGTAAAATACCTTTTTTAATCGCAGGACTACCTGGCAAAG
>NZ_NMTR01000057.1 GCF_002549775.1 Faecalibacterium langellae | reverse complement strand
TAACAAGCGTGGTAATAGAGAGAATACACATTCTATTAACCAAAGACGAAGGGTCAAAAGAAGTCCAATAGATACAACTGAGTTTGCTCAAAACTACGGTAGAAAGGTATTGGCAGGTTCAGTTACCAATACGGGTTTCTCAGTTAGTGATCCAGATTATCCATCTGGAATGTGGATTGATCCAGATAAATCTCATTACAGTTATGAATGGTTGCAAGCAAAATATCATGGAAAACATCATGGAAAATATCATGGAAACCAGATTGTTTTTTCAACTAATCGAACGGGCGACGGAATTGTTTATGTAACGGAATTATCGAAATCAAATGAGGTTTTAAAGCAATACACTTTAAATCAAAATACTCAGGTAGAATCTGCTATATTTGATAGCACTACCTACTATAATGATACTTATTATGCGATGGTTGAAAGTTTAAGAGATCCTCTTGCTGTTAAATATATTGCTAGTAAATATGATACTGGCTACTACAATGGACTATCCTATATGGTACCCAAATTGATCACACAAACAACCTATTTTGTTGATAAAGATGGCAAGCAAATCACCGACAGTAATGGTAATCCGGTTGTTCCTTATACACAAAAAGGGTTAGTCGGCCAAAAATATACGACGAGTCCCATACTTATAAATGGTTACTATGCTACTGCATCTTCTAATTCAAATGGCACTATGTCACCATACGGAGAGATTGGTGCTAGTTATGTTAAAGACTTTCATGATGGAATAGTTGTTACTTACACTCAGACTGGTTCAGATGGAACAATGTCTGCTTCAATTGCAAAAAATGGAAAAGTTCTCGAAACATATACAAATATAAAGCCCTCAGATCCTGCGATACAGTATCAAGTAGGTTACTGGTTTGATACGAAAGTCGCAATTAAAAATCCATATATTCCACAAACCTCTGATGTTAAGTATGTTTACAGAAAGCTCGGCAACTGGATTGTCTCTAATCCTGATGGCTCGACAAAATCAATTATTTATCCCAATGATCCTAGTGACCCTACTAAGATTGCTGATTCATCTGTGCCTGGTTACCCGGTTATTGATTTTCTTCCTGGCTATACACCTAAAGACCATATGAGGACTCATT
>NZ_NMTR01000056.1 GCF_002549775.1 Faecalibacterium langellae | reverse complement strand
ACAATAACCAAATCAGCTGTTTTTACACGCTGGTCAAAATCGACACAATCCAGTACAAAATCAATCCCCGACTTAATTTCTGCTCCTGCAAAGGCTACCATTCCTGCTGCCATTCCCCCTCCAGCACCTGAACCAGCTAGTTTTGGAACCTCAGGAGCAAATCCTTGGTAGAATTGAGCCATGTTTTGGTCAACCTTTTTAACTTGTGAAGGTGACAAGCCCTTTTGACCACCAAAAATATAGGTTGCCCCATTTAAACCACACAAAGGATTATCCACATCGGTGATAAGACGAATAGTTACATTAGATAGATCAAGTTTATTTTTAGAAGACACCTTTTTAACGTGACCAAGATTGGCACCTATTGGCTCAAGCTCCCGCCCCTCAGAATCATAAAAACGATAACCTAATCCATAAGCCATACCAATTCCGCCATCATTAGTGGCTGATCCACCTACACCTATAATAAAATCACTAATACCAGATTTAACCAAGTGAACAATCAGTTCACCGACTCCCTGGGTTGTTATACAAAGGGGGTTGCGTTTATCCTTAGGCACCTGCTCCAAGCCACAAACCGCAGCCATTTCAAAAATGGCAGTCTGCCCATTACTAGCATAGGGGACAGATCCATCACCTGTATAAGCATGTGGAATCTTAACAGTTTTCTTCTCAAGATTTAGATTTTCAGCAAGAGCATCTAAGGTACCTTCGCCACCATCGCCTATTGGCATGAGGTCAAAATCAGCGTCTGGTAAGGCCTTTTCAAGGCCCGATTTAAGAGCTAGGGCAACCTCTTTTGCAGACAAACTTTCCTTAAACGAATCAGGTGCAATCAGAATTCGCATCATTCACTCCTTTTATTTTCCTTTCAAGTAAGGGGACAGGGCCTGAACCAAGTCATCTGTCATATGTTGTGGACCTAGGACAGTTTTAATACCAAAGCACTTTAGCCTTTCACTATCAAAATCACTATCATTAAAGCTGTATAAAGGTTTAATTCGCATCAATTCCTTAATACTCTCTTCATCACGATAACCTTGATTAGCTATATTAGCTTCTAAAACCTGACAGAAATAACGGATGGCCTTGGTAGGTGCCGTAATATAGATTGCAATGAAGTCC
>NZ_NMTR01000055.1 GCF_002549775.1 Faecalibacterium langellae | reverse complement strand
GCCTGCAATATTTTTCGTGTCTTCTAAGTGTTGAGTTAATGGTAACCAAAGAAGTCTACTATTTTCCTCTGTTTTCTTAGCCCAAAAATAATCATTAATATGTTTCATATACAAATTTCCTTTAATATTGTATCACCGTTATATTTTATACCTAACACAAAAAATAAACAATGTATAATTGAAAGAACTTCCAATGCTTCATTTAATAGCTCTTTCTTCATTTCTAGCTATCACTTTTAACACCCAAAAACTCCCCTTATAGTTTCTAGTGAAAATTTTTATTTTTTCACTGTCCACTATAAGGGGAGTATATCAACTTCATGATTGGTTTTTTGTATATTATTATTCTAATTGTTATTTCAATTTTCTTGTATATTCTGACCGTTCAAAAATTACCCAACTTAGGTGTCTTGAAGGCGCAAGGAGTCTCAACGCAATATCTTGTTTTGAGTACGTTATTTCAATCATTTATTATGTCAGTTATTGGCGTTATTATAGCCATTATATTAGGTGAAATAACAGCTATTACGTTACCCAGCGAGGTACCCATTGTCATCGATAAAAGTAATATTATTGTAACTCGAAGCGGTATTATTATTATGTTCTTGTTGGGTGCGTTGCTACCAATTCGCCAAATTGCCAAAGTTGATCCTTACAAAATTATTGGAGGTTGATTTAATGTCAAATCTAATTTTCGACTCAGTCACAAAAATTTTTGGTGAAGGGAGTAGTAAGTACGTAGCACTAGAAAATATTAATTTCGAAGCAGAAAGCGGTCAGCTTATTTTAGTTGTAGGGCCATCAGGATCAGGGAAAACTACATTTTTGACTATAGCAGGCGGACTACAGACACCAACTAATGGTGACGTAAAAATAAATGACAGTACAATTAACAGTTTGTCCAAAAAACAACAAACAAAATTAAGATTGGAAAAAATAGGATTTATTTTACAATCTTATAACTTAGTCCCATTTTTAACGGTCGAAGAACAGTTTAAATTCGTAGATAAACTAAAAAAACAAAATTTGACTGAACAAAAATTGCATGAGCTTCTTTCTGATTTAGGACTTTTAGAACTGCTAAAAAAATATCCTAATC
Organism: Faecalibacterium langellae; assembly: GCF_002549775.1. Lineage (GTDB taxonomy): Bacteria > Bacillota > Clostridia > Oscillospirales > Ruminococcaceae > Faecalibacterium > Faecalibacterium langellae. Next base: position 34 of record NZ_NMTR01000055.1, on the reverse strand, counting down.
AACTTTCTGGTGGACAAAAGCAGCGTGTGGCAAT
>NZ_NMTR01000023.1 GCF_002549775.1 Faecalibacterium langellae | reverse complement strand
TGCGGAAACAGATCTCGGATGTGCTGGACACCGCAATGAGCTTTGAAGATTTCTCGGACAGGCTCTTGCAGCAGTACGGAATCACGGTCAAGGAAAGCCGTGGTCGGCTCAGCTATCTGCCTGCCGGAAGGACAAAGTTCATCCGGGCGCACAGCATCGGTGACAAGTTCGATAAGGCGGCAGTGCTTGCCACGTTGCAGGCAAACGCCGAACGCGAACCCAAGGCGCAGTTCAAGCAGGATACCATCGGGAAACTGATCGACATCCAGTCGAAAATGACCGAAGGCAAGGGCATTGGCTATAAGCGTTGGCTCACGAAACACAATCTCAAAGTTATGGCACAGACCGTGAAGCTTCTGCAGGAAAAGAACTTGACCGACGAGGACGCCCTGAACCAGCGCATCGCTGAACTGGAAACCAAGTATCACGACGCACTGGCGGTGGTGAAAGACCTCGAAGGTCGCATGAAAACCAACAAAGAGCTGCGCTATCACGTCGCAGCCTATGCCAGCACCAAGACAATCGCACAGCAGTTAAAGACTGCCAAACGACCCGCAGCCTTTGAGGAGCAGCACCGTGCAGAGCTGACAGCATACCGGGCAGCAGCAGCCTATTTCAAGGCAAATGACCTCACCAAGCTGCCCAGCCCGAAAAAGCTGGAAGCCGAGTATGCGCAGCTTGCCTCCGAAAAGGCAAAGTTCTACGAGCAGTACAAGGAAGCTAAAGAGGAACTGCTCAAACTGAAAACCGCAAAGCAGAATGTTGCGTCCTTTTTCCGGGAGGAAGAACAGACGCAGCAGGAGAGATAAAGGAGTGTGCGTATGATCAATCTGAAAATTGACCCGGAGTTCCAGTCCCAGATTCCGCCGCTGACGGACGATGAGTACAAGCAGCTTGAAGAAAATATCCTGAAAGAGGGCAAGCTGATCTCTCCTTTGATCGTGTGGAATAATACCCTTGTTGATGGTCACAACCGTTATGCGATTCTTCAGAAGCACCCGGAGATTTATTTCTCTACCATGCCGCTCCGATTTGAGAACCGCGAAGAAGCCATTGCGTGGATTTGCCGGAATCAGTTGGGACGGCGAAACCTGAGTCCCGAACAGAAACGCTATCTGCTTGGGAAGCAGTACGAAG
>NZ_NMTR01000007.1 GCF_002549775.1 Faecalibacterium langellae | reverse complement strand
TGCGGAAACAGATCTCGGATGTGCTGGACACCGCAATGAGCTTTGAAGATTTCTCGGACAGGCTCTTGCAGCAGTACGGAATCACGGTCAAGGAAAGCCGTGGTCGGCTCAGCTATCTGCCCACTGGCAGAACAAAGTTCATTCGAGCGAAACATCTCGGTGACAAGTTCGATAAGGCGGCAGTGCTTGCCACGTTGCAGGCAAACGCAGAGCGCAAACCCAAGGTACAGTCCAAACCGACCAACCTTGCAAAGCTGATCGATATTCAGGCAAAGCTGACCGAAGGCAAGGGCATTGGCTACGAATGTTGGGCAAAGAAGTTCAACCTCAAAGCCATGTCGCAAACTCTGATCCTCTTGCAGGAGAAAGATTTGCTCAACGAGGATGACCTGAACCAGCGCATCGCCGAACTGGAAACCAAGTATCACGATTCACTGGCAGTGGTGAAAGACCTTGAAGGTCGCATGAAAGCCAACAAAGAGCTGCGCTATCATGTCACAGCCTACGCCAATGCCAAGAGCGTCGCACAGCAGTTAAAGACCGCCAAGCGACCCGCAGTCTTTGAGGAGCAGCACCGTGCAGAGCTGACAGCGTACCGGGCGGCAGCAGCCTATTTTAAGGCAAACAACCTCACCAAGCTGCCCAGCCCGAAAAAGCTGGAAGCTGAGTACGCGCAATTGGCATCCGAAAAGGCAACGTTCTACGAGCAGTACAAGGAAGCCAAAGAAGAACTGCTCAAACTGAAAACCGCAAAGCAGAATGTTGCGTCCTTTTTCCGGGAGGAAGATCAGACGCAGCAGGAGAGATAAAGGAGTGTGCGTATGATCAATCTGAAAATCGACCCGGAGTTCCAGTCTCAGATTCCCCCTCTGACCGATGATGAATTTAAGCAGCTTGAAGAAAACATCCTCAAAGAGGGCAAGCTGATTTCTCCTTTGATCGTGTGGAACAACACACTTGTTGACGGACACAATCGTTATGCAATCCTCCAAAAGCACCCAGAGATTTATTTCTCCACCATGCCGCTCCGATTTGAGAACCGCGAAGAAGCCATTGCGTGGATTTGCCGGAATCAGTTGGGACGGCGAAACCTGAGTCCCGAACAGAAACGCTATCTGCTTGGGAAGCAGTACGAAG
>NZ_NMTR01000054.1 GCF_002549775.1 Faecalibacterium langellae | reverse complement strand
CAGCCGATGCTTATACAGAAAAAGTTGTTAGTTTGGATTACAATATTAAAGTTAATAGTTAGTGACTTGTTTGAAAAAGCACATGAAATCTTTCATTGCTTTATTTATAGGCTTTATTTATAGCTAGCCATAAGAAAATTTTATACCTGATTTCCTCCATATTCGACTGATGAAGTGATATAATTTTTTAAATCAAAGGAGGAAAAGACATGGCTTTGACTTATGCTGTACTTGGAAGTGGTGCAATGGGACTACGTTTTGGGCTGCTATTAAAAGAACACCTCGGTGCTCAAGTGGATTTTATTGATACGTGGGAAGAGCAAATCGACACGGTTAGAAAACAAGGTGGTGTTTATCAATCACGTGATGGTAAAAATCGTCATCTGATTCCAATTAGCATTCAGACACCAGAAGAATACCAAGGGAAACCAGATGTTTTTATCATTTTTGATAAACAAATGCATTTGTCACAGTTGCTCGAACGAAGTAAGCATTTCTTCCACGAAAATCAATATGTTTTCACAGGAATGAATGGCATGGGACATATCGAGAAAATCAATCGCTATTTTGTGCCTGAAAAAGTTTTAGCAGGAACTTGTCTGATTGGAACGGTCTTGAAAGACGCAGGAGATGTTGATTTTATTGGAAAAGCAGGTGCTGGTTCTATTAATATTGCCGCTCAATCAGGGACGGTCGATGATGTTCAAAAGCAGATAATAACTGAATTTGAAGCCTCAAACCTCAATCCAAATCTGACTGATAATTTTTTAGGAACACTTTACACAAAAGTTGTGTTCAATTCTGTCATCAATACCATTTGCACCCTTTTTGAAATTCGTATGGGACAATTCATTGATTATGAAGGTGCCGAAAAACTAGGACGTCAATTAATTGATGAAGCTTATAACGTTGCCGAATTAGCGGGCATTACTCCTCTGAATAGTCGTGATGAAGAATGGGAGACTATTCGGTATGTTAGCGCGGAAACAAGCCCTCTGCATTATCCGTCAATGTACCAAGATATGAACAAAGGACGTCAGACAGAAGTTGATTATATCAATGGTTATATCTATGATTTAGGCAGGACTTATAATTACCAAGCAAAAACGCATGACTTTTTACGCCACTTAGTTCACTTAGCAGAAAAT
>NZ_NMTR01000053.1 GCF_002549775.1 Faecalibacterium langellae | reverse complement strand
CCAGTTTCTGAAACATCGACAGCTTCTGAGGCTGCACAGGAGCCGGCTTCATCAGAAACATCAGAAGTACAACCAGAATCAGCTGCACCAGCTGTTTCAGAAGCTCCTGTTAGCGTAGCACCTGTCGTAACATCAGAAGCTGCACCAGCTGCTTCAGAAGCTCCTGCACCAGCTGCTGAAACACATAAAGTGTCAGCAGCATCAACTCCTAATACATATCCAGTTGGACAATGTACTTGGGGTGCGAAATCATTGGCTCCATGGGCTGGTAATAATTGGGGTAATGCTAAAGACTGGATTGCTAGTGCGCAAGCAGCTGGTCACTCAGTAGGTACAACTCCAGTAGCCGGTGCGATTGCGGTATGGCCAAATGATGGTGGTGGTTATGGTCACGTAGCTTATGTTACATCAGCATCAGGTGTAAATTCAATTCAAGTTATGGAATCGAACTATGCTGGTAACATGTTAATCGGTAACTACCGTGGTACATTTGATCCAACATCATCAGCGCATGGTGGTTCTGTATATTATATTTATCCATAATGAGTACAACAAAAGCGATTCGGATATTCTCGAATCGCTTTTATTTTATATAAATAATATATTCATCCTGAGAAAATAATGGTGTTTGAAAAAAATTCTAGACTAAGGGGAAGTATTTTTATCCTTGTTAAGTTCATGTGACACCATTTATTTGGCGTTGAAAATCAACTTAAAAAAGGTAGAATGGTCTAGTAGATATTTTGGAGGAAATCATGTCTTATACGAATTTAAAGTTATTTGCTTTGTCGTCTAACCAAGAATTAGCAGCAAAAGTTGCTGATAAAATTGGTATTGAACTTGGAAGATCAAGTGTTCGTGAATTTTCAGATGGTGAGATTCAAGTTAATATTGAAGAGTGTATTCGTGGTCATCACGTTTTTATGCTTCAATCTACAAGCTCTCGTGTAAATGATAATTTGATGGAAATCTTGATTATGGTTGATGCGCTAAAACGTGCTAGCGCTGAGACAATCAATGTTGTTATGCCTTATTATGGATATGCACGTCAAGATCGAAAGGCACGTTCACGTGAACCAATCACATCTAAGTTGGTTGCTAATATGCTCGAGGTAGCAGGTGTTGACCGTCTTTTGACAGTTGACCTTC
>NZ_NMTR01000052.1 GCF_002549775.1 Faecalibacterium langellae | reverse complement strand
AGGTATGATTAACGCTCTGCTCAAACTTGATAATAGTGCGCCAATGCAACATCACGTGGATGATGCTAGCGCAGCCCTCTTTATCAATGACCCTAAAAAAGAATCTGGTTTGCAGAAGTTCTTTTATACTCACCCACCAATTTCAGAACGGGTGGAACGCTTGAAACAAATGTAATTCAGGGAAGGCTAATCATGTGATTGGCCTCTTTCTTTTAGCAGTTATTTTCTTTTTTAATTAAATAAATAAGTATCATACCTAGTCAATTCAACTTATTTCTGGCATAATAGATATATGAAACTAACGATTCAACGAATGGCTCGGATAGCCATTTTGTCAGCACTGGCAGTAGGATTGCGGTCAGCATTTATAGGATTACCTAATATTCAGCCTATTACAGCTATGTTTTTTGTGTCTGTCCTTTATTTGGGGTTAGTAGATGGTTTCTTGATTATGGCTTTGACCATGTCAATCTCAGGATTCATCTTTGGGTTTGGTCCCTGGGTTTTTAATCAAATCTTGGCCTTCGGCATTTTGATGGCTCTTTGGAGCTTGATTGCACCTAGGTTATCACTTGTTTGTCAGATTGCTTTAGTAACTATTTTATCCTTTCTCTACGGAGTTCTCTTGGATTATAGTTATGGCCTCCTATTTAAGAGCGGTCTTACCTTTGTTGTTTCTGGCCTTCTTTATGATACTTATCATGCAGTATCGACGCTTCTATTCTATCCATTTATTCAGTCTATTTTTAGGAGACTTTTGAAATGAAAAAATTATTGATATGTTTAGCTCTTGCCTTTTCTCTTGTTACTTTAGGTGCTTGTGGAAAAAATGAGTCTGCTAAACCTACTAGTAGCACAAACAATCATCAGTCTAAGGGTCAAGGCCAGGTTACTTTGATTTTAAAAACTAAAAAGGAAAGTAAGAAAAAATCCGTAGAATTCAAAAAAGGTGATACGGTCCTTGATGTTTTAAAAGAAATATATCCTGTTCAAGAAAATGATGGTTTTATTACTGAAATTGATGGAATTTCTCAAGACAAGGAGAAGGGGATTTATTGGATGTTTGATGTCAATGGAAAAATCGGTGAGAAAGCTGCTAATCAACTTAAAGTTCAAGATGGTGATGAAATCAAATTCTACCAAGAAAAGTA
>NZ_NMTR01000019.1 GCF_002549775.1 Faecalibacterium langellae | reverse complement strand
GTTCGCCACTCGCTCGAGAAAGCAAGCTCTCTCTCGCTCGTTCGACTTGCATGTGTTAGGCGCGCCGCCAGCGTTCGTCCTGAGCCAGGATCAAACTCTTTATAAATGATATTTATCACTTAAAAGTGTTAAATCTTGTTCGCTCAGCACGCAATCGCTTGCGTCCTGTGTGAATTACTTTTGGAATTGTTTTAAGTGTTTTTCCAAACACATAAAGGTTCCTTACAAGTTTTTCGATATTGTTCAATTTTCAAGGTCCTGTGCGCCTCAGCCTTGCGGCTGACAGCTTGTTTATTTTATCACTTTCGCGATAACTTGTCAAGCACTTTTTGGAATTATTTTTGAGCTTCTCGTCGAAGCTCATCGATTCTTCACGTTAGGGCGTCCGTTTCGAAGTGTTTCATTCTGTCGGATGTCCGCCTGACAGTAATGTATTTTAGCACGGCACCCGACAAAAAGCAAGCCTTTTCTTTATATTTTTTCAACGAAATCCGTCTTTTGACTTTTTGCCCAGTTTTTTCTTTTGAATCTGGAAAGTATGACGTCTAATCTCCCAGAAGCTGCCGCCGGAGCTGCGATAAGATCTTTCGCTCCCGCCGGGAGATCTGCACCTGCGTCGTGTGCAGGAGCTTTGCCGTTTCGCTCTGGGTCTTGTTCCCATAGAAGCGCAGCCGGATCAGCTGCTTATCCTGTTCCGGCAGCGCTTCGATCACTTCCGCCAGGCTGATCTTATCTGCCAATGCTTCTTCGGGCGATTCCACCGGGATGTCCAGCTGCCGGTCACCGTCTTCACCGTTCTCCGGCGTCAGGCTCACTGCAGGCTGCGCCGCCTGGACTGCCAGCGTGATGTTTTCTACCGGTTCATCCAGTTCTTCTGCCAGCTGCGAAAGGGTCGGCTCTGCGCCGCATATCTTCATATGATGCTCCCGTGCCGCCTGCACCCGCATCCCCAGCTCCTTCAAAGAGCGACTCACCTTGACGGTGCCGCCGTCTCGGAACAGCTTTTTGATCTCGCCCAGGATCACCGGCACTGCATAGGTGGAAAAGCAGACGCCGCGTGATGTGTCAAAATTATCACAGGCCTTAACAAGCCCCATGCAGCCTGCGCTGTAGAGGTCGTCGTACTCAATGCCCCTGCCCCGGAACCGCCCGGCGCAGGAATGCACCAGCCCCAGATTCTGTTCAATAAAGCTTTCCCGCCGGGTCTTATCCGATACCATGCTTCTGACCGCCTTTCCTTTTATGTACCCTCCCGCTGGGTCAGGCGTTTGACCAGCAGCACCTTGGTGCCCTTGCCCGGCTTGGAAGTGACCCTGACCTTATCCATAAAGCTCTGCATCACCGCAAAGCCCAGGCCCGAGCGCTCCTCCGGGTTGCCGGTGGTGAACAGCGGCTGCATGGCCTGCTCCACATTGGGGATGCCAATGCCCTTATCCGTCACCGTGATGTGCACCTCGCGGCCGGGATAGACCGCAATGGTCATGGTCACGGTGCCGATGCGGTCCGGGTAGGCGTGGACGATGCAGTTGGTAACGGCTTCCGACACCGCGGTCTTGAGGTCCGCCAGCTGGGGCACGGTGGGGTCGTACCGGGCCAGAAAGGCCGCTGCCGCGCCCCGGGCATAGCTCTCGTTCACACTGAGGGAATCAAACTGGATCTTGGTGGTATTTTCCGCTTTCATGGTTCACTCCTCCTTCTGTCCTGCGTCGGTGCAGGAAATGCCCGCCAGCTGCAGCACCCGGCCCAGCTGCGCCGGTGCGTGCTGGATGCGCAGGGCCGCGCCCACCGTGCAGGCGATGCGCTGACGGCCCAGAATCAGCCCGATGCCGGACGAATCCATAAAGCCTACCCCGCCGAAATCCAGGATCAGCGTCTGCGGGCTGCGGCTGACCAGCGCATCGTCCAGCTGGATGCGCAGGCTCTGGGCCGCGTCGTGGTCGATCTCACCGGCCAGAAAGGCATAAAGGCTCTCGCCCGCCGGGCTGAAGCTCACCGTTGCCATGGTTTGTCCATCTCCTTTGTGCGTTGTAAAAATAAAAAGGACCCGTACACATAGTTCCAGTGTACGGGTCCTTCGCGTTATTTTTTAGAAAAGCGTGTCGCTCAGCTGTTTTCCAGCAGGGCAGCGGCTGCCAGGGCTGCCGCCTCGCTGCCGCAGACCAGCAGGCCGCGGCGGGTGTTGGCATGGGCCAGCTTCACGGCCTCAGCTAGGCTGCCGCACAGCTCAGCATCAAAATGATACTTTGCCTTCTCGGTCAGGCGGCGGGTCAGTGCTTCCTCGGTGCCCTCAGGCGTGACGAGATACACCTTATCGAAGGGGTTCTCACTCATGCCGGGCATGGTGGATTTATCCTTTTTCTGTTCCTCGGGCGTCAAGCCGGTCTCCAGCGCCGAGAAGAAGGCCTCTGCGCCCTCCTCCTCGGCCAGACCGATGATGGCGCTCATGTGGCGCACCTTGGCCATGTTGAGCACGCGCAGCAGCGCGGCGGCCTGCTGCGGGGTGCGGCAGGCGTCCAGAATGACCAGCGGGCGCTGGGATACCACCCGGATGCTGGTGCGGTTTTCCACCGCTGCCAGACCTTCCAGAATGGCATCATCGGTGATGTCGAAACCTTTGCGGCAAAGGGCCAGTGCCAGTTCCACAGCCATGGCGGCATTGCCCGCCGCGTGGCGGCCCAAAAAGGCCAGCGGCACGGTGTAGCCGCCGTAGTCCACCTTACTGGCAAACTTTTCCGCTTCCAGGAAGGTGATATCCTCCGGGTCCGGCACCACCAGCTCACAGTCACACTTGCCGGCCGCCACAATCAGCTCACTGAGCACGGCCTTGGGCTGCTCCGGCGCGGTGACGCAGATGCTGCCTTTGCGCATGACGCCGCCTGCCAGCGCGGCCAGGCGTTCCACCGAGCGGCTCACGCCGTCCGGGCCCACCGCCGTGACGGCACACACCGGCATGTTGGGCAGTGCTTCCGCAAGGCCCGCGTCCGGCAGTTCCACCACGGCAAGCTGGCAGCCCGCCGCACCGAAGCAGTTGGCCGCTGCGGCCAGCTCTGCCGCTTCCTGTGGGAGCGGCTCGGCGGCGGCAAGGGCGTCGGCAGTCAAGGCCAGCAGACCTTCGTCCACCGGGGCGTCGTCGATACGGATGCGCTTTGCCAGCGGCTCACAGCCCGCGTGGTACAGACCGGCGTGGATGCCCTGCGCATGCAGGACAGCCGCCAGCAGGCGGGCCACCACGGTCTTGCCCGCCGTGCCCGCCACACCCACGAATGCAACTTTGCCCACCGGCGCAGTCAGCGCGGCGCGCAACTGTTCGGTGGAGGCAAAGCCGTCCGGCAGGGCGGCGAAATACTGATTTGCCTGTTCGATGGTCATTGGTTACTCCTTATCACGATGATGAAACAGCAGCCTGCACAGCGCCATGAGCACCAGTGCAGCCAGAATGCCCGCCAGCACACCGACGGAATCCAGCCACACATCGGTGACCTGGCTGCTGCGCCCGGGGGAATAGAGCTGGATGGTCTCGTCGGTCAGGGCCGTGAGCACGCCGCCCAGCATGGGCACGGTGATGTGGCGCAGCGGATGGCGGCTGTAGACCCGCATACACAGCATGAGCAGAAAGCCTTCCAGCATATATTCGCAGAAGTGCGCCATCTTGCGCACGACATGCTGGGTCAGGCGCTGCGCGAGGGCCGGGTGGCCCAGACGGCGCAGTGCTCCCTGCAGCAGAGTGAGCACCCGGCCGCTGGAAGCGCTGGACACCTGCGCCACCGCCATGGAATTGGAAAAGATGAACCAGATGCACCCCGCGAGGGCAAGGGTGAAGACCACCCGCCCTACGATGACCCACGGGGACAGCCGTTCGTTCTGCGTTCTCTCGTCCACGATCAGCCCAGGGCCTTGATGCTCTGCTCGATGTTGGCCAGCTTATCCTGGCTCTTGGCGTACTTATTGCGGATGTCTTCCACGAGGGCCGCCGGGGCACGCTCCACGAACTTGGGGTTGTTGAGCTGGTTTGCGAACATGGCCTGTTCCTTCTCGGCCTTGGCCTTTTCCTTGTTTAGGCGGGCCAGCTCCTTGTCACGGTCGATGAGCTCCATCATGGGGATGAAGCCGCGTGCGGCGTGGGTGGACACCTGCACCATGCCGTCGGTGCTGCCCTCGTACTTGGCGGTGAAGGTCACATCGGTGGCGAAGGCGAACTTTGCCAGATAGACCTGTGCGTTCCGGAAGGGGGCGGCATCGGCAGTCTCGATGATCATGCTGGTCTTCTTGGCGGGGTGGACGTTCATCTCGGTGCGCATGGTACGCACAGCCTTGATGTAGTCCATCACCTTCTCGAAGGCTTCCTCCTCGTCGGCCCAGTTGTGGGCTTCATCGACAGTGGGCCAGGCCTGGGTCATGATGGTCTCGGCAGAGCCGGGCAGAGCCTGGTAGAGTTCCTCGGTGATGAAGGGCATGAAGGGATGCAGCAGCTTGAGGGCCTTATCCAGCACATACACCAGCACGCGGCGGGCGGTGTCGGCCTGCTCGGCGTCGCCGGAGTTCAGGCGGGGCTTTGCGATCTCGATGAACCAGTCGCAGTAGACATCCCAGATGAAGCTGTTGATCTTGGCGGCAGCCAGACCCATCTCGTAGTGGTCGAGGTTGTCGGTCATGGCACCGGCCACCTGGTTCAGCTTGGTCAGCACCCACTTGTCGCTCATGTCCAGCTTGTCCTCGCTGGGCAGGCCCGGCTCGAAGTCCTCGGGCAGGTTCATCAGCACGAAGCGGGTGGCGTTCCACAGCTTGTTTGCAAAGTTGCGGGCAGCTTCCACCTTCTTCTCGCTGTAGCGCATGTCGTTGCCCGGGGTGGAGCCATCCACCAGCATAAAGCGCAGGGCATCTGCACCGTACTGGGCAATGACTTCCAGCGGGTCGATGCCGTTGCCCAGACTCTTGGACATCTTGCGGCCCTGACTGTCGCGCACGATACCGTGGATGCAGACAGTGCTGAAGGGTGCCTTGCCGGTGTAGGCAAGGCCCGAGAAGATCATGCGGCTGACCCAGAAGCCGATGATGTCGTAGCCGGTGACGAGGGTGTTGGTGGGGTAGAAATACTTCAGGTCCTCGCTGTCCTCATTGGGCCAGCCCAGCGTGCTGAAGGGCCACAGGGCGGAGGAGAACCAGGTATCCAGCGTGTCGGGGTCCTGGGTCAGCTTTGCGCCGCCGCACTTGGGGCAGGCGCAGGGAGCAGACTTTGCCACCACGGTCTCGCCGCAGTCGTCGCAGTACCAGGCCGGGATCTGATGGCCCCACCACAGCTGACGGCTGATGCACCAGTCGCGGGTGTTCTTCATCCAGTTCATATAGTTCTTGGTGAATCGCTCAGGCACGAACTTGATCTCGCCCTTTTCCACGCTCTCGATGGCGGGCTTTGCCAGCGGCTCCATCTTGACGAACCACTGCTTGGACACCATGGGCTCGATGGTGGAGTGGCAGCGGTAGCAGGTGCCCACCTCATGCTTGAGGGGCTCGATCTCCTTCAGGAAGCCGCCCTCCTTCAGGTCTGCCAGAATGGCCTTGCGGGCTTCCAGCGTGGTCATGCCGGCGTACTTGCCGCAGTCCAGTACCTCGGGCTCGTTGACGGTGTTCTTGCCGGCGGCAAACAGGGCATCGGCGGCAGCCTTGTCGGCAGCGCCGGTCATGTGGCCGTCGTAGGTGAACACGCGCACGATGGGCAGGTTATGGCGCAGCCCCACCTCAAAGTCGTTGGGGTCGTGGGCGGGGGTGATCTTCACGACACCGGTGCCCTTGGTCATATCGGCGTGCTCATCGCAGACGATGGGAATCTCCTTGTTCAGCAGGGGCAGCACCACATGGCAGCCGTGCAGGTGGGCATAGCGGGGGTCGTCGCCGTTGATAGCAACAGCAGTATCGCCCAGCATGGTCTCAGGACGGGTGGTAGCCAGCTCCAGCATCTCACCGGTCTCCTTGACCGGGTACAGCAGATGCCAGAAATTGCCGTCCTTCTCCTCGTACTCCACCTCGGCGTCAGAAATGGAGGTGTTGCAGTGGGGGCACCAGTTGACCATACGGTTGCCGCGGTAGATCAGGCCCTTGTCGTACAGGCGCACGAACACTTCCTTCACGGCTTCCGAGCAGCCCTCATCCATGGTGAAGCGCTCGCGGTCCCAGTCGCAGCTGCTGCCCAGCTTTTTCAGCTGGCTGACGATGCGGTTGCCATACTTGGTCTTCCATGCCCAGGCGCGCTCCAAAAAGCCGTCGCGGCCCACCATCTCCTTGGTCAGGCCCTCGGCACGCATGGCCTCCACGACCTTGGCCTCGGTGGCAATGGAAGCGTGGTCGGTGCCGGGCACCCACAGGGCGGCATAGCCCTGCATCCGCTTGGTGCGGATCAGGATATCCTGCATGGTGTTATCCACCGCATGGCCCATGTGCAGCTGACCGGTGACGTTCGGAGGCGGCATGACGATGGTGTAGGGTTTCTTGTCGGGGTCGGCCTTCGTGTGGAAGTAGCCGCCGTCCAGCCAGAACTGGTAGATGCGGTCTTCCACCTGGCTGGGATCGTACTGCTTTGCGAGTTCTTTCATAGGTATCCTCCCAATAAAAATTGATGAGTGGGACGAAAAAAAAAAAAAAAGCCGCCCCACGGAACGTTCCATGGGACGGCTGTGTAAATTTACATACCGCGGTACCACCCAAATTGCGCAGAACATTCTGCGCCCCTTGATGCCCCAGTAACGTGGGGCAGTTCCGAGAGCGGCTCACCGGCTCCCGGCTCACCGCTCCTGCTCCAAAGTGACAGCACACTGCCGGGCCGTACCGGGCTCACAGCAAAGTACCCGGCTCTCTGAACGGCAAAAACAGCGCGCACTCTTTTTCAACGCATTTATAAAAAGAATATAGCGTTTTTTGTGCGGTTTGTCAATTACTTTTTTCTATATCAGAATTTGTTCTGCTGCGTCCTGTGGTTTCGGCCCCATTCGTGAAAAACGCAAATCCGGCAGACCGCAGTCTGCCGGATTTGCTCTATAACAAAACTATTTTTCCGCTAAAGATGGCCAGAGTGCAACAGCGACGACCGCTGCCTGTGGCAGAAACAGGGAGGAACTGTTGGGGCAGCGGCCTGCAAGATGCGAGTGCCGCTCCAAGGCACGAAGCAGACGCAGGGTGCCGCAACCCGTAGGCGTCGGCCATTTTAATCTGCGATTACTTCTTCCTTCAGCCGTGCAATGAGCCGCTCCATCAGGGCCACACGGTTGAAGGGGGTCATCAGGTAGAAGCCGTCGGCATAGGGGGCGGCCGCAAGTGCCGCCTGCACCGAAACTTCCAGCCCCAGTTCTTCGCCCTGGGCACGGTCCAGCCCGGCAAAGCGGTCAATGATGGCCTGTTCCACATGGATGCCGTTGATCTCGTTTTCCATAAAGATGGCGTTGCGCTGGCTCACCACCGGCATGATGCCCGCCAGCAGTTTGGCTTTTTCGCCCAGCGTCTCCCGGGCCTTTTTCAGGTTCTCCACTGCCTGCGCCGACAGCACCGGCTGGGTGAGGAAGCCGCTCATGCCGTTTTCCATCTTTTCCACAGCGCGGCGCAGCTCTACATCAAAGTTGCGGGCGTTCAGGTTCAGTGCGCCGAACACCGTCATGGGGCTGGGCATCTCCCTGCCCTCCCCGGCCAACGAGACGATGTACTGCGCCAGCTTGCGGGAGTTGAACTGGTACACGTTCTTCACCTCGTCGCGCTCGGCGGTGGGGATGGGGTCGCCGGTGATGGCCAGCACCTCCCGCACGCCCTCGGCGTACAGGCCCAGCAGCAGGGCCTTGGTGGCGTTCAGGTTGCGGTCGCGGCAGGTCATGTGGGGCAGCACGTTCAGCCCCAGCTCCCGGTGCACCCGGCAGGCCACCAGCGAAGAATCCATCCGCGCCCGGGCAATGGGGCAGTCCGCAATGGTCAAAAGTTCCGCCCCGGCGGCCTGCAGGCGGCGGGCACCATCCAGATAGCCGGTCAAGTCGGCATCCTTGGGACTGTCCAGCTCAATGGCAATGACCTTTTTCCCTGCGTTCAGCTTGCGCAGGAAGGCGTCGTCTTTTTCCACTTCCGGCTTCGCAGGGGTGGAGATTTCTGCCGCCGGGGCAGCGGGCAGGGCGTCCGGCAGGGCGTCCAGCGCCCCCCGCAAAGCCACGATGTGCTCCGGCGTCGTGCCGCAGCAGCCGCCCAGAATGCGCACGCCGCTGCATTCGGCCGCGATGCGGGCCAGCTCCCGGGCAAAATATTCCGGCCTGCCCTGGTACTGCACCCGGGTGCGGGTGACCACCGGGTAGCCTGCATTGGGCATGACCGAAAGCGGCAGCTTCGTCCCGCCCAGCCGCTGCACCAGCGCGCGCATGGCACCCGGAGCAGACACGCAGTTCAGTCCCACGGCATCCACCACGCCGCTTTCAGTCATACGGCGCACAAGCTCCGCGCAGTGGCGGCCCTCGCGGGTGTAGCCGTCCGGCAGCACCGCAAAGGACACCAGAATGAAGGCGTCCGGCACCGTTTTTTTGATGTGCTGTGCTGCTTCAGTCACGCCGGTGTCGGTGCTGAGAGTTTCAAACAGGAAGTTCTTCGCGCCCAGCGCGGCGAACCGGTCCGCCAGCGCGATGTACAGCTGTGCAGCAGGCTGGGCTTCGGTGTCCGGGGCCGGACCGATGTCGGCAAACACCGCCGCGCCGGTCTCGGCGGCAGCCTGCACCGCCAGCTTCCAGCCCTCGTCGGCCAACGCTTCCCACACCGGGTTCTGTGCCGCCGCCATGCGGGGCAGGCCGAAGGTGTTGGTTTTGACGGCATCCGCACCCGCCGCCAGATAGGCGCGGTGCACAGCCTGAATGCCCTCCGGGTCCAGCAGGTTCGCCTGCTCGCACTCCTGACCGGGCGCAGCTTTATAATAGGTGCCCATGCCGCCGTCGAACAGCAGCGGGCGTTTTTTCAGAATTTCGCGCACATCCTTCATGGTGGGGTCTCCTTTTTCCCTAGAAAAGTAGTCGGTTTTAAGTGTAATGCACAAAAGCGGTCCGGTCAAGCATTTTTTCGCCGCTGCGCTTGCAGGAACGCCAAATTTGTGCTATCCTATGCATACTTTATAAATTGGGGAGGTGTGCGCCATGCGCCATGTAGGGACACAGGAGCTGGAAACGAAACGGCTTTTGCTGCGCCGCCTGCTGCCGGAAGATGCCGGGCAGATGTACCAGAACTGGGCATCCGACCCGGAGGTGACCCGCTGGCTGCGGTGGGAACCCCACAAAAACGAGCTGGAAACGGTGGGCCTGCTGGCCGCCTGGGCCACCCTCTACCCGAACCCGGACTACTACCAGTGGGCCATTGTGGAGAAAAGCAGCGGGCAGGTGTTCGGCAGCATCAGCATCTTCAACACCCTGCTGGGTGACCCGGCACAGAAAGCGCTCTGGCCGCAGCTGGACTGCGCAGACGGCGTGTGGGAAGCAGGCTACTGTCTCGGACGGGCGTGGTGGAACAAAGGCTTTGCCACCGAAGCGCTGCGGGCCGTGGCGGACTACTGGTTCACCCAAACGGACGCTCCCTTCCTCACCTGCTGCCACGCCAAAGCGAACCCCGCCAGTGGCTGGGTGATGGAAAAGGCTGGGTTTGTGTACGACCACGACTCGGTGGACCACAAATTCGACGGCACCCCGGTGGAGTGCAAAAGTTATCTATTAACAAGAGCGCATTATCAAAGAAAGGACTTATTTTGAGCGAACTTTACGATATTTTGGTGGAAACACCCCCGACGAAGGTCATCCTGCTGGCACTGGATCAGGGCCTGTGGGATTGTGACCGCAGCCTGGCAGAGCTTTCTGCCCTGTGCGAAGCCAACCACATGGAGGCCGTGGCGCAGGTGACCCAGAAGCGCCAGACCCCGGAGACCGGCATCGTGCTGGGCAGCGGCAAGCTGGAAGAAGCATCCCTTGCTGCTGAGACCTTGGGTGCCGAGTGCGCCGTGTTTGACGGCGAGCTGACCGGCAGCCAGATCCGCAACATTTCGAACGCACTGGGCGGGCTGGAGGTCATCGACCGCACCATGCTCATTCTGGAAATTTTCCGCAGCCGTGCTGTTACCAACGAAGGCAAGCTGCAGACCGAGCTGGCCCTGCTGCGCTACCGCCTGCCACGCCTGCAGGGCATGGGCGAGGCGCTCAGCCGTCAGGGCGGTGGTGGTGGCGGCGGCGGTGGTGCACGCCGTGGTGCCGGTGAGACCAAGCTGGAGCTGGACCGCCGCCATGTGCACGCCCGCATCGACGCGCTGGCCGAAAAGCTGGCCGAGATGGAAAAGCGCCGGGGCGAGAGCCGCAAGGCCCGTGCCAAGACCGGCATGCCGGTGGTCAGCCTTGTGGGCTACACCAATGTGGGCAAATCCAGCCTGATGAACGCCCTGTGCGGCCCCAGTGTGGCCGAAGCAGACATGCTGTTCGCCACGCTGGACCCCACCAGCCGCAAGCTGGTGCTGCCCAGCGGCATGGCCGTGCTGCTGGTGGACACGGTCGGGTTTGTCTCCCGCCTGCCGCACAATCTCGTGGAAGCGTTCAAATCCACGTTGGAAGAAGCCGCATGGTCGGACGTCATCGTCCGTGTGGCCGATGCGGGCGACGAGCAGCGCGAAGAACAGCTGGCCGTCACCGACGAAGTGCTGGACGGCCTGGACTGCGCCGACATCCCCCGCCTGACCGTGTACAACAAGTGCGACAAATCCAACAGCATGAGCTTCGACCCGGACATCCTGCTCACCAGCGCCAAGACCGGCTACGGCCTGGACAAGCTGCTGGCAAAGCTGGACGAAGTGCTCAGTGACCGAGTGCACACCCTGCGGGTGCTGCTGCCCTACGATAAGCTGGGTCTTGCCGCCCCCATGCGGGAGCGCGGCAGCGTGCAGGTGGAGGAGTACCGGGAGGACGGCCTGTACCTGGAGGGCATCGTAAAAACCGAAGACCTGCATTGCTTTGAAGGATATCTGGTCTGAACCTGAACAAGATTTTGCAAAAAAGCCGTGCGCGATTTGTACAAAAACGCCTTTGCATTTTTGGTGCTGTTTCTGATAGAATAAAGTCCTAACGAGTGGCAGTAACTGCGTAAATCCAGTTGCTGCCGCTCGTTTTCTTTTTTGCCCAAAAAACAAAGGAGGAAATGCTTTTATGCAAACCAGTTCGCAAAATAAAATGGCGGTGCAGCCCATTGCACCACTGATGTTCCGCATCGGCCTGCCCATCGTGCTATCCATGATTCTGCAGGCTGCCTACAACGTGGTGGACAGCGCCTATCTTGCCCGCATGACCACCGGCGGCGAGGATGCCCTCACCGCCCTGAGCCTTGCCTTCCCGGTACAGCTGTTCATGGTGGCCGTGTCCATCGGCACCGGCGTGGGCACGAATGCCCTGCTGGCAAAGCTGCTGGGGCTGGGTGACCGGGAAAGCGCAAACCGCACCGTCGGCAATGCGCAGATGCTGGCCATCATCCTCTCTGCTGTGTTCATGCTGTTCAGCCTGCTGGGCGTGCGGCCCTATGTGTACTCGCAGAGCGCAGGCGGCAGCATCAGCCCGGAAGTGCTGGACATGGCCATTGATTATCTGCACATCTGCTGCGGCATCCCCTTCGGCATCGTGCTGTTCTCGGTGTACGAAAAAGTGCTGCAGGCCACGGGCCGCTCGCTGTATTCCACCATTGCACAGATCGCCGGTGCTGTGGTGAACATCATTCTGGACCCGTTTTTGATCTACGGCTGGTGCGGCCTGCCGGAGCTGGGCGTACGCGGTGCCGCATGGGCTACCGTCGTCGGCCAGCTGGTCAGCATGGGGCTGGGCCTTGCATTCCATCTGCACTTAAACGTCGAAATCAAAAACAACTTCTGCTATTTCAAACCCGACCGCCGCACCATTCTGGGCATTTACGCCATCGGCCTGCCCGCCATCATCTCGCAGGCACTGCTCACCGTCATGACCTACTCGCTCAACCTCATCCTCGGCGGCATCCCGCAGGTGGGCCAGAACGCCGTCACCGTCTATGGCCTGTACTATAAGATCCAGCAGCTCATCATCTTCGCGGCTTTTGGCGTGCGCGACGCCATCACGCCCATCGTCTCCTTCAACTACGGCGCACAGAACCGTCAGCGCGTGAAGGACGGCATCCGCTGGGGCCTGATCTACACCTCGATCCTGATGCTGGCAGGCTGTCTCAGCGTGGAGCTGTTCGCCGCCCCGCTGGCCGGGCTGTTCTCGCTGTCCGAGACGACCCTGCCCATGTGCATCGACTGTATGCGCATCGTCTCGCTGGGCTTTGTGTTTGCCGGGCTGTGCATTGCCTTTCAGGGCGTGTTTCAGGCATTGGAATGCGGCATCGAATCGCTGGTGATCTCGCTGTGCCGTCAGGTGCTCTTTGTTCTGCCGCCGGTGTGGCTGCTGAGCCGGATGGTGACCGGGGCTGGGAACGTGCGCATCGTCTGGGTGCCGCTGGCCGTCGGCGAAATGGTCACGCTGTGCATTGCACTGGTGATGTTCCGCCGGGTGAAGAAAAGCAGGGTCGATTCCATTCCGGAATAATTGAGAGCATTCAGAATGGCCTCCGCCTACGGGTTGCGGCACCCTGCGTCTGCTTCGTGCCTTGGAGCGGCACTCGCATCTTGCAGGCCGCTGCCCCAACAGTTCCTCCCTGTTTCTGCCACAGGCAGCGGTCGTCGCTGTTGCACTCTGGCCATGTTTAGCGGAAAATTATTTTTAATTTGAAACCCAGAAACGCCTGCGGGCGTTTCTGGGTTTCGTTTTCACCGGGAAGGGGTCGTAGATAGTAACAGCACCTGACTGCGCCGACTCCCTGTGGGAGCATCCGCACAGCCGTTCCCCATGTGCCGCAGCGCACATCATTTTGCAACGCAAACATCATCTGCGTCAGCAGACATCATGCCGCAGGTGCATCATTCTTCAAAAAATCCCCAACAAACACAAAAACCCGCCTGGCAGCGGGTTTTTGTGTATAGAGGGGTGGGAAAGTATATAAAGTGGTGAATCTCAATTTTTAAGGGGGCAGGCGCTTTTGGTTTGGCGCTGCCTTGCATGATGTATTATACGCCTTTTTCTTTTCTTGTCAAACAAATTTTTCCGTTTTTGCTTTAAATTAAGTCTTTACTTTTCCGGCAAAACTTTATATAATTAACACAAAGCCAAATCCGACCGACCTTTTCTGTCCTTTGTGCTTTTGCCACAACAATAAAACTTTACTTTCAAAAAATTTTATACATTCCAACATATTTTCAAAGGAGAATTCCCATGGACGATCTGGATCGCAAGATTCTCTCCCTTCTGGCCAAAAACGCCCGGATGCCGGTGAAGGAGATCGCCGAGCAGGTGTCGCTCACCAGCCCCGCCGTTTCCAGCCGCATCCACAAGCTGGAGACCGACGGCATCATCAGCGGCTACACCGTCACCCTCAACCGCCCCGCCGACCGCATGTATGTGGATGCCCTCATCAGTCTTTCGGTGGCTCCCTCCAAGCAGGATGCCTTTCTGGAGCTGCTGCAGAGCAGCAAGGAAGTGCTGCAGTGCTACCACGTCACGGGTGCATACACCTTCCTTGTCAAGGTGAGCTGCGGCAGCATGCCCCAGCTGGAACACCTGATCCTGCAGTTCCAGAAGCTGGGCACCACCAGCACCCAGATCATCCTTTCCACGCCGGTGAACCACGGCGAGCTGGATGCCCTTATGCTGTAACGCTGTTCATAAAATGGTTACGTTTGCGGTGCAATTCTGCCGGGGTGTTCTTTCGTATTATGGATAGCAGGCGCAAAACAGCACACAATAGCTTCAAAACCGCTGCGCCCGCTTTCACACGAAGATTTTCACACACGAAAGGACTTCATTTATGAAACGTATCATTGCTTCCCTGCTTGCCGGCCTGTGCCTGCTGGCACTCGTGGGCTGCTCTGCCGGCAGCAAGGCCGACAGCACCACCCCGAAGGACTACTCCCAGATCCTCCACGACGCCCGCAGCGACGAGGAGAACGAATACGACATGATCTTCACCAAAGGTGAGGACGGCAAGTTCACCGCCATCGACGGCTACAGCGCCGAGTACGACGCCGACCAGCTGGACGACGAGGTGAAGAACATGATCCTGCCCCTGCTGAACCTGGAAGACGACATGTACACCGACCTTGCCGCCTCTGTCTCCTCCATGATGGTGCGCAGCTACGCCGTGGCCATCGTGAAGCCTGCCGAGGGCAAGACCGACGCCGTGAAGGCCGCGCTGGAAGCCTATGTGGCCAGCGAGCAGCAGTCCATGGAGCACTACCTTGAGGACCAGTATCAGATCGCCAAGGCCGCCACCGTGACGGTCGCCTCCACCGGCGAAGTGGTCCTTGTCTGTGCCGAGGACCACGACACCCTGCTGGCCAACATCGAAAAAGCCCTCGCTGCCTGATTTTTTGCTGTATGGAAGCCGCGTCCCGCCGGGATGCGGTTTCTTTTTGCGTGCAGATATGCTATACTGTCTGCGTGAACGTGCACAAAGATACAGGAGTATTTATGGTTAAAGCGACGATCGTTATCCCGAACATCAACGGCAAGGGCTGGCTGAAGGATTCCATCGAGTCGGTCTACGCCCAGACCGAGCAGAGCTTCCGACTCATCGTGGTGGACAACGGCTCCACCGATGAAAGCCTGGAGCAGGCCCGCAGCTACTGCAGCCGTGAGAACTTCACCCTCATCGAAAACGGCACCAACACCGGCTTTTCCCACGCGGTGAACCAGGGCATCGCCCTGGCTGACAGCGAATATGTGGTGCTGTTCAACAACGACGCCTTTGCCGAGCCCCAGTGGCTGGCCGAGCTCATCCGCGCCGCCGAGTCGGACCCCAAGATCTTCGCGGTGCAGAGTTTGATGATCCGCCACTTTGACCGGGAGCTGGCCGACGATGCGGGCGACTACGTCACCTGGATGGGCTTTGCCTGCAAGACCGGCGACGGCCGCCGGGCCAGCCGCTACACAAAGCAAAAGCGCATCTTCTCGGCCTGCGGCGGTGCGGCCCTCTACCGCAAGAGCATTCTGGACGAGATCGGCAATTTTGACGAGAACTTCTTCGCCTACTTTGAGGATGTGGACCTGAGCTGGCGCGCCAACAACGCGGGCTACAAAAATATCATCTGCCCCACCGCCAAGTGCTACCACATCTGCGGTGCCAGCACCGGCGCGGTGCGCTACAACGCCTTCAAGAGCCAGCAGAGCGGCCGCAACAGCATCCTGCTGCCACTCAAAAACGAACCGCTGCTGATGCTGCTCCTCAACTTCATCCCGCTGGCGGTGGGCTACCTGCTCAAGTGCTACAAGTTCCACAGGCAGGGCTTTGGCGAGGCGTGGGACAAGGGCATGCACGAAGCCTTTGCCCTGCTGAAAAACGGCCAGCTGGGCAAACGGCCCTTCCGACTGAAAGACCTGCCAAACTACATTCTGATGGAGCTGTGGATGATCTGGAATATGGTGCCGTATCTGTGGTACCGGCTGGTGGTCGTGAAATTTGACCTAAAATAACGCACAAAAAGCCCGGGTGTGAGACTCCTCACATCCGGGCTTTGCGTTTGCTGTTTTTTATGCAGCCGGGCTGGCGGCGCTGTCGTCCGCCTGCGCTTCGGTGCTGTCGGCGCTCTCGTCCAGGCTCTGGGCGTCCGCAGCGTCCTCGGCGGCGGTGCTGTCCGCGGCGGCACTGTCGGCAGAATCCGAACCGGCTGCGGCGAGGATGGCGTCGTTTACGTCGCTCTCGGCCATGGGCTCCGGCTGGCTTGCCAGCGAAGCCGTATCGGTGCTTTCGGGCTTGGTATCGCTCTCGGTCAGGCCGGTGAGATACCAGCTGCCGCTCTGGCGCTCGAACAGATAGTCCATATATTTGGTGGGCGTATCCGAAGACGAGTTGATGATGCTGTCATCGGTGCTGGTGGTGGGGATGTAGCCCACCGTGACGTGCAGCTTGCCGCCGCGCTTGAACAGTCTGGTGACCGTTGCGCGGTAATAGCCCACCGTGCCGGTGACCGGGATCTTGTAGCACTGGGTGGATTCATCGAACTCGATGGTCATATCCTCCATGTCGAAGCTGCGGTGGGTGAGCTTGAAGCCCGGGCCCAGCAGCTTTGCCAGATAGGCATCCACATCCACCGAAGGCAGCAGCAGCTGTTCGGTGTCGGGGTCGGTGTTGTAGTTGTCAAAGCCGCCCTGGGTCTCCTGGATGCTGTAGATGCAGCCCCAGACGGCCGCCTCGCGCAGGGTCAGGTCGTCAATGTTCTCAATGCCGTCAAAGGGCATGGGGTCGAACAGCACGAGGCCTTCCAGCTTATCTTCGTATTCCTGCTTCTGGGCAGTGTCGTCGAACAGGTTCGCCACCAGCCCCACACCGGCGCGCAGCACCGTGACAAAACCGACGAGCACCAGCACAGCCACCAGCAGCCCCAGCGCCTGACGGCCCCGGCGGCGCTGCTGCCGTGCGTGTTCTTCGGGGGTAATATAATGTTTCATAGTTATTTTATCTCCCAGCGTTCAATGCTTTACAGCTCAGTATACCACATACTGCCGCGTTGTGCAAAACATTGGCCGTGGTTTTTTTGTGAAAGTGCGTGCAATACCCGTTTATTCCCAGGTTTTCCACACGTCCGGCTGGTAACCCACGGTGGCCTTGCGGCCGTTGCGCACGATGGGCGTTTTGAACAGCTGCTGGTTCTCAAAGAGCTTATCCTCTTTCTGCCAGTCCACCAGCGCGTCCAGCAAAGCCAGGGTCTGCTTGTCCTTGGCATTGGGGTCCACCAGCTTTTCCCAGCCGCCCAGCGCGCGGGAAACGTTCTCGAACTCGCCGCGGCTCATGCCTTTTTCCTTCAGGTCGATCATCTGGAACTTGATGCCCCGCTCCTTGAAATAGCGCTGGGCCTTTTTGGTGTCAAAGCACTTGGTGGTGCCGAAGATCTGAATATTCATGGTATCGCCCTCCTGAATCTTTATTGTACCACAGCAGCGGGCGGCTGCCTAGGCATAATTTGCGGCAAAGCGGGCCATACTGCCTGCAAGGCATCATCAAAAGGAGGTTTTCCCCATGAACGCATACGTTGACCCTGATCTGTGCATCGGCTGCACCCAGTGCGCCGGACTGTGCCCCGCCGTGTTCCACATGGAGGGCGTTCTGGCTGTGGCCGAGCCCGGCCCCATCCCGCCGGAGGAGGTCCCCCAGGCAGTGGACGCCGCCAACGCCTGCCCCGTGAGCGCGATCCGCATCGAGGAGTAACTTTGTGAGAGCCTTCCCCCCACACAGGAGGAAGGCTTTTTTGTTTTTTCTTTAAAAATCCCCCGCTGGATGCCGTTTTGTGCTATACTATAAGATGTGTAATAATGCAATGGAGGAACACGACTATGCGTTTACTGGTCATTGACGGCAACAGCATCGCCAACCGCGCCTTTTTCGGCATCAAGCTGCTGACCACCAAGGACGGCCGTTATACCAACGCCATTTTCGGCTTTCTGAATATCATGCTCTCCCTGCTGAAGGAGTCCCAGCCCGACGAAGTGGCTGTGGCCTTTGACCTGAAGGCCCCCACCTTCCGCCACAAGATGTACGAGGGCTACAAGGCCACCCGCCACGGCATGCCGGACGAGCTGGCCCAGCAGATGCCGGTGCTGAAGGAGATCCTCACGGACCTGGGCTATCGCATCGTCACCGCCGAAGGCTGGGAGGCCGACGACATCCTGGGCACGCTGGCCGCCGCCTGCGCGGCCCGGCAGGACGACTGCTTCCTTGCCACGGGAGACCGCGACAGCCTGCAGCTGGTGAGCGACACCACCACGGTGCTGCTGGCCACCACAGCGCTGGGCCGCAGCAAGACCGTGACCATGGATGTGGACGCCATCCGCGAAAAATACGGCATCGAGCCCAAGCAGCTCATCGAGGTCAAGAGCCTGATGGGCGATGCTTCCGACAACATCCCCGGCGTGCGGGGCATCGGCGAAAAGACCGCCCTCTCCCTCGTGCAGAACTTCGGTTCGCTGGAAGGGGTGTATGAGCACATCGACGACAAGCGCATCAAGCCTAAGCAGCGGGAACATTTGCTGGAATGCCGCGAGCTGGCCCAGCTGAGCCACACCCTGGGCACCATCCGCACCGATGCGCCCATCGACACCGCCGAGGGTGCCTACGCCATCGGCGAGGGCAACAAGCCCAAAGCCGTGCGCATGCTGCAGGAGCTGGAGATCCACTCCCTGATCCAGCGCTTCGGGCTGGGCGGCATCGTGCCCGCCAATCTGGAGGAGGAGACCGCGAACCTGCCCGAGGCAGAGATCGCACCGCTGTCGCTGACCCCTGCCGGGCATTATCTGGTGGCGTCCCGCCCCCCCGTGATGGGCAAGCAGGGCGTCCACAACGTGGTGCTGCAGCCCGAGAGCTGGTACGCCGTGCAGGGCACCACCGTTTACCCGCTGGAAGACGCAGAGCTCGTGCGCCTGCTGGATGACCCGGATGTGACGCTGGATGTGTTCAACTCCGCGCCGCTTTACGCCAAGGCCATGGCCGCCGGCGGCTGGGGCAGCAGCATCGTGTGGGACGGCAAACTGGCCGCCTACCTGCTGGACGCATCGGCTTCCAAGTATCAGGTGGGTGAGCTGGTGCCCAGCTACAAGGCGGCTGCCGCCTTCACCTGCACAGACTACCCGGACGCAGGCCGTCTGGCGGACCTGTTCGCCAAGATGAAGGCCGAGATCACCGCCTGCGGCGAGGACCCCCTTTACAACGAGATCGAGTTCCCGCTGGCACAGGTGCTGGCGGACATGACCCGCATCGGCATGCTGGTGGACCGCGACGGCATCGACCAGTTCGGCGTGAAGCTGCGCAGCGAGCTGGAACAGGTGCTCACCCGCATCCACATGGAGACCGGCAGCGCCAGCTTCAACCCCAACAGCACCAAGCAGCTGGGCGAGATGCTCTTTGTCACCATGGGCCTGCCCCACGGCAAAAAGACCCAGCGCGGCTGGTCCACCGACGCAGAGACGCTGGAAGCTCTGCGGGATTACCCGCTGGTGGAGGACATCCTGCAGTACCGCGCCTACCAGAAACTGAACTCCACCTATGTGGAGGGCCTGCTCAAGGTCATCGGCGAGGATGGCCGCATCCACACCACCTTCAATCAGACCGAGGCCCGCACCGGACGTCTTTCCTCCGATAACCCCAACCTGCAGAACATCCCCATCCGCACCGAGCTGGGCAGCCAGCTGCGCGCCTACTTCATCGCAAAGCCGGGCTGCGTGCTGGTGGACGCCGACTACAGCCAGATCGAGCTGCGCATCCTGGCCCACGTCACCGGCGACGAGCACATGCAGCAGGCCTTCCGCAGCGGTCAGGACATCCACCGCAGCACCGCCGCCAGAATTTACGGCATCCCCCAGGGCGAGGTGACGCCCCGGGTACGCTCCGGTGCCAAGGCCATCAACTTTGGCATCATGTACGGCAAGGGTGCCTACAGCCTTTCGAAGGACATCGGCGTGACCGTGAAGGAGGCCGACGCCTTCCTGAAGAACTATCTGGCCGCCTTCCCCAGCGTGAGCAGCTATATGGACAAGACCATCGCCGACGCCCGGGCCAACGGCTACGTCTCCACCCTGTTCGGCCGCCGCCGGGCCCTGCCGGAGCTGAACAGCAACAGCCACAACATCCGCGCCAGCGGCGAGCGCATGGCCCGCAACACCCCCATTCAGGGCACCGCCGCCGACGTGATCAAACTGGCCATGGTGCGGGTGTGGAAGCGCCTGCGGGACGAAAAGATGGAGAGCCGCCTGATCCTCACCGTCCACGATGAGCTGATCGTAGAGGCCCCGGAGGCCGAGGCCGAGAAGGCCGCGCAGATCCTGCGGGAGGAAATGGAAGGCTGCGTGCACTACGCCGTGCCGCTGAGCACCGATGTGCACACAGGCAAAAACTGGCTGGAGGCCCATTAAAATGATCATTCTAGGAATTGAATCCACCTGCGACGAGACCGCCGCAGCTCTGGTGGAGGACGGCCGGCACCTGCTGAGCAACGTCATCTCCACCAGCGTGAAAGAACAGGCGCTGTACGGCGGCGTCGTGCCGGAGATCGCCAGCCGCCGCCACTGCGAGTTCATCAGTGCCACGGTGAAAAAAGCCCTGCTGGATGCAGGCAAGACCATCGACGATGTGGACGCCGTGGCCGTCACCTTTGCGCCGGGCCTCATCGGCGCAGTGCTGGTGGGCGTAAACTTTGCCAAGGGCCTGGCCTACTCGGCCAATAAGCCGCTGGTGCCGGTGCACCACCTGCGGGGCCACATCGCTGCGCTGTATCTGACCCACCCGGAACTGAAACCGCCCTTCCTCTGCCTGGTGGCATCCGGCGGCCACAGCCACATCGTGGAAGTGCAGGGCTACACCCACTACCACATCCTCGGCCACACGGTGGACGATGCCGCAGGCGAAGCCTTTGACAAAGTGGCCCGCACGCTGGGCCTGCCTTACCCCGGCGGCCCCAGCGTGGCCAACGCCGCCAAGACCGGCGACCCCAAGGCCTACCGCCTGCCGGTGCCCCATGTGGAGGGCAAATACAACGTGAGCTTTTCCGGCCTGAAGACCGCCGTGCTCAACGAGGTGAACAAGGCCCAAATGAAGGGCGAGGAAGTCAACGTGCCGGACCTTGCGGCCAGCTTTCAGGAGCGCATTGCAGGCATCCTGGCCGAAAAGCTGCTGCTGGCTGCTGCCGATACCGGGGCAAAGCAGGTGTGTCTGGCAGGTGGTGTGGCCGCCAACGGCCGCCTGCGCCAGCTGGTGAACGACGGTGCCCAGAAATTGGGTGCCAAGGTCTATCTGCCAGAGCTGAAGTTCTGCGGCGACAACGGTGCCATGATCGCGGCGCAGGGGTATTATCAGTACATTGCGGGCCACACGGCGGGCCTTGAGCTGAACGGCCTGCCCACTTTGCCCATCGACTACGAATAAGCAGCAAAAAAGACCTGCCTTTCCGGGATCTCCGGAAGGACAGGTCTTTTTCTTATGCAATCTTATGCAAAATATTCCTGCGCGCGCTTTGCGGCGTTGTTGATGCACGCCCGCAGCTCATCCAGCGTGTCGAACTTTTTGCTGGGGCTGAGGTAGGCGTGGAACTCCACCACCGGGTCGGTGCCGTAGAGGTCGCCGGAGAAGCCGGGGATGAAGGTCTCGCAGGTCACCTTGGTGGCGTCATCGTTGACAGTGGGGCGGCTGCCCAGACCGGTGGCCGAGGGGTACCACCTGCCGCCGATGCAGGTGCGGGTGATATAGATGCCGCTGCGGGGCATCTGGAATCCGGCCGGGTACAGCTGGTTGATGGTGGGCACGCCCAGCGTGTGGCCCAGACCCGCGCCGTGCTGCACCTCGAACCGGATGGCGTAGGGCATGCCCAGCATGGCGTTGGCCGCCGGGATGTCGCCGCCTTCCAGCGCGGTGCGGATGCGGGTGGAGGACACCGGCTTTTCTTCAAACTGCGCCATGGGGATGACCACCACTTCCACGCCCAGCGGCGCGCACAGGCGGCGCAGCATCTCAGGATTGCCCGCAGCTTTTGCCCCAAAGGTGAAGTTCTCGCCGCAGAACAGGGCGCGGGCATGGCAGTCCTCCACGATGCCGCGGACAAACTGCTCCGGCGTCAGGCCTTTGATCTCCTCGAAATCCGGCGTGAGGTAATACTCCACGCCCAGGCTTGCGATCAGCGCGTGCTTGTCCGCTGTGGACAGCAGCCGTCTGCCCTTCATTTTATTCACCACCGGCAGCTTGAAGGTGAACACAGCCGGGGCGGCATCGTGGGCCTTGGCCCACTGCACAGCCCCGTCGATCACCGCCCGGTGGCCGATGTGGATGCCGTCAAAGAAGCCCATTGCCACGGCGGTGCCTTTCTCGGGCTCCGCCAGCGGCAGCGGCGCAAACTGTGAAATGATCTGCATGGGTTTTGTTTCCTTTACTTTCGGAATACGCCTTCGCCCTCTCAGTCACCTGACGGTGACAGCTCTCCCAAAGGGAGAGCCAAGAACGTTTCGGTCAGACTTTTGTGTTTCTAAAAAACAACTGCAAATGAACGAATGCGGGCGTCAATTGCGTTCTACAAACAGCTTTTCCACCCGCAGCACGCCCTGCACGATGTTGGCAAGGCCCAAAAACTGCCCGGCGGCATTGCGCGCCCGGTAGCGGCCATCTGCTGCCGGATAGCGGCTGGTGGGGCAGCCGTTGTACAAGTGCTGCTCCACCCATGGCTCCACCACCAAAAGCGGCAGGCTCTCGAACACGCTTTCCACCGGCAGCATCAGTGCCTGCAGAGCGTCCGGGCCCTGCTCCTTTGCGGCAAGGATTTCTTCCAGCGTGTGGGCATCGGCTTCAGTGTACACGCCCGCCGAAGTGCGGCGCAAGGCGCTCATGGTGCCCTTCTGGCCCATGGCGGCGGCGATATCTTCCAGCAGGGTGCGGATATAGGTGCCCTTGGAGCACCGCACGTCCAGCACGAACTCGTTCTCGGCCGGGCTGCCGCCGTAGGTGATGCTGTAAATTTCAATGGGCCGGGCCTTGCGCTCCACGGTCACGCCCTCGCGGGCCAGCTTGTAAAGGGGCTGGCCATTGAGCTTGATGGCCGAATACATGGGCGGCACCTGCAGCTGCGGGCCGATGAACTGCGGCAGCACGGCCAGCAGTTCGGCTTCGCCTGCCGTCACCGGGGCAGTCTCCAGCACGGTGCCGGTCACATCGCCGGTGTCGGTCTTTGCGCCCAGTTTGAGCGTGGCACGGTAGCTTTTGTCGTGGTTCAGCTGCAGGTCCACGGCCTTGCTGGCCCCGCCGCAGAACACCGGCAGCACGCCGGTGGCCATGGGGTCCAGCGTGCCGCTGTGGCCCAGCTTGCGGGTGCCCAGCACGCCGCGCAGCTTTGCCACCACGTCGAAGCTGGTCCAGTCCATGGGCTTGTCAACGATCAGGATGCCCTGCATTTATGCGTCCTCCTGCGGTGCGTCCAGCTCGGCTTCTACCTCTGCCAGGATCGCGTTCTTGGTGTTTTCCAGGTTGCCCAGCAGTTCACACCCGGCCGCGCGGGCATGGCCGCCGCCGCCCAGACGCCGCGCGATGGCGCAGGCGTCCACGCCCTTGGCGGTGCGCACGCTGATGCGGTAGCTGCCGCCGGGCTGCTGGCGCAGGGTCAGGCCCACTTTCACGCCCTCAATGCTCACAGGCAGGCTGGTCAGTTCTTCCAGGTCCGCCGGGTCCACGCCGCTCTGCTCGATCTCATCCCGGGTGAGGTAAATGAGCGCGCACCGGCCGTCCAGATAGTATTCCAGATGGTTGCGGGCAATGCGCTCAGCCTCCATGCGTTCCCGAGGCTTGGTGTCGAACAGCAGGGTGTTCAGTTCTTCCACATGGCAGCCCGCCTCGATGAGCTTTGCCGCCACAAGGTGGGTGTTTGCCGTGGTGGACGAGAAGCGGAAGCAGCCGGTGTCGGTGGCAAGGCCGGTGTACAGGCAGTCGGCGATGTGGGGGGTGATGTCCACGCCCATGGCGCAGATCACCTCATACAGCAGCTCGGCAGCCGCAGCGGCCCCGCCGTCCAGCAGGGTGAAGTCAGCATAGCCGCTGTTGCCTGCGTGGTGGTCGATGCACAGGTCCACATGGCGGGAGAACTGCGGCACACCGTTGCCCTCGCCAAACAGCTGCACGCTGGCCACGTCCACGGCCACCACGGTCTTCGGCTCAAACTCGCCCTTGAACAGCCGCGCATTGGTGAAGGCGTAGCGGGAGGGGATGGCGTCGGAGCAGAGCACCGCTGCATTTTTATCCAGCGCTTTCAGCGCATAGTACAGGGCACTGCCGCAGCCGATGGTATCGCCATCCGGGTTTTTGTGACACAGGATCAGTATGTTGTCTGCAGCCGTCAGGCGCTGGGCCATCTGCTGCACATTCAACTGTTCTGTCATTCCATGATCCATCCTTTCCGCAGGCGGAATTATTCCTCGGTCTCCTCCGGTGCGCTGGCTTCGGCGTCAGCGTCGCCGTTCACATTCAGCGTGCGGAGCAGCTCGTTGATGTGGGCTGCATAGGCTGCGCCGTCATCCTCCACGAAGATGAAGCGGGGTGCCTTGCGGATGTGCATCTTCTTGCTCACTTCGGTGCGCACATGACCGGCCGCGCGGTTCAGCGCTTCAATGGCGGGCTTGGGGCCGTCCTCGCGGCCCATCACGCTCACATACACCTTGGCCACATCCAGGTCGGGGGTCACGTCCAGACGGGTGACAGTCAGCAGACCGCCCTCCAGACGCGGGTCTTTCAGCCGCCCGATGATGGCAATGATCTCGCGCTTCATATCCTGCGCCAGACGGCCCATATTCTTCTGAGACATAGTATTTCTCCTTAAACAAACTTTCTCTGGCACCTTGAGCAGTGCCAGAGAAAATTTCAAAAACTCTTAGTCGCGGTACTCCTCCATCTTGAAGGCTTCGTACACGTCGCCTTCCTTGACGTCGGCGAACTTTGCCAGCGTGACGCCGCACTCGTAGCCCTCGGCCACTTCCTTGGCGTCGTCCTTGAAGCGCTTCAGGGATGCGATCTCGTCCTCGGTGATGACGATGCCGTCACGCACCACGCGCACCTTGCTGTCGCGGGTGATCTTGCCGCTGGTCACGCGGCAGCCTGCAACGGTGCCCACGTTGGAGATCTTGTACACCTGACGGACCTGCAGCTCGCCCAGAGACACCTCGCGGAACTTGGGAGCCAGCATGCCCTTCATAGCGTCGGTGACATCGTTGATGGCGTCGTAAATGACGCGGTACATACGCATTTCCACCTTGGTGGCAGCGGCTTCTTCCTTGGCCACATTGTCGGGGCGGACGTTGAAGCCGATGATGATGGCGTTGGATGCATCGGCCAGGTCCACATCAGACTTGCTGATGGCACCGACACCGGCGTGAATGACGCGCACGCGCACTTCATCGTTGGAGATCTTTTCCAGGCTCTGCTTGACGGCCTCGGCAGAACCCTGCACGTCGGCCTTGACCACGATAGCCAGTTCCTTCATGTCGTTCTGGGCCATCTGGCTGAACAGGTTATCCAGCGTGACCTTCTGGAAGGAGGAGAACTGCTTCTCCTTGGCGGCAGCGATGCGCTGCTCGGCCAGTTCACGGGCCAGACGCTCGTCCTCAACGGCCTCGAACAGGTCGCCTGCTTCGGGCACTGCGGTCAGACCGGTGATCTCCACAGGGGTGGAGGGGCCGGCGTCCTTCAGCTGCTGGCCCTTGTCGTTGCGCATGGTGCGCACACGGCCCACAGCGGTACCGGCAATGATCACATCGCCGGAGTGCAGGGTGCCGTTCTGCACCAGAATGGTGGCGATGGGGCCCTGGCCCTTGTCCAGACGGGCCTCGACCACAGCGCCCTTGGCGCGGCGGTTGGGGTTGGCCTTCAGCTCCATGACCTCAGCTTCCAGAGCGATGCGCTCCAGCAGGTCGTTGATGCCCATGCCGGTGAGGGCAGACACGGGGATGCAGGCCACATCGCCGCCCCAGTCTTCGGTGATGATGCCGTACTTGGTCAGGCCTTCCATCACGCGCTCGGGGTTTGCGGTGGGCTTATCCATCTTGTTCATGGCCACGATCAGCTTGACGTTGGCAGCCTTGGCATGGTTGATGGACTCGATGGTCTGGGGCATGATGCCGTCGTCGGCAGCCACCACCAGAACTGCGATATCGGTCATGTTGGCACCGCGGGCACGCATGGAGGTGAATGCCTCATGGCCCGGGGTATCCAGGAAGGTGATGACACTGTCGTTCACCTTGACCTGATAGGCACCGATGGCCTGGGTGATGCCGCCGGCCTCGCCTGCGGTGACGTTGGTCTTGCGGATGGCATCCAGAATACTGGTCTTGCCGTGATCAACGTGGCCCATGACGCAGACGACCGGGGGACGCTCCACCAGATCATCCTGGGAATCCTCCTCCTGGGTGAACAGGCGCTCCTCGATGGTCACATGCACCTCGTGCTCGACCTTTGCGTGGAACTCCTCGGCCAGCAGAGATGCAGTGTCGAAATCGATGACATCGTTGATGGCGTGCATCTCGCCCATCTGCATGAACTTGGCGATGACCTTGCCGGCCTGCTGCTTCAGGCGGGCAGCCAGCTCGCCGACGGTGATCTCGTCGGGGATCATGACCTTCAGCTGGGCGTTGCGGGCCTTCTCCAGCTGGATGCGCTGCAGGCGCTCGAACTCGGTCTCGCGCTTACCCTTCTGGAACTGCTGGCGCTGGCGCTGGCCGCGCTGGGTGAACTTCTGCTTGTTGCCCTGCGGGGTGGGCTTGCGGCGGTTCTCGGTGTTCTTGGTGGAAGCCAGATCGTCGTAACGGGCATCGAAACGGTCCACGTTCATATCCACGGTGCGGGTATCGACGGTGACCTGATTGTCCTCGCGGCGGACAGACACGGCCTGTGCCGGGGCAGCGGAGGCCTTGGCACCGGTCTCGCGGGCCAGCTCACTCAGGGAGACGGTCTTCTCCTCGCGCTTCTTGTGCTGCTCGTTCTTTTTGTCGCCGTGCTTATTGTTGTTTTTGTTCTGCTGAACAGGCTCAGCCTTCTTGGCGGCGGGCTGCTCGGGCTTTTTCTCGGCCAACTTTTCAGCCTTGGGGGCCTCGGGCTTCTTGTCCGCCTTCTTCTCCGGCTTCTTTTCGGCCTTCGGCTCTGCCTTGGGCTCCTTGGCGCTGTTCAAAAACTCGTCCAGATTGGCCACACTGTTGTCCTTGCTGAACTTTTCCAGCAGGTAGTTCAGCTCGTTCTCCTCGAGGTTGGAGCTGTTCTTTTTGCCGGTGCTGCCCATGGCGTTCAGTTCGTCCAGGACCTTCTTGGCAGAAAGGTTCAGGTCCTTTGCAAAATCACTCACTTTATATTTTACGATCATTCGCTCATATCCTCCTCATTTTTGATTGCTCCGCAGTCCGACAGACGGTCAAAGCAGAGCTTTGCGAGGTTGCGGTCGGTCACCGCGTAAACAGCCACAGGCTTGCGGCTGATATCGGCCAGCTTATCCTGCGAAAGCGGCATGGTGATCACATCCACCAGGTCGCCCACAGAATAGTTCAGGCGCTGCACGGTCTTGGCGCTGGCATCGCTTGCCACCATCACCAGCCATGCCTTGCTCTTAACGCAGGCGTCTTCCACGGCGTCAAAGCCCATGGTCAGCGCGCCCGCCTTGCGGCACAGGCTCAGCGCCTGAAACAGCGCTTCCTCCGGGGGCAGCTTGGGCTTTGCGGGGGCGTTATTCTTCTTTGCCATTGGCTGCCTCCTTTGCGGCTTCGGCCAGCTGTGCGGCCAATGCCTCGTACACCTCGGCGGGAACCGGCTGCTCAAAGCAGCGCTCCAGCGCCTTTTTCTTCTTTGCCTTGGTCAGGCAGTCGAGGCTGGGGCAAAGGTATGCCCCGCGGCCCGGCTTTTTGCCGACCAGATCAATGCTGATCTCTCCGCTGGGTGCACGCACCACACGCACCAGCTCCTTTTTGGGGCGGCTGGTCATGCAGCCAATGCACTGGCGGGAAGGGATCTTTTTCTGTGCCATCCGGTTTCCCTCCTTTGGCTGTCTGCGCCGGAATCACTCGGCGTCGGTCTCGGCTTCCTTCTTGGGTTCTTCCTCGCCGTAATAGCCGCTTTCGGGGCGGATATCAATGTTGTAGCCGGTCAGGCGTGCGCACAGGCGGGCATTCTGGCCCTTGTTGCCGATGGCCAGGCTCAGCTGCTGGTCGGGCACGGTAACGCGGCAGGAGCGGGTCTCGCCGGGCAGCAGCTCCACCTTGACCACCTTGGCGGGGCTCAGGGCTGAGGAGATGAACTCGGAGATATCCTCGCTCCACTTGACGATGTCGATCTTCTCGCCGCCCAGCTTCTCGACCACGGCCGCCACGCGGGCACCGTGCTCGCCGATGCAGGCAGAGACGGGGTTGACGTTGGGGTCCTTGGACCACACAGCCATCTTGGTGCGGGCACCGGCCTCGCGGCTGATGGCCTTGACCTCAACGGTGCCGTCAAAAATTTCAGGCACTTCCAGCTCAAACAGGCGCTTGACAAGGCCGGGGTGGGTGCGGCTGATCATGACGCGGGGGCCGCGCTCGGTGCTGACCACATCCACAACGTAGACCTGCAGGGTCTGGCCCTCGGTGTACACCTCGCCGGGCACCTGCTCGTTGTGGGGCAGGATGGCCTCGCCGCCCTTGCCCAGATCCAGGGCCACGATGCCTTTCTCGGGGTCCACACGGGTAACGGTGGCCTGCACGATATCGTGGGCGCGGGACTGGATCTCGCTGAGCTGCTGGCTGCGCTCGGCCTCGCGGATGCCCTGACGGATGACGTGCTTTGCGGTCTGAGCGGCGATGCGGCCGAAGTCCTTGGTCTTCAGCGGGGTGATGATGCGGTCACCGACCTCATAGGTCTTGCGGATCTTCTGGGCCTCGGTGATGCCGATCTCAGAGTGCTCGTCGTACCAGTCCTCGTCGGCGACGACGTCCTGGATCAGGGCCACATCGAAGCGGCCTGCCTCGGGGTCGATATCCACCTTGACGTGGTCTTCCTCGACTTCATAGTTCTTCTTGACGGCAATGATGATGGCCGCCTTGATCTTCTCGATCAGGTATTCTGCGGTGATGCCGCGCTCGTGCTCCAGCATGGAGAGAGCTTCAAAAAATTCGTTGTTCGCTGCTGCCATTTTTCGGGTTCCTCCTGTAATTTACTCTCTATCTATGTTAATCAAACAGGTCTTCGTCGTCGCACAGGTTCACGCTGGATGCGGCGTTCACCTCAAAGCGCACCGGGCCGTTCTCGGTCTCCAGCGTGACGGTGCTGCCCTCGCGGCCGGCCAGGATGCCGGCAAGCTCGCGCACACCGTTTGCATCCGGGCGGATGAGCTTTGCACGGATCTTCTGGCCCTTGAGGGCTTCGTAGTGCTCGGGGCGGGTCAGCTTGCGGCCAAGGCCGGGGCTGCCCACTTCCAGATAATAGCTCTGGTCGATGGGGTCTGCCTCGTCAAGGATGGGGTCCAGTGCATGGGAGACATCCGCGCAGGTATCGGTATCCATGGTGCCGTCCTTGTCGATGAGCACGCGAAGATACCAGTCCGGACCTTCCTTCTCAAAAACGACATCCCACAGGCGCAGACCCATGCCCTCCACGGTGGGGCGGACAAGCGCTTCGACTCTCTGAGCGGTGTTGCCGCCAGACTGCTTCGCCATAAAAAACCTCCAGACAAACAAGAAACGCGGACCTTGCGGCCCACGTTTCAGGTTAAACTATATCGTACTACTAGAATATACCATACATCCTGCGATTATGCAAGCTTTTTCACGGATTTTTTTCGCCGCAGGGCAATTTACAGCACCCAGACACCGTCCCGGAACAGCTCCACGGTGCGGCCGTCGCGGCATTTGCCGGTGATGTGGCTGTCCTCCGCACCGATCATCACATCCTCGTGCAGGTGAGACTGGTTCATGCCGCGGGCCAGCAGGTCTTCCTTCGTCAGCGCCGTGCCGCCCTCCGTGGTGCCGGGGTAGCTGGCACCGAAGGCGATGTGGCAGGCGGCATTCTCGTCAAACAGGGTGCTGTAGAACAGCTTGCCGCTGCGGTTGATGGGGCTGCTGGCCGGCACCAGCGCCACCTCACCGATGCTGCGGGAACCCTCGTCGCCGTCCAGCAGACGGCCCAGCAGTACCTGCCCCTGCTCGGCATGGTAGTCCACCACACGGCCTTTTTCAAAGGTGACGCGGAAGTTTTTGATGAGCTGGCCGTTGAATACATAGGGCTTCGTGCCCCAGACAACGCCTTCCACCTTATCTTTATGGGGCGCGGTGAACACCTCCTCGGTGGGGATGTTGGGCAGGAACACCACACCTTTTTCGCTCTTGCTGGCGGCACTCTCCCACACGGCCTGGTCAGCAAGGCCCACGGTCAGGTCGGTGCCGTTGCTGCTCTCAAAATGCACGCTTTCCAGATCGAGGGCGTTCATTTTGTCCCGCAGGGTAGAAAGACGCTCCATGTGGGCCTTCCACTCGTTGACCGGGTCGCCGCCGGTCACGCGGCAGACATCAAAAATGAGCTTCCACAGCGCCTCCATGGCGGCGTCTGCATCCAGCTCCGGGAAAATTTTCTTCGCCCAGGGTACACTGGGCAGGGCCGCAATGGACCACTGCACACGGTCATTCATGGTGTACTCCTGCCAGGGCTCCATAAAGGCGCGGCGGGCGGCGTTCACCCGGCTGATCTTATTGCCGTCAAGGCCCGCGTACAGTTCCGGGTCGTCCGCGATGAGGTGCAGCACGCAGACGCCGCCCTCGCTCTCGGCATAGTCCAGATAGCGGCGCAGCTGCCACGGCTTCAGGTCGGTCAGGGCTTCCTCGCTGCCCAGCTCCATGCGGGCGCGGGCCACAGCATCATCCGACCAGTTCACCTGCACATCCCGTGCACCGGCTTCGTAGGCGCTGCGCACGCACAGCCGGGCAAGCGGGGCCCCTTCCAGCGGGCAGTTGATGATAAGGGTCTGGCCCGGCTGCGGGTTCACGCCCACCCGGACGATGAAATCGGCATATTTTTTCAGCAGTTCGTCAAAGTTTTCCACGTTAGAACCTCCTGCGGTGCAAAATGCATTTTTGTTTTCAGTATACCGCAATCCCGTGCCCAACACAAGCAAAAGGAGCCGCTCCCCTTTTGCCGGGAACGGCTCCTTGAAACAGCAGTTTAGAACTCGATCTTGCTCTCAATATAAGCCTTCAGCTCGCTGATGGGCATACGCACCTGCTCCATGGTGTCGCGGTCGCGGACGGTGACGCAGTTGTCGGCCACGATGCCCTTGGCTTCGTCGCCCACGGTGTCGAAGTCCACGGTGATGCAGTACGGGGTGCCGATCTCGTCCTCACGGCGGTAGCGCTTGCCGATGGAACCGGTATCGTCGTAGTCCACCATGAAGTACTTGCTCAGCTCATTGCGGATCTCCATGGCCTTGTCGCCCAGCTTCTTGCTCAGGGGCAGCACAGCGCACTTGTAGGGAGCCAGCGCCGGATGCAGATGCAGCACGGTACGGATGTCCTCCTTGCCCTTGCTGTCGGTCAGGTGCTCCTCGTCGTAAGCCTCGCACAGGAAGGCCAGTGCCACACGGTCACAGCCCAGAGAAGGCTCGATGACGTAGGGGATATAGTGCTCGTTGGTCTCGCTGTCGAAGTACTCCAGGCTCTTGCCGGAAGCTTCCTGATGGCGGGTCAGGTCGTAGTTGGTACGGTCTGCAATGCCCCACAGCTCGCCCCAGTCGGTGAACGGGAAGGCGTACTCGATATCGGTGGTGGCGCGGCTGTAGAAGGCCAGCTCTGCAGGCTCGTGGTCACGCAGGCGCAGGTGCTCCTTCTTGATGCCAAGGCTCAGCAGCCAGTTCTCGCAGTAGTCCTTCCAGTAAGCGAACCAGTCCAGATCGGTGCCGGGCTTGCAGAAGAACTCGCACTCCATCTGCTCGAACTCACGGGTGCGGAAGGTGAAGTTGCCCGGGGTGATCTCGTTGCGGAAGGCCTTGCCCACCTGGCACACGCCGAAGGGCAGCTTGCGGCGGGTGGTGCGCTGGATGTTGGCAAAGTTGACGAAGATGCCCTGTGCGGTCTCGGGGCGCAGGTAGCAGGTGGAGGAGCTGTCCTCGGTGACGCCGATGGCGGTCTTGAACATCAGGTTGAACTTGCGGATGGGGGTGAAGTCGTGCTTGCCGCAGACGGGGCAGACGATGTCCTCATGCTCAGCGATGAAGGCGTCCATCTCGTCAAAGCTCATGGCATCCACATTGACCTCGGGGTGCTCCTCGCCGATGAGCTTATCGGCGCGGTGGCGTGCCTTGCAGGCGCGGCAGTCCAGCAGGGGGTCCGAGAAGCTGGAAACGTGGCCGGTGGTCACCCAGGTCTGGGGGTTCATGATGATGGCTGCATCCAGGCCCACGTTGTAGGGGCTTTCCTGCACGAACTTCTTCAGCCATGCCTTCTTGACGTTGTTTTTGAACTCGACGCCCAGCGGGCCGTAGTCCCAGCTGTTGGCCAGACCGCCGTAGATCTCGGAACCGGGGAACACATAACCACGGTTCTTGCAGAGATTGACGATCATATCAAGGGTCTTTTCGCTCTGTTCCATTGTAGTACATCCTTTCCGTCCGCGGCTGGTTTGCCGTGTCGTGTCGTGTTGTTTCCGGCAGCTTTCCCCACCGCCGGGCGTGCGTTCCAAAACGGAAGCACAGTATCTTTACTTTATCATGTTTTGACGCGGTTGTAAAGCCGCAGCGCACTTATCGGCTGTTTTGTCCGCGTGCAGTGCACACATTGGCCAGTGCCTGCAGCATAACGATGCGGTCCAGCGGCTTTGTCAGGTGGTCGGTCATGCCGGCAGCCAGAGCCTTCTGCCGGTCTTCCGCAAAGGCATTGGCCGTCATGGCAAAGATGGGCACCGTTTTTGCGTCCGGGCGGTCCAGCGCGCGGATGGCCCGGGCGGCGTCGCAGCCGTCCATCACCGGCATCATCACATCCATGAGAATGGCGTCGTAAAAGCCTTCCGGCGACGCCGCAAAGGCCTCCACTGCCTGACGGCCGTCCACAGCCCGGGTCACCCGGACGCCCACTTCCTGCAGGAAAAATTCCGCGATCTCGATGTTCAGGGCGTTGTCCTCGGCCAGCAGCACCTTCGCCCCCTGCAGCACCGAGAGATCGGCCTCCCTGTGCTGCTCGGCAGCCGCCGGGGCGGCACTGGGGTCTGCGGTAAACGGCAGGGTGATGGTGTAGGCGGTGCCCACATCCTTTTCGCTCCGGAACGTGATGGTGCCGCCCATGCGGTCCACCAGACTTTTTGTGATGGCCATGCCAAGGCCGGTGCCGCCGTAGGTGGAGCGGGGGCCGCTTTTCTCCTGACTGAAGGGCTCGTAGAGCCGCTCCTGGAATTCATCGCTCATGCCGATGCCGGTGTCGGCGCAGACAAAACGGATCTGCACCGTGTCCCCTTCACCGGGCAGCTCGGTGCATTCCAGCGTGACGCGGCCATTGTCCTTGTTGTATTTGACGGCGTTGCTGAGGATGTTCATCAAAAGGCGCTTGACGTGCAGCGGGCTGCCGATCAGTTTGGTGTGCTCCACCTCCATGGGTCTGCGCCGGATGCGGATGCCGCGCTCTGCCGCCTGTTTTTCCAGCACAGTGCAGGTCTCGTCCAGCAGCTGCGGCAGGTCAAAGGGCACCTTTTCCAGCACGATCTCGCCGGATTCCAGCTTGCCCATGTCCAGCACTTCGTTCACCAGCTCCAGCAGCAGGGTGGACGCCTCCCAGATCTTGCGGCGGCACTCGGTCTGCCGAGCGGTGTCCTCCGGGTAATGGTCGCCGATCTCCACCATGCCGCGGATGCCGTTGATGGGCGTGCGGATATCGTGGCTCATGCGCTGCAGGAATTCGGTCTTTGCAATATTGGCAGCTTCCGCCTTGAGGGCCTCGGCCTTGAGCTGCTTCTGATACTCCTGCTCCCGGCGCAGCTGCTGTTCGCGGTAGCGCTGGGCCGTCTTCCAGCGCAGCATCTGCACCAGAAAGAGGATGACCGCATACACGAACACCGCAAACAGCATGTTGCGCGGGGTGGAATCGAACACCTCGGCTTCCGGCCGGAACACATACACATAGAAATTGCGCCCGCGCTCAATGACGCCGTAGGCGCACCCCGGCCCGGTCCAGCCGGTGTGTACATGGAGCATTTTTCCGTCGGTGCCATTGGTCTTCAGACCCGCCAGAACGGGCATATCGTCCACACTGGTGCCCAGCAGGGACGCATCGTTGCTGGCCACGATCTGGTCGCCCCGGGTCACCACAATGGTGCCGTCCACCTGCGGTGAATATCCCTGCACGATGTTCTGATAAGAAAGGTTGTAGTTGCGCACATATTCTTCCGTGGTGTGGTAATACACCACCAGCACGCCGCGTTTGTCCGTGCGGGCACAGGCCGCGATATCCACATAGGAGCCGTCCTCCAGCTCGACCCGCCCCGCATAGACCTGCTGCGGGTGGTCGGCCACGTTCAGCAGCGTCGTGCGGGAAAGCGTCTGCGGCAGCTCGTCCGCCGTGAGTGGGTCATCCGTCGAAGCGCTGCACTCCACTTTGCCCTCCGGCGTGAGCAGCAGCGCACCGGTGATGGTGTAGCTGCGCAGATATTGTGCCACCGCGGCATCATCCAGCTCCCGTTCCCGTTCGATGTCGCTGCACAGGTGCTGCACGTTCTCCATGACCCGCATCAGACTCTTGGTCTCGGAGGCAAGGTTCAGGTTGTCGTAGCCGGTGCACTGCTCTTTGATATAGCTGATGGTATCCGAAAAATGCTTTTCCGCCGTGTTCAGGTCTGTCTGTATGGAGCCAACGAACACGCCGCCCAGCACCAGCAGCCCCATCAGGATGCAGACCACGATGTAGTGATACCGAATGATTATTTTCTTCCATTCCTCAGTCATCGCTGCTGCCCCCCATTCCCTCCAGATAGTGGTCCGGTTCGTCGAGGTAGCGAGACACGATCTCCCGGGTGGTGCCATCGGCCAGCATTTCCCGGAAGGTCTCGGTCAGCCGCTGAGGCAGACCATCGGCCCGGTCCTTGGCAAAGGCCACGCCGAGGTCCGCCTGCATCAGCGGCTCGGCCAGAATGCGGTACTCCACGCTGTAGTCCTTCATAAACTGCCGGATGGCGCTTTCGTGGGCAGCCAGGGCATCCGCATAGCCCTTGATGAGGGTGGTGTAGATCAGGTCGCGGTCCTGCAGCGAGTACACCGCCCGCAGCTGCGGCAGACCGTTCGCCGCTGCATCAAGGAACAGCTCCTCCGGCTTTGTGGTGGACTGCACCACCAGCGTCTTGTCCGCAAGGTCGGCCAGGGTATAGATGTCGCTGCTGGTGCGCACGGCCACCACCTGACGGCTGTGCAGATAGGGCCCGGCCCAGGTGTATTCGTCCTCACGCCCGTTCATGGAAAAGCTGCCCCAGGCACAGTCAATGGTGCCGTTCTCCACCAAGGTCTTCTTCTCCTCCCAGTTGATGGTCACGAACTGCACCCGATAACCCAGGCGGCGGAATGCCTCCTGGGCCAGCTCCACATCCACGCCGGTGGGCTGACCGTCCGAGCCGGTGTAATTGAAAGGCGGGTAGTTGTCGCTGCCCACCACGATGACCGGCAGCTCTGCCGGGCTGCTGTCCGCTTTTTCTTCGGCCGGGCGGCAGCCGCACAGCAGCACCATGCACAGGCCCAGCACCGCCAGCGCCAGGCTGAAAAACCGCAATCTTCTGCTTCGCGCATTCATAATCCTCTACCTCTGATACCTTCTGTTATTGGCCGCACTTTTGGTAATAACAGAAAAATTGATGGTCATATTATAGCGAACTCTCCTGCCCGATAAAATCCGCAATTTGTGTCAAATCGCGTCATATCGGCTAAGGACCGGCAAAGGCCGCATCGGCCCCAAAAACAAAAAGCCCGCCCTGCACCGAAAGGGGTTTCCTTTCGGCAACAGAGCGGACTATTTCATTATAGTTTTACTTGTGGTATTTCATTCCCGCGTTGATGGTGCAGGCGCGGTAAATTTGCTCGGTGAGCACAAGGCGGGCCAGCTGGTGCGGCATGGTGATGCGGCCCATGCTGAACTTGAGGGCGGCGGCGCGCTTTACTTCTTCCGCAAGGCCGTGGGACGAACCAATGACGAAGGCCACATCTCCGGCCCCGCTGTTGGCGCGGTCGGCCAGGAACTGGGCCAGCTCGTCGGAGGAGATCTGCTTGCCTTCAATGCACATGGCCACGATGGCCGCGCCCTTGCGCACGCTGGACAGGATGGCTTTGCCCTCTTTTTCCAGCGCCTTTTTTACCACAGCATCGGAAGCGTTCTTTTCCTCGATCTTTTCTTCCGGCAGTTCAATGATGCGGAAGGAAGCGAACGCGGCCAGCCGCTTCTGGTATTCGGCCACGCCCTCAGCGAAGTACTTCGCGTTGAGCTTGCCCACACAGATCAGGTCGATATTTTGCATGACAGCTTCCTCTTTTCAGGCTCAACAATTTAAAATGCCCTCCGCGTCTTACGGGTTGCGGCACCCAGCATCCGCTTCGTGCCTTGGGCGGCACTTGCGTCTGTCTTGCTGGCCGCTGCCCCAACAACTCCTCCCTGTTTCCGCCGCTGGCGGCGGTCGTCGTCGTTGCTGGGCATCTTCAGCGGAAAATCCATTTTTATTTTCGTGTTTGTCGCGGCCTGCGGGCTGCTCCAAACACATTTTCACAGGTGGGGTCGTTGCGGCAAACAGCATTTTGCTGCTGTCAGCCTTCGGCTGCCGCGCGGCAGAAAGAGCACGAGCTTCCCCGTACGGCTCGTCGCGCAAGCGACTTGAAATCGGCGGAACACAAAAAATCCTTTAGCGCAGCGACTTGGATTTTTTGTATGGAGCCCAACAGCTTTGGGGTTACTAGGGGCGTGCAGCCCCTAGTTCGTGCCTCCCGCGCCTCGAAAGTAGCGGGTGCTTTTCTGGTTCTCTTTTGGCACGCAAAAGAGAACGTGTCCGGCGGAGAACCATTGTATAAAAGCCATCCCACCTATCCCACGCGAAAATGCTCTGCATGGGAACATTACAGCAAACTCATCTGCTCCCCTGAGTCCTCCGCGCGGATCAGCGCACCGGTGGCGGGCAGGCTGCGCACGCGGTAGCGGTGCGGGTCGGCCAGTTCCAGCGTGTCTGCCGGGACCACCGACGCGATGGTCTGGTTCTTCTTCAGCGTGACCACCGCCACGCCCTGGCTGTCGCGGGTGGTCTTGGCGGCGATCTGCGCCGACCCCACCAGCAGCATCCGGCTGGCGCTGGTGCGGATGGCAAGCTCGGTCTCCTCCGGCAGGAACAGAAGCTTTGCCAGCGGTTCCTTGTCGCAGTAGGCCTTGAGCAGTTTTCGCCGGTTCTGCTTGGTGGCATAGGAGCTCAGCGGAATTTTCGCGCACTTGCCGCTGGCGAAGAAGAACAGCATGTGGCCGCTGTAGTCACCGGTGATGACCATAGCCAGCACATTCTCGCCCTCGTCCATCGCAAGACGGCCCGGGATGAAGATGCCCATCTGGGCCACCTTGCCGTCCTCCAACTCGGCCAGACGCACCTTGTACACCTGCTGTTTGTCGGTGAAGAACAGCGCTTCCATGTTGTTTCGGGTCTCGATCTGCTGGACGATCTCGTCGCCCTCTTTCAGCTTGTGGGCACCGGCAGTGCGCAGACCCTGCGGCGGAATCTTCTTGAAGTAGCCCTCGCGGGTGAAGAACACGGTGACAGGATAATCCGGCACGGCTTCTTCTTCCGCGCCGCTCTCCTCCTCGGGCAGGTCATACAAAATTTCGCTGCGGCGGGGCTGGCCGTATTTCTTGGCCACATCGTTCAGTTCATTGATGATGATGCGGCGGATGCGGGCAGGTTTTGCCAGAATATCGTTCAGGTCGGCGATATCCTTTTCCAGCTGTTCGATCTCGCTGGTGCGCTTGAGGATATACTCCCGGTTCAGGTGGCGCAGCTTGATCTCAGCCACATAATCGGCCTGCACTTCGTCGATGCCGAAGCCGATCATCAGGTTGGGCACCACTTCGGTCTCCTCCTCAGTGGTGCGGATGATCTTGATGGCCTTGTCGATGTCCAGCAGGATGGCGGCAAGACCCTTGAGCAGGTGCAGGCGCTTTTCCTTGCCGTGCAGGTCGTAGTAGGTGCGGCGGCGCACGCATTCCACGCGGAAGGCCGTCCACTCTTTTAAAATTTCGCGCACGCCCATCACGCGAGGCTGGCCGGACACCAGAATGTTGAAGTTGCAGCTGAAGCTGTCCTCCAAGGGCGTCGCCTTGAACAGCTTTGCCATCAGCTTGTCGGCGTCCACGCCGCGCTTGAGGTCCAGCGTCAGCTTCAGGCCGTTCAGGTCGGTCTCGTCGCGCATGTCGCTGATCTCTTTCACCTTGCCGGCCTTGACCAGCTCGGCAATTTTGTCCATGATGGCTTCCACGGTGGTGGTGGGCGGGATCTGGGTCACCTCGATCATGTTCTCGCCCGGCACCACATTGTAGCGGGCACGCACCTTCACGCTGCCGCGGCCGTTCTCGTAAATTTCACGCATCTGCGCTTCATCGTAGAGAATTTGGCCGCCGCCCACGAAGTCCGGGGCGGGCATGGTGGTGGAGATGTCGTGGTGTTCGTCCTTCATCAGTGCCACGGTGGTGGCGCACAGCTCTGCCAGATTGAACGAGCAGATGTTGCAGGCCATGCCGACTGCGATGCCCAGCGTGTTGTTGGCCAGAATGGTGGGGAAGGTCACCGGCAGCAGGGTGGGCTCGGTGGTGGTGCTGTCG
Source organism: Faecalibacterium langellae (assembly GCF_002549775.1). Taxonomy (GTDB): domain Bacteria; phylum Bacillota; class Clostridia; order Oscillospirales; family Ruminococcaceae; genus Faecalibacterium; species Faecalibacterium langellae. Next base: position 140,116 of record NZ_NMTR01000019.1, on the reverse strand, counting down.
TAGTTGGGCACAAAGTCCACGGTCTCCTTGTCGATGTCCCGGAACAGCTCCTCGCACACGCCTTCCAGCTTTGCCTCGGTGTAACGGGCGGCAGCGCAGGACATATCGCGGCTGTAGGCTTTGCCGAAGTTGCCCTTGCTGTCCACGAAGGGCACCAGCAGGCTTTCGTTGCCGCGGCCCATGCGCACCATGGTGTCGTAGATGGCGGCGTCGCCGTGGGGGTTCAGGTGCATGGTGCTGCCCACGATGTTGGCCGATTTAGTGCGGGCCCCTTTCAGCAGGCCCATCTCGTACATGGTGTACAGCAGCTTGCGGTGGGCGGGCTTGAAGCCGTCGATCTCCGGCAGCGCACGGCTGACGATGACGCTCATGGCGTAGGGCATATAGTTGGTTTCCAGCGTGCGGGTGATGGGGTCTTCCAGCACGCTGCCGGCATTTAAGATTTCAACGCCGTCGCCCAGCTGCGGGCGCACCGGCTTGAGTGTTTTCTTGCTTTGTTTTTTTGCCATTGTTTTTCCTCTTTAAGACACATCCAGATCGTCCAGATATTCCGCGCCGTGCTGGGCAATGTGCTCCTTGCGGCCTGCAAGGTTGTCGCCCAGCAGGATGTCGAACACCTGCGCCGTCTGCACCACATCGGTGGGCATGACCTTAATAAGGCGGCGGCTCTCCGGGTTCATGGTGGTCAGCCACATCATCTCGGGGTCGTTTTCACCCAGACCTTTGGAGCGCTGGATGGTGTATTTTTTGTCGCCGATCTCCTCGAGGAAGGCCGCTTTCTCCGGCTCGGTGTAGGCGAAATAGGTGCGGTCTTTCGTCGTGATCTCGTACAGCGGCGACTCCGCGATATACACATAGCCCTTCTCGATGAGGGTGGGCGTCAGGCGGTAGAGCATGGTGAGCACCAACGTGCGGATCTGGTAACCGTCCACGTCGGCATCGGTACAGATGACGATCTTGTTGAACCGCAGGTTGTCGAGGTTGAAGGTAGCCAGTTCCTTGTTGTGCTTGCCGCCCAGCTCCACGCCGCAGCCCATCACCTTGATGAGGTCTACGATGACATCCGATTTGAAAATGCGGGCATAATCGGCTTTCAGGCAGTTCAGGATCTTGCCGCGGATGGGCATGATGGCCTGATATTCACTGTCGCGGCTGGACTTGACCGCGCCCATAGCGGAGTCGCCCTCCACGATGTACAGCTCGCGGCGGGAGGCGTCCTTGGTGCGGCAGTCCACGAACTTCTGCACGCGGTTGGCAAGGTCGATCTGGGTGGACAGCGTCTTTTTGATGCTCTGGCGCGTTTTTTCAGCGTGTTCGCGGCTCTGCTTGTTCACCAGCACCTGCTGGCAGATCTTCTGCGCTTCCTCGGGCTTTTCGAGGAAGTAGACTTCCAGATAGTGTTTGAGGAAGTCGGTCATCGCCTGGGAGACGAACTTGTTGGTGATGGCCTTTTTGGTCTGGTTCTCGTAGCTGGTGCGGGTGGAGAAGCTGGACGACACATACACCAGACAGTCCTGCACATCCTGAAAGCTGATAGCACTTTCGCCCTTTTTATAGAGGTTTTTATCCTTCAGGTACTTGTTGATCTGGTACACAAAAGCGGTGCGCACTGCGTGCTCCGGGCTGCCGCCGTGCTCCAGCCAGGAGGAGTTGTGGTAGTATTCCAGCATCTGCACCTTGTTGGAGAAGCAGAAGGCCGCGCTCATGCGCACTTTATAGTCCGGCTGATCCTCGCGGTCGCGGCCGGACGCTTCGCTCTCACAGCTGAACACGGGCGTCAGGCTGTCCTCGCCCGCCACTTCGGCCACGTAGTCGGCGATGCCGTGCTCATAGCACCAGCTCTCCTTCCAGGGCTTGCCAGTGGCGGGGTCCTTCTCGCGCTCGTCGATGAAATTGAGAGTCAGGCCCGCGTTGACCACAGCCTGACGGCGCAAAGTGTCCTTGTAATAGCTGGCGGGCACGTCGATGTCGGTGAACACCTCGTCGTCCGGCTTCCAGTGGATGATACTGCCGGTGCGGCGGCCCTTGTAGGCTTCCTTCTGCAGACCGCCCACGTTCTCACCTTTTTTGAAGTCAAGGTGGTAGTGATAGCCGTCGCGGTAGATGTCGGCGGTCATCCAGGCAGAAGCGTACTGGGTGGCGCACAGGCCCAGACCGTTCAGGCCCAGGCTGAACTCGTAGTTGTCCTCGCCCTCGCCATACTTGCCGCCTGCGTACATCTCGCAGAACAGCAGTTCCCAGTTGTAGCGGCCCTCGCCGTTGTTCCAGTCCACGGGCATGCCGCGGCCAAAGTCCTCCACGATGACGCTGCCGTCCTTGCAGCGGGTCACATTGATGGTGTCACCGTGGCCGTCGCGGGCCTCATCGATGGAGTTGGAGACGATCTCAAAAATGGAGTGGGCGCAGCCCTCCACACCGTCGGAACCAAAGATGACGGCCGGGCGCTTGCGCACACGGTCGGCACCTTTTAAGGAAGTGATACTCTCGTTGCCATATTCCTGTTTTTTTGCCATGCTGCTCCTCCCGGCGCTGCCGCTTTTGGAGCATGCAGTGCCGTCTGAATCTAAAATCACAGTGCCGATTTTCTTCCTATATAATGTATAGGGAGCTGCGCCGGGCGCAAAAAGGCACCTCTTGTTTTTTTATTTATTAAACCATAGGTTGTTAAATTTGTCAATTGCCGTTTGGCTTCCCTGGCCCGGGCAGTGCTTCCCGCCCGGCAAACCTGCGGCGCAGCAAAAAAGTCATTCTTATTTTACGCGCTGGAGCGACTAAAATCAAGAAAGTTTGAATTTTATTGAAAAAAATTTGGATTTACCCCTTTACAAAATCGAAATTTCAGGTATAATAATCATCGTCCGGTGCGCCTCTGTAGCTCAGTTGGTAGAGCAGGGGACTGAAAATCCCCGTGTCATTGGTTCGATTCCGATCGGAGGCACCAGTCAAGGAAACCCCAGCAGGGTTTCCAATATGCGGCCGTAGCTCATCTGGTAGAGCGCCACCTTGCCAAGGTGGAGGTAGCGAGTTCGAGCCTCGTCGGCCGCTCCATTACGGAGCAGCAAAAGTTGCTCCAATATGGCCCGGTAGCTCAGTTGGTTAGAGCACCAGCCTGTCACGCTGGGGGTCGTCGGTTCGAGCCCGATCCGGGTCGCCACCAAGAAAGCGCAAGCTTTCACCTACTTTGAAATTTGTTTTCAGGGCGTCAGCAATGACGGGTGCAAGGTAAAATGCACCGAATATGCGGCCGTAGCTCATCTGGTAGAGCGCCACCTTGCCAAGGTGGAGGTAGCGAGTTCGAGCCTCGTCGGCCGCTCCAATGGAGTGGTAGTAATCACTCCCTATATGGTGACGTGGCCAAGTGGTAAGGCAAGGGTCTGCAAAACCCTCATCCACCAGTTCAAATCTGGTCGTCACCTCCAAAAGATTCCCGGGAGCTTCGGCTTCCGGGATTTTTTTGTTTTGCAGTCTTCCTTGCGGAGTGTGGACGAGAGGCGCTTCACGCTTTTTTGTGTTCCGCCATTAGAAGGCCTCTCAGTCGCTGCGCGACAGCTCCCCGCAGGGGAGCGCTTCGGGCAGCGGTATCTGCTGCTGTCAGCCTGCGGCTGTCGCGCAGCAGATAAAGAATGTACTTGACCGTACCGTCCGTCGCGCAGCGACTCCAAATCGGAGAAGCGAAAAAAAAAATGCGTTGAGCGAAGCGGCTAGCATTTTTCCGCTTCGACTTCTTCTTTGGGGTTGAAAGGGGCGTGCAGCCCCTTTCTCGTGGGTCCAGCGCGTCGAAATCGCTGGTGGTTTTCTGGTTCTCTTTTGCCACCAAAAGAGAACATCTCCCGGCGGAGATGCCGCCAATAAAAGCCATAGAATCTTCCCTACTCGTCCACACTCCGCACAGGAAGCCAGCTCCGGCAGATACTGCCTACCATTATTCCCTCCTTCCCGTGAAAATGCAAAACAGCCAGCCCCGCAGGGCTGGCTGTTTTGCTCTATCAAGATAAATTTTCCGCTGATATTGCCAAAGCGCACGCGTCGGCAATTCTAAATCGTCCAGTTCAGAAGGTCAGCCGCATCTGATGCCACACTACGCCCCCGTGGGTGGAACCGGAAACACCTTCGTTCACAAATCCAAGCTTCGCGTAATAGTGCACCAGCCTGTCCTTGCAGGTCAGCACCAGACCTTTGCGGCCCTGTGCGCGGGCGTCTGCAATAGCCTGCCGCAAAAGCGTTTCCGCATAGCCGCGGCGGCGGCAGCGCGGGAGCGTGTTTACGCCAAAGATCATCTGCCAGGCACCGGCTTCGTCGTGCAGAGCAGCGTCGGCGTACATTTCATCCGTCAGGTCGGGCGTGTCCGTGCAGAAGCCGTCCACAAAAGCGGCCAGTTCCCCGTCCTCGAACAACAGCCAGAAATGGTTTGCATAGTGTGCCAGCCGGCCGGCAAATTCCTCTGCCGTGGCCGCCTCTGCCGCCGGGAAGCATTCGGCTTCCACCGCCGCGATGGCGGGCAAATCTTTTAACGCTGCATTGCGAATTTCCATGGTTCTTTTCTCCTATTCTTATAGCTGCTTTTCCAGCAGCTTTTGATACGTCGCATCCATGCCGATTGCCCCCAGCGGCGCGGTGATCAGAATTGCCAGCACCGCCACCGAAAGCACGATCTGCCCGCAGGGCAGGCCCATGGCCAGCGGCACCGAACCGATGGCCGCCTGCACCGTGGCCTTGGGCAGGTAGGCAATGACGCAGAACAGCCGCTCTTTCCGGTTCAGCGCTGTGCCCGCCATGCACAGGCAGACGCCTGCTGCACGGAACACCAGCGCCAGCAGGATCATTGCCACCGCCGGGATGCCCGCCGCCAGCGTGTAGCGGATGTCCACCGCCGCGCCCACCAGCACGAACAGGATCACCTCAGCCGCCAGCCACAGCTTGCCGAATTTCTCCGAAAGTCTCTTGGATACGCTGGGCACACACCGCATTTTGAGCACGCAAGCCATGCTGACCACCGCCAGCAGGCCGGACACCGAGACGATGCCCTTGAGCCAGCTCTCGATGGACATGAGCAGGAACGCCATGCCCAGCACGATGATGACCTTCATGCTGTTGCGCACCGTGTGGGCCCGGGCGTAAGCCGTCTCAAAGAACCAACTCAGCACAAAGCCCACGGCGGCACCCAGCGCAATGCCCAGCAGAATGGACACCGGGATGTTGACAAAGTCCATTACGTTGGCGTTGCCGCCCTGTGCCATGCTGGTAAAGGTGGAAAACAGCACGATGACAAAAATATCATCGCAGGACGCACCCGCCATGATCAGTTGCGGGATGCTCTTTTCGGTGCCGTAATGCTCATCCATCAGCTGCACCATGCGCGGAATGACCACTGCCGGGGACACCGCGCCCAGCACAGCACCCATGACCGCGGCTTCGATGCGGGTGATGCCCAGAATGGCGGGCGCAAACAGGATGAAGGCCAAAATTTCGCAGCTGGCCGGCACGCAGGACATCATCACCGCCGGGCGGCCCACTTTTTTCAGGTCGGCAAGGTTCAGCGAAAGGCCCGCTTTGATGAGAATGATGATGAGCGCCATCTGCCGCAGCTCGGACGAGATGGACAGAATGGACGCGTCCAGCGCGTTCAGCACGCAGGGCCCCAGCAGGATGCCGGTGACCAGCATGCCGATGATGCGCGGCAGATGCAGCTGCTGGCAGAGCGCCGCCATGGCAAGCCCCACCAGAAAAATAAGTGCAAGGGATGTGAGCATCGTTCCTCCGTTTCTTCGCAGGCGGCAAACAAAAAAGCTGGTGCCCCCTGCGATTCCGTAAAAAAATCACAGAAGTCATCAGCTTGAAAATCAGCGGTTCAGGGGGACTGCCCCTTGGGAGAACTTCATTCCCAAAAGGATTATAGCAGGTTTGGCTGGATTTGTAAACGGGAAGGTGCTACAATGGCTATACTACACCCGAAAGGAGCTGACGCCCATGCCTGCCGAAAACCACACCACCCTCACGCCCGATACCCCCGTGCGCTACCTGAAGGGCGTCGGCCCCAAAACTGCCGAAAAGTTTGAGAAGCTGGGCATCGTGACGCTGGCCGACCTGCTGTGCCACTACCCGCGCAAATACATCGACTTCACAAAGCCTTACTCCATCGCCGAAGCACCCACCGACGTGGAGTGCGTCGTCAAGGCAGAAGTGTTCGCGAAACCCGGCGGGCGCATCCTGCCGGGCGGGCGGCGGATGGAGCGCATCACCGCCGGGGACGATGTGTCCAGCCTCGAAATCACATGGTTCAATAACCCCTACGCCGCCCAGAAGCTGCAGCTGGGGCAGGAATACTATTTTCAGGGCGTCGTCACGGGTGGGATGCTGCGCCGCCAGATGGTGAACCCGCAGGTGCGCACCGCCGAGCAGATCAAAGCCGCACCGTTTGAGGCCGTCTACCCCCAGACCGAGGGCCTGACCAGCAATGCCATCGCCAAGTGCGTGCGCCAGCTGCTGCCCCACGCGGAGCTTCTGCCCGACCCGCTGCCGCCGGAGATGCTGCAAAAATACCGCCTGCTCTCCAAGGCGGATGCCGTGCGGGCCATCCACTGCCCTGCCACCGAGGACGAAGCCTATGCGGCGCGGCGGCGGCTTATCTACGAAGAACTGCTGGTGCTGCAGCTGGGCATCGGCCGCATGAAGAATCGTGGTGCCGCCGCCACTGGGGCCCCCATGCAGCTGGCCGACCCGGGGCCGTTCTGGGAAAGCCTGCCCTTCTCCCCCACCGGTGCCCAGCGCCGGGCCGTGGGCGAAATTCTGGCCGACATGGCGGGCGAGACTTCCATGAACCGCCTGCTGCAGGGCGACGTGGGCAGCGGCAAAACGCTGGTGGCCGCCGCCGCCATCTGGGCCTGCATCCGGGCAGGATATCAGGCCGCGCTGCTGGCCCCGACCGAAATTCTGGCCGCCCAGCACGCCGAGGGTTTGAACAAGATGCTTGCCCCCTTCGGGATGCGGGTGGCCCTGCTGACCGGCGGCATGAAGGCTGCCGCCAAGCGCACTACGCTGGCCGCCATCCGCGCCGACGAAGCCGACCTCGTGGTGGGCACCCACGCCATCCTCAGCGATGGGGTGGAGTTTGCCCGGCTGGGCCTTGCCGTCATTGATGAGCAGCACCGCTTTGGTGTGCGCCAGCGCGGGATGCTGGCCGAAAAGGCCGCGAACCCCCATCTTCTGGTGATGAGCGCCACACCCATCCCCCGCACGCTGGGCCTGCTCATCTACGGCGACCTCGACATTTCCATCCTCGACGAGCTGCCGCCGGGCCGCACCCCGGTCAAGACCCGGTGCATCACCGGCAAAAAGCGGCATGATCTCTACCATTTTCTCGATCAGGAGATCGGGCGCGGGCGGCAGGTGTATCTGGTGTGCCCGGCCATCGAGGACGTTCCGGACGGCGGGCTGAACGCCGTGAAAAGCTACTACGAGGACGTGGCCAAAGCCCTGCTGCCGGACCGCCGGGTGGGTCTGATGCACGGCAAGCTCAAGCCCAAAGAGAAAGCCGCCGTCATGGAGGATTTCAAGGCCGGGCGGCTGGATGCACTGGTGTCCACCACCGTCATCGAGGTGGGCGTGGACGTGCCCAACGCCAGCGTCATGGTCATTGAAAACGCCGAGCGCTACGGCCTGAGCGCGCTGCACCAGCTGCGCGGCCGGGTGGGACGCGGTGCGGCGGAAAGCTGGTGCTTCCTCGTCAGCGACAACCAGAGTGAAAACGTCCAAAAGCGGCTGAAATTTTTGTGCAGCACCACCGATGGCTTTGCCGTGGCGCAGTACGATCTGGAGACCCGCGGCCCCGGCGACTTTTTTGGCAGCCGCCAGCACGGCCTGCCCACGTTACAAATTGCCGACCTGATGAACGACACCCGCACCCTGCACGCGGCGCAGGCGGAAGCCGCCGCCCTGCTGGCGGAAGATCCGCTGCTGGCCGCACCCGAACATGCGCTGCTGGAAGCACAGGTGCAGCAGATGTTTGACAAAGCGGGAGCGATGAATTGATTTACTCTTTTGTTGGGCTGCGCTTCTGTGGGGAGCGGATTTATCCGCTCCGCTGGCAGGCTATGCCTGCCGGGAAGCAGCGGAACGCATAAATGCGTTCCCTACACAAGAAACAAGAGCACATACATCACGCTGAAAAAAGCTGTGACGCATGTGCTCTTTGTTATATTTTGGAAAAGTATTGCTGTCCGTATCTCATTTACGCCACTTTGCGTGCCGCTCGCCCATGCAGACGACATCGCAGAACACGCACCGGCTCTTGGTGGAAAGCTGCACATCCTTATGGTAGCAGCCGAAAAACCACTTTTCATAGGTCAGCTTCAACAAGATTTTGTCCAGAAAACTGTGCAGCTGGTTGGTCTCGCCGCAGGCAAGAGCCGTAAAATCCAGAAATCTGCTTGGCGCATCGTGGGTCAGCACATAATCCACTTTGTAGTCACATGCCGCAAGGTTTGCTTCGCAGGCGGCGTACTCCTCGTCGGAAGGCAGTTCTTCCTTCCACCAGTTGACGCCGGGCTCCCGGTCCTCTTTGTCCGGGCTCTCCGCCCCGCCGAAGCACAGGTACTTTTTGCCTTCCAGCTCCAGCACGCTGCCCCGGCACACATGATACACATTGCCGCCCAGCGCCTGCACCTTCCCGCCGAACAATTCCTCCACGGGGTACTGCTTCAGCAGGTCGTAGTTCTCGTGGCTGCCGTCCAGAAACAGCAGGGTGTAGGGACGCTTGCGCAGCCAGTCCAGCTTTTTCTGCTCCTCTTTGCTGCCGTCCCACACAAAGCCGAAATCACCCAGCACCACCACGATGTCCCGCTTGCCCAGCCAGCGCAGCCTGCCGTGCTTGAAGCGCTCGATGTCGCCGTGGGTGTCGCCTGTCAGATATACCATTCCGAACCTCCCTGCCTGGGGTGTGAAAGCTGTGCGCAATCGGTGCCAAAAGCCTTGCCACGCCCCTGCAAACCTGTTATTATAAAGAATACAGCATTCCGCTGTTCTCTGTGTCCTTTCGGGCGCGCCCACGGCGCTGTCCGCTGTCTTATATTATCGCTTTTTAAAGGAATTGTCCACATGAAACGTATTTTTGCACTGATTTTGTCCTTTGCTGTCCTGTTCAGCTGCCTCGTGCTGCCCGCCGGGGCCATGTTCGACCCCACCCCCGTCTACCAGGTGCAGGCCAAAAGCGCCTACATCGTCAACACGGATACCAACATCATCGTTTATGATAAGGACAGCACCAAGCAGGTGTCGGCCGGCGGCCTGACCAAATACATGACCATCGCCCTGCTGCTGACCAATTATGCCGACCATCTGGACGACACCTTCCAGATGCCTTTTGCCATCTCGGACTATGTCTATAACACCAACAACGCGGACATGCGCTCCAACGAGACCTTCACCTACCGCGAGGCCGTCTACGCCATGGTGACCCGCAACGCAAACGAAGCTGCCATGGGCCTGGCCTATGCACTCTCCGGCGGCGACCTGGCCGGATGGGTGAGCCAGATGAACGCCCTGTCTCAGCGCATCGGCACCACCGCCAGCACCTGGACCGACGCCTGCGGCATCGACAGCGGCAACGTGACATGCGCCGTGGACATGTACCTGATCCTGCGCTACCTGATGAGCTTTGACGCCTTTGTGGAAATTTCCGGCGCGCCCACCTTCACGATGCCCGCCAAGGAAAAGCACCGTTCTTCGTCGGTCCTCGTCAGCCAGAATGCCGCCCTGAATAAATCCAGCGGCGGCAAATACTACCGCAGCGCCATGCAGGGCGGCATGTGCGACGTGACCGCCTTCAAGAACGACAGTGGCGAGCAGAGCTACGTCTCCTGGGCCAACAAGGACGGTGCCACCTATATCTTCTGCGTGATGGGCAGCCCCGACACCTGTGACGACTTCGGCTATGCCAACCGCCGCCCGGCCCTTTACGAGACCGCGCACCTGATCGACTGGGTGTTCGACAGCTTTTCCATCCAGGCTGCACTGGACACCGACCTGGCACTGGCCGAGATCCCGGTGAAATACTCCACCGACACCGACACCCTGCAGCTTTACCCCGCCGACAGCATGATGACCCTGCTGCCCTCCACCGGTGACGGCAGCGTAACCCAGAAATATTTCCACCTGCCGGATTCTGTCAGCGCGCCGGTGCAGCAGGGCGACGTGGTGGGCACCGTGGAGCTGAAGCTGGCCGGGGAGACCATCGGCGTGGTGGACCTGATCGCCGGGCAGGACATTGACCGCAACCCGCTGCTGTTCACACTGGCCCGCATCCGGGAGTTTCTGGGCAGTCTCTACCTGAAAGTTGTTATTACGCTTTGTATTATCTCCGCACTGATATACGGTGCATGGCTGCTGCTGAACGGCTGGCAGCGCCGCAGACCCACCAAAAAGATCCGCCGCCGCTAAGCTTTTGCACCGTTTGCTTCCCATTTGTGAAAAACACCGCGCAAAAAGCCCCGCCAGTCTGAAAAGACCGGCGGGGCTTTTGGTTGCGCCAGCAGGAGTCGAACCTACGATGGGGGAGTCAAAGTCCCCTGCCTTACCGCTTGGCGATGGCGCAGTATCATTCTTTTTCTTGGCTTTGAATCATTCGGTAGCCTTATTGGTCACCTTATAATTTCAAATTTAGCAGGAATCATGCGTGCTTTCAAAAGATTACTATGCTATTTTAACTGAACATCTGCATTGTGTCAAGACGATTCGCTCTAAATTCTGTCCAAATGGTCACCTTATCATAAGGCTACCGCATCCAGTGTCACGCTGATGCAGTAGCCTTTTTGTCTTATTCTTCTTCTTTTCGCTCCGTGATATAAGAAATCAAATCGTACACCAGCCGCTTTTCCTGTTCGTTCATGCCGCGCAGCACGATCTGTTCTTGCGATTCAAGCCCTAAAATATCATCCGTAGTCGTATGAAACAGCTGTGCAAGAGCTATCAAGTATTGTGCAGTCGGTGCAGAAAGTTCCATTTCCCAAGCGTTGACACTGGCACGCGTGACGCCCAGCTTACGAGCAAGGGCAGCTTGTGAGAGCCCTGCATTCTCCCGAAGACGCTTGATGTTGTCAGAAATCATGTCGTTCACCTTCCTGCATCTACTTTACTATACAGCCTTTGATATTAAATTATCCAAATCTGTATAGTTTTATTGACATCCAGTCAGACAAAGCTTATAATCTTACTATGATCATCTCAATATAAAGAAGGTGACAATTAAGGTTTACTGAGCAACAATACAAAGATTTCAAGGAGGAACGGGTGGAAACTCAGAAGAAAAGCACCGGAAAAGGATGCCTGATTGCAATAGCTATTATTATCTTTTTGGCGCTTGTTGTTCCTACGGATTGGGTACATACCGGGAGTGAGTGTAAAATCTGTCACCACACTTATACAGATGCCAGCGACTATGGTATTACTTGGACCTCTGCAGATGAGTCCGTAGCAATTGTTAATGACAAAGGCGAAGTGGAAGCCAAATCCGAAGGAAAAACCATTATTATTGCAACGGCCGAAAATGGTGTAAGTGCCCAATATTCTGTCGAAGTTACGCCTATGAGTGTATGGCAGCAGCTGACAGCTGACGAAAAATCCTTTGTGAATGATGTGCTTCCCTATATGAACAACTTCAAGAACCCTGAATCTGTAAGATTTACAGATGTTCGCGGGTATGCACATTTAGGAACAGGTGCCAACAGCAGATGGATGTTTACCGTATCTGCACAAAACGGATTTGGCGGAAACACGGTTAGCAGCTATATGCTTTGGGGAAGCGTTTTTATGGAAGTAAACGAGCTGGATGGAACACAATATAGAGCCAACCTTATTACGCAGGCCGCCCACGAAAAACTTGGATATTAAAAATACGGTCATCAAATAAAGTTACTTCCTGCCCTGTGAAAATGGGGCAGGATTTTTTCTGAATCCGTGTGCACTTTCCCTTATTCCGGGAGATGAATTTTTCCGGTTTTTCCGGTTTTTTCTTCTATTTTTCCAGGGCAAATTGTTCTTTACGCTTTTTTGAAAAAATTTAAGAAAAAATGAAGATTTTTTTGTGTTCCTATGGAAAAACGACCCATTTTGTTGCTCTTTTGTTGCGCATCGTATGGTAAAAATAGATTGAATAAACCTCCCTTCCCCGGCTGATCCGTCTGCTTTCGTTGCGGGACGCAGAGGTCTGTTCTGGAACCGCTGGTTCCATGCCCGATTCTGTCAGGAAAGCGAGGAATTTTATGAAAAAGGTTCTGAAAACGCTGCTGGTCAGTCTGCTGGCCGTTGTGCTGCTGTGCAGCGCCGTGCCCGCCGCCTTTGCTGCGGACGCAAAGGAAGCAGAGATCTACACCATCGGTCTGGACGCCATGGGCGGCACCACCTCTGTGGTGGTCGTCACCACCAACCTGAGCGGCAAGCTCTCGGCTCTGCCCGAGCAGCCCACGCTGGAAGGCTACACCTTCGACGGCTGGTACACGGAGCCTGTCGGCGGCACCAAGATCAGCACCTCCACCGTGTTCACCGGTGACACCACCGTGTATGCACACTGGACGGTCAAGAATGCCTCCTCGGCCACGACGCCTGCTGCTCCCACCGAGCCTGTGCAGAGCCCGGAGATCCTGGATCATCTGGGCGGCTTTGTTGTGGCAGGTGTGCTGTTCGGCACGCTGGCCATCGCTTCGCTGCTCTGATCTCACCCACAGCTGCTCTTAAAATTTAATTTTAATTTTTAAAAATGGAAAGGGATACTATTATGTCTACTATGAAACTGCCCGCTTCTTACGCTGTCGTTGATGAAGAAGAAATGGTCTACCTGGACGGTGGTGCCAGCGGCGCTTACAACAACTTCCTGAATGTTGGTAAGGTGTTCAACTACATCGCCCGCATCTTCTCCGGCGCAAGCTCCATCATCAACAACGTCAACGTGATCTATCAGTCCTTCCTGAGCCTGAACGATCTGCTGAAGGGCTTCGCCGTAAAGGCCTAAGCCTGCTCTTTTCATAAGCATTCTCTGAGAGCTGTCCCCAGCCGGGGGCGGCTCTTTTTTGTTGCCCGCTGCCGTTCGGCTGCCCGTTTTGTGCATATTTTACAAACGGCATGAGCGTTTCCGCTTTTTTCGATAAAAGTATATCTTTTTCGATTAAATGATGTAAAATATATGGATTTTTCCTATACAAATACTTTCTTTTGTGCTATCATATGACTTGATACGACAAGTCTAAATCTGCGAAGGCAGGTCGTAAATTGATATATCAGTTCTTCCGGCAGGCGACCTAAAAATCCATGTATCTATCCGGTGTCGCAAAAACCGATTTTTGCAGTGCAGATGCCGTGCCGAAGAATCACAGGGAGACACATCACTATGCCAGATCGTGAGCTGCGGCACATGAGCCGCACCGAGCTGGTCGAGATCATCTTTGCGCTCAAGCAGAGTGAAGACCAGCTCAAAGCCGAAAACGCGGCGCTGACCGCGCAGCTGGAGGACCGGCAGCTCCACATCCAGAACGCCGGTTCCATCGCGCAGGCGGCACTGGAACTGAATAAAGTCTTCGAGGCGGCACAGGCCGCAGCGGACGAATATCTTGCATCGGTCCGCGCAGCCGCTGCGGCGGACGGCCCGGCTGACGCGCAGCTGACCCTGGCGCAGGCCCGCGAACAGGCCGAGGCCATGAAGCGGCAGACCGAAGAAGCCTGCCGGGCCATGACCGACGAGGCCGAGCGCAAGCGTGCACAGACCGAAGCCGACTGCAAGGCGATGGTCGCCAAGGCCGAGCAGGAGGTCCGGGCGCGCTGGGCCGAGTTCGACCGCCGTGCCAGCGAGGTGCTGGACAACTACCAGAAGATCGACTTTCTGCCGGAGGGTCAGCACACAACATGAAAGAGCACGACATCAAATTCGCGGCCATTCCTTCCACCGAGGAAGTGAAGGCCGAACGGGAGCGGCTGGCCTACCGCTCCCGCTACACCCGGGTGCTGCGCAGCACGATTTATGCGCTGGTGGTGGTGGCAGCCGTTGCGGTGCTGCTGGCCACCCTGTTCCTGCCGGTGCTGCAGGTGTCCGGCGACAGCATGAACCCCACCCTGCAGGACAAGGACGTGATCGTCCTTGTCAAGAGCGGCAGCCTGAAAACCGGCGATCTGTGCGGGTTTTACTGGCAGAACAAGCTCCTGCTCAAGCGGGTCATCGGCCTGCCGGGCGATATCATCTCGCTGGATGAGAACGGCGTGGTCACCGTGAACGGCACGGTGCTGGACGAGCCCTATGTGGACGAGCTGGCCCTGGGCGAATGCGACATCAAGTTCCCCTATCAGGTGCCGGAGAACCGGTACTTCGTTCTGGGCGACCATCGCGCAACGTCCATCGACAGCCGCAGCAGCGTTATTGGCTGCGTAGAAAAGAATCAGATCGTGGGCAAGGTCTTTATAAGGGTATGGCCCTTGTCCAGTTTCTCATTGATCCATTAAATTAGGAGGGCTTTGGGGCAATGAAAGACATTGTGGGAGATTATCGGGAAAGGTTCCGTCTGCAGCGGAAAGCACTGCGGCGCTACACGGCGCTGCTGCTTGTGCTGGCCATGATCACGACGCTGTTCGTGAACTGGCAGCTGCACAGCGATGGCATTGCGGCCACCGCGCAGTACCAGTGCAACCAGGAGGAGCACACGCACACGGCGGACTGCTACACCAAAGTGCTGGTCTGCGGTTATGAGGAAGGCCAGCCCGAGGACTGGAACGCCACCTTCGATGACAGCGCTTCGCTTGACGAGAGCATTGGCGTGGACGCAGAAGACGACGGCATTGCGCTGTTTTCTGCCGAACCGGAGTACATCTATGTGCCGCATGAGCACACCGACGACTGCTATCAGGAAGTGAAGACTCTGACCTGTCTCGAGGAGGAGCACGTCCATGGCGACGACTGCTTTGACCCCGAGGACGGCAGCCTGATCTGCGAACAGTTTGAGCACGTCCACGACGACAGCTGCTACACCACCGATTATGAACTGGTGTGCGGCCTGGAAGACGGCGAGCTGGTGGAGGAGCTGAACCCGGCCTACACGGCTGTGGCGGCGTTTGAGGCGCCGGTGGCCGCGAAGCCCGTAGTCGTGAGCCCGGTGATCGAGGCACCCATCCACTACCACACCGACGACTGCTATGAAGAAGTGCTGACCTGCGGCCTGGAGGAGCATCACCACACCGTGAACTGTCTGGCCGACCCGCTGGCCGATGTGGAAGACGAATCCGAATGGCTGGCCAAGACCAGCACCTCCCTCAGCGGCGACTGGTCCGCAGACCTGTTGACCGTGGCGCAGAGCCAGTTGGGCTACACCCAGAGCGAAAAG
Source organism: Faecalibacterium langellae (assembly GCF_002549775.1). GTDB lineage: Bacteria > Bacillota > Clostridia > Oscillospirales > Ruminococcaceae > Faecalibacterium > Faecalibacterium langellae. The sequence goes on along the minus strand of NZ_NMTR01000019.1, from coordinate 124,763 downwards.
AACTTTGAAGTGGATGCCGATGACGGCGTGACCGTCCGCCACTACACCCGCTACGGCGAGTGGTACGGCAACCCCTACGGCGAATGGGACGTGATGTTCCTTTCTTACTGCCTGAACTACGCGGGCATCCCGCAGTCTGCCATCCCGCAGCGCGCCGGTGTGCTGGCCCTGCGCAGCGACCTGCGCGGTGCCGGCTACCTGATGGACCCCCAGAGTATCCCCGCCGCGCAGCAGGACGCCATTGCCCTGTGCGATGAGGGACTGCCGGAGGAGGAGAGCTTTGCCGATGCGGACGCCGATGACCTTGGCTTTGCGGACAGTGCATCGTCCTTCTGCAGCATCCAGCCCGGCGATATCGTGTTCTACAACACCATGGTCACCGAGACCGTGGCCGTGGACGACACTCCGGCTGTGGTCGAGGACGATTCCCCGGATGCAGACATTGCCCTGCTGTCGCTGGACCCGGTCGAGACGGAACCGCAGACCGAGCAGCGCACGGTCACCTATGAGACGGTGGGCATCGTGTCCGATGTGGATGAGGACGCCGGTACGCTGTCGGTCATCTCCGGCAATGTGGACGGCAAGGTGGACAGCGTGCAGGTGAACATCTCGCAGCTCACCGGCCTGATCTCGCTGGCTGCCGTGCAGGAGGAAGAGAGCTTCCGGGCAGCGGAAGATCCCGTGGAGCTGTACACCATGACCCCCGGCGGCACTATCACTGGCGTTACTGTTACGGTGAACAAAAAAGATGTTACTGGCACCCCCTTTGACATGACCGCCGGTGACACGCTGACACTAGATTATAGTTACAGCATTCCCGCTGGCACCATCAAGAAAAACGGCAACCACACCCTGACTTATCATCTGCCGGACGGCATCTACCTCAGCACTCCCGTTACCGACAGAGCTATCCTGCAAAATGATAAGCCTGTCGGTACCCTATCTGTAACTAAAGACGGCGAGGTCACGCTTGTCTTTAACGACAGCTTTGATGTATCGCAGCCGTTTGACGGTACATTTGGCTTCGAGGCCAAAGTGACCACCGATACGATCGGTGACGGCGGAAAAATCGAATTTCCGGGTGGCACCGTCATCACTGTCTACGATAAAACCAACCTGAGCCTTTCCAAAAAGGCAAATGGCTTTGAGGAAAAGAATGGCAAGGTCTATGCAAAATACACAGTCACTGTTTCCTCTAAGAATGGCTGGAAAGATTCTATCACCATCCACGATGAGCTGGACAATTCTAACACCGCCAGCGGCCTGAACGGCAAATACGTTTCGGACAGTTTTGTCCTGAAGGGACCGGATGGTGAACTCAAAAAATACAACTTGACAATTGACGGCGCTGGCAGCAGCTTTGAGATCAAGGACCTGCCCGAACTTGCTGCCGGCCAAAAGTACACTCTGACCTACGAGGTAGAGATCACGAACAAGAGCACAGACGGTTCCGGCAAATTTTACAACACCGCATGGGTGCAAGAGGACGACAAGCACGAAACCCCAGCTACCCATAGCAAGTACATTGAAAAATCTTCGCAGTACGATTCCGAAGATGGTTACATCTACTGGACTGTTACCGTCTACAACCCGGACGGCGGCGACCTGAATAATACGACCCTGACTGATACCATTCAAACCAATGGTGCCACGATCGTGGGTGATATTACCGTTACCGCAAAGAGCAAAACCAGTGACACAGGTACGCTGTTTGATACTGTTAGCAGCGCAAATGGTGCGAATACATTTACATACACCTTCAGTAAAACTGCCATTGACAAGCTTTACACCTTTACTTACAAGACCACGGTACCAGAAGGTCAAACTTCTGTAGAAAACCATGCTGAAGTCAAGCGCGGCGACGATACCTACAGTGCAGATGATACCTGCAAGGTGACCAAACGCGATTGGTCTTTCACGAAGACTGCCCCCGACAGCCTGACTGAGACCGGCACCGACGATCTCTATACAGGTAAATGGAGTGTTTCCACCCCGGTGCCTGCTGAATGGAACAGCTACACATTCACCGATACTATCAAAAAGCCCCAAACGGGTGACCACTACGGTATTGCCGATGAACTGGACAAAGAAATCCGCAAAAATCTGCGTTTTACCTGTACAGACAATACAGTGCTCACAGCCACCGAGGCAAATATCGACGTTCAAATCACGTACTACACCTCTGAAGGCGCAAAGAGTGGTACTGAAATCACGCTTCCGAACAGTACCGCGCATGTTCAGTCCTTTAAAATTAAGCTGACCAATAACTATAGCGGGGAACCCCCCATCAAATCCCTTTCCATTGATGGGTACCACACCTATATCAATGTGAGCGGGATCAGCGAGGGTGATGCGGTTGATTTTATCAACAAGGCCGGTGGCAAGGATGCAAAGTACACTTACACCAAGACCAAGCCTACCCCTACGCTGAGCAAGGGTGTTTCTACAAGCGACCTTGGTAGTAAGAAAATCGGAAACTATGACGACAGCCTTACGACAGACTATAATAGAGAAAAGGATAATTACATTTATTACCAGCTGACATTGAAGGTTGAGGATTGGGCGTCTTTCTCCGCCAATGATTCTGTTACGGTCACCGATACACCGGACAGCCGTGTAGTTCTCGATAACGCAAGCAATAAGTACTTCTATGCTGTTTTCAAAACCGGCGATACGAAAGTCACTCAAAAACTTGGCAATTATAAGCTGAGTGATAACTTTAGCTGGTCCGTGGATGACGGTAAAATTACTTTCTCTCTGGCTAACCTGAAAAACCTCAGTGCTGAAGATGCTGCAAACGTGCAGGCCATTTTGATTCGCTATAGAGTCAAGGTTAACGACTCTGCGTGGACCGATGACCCGAATAAGGAAACAGAGACTTATACGAATGCAGCGGCGTGGGGAGAGAATACAGCACATGCAGACGCCACCTTTACCGCCCCTGTACTGAACAAAACCGGTACGAAAAACGACGGACACGGGGACCGCCGTGCCAGTTATTCCATTGTGATCAATCCTGCCGCAAAAAAGCTTTCTACAACCGGAACGGTCACCATGACGGATACAATGACCGTAAACACGGCGGGCATTACCGCTCATCTGGACCGAAGTACGGTCAAGCTGTACAGCTACCCCAAGCAGGATGGTGATACTCCCCTGCCGGATAATTATTACGGCCTTAGTCTCCGTTCCTATACCGACAAGAATAACAAGAATGTGTATGAAATGACGCTCACATTTCCGGATGAACAAGCTTTTGTGCTGGAATACGACTATGTGACCGACGCAAGTAATGATAAGGTCACGCTTGAAAACACAGCGCACATTGACGGTTATGAGGACAGTAAAAAAGAGACCAAACTAGACGCTGTCAATGGTTGGGGTGGTATCACGCAGAATCTGCTGACCCTATATAAGGTAGACAGTGCGAACCAGAATCTTGGTTTGCCCGGTGCCGTGTTTACGCTGTACAAATTCGATTCCACCACCGGCAAATGGGATAACGGTACGGAACTGCCAAAGACCGGAGAAGACGGCAGCTTAGGCCTTTACGTTGGAGAAAAAAACAATGTAACCATCAACACTTCTACCCTGTACAAGCTGAAGGAGACAGACCCGCCGAGTGGCTACCGTAAGTCGGATAAGGAATACTTCTTTATCTGGACGGACAATGACAGCCAGACCGCAGAGGATGCTTATAAGAAAGCTGTTGGCAACAACACAATCAGTGTCCCGGCACAGACAGAGGTATCCATATATAAGTATCACACCTCGCCGGAACTGTATGTGCCCAACGAACGCAGCCAGCTGACGATTCAGAAGTTCTGGCGGGATCAGGACGGCAAAATGATTACGAACAGTTCTGACATCCCAGTGGATAGCATCACCGTCAACCTTTACCGCTACCAAAGCGGCCACACCAAGGCAGAGCGCGATACCAGCTTTGCTCAGACCATTACCTTGAATAAGGATAACAACTGGACTGCTGTTTATTCCGATGTTACAAACGGCTATAGTTATTATATTGAAGAACCGGAAAACAGCAAATACACTGCTACATACAGTGAAAGCAATACTCTCGGCGTCACAGGCGGCGGCCTGCTGACTGTGACCAACAAGCTGACCCCCGCCGGGGGCTACGAACTCCCCTCTACCGGCGGAGCCGGTACCACTTTGTATACAGCAGTGGGCGGCACCATGGTGCTTGCCGCACTGGTGTGTGGTTTCTGTCAAAAGCGCAGACGCGAGAGGAGGGCAGATTAAAACAAGCTGCACCCTCCATTGCGGCCGCAAAACTCTCTGCGCCGCAGACAGGACCGTTTTTACAACGAGGAATCATAAAAAATAGGAAGGAGACTTTCACCCACTATGAAAAAGACCATTCAGAAACTCATGGCTGTACTGCTGGCAGCTGCCATGGTGTGCGCCATGGCGATCCCGGCATTTGCGACTGATGGTGATGCTACCGCTGCTGCTGCCACTGGCACTGGTAGCATTACCATCGAGAACGCCGTTACGAACCAGACTTATAAAATTTACCGTATTCTGAATCTGGAGTACCACGCAGATACCAACTCTTACCGTTATACGGCGAATGAAGCTTGGAGAGCCTTCGTTCGCAACCAAACCGGTGACTTGAAGTTAGACGAAGAAACCGGTGCTGTTACCTGGATCAATAGCAATTCCAAGAATAATGACACTGCTATTCAGAAATTTGCAAACGATGCCGGTACATATGCTAAATTTACTCCCAATAATGTCCCTGAAGATGGCTCTGCCAAGGCTAACGGCATTACTCTTACATTTAGCAATCTGCCCCTCGGCTGGTATCTGGTGGTTTCTGATCTGAACAATGGTGCTATGTGCTCCATTGGTACTACCGACCCGAACGCAGTAATCAGAGAGAAGAACAGCAAGCCCACTATCGAAAAGGAAGTTTACGAAGGCAATACTCTTGGCTACAGCAATGATGCCGGCATTGGTGACACGGTGAAATTCCAAACCCGCATTCATGTGACCGATGGTAATCCCACCAACTACGTTCTGCACGATACCATGTCCAACGGGTTGAAATTCAATGAAAAGTCCGTTACGGTTTTGCTCGTGCGTGACCCTAAGACCGGTGGCAGCAACGACGGTGATAATCTCACCCCTGGTACTGATTATGAGCTGGTAACTTCTACCTCTGATACCTGCACCTTTGAGATCAAGTTCCTCAAGGCTCTGAAACCTTATGATTACATCCAAGTAGATTATAGTGCCACTGTTACTTCTGATGCAGTAATTGGTACTACGGGCAACGACAACAAAGCCGTTCTGACGTACGGTAACAACTCCACGACCGAGTCCTCCACCACCAAGACCTACGTCTGGGAGATGGGCGTGCGCAAGTTTGCAAACCTCGGCGGTGATGATACTAACCACGCTCTGGCAGATGCTGAGTTCCAGCTGTACAAGAAGGACGGTGAAACCATTAAATACGCTGTGCTGACTAAAATCAAAGACGGCTCTGCTGCTGAGAATGCTGAGTATAAGCTGACCGACTGGACTGCCACCGATTCTGCCGCCACAAAGGTCAAGACCCCTGCTAATGGTAACATCACGTTTGAGGGTCTGGACGCTGGCACCTACTATCTGGAGGAGACCAAGGCTCCTGTGGGCTATAACAAGCTGACCGCTCCTATTACCGTTGTGATTGATCGCGGTACTCTGCCCACGGTTGCAAGTCAGACCATTTCTTACACTGTTAAGTACGGCGATACTACTGCTGACGACCACGTTGTTCGCGTTGAGAACAAGGCCGGTACTGTGCTGCCCAGCACCGGCGGCATGGGCACCACCCTGTTCTATGTCATCGGCGGCGGCCTGATGGTGGCAGCCATCGTCCTGCTGGTCACCAAGAAGCGCATGGAGAACAAGTAATTTCTCCTTTATCCCCCACAGCACCGGAGCGCGGGGCCCAAAAGGCCTCCGGCTCCTATCCTTATAACATTAGGGAGTAGCCCATGAAAAAGAACAAAAGCACAATCATCCTGATCCTCGTCTTTTTCGTGGGTCTATCCGTGATGTTATACCCCACCCTCAGCGACTACGTCAACCAGCGGCACCAGTCCCGCGCAGTGGCCACCTACGCCGCCGATGTGGACAAGCTGACCGACGCCGATTACAGCGCCTATTTTGACGCCGCAGACGCCTTCAACGCGCAGATTGCCGCCGACCCGGACGCCCTGTACCACCCGGACCGCTTCCCCAGCTACGAAAGCACGCTGGACGTGACCGGCACCGGCATCATGGGCTACATCACCATTGAAAAGATCGGCGTGGAGCTGCCCATCTACCACGGCACCAGCGACGGCGTGCTGCAGGTGGCCGCGGGCCATCTGGAAGGCACCAGCCTGCCGGTGGGCGGCGAGAGCACCCACGCGGTCATCTCGGCCCACCGGGGCCTGCCCAGCGCCAAGCTGTTCACCAACCTTGACCAGCTGGAAGTGGGCGACACCTTCACCATCACGGTGCTGGACCGGGTGCTCACCTATGAGGTGGACAACATCTCCATCGTGCTGCCCACCGAGACTGATAACCTGAAGGTGACCGAAGGCAAGGACTACGTCACCCTGATGACCTGCACCCCCTACGGCATCAACTCCCACCGCCTGCTGGTACGCGGCCGACGCATCGAGACGCCGGACAAGCTCAAGCACATCCGCGTCACCAGCGAAGCCACCAAGATCGAACCTATCATCACGGCGCCCATCATTGCCCTGCCGCTGCTGCTGGCACTGCTGATTTGGCTGCTGTTCTCCACCCGCAAACGCAAATCTTCAAGAGGTGAAAGAAATGAAACGCACTGATCTCAAAAAGCACGCTGCGGCCCTGCTTTTGATGCTGTGTCTTCTGGCGGTGAGCGCACTGCCCGCCTTTGCCACCAGCGCCAACATCAAGCTGACCGACCGCAACGGCGACCCCATGACCGGCACCATCCGGGTGCGCCTGTACGACGAAGCCAGCCAGAAGGCCCTGCGCGGCGGCGAGCTGACCATCTACCGCGTGGCCGAGGTCCAGCGCAAAAACGGCGACCTGAGCTTTGAATACTGCGGCGACTTCTACGGCTGCGGCATCGAGCTGGGCGACCTGAACGATCTGGGCGACAGCTCTCTGGCAGGCCGCCTGCTGGACTATCTGGCCCCGGGCTCGGAAGGCACGGTGCAGGCCGTGGACAACGACGGCAACGCAGTCTTTGAAGATCTGGAGCTGGGCCTGTACCTCGTGGCGCAGACCAAGGCTTCCGCAGGCTACAAGGCCGTGAACCCCTTCCTGGTTTCCCTGCCGCTGGCAGAGGACGGCCAGTGGCTCTACGATGTGGACGCCAGCCCGAAGGTGGGCGCGTACACGCCGGAGACTCCGGAAACGCCGGACACTCCCAGCACGCCCGTCTCCCCCGACGGCCCGAGCACCCCGGCCACGCCGGATTTCCCGGACGCACCCAATGAGCCGTCCACTCCCGCCGACACGGATACTCCGGCTCAGCCCGGCCGCCCGGCGAACCCCGCCCTGCCCAAGACCGGCCAGCTGAACTGGCCCGTGCCGGTGATGGCCGTGAGCGGCCTGCTGCTGTTCGCCTTCGGCTGGACGTTGGACCGTCGGTACCGCACGGTATAAATTTCATCTTGTTATACAAAGAGGACCCGATGCATCGTCTGCATCGGGTCCTCTTTTTTGCTGATTGCTGATTGGATCGGGCGCTTACTGCTGCTGTGCCTGCTCGGCGCGCTTGGCTTCCAGTGCCAGAATGGCGTCGCGGCGGCTCAGGTTGATGCGGCCCTGCTGGTCGATATCGGTCACCTTGACCACGATGGCGTCGCCCACAGCGACCACATCCTCCACGCGCTCCACACGCTTGGTGTCCAGCTTGGAGATGTGCACCAGACCTTCCTTGCCCGGTGCGATCTCAACGAAGGCACCGAAGTTCATCAGGCGGGTGACCTTGCCCTTGTAGATGGCACCGATCTCCGGGTCCTCCACAATGGTCTTGATGGTGAAGATAGCGCGCTTTGCGTCCTCCTGATCCACGGCGGAGACAAAGACGTGGCCGTCCTCCTGCACGTCGATCTTGCAGTTGCAGGTGGCGCAGATGTCCTGAATGACCTTGCCGCCCTTGCCGATGACGTCCTTGATCTTATCGGTGGGGATCATCATGCTGAACATCTTGGGGGCGTAGCGGCTCAGCTCGTGGCGCGGCTCAGCGATGACGGGCTTGATGATCTCATCCAGGATATACAGGCGGCCCTTGCGGCACTTCTCAAATGCCTCGGCAATGATATCGTAGGTCAGGCCGTCGATCTTGATATCCATCTGGATGGCGGTGATGCCCTTGCGGGTGCCGCCCACCTTGAAGTCCATATCACCGTGGAAGTCCTCCACGCCCTGGATGTCCAGCATAGTCATCCAGCGGTCGCCCTCGGTGATCAGGCCGCAGGAGATGCCGGCAACAGGTGCCTTGATGGGCACGCCGGCGTCCATCAGAGCCAGGGTCGAACCACAGATGGAAGCCTGCGAGGTGGAGCCGTTGGAGCTCAGCACCTCAGACACGCAGCGGATGGTGTAGGGGAACTCCTCCAGCGAGGGCAGCACGGGCACCAGAGCGCGCTCGGCCAGTGCGCCGTGACCGATCTCGCGGCGGCCGGGGCTGCGGGGTGCGCGGGCCTCGCCGACGGAGTACGGCGGGAAGTTATAGTGATGGATGTAGCGCTTGGTCTGCTCGTCGGTCAGGTCGTCCATGAGCTGGTTGTCCTTGGTGCCGCCCAGGGTGCAGGTGGTGAGCACCTGGGTCTGACCGCGAGTGAACATACCGGAGCCATGCACACGGGGCAGAATGCCCACTTCTGCAGCCAGCGGGCGGATCTCGTTGATGCCGCGGCCGTCCACGCGCTTGCCCTCGTCCAGCAGCCAGCGGCGCACGACGAACTTCTGCATCTTGTAGCTGACCAGGTCAAGGTCGGCAGCGGACAGGTCGGGGTACTCCTCGGCGATCTTGTCCATGATGGGCAGCAGAGCGGCGTCACGCACGTTCTTGTCGTCGGTGTCCATGGCAGCCTTGAAGTCGTCCAGATACTTGTCCTGAATGGCGTGGAACACGTCCATATCCAGACCCACGACCTGGAAGTCGATCTTCTTCTTGCCGCGCTCGGCCACGATCTTGTTGATGAACTCGATGGTCTTTTTGATCTCCACGTGAGCGGCCTTGATGGCGTTCAGCATGGTGTCCTCGTCCACCTCGTTGGCACCGGCTTCGATCATGACGATCTTGTCCATGGTGGCGGCAACGGTCAGGGCCAGGTCACTGACCTTGCGCTGCTCCTGGGTGGGGTTCAGCACGATCTCGCCGTCCACCAGACCCACCTGCACGCCGCCGATGGGGCCGTTCCAGGGGATGTCGGACACGGCAGTGACCAGAGACGCACCGATCATACCGGCGATCTCAGGGCTGCAGTCGGGGTCCAGGCTCATGACGGTCATGGTGATGCACACGTCATTGCGCATCTCCTTGGGGAACAGCGGGCGCATGGGGCGGTCCACCACGCGGCTGGTGAGGATGGCGCGCTCACCGGGGCGGCCCTCGCGGCGCATGAAGCTGCCGGGGATGCGGCCTGCGGCGTAGAGCTTCTCCTCATACTCCACGTTCAGGGGGAAGAAGTCCACGCCTTCGCGGGGCTTGGGGCTCATGACCACGTTGCACATGACGCAGGTCTCGCCGTAGCGGATCAGCGCACTGGCGTTGGACAGACCGCACATCTTGCCCATCTCGACCTTGAACGGGCGGCCTGCCAGCATGGTCTCGTAGACCTTGTAGTTTTCAAAGGTCTCTCTGCGGGAACCAAATTCAATTGCCATTGTTTTTGCCTCCTTGGATCTTTTATTTTTTTCTATCCAAAAGGCGGTGGCACGCGCATCATAGCAATAAATCCAACGTCCGTGCACTGCTTTTTCGGCACGGGCGCTCGATTTACTGCTGCAATACGCAGCCGCTGCCATTTGTACATAAAGCAAAAGGCAGGCACCTTTGCGGTACCTGCCCTCTGTTTAAATTACTTACGCAGACCCAGAGTTGCGATCAGAGCACGGTAACGCTCGATGTCCTTCTTCTGGAGATAAGCCAGCAGATTGCGGCGGCGGCCAACCATCTTCATCAGGCCGCGGCGGCTGTGGTGATCGTTCGGGTTCTTCTTCAGGTGCTCGTTCAGCTCGTTGATGTGAGCGGTCAGCAGAGCGACCTGGACCTCGGGAGAGCCAGTGTCCTTCTCGGTCAGAGCGACTTTGGCCATAACTTCCTGCTTGTTCATAGTTACATACCTCTTTATAAAATTTTATGTGCCAATGGAACAGCGGCGGGAAACGGCATTCCCAAAAAGCGGGCATACTCCCAGCCCCGTACCACGGTAACAGATACAGTATACCAGAACCCCTTGCAAAAAGCAAGGATTTTTTTGCCTTCTGCCTTTATTTTTTGGCGTAGGCGTTCCAGTAGAGCTGCACCTCCGGCAGCTTCTTTCTGCGCAGCAAAAACAGCATGGGGATCAGATACACGGCCACCGAGATCAGCATGGAGGAATCGTAGCTGCTCACGCTCTCGGCCATGGTCACGGTGCCGTACATGCCGCCGATGATCATGGAGGAGATATCCATCATGCCATGCAGGAAGACCGTCACCCAGATGTTGCCGGTGCGGAAGTAGATGGCCGCGAACAGGCTGCCCAGCGATGCCGCAAACAGGCACTGCATCAGCACGCCGAAGGGTGCCGACCCCAGAAGGTTCGTCAGGTGGGCCGCGCCGAACAGCACGCCGGACACAAGGCAGGCTTTCCAGATGCCGCCCCGGCTGGTGCCGTAGTGCTCCAGCAGGGTCTGGGCCACCACGCCGCGGAAGACGAACTCCTCTGCCACGCCCACCAGCATCATGCTGACCAGAAAGCTCAGGATGCGCGGCAGCGGCAGCAGCGCCCGGTCGTCCGGCCGCTCGAACATCAGCGAGCCCGCCAGGCTGTAGCCGATCATCACCAGCGGGTACATGCCCACCAGCAGGCCATTGAAAAAACCGCTGCCGCGCCGCCGCAGCAGCCCGAGGCGGCCAGTCTTTTGCAGCACCAGCACCACCACCAGCGTGCCCACAAGCTCCTGCAGGCCGCTGTAAAGATAGCCGTCCAGGGCGGAAAAATCTGCCCGGGCAAAGAGCAGTACAAAGGTAAAGACCAGGTCCGATACGAACAGGCTGCCGAGGAACAGCACCTCGACCAGGATGCAGAACAGGACCGGGTGCGCGTTGCGCAGTCGTTTGAGCATGAGGGAGACCTCCTGAGCGATCGTTTGATTTTTTATTGATGGTGCCGCATACTTATTTTTTCAGCACCCAGATCTGAGAAAATTCCTGCGTATCCAGCATTTCAACGGATGTATATCCGCCCAGCCGTGCGATTTTCTCTGCTGACACCTGATTTTCCTGCGTGATCTGCTCCACTTCGCCTGGAGTGACGAATTGCCACAGGCCGCGCCCGCAAATGAACACCACCATGGAATCACTCTCACCGGTGCAATATTCCCGGAGCAGCGTGCTGGAAGTGTCCTGCACCGCACAAATCTCTTTGAAGTGCAGATACTCCGGGAGCTCCGATGTGAATGCCGTCATATCTCCGATCAGCGACACACACTGCGCGTCGCTGTACTGTTCCAGTTCTTCATTCACCTTCCGGTTACCAATGTACATCCGCTCCGGCGTCAACACAAAGGCCAGCACAAGCATCAGTGCACACACACAGCCTGTGTGATTTTCTTTCGTGCATTCTGTCCCAGCGTATCCAGCACAGCAAAAAAGCCACAGCCGCAAAAGAGTGCTTCCAGCGGCTGCAGATGGTATACATACCGCAGGGATTTATACGGCGAGATCACTGCAATCACGATGAACGCAGCCAGCGCCGGGATCGTTATTAGTTTTGCGCGGGGTGCAATCAGCACAGTCTGCCGCAGTTTTCCCGGAAGAAATCTTTTCGTCAATGCCACAAGGAGCAGCAGCGCCATGATCCCCGCGCCCACGCCAAACTCCACAATGCTCCATCCCGTCAATTCCAACGGGCCCTTGGGGTACTGGCTCAAGTTCAGGATATTATCCGTTGTAGTGTCCAGCGAGACCGTCGATTGGGAGTGCAGCTGCGCAAGCCAACAGGGGAATGTAAGCATCATTCCGCCAACACCAGCCAAAGCCGCCGCTGAAAACTGCACCACATGTTTCCACTCCCGCCGCAGCATGAGGTAAAAATCATACACTGCACACAATAAAAATGCATAGATCACATAGAAATACTGCGTGAGCATTCCAAGATAAATGACGATGCCGATCAACAGATACCGGACAAGCGTCGGCCTGCGCAGAGCCTTTGCCAGCAGCAGCGCCAACATGGTGGTAAACAGGGTCAGAAGCATATACATTCGTATCATCGTTGCATTTGAGATTGCCTCTCCACTGAATGCATACAGCGCGCAGACGAACAGCGACTTTTTCCAACTGTTCTCCCCTTCAAAAATCTCCATGCCAAGTGCATACAATGCCGCAATGGTGCCGCCGAACAGTGCAAAATTCAGACCAAGGCCAGTCCATTTTGTAAAGCTGCCCGGGAACAGCGAGCAAACCGTGTGCAATAAAAAGTAGAATACCGGCGGGTGGACATCCTGCGTCTGATTATAATAAACCGACGCATAGTCGAAGCGTTGGCCCTCCTGCACAGCAACATAGGACATAAAGTCCTCCCGACTGTAAATGTGTTCGGCGCTCGTGCCGCTGTACGCGCGTTCACCGTTATAATACCAACTCAAAAACGGCGCATAATCGCTGTTTGAAAGTCCATAAGAATAAAGTTCATCCGCAAAAAATCCTTCTTTGCGCACTGCCCACCAGCCACAAAAGCAGACCAACATGGCAAGGAACACAAGGATCCACCGCGTTTTCATTCTCTGTTCTGTCTGTTTCATACTGTTCCTCATTTTTCCCGTCCGGCTCTCTTTCCGCATTTCACGCTGCATCCGGGCTCTTTGCAAAACCGATATGCGCTGCCCAGCCATTGCCGTTCGATGTTTGTTTTGTGTCTATTCTAGCACACTTTTGGCAAAAACGATAGGGGGCAGCGGAAGTGCAGCCACCCGCTCCGCCCTGTCCGGGCAAGTTTGCTCTTGACAAGGTCCGTTCGTTTATGCTAACATAACGGTGTTATCCAGCTTGATACAGGAGACTGCATGAAAGACGAACGCGAAACCAAAGAAAAGCTGCTGCAGAGCGCCCGGGCCGAGTTTCTGGCCAAGGGGTACCAGGGCGCTTCCCTGCGCAGCATCTGCAAAGCCTCCGGCGTGACCACCGGTGCGCTGTATTTCTTTTTTAAGGATAAGGACGATCTGTTCACCTCGCTGGTGGCCCCGCAGCTGAACACCCTCAAAGCCATGCTCACCGAGCACATGCGGCAGGAGCTGCTGGTGCTGGACAGCGGCGAGGACGCGGCGGAGAACGATTTCCGCGACGATGCCTATGCGTCCCAGCAGGTGCTGCACCTGCTGTACCAGAACTACGACCTGTTTCTGCTGCTGCTCACCGGCAGCTACGGCTCCAGCCTGGAACACTTTGTGGACGAGCTGGTGGCCATCTCGGAGGAGCACTACCGCAAGCTGGCCGACCGGCAGGCCGCGCTGCTGGGCGTGACCCCGCCGCAGGACTACACCATCCACTGGCTGGCCCACATGCAGATCGACGCCTTTGTGCACCTGCTCACCCACGAGCCGGACGAGCAGAAGGCCCTGGCCCACCTGCAGGACATCCTGCAGTATATGCTCAGCGGCTGGAACGGCCTGTTCCAGCCCCCCGTCAGCCCCGGCCCCTGAATCCGCCGCTTTTTCCATGGCGCATTTGCTGCGTCATGGTTTTTATAAGCCCTTTTACATAACAGTGTTATGCTGTGTAAACTTTTTGAGGAGGAACGGAATCATGTATCTGGAAGTAAACGACCTGTGCAAGAGCTACGGCGAAGGCGGCAGCTACACGCAGGTGCTGAAAAATGTCTCATTGGAGGTGCATCAGGGTGACATGTGCGTCATTCAGGGCACCAGCGGCTCAGGCAAATCCACCCTGCTCAACTGCATCGGCGGGCTGGACACGGTGGACAGCGGCTCCATCGTGGTGGACGGCAAGGAGATCGTGGGCCTGAACGCAAAGCAGCTCTCGGATTACCGCCGGGAGGAGCTGGGCTTCGTGTTCCAGTTCTACGATCTCGTGCCGGACCTGACCGTGCAGGAGAACATTCAGGTGTGCCAGTACCTCACCCGCAGCCCGCTGGACCTCGGCGAGCTTTTGCAGGTGCTTGGCCTGACCGAGCACAAGAACAAGTTCCCGGCCCAGCTTTCGGGCGGCCAGCAGCAGCGCTGCGCCATCGCCCGGGCCCTCATCAAAAATCCGCGCCTGCTGCTCTGCGACGAGCCCACCGGCGCGCTGGACAGCAAGACCTCGCGGGAGATCCTCACCCTGCTGGAGCGGGTGAACGCCCAGTACGGCACCACCATGCTCATCGTCACCCACAACAACGCCATCAAGAACATGGTGCATCAGGTGGTCCTCCTGAAGGACGGCCAGATCCACAAGAACTACCGCAACGAGGTGCGCACCCCCGCTGCCTGTATTACTCCCTGCCGCAGCTGGGCGTCCGGCTGCCGGGCCTGCTGCTGGTGTATGCACTGGTGATGCCGCCGGTGATCGCGGCTGCCGTCAACTGCATCGTCATCCGCAAGTCGCTCAGCCGCACCGCCCTTTCACTGCTGCGCAGTGAGCAGAAGGCCAGCCACGCCAGCAGGATCTCCCGCATCGACCTGGGGCACCTGAGCTTCCTGCCCCGGTTCCAGCTGCGCCAGCTGCTGCGGGAGCTGCGCTCGGCCTTTGCGGTGCTGGGCGGCATGTTCATCTGCCTGCTGGTGCTGATGATCGCGCTGGACTGCTATGTTTACTGCGACAACTTCAACCGGCGCAGCATTCTGGAGACCACCTACGAATACTGCTACACCTACAAATACCCCACCGAGGAGGTGCCGGAGGGCGGCACCCCGGCCTACGCTGAGACCCTCCGCCAGACTTCCTACGGCTACGATCTGGATGTGACCATGCTGGGCATCGACCCGGGCTGCCCCTATTTCCCGGAGGTGGCCCCCACCGCCAAAAAGAGCGAGGTGGTCATTGCCAGCTCTGTGGCCCAGAAATTCGGTGTGGGCAAGGGCGATGTGCTGGTGCTGCGGGACGAAGTGAACGACGTGAACTACGCCTTCACGGTGACGGACGTGGTCCATTACGCCAGCGAGCTCTATATCTTCATGGACCGTGACGCCATGCAGGAGCTGTTCGGCCGCAGCGACGACTACTACAACACGGTGTTCTCCGACCACGCGCTGGACATCGACACCGGGCTGCTGTACGCCACCGTCAGCCGCCAGAACATCGAGCAGGCCTCGGCGGTGTTCACCGACCTGATGATGCCCATGGTCATCCTGGTCAGCGTGCTCTCGGTGGTCATCTTCCTGGTGGTGCTGTACCTGATGATCAAGGTGATGATCGACCGCGCATCCTATTCCATCTCGCTGCTGAAGGTGTTCGGCTACTGCACCGGCGAAGTGCGGCGGCTGTATCTGGACGGCAACTTTGTGGTGGTGGCGCTGGGCGCGCTGGTGTGCATCCCGGCCGCAAAGGGGCTGATGGACATCATCTACCCCTACTTCGTGTCCAACGTTGCCGCCGGGCTGGAGCTGAGCTTCCCGCCGCAGCTGTACGCCGTCATCTACGCAGGCGTGCTGGCGTGCTACCTGCTCATCGACCTGGTGCTGGTGCGCAGGCTCGACCGCATGACCCCTGCCGAAGTGCTCAAGAACCGGGAGTAACTCTCCCACATACAAAAAGACCTCCGCAGCCGCCCGAAACGGACGAAACTGCGGAGGTTTTTGTCTTATTTGTCTTACAGGTTCAGCAGCACATTCACCCGGAACACATGGTTCTGGGTCTCGATGTTCAGGCTGCCGCTGTATTTGTGCACTGCCGTCTCGATGGACACCAGCCCGACGCCCACGCCCTCGTGCTTGGTGGAGTGCAAAATGCCGCTCTGCTTTTTCAGCACGCCGTCGTAGTTGTTCTCCACCACAATGCCCAGCATGGCGGGGCTCAGCATCCGGGCCATCACCCGCACCTGCCGCTGCTCGGGCGGCAGCCGCTGGCTGGCGTGCAGGGCGTTCTCCAGCAGATTGCCCAGCATCGTGCACAGGTCGGCTTCCGGCAGCGGCAGCTGGCGGGGCAGCTCCAGCTTCCACTCGATGGGCGTTGCCTGCTGCTTTGCCTCGTTGTCGTAGTGCCCGGCCAGGGCATCCACGGCGGCGTTGGCACACAGCGCAGACCGCTGTTCGCTCAGCTCGCTCTCATACTGGTGCAGGTAGCTTTTCAGCTCCTCCAGCTGCCCGGCCTCGGTCAGGCCCGCAATGACGTGCAGGTGCTGGCGGAAGTCGTGCCGCAGGCGGCGGGTGTTTTCCATGTAGGTCCGCAGCTCAGTATACCGGCGGGCTTCCATGCCCAGCAGCTGGTTTTCGCGGTCCAGCTGGGAACTGCGGGTAAACTCCTTCGCCACGCGGTACATCTCGTACAGCAGCAGAAAGATGCCGAACAGCGAGATGGACACCGCCAGCACCGCGATGATCATCACCCGGTTCATCAGCACAATGGCAGAGTCCTTCGGCATACAGTACATCAGGTAGACGGCATAGATGGCGGGCAGCGGCCAGGCCGACTGCCAGAACGCTTCGCCGCGGTACTCCCGCAGCAGCCACCGGCTCCACTTGACCACGGTGAACCAGAACAGGGTGCACAGCACTGCCGCCAGCACCATGCGCAGCAGCGAAGTGGAAAGCAGGCAGACCGTCCCGGGGTTGTCCGCCTCCGCCCGAGCGTTCAGGATGCTGGAAAGCAGCGAACACACGGCCATCATCACGGCAGAGATGGAGAACAGAAAGGCCGTCTGGCTCACGGTCACTTCCGCGTTCATGCGCCAGCGCAAAAGCCAGAAGGTGCACAGCACGATGGGCAGAAGCAAAAAGTTGCTGTCCAGCTCAAAGATCGTGCACAGCGCAGCGCACACCAGGCACACGGCCGTGATGCCGACCGCCGCGATGCAGGCGGTGCGCCTGGGGCTGCGCACCTTTTCCCACAGGCAGGCCAGGCACAGAAAGCCGCTGGGGTACAGCAGGGCATAATCCAGAAAATAACGTCCGAAGATGGCAGCGTTCACGGCGGCGGCTCCTTTCCTGGCTCACAGTTCCCGCCGCATGTGGCGGAACTGGTACTGGGTAAAATGGGCGAACAGGGCGTTTTTGTCTTTCTGCCGCACGGGCAGGCGGGTGCCGTCCAGCATTTCAATGCAGTCGTCCTCAAAGCGCAGCACCTTATCCATGTTGATGACGATGCCGCGGTTGCAGCTCATAAAATTTTCTTCGGTGCGCAGTTTTTCTTCCACCTGCGCAAAGCCGCACGCGGCCCGGCACTCGCCGTCCTCGCTCACCACCCGGACGAAATGGTTCTGCGCCATGGCGTACAGCACCTTGCGCAGCGGCAGCTGCACGGTCTGGCGGGCAATGCGCACTTCCAGCTCCGGCTCGGTGCGGCAGAGCACCCGCCGCAGCTCGGCAGCAAGTTTGCGGAACTTTTCTTCCTCATAGGGTTTGAGCAGGTAATCGAACGGGTGCACCGGGAAGGCGTCCCACACATATTCCGGCGAGGAGGTCACGAACACGATGAGCACTTCTGGGTCTGCCCGGCGCAGCTGCTGGGCGGTCTCGATGCCGCTGGTGCCCTCCATACAGATATCCAGAAACACAAGGTCATCCTTCCGGGCGGGCATCTGCTGCAGGTAGGCATCCCCGCTGGGGAAAATGCCGCACTCCACTGCCCCAAGCTCCTGCCGGACCAATGCCTGCAGCCGCTGCGCATCCGGCTGCAGGTCCTCCACGATGGCGATCTGCAATGCCACGTTTTTCCCTCACTTTCCACTTCTTGTCATTTTTATTATAGCACACTTCCCGGGGAAAAGAACCTGCCGTTTGCGCACAAAACGACGCCATTCGCGCACAAAACCGAGCAAAGATCCAGCAAAGAAAAAGTGATACTTTGTGAAAAATCTTTGACATTTTTTGTAAAACGCCTTGACAAGCAAAAAACGGCATGGTATGCTAACACACGATTTTGAGAGGCGACGTAGAACAGGGTCTTTTCAAAGCAATTTACTCAAGGACCGCCCAGCGGGGCTAAGGCCATACGGACAGCCGGGTCCACTGCCGACCGGCGGCGCAAGCTGCCATTATTGATTGAGTTGAAAGCTCAAATTTTATAAGTTGGTTCCTTTACAACCATGAAATTGCGCACCCGGTGCGCAGACTTGTGAAACGGTCAATAAGAGTAGTAAAAGTGTAATTGCTATATAGACTCTCGTCATCCCGTCTTTTTGAATCATGCGAAGTGGGCGTTCTCCGGCGCAATGGCCGGGGGGATTCTGCCCGCGCCTTCAAATGATCGTTCAAAGCGCAGGTCTGCACCTTTGTGTGCGGCCTGCGCTTTTTGTTTTGCGCCGAAGGGACCAGGGACGGAGGAAAAAGCATGAGTGAAAATCGTACACGGTTCCGGCTGAACCAGAACCGTGCGCCCATCTACGAAGCACTGGAACGCTTCCGCCAGATGCGTGTGGTGCCCTTTGACGTGCCCGGCCACAAGCGGGGCCGCGGCAACCCGGAGCTGACGGCCTTTCTGGGCCAGCAGTGCGTGGGCGTGGACGTGAACAGCATGAAGCCGTTGGACAACCTCTGCCACCCGGTATCGGTTATCCGGGAAGCAGAAGAACTGGCGGCCGACGCCTTTGGCGCGGCCCACGCCTTTCTGATGGTGGGCGGCACCACCAGCAGTGTGCAGAGCATGGTGCTCACCGCCTGCAAGCGGGGCGATGAGATCATCCTGCCCCGCAACGTGCACCGCAGCGTGCTGAACGCGCTGGTGCTGTGCGGTGCCATCCCGGTGTATGTGAACCCCGAGGTGGACAAGCGCCTGGGCATCTCGCTGGGCATGAAGCGCGAGCAGGTGGAAAAGGCCATCAAAGAGCACCCCAACGCCGTGGCCGTGCTGGTGAACAATCCCACCTACTACGGCATCTGCTCAGACCTGCGCGCCATCGTCAAGATGGCCCACGATGCGGGCATGCTCTGCCTTGCCGACGAAGCCCACGGCACCCACTTCTACTTTGGCGGCGGCCTGCCCGTTTCTGCCATGGCAGCAGGCGCGGATATGGCCTCCGTCTCCATGCACAAGAGCGGCGGCAGCCTGACCCAGTCCAGCCTGCTGCTCATCGGGCCCAACGTGCACCCGGGCTATGTGCGGCAGATCATCAACCTGACCCAGACCACCTCCGGCAGCTACCTGCTGATGTCCAGTCTGGACATTTCCCGCCGCAATCTGGCGCTGCGGGGTCGGCAGGTCTTTCATCAGGTGGCCGACATGGCCGAGTATGCCCGCGAGGAGATCAACGCCGTGGGCGGCTACTACGCCTTTGGCAAGGAGCTGTGCAACGGCAACTCTGTCTTTGATTTTGACACCACCAAGCTCAGCGTCCACACGCTGGACATCGGCCTTGCCGGTATTGAGGTGTACGATATCCTCCGCGACGAGTACGATATCCAGATCGAGTTCGGCGATATCGGCAACATTCTGGCCTATCTCTCCATCGGCGACCGCCCGCAGGAGATCGAGCGGCTGGTGAGCGCGCTGGCCGAGATCAAGCGCCGCTACCACACCGACGGCACCGGCCTGCTGAGTCAGGAATACATTGACCCCGTGGTGGCCGCCAGCCCACAGGAGGCCTTCTATGCCCCCAAAAAGAGCCTGCCGCTGCGCGAGACCGAGGGCATGGTGTGCAGCGAGTTCGTCATGTGCTACCCGCCGGGAATCCCCATTCTGGCCCCGGGCGAGCGCATCACCAAAGAAATTCTCAACTACATTGAGTACGCCAAGGCCAAGGGCTGCAGCATGACCGGCCCCGAGGACCCCGACATTTTACACCTGAACGTTCTGGCGTAAAGGAGGAACCTTTATGGAATTCTGGTTTTCCGAGTTTCACACCCCGGACGTGAAGCACAGCATCCGGGTGAATAAACAGCTCTACTCCAAGCAGAGCGACTACCAGCGCATCGATATCTTTGAGACGCCCGAGTTCGGCCGGGTGCTCACACTGGACGGCAACGTGATGCTCACCGAGCGCGACGAGTTCATCTACGATGAAATGATCGTCCATGTGCCCATGGCGGTGCACAAGGAGGCCAAGGATATCCTCGTCATCGGTGCCGGGGACGGCGGCGTGGTGCGGGAGCTGACCCGCTACGACCGGGTGGAGCGCATCGACCTGGTGGAGATGGACCCGCAGGTGGTGGAAGCCTGCCGTGCCTACCTGCCCGGCAATGCCTGCCGCATGGATGACCGCCGGGTGCACATCTACTTTGAGAACGCCCTGAAGTTCATCCGCCGCTGTGAGGAGGAATACGACCTGATCATCGTGGATTCCTCGGACCCCTTCGGCCCCAGCGAAGGCCTGTTCACCCGCGAGTTCTACGGCTGCTGCTTCAACGCCCTGAAAGACGACGGCATCATGGTCAACCAGCAGGGCAGCCCCTTCTACGCCGAGGACGCCAGCGCCATGCAGCGCAGCCACAAGCGCATCGCGTCCACCTTTCCCATCAGCCGCGTGTATCAGGCCCACATCCCCACCTTTGCCGCAGGCTACTGGCTATTCGGCTTTGCCAGCAAGAAGTACCACCCCATCGACGACCTGGATGCCGCAGCGTGGAAAGCGCTGAACATGCGCACCCGCTATTACACCACCCGGCTGCACGTCGGGGCATTCTACCTGCCGGCATTCCTTGAGGAAATGCTGCGGGAAGTGGAGGAACACTGATGCAACCCAATGTTGAGACCTTCATCGGCTGCGACAGCAGCTACCGTGCCGCCAGCATCGTGCTGTACGGCGCGCCTTACGATTCCACCACCAGCTACCGCCCGGGTGCACGCTTTGGCCCGGCGGCCATCCGGCACGAAAGCTATGGTCTGGAGACCTACAGTCCCTACCAGAACGCCGACCTGACCGATTTTGACGTCTTCGACAGCGGCGACTTGGAGCTGTGCTTCGGCTCCAGTGAGAGCGCCCTTGCGGACATCGAGGCCCGGGCAGAGGAAATTTTGCACGACGGCAAGTTCCCGCTGCTGCTGGGCGGCGAACATCTGGTGACCCTGGGTGCCGTGCGGGCCGCCGTGAAGAAATACCCGGACCTGCACATCGTCCACTTTGATGCCCACGCTGACCTGCGGGACGACTACCTTGGTGCAAAGCTGAGCCATGCCTGTGTGCTGCGCCGCTGCCACGAGCTGGTGGGCGACGGGCATATCCACCAGTTCTGCATCCGCAGCGGTGACCGCGCCGAGTTTGAGTTCGCGGCCCAGCACACCGAGATGCACAAATTCGACTTTACCGGCCTTGCCGAGCTGACCGAACAGCTGTGTGCAAGCAAGGTGCCGGTGTATCTCACCATTGACCTGGACTGCCTGGACCCCTCCTGCTTCCCCGGCACCGGTACTCCGGAGGCTGGCGGCGTCAGCTTTTTGCAGCTGCTGGACGCCATCCGCACCGTGACCAAAGCAAACATCGTGGCGGCTGACCTCAACGAGCTGGCTCCCACGCTGGACACCACCGGCGTTTCCACCGCCACCGCCTGCAAGGTGCTGCGAGAGACCCTCATTGCCCTCGACAAGGGCTGGCCCGGGTTTCAGGTCTAAACTGTAACTGTATGCAGAGTCCGGGCCGCAGGCCCCAGGTCTGCTTTTCTGAATTCACTGTAAAAAATCAAAGGAGAACCCAACATGAGCAAAGTTCTGATCATCGGCTGCGGCGGCGTGGCCTCCGTTGCCATCCACAAGTGCTGCCAGGTGCCCGAAGTGTTTACCGAGATCTGCATTGCCAGCCGCACCAAGGCAAAGTGCGACAAGCTGGCTGCAGAGCTGGCCCCGAAGACCACGACTAAAATCACCACCGCTCAGGTGGACGCCGACAAGACTGAGGAAGTGATCGCCCTCATCAAGGCGTATCAGCCCGACCTCGTGATGAACATCGCCCTGCCCTATCAGGACCTGACCATCATGGACGCCTGCCTTGCCTGCGGCGTCAACTACATGGACACCGCCAACTATGAGCCCGAGAACACCGACGACCCCGAATGGCGTGCCATCTATGAGAAGCGCTGCAAGGAAGCCGGCTTCTCCGCTTACTTTGACTACAGCTGGCAGTGGGCCTATGCCAAAAAGTTTGAGGAAGCCGGCCTGACTGCTCTGCTGGGCAGCGGCTTTGACCCGGGCGTGACCCAGGCTTACTGCGCTTATGCCAAGAAGCACGAGTTCGATACCATTGACACCATCGACATTCTGGACTGCAACGGCGGCGACCATGGCTATGCCTTTGCCACCAACTTCAACCCCGAGATCAACCTGCGCGAAGTGTCCGCACCCGGCAGCTACTGGGAGAACGGCCACTGGGTGGAGATCCCGGCCATGAGCATCAAGCGGGAATACAACTTCGACAAAGTGGGCCAGAAGGATATGTACCTGCTGCACCACGAGGAGATCGAGTCGCTGGCAAAGAACATCCCGGAGGCAAAGCGCATCCGCTTCTTTATGACCTTTGGTCAGAGCTATCTGGATCACATGCGCTGTCTGGAGGACGTGGGCATGCTGTCCACCACCCCGGTCAACTTCAATGGGCAGGAGATCGTGCCCATCCAGTTCCTGAAGGCTCTGCTGCCGGACCCCGCAAGCCTTGGCCCCCGCACCAAGGGCAAGACCAACATCGGCTGCATCTTCACCGGCAAAAAGGACGGCAAGGAAAAGACCTACTACATCTACAACGTCTGCGACCATCAGGAGTGCTACAAGGAAGTCGGCTCTCAGGCTATCAGCTACACCACCGGCGTGCCTGCCATGTGCGGCGCGCTGATGCTGCTGACCGGCAAGTGGACCACCAAGGGCGTGCACACCGTGGAGGAGTTTGATCCGGACCCGTATCTGGACGCTCTGGACAAGTACGGCCTGCCCCGCTCCGAGAGCCACAGCCCGGCTCTGGTGGACTGATGCGGGTGCGCGACAGCCGCCCGCCCTTTGCGGGGCTGGCAAACCTGTCCGAGGAGCAGCTGCACCGCCTGCCCACCCCCTGCTACCTGCTGGACGAAGGGCAGCTGCGCCGCAATGGTGAGATTCTGTTTGGCGTGCAGCAGCGCACCGGCTGCAAGATTCTGCTGGCGCAGAAGGCGTTCTCCAACTTTGACGTCTACCCGGTGCTGGCCCCTTACCTTGCGGGCACCGAGGCCAGCGGCCTGTACGAGAGCCGTTTGGGCAGAGAAGAACTGCCGGAGAAAGAGAATCATGTGTTCTGCGCCGCCTACCGGGCAGACGAGTTCACCGAGCTGCTGCACTACGCGGACCACATCGTGTTCAACTCGCCCCGGCAGCTGGCAAAGTTCGGCCCGGCGGCAAAGGCAGCGGGCAAAAGCATTGGTCTGCGCATCAACCCGGAGTGTTCCACGCAGGAGGGCCACGCCATCTATGACCCCTGCGCCCCCGGCAGTCGTCTGGGTACCACCCGCGCCCAGTGGGACGCCGCCGTGGCGGCGCACCCGGAGCTGACCGCCCTGCTGGACGGTCTGCACTTTCATACCCTGTGCGAGCAGGACGCGGATGCACTGGCCACGACACTGGCGGCGGTGGAGGAGAAGTTCAGGGACCTGCTGCCCCGGATGAAGTGGCTCAACTTCGGCGGCGGGCACCACATCACCCGCCCCGGTTACGACCTTGCCACGCTGGAACAGTGCATCACTGAGACGCAGAAAAAGTACGGTGTGCAGGTGTATCTGGAACCGGGTGAAGCCTGGGCGCTGAACGCCGGGTATCTGGTCACCACGGTGCTGGACACCCTGTGCAATGGCGAGACGAACCTTGCCATTCTGGACATGTCCGCTGCCTGCCACACGCCGGATGTCATTGAGATGCCCTACCGCCCGCCCCTGCTGGACGCAGGTGAGCCGGAAGAAAAGCCGTGCACCATCCGCTTGGGTGGGCCCACCTGTCTTGCCGGAGATGTCATCGGGGACTACAGCTTTGACGCTCCTCTTACCGAGGGGGATAAGCTCATCTTTGGCGATATGGCCATTTACACCACCTGCAAGAACAACACCTTCAACGGCATGCCCCTGCCGCCCATCTGGGCACTGGCCGAGGACGGCTCCTGCCGGGAGCTGGTGCGGTTCGGCTACCGCGATTTTAAAATGCGCCTCGGGAACGCGGCTAGATAAAGTCCGACCTTTTGTGCGAAACTGTATTTGTAGCAAGGGCAGTTTGTATCAAAACCGCCCAAAATGCACGCTATTCAAGTACAGTTTCTTTTTATCATCTGACGAAAATTTGAAAAAAATCAAATTTAGCCTAGACAAGTTCCTTTTCATGTGCTAAAACATTGCTAAGAAACCCGCAACGATGCAGGATCTGAGGATCACTGCGCCGCTGCGGGTTTTTCTTGTTTTATCTGGGAAAGTGTTAAGAAATAATAGAGGAGGCATTTCTTATGAAGGCATTCATTTCTCGTCGTGATTTCCTGAAGGCGGCAGGCGTCACCGCTGCGGCCGCAGCTCTGGCAGGCTGCTCGTCTTCGAGTGGCTCCGCCAGCGGTTCTGCTGCAGGCGGCAAGACCATCAAGATCGGTGTGTTTGAGCCGGCTTCCGGTGATAACGGCGCAGGCGGCAAGCAGGAAGTGCTGGCCATCGAGTACGCCAACAGCATTGCGCCCACCGTGGACATCGGCGGCGAGACCTACAATGTGGAGCTGGTGGAAGTGGATAACCAGTCCAGCACCGACAAGGCCGTGACCGCCGCACAGGAACTGGTCTCCAAGAAGGTCTCCATCGTGCTGGGCAACTACGGTTCCGGCTGCTCCATCGCAGCAGCCCCCACCTTCCAGGCTGCTTCCATCCCGGCCATCGGCTGCTCCTGCACCAACCCCGCCGTGACCGAGGCAAACCCCTATTACTTCCGTGTCTGCTTCCTGGACCCGTTCCAGGGTTCCGTTATGGCCAGCTTTGCCAAGGATCAGTTTGGTGCTTCCAACGCTTATGTGCTGAGTATGCTGGGCGAGGATTACGGTTCCGGCCTTGCCACCTACTTTGTGAACGCCTTTGAAGCACTGGGCGGCACCGTGACCAACGAGCAGTTCCCCGAGGGCACCTCCGACTTCTCCGCTTACATCCAGAACGCCATCAACGCCGGTGCGGATGTCATCTTTGCCCCCTGCGCCACCACCTATGCGGCACAGATCATCACCCAGGCGGCTTCGGCAGGCTTCGATAAGCCCATCACCGCAGGCGACACCTGGGAGTCCAGCGTCATTCTGGATGCCCAGAAGGGCACCGATGTGCAGGTGTACTGCTCCACCTTCTTTGATGAGAACGATGACTCCGGCATTGCCAAGGAGTTCGTCACCGGCTTCAAGGAGTGGCTGAACGCCGACAGCCAGAAGCTGACCAACAACGGCGGCAACGACATCGTGGCCGCTGTCTCGGCACTGGGCTACGACGGTTACATGGTGGCTCTGGAAGCCATCAAGGCCGCAGGCAGCACCGACGGCACCGCCATCCGGGACGCTTTGTACGGTGTGAACTACGACGGCGTGACCGGCAGCATCACCTTTGACCAGACCACCGGCGACGCCAACAAGGACATGGCCTACATCAAGAAGGCCGCTGACGGTGCCTTCGAGTTCGTCAAGACCCAAAGCGTGGAAGACTGATAAGCTTTTAAAACAGCAGAACGCAGGCAGGAAAACTCCTGTCTGCGCTTTGCTTGTATCCTGATAAAAGATGTAAGAAATGGAGGGTTCCCCTTATGGCTGCAAAGTTTCTGCCCTATCTGCTGGCGGGCATCTCGGTGGGCGGCCAGTATGCGCTGATCGCCATCGGCTACACGATGGTGTACGGCATCCTGCGCCTCATCAACTTTGCCCACGGCGATATCTTTACGGTGGCAGGCTTTCTGATGGTGTACGCCACCGCTTCCCTGCCGCTGACCGTTTCCATCCCGCTGGTCATTGCGGCCACCGTGCTGCTGGGCATCGCGGTGGAGAAAGTGGCTTACAAGCCCCTGCGCACCGCACCGCGCATGTCCGTTATGATCTCCGCCATCGGCATGTCTTACCTGCTGCAAAACCTGATGTGGTACGTCACCGGCGGCCTGGCCAAGCAGTACCCCGCCCTGCCCTGGATCAGTGACACCGTCACGGTGCTTGGCTGCCAGACCAAGCGGGTGACGGTCATCACGCCGTTCCTCGTCATCGTGCTGGTGGCGGCCCTTGTTACCCTGATCCAGAAGACCAAGATCGGCATGGCCATGCGTGCCGCTTCCCGCGATTTTGAGACCGCCCAGCTCATGGGCATCAAGATCAACAACGTCATCTCCTTTACCTTTGCGGTGGGCAGCTTCCTGGCGGCCATCGGCTCCATGATGTACTTCTCGAACTACACCGCCGTCACCCCCACCGTGGGTGCCATGCCGGGCCTGAAAGCCTTTGTGGCCGCCGTGTTCGGCGGCATCGGCTCCATCCCGGGTGCCGTCATCGGCGGCTTCCTCATTGGCATCTGCGAAAGTCTTATCAAGGGTGCCGGTGCCACCACCTTCAGTGATGCCTTCACCTTTGCTTTGCTGATCGTGGTGCTGGCCGTCAAGCCCACCGGCCTGTTCAGTGAAAACCTGACCGAGAAAGTGTGATGACCATGAAACAAGAGAAAAAACGCATCTATCTCCGGGCGGCGCTGGGCCTCATCGCTCTGCTGGCCGTGCTGCTGGCGCTGGATAACCTGAGCTTTGTGCCCTCCATGCTGCTGACGGTGCTGCGCAAAGGCGCCATTTACGCACTGGTGGCCGTCTCCATGAACCTGCTGAACGGCTTTACCGGCCTGTTCAGCTTGGGCCAGGCAGGCTTTATGCTGCTGGGTGCCTACACCTACGCCATCCTCACCATCCCTGCCGCATCGCAGAAGTCCATCTACCAGCGCTACGCAAACGGCGGCATCGGCTTTTCCATCCCGGAACTGCTCTCGAAGCCCCTGGGCGGTTTCGGCCTGCTGCTGGGCGTCATCTTCTGCCTGATCCTTGCGGGATGCATCGCAGCGCTGTTCGCCTTCCTCATCGGCCTGCCGGTGCTGAAGCTGAAAAGCGACTACCTTGCCATCGCCACCCTGGGCTTTGCGGAGATCATCCGCGCCGCCGTGGTGTACGAGGGCTTTGGCCCGCTGACCAACGGCTCCAACCTGCTGTACGGCTTCACCAGCTTTTCCAATTTCAACATCACACTGGGCGGCTTCACCCTGCATCTGGAAACGGTGATGCCCTTCCTGTTCTCGGGCATCTGCATTGCCATCATCCTGCTGCTCATCAACTCCACCTACGGCCGCGCCTTCAAGGCCATCCGTGACGATGAGATCGCCGCCGAGGCCATGGGCATCAACCTTGCCAGCCACAAGCGCATGAGCTTTATCATTAGCAGCTTCTTTGCCGGCATCTCCGGCGCGATGCTGGCCATGTATCAGGCCAGCGTGCAGGCCACCACCTTCAAGTCCAGCATGACCTATGAGATTTTGCTCATCGTGGTCATCGGCGGCATCGGCTCGGTGTCCGGCTCCATCATCGCGTCCTTCCTGTTCATTGCAAGCTCCGAATGGCTGCTGCGCTTTTTGGACAACGAGACCTGGATCGGCGGCTTCCGGGTGCCGCTGCTGCGCTCCGGCTTCCGCATGGTGGTGTTCAGCGTCATCATTATGGCGGTGGTGCTGTTCTTCCGCAAGGGCATCATGGGCGACCGGGAACTGTTCCAGAAAAAGCCTGCATCCGCGGCAAAGGCTGCCAAGAAGGAGGTGCGTTCCAAATGAGTGAAAATGTATTGACCATTGAAAACGCCACCATGCAGTTTGGCGGCGTGGTGGCCGTGGACAACCTGAACCTGAAAGTAGACAAGAACCAGATCGTCTCCCTGATCGGCCCCAACGGTGCGGGCAAGACCACGGCGTTCAACGTTGTGACGGGCGTGTATGCCCCCACCAACGGCGCGGTGTGGTTCGAGGGACGCAAGATCATCGAGAACACGCCCCACGGCAAGATGAAAAAGCTCTACAAGGGCCAGAACGCGGGCCAGTATTCCCACATCATTGCGCCCACGCCGGATAAGATCACCCAGATGGGCATTGCCCGCACCTTCCAGAACATCCGTCTGTGGAAAAGCCAGACCGTGTTCGAGAACGTGCTCATCGCCAAGCACTGCCGCCGGTCGGCGAACCTGCTCAGCGCCACCTTCCGGCTGAACGCCGACGAGGAAAAGCGCCAGCGCGAGGAGTGCGAGGAGCTTTTGAAGGTGCTGGGCCTTGAGGATGTGCGGGACGAGCTGGCCACCGGCCTGCCCTACGGCCTGCAGCGCCGGGTGGAGATCGCACGCGCACTGGCCACTCAGCCGAAGCTGCTGCTGCTGGACGAGCCCGCCGCCGGTATGAACCCGCAGGAGACCGAAGAACTGACCGCGTTCATCGACCGCATCCGCACCGATTTCAACCTGACCGTGTTCATGATCGAGCACCACATGGATCTGGTCATGGATATTTCCGACCGGGTGTATGTGCTGGACTTTGGCCGCCTGATCGCCGAGGGCACACCGGCCGAGGTGCAGAACGATCCGCGGGTCATTGATGCTTATCTGGGGGTGGACGAAGATGCTTGAGATCAAGGATTTACATGTTTCCTACGGCGGCATTCAGGCCCTGCGCGGTGTGTCGCTGAATGTACCCGATGACAAAATCGTCACCCTGATCGGTGCCAACGGCGCGGGCAAATCCACCCTGATGCGCACCATCTCCGGCCTTGTCAAGGCGCAGAGCGGTTCCATCCTGTGGAACGGGCAGGAGCTGCTGGGCAAGCCCATTGACCAGATCGTGGCCAGCGGCATTGCCATGTCGCCGGAGGGCCGCCGGGTGTTCGCCGACCTGACCGTCGTCGAAAACCTGAAGATCGGTGCCTACCTGCGCAAGGACAAGGCCGAGACCGAAAAAGACCTGGAGTGGGTCTACAGCCTGTTCCCCCGCCTGAAGGAGCGCAGCTGGCAGAGCGCCGGCACCCTTTCCGGCGGCGAGCAGCAGATGCTGGCCGTGGGCCGCGCCCTGATGAGCAAGCCCAAACTCCTGATGCTGGACGAGCCCAGCCTGGGCCTTGCGCCCATCGTAGTGCGGGAGATCTTTGACATCATCCGCACTGTGAATCAGCAGGGCATCACCGTGCTGCTGAACGAGCAGAACGCCAACATGGCTCTGAAAGTGGCCGACTACGCCTATGTGCTGGAGACCGGCACCCTGACCCTCTCCGGCACCGGTGCCGAGCTGCTGGCCGACGAAAACGTCAAGGCCGCTTACCTCGGCAAAAAGCGCGCCGACCGCGCCTGAATTTCCCCTGGGCAGCAGCGTATTTTTGTGGAAGTTTGCTCTTGTGGAAACCGCGCAAAAAAGGTAGAATAATAGCTGCAAAGGCAGTGTGGCCCAGACGGGCTGCACTGCCTTTTTTCTTTTTTGAATGATAGGAGTAATCGTAAAAATGCAGGAAAAACAGAAAACCACCGCCCAGGTCCTTGTGGACTGTCTGGAAGCGGAAGGTGTGGACGTGATGTTCGGAATCCCCGGCGAGGAAACGCTGGACCTGATGTTTGCCATCCGGGACAGCCATATCCGCTTTATCCCGGTGCGCCACGAGCAGGGCGCGGCCTTTATGGCGGATGTCTACGGCCGTCTGACCGGCCGGGCAGGCGTGTGCCTGTCCACCCTGGGCCCCGGTGCAACGAACCTTGTCACTGGCGTAGCCGACGCCTATCTGGACGGCGCACCGCTGGTGGCCATCACCGGGCAGGTGGGCACCGACCGGATGCAGCTGACCAGCCACCAGTACCTGGACCTGACCGCCATGTTCGAGCCGATCACCAAGCGCTCCAAGCAGATCATCCGGCCCGACACGGTGGGTGAGATCGTGCGGCTGGCCTTCAAGCACGCCGAAAAAGGCAAGCCTGGTGCCACCCACATCGACCTGCCCCAGAACATTGCCAAGATGCCAGCCGACGCCGTACCGCTGAAGCGCCAGCAGCTGCACGACCTTTACGCCGACCCCACCCACATTGCCGCTGCGGGCAAGATCATCAGCGAGGCCAAGAACCCGGTCATTCTGGCCGGTGTGGGCGCGGTGCGCGGCCACGCCGCCGCTGCCGTCACCGAGTTGGCCGACCGGCTGCACATCCCGGTGGTGAACACCATGATGGCCAAGGGCATCATCCCCATGGACGACAAGTACAGCCTGTGGACCATCGGCATCCCCCAGAAAGATTATGTGAACCAGCTGTTCGACCGGGCCGATCTGGTCATTGCCATCGGCTACGACATCGTGGAGTGTGCTCCCGCCAAGTGGGGCGCACGGCCGGATATGACCATCCTGCACATCGACAATGCCCCGGCCGACGTCAACAAGCGGTATCAGCCCGCTGTGGAAGTGGTGGGCGATATCTCCGAGAGCCTTTACGAAATTCTGCGCTGCGCCCACCGGGACAGCGAACCGGAGTTTGCGCTCCAGCTGCGCGAGACCATGGTGGCCGAACACGCCGCCATGGCCGACGACGACAGCTGCCCCATGAAGCCTGCCCGCATCCTTGCCGACGTGCGCAAGGTGATGGGCCGGGAGGATATCCTCGTCAGCGACGTGGGTGCCCACAAGATGTGGATCGCCCGCCACTATGACTGCTACGAGCCCAACACCTGCCTGATCTCCAACGGTTTTGCCAGCATGGGCTTTTCCATCCCCGGTGCCTTTGCGGCCAAGCTGCTGAACCCGGACAAGAAGGTTCTGGCCGTCTGCGGCGACGGCGGCTTCATGATGAACAGTCAGGAGCTTGAGACTGCCGTGCGCGAGAAGGTGCCCTTCGTCACCCTCATCTGGGAGGATTCCAGCTACGGCCTGATCAAGTGGAAGGAGCAGGAGCAGTTCGGCGGAGAGCACTGCTATGTGGACTTCTCGAACCCGGACTTCAAGCTGCTGGCCGAGGCCATGCACTGCAAGGGCTACCGGGTGGAAAAGGCCGCCGACCTCATCCCCACGCTGGAAGAAGCGTTCCGGCAGACCGTGCCCAGCGTCATTGTGGTGCCGGTGGATTACAGCGAGAACATGAAGCTTTCCGCCCACCTGAAAGAAGTGTATCAGCAGAGCAACTGATAAACCCTCTCAGTCTGCTCACTTCGTTCGCATCCAGCTCCCTACGGGGGGCTTTTTGCGTAAAAATTTGATTTTTCCATACTTTATGATATCATAGGGCTATATTCACCTGTTATAATCTGCGCGATCCACGGAAAGGGGATGCCATTCCGGTCCTTTTGGCTTTTGTCGCATTCAAAACCGTATTCAGTGGCACAAGGCTCCAGACAGAATTTCATCTTCTTGCCAACCTGAAAGAATTCTTCGGCGGGCTCTGGGTGTGCGATATGGAAACTTTCGACATTTTGCCGCACTTTGCTTTTTTGCTACTTGTCTTCCTTGTGTTTCTGGCGGCTGTGGTCTCCACCCGCAATTCCGAAAAAAATGCGCATTTTAAAATGCTGAATCTCTTTGTCCTTTTTGCTTCTGCATGCGTTTTCTCAGCCGCAACCATTTTACAGGGTTCCGGCTGGTGGGCGCCGCGGACAGTCTATCCTCTGGCAAGTGTCGTCGGAGTGCTGACGATCAACACACTGGTCAATCACCGCAGCTCGCCCGGTGCTGCGGCCATCGCTCACACCGCAAAGGTCCTCTCTGTCGCCGCTGTTGCCACATTGCTGGTCGTGCAGTATTTCGGCTTCCACAAGCTTTATATTGATAAGTACAAGCTGAACGCACTGGACGAGAACCG
Source organism: Faecalibacterium langellae (assembly GCF_002549775.1). Taxonomy (GTDB): domain Bacteria; phylum Bacillota; class Clostridia; order Oscillospirales; family Ruminococcaceae; genus Faecalibacterium; species Faecalibacterium langellae. The sequence continues at coordinate 92,640 of NZ_NMTR01000019.1, read as the reverse complement.
CTGTTACTATGTCGGGCAGGCCATTGCCGAGTACGAAGCGACCAGCGGCATCAAGGTCCGAAAGATTGCATTTTATGCCGACGCTGAATCCGCTGTACCGGCCTACCCGAACCTGTACAGTCACTCAGGCGATTTGATCTGCAGTTCTTTCAACCAGGATTGGAGCGACCTCAACGCGCTGAACTATTACCTCGGGGACAATTATTCGCGTGCTGAGCCATCGGAAACCTACCGTACCTACTTTGCGGGCCGGAACTGGGATGCCTTATCTGCGCAGCAATTGATCTTTGACGGTGATACGCTGCATCTTTGCATTTACTGACCCTCCGGCCCAATTTCCAACAACATCTGAAAACAGCGAGGCGTTTTATCTTATGAGTATTTCAATCATTGTTCCGTGCTATAACGAAGAAGCTTCCATTCCTCTGTTCTATCAGGAGGCCACCCGCGTTCTGCAGACCATGGATACCCCTTATGAGATTTTGTTCGTCAACGACGGCTCCTCGGATCAGACATTGCCGGTGATCCGCCAGCTTGCACAGAGGGACCCTCACATTACCTATTTGTCCTTTTCCCGCAATTTTGGAAAAGAATCCGCTCTTTTGGCGGGGCTTTGCAACATGAACGGCGATTATGTCGCGGTGATGGACGCCGACCTGCAGGATCCTCCTGCCCTTCTGCCCCAAATGCTCCACATTCTCGAGACCGAAGACTACGACTGTGTTGCAACGCGCCGTGCAGACCGGAAAGGCGAACCTCCGGTACGCAGCTGGTTTGCCCACCTGTTCTATAAGATCATCAACCTGATCTCGGATGCCGACATCATGGACGGTGCCCGTGATTTCCGGCTCATGCGGCGGAACATGGTGGACGCCATCCTTTCCATGAATGAGTATAATCGCTTCTCAAAGGGCATTTTCGGCTGGGTCGGCTTCAAGACCTTCTGGCTTTCTTACGAAAATATTGAGCGTGCCGCAGGCCAAACCAAGTGGAGCTTCTGGAAGCTTTCCCGCTACGCCATTGACGGCATCATCAATTTTTCGCAGGCACCACTGAGTATCGCCTCCTGGTTCGGTATCCTTATGACGCTAGTCTCTTTCCTTGGTCTTCTTTTTGTGGTGGTCCGTCGGCTGATTTTTGGCGACCCGGTTGCGGGCTGGGCATCCACTATCTGCATTCTTCTGTTCGTTTCCGGCCTGCAGTTGTTCTGCCTGGGCATTATCGGCCAATACATTGCCAAAATCTACGCAGAGACCAAACACCGCCCGCACTTCATCATCTCCGAGAGCAACAAAGATTCCATTGTGAACATTCATTGATTCCCACTTTTTACCGCACAAAACACCCGCCCCCAGCAGCTATGTGCAGCTTGCCGGGGGCGGGCGTTTTGTGGGGGTAAGAAAGTCGGAAAAAGGAAAAGAAGGTAAAAGAGAATTGGCTTTTTATGCGGCCTTTGCCGGGGCAAAGACCAGTGCTTTCTTCCGCCGGGCCTGCATCGCGCGGACGATGCAGCTCAGCGTGAAGTTGATGATAAAGTAGATGACACATGCCGTGCCGAACAGCACCATCACGTCCGAGACATTCACCGTGCCAAGGCCGTTGTAGGTGCCTGCGGCGCTCAGCAGCTGACGGATGCGGGCCATCAGCTCAATGGTGGCCACATTGGCAAGGTAAGAAGAATCCTTGATGGTGGTGATGACCTGGCTCAGCAGAGTAGGCACGATGTTGCGGTAGGCCTGCGGCAGGATGATGTAGAGCAGCACCTCGGCGGTGTTGAAGCCCTGTGCATAACCGGCTTCGAACTGGCCCTTGGCCACGCCGTTCAGGCCGCCGCGGACGATCTCGGCAATGACCGAGGAGTTGAACAAAATCAGCGCCAGTGCCGCCTTGAACAGCAGCTTCATCTCCACGCTGGTCAGGCCGAACATCTTGCGGGCAAAGAAGGCCGGGCAGGGGCAGAACACGACACACACGAAGATCCACAAAAGATACGGCGTATTGCGGAACAGCTCGATGTATGCCGCCGAGAGCCAGCCCAGAATGCGGGCCGGGCCTTTTTTGCAGTAGGTGCGGGCCAGCGCCAGCAGAGAGCCCAAAATCAGGCCGAGGATGACGCCCAGCACCGAGATGATGCAGGTAAAGGCCACGCCCCGCAGCAGGTACACGAACACGCCCGGCTGCGCAAGGATGGAAAAGCTGGAAGCAAGTGTGCTCATCTTATGCCGCCTCCTTCAGAGCCGTGCGCTTCACGGCACGCAGGGCCGGGTCTGCCTTGCCCTTGCGCTCCTTGAGGGAAGCTTCCCAGCGGGTGGCCAGCGTAGACAGCGGGAAGCACACCACAAAGAAGATCGCACCGCAGACGATATAGGCCGGTGCATAGGCACCGCCGGTGGAAGCACCGGTGACAAAGCTGTAAGTCACACTGATGAGGTCCGCACCGCCCACGATGTACAGGCAGGAGGTGTTTTTGAACAGGTTGACCACCTGATTGACCATGGGAGGCAGCATGACCGGGATGCTCTGGGGCAGGATGATGTAGCCCATGCGCTGCAGGTAGTTGAAACCCTGCGCCTGTGCGGCTTCAAACTGTCCCTTGGGCACCGACTCGATGGCAGCGCGGACGACCTCGCCCATATAGGCACCGGTGTAAACACCCAGTGCAATGATGCCGGTGCGGATGACGCCCAGACTCAGGCCCGCAAAGGCCAGCGCGTAGTACAAAAAGCACAGCTGCAGCAGCAGCGGCGTATTCTGAATGAACTCCACATACACCCGGGCGATGAACTTGAGCGGTTTCTTGCCGCTGGTGGCCATCAGGCCGATGACCGCGCCAATGGCAAACGCCAGCACCAGCGCACTGAATGCCGTGAGCAGTGTGTTGCCCAGCCCCAGCAGAAAACTTTCCCGGTGGTTCCACACCGTTGCCCATGCGTCCCACGAAAACAGACCAGACATGGTGAACTCCCCTTTCCTACAACCCGTTTGGCTGCGATCAAATTTAATCCAGGCCGTTGTCCTTGATCAGGCCGTCAATGGTGCCGTCGGCCAGCCAGCCGGTCACCAGCTCGTCACACAATGCGGAGAAACCGCTGCCCTTCTTGGTGGCGATGCCGTACTCCTGCGGGCTGAACTCGGCGTCGATGTAGCTGCGGCCATCGGTCTTGTAGATGGCCAGGATGGACTTATCCACGCAGAAGCCGTCCACTTCACCGGCGCTCAGAGCCGTGCTGATGGCGGGGTAGTCATCGTACTGACGGAAGGAGATGCCGTCCTTCCAGGTATCGGCATTGAAGGTGTCGGCGTCAAAGCCGTCGCCGGAGATGACGCTGGCGTCGATCATGGCCTGCACCAGTGCACGGGCGGAGGTAGAACCGGAGGAAACGCCCACGACCTTATCCTTCAGGTCGGCCAGCTCCTTGATGCCGGAAGCATCCTCCACCAGCACGCTGACGTAGTCGGTGTAGTAGGGGGTGGAGAAATCCCAACTCTTGCGGCGCTCGTCGGTGATGGTAAAGGTGGCCAGCACGCAGTCGATGTCGCCGGAATCCAGCAGTTCGCCGCGGGTGGCGGCGGTGACGGTGGTGAACTCCACGTCCACACCCAGGTGTTCGGCGATCATCTCAGCCAGGCTGTCCTCAAGGCCGGTGTACTCGCCGGTGAGGGTATCCTGGAAGCTGAAGCCCTTGACGGCGTTCTTGACGCCGACCTTCAGCACACCGCGGTCCACGATGGCCTGCACGTCGGCAGACAGTGCTTCGGAGGAAGCGGCTGCGCTGCCGGAGGCGGCAGAAGATGCCGTGCTGCCGGAAGCAGCCGTGGAGCCGGCCGAGCCGCCGCAGGCGGTCAGAGCGGTGAGAGCAAGGACCGTGCCAGCGGCCTTGACGAAACTACGACGCGAGATCTTTTTCATAAGTATCCACTCCTCTATCAATTTTGCAGCCGGGCGGCTTTCCCTTCCGCCCCTCGTGGCTGCGCTATCAGCAGCGGTGTGCCGCCCACATTTGCGGCATCCCCCGCGTTGACCAATGTTTTTACCGGATGATCTTGCCCAGAAACTGGCGCACACGCTCGTTCTTGGGGTTGGTGAAGAAGTGCTCCGGTGTGCCTTCCTCAATGATCTGGCCGTCGGCCATGAACACCACCCGGTCCGCCACCTGACGGGCAAAGCCCATCTCGTGGGTGACCACCACCATCGTGATGTTCTTCTCGTGGGCCAGGTTCACCATGACATCCAGCACTTCCTGAATGGTCTCCGGGTCCAGCGCACTGGTGGGCTCATCAAACAGGATGATCTTGGTCTGTGCACACAATGCCCGCGCAATGGCGATGCGCTGCTGCTGGCCGCCGGAAAGCTGGGTGGGGTAGACATTTGCCTTATCCCGCAGCCCCACGACCTCAAGGTAATGATAAGCCAGCTCCTCGGCCTCCTGCTTTGTCTTGTGGTGCAGCTTCATGGGGGCCAGGGTCAGGTTCTTCAGCACCGTCATGTGCGGGTAGAGGTTGAACTGCTGGAACACCATGCTGGTGGTCTCGCGCACGAGCTTTGTCTTGTTCTTGCTGGTCAGCTCCTGGCCGTCGATGTAGACGTGGCCGCTGGTGGGCTCCTCCAGAAAGTTCATGCAGCGCACGGTGGTGGACTTGCCCGAACCGGACGGCCCAATGATGACCAGCTTTTCGCCCTCGGCCACTTCCAGGTTGATATCCTTCAAAACGTGCAGATCACCGAAGTATTTTTCCACATGTTCCAGCTTGATCACGGTACATTCCCCTTTTCCTCTTGCATCTCGTCCCCGGGGCCGCATTGCCCCGCAGGAAACGAAAAAAGGCGCTCGGTGATCTCTCACCAAGCGCCTTTGCCTTCGATGCTTAAAGTATAGCGTTTTCTCCGTTTGCTTTCAATCCGAAAACTGCAACAACTTTTGCCCTCCGTTTTTCCATGTTTTGTAAAGTTATACAAAGTTATCACTTCATTTTTGTCAAATCAGCCGTTTTGGGAAAGTGCTACTTTTTCCAAGCGTTCCTTCTGCGCTGCGCACATATCTGCCATGTAAAACGGATATCAGCAAACCCGCCGAAATGGATTATAATAGGGTGTGCAAAGAGGGTGTATCTATGAAACCGAATCATCACGGGCAAATGTCCGAGTCCTTCCTCACCGCCGTGTTCCTTTCGCTGTCCGGCGGCCTGCAGGATGCCTATACCTATCTGTTCCGGGGCAAGGTGTTCGCCAACGCCCAGACCGGCAACATCGTGCTGCTGAGCGCAAACCTCATGGATGGCAATTGGGGGCGGGCGGTGCACTATCTGGTGCCGCTGTGCGCCTTTGCGCTGGGCGTGCTCACCGCCGAAAAGATGCGGGAGCGCTTCCGCGACATGCAGCGGCTGCACTGGCGGCAGCTGGTGGTGCTGGGCGAAGTGCTGCTGCTGTTCCTCGTGGGCTTTCTGCCGCCCGCGCTGGACCTGCTGGCCAACGCCATCGTCTCTTTCTCCTGTGCCATGCAGGTGCAGGCCTTCCGCAAGGTGGACGGCTACGCCTTTGCCAGCACCATGTGCATCGGCGACCTGCGCAGCGGCATGGAAGCGTTGTGCATCTGGCGCAAGACCCGGGACGCCAAAGCCCGGGACCGGATGCTGCGCTATTTCGGCATCATCCTGCTGTTCGCCATTGGTGCCGGCATCGGCAGCAAGAGCGCTGCAGCCTTTGGCGACAAAGCCATCTGGCTCTCCTGCGGGCTGCTGCTGGTGAGCTTTGCGCTGATGTTCATCCGCGAAGACCTGGAGGAAAACCCCGTCATCGAAAAAGACCTTGTCGAGATCCGGCAGGAGACCAGAGAGATCGACCACGCTTTAAAGCAGGAGCTGGAAGAAGAACACCGCGAATTGAAGGAAAGCACGCACCCGGAAAAATAAGGGCCGGGGTGCGCAAAGGGGCCGCTGCAGTGTGCAGCGGCCCCTTTTGTATTCACGCGTGCTTTGGCAGCGTTTTGGTCAGCATCTGCTGGAACTTGCGCGCCGCCGTGTTCAGCGGGCGATGATGGTCGTAGACAAGGCAGACCGAGCGCTGCGGGATGATCTCCTGCAAATGCAGCTGCACGATCTCGCCCCGGGCCAGCGGTTCTCCGGCCATGGGCTGGGGCAGAAAGGCAAGGCCCAGCTCGCTTTTCACCAGCGTGAGCATCTGGTCGGTGGTGGCGGCCTCGGTGTCGGGCTTGAGCACCGCGCCGTGGTCCAGGAAGAACTGCCGGTAAAAGCTGCGGGTCATGCTCTCCTCGCTCAGGCTGATGAGGGGGTAGCTGCCCAGCTCCTTCAGGGTCAGGCTCTGGCTGGCCAGCGCCGTGAAGTTCCGGCCGCCCACCAGCACCTCATAAAAGGGCATCAGCTCCACCATTTTCAGGCCGACATCCACCTCGGCGGGGGTGGTCACGATGGCAAAATCCACCTCGCCGTTCTTCACGGCCTGCACCGCCTGCGGGGTGGAGTGGTTGGAGATGCGCAGCCGGATGCCGGGGTACTCGGTGTGGAAGGCCCGCAGTTTTTCCGAAAGATAGATGTTCAGCGCGGTCTCGGTGGCACTGATGCTGATGGCACCGTGTTCCAGCGTGGCGCTGGCGCTCAGTTCTTCCTCCGCATCCTGGATCTGTACCGCCGCCGATGCGATGCGGGAATAGAGCATCGCACCCTCGGGCGTCAGGGTCACGCCCCGGTTGGAGCGGATGAACAGCACGCAGTTCAGCTGGCTTTCCAGCCGGTTCATGGCGTGGGTGATGTTGGGCTGGTTGTTGCCCAGCACCCGGGCGGCTTTGGTAAAATTCTGATACTTCGCAACATAATAGAAGATTTTGTAGTATTCCCAGTCCACATACATGGCAGCAGGCCCTCTTTCATATCAAAATCATATTGTGACCATGTGCAGGATACTTTTTACACATTCTCTTGCTGCTCGTATAATAGCAACTGCAATCGAGAATTGCAAGAGGGAAATTCAAAAAGAGTATATCAAGTGGTTTGAACGGAGGACGTTATCATGTCTGAGATCAAAAAAGTCGTGCTGGCTTATTCCGGTGGTCTGGATACGTCCATCATCATCCCGTGGCTGAAAGAGCATTACAACAACTGCGAGGTCATTGCAGTCTGCGGCAATGTGGGCCAGAAGGGTGAGCTGGAAGGTCTGGAGGAGCGCGCCAAGGCAAGCGGCGCTTCCAAGCTGTATGTGGAAGATCTGACCGATGAATTCGTGGAGGATTACGTCATCCCCACCATGCAGGCCGGTGCCGACTATGAGGGCTACCTGCTGGGCACCAGCTTCGCGCGGCCCATCCTGGCAAAGCGCGTGGTGGAGATCGCCCGCGCCGAGGGTGCCGACGCCGTCTGCCACGGCAGCACCGGCAAGGGCAACGACCAGGTGCGTTTCGAGCTGGCCATCATGCACTTTGCCCCGGACCTGAAGATCATCACCCCGTGGCGCGAGTGGGATATCCAGAGCCGCGATGAGGAGATCGACTACGCCGAGGCCCACCACATCCCGCTGAAGATCAGCCGCGAGACCAACTACTCCAAGGACAAGAACCTGTGGCACCTGAGCCACGAGGGCCTGGACCTCGAAGACCCGGGCAACGAGCCCCAGTACGACAAGCCGGGCTTCCTCGAACTGGGCGTCAGCCCCAAGACCGCGCCAGACAAGTCCGAGTTCGTGGAGCTGGAATTCGAGCAGGGCGTACCCGTTGCCCTGAACGGCGAGAAGATGAAGCCCGCCGCCATCATTGCGGGCCTGAACGAGATCGGCGGACGCAACGGCATCGGCCTGTACGATGTGGTGGAGAACCGCCTTGTGGGCATGAAAAGCCGCGGCGTGTACGAGACGCCGGGCGGCACCATCCTCTACAAGGCCCATGAAGTGCTGGAGACCCTGACGCTGGACAAGCTCACTGCCCACAAGAAGCGTGAACTTGCCATCACCTTTGGCGAGCTGGTCTATGACGGCCAGTGGTTCAGCCCGCTGCGTAAGGCCCTGAGCGCCTTCGTCACCTCCACGCAGGAGCACGTCACCGGCAAGGTGCGTCTGGAGCTGTACAAGGGCAACCTGATCAATGCAGGCGTCTGGTCGCCCTACTCCCTGTACCGCGAGGACATCGCCACCTTTGCCGCAGGCGGCGACTACAAGCAGAGCGATGCCACCGGCTTCATCAGCATCTACGGTCTGCCCACCAAGGTGCAGGCCATCATAAACAGCGAAAAAGAAGGGTTATAAGAAGTTATGCTTACCGCAGTTACTGGTATCAATTGGGGCGATGAAGGCAAGGGCCGCGTCATCGACCTGCTGGCGGAAAACGCCGATGTGGTGGCCCGCTATCAGGGTGGCAACAACGCCGGGCACACCGTCGTCACCGCGCAGGGCAAGTTCATCCTGAACCTGCTGCCCTCCGGCATCCTGCACCCGGACGTTGTCTGTGTGCTGGGCGCGGGCATGGTCATCGACCTGGACCATCTGGCGGGCGAGATGGACGCCATCGAGCAGCGCGGCGTGAAGGTGGGCCCCGAGAACCTCAAGCTCTCGGATAAGGCCACCATCTCCATGCCGTGGCACAAGGTGCAGGACGAGCTGGAAGAAGACCGCCTTGCCAAAAAGGGCACCGCCTTCGGCTCCACCCGCCGCGGCATCGCCTATGCCTACAGCGACAAATACCGCAAGAAGACCCTGCGTCTGGGCGATCTGCTGCATCTGGATGAAAAGCGGGTGCAGGACCGTCTGCACATGATCCTGGACTCCAAGAACATGGAGCTGGCGGGCTGCTACCGCCAGGAGCCCATGAGCTATGACGCCCTGTTGGAGTGGTGCCGGATGCAGGCCGGGCAGTTTGCACCGTACATCTGCGATGCAGGCGCGTTTTTGCAGCAGGCCCACGATGCCGGCAAGCGCATCGTGCTGGAAGCCCAGCTGGGTGCCATGCGCGACATCGACTACGGCATCTTCCCCTTCACGTCCAGCTCCAACACGCTGGCAGCCTATGCGCCGCTGGGTGCAGGCATCCCGAACTGCAGGCTCGACCATGTGGTGGGCGTGCTGAAAGCTTACTCCACCTGTGTGGGTGCAGGCCCCTTTGCCGCCGAGAATGCCATGGGCGAAGCGTGGAACGAGCAGCTGCGCCGGGCGGGCGGTGAATACGGTGCCGCCACCGGCCGTCCCCGCCGGGTGGGCCCCTTTGACTGCGTGGCCAGCCGCTACGGTCTGGCCTGCCAGGGTGCAGATAAGATTGCCCTGACCAAGCTGGACGTGCTGAGCAGCATGAAGGAGATCCCGGTCATCACCGGCTACAAGCTGGACGGCAAGGAAGTCCCCCGCTTCGACCCGCTGTCCGATCTGGAACGTGTGCAGCCGGTGGTCACCATGCTGCCCGGCTGGAACAAGGATATCTCCGGCTGCGCCAGCTGGGACGCGCTGCCCAAAGAGGCAAAGGCCTATGTGGCGTTCCTGGAAAAGCAGCTGGGCCACGAAATTCAGTTCGTCTCCACCGGGGCCGAGCGCGAGAAGTTTGTGCTGAAGGGAGAATGGCTGTGAGACATTTCATTGAGCCGAACAGCTTTTCTCTGGACGAGCAGCTGCGCCTGCTGAACCTTGCTGACCGCATGGAAGCAGACCCCGCCCCCTACGCCCACCTGTGCGACGGACGCATTCTGGCAACGCTGTTCTACGAGCCCTCCACCCGCACCCGCCTTTCGTTCGAGTCCGCCATGCTGCGGCTGGGCGGCAAGACACTGGGCTTTGCAGGGGCCCAGCTGTCCTCGGCCAGCAAGGGCGAGACCGTGGAGGACACCGCCCGTGTGGTGAGCAACTACGCCGACGTCATCGCCATGCGCCACCCCAAAGAGGGCGCGCCGCTGCGGGCGTCGCTGTCTGCCCGGGTGCCCGTCATCAATGCAGGCGACGGCGGCCACGCCCACCCCAGCCAGACCATGATCGACCTGATGACCATCCGTCAGCGCAAAGGGCGGCTGGATCATCTGACCATCGGCTTTTGCGGCGACCTCAAGTTTGGCCGCACGGTCCACTCCCTGACCGCAGCGCTGAGCCAGTTTGAGGGCAACCGGTTCGTGTTCATCTCGCCGGAAGACCTGCGCCTGCCGCAGTATGTAAAGGCGGAATCGCTGGCCCCGACCCATCAGGTGTACAAGGAGACGGCCGACCTGGAAGCCGAGCTGCCGCACCTCGACGTGTTGTACATGACCCGCATCCAGCAGGAACGCTTTTTCAACGAAGAAGAATATCTGCGGCTGAAAGGCTGCTACCAGCTGGACGAAGCGCTGCTGCAGAAGGCCCCGGCCGACATGCCGGTGCTGCACCCGCTGCCCCGCATCGACGAGATCAAAAAGGACGTGGACGACGACCCCCGTGCAGCCTATTTTGATCAGGTGCACAACGGCGTGTATATCCGCATGGCCATCATCCTGGCTGTGCTGGGCATCCCGGACCCCGTGACCGGCAAAAAGGTGCTGGACCACTGAACAAAGCAAAGAAACAAACCCGGCAGGGCCTTTCGAAAAGGGCTCTGCCGGGTTTTGTTTGTGATGGAAAATGAACGCGGGAACTTACCTGCCCAGAAGCACCGTGATGCCGCCGCAGACAGCCGACAAAAGCAGGCTGGAAACAAGCCCGATGAAGAGCCACTTCCAGTGGAAGGCATAGTCGTGGTAAGCTTCGGTCATGTCCTCGGTGCCGGGGATGACCCACCACCTGGAGTGGCAGAACCATTGGTTGGAACTTCGGGTTAAGTATAACATACTCAGGCACCAAATTCCACCTCTGTGCAAAAATCCCATGCCGGACACATTGCGATGCGGCATGGGATCTTTTGCTGTTTTCGGGGAGAGCGATACAGACAGTCAAAACCACCGGCTGAGCCGGTGGCTTGAGTAAGCCCTAGAAGGGCACTTTACTAGCAAAGCCCCTGCAAGGGGCCACGAGCAAGCTTCTTTCATCTGCATTACCTGCCCTACCGCTCTAACGAGCTATGTTGCAAAATGCATCTTCTAGGATGACAATTTCTTTGTCATCTCGCTTCGCTCGAATCTTATAGCTAAAGCATTTTCTACTCCACCAGCGGAGCTGGTGGTTGTCGCTCGCTCAAGCTACCCAAAATAAAAAATCCGAACCCTTCTCCTATCGAGAAAAAGGTTCGGATTTTCATTGTTTGGTGCGGATAAGAGGACTTGAACCTCCACCGAGTTGCCCCGATTAGAACCTGAATCTAACGCGTCTGCCAATTCCGCCATATCCGCATATTCTGTTTTGTTCGTGAGCCGTGTCGCTCGGAACGATAGTAATTATACCAGATATGCGGGAATTGTCAAGCATTTTTTGCAAAAAACTTTTGCCTTTTCGCAAAACGTCATACTTTCGTGAAAAAGCCCGCCGCGAAGCCGGTTTCCCGGGCCCTGCGGCGGGCAGAAGTTTCTTGTTTTCGTGTCCCCATGGGTACCCGCCGGTCACGCCCGGCCCCACACCAGCCACAGATACGCCGCCCCGGCCAGCACGGCTGCCAGCGTGAAGGGCACACCGATGCGCAGAAAGTCCTTCGTGGCCACGGCCTCGCCGTTCTTGCGCAGGATGCCAATGGCGGCGATGTTGGCCGAAGCGCCGATGGGCGTCAGGTTGCCGCCCAGGGTCGCGCCGGTGAGCAGGCCGAAGTAGAACACATAGGGCTCCATGCCCGCACCGTTGTTCATGAGCCCGGCAATGCCCTGCACCACCGGCAGCATGGCGGCCACATAGGGGATGTTGTCAATGAAGGCAGACAGCACCACCGACACCGCCACCAGCAGCAGGTACAGCCGGAAGGGGTCCTCTCCGGCGATGGCGTGGAACAGCGCTGCCGCCGCGTCGATGACGCCCGCCGCGCGGACGCCCGCAATGACGATGAACAGCCCGAACAGCAGCAGCAGGGTGTCCCGGTCCAGCTCCCGCACCACGCGGCCCAGCGGCTTTGCACTGCGGGCCCGCAGGCAGGCGCGCACAACGCCGAACAGGCACAGCCCCATGCACACAAGCCCGCTGCGAAGTTCATACAACGCGCGCAGCACATCGCCGCCCGGCTGGGGCAGGAAGGATGCCGCGATGAGCAGGCCCACCGTCAGCAGCATGAGGGCGGCGGGCACGTCGTCCTCCACCTCGGTCTCCACTTTGGCGGTCACGGGCTGCGTTTCGCGCCGGAACAGCCACAGCAGCACCGCCATCGACGCCAGCGCGCCCAGCTCCACGCCCCAGAAGATGCCCGGGCGACCCCGCATCCAGAAGAAATCGAAGAAGTTCATGTCCGCAAAGCTGCCCAGCAGGATGCTGGTGGTATCGCCCACCAGGGTGGCCGCGCCCTGCAGGTTGGAGGACACCGCAATGGCGATGAGCACCGGCACCGGCGAAATTTTCAGCTTGCGAGCAATGGCAAGGCCCACCGGGGCCACCATGAGCACCGTGGCCACATTGTCCACAAAGGCGCTGACGAACCCCGCGAACAGCGCCAGCGCGCACACCGCCCAGCGCACGTCCGGCACCCGAACGATGAGCATCTCGGCCAGGCGGGCGGGCATCTTGCTCTCAATGAACAGCGACACCGTGCCCATGGTGCCCGCCATCATCAGCAGGACGTTGTAATCCACGGCCCGCAGCGCTGCGCCCAGCGAGAAATCATAAATTCCCACTTCGCCCAGCGCAATGAACACCGCCGCGCTGCACAGCGCCACCCAGGGCCGCTCCTGCGGCAGGCGCAGCATCAGCACATAGGTCAGCGCGAACAGCGCAAGGGCCGGGATCATTCCAGGCCCTCGCTGCGGGGGCCGGAGTCCTCGTCGAGCATCCGGTAGCCAACGCCCAGTTCGTTGAGGATGTAGGAATTGCTGCCCGGGCGGCTGCCCAGCTTTTTGCGGATGTTGGCCATGTTCACCTGCAGCTTCTTGGTGCTGCCGATGTCGGTGTCGCCCCAGATGGCCTTGACGATGGCCGCATAGGTCATCACCCGGCCTGCGTGCTGGGAAAGGAAGGCCACGATGTTGTACTCGGTCTGGGTCAGCTTGACCTCCTCGCCTTCCACGAACACCTTGCGGCGGTCGTAGTTGATGCGCAGGCCCTGGGCGCAGAACTCGCCGTTGGGGGCCGCACCGCCCAGCGGGGCACCGTAGCGGTTCAGCCGCAGCGCCGCGCGCACCCGGGCCAGCAGCTCGCCGGTGCCGAAGGGCTTTGTGATGTAATCGTTGGCCCCCAGATCCAGCGCTTCGATCTTGTCCATCTCGTCGGTGCGGGCCGACAGCACGATGATGGGGGTCATGTACTTCTGCCGCACGGTGCGGATCAGCTCCAGGCCGTCCCGGTCCGGCAGGCCCAGGTCCAGAATGACCAGGTCCGGATTGTGGGAGGCGAACAAAGTCAGGCCCATGGTGCAGGTGTGGGCCACCAGCGCCTGATAATCATTGGTGGTCAGCAGCGTTTCGATAAAGCTGCAGATATTCGCTTCGTCCTCCACGATGAGGACCTTGAACTTGTTATTGCTCATCTTCTGCATCCTCCAGTTCAATTTCTTCGGTCTTCAGCCAGAAGCGGATGGTGGTGCCCTCGCCGGGGCGGCTCTCGGCCCGGATCTCGCCGCCGTGGGCCTTGATGATGGCCGCGCACACCGACAGGCCGATGCCCATGCCGTGCTTGCGGCTGTCCGCCGGGGCGTCCGGGTCGGTGCCGCCGGTGCCGGAGAACAGGTTCTTCAGCCGTTCCTTCGGGATGCCGCAGCCGTCGTCCGTCACCTCGAACACCGCGCGGTCGTCCACCGTGAACACCTTCAAAACCAGCTTCGTCATGCCCTTGGCGTGGAGGGCGGCGTTCTCCAGCAGGTTCATCAGCACCTGCTGGATCAGCATGGAGTCCATGGGGATCACGATGAAGGCATCCGGCAGGTCCAGCTGCACCGGCACGGCGGGATAGCGCTTTTTGAACTTGACCACCACGGCATCCACCAGTTCGTCCAACACGGTGGGGGTCTTCTGCACGGTGACCTTCTCGCTGTCGATGCGGGTGACGGAAAGCAGGTTCTCCACCATGCGGTTCAGCCACTGGGCGTCCGAGCAGGCCTCGCCGAGGAGTTTTATCGTTTTGGTTTTATCCAGCGAGTCATAGTTTTCAATGACGGTGGAGCACGCGCCGTAAATGGAAGTCAGCGGCGTGCGCAGGTCGTGGGAGACCGCGCGCAGCAGGTTCGCGCGCATTTTTTCCTTCTCGCTCTCCATGCGCAGCTGCTCCTGCCGCTTGATGCGGGTGGTGAGGGTGCTGGTCATGATGGACACCACCAGCATCACCAAGCCGGAGAACAGGTTTTCCGACAGGGTAAAGTTGAAGGCAAAATACGGCGAGAGGAAGGCGAAGTTCACCGCCAGCACGCTGATGACCGACGCCGCCGCGCCCCAGAAGTAACCCTCTGTATACATCGACGTGATAAATACTGCCAGCATAAAGATGAGCATGGCAACGCCGTCGATGCGGCCCATGACCACCTGGGTCAGCAGCACCATGGCATAGGCCCCGCACAGCGCTCCGGCCATGACCAGCGCATCGTGCAGCAACATTTTCTTTTTCATTCGGCCGCTCCCTTTCCAAAGGATATTCTTGTTCGAGTATAAATTATACCACAGTCCCTGTTAAAGAATCAGCAAAAATCCTTTGCCGCAAACGGGGCCGGTCCGATTTGACTTTTCCCTCCCCCTCGAATTATACTGAACGTGCGAAGGGAGGCAACGTTCATGCTCACGATCCGTTCTTCAGACATCGACCTCTACCCCGGCAGTCAGGAAGAACGCCTGCCCGGGTTCTCGGCACAGTTCCCCCACATCTGCAGCCATGTGCTGCTGCCGGACGGCCCCGCCGGGGCCTGCACCTGGCACTGGCACAAAAGCATGGAGCTGTTCTATGTGGAGAAGGGTGCCCTCGTCTACCATACGCCCGGCGGGCAGCGGCTGTTCCGGGCGGGCAGCGGCGGCATGGTGAACAGCAACGTGCTGCACCGCACCCAGTCGCTGAAAAACGGCACCGCCCTCCGGCTGCATCTGTTCGAGGCGGAACTCTTGGCCGGTGTGCCGGGCGGCACGGTGCAGCAGCGCTATATCACCCCGCTGGTGCAGCGGCCCGGGCTGGAACTGCTGGCCCTTTCGCCGGAGGTGCCCGGACAGGCGGCAGCGCTGGACCTGCTGCGCCAGAGCCTGTATCTGGACGATGATGCCTTTGGCTACGAGCTGCGGCTGCAGGCTTTGCTGAGCGAAGTGTGGCTGGCCTTTGTGCAGCAGCTGCCGCAGCTTGCCCCTGCCGCACCGGAACGCAGCACTGCCAGCGACAAGGTGAAGCAGATGATCCTGTTCATGACGGCTCATGCTGCCGAAAAGCTCTCGGTGGCCGACATCGCAGCCGCAGCGTTTTGCAGCGAACGGGAATGTTACCGCTGCTTTGGCACCTGCCTGCACACCACCCCCTCGGACTGCCTGCAGAACATCCGGCTGCAGATGGCAAGCCAGCTGCTCCTCCAGACAAAGCTTGCCGTCACCGACATCGCCCAGCGCTGCGGCCTTGGCAGCAGCAGCTACTTTGGGGCGCAATTCCGACAGCATTTCGGCTGTTCGCCCACCGCCTACCGGGCAAAATGGCAGGATATTGATACGCCCGGGCACAAATCCGATAGCAGGACTGCCGCTTCGGATGCTACAATGGAGCCGTAAAAAGACATCCTCATACTTCATCATAAACCAAAGCAGGGCCTGTTCCTTCGGGGGCAGGCCCTGCTTTGGTATGGTGGTTACCGGCACGCTGGCCCAGATGCCGCCATTTGACAGCACTTCTCCCCTGTAGTAAAATAGCCTCATCGACACTTTACACCACTGAATCAGGAGTTTTTGCCATGCTGTATTTTGAAAACGACTACTGCGAGG
This sequence comes from Faecalibacterium langellae, assembly GCF_002549775.1. Lineage (GTDB taxonomy): Bacteria > Bacillota > Clostridia > Oscillospirales > Ruminococcaceae > Faecalibacterium > Faecalibacterium langellae. The sequence goes on along the minus strand of NZ_NMTR01000019.1, from coordinate 76,692 downwards.
GTGCACACCCCGCTATTTTACAGAAACTGACCGAGACCAACTTTGAAAAGGTGCCCGGCTACGGCACCGACCCCTACTGCGCCAGCGCGAAGGAGAAGATCCGCGCCGCCTGCGCCTGCCCGGAGGCGGACGTGTTCTTCATCTCCGGCGGCACCCAGACCAACGCCATCGTCATTGCGTCCATGCTGCAGCGCTGGCAGGGCGTGATGGCCGCCGCCACCGGCCATGTGGCCGCCCACGAAGCTGGTGCCATCGAGTACACCGGCCACAAGGTCATCGCCCTGCCCGCCCACGAGGGCAAGGTGTGCGCCGACGATGTGCGCAGCTGGTGCGCCACCTTCTACGCCGATGAGAACCACGACCACATGGTGTTCCCCGGCATGGTGTACATCTCCCATCCATCCGAGTACGGCACCCTGTACACGAAAGCTGAGCTGGAAGAACTGCACGCCGTGTGTCAGCAGTACCACATGCCCCTGTTCATGGACGGCGCGCGGCTGGGCTACGGCCTGATGGCCAAGGGCACCGACGTGACCCTGGCCGACATCGCAAAGCTCACCGACGTGTTCTACATCGGCGGCACCAAGGTGGGTGCCCTGTGCGGCGAAGCCGTGGTGTTCCCCAAGGGTGCCCCGGCCCACTTCATGACCATGGTCAAGCAGCAGGGCGCTTTGCTTGCCAAAGGCCGCCTGATGGGCCTGCAGTTCGATGTGCTGTTCACCGACGACCTCTACACCCGCATCAGCAAGAACGCCATCGACACCGCCGACCGGCTGAAGGAGGGCCTTGCCGCCAAGGGCTACCGCTTCTATATGGATTCGCCCACGAACCAGGTGTTCCCCATCCTGGAAAACAGCCAGCTGGCCGCGCTGGAAGGCAAGGCCAAGTTCGGCTTCTGGGAAAAATACAACGACACCCACACCGTCATGCGCATCGCCACCAGCTGGGCCACCCGCATGGAGGAGATCGAGCAGCTCATTGCCCTGATGTGAGCTGTGACAGGGAAACGGCCCAGACTTTATGCAGGATAGCAATTGAATTTTTCGGCACAGTATGATATCTTTTGGATAGAGCGAATTGCGAACCGGGCCCGGCAGGCCCTGCGGGGCTGTCCCGCATCCGCCGCGCCCGGATGAAGTGATCGGAAGGAAGGTATTTTGATATGGGATTTTTTGACAAGCTGTTCGGCGGCAAGGCAGAGCAGGAGGAGACCGCAAAGTTCTTCGGCCAGAGCAAGACCGTGCTGACCCCCATCCGCGGCAAGGTGCTGGCGCAGGCCGACATCCCCGACGAGACCTTTGCACAGGGCATCCTGGGCCCCGGCTGCGGCATCGAGCCCACCGGCAAGACCGTCTATGCCCCCTTTGACGGCACCGTGAACCAGGTGGCTTCCACCCTGCACGCCGTGGGCCTGACCAGCGACGACGGCATCGAGGTGCTCATCCACGTCGGCATGGACACCGTGGAGATGAACGGCAAGGGCTTCAAGGCTCTGGTGAAGGAAGGCGACAAGGTCAAGGCAGGCACCCCGCTGCTGAAGGTCGATCTGGACGCCATCAAGGCTGCAGGCCACCCCACCGCCACCGCCATCATCGTGACCAACGGCGACGACCTGGGCGAGCTGAAGATGCTGGCCGAGGGCGATGTGCTGGCAGGCACCCCGCTGTTCAAGTTCTGAGTTTAAATGCCCTCCGCTTCGCTCTGGGCATATTCAGAGGAAAAATTATTTTTTAATTTGTAAATCCGAAAAGCCTGCGAGCTTTTCGGATTTACTTTTTCACGGGAAAGGTCGTTAAGATCAACGGCATTTGCTGTCGCTGGCTCCCTGCGGGAGTATCCGCGTCAGCATGAAAATATGCCGTTGACAATTACGGCCCCTCCGGGTGAAAAAGCAAACAAGCCAGCCCCGCAGGGCTGGCTTTGTTTGCAATCTAAAAAATAATATTTCCGCTATTTATGGCGCAGCGCACGCGGAGCCATTTAAAATCAGAAACTTACTCTTTGTCCGGCTGATACTGCAGCACCTTCCGGGAGAAGCGGCCATCAAAGAACTGGATGAAGGGTCCAAGGCAGAAGGCGCAGAGGAGGGTGCCCAGGCCCACAAGGCCGCCCAGCAGCCAGCACAGCAGCGCACACAGGGCGTCCGTGAACACGCGGCACCCAAAGTACGGGAAGGGGGTGTGGTCCCGCAGGCCGAGGGAGAGGTAGTCATAAGGCGCGACGCCGAGGTCGGCGGTCTGGTAGAGCGAAACACCCAGCGCCGTCACCGGCACGGCCACGGCCATCCACAGCAGCTGCACCGGCAGGCCCAGCGCTTCCGCCGGGCCGAAGGCGGCGGCGATGGGGTCATAGAACGCCGTGACGATATACCCCATGCCAAGGCCGTTGACGAAGGTGCCAAGGCCGATGTACTTGCGTCCGAACCAGAACTCGACCACGAAGAACAGCACGTTGATGCCGATGTTCATCGCGCCCAGCGAGATGCCCAGCAGCTCTGCCAGGCGCATGTTCAGCGCACTGATGGAGTCGTTGCCGAGGTGGGACTGCTTGAACAGCGCGATGCCGAGGCCGATGATGATGACGCCAACCACCATGCCGAGGATGCGTCGTGCCGAGGGGGTCTGCCGGGTCTTTTCCATGTTCCTTCTCCTTTTTTCACCGTGTTGTGTCCGCGCTGTGGAAAACTCAGCCGTGCAGGCGGGCCTCGATGGCCGCCTTGTCCAGCCCTTCGCCGATGACGATGAGCACGTCCTGCCCCTGCGGGATGGGGGCCAGCGTTTTTCCGGCAGCGGTGGCGTTCAGCTCCAGCCAGCCGGTTTCGCCTTGGGGGTCCGGAGCAAAGCCCTTCACCCGCAGCACATGGCCGCAGGCAGCATCCGCAAACAGGCGGTCGGCGGCGGCCTGCAGCTGGGCCAACGTCAGGTGCTGCTCCAGGAAGCACAGGGAGCTGAAGGCCTCGTGCTCGTCGAAGTGCAGCTTTTCGCAGCTGGCCTGCCGGGTGCCGCAGGCGGCAATGGCGGCCAGGTCTTCGTCGGTCAGGTCGGCCCAGTCCTTTGTGATGATCTCCTCCGGCGCGAACCGGCGGGAGCACTTGCAGCCTTCCAGCGCACGGGTCAGGTGGGCAGCGGCGGCCTTGCACCGCTCCGGCCCGGCCTGCTTTGTGCGGCTGAGCAGCACCCGGCCCGCGTTGGCTGTCTCAGAGGCCAGAATGTACTCTGCCTGGGGCGAGAGGGTCTCTGGCAGCATGGCGTCCACGATGGCGATGACGTTGCCGATCTGATACCAGCGGTCCAACGGGTCGTCCCGCAGCACGTCAAAGAACTCGTCCACATCAAAGATGCCGCTGGGCTCCACCACCACCCGGTCGAACCCGCGCATGGCCATGGCGATGAGCTTGGTGCGCATCCGGCGCTGGTGGGTGTCGCAGTCGCACCCGCCGCTGATGGTCTCCAGGTCGCACCGGTCGCCCAGCAGGTCCTGCACCAGCATGGCGTCCACATTCACCGCGCCAAAGTCGTTTTCCAGAATGCAGACGTTGTGGCCCTGCGCCACCAGATACCGGACATACTGCCGCAGGAACGTGGTTTTGCCTGCGCCCAGAAAGCCGGTGATAAGATCTACCTGTACCATATCAAAAAGCACCTCCCGTGCCGAACATTCATTCCGCTTCCCAGTATACCGCATCGCGGCGCTGTGCGCCAGTGGGCGATGAAAATTTTGGGGTGTGCCCTGCCCGCACCGTCTTGCCCTCGGCCGCCGGTTGTGCTATGCTTGCTGCAGAAAAAACACCGACCACTGCCCGGCCCACGCCGGAAAAGGAGCATTTGTATGAAATACGATTTCACTTCCATCATGGACCGCCGCGGCATGGACGCCATCGCCGTGGACGGCCTGGGCCACGGCTTTGCGCCGGACCCGCCCAAAGAAGGCTGGGACGTCATCCCCATGTGGGTGGCGGACATGAACTTCCCCACCGTGCCCACCATCCCGGAGGCCATCATCGAGCGCGCAAAGCACCCGGCCTACGGCTACTTTGACGCCGCCGACGAATACTATGACTCCATCATCCGGTGGCACGAAAAGCGCAACGGCGTCACCGGCCTGACGAAGGAATGCATCGGCTACGAGAACGGCGTGCTGGGCGGTGTCATCTCCGCCCTGACCTGCTTTGCCGCCCCCGGCGACGCGGTGCTGGTGCACAGCCCCACCTACATCGGCTTCACCTTCAGCCTGGAAAACAACGGCTACAAGATCGTCCACAGCCCGCTGGTGAAGGACGCAGACGGCGTCTGGCGCATGGACTACGATGACATGGACAAAAAGCTCAAGGCAAACCACATCCATGCGGCCATCTTCTGCAGCCCCCACAACCCCTGCGGCCGTGTGTGGGAGCGCTGGGAGATCGAGAAGGCCATGGAGGTCTACAAGGCCAACGACTGCATCGTGATCTCGGACGAGATCTGGTCCGACATCATTCTGGCGGGCCACAGGCACACGCCCACCCAGATGGTGAGCGAGGACGCCCGGATGCGCACCGTGGCCCTCTACGCCCCCAGCAAGACCTTCAACCTGGCGGGCCTTGTGGGCAGCTACCACATTATTTATGATCCCGCCCTGCGGGACCGCGTGGTAGCCAAGAGCTCAAAGCCCCACTACAACGACATGAACGTGCTGTCCATGCACGCCCTGATCGGTGCCTACAAGCCCGAAGGGCATGAATGGGCGGACGAGCTGTGCCAGACCATCACCAGCAACGTGGATTACGCCTGCCGCTACATCGCAGAGCACTTCCCGGGCGTGGAAGTGGCAAAGCCCCAGGGCACCTACATGCTGTTCGTGGACTGCACCCAGTGGTGCAAAGCCCACGGCAGAACCATCGCGGAAGTGGAAAAGGCCTGCTGGAACGTGGGCGTGGCCGTGCAGGACGGCCGCATGTTCCACGGCCCCTGCTCCATCCGCATGAACCTGGCCCTGCCGCTTTCCCGCGTGCAGGAAGCCTTTGACCGGCTGGACAGGCACGTGTTCAACGGCGCGTGGGTGTAAAAGAACGAAAAAGTGCGCAAAAGGCCGCTCCCCGTATCAAAACCGGGGAGCGGCCTTTCCTGTTTATGGTTTGTTTTTACAGCCCGAACAGGTCTGCGTGGGTGCCGGTGCGATACAGATAAAGTTCTGTATCCGTCTGGTAATAGATCAGCAGCCAATCCGGCTGAATGCGGCACTCGCGGTGCGGAACATAACTGCCTGTTAAACAGTGGTCTTTGTTCTTTGGCGGAAGCACCGCCGGGGCGGCCAACACGTTAATGACCTGCTGAAGCAAGGTCATATTGCAGTGCCGCTTCTGACACGTCTTCAAGTCCTTCTTGAACTTCGTGGAATATTTTACTTCAAGCACTTTCGTCCCCCAGCAGCGAGTCGATCAGGTTTTCGACCGGGCCATTGTATGTGTGCCCGCCGCCGTTATCCAGTTCTTCAAAGGCTTCCAGCGTTTCCGCATTGGGCGTCTCATCGTCTTCCGGGGTGGTCACGCCCTGCAGATATGCGACCACATAGAGCAGCTTGCTTTCCGGCACCTGGTCAAGCAGGCTTCTGGCCAATTCTCTGGTACTCATATTACCACCTTCCTTTCCTGTGCAGTTTACAGCCCGGCTGTCTCAGTGTATGCGGGCGTTTCTTTTTCTCTATTATATCACATCGCTCCCCTGCTTACAACGCCAGGGAACGCAGAGATAAGAAAAAGCACCTTGAATCACTTCAAGATGCTTGGTGGTTGCGGGGGCCGGATTTGAACCAACGACCTTCGGGTTATGAGCCCGACGAGCTACCAGACTGCTCCACCCCGCGATATTTACTTTTTGCATCTCAGCGGTTCTCGCTGACTGCTCAAGTATAATACCACAGGGCGGGGCAGATGTCAATAGTTTTTTCGAATTATTTTTTCTTCTTTTTCCAGACGACCACACCGGCTGCGACCGCTGCCGCGATCACCACCACCGGCCAGGCACCGGCGAGGGTGACGGCCAGCTGCTGCACGCCGTCCACAAAGTTCTGCCAGCCGTCGGCAAAGGCGCTGGCGATGCGGCTGCCAAAACCCTCGCTGGGCGGCGAGTAGGTGCTCACCTCGCTCAGGCTCACGTAGACCGTGCACTGTTCCACCTGATCGCTGTACCAGTCCATCTGGCTCTGCCAGCTCTCGATCTGGCTCTGCACGTCGGTCAGGCTGGACTCGATTTCCAAAAGGTCCGAGAGGCTGTCGGCCTGCTGCTGCAGCTGCTGCAGACGGGTGCGCTGGGCCTTGAGGTTCTCGAGCCGGGTCTCCACGTCCAGATACTGGGCGGTGACGTCGTCGGCCTGCTGGTTTTTGTAGGTCACGTTGCCCGCCTCGGCAATGGCGGCGAGGAAGCTGTCGTAGTTCTCCTGCGGCACCCGGTAAGTCAGGCTGACGCTGCGGCTGTCGTCGGTGCCCGAGTACTCGCTGCTGGACTCCAGATAGCCGCCCGCCGCCTGCAGGGCAGCGTCCAGCGCGGCGCGTGCCGCGTCGTAGTCCTTGCTTTCGAGGCTGAGGTTCGCGGTATAGATAATCTTCGCACTGGCGCTGTCGGTGCTGTGGGTACCCTCGGCTGCGGCGGCATCATCCGCAGAGAAGGTGGAGACGCCGATATCCGCGCTGCTTTCCAGCGCCATGGTATCCAGGCTGTAATCGGCTGCCATGGGGCTGTCCACCGCGGCGCGGTCCACGCCGCCTGCCGCCATCACCGCCGCAGTGCTGTCCGCCGAATAATAGGCCGCCGGGCTGCTGCTCTTTGCACCAAGGCCGATCTGGCCGGTGGCAAAGGCACCATAGCCCACCACGCACACGGCAAGGCAGGCGGCCAGCATGCCCACCTGCTTGCGCGGGAAGTGGATGAGCTTGCCCTTTTTCTTTTTCTCTGGGGCAGGCTGTGCCGGGGCAGCGGCCTGCATCATGGGCTGGTTCTTTTCTTCTTCGGTCAGCTGGCTTGTCATGGCCAGCAGCTTCGCTTTGAGGTCGTCCGGGGCGGCCAGGTCATCGGCCTCCATCTTGTACTCATACCACCTCATCTTCGATCTCCTCCTTCAGCATCGTCTGCAGCTGTGCGCGGCCCCGCCGCAGCCAGCTCAGCACCGTGTTGGCCGGTGCACCCAGCATCCGCCCGATCTCTGCCGCCGTGTAGCCTTCATAATAATGTAAGTAAATAGCGTTGCGGTAGTTCTCCGGCAGAGCGCGCACCGCGTCCATCACACTGCCATCCGGGAAGGCATCCGGCGCGGGCAGATTCTCGTCCAGCTCGGTGTCCTTCTGGTGGGCTGCGCGGGTCAGGTCCCGGCAGCGGTTGATGGCCACCCGCAGCAGCCACGCTTTGAGATGCTCCTCATTCTCAAAGGTGCCGGTGTAGTGCAGGAGCTTCTCGTACACGTCTTGCACCACATCCTCGGCGTCTGCGGCACATCGGCAGTTGTGCATGGCGGCACGGTACACAGCATCGCTGTATTTCTGCACAGCCAGCGTAAACAATTCGTTTCTGGTCAGCTGTCCCATAGTTTCTAGCTCTCCTTTAAAGCAGTGGAATGGGGGACATTCACCCTATACACGGCTGAGCGGCCCCGAAGATTGCACGGCTGGAAAAATTTATGGAAAAATCACCGGCGGTAGACCCGCTGCAGCACGGCCACCTTCTCCGCAAGGAAGGTGTCGGCCCTGGGGTGGTGCAGCCAGCGCTTGCCCGCGGCGGTGTGCACCAGCCTGCGGCCCAGGGCGGCCGGGTCGGTGTCGGCCAGCAGCACATCCTGCCCGGTCAGCTGCAGCGTCAGCGCCGCCGGGGTGTCCGGCAAAGGCGGCAGCGGGTCCTCCCACACGAAGGGCGGCAGCAGCTGCACCGCCACGGTGGTGCGGGTGCACTCCTCGGTGAGCAGCAGGGCCGCAGGCGTGCCGTCCGGCTGCACATGCAGGGTGCTGTATAAAAGCTGCAGGCTGCCCTCGGCCAGCAGCCGGGTGCTGCCCTCGGCTGCGGTGGGCGAAAGGGTGAGGTAGTCCCGCGCCTCGTCCAGATAGATGTGCCGGGCCGGGGCCTGCAGGGCCGCATACAAGGCCGGCAGCGCAAAGCAGCCCGCTGCATCCAGCGCGCGCTGCAGCAGCAGATAGAACTCGGTCAGCGGGTAAGCTGGGTCCGGCTGCGGCATGCCGAAGTCCGGCCGGGAAACGTGTCCTCCGCCCATGGGGTGGTCCCTCCTTGTCTGTGTTTATACGTCCATTCAAGTTTTTTTATTGTATCATGGTTCCCGCCGCATTACAACCGGTTCTCCGATTGTAAACCCCTTTGCAAATTTCCTGTTGACCAGCTGCAGCCCGGTGCGCTATACTCGGGCACAGATGCCTTGCTTCATTTTTTAAGAGGGGAATTACGATTATGAAAAACAAAAAACTGACCACTTACCAGATGGCCGTCACTGCACTGATGGCCGCCGTGCTGTGTGTGCTGGGCCCGCTGAGCGTGCCCATCGGGGCCATCCCCATCTCGCTGTCCAACTTTGTCATCTGCCTTGCCGCATGGCTGCTGGGAGCCAGGTTCGGCACCCTGAGCGTCGCCATCTATCTGGCCATCGGTCTGGTGGGCGTGCCGGTGTTCTCCGGCTACGGCGCGGGCATTGCCAAGCTGGCCGGCCCCACCGGCGGCTATCTGGTGGGCTACCTGCTCATGGCCTTCATCGGCGGCCTGTTCATTGAAAAGAGCAAAGGCCAGCCGGTGGTCTCTGCCGTGGGCCTCATTCTGGGCGACGCCGCCTGCTATGTGCTGGGCACGGCATGGTTCGTGTTCCAGATGAAGTGCGAGCTGGGCTATGCGCTGGCCGTGTGCGTGTACCCGTTCATCGTCTGGGACCTGGCCAAGATCGTGGTCGCCTGCCTGCTGGGCACCCTGCTGCGCAAGCGGCTGGAGCAGGCCGGTGTGCTGAAGCTGAAAGAAGCCGCCTGACAGCGGCATGATGTGTTCCCTGCTTCGCGGAACATGATGTGCCTGCGGCATGATGCTGCTTCGCAATGATGTTGTGCGCTTTGCGCACAAATGTTCGGTTCAGGCAGCTGCTGCTATAAAACAAGCCCTGCATGGGAGTTTTTCCATGCAGGGCTTTGCTGTTTCTATCGGTTTGGTTCATGCCTGCGCAGCAGGCACATCATTGCTCCGCAGGAGCAGCATCATTTCTGCGCTGGCAGAACATCATGTCCCGCGCACGCGGGATGCATCATTTCTCGTACCCCAGCGTGGCCGCCATGACGGCCTTGATGGTGTGCATCCGGTTCTCGGCTTCGTCGAACACGATGCTCTGGGGGCCCTCGAAGACCTCATCGGTCACTTCCATGGCGTCGCGGCCAAAGCGCTCGCCCATCTCCTTGCCCACGGTGGTCTTGTGGTCGTGGAAGGCGGGCAGGCAGTGCATGAACACGGCATGCGGACCGGCGATGTCCATCAGCTGCTGGTTGATCTGGTAGGCGGCGAGGTCGTTGATGCGCTCGGCCCAGACCTCCACCGGCTCGCCCATGGACACCCACACGTCGGTGTAGAGCACGTCGGCACCCTTGGCAGCCTTGGCGGGGTCCTCCTCAAAGGAGATGGTCGCGCCGGTCTCGGCGGCGATGGCCTGGCACTGGGCCACGAGGGCCGGGTCCGGCTGGTACTTCTTGGGGGCGCAGGCGGTGAAGTGCAGGCCCATCTTGGCACAGCCCACCATCAGGCTGTTGCCCATGTTGTAGCGGGCGTCGCCGAAGTAGACGAAGTGGATGCCCTTCAGCTTGCCGAAGTGCTCCCGGATGGTGAGGAAGTCGGCCAAAATCTGGGTGGGGTGGAACTCGTTGGTCAGGCCGTTCCACACGGGCACCCCGGCGTAGTGGGCCAGGTCTTCCACGATCTGCTGGCCGTAGCCGCGGTACTCGATGCCGTCAAACATGCGGCCCAGCACCCGGGCGGTGTCGGCGATGGACTCCTTCTTGCCGATCTGGCTGCCCGAGGGGTCCAGGTAGGTCACTTCCATGCCCAGATCGTGGGCAGCCACCTCGAAGCTGCAGCGGGTGCGGGTGGAGGTCTTTTCAAAGATCAGGGCGATGTTCTTGCCCGCCAGCTGGTCGTTGTGGCGGATGCCGGCCTTTTTTTGGGCCTTGAGGTCGGCGGCGAGGTCCAGCAGCTGCTCGATCTCGGCAGGGGTGTAGTCCAATAGCTTCAGAAAGCTGCGATTTTTCAGTTCCATTGTATATTTCCCTCTCTATGCAAACATTCTTGAATATTTATTCGAATCATGATTCTATTATAGTACGTTGCATCGGGAAGGTCAAGAGGAAGCTTACAGCTCCAGCTCTGCCCGGCGTCCGGTGGGCCGGTAGGCGGTCAGCTTCACGCCCGCCTTCTTGAACATGAACCGCGCGGCCACGCTGGAATCGCTGTCGTGGTACTTGTCGCCGTAGTACACCACCTCGGCGATGCCGCTTTGGATGATCGCCTTGGTGCACTCGTTGCAGGGGAACAGGGTCACATACACCCGGGCGCCTTTCAGGTTGTTGTGGGCGCTGTTGAGGATGGCGTTGAGCTCCGCGTGGCAGACGTACATATACTTGGTGTCCAGCGGGGCACCCTCGCGCTCCCAGGGCATCTCGTCGTCGTTGCAGCCAATGGGCATACCGTTGTAGCCCAGGGAGAGGATCTTGTTCTCCGGGCTGACGATGCACGCGCCCACCTGGCTGTTGGGGTCCTTGGAGCGCATGGCCGTGAGCAGGGCGATACCCATAAAATATTCATCCCAGTTGATATAGTCGGTACGTTTCATCGCGGGAGACCTCTTTCCGAGAAATGGTTCAGCGGGCGGCACACGGCCGTCTGCGCGGCGCTTTCAGTATACCACAGCCCTGCCCCGTTTGCAATGAAAAGAGCCGCCGCACAGTGTCCCTCGTGCGGCGGCTCTCGTTGGTTTTCAGGGGTTATGCTTCGGTGTTCTGGTCAAACAGGCCCTTCTGCTTTGCCTTTTCCCAGGTCAGGCAGACGCGCAGTTTGCTCACGGGGAAAGCCGGGTGGAACTTCTGCTCATCCTCGTTGGTGTCATCCTTCAGCAGTTCCTGCTCCACGGCCCAGCGGGCGGCCTTCTGAGCATCGGTATCCTCAGCGTCAATGTCGCTGTAGAGGGCCGTGCTCTCTGGCTCCGGCTTGCCTGCGCGCTCCCACATCAGCTTTGCCAGAGCAATGCGGTTCGTGGGCATGGCCACGTCGTCCATCTGGGTAATGCGGTACAGGCCGGTGCCCACTTCGTAAGCACCCACAGCCGCGATGCCGCCAATGACCACACCGGCCACGATATCGCCGCTGCCGTCGTCGGTGACGACCGGCTGGTCCAGGTCAGGCCCGGAGTCATCGTCAAAGCGCGCTTCAATGGTCACGTTCGCGCCGGGCATGGTCAGCTCTGCAATGGTCATGCCGTTCTGGCTGACGTCGCGCAGCTCGTCGGTGATGTCCACTTCCACGCCGTTGACGGTCTTGGTCACCGTCCAGCCCGTGAACTTCTTGCCGGGGCCCTGCTCGTTCGGGGTGGCAGTGATCACATCGCCCTTTGCGGCGGCGTCCACTTCTACGTTGTTCCGGGTCACGGTGCAGTTCACGGGGTTCACGTCATACAGAATATCTGCGTAGTCCGGCACGGCCTTCACGTTATAGGCGGGCACGGTCAGGGTCACCACGCGGACACTGCCGCTCAGCAGGCCGGTCGTATCCGTAATTTCGGTCTCGGTGCCGTCTGCGGCCACCTTATACAGTTTCCAACCGGCGAATGCCTTACCTTCGGGGTCGTTTCCAGCGATCAAAGCCACTTCAGTGCCTGCGGCTACAGGTGCATTCAGCACTTCGTCATCAAGTTCTGCGGTAACATTCTCACCGGTGGTCACAGTGTACATCGGGCGCACATAGCCGCAGGTGTTGCAGTCAATGTCTTTTGCGTTGGTGTAGATATGGGGGCCTTCGGCCTCCTGGTCTGCCGTCAGGCCCGGGCAGTTTGCGGTGGTGCACACCTTCCAGTGTTCGGTGCCATCATGTTCCCACTGGTAGTTGTGCCAATGCACATCCAGGTTAAAGGTTTTACGGCCGGTATAGGTGTTGCCGGTATCGTACTTATAAGTAACTGTGGTGCTGCCCGGGGTAACTCTCAGCACAGTTCCGTTCTGCTCGCCATTCGTCCAGTCGCTGGTCTTGCTGACATCAAAATTTCCCGGCAGCTGACTCAGGTCGTAGATGCCATCTGCATCCACGGCAATCTGGTAATGGTTGTTGCTTGTATAAATATCAGCATACGGAGCCATTACCGCATTTTCATTGAAACTCAGCGAGGTCAGTTTATTATCGTTGCACCTCAGATAAGACCACCTTGTGTTCTGACTTACATCCAATTCTGTCAGCAGATTTTCACTGCAATCCATTGAGCTCACTGCTGAATCAAACTTTAGTGAAGTCAGTCCACACCCTTTGCAATCCAGGCTTGTCAGCTTATCGTTCTTGCTCACGTCCAGCTCAGTCAGCGGGTTTTTATCACAAACCAGCCGTTCCAATGCTTCATTACTGCTTACATCCAATGATGTAAGACCATTCTTCATGCACTCCAAGTGTTTTAGTGCTTTATTGTAACTCACATCCAGCGAGTTCAGCTTACTTCGCATATCATTCGTGCTCAGATGTTCCAGTGCTTCATTTTGGCTCACATTCAACGTCGTCAGGTAGTTGTAACCACACCGCAGATCTTTCAATGCCTTATTCTTGCTGACATCAAGCTGCTTCAGGCTGTTCCAAAAGCACCACAGCGTTTCCAGTTTCAGGTTCTTGCTCACGTCCAGCGAGCGCACATTGGCATTAGGGCATTTCAATGTGACTAGTTCCGGGAAATACTCAATACCCTTCATTGTCGGGCAATATAAGCCATCTGGCAATTCGATCGTTGTTACCTTATTTCGCTCCTCCAGGCTGAGGCTGCCATTTCCATCTGTGTCATACCGTTTGACATAGTTTTGGAAGTTCATATCCTGGAAGTTTGTGCTATTGATTTCAACAGACTCCGGCTGTACAAATTCTTCCTCCGCCTGCGTGCTCACTGCGCTTTCTGTGCTGGCCGCAGCCGGTGCCGCTGCAAATGCGCCCACCGGCAGGGTGGATGCCATCATGCACGGCTAAAGCGCTGCACTGAGAAATCGCGTTTTTTTTTTTCTCATTGTTTATCCCTCGCTCTCTTTGTTGTCCGGGTGCCCCCCCGAAGGCATGGCACCTCATTTTCATTATACCCCCCCCCCCCCCCCCCTTATTCAGTTGCAATAGTTTCGGACTTTTTCGCCCCACCAAAGTTTTTCGCCATTTTTCGGCACAATGCACAACCGTACCGTTTTGCGCCGCCCCTCACGTCAACTTGCACAAAACAACGCCGCGAAGTTTGGCGGCCGATTCGCCAGAATTTTCAAACGAAATATTTAAAATTCGTTTTGAGTGTGGTATTATCTTTGTAAAATATGCCACAAAAGCGGAGAGAATGCTCCGTGCGGCGGAAATGAGGGAAAAACCGATATGAAATACGCAAGCAACAACATCCGCAATATCTTGATTGCCGGTCATGCCGGCAGCGGCAAGACCACGCTCACCGAGGCGCTGGTCTATTTTTCGGGCGCTGCCGAGCGTATGGGCCGTGTGGAAGACGGCACCACGATTTCGGACTTTGACCCCGAGGAAGCAAAGCGCAAGGCCAGCCTGTCGGCATCCGTGGTGCCCGTGGAGTACGAGGGTATCAAGTACAACCTGATCGACGCGCCGGGCCTGTTCGACTTCGAGGCCGGTGAGTACGAGGGCATCCGCGCCGCCGAGAGCGTGCTGGTGGTAGTGTCCGGCCGCAGCGGCGTCACCGTGGGTGCCGAGAAGGCCTTCCAGCTGGCCCGCAAAAACAACAAGGCAACGATGGTCTTTGTCTCCAAGTGCGATCTGGAGAACGCGAACTACTTCAAGATCCTCGAGGACATGAAGATCAAGTTCGGCTCCACCGTCTGCCCCTGCGTCGTGCCGGCAAAGCTCGACGACGGCACCCCCGTGTACATCAACCTGTTCAGCCAGAAGGCCTTCAAGTACGAGGGCGGCAAGCAGATCCAGGTGGACCTGCCCGACATCGGCCACCGCTTCCAGGGCCTGATCGAGGCCATGAGCGAGGCCATTGCCGAGACCGACGATGAGCTGATGGAGAAATTCTTCGGCGGTGAGCCCTTCACCACCGAGGAGATCGTCGAGGGTATGCGCAAGGGCGTCAAGGACGGCCTGATCACCCCCGTGTTCTGCGGCAGCGCCGTGAACCAGCAGGCACTGGATATGCTGCTGTTCAACATGCATAAGCTCTTGCCCAGCCCGGAGCACGAAGCCAGCACCCTGGCCGAGGATGCAAACGGCGAGCCCGTGGAGCTGCACTGCACCGTGGACGAACCCACCGCCGCCTACGTCTTCAAGACCGTGGCCGACCCGTTTGTGGGCAAGCTGAGCTATCTGCGCGTGGTCAGCGGCAAGGTGACGGCCGGTGAGCCCCTCACCAACGCCCGCACCGGCGACGTGGAGAAAATTTCCAAGCCCCTCACCGTCATCGGCAAAAAGCAGGTGGACTCCGACGGCATCATCGCCGGTGACATCGGCGCCGTGGCAAAGCTGGTGAGCGCCAAGACCGGCGACACCCTGTGCGACGCCGAGCGTGTGGTGAAGCTGCCCGCGCCCGTGTTCCCGCAGCCCAGCCTGTTCATGGCCGTCACCGTGGCCAAGAAGGGCGACGAGGGCAAGATTTCCAGCGCGCTGGCCCGCCTGATGGAGGAAGACCCCACCCTGAGCTACCAGAACAACGCCGAGACCCATCAGCAGGTCATCGGCGGCCTGGGCGAGCAGCATCTGGACGTGGTGAAGGCCAAGCTCAAGAACAAGTTCGGCGTGGAGATCGGGCTGGAAGCACCCCGCATCGCCTACCGCGAGTCCATCCGCAAGGCCTGCCAGAAGCAGGGCCGCCACAAGAAGCAGACCGGCGGCCACGGCCAGTTCGGCGACGTCGTCATCAACTTTGAGCCCTGCGACAGCGAGCAGGTGGTGTTCGAGGAGAAGGTGTTCGGCGGCAGCGTGCCCAAGAACTTCTTCCCCGCCGTGGAAAAGGGCGTGCGCCTTGCCGCTGAAAAGGGCGTGCTGGCCGGTTACCCCGTGGTGGGCCTGAAAGCCACCCTGCTGGACGGCAGCTACCACCCCGTAGACAGCTCGGAGATGGCCTTCATCATGGCCGCCAAGCTGGCTTACAAGGCCGCCATGCCGGAGGCCGGCCCGGTCATTCTGGAGCCCATCCACACCCTGAAGGCCCATGTGCCGGGCGACAACACCGGCGACATCATGGGCGATGTGACCAAGCGCCGCGGCCGCGTGCTGGGCATGGAGCCCGACGAAGACGGCCTGCAGACCATCATCGCCGAAGTGCCGCTGGCAGAGCTGGCCAACTTTACCACCTTCATCCGGCAGACCACCCAGGGCCGCGGCTGGTTCACCACCGAGTTTGCCCGCTACGAGACTCTGCCCGAGATGCTGGTGCCCGCCGTGGTGGAGCAGGCCAAGAAGCTGGGCAATCTGGACGAAGCCGCAGACGACTGAGCGCGCCAACTCCCCCAGCCGCCTGACCGGCGGCAGCCCCCTCCGCCATTGCCGCGCAGCGGCACATCATTGCGCAGGCACATCATTTGTTCCGCAGGAACAACCTCATTGCGCAAGCACATCATTTTAGACATCACCCCGGCCCCCGTTGACACTTTTCCCTCTGTCAGCGGGGGTTTTTGTTGCGGAAAAAAGCGAGAAGTTCCTGCGGCCGCTGTCCGCTCTGCCTTTGCCCGCCATTCGCGCATATTTCGCCCCCATTCGCGCGGGTTTGCACAAATGGCTCGCCGCTTTATGGTATACTTGGGCCGGAAATACTGCGGGAGGGCACAGCGTGCGCTTCCTGCCCGGACAAGGAGGAACTTTGCATGAAACTGTACACGCTCACCCGGCGCTTCACGGCGGCCGTACTGACGGCGGCCATGGCTCTCAGCTTCTGCGCGCCGGCGCTGGCAGAAGCCCCCAGCGCCGCAGCGGACCCCGCCGCGCCCGCGGCCACAGCGTCCACCGCCGAGAACAGCACCGCGGACACCATCGTCTTTGACAAGCTCTATTTTGGCACGCAGGAGGACTGGGACTGGACCATTGTGGGCGCCCCCAGCGGCGACGTTGTGCTGCAATACACCGCCGCAGACCGCACCCTCACCGTCACCGGAACCTACTTCCAGGCGCTCACCATCTCCGCGCCCGGCGTGAACGTGGTGCTGAACGGCACCACCGGCCCGGCCGTGAAGGGCGACTTGACCATCACGGACAGCGCCAGCGTCGCCGTCACCAGCAGTGCCGCCGAAGCACAGGCTGTCACCGGCAGCACGGACATCACCAGCGACGGCGCTGTGAGCATCACCGGCGCCGACCGTGCCGTGGGCGGCGAAAAACTCACCGTGAATGCGGGCGGCGACGTGACCATTACCGGCGGCACGGTCAACCAGCCCACCGTCAACGACGCAACCGTCCGCTGCGGCGGCGAGTTCGAGTTGCGCAACCCTGCAGGCGGTTTGGTGCTGTGTGATAAGACCAGCGACGGCAAGTCCGGCAACCTGCACTACTATAACACCGGTGCCACCGAGCTCGTATTCCGCGCATCTTCCATGGGTGCCACCTGCGATGTGTTCCAGCCGGGCGACAGCACCGTGTTCGGCACGTTTGGCAATCCCAGCTGGATCACAGCAAAACACGAGCAAGACTATCAGCTCACCCTGACCGGCTGCGCGCCGGCAGATTCCGCCCAGGGCCGAACGGTGTTCTATGCGGACGAAGAAGTGCGTCTGGTCTTGAAGCGCCCGGTGGACGGCACCACCTTTACGGACTGGACCGTGACCAAAGAGGACGGCACCGCCGTGCAGTTTAACCGGAAGGGCGACGGCATCCGCTTCACGATGCCTGCCTGCGCTGTGACGGCCGCCGCCAACTGGGACCGGGAGCAGGCCACAGGTCAGGCTCTGTGGCTCAGCACGGGACAGGATTCGTTCATCGTCAGCAAGGCTTCGCTGGAAGCTGCCCCCATAAACGGCATCACCTATGAAGACGGTGCTTTTGTCGTGGACGGCTTCATCGTGGACGACATAAAAGCAGCCAGGCCCCTCCGCGTTCTGGGCCTTGCCCCCACCGAAGACGAGCTCCCGGACGTGGTGCTGAAGAACCTGACCGTCGATACGCTCATCGTGGACGGCGTGCGGGACGTGACCCTTGACGCGTGCCGCATCGGGGAGCTGGACGGTCACGACCACCTTGATACCGTCTACTCGCTGCAGATCACCAATGCCCGCGACGTGGTGCTGGCAAACACATCCAGCCGTTATTCCGACATCTCCGGTGTGCGGAACGTGACGGCCAAAACCGACGGCACGCTCTGCGACCGGCTCAACATCGACTGCACCGGCGACATTGCACTTTCCACCGCCGCCGACACCCTCGGTGTGGCCTGTTATCTTCGGGCGGGCGGCAGCATCCGGCTCATCGGTGCCCCGTGGTACGCTTTGCGGGTGAGCAGCGCCCAGAATGTGACCGTGGACGCGAACGCACTGCCCCAGCGCGCCTTTTTCACCTGCAGCGGCATCGTAGATATCACCCAGCGCGACGGCAGTGCCATCGGGGATTCCGACGCTGCCTGGTATCTTCTGGAATACTACCCGGAGACCGAGCAGCCCTACGTCGTCACCCTGAACGGGGAGACCGGCGAGGTGCGGAGCGATCTTTACCAACTGGACGCGCTGGACGACCTGCGCGCGGTGCAGCACCTGCTCATCACTCCGGCGTCGTTGCTGCCGGGTGATGTGGACTCGGACGCAGTCGGGCAGTTCATCACCGACGCCAGCGGCGTGCTGGTCAGCGCAGCCCTCGCGGGGGCCGCCGTGTGGGGCGGCTATGAGGTGACGACCCGCGTCATGCTGAAAAACCTGCTGCCGGAAGGCACCGCCATCCCCGCCACCCGCGGCGAACTGGCCCAGCTGCTGTGGAACGCCGCAGGCCGCCCGGAAGCCGGTGCCGTCGTGACCGTGTACCCGGACATCACGGACGCCGACCAGCAGGCTGCGGCCCGCTGGTGCACCGAGCAGGGCCTGCTCACCGCCCGCAGCGACGGCACCTTTGCCCCCGACGGCCGGGTGCCCAAGTGGCGGGTCATCGAAGTGTGGAATAAGGCTTTCGCCCGCAAATAAATACAAAAGCGCCCTCTCGGAGCTGCAACTCCGAGGGGGCGCTTTTTTGTGCGTGGATACAATGGAATGTTCCAACCAACTTCTTCGTGGCTGTCGCTGCACAGGTAGCAGGCGGTTATCTGTGCTGCAACGGCCACGATAAAATCAATCAGGACTTGAATCATCCTGTGACTCACCTCCCTTCTGTTGCCAGAATGGAGAAGGGCAGCACCGCCAGTATAACACACCTTTCCGCACAACTCAACAAAAAGCGACAGCGTACCACTCACCGTACCGCTGCCGCTTTTTTCACGCTGTTTTCCGGGCGATTCGCGCAGGTTTGCACCCGCAGCGGGCCGCCGTATGGTATACTTTGGGCAGAAGCATATCCCCCCCTGTCATTTTCATTCAAAGGAGGAACGCAGCATGAAACAACGCAACCTCATCCGACGCCTGACGGCGGCGCTGGTGTCCGGTGCCATGGCCCTGAGCCTGTGTGCGCCTGCGCTGGCCGCGGCAGACGAGCCCGCCGCAACGCTGCAGCCCGGCACCTACCCCGAGGGCAGCATCGCCGTGGTGTACAAGGATAAGGAAAATCCCATCGTGGTGAAAGAGAACACCGACGACATCCTTGGCGACGGCACCCTTGCCTACAAGGACGGCGTGCTGAGCAGCACAAAGACCATCGAGGGCCTTTACATCGATGTGAACCCCGAAAAGACCGTGGACCTCGACATCACGGTGGCAGACGGCCCGGCGGTGAAAACCGTGCTGAACACGGCAAACGTCCACAACATGACGCTCTCGGGCTATGTGCCGGACGGCCCAGCGGTGAATATTGTTTACCCCGGCTGCACTGGCAGCCTGACCGTGGAAAACACCGCTGCGCAGGGCGATGCGGCGCAGGAAGTAGTGTTCATAAACCAGTCCAGCAGCGAGATGGTGCTGCGCCTGTCAGACTACCTTGAAGGTGTGCTTGCGCCGGGCGAGATGTACCGCTACAGCAAGACGGACGGCCACATAACCACTCTGACCCGCAGCATTACGATCAAAGCAGAACCCACCTACACCCTGACCGTGAAAAACGGCTGCGCCATCAGCGACCGCACCGGGCAGGTCAGCACCCGCTTCTACCGGGGCGAGTTGGTGGAGGTGCATGTGGAGCGCCCCGCCGATGCGCTGGAACTGGACCACTGGGTCCTGCCGGAAGGGCTGAAACTTGAGGGCAATGACCCGCCGGAATGCCTTTTCCACATGCCGGACGAGGATATCACCGTGGGGGCCAACTGGAAAAAGGCCGAGAACACGGAAATGGAACTCCACGTCACCTATAACGATTACACCGAGGTCTTTACACCGCAGCATCTGAAAAACAATTCGAACGCGGATGTGACCTTTGCCAACGACACCTTCACCATCCGCTTTGATTTCACGATGGACCATAAGGACGTGAAGATACAGGGTCTGGCCGACCCCAAGACCGGCACGGTGCCCAGCGTGGTGCTGAACGGCATCGTGATGGGCAGTGTGTACGCGGACGGCGTAAAAAATGTGACCCTGCAGGGAGATTATGATGGTAACCTTGTGCACGATGACGTTGTGGTCAGCGCCAGCGGCGATGTGACCATCACGAACGAGAGCGGCTCATGCGTGCGCTATGACCTGACCGTGTACAATGCGCAGAACGTGACCGTGACGGCCAACACCCCGGAAAGCGAGGACAGCGATTCCGACGATTATGCCGTTAACGGCGATGCCAAGATCACCTGCACCGGTGATGCAGTCCTGACGAACACCGGCGGCGGTGTGGTGGGCGACAGCCTGCTAGTGCACGACGCACAGGATGTGACCCTGGACGGCCGTTATGACTCCTATCTCGTTTACAATGATGCCGACATCGCCTGCCGCGGCAATGTGGAGATCACGAATCCCATCGGCGGCGGTGTGTGGGAAGGTCTGACCGTGTACGCCGCGCAGGACGTGACCGTGCGTGCGGATTCGGAGGAGCGGTGTGCCGTGGAAGGCGCAGCGAACATTACTTGCACGGGTGATGTGACCCTGACCAACACCAGCGGTCAGGCTCTGAATTACCTGCTGACCATTGCAGGTGCCCGGAATGTGACCATCACCGGCAAAACGGATGGCGATAAACTGATCGGCGACAATAACGACGATGAACACATCATCCAGTGTTCCGGTACCGTGACCCTGCGCAACGAGGGCACCGGCGGCCTGTTCACCAACCAGCTGACCTACACGCCGGACGACAGCGTGGAAGTGTACGACATCGCGGTGGACAGCGATGTCAAGCGGGAAGGTGCCACGGATGCCGTGGTGCTGACCTGTGGAAAGAATGTGACCGTGATCACGTCCGATGTGACCGACCCGGATGCCCCGGATGCGCCAGAATGGAACAACGACCTGACCGGCGCAAGCGAACTGGTCATCACGCCCACCCTGAAGCCCGTGGACCCCGGCGAAGCAGCGGACGGTGACGGTTCGGCCGTCGTGGCCGTGGTTGCCGGTACGGCCCTCGCGGGGGCCGCCGTGTGGGGCGGCTATGAGGTGACGACCCGCGTCATGCTGAAAAACCTGCTGCCGGAAGGCACCGCCATCCCCGCCACCCGCGGCGAACTGGCCCAGCTGCTGTGGAACGCCGCAGGCCGCCCGGAAGCCGGTGCCGTCGTGACCGTGTACCCGGACATCACGGACGCCGACCAGCAGGCTGCGGCCCGCTGGTGCACCGAGCAGGGCCTGCTCACCGCCCGCAGCGACGGCACCTTTGCCCCCGACGGCCGGGTGCCCAAGTGGCGGGTCATCGAGGTGTGGAACCACGCCTTTGCAAAATAACGCCCCCTCATCAAAGGCCAGCGCTTCTGCGCTGGCCTTTTTGCTGCACTGCACCGCCCTTCTCTCCCCTTTTTCCCCCCGCAGCCCCGCCTTTTTTATTGACAAACCCCCTGCTTGCTATTATAATAATGTAGTCAAAATGGCATCATTGCGCGGCTTTGCACCTGCGCGAAACAAATAGAGACAAGGAGAGATTCTCAAATGGCACAAGAGATCAAGATGTCCGCTGCTGGCCTGAAGGCGATGCAGGAGGAGCTGGAATACCTCAAGACCGTCCGCCGCAAGGAGCTGGCCGAGGAGATCAAGGAAGCCCGCAGCCACGGCGACCTGTCCGAGAACAGCGAGTACGACGAGGCCAAGAACACCCAGGGCCTGGTGGAGAACCGCATCACCGAGCTGGAGCAGATGATCAAGAACGCCGTCGTCATCGACGAGAGCGAGCTGAGCGTGGAGAGCGTGTCCGTGGGCACCCACGTCACCATCCAGATGACCGGCGAGGACGAGACCGAAGAATACGACATCGTGGGCCGCACCGAGGCCGACCCCCTGAACGGCAAGATCAGCGACGAGAGCCCCGTGGGCCACGCCCTGCTGAACAAGGCTGTGGGCGACAAGACCGAAGTGCTGCTGCCCACCGGCCACACCGTGGAGTACACCGTGCTGGCCATCACCCACTCCCAGGGCTGATATAGGATATAATAGGAGAAACCATGGAAGAACAAAAGAGAAACCCCGCACAGGGCCTGTCCGAGAGCGAGCAGGTGCAGGTGCGCCGCCAGAAGCTGGCAGACCTGCAGGCCGCCGGTCATGACCCCTTTACCCTGACCAAGTACCCGCAGGACGCCTACTCGGCCGACCTGAAGGAAGAATTCAAGGACCTGCCCAACGAGACCGACAGCGGCAAGCAGGTTGCCCTGGCTGGCCGCATGATGTCCAAGCGCGTGATGGGCAAGGCCAGCTTTGCCCACCTGCGCGACGACAAGGGCGACATCCAGCTGTATGTCCGCCGCGATGAGCTGGGCGAGGAGGCTTATGCCGCCTTCAAGAAGCTGGACGTGGGCGATATCATCGGCGTGAAGGGCGAGGTGTTCCGCACCAAGACCGGCGAGCTGAGCGTCCGCGCCACCGAGCTGGTGCTGCTGGCCAAGAGCCTGCGCCCCCTGCCCGAGAAGTTCCACGGCCTGACCGACACCGAGATGCGGTATCGCCAGCGCTATGTGGACCTGATCGCAAACCCGGAGGTCAAGGACACCTTCGTCAAGCGCAGCCAGATCCTGAAGGAGATCCGCGCTTATCTGGACGAGAAGGGCTTCCTGGAAGTGGACACCCCCATCCTGACCCCCTTCGAGATCGGCGCATCGGCACGCCCCTTCTACACCCATCACAACAGCCTGAACATGGACATGGTGCTGCGCATCGAGACCGAGCTGTACCTCAAGCGCCTGATCGTGGGCGGCATGGACCGCGTATATGAAGTGGGCCGCATCTTCCGCAACGAGGGCATGGACCCCAAGCACAACCCGGAGTTCACCAGCATCGAGCTGTATCAGGCCTTCACCGATTTCCACGGCATGATGGATCTGGTGGAGGAGCTGTACAAGCGTCTGGCTCAGAAGATCTGCGGCAGCATGGTCATCCCCTATCAGGGCAAGCAGATCGACATGGGCCACTGGGAGCGCCTGACCATGATCGAGGCCGTGAAGAAGTACTCCGGCGTGGACTTCAACGACTGGGCCACCGACGAGGACGCCATTGCCGCCGCCAAGGCCCACAACGTGGAGCTGCCCGAGGTGCCCACCAAGGGTGCCATCCTGGCCGAGTTCTTCGATGCCTTCGTGGAGGACAAACTCATCCAGCCCACCTTCATCTACGACTACCCCGTGGAGATCAGCCCCCTTGCCAAGCGCAAGCCGGACGACCCCGCCTTCACCGAGCGCTTTGAGTATTTCATCGACTGCACCGAGTACGGCAACGCCTTCAGCGAGCTGAACGACCCCATTGACCAGAAGGGCCGCTTCGAGCGTCAGGTGGCCGAGCGCAAGGCCATCGAGCCGGACTGCAAGGCCCAGGTGGACTACGACTACGTCAACGCTCTGGAGTACGGCCTGCCCCCCACGGGCGGCCTGGGCTTCGGCGTGGACCGTCTGGTCATGCTGCTGACGGACAGCGCTTCTATCCGTGACGTGCTGCTGTTCCCCACGATGAAGCCGATTGAGCAGTGAAATGCAAAATTCAGACGAAGATACGATGAAATTTTGAACGGATTTCAAGCGGCATCTGCGGTACTACACCACAACTACACCAATTTTGGGACGTTTTCCCGAAAAGGAGCCTTACAAAGCGGTGTGGTGTAAGAATTGAATAGGCGGATTGGTGTAGTGGCTACACCGAACTCCCAAAACGAAGATACGGCAGCTATGTTGCGAAAAACAACGTAGCTGCCGCTTTTTGTTTCATATAAGGATTTTATGCTACCAATCGGCGTTCCATGCGGTTAAATCAGCTCGTCGCTGGTGATTATAAAATGCACCTTGATTCAGCATACGCCAAAATTTACGCCAATTTAGCGCAGTTCCTCAAGCAATGCCGTGCAGCCTTCCAGCACATCCTGCCATGTGGCTTCAAAGTCTCCTGTGAACCATGGGTCTGCCACTTCACGGGGATGATCCGTATGCGCCATCAGCAGCGAGACTTTATGCTGTGGGTCTCCGCCGACAAGCCGCAGGATGTCGCACAGATTACTTTCGTCCATGCCAATCAGATGATCATACCGTGCATAATCCAGCCGGGTCATCTGCCGGGCGGTCTTGCCGTTGCAGTCGATGCCATGTTCTGCCAGCTTCTGCCGTGCAGGAGGATAGACCGGATTTCCGATTTCCCATGCACTGGTGGCGGCTGATGCGATTTCAAATTGCTCGGATAGTCCGGCCTTGGACGTAAGGTCTTTCATCACATACTCCGCCATCGGACTTCGGCAGATATTTCCGAGACAAATAAATAAGATTCTGGTCATGCCGGGTCGTTCTCCTTTTGGCTTACAAAAGTATAGCCGCCGTGGGTAGTGCGGATAAAGCTGCCGCAGCCGGCCAGCTTCTTTCGCAGATTGGAAACGGTATTTGCCACGACCTTTAAGGTGTCGTCACAGTTTTGTCCCCACACAGCACGGAAAAGCTCTTCTTTTGAGAAGATTTGTCCTTCGTGGGAGGCAAGCATCAGCAGCAAATCGAACTCCAGTCGTGTAAGGGAGACTTTTCTGCCGTTGCACGACACTTCGTGGGTCATTCCGTCCAGTGTAAGCCCCGGAAGAACCAACTTCTCCCATGAATCAATGGATATTTGCTCTGCCTCGATGTGCTCTCGTTCCAGAAGCATCCGGATCTTCTGCTCCAATTCCGGGTCAGGCTGTCGGGTCTTTATAACGATCATGGCAAACTCCTGCGTGTATTTTACTCTGCGGCGGTATCCATTTCCCGGAGCAGGTTTACCATCTCGATGGCACTGACTGCACAGTCATAGCCTTTATTACCTGCTTTGGTGCCTGCCCGCTCGATGGCCTGTTCGATGTTTTCGGTGGTCAGAACACCAAAGAGGACGGGAACCCCGCTTTCCAGCGAGACCGTGGCAATGCCTTTGGAAACCTCATTGCACACATAGTCGTAATGGCTGGTAGAACCGCGAATCACGGCACCAAGGCAGATCACAGCATCATACTTTCCGCTTTTTGCCATTTTAGAGGCAACCAGTGGGATCTCAAAAGCACCTGGAACCCATGCAACATGAATATCAGCGTCCTGCACATCGTGCCGGAACAGACCATCCATTGCTCCGCTCAGAAGTTTGGACGTGATAAATTCGTTGAAGCGGGCAGCTACGATGCCGACCTTGATGTTCTGAGAAACCAGCTTACCTTCAAATGTTTTCATTTTTAAATACCTCTTTCGTTGTTAATATTCCAGAAGATGCCCCATCCGTGCCTGCTTCGTTTTCAGGTAAAACAGGTCATACGGGGTCGCCGTCATCTGAATGGGTACGCGCTCGGAGATCTCCAGCCCAAACTCGGAGAGCTGATATACTTTGTCCGGGTTATTGGTAAGCAGGCGCAGGCTTTTTACGCCAAGTTCCCGGAGAATCTGTGCGCCGAGATAATACTCCCGTTCATCTCCATGGAACCCCAGAGCGAGATTGGCTTCCAGCGTATCCATGCCCTGCTCCTGAAGTTCATAGGCACGCAGTTTGTTGATCAGACCGATGCCCCGGCCTTCCTGCCGCATATAGAGCAGGATACCCCGGTCTTCTTTTTCGATCTGCGTCATGGCAGCGGCCAGCTGCTGGCCGCAGTCACAACGCAAAGAGCCAAATGTATCTCCTGTCAGGCATTCCGAGTGGACGCGGCACAGAATATCCTTTCCATCGCCAATCTCACCTTTTACCAGTGCAATGTGATGCTCTCCGTTCAGGCGGCTCACAAAACCATAAGCTCTGAAGGTGCCATACTTGGTGGGCAGGTTCACTGCTGTCACCTGATCGACCAGTTTATCGTGACACTTGCGGTACTCCTGTAAATCACGGATGGTGATGAATTTGATCTGGAAACGCTCTGCCAGCTTTGCCAGTTCAGCGGTGCGCATCATCGTGCCATCCTCCCGCATGATCTCGCAGCACAGGCCGCATTCTTTCAGCCCTGCCAGACGGCACAGGTCAACGGTTGCTTCCGTGTGACCGTTGCGCTCCAACACACCGTTCTTTTTTGCCAGAAGGGGGAACATATGGCCCGGTCTGCGGAAATCTTCTGCTTTTGCGTGATCGTCCACACAAGCCATCGCCGTAATGGAACGCTCTGCGGCAGAAATGCCCGTAGAAGTAGAAACGTGGTCGATGGACACCGTAAATGCCGTTTCATGGTTGTCGGTGTTATACTGCACCATCTGCGGAAATTGCAGCTTCTGGACGAAAGCCTCGGACATCGGCATACAGATCAGACCTTTGCCGTGGGTCGCCATAAAGTTGATGTTTTCGGTGGTGGCAAATTCGGCAGCACAGATGAAGTCCCCCTCGTTTTCACGGTCGGGGTCATCCGTTACCAGAATGATTTTTCCTTGCTTCAGGTCTTGCAAAGCTTCGGGAATGGTATTGAAGTTCATCGTAAACTCTCCTTAAAAGCCGCAGCGCAGCAGCATTTCTTTTGTGAGCGTGTTTTGCTTCGGTGTTTCTGATGGAAGCAGCCTCTCGATATATTTTCCAACAACATCGGTTTCCAAATTGACAAAATCCCCTTTGTGCCGTTGGTTCAGGTTCGTCTGACGGACGGTGTGCGGTATCGTGGACACGGAAAAGCCCGTAGGTTCCACCGCAGCCACGGTCAGGCTGATACCGTCTATTGTGATAGAGCCTTTTTCAACGACATAGCGAAGGATCGCAGAATCTGCATGAATGGTGTACCAGATAGCCGTATCGTCTTTTCGGATATTAGCAATGCGTCCGACGCCATCCACATGGCCTGCTACGATGTGTCCGCCAAAACGTCCGTTGGCCGGCATGGCACGTTCCAGATTGACAGCACTTCCAATGGTGAGCTGTGCAAGTGCAGAGCGGTTCAAGGTCTCGTGCATGACATCCGCAGCAAAGCTATCCGGGAAGAGCTGCCTGACGGTCAGACAGATGCCGTTGACGGCGATGCTGTCGCCGATCCTGGTTCCTTCCAGAACCGTTTTTGCACGAACAGTCAGTACGGCGGAATGCTGTCCCCGATTGATGGATTTTATTGTTCCGACTTCTTCCACGATTCCGGTAAACACGGGTACTCTACCTCACTTTCGATCAGGAAATCTTTGCCAAGCTGTTCCAATCGGCTGTTCTTCAGGCGGAATGCAGCATCCGGAAGCGGGACACCTGCACCCTCAATGGGTGCTTTGGCATCCCTTCCTCCGAACAGCTTCGGGGCAATGTAAGCCTGTACCTGCTGCACGATGCCGCTTTCCAGTGCAGACCAGTTCAAGGTTCCGCCGCCTTCCAGCAGAATGCTGTCGATCTGCTCCTGCCCCAGCTGTTCCATCAGTTGCAGAAGATTCACATGACCGCAATGCGCTTCCAGACAAAGGACCCGGCACCCGGCCTGTTGATATGCCGCCTGCTTCTCCGGGTCGCCGCAGCAGGTCGCAAGAATGGTCGGAACCTGTTTGGCGGTCATGACCACCTGTGATTGCAGCGGTGTCCGCAAATGTGTATCACAGATGATCCGGACGGGATCACGGCCACCCTCTATCCGGCAGGTCAGCAGCGGGTCATCTGCTAGGATGGTTCCGACTCCCACCATAATGCCGCGGAATCGGTGTCGCTGCCGTTGAACATGATTCCGGGCAATTTCCCCGGTGATCCATTTGGAAGCGCCTGTGTATGTGGCGATTTTTCCGTCCATCGTCATGGCGTATTTCATGGAAACGAAGGGGCGTTTTGTGGTGATATAGTGGAAGAACACCTTGTTCAGCGCATCGCATTCCTCTTGCAGAACATTTTCGGTCACATCTATGCCGTGTGTGCGCAGGATTGCAATTCCTTTTCCAGCCACCAGCGGATTCGGGTCAGCAGAACCCACGACCACCCGGTGAATGCCCGCGTCCAGAATCGCATCCACGCAGGGCGGCTGCTTTCCGTAATGGCAGCACGGTTCCAATGTCACATACAGGGTCGCTCCCTGCGGATCTTCGGTGCAGGATGCCAGCGCATTGCGCTCCGCATGAGCCTGACCGTATCTCTGGTGCCAGCCCTGTCCGATGATCCTGCCCTCTTTTACGACCACGGCACCCACCATCGGGTTGGGAGACGTCCATCCGCAACCCTTTTTTGCAAGCTGCAAAGCCAGACGCATATACTCTTTGTCGTTCATCGTGTCGCCTCCAAAAGAAAAAGCCCTGAACAAAAACGTTCAGGGCAAGCCGAAAAGACACAAGGGACCCTTGTGCAAAAAAGAAAGCTCCAGAATGCAAACGCATCCCAGAGCAGCCTCCACAAGCGCAGAACCGTGCGGGCTCTGCGCTTGGTATCTTCTTTCATCCAGACTGTACTGTCGGCTTCGGAGTTTCACCGAATCATGCCTTACGGCTCGTGGGCTGTACCACCGGTAGGGAATCGCACCCTGCCCTGAAGATTTCTGATTCAATTACAGCGGCATTATAGCACGGCTCCTTTCGGATTGCAAGGGCATTCTGCAAACCGGGACGAAACCGGGATGAAGATGGTTTGAGGGTGGGAATGAAACTTTTTGGCTGTTGTTGCCTTGTCAAGAGGGCTGGCACCGTCCAGCCCTCTCTCTTTTTGCCAAAGTTTTCCTCGCCTTCTCTTGCAAGCTGCCGAAAGTGGCGTGTTTTCAAAAGTGCGCGTTTGCGCAGCGCAGCGGAGCAATGAAAGCCCCAGTGGGGCTTTTAAGCGACAGAACGGTCTTGCGCAGCAAGATGGAGGGGCCTTGCCCCGACAAGTTCACGTTGACACGGCTCGATTTTTGTGGTAATCTATCCCAACAATTGAATATAACATATTTTTACATATTCGTTCAGACCCTGTGGGGATGAACATTTTGGCTTTCAGCCGTTACATAACCGACTAGCATGACCTTCCAGAAAAAAGCGAAGGCAGGGCTGGTCTGTTTTGTAACGGCTTTTTTGTTGCCGTTTTGCCCGTTGCACCTTGAAAACCGCATGACCATCTGCATGGGATACCCGGCGATGACCCCCAAGTGGGAGAGCCGGAAAACACCGCCGGAAGGGGGGCAGGAAAGCCATGCAGGGAGAACGGCAGGACGTTGATTTCCCAGTTGCGGAGTAAAACGATGTGATCAAAATGATCACATCGTTTCTCCGTAACGCCAAGAAAGGACGGAATGCCTATGAGTAATTTTACCCCTGCATGGTTCAAGAAAGGCTTTTTCAACGAATCCCTGTTTTGTGACGATTTTCTGAGCACCCACCAGCTGCTTTACTCGAATGGCGCATTTTTCACCCCGGACGGCAGAATGGTGGACCCCATGCCCCTGCGCTGCGAGATCTTCGAGATGATGCGTGAATACGTCGGGGCGAACCTTGCCAAGAAGGTCACCAATGTGGTGGACGTGCTGAAACTGGCGGCACAGGTAGAGGACTTTCCACCTGTCACCGACCGCATTGCGCTGGCAAACGGCACCCTGTATCTGGGCGGTACCTTTCAGGAGGGCAAGCCGGAGATCGTCCGCAACCGGCTCCCGGTCAAATATGACCCGAAAGCCCCACAGCCTGTCCATTGGCTGCGGTTCCTGTCCAACCTGCTCTACCCGGAGGATATCCCCACCGTGCAGGGGTTTATTGGCTACTGCCTGATCCCCAGCAACAAGGGACAGCGCATGATGGTCATCAAGGGCAACGGCGGCGAGGGAAAGTCGCAGATCGGTGTGGTGCTGTCCCGGCTGTTCGGCTGCAACATGAAGGATGGCAGCATCGGCAAGATCTCGGAGAACCGCTTTGCCCGTGCCGACCTCGAACACACCCTGCTCTGTGTGGACGATGATATGCGGATGGAAGCCCTGCGCCAGACCAACTATGTCAAGTCCATCGTGACCGCACAGGGGCAGATGGATTTGGAGCGCAAGGGCAAGCAGAGCTATCAGGGCTGGATGTACGCCCGCCTGCTGGCGTTCAGCAACGGTGACTTGCAGGCTCTGTATGACCGCTCGGACGGTTTCTACCGCCGTCAGCTCATCCTGACCACCAAGGACAAGCCCCTGTCCCGTGTGGATGACCCGGACATTGCAGAGAAGATGGCGGCAGAGGTCGAGGGCATCCTGCTGTGGGCATTTGAGGGCTTGCAGCGGCTGGTGAATAACGGCTTTCAGTTCACCGAGAGTGACCGTGCCAAGCGCAACCGGGAACTGGTGAAGCGGGATAAC
This sequence comes from Faecalibacterium langellae, assembly GCF_002549775.1. GTDB lineage: Bacteria > Bacillota > Clostridia > Oscillospirales > Ruminococcaceae > Faecalibacterium > Faecalibacterium langellae. The sequence continues at coordinate 46,618 of NZ_NMTR01000019.1, read as the reverse complement.
AACAATGTGTTCGATTTCCTCGAATCCGAGGGCTACATCCGCCTGAAGGCAGATTCCTGTACCAGCTCGAAAGAGCTGTATGAGGTCTACAAGATGTGGTGCGAGGAGAACAGCTTGAATGCGATCAAGGCACGAGGGTTCAGCGATGTGCTGATCGCCAACCAGCGCAGGTATAAGCTGGAATCCACCAACAACATTGTCAACTCGTCCGGGCGGCGTGTCCGGGGCTTTGTGGGCATCGAAGCCCTTGTGTAGCCCGACCTCACCCCCAATAGCTGGCGGACATGACCCCCCATAAAGGAGAATATGGGCGTTTTGCTGCGTACGTGCGTACGCGGCGGATGCCCTTTCTCTGTACGCACGTACGCAGCGATTGACCGAATACGCACCATATAGGGGGTATTGGCAAAGCGCCAGGTTGACAGTTTGCCAATAGTGATAAGTGCCGGAAAGCGGCACTTATCAGCTTCCACCCAAATTCCCAAAATGGGAATCTGGGCAAGATGGCCGTTATCAGACCGTCTATCTGCCTGTTACTATTTTGGGAACAGGCAAAATCAGTGGGTCAAAATGGCCCACTGAAAAAGCCGGACGAGCTGGCGGGCAGGGATTCGCAAATCTTTGCCTGTCAGCTTGCCCGGAGCAAGAGTGCAGAGGGGTGCGGGTCGCCAGTGGCGACCTCAAAAGGCCACCGGCCTTTTGAAGCACCGACCGAGCCGACAGGCGAGACCAGCTCTTTGCAAGGGTCAAGGGGGAACGCCTTGCCCAGTGATATGATGCTATGCGTCATATCCTACTGGGTATTATCTGGCGCAAAACGGCGGCAGATCCAGCAGCTTCGCTGCTGCGTTCTCCCCGCCAAGCTGTTGAAACGGAGGGATGTCTATCTGAAGCTGACACGACACAACGGACGAGCCGGAGCACACGGCACTTACAACCCCAAGCACAATGACCGCAGTTTCAACCTTGCCAACAGTGAGCACATCGACCCGGAACGAGCCAAGGGCAACATCTACTGGGACTGCTTCCACGGTTTCCGTTCGGCTCTTGACCCACAAGACCCGGATGATCTGGCGACAACCTTCTCAGATGTGGAACATCAATTCTACGAAACCCACTACACGGCTTTTGTGGAAAGCCAGAACGAGCGCAACGCCAAGATTCGGCACACGGAGCGCAACCGCTCCATTCCCGACCTGCTGTCCAGCCGCAAGACCTGCCCGGAAGAAACTATCTACCAGCTTGGAACGCTGGATGAACACGCTTCGGCAGAGGACTTGCTAAACATCGTCACCGAGTTCATCGAGGAGTTCAAAGCAAAGTTTGGCAATCATGTTCACGTTCTGGATTGGGCGTTGCATCTGGACGAAAGCACACCCCACATCCACGAGCGCCATGTGTTCGACTGTGAGAACAAGTACGGCGAGGTTGCTCCCCAGCAGGAAAAGGCATTGGAAACACTGGGCTTCGACCTGCCTGACCCGGACATGCCCCTCAGCCGCCGCAACAACCGCAAGATCACCTTTGATGCCGCCTGCCGGAAGATGCTGTTTGAGGTTGCAAAACGTCATGGGTTGGATTTGGAGGAAGAAGCAGAATACGGCAACCGCAAGTATCTGGAAAAGCAGGACTTCATCCTTGCCAAGCAGAAGGAGCAGCTTGCCGCCCAGCAGAGCAAGCTGGACGAACTGACCCTGAAAGTTTCGGATATGGAGACCCTGCTGGAAGATGTTTCGGCAGCAGCCTACGACAAGGCGGTGGAGGTCGTGACCGATGTGGTGCGCACCGAGACCCGGAAAGAAGATATGCGGATAATCGAGGACACGAAGAAGTGGGTGCTGTCCCCGGAGCGCAAGGCTCCGCAGACTACAAGAGAGTATGCAGCGCACCGTTTGGACACCGTGCTGGACAAGTTCCTCAAGACCATGCAATCCACCGCTACCCGCTTGCAGGAGAAGCTGCTGAAGCCAGAAGTCCGGCAGAAAGGCAAGGAACAGGTCAAGGAGAAAGCACGGGATTCTGTTCTGCAACTGCTGAGCCGCTTGCAGGCAGAACAGGCGCAAAACAAACCAGCGGCACAACCCCGCACACAGGAGGGGCACTCGGAAATCTGAACCTCATCGGGAACGTTTGGGGCAGAAAGCTGGCACTTTCTGCCCCGACACCCGGTTACAAGGAAGTGGAGGTGCAAGTGAAAGAAGTTTGCGTTTGCGAAGCAATGAAGTCCCCAGTGGGGACTTTAAGCAACGGAACGGTCTTGCGTCAGCAAGATGGAGGGACTAAGTCCCGACAAGTTCCGATTTGGCAAAAGAGTAATCTGACCTTGGAGGAAGCAGCGGCTTACTCTGGGATCGGTATCAATAAACTGCGGTCAATGACCGATAGCGATGAATGCAAGTTCGTTCTTTGGAACGGAACCAAACGGCTGATCAAACGCCGTAAGCTGGACGAATATCTGGACAAGGCATTCTCGATCTGATGCGGTTCAAAAATTGACCGTTTGATGTTGCAGGGAGTCTTGCGTCATGGTATACTCATGGCGTAAGGCTCCTTTTCAACATTCTGTGAATGAAAAGGAGAGTTTATATGCAAAGACGTAAAGACAATAAAGGCCGTGTTTTGAAGGATGGCGAGGTTTATCGCAAAAGTGACGGGCTGTATATGTACCGTTGGACTGCGAAAAACGGAAAACGCCATACCATCTATGATGCAACCTTGGAGGGGCTGCGCGAAAAGGAAGAGAAGATCCAGCACGACTTGGCAGATGGCCTCCGCATCCCGGAGTGCAGCCTGACCCTGAATGACCTGTTTGAACTGTGGCGTAAGAACAAGGTGGGCTTGAAAGAGCATACCTTCGCCAACTACGTTTATATGTACAATCGGTTCGTTCGGGATGAGATCGGCATGATGAAGCTCAAGGACATTCGCAAGTCGGATATCCGCAGCTACTACAATGGCATCGTCCGCAACGGCAAGATGGCATTGAACACGCTGGAAACCATCCAGAATGTTCTCCATCAGGTCTTTGCGGTGGCGGTGGACGATGAGTACATCCGTGTGAATCCCACGGATGGTGTCCTGACGGCCATTAAAGCCGCTCACCAGTACGAAACGCCCAAACGTCACGCTCTGACACTGCCCCAGCAGCAGGCGTTCCTGAACTTCATCAAGAAAACGCCGAAGTTCCAGCACTGGCTCCCGATGTTCACCTTCATGCTGGGTACCGGATGCCGCATCTCGGAAACGGTTGGCCTGTGCTGGGGTGACATCGACTTCGAGAGTGGGTTTATCACCATCCAGCACAATCTGGTGTACCATGACCACGAGGTGGGCGGCTGCTATTTCACCATGTCCACCCCCAAGACTGCCGCCGGTAAGCGGACAATTCCGATCTTGCCCGAAGTGCGGAAGGCACTGGAGCAGGAGCGCACCAACCAGCAGGAGCTGGAACTGGTATGCGAATACGAAATCGACGGAATCTCGGACTTCGTATTCCTGAACCGCTTCGGCCAGCTGCAGAACCCGCAGACGGTCAACCGCGCCATCAAGCGCATCAGCGTGGCATACAACGAAGCCGAACTGGAAAAGGCCGAAAAGGAAAAACGAGAGCCGCAGCTGCTGCCGCCTTTCTCCTGCCATAATCTCCGGCACACGTTCTGCACCCGGCTGTGTGAAAATGAAACCAACCTGAAGATCATTCAGGACATCATGGGACACCGGGACATCAGCACCACGATGGAGATTTACGCGGAAGCCACCAAGGAAGCCAAAGCCCATTCCTTTGCAAATCTGAACGGCAAATTGGGCATTTCGGTCTGAAATCTACTACACCAACCACTACACCACTTTTACACCAAATTGCCGGTAAGTTGTGGAGAGTTGCGTAGGGTGATGTACGGGAGCAGGAAAAAGGAAGTCGCATGGATAGGCTTATAAAGGAAAATAAAGCCATTTGTGAGCCTTCCTTGACCTGTCCCCACGATGAAGCCGATTGAGCAGTAAATTCCTGTTCCTCTGAGATAACAAATGAGATAACAAAAAATGCCAGACATCGTCTGGCATTTTTTCTTTGCCCAATTTTCCAGGCACTGTTTGGAAAATCTTCTTTTATAAACAAAACGCCTCCGAGTGTGCATACGCTGCGCGCAGAGGCCCGGGGGAGATGTTGTTTCAATTATAACAAGAGCGCGTGACGCTGTCAATTCCTTGGAAAGGGCACTTTCTCCATCAGATCTTCCACATTACAGTTCAACGTCCTCGCAAGGCGGAGCAGTGTTTCCGCCTGTGCTTTGTTGATATCTTTCTGCCGCTGTTCGTACTGCTGGATGGTACGCACCGGCACATCGGTCTGTTCTGCCAGTTCCGATTGGCTCAAACCTGCCAAGGCACGCAGGGCTTTCAGATTTGTTTCCGGTTTTGCTGCGCGGTACAACTCGTTCATCTTGTCCGCAAACTGCTTCACATCCATCTCATGGTAGGGAGTATACAGCAGCCGCACCTTCGTGATCGGCACTGCCTGCTCGATCTCCGCAAAGCGCAGACCGGTCAGCCACTGGTAATAGGCAAGGGCCCAGCCTGTCCAGTATTCCGGGCTGCGGTCGTAGGCATACGAGGGCTGCTGCATGGGCACGGCTTCGCCCGCCTGCTCCAGTACAGCGCGGGCAAACTCCACACCGGACATACCCACCAACACCGAACAGTCTCCCTGCTCGAACCGGGCAGATAACTCACTGGTCAGAAACCACTGCCACGCGGTTTCCAGCGGGTGATGCAGATCGTTGACGAGGTAATCCAGCATCCGGGCAAGGTTTTTCTGCGCGGCGGCAAGGTAGCTTTTATCGTAAGCGTGGATCATCGGGCTTCATCTCCTCATCAAGAATCGTGGTGATATAAAGGTCTCCCCTCTGGCGGCGGTTGCGCTCCACGTCAAAATACTGGCGGCGGGCTGTCTGGTCACGGAAGGCCTTTTTCTTATACCATTCTTTTGAATCTGCGGTCTCATAGCCGAGAAATTCCAGACGTTCAAAAGCTGCTCTGCTTTTCAATACGAACTGTTGCCCCAGCTTGCCCAAGCGCATGGCATTGCATAACTGACGGTAAGAGATCGCACCGTTGATAAAATCGGATGCAAAGGAAAAATAGCTGTCATCTGCCCGATAGCCAATGATGATGTCGGCAGACTTATAGTCGAGGTGAAAGTTTTTCAGAAGGTATTCTTTGGCTTCTGCGGCCAAAGGGGCGGAAGCATCGAATTCGCGGTTCTCCAACAGGATGGTCAGCCAGTGTAGCATCGTATAGCCGGGAGCATTTAAATCCAGAATGGTCAGGCCATCGCATTCAATCCTGTACTGGTTGGCATAACCGTTGTGGTCTATGCCAACGCCCCACTCTTTGGCCATATTAGGGTTTTCGGTGCAGTAAAAGCCAACACCATAGTCATTGTACGTTTTTCCATAGCCGAACTTTGGCTTTGAAAGAATATGATCCGAACCGTGGTAGATTATTTTTTCCATAGAATCACCTCTTTGCTTTGATTATACTCCCATGGGAGTAGTTGTGCAAGAGCTTTCTATGATAATTCCATTTTTCTGTCTTCTGCGTTTTTTCCGTTCTGCCCGATCAAAAGCCCTTGGTCTGCCTGCCTTTCCCTTAAATCATGGCATATTTTAAGGGAAACGGTACATCGGTAAGGGCATTGCGGGGCATGCCGCTTCCTCCGTAAACGAAAACCGGCCCTTCACCACTGTGAAGGGCCGGTTTATTGAATGGGGAAGATAGCAGTTCAAATCGTTCAGGCCGTTCAGGAGATCGTCAGCGAGGAGATCGCGATCTCCACCGTGCCTTCCACCGAGACCTTGCCGGTGCCGAAGGGAAGGATCAGGCTCTCGCCCTGCCGGATGGGCTCGCCGTTGATGGTGCCGCTGCCGGACAGGACGTTCACGATGGCAAAAGGCTCATCCATCCAGAACTCGTAGTGGTCATACACCCGGACGTGGGAGAGGGTGAAGTAGGGGCTGCGGACCAGTTCTTCCCAGTCGTAGTCTGGTGTGCAGCGGGACTTCTGGGTCAGGGTCGGGGCCTCGTAGGGGCTCTGGATCACGTCCTTGCTCTGCTGGATATGCAGGGCACGGGGTTTGCCGTTCTGCAGGCGGTCGTAGTCGTACAGGCGGTAGGTGTGATATCGCTGCTCTGCTGGACCTCCAGCAGGACGGTGCCTGCGCGGATGGCGTGCACCGTGCCCGGGGCGATGTAGAAGAAATCGCCGGGGTGGATGGGGCGCGGGTGCAGCAGCTTGTTCCACTCGCCGTGGTCGATCTCCTCGCACAGGGCCTCGTCACTGCTGGCCGAGTGGCCCACGATGATGTCGACCCCCGGCTCGCAGTCCAGAATGTACCAGCACTCAGCCTTGCCCAGGCTGCCGTTTTCGTGGCGACGGGCATAGCGGTTGTCCGGGTGCACCTGAATGCTCAGGTCCTGCTTTGCGTGGATCACCTTGACCAGCAGCGGAAAACGGTCGCCGCCGATGCTGCCGAACAGTTCCTGATGCTCGTTCCACAGCCAGCTCAGGGTCTTGCCCTGATATTCCCCTGCGGCGATCTCGCAGTCGCCGTTGGGGTGGGCGCTGGTGACCCAGGCTTCGCCCGTGTGGTCGCCGGGGATATCAAACCCCCGCTGCGCAAGAGCGGAACCGCCCCAGATCGTCTCTTTGAAAACCGGTTTCAACCGAATGAACTGTGCCATGGTAAGGGAGCCTCCTTAGTGAACTTTGTGGGTCTTCTTGCGGAAGAACAGGATCAGGGCTGCGGCCACCGCAGTGCCGACGGCAATGCAGAGCAGGAACAGCGGCATCAGCGCATTCACATCCTGCCGGAGGGTCTGCGGGGCAAGGTCCATTTCCTGACTGAGTGCAGAAAGGGCGGTGTCCGGCATTCTGCTCAGCCGCTGCAGCAGCGCGTACTGTCGGTCGGTCAGCGTCATCGCGCCTGCCCCCTTTCTTTGTCCAAGAAAAGGATAACACACCGCCCCACCGAAGAAAACGCATCTTCTTTGGAGCATTCTGCAGTTTTTTCAGAACAAGACACACACTTTTTTCCGCCGGAGAAAAAATCGTGTGTGAAACCGGAAAACGACCGTTCTCCCCCGCGTTTTGCGGAAAAGAACAGCCGTTTTGGTTCGGTTTTGGATCACAGTTTGCATTATTTTTCAGCGATATCTGTGATATCCGTATCCATCACAGTGTGTCCTTTTGCAATAGCGTATTTCACCGCAGGCAGCCGCACATTGGCAAAATACAGGCTGGTGTTGGGGTCGCACTTGATGAGCACGCCTTCGCCCGTGCCGGACACCCTTGCAGCACAGGGTGTCACAGTGGGCTTCGGCACTGTGGTTTTCCACCGTTTCGTCATAGCCCGGTGCAAAATTCGGCACCGCAAAGCCGGTGTCGTAGGCTTCACAATCAAAGGCACTGTCCACCTCGTGGTGGCGGTGGTGGCCGGTGGCAGTGGGGGTGATGGTGGTGGTCACCTCAATGCCGGGGAAGGGCGACCACCTTGTGACCACGGCCCCCTTTTCGATCTTCCAGCTTTCGGAGGCCCGGCGCACGAACACGTTGCGGTCGATGACAAAGGCCAGCATGCTGTCCGGTGCGGCCTGTTCTATCACCTCCCGGCTGCGGGAAGCGCAGAAGCCGAACCGGGTGTCGTAGGCGAACTTTGCGTACTTTTCCGGGAACTGGCCGTGGCCGGGCACCTGGTTCACACCCGCCGGATAGGCCGTCACCCGGCCCGCCCGGCGCTGCACCAGCATGTTGGCAAAGGGCATGGGCTTGAGGGCATCCAGCGCAGGCAGCGGGGCGGCTTCGGCTGCCCAGAAGGGGTGGTCGTCCGGCAGGGCCAGCAGCAAAAAGCTTTTCATGCTCCAATAGGGGCTGCCCGGGGCGTTGTAGTTTTCGGCCATGTACATCTGCGGGTAGCAGTAGCCGATGGTCAGGATGCCGTCCCGGTCAAAGATGTTCTGGAAAAGCCACCACCGGAAGTTGCGCACGATGATGCCCTTCATCACCGGCAGGGGCAGGGGTTCCAGCCCCGCCCAGATGCAGGCCGACCAGAAGCAGTTCTGAGCAAACCGATAGGTCAGGCTGCGGCCAAAGGGCAGGGCCGCACCGTTGGCGTCGAACCAGTAGACGAACTGCTGTGCAAATAATTCGGCGCGGTGGCGGTAGAGTGCGGCAAGGTGGACACCACCCGGGTCTGGTGGGTGCAGGCCGAAAGCATCCTCGGCTTTGTGAACGAATTTGCCAAGAGCGGCGATGCAAAATACCGCGATGCCGCCGCCGATATTTACCACTACATCTGCAACATGCTGGTGGACAAACGCCCCGGCAGCGAGTGGTTCTGGGATGTGGACGCAGACGGGAAGCCGTCCAGCCGCAAACCGATCCTGGAGCCGTGGAAATGCCCCTACCACAACGGCAGAATGTGTATGGAACTGATGAGGAGGGACCCCGATGTCACAGTCTAAACTCCACCCGAATACCTGCGCCAGAAGGCTTTGCAGGACGCCTACCTCGCCCGCAAAAACAAAAAGACCGATTTCTACAACGGCATCTACGACCGGTGGGAAAACCCGGTGCTGACCCGTGAGAGCATTTCCCTTTCGTGGCGATTCGATCTGAACCCGGAAAACAACCCCCACTTTATGGAGCGTTTGGGCGTGAACGCCGTGTTCAACTCCGGTGCCATCAAGCTGAACGGCAAGTATTACCTTGTGGCCCGCATCGAGGGCAACGACCGCAAGAGCTTTTTCGGCGTGGCCGAGAGCGACAGCCCCGTGGAGGGCTTCCACTTCTGGGAAAAGCCCATCCTGCTGCCGGGCACCTGCCCGGAGGAGACCAACGTCTATGATATGCGCCTGACCCAGCACGAGGACGGCTGGATCTACGGCGTGTTCTGCTCCGAGAGCAAGGACACCACCGTCAACGACCTGTCCGCCGCCGTGGCCGCGGCCGGCATCGTGCGCACCAAGGACCTCAAGACCTGGGAGCGCCTGCCGAACCTTGTCACCAAGCGCAGCCCCCAGCAGCGCAACGTGGACCTGCTGCCCGAGTTCGTGAACGGCAAGTACGCCTTCTACACCCGCCCCATGGATGACTTCATCGACACCGGTTCCGGCGGCGGCGTAGGCTTTGGCCTGTGCGACGACATCACCCATGCCGTCATCGACGAGGAGATCATCACCAGCCCCCGCCGCTACCACACCATCACCGAGGCCAAGAACGGCGAAGGTGCCACCCCCATCAAGACCGAAAAGGGCTGGCTGCACATCGCCCACGGCGTGCGCAACACCGCCGCCGGTCTGCGGTATGTCATTTATGTGTTCGTCACCGCCCTGGACGATCCCGCCAAGGTCATTGCCGAACCCGCCGGGTTCCTGATCGCACCCCGCGACTGGGAGCGCGTGGGTGATGTTTCCAACGTGGTGTTCACCAACGGTGCCATTGCCGACGAGGACGGCAGTGTGTATATTTATTATGCATCCAGCGACACCCGCCTGCATGTGGCTTCCACCACCATCGAGAAGCTGCTGGACTTCGCCTTCAACACTCCGGCCGACCCGCTGCGCAGTGTAGACTGCGTGAAGCAGCGGTGCGAGCTCATCGACAAAAATCTCGAATATCTCAAAAGCATCGGGGAGTAACGCCCCGATGTGAAAGGAACCGCCATGAAAAAGACAAACACCGATGCCCCGTTTTTCCTCCTGATGGGCAAGATCGGCGACCTTGTGTTCGCCAACGTCCTGTGGCTCGTGTGCTGCATCCCTGTGGTGACGGCAGGCGCGTCCACGCTGGGGCTGTTCACCGTGGTGAACAAGCTGGCCGCCAGGGAGGACTACACGGTGCGCACCGACTTTTTCAAGGCGTTCAAACGAGACTTCAAACAAAGCACCGCCCTCTGGCTGGTGGTCCTGCTCGGCGGTCTGGCCGGTTTCCGCGGCCTGCAGATCGCCACGGCGCAGGATACTGCGTCCAACGGCGTCCTTGCGGCCGCGTCCTTCCTGCTTTTGCTGGTGGTGGGCTGCTGCGGCAGCTGGGACTTTGCCCTGCTGGCCCGGTTCAGCTATCCGAAAGCACTCAGCGCCCTGGCCGACGGCGGGCGCATGACGCTGGCAAATCTCTTGTCCAGTGTGGGCATCCTCGCCTTTCTGGCGTGGCTGCCGCTGCTGGCAAAGGCCGCCCCGGCGTGGTTCGTGTATCTGGCCCCGCTCGCGCTGCTCATCGGCGGTTCCGGTTCGGCGCTGGGCATGGCGGCCCTGATGCGCCCCGCCTTCGCCAAGCTGGAAAAAGCAGGCCGCAAAGAAGAAGAAACTGACCCGGAGGAGTTCTGAGCATGATCGTCCGTTCTGAAACCGTTTTACCCTGCACACCGCCCACACCAGCTACCAGCTGGCCGTGGGCCCGGAGGGAGTGCTGCTGCACACCTATTACGGTCCCCGCCTGCCGGATAATGCCCCGGCGCTGGCCGACGGCCGAGTCCCCCACAGTGACCCCGGCTGCTGGCCGGACCTGCTGCCGCAGGAACTTTCCGGCAGCGGCACGGCGGACAACCGCACCCCGGCAGTGGTGCTCGAATATGCCGACGGCACCGAGGCGGCGGCGTTTGTATTCGACCGTGCAGAAGCTCATGTCGGCAAACCCCAGCTGCCCGGCCTGCCCATGTTCCGTGACGGCAATGGCGTCGAAACCCTTTCCGTTTTCCTCAAGGACGCAGGCGGCCTTTCCGCTGAGGTACGCTACACCGTATACGAAACCGAGGACCTCATCACCCGCACGGTGGTCTACACCAACACGGGCGCGGAGCCGCTCACGCTGCACAAAGCCGCTTCCCTTTCCCTCGACTTTACGCCGGACGCGCTGGAGCTTATTACCCTCAACGGCACATGGGCGGCAGAGCGTACCCCGGAGCGTGCACCTCTGCGGTGCGGCATCCAGAGCATCGGCAGCATGCGGGGCATCCCGGGCCATGCCCATAACCCCGCCGTGGCCCTGTGCCATGCCGACACCACCGAGACCACCGGCGAAGCCTGGGGCTTTGCCTTCGTCTACAGCGGCAACTACCTCATTGAGGTAGAACGTGCTGACGCCGGTGAACGGCTGGTCATGGGCATCCACCCGTATCACTTCCACTGGACACTGGCCCCCGGCGAGAGCTTCACCGCACCGGAAGCCGCTATGGTCTACTCCGATCAGGGTCTGGGCGAAATGAGCCGCCGCTTCCACAACGCCATCCGCACCCGGCTGCTGCCGCCGCGCTGGCAGGATATGACGGCCCCCCGCCCAGTGCTCATCAACAGCTGGGAAGCCTGCTACTTTGATTTTGACGAAAAGAAGCTGCTGGAGCTGGCGCAGGCCGCCAAACAGGCAGACATCGACCTGTTTGTGCTGGATGACGGCTGGTTCAAGGGCCGCAACGATACTTCGTCCAGCTTGGGCGACTGGGTGGCCGACACCCGCAAACTGCCGGACGGCCTGCCCGGCCTGTGCAAAAAGCTCAACCTGCTGGGCCTCGAGATGGGCCTGTGGGTGGAGCCGGAAGCCATCAGCCCAAACTCCGACCTCTACCGTGCCCACCCCGACTGGGCCTTTGCCATCCCGGGCCGCACACCGCTGGAGATCCGCCAGCAGTACACGCTGGACTTCAGCCGCCCGGAGGTAGTGGACGGCATCTGGCAGCAGCTGGACACCATTCTGGAAAGCTGCCCGCTCAAGTACCTCAAGTGGGACATGAACCGCTCGCTGGCGCATGTCTATAACGCAAAGCTCCCGGCCAAACGGCAGGGTGAAGTGTACCACCGCTATGTAATGGGCGTATACGAGCTGCAGCGCCGCCTGACCGAAAAGTACCCCGGCCTGCTGCTGGAAAACTGCGCGGGCGGCGGTGCCCGCTTTGACTGCGGCATGCTCTACTACAGCCCCCAAATTTGGTGCAGCGACAACACCGACGCCCGCAGCCGCCTGGTCATCCAGTACGGCACCAGCCTGTTCTACCCCGGCTGCGTGATGGGGGCCCACTTCTCCACGGTGCCGAACCACTGCACCGGCCACATCTCCACCCCGGAAGCCCGCATGGCAGCGGCCCTGACCGGCACCTTCGGCTTTGAGCTGGACCTGACAAAGTACACCGAGGAAGAACTGGCCGCCCTGCGCCCCTATGTGGCGTGGTACCGCAAGCACGGTGCCCTGCTGCGCGGCGGCGAACTGCACCGCTTGGTGGACCCGGAACCCAACGGTCTGGGCGCTGCATGGATGATCGCCGCCAAGGACGGCAGCGAAGCCGCTGTGTTTGCGGTGGGCGATGCCCTGAGCGGGGCCCACGGCATTGCCAGCCCCAACAGCCGCACCCGCACCCTCTGGAAAGCGCTGGTGTGACCGCCGGGGTACCGTTTCTCCCCCGCCAGAGTTGAACGCAGGAACACAAAGCCCCGCTGCTCTGAAAAGATTTTCGCTTTTCTTTTCCCGTATTTCATGGTATTCTATGGTATGGGAAATTTTTAGAGGGGAACATTATCATGAGCGAATTCACCTTTCACACGCTGCGGGAAAGCATCACCTCCGCCATCCGGGAAAAAATATTGACCGGCGGGCTGCAGCCCGGCTGCAAGCTCACCGAACAAAAGCTGGCCGAGGAGTTCGGCTCCAGCCGCGCGCCCATCCGGGAAGCACTGCGCCAGCTGGAACAGGAGGGCCTGATCGAGTATTCCCGCAATGTGGGCTGCTCGGTCAAAAAGATCACCATTGAGGACGCCTACGAAATTTATCTGCTGCGGGCCAATCTGGAAATGACCGCCCTGCGGCAGTTCGACTGCCAGTTCCCGGCGGAAGACCTTGCCGCCATGCGCGGCCTTCTGGACGAGATGCTGCAAGTTCCCTCCGGGGACCTTCTGGCCATCGTGGAGAACGACAACCGCTTCCACCGCATCATCGTGCAGCGGGCCGGACTGCCCCGGCTGCTGAAATTCTGGGATGACCTGAACTACGGCAGTCTCATTGCCGGGGTGAAAAGCGGCCCTTACCACGGCGATCTGGCGGTGCGGCAGAACGTGATCCACACCGAGCTTTACCATGCCCTTGCCTCCCGCGACACCGAGGCCGCCTGTCAGGCCGTCTACGACCACTACATGAAGCCGCTGGAAGCACTCCGTGAAGCGGAAAAGAGCACCGCCGCCCGCTGAGCCCGGCGCGGCACCGGCCCTGAAATTCAGACAACCGCCTAAATACTGGGCGGTTATTTTATTTAAATTGCAGATTGTCTACAATCTACAATTGTGCTATACTATACCGGTAAACGATCGAAATCTGTCGTTCTTTGGCCAGACGCATCGCTTTTGGCGGAGGACTTCCGGCCCGCTTTTGCGGCAGCCGGAAAAGAAAGAGAGGATTATCCGCATGTCAACATCTACCCAAAAAGCAGCCGAAACCACCAAGATCAGCTGGCCGGTCCTTGCGTTCATGGCCTTTTCCACCGTGTGGGGCTTTGGCAACATCACCAACGGCTTTGTCTACTTCAACGGCCCGCAGGTCATCTTCAGCTGGATCCTGATGTTCGCGCTCTACTTCATCCCCTATGCCCTGATGGTGGGTGAGCTGGGCTCTGCCTTCAAAAACGAGGGCGGCGGCGTCAGCTCCTGGCTGCACCAGACCACCAACGCAAAGCTTGCTTACTACGCCGGCTGGACCTACTGGGCCTGCCACATCACCTACATCGCCAGCAAGGGCAGCGGCTTCCTCAAGGCGCTGAGCTGGGCCGTCTTCCGCAACGCGGAGACCTACGACTCCTTCCCCACCCTGTACATCCAGCTGGCCACCTTCGGCATCCTGCTGCTGGGCTGCTACATCGCCAGCCTGGGCCTGAACCCGCTGAAAAAGCTGCTCACCGCCGCCGGCACCTGCACCTTTATCATGTCGCTGCTGTACATCGTGATGATGTTTGCCGCCCCGGCCATCAACCCCACCGCCGAATATGTGCACGCGAACCTGAGCTTCAGCAGCCTCATCCCGAACTTCAACGTCACCTACTTCACCTCGCTGTCCATTCTGGTGTTCGCTGTGGGCGGCTGCGAGAAAATTTCCCCCTACGTCAACAAGGTCGAGAACCCCAGCAAGGGCTTCCCCAAGGGCATGATCGCACTGGCCGGCATGGTGGTGGTCTGCGCCGTTCTGGGCACGCTGGCCATGAGCCGCATGTTCGACCCCGCTGTCATCAATGAAAGCACCGAGAGCTTTAACGCCTACGCCGCCAACAGTTCCTACTGGGCCTTCCAGAAGCTGGGCCAGTATTACCACGTCGGCGACCTGTTCATGATCATCTATGCCCTGTGCAATGTCATCAGCCAGTTCGCCGTGCTGATCCTCAGCATCGACGCCCCGCTGCGTATGCTGTTGGACAACGAGCACACCCAGCAGTTCATCCCGCAGGGCCTGCACAAGGTCAACGCCCACGGCGTGCACAGCAACGGCATCAAGATGGTGGCCGTGCTGTCCGGTTCCATCATTCTGGTGCAGTCCTTCGTGCCCGGCGCTGCCGCTGTGCTGCGCCAGCTGACCAAGCTGAACTCTGTCTGTATGCCCATGCGTTACCTGTGGGTGTTCGTGGCCTACGTTGCCCTGCGCAACGCCTATGACACCATCCCCGCCGAGTACCGCTTCGTGAAGAACCAGAAGGTCGCCAAGTTCTTCGGCGTCTGGTGCTTTGCCGTCACGGCCATCTGCTGCGTGATGGGCATGTACGACAAGGACCCCTTCACCTTTGCGCTGAACGTCATCACCCCCGTGGTGCTGACGGTTCTGGGCTTCATCCTGCCGGCTATTGCAAAGCGCGAGCAGCAGAAGTAAAATAAGATCAATCAAAAGTACTTGAACGGGCCGGTCAAATCTTCTGATTTCGACCGGCCTTTTCTGAGATCACCGATCGGAGGTTCACATTTATGATCGAGACCGAAGTCAGGGAGCTGCTTTCCTTCATCGACGGCAACCCCACCGCCTACCACACCACCGCATCCGTCCGGGAGATCCTGCTGAAGGCGGGCTTCTCCGAGCTGCTGGAAAGCGGCAAGTGGCAGCTGGAGCCCGGCAGGGACTATTTCGTCTGCCGCAACGGCTCCAGCATCATCGCCTTCCGCATGGGCACCCGGCTTGAGCGCTACAGCTTCAACGTGGCCGCTGCCCACACGGATTCCCCCTGCTTCCGCATCAAGGAGAACGCAGAACTTCACATGGGCCAGAAGTACACCCGCCTGAATACCGAGGGCTACGGCGGCATGATCTGCTCCACCTGGCTGGACCGCCCGCTGTCCGTGGCCGGCCGCGTGCTGGTGAAGGACGGCGACGCCATCACCTCCCGTCTGGTGGCACTGGACCGCGACCTGCTGCTCATCCCAAGCGTGGCCATCCATATGAACCGCGAGGTGAACGACAAGGCCTCCTTCAACAAGCAGATCGACATGCTGCCCCTGCTGGGCGGTGCCGCCGAGGAAGGCGTGCTGAAAAAGCTCATCGCCGCCGAGCTGAACGTGGCCGAAGACCAGATCCTGGGCAGCGACCTGTTCCTTTGCATCCGCGAGAAGGCCACCGTCTGGGGCTGCAACGAGGAGTTCATCTCCTCCGGCCGCCTGGACGACCAGCAGTGCGTGTTCGGCATCCTGAAGGGCCTGCTGCAGGGCCGCAGCGCCGAATCCGTCAACGTGGCCGCCTTCTTTGATAACGAGGAAGTGGGCTCCGGCACCAAGCAGGGTGCGGCTTCCACCTTCCTGTACGACGTGCTGCACCGCATCGCGCAGAACGTCTGCCCCAGCGACGAGGACTTCCACCGCGCGGTGGCATCCAGCTTCATGTTCAGCGCCGACAACGCCCACGCCGTGCACCCGAACCACCCGGAGCACACCGACGCCAACAACTGCACCTACATGAACGAGGGCGTTGTGGTCAAGGTCCATGCGGGCCAGAAGTACACCAGCGACGGCATGAGCATGGCCGTTGCCAAGGAGCTGGCCGCCCGCGCCGGGGTGCCCCTGCAGTACTTCGCCAACCGTTCCGATAAGGCGGGCGGCAGCACCCTGGGCAACCTGGCCATGGCGCAGGTGTCCATGAACTGCGTGGACATCGGCCTGCCGCAGCTGGCCATGCACTCCTGTTACGAGACCGCCGGTGCCAAGGACACCATCTCTCTCATCCGGCTGATGAAGGAGTTCTACAGCAGCCACTTCGAGGAGACCGGCTTCGGCACCCTGGCCGTGCACAAGGCCTGACCCCCTATCGACAGCAAAAGACCGGGCACCCTGCGGTGTCCGGTCTTTTTTGCAGTATTGGTTGCGGGAACGCTTATGCCAGCAGCGACATGATGTTTGCAGTGATCAGGCCGCCTGCCGTGCCGATGACGTAGCCCATCAGGGCCATCAGAACGCCAACGGGGACCAGTGCGCCGCTGTAGGCACCGGCCAGAATGGGAGCGGAAGCAGAGCCGCCGATGTTTGCCAGCGAAGCCACGCCGCAGGTGAACATGTCGAGGTGGAAGATCTTAGCCAGCAGCACCAGGATGATGCCGTGGATGGCCAGGATCATGAAGCCGGCCAGGATCCATGCGGGCGCGTCGGTCAGCTCCAGGAAGCTTGCGCGGGAGGCCAGCAGCGCCACGACCGAGTAGAGCAGCAGGTTGGAAAGCTCGGTGCTGCCTGCCATGCGGCCCACGGGAGTGACGGCGCCGATCAGACCGGCCAGCGTGATGAGCAGGACGGTCCAGGTGGCCTTGTCCAGGAAGGGCATTGCGCCGTTCAGCGCTGCGCCGATGTCCTGACCGAAGGCAGAGATCACCAGAGCCAGACCCAGCAGGAAGATCAGGTTGACAAAGCTGGCCTTGTCCTCGTTGGCCTTTGCGTCCTCTTCCAGACGGCGGGACACTTCATCCAGCGTGGTGGTGTCGGCCTTGGCCCACTTGTTGAACTTGGGTGCCAGATTGATGGCCCACAGCAGGAACATGACCCAGATCGAATAGTCGATGGAGTCCACGACCAGCGCGTACGCCATGTCGCCCTCGCCGATGTCCAGAGCAGCCTGCACGGCGATCATGTTGCCGGAACCGCCCATCCAGCTGCCGCACAGCGCACCCAGAGCCTTCCAGGCCTCAGAGCCCAGGAAGCCCTTCATGATGGCGAAGGTGGCAATGAAGCCCACCGCGATGGAGAAGGAAGCGGCAAAGAAGCCGCCCAGCATCTTGGGGCCCAGCTTGATGATCTTGCGGATGTCGCAGCGCAGCAGCATCAGGAAGATCATGGTGTAAAGCAGATTGTTCTTCAGCACCGAATAAGCCGGTTTGGTGGCTTCCATGTCCCATGCACCCAGCGTGCACAGGATCATGGTGATGAGGTAGAGCAGAACGATGGGCGGCGCATAGTCAAAAAACTTCGACTTTGTGTAGCGCTGCAGCCACACCAGCAGTGCGGCAATGAACACCAGCACCGCGATGTAGGTGAAACCGTTTGTGATCATGGACCCGATCCCCTTTCTTTTGTGTGAAATTGCGGACAATTGTCTTTACAAGATTGACAACTTCGTATACAATGTTACCATGGATTTCATAATTTGGCAATATTTTTTATCGAAAGGGGTAGGTTTTCTATGAAAATCACAGAAGTGCGTCTCGGCCTGATCTCGGTGCCGCTGCGTGTGCCGTTCAAAACGGCCCTGCGTTCGGTCAGCAGCGTGGAGGATGTGATCGTTGAGATCCACACCGACACCGGTGCGGTGGGCTACGGTGAGGCACCTCCCACCGGCGTTATCACCGGCGACACCACCGGTGCTATCATCGGTGCCATCCGCGACCACATCGCCAAGACCATCGTCGGCCGCGACGTGGATGAGTTCGAAGACCTGATGATCGCGCTGAACGGCTGCATCCAGAAGAACACCAGCGCCAAGGCTGCCGTGGATATGGCCCTGTGGGACCTGTATGGCCAGCTGTATAAGATCCCGGTCTACAAGCTGATGGGCGGCGCGAAGAAGTCCATCGTCACCGACATCACCATCAGCGTGAACGACCCCGAGGAGATGGTGCGCGACGCCCTGAACGCCATCGACCGCGGCTACGACTGCCTGAAGGTCAAGGTGGGCAAGGAGCCGGAAAAGGACATCGCCCGCCTGAGCGCCATCCGCGCCGCCGTGCCCAAGGAGACCTGCATCCGCATCGACGCGAATCAGGGCTGGACCCCGAAGGAAGCCGTGCGCATCCTGAACGGGATGCAGGAGAAGGGCCTGGACATCGAGTTCGTGGAGCAGCCGGTCAAGGCCCACGACTTCGACGGCCTGAAGTACGTCACCGAGCGCTCCTATGTGCCGGTGCTGGCCGACGAGAGCGTGTTCTCCCCGCAGGACGCCCTGACCATCATGCAGATGGGCGCAGCCGACCTCGTGAACATCAAGCTGATGAAGTGCGGCGGCCTGTACAACGCCCTCAAGATTGCCTCTGCCGCTGAGGTCTATGGCGTGGAATGCATGATCGGCTGCATGCTGGAAGCCAAGATCAGCGTGAACGCGGCCGTGCATCTGGCCTGTGCAAAGCAGATCATCACCCGTGTCGATCTGGACGGCCCCGTGCTGTGCAGCGAGGACCCCATCCTCGGCGGTGCCGTATTCAACGAAAAGGACATCACCGTCTCCGACGAGCCGGGTCTCGGCATCAAGGGCATTGAGCCGGGCAAGATCCGTTATATCTAAGCAACAAAAAGAAGGGCTGCTGCGGCAGCCCTTCTTTTTGTTGCTATTACTCTTTATACGCCAGAATCGCCTTCAGGTACTCCCACACCCGGGCCACCGAAGCGATGTCGGCGCGCTCGTTGGGGGTGTGGACGTTGAGCAGGTTCGGGCCAAAGGAGATGCAGTCCAGCCCGTCGATCTTGCCCGAGAGGATGCCGCACTCAAGGCCTGCGTGCAGCGCCACGATCTGCGGCTTTGCGCCGTACTGCGCTTCATAGACGGCCACGCAGCGGTCCCGCAGGGCGCTCTCGCGGGCGTAGGTCCAGGCCGGGTAGTCGCCGTGGAACCGCACGCTGCCGCCCAGCAGCTCGGTCAGGGTCTGTACCTTGCGGGCCAGCAGTTCCTTGGCCGAGGGCACCGAGCTGCGCACGGAGAAGCGCAGAATGGCTTCGGCGTCGCCCAGCTCCGCCACGCCCAGATTCAGCGAGGTCTCCACAAGGCCCGGCACGTCCATGCTCATGGCCTGCACGCCCCAGGGCATCAGCAGCAGGGCCTTGCGCAGCCGCTGGGTGGAATCGGCATCCAGCGCGCTGTACTCGCTGCAGCCCTGTTCGGTGAGCTGCAGGCGGATGGCGGGGTCTGCCGTGCCGTATTCGGCCTGCATCTGGGCCGCAAAGTCGGCCGCGGCGGCATGCACGGCTTCGGTGATGCCTGCGGGCAGCACCAGCGTGACGCTGCTCTCCTTCGGGATGACGTTCTCCTTCGCACCGCCGGAGAGGGCCAGCACAGCGTACTGCACGCCGTGGTCTTCCAGCAGGGTCAGCCAGCGGCCCAGCAGGGCGATGGCGTTGGCCCGGCCCTTGTGGATCTCGGTGCCGGAGTGGCCGCCCACAAGGCCCACGATATCCGCCTTCACAGCAGTGCCGGTCACGGCCGCCCGGGCAGCGGGCAAGTGGCACTCGATGCGGCGGCCGCCGGCGCAGCCTGCGGTCAGCACGCCCTCCTCCTCCGAGTCGATGTTGATGAGCAGGCGGCCCGCGAGGTCAGAAAAGTCCATGGCGGAAGCGCCCAGCAGGCCCACTTCCTCGCAGACGGTCAGCACCACTTCCAGCGCCGGGTGGGGGATGTCGTCGGCGTCCAGCACAGCCAGCGCATAGGCCACGGCAATGCCGTCATCGCCGCCCAGCGTGGTGCCCTCGGCGTGCACATAGCCGCCGTCCACCACGGGGCGGATGGCGTCCTTTTCGAGGTCCAGCTTGCAGTCGGCGGTCTTGTCGCCCACCATGTCCAGATGGCCCTGCAAGATCAGGGCAGGCTCGTTCTCGTAGCCCGGGGTGGCCGGGGCCTTGATGAGCAGGTTGCCCATCTCGTCCTGGCGGCAGGCAAGGCCGTGCTCCTTCGCGAAATCCGCGCAGTAGTCGCTCAGGGCCTTCTCGTGGTGGGAGGTGTGCGGGATGCCGCAGATCGCCTCAAAATAATGAAAAACCGATGCCGGTTCCAGTCCGGTCAATGCGCTCATAATGTTCCCTCTCCTTTGGTTCAGTGTAAAAATACTTTCCAGTTTCTATTTTAGCAGATGACACCGTCCGGCACAACAGAAAAATCCCTCCGGGAAAAGGCCCGAAGGGATCTTTGTGCGCTTACTGTGCCTGGCTCAGGCAGTCGTCCATGGCGGTAAAGACAGCATCGCTGGTCATGGTGGCCCCTGCCACGGCGTCCACGCCGGTGGTGGTACCAGCCTCCGTCAGCTGCTCTGCCAGCGCTGCCGCCGCGTTGCCGCCCAGCTCCGGCGTCTCGCCGGAAGCGTCGATGTCCACATCCGTCACCTTGCCGCCGGTGATGGTCACGGTGACGGCCACATCGCTCAGGCAGCCATGGGCGCTGGCAGTGTAGGTGCCGTCGGTGTAGCTGGCGGCGTTGTCCGCTGCGGGCACCGTGCCGGTGCTGGCGATATACAAACTCAGGCCGATGCCCATAATGAGGGTCACAATGGCCATCAGGATCGCATTTCTTGTCAGTCTGCGTTTCATGAACTCAACGGCTCCTTTTCAAAAAACTGCTTACTTCGCGGGCTTGAAGCTGTCGCGCAGGGTCACCACACGGTTATACACGCCCGGGTTCTTGGAGTCCGGGGTGAAGAAGCCGGTGCGCACGAACTGGAACTTCTCGCCGGGCTTTGCGTCCTTCAGGCTTTCTTCCAGCTTGCAGCCCTTGCGCACAACGACGCTCTCCGGGTTCAGGTAGTCCTTGTAGTCGCTGCCGTCCGGGATGGCGTTCATGTTGGCCTCGGTGAACAGCTTGTCGTACAGGCGCACCTCGGCGTCTACGGCATGGGCGGCGCTCACCCAGTGGATGGTGCCCTTCACCTTGCGGCCGTCGGCAGGGTTGCCGTTGCCGGTCTCAAGGTCAGCGGTGCAGTGGATGGCGGCAATGCTGCCGTCGGCGTTCTTCTCCACGCCCTCGCACTTGACGATGTAGGCACCCATCAGGCGGACTTCGCCGCCCACGGTCAGGCGCTTGAACTTCGGAGGCGGGACCTCGGCAAAGTCCTCGCTCTCGATCCAGAGCTCTTTGGTAAAGGCCACCTTGCGGGTGGTGGTGTCGTTTGCTTCGCGGTTGGGGTTGTTGGCCACATCAAAGTACTCGGTCTTGTCGGCCGGGTAGTTGTCCACGATCAGCTTCACGGGCTCCAGCACGGCGATGCGGCGCTGGGCGGTCAGGTCCAGCTCGCTGCGGATGCAGGCTTCCAGCTGGCGCATGTCGATGAGGTTATCGGACTTGGAGATACCGGCCTCCCGCACGAAGGTGAAGATGGAGGTGGGGGTGTAGCCGCGGCGGCGCAGGCCGCACAGGGTGGGCATGCGGGGATCATCCCAGCCGTCCACGATGCCCATCTCCACCAGCTCACGCAGGTAGCGCTTGCTCATGACGGTGTTGGTCATGTTCAGGCGGGCGAACTCGCGCTGCTTGGGGAAGGCGGTGCCGAAGATGTTCTCGATGACCCAGTTGTACAGCGGGCGGTGGTTCTCGAACTCCAGGCTGCACATGCTGTGGGTGATGCCCTCGATGGCGTCCTGAATGGGGTGGGCGAAGTCGTACATCGGGTAGATGCACCACTTGTTGCCCTGACGGTGATGCTCGGCGTATTTGATGCGGTAGATGGCCGGGTCGCGCATGTTCATGTTGGGGCTGGCCAGGTCGATCTTGGCGCGCAGGGTCTTTTCACCCTCCTGGAACTCACCGGCACGCATCCGGCGGAACAGGTCGAGGTTCTCCTCCGGGGTGCGGTCGCGCCACGGAGAGGGGCGGCTGGGCTTGCCGGCGTCCGCGCCGCGGTACTCGCGCATCTCGTCACGGGTCAGGTCGTCCACATAAGCCTTGCCCTCTTTGATGAGCTTCTCGGCGTACTCGTAGCACTTGTCGAAGTAGTCGCTGCCGTAGAAGATGCCGCCGTTGGGGTCGGCACCCAGCCAGTGCAGGTCTTCGATGATGCTGTTGACGTACTCCTCGCCTTCGCGGGCGGGGTTGGTGTCGTCCAGACGCAGGTTGAACTTGCCGCCGTACTGGTTGGCAATGGACCAGTTGATGTAGATGGCCTTGGCGCTGCCGATGTGCAGGTAGCCGTTGGGCTCGGGCGGGAAGCGGGTATGGATCTCGCTGATCTTGCCTTCGGCCAGATCGGCGTCGATGATGTCGGTCAGAAAGTTTTTATCTGCCATGAGTTTTCCCCCTGTCAAGGGCACAGCGTGCCCATATATTCCATAATAGTATATAATACACTAATTTTTGTTCTGCTTCAAGATGAACGATTCAAATTGTGGGGCAAATGCGCATTTTTGCGTGGAATTTTGCTGCGAATTGCCCAATTTCTACAACTTTTACCCTATCCCTTGACACAAGGGTGAAAGGAGAGTATATTTTTGCAGGGCATACGGCATGTTTTGCCGTATTTAGAATAGGAGGAAACCCATGAACGGTTTAAAAGAAGCATTCAGCAGGGAAAATCTGCTGAAGAATTTAAATTTTTTCGCCGAGCTGAACCTCGGCCTGATCCTGACGGCGGTCGGCATCGTCTACTTTAAAAATCCCAACCACTTCGCCTTCGGCGGCACCTCGGGCCTGTCCATCCTGCTGGCAGACCTGTTCCCGAAGATCAACGTGGGCGGCTTCATGTGGATCATCAACCTGGCGCTGGTGGTGCTGGGCTTCATCTTTCTGGGCGTCAAGTGCATGGGCTGGACCATCTACTCCTCCTTTGCGCTGTCCTTCTTCGTCTCTGTCTGCGAGTGGCTCTACCCCTCGAACCTGTCCATGAGCGGCGATGCCATGCTGGACCTGGTGTTCGCGGTGTTCCTGCCCGCTTTGGGTGCAGCCATCGTGTTCGACATCGGCGCATCCACCGGCGGCACCGATATTGTGGCCCTCATTCTGGCAAAATATACCTCGATGGAAATCGGCAAGGCCCTGATGGTGAGCGATATCCTCATCGTGCTGGCGGCGGCCTGGCGGTTCGGCATGGGCACCGGCCTTTACTGCATCCTGGGCCTGATGGGCAAGAGCTTCGTGGTGGACGGTGCCATTGAAAACATCCGCCTGCGCAAGGTGTGCACCATCATGACGGCCAACCCCCAGCCCATTCTGGACTTTATCATCCACGATATGAACCGCTCTGCCACCGTGGAAAAGGCCTACGGTGCCTACACCCACCACGAGCTGAGCGTGCTGGTCACGGTGCTGACCCGCCGTCAGGCGCTGCAGCTGCGCAACTTCCTGCGGGAGCACGACCCCAAGAGCTTCATCACCATCGTCAATTCCAGCGAGATCATCGGCAAGGGCTTCCGCTCCTTCAACTAACGCGTCTTCCAGCGAAAGGCAGGCCGATCAGGGCCTGCTCTTTTCTGTTTTCGTCCTGCGGACAGAAGCTCACCGCTATTGACGAACGGCCCAAAAAACGATATACTATACCTCGGCGGTGCAGCCGTGCCGCCGGATGCCGGGGTGTTGCGCAGTTGGTAGCGCGCCTGCTTTGGGAGCAGGAGGCCGCGAGTTCAAGTCTCGCCACTCCGATATTTTTGTGATCCTGTGTTCGGACCGCCGCTGCCCGGATGCAGGATTTTTTCTTGCCCGCCGGGCCGTCAGCGTGCTGTGGAATGCACGCAAAATCGGAAAATTCCTCCGTAAAACGCCATTTTCTTTCTTCCTCATACATGCAAAAGAGGCTGTGCCAATGGCACAGCCTCTTTTGTGTATAGGATTTTCCCTCGGGGGAAGGCTTATACAATGTGTTACTCCCGCACGGCGATGCACTCGATCTCGAGCTTTGCGCCCTTGGGGATAGCGGCCACCTGCACGCAGCTGCGGGCCGGGAACGGTTCCGTGAATGCCTTGGCATACACAGCGTTCACCGCAGCAAAGTCGTTGATGTCGGCCAGGAAGATGACCGTCTTGACCACATTTGCCATGGTCAGGCCCGCTTCGGCCAGAATGGCCTTGAGGTTTGCAAGGCTCTGGGCGGCCTGCTCCTCCACGGTGTCAGCCATGGTGCCGGTGGCGGGGTCCACGGGGATCTGTCCGGAGACAAACACCATGCTGCCCAGGTCCAGTGCCTGGCTGTAGGGGCCGATGGCGGCGGGTGCGTTGGACGTAGAAACGACTTTCATAACAATTCTCCTTTATCGAATGATGCACTTATCTGGGCGGCGGGCTGGAAGTTTCTCCGAGGACCGTCCGCTGGGGTGGGACCCTGTCGCCGTCAGGCGATAGGGCGGGCGATGGAATGGCCCGACTCGTGTCCGAGGGGGAAGCTTCCGGCTCACCGCCCTTGTGTTGACATTACACTCTCTCGCTCACCAGCTGGAAGCCCTCTTTGGTGAGCTCAGTGCGGATCTGCTCGATCTGGGCCGCGTCGCGGGTCTCGAGGGTGAGCTTGAGGAAGCAGCTGGAAATGGGCATGTTGGGGTCGGAGCCGTCGTGCTGCACCGACACCACGTTGCTGCCGCAGCGGGAGACGATCTCGGCCACCTTCTTCAGCTGGCCGGGCTTGTCCTCCAGTGCGATGGTCATGTTCGCCTTGCGGCCGCTCATGACCAGACCACGGGTGATGACGCGGTTCAGGATGTTCACGTCGATGTTGCCGCCGGAGACGACACACACCACCTTCTTGCCTTCGATGGGCAGCTTGTGGAACAGGGCAGCTGCCACCGGCACCGCACCGGCACCCTCGGCCACCAGCTTCTGGTTTTCCATCAGCGAGAGGATGGCGGCGGCCGTCTCGTCCTCGGTGACGGTGACGATGTCGTCCACATACTGCTCACAGATCTGGTAGGTCAGCTCACCGGGGGTCTTGACCTGGATGCCGTCCGCAAAGGTGGAAGCAGCCTTCAGGGTCTGGTATTTGTGCTCGTGCAGGCTGCGGTACATGCTGGGTGCGCCCTCGGCCTGCACGCCGTAGACCTTCACCTCCGGGCGCAGGCTCTTGATGGCAAAGGCCACGCCAGAGATCAGGCCGCCGCCGCCCACCGGCACGATGACCGCATCCAGATCGGGCAGCTGGTCCAGAATTTCCAGGCCGATGGTGCCCTGGCCTGCGATGACCAGCTCATCGTCGTAGGGATGGATGAAGGTCATGCCGGTTTCTTCCTGCAGCTCCACGGCCTTGTCGTGGGCGTCGTCGTAGGTGCCGGGCACGAGACAGACCTCCGCGCCCAGATTCTTGGTGTTCTCCACCTTCATGATGGGCGCACCGTCCGGCATGCAGACGATGCTCTTGATGCCGCGCCGGGTGGCTGCCAGCGCCACGCCCTGCGCGTGGTTGCCCGCCGAGCAGGCAATGACGCCCTTGGCGCTCTCCTCCGGGGAAAGCTGGCTGATCTTATAGTAAGCGCCGCGCACCTTGAAGCTGCCGGTGGCCTGCAGGTTCTCGGTTTTCAGGTAGAGCTGGCAGTCCTTCGAGAGCTTGGGTGCCTCGATGAGGTCAGTCTTGCGGGCAACGTCCTTCAGCACAAAGGCGGCGTGGTAGATCTTATCCAGAGTCAGCATGGTGATACATCCTTTATATTGATTCTTGGCTCTCCCTTTGGGAGAGCTCCGGGGCTGCGCCGCCGTC
This sequence comes from Faecalibacterium langellae, assembly GCF_002549775.1. Classification (GTDB taxonomy): domain Bacteria; phylum Bacillota; class Clostridia; order Oscillospirales; family Ruminococcaceae; genus Faecalibacterium; species Faecalibacterium langellae. Next base: position 20,774 of record NZ_NMTR01000019.1, on the reverse strand, counting down.
AGGCGGACGGCACCGGCGAGAGGGTTTCTTGGCTCTCCCTTTGGGAGAGCTCCGGGGCTGCGCCGCCGTCAGGCGGACGGCACCGGCGAGAGGGCTCCTTTCCGGCATATGCCCTCTTGCGGATCGGCTTCATTTTTCATGGCAATTGCATGGTTCTCAGTATAGATTAGCAAAGTTGTTTTGTCAAATGAATTCCTTTCACGATAAAAGGAACAAAAAAGAGGGAGAAGCCCTGTGCACCGTTGCACACAGGTTTCTCCCTCTCAGGTTTTCGGGTCGATCAGCGGCCGCGGCCACCACCGCCGCCATGGCTTCTGCCGCCGCCCATGCCGCCGAAGCCGCCGGAGCGTCCACCCATACCACCGCCGGGTCTGCCGCCCATTCCACCGGGGCGACCACCCATACCGCCGCGCGGAGGACGCGGGCCGCCCATGCCAGGGCCGCCCGGGCCGGGACCAAAGCCGCCGCCATAAGGCGGGCGGCGCGGCGGGCGCGGACGCCGGGGCCTGCCCCAGCCGCCATAAAAGCCGCCGCCGTAGGGGCCGCCGGGCCCGCCGAAGTCATCCGGGCCATGGGGCGGGCGGGGTCCGCGCGGGCCGCGGGGCATCAGAATGAGCACCAGCACCACGACCACAAGGATCACGATCAACGCTTCCATATCCGAACCCTCGCTTTCTGCTCAAGTTATAAAGGACTGCTCAGCGGCCGCGGCCACCGCCGCCGCCATGGCTTCCGCCGCCGCCCATGCCACCGAAGCCGCCGCCAAAGCTGCCGCCGCCGAAACTGCCACCACCGCGGGAACCGCCGAAGCTGCTTCCGCCGAAAGAGCCGCCGCCAAAGCTGCCGCCCTGCGGGGGACGGGGCGGGCGCCGGTTGCTGCTGCCGCCGCGGGGGCGGTCATTGCGCGGCGGGCGCGGGCCGCCCATGCCAGGGCCGGGGCCCGGAGGCGGCGGCGGGGTCGGCCGGTGATAATGCGGTGCACCCCAGGCAAAGAACCCGCGCCGGAAGCCCATTGCATAGCCGATGGGTGCCACGAAGATGCGCAGCACCGCCGTCACGATGATGAGCAGGAGCAGCAGGGTGATGAACAGCATCACGATGCCCAGCACCACATCCCCGAAGGTCGTGGGCTCATCCACAGGCTCTGCGTAACCGCCGTCATAGTAGCCATCGTTGTAGCTGCCGCCGGACAGGCTGACGCCGTAGATCTCCGCGATGGTCTCCGCCACGTTGTTGGCGCAGGTGACCACGGCGCTGTCGTAGTCCTTGCGGACAAAATCGTCCTCCATGGTCTGGGCAATGGCGCTGGCCTGGCTTTCCAGCGTGGTGTTGCGGAAGCCGTCGCCGTAGGTCACATAGTAGTCACCGTCGTCATACAGGGGCGATTCCATCACCAGCAGGATCAGCACGCCGTTGTTCTCCGACGCCGAGTCGATGCCCCAGGTGTTGAACGCCTCCGTTGCATAATCCTCAGTGGAATAATTGCCCGTATAATCTACCGTCAGGACGCCGATCTGGGCACCATTGCAGCTGGATTCCAGCTGGGCGTTCAGGTCCGTGATGGCCTGCACGGTGGAACTGCTCAGCACACCCGCGTCGTCCACGACACACTGGCCGCTGGGCAGGGCGGGCAGGCTGGCGGCAGCGGATGCCGCCGGGGCCAGCGCCGCCAGGCTCAGCACGAAAACGAGCACAAGGGCGCTGATGCGTTTTGCAAACTGTTTCATGCGAAGGGTTCGACCTCCTTCACGCCGACGAGACCGCCCAGCACACTGGCCGGGAAGCCGCCGACTTCATTCTGGTAGTCATAGACTGCCGTGTTGTACTGCAGGCTGCCGATGATGGTGCCTGCACTGTTGAACTGGCCGTACTGGCCCTGCACCGCGCCCATCTTCATGGGGTTCTCGGCCTGCTCCTGCAGCTTGGCATAGAGCTGGTCGATCATAGCCCCCAGGGCTTCGTTGGCCTGGTAGAGCGCGTGCATCGTGCTGCCCTGATAGTAGGGCAGTGAGGTAAGGTTCTGGCTCCTGCCGCCGTTCTGCACGGCTTCAAGGCAGGCGGTAAAATCGCTCAGGGCGGTCTGTGCATCCTGCACCTCGGTGCTGTCCGCACCCAGCGTGTTGCCGGCGGTCGTGATCACGTTGGCCGCCGTGTTCATGCGGGTGGTCAGTTCTTCACTCAGGTTGTAGCCGTTGTCGGCGGCCACGCCCACGGTGAACCACTGGCTTGCCGCGTTGTATTTGCTACGCAGCTTTGCGCCGCCAAAGCCCACGAAGGCCGCCAGCATCACCACCACGCTCAATGCCAGCGCCGCCGCCCGGGTGGAAAGTGCACCGGGCAGCTTTGCTTCCAGCCCGGCCAGCTTCTGCTGCAAAGGCGTCAGCTGCACGGTCTGCTCCGGCTGGGCCTGTTCGCGGTAGCTGCCGCTGTCAAAGCCGCCGGGGTTCGTCTGGTTTGTGCTGTGAGAAAAATCTGCGTTTGCCATCTCAGCTCCGGATCTCCATCATTTTTGCCTTCAGTTCGTCTTCGATGCGGTTCAGCTCCTGCTCGGCAGCAGCGCGCTTTGCGCGGCCCTCGTTCTGGATCTTGTTCAGCTCGTCCAGCGTCTCGATCAGGCTCTTGTTGGTCTGCTGCAGGGTCTCGATGTCCACCACGCCGCGCTGGCTTTCCTTGGCGGTCTCGATGGTGCCCATCTTGAGGGCCTCAGCGTTCTTCTTGAGCAGGTCGTTGGTCATGTCGGTGACGGCACGCTCGGCCTGCATGGCCTGCTGGCTGTGGGCCAGACCCAGCGCCAGCACCATCTGGTTCTTCCACAGGGGAATGGTGTTCACGATTGTGGACTGGATCTTCTCGGCCATCATGGTGTCGTTGTTCTGCAGCAGGCGGATCTGCGGGCCCATCTGCAGGCTGATGTTGCGGGTGAGCTCCAGATCGTAGAGCTTCTTTTCAAAGCGCTCGCACTGGTCGGCCAGGTCGCGGGCGGCCTGCGCGTCTTCCGGCAGGCCGGAAGCCTTGGCCTTGTCCATGGCCTGCTGCAGCTCGTTGGCACGCACATCGGCCAGCTTTTTCTTGCCGGCCAGGATGTACATGCTCAGCTCCTTGAAGTAGGCCATGTTCAGCTCGTACATCTTATCCAGCATGGCGATGTCCTTCAGCAGCTGGACCTGATGGCCTTCCAGCATGGACTGGATCTTCTCCACATTGGTCTCGGCCTTGTCGTACTTGGTCTTGAGGGCATCCAGCTGGTTCGTCTTCTTTTTGAAGAAGCCCATGATGCCCTTCTGCTGCTCCTCATTGGCATCAAAGCTTTTCAGCTCGCCGATCAGGCCGGTGATCATGTCGCCCACTTCGCCCAGGTCTTTGGTGGCCACCTTGGAAAGGGCCGCTTCGGAGAAATCGCCGATCTTCTTCTGGCAGGCCGAGCCGTACTGCAGCACCTGCTGGCTGTTGGTGATGTCGATCTTCTCGGCGAACTGGTCCACCATGGCCTGTTCCTCCGGGGTCAGGTTCACCTGCTGTTCCGGTGCGGCCTGCTGGGGGGCAGGCGCGGGCTTTGCTTCCTCTGCCGCCGGGGTCGGGTCCAGCGTCAGGGTGGGCACTGCGGGTGCGTCGAGGTCAAAGTTGAAGTTGTTGTCTGCCATAAGTGATTCCTTCCTTTCCAATGCGGTCGTTAGCGTCCCCGCCCTCGCCGCGGCCTTTCTCGGCTCTCCCTCTGGGAGAGCTGGACGCGAAGCGGCCTGAGAGGGCGCATTCTCATTTACTCAGTCCCTGCCCTTTGAGCATGTTCTGCAGCACGGTGATGTCGGCAGAAAGGTCCATGCTCTCGGCGGCATACAGGGCATCCAGCTGGTTTTCAAACGCCGTGGCGATGGAGGCCGCGTTGTGCTCCACCTCGGCGCGGATGGCGGCGGCGTTCTCACCGCGCACCCCCTGCTTTGCCAGCTTGGCGTACTGCTGCAGCACATTCACCGCGTCCGGCAGGTAGTAGTTTGCGAACCGGCGCACCTGCTTTGCCTTTTCGGGGTTTGCTTCCACCGCTTCCACGATGGAGCGGCCCGCCTTTTCCATGCGGGTCATGGCAGCGGACAGCTGCGGCTCCGGCAAAGCTTCGTTCAGCGCGTGCAGGGTGTCCAGCTGCTTTTGCATGTCGGCCAGCATCTGGTCCACATCCTCCACACCGGTGTGGAAGGGCACCTCGTGCTCCACCACCCGGGGCGGGCAGACCTTCTGCGCCGCGCCAAAGGCCACCAGGGCCCCGCCCAGCGCCACCAGCAGCGCCCACAGCTTATACACCGGCAGCACCGCGCACAATACCAGAAAGACCAGCGCCATCGCGTAGAACGGCAGGACGCTTGGCTTCCGGGTGCGGATCGTCTTGCTCATGTTTTTCTCCTTATCCGGGGAAGATACCCCTTATGCTATCCATAATACCGCCCTTTGCCAAAAACGCAAGGGCTTCACGGATAATTTACAGCTTCGCAATCATTTGGAAATCCACGGCCCCAGCGCTTCGGCCCAGACTTCCCGCAGCTTTTCCGGGCGGCAGGCCGCGTTGGCGGGGCTGGTGCTGGGCAGTTTAATGGCAGCGATGCCGGACACCGGCTGCAGATACTTTGTATAGATGCGGTATGCCGTGGCCCCGTTGCAGAACACCGCTTCGATGGGGGCTTTTGCCAGCAGGGCCGCGATGTCGTTGGGCACCACGTCCTTGATGGAAGCATCCGAAGCGCCGGTGATGGTGCAGCTTTCCAGCGTATCCCAGAGCGCCAGCCCGTGGCGCAGGATGATCAGCTTTTTCGCTTCAATGTCTTCCCGGACGGGCACCGGCTCGCCGGTCAGCGCCGCCAGCATAGGCCAGAAGCGGTTCTGCGGGTGGCCGTAGTAAAAGGCCATCTCCCGGCTTTTGGGGCTGGGCCAGGTGCCCAGGATCAGTGCCCGGCTGTGGGCGTTGTACACCGGCTCAAAACTCATTGCCGCTGCCTGCGCTTTCGATCTTGCCCCAGGCCAAGCCCAGGTCGCGGCCGGAGGGCACCGCCTTGGGGCCGCCGAACCAGAGCTCCTCGATGAGGTCTGCCAGGCCGTCCTCCCGCACATCGCCGATGATGCGGTCGGCAGCAGCCTTGGCGTCCTCGGTGCCGTTGGCCATGCAGACACTGAGCCCGGCGGCCTTCAGCATCCCGATGTCGTTGGCGGAGTCACCCGCCGCCACGGCTTCAGCCAGGGTCAGGCCCAGCTGCTCGCACAGGTCGGCAAGGCCCACGCCCTTGTCCATGCCGCCGCGCACGATGTCGTAGTAACAGTAGCCGTCGGCGTTCTGCGCACCCACCATCATCCAGTGCAGGCCCAAGTGGCCGTATTTTGCGTTGAAGTCCGCCACCCGCTCCGGCGGGATGGCCGCAAAGGCCGCGTGGGGCATGTCGATGAGGTGGCGGTCCTGGTCTTCGCCGTCCACACAGTCCAGCCCGGTGCTGTTCATCTGCCGGTAGCCCTCATGCAGGTATTCGTACTCGCAGTAGGCATAGCAGGCATCGCGGAAGTTGAACTGCAGCGGGTAGTTGTAGTCCTCGCAGAAATCCACCAGCGCGTACATCTCCTCGGCGGTGAGCGGGTGCTCGGCCACGATGCGGCCCTCGCGGTCCACCACGCAGGCACCGTTGCAGGTGATGGCGTAGTCGAACCGGATGCCGCCCAGCTGGCCCTTGAGGTTCACGCTGGGGAAGGCGCGGCCGGTGCTCAGCACGAACTTGCCGCCTGCCGCCTGCAGCTTTTTCACGGCCTTTACCACCTTCTGCCGCGGCTTGCCCTCGCCAAAAGGCACCAGCGTGTTGTCATAATCGCTTGCCAGAATCTTGTATTGCATTCTTTTCTCCTATGGAACTGGTTTTGTACCAGTATACCATACTTTTTAAAAATTGGGGTGCATTTGGACATAAAAATAAGGCCATTGCACAGAATTTTATGCAACAGCCTTGTTTGGGACCATGAAGCCGCTTTCCGCTGCGGCCCTTTCGTGTGAAAACGCAAAAACAGAGCAGACCGCAGTCTGCTCTATTTTTGCAAGAATAAAAATATTATTTCCGCTGAATATGCCCAGAGTGCAACGGCGACGACCGCCGCCTGCGGCGGGTACAGGGAGGAGCTGTTGGGGCAGCGGCCAGCAAGACGCGAGTGCCGCTCAAGGCACGAAGCGGATGCTGGGAGCCGCAACCCGTAAGCGGCGGTTCTTCCAATCGTCAGGCTGCCACTGCCACAACGATCTGCATCGCCACGCCGAGGAACGCGCCCGCACCCCAGGTCAGGCCGGTGATGAACAGGTTCTGCTTCCAGGAAGGGTTCGTGCGCCACAGCACCGCCAGACCCACGCCTGCGCCGGTGCACAGGCCTGCCACCAGACTGGAAAAGCGCAGAGCACCTTCCACATACAGCTGGGTCAGCAGCACGCTGGCGGCACAGTTGGGGATCAGGCCCACCAGCGCGGCCACCACCGGCTGGAAAAAGCCCATGCGGCCCAGCAGATCGGCGAACACATCCTCGCCCACGCCCTCGACGATCAGGCCGAACACCAGGCTGAACGCAAAGATGAACACGAAAATTTCCAGCGTGTGGCGCAGGGCGGCCTTCCAGATGGGAGCAGGCTTGCCTTCCTCGTCGCTGTGCTCCTCGTGGCAGTCCACTTCGTCGGCGTGGCCGGTGTAGCCGCCGCGCAGACTTTTGGGCAGCACGCCCCGCAGGACGAAATCCAGCACAAAGCCCACCGCAATGGCGTACACCACCTTGATGACCATCAGCAGCACCAACTTGTCCCAGTAGGCCGGCATAGACACCAGCAGCGGGATGGCCTCGTCGCTGGTAGCAAGGTAGACCGCCATCAGGGTACCCAGCGTGATGACCCGGGAGGAGTAGAAGTTGGACGCGATGGCCGAGAAGCCGCACTGCGGCACACAGCCCAGCACCGCACCCGGCACAGCACCCCAGCGCCCGCCGCCCGCCAGCAGCGCTTCAATGCGCTCACCGTGGCGGGTCTCGATGTATTCGATCAGCAGATAAGCCAGAAAGAGGAAGGGCAGCATCTTGGCGGTATCCACCAGCGATTCGCCCAGAACATCCAGAAACAGTTCCATATACGCTCCAAAAACGACTGTTTGTCGCTTCATTTCAATAAATTGCAATCAATTTGCATTTTCGAACAGGGATGATTATACACGATATTCTCTCCAATTGCAATACCAAAATGCAAATTAGTTGCAAATTTATTTAGGGCGTAAAAAAGGCCCGCCGTCCGCGGGCCTTTCTGTCCTTATTTATGCAGGCATATTGTTGCTGCGCTCGCTTCGAACGATTCCCATAAAGGGAGGCACTGCCGAACGCTGCAGGCCTTTTTCATGTGCCTTTTTCAGCTGATACTCATGCGTCGCAACCGCATCCATAAATGCACGCTGCTTCGGATCGGCGTGGTAATAATCCGTATTGAACCGCTTGCACACGCTAAACAGAACGTTCAAATATTCCATGGTCTCCTCGTCCATCCGTGCCACCTGCAGTTCCTGTTCTGCCATTGTGCTCCCTCCTGTCATTCAGAATAGATAGGCTCCAAAAATTTCCTGTGCGCCCTCGTCTGCCAGCATCAGCAGCTTCGGCCCGCCGGGAAATGGCTGAAAAATCGGCACTGCATGAAAATCATTGACATAATGTTCGTACAGTTCGTCCGTTTTTGCTGCAAAGGTCACCACGCCACCGTGCCCGCTGTCGATGGAAAGCTGGATGCCATAGGCGATCATCATTCGGCCTACACCGGCATAACGGCGTTTTTTCGTAAGCGTCGGGTTGCTCTCCGGCTGTGCCTCAATGTCTGCGATAAAAACAGAAATGCCATGGTCATCTTCCCGGTAGGCTCCCAGTGCAACGATCTCCCCAGCTTCTGTTTTGGCTGCATACTTTTCAAGCCGCGGGTCAGAGATAAAGTCGCTGGTCCAGTCCGACTGCCAGCCATTTTTCGTTGCTTCCAAATCGTTCTTCATAGCCGGTTCCATTGCAATCAGAACCTGTTCCCCGGAATCCGCTTTGGTTACAAAATACTGAAGCCGCATCCTTTATCTCCTTTTTTATTATTTTAGCACGTCTTTAAAAAATGCACAAGTACGTTTTTTACCCTTTCATCGGTACAAAGCCCACGAGGTCCTTGACCACCTCGCCGCCAATGATCAGGCCCGCCACCGAGGGCACAAAGGCGTTGGAGCCCGGCACCGAGCGGCGCAGGGTGCACTTGCGCTGGGTGCCCGGCGGGCAAATGCAGTGGTACTTGCAGCTGATGGAATCGTCCTCGATGGGAGTCATGGCAGGCTCCTTGGAGTAGACCACCTTCAGGTGCTTGATCTTACGCTTGCGGCACTCGGTGCGCATCACCTTTGCCAGCGGGCAGACTGAGGTCTTGTAGATATCGGTCACCTCAAAGCGGGTGGGGTCCATCTTGTTGCCCGCGCCCATGGCGCAGATGATGGGCACACCGGCTTCCTTGCACTTCATCACAAGGGCCAGCTTGCCGGTAACGGTGTCGATGGCGTCCACCACGTAGTCGAACTGGGTAAAGTCAAAGCTGTCCTGTGTTTCCGGCGTGAAGAAGGTCTTGTAGGTAGTCACCTTGATGTCCGGGTCGATCTCGTGGATGCGCTCCTCAGCCACATCCACCTTGAACTTGCCCACCGTCTTGTGGGTGGCAATGATCTGGCGGTTCAGGTTGGTCAGGCAGACTTTGTCGTCGTCGATGAGGTCCAGCGCACCCACACCGCTGCGTGCCAGCGCTTCGACGGTGTAGCCGCCCACGCCGCCGATGCCGAACACCGCCACGCGGGAATTGTGCAGTTTTTCCATGGCTTCCGCGCCCAGCAGCAGCTGCGTGCGGGAATACTGATTTTGCATGTTGTTCTCCTTACTTTTCCACTCTCGTAATGGTGCCGCCGCCCAGCACCACATCGCCCTGATACAGCACCACAGCCTGCCCGGGTGTGGGCGCACGTTGGGGCTGGTCGAACTCCAGCCGGAAGCCGTCCGGTGCCGGGTAAACCGTCGCGGCCTGTTCGGCCTGATGGTACCGGGTGCGGGCCGTGACCCGCAGCGGGGCTGTCAATTCCGGGATGGCGATCCAGTTTGCTTCGTCCGCATACACGATGCGGTCAAAGAGGTTTTCTTCCGGGCCCACGGTGACCGTGTTTGCCTGCATGTCCTTGCCGCAGACGTACACCGGGGCCCCCAGCGCCAGCCCAAGGCCCTTGCGCTGGCCCAGCGTGTAGCGCACGGCACCGCTGTGGGTGCCCACCACCCTGCCGCTTTCGTCCAGAAAATCGCCAGCCGGGTAGTGCTTGCCGGTAAAATCCTCCATGAAGCGGGCGTAGTCGCCGTCCGGCACAAAGCAGATGTCCTGGCTGTCGTGCTTGCGGGCGTTGACGAACTTGTGCTGTTCGGCGATGTCCCGCACCTCGGTCTTGTGCAGGCCGCCCAACGGCAGCCGGATGTGGGCCAGCTGCTCCTGGGTGAGGTTGTAGAGCACATAGCTCTGGTCCTTGCCCTCATCCAGACCCTTTTTCAGCAGGAAGCGGCCGGTGACCTCGTCCTGCTCCACCCGGGCATAGTGGCCGGTGACCACGTACTCCATGCCGTGGGCCTCGGCCCAGTCCAGCAGGTGGCGGAACTTCATATATTTATTGCAGTCGATGCAGGGGTTGGGCGTGCCGCCCGTCTCGTAGACGCGGACGAACTTTTCAATGATCTGCTCCCGGAAGTCGGCGGTGAAATCCAGCACTTCGTAGGGGATATCCAGCGCAAAGGCCACCTCGGCGGCGTCCTCGATGTCCTTCTCCGAACAGCAGGTGTGAAAGCCGGACTGGCCCAGTGTTTCGTTGCGGGTGAGCCGCATGGTGATGCCGGTGCAGTCGTAGCCCGCCTGCTGCATCAGCCACGCCGCCACCGAGCTGTCCACGCCGCCGCTCATGGCGATGAGGGCGCGGGGCTTGCAATCAGGGGTCTGTGTGGTCATAAATTCTCCTTTGGTGCATTCAACACACTAAGATAGTAGTATAATAGTAACTCTGGAAAAACCGCTTGTCAAGACGCAGAAATTTGCTGTGCCCGGGCCAGCAGGGCGTCCCGCTCGTTGGGGCATTCTTCCCGGATGACGCTGTCCAGCAGCGCTTCCAGCACCCGGCGCAGGCCCGGCCCGGCAGGGATGCCCGCCGCCATCAGGTCGCGGCCGTTCACGGCCAATTGCGAAACCCGGCAGCACACGCCGTCGGCGTCCATTCGTTCGGCCAATTTGGAAAGCCGTTCAAAATCCGCCGCCCGCTTCGGCTGCATGGCCGCCCCCAGCGCCGCCAGCCGCTGCACGGTCTTCAGGCCATATTGGCCCAGCAGGTGGCGGGTATAGATAGTAAGGTCGGGTATAGTGGTCTCTGCTGGCGCTGCCCGACGGCTCTGTGCCCCTGCCCGATACTCCCGCACAAGCACTGCCGTCTCCTCAATGCAGGCGTTGGAACAGCGCAGGCGCTTGAGGGCGCGGCGGGTGCCGTCCTCGCCAAGACTCAGCAATAGCGCCGCCAGCCGGACGGGCAGGTTGTCCGCCCCTGCCGGGCAGGCGTCCACCACCGGCTTTGCCGCAGTCAAGGCTTCCGGCGCAAGCTCCGGCAGAATAACATCGAGTATTTTTTCATCGAGATATGCCGCCGGGGCGGGCGCGGCCAGCAGCTTTGCCAGTTCTTCCTCAATGCGCTCTGCCGAAACGCAGTCCAAGTGCGCACACAATTCTTCCGCCGCCTGCGCCGTGGCCGGGTCGAGGGCAAAGCCGAACCGCGCCGCAAACCGGTACAGCCGCAGGATGCGCAAAGCGTCCTCGGTGAACCGCTGGTGCGGTGCACCCACCGCCCGCAGGATGCCGTTCTTCAAATCATCCTGCCCGCCGAAGGGGTCGATGAGCCCCTCTTTTTCGTTGTAGGCCATGGCGTTGATGGTGAAATCCCGCCGGGCAAGGTCCTCCCGCACGTCCGGCACAAAGTGTACTTCGTCCGGGTGGCGGCCGTCGCTGTAGCTGCCCTCGGTGCGGAAGGTGGTGATCTCGTAAAGGGCACCGCCCTGCTTCACGGTCACGGTGCCGTGCTGCAGGCCGGTGGGGATGCACTGCTGCGCCCCGAACAATCCGATCACCTGCTGGGGCAGGGCGCTGGTGCACAGGTCCCAGTCGTGGGGCACAAGGCCCAGCAGACTGTCCCGCACGCAGCCGCCCACCGCGTAGGCCGCATAGCCCGCTGTGTGCAGCGCGTCCAGCAGCGCCGCCGCGCCCGGATCCATGGAAATGGTCATGGCTGCACCTCCTCGTACTGCAGGGTGATGCACTTGCCGTCAAAGCCGCACTCCGCCGTCGGGAAAATGCTCTGCGCCTCGGCGGCGTATTCCTCCGGGTCGGTGATCATGGGTGAATAGTGGGTGAGCCAGAGCCGTTTTGCCCCCGCCTGTGCAGCAAGCGCCGCGCTCTGCCCGAAGGTGCTGTGGCCCCACTGCTTTGCCTGCGCTTCCTGCTCCGGCAGGGCGTAGGTAGCGTCACACACCAGCAGATCGGCGTCCTGCGCTGCCTGCATCAGCCCTTGGCAGGGTGCCGTGTCGCCGGAAAAGACGAAACTCAATCCCCGGCGCGGCGGGCCAAGCACCTCGGCGGGCTGGATCGTGCGGTCCTCCACCGTGACGGTCTGGCCTTTTTGCAGCAGCTTCCACTGCGGCACCGGTACCCCCAGCGCCCGGGCACGCTCCGGCGAGAACTTGCCCGCCCGGGGCAGCTCCAGCCGGTAGCCGATGCTCTTTACCCGGTGCTTCGTGGCAAAGGGCACGAGCCGTGCCCCGGCAGGCCAGCCTTCTCCGGTCCCGATGGCGTCCAGCGCCAGTGCCTTTCCCGGCTGCAGCACCTGCGGCCTGACTGCATAGGGCAGCGGGCCGGTCAATGCGCGCACAGCCGCCCAGATGTCCGGCAGGCCCTCCGGCCCCAACAGGGCCAGCGGCCGCGTGCGGCCCTGGGCACCCAGCGTCTGCAAAAGGCCCGGCAGGCCGAAGATATGGTCGCCGTGGTAGTGGGTCAGGCAGATGGCGTCCGCGCGCATCAGGTTGACGCCTGCTTTGTGCGCCGCCGCCTGCGTGCCCTCGCCGCAGTCCAGCAGCAGGCCGTGGCCGCCGCAGGCCGCAAAGGCGGCCGAAAGGGCCCGGTCCGGCAGCGGCATGGTGGCCGCCGTGCCCAGCAGTGTGATGGTCAGCATAAAATCGTTCTCCCTGCAGAAAGTTTTCTCTAAGATTTTATTGTACCACACCGCCGCCCGCTGCACAATCTCTGCCTTTGGGGCATAGGATGGGCAAAACGTGAAGGGGGGCGGGCCGATGCGGCGCAGAAAGGGCAGTTCGTTTTCCGGCAGGCATCGTCTGCGCGGGCAGGTGGTGCGCTGGGCCCTGCTGGCAGCGGTGGTGGTGCTGGTGCTGGCGTGCGGCTACGGCTGCGCGGTGCAGAAGCTGGTGTACTCTGCCCGCGGGACGCTGATCTTCCTGCCCAGCAGCCTGCCATAAAAAAGAGAGAACGTGTCAGCACACATTCTCTCTTTTTGCGTTATTTTCCGTCCGAGTACGGCAGCTGGCCGGAGACGGTCAGCACCTCGGTCAGTTCTTCCTCCGAGCGATAGCGCCAGGCCGCTGCCCCCACCGCCACATAGCAGGCATCGGCACGGCCCTCCGGCGTGATGGCCATGATCACGGTCTCGCCGTCGCCCACTGCCGTCACAACGCCGTCGGCGCTCACCCTGGCCACCGCCGGGTTGCTGCTCATCCAGGTCAGCACCGGCGCGGTCTGGCCCGCCGCCTTTGCGGTCAGCCGCTGGCTGGCCCCGATGGACTGCAGCAGCATCGCGCTCTTACTCACGGTCACCCGCCCGATCTCGGACGTCACCGTGACGGTGCACCGCAGCACCTGCCCAGCCGTGGTCAATGCGCTGACCACCGCCTTGCCGGAACCCACCGCTGTCACGGTGCCGCTGCTGCTCACCGTGGCCACCGCCAGGTTGCTGGTGGTCCACTGGCGCACATACACAAAGGCACCGCTCGTCTGCTGCAGGGTCAGCCGCAGGGTCGGGCTGGGCACCTTCTCGGTGATGGTCAGGGCGGCCTCGGTCTGGCTCAGCACCGGGTGACTGGCCGTGCCCTTTTTCACCGTGATGGTGCAGGCTGCCTTTTCGCCCCGCTCATTGCAGGCGGTGATGACGGCCGTGCCCTCGGCCCGGCCGGTCACCTTGCCGGTGCCGTCCACCGTCGCGGCCGCCGGGTTGCTGGAGGTCCAGATGAGGAAAAAGTATTCCTCCGGTGCCTGCACGCTCAGGTAGGCCACCGGGCGCGGGTCGTCGTCGGTCATTTCCAGCGTCAGCTCGGAGACATCCAGCGCCATGCCGCTGTCCGGCAGCGCCTGCACCTGTGCTGCCCGGGCCGCAGGGACAGGCAGAAGCCCTGCCAGCAGGACCCATGCCGCCAGCAGCACTGCACAGCCGTTTTTCCAAACCGTTCTGATCATCCCGCCTGACCTCCCCTGCGTGTTCTGCAGCTGCGTGCAAAAGTTCTTGTCTTCGTACCATTTTACACATCCGGCGGGGGAGGGTCAAGTTTTTTGCCCCGCCGGGCCGCCCCATCGGCCGGATTTTGTGGACAGTCCCAAAAAGTGTTTTTGCTTTTTGTACAAAACGCCGCCACGTCCAGCAGGCTGGCCAGACGCGGCGGCGTTCGTCATCTTGATTTAGAAATCAGTAGTTGATCTTCTTCAGCTCAAAGTAGCTCTGGGGGTGTGCGCACACGGGGCACTTGAGCGGGGCGGACTTGCCGATGTAGGTGTAGCCGCAGTTCCGGCACTGCCACACCTGCTGCTCCTCGCGGGCAAAGACCTTGCTGTTCTTCAGGTTCTCTGCCAAGGCGCGGTAGCGCTCCTCGTGCTCCTTCTCGATCTGTGCCACCATGGTGAACAGCGCTGCGATCTGGGGGAAGCCTTCTTCCTTGGCTTCCTTGGCCATGCGGGGGTACATCTCGGTCCACTCGTCGTGCTCGCCGCCTGCGGCCATATCCAGGCAGGTCAGGGTATCGGGGATGGCACCGCCGCACAGCAGCTTGAACCAGATCTTGGCGTGCTCCTTCTCGTTGCCGGCGGTCTCCTCAAAGATGGCGGCCAGCTGTTCGTAGCCTTCCTTCTTAGCCATGCTGGCAAAATAGGTGTACTTGTTGCGTGCCTGGCTCTCGCCTGCAAATGCTTCCCAGAGGTTCTTTTCGGTTTTGGTGCCCTTCAGTTCCATCATGTATCTCCTTTTCAAGTAAAAAAGTGGTGGTAAGGGGAGTGACCATTCCCCTGCGGTTCTGGTTTTGTTGCACGGTGCGTTCGATGCGTTTGCTCGGCTGCTGTGCGTTTTGTTCTGACCACAGTATACCATATTTCGGCACCATAATCAAGAATAATTCCTATTTATTTTGAAAAACTTTTTGAAAAAAGCCAGCCGGGCCCTCATGGCAGAGAACACGGCTGGCAATTTTGAATTCCTTTTTAATTATGCTGCTTCAGGGCGCACACGGCAATGCTCAAGGCGCTCCATGCGGCCTGATACATCAGTGCCGTCGCCACCGAAAGCTGCCAGATGCTGCCCGCACTGGTCAGCAGCAGGGCAATGACGATGGAGAACCACACCGACACCAGCTGCACCGTGGTGGCGCTGGTCTCGGCGTTCTGGGCCTGGTCGGCTGCCTGCAGGCCGCCGGTCAGGCTGGCAAAGTTCTGCGCATGGATCATGCAGCAGGGGTCCGCCGGGTCGATGGGGGCCGCTGCAATGGCGTTGCACTGTTCCTGATCCAGCAAGGTCACCATGCCCTCCGGCAGATGGTAGGCCTCGCTGATGTGGCGGGCCGTCAGGCTGGGGTCCCGGCAGGTGACCAGCAGACGGATATTCTCCTTCTGCAGTGCGGCCAGGCTGCGGGCGGTGTTGCGCCCGCCCACATACCGCAGCACGAACATGGCGTGCAGGCTGCCGGAAACGGCCAGATACAAAATCTGCAGCTCGCCGTTTTTGGAGTGCTCGGCCTCATATTCTTCGTCCGGCAGGGGCACGCCCTCCTGCTCCAGATATTTGCGGTTGCCGATCAGGATGCGGTTGTTGTCACACCAGCCGACGAAGCCCAGGCCGTTGTGCTCCTCCAGATCCTTCACCGGGAACAGAATGTCGGTGCGGTCCTCAACGATCTGGCGGAACAGGCCCTGCAGGGTGCCGCACCCGGCGTTCAGCACGCTGGCCGCGTACAGGATGGCGCGGTCGATACGGCCGCCCTTGAAGATGCGGATATCCTCCAGCAGTGCGCTGTCGGCGGTGAACAGGTCGTCGGCGTCCACCTGCAGGGTGTCGATGCCGCCCAGCTGCTCAATGGCCTGCCAGCCGGGCACCACAGCGCCCACAGCGGCCGCCGCCCGCTGCAGCCGCAGCGACGCCAGGCCCGCGATGAGGATGGAAGACAGCGGTGCACCCAGGCACAGCACAGCGGCCATGGCGGCCACCGCCTTGTTCCACCCGGCACCGAACAGCACGAACAGCATTCCGCTGAGCACCGCTGCACCCAGCAGGATGCGGGCTGTCTTCTGCGCCCGGCGCTCGCTGGCGCGCTCGCCCAGGCACTGCTCCACAAAGCCATCGGCCGCCTGCAGCGGGCGGCTCAGCAGTACCCAGAGGTCCTTCTGGTCCAGGTCCCGTGTCAGGGCACGCAGCAGGTCTTTATCTTTTGCGCGGTAGGCACCCCGGTGTTCGGGGTCCGCCGCGATCAGCTCATAGCCGCCCTTCACGGCCGCCAGCATCACCCGGCCGCCCAGCAGCGCAAAGAACAGCCCCAGCGCTGCCACACCGGTGAGCAGCGAGATGCCCTCGGTGTTATGATAGGTGTTTGCGTTCAGCATGGCCGTCACGGCCTGCAGCAGCGCCGCAGCCGCAGCCAGTGCGGGCATCGCCTCGGCCGAGGGCCGCTCCCGCAGGCCCTTCAGGCCATCGCGCAGCACAGGCCAGCCCACGCACAGGCTGGCGGCGAACAGCAGCAGGTTCGCGCCGTAGAACGCCGCCGGGGCCGCGTCCGGGTCCAGCACGTTCAGCGCAGGCAGCAGCCGGTCGGATACCAGCCCGAAGTGCAGCAGCACCACGGCCAGAATGCCTGCCAGCGCGCAGCGCAATGTCAGCTCTGCGCCCATGCGGCGCAGCTTTTCCGCCGGGGTCTCCGGCGGGGCGGGCTCCGCTTCCTCAGCCGGGGCGGCGGGCTCTGCGCTCTCCTCCTGCGGCTGGGCTTCCGCGCGTTCTGTATTCTGTGCTTTCTCTGTCGAAGCCGTTTCTTCCACGTTTTCTGCCCCCGCCGTTTCTTCGTCCAGCGGCAGCAGCGGCAGACTCATGGTATCTTCCTTGCCCGGGGCAGACTGCTTTTCTGCCTGGGCCGCAGGGGCCTCGGGCTTCTGCTCGTCCTCGGGCGTGCCGAACATTTCAAAGATGGAGGGTTTCTCCGCCGGTTCCTTCGGCAGGTCCTTTGCCGCCGCAAACACCACGGCGGGCATGGCCGCATCCTTGGGTTCCGCCGCCTTTTCCGGCTGCTTTGCCGGGGCAGGCTTCGGGGCTGGCGCTTTGCTGCCCAGGCCGATCATCGCCTTCAGCTCGGCCATCTCCTGCTGCTCCTGCTGTTCCTGGGGCAGAAGCACTTCCGGCGCGTTTTTGGCATTCCGGGGCTTCGGCTGCTTTGCGGCTTTTGCAGACTTTTCTGCCCGGGGCTCAGGCTGCTCCTGCGGTTCCGGCTTCTTCTCGGGCTGTGCCGGTGCTTCCGGCTCCGGCATTTTTGCAGGCTCTGCGGGCCGTTCCGGCTCCTTTTCCGGGGCAGACGGCTCGGGCTGCACCGCAGCCACAGGCTGCTGTTCGGCCAGCGGCCGCAGCGAGGTCTCCGGTTCCGGGTCTGCCGTGGGCTTCAGCACCAGCTCCAGGTCCGCTTCTTCTTCCGGCTGGGCATCCGCGCCCAGAAGCACCTCGCCGGTGGGCATTTCCAGCGGGGTGTCCGCCGGTTCCTCTGCCTCGCGCCGGGGTTTATTGTGTTCAAACAGGCCGAACCGCTTTTTCGGCTTCTGCGGCTCATCGTCCCGCCGGGTCATCTCGACCGGAACATTCACCGCCGTGGTGGTGAAAAACGAGCGGAACTTTTCCTCCCGTGCCGCGATTTCTTCCGGGGTCAGGTCCCGGTGGTCGTTGGTATTTTTCGGCATTCTTGTCCCTCCTGTTGTTGTGGTTGGAGTTCCAGTTTGCTCCTGTTACCCCTGCTGCGCCCCGCGCTGCGACTGGATCTCGTACAGGATGATGCCGGCCGCAACCGACACATTATAGCTGTCCACGCCGGTGCCGGGTGCCGCCATATCCAGCCGCACCACGCCGTCGCACAGCTTTTTCACCAGCTGCGACACGCCGCTGCCCTCGCTGCCCAGCACCAGTGCGATGGGGCCGGTGAGGTTGTTTTTGCGCAGGGAAACGCCGTCCATGTCCGCACAATAGACGAAGACGCCCTGCTCTTTCAGGCGGCGGATGGTCTCGCCGATGTTGGCCACACGGGCCACCGGCAGCCGCTCGGCCGCACCGGCGCTGGACTTGATGACGGTGGGCGTCACCGATGCGCCGCCGCGCTTGGGGATCACGATGCCGTGGGCACCGCACAACAGTGCGCTGCGCATCACCGCGCCCAGGTTGTGGGGATCCTCGATGCCGTCGCTCAGCACCAGGAAGGGCGCTTCGCCCTTGGCCTTGGCTGCCGCCATCAGGTCGTCCACCGTCACATATTCGATCTCGCTGGCAAAGGCAGCCACGCCCTGGTGGCTCTCGGTGCCGGTCATCAGGCGCAGCTTGTTGGGGTGCACCCGCTTCACGGTAGCACCGGCCTCCTTGGCCAGCGCGGTGTAATAAGCCGCCACGGCCGGGGCCATACCCTCCGCGATGAGCACCGTGTCCACGCCGGAGCCGCTCTTGAGCAGCTCGGTCACCGGGTTCTTGCCGTAGACGAGGCTCTCGCTTTTCTGCTGCGGTTCCTCCGGGCTGCGGCGCGGGCGGCGCGGCTGATTCTTTTCTTCCATGCTGTTGTTCTCCTTCCGTTGTATGCAGGCGTGTGCAGCACGCCCAAAGCGCAGGACCGTTCCGGCCCCTGCGCAGGATTCCGTTTGTTTATGATGATCCAAAGTAAAGTATAACATAAGCGCGCCCTGTTTGCCAGAGAATTGCCGTTTTTTGTCCTTTCGTGCGCAAAGTTTTCACAGCCCGTCCGCCGCCACCTGACGGTTTTGCCGGGGCAGAAAGTTTTCCACAAAAGTGTGGTATACATTCCGTAAAAGGCCGTCTATTTTTCCACATGTTGAAAACTCTGTGGAGAGTGTGAAAAATTCCAGCTTCAAAGCCCATTTTGGCTGTGGAATTCCACACTTTCCACTGCTTTTTCCACAATCGGTTTCGACGCTCCGGTCCGGCTTGCGTACAATTTGTAAATTTCAAGTCGGAAATCTGACAGTTTTTTGAAGCGGAAACAGGCACCTTTTGCAATTTTCACCAACATCATTTTGACGAATGTGGATTCGTGTTGAAAACCACTGCCCTCTGCCGGGCCGTGTCGAAAGTGCTCATGTTGCCAGCATCATGGATTTTTGTCGCATCACGTCCGTTTTTGGGGTCCCACTGCCGGACCGCTTCGGCCGGTTCGGTAACATATCAGCATTCCTCGCCGCCTGCAGGGCAGAAAATGCGCTTGTTTGGATTGATTTTAGGCGCTGTTTGGGGTATACTAACCCTGTAGGTTCGTTAAGCCATGCACAATGTGGGCGTGGCGCGGCCAAAACCCCAATGATTTTGTGGAGGTAATGAATAATGTTGGTAAATGCAACCGAAATGCTGCTCAAAGCGCGTGATGGCCACTACGGTGTGCCTCAGTTCAACATCAATAACCTGGAGTGGACCAAGTCCGTTCTGACCGCCTGCGAGGAGACCAAGAGCCCCGTCATCCTGGGCGTATCCGAGGGTGCCGGCAAGTACATGACCGGCTTCAAGACCGTCGCTGCCATGGTCAGCGCCATGGTCGATTCCATGGGCATCACCGTCCCCGTTGCCCTGCACCTGGACCACGGCACCTATGAAGGCTGCAAGGCCTGCATTGAGGCCGGCTTCTCCTCCATCATGTTCGATGGCAGCCACTACTCCATCGAGGAGAACGTGGAGAAGACCAAGGAGCTGGTCGCCCTGGCACACGCCAAGGGCCTGAGCATTGAGGCCGAGGTCGGTTCCATCGGCGGCGTCGAGGACGGCGTTGTGGGCGCTGGCGAGATCGCAGACCCCGAGGAGTGCGCAAAGATCACCGCTCTGGGCATCGACTTCCTGGCTGCCGGCATCGGCAACATCCACGGCGTGTACCCGGCAAACTGGAAGGGCCTGGACTTCGAGGCTCTGGACCGCATCCACAAGGCCACCAACAACATTCCTCTGGTCCTGCACGGCGGCACCGGCATCCCCGACGAGATGATCGCAAAGGCCATCAGCCTGGGCGTCTCCAAGATCAACATCAACACTGAGTGCCAGCTGGTCTTTGCTGAGGCCACCCGCAAGTACATTGAGGAAGGCAAGGATCAGCAGGGCAAGGGCTTCGACCCCCGCAAGCTGCTGGCTCCCGGCGCAAAGGCCATCGAGGCCAAGTGCAAGGAGAAGATCGAGCTGTTCGGCTGCGCAGGCAAGGGCTAAGCTGAGGCTTGTATCGTAACCGGTACACCACCCAATAAAGTATGCGGCCCCGCCGCACTGTTATGCACAGTGCAGCGGGGCCGCTTTTTATTTTGAAATCCGGTAATGACCCACGATATCGGTTCGTTTTTCCAGAATGTCCTGCTCGTAAGCCGTCTGCCATGGGTCATTGTGGTGAATGATATAAGGCACTCCGTTTTTGTTTCGCCGGTCGGACACGATGCCGATATGTCTTTCAAAGATCACAATATCGCCGCCCTGCCATTCTTCAATTTTAGATACATCTGTGGTCAGGGCAATTGCTGTGTGCGCAAAAAACACCTTCAGATTGCGTACACGGCGAAAATCTATATTTGCATCCGGCTCTGTCACCGTGTAATCTTCCGGATGTTCCAGAATATCCTGTTGCACCAGCTTTTGCAGATCGTAACCAGCATTTTTCATTGCATAGGCCACCACATCGGTACATACGCCATACCCGTCGTCTGGATACCCCGTCTGATAATAGCGGCTCTTATATTTCGGATTCGTGTTTACGTACTCCAGCGCACCCTGCAGAATGTCGGTCTGATCGTCCATCCCGTCCCCATCTGCATCCACCGTACTGTGAAATTGCTGCATCTGCACGGCATAGCAGTCCTTTGGGCGAGATGAAGAAGTATGCTGGTAATGTGATAAGATCAAGCATATAAAGATGCTCAGCACCGCAATTCCAGCGACTCCCGCCACATATTTTTGTTTCATCGTGTGCACCCCCTCTTTTCTGCATACGTTTCACCGTACCGTTTTCGCGCACATATATAGCAAAAAATCCCTGAGAAAACTCTCAGGGATTTCTGTTCAAGTCGGCGACTACCTATTTTCACGCGCCGTTTCCAGCGAACTATCTTCGGCACAAGTGAGCTTAACTTCTGTGTTCGGAATGGGAACAGGTGGAACCTCACCGTCATCGACACCGAC
>NZ_NMTR01000051.1 GCF_002549775.1 Faecalibacterium langellae | reverse complement strand
ACATCCTCACCCACATAACCTGCCTCTGTCAATGATGTCGCATCCGCAATCGCGAAAGGAACATTCAAACTACGAGCCAAAGTCTGAGCTAAGTAAGTTTTCCCTGACCCTGTTGGTCCAATCATGAGGATATTTGACTTTTGCAAGTCCACATCATTATCTTCACGACTTTCTGTGAAGTTGATACGTTTATAGTGGTTGTAAACAGCTACTGCCAAGGCACGTTTGACACGATCTTGCCCCACGACATAGTTGTTCAAAATATCTAAAAGTTCTTTTGGCTTTGGCGTTTCAGCCAAGTCAGCTAAAACTTCTTCAGCCGTTTCCTCACGAATGATTTCTTGTGACAAGGCCACACATTCGTTACAGATAAAGACGCCATTACCGGCGATAATTTTCTTCACTTCTTCTTGGTTTTTGCCACAAAATGAACAATAAACCATCTCTTCATTACGATTTCCAGCCATTTATTCCTCACTCTTTTCTAAAATAGGGTGCCATAGAAGGCATGAATAGTATTGACAAGGTTAGTAAAAGCATTTAAAAAGAGAAAAACTGCTAACCCATAACGTTTCTTACGAAAGGCAGGAATTGCGGAAAGCACACAAAGCACTCCCAATAATGCAGTAAATAATCAAAACACTACGTTGCATGAACCTAGTCCCCTTCTTTTTCATAGCGACTTATACTAAAGTCATAGGCATTTTTTTCATTCTTGGGCACGCGGTCACGCGATACCTCTTTAAATGCCGTTGTATCTAGTTGTGGAAAATATGTGTCTCCCTCTAAATCAGCCTCAATAGTTGTTTTGATGAGCATATCATAATGTCCATCAAAAGCCTTGTAGACACTAGCACCACCAGCAATATAGAGATCCTTATCTTGCTGTTCAAACCAAGCTAAAGCTTCCTCAACACTCGTAACGGTCGTTACTTCCTCACAGTCGAAGTCCTTGTCTCGTGTTAGAATTAAGGTTTCACGTCCTGGGAGGCAACGACGGTTCATGCCATCAAAGGTAACACGTCCCATAAGAATTGCTGAACCCATGGTCGTTTTCTTGAAATGCGCCAGTTCAGCAGGCAAGTGCCACGGCATGGTGTGATTCTTCCCAATAACATGGTTACGAGCTTCCGCCCAAATAGCAATGATTTGTTT
>NZ_NMTR01000050.1 GCF_002549775.1 Faecalibacterium langellae | reverse complement strand
CTACGCAACAGCAACAGTCCTCAAAGAAGCCCTTCGCCTTCTCGGTGTTGAAGCTCCAGACGAAATGTAATCTATACTTAAAACGCCTAAGGGCGTTTTTTAGTAACCAAAAAAAGAACCCAACACATCATGTTGAGCTCTTTTGGAGATTATGAAAAAGAAAAGTTCGTTGTTCTACAAAAAGTGTAATCCAACGAGACTTACTGAAATGTGTTCAGTAAAAGTTATTTAGGGGATTTACAGTATAACCTCCCTATCTTAAAGAAACCTTAAATCACAGCACAAAAAAACATAAGGGATTTTCACAGCAGTCCAATGACCACTGAAAAGATACGATTGTACAGGCTTCCCAACCTAATCTTCAAAGGTGACCGCTTGTCTAATAGAATCTTTATATAACTATATCACCTTTTTCTAGAAGGGTTTTCAAGTGTTTTCTTAAAATATCCTAATAAAACATCAAAAAGAAGAAAAAAGCCTAGATTGCTATACTTTCTTCGGGGAAATTTGTTATGAAAAAATTATGTTCACCTTCTAGCTCACAAAAGCTAGCTGCTTTACTAGGATGGTTATAATATATCTTAATGAACTTAAAGGTTACTTAAAATATTATTCTCTTTCATCACTTTTTAAAACGATAAGCAAAATAAGTAATAGTAAGCACCCATTAGGAATATCCATATCTAAAAACCAAGAAGGAACTTTGATACTTCCTAAATCATTCATAATCCGGATGATATTATAAGCAAGGCTTACTATTAAGAGACTAAGTTCCGGCAAACAGTTAAATCGTCCTTTTAAGAATGATAACTCCTCCTTCCTGACAGTTTTCTTGCGATGACCCTATTGTAAAGCCAAAAAGAGAACAAAAATAGTGACATAGATATCACCATAAAAAAGCAGGGCGGTCCTGCTTTCTCTTATTCATATAAATCAGTCACCCAAACCGATGCGTTCGAAGATTTCATCAACACGTTTAGTATAATAAACTGGGTTGAAGATTTCGTCGATTTCTTCTTGAGTGAGGCGAGAAGTTACCTCTGGATCTGCTTCAAGAAGTGGTTTAAAGTCTACTTGGTTATCCCATGATTGAGCTGTCTTAGGTTGAACAAGGTCGTAAGCTTGTTCACGCGTCATGCCTTTTTCAATCAAGGTAAGCATAGCACGTTGACTGAAGATA
>NZ_NMTR01000049.1 GCF_002549775.1 Faecalibacterium langellae | reverse complement strand
CATTTTCCTTAACAGTTTGTGAGAACGTACCAATCTGGTCAAGTGAGCTACCAAAAGCAATGAGACCGAAACGAGAAACCGTTCCGTAAGTTGGCTTAAGGCCAACAATCCCGTTAAAGGCAGCCGGTTGGCGGATAGAGCCACCTGTATCTGAACCAAGAGACAAACGGACTTGACCTGAAGCTACAGCTGCTGCCGAACCACTAGATGACCCACCAGGAACCTTGCTGTGATCCCAAGCATTCTTGGTTGATCCATAGTAAGAAGTCTCACCAGATCCACCCATAGCAAATTCATCCATGTTAGTTTTCCCGATGACAATCATATCTTTAGCTTTGGCATTAGCAACCGCTGTCGCATCAAAAATAGGCTCGTAGTTATAGAGCATTTTTGAGGCCGCAGTCGTCAAAATGCCGTCAGTAGAGATATTGTCTTTGACAGCGAATGGAATCCCTGACAGGAGTTTGTCAGCATCGATTCCTTTTTCGTCAATGGCCTTAGCTTGTGCAAGGGCAGCTTCTTCTGCTACTGTCACAAAGGCATTGACTGCTTCTTCACGCGCCTTGATATCGTCAATGGTCGCTTGTGTCAATTCGGTTGCTGAAATTTCCTTAGAGACAAGGAGATTGTGCAACTCTTCAATGGTTTTATTGTTGAATGACATTAGGCATCTCCTCCATCTTCTAGGATAGCTGGTACTTTGATGTAGTAATTGTCTTTTTCAGGTACATTTTTAAACAAACGGTCACGGTCAGTCCCTTTTTCAGCAACATCCGGACGCAGTACAGTCTTGCGGTCCGCCATGGTCGTTGTTGGGGCAACACCAGTTGTGTCCACTTCTTCCAACAATTCCACCATATCAACAATCTTCGATAAGGTTGTCGCAAACTCAGCTGTCTCTTCTGGAGAGAATTTCAATTTTGAAAGATTGGCAACGTGGGTTACCTCTTCTTGCGTAATTTTCATCTTGCTTCCTTTCGTGAAATGATGATTTTTCAATACCCTCTATTTTACCACAATTTAGCCTAATTTGCTGGGAGGATAAAAAAACTGTAGCAACTTTTTTGTCACTACAGTTTACCAATATACAGCTTTTTCAAAACAGTTATCGTATGGGCATCAAGAGCTTTCTCCAGGCTTCTAACATTTCTGGTTTCAAATAATGTTTTGCCAGGTCGTATGAGGCTTGGTAC
>NZ_NMTR01000048.1 GCF_002549775.1 Faecalibacterium langellae | reverse complement strand
GAAAAATAGTATGTTGTCCTATCCAAGGTGGTAAAAGCATTGACATCAGCTCCTAGCTTTACAAAGTCCAATGTAACATCCCTTCCCTGATCATCCTCAAATAACTTGTGTTCAAGAAAATGAGCAATACCAGCAGGGTATGTCTGCAACTTACCATCAATATAAAAGCGATTATCTAGTGCCCCAAAATTTGTAGACAGAAAGGCAGCTTTTTCAATGAATCCTTTTTTCTTGATAATAGATAACGACATACCATTATCTAAAGTTGCTAAATAAACTTCTTCAGCAATCTTTGGATAATAACGTTTTTTCAAATCAGCCATTCTAAGATACTCCTTCTAAAAAGAACAAACTTTGTAGCTTGACTTGACGTGCTATACGGCAAACATCTTTTTTAGTAACCTTCTCGATTTTATCTAACCAATCCTCTAATGAGATCTTTTTATCGCCAAAAATAACCTTATTAAAATGTTGTTCTACTAGTGTTAATGCATGATCCTCAGAGAGAAGGGCATTCATCCGTATAATTTTTTTGGTTTGATTAAAAAGGGAACTTGAAAAACGTCCTAATTTAATGTGATTCAACTCTCTGATAATCCCTCGCATAGCTTGATTTCTATTAGATTTTTCAATTCCAGCGTAAATTTCTAGTAAACCTGTAAAGGCATCAAATTGACTACCAATTGAATAAGCTAATCCTTCTTTTTCTCGAATCTTTGTAAATAAAGCTGAGTGAGCAAATTCACCCAACATGCCATTAAATACAATTAAAGCAAAATAATCTTTATCTCCATATTGACAAGGAAATTGATAACCTAACTGTAAAATAGATTGACTAGTCTGTCTAGTCTCTATCTTTTCTTTCACAACTTTAGAATAAGGTTGATTATAACTAAACTGTAAATCAACTTGGCGTCCCTCTAAAGGAAATCTGTGTAAACCTCGGAGTACTTGATAGTCATCAAATTCCCCAACCATAAAGATATCAATTCGATCTTTAGTTAACATGCTTTGAAATTCTTGATAAGCTGTAAACGATGTCTCGGCTTCAACAAGCTCTACTCGCCCATACTTGGGAACTTTCAAAGCCTCGTTTACAAAGTAAAGCTCTCGTCCCTGAACTTCACTATAGTAGTAATTATTCTCTGTATCAACATCCAGGTAGGTCATTAAATTTTGTTTTTCTATGTCAAATACTTTGTTTTGGTATTGCGCTACTATTGACAATGGATTAT
>NZ_NMTR01000047.1 GCF_002549775.1 Faecalibacterium langellae | reverse complement strand
AGCTTTTTTTCATCAATTGAGGAGGAAGGCTCTAGTTCATATTCAGACGCATTTTCCTAATCCGATGAGACACTACATGACAGGACTACTCTTTGGGTATTTGGACAAGGAGTTTGATGAGCAGAGTCAACTCTACACTAGCTTGGGGATTATTCATCTTTTTGCGCTATCGGGTATGCAGGTTGGATTTTTTCTTGGCTGGTTTCGCTATGGACTTCTCCGTTTGGGGCTTCCCAAAAATTATATCCTTGCTATCTTATTACCTTTTTCGATTTTCTATGGCTTAATGACTGGTTGGACGGCTTCGGTCTTACGTTCTTTGATTCAAAGCCTCTTGGCTGAGTGTGGTATTAAAAAACTGAACAATATGGGCATAACGCTACTTCTATTTTTTCTAGTCTTGCCTCATTTTCTTTTAACGGTAGGAGGTGTTTTAAGTTGTTCTTATGCCTTCTTGTTGTGTTTATTTAATTTTGAGGAGATGCCGTCCTTTAAAAAGTCAATTTATATGAGTTTAGTATTGAGTCTTGGGACTTTGCCTTTTTTGACCTACTATTATGGAACTTTTCAACCATTGAGTTTGATTCTGACGGCAATCTTCTCTCTAGTTTTTGATAGCTTTCTCTTACCTGTCTTAACAGTACTTTTTACACTTTCAGGAATGGTAATTTTTTCTCAATTTAACACACTTTTTGAATGGATGGAGTTCTTTTTGACTTGGGTACAATCTTGGGGAGTCCAGCCATTGATTTTAGGAAAACCTAGCTTGTTTCAGTTTGTCTCAATGATATTTGTATTGGTTTTGCTCTTTGATTTTTGGAAAAAGCCTCAGTTTAGAATATCCCTCTTGATGATTTTTAGTCTTTTGATGGTCTGGGTCAAACATCCTTTAATAAATGAAGTAACGGTGGTCGACGTTGGTCAAGGAGATAGTATTTTTTTAAGGAGTATGAAAGGTGAAACGGTCCTAATAGATGTAGGTGGCAAGGTGACTTTCGGCTCTAAGGAAAAATGGCAAGAGGGGAGCCAGACGAGTAATGCGGAGAAAACCTTAATTCCCTATCTACAGGCAAGGGGAGTGTCTCAAATTGACTATCTGGTTCTGACTCATACGGATACAGACCATATTGGTGATTTGGAGGTAGTGGCTAAACGGTTTAAGATTAAGAAAATTTGTGTCAGTGAGGGGGCTTTGACTAAGCCTAGTTTTGCCAAACGTATTCGATTTCTTAAATGTC
>NZ_NMTR01000046.1 GCF_002549775.1 Faecalibacterium langellae | reverse complement strand
TTAATGGTGTCGCATTAGGGTTAGCTTTTTGTGCTTTACGAAGTGTTTCCAATACCAATTCGTTATCATTAAATTGACCAACTACATAGGCGACAATTGAGCCGTCGTAAATATCCTTAATAGCACTCAAATAGGCTTTACAGCTGAAACCGTACTTCAAGAAAGTCACATCTGTACACCATTTCTGATTTGGAGCAGTGGCTGTAAAATTACGATTGAGAATGTTGTCTTCTACATTGACAAAGCTAGTTTTAGTACAATAGCCCTTGGCTCTTCTGATAATGGAACGTAGACCTAGAATGTGCATCAAGCGTCGAATCCGCTTCTTGTTGTAGTTTGTTTCAAGCTTGCGATTGACAAATAGCGTCATACGACGATAACCAAGAATACCATTATGCTGGCTATGAAGTTTCTTGATGATATCCATCAAGCCTAAATTTTCCTGTTCAGAAGTTGTTTCTTGATGTTGTAACCACTTGTAATAGCCTGAGCGAGATACCTTTAGAATATGGCACAAGTGGCTGATAGAAACCTCTTCATACTCATCCGCATATTCTTTAATCGCTTGGAAGGTTTCCAAGTGCCGACCAAGTCTTACCGTCGGTTTCGTCGTTTGATTTCTTCTAACTTTTTTAGCAGGCCGTTCTCCATTTCAAGATACTTAATCCGCTCTTCCTGTTGCTTGATTTTGAGGCGTAACTCTTCTTCTGGAGTAAGGTTTGGTTTACTTGTAAGACCTTTTCCACGACGATCTAGGAGACCGTTAGAACCGTCCTTCTCGAACTTTCTGACCCAAGAATAGATCTGCTGGTAGGAAACACCATACTTCTCAACAGCCCCTTGGTAATCTTTCTCGTGGGCAAGGGTAAAATTGACAATCTCAATTCGTTCTTCAAATGTTGTCTTGCGTCCTTGCTTCATGCGTCTCATTCCTTTACTAGTAGCTTTCAGTTCTTTACCACTAGTATAACTTTTTATCCATGATCTGAGAACATAAGGGTCAGAAATTCCATATTTTTTGGTCAGATCTTTGAGACTTCCCAAGCCATTAAGATAGTCGGAAACAGCTTGTTCCTTTAGTTCCTTACTATACTTCTTCCATTGACGGCTTTCCTCTAGCCCATCAACACCAGCTTCTTTGTACTTCCGAACCCAGTTCGATAGGGTGTCTTTAGAGATACCTTGGTTTCTAGTTAACCAACTAAG
>NZ_NMTR01000045.1 GCF_002549775.1 Faecalibacterium langellae | reverse complement strand
TGGCGTTGCCGCCGTATTTCACGACCATGGTCTTTCCGTGATACTTCTGGATGTAGGGTGTAGCCTCAGAGAACAGGCGCGCCATTTATTCGTTTTTCATATACGTACTTAAAAAAAAAAAAAAATGACTTTTTAGTATCGAAACTATTTAAACAAAAAAGGAAGCCCTAAGACTTCCAAAATGATTATTTTTAAATTATTCAACGCTAAAGATATATGGGTACACAGGTTGGTCCCCTTGGAAGATTTCAACTTCGATATCTTCATGAATCTCTTCCAATTTTTCAGCGAGCGCTTGTGCTTGTTCTTGATTGCCTTCTTCGCCGACGTAAATCATAACAATTTCGCTGTCTTCGTCAATCATCTTTTCAAAGGTATCAAGAAGGGCTTGATCCATATCTGGTGTAGATACAAGAATCTTACCGTCTACCATACCAAGGATATCATTTTCATGAATTTCAAGGCCGTCAATAGTTGTGTCACGTACTGCCAAAGTCACGCTACCACTTGTTACATCCGAAAGACTAACTGTCATAGCTTCAACATTAGCTTCGATACTTTGGTTTGGATCGAAAGCAAGCAAGCTTCTAAAGCCTTGTGGAACTGTACGTGTTTCAACAACAGCCGCATTAACATCCACTACTTCAGTGGCTGATTGTGCTGCCATAAAGATGTTTTTATTATTTGGCAAGATGATAACATTCTTGGCATTAACCTGCTCAATAGCCTTAACGATATCCTCCGTTGATGGGTTCATTGTTTGACCACCTGAAATCACATAGTCAACTCCTTGTGATTTAAAGATATCTGCAAGTCCATCTCCGGCAACAACTGCAATAAAGGCAAAGTCTTTAGGAGCAGAAGGCGAAGCTTGAATGGCTGCTGCTTTTTGAACTTGTGCATCGTGTTGATTACGCATGTTTTCAACCTTAACTTTGACAAGAGCACCATATTTAAGGCCTTCTTGCATGACAAGACCCGGATCCTCTGTATGGACGTGAACTTTTACAATTTCATCGTCATTAACAACAAGGAGAGAATCCCCAAGATTACTCAAGTAATTTTGAAACTCCTCATAGTCAAAGTCTTTCACATAAGTTGGACCTTGTTTGAGACCAATCATGATTTCCGTACAGTATCCGAAGGTAATATCTTCTGTTGCAACATGACCTGCAACTGCCTTATGATGTTCTGCATTGATCATCTCTGTCATAG
>NZ_NMTR01000044.1 GCF_002549775.1 Faecalibacterium langellae | reverse complement strand
GCTTACAGGCTTATTCTGAGCCACAGGAGAGCTTACAGGCTTATTCTGAGCCACAGGAGAGCTTACAGGCTTATTCTGAGCCACAGGAGAGCTTACAAAGCTATTTTTAAGCCCAATAAGAGGGAGTTTCGCAACTGGAACGGCTTCAAGTAGCTCTGAAAAGAGAATTTTAGGCTTAATACCACTTTTTTCACTCAAAACCGTTGGAAGCCCCTCTACATAAGAATCTAAGTCTCTTCTAATATCCTCAATCTTGATGATTTTCAAAGAGCCATCTCTATAAAAGCTAGTCTTTTTCAACTCCTCAGCAATCGAATCCAAAGCTACAAACCAATATTGAATGTGAAATCGTCTAGAATTAGTCTGCACATTAGAAATCATCTGCTTACTACTCGTTTTATTTTTCTTAGTCCGCTCAAATTCTAAAGCAACATATTTCTGACTGCCTAAAATATAACCGTCTGGTAAATGAATGTCACGACCTACACGAAACCACTTATCATTAACCTTTTTCATTTCAATAGCTGAGTTCATAGCTTTTTCTGAAATAATCGCACCAAATGGAACTCCCTTAATCGCTAGCCAAATATATGAATCAATGACCCCAAAATCATGTTCAAATCTCGCAACTTTGGGAACTCGTTTCTTCTTCACTTCAAAATCAAGAACCCTGCACCCCTCAGCTGTCAAATAATTCAAGACATCTTTATCAGCAAGCAACTTTTTCCGCTCAACTAAACCACCTATAACTAACTGATTTAACCGACCTCTAACATACTTAACTGGCTCCCCAATCAATACCGCAATGTGCCAATCAAAAGCCCAAGGTAATCGATACAAAATTTTCAAAATCATCAAGTCCCTAGAACTTAACTGCAATCCTTTTTTTACCATATTTCTAAAATCTTTCTATTACAAAATTTACTTTCGCCCGCCGAGCTTATCAATGTAGAATATAACTCTGTTATTATCTGCATTAGCCTGTTTGGTCTCGGAACTTGCTTCTGAGACCAAACAGGCGGGATAAGGCTCGGCGGGCGTTTACTAATAATAAGCCATTATCCAAAAATTCCTAGATATTTCTTTCAAAAAAACGTTATTTATTATTGACAACCTCGTCCCCCAATGCCAACCTTGAGAGAGCCAGAGGGAGCTAAAATGGGCAGACTGCCCCCTAAGAACAGGGGAGCAAAACTCACACGTTAGACGTGGATAGTGCCAAACAGTCTGCCCAAAATCCAACCCGTCGGTTA
>NZ_NMTR01000043.1 GCF_002549775.1 Faecalibacterium langellae | reverse complement strand
CACGGAAGGTACCTGTGAATCGGACTGAATCGCCAACTTTTATAGAAGAATTAGTAGGATTTCTATTTTGAGTTCCTGATTCGAGGTCTTTAAAATGGATATATCCAGACACTTGACTCTTATGGAAGCTACGTTTGTGATATTTCTCAGGCCCCTGACCCGCATCGTAGTTGTATTCTTCAATAGTTACCTGATCACCATGTACTTCTGCAACCCAAGCGACATGCCCCATGTGACCAGCTCCATTAACACCAGCTGAGAACCAGGCGATGCTCCCTACGGCAGGATTCATGTCAACACGGTAGCCATTCGCACGTGCGATATTACCCCAAGTGATGGCATTTCCATAACCTATAGGTAAGGTGAATCCATTGGTGTTGCTAAGGCGGTAGGCCGCAAAGGAAGTACACTGACGCCAGTACATAGTCCAAGGGTCCACGCCGAAGCCACCATATTTCCAAGAAAAAGGGTAGTCATCTCCGAGGACAGCTGCCTGAGCAGAGCCGCTGCACGAAACCGAAACAGTCGCTAGACAAGCTAGCAGTATGAGATAATTTAGTAATTTTTTCTTCATTTCAACCTCCACCTACCTATTCGCAGTTTTTCAGGAAAATGAAGATGATTTTTGAATTTAAGTCTCTCTTAAGCTATTTAGACTATACTATCATTAATCCTAAATAACTTTTTTCATTTTCATAATCTCCTAAGAGGCGGTCCAAGTGGTCGCCTTTTTTTATGTTCAAATTTGGCTACACACCCATATCTCCGAACAAATATGTTATAATGGTTACATATAATTCGTGAAAATAACTAATTTTTCCGAATGATGGTCGTTAACGGGCATTTGCCCCTAGTATTATTTGATATTGAGGTATCTTTCAAATGAAACTTTTGGTTGTTGGTTCTGGCGGTCGTGAACATGCGATTGCCAAGAAATTATTGGAGTCTAAGGACGTTGAGCAGGTTTTCGTGGCTCCTGGTAATGACGGGATGACATTGGACGGTCTTGATTTGATCAACATCGGAATTTCCGAACATTCTAAGCTTATTGACTTCGCAAAAGCGAACGATATTGCTTGGACCTTTATCGGTCCAGACGATGCCCTTGCGGCTGGTATCGTGGATGATTTCAATGCGGCAGGACTCAAAGCCTTTGGTCCGACCAAGGCTGCGGCTGAACTTGAGTGGTCTAAGGATTTTGCTAAGGAAATCATGGTCAAATATGATGTTCCAACAGCAGCCTATGGAACATTTTCAGATTTCGAGGAAGCTAAAGCCTATATTGAGGAAAA
>NZ_NMTR01000042.1 GCF_002549775.1 Faecalibacterium langellae | reverse complement strand
GCTAAAGTTTTTGATAATGGGAATAATATTCGTACACAGGCAAAAAGGTTCGGAGTTGAGAATGCCTTCGATATTCCTATTTTTACAGAAGCTTTCTTAAGACCTCTATTTGAAAGAGCCATAGGTCCTTTTCGTTGGATAGCCTTGTCAGGGAATCCAAAGGACATTCACATTATTGATGATTATCTTTTAGAGCACTTTTCAGATAATACCATTATCACAGATTGGATCAAATTAGCACGTAAGTATGTTCCTTTTCAAGGATTACCTGCTCGTATCGGATGGTTAGGCCATGAGGAAAGAACTCAATTAGCTTTAGCTGTTAATGATTTAGTAGCAGAAGGTGTTCTATCAGCACCAGTTGCCTTTACACGTGATCATTTGGATGCTGGAGCTATGGCACATCCTAATATTATGACTGAGAATTTAAAAGATGGTTCTGATGCCATTGCAGACTGGCCACTGTTAAATGCCATGTTAGCGGCATCGTCTAAAGCAGATTTGGTCGCTATCCATTCAGGTGGAGGAGGATACACCGGTTATATGCAGAGTGCTGGTATTACTGTTGTAGCTGATGGGACACATGAAGCTTCTGAACGTCTCCAGTTATCAATTACCAATGACACTAGCTTAGGTGTTCTTCGCTATGCGGATGCTGGCTATGAAGCATCTCTAGACGAGATTGAGCAAAAACGTATTAGACGTGTTCATTTATAAAGGAGTGAAGTTTTAAATGACGATAAAATATTTGACTAAGAACGATGTGTTAGCTGCTTGTATTGGAGGTTCCGTTTATGCGAGTGGTGGCGGTGGCTTTTATGAGCACGGACTTGAAATGGGAGAGGCAGCAGTTGCATTATCTCCAGTAGTCTTAAAAACTATTGATGAGTTTGAAGAGGATGATTTGATTATCACTCAAACAGCAATTGGAGCACCGGCTGGGACAACAGATTGGCAGATGTTGGGAAAAGATTATATTCGTGCGGTAGAATTACTCCTTGAGAAACATCCCCATCCTGAAAAAATCAAAGGTATATTAACACCTCAGAATGGAAAATCCAGTTCGACAAACGGTTGGCTATCAGCATCAGCATTGGGATTAGCTGTTGTTGACGCTACTGGTGATATCAGAGCCCATCCTACTGGAAAAATGGGAAATATGGGTGCAGCTAATGATACGACTTAGGAAACTATTCAAGCTGTGTCAGGTGGACGTCGTGAAACAGGTCGCCATATTGAGTTATCCGTGCAAGGAACGGCAGCTTACACTTCGAAAATTCTTCGAATAGCTTCGGATTTATCAGGCGGTTTCATT
>NZ_NMTR01000014.1 GCF_002549775.1 Faecalibacterium langellae | reverse complement strand
TTTAGATAGCTCGTTCACTTAAAATACGATTGATGTCCATTTGAAATTGCGCTCGTTCACAATTGTTATGTTGACTTGAGTATATCATATTACACAATAAAAGACTACTGTTATATATCAGGCCCTGCCCTTTTTCCTGCGTACGTGCGTACCGACCATGTACGGACGTACGCAGCGATTAGCCCGAAAAGCGCAATATAGGGAAATACAAAGCAAAAAGGCAGGGCACCACCGCCATGGTGATACCCTGCCTTTACTTGCTCCTGCTTACCGTTCTACATACTCCCTCCGCAGAACTTCCTGTAAACAAAAAACGTACCCGAACCCTTTTTCATAAAGAATCGGGTTCGAGTACGAACTGTATGGTGGAGAATTAGGGACTCGAACCCCAGACCCCCTGCGTGTGATGCAGGTGCTCTAACCAGCTGAGCTAATCCTCCATATTCTGTTTGTGTTCCGTTCGCTCCGAACTGGAACGTGATTATTATAGCACGGCCTTTGCCAAATTGCAAGCCCCAATTTGAAAAAAATCACACTTTTTCTTTTTGTCCTCCCGTTGCTCTCCGGCGCAAAATCGTGTATACTGGAGGCAGAAACACCCCGCCGGGGAAAAGAGGTAACAAAAAATGCTGACACTTCGTGGAATCATCACCCTGATCGTGCTGATCATTGCCTTTGCACTGGCCGTGGTCTGGATCTCCAAGCAGGGCGGCTGGAAGGGCGAAGGCTGCGGCGGCAACTGTGCTTCCTGCCACAGCCGCTGCGAAAACCCCGACCCCAACAAGCACTGACCGATAAAAACACCCCCGGGCCTGCCGCCGCGGCATGGTCCGGGGGATTTTTTGCGCTCACAGGGCACCGCGCTGGGCCGCGTAGACGGCCACCGTGCTCAAAAGGTCCTGGTCGGCCTTTTTGTAGGTCGTGCGGCCGATGTGCAACCGCTCCATCACTTCTTCCTCGGTGTGGTTCTGCACATAGCGCAGCTCAAACAGCTCGGCGCGCACGGGGTCATGCTCCTGATAATACGCCACGCCCTGCTCAATGGCGTCGCGCCAGCTGCGCTCCACCGGGTTGCGTGCCCAGTACCGGGTGCCGTACCGCTGCAGCGCCAGCCTGGTCGCCTTGTTCTGCTCTCGGGTCACTGTGTTCTGCCCTCCTTCTGTTCTCCTGTGCGCGCTGCATCAGCCGTTCAGCGCGGTTCTGTTGGTCAAAAAAGCAGGCGTCCCGCTCGGTCATGCTCAGCCCCAGCATGGTGCTGAGCCGCTCGGCCTCGTCCAGCTTGAACTGCGTTCTGCCCTGCAGCTTCTGGTTCAGGGCCGTCGTGCTGATCTGCATCGCCCGCGCGATGTACTGCAGCTTGTAGCCGCTGTCGCGGATGTACGCCCGGATCATCTCAGTATTTGCCATCGTTCTCTCTCCTTTTTGTATCGCGGTCTCCGTTTGACAATCTTTGGTTGTAGTATAGTCCGAGGTTGATTTTCTGTCAACCTATTTTCTGCAAATCGTCGAAAAAAGTTGATTTTCAAACACTTTTCTGGTATACTATCCGTGAGACATCCTGCCTTGCAGGACAACCATACGTTTTTCAGAGAGGTTTTTGTATGTCTGAGCTATCCACCCGCCTGCGCCTGCGCCGCGAGGAACTGGGCCTTTCGCAGGAGGAGCTTGCCCAGCGCATGGGCTACCGCTCCAAATCCTCCATCACCAAGCTGGAAAAGGGCATCAACGACATTCCGCAGTCCAAAGTGGAGGAGCTGGCCGCCGCGCTCCAGACCACCCCCGCCTACCTGCTGGGGCTGGACACCCCCTGCCCCCCGCCGCCGGGCTTTGAGCCGCTGCCCGCCATGACCCGGGTGCCGCTGGTGGGTTCCATCGCCTGCGGCAGCCCCATCACGGCCGAGCAGAACATCGAGAGCTACATCGGTGTCCCGGCGGCATGGCACGCCGACTTTGCCTTGACCTGCCACGGCGACAGCATGGCTCCCACCATCTGTGACGGCGACATCGTCTGCATCCGCTGCCAGCCGGAGGTGGAGCAGGGCGAGATCGCGGCGGTGCGCATCGGCGACGAAGCCACCCTGAAGCACTTCCATCGTCAGGGCGACGCGGTGATGCTCATCGCCGACAACGCCGCCGTCTGCCCGCCGATGGTCTACACTGGCCCGCAGCTGGAAGATATCCGCATCGAGGGCAAAGCCGTCGGGTTCTGCCGAGGCCTGTAAGAAAAAAGGAGTTCACCATGCCCACTGCACCCGAAGCCATGACCCTGAAGGTCATCGCACACATTCACACCGCCTTCCCCACCAAGTTCGGCATCCCGCGCCAGAGCGGCCTTGTGGACAGCCTGCGGGGCGAGATCATCTTCACGCCAGAATATCGTAACGCCGACGCCGTGCGCGGGCTGGAAGACTTCAGCCACATCTGGCTGGTGTGGCAGTTCTCCGGCGCGGTGCGGGACACCTGGTCCCCCACGGTGCGCCCGCCGCGCCTGGGCGGCAACACCCGCATGGGCGTGTTCGCCACCCGGTCGCCCTTCCGGCCGAACCCGCTGGGCCTTTCCAGCGTGAAGCTGGAGGCCATTGAGCACCGCCCGGACGTGGGCCCGGTGCTCATCGTACGCGGGGCCGACCTGATGGACGGCACCCCCATCTACGACATCAAGCCCTACATCCCCTACGCCGACTGCCACCCGGACGCCGCCGAGGGCTTTACCGGCCAAACTCAGTTCCACCGTTTGCAGGTGGAGTTTCCGCCCCAGCTGCTGGCCCGGGTGCCCGCCGCCGACCGCGACGGCCTGACCGGCGTGCTGGCCAGCGACCCGCGGCCCTCCTACCAGCACGACCCGGAACGCATTTACGGCATGGAGTTCGCCGGGCTGGAGGTACACTTCAAGGTGGACGGCGAGGTGCTCACCGTCACCGGCGTGGACCGCCGCTGAGAGGGCCTGCTTATGGAACTGCGAAACATCAACACCTTTTTGCATATCGCGGAGCTGCACAGCTTTTCCCGCACGGCGCGGCAGCTGGGCTACTCGCAGTCGGCAGTGTCTTCCCAGATCGCACAGCTGGAAGCCGAGCTGGGCGCACCGCTGTTCGACCGGGTGGGCAAGACCGTCCGGCTGACCAGCGCGGGCGAGACCTTTCTGGGCTATGCCCGCACCCTGCTGACCACCGCCGAGCAGGCACAGGCTGCCCTGCAGCCCGCCAAACAGATCAGCGGCAGCCTGCGCATCGCGCTGGCAGACTCGGTGTGCTCCACCTTTCTGCCCGGGCTGCTGAAGCGCTACCACGCACTGTGCCCACAGGTGGAGCTGGTGCTGTGCACCGCCACCGCCGACGGCATGCTGCAGATGCTGGGCACCAACCAGATCGACCTTGCCTACACGCTGGACCAGCCTCTGCTGCAGCCGAACCTCGTCCTCGCCGCCGACGTGCCGGAGCCGGTGTGCTTTATCGCGCCGGTGGACCATCCGCTGGCTGCGCAGGCCGAGGTGACACTGGAAGAACTGACCCGGCAGGAGTTCCTGCTCACCGAGCGCGGCATGAGCTACCGCGACGCACTGGACCAGCGCCTAGCCGCCCGGGGCCTTGCCGTACAGCCCTATCTGGAGCTGGGCAGCGCAGCCCTCTTGTGCCAGATGGTGGAGCAGGGCATGGGGCTTTCGTTTTTGCCGGAATACATCGTACGCCCGGCACTGGCGGCGGGCCGCCTTGCCCGGCTGAACGTGCCGGACTGTGCCGTGGAGATGCACCGCCAGCTGTTCTACCACCGGGACAAATGGCTCACCCCGCAGATGAACGCCTTCATCCAGCTGGTGCGGGAGACTGCTTCCGCTCCGCTTTCTCCGAACACTGAAAGGAGCTTACCATGCACAAGCCAAAGATCATCTTTTTCGACATTGACGGCACCCTCATCGACATGGAAAAAAAGCAGGTAACGCCGCGTATGCTGGACACCCTGCACAAGCTGCAGGCAAACGGCATCCGGCTGGCCATCGCCACCGGTCGCTCACCCATGACCGTTCCGCTGAAGGATTTCCCCGGCGTACAGTTCGACACCCTGCTCACTTTCAATGGCTCCTATTGCTATGACAAAGAACAGGTGCTGTATGCCAGCCCCATCCCCACCGAGGACATTCGCACCATCCGTCAGAATGCCGCCGTATTGGGCCGCCCCATGTGCCTTGCTACCGAAAAGCGTCTGGCTGCCAACGGCGTTGATCAGGACCTTGCCGATTATTTTGCCGTTGCAAAGGATACCGCTCCCATCGCCGAGGACTTCGACGCAGTGGCCGAAGGAACCGTGTATCAGATCATGATCGGCGGCCGGGCTGAGGAATACGACCGCCTGATGCAGGGCGTCAACGGTGCCAAGATCGCCGCCTGGTGGGACCGCGCGCTGGACATCATCCCGACGGCCGGCGGCAAGGGCACCGGCATCGCCCATGTGCTGGAAGCTTACGGCATTGATAAGGCCGATGCCATGGCCTTCGGCGACGGCAACAATGATCTGGAAATGTTCGGCGCGGTGGGCACCGGCGTCGCCATGGGCAATGGCTCCCCCGCCCTGAAAGCTGCCGCCACGGACATTTGCGGCAGCTGTGCCGAGGACGGCATCTATCATTACTGCGTAGAACACGGGCTGATTTGACCCTCTCAGTCATCCCTGTGCAATACGAACTCCCCCTCTCTCAGGGGGAGTTTTCTTGTGTTTTACGGTAAAAAAGGGCTCTCCCTTCGGGAGAGCTGGCGCGCAAGCGCTTGAGAGGGTTCATTCTTTCGCCTAAACGAAAAACCGCCGAAGGTTTCCCTTCGGCGGTTTTTCTTATGATAGGAGGATCAAAAATGATCGTCGCTAAATTTTAGTTCAGGATGGTCTGCTCGGTCTCGATGTCGAACAGGTGCACCTTGTGCGGGTCGAATGCGACGCGCACGGTGTCTCCGTTGCGGGCCTTGGAGGTGGGAGCCACGCGGGCGGTCATCTTGTTGCCCTTGTACTCCAGGTACAGGTAGATCTCAGCGCCCATCATCTCAGAGACATCGACCTGAGCATCCAGCTGGCAGTCGGTGTGCTTTGCCATAAATTCGGGCTCGTCGTCGATATCCTCGGGACGGATGCCCATCTTGATCTTCTTGCCGACGTAAGCGTCCAGCTTGCCGTCTGCGGTCTTCTCCTTGGGCAGGGGGATCACGTCGCCGCCCAGGTCAACACCGTACAGCTCACCCTTCTTGATCAGGGTGCCGTCCAGGAAGTTCATCTGGGGGCTGCCGATGAAGCCTGCAACGAACATGTTGCACGGCATATCGTACAGGTTCTGCGGGGTATCGACCTGCTGGATGATACCATCCTTCATGACGACGATGCGGTCGCCCATGGTCATAGCCTCGGTCTGGTCGTGGGTAACGTAGATGAAGGTGGTAGCCAGCTTCTTGTGCAGCTTGATGATCTCGGTGCGCATGCTGGTACGCAGCTTAGCATCCAGGTTGGACAGGGGCTCGTCCAGCAGGAAGACGGCCGGGTTACGGACCATTGCACGGCCCAGAGCAACACGCTGACGCTGACCACCGGACAGAGCCTTGGGCTTGCGGTCCAGCAGGTGCTCGATCTCCAGGATCTTGGCAGCCTCATGCACGCGCTTGTCGATCTCGTCCTTCGGGGTCTTGCGCAGCTCCAGACCGAATGCGATGTTCTTGTAAACGGTCATGTGGGGGTACAGAGCGTAGCTCTGGAACACCATGGCGATGTCGCGGTCCTTCGGGGGAACGTCGTTGATCAGACGGCCGC
Source organism: Faecalibacterium langellae (assembly GCF_002549775.1). GTDB lineage: Bacteria > Bacillota > Clostridia > Oscillospirales > Ruminococcaceae > Faecalibacterium > Faecalibacterium langellae. Next base: position 175,933 of record NZ_NMTR01000014.1, on the reverse strand, counting down.
CGATGTACATTTCGCCCTTGGAGATCTCCTCCAGGCCGGCGATCATGCGCAGGGTGGTGGACTTGCCGCAGCCGGAGGGGCCGACGAAGATGATGAATTCCTTATCCTGGATCTCCAGGTTGAAGTCGGTGACGGAAGGAGCAGTTGCGCCCGGGTAGATCTTATAGATGTGCTGGCAGCTAATCGAAGCCATAATCGTTTGCCTCCATAAAAATTTTTCAGGGTTGCACGCCCTTGACGGCGTGGTATTTCGTTGGTACTATAATAACAGATAATTTTGTGATATAAAATAGCATTTTATTGATTCGAGGTGTCAGATATTGCTTTTTGACTGGAATGCCGTGGCTGCGCCCGCTTCGGTGCAGGACCTGCAGCTTTCGGCCCCCCGCACCCTTTCCGGCGAAGGGCTGTGGGTGTGCCTTGTCTCCAGCGGCAAATGCACCGCTTCGGTGCCCATGGCTGGGCCGCTACCGGTGGGTGCAGCGCTGCTGCTGCCGCCGCAGTCGGTGCCTGCCGGGCATCTGGTGCTCAGCCGGGCACCGCTGGCCCTCGCGCCGGAGGGCAGCTGCCATCTGTTGTGCATCCAGCTCACCGGGCAGGCGGCGGGCCAGTTTCTGGCCGGGCTGCACCAGCTGCCGTTTCTGGCAAAGGGTTCCTCCTGCCCTGCCGCTGCCGAGCTGATGGGCCGCCTGGCAGAAGAAAAAGAGACCCACAGCCGTGCCCGCAGCCAGCTGGCCTATGCGCTGCTGTGCGAACTGGCGGATGCCGACAGCGCTTCGCCCTCCCTGCCGCCGCTGGTGCAGGCCGCCATCGAGGACATCCGCGCGAACTACGCGGGCCTCTACGGCGTGGAGGAGCTCAGCGAACGGCTGGGCGTTTCCAAAAGCCATCTGGTGCGCACTTTCACCGCCGCCGTGGGCGTGCCGCCGGGCAAGTACCTGACCACCGTGCGCATCGAAGCGGCCCAGCGGCTTTTGCTGCACCGGGAGTATACGCTGGACGTGGTGGCCAGCCTGTGCGGTTTTTCCGGCGCGAACTACCTGTGCCGGGTGTTCAAAAAAGAGACCGGCCAATCCCCCGCGCAGTGGCGGACCATGGCCGGTCACACCGTCCGCAGCGGGCTCTCCCCCGAGGAAGCCCTCCGCGAACAGGAACTTTATATTTAAAGATCACGCTTTCTGCTTTTTGCCGCGGAACAGCAGCACCAGCGTCAGCGCCGCCGTGAGCAGTTCCGACGCCGGGAAGGCCGCCCATACGCCCGGCATTCCGAACACCGCGCTGAGCACCAGCGAGCAGGCCACGATGGCCACCATGCCGCGGCAGATGGAGGTGATGGACGCTTCCACCGGGCGGTTGGTAGCGCTCAGGTAGCCCGCCGCCACGATGTTGAACCCGGCAAAGAAGTAACCGATAAAATACAGCCGCATGCCCATGTGGGCGAACTGCGCCATCTGGGCGGAGTGTTCGCTGTTGAACACACCCACCAGCCCATCGGTGAAGCCGAAGATGATGCCGTACAGCACCGCTGCCAGCACCAGTGCCGTGCAGCTGCCGAGAAGCAGCAGCTTTTTTGCCCCGGCGCAGTCGCTCTTGCCGTAGCACTCGCTCACCAGCGGCTGGGCACCCTGCGCCACACCGTTGAAAATGGCCGTTGCCACAAGGGCAAAGTTTGCCACCACGCCGTAGGCCGCCACGGCCACGTTGCCCGCCAGACCCAGCAGCAGGAAGTTGAACACCGTGGTGGTGACGCCGGAACTCATCTCGCCCACGAAGCCGGAGATGCCCAGCTGGCAGCTCTGGCCCAGCAGCCTTGCCGAGGGCAGCTGCCGCACGAACTGCACGGTGTTCTCCTTTTTAAAGAAGTGACGGCTGCAAATGGCGATACTGATAATAGGCGACACCGCCGTTGCCAGCGCGGCACCGGCCAGCCCCAGACCCATGGGGAACATGAAAATGTAGTCGAACACCACGTTGAACAGACTGCCGCTCAATGTCGCCACCATGGCAAGAGACGGGTCGCCATCGTTGCGCACGAAGGCCGACACAATGTAGTTGCACATGAAAAAGGGCGTGAACATCAGGAAGATGCGGGCATATGGGATGCCCAGCGCCACGATGCCCGCATCGCCGCCCATCAGCCGCAGAAGGCCCCCGGGTGCAAAGATGCCCACCAGCAAAAACGGCACACTGAGCGCACAGGCGCAGAAGATGGCGTTGGAAAAATACTTCTGGCAGCGGCCATCGCCCTGGGCTTTGAGGATGGCGTAGCGGGTGGCTGCACCCAGGCCGATCATGGAGCCGATGGCAAAGATGAAGTTATACACCGGCAGGCAGAGGTTCAGCAGGGTGACGCCGTCGGTGCCCGCCGCCTGCGAGATAAAATAGGTATCGGCCAGAATGTAGCACGAAGTGCCCAGCAGGCCGAAGATGTTCTGCGATACATATTTAAAGAATTGCTTTGTCAGGTTCATCAAAGTTTTCCTTTTTTTCACGATTCGTTGTACACAGTGGGGTATTGTAACACAATGCGTTTGTTAAGTCAACATAAAAAGGCTATAGAGCGTGTAAAATGGCTTTCCGTGCAGAATGATTTCGAGTAGGGCAGGTTATATGCCTTTTGTTGGCGGCAGCGCCGCCGGACGCTCCGCTGGGCCAGAGGACAAGAGGGGCGTTTCGACGCGCCCCTCTCATCCTCTGGACTCCACTTACCCCTGACGAGAAAGGGGCTACTCGCCCCTTTCAGACCCCAAAGCAGAAGGGCTCCATACAAAAAATCCAAGTCGCTTCGCTAGAGGATTTTTTGTGTTCCGCCGTTTGAAGTCGCTGCGCGACGGTCGCAAGACCGACAGCAGCAAATGCCGTTTGTCGTTACAGCCCTTCCCGTGAAAAAGTAAATCAGAAAAGCCCGCAGGCTTTTCTGATTTACAGATATACAAATAATTTTTCCGCTGATATTGTCAGAGCGAAGCGGAGACAATTTTAAATGGTCTATATATTTTAAGAGGTTGCTTTTATGAATATCACCGAGTTTGCCCAATATGCCGGGGTCTCCAAGGCGGCGGTGAGCCGCTACTTCAACGGCGGTTACCTCAGCGCCGAAAAGCGCGCCCAGATCGAAGCGGCGGTGGAGGCCACCGGCTACCGCCCCAGTATGCAGGCCCAGATGCTGCGCACCCGCCGCACCCGGCAGGTGGGCGTCATCCTGCCCAAGCTCTCCAGCGACAGCTGCCCCCGCATGGTGGAAGGCATCGGCAGCGTGCTGGAAGAATCCGGCTATCAGCTGCTGCTCATCAACACCGCCAACGACACCAAAAAAGAACTGCAGGCGCTGGACACCCTGCGCCTGCATACGGTAGACGGCATCATTCTCATTGCAGCACTCTACACCCCGGAGCACAAAACCCTGCTGGAGCATCTGCATGTGCCCATCGTGATCTTAGGCCAGAACTTCCCCGGCTGCTGCTCGGTGTACCACGACGACGCGGGGGCCGCGCAGGCTGCCACGGCCCACATGTTGGCGAAGGGCCGCCGGGCCCCGGGCTACATCGGCGTGACCCTGCTGGACAAGTGTGCGGGCCAGCAGCGGCGGGCGGGTTTCGAAGCCGCCCTGAAAGCCGCCGGGCTGCCCCTGCACCCGGAACGGATGGCTGTGGCAAAGTTCAGCCAGGAATCCGGCTACGAACAGGCTGCAAAGCTTTTGGCGCGGAACCCGCACATTGACTGCCTGTTCTGCGCCACCGACGCCATTGCGCTGGGGGCGATGCAGTACTGCCGGGAGCACGGCATCCGCATCCCGGAAGATGTCATGATTGCATCGGTGGGCGACAGCAAGGTGGGGCGCAATGCCTTTGTGCCGCTGACGAGTGCCCACCTGCACTACAAGACCGCCGGGCGCGATGCCGCCGCCCTTCTGATGGACCTGCTGGCCGACCCGCACGCCGTGCCCCGCAGCCAGATGCTGGGGTTTGAATTGATGGAACGGGAGAGTACCGGGGACTAACGATTTAAAATTGTCTCCGCTTGCGCTCTGACAATATCAGCGGAAAAATTATTTTTTATATTTCGTGTTTGTCGCGGCCTGCGGGCCGCTCCAAACACATTTTCACGGGAGGGGCCGTAACGGCAAACGGCATCTGCTGGCGTTGGCTCCCTGCGGGAGCATCGCGCCAGCTGGAAAAGCACAAATTTTCCCCGCCCGGCAAAGCACTTTTACCCATATGCCATATGAAACCATGTGAAATCAATAACAGAACCAGTCCCAATTTTATGCCCCCTGCGAATGGAAACAATTTGCTGTTCAGCGTATAATAATGTCAGTGAAACCGATTTCAAGCAAATTGCCCACCCACATTCAGGAAAAGGAGAAAGCTATGGATTACAAACACGCGGCACAGCAGGTTCTGGACTGCATCGGCGGCAAAGAGAACATCGTTTCGGCAGCGCATTGCGCCACCCGCCTGCGTCTGGTCATTGCGGACAACAGCAAAGTCAACAAGCAGGAGCTGGAAAACGCCGAAGGCGCAAAGGGCGTCTTTGAGGCGCAGGGCCAGCTGCAGATCATCTTCGGCACCGGCACGGTGAACAAGGTCTACGACGAGTTCATCCAGCTGGCCGGCATCGAGGGCGGCACCAAGGAAGAAGTCAAGCAGGCCGCTGCCGCCAAGGCACCCTGGTATCAGCGTGCCATCAAGACCCTGGGCGACATCTTCGTGCCCATCATCCCGGCCATCGTGGCGTCTGGCTTCCTCATGGGCATCATGGAAGCACTGAACTTCATGGTGAACAACGGCTTCTTGAACATCGACACCACCGGCTCGGTGTATGTCTTTGCAAAGCTGTTCTCCAACACGGCCTACACCTTCCTGCCCATCCTGATCGCTTACTCTGCCGCAAAAGTGTTCGGCGGTAACCCGTATCTGGGCGCAGTCATCGGTATGATCATGATCCACCCCGACCTGCAGAACGCCTGGACCGTCTCGAACGGCGTCAACGTGATGCAGCCGGTGTTCGGCGGCCTGTACTCGGTGCCGCTGGTGGGCTATCAGGGCCACGTCATCCCGGTCATCATCGCCGTGTGGCTCATGTGCCAGATCGAAAAGCGTCTGCACAAGGTCGTGCCCGCCATGTTTGACCTGTTCGTCACCCCGCTGGTCTCCGTGTTCGTCACCGGCTACCTGACCCTCGCCGCCATCGGCCCCGTCTTCACCAAACTGGAAAACAGCATCATCACCGGTGTGCAGGCCCTCATCACCATGCCCTACGGCATCGGCTCCTTCATCATGGGCGGCCTGTATGCCATCACCGTGGTCGCCGGTATCCACCACATGTACACCCTGATCGACCTGGGCCAGCTGGCCCGCTACGGCTACACCTACTGGCTGCCGCTGGCAAGTGCCGCCAACGTTGCCCAGGGCGGTGCCGCTCTGGCCGTCGCCCTCAAGACCAAGGACACCAAGGTCAAGTCCATGGCCCTGCCCTCTGCCCTGTCTGCCTGCATGGGCATCACCGAGCCCGCTATCTTCGGCGTGAACCTGCGCTACTTCAAGCCCTTCCTCGGCGGCCTGCTGGGCGGTGCCTGCGGCGCTCTGTACGCCAGCATCGTGGGTCTGGGTGCCACCGGCACCGGCGTCACCGGCGTCTTCGGCATCTTGCTGCACCTGCATATGCCCCTGCAGTACATCATCATGATGGCGATTTCCTTCGGCGTGTCCTTTGCCGTCACCTGGGTCATCTGGAAGCCTGAGGAGGTCAAGGCATGAATGCACTCCAGCGCGATCTGAAAAAGCTTGTCCCTCTGGTGGAGTCCCTCGGCAAGGCCGATGTGGAAGCCGACCCCTACCGCCAGCAGTTCCATCTGCAGCCGCCGGTGGGCTGGCTGAACGACCCCAACGGCCTGTGCGTCTACGGCGGGCAGTACCACGCCTTTTTCCAGTACGGCCCCTTTGATGTGACCGGCGGCGTCAAGCACTGGGGCCACGCCGTCAGCACTGACCTTATGCACTGGGAACCGCTGCCCGTGATGCTCTACCCGGACGAGCCGTTTGACTGCCACGGCGTCTACTCCGGCTCAGCGCTCATCGAGGGCACCGAGATGTACCTCTACTACACCGGCAACGTGAAGCACCCCGGCGACTACGACTACATCAAGCAGGGCCGTGGGCACAACGTCTGCCTTGCCGTCAGCCACGACGGCAAAACGGTGGCCAGCAAGCAGTGCCTGCTGTACAACAAGGATTACCCCGCCGGGCTCACCTGCCATGTGCGGGACCCGAAAGTGTTCGCCTACGAGGGCAAGTATTACATGGTTCTGGGTGCCCGCACGCTGGAAGATAAGGGCGAGGTGCTGGTGCTGGAAAGCACCGACAAGCTGCACTGGAACCACATCAATACCCTCACCACCCCGGAAACCTTCGGCTATATGTGGGAGTGCCCGGACCTGTTCTGCCTCGACGGCCAGTGGTATCTGGCCGTGTCGCCCCAGGGCATCGCGTGCCAGAACGTCTACGGCTGCGGCTACTTTGCCGTGTACGGCGACTGGCGCGGAGAATGCACGCTGGGCGAGTTCCATGAGATGGACGCAGGCTTTGACTACTACGCCCCGCAAAGTTTTGTGGACGAGAATGGCCGCCGCATCCAGATCGGCTGGATGGGCATGCCCGACGCCGACTACGGCAACGCACCCACGGTGGCCCACGGCTGGCAGCACTGTTTTACCGTGCCGCGCCTGCTGACCAAAGGCCCGGGCGGCACCCTGCTGCAGACCCCGGTGCCGGAGCTGGACGCCCGCCGCAGCGCCGCAGCCCTGACACTGCGGAACGGTGAGGAAGCATCCCTCTCCCCCTGCTTCGACCTGACCGCCGCGCCCGCCGGGGACTTTGCCCTCACCGTTGCACGCGGCGTGGAGCTGGTGTATACTGAACAGGACAGCACCTGTGTTCTGCAGTTCACCGACCCTGCACAGGCAAGCGGCCGCACCCAGCGCCGCACAAAACTTTCTGCTCCCTGCCGCAGCGTGCGGGTGGTGGGCGACCGTTCCTCGCTGGAAATTTTCCTGAACGACGGCGCGGCCGTGTTCAGCACCCGGTACTACCCCGCAGCTGGGGATGTTGCGGTGAAGATCAGCGGCACGGATGCGCTGGTCTACAGTTTATAAAAAGATTTTCGGAGGTTCTCTATGCCCGGCGATACGCTCTTTTCCATCGGCGAAGCACTCATTGATATGATCCCGTCCAAGGTGGGCTGCTCCTTTGACGAGGTGCCGTCCTTCAGCCCGCGCACCGGCGGCGCACCGGCCAATGTGTGCGCCGCGTTCACCCGGCTGGGCGGCAAAAGCGCCTTTCTGAGCCAGCTGGGCGACGACCCCTTCGGCCACAAGATCGCCCGGGAGCTGGAAGCCTGCGGCATCGACCTTTCTCACTTGGCTTTCACCGACAAGGCCAACACGGCCCTGGCCTTCGTCAGCCTGGAGGAAGACGGCAACCGCACCTTCAGCTTCTACCGCAAACCATCGGCAGATCTGCTGTATGCACCGGAGCAGATCGACCCGGCCTGGTTCGCCGACGCCTTTGCCCTGCACTTCTGCAGCGTCTCGCTGGTGGACAGCCCCATGCGCCACGCCCACTTAGCTGCCATCAGCGCCGCACGGGAGGCCGGAGCCATCGTCAGCTTTGACCCAAACCTGCGCTTCCCCCTCTGGCCGGACCGCGAGATGCTGCGCGAGACCGTGCTGCAGTTTATGCCGCTTGCAAACATCCTGAAAATTTCGGACGAAGAACTGGAGTTTCTCACCGGCACGGCGGACATGGAAACGGCCCTGCCGCAGCTGTTTGTGGGCGATGTGCAGCTGGTGCTCTACACCTGCGGCAGCGAAGGTGCCCACGCCTATACCCGCACGGCCCACGGCTTTGCCCCCTGCCAGAAAGTGAAGGCCGTGGACACCACCGGCGCAGGCGACGGCTTCATCGGCTCCTTCCTGTGGCAGCTTTCCCGCGACGGCGTAACGCTGGAAAAGCTGGCGAAGCTGAGCAAAACGAAGCTGAACGAATACCTCGCTTTCTCCAACAAGTTCTGCGGCATCAGCGTGCAGCAGCATGGTGCCATCGACAGCTACCCAACGCTGGACAAACTTCTCTGATGATGCCAAAGACCCCTGCGGCCAGCACCGCAGGGGTCTTTTTATGCCATTTGTGCGCCCAACTCCACCAGCGCCCGCTCGTCTGCCGCCTCGGCGGCATAGGGGTAGGTCTTTGCACGCTGCTCGAATTTCCGGTGGAAAACTTCCGCCTTGGCAGCATCCCTTTCCGCCAGCAGGGCCGCCAGATATTCCGTGCGCTGCACGCTCAGGAAGCTGCGCATCTGTTTGCGGAACGCCTTCATCTCCTTGCTGTTCCAGCGCACAAGCCAGGGCGCGGCGTCCTCGCCGGTGAGCAGTGCACAGGTGAGCCGGTCGCACAGCAGCAGCTTCCGGTGCAGCGACAGGATGGCCGTATCCCCCTGCAGCAGCGCGTCGATGCACTGCGCCGTCTCGGCAAAGCGCTGCTCACTCATCAGACGGTTCGCGTGCAGCACAGCCTGCGAAGCCAGCATGATGTTGTCCAGCCCGCCATCCGGCAGCGCAAACCATTCCTCCGGCATCTCCCGCAGGGGCACCCCCTCAGCCTGCCGGGCATTCATGCTCAGCTGAACCCAGAACGCCCGCAGCGCCGCCGGGTCCTTGCCCAGGTCCCGGGCGTTGGCCCCGTCGTTGGCTACGCCCTGCACCCGCAGCGGGATGCCGTTGGTCAGCGCAGTGCCAAGGCCAACGACACAGAGCATTTCAAACAGCACCTTTGCGTCCCAGACGTTCCGGCACGGCACCACCAGAAGGCCCGCCAGCGCCGCCGCAAGCAGATTCGCCAGCACGCCGCCCAGATTGTAGAGTTTATAGGGCATTTTCCCGTTTGTCAATTCCGGCGGGGCCAGCAGGCATTGCCCGGCTGTGCCCGCCAGCGTGTAGCGGTGGAAGCGCAGACGTCCGTTTTCCCGCTGCACCATCCAGCTGCCGATGCGGAAGGAGACGAACCGGTAGCCCGTCAGCAGGCCACACACCAGGTGCCCGCCCTCGTGCAGGATGGTCTGCAGGTAGAACACCGCCGTCATCATTACGATGAGCCAGGCGACATGCAGCAGGTACTCCCCGAAGGAAACACCCTCCACGATCTCGAACAGATCTTTGCCCGCAAAAATGCCCAGCGCCGCGCCGAACAGCACCATGCACAGCGTGCTGAACACGGTGCCGTGATCCTGCTTTGCCTTCTTCTCCCGCTTCATTTCGTGTTCCTCTTTGTATTATTTTATCTGTTTATTGCAAAATTTTGGTTTTTCCAGTCCTGTTTATCTTCAGTTTAACATTTCTTTCTTCTTTGTACAAGTCTCGTCCTTGTTCTGCACTGCCCGCTGTGCTACCATAAAAGCAGAAAGACAAGACGGGAGGCAAACGCGATGCCCTTTGAATTTACCATTCTGGATGCCCTGCAGGCCCTGCGCTGCCCGGTGCTGGATGCACTGGCCGTGTTCTTCGATGCCGCCGGAGCCCACGGCGAGCTCTGGATTGCCCTCACGGTGCTGGCTCTTGCGTTCCGGCGCACCCGCAAGGCAGGCTTTGCCATGGCGCTGGCACTGTGCCTGTACATGGTCTCCGGGCACTTTATCCTGAAGCCGCTGTTCGCCCGGCCCCGGCCCTGCGATATCCGGCCGGAGATGCTCACCCTCGTGGCCCGGCCGCACGGCTGGTCCTTCCCCTCCGGGCACACGGCGTCGGGCTTTGCGGCGGCATTTGCCCTGTGGTTCCAAAACCGCAGGCTCGGGGTGCCTGCGCTGGTTTTGGCGGCGTTCATCGGCTTCACCCGGCTGTACCTCTACGTCCACTTCCCCACCGACATTCTGGGCGGCATCGCGCTGGGCCTTGCCGCCGGAGCCCTCGGCTCCCCGCTGGCGGACAAAGTCAGCAACAGATTGTCGAACTGCAAAGAAGTAAAACGAACTGTATAACCCTCTCAGTCTCGCATTCGCTCGACAGGTGCTCCCCTTTTTGGCTTCGCCATCTTCCCCCGGCCGGGGGAAGTCGATCCCGAAAGGGGGAGCTTTTTATTTAAACGAAGTTTTTTCGCTTTCATCCCTTCTCGTGAAAAAGCCCCTCGGAAAATCCGCAGATTTTCCGAGGGGCAAACTATCATAAAATTTCCGCTGAAAATAGCCAGAGCGCACGCGGCGGCTATTCTAAATCATTTTCTTCAGACAAAACAAAAGCAGCCAGCACCGTGGAAAGGAGGATAAAGCGGTGCTGGCTGCGGTATGGAAACTCCCGAACTTTGCGGCAGATCAGGAGGGATTTGGTAGTCTGTCCGCCGCCCGGGCGATTGCCTGGCATGGGACGGGGGACAGTGTTTTCATAAGTACCTGCTGGGTCGTGCTGCTGCACCGGCCCCCGCAGGTGAAAGCCCTTGTTGACTTTTGGGAGGTGTCTTTGCATCTCCCTGACTGCACCCTTATGTTACCAGACAATCGTGGCATTTCTTTGTGGAGTTTTTGAACAATTTGCAAATAGATTCTGCTGTGATAAAAAGGGCGGCGGGCCGGGCAGGACGGCAGGGAGTTTCTCCGGCGAATGACCTGGGGGTGGGGCCCCGGCGCGTAAGCGTTGGGGCGGGACTGGAGTCCCGGGCTGTTCGCGGAGAAAGCTCCCTGTTGGCATGCGCCTATTGCTGCTTACTGCGCCCCGAAGAACTCCTTTGCGATATCGGCGCTGCGCTTGGCGTCCTTGGCGTACCAGTCGGCGCCGATCTTCTCGGCGTACTCCGGCGTGAGCACCGCGCCGCCCACCATGATCTTGCAGTCGAGCTTTGCCTCGTGCAGAGCGGCAATGGTCTCCTCCATGCTCTTGAGGGTGGTGGTCATCAGGGCGGAAAGGCCTACCAGATGCACATCCTTTTCGCGCACGGTGTTCACCACCGTCTCCACCGGCACATCGCGGCCCAGGTCGAGCACCTCGAAGCCGTAGTTTTCCAGGATGACCTTGACGATGTTCTTGCCGATGTCGTGCACGTCGCCCTTGACGGTGGCCAGCACGATGCGGCCCTTGCTGGCACTGCCCTCGCCTTTTTTGGCAATGGCGGTCTTGATCTCCTCAAAGGCGCTCTGGGCGGCGCTGGCCGCCTGCAGCAGCTGGGGCAGGAACAGGGTGCCCTTTTCGTACTTCGCGCCCACAATATCCAGCGCCGGGATCAGCGCTTCGTCCACCACGTCCAGCGGCTGCTTTGTTTCCAGCAGGGCGCGGGTCTGGGCAGCGGCGTCACCCTTCAGGCCCTTCTCCACCGCCTTCATCAGCGGGGCATAGGGGCCGGTGAGCTCGGCGCTCTCGCCGGATGAGGATGAGGAAGCCGACGCCGCCGGGGCAGCCTGTGCAGCCTGCTTGAGAGCCACCGACGCAGGCACGCGGCTGGCGTAACGCTCAATGTACCTGGTGCTCTGCTCGTCGCGGTTGGTCAGCACGTTGTAGGCGTACACCGCCGCCATCATCTCCTCGCTGGACGGGTTCATGATGGCAAGGTCGAGTCCTGCGTACATGGCCATGGTGAGGAAGGTGGTGTTCAGATAGGGGCGGCAGGGCAGGCCGAAGCTGATGTTCGACACGCCCAGAATGGTGCGCACGCCCAGCTCCTTTTTGCAGGCTTCCAGTGCCTGCACGGTGGCCAGCACGTCCTTCTGCTGGGCGCTGGCGGTCAGGGTAAGGCAGTCGATGTAGATATCCTCCCGCGGGATGCCGGCGGCGAGGGCTGCTTCGGTGATGCGGCGGGCGATGTCCACGCGGTCCTCGGCGGCAGGCAGGATGCCGCGCTCGTCGATGGCAAGGCCCACGATGGCCGCGCCGTATTTCTTGCACAGGGGCAGGATGGCGTCCAGCTTTTCCTGCTCGCCGTTGGTGGAGTTGACGATGGGCTTGCCGTTGTAGACCCGCAGGCCGTTTTCCAGCGCCTGCACATTGGAGGAATCCAACTGCAACGGCAGGCTGGTGACGCTCTGCAGGGCTTTGACGACTTTCGGCATCATGGCAGGCTCGTCCACACCGGGTGCGCCCACATTCACGTCCAGCACCTGGGCCCCGGCTTCCACCTGGCTGACGGCCTGCTCGAGAATATAGTTCATGTCGCCTTCCCGCAATGCCTGCTGGAAGCGCTTTTTGCCGGTGGGGTTGATGCGCTCACCCACCACCGTGATGCCGTCCACATTAACGAAATCCACCGGGCTGCACAGCACCGAGGGCATCTTGTGGGCCGGACGGCCCGGCACGCAGCCTGCGAACACGCCGTTCAGCAGCTTGATAAAGTCCGGCGTGGTACCGCAGCAGCCGCCCGCCGCGAACAGATGCAGGTCGCGGTAAGGCTTCATCTCCATGGCGAACAGCTGCGGGGTGATGTCGTAGCCGCTGCCGTCGGCGCGGGGCAGACCCGCGTTGGGCTTGACAAAGACCGGGAAGTCGCCGGGCACGGCCTCGGCCAGCCGCTTTGCCATGGGGTAGATCTCCTTGGGGCCCAGTGAGCAGTTGATGCCCACTGCGTTGGCTCCAAGACCCCGGGCTGTGACGCCGAAGCTCTCCACGGTGCAGCCGGTAAAGGTGCGGCCGCCCGCTTCAAAGCTCATGCTGGCCAGAATGGGCAGAGTACTGTTTTCCTTCGCGGCCAGCAGGGCGGCTTTCAGCTCGTAGAGATCGGTGAAGGTCTCGAAGAAAATGAGGTCGGCCCCGGCGGCAACGCCTGCCCGGACGATGCGGGCATATTCGTTCACGGCGTCCTCGAAGGCCAGCGTTCCGCTGGGTTCCAGTAGTTCGCCCAGCGGGCCAACGTCCAGCGTGGTCAGGGCACCATAGGGCGCGCAGGCACGCTTGCAGTTGGCAATACCCGCCGCAATGATCTCCTCCAGACTGTAGGCACTGCCCGCCAGCTTGTGGGCCGACGCGCCGAAGGTGTTGGCGTTGACGATGCGGCTGCCGGCAGCGGCGTATTTTGCGTGGATGCTCTCAATGAGCTCCGGGTTCGTGATATTCAGTTCTTCCGGCTTGGCACCCAGCTTCAGGCCCGAAGCCTGCAGCATGGTGCCCATGCCGCCATCCAGCAGGATGGTGTTGCTCTGCTTGAAAAGTTCACTCGCTTGCACAGGTCTTTCCCCTCTTTCTGTATTCACAACGGGTACGCAGCACACAGTGGCCGCACCCGGCCAGTTTTCCCTTTACCGGGTGGTCGCTGACGCCCAGAATGGCCGTCACGCTCTTGCGCGGGGTCATCAGGTTGGTGTCGGTGACACACAGGCCCGCCCGGCGCACCGTGTCCAGCGCGTTTGCCACCAGCGGCTGCACCGCAATGTCCCAGTCGCCGTAGCCCGGCGAAAAGCGCCCGGTGAGATACTTTCCCTCTTTGGCGGCCCACTGGCGCAGCTCGGCTTCGGCAGCTTCGGCGGCCTGTTCGGCCAGTGCACTGCCCAGTGCGTCGGACGCAACACCCGCCGCGATATCGCCCACCCCGGCGCAGCGGATCTGGGCGTCCACGGCCGGGCCTAAGGTCACCGCCAGCAAAAGCGCCTGCGGGCAGCCTTCCAGATGCTTCATCACATCGCCGCCGCGCAGGATGCCCGCCTCGGCCAGCGCGTCCACATCGGCTTCCAGCCAGACGGCCCGGGGCGTCGCCGCCGCCAGCAGCGGCACGGCGCATTTTTCGAGCAGTGCCATCGTGCTTTCGTCCGGCGTACCCCGCGCACCGAAGTAGCGTGCGGCCTGCGCCGTATCAATGGCCGCCGGCTTTTCCAGCACCAGCGGCTGCGGTGCTCCGATCATTCGCCGCACCTCCCTGCTTTTTTGAAATAAAGTGGTCTTAAGTATACCGCACCTGTGGGATTTTATCAATCCCGCAGCCCTACAGATAAAAGAAAAAGCTGCTCTGAAAAACAGAGCAGCTAAAAAATAGAACGGCATCGTAACGCCGTTCGTACAAAAGCCCTTCGGCTTTTTCATGTTACTATCATTATAGTAATCTTTCAGTCTTTTGTCAATTCCCAAAAAAGCCTTCAACCATTTTTATCGCAGTATCATACGTTGTTTGGATCAATTCATTTTCACGAAAAAGATTCTTTTTCTCCTGCATCCTGCCAAAAAAGAATGTTTTCAATTCTTCCGTCCGATGCTGCCGCACCTTTCCGCAGACCGTGAGGTCATAAACATACAGCAATGCTGCAAATTCCGCCATAGGCCTGCTGGAAAGCTTTGCTTTCCGCGTATGGTTGCTGATGGTGCGGAAGCTCTGGACCTGAATATCGATTTCCTTTGGGATTCGGACATTTCCGCGGTTGAGATCGGCCAGAATGCAGTTATTGTGCGCCGCTGCATTTCGGATGCTTTTGACCATGTTCAGAATATTTCTAGGAATTTTTGATTTTCCTGAAGCGTAAAAGTCATAGAAGTACAGAAAATCTCCAAATGTCAGAAGTTCCAGCAAAACCCACGCCGGGCAATCACTGCAGTCAATGATCCTGATCTCATAGCGTCCCTTTGTTTCATTGAATATCTTTTGTGTCGAAAAATATTTATGTATCAGATCTGTTGTGAACGGCGACGCAACTGTGCTCTCGATTTTTCGGACAATAACCGGATTCTGCTGCAAAAATTGTTTCACGATATCATAACCATCTGTGGTTTCATCTTTTTCAATTTCTGCAATGAGCTTTACTTTCAGCGCATGCTCAATATCCGAGCACATGCGCTGCACCAGAAATCGAAAGTGCATATCCAGAACCGCCAACTCCTGAAGGCATGCAAAATCCAGATGCACATACTTGCCTGTATCCGGGCCGCGTAACGCCTTCTGATAATTTTTGCGGTAAGATCCCACCCGCATGTAATTATTTACATCCGTCAAGTAATCTTCGGCCTCTCGTTCCGTCGTATACCGGAACGTCACACCAAGTTCATCTCTCATTTTGCAGACGAGCGCAGCCGCAGATTCTTTGGGTTTGTCTATCCGGTTGCTCATTTTCGCATTCCTTCTTATTTGATGCAGCTGGAACAGGGCGTATACCCTGCTTCCACGGCTTCGTCATAGCTGGAGAACAAGATCTGATTCTTCTCTGCCGGCAGGTTCGAACAGCTGGGCAGGTGGAACTTTTTGCTGTTCACATTGCCGATGTACGCCTGCTGGGCCGTGCTGGACGCCGCCGGGTCGGTGGGGTTCAGCTGGGCGTCCTCTGCAAAGTGCTCAGTGCCCACGGTGTAGTTCTGGCCGTCCGAACCAATGGTGATGGTGCCCTGCAGGTCGGTGCGGTAGACGTCCACGCCCGCATCCCGCAGGATGCTCAAGGTCTCCTCGTGGGGGTGGCCGTACTTGTTGTTCACGCCGCAGGAGATGACCGCCATCTCGGGCAGGACAGAGTTCAGGAACAGATAGCCCGTGCTGGTGCTGGAACCGTGGTGGCCCACCTGCAGCACATCGGCCCGGAGGTTGACACCGCTGTTCACAAGGTCGGTCTCAGCGGTCTTTTCCATGTCGCCGGTGAGCAGGAAGCTGGTGGAGCCGTACTCGATGCGCAGCACGATGGAGGTATCGTTGGTGTCGCTGTACTGCGCCACCGGGCCCACCATGGTCACGGTCGCCCCGCCCAGCGGCCAGGTGGTGCCCACGGCGGGCACTTCCACCTGCAGGCCCTGCTGCTGGGTGTACTTGACAAAATCTTTGAAGCACTTGGTGGATGCCTCGGTCACCGGGCTGTACACGTGGTACGCCGGGAAGTAGGCCAGCGCGGCGGCCAGACCTCCCACGTGGTCTTCGTGGGCGTGGGAGCAGAAGACGTATTCCAGCTGCTCCACACCCTGGCTCTGCAGGTAGGAGACGACGAGACTGCCGTCGTCCACATTGCCGCCGTCGTAGAGCATGTACTGCCCGTCGCACTCCACCAGCACGCTCAGCGCCTGGCCCACGTCAATGAAGTGCATCTCAAAGGGGGCTTCCACGGTGTCCACTGCCGCAGCGGCAGAAGACGGGTTCGGCACCACATCCGCACTGCCGCCCGGCGTTATGGCTGAGGCATCACAGGCTGCAAGGCCCAGTGCCAGCGTGGCCGCAACGGCCAGCGCGGCAAGGCGCTGCCACAAACCCTTTTTATGCTGGTTTACTTTTTCTTCTTTCCAGTTTTCCACGTCGTATTCTCTTTCTGTTGATTGTTTTTCGGTTTATGCGCGGGTGCCGAGTGGGGCGCAAACCGTGCACCGGGGCTGGGCTGACGGCCCGCCGGGGCGGCAGAGCGGCTCTGGCCGTGGGCGGGCTTGCCGTTATGGCCCTTCTGCGGGCGGACGGTGTAAGTGCCGTCATTGTGGATGGTCACGTCAGCGGCTTCGGCCCGGCGGGCAGAGCGCTGCACGGCGCGGCGGCCCTCAGCGGGCACCAGCAGCGGGATGAGGTCCTCGCGGTGGGTCAGCTTGAGAGCCTTGACCACTTTTTCGGCGTTGCGGGGCTCATAGTACTGCAGCAGCGCACGCTGCAGGGCCTTGCCCTCGGGGGTCTTTTCCACGAACACGGGCTTGAGGGTGTAGGGGTCAAGGCCGGTATAGAACATGCAGGTGCTCACGGTGCCGGGGGTAGGATAGAAATCCTGCACCTGCTCCGGGCGCATATGATTTTTATAGAGGTACTCGGCCAGATAGACGGCGTCCTTCAGGGTGCTGCCCGGATGGCTGGACATCAGGTAGGGCACCAGGTACTGCTTTTTGCCCGCCTTCTTGCTGAGCTCGTAGAACTTATCCTTGAATTTATTAAAGGTCTCGATGGGCGGCTTGCCCATGTAGGCCAGCGTGTTGGGCGCGCAGTGCTCCGGGGCCACCTTCAGCTGGCCGGAGACGTGGTACTCCACCAGTTCTTTAAAGAAAGTATCGTCCGGGTCAGCCATAAGGTAATCGAAACGGATGCCGCTGCGGATGAACACCTTTTTCACTCCCGGCAGCTCCCGCACACGGCGCAAAATTTTGAGGTAGTCGCTGTGATCCACGATCATGTGGGAGCAGGTGGTGGGGGCAAGGCAGTGCTTGCCGCCATTGCACATGCCGCGCAGCATTTGCTCGCGGCAGGACGGGAACCGGAAGTTTGCGGTAGGGCCGCCGATATCGTGGATGTAGCCCTTGAAATCCGGCTCGTGGGTCATGCGCTCGGCTTCTTCCACGATGCTGTCCGCACTGCGGCTTGTGACGCGCCGCCCCTGATGCAGCTGGATGGCGCAGAAGTTGCAGCCGCCGAAGCAACCGCGGTTCTGGATGATGGAGAACTGCACCTCGCGGATGGCGGGCACACCACCCATGGCCTCGTAGATGGGGTGATAACGGCGGGTGTAGGGCAGGGCATAGACCTTATCCAACTCCCAGCGCACCAGCGGCTTTGCCGGGATGTTCTGCACAAGGTACTTCTCGCTCTGCTTCTGCACGATGATCTGACCGCTGACCACGTCCTGATTGTCCATTTGGATGCGGCAGGCCTTGGCATAGGCCACCTTGTCGCTGGCCACCTTTTTGTAGCCTGCGCACTCCACATAGCGTTCCGGCAGGTGATCGAAGTCGGTCAGGTAGCAGGTGCCGTTCACATCGGTGATGTGCTCCACCGGCTCACCTGCGGCAAGGCGGCGGGCGATCTCGACTGTTTGATGTTCACCCATGCCGAAGCTGATGATATCCGCTCCGGAGCTCTCCGCAATGCTGGGCAGCACGGTGTCCATCCAGTAGTCGTAGTGGGCAAAGCGGCGAAGGCTTGCTTCCAGACCGCCCAGAATGACGGGCAGGTCAGGGTAGGCTTCCTTGGCAAGCTTCGTGTACACGGTGGCGCTGCGGTCCGGGCGGGCACCGCCCTTGCCGCCGGGGGAGTATTCGTCTTCGGCACGCGGAATTTTGGCCACCGAGTAGTGGCTGACCATGCTGTCCACGTTGCCGCCGCCGATGAAAAAGCCGTACTTCGGCTTGCCAAACCGCTTGAAGTCCTCGCAGTCGGTGTAGCGGGGCTGGGCCAGCACGCCGATCTTGTAGCCTTCCGCTTCCAGCAGACGGCTGATGATGGCGGTGCCAAAGCTGGGGTGGTCCACATAGGCGTCACCGCCCACCACCACGAAGTCCAGCTGGTCCCACCCGCGGGCTTCCATATCGGCCCGGTTGATGGGTAAAAATTCGGTGTAGATCTTTGGGGAAGAAGTGTCCATAATGCTCCTTTTTATTTATTCATCCGGCTGGTTCATTTGCATCTCCAGCCACTGCTGACGGCTGATGAGCACGGCGCGGGGCTTGGCGCCCTCGTAGGGGCCGATGACGCCCTTCTGCTCCATCTCGTCCATGATGCGGGCGGCGCGGGCATAGCCCAGCTTGCAGCGGCGCTGCAGAAGGCTGGTGGAAGCCTGTCCGGCATCGATGACCACCTCCACGGCCTGTTTGAACATCGGGTCGCTGTCCGAGTCCTCGTCGGAGTCCGCACCGCTGCTGCCCTTCTTGCCGTCCTGAATGGCGTGCTTTTCCATGGCCTCGATCATGGCCTCGTCGTACTGCACCGTGGCACTGGACTTGATGAAGTCCAGCACGCGGCTGATTTCCTCATCCCGCACGAAGGTACCCTGAATGCGGGTGGGCTTGGGGGCACCCACGGGCATGAACAGCATATCGCCCTGGCCCAGCAGCTTTTCAGCACCGGCCCCATCCAGAATGGTGCGGCTGTCCACCTGACTGGACACCGCGAACGCGATGCGGCTGGGGATGTTGGCCTTGATCAGGCCGGTGATGACATCCACGCTGGGGCGCTGGGTGGCCACGATCAGGTGCATACCGGCGGCACGGGCCTTCTGGGCGATGCGGCAGATGGAATCTTCCACATCCTTGCCCACCACCATCATCAGATCGGCCAGCTCGTCGATGACAATGGCGATGTAGGGCATTTTTTCAAGGTCCAGCCGCTCGGCCGCCAGCTTGTTGAAGGACTTGATGTCGCGGACGTTGTTCTCCGCAAACATGCGGTAGCGGCGCTCCATCTCCTGCACGGCGCTGCCCAGCGCACCGGCGGCCTTTTTCGGCTCGGTGACCACCGGCATCAGCAGGTGCGGGATGCCGTTATACTCGGCCAGCTCCACCACCTTGGGGTCGATGAGCAGCAGCTTGACGTCCTCCGGGCTGGAGCGGAACACCAGACTCATGATGATGCTGTTGACGCAGACGGACTTACCGCTGCCGGTGCTGCCCGCGATCAGCAGATGCGGCATCTTGCACAGGTCGGCCACTTGTGCCACACCGGCGATGTCCTTGCCGAGGGCGATGCCCAGCGGCGAGGACATGCGCAGAAAGCTCTGGCTCTCGAACACGCTGCGGATGTACACGGCCTGCCGCTTGTGGTTGGGCACCTCGATGCCCACGGCGGGCTTGCCGGGGATGGGCGCTTCCATACGCACATCGGCCACGGCAAGGTTCAGGGCAATATCATCGGCCAGCGAGGTGATGCGGCTGATCTTCACGCCCGCCATGGGCTGCACCTCGTATCGGGTAACGGCCGGGCCGCGCGAGATATCCAGCACACGGGTGCGCACGCCGAAGCTCTCCAGCGTGTCCACCAGCTTCTGGGCGTTGGCTTTCAGCTCATCTTGCGCGGTGGGGTCGCTTTCGTCCGGCGAGCGCTCAAACAGCTCGATGGGCGGGTACTGATACTGGAAGGTGTCCACCGGTTCGGCGTCTTCCACCGGGGTCTGCGCTGCCGCCTGCTCCGAGGCCGCGGGCTTTTCCATGGCGGCAGCGACCAGGGAGCTGATATCTTTTTCCTCCACCGGTTCGGCCGTGATGCTGATCCAGCCGTCGGCGTCGGGCGCACTGCGCATGGCCACGGCGTTTTCAGCGCTGACATGCCCCTGTGCCGCCGGGACGGCAGGCTGGATGGCAGCCGTTTCCGGCATCTCCACGGCATCCGGTGCAGACGGCTCTGCCGGAGCTTCCGGCTGGATCGTCGGCACCACCGGCGTCATGACCGGGGTATCAAAACTCTCTGCCGCAGGGTGGACCGGTTCTGCAGGCTTTGCAAAGAAGTCGGCCGCATCCGTCTCCACGGCGTCCGGCACGATGGGCTGCGGCGCGGGCTTCCGGGCCGGGCGCAGCGGGTCCTGTCCAAAGGTGCCGCCGGGCCCGACGATGAGCGGCTCAATGGGTTCACTGCCGCCTTCCTTCACCTCGGTGTGGTCGGGGCCAAGGTCCACGTCAAAGGCCGCACGGGGCCGGGGCGCACTCACCTTTACCGGCGTGATGACCGGGGTTTCCGGTTCCGGCTGCGCAACAGGCTGGGCCGGGGCGGGCTGCGGGGCTGCGCCCTCATCCTCGGCTTCCATCTCCTCGGTCACCTTGTGGCCCCAGCTGCGGATGCCGCTGAGCCAGTCCGGCAGGCCCAGACGGAAGCCGGCATCCTCCGGCTCGTCCTCAGCCTCCTCATCTTCAGAGCCCTCGTCGGGCTCGTCTTCGGCCTCTGCGGCGCGGGCGGCAGCGCGCTCGGCACGGCGCTCGGCGCTCTGCTGTGCAAGGGCTGCGCCCCGGGCGCGGGCACCGCCGAACACGGCACACAGCCACTGCCAGACCTCGGCCGGGGTCCGGTCAAAAATGTACAGGCTGACGCACAGCGCCAGCACCAGCATGATGAGGTTCGCGGCGGGGCGGCCGCAGAGCAGCAGCAGGCTGCCGCCCAGCACAGCGCCCAGTGCGCCGCCGCCCAGCCAGGCGCTCACGCCGTTTTCGTAGCAGGCCGCCGCCATCTGGAAGGCCGAAAGGCCCTGCGGCTGGATGCCGGAAAACACGATGACCGTGCCGCTGGCAAAGATGAGCCCCAGCACCAGCTTGAAAATTTTGGGCAGCAGGTCTTCGCCCCGGGTGTACTGCACGGCCAGGCAGCACACCGCTGCGCCCAGCACAAAACTGCCGCAGCCAAACAGGCCGAACAGCACGTCGTGCAGCGCCCGCCAGACCGAGTCGCCCTGCACAAAGGCCAGCACGACCAGCAGCAGGCCCGCGAACAGGGTGCCCAGCCCGGCCGGGAGCCGCTGCTGTGCCTGCTTTTTCCGCGATGCTGCGCGCCGCGCGGTGGATTTTCGTTTTTTTGTTGCCATTCTTCTCGCTTCCCCACATTTGTGAAAGACATAATATCAGATTATATTATTGTACCACGCAGAAGGGAAAATGGCAAACCTATTGTTGTGTTATTTCCTCTCGATCTCCCCATACAGCCACTGCAGCGCCTCCGACAGCCCGCCCAGCTCGTCGATGAGCTTTTCCTTCACGGCGCGGCGGCCGTCCAGCACGGTTCCCATGTCCATCACCAGCTCACCGGTGTGGAGCATCAGCTCGGTGTAGCGCTTCTCGCTCATGCCGCTGTGGGCCGCCACGAAGCCGGTGATGCGCTGTTGCATCTGCTCAAAGCTGCGCATAGTCTGCGGGACTCCCAAAATCACCCCGGAATGACGCACCGGGTGCACCGTCATGGTGGCCGTGGGCACGATGAAGCTGCGGCGCGCGCTCACCGCCAGCGGGATGCCGATGGAGTGCCCGCCGCCCAGCACCAGCGTTGCGCTGGGCTTGGATACGCTGGCGATCAGCTCAGCCAGTGCAAGGCCCGCTTCCACATCGCCGCCCACCGTGTTCAGCAGCACCAGAAGCCCCTCGATGCGGGGGTCCTCCTGCACGGCCACCAGCTGCGGGATGACGTGCTCGTACTTCGTGGTCTTCTGGCCCTGGGGTGCCTCGCTGTGGCCCTCCACCTGGCCGATGACGGTCAGGCAGTGGATGACATGGGCCCCCTGCGTGAGGGAGACGGTGCCAAAATCCTCAATATCCTCTTTTTGCTGCCGGTGCTCGTCCGGCTGTGCCTTGTCTGCCATAGGCTTCCTCCTTGTGCGGATCGTTTTCTGCCAGCTTTCCCCGCGCAGGGGCCGGCTATGCATCCCCAAGAAAGAATAAAGATTCAGGTTTTTTCAGAAATTTTTTCTGATAAATATTTGACATTGAACAACAGTGCGGTATACTTTATATGATTGATTGTAAATGATAAGACGATTCCGTAGGTTCCCCACGCCTGCGTTCTGAACAGCAGACCAGAAGCAGTGCCGCATTTTCGGGGTTGAAAGGAGAAAGTATCACCCATGACCACACCCGCAAAAGCTTCCCTTCCCGTAATCAAGCGTCTTCCCAAATATTACCGCTATCTGCGCTCTCTGCAGGCAGAAGGCATCACCAGCATTTCCTCCCGGGAGCTGGCCGCCCAGATGGGCACCACGGCCTCCCAGGTGCGGCAGGACTTCAACTGCATCGGCGACGTGAACGGCCGCCAGGGCATCGGCTACTCGGTGGAGAATCTTCTGTCCATCCTGGAAACGCTGCTGTTCGGCAACGGCGACCTGCTGCCCACCATCCTGATCGGCTGCGGCCGTCTGGGCAAGGCCGTGAGCCGCTTTATCACCACCGACACCAACGGCTACCGGCTCATCGCCGCCTTTGATGTGGCCCAGAGCGAAGTGGGCAAGGAGATCAGCGGCATCCAGATCCGCCACATCGACGAGCTGGAGGCCTTCTGTGCCGAGCACCAGCCCAAAGTCGCCGTGCTGTGCGTGCCCCGCGACGGGGCCGAGCAGGTCAGCGGCCGCCTGGTGGATCTGGGCATCGAAGGCTTCTGGAACTTCTCCCACTACGACCTGTCGGTGCCCTACCCCGACGTGGTGGTGGAGAACGTCCACCTGGGCGACAGCCTGATGAGCCTGGGCTACCGCCTGCGCAATCAGGACTGAGCCATACCCATTATAGTAATAACAGAAAAGACTGCTGCACAAAGAGCAGCAGTCTTTTCTTCTGTAAGGAGAAGATCGAACATGGCAAAACTGTATTTCCGCTATGGCGCAATGAACAGCGGCAAAAGCACCGCCCTGATGCAGGTGGCCCACAACTACGAGGAGCAGGGCATGCGGGTGCTGATCCTGAAGCCGCAGGTGGACACCAAGGGCGGCGACGAACTGGTCAGCCGCCTGGGCGTGCGCCGCAAGGCCGACCTGCTCATCCCGCCCCAGCTGAACGTGTTCGACGCTGTGCAAAAGGCCGCCGCGGGCGAAAAGCCGCTGGCCTGCGTGCTGTGCGACGAGAGCCAGTTCTTCACCCCGGAGCAGGCCGAACAGCTGTTCATGGTGACGGTGGACCTGAACATCCCGGTGATCTGCTACGGCCTGCGGGCGGATTTCTCGCTCAAGGGCTTCCCCGGCTCCACCCGCCTGCTGGAGCTGGCCCACACCATCGAGGAGATGAAGACCATCTGCACCTGCGGGCGCAAAGCCATCTGCAACTGCCGCAAGGTGAACGGCCGGTTCGTCTTTGAGGGTGAGCAGGTGGCCATCGACCTGGAGAACGACGTGCAGTATGTCAGCATGTGCCCGCAGTGCTACTTCAAGGCAAAGCGCGCCTTCTACGCCGCAAAAACCGGGAATGCGTCAGAAAACGCGTAATCTCACGTTCTTTTTCGTCTCGTTCTTGTATACAAGGCTGCTGCATTGAAAGATGCGGCGGCCTTTTTTGCACTTTTTTCGGCAGCAGATGCGGGGAAAGTGCGCGTGCAAGCATGTCCCGCTTCAGATTGATATATCAGAGAGTGCATTTTTTGCACTATTGATATATCAGTTGCTTTTTGAACAAAAAAATGAAGATTCTCTTTGTTGTTCTTTTACAATGTATCCAACCAGGCAGAACTCCGCGCGGAAATGTTTACAAATTTATTGCAAAATCGCTGTTCCGCCTGCGCAGAGGGCGGTTTTTCTATGCAAAACGTCGAAGTATACAAGTTGCACAGTTTTTCAGCGGAAGTTTATTCATTTCAGCAAAGGCGTCAATTCCCGTTCAAAAACAAGAGCAATATTTGTTCGTTTTTGTCCTGCAAATCTGCAATTTGCATCTTTCTTTTTGCGCGGGCTTTTGCTATCACAATTGTATACAACGGAGTGTGTGCAGAACCCCCGTTCACAGATGATGTTTTTACATTTTAGGAGGAGAACAAAAATGAGCATGGCAATTTCTCGTCGTAACTTCCTGCTGGCTACCGGCGCTGTGGGCGCTGCCGGCCTGCTGTCCGCTTGCGGCGGCAACACCGCAGCTTCTTCCACCGCTTCTTCCGTGGCTTCTGCTCCCGCTGCTTCCGCAGATGACAGCCTGGCCCTGACCGATGGCCCTGTTTCCATGACCATCAGCTGGTGGGGCGGTGACAGCCGTCACGCTGCTTACCAGAACGCCATCAAGGAGTTCGAGTCTGAGCACGACAACATCACCATCGAGCCCACCTTCGCCGCATGGTCCGGCTGGGAGGAGAAGATGGCTGCTGCCTTCATCGCAGGCAACGCACAGGATGTCTGCCAGGTCAACTGGAACTGGCTGTACAACTACTCTGCCGACGGCAGCAAGTTCGTGGACCTGAACACCACCACCAACTTCTTGGATCTGACCCAGTTCGACCAGGCTGCTCTGGATGCCTGCACCGTCGCAAACGCTCAGCAGTGCGTGCCTGTTTCCATGACCGGCCGTATCTTCTTCTGGAACATGACCACCTTCAACAAGGCTGGCATCACCGAAGTTCCCAAGACTCTGGACGACCTGAAGGCCGCCGGCAAGGCTTTCCAGGAGAAGCTGGGCAATGACTACTATCCCATGCACCTGGGCGCATACGACCGTATGATCCTGATGGTCTTCTACCTCGAGTCCAAGTACGGCAAGGACTGGGCTGATCCCATCACCTCCACCCTGAACTACAGCGAGGATGAGATCGTTGAGGGCCTGAACTTCATCAAGAGCCTGGTCGATGACCACGTCATGATGAACCTGAAGGATTACTACTCTGCAAACTCCGATACCGCTACCCACCAGTCCAACGAGTGGATCACCGGTAAGATCGCTGGCATCTTCGAGTGGGATTCCGCTGCTTCCAAGTACGCTTCCGCTCTGGACGACGACAACAAGGACGGCTTCACCGTCGGCGAGGAGATCAAGTTCGGCGATTTCAACGGCGGCTTCTCCAAGGTCTCCATGGGCCTGGCCATCACCAAGACCAGCCAGTACGTTGCTGAGTCCGCAACCCTGATCAACTTCCTGCTGAACGAGGAGAAGGGTGCTTCCATCATGGGTTCCGAGTGCGGCATCCCCGCTTCCAAGGCTGGTCTGGCTGCTGCTCAGGCTGCAGGCGCTGTGAAGGACCTGGTCGCTGATGCAAACAGCAAGGTCATGGCCTTCACCACCAACAAGCTGGATCCCCTGTTCGAGAACAACGACCTGAAGGCTTCCGGCACCGGCATCTATCAGGAAGTGTTCGACAGCATCGACTACGGCGATGAGACCCCCGAAAGCGCTGTCAGCGCCCTGCTGGAAGGCATGGAGGATGTTGGCTACACCATCGGCTAAGTCCCCGCTTCGTGTGCCGCTGTGTGCGGTAAAAGATCGTACATAAAAGGCACCCTTTGACCGATACAAGGGGCACCTGCCGCCCAACCGGCAGATGCCCCTTTTTTGTCAGAGATATATTACAAATTTTTGACAAAGCTGTATCCGGTTTGTGTCTGTCTCATACTCCGAAATTCCTTAAAAAGGAGGATTTCCCAGATGAAAGAAAGCAAGGCGCCTGCTGTTGGGCGTACCCCGTTCCAGAAATGGCTGGATAAATACCAGGGTCTGTTTTATCTGATCCCCTGGATCATCGGCTTCGTCGTCTTCAAGGCAGTTCCGTTCGGCCAGTCGCTGTACTACAGCTTCACCGATATGAACTTCTTCGCCAAGGATGTACATTTTGTCGGTCTGGCCAACTACATCACCGCATTCACCACCACCAAGATCACCAAGGCCCTGATCATCACCTTCAAGTACGCCTTCATCACCGTGCCCCTGAAGCTGATCTTCGCGCTGTTCATCGCATACATCCTGAACTTCAAGATCGCATGCGTGAACCTGTTCCGCACCGTTTACTACATCCCCTCCATCCTGGGCGGCTCTGTGGCTATCGCCGTGCTGTGGAAGGCTGTCTTCAGCAAGGACGGCCTGCTGAACACCGTGCTGCGCTTTGTCAGCTTTGGCCTGTTCAAGGGTCCGGAGTGGCTGTCCGACCCCAGCTACGCACTGTGGATCATCTGCTTCCTGCGCATCTGGCAGTTCGGTTCCGCCATGGTGCTGTTCCTGGCCGCTCTGAAGGGCGTGCCTGCAGACCTGTACGAAGCCGCTACCATCGACGGTGCCGGCAAGTGGCGTCAGTTCTTCTCCATCACCGTTCCGATGATCACCCCCATCATCTTCTACAACCTGGTCACCCAGATCTGCCAGGCTTTCCAGGAGTTCAATGGCCCCTACATCATCACCAACGGCGGCCCTCGTGGTTCCACCACGCTGATCTCTCTGCTGGTTTACAACTACGCATTCAAGTCTTATGACATGGGTATGGCATCCGCCCTGGCATGGATCATGTTCATCATCGTCTGCATCCTGACGATCATCGCATTTACCAGCCAGAAGAAGTGGGTCTACTACTCGGATGAAAGGTAAGGTGACCAGTATGGGAATGAAAGCATCGAATAAAATCGCAACCTTCTTCAAGTATTTCGTCCTGATCCTGGTCGGCCTGATTATGATCTATCCCCTGCTGTGGATGATCAGCGCCACCTTCAAGGACAACAGCGAGATCTTTGCAGGCATCGGCCTGTGGATCAAGAACCCCACTCTGGACGGCTACCGCGGTGCGCTGAACAACTTCGGCGGCTCCATCAACATCCTGCAGGCCATGCTCAACACCTACAGCTACGTTCTGCCCAAGGTGATCTGCACGGTGGTGTCCGCCTGCATCGCAGCTTACGGCTTTGGCCGTTTCGACTTCCCCGGCCGCAAGCTGCTGTTCAACATCATGCTGGCCACCCTGTTCCTGCCCCAGGTCGTTCTGAACGTGCCGCAGTACCTGCTGTACAACCGGTTCGGCTGGCTGGACAGCCCCTTCTATCTGGCCATCTGGGTCCACTGCGCTTTTGCGACTGAGACCTACTTCGTCTACCAGCTGATCCAGTTCATGCGCAATGTGCCCCGTGATCTGGACGAGGCTGCCGCCATCGACGGCTGCTCCTCCTTCCAGACGCTGTACAAGGTCA
Source organism: Faecalibacterium langellae (assembly GCF_002549775.1). Classification (GTDB taxonomy): domain Bacteria; phylum Bacillota; class Clostridia; order Oscillospirales; family Ruminococcaceae; genus Faecalibacterium; species Faecalibacterium langellae. The sequence goes on along the minus strand of NZ_NMTR01000014.1, from coordinate 148,729 downwards.
TCGTGCCCATGCTGGGCCCCGCTCTGGTGTCCTGCGCACTGTTCCAGTTCATGTGGAGCTGCAACGACTTCATGGGCCCGCTGCTTTACGTCAGCACCCCCGGCAAGTACCCGATGTCCCTGTTCGTGAAGCTGTCCATGGACGGTGATACCGGTTTTGCCTGGAACAAGATCCTTGCGCTGTCTCTGATTTCCATCCTGCCGCAGCTGATCGTCTTCTTCTGCGCACAGGACCAGTTCGTGGAAGGCATCTCTGCCGGTGCTGTCAAGGGCTAAGCCCCTGCCCTGTACGGCGTAAGATCCCCTGAAACTGACGAAACACCCCCTGTGCCGTATCCCGTTGGCGCAGGGGGTGTTTTGTTATGATGTATTTCACTGCGTGAAACATGATGCAGCCCTGCGGGCCATGATGTCTGCCTGCGGCAGATGATGTGTGCCTTGCGGCACATTGCCGCAAAGCGGCTCATCATTGCGAAGCACATCATGTTCTCAAAGAGAACACATCATGTTCCGCCCACGGCGGAATACATCATTTCTTCTTATGTCCTTTCCGGTACTGCAGCGGGCCGGTGCCCATCACCTCGCGGAACACGCGGCGGAAGTGGGCTGCGCTGGCAAAGCCGGTCTGCTCGGCCACCGCGCTGATGGAAAGCTCGGTGTTCTCCAGCAGCTTCTGCGCGGCCTCGATGCGGCGGTTGTTGATGTAGTCCACAATGGACTGGCCCGTCACCCGCCGGAACAGGCGGCTGAGGTAATAGGGCGAGATATAGAACCGGGCCGCCACCTCGGTGAGGGAAAACTTCTGCTGGTAGTTGGCAGAAAGGTAGGCGCAGATCTGCTCCACCGTCTCGTTGCGGGGCCGGGCTGCGGCGCTGCTCTCGGCGATGCACTCCTGCTCCACATAGTGCAGGATCAGCAGCAGGTACAGCGGGCCGGGGTCATCCTGCTCCGTACCGGCGCTGCGCATCATTTCCAGCAGGGTGCGCAGGCGGCTGAACCACTGCACCGGGCCGTACAGCACGGTGCGCTGGCCGGACGCAAACCGCCGGGTGTAGTCCCGCCCGGCCGCACTGCGCAGCTCGTGCAGCACCTCCAGCGGGAAATGGCAGCCCACCAGTTCGGCCGCCGCACTGCCCTGGGGCAGTAGCCTGCCGCCGCCCGGGCCAAGCAGCACCGCGCTGCCGGGGTTCACCAGCATCGTCTCGCCGCCGTATTCCAGCTGAACGCTGCCCTCATACACCAGCAGCAGATAGCAGTTTTCCTCCCCGGGTTCCAGCGTGTAGGGTTCCCCGGCCAGCCGCAGAGCAGCCGCCGCAACCTTCCCGGTGATTTTTTCACGTTCTGTTTTCATAGTTCCTCGCGAAAGCCTTTTCTTTCATCATACCATGCTCAGCCCATTTGGGCAAGACAAAACCATCAGGAGGTTCTCTCATGAATCTGTCGCTCATTCGTTCCATGACGCGCAGCGCCGTTTTCGAGCTGGAAAACGGCCTGTGCTACCGCCCGGCCCACCCGTTCACCGTCACGCTGAACGGCGAGACCGTCTACGACGCCTGCGAGACCAATGTGTTCTCCCTGTTCAGTCTGCTGCCCGGCACCGAGTATACCGTCGGTGTGCAGGCTGAAGGCGAAAGCCTTTCCTGCACCTTCACCACCGAAGCCGAGACCTTCTTCGTGGATGCCTCCCGCTACGGTCTGGTGGCCGACGGCACCACCGACAACACCGGCAAGCTGCAGGCAGCTCTTTCCACCTGCCCCAAGGGCGGCACGGTGTATGTGCCCGCAGGCCGCTACCGCACCTGCAGCCTGTTCCTCAAGAGCAACACCACCCTGTACCTTGAGAAGGGTGCCGTACTGCTGGGCGATAACGACCGCACCCACTACCCTATCCTGCCCGGGGTCATCCCCAGCGAGAATGAGGTGGATGAATACTACCTCACCGGCTGGGAAGGCAACCCGCTGAGCAGCTTTGCGGGCCTTTTGAACATCACGCAGGTGCACGACGTGGTGGTCACCGGTGAGGGCACCCTGGACTGCGACGCCGAGAACGGCGACTGGTGGGTAAACCCCAAGATCAAGCGCATTGCATGGCGTCCCCGCGCCGTGGCCATGGTGGACAGCGAGAACGTCTGCCTGCACGGCATCACGGTGCAGAACAGCTACTCCTGGACCATCCACCCCATCTTCGTCAAGCGCCTCGACCTGCTCAACTTCAACATCAATAATCCCTACAACGCACCCAACACCGACGGCATTGACCCCGAGAGCTGTGAGTACACCCGCATCATCGGCGTGAACATCCACGTGGGCGACGACTGCATTGCCATGAAGGCCAGCAAGGTGTTCCTGGGCATGAAGCTGAAAAAGAGCTGCGAGCACACCGTCATCCGCAACTGCCTGCTGGACAAGGGCCACGGCGGCATCGTCATCGGCAGCGAGATGAGCGGCGGCGTGAAGGACATGGTGGTCACCCAGTGCCTGATGGACCACACCGACCGCGGTCTGCGTGTCAAGACCCGCCGCGGCCGCGGCAACACCGCCGTCATCGACGGGCTAGTGTTCCGCAACGTGGAGATGCGGGGCGTCAAGGCACCGTTTGTCATCAATATGTTCTACTTCTGTGACCCGGACGGCCACGGCCCCTATGTGCAGTGCCGCGACGCCATGCCGGTGGACGAGTACACCCCGAAGCTGGGCAGCCTGACCATGGAGAACATCGTGGCTACCGACGCCCAGTTCGCGGGCTGCTACTTTGACGGCCTGCCGGAGCAGCCCATCGAGCGCGTGACCATGAAGAATGTCACCATCACCTTTGACCCCAACGCCGAGGCCGGTCAGGCCGCCATGGCGGACAACCGCCCCCATGTGAAGAAGCTGGCCATTTACGCCGAGAATGTGAAGGAGATCGACCTGCACAACGTCAAAATTGAGGGCTACGAGGGCGAACGGCTGCGCTTTGCCAACGTCGGACATTTTGAGGAGGACTAAGACCATGACCCATGAAGAAATTCTCGCCATGCTGGGCGACTATGTGGACTACCTGATCGCCAATTCCAGCGCCGAAGCACCCATGTGGAACATCGAGAAGGTGCGCAGCGGCAAGCCCAACAAGTGGAACTACATCGACGGCTGCATGATCACCGCCTGCCTGAGCCTGTACAAGACCACCGGCGACGAGAAGTATCTGAACTTCTCCAAGAGCTTCATCGACTGGTTCGTGCAGGAGGACGGCTCCATCAAGACCTACGACCCCAAGGAGTACAACCTCGACAACGTGAACCAGGGCAAGAACCTGTTCACCCTGTACGACATCTTTGGGGATGAGAAGTACCGCAAGGCCATCGACACCATCCGCAGCCAGCTGGCCACCCAGCCCCGCACCAAGGAGGGCAACTTCTGGCACAAGGACATCTACCCCTGGCAGGTGTGGCTGGACGGCACCTACATGGCCCAGCCCTTCTACATGGAGTACGAGACCCGCTTCAACAAGATGCAGGGCTGCATCGACAGCTACAAGCAGTTCATGAACATTAAAAAGCACATGCGGGACGCAAAGACCGGCCTGTACTACCACGGCTACGATGAGAGCCGCCAGATGTACTGGGCCGACCCCGTCACCGGATGCAGCCCCAACTTCTGGCTGCGTGCCATGGGCTGGTTCATGGTGGCCATGGTGGACGTGCTGGAGCGCATGGACGAGCAGCTGTACAACGAGTACCGCGGCATCATGGCCATGCTGAAACAGACCATCGAGGACGTGCACAAGTTCCAGGACGAGGAGACCGGCATGTTCTGGCAGGTGATGGACCACCCCGGCGTGGAGGGCAACTACCTCGAGACCAGCGGCACGGCGCTGTTCGCCTACGCAGTGCTCAAAGGCGTGCGTCTTGGCTACCTGCCCAAACGCATGGCCGCATGGGCCGAGAAGGCCTTCTACGGCACCTGCGACAAGTACCTCTCCAAGAACCCGGACGGCAGCCTGCAGCTGGACGGCATCTGCCTTGTGGCGGGCCTCGGCGGCAAGGACCACCGTGACGGCTCTCTGGCCTACTATTTCAGCGAGCCGGTAGTCTGCAACGACGCCAAGGGCGTGGGCCCGCTGGTGCTGGCTTATACTGAGATGATTGCAAAATAAAGCGAAAACACCCTGCAGATCTTGTCACGCAGGTCTGTAACCCTCTGAAACCAGCGGCCGGTATGTCCTTACGGATGTACCGGCCGCTTTTGTTTTTTCCTTCGACGTTTTGTTTTCTTTTTGTTTACAAACTGTACCTTGACATAGAAATGTCCTTTCTGTAATCTGAAAGGGTACTTAATTTTTTGTCATAGCAGCCGTGGGAAAGGAGCAACACACCGATGGATCATCTGCAGAACGTAATGGGTTATTTTGACCAGCAGCAGCCTTTGTGCGCCGAGCATGACCGCATCCCCAAGGACCTCTACCGCGAGTTCGGGGTGAAGGCGGGCCTGCGCGATGAAAACGGCAAGGGCGTGCTGGCGGGCCTGACCAATATCTCCGATATCCGCGCCTTCCAATATGTGGACGGCGTCAAGAAGCCCGCCGACGGCCAGCTGCTTTACCGCGGCTACGACGTCAAGGACCTGATCCGCGGCTCGGCAGGCAGCCGCTTCGCCTTTGAGGAAGCGGGCTACCTGCTGCTGTTCGGCGAGCTGCCCACCCAGGAAAAGCTGGACGAGTTCTGCCGCGTGCTGGGCGAGTGCCGCACCATGCCCACCAACTTCACCCGCGACGTCATCATGAAGGCGCCCAGCCACGACATCATGAACTCCATGGCCCGCAGCGTGCTGACCCTGGCCTCCTACGACCCGCTGGCCGCAGACCTTTCCACCCCCAACGTGCTGCGCCAGAGCATCCAGCTGGCAGGCATCTTCCCCATGCTGGCGGTGTACGGCTACCACGCCTACAACCACTACGAAAAGGATGGCAGCATGTACATCCACCGTCCGGACCCGGAGCTTTCCACGGCCGAGAATTTCCTGCGGATGCTGCGCCCGGACATGAAGTACACCGCACTGGAAGCCCGCGTGCTGGACGTGGCGCTGCTGCTGCACGCAGAGCACGGCGGCGGCAACAACTCCACCTTCACCACCCGCGTGGTCACCTCCTCCGGCACCGACACCTACTCGGCGCTGGCCGCAGCACTGTGCTCCCTGAAGGGCCCCCGCCACGGCGGCGCGAACCTGATGGTGATGCAGATGATGCAGAACATCCGCGAGAACCTCCACGACCAGGAGGACGACGAGGAGCTGGAAGCCTACCTGAAAAAGCTGCTGCACGGCGAAGCCTTTGACCGCAAGGGCCTCATCTACGGCATGGGCCACGCGGTCTACTCCCTGAGCGACCCCCGCGAGGTGGTGTTCAAGGGCTATGTGGAGCAGCTGGCCCACGAGAAGGGCCGCGACAAGGACCTTGCCCTTTACAACAAGATCGAGCGCATGGCCCCGCAGCTGATCGCGGAGGAGCGCAAAATTTTCAAGGGCGTCAGCCCCAACGTAGACTTCTACAGCGGCTTTGTCTACGACATGCTGGGCATCCCCATGGAGCTGTACACCCCGCTGTTCGCCGTGGCCCGCGTGATGGGCTGGAGCGCCCACCGCATCGAGGAGCTGCTCAGCGCCAACAAGATCATCCGCCCCGCCTACAAGAGCCTGGGCGGCACCCACGAATACGTCCGCCGCACCGAGCGGTAAAAAGGAGGCAGCACCATGCGCACAGAATGGACCCACGCACCGGAAGAATGGTTTTTCCTGCACAATTTTGACGTTGACAAGGTGTTCAGCACCATCCAGCGGGCAGATTACCTCGTGCTGTACTACATCCGGCAGCAGGCCGCGCAGCACCCGGGCAGCAAAGTTTATCTGGCCGACCTGGCCGCAGCCATGGGCCTGAAGGTGACCGAGCTTTCCAAGGCTGTGGAAAAGCTGCAGGACAAGGGCTTCGTTGCCTGGAAGACCGACAAGGAAGCCGGCCGCACCTATGTGGAGCTTTCCAGCAAGGCCGTGGAGCTCATGGCCGAGGAGCACGATTTCATGAAGCGCTGCTACGAACGCCTGCGCACGGAGCTGGGCGACGACGAGCTGCGCCGCACTGTGGACACCATGCAGAAGGTGACCGCCATCCTCAAAGAGGAGCGCAGCGCCGACTGAGCCGCCCCACAAAAAACGACCCCCGCATCTGCGCTGCTGCAGGTGCGGGGGTCTTGCTTATGCTTCAGGGGTCATGCGCGGGGGATGGGGCTCACTCCTTCGGGAACGCCTGGTTCCAAACCTGGATGACGCGCCACTTCGGGGTCCAGCCGTCCGGCTCGAACTTGCCGTCCTCGGCGGTCAGCAGGCCCTGCTCCACGCACCACTGGGCCGCCTTGGCCAGCTCGGTGTCGGACACATCGGTGAAGTCGGGCTCTGCAGCGGGTTCGGGCTTGCCCTTCTGGGTCCAGATGAGCATTGCCAGTTCACCGCGGTTGGTCGGGATGGCTGCGCCCTCGGGCAGCAGGTCGTTCAGGATGACACGGGTGGTGATCTCGTAGCCGCCCCAGATGGCTGCACCGGCTGCGGCCACACCGATCACGGCACCGGAGCCGTCCGCTGCGGGAGCCTCGGGCTCAACGGGGAAGCCGGGGTCAAGAGGCTCCGCGGGGGTAACGGTGGTCGTGTCTTTCCAATGAGCGATCAGCTTCACTTCGCATTCCGGGACCTCAAAGGTGATGGTCTCGCTGTTGAGGCCGCTGGTCACATTGAGGTTTTCCGGGGTAACGATCTCCCAGTAGTCGAAGGTCATGCCGGGGAAGGTGCCGATATCGTCCTCATCGGTGCTGTTGTCCAGCACAGCGGTGATGCTCACGGTGTCGCCCACTTTCTCCCACACAATATCCTCGTGCAGGCCAACGCCTTCATCAAAGATGGCGGGGTCGTTGGAGTAGGTGATCTGTGCCTCATAGTGGGCGGTGAGCTCCACCGGTGCCTTCGCCATCTCAAAGGTAGCTTTCTCGCCGCCTTCCACGGTCACATTGTCGGAGTTGACCTCCCAGTAAGCGAACCGCAGGCCGTCCTTGGAACGGTCTTCCGCCACGATGACGATGGTCTCGCCTGCCTTGGCGGTCTCGACGGGGGTGCCGTCCATATAGTAGGCCGCGCCGCCGTTCACGGTGATGCCCTGCAGATGCTTGTACTTCGCGTCCACCACCACGGCCTCGTCCGGCATGGTGAAGGTAGCCTCGGGGTCGTTCTTGCCGACCAGAGTGCCGTTATCCGGGGTGATCACCCAGCGGTTGAACTCGTGGTCTTCACGGTCCTTTTTTGCCTTGATGGTGATCACATCGCCCTGCACGGCACGGGTGATCTCCTCACCCTTTTCGTTGTAGGCAGTGCCCTTGTCGTCGGTCATGGTGATGGTGTGGTACTCATAGTACACAGCCTTCACGCTCACGTTGCCGCTGGGCATGTTGAAGTGGGCTTCGGATGCAGTCGCATTGTCCAGATGTGCATTATCGCTGACTTCCCAGCGGATGAACTTCCAGCCTTCGCGTTCGGGCGCAACGATCGTCACGTCCTCGCCGGACTTCACTTCCACCTTGCCAGACTCGCCGTTTGCCGTGGTGTCGGCATCTGCCAGTTCGACGAAGTAGAGCTGCTTGGACTTTGCCTCAATGGTGATGTCGAAATCACGCATCTTGAAGGTCAGCTCCGGGGTCTTGCGCTGTTCTTCGTTCAGGTTGATGTCTTCACTGTACCAGCAGTCGAACTCCTGGTCATCGGGCAGATTCGGGGTGAGGGTGATCTTCTCGCCTGCAACGGCCTTGATGGTAGTCTCGCCGTTTTGTGCGGTGCCGTTGATGACGGTGACCGTGTGCAGGGTCTTGTACATAGCCGTCAGAGTCACATTGCCCTTGGGCACCTTGAGGGTGAAGCTCTCAGCGCCCTTCTGCTCCTCGGTCAATGCCCAGCCATCGGGGCCCTCGGCCTCCCAGTGGTCAAAGACCTGCTCCTCCGGGTCGTACACGGCCTTGATTTCCACGTTCTGTTCGCGCAGGGCGTCAGTAATCGTAGTTTTGTCGTTCACGGTACCGCCGTTCACCGTAATGGTGCGGTACCTTCTGTAGTTTGCGGTAATGGTCACATCAGTGTCTTTGGGCATCGTGAAGGACTGGCGCTCTGCCTTGGTCAGGTTGAGCTGCTTTGCAACGTCCTCGTTGTCCACAGTCCAGCCGATGAACTCCCAGCCATCGCGGCCTGCAGCCTCAAGATAGAACGAATCGCCTGCAGCAACTTCCGTCTTCTCGCTGGGATGCAGCTCGTTACCTTCGTCATTGACCGTAACGTAATAGCGCTGGCTGGTCGTAGCATTCAGCGTAACATTGTGGCCCGGCATGAGGAGCTTAAATTCCGCGTTATTCTCGTTGCCTTGCAGTTCATTCAGCAGGGTATCGGGACTGGTCCAACCTTCAAACTTCCGGTCCGCAGGGACATTGGCCTTGATCGGGACCCATTCGCCCTCAATGAAAGCACCCACGATCTCGTCGTCCACAGTGACGGTGTACAGCTCGTTATACTTTGCCGTCAGCGTAATATCGCCCTCGGGAACGGTGACGGTGATTTTCTTATCCGTCAGCTTTTTGGTACCGTCGGGGCCGGTCACTTCCCAGTAGGCGAACCGCTTGCCATCCACCTCCTCGGCGGTGACGGTGATGCTGTCGCCGTGCAGAGCCTTATCGTTCACTGTGGTGGGGCTGTTGCCATTGTTGATGGTAACGGTGCGGTACTCCATCTGGACGGCTTCCAGCGTCACATTGCCCGAAGGCATCTGGAACTGGACGGTGGACTGGCTGGTGTCAAGGGTGAAGTTCTCCGGGCCGGTGAGCTTCCACTCAATGAACTTCCAGTCGTCACCCTTGTTTTCGGCCTTGATGGTGACCCAGTCGCCAGCCTTCACGCGGGCAGTGGTGCTCTGGCCGTTGACCGTGCCGCCAGTCACCGTGATGGTGAACAGGGTCTTGGGCACTGCGATGAGCGTGACGTTCTTGTCCACCATCTTGAAGGTGAGGGTCGGGCTCTGCCTCTTATCGGTGGTCAGGCGGATGTCATTGCTTTCCCAGCTGTCGAACTCGCCCGCCGGGATGCCGTATTTTTCGGCGTTGACGGTGACCGTGTCACCCTCAATGTAGGTATCCGGCAGCACGGTACTTGTACCATCTGCACCGATCACGGTAACGGTGTGCAGGGTCTTGTATTCGGCCTTCAGGGTCACATTGCCTTCCGGCATAAAGAAGGTGATGTGCTTACTCTGCTGCTGGGCGGGCGTCAGGGTGATGCCATCGGCCTTCCAGCCCATGAACTTCTTACCATCAGGCACATCGGCGTCCACGGTGATTTCTTTGCCTGTGAGGGCAGAGGTCACATCGGCATGGCCGCCATCCACCGTGATGGTGTACAGCTTATTGTAGCGCGCCTTCAGCTCCACATTCTCGTTCGGCATGGTGAAGGTGGCTTCCTCGTTGTTCACACCGGTGATGGTCACATTATCGGGGACGACTTCCCACCGCACGAACTGATAGCCCGGGCGCTCGGCTGCCTTGATGTTGATCTTGTCGCCTTCCACAGCCTGCTTGTCGTCGGTGCCATTGACGGTGTAGGTGCCATTGTTCACCACGATGTTGCGCAGGGTCTTGTACTGTGCCGTGAGCTCCACGCCGTTCTTCGGCATCTCGAACTCAATGGGCGAGACGGCTTTCTGCTCGTCGGTCAGGCCATCGACACCCACGACATTCCAGCCAACAAACTTCTCACCCTCAGGTGCGGGGTTTGCGGTGGCAACGATCTTGTCGCCCTTGACGGCTTCGGTGGTCGTTTCGCCGTTCACGGTATAGGTACCGTCGTTCACGGTGATGGACTGCAGCGCCTTATACTTTGCTTCCACCTGAACTTCGCCTGCCGGCATATTGAAGGTAGTGGTTTTGCTGTTCTTATTGTCCAGGGTTACGGTTACGTTATCGCCCAGCACATCCCAGCGTTCGAACTTGCGGCCCGGGATGAATTCGGCAATGATGGTGACCAGGGTGCCTTCCTTTGCAAAGGAAGGCGTTGCGGTGCCCTTCTTAACAGTCACATCATAGAGCTGATTGTAGCTGTTCTCCAGCTTCACGTCGCCATCCGGCATGGTGAAGGTGGCCGTGAGCTTATCTGCATCGGTCAGCGTCACGCTGTCGGGGCTGATGGTCCAGCCTGCAAACTCAAAGTGGTCGCCCTTGTCCGGTGCCGTCACGGTGACGGTCTGGCCTGCGTGGGCGGTGGGGAGGTCTGCGCCGTCCACCTTGAAAGTGCAGCCTTCCGGCACAGTGATGCTGTGCAGTTCGCTGGGCACGATGTGGAGGTAGCTTGCATTTGCGGTGATGGGCGTAATGCGCGGGTCGGTCAGTGCACCGCCCTCAGCGGTGTAGTAGACATAATTGCCGGAATAGCTGATGCTGCCTGCGGCACCCTTGGTTGCATCCTTATTCTGGATGGTCACTTCATCGGTATTGTTGAAAACAGCCGCACCGTTAACGGTACCGCCATTGTTGTTCTTGCCGATCAGCTCTACGCTGGAAGCATTATTCACAGTCAGATTGCCGTCTACTGCAATATTTTCACAGGTAATGCTCAGCTTACCGGCGCAGGTGATATTTACATCTCCGACAACCGCTCTAGCCTCAGTGCTGGTAAGGGTCACATCCGCTGCGGCTTCAATGACCAGCTTACCTTGGAGCACCGAGTATTCGCCACCATTCAAATCAACGGTTGTATTCGGAGCGTAGATGGTCAAAGTTCCCACATAGGAATCGGCATCCGTATAGCTTTTGTTCAGGCTCAGGGTGTTGGTGTTCTTGTCATAGCTCAGAGCACCATCGCCGAGGATATTAGCATAGTTGACACTGTTGACGGCCTTGCCGTTCACCACCGGGCCATACTTTTCAATGTTGGTCTTGGTGGTGTCCTTATTTTCATTGGCATCCAGATAGGTCAGGCTGCCTCCGAAGGTGGAAGGAATGGGGATTTCACCATCAACACCACCAATGGTTGCTACGCCATGATTGCTCTGTACGGTGACATCTCCACCAACAAGGTTGATGTTGGTGCCTTTTCCTCCATGCGGGTTAGCATGTCCACCGCCAATCGCAGCAGCACCTCCACCTGCTTTTGCAGTTACTGTGCCACCATTGATGGTGATGTTCTCTGCACTTGCATGAATACCGCCGCCAATGCCTGCGGCTTCACTGCCGCCGATTGCTGTTACGTCGCCGCCGTTAATGGTAATGTTATTGCCATCGCCCTCATTGCCGCCGCCAATGCCTGCACCCCAGCCATAGCCAGTCGTGCTCTGTGCAATGATCTTGCCGCCATTGATGGTGATATTGTTGCCAGACTTATGGAACGCTCCACCAATACCCGCACCACTCTGACCACCAGTTGCTTCCAGCGAACCAGAGCCATCAATAGTCAGCTGTCCGTCATCCTCTTTCTGGATACCAGCGCAGTTTTCACCACTCTGCAAGACGCTGCTGCCCTCAATATACAGGTCCACATTTTTGCTTACAGAGACAGCCGCACCACTCGAAACAGTGATATGCAGATCATTTAGGTATACTTTTGCAGCCGTGCCGCTGCTGCCCTTGATAACCAGCTTGCTTGTGGTACTCGTACCTGTAACAACAAATACGCCCGTGTAGGTCTGGTCTCCCTGCTTGGCAGTCTGTACACTCTCGGCATTGACCGACACTTCAATATCGCCGTCTGCAATATCCAGCGTCACGGCATCTTCCGGGATACTGTTTTCCTCATTCAGCCGTGCAATGCTGCTGCGGCTGTTGATGCTCATCTGCATCAGCGCATTGGTGCTTTCGGCCAATGCCGGGGCCGACAACGTGAACATCATGCACGCTGCCAAAGCAGCGGATGCTGCGCGCTGGGCCAATTTCTTTTGTCTCATTTGTATTCCCCCTTTACGTTCACTGCGAGGACCGGGCTGTAGGGCCCCCGGTATTGCCTAAATTTTAGCATAATTTTCCTCGATTTTGGGGAAAATTGCGCGAAACGCCCCGAAAGCGGCGTGAATCGCAAAATCACGCCGAAAAAGTCATTTCCTTTTTGGTGAAAACAGAAAAAAGGGCCGCCGCACCGTTTGCCGTGCAGCAGCCCTTGGGTCCCTTATTGCGGGGTGTGGTTTACTTGGTGCCGTAGATGCGGTCGCCTGCATCGCCCAAACCGGGCACGATGTAGCCGTTCTCGTTCAGATGGTCGTCCTGTGCGCCGAGGTAGATGTCCACATCGGGGTGTGCCTCGTGCAGGGCCTTGATGCCTTCCGGGGCAGCGATCAGGCCGATGAACTTGATGCGCTTTGCGCCATGCTTCTTGATCTGGGTGATGGCGTCAATGGCGCTGCCGCCGGTGGCCAGCATGGGGTCCAGCACCAGCACGTCGCGCTCGTCGATATCCTGGGGCAGCTTGCAGAAGTACTCCACGGGCTGCAGGGTCTCCTCGTCGCGGTACAGGCCGATGAAGCCCACCTTGGCAGCAGGCAGCAGGGTCAGCATGCCGTCCAGCATACCCATGCCTGCGCGCAGGATGGGCACCAGGGCCAGCTTGCGGCCAGCCAGCACCTTGGTCTTTGCCATGGTGATGGGGGTCTCGATCTCCACTTCCTCCAGCGGCAGGTCGCGGGTGGCTTCGTAGCACAGCAGAGTGGCGATCTCGCCAACGAGGTCACGGAACTCCTTGGTGCCGGTCTGCTTGTTGCGCAGAATGCTCAGCTTGTGCTGCAGCAGCGGATGCTCAACGATCATCGGGGTCATAAAAACACGCTCCTTATTTTAAATAGATAGCTCTATCGGGTACGGTTTAACGATTCTCCAGTGCTGTCAGCTTGTCGATGCGGCGCTGATGGCGGCCGCCCTCAAACTCGGTGTTCAGGAAGATATCCACCAGCTGGCAGGCAAGGCCGGGGCCGACCACGCGGCCGCCCATGCACAGGGCGTTGGCGTCGTTGTGGCGGCGGGTATACTCGCAGCTGAAGCTGTCCGAGCAGCAGCAGGCGCGGATGCCCTTGATCTTGTTGGCAGCCATGCTGATGCCCACGCCGGTGCCGCAGAACAGCAGAGCCTTGTCGCTCTCGCCCTTCACGACGGCTTCGCAGGCGGGCACGGCCATGTCGGGGTAGTCCACGCTGGCAGTGCTGTGGGTGCCGTAGTCCACATAGGCGAGGCCCAGCTCGTCCAGATGGGCCTTGACAGCTTCTTTCAATTCAAATCCGCCGTGGTCAGCGGCCAGTGCAATGGGTTTTGCCATGGATTGCATTCCTTTCTCTTGGGCGCAGGACGTTCAGGCCTGCGGTTTGTTTGCGGCGGCTTCGGCGGCAAGGCGCTCGGCGCGCTCCCGCTCGGCCTGGCTCAGACGGTGATAGTCCGGCAGCAGCGCTTCCGGCAGCACAGCCTGCCCGGCCTGCGCCATCTGCTTTGCCACCAGCGCCACCGCACCGGCCCGGCCGCCCCGCAGCGCCGGGGGAGCTTCCAGCACGCCCGGCACATTGCCGTATTTATTATAGCACAGAGATGCGCCATCACCAACAAAAAACAGGGGCTTTTTGCAATTTTCTACAAATTCGGCCAGGTCGCTCACCGCCCGGGCGTCGTCGTCCAGCAGGCGGGCGTGGGTCGCCAGGTCAAAGGCCGCGCTGTACACCTGGGCGCGGCGGGCGTCCAGCGCGCAGAGCACGGTGCCTTCGCCGGTGTGGGCGGCGGCCAGCGCTTCCAGTGTGGACACCGGGGCGCACAGGGTCTCCCGGGGGAAAGCAAGCCCCTTCACCGCCGCAAGACCGATGCGCAGGCCGGTGAAGCTGCCGGGCCCTGCGTTGACGCCGTACAGGTCGATGTCGGCGCAGGTCATGCCGCACATCTTCAGGCAGGTGTCGATCATGGGCATCAGGGTCTCGCTGTGGGTCATGCCCGCGTCCAGATATACCTCGTACAGCAGGCGGTCGTCCTGCAGCAGGGCCACACCGGCGGTCTTGCCCGCCGTATCCACGGCCAGAATGTTCATAGCGTTACCCCCTCGATGGTGATCCTGCGTGTGTTCTCGTCCACCCGGTCGATGTTGACCCGGATGGGGTGTTCCAGCGCCAGCAGGTCGGCAAAGTTCTCGCTCCACTCGGCGGCCACGATGGCACCCTCGTCCAGATAATCGTAGAATCCGGCGGCGCACAGGTCGTTTTCGGTGGAGATGCGGTACAGGTCAAAGTGGGCCAGCGGCTTCGGCCCGCGATAGTAGTTCACGATGGCAAAGGTGGGGCTGGTGACCGGGTCGGTGCAGCCAAGGCCCTCGGCAAGGCCCTCGGTGAAAGCGGTCTTGCCCGCGCCCAGCCCGCCGGTGTAGGCCACAAGGGAGCCCGGTGCCAGGACGGCGGCCATGCGTTTGCCCAGCGCCACGGTCTCGGCGCGGGAATGGGTGATGTATTCTGCCATAAGAGTATACCTCTCTGATAACACAAAAGGGATGGCAGTGGGTTCTGCCATCCCTAAGTATAATATAATTGGTGCAAAAGTGCAATGCCCGCATATCAGGCGGCCTGCTGTTCGGCCGGGGCCGCTGCGGATACACCGGGCAGCCGCACGGTGTGGTCGCCGCTCAGCATCAGGTAGCTGGCCGCCGCGTGGGGCCGCCGCCCGCCCTGGCTGCTGTACCAGATGATATCGTCGGTGCCGTAGGTCTCCTTTGCGTCGTCGGCGGCCTGTTCCAGCGTGTCGCCCGCGATCATCCGGTTCACCATGTCCCACAGCATACTGCGGGAATACACCGAGTAGACGTTGTTCACATACCCGGCCACGGCCTTTGCGCCGCCCGCCAGCAGGCCGTCCGCAATGGAGGTGTCCACATGGCCGTTCTTGCCGTAGAACTCGCAGGTCTCGCTGAGCACGATGCCACTGCCCCGGTAGGCGCTGCGGAAAAACGCACCGGTGGCGGCGTACATGCCGTTGATCTTGACCACCCGGTGGCTGAGCAGGTCCAGCCCGTAGCGGAAGTCGCTCCAGAAGTTCGACTGCTCGGTGAGCAGGATGAGCGGTTCGGTGGCCGTCTTTTTCCACAGCCAGCCGTATTCATAAGTATAATAGGCTCCATGGGTGCTCAGCACGCACACATCGTACCGGCCCATGCGCCGCAGGTCCGAGAGGGTGACGCGGGTGTTCAGGGTGGTGTCCAGCCCCTGGGAGGTCCAGTAGGTCTGCATATAGGCGTAATAGGGGTAGCGGGTGGAGTTGACCGTGTTGTCAAAGGCGTAGTAGATGGCCGCACTGCCCAGTGTGCCGTTGCCGGAGGCATCGGCGGCCAGCCGGTCCAGTGCCTCGCCGGACGGGAAGGCCACGGTGTCGTTCTCCTCGTCCAGGTCGGTCAGGATGCCGCCCAGCGCACCACAGGTGTAGGCAAAGCTCACCATGCCGTTTTCTTCGTCGGCGTAGATCGAGCCTTTTGCCACAAGGCCCTCGTCCACCAGCTGTTCCAGCTGGTCCAGCGCGGCGTCGGTGCGCTGCGCCTGGGTCATCCCGGCGTAATCGTCGCTGCCGGTCAGCGCGGTGACGGCGGTGTCTGCCTGCTGCATGTCCTGCACCTGGGCAGCGGTCAGGGTCTGCGGCGCAGCGGCAGTGTCCGGCTCTGCGGCAAAGGCCGCCGTGGGCAGCAGTGCGGCCAGCAGGGCCAGCGCGCACACCGCGCTCACCAGGCGGCACCCGAATCCATTCTTCATATTCCCATTCCTCCGGGGCCGGTGCAGTCTGTGCACGCCCCTTTTCCGGCAGCTTTGCTGCCCCGGTCGGCGTCCGGCCGTTTGCTTTGCTTCTTGCGCCCACGGGGCGTTTTGCGCGCCCCGCCGCGTGTACTCATTGTAGAATCTCCGCCCGGCTTTGTCAAGCTCCCACACGGATTTCACACTCCTGCGATTGCAAAGGCCCCGCCGCCTGTGTATAATAAGGATAAACTGGGTTTGTATGCCCTGTGTTCTTTTTGAAAGGTGGTGCTTTCTTGGAAGGCATTCGACAATATTGGAAACGGACCGATAAATTCTACCTGCTGCTGTGCATCTTCAGCAGCACCATGGCCGTGGTGGCGCTGGCGTCCTGGGCCACGAAGCAGGGCAATGGCTTTGCCGTGGACGAACTCACCGGGGCCATCACCGGCATCGGCGATTACCGCCGCGCCGTGGTGCAGGGCGGTGCAGCCGTGCTGGGCCTGTGCGTGGCGCTGCTGCTCTCCTGCATCGACTACCGCAGCCTCGTGAAGGTGTGGCCGGTGCATGTGGCCGTCACCTGGGGGCTGGTGCTGCCCACCCTGTTCATCCGCAACGTGAGCATCGGCCCGCTGACCATCGGCTACAACGCGGGCGACACCGACAACTACTCCTGGTACAAGCTGGCAGGCTTCACCTTCCAGCCCACCGAGCTGGCGAAGATCAGCTTCATCCTCACCTTTGCCATGCATCTGAACAACGTGCGCAGCCGCATCAACGAGCCCAAGGAGCTGGCAAAGCTGCTGCTGCACCTGCTGGCCCCCATCGCCATCATCCATGTGCAGGGCGACGACGGCACCGCCATCATCTACGGCATCATCGGCTGCTGCATGATGTTTGCGGCGGGCCTGAGCTGGAAGTATATCATCGGTGCCATTGCAGCCGCCGGTGCGGCGGTGGCCGCCGCCTTCGCCTTTTTCAGCGATAAGATCGGCAAAGGCTACCAGTGGTACCGCATCCTGGCCGTCATCGACCCGGAGAACACCACCGGCTGGGCTCCCAACGAGGCCACCTGGAAGAACATCATCTACCAGCAGCAGCGCGGCGAGATCGCCATCGGCTCCGGCGGCATCTTTGGCAACGGGCTGTTCAGCGGCCGGTACTACAGCGTGCCCAACGCCCACAACGACTTCATCCTCAGCTGGATGGGCAACGCCATCGGCTTTGTGGGGCTGTGCATCGTGCTGGGGGTGCTGCTGGCGCTGGTCATCAAGACCTTCGACACAGGTGCCCGCAGCGAGGACCTGCTGGGCAGCTACATCTGCGCGGGCATCGGCGGTGCACTGCTGGCCCAGATCGCGGTGAACGTGGGCATGAACCTGCGGGTGCTGCCGGTCATCGGCGTCACCCTGCCGTTCTACTCGGCGGGCGGCAGTTCGGTGCTGATGCTGTATATCTGCGTGGGATTAGTCCTGTCCGTCTATATGCACAACACAAAGAGCCTGTTTGGGTAAATCTCTATATGTAAAAGGCCTGCCGTGCATCTGCACGGCAGGCCTTTTTGTTTTATCGGTACATAAGGTGTGCTGGCAGTTTCTTCGAAGACCGTCCGCTGGGGTGGGACCCTGTTGCCGTCAGGCAATAGGGCGGGCGATGGAATGGCCCGAATCGTGTCTGAGAAGAAAGCTGCCAGCGCACCGTGCAACCAATTACTTCAGCACAGCACCCAGGTTTGCGCTGGTGACCATGCGGGCATAGCGGCTCAGCCAGCCCGTCTTGATGTTGGGTTCGGGAGCGACATACTTTGCCTTGCGCTCAGCCAGCACCTCATCGCTGACTTCCAGCGTGATCTTGGCATTGGGGATATCAATGTTGATGATATCGCCCTCCTCGATCAGGCCGATGGGGCCGCCGGAAGCAGCTTCCGGGCTCACATGGCCGATGGCAGCGCCGCGGCTTGCGCCGGAGAAACGGCCATCGGTGATGAGGGCCACGGTCTTGTCCAGCTTCATACCAGCCAGTGCGGAAGTCGGGTTCAGCATCTCACGCATGCCGGGGCCGCCCTTGGGGCCTTCGTAGCGGATGACCACCACATCGCCCGGGACGATCTTGCCCGCATAGATAGCGGCAATGGCTTCGTCCTCGCTGTTGAACACGCGGGCCGGGCCGGCGTGCTGCTGCATCTCGGGAGCAACGGCGCTGCGCTTGACCACGCAGCCGTCCGGTGCGATGTTGCCCCACAGGATCTGCAGACCGCCGGTCTGAGAGTAGGGGTTGTCGATGGGACGGATGGCCTTATCGTTCAGGATGTGGGCACCCTTGATGTTCTCGCCCAGGGTCTTGCCGGTAACGGTGGGCACATCCAGATCCAGCAGGCCCTTCTTGGCCAGCTCGGCCTGCACAGCGGGGATACCGCCTGCAGCGTAGAGGTCGGGCATGTGGGTGGGACCGGCCGGTGCCAGATGGCACAGGTTCGGGGTCTTGGCGCTGATCTCGTTGAACAGCTTCAGGTCGATGGGCACACCGGCTTCGTAAGCGATGGCCAGCAGGTGCAGCACGGTGTTGGTGGAGCAGCCCAGAGCCATATCACAGGTCAGCGCGTTGCGGATGGAGCGCTCGTTGATGATCTGACGGGCGGTGATGCCCTTCTTGACCATATCCATGATGGCCATACCGGCGTGCTTTGCCAGCTGCAGACGCTTGGAGTAGACAGCCGGGATGGTGCCGTTGCCGGGCAGAGCGATGCCGATGGCCTCGCACAGGCAGTTCATGCTGTTGGCAGTGTACATGCCGGAGCAGCTGCCGCAGCTGGGGCAGCAGTTGCAGGTGCAGTCTTCCAGCTGATCCTCGGTGATCATACCGGCCTTGTAAGCACCCACGGCCTCGAACATCTTGGAAAGGCTGACTTCTTCGCCGCCGTAGGTACCGGCCAGCATCGGGCCGCCGGAGCAGACCACGGCGGGAACATCCATACGCACAGCCGCCATCACCATGCCGGGCACGATCTTGTCACAGTTGGGCACCAGCACCAGACCGTCCAGCTGGTGGGCCATCAGCATGGTCTCCACGCTGTCACAGATCAGCTCGCGGGATGCCAGGCTGTACTTCATGCCCACATGGCCCATGGCAATGCCGTCGCACACGCCGATGGCGGGGATCAGGATGGGCGTGCCGCCTGCCATCTCGACACCAGCCTTGACGGCATCGGCGATCTTATCCAGATTCATATGGCCGGGCACGATCTCGCTGTAGGCGCTCACCACGCCGATCAGCGGGCGCTCCAGTTCTTCGGGCGTGTAGCCCAGTGCGTAGAACAGGCTTCGGTTCGGGGCGCGCTCCGAGCCCTTGGTCACGTTGTCACTTCTCATTTTCAAATCCTCCACGACTGCCGCTGACGCGGCAGATGATGTTCCGGCTTTGCCGGAATGATGTACTCCTGCGGAGCATGATGTTTTTGCAAATGCAAAAATGATGTTTGCCGCATGGCGGCAAATGGAACAGACAGCAGACAAACCGCTTTCTGCTCATGCGCCGCAGCGCACCTCATTTGCCAACGGCAAACATCATTGCAATGCTACATCATGTGCCTGCGGCACACATCATTTTTTACTTCTTCAGCCAGCTCATCATGCTGCGCAGCTCTGCGCCGACCTTCTCGATGGGCAGCTCGGCTTCCATGCGGCGCTTTGCCAGGAAGTGGACCTTGCGGCCGCCGTTGGGGCTCATCTCGGTCAGGAACTCGGAAGCGAAGGTGCCGTCCTGGATCTCGGTCAGGACCTTCTTCATCTCCTTGCGGGTCTCCTCGGTGATCAGGCGCTTGCCGGTGCGGTAGTCGCCGTACTCTGCGGTGTTGGAGATGGAGTAGCGCATCTTGGAGAAGCCGCCCTCGTTGATCAGGTCAACGATCAGCTTCATCTCGTGGCAGGTCTCAAAGTATGCCATCTCGGGCTCGTAGCCAGCCTCCACCAGGGTGTCGAAACCAGCATGGATCAGCTCGGAAACGCCGCCGCACAGCACTGCCTGCTCGCCGAACAGGTCGGTCTCGGTCTCCTCACGGAAGGTGGTCTGCAGGATGCCTGCACGGCCTGCGCCGATGCCGGAAGCATAGGCCAGAGCGATGTCCTTTGCCTTACCGGTGTAATCCTGCTCCACGCAGATCAGAGAGGGGCAGCCCTCGCCCTCGGTGTACAGGCGGCGGACGATGTGGCCGGGGCCTTTGGGAGCGATCATGATCACGTCCACGTTCTTCGGAGCGGTGATGGTCTTGAAGTGGATGTTGAAGCCGTGTGCAAAGGCCAGTGCCTTGCCCTCGGTCATGTAGGGAGCCACCTGCTTGTTGTAGATGTCGGCGCACAGCTCATCGGGCACCAGCATCATGACCACATCACCGGCCTTGGCAGCTTCTTCCACTTCCATGACCTTGAAGTTCTCATGAGTTGCTGCGAACTCAGAAGCCTTCTCCCAGTGAGCGGAACCCTTGCGCAGGCCGACGACAACGTTGACACCGCTCTCGGCCAGGTTCTCGGAGTGAGCGTGGCCCTGGCTGCCGAAGCCGATGATGGCGACGGTCTTGCCGTCCAGCACGCCGAGGTTGCAGTCGGAATCGTAGTATTTCTTGATAGCCATGGTAGTTGTTCTCCTTTTAATTTTTCTTGTTGTGGCTAATTATAAACGTACTTTTATTTTTTCGCTCACTGGGGAGCGGAAAAGCTCAGGTTCTCTCCGGGCAGTGGGTGCCGGGCAGGGGCAGCTGGGCCGAGCGCACCTGCTGCGGCGGCTTCTGCATATGCTGGTGCATCCCGCCGCGTTCCAGCGCGGTGACGCCGGTGCGGCACTGCTCAAGGATCTTGTAATCCGTGAACATTTTCAGGAAGGCGTCGATCTTATCCGGCTTGCCGATCAGCTCAAACACCATGCTGTCCGGCGAAAGGTCAATGATCTTTGCCTTGTAGATGCTGGCGATCTCCCGCAGCTCGCTGCGGTTGTGCACATCAGAGGCCACTTTCAGCAGCAGCAGTTCGCGCTCCAGCGATTTTTCGCTGTCCAGTACGAACACCTGCCGGGTCACTTCCAGCCGTTCGGTCTGCAGGATCAACTGCTGCAGCGCCTTGTCGTCGCTGGTGATGGTGACAGTGATGCGGCTCACCGCCGGGTCGTTGGTGGCCGAGACGGTCAGGCTGTCAATGTTGAAGCCGCGGCGGCAGAACAGGTTGGACACACGGGCCAGAACACCGCTCTGGTTGTCCACCAGCAGGCTGATGACCCTGCGCTTGTTGGATTCCATAGGTTTGTGCCCTCCTTATTCCATGATGATATCGTTGATGTCGCCGCCGCCGGGGATCATGGGCAGCACGCGCTCATCCTTATCAATGACACACTCGATCCAGGTGGGGCCCTTCTGCTTGAGGGCATCCGCAAAGGCGGCCTGGAACTCGGGCAGGTTTTTGCAGCGGTAGCCCTTCAGGCCAAAACCATCGGCCAGCTTGACGAAGTCGGTCTTGCGGTGGGGGTCAGTCTGGCTGTAGCGCTTGCCGTAGAAGATGGTCTGCCACTGGCGTACCATGCCCAGCACGGAGTTATTGAAGATGACCGTGATGATGGGCAGCTCGTAGCTGACAGCGGTGCAGGCTTCGTTCAGGTTCATGTGGAAGGAGCCGTCGCCGGTGAACATGACCACCCGCTGGTCACGGCCCAGGGCCATCTGTGCACCGATGGCGGCACCGTAGCCGAAGCCCATGGTGCCCAGACCGCCGCTGGTGATAAAGCCGCGGCTCTTGGCGTGGCGCAGGTACTGCGCCGCCCACATCTGGTGCTGACCCACGTCGGTGACGTACACGGCCTCCGGCCCGCACTGGTTGCACACCTCGCCGATGACCTGATGCGGCATCAGGCGGGTGGG
Organism: Faecalibacterium langellae; assembly: GCF_002549775.1. Taxonomy (GTDB): domain Bacteria; phylum Bacillota; class Clostridia; order Oscillospirales; family Ruminococcaceae; genus Faecalibacterium; species Faecalibacterium langellae. The sequence goes on along the minus strand of NZ_NMTR01000014.1, from coordinate 127,065 downwards.
GTCGGAAACAGGATGGTAATCCTGTGCCTGCCACTCGCGGATCATGGTCATCCACTCGGGATGCTTCTTTTCCTCGATCTGCGGCAGCATGGCATTCAGCACATAGGCGGCATCGCCCACAATGGAGAGGTCCACTTCCACATTCTTGCCCAGCTCGCTGGCGTCGATGTCGATCTGGATGATGGTGGCGTTCTTGGCAAAGGTCTTGGGGTTCAGGGCCACACGGTCCGAGAAGCGGGTGCCCACCGCGATCAGTACATCGCAGTCGGCCACGGCCCGGTTGGAGGTGTAGCAGCCGTGCATGCCCAGCATGCCGATGTTCATCGGGTCGCCGTAGGGCACCACGCCGGCCGCCATCAGGGTGTAGGTGGCGGGAATTTCCGCCTTGTGCAGCAGATCCCGCAGCGGCTGGCAGGAAGCTGCGCTGCGCACGCCGCCGCCAAAGTAGACCAGCGGGCGCTGGGCCGCGTTGATGAGGTCGGCCGCCCACTTGACCTGTTCGGCGTTGAAGGTGGTCACGGTGCGGATGGGTTCAGGGTGCTTGGGGGTGAACTCGCAGACGGCTGCGGTCACATCCTTGGGGATGTCCACCAGCACCGGGCCTTTGCGGCCGCTCTGCGCGATGCGGAAGGCCGCCCGCATGGTGTCTGCCAGCTCTTCCACCCGGCGCACCGTGAAGTTGTGCTTGGTGATGGGCATCGTGATACCCTCAATGTAGGCTTCCTGGAAGCTGTCCGTGCCCAGACCTGCGGTGGGCACGTTGCCGGTGAAGGCCACCATGGGCACCGAGTCCATATAGGCGGTGGCAATGCCGGTGACCAGATTGGTGGCACCCGGGCCGCTGGTGGCCAGCACCACGCCGGTGCGGCCGGTAGCACGGGCATAGCCGTCTGCCGCATGGGCCGCGCCCTGCTCGTGGGCGGTAAGCACATGGGTGATGCGGTCGGAATTCTTATACAGCTCATCATAAAGGTTCAGCACTGCGCCGCCGGGATAGCCAAAAAGGGTATCCACGCCCTGTTCGCAGAGGACCTCGACAAAAATCTGGGAACCATTCAACTGCATGGTGCGTTACTCCTGTTTCTTTCCTGATCCTTCTATCATTGACACGCTTCTGCCGCAGGAGACCGGGTATAAAAAAAGCCCTTGTCCCCTGTTCTCCAAGAGACAAAGACCTTGTGATCATCAAGCTCTCTGCGGTACCACTCTCGTTGACGTGCCCTGCACGCCCCCTCACGGACTTCCAGCAAAGTCCCGCACTGTAACGGCTGCAACCGGCGCTGCTTACAAGGGTTTGCACCCGTTGGGCAGGCTGCTCCGGGATGATTTTCCGCACGAAACGCTGACTGCCTTGCACCAGACGGCAGCTCTCTGAACAGTGGGGATCGTGTGGTACTTTTTCCCATCTGCGCATTTGTTGATGTAAATTATACTATAAATCGGCCTTTTGTCAATCGACGATTTGTCTCCTGAACCGCCTCAAACATGAAGGGATTTGAACACTGACATTTCAGTTCTTGCGCGGGGCACAAAAGTGCTGTATACTTCTTCTATGCGCGTGTGCGCGTATTTTTATGATGCAACTGAGGGACAGGAAATATGAGATTGAACGAATGGAATGCCCGTCTGCACGGGCTCGTGGTCTTTCGCAGTCTGCTGGACGATGCCGTTGTGGCAAAGCTCGTGGACCTGACGGACCGCATGGCCTCCGGCACGCCCGGCTGCAGTGCCGTGTGTGACGCCGTGGCGCAGTTTGAGGCTGCACTGTTTGAGCACACCACCAACTGGGGCGACTACCTCAGTGCTGCCGTGCTGGAAGCCGAGACCGTCTGCGTGCGCAGTGCCGCCGCAGGCGCACTGGCCCCGGCTCTGCAGACCGCGCTGGACCGCGAGCTTGCCTTTCTGCAGGCGCTGTGCGGCCTGACGCTGGACGAGCTGCTGGCTTCCGGCGGGGTCCCCGCCCAGAGCGCAGAGTACGCCTTCCTGCCCCGGTGGGAGACTTCCGCCATCGACCTGCCCGCCGCCTACGCCCAGCGCATGAGCGAGGTGGGCCGCAAGGGCTACGGCATGTTCGCCAAGCATCACGTCTTCACGGTGGAGAACGGTCAGCTGGTGCCGGTGAAGTACCCGGACCCCCAGCGTCTTTCTGAGCTGCCGGGCTACGAGAAGGAGCGGGAGAAGGTCATCGCCAACACCCGTGCCCTGCTGGCCGGGATGCCCGCCAACAATGTGCTGCTCTACGGCGACGCGGGCACCGGCAAGTCCAGTGCCGTGAAGGCCATTGCCAATGAGTTTGCGCCCGAGGGCCTGCGGCTGGTGGAAGTGAAAAAGAACCAGCTTTACCAGATCCCGGACCTGATGGACAAGCTGGCCGCAAATCCGCTGAAGTTCATCCTGTTCATCGACGACCTGAGCTTTACCGCCAACGACGACAACTTTGCCGCGCTCAAAGCCATCCTCGAGGGCAGCGTGGGCGGCCGGGCAAAGAACATTGCAGTGTACGCCACCTCCAACCGCCGCCACCTTATTAAAGAGACCCTCACCGACCGCACCGGCGACGACATCCACGAAGTCGACACCCGGCAGGAGCTGATGAGCCTTTCGGCCCGGTTCGGCCTGACGGTGACCTTCCAGCGGCCGGAGAAGGCCCGGTTCGAGACCATCCTCGCCGAGCTGGCAAAGCAGCACCACATCGACATGCCCATGGACCAGCTGCTGGTCAAGGCCGAAGCCTTTGCCATCCGTGCCGGCGGCCGCAGCCCGCGCGTCGCAAAGCAGTTCATTGAACAGTGCGAAGCAGGCGTGCAGAAATAAATTTCCTTTTACAGCAAAAATCAGGACACCCGCGGGTGCCCTGATTTTTTTGTTTTTTCTTATTTCTCCGCGGGGCGGCCTTGCAGAGCGGTTTGCTTCCTACGCAAGGATTTTCTTCAGCTGGCATTGCAGGATCGCGTTCAGCCGTTCGATCCGCTCCGGCTCGATGCAAATCTCCGGATGGCCCGCGAAGCGGAAGTCTTTCAGGTTTTTCAGGTCTGCGCGGACGTCGTCTGTCAGCAGTCCCCTGGCCGTGGCGATAAAATCCGAACCCAGCCGGGGCGCACAGTGCCGGATGCACCATTCCATATTTTTCAGCTGGTTGCTGTCCAGATCGAACAGCAGGCTTCGGTTGTTGTCGAACACCGGTGCCATTTTTTGGATCTGCAGCGTATCGTTCTCGTACAGCACGCCGAAGTTTCCGCTGTGGCGGTCAATGTTCAGGATCAACGCATCCAGAATGCACATCCGCCGGAAAGCGCCTCCGCTCCCGATGCTTTCAAAGCAGCGGAGGAACCCGGAGATCGTGCGGTCTTTCGTGAGGGCCGCCGCCTTGGCCAGGCCGTACCGTTCGCTGGTGAACAGCGCACATTTGGAGATCAGCTCACCATGGTAGAAGGCAAGTTCATAACGGACCGCATCCGGACAGAGAATAGCCGCAAGCTGCGAAGCAAGGTATTCTGCGATCGGCTCCACGCCGAACACACCGCCCGTTTTATAGAGCTGAATGGTGTCATCTTCCCGCACCCAGCATTTCGCATACTGCCCGTCCGTGCTGAACTCCGGGGAGGTGGAAGAAAAGCCGGAACTGCTCACGGAGCCATCAAACGCAGCTTCGGAAATGATCTCGTTGAACGGGTTCCGATAGAGGGAAACGTCCTTCCACTGCAGGCCGGAATCCACCGGCTTGACCCAGAAGGTGTCATTCAGAGAGAGCGCATGGGTAACGTTCAGATAGCCTTCCAGCGTGTCGCAGCCGTACTCTTTCAGAAGTTCGGCAATATGTGCCCGGTGCTTTGGCGCTTTGCGCTGCTCCAGAAAATCCGTCAGGTTTGCGTATCCAAAGGGCCGAAGTTCCGTGTGCCAGACATCTTCCTGCGCGGTCGTTTCCAGATATTCGTTCTGCTCACAATGGAATTCCAGCCAGACGGAATCCTTGTTCAAAAAGAGATACTGCATTCGCAACGCTCCTTTCCCTCCAGGATCGGCACAATCCCAGTTTAGCTTTATGATACCATGAAGCACGCGCTTGCCAGGGGGCCCGCTGGGGACTTCATTGCTCCGCTTCGCTCCACAAACGCGAAGTTATCTGTCTTTTGTATCGTCCATAAGTTCGTTCAATTCTTTTTCATCTTGGATATCCTTAACTGGCTTTTTTCCGGTAATATCCGTATACGCTTCTTTTATGCCGTTCTTTACCGCCCACTTAACGATGAAATACAATGCGATCAAAGCAACAATGCCAAATCCATTCACCATAGATGCAACACCTCCAAATCCCGATTTGTTGAGTTAAGTATACCATACTCCCTGGTGAAAGAACAGGCTAATCTAGCACAAAAGGCAGGATACCACGCTATGGTGATACCCTGCCTTTGCTGTTCTCGTCCTATCCTGCCTGCCACAAACAAAAAATCCTCAGACAAAAGTCTGAGGATTTTTGTGGTGGACGGTACAGGACTCGAACCTGTGACCTCCTGCACGTCAAGCAGATGCTCTACCAGCTGAGCTAACCGTCCATACGTCATATCGACTCGATTATTTTACCACAGCTTCGGCAAAAAAGCAATACTTTTCTGCAACTTTTTTATTTTTGCACGGCCAGCGCCTTATGGATGATGTCATACAGCACCGGCTTCATGGCCTCGATGTCGTCCGGCTTGCCTTCCAGAATGCTGGAATAGCACACCGACATACACATGCTGCCCAGCGCCGTGATGCGCTGGTAGATCTCGCGCTCGGTGCGGCCGACCATCTCCGGGCTGGACATCACCACGGTGAGCAGCTTGCGCATCAGAGGTTCGGCGTCGCGGCTGGCCTCGATCTGGTCCAGCCCCGGCCAGACGAAGTTGCGCTCCAGAAATTTCAGCACCAGCGTGTCGCGGCGCAGCGCTTCAATGATGTGGTCGATCACCGCCACCATCTTATCCGGGAAGGTCTGCAGCTCGGTCTGCTGCTCCACAGCCATGCACGCCTCGCTCAGCAGCTGGTAGCTCACCCGGCCCAGCAGCGCCTGCATCACGGCACCCTTATCCTGGAAATACAAATAAAAGGTGCCTTTTGCCACCTTTGCGCGGGAGGTGATGTCCTCCACGCTGGTCTTCGCGGTGCCGCGCTCCAAAAACAGCTCATAGGCCGCGTCCAGCAGCGCCCGGCGCTTTTCCTGCTTTTTTCCCTCCACGGTGCTCATGCTCTGGGTCGATTCCTCTTTCCTCTTGTTTTTGCCTTTTGTTCCGGGCACATCCCGGTGTTGCGTCCGGTTTACTTTTCTTAGTTTAGCAGTCCTTGTGCGAATGTGCAAGCCCACTTTCCTATACAATTTTCCGTCCGTGATAAGAAAACTGACTTTTGGTCATTTTTGTGCTTGACACCCGCCGCTTCCTGAATATAATAGGGTTTGCTTAGAAATGACCAGCGGTCATTTTGCTAAGATTCTTTAACCACTTTCTATTCTGGAGGGTTCTCATGAAAAAGATCGCACAGGGCATCGTGCGGTTCCGGAAGCTGATTTTGACAGTAGCATTCCTGCTGCTGATCCCTTCCGCCATCGGCGCGATCGCCACCCGCATCAACTATGACATCCTCACCTACCTGCCGCAGGATCTGGACTCCATGATCGGCGAGGTAGCCCTTGAGGACGACTTCCATCTGGCCTCCACCGGCATGATCACGGTAGAGGGCCTGCCAACCAATGAACTCATCGCCATGAAAAAGGAGATCGACGCCGTGCCCGGTGTCACCCAGACCTTCTGGCTCAGCGATGTGATCGACCCCAGCATCCCCACCGAGATGCTCCCCGCCGATGTGCAGCAGTTCATGTTCGGCAAGAACGATTCCACCATGCTGATCGTCCGCTTTGACGCCCCCAGCGCCAGCGACGAGACCATGGAGGCCGTCAAGCAGATCGAAAAGCTGCTGCGCAAGGACTGCTTCTTCGGCGGCATGAGCGTCATCCTGCAGGACACCAAGGCACTGGTCAATCAGGAAATGCCCATGTACATCCTGATCGCCGTGGGTGCCAGCCTGCTGGTGCTGTTCCTCTCGCTGGAAAGCACCATCACCCCGCTGCTGTTCATGCTGGGCCTTTTGTTCCCCATCGTGTACAACTTCGGCACCAACATCCTGCTGGGCCAGATCAGCTACATCACCGAAGCGCTGGCCACCGTGCTGCAGCTGGGCGTGACGATGGACTTCTCCATCTTCCTGCTGCACCGCTACGAGGAAGAAAAGGAGCTGCGCTCCTCCAATGAAGAAGCCATGGCCAGCGCCATCTGCAAGACCATGACCTCCATCTCCGCTTCCAGTCTGACCACCATCGCAGGCTTCCTGGCTCTGTGCGCCATGCGCCTGACGCTGGGCCGCGATATCGGCCTGGTCATGGCCAAGGGCGTGGCACTGGGCGTCATCTGCACCGTGGTCATCCTGCCCGCCCTGATCCTTACCTTTGATAAATGGGTGGAAAAATATAAGCACCGCACCGTCATCCCCAAGCTGACCAAGCTGAGCTACTTCGTCTCCAACCACGCGGTGCCCATCGTGGTCGCCTTTATCCTTATTATTATCCCCTTTGCCATCGCCCAGAACAAGACCGAAGTCTACTACACCCTGTTCGATTCCCTGCCCCAGGACCTGACCGGCATCGTGGGCACCAACAAGCTGGGCGAGGATTTCGGCATGACCACCAGCCACTTCATTCTGGTGCATGACGACCTGACCGCTTCCGAGGTGTCCGACCTGTGCGACGAGCTGAAGGATGTGGACGGCATCACCCAGGTGATGAGTCTGGATTCCATCACCGGCCCGGGCTTTGATACCGAGCTGCTGCCCGACAGCGTGATGGAGATCCTGCAGTCCGGCGGCTACAAGCTGATTTTGGCCAACAGCTCCTATAAGACCGGCACCGACGCCATCAACAACCAGCTGGACGAGATGATCAGCCTCATCAAGGCCGTGGACCCCGAGGGCGTCATCACCGGCGAAGGTGCCATGACCAAGGACCTGATCGAGGTCGCCGATGTGGACTTCAAGAACGTCAACGTCTGGTCCATTCTGGCCGTGCTTGCCATCATCGCCATTTCCTTCAAGAGCATCTCCATCCCCGTGCTGCTGGTCGCCAGCATCGAGGCCGCTATCGCCATCAATATGGGCATCCCGTACTTTACCGGTACGCAGCTGCCCTTCATCGCCAGCATCGTCATCGGCACCATCCAGCTGGGCGCTACCGTGGACTACTCCATCCTGATGACCACCCGTTATCACGAGGAGCGCGCCTTTGGCCGCACCCCCAAGGAAGCTGCCCAGCAGTCGCTGGAGCACTGCAGCCAGTCTATCCTGACCAGCGGCTTGACCTTCTTTGCCGCTACGGTCGGCGTGGCCGCCATCAGTAAGATGGAACTGCTGCGGAGCATCTGCCTGCTGATCTCCCGCGGCGCTCTGATCAGTATGCTGGTCATTCTGGTGATGCTGCCCGCCGCTCTGATGCTGTGTGACTGGATCATCCGCCACACCACCCTGAAATGGATGGTGCCTGAATCTGCCAACGCCAAGAAGTCTGAAAAGGAGTAATGCGTTATGAAAAAATCGCTTCGTTTCGCCAGTGCGGCGCTGGCTGTTGCCCTCGCCGCCAGCTGTGCCGCGCCCGCTTTTGCCGCTGGCAGCAGCAGCTTTACCAAGTCTGAGACCGTGTATGCCGTGATGAACGACGACGGCTCCATCAGCAGCACCACCGTCAGCGAGCATGTGTACAGCGCTTCCGGCCTGTCCAATGTCACCGATAAGAGCACCCTGACCAACATCCAGAACACCGAGAGCGACGCCGAGTTCACCCAGAACGGTGAGGACATCACCTGGAACACCGACGACACCGACGTGTACTACAAGGGCGACACCGACCGCAGCCTGCCCATCTCCGCCAAGATCACCTACGCCATGGACGGCCAGGAGGCTGCCCTGGAAGACCTGATCGGCAAGAGCGGCCACCTGACTGTGACCATCGCCCTGACCAACAGCGAGACCGACACCATCACCGTCAACGGTGCCGAGCGCACCATCGTCACCCCGCTGATCACCGCCGTGGGCGTGATCTTCGGCGAGGATGCTTCCAACGTCACCGCTGAGCACGGCATCATCGAGAGCGCCGCCAAGAGCAGCGTGGCCGCCTTCGTTACCCTGCCGGGCGTGAAGGATTCTCTGTCCGGCCTGCTGCCCGACGAAGTGGACAGCATCGAGGACTACCTGCAGGATACCATCACCGTGGAAGCCGATGTCACTGAGCTGACCTGCCCGCAGGTGATGATGGCCTGCGCCACCAGCACCGCCGCTCTGGGCACCGACAATGTGTTTGACCTGAGCAGCCTCAACGACCTGACCGACGGCATCAACCAGCTGAACGACGCCATGAGCCAGCTGCTGGACGGTGCTTCTCAGCTGGTGGACGGCACTTCCCAGCTGGCCAGCGGCGTGTTGGCCCTGCTGGACGGTGCCAACACCCTGAACAACGGCGCTTCCGCTCTGGATGACGGCCTGGGCCAGCTGACCAACGGTCTGGACACCCTGACTTCCAACAATGCCGCACTGGATTCTGCCGCCCAGCAGGTGGCCGACGGCGTGCTGGCCTCTGCCAACAAGACCCTGAAAGAGGGCGGCCTGATCGACGAGGATATGACCTGGTCCAACTACGCTTCCGTCATCGACAACATCCTGACCATGAACGACAAGACGCTGGCTGCCGGACGCCGCAAGATGGTGCGCACCATCTGGGAGCAGGCTCCCAGCTTCAAGGACAGCCAGCTGGATCTGGCTCTGTACCTTTCCGCCACCAAGACGAACCATGATCTGGAGGCCGCGCTGCGCCTGATGCAGAACTACGATCCCTCCATGCTGTGCGGTCTGGTGCAGCTGCTGACCAGTCAGGAAGCCAAGGACACCGCCAAGGCTGAGCTGAAGTATCAGGTGGAGAACAGTCAGGATATGGCCGACGTCCGCGCCCTGAAGGACAGCCTTTCCCAGATCCAGCTCTTTGTCTCCAGCGTGAACCAGTACACCGCAGGTGTGCAGTCCGCTGCGGACGGTGCCCACTCTGCCAAGGACGGCAGCGCGCAGCTGGCCGCAGGCACCCAGACCCTGTACGACGGTGTGAACACCCTGAACACCGGTGCCAGCCAGCTGAATGACGGCGCAGGCCAGCTGAACGACGGCCTGAACCAGTTCAACGAGGAAGGCATCTCCAAGCTGACCGGCGCTCTGGATCAGGATCAGCTCCACGGCCTGAAGACCGTGCTGGACGAGATGACCGACCGTCTGGAAAACTACACCAGCTTTGCCGGTGCCCCGGACGACGCCGAGAACAGCGTGAAGTTCATCTACAAGACCGCTGAGACCGTCGCCGCTGCGGATGCTACCGCTGCCGAGACCGAGACCGTGCAGGAAGGCAACTTCTTCACCCGCCTGTGGCAGCGCATCGTGAACCTGTTCAAGTTCTGATAAGCCATCTTCGAGATCTCATGTTGAACCTCATTCCATAAAGAAGCAGAAAACCCCAGCCGACCGGCTGGGGTTTTCTGCTGTAACCCTCTCAGCCTCACTTCGTTTGGCAGCTCCTCCGGCCGGGGGAAGATGGCGAAGCCAAAAAGGGGAGCACCTGTCGAACGTATGCGAGACTGAGAGGTTTTCGTCTGCTGACGCGGATGCTCCCGCAGGGAGCCAGCGGCAGCATATGCCGTTTCCCGTTACGGCCCTTCTCGTGAAAAAGCAAAGGAGAAAAGCCCGCAGGCTTTTCTCCTTTGCAAATTAAAAATAATTTTTCCGCTGAAAATGCTCAGAGCGAAGCGGAGAGCATTTTAAATCGTTTACTGAATCAGGTTCACGAACACCGGGCAGAGCACGGCGGTCAGCACACCGGCCACTGCGATGGAAAGGCCGCTCATGGCACCTTCCACCTCGCCCATCTGCAGCGCCTTGCTGGTGCCCACGGCATGGGCCGCCGTACCGATGCCCACGCCCTTCGCAATGGGGTCGGTGATGTGGAACACCTTGCACACGGTCTCGGCCAGCAGGGCACCCACGATGCCGGTGACGATCACGATGGCACCGGTCAGCGCCGCAATGCCGCCCAGCTCTGCGGCCACGTCCATGCTGATGGCGGTGGTCACGGACTTGGGCAGCAGGGTGGCATACTGCTCACGGGTCAGGTCCAGCGCCAGTGCCAGCGCCAGTGCGCTGCCAAGACTCACCAGCGTGCCCACCGAAATGCCTGCAATGATGGCGGCGGCATTCTCTTTCAGCAGGTCGATCTTCTCATACAGCGGGATGGCCAGTGCCACCGTGGCGGGCAGCAGCAGGTAATTCACCGGTGCTGCGCTGACCTTGTAGTCTGCATACGGGATCTTGCACACCGAAAGAAACACGATGACAAAAATGCTGCCCAGCAGCAACGGGTTGAAGATGGCCTTGCCGGTCAGCTTATTAATGAGGGCGCCCAGCGCAAAAGCGGCCAGTGTGAGCAGCACGCCCCATGCGGCAGAGCCGGACAGAAAATCATTCAGCAGCTGCGTCATTGTCGGCCTCCTTGTTTTTGCAGCCGGTCAGGGCCTGCGTGGTCTTGCCTGCGCTTACCATCACCAGCACCGTCACCGGGATGATGGCAATGAGGATGGGCAGCAGCATTTCGCCCATTTCTGCCCACAGCTCCATCACACCGGCGGCAGCGGGCACGAACAGCAGCGGGAAGATGCCGGTGAGGTAGGTGCCCACCTCTTTCACGTCTTCCAGCTTCACCAGCTTGAAGTTCAGCGCGGCCAGCAGCAGCACCAGCCCGTAAACGCTGGCCGGGACCGGCAGGGGCAGCACATGGTGAAGGATCTCACCTAAAAAGCAAAACGCAAGAATGCGTGCAAACTGAAAAATGTATTTCGTAGCAAAACGCTCCTTCCTTGGGTAAAAGTGTAAAAAGTCACATCGAATGTAAAGTATACCGCAGGAGCTCCAAACCATCAACCGTGATTCTGGATAAGAAAAACTGCACATTTTGCAGAGAACTGTGCAGAAAAAGCGCACCGGCAGAACCGGTGCGCTCTCATGCAGATTTGATATCAGATCACATAATCATTTCCCGCCTGATCGGGCAGGGCGAGGTCTGCGAGGGTGATGTTGCCAAAATAATTAGAGATGAGGTCATTCAGGCCCTTCCACATCTCATAGGTGCGGCAGTCTGCCATGCGGTGGCAGGGTGCTGCGCCGGGGGTCAGGCAGCTGACGGGTGCAAGGCTGCCCTCGGTCAGCATCAAAATCTCGCCCACGGTGTACTGGTCCGGGCTGCGGGTCAGCCGGTAGCCGCCGCCCTTGCCGCGCAGACCTTCCAGAAAGCCGTTCTGCACCAGCACCTTGAGGATGTTTTCGAGATATTTTTCCGAGATCTCCTGCCGGGCAGCGACCTCTTTGAGGGGGACATATTTTTCAGACTGATGCTCGGCCAGGTCGATCATCACGCGCAGTGCATAGCGCCCTTTGGTGGACACGATCATAATAGTGTACTTCCTTTGTTGGTTGATCAAATTTCAAACCTATTATACAACAGGGTAAATAATATTTCAATCCCACTTTTTTCAAAAAATCCATTGACAAGCGCCCAAATGGGGACTATAATACCATCAAACCCACAAACAATGTTGGTTTAAAGGATTTAAAACCGGGCCGCCCGGCTGGGCACACCGCCCATACAAAAACTGTATCAGGAGGAAACCACTATGAGCAAGATTTACACCGCCGCAGACCAGCTGATCGGCCACACTCCTCTGCTGGAGCTGACCCACATTGAAAAAGAGCAGAACCTGTCTGCCCACCTCATCGCAAAGCTGGAGTACTTCAACCCGGCCGGTTCCGTGAAGGACCGCATCGCCAAAAAGATGATCGACGACGCCGAGGCCAAGGGCCTGCTGAAGGAAGGCTCAGTCATCATCGAACCCACCTCCGGCAACACCGGCATCGGTCTGGCTGCCGTAGCCGCCGCCAAGGGCTACCGCATCATCATCGTGATGCCCGAGACCATGAGCGTGGAGCGCCGCCAGCTGATGAAGGCTTACGGTGCCGAGCTGGTGCTGAGCGAGGGTGCCAAGGGCATGAAGGGTGCCATTGCCAAGGCCGACGAGCTGGCAAAGGAGATCCCCAACTCCTTCATCCCCGGCCAGTTCGTGAACCCGGCCAACCCCCAGGCCCACATGGAGACCACCGGCCCCGAGATCTGGGAAGATACCGACGGCAAGGTGGATATCTTTGTGGCAGGCGTTGGCACCGGCGGCACCGTTACCGGTGTGGGCAAGTACCTCAAGAGCCAGAACCCGGATGTGAAGGTCGTGGCCGTGGAGCCTGCTTCCTCCCCCGTGCTGAGCAAGGGCACTGCCGGTGCACACAAGATCCAGGGCATCGGCGCAGGCTTTGTGCCGGACGTGCTGGACACCAAGGTATACGACGAGGTCATCGCCGTAGAGAACGACGACGCCTTTGCCACCGGCCGTCTGATCGGCCACAAGGAAGGCGTGCTGGTGGGTATCTCCTCCGGCGCCGCCGTTTACGCCGCCCTGCAGCTGGCAAAGCGCCCGGAGAACGCCGGCAAGAACATCGTGGTCCTGCTGCCCGACACTGGCGACCGCTACCTCTCCACCCCGCTGTTTGCGGACTGATTTTTTCAAAAAGCAGTTCACTCCCGTTCTGTGACTTCACAGGGCGGGAGTTTTTTGTTACAATATCTCTATCAAAAACGTTGGAGACTTGCCCATGAATTACTACGTTGCCCCCATGGAGGGCCTGACCGACCGGGTATGGCGGCAGGCGCATCAGAAGTGGTTCGCCTTTCCCGGCGCACCGGCGCGGTACTATGCGCCGTTCATTTCCCCGCCGGAGAACCGCGTACTCATCAAAAAGAAGATGGCAGAGCTTTCCCCTGCCGCGAACCCCGGGGCACCGGTCATCCCGCAGCTGCTGGCCAAGGACGGCGAACTGGCCGCCTGGATGATCGGCGAGCTGCGCAAGCTGGGCTACACCGAGGTGAATCTGAACTTCGGCTGCCCCTCCGGCACGGTGACGGCCAAGGGCAAGGGCTCCGGGATGCTGCGGGACCCGGGAAAGCTGGACGCCTTTCTCGCTGCGGTGTTCGCAAACGCCGACGGCCCCATCTCGGTGAAGACCCGGCTGGGCGTGGAAAAGCCGGAAGAATTCGCCGCCATTCTGGACATCTATAACAAATACCCCATCTCGGAGCTGACCATCCACCCGCGGGTGATGCGCCAGCTCTACCGCGGGGAGGCTGACCGTGCCGCCTTCGCCGCAGCCCTGCCCGGCTGCACCATGCCCGTATGCTACAACGGCGACGTGGTCACGGCAGACGACCTGCACGGGCTGGAAGCGCAGTTCCCGGGCCTTTCCGGCATCATGGTGGGCCGGGGCATCATCGCGGACCCGGCCCTGCTGCGCAAGGCCCTCGGCGGCGCAGGTGCCACCCGCGAAGATCTGCGGGGCTACCTCGACGACCTCTATCATGGCTATACAGAGCTGTTCGGCAGCGCCGGGTGCGCCGTGAGCCGCATGAAGGGCCACTGGTTCTACCTCATCCACAAGTTTGAGGGCGCGGAGAAGCTGGAAAAGCAGCTGCGCAAGGCACGGGAACCGTGGGAGTATGAGGTTGTGGTGAATCAGATCTTCACCCTGCCAATGGTTTGAGCGCCAATGGGCGGTGTGCTGGTAGCTTTCTCCTCAGACACGAAAACGGGTTGCGGCTCCCAGCATCTGCGGCGCTGCCGCTTGCATCTTGCTGGCCGCGGCCCCAACAATAGCTCCTTGCTTCGGCCACTGGCCGCAGTCGCTATTGTTGCAGGCCATTCCATCGCCCGCCCTATTGCCTTCGGCAACAGGGTCCCACCCCAGCGGACGGTCTTCGGAGAAACTACCAGCCCGCCGCCCGAGCCAACAGTAAACCAATAAAATAAAGCCCCGCCATCCTTGCGGACGGCGGGGCGGAGCAGAAACAATATCAGACGTTCAGGTAACTGCGCAGCATGGCCTGCAGCAGGTCGTCACGATCCACCTTGCGGATCATGGAGCGGGCATTCTTATAGGTCGTGATGTAGGTGGGGTCTTCAGACAGGATATAGCCCACCAGCTGGTTGACCGGATTGTAGCCTTTCTCCTTCAATGCATCGTACACCTGCTGCACGATCTCATGGATCTCATAGTCCTTTTTGTCGTGGATCGAAAAAATAGCAGTTTCGCCACTCACGGAACACACCCCCTTCGGAATAACTACGCCTATTGTACACGAATTAAGTGGGAACTTCAAGATAAAGACCCCGAATTTGCACAATCTGCCTAAAATTTCCGTTGTTCTTCTGGCAGGCTGACGGCCTGTCTGCGCCGCTTTTGCGGAGAAAGGAGCCCCGCCATGCTCTACGGCATCGGCTGCGACCTGTGCGCCATCGCACATCTGGAAAAAAGCCTCACCGGCCCCCACGCCGCCGCCTTCGTCCGGCGGGTGTACGGCGAAACGGAGCGCGCCGCCCTCGGGATGGACGCCCCCCTGCCCGCCGGGCGCAGTGCCGCCCACCGGCTGGCCAGCGCGGCGGCCAATTTTGCCGCGAAGGAAGCCTTTTTGAAGGCGGCGGGCACCGGCCTGCGGGAGCCCTTTTCCCTCTGCGAGATCGAGGCCGTGCGGCAGGAAAGCGGCGCGCCGGCCTACCGCTTCTCCGGCAAGACCGCCGACTGGGTGCAGGCGCACCGCCTGACAGCCCGGCTGTCCTTAAGCCACGAAGGCGGCATGGCACTGGCCTTCTGCACGCTGGAACAGCCGGAAACCTGAGCGCCCTGTCTGCATACAATGGAATATCGCCCCGCACTGCATAACCGCCCCGCCGCCTGCTCATACTGAGGGCAGACAGGATGCGCCGGACGCATCACATAGCGGGGCACATCCTCCGAATACAGGGAGGGAGATTCCATGGAGGTACACAGAGGAGAAGTTTTCTACGCGGACCTTTCGCCGGTGGTCGGCTCGGAACAGGGCGGCGTGCGGCCGGTGCTGATCGTGCAGAACGAGATCGGCAACCGGCACAGCCCCACCGTGATCGCAGCGGCCATTACATCCCGGCTGGACAAAGCCCGCCTGCCCACCCACATCAACATCCGGGCCGAGGATACCGGCCTTGCCAAGGACAGCGTGGTGCTGCTGGAACAGATCCGCACGCTGGATAAGCACCGGCTGCGCCAGCGCGCCGGGCAGATCACCCCGGAGGACCAGAAACGGGTGGACCAGGCACTGGATGTGAGCCTGGGGCTGACGTCCTATTAAAACCCCTGCGCAAAAGCGGCACCCTGCTGACAGACAGCGGGGAGCCGCTTTTTTTGCCGCGCCGAACTTTCGGGAAAAAGGCGGCGAATGCACTGGTCAGCCCGCACAAAAAATGGTATACTTTTTCTATCATGCGATGCGGTCTGTGCCCGGGTGGGGCAGGCCGCAGACGCGCAGCAAAGGATGTGCTCGCCCTATGACCCGGCTCGCGTTCTGTGACGATGACCCGAACATTCACGACCAGCTGACGGCTCTGCTGGAAAAATACCGCACCCAGCGCAAGGCCGACCTGGAATGCACTGCCTTCCGCAGCCCGCTGGACCTGCTGGCCGCCATCGAGAGCGGGGCCCGCTACGACATCCTGCTGCTGGACGTCCTCATGCCGGCCGAGGACGGCATCACCGCCGCCAAGGAGATCCGGCAGTACGACAAGACGGTACACATCATCTTCCTCACTTCGTCGACGGAGTTTGCGGTGGAATCCTATGTGGTGGGGGCCTATTTCTATCTGCTCAAGCCCATCTGGGAGGACAGCTTCTTCCCCCTGATGGATTCGGTGATGGCCGCGTGCCGCCGCGCCGAACAGCGCAGCCTGGTCCTGCGCTGCAAAAGCGGCATTTCCCGCATCGAGCTGGAAAAGCTGCTCTACTGCGAGGTGCTCAGCCGCACCCTGGTGTTCCACCTGACGGACGGCCGCATTCTGGAAAGCACCGGCAGCATGGACGAGCTGGCCCGCCAGCTGGCGGAATACCCCTGTTTTCTGCGGCCCCACCGGTCCTTCCTTGTGAACATGGAGTACATCCGCAGCATCACGGCCAAGACCCTTGTGCTGACGGACGGCGCGCAGATCCCCATCCCCCACGGCCGCGCCGCCGATATCAAGAACCAGTATCTGGAATACGCGTTCAGCCGGAAGCAGGTGATGCTATGACCGTCTCGGCCGTTCTTTCTCTGCTCAACCTCGCCTCGGTGGGCGTCTTCGGCATCGTGCTGTCCGCCGCCTTCTGCGACCTGGAATGGACCCGCCAGCGCAAAGGCATCCTGGCCGTGAGCACCGTGCTGATGCTGGCACTGCAGGCCGTGGTGAGCCTGCACTGGGGCACCAGTCTTGCCCGGTATCTGTACCCGGTCATCACCCATCTGCCGCTGTTTCTGCTGCTGGCCGTGCTCACCGGCAAATGGCTCTGGCCGCTGGTGGCGGTGCTGACAGCCTACCTGTGCTGCCAGCTGCGTCGCTGGGCTGCGCTGCTGGTCATCGCGCTGTTCCCGGCGGGCGGCACCGTGCTGCAGGATGCCATGGAACTGCTGGTCACCCTGCCGCTGCTGGCTGCACTGGTGCGCTGGTGCGCGCCGTCGGTGCGGTCGCTTTCGCACTCGCCGCTGTCGTTGCAGCTGCAGTTCGGCATCATCCCGCTTCTGAGCTACGCTTTCGATTATTTCACCCGCATCTACACCGATCTGCTCTCCAGCGGCAACCAGGCTGCCGTGGAGTTCATGCCCTTTGTGTGCAGCCTGGCCTATCTGTTCTTTGTGCTGCAGACCAACCGGCAGCAGATGCTGCGCAGCCAGCTGGAACAGACCCAGAACAGCCTGAACCTGCAGGTGGCCCAGGCCGTGCGCGAGATCGACGCGCTGCGGGAGAGCCAGCGCAAGGCCAGCACCTACCGCCACGACCTGCGCCATCACCTGCAGTACATATCATCCTGCATCGAGAACGGCCGCACCGACACCGCACAGGACTACATCCGCAGTGTCTGCAGGGAGATCGAGGCCAGCAAGGTGACGGTCTACTGCGAGAACGAGGCCGCGAACCTCATTCTCTCGGCCTTCGCTGCCCGGGCCGCGGGCTGCGGGGTGGACTTCCGGGTCCGCTCTGCCCTGCCGCAGACCCTGCCGCTGCCGGAAAGCGACCTGTGCGTGCTGCTGTCCAACGCGCTGGAAAACGCCCTGCATGCCTGCCAGCGACAGAATGCCGCCGGGCTTCCCGCCTTTATCGAGACTTCCGCCTACGAGCAGGACGGGCGTTTTTTCCTGCAGCTGGCAAATGCCTGCAGCACACCCGTTCTGTTTGAGGACGGCGTGCCGGTGACCCGGGAGTCGGGCCACGGTCTGGGTGTGCGCAGCATCTGCGCCATCGTGGAGAAATACGGCGGCATTTACAGCTTTACCCAGAAGCAGGAGCAGTTCATCCTGCGCATCTCCATCTGACCACAGCAAGCAAAAAACGCTCCCCGGTTTCGTTTGTGAAACACGGGGAGCGTTCTGTTTTTTCAGGCAAGTGTTACAGGGTCAGTACTTTCTGGGCCAGCAGGTCAGCGGTGCATTCCTCCGGCGTCCAGGGCACAAGGACGTCCGGCTGCACACCGCGCTCGTCCACGCCTTCGCCTTCCAGCGAAGCCGCGGTGCGGCTGATGGGGTAAGTGAAGATGAACTCGTCATACTCCACCATCACCGGGTTCGTGTAGTCCAGCGTGCCCATGGTGGGGCGGCCCAGCAGAACGGCCCTGCCCTGCTGCTTTGCCAGCTGGACGAAGCGCTCGGCCTCCTGCTCACACCAGGTGTCGGTGAGCACCACCACCTTCTCGGGGCCCCGGCGCTGGATGGGCGTCTCGGCGGGGACGGGCAGCTCCTCCACCTCGTCCACCCAGCCCTTGCCGCTCTGGTCGCGGTAATAGGCCGTCAGCTGCTGGGCCATCTGCCGCAGTGCCGGGTCCTCGTCCACAAGGTAGGGCGTCAGCATCCGGATAAGCCGGGTGCAGTTCACTTTGGTGTAGTTGGTGCGGATGCGCCGGTCGCCGAAGGCTTCCGCAGCCGTGCAGTCCGCCTTCACGATGTAGGGCAGCAGCGGCAGCAGGGCTTCCTCGTCGTCGCCCGCCGCAGCACGCAGGTCCAGCACCAGACGGCTGCAGCCATCCAGCACGGCCCGGTGGGCTTCCACGAAGGCTTCCAGCGCTTCGGCGTCGTTCATGCTGCCGGGGTCCAGCAGCAGTGCGCCGCCGGGCAGCTTCCGCAGCGCCGGGGCGGCGTCGGTGTCCACCGGATACCGGGCCAGCTCCAGCATTTCCTCGGTGCCGTCGGCGTGGCGCACGGTAATGTCCCGGGCCAGCTTCAGGTAGCCGTTCCACTGCTCCCGCTCCGGCTCGTCAGCGGCCAGCAGGGGGTTGGGCAGGTTCTTCACGATGCGCTCCGGCGCGGTGCGGTTGATGGCCAGCACTTCGTCACCTGGGCGCAGGCGCGCTTCCTGCGTCACAGCGTCCACGAACATACCCTTTGCGCACCGGCGCACCGAAAAGCCACGGGAGAAGGGCACATAGCCCTCGGCGATCAGTTCAAATTTCAGGTTGCGGTCCCGCATTCCGGCGCAGTACTGGCTCACGGCCTGCAGCACCAGCAGCGAGGACATCCGCCGGTCGTAGTAGGCCTGGCCCAGCATGGTGACAAAGGGCGAGGGGTTGTGCCGCGCCTGCTTTGCCTCCCAACCGGCATAATCGTTGCGCACGGTCAGGAAAAGATCCTTCAACAGCTTGTTGCTCTCCATATCCAGCCCTCCTCGGCGGATGTTGTTTCACGCAAAAGCGGCTGCTGCGCAGTGGTCTGTACAGCAGCCGCTTGTTCAATTTATTCTAACAGAAAGATCAGGCGTTGTCCACGCAGAACTGACCAGCCAGACGGCCGTGGGTGACAGCCATACCGATGGAGTTGCCTGCGCAGGGGGTGCTGTAGCCGGTGCCGTAACGGCCGCCCAGGCTGTTGCCTGCGGCGTACAGGCCCTTGATGGGAGCATAGTCCACGTCCAGAACGTTCAGGTTCAGGTCGGTCATCATGCCGTTCATGGTCACCATGCTGGGGCTTGCGCTGCGGTTGCCCAGGGTCTGTGCGCAGCCGTAGAAGGGAGCCTCACGGATGGGGATCAGGGCGCTGGCATCCTTGCCGAACTTGTCGTCCTTGCCGGCATCGCACATGGCGTTGTACTCCTCGATGCTTGCCATAAAGGTGTCCATCTTATCATCGGGCACGCCCATTGCCTTGGCCAGTTCTTCCAGGGTATCGCACTTGTAGATCTTGGACATCATGCGCTCGGCCACGAAGCAGCTGCGGATGGACTGCTCCTCGCTGGAGCAGGGCAGAGCCTCCATGTCGTCGATCAGGTCCTGATAGTACTGCGGACGGCCGGCGTTGGGGCCGGAGTGCTCGATGCCGCAGGCGCAGATGCTCTGCATGAAGTTCTTATCGGTGACCAGCCAGCCGGTCTCGTTCTTCTGGCGGGCGGTGGCGGTGGAAGCACCGGTCACGTTGCCCTCGTTGCAGAAGCGCTTGCCGTCGCTGTTCAGCCACAGCATGCTGTTGGCACCCCAGGGGGTGGAGTTGATGCCGCCGCCCAGGATCATGGTGCCGCGGGGAGCCGGCTCGATCATGCCGCCTGCCCAGCACATCATCTTCAGGCTGGAGCCGTCGCGGCCGCCCATGAAGGAGAAGAAGTCCTTCTTCAGGCCGCCCTCACGCTCGTTGCGCTCCATGTACTCGTTCATCAGGGCCCAGCACATGTCTGCGTTGCCGGCGTAGTCGCCGCCGCACATCACAACGCCCATCTTGGTGTTGTACTTGACGATCTTGCCGTCGGCGTCCTTTGCGATGACGCCCACCACGTCGCCGTTGTCGTTCTGCACCAGGACCTGAGCGGCAGTGCCGTAGTACAGCTCAGCGCCGTAGTCCTGCACAGCCTTGTCCAGCTGAGCCTGCTGCACATACTTCAGCACGCTGTTGGCAGCCACGCCGTCCACCGGCTCTGCGCTGTAGGGGCCCATGAACTGGATGGTTGCGGGCCAGGTGCGGGTGCCGGGCTTGCGGGGGTAGTTGGTCTTATCCAGGCAGTCGTAGATGTTGTTGCCGGCTGCGATCTTATCGTAATCCGCGTTCAGGTGGATGATGGTCCAGCCGTCCTCGGTGTTGTCGTAGGTGTAAACGCGCTCGTCCACGCCCATCTCCTTGCAGACGTCCAGCATGTGGTCCAGGGTCTCACCGGAGTGCTGCACATACAGGCTGACGATGCCCGGGTCGGCACGGCCGCCGCTGCGGGTAACGAACTCGTCGGTGATCTGGCCCAGATCCCAGGCCGGGATGCCGGCATCCTGTGCAAACTGGGAGTTCCATGCACCGATGTCCTCGCCGTACCATGCAAAGTTGTCCTGGGTCTGGGACTCGATGCCCACGACCTTGGCACCCTTCTCGGCAGCGCCCAGAACAGCAGCCACGCCTGCGTGGCCCAGACCCACGACGCACACGTCGCAGTCCACTTCGCTGTCCACGCTGTCGAAGGCGGGAGCTTCGCCCAGCCAGTCGCCGGGGCCGGAGTAACCGAACACACGGCCATCTGCCTTGGCAGCAGCGCGTGCTTCGCCGCGGGGATCATCGCCGTAATCGGCGCTGTTGTCCGCAGCGTCGCCGCCGGTCAGGCCGATGGCCTGCTGGATGCAGTTTGCAGCGGCTTCCTTGACGGCATTGGAGGTGACGGTTGCACCGGACACGCCGTCGATCTCAGCGCTCTGGGCATCCATCAGCATGGTCTGGAAGTCCTCGGCAGAGTTGACAGCCAGCTCGAGGGTCTCGTTGGCGGTGTCCACCTTGACCTCGGTGATGGCGGTCTCGGAGAAGGTCATGGTGACGGTGACGTCGTTCATGCCCTTTGCGGTGGCAGTGTAGGTGCCTGCGGTATACACAGATGCACCGGAAGCTGCGGTGGAAGCGGCAGCAGAGGAGCTGGAGGAGTTGCAGGCAGACAGAGCACCGGCGGTGACACCGCTCATGGCGGCGGCAGCGGCGATCTTCAGAAAGCCCTTGCGCGAGATCTTTTTCATGAAATTTCTCCCTTTCCGTTTTTCTTCTTCTTTTTTCTTCGTGCGGATGTGTTGCACACACGCGATATTTTCAGTATAATGATAAAGTCTTAACAACCGGCATGTCTATTTCTTAACGATTCTTAATTTTCTTTGCCAAACCGGCAAATGGCTGTAAAATAGACCTTGAAAAGTAATTTTTGGAGCGGAGCAGAACAATGACACAATACAAGATCCTTGTCGTGGACGACAATGCGGATATCCGGGAACTGCTGGAGATCCTGCTCACCAGCGAGGGCTACGCCGTCACGCTGGCTTCCAGCGGCGAGCAGGCTTTGCAGCTGCTCAGCCCGGAGCTGGACCTCGTCATACTGGATATCATGATGCCCGGCATCTCCGGCATCCGGGTGTGCGAGGCCATTCGCAAGCAGAGCAACGTGCCGGTGCTGTTCCTCACGGCCAAAGGGCAGGACGAGGACATCTCTCTCGGCCTGCGGGTGGGTGCCGACGACTACCTGCCCAAGCCCTTCTCCCACGCGCAGCTCACCGCCCGGGTCAAGAGCCTGCTGCGGCGCTACCGGGTGTATCAGGGCAAGAGCGAACCTGAGGAGGACGAATGGCTGGTGCGCGGGCCGCTGCGCATCAACCGCACTTATAATGAGGTAGAAAAGAACGGCCAGCCCATCGACCTGCCGGAGCTGGAATACCAGATGCTGCTGCTCATGGCCTCCCACGCGGGGCGCATCTTCTCGGCCCAGAACCTGTACGAGAGCGTGTGGAACGAGCCGTATCTCTACTCCTCCAACGGCACCGTGATGGTGCACATCCGCAAGCTGCGGGTCAAGCTGGAGGATGACCCCCAGAACCCCAAGCTCATCCAGACCGTCTGGGGAAAGGGGTATCGCTTTGGCTGATTTCTGGGAAAAGCTCTGGCACGGCCTGCGGGGCGAGCTGCTGCGCACCATCCTGCTGGCGGTCACCGTCTCCATTCTGCTGTACACCGGCCTGCAGCCGGTCTCGCGGGTGGTGCTGCAGAGCTTTTACACGAACTCTGATTTTCTGCAGAACAAGACCGACGCCGTGGGCACCCTCATCCAGCAGAATGTAGCCGAAAGCGGCATCAGCAGCCGGCAGGTGCGGCGCATCACCGACTGGTACTCGCACGGCGACCAGCCCGGCGGCTGCATCCTGCGGGTGGAGAAGGACGGCGTGGTCATCTACGATTCCGCGCTGAACAACGTGGAGTATTACCGCACCTACAGTCAGGCCTCCAAAACGCTGGACGAGAGCGCCTACCTGCGCACCTACCCGCTGGAATTTTCCGACGGCAGCGCCACCCTGTATGCCTACGGCTACTTTGACTTTGCGGTGGACGAAGCCGTGCGCACCGCCGAGTTCTGGCTGTGCCTCGTGCTGGGCATCGGCATCGTGCTGTGGGCCGTGTGGAAAAAGCTGAACTACATGGAAACGCTGGAACAGAGCATCCGGGTGCTGGAAGGCGGCCAGCTGGATTACAAGGTCCCGGTGCGCGGCACCGACGAGCTGGCCCAGATGGCCCAGAGCCTGAACGAGATGAGCGCCTCGCTCAAACAGCAGATGGAGCAGGTGCAGCAGGCCCAGCAGCAGCGGTATGAGCTGGTCACTTCCCTCTCCCACGACCTGCGCACCCCGCTGACCGCCCAGCTGGGCTATCTGGAGCTGCTGGCCGAGCACCGCTACCAGACCCCGCAGCAGCACGACGACTATCTGAACAAGTGCGTGCGCAGCTGCCAGAGCGTCATTGAGCTGAGCAACGGGTTGTTCCGCATCGCCAGCGGCGAAGCATCCCGCCGGGAGCCCCGGCTGGAAGCGCTGGACGCGCCGGAAGTGTTTTTGCAGGTGTTCGCCGAAAAGCTTTCCCTGCTGGAAGAACAGGGCTGGCAGGTGCAGTACCCGGAAGCCGACTGCCCCGCGTGCACCCTGCAGCTGGACGTGGACGCGCTGTGCCGCATCGCGGACAATCTGGTGTCCAACCTGCAGAAATACGCCGACCCAGCCCAGCCCGTCCGGTTCGGCATCACCCGGGAGGGAGACAGCCTGTGCGTGCGCCTTTCCAACGCAGTGCGTGCCACCCCGCAGGGCGACTCCCACGGCGTGGGGCTGAAAAATGTGGAGGCCATGATGGCCCAGATGCACGGCCGCGTCCGCCGCAGCGAAAGCGGCGGCAGCTTCTGCCTGACGCTGTATTTCCCGCTCTGACCCATTGCAGCAAAAAACTCCCCGGAAGTGTGTTTTGGACACGCTTCCGGGGAGTTCTTTTGTTTTTTATCGCATCAGCGCGCGGGCCTGCTGTCCACAAGCGGCATGATGCTCTCCGGCGCAGCGGCAAGGCACTGCGGTGCGGCCGGAGCGGCAGCATCAAGGTTTGCCTTGCTCACCTTCCACCACAGGCGGGTGGTGCCGTCGGGGGCCGCAAAGATCACGTTCCAGTCAAAGGGGTTCTCGCTGGTGGAAAGGCGCTGCACGGGCAGGGCGTTCGGTGCGCCCGGCGCACAGGGCGCAAAGTCGTGGGCGCGGATGCCCACGGCGGTACAGCCCTCGGGCACCCGGGCGGCAAGGTGCAGCGGCGCATTCCACCCGGTCAGCTGCACCGTGTGCTCGTCCACCCGGGTGCAGGGCAGGATGTTCTTGCACCCGGTCAGCCGGGCGGCGGTGGTGCTCTGCGGGTCCGCAAACACCGCTTTGGTGGCACCGGCACGCAGCACCCGGCCGCCGTCCATCACGATCATCTCCGGGCACAGGCGGTAGGCCTCGTCCCGGTTGTGGGTGACGAGCAGTGCCGTGCCGGAAAAACCGGCCAGCAGTGCCCCCACTTCACCTTCCACTTCCTCGCGCAGGTAGCTGTCCAGCGCGCTGAAGGGCTCATCCAGCATCAGGATCTTCGGCTTGCCCACCAGGATGCGGGCCAGCGCGGTGCGCTGCTGCTGCCCGCCGGAAAGCTCCGCCGGGCGGCGGCTGGCCAGTTCTTCCAGCCGCATGGCGCGCAGCATTTCTTCGCAGCGGGCCTTGCGGGCGGCTTTGTCTTTTTCGGCTTTCAGGCCGCAGAGGATGTTCTGCTCCACGGTCATGTTGGGGAACAGCGCGTAGTTCTGGAACAAAAGGCCGACGCCGCGCTGCTGGGGCGGCAGATCGATGTGCTGTTCGCTGTCGAACAGCACCCGGCCGTCCAGCACGATGCGGCCCATGTCCGGCTTCACGATGCCCGCGATGCAGCGCAATGTCATGCTTTTGCCGCAGCCGGACGCGCCCAGCAGGGCCGTGGCGGTGTCGCCTGCGGTAAACTCCGAACGCAGGGTGAAGCCGTTCAGCTTCTTTTCAATGTTCACTTCCAGGCTCATGCGCGGCCCCCCGCTTTCTGTTTTTTCTCCAGCAGGTTCACGGCCAGCAGCACCACGGCGGAGATGACGATATCCACCAGCACCCAGCGCATGGCCCCGGCTTCGTCGTTGGTGCGCCAGAGCTGGTACACGGTGGTGGCGATGGTAGCCGTTTTGCCGGGGGTGTAGCCCGCGATCATGCTGGTGGCACCGTATTCGCCCAGCGCCCGGGCAAAGGCCAGCACCGTCCCGGCCAGGATGCCCTGGCGGCAGTACGGCATCCGCACCCGCCAGAAGATCCACGCCCCCGACTGCCCCAGCGTCTGGGCCGACCAGGCCAGCGTTTCGTCAAAGCTCTCAAACGCGCCCCGGGCCGTGCGGTACATGAGCGGGAAGGCCACCACGATGGACGCAAAGATGGCGCTGTACCAGTTCATGACCAGCTTGACGCCGAAATGCTCCATGAAAAAGATGCCCAGCGGCCGCTTTGCCCCGAACAGCAGCAGCAGAAAGTAGCCCACCACCGTGGGCGGCAGCACCATGGGCAGGGTGAGGATCACATCCAGCACGCCTTTCACGGTGCGGGGAAGCTTTGCGATATAGTAGGCGGCAAAAATGCCGAGGAAGAACACCGCTGCGCAGCTGATGAGGGCGATGCGCAGGCTGTTCCATAAGGGATACCAGTCCATAGGCCTTACACTGCGGTGAAGCCGACCTTGGCGAACACGTTGGCGGCCTCGGTGGACTGCAGGTAAGCGAGGAAGGCCTTGGCGGCGTCTGCGTTGGGGGCGTTCTTCAACACAGCGGCGGGGTAGATGACCTGGCCGCACATCTCCTTGGTGGCCTCGTCCACGGGGGTCAGGCCTGCGCTGTAGGCGTCGGTGCAGTAGACCACACCGGCGTCCACACTGGCTTCGCTGATCTGGGTGGTGACTTCCTTGACGTTGGAGCCGTAGGTGATGACACCGGCAGCGGCCAGTGCTTCCTCGTCGAGGTCGTAGTAAGCCAGGATCTTCTGGGTGTACTGGCCCACGGGCACATCGCTGTTGCCCATGCAGAACAGGATATCCTGCGCCTTCAGGTGCTCGGCCAGGTCGTCAAAGCTGTCGATGCCCTTATCATTGCCTTCCGGCACGCAGAGCACCACCTTGTTTTCCAGCAGGTCCACGCGGGTATCGCTGTCCACGAGATCCAGGCCTTCGGTGTTCACATCGGCGGAAGCGGTGATGTCCAGCTGGTTCATCTGCTTCTGACCGGCCGAGATGAACAGATCACAGTCGGCCCCCTCCTGGATCTGGGTCTTCAGGGTGCCGGAGGAATCAAAGTTGAAGCGGAAGGTCACGCCCGGGTGATCGGCCGAGTAGGTCTCGGCGATGGCATTCAGCGTCTCGGTGAGGGAAGCGGCTGCAAACACGATCAGCTCCACGCTCTCACCGGCAGCCTCGGAAGAAGCAGCGGCAGAACCTGCTGCGGAAGATGCAGTGCCGGAAGCAGAGCCGCCGCAGGCGGTCAGCGCGATGGATGCGCCGGCAGCACCGGCAGCCGCCAGAAAGCTGCGGCGGGAAATTTTGGTCTTGTTCATGATAAACTCTCCTGTGTTTGATGGTTTTGGGTGTTCGATACGGTACAGGATGCGGTGCCGCCCACCGGGATAAGCCCCCAGAACGGGCACAAATTATCACATGGAAAAGCATACAAAAAAACGGCCGGGCCGTCAAGCGGCAAACCGGCCAAAAATAACGCGTGGAACGGTTCAAATTGTGAATCGTCCTGCAAAAGTACGACTTCATCTGCTGTGTACGAGCATCACCTGCGGGCGCACTCGCCGTCCAGACCGGCGGCAAGGCGGATGCCGTGGGCAAGGCTGGGCAGGATGTATTCCAGATTCTCCTTTACGGCCTTGGGGCTGCCCGGCAGGTTGACGATGAGCGTCTTGCCCCGCAACACGCTGGCGGCGCGGCTCAGCATCCCGCGCGGAGTGATGGTAAGGCTGTGGTACCGCATGGCCTCGGCAATGCCGGGGGCGTTGCGGTCGGCTACCGACAGGGTAACTTCCGGCGTGATGTCCCGGGGCGCAAAGCCGGTGCCGCCGGTGGTGAGGATCAGGTTCACCTGGCGGCCGTCGGCCAGCCGCAGGAGCTGGGCTTTCAGCTGGGCGGCATCGTCCGGCAAAAGCAGTGCTTCCTCCACCTTGTAGCCCGCGGCCGTGAGCATTTCCACAATGAGCGGGCCGCTTTCATCCTCCCGCTCGCCGCGGCTGCCTTTATCCGAAAGGGTGATGACCGCCGCCCGCAGGGGCAGGTCTGCCGGGGTGGGCAGCAGGGTCATTTCGTCGCCGGTGCGGATGGTGCCGCCTTTGACCACCCGGGCGAACACCCCCTCGCGGGGCATGATGCAGTCGCCGGTCTGCCTGCGGATGGCGCAGTCGCTGTGGCACTCCTTGCCGATCTGGGTCATCTCCAGCACGGCGTCCCCGATGGCAAAAAAGCTGGGAACCGGCAGGGCGGCAAAGTCGAAGCCTTCCACCACCAGATTTTCGCCAAAGGCACCGTAATCCACCCAGATCTTCGCGCGGAAAGCTTCGATCTTTTCTGCACTCAGCAGGCTGACCTGCCGGTGCCAGCTGCCGCCGTGGGCGTCGCCCACGATGCCCCACTCCGGGGTCAGCACCGCGCTGGGCACAGCCGTCTTGGCGGTGCCGCGCCGGGAGCTGGTGCAGATGGCCAGAATTTTTCCCATGATGTTTATCCTCCGATCTGGTACATGCCGCGGGTGGCGGGCATGGAGCGGTCCTCAAAATGGTGCTCGCGGGGCTTTTCAAAAACGACTTCCCGGATGGCCTGCAGAAGCTGCTCATCGGACGCGCCGCCGCGCAGCAGAGCGCGCAGGTCGGTGCCCGTTTCGCTGGCAAGGCAGGGGCGCAGAAAGCCCTGGCTCGTCAGACGTACCCGGTTGCAGGACCCGCAGAATTTGCCGTGCACCGCCGCGATGAAGCCCACGCTCCCCTGCCAGCCGGGCGCGGTATAGTACACCGCCGGGCCGTCGCCGAAAGCTGCACCGGACACCGGCCGCAGCTGCGGCCAGCGGCGGGCAAGGCGGGCCAGCAGTTCCGGGCCGGAAAGGCAGGGCAGCGCAGCCCCACAGCCGATGGGCATCATCTCGATGAACCGCACCTGCAGCGGGTATTCCTGTGCAAGGGCCGCAATGGTTTCCAGCTCACCCTCGTTCACGCCCGCCTGCGGCACACAGTTCAGCTTGACCGGGATGCCGCTGGCAAGGGCGGCCCGGATGCCTTCCAGCACATGGGCCAGCTCGTCCCGGGCCGTGATGCGCCGGAACGTCTCCGCGTCCAGCGTGTCGAGGCTGATGTTCACACTGTCCAGCCCTGCCGCCAGCAGGGCGGGCAGCTTTTCGGCCAGCCGCACGCCGTTGGTGGTCATGGTGACCTTGCGGATGCCGGGGGTGGCTTTCAGCCCGGCCACCAGCTGCTCCACCCCCGGGCGCACCAGCGGTTCGCCGCCGGTCACGCGCACGGTGTCCACGCCGCACCGGGCAAACAGCGCCGCCAGCCGCAGGAATTCTTCATAGGTCAGAATGTCCCCATGGGCCAGCTTCTCTACGCCCTCCGGCATACAGTAGCGGCAGCGCAGGCTGCACAGGTCGGTGACGGACAGGCGCAGGTAGTGGATGTTGCGGCCGTATGCGTCAAACATAGCCGCCCTCGGCCCGGACGTAGTGCCCGCTCTTGCCGCCGGTCTTTTCCACTAAGCCGATCTCGCCCAGCTCCATGCCCTTGTCCACGGCTTTGCACATGTCGTAGATGGTGAGCAGCGCGGTGGAAACACCGGTGAGGGCTTCCATCTCCACGCCGGTGACGCCGGTGGTTTTCACGGTGCACACCGCCTCCACTGCCTGCCGCTCGGGCAGCAGCGTGAAGTCCACGCTGACTTTGGTCAGCGGCAGCGGATGGCACAAGGGGATGAGCTCACTGGTGCGCTTGGTGGCCATGATGCCTGCAATGCGGGCCACGCCCAGCACGTCACCTTTTTTCACGGTGCCGCGCTCCACGGCATCAAAGGCTTCGGCGTTCATGGTAATGATGCCCCGGGCCACGGCCTGCCGGGCCGTGACGGGCTTCTCGCTCACGTCCACCATCACGGCATTGCCGGCGGCATCAAAATGGGTCAGATTCGTTTCACTCATAACGATTATATCTTTCAAATTAAAATAAATCAAATCAGTAAGCCGGTCTCGCCCTCTCCGTCATCACTTGCATGATGCCACCTCTCCCAAAGGGAGAGGCAAGAAGCTTCTCTCAGCCCTTGGCTCCCCCTTTGAGGAAAGACTTCCCCCGGCCGGGGGAAGATGTCGCATAAGCGACAAAAGGGGGACTCTGGCGCGTCAGCGCCTGAGAGGGTTCTCAGCAGTGCCCGAACCCGCAGTTGGGCCAGCGGCACTCGGCGCAGCCCAGGCACAGGCCGCCTTCGCCCAGGCGGGCAATGTCCTCGGCGGTGATGGGGTCGTCGGCCAGCAGGCGCGGCAGCAGCAGGTCAAAAATAGTGCGCTTGGCGTACATCACACAGCCGGGCAGGCCGCACACCGGCACGCCGTCCAGATAACTCACGAGGAACATGGCCCCCGGCAGCACCGGCGCACCGTAGGTGATGATCTCTGCCCCGGTGTTCTTGATGGCCAGCGGGGTGCGGTCGTCGGGGTCCACGCTCATGCCGCCGGTGGTGAAGATGAGCTCGCAGCCTGCGGCTTTCGCTTCCAGAATGGCGGCGGTGATGCCGGCGGGGTCGTCGTCGCAGGTCTTGTGGTAGGTCATCTCGCAGCCGTATTCGGCCAGTTTGCCCACCAGAATGGGGGTAAATTTATCCTCAATGCGGCCCTTGAACACCTCGCTGCCGGTGGTGATGACCGCGAACTTTTTCGGGTGGAAGGGCAGCACGTTCAGGATGGGTTCCGGGCCTGCTGCGGCCTGCATGGCGTCCATCTTCTCCTGCTCGATCACCAGCGGGATGATGCGGGTGCCGGCAAGCTTCTGGCCCTTTTTCACGGGCAGGTCGCCGTGGATGGTGGCGATCATCATCTGGGGTGTGCGGTTCACGGCCAGCAGCGCGGCGCGGTCGATCTTCAAAAGGCCGGCACAGTCGGCGATGAGCTCGATCTTGCCCTCCTTCGGCTCGGTGCCATGGATGTTGCGGCCCGCCGCTGCTTTGTACAAAAGGGCGGCGGCTTCGTCCTCGTGCAGGATGCCGGGGCGCTTTTCCCAGACATAGAGGTTCTCTTTGCCGATGGAGAGCAGCACCGGGATATCCTCCGGCTGCACGATGTGCCCCTTGCGGAAGCGGGCACCCTTGAACTCGCCGGGGATGATCTGGGTGATGTCGTGGCAGAGCACCTGCCCCACCGCGTCTTCGGTACGGATCAGTTTCATGGTGTGCCTCCGTTACAGCGTGGGCATCTGGGCAACGAGCCAGTCCGCCAGTGCCTGGGTATCCTCCAGCCCGAAATTCGCGCCCGGGATGTCGCCCACCACCGCCAGCGGCTGGATGGACTCCGGCGCGGCCGAGACCGCGCTGCGCACCACTTCGATCTTGGGCCAGCCGCTGTTCTGGAAGCCTTCCAGCAGCACCAGGTCGTAGCCGTGGCGCTCGAACAGGGCCAGCAGGTCCTGCTCGGTCAGGCGGAACTCCTCCGTCAGCAGGTAGCGCTGCCCGGAGTACACGGCCACGCCCTGGGCCCCGGCCTCCCGCAGCCGGCGGCCGTCGGTGCCGGGCGCATCCGGGGCAAAATCGCCGCCGTCGTGTTTGATGACCCCCACCTTCAGCCCGCGGCCGCGCAGGATGGGCAGCAGTTTTTCCAGCAGAGTGGTCTTTCCGCTGCCATGCACGCCGCTGACGGCCAGCACCGCCGGGCGTTTCAGCTCAAGCTGATCGGCCAGAGCCTGTTTCGATTCACTGTACAAAGCAAAGCACCTCGTTTTCTCCTTTTCCGTGCAGCTTCCGGTTTGTTTGAATGTTACCAGCATATCGGTTTTGCGTCAAAAAGTCAAGGCCGCAGCCGTATCTGCCTGCAAATGGCCGCACTGCCAAAACCGCCCCGGCTTCCTATTGCGGAAACCGGGGCGGTTCGTTATGCTTTCTCGGTGCTTTTCATGCGCACATTTTCAGGCCCGTTCCAAACAACATGTGCAGATTTCCTTCTTCCATGCAACAGGGCATGAGCGGTTATTCTTCTGCCTGCTTTACAGGTGCTTTTTTCCTGCGCCGGATCAGAACGGTGCCGCCTGCCAGCACCACGGCCGCTGCGGCGGTCACAATGACCCAGGCCGGGACGCTGCTGCCGGGCACGACGGCCAGCTCTGCGGTATTCCCGGGCAGATCGAAGGCCAGATAGCTGCCGATCGTCTCGGTGCTCAGCTGCTTCCAGCTGCCGTCCTGCTTTGCATAAACCTTGTACTTTTTGCCGACTTCAAGGGGCAGATAGCGCACGGTATGGCTCTCCTGCCCGTCGTCCGGGATGGTGAGCTGCCAGCTTTCAACGGCATTGCGCAATTCTCCGGGCAGATCCCGCACCGAGACGGTCAGGCTGTCGCGGTCGCCGAACGATCCCTTGGCAAAGAAGACCGGCCGGCCTCGCGCTCATAGATGCTGGCAAGGGCGGTGATATAATCCGTATACACCGCTTCCACCACCGTATCCAGATGCAGATCCGTCAGTTTCGTGGTGCTCCAGCGGGCGGCGCAGCCCTCCTTTGCGGGCAGTTCCGGGTAGCCGGATTCATCCAGAGAATCGCCGTATTCCAGGTTCACCCGACCCAGAACATGGTCTTCATCCTTGAAGGTCACGGTGATCTGCCCGAACCGCTTGGGGGCGTTTTCCAGTGCGATCAGCGTCTCATAATCGGTGGGCTCTGCCTGCCCCGCCTTGCTCAGGCGGTCGATGTCCCGCAAAGTGTCGGAGACGAACAGGTTGCCGCTGAAGGTGCCCTCCATCCCGCCGGACTACCACCGCTTTCTGCGGGACTTCTACACCGAAGCCTTCGCCGGCATTCTGGTCAACTGGTTCCGCGAGAGCCATACCCCCGAAGAAAAGGAGAACACCATCGCGTATCTCTCCCAGTTCGTGATGACCTCGCTGCCCGCCGTGCTCCGCCAGAACGGCAAATAACTCCGCATTGCTCCCCATTCGTGCCGTTTTGTTGGTTTTCCTGCGGCAAAGATTCTGTTATCATGGAGACACTCTAACAGAAAGAAGCCGTTTTTCATGACAGAACACCGTTATCAGATCCAGGTCTCCACCCAGCTCGGCATGCGCCGGGGGACGCTCACATGGACCGAACAGGGCAGCGCATTGCAGGGGACGCTGCACTTTCTGCACCGGGCAAATCCGTTTTCCGGGCAGGTCTGCTCTGCCGGCCGGCGCGTCTTTTCCGGCCAGATCCAGACCCTTGTCTCCCGCATTTCCTATCAGGCCGACTGCGTTCTGGCCGGCAGCGGCCTGACGGGCACTTTCCACACGGCATCCGGCGATTACTCCATCGTCGGGGAAGCGTTCGGGCCGGAAAGCACCCTCAGCGAAGAAACGACCTGAGTCCTCTGTCCGCGCTTCTTTG
The DNA here is from genome assembly GCF_002549775.1 of Faecalibacterium langellae. Classification (GTDB taxonomy): domain Bacteria; phylum Bacillota; class Clostridia; order Oscillospirales; family Ruminococcaceae; genus Faecalibacterium; species Faecalibacterium langellae. The sequence goes on along the minus strand of NZ_NMTR01000014.1, from coordinate 94,888 downwards.
GCAGAATCATCGCTGTTTTACTCCCCCCCCCCCCCCAAAAAAGCCGGAAATCATTCTTTCTTGCAGCAAAAAGCCCCTCGGCTTCTATTACAGAAACCGAGGGGCTTTGTTTGCTTTATTTGTGCTTGTCGAGCATCAAGCCCTCACGCAATTACTTGCGGGGGGTCTTGATAGCAGCCTGAGCGGGTGCCAAAATTACAGAGCGTTCCTCGCTTCATTCGTTCTATGCGATCACTCTCAATCTCATAGCCTTTTTTCAAATCCGCCATGGATCAGAGGACCTACAAAGAATGTGACGAAGGCATTGGGATCCTGCTCGTGAATAATTTCCTGCAGCTCCCCGATTTCATACTTGTTCACGGCACAGAAAAGGATCTTCTTAGGGTGGTTGGTGTACGCACCGTATCCGTTCCAGAAGGTAACGCCGCGCCCCATCTTCTGCAGGATTTCAGTCTGCACAGTGGAAACATCCGTAAATATCAGGGCCGCCACATTGATGTTCTGGTCGTGAAACCTATCTGCCACCGTATACAGGATTGCCACAAAGATGATGGAGTACATCGTAGTTTCCAAATCAAAAAGGAATAGGCAGACCGAAAAGAGAACCGCATTGACATAAATGGAAAGCCGTCCGCTTTTAAAATCCGGGTATTTCTTTACCAGACACATGCATGCAATGTCCATGCCGCCGCAGCACCCACTGCCCCGCAGCGCATAGCCGACACCTACACCACAGAGAATAGCGCCGAAGATACAGTTCAGCAGCACATCCTCCACAAGGGGTGCTTTGAGCGGCGGAAGTACTGAGAGAAGCAACGTCTGCACTGCTACCGAGAGCATGGTTTTGATGCAGAACCTGCGGCTCATGACCCGGTATCCTATCAGGAACAGCGGTACATTGATGAGGAAATTGATCATACCAACAAGGTTTGCATCACTGCGGATCGCAATGAATCTGCGCAGAAAAATCTCTATAATCTGAGCCAGGCCAATCACACCGCCAAAGTTGATACCATTGGGGGTGACAAACAGGTAGATACCCAAAGTCAGCAGTGTGGAGCCAAATATCAGATCAAAATACTGCTTATATGCTTTATTCATAGCATTCTTCCCGAATCTTCTGTGCATACCAGCCAAAAGAATCTTTTTTGTAGCGGGCGAGGTCTCCGGTGCCGTCGTTATGTTTATTTACATAGACCAGTCCGTACCGCTTATCCATTTCACCGCCGCCCGCGCTGACCAGATCGATGATGCCCCAGACCAGATATCCCATGCAGGGAATGCCGTCCTCCAGAACTGCTTTTTTCATCTGGGTGATATGAGCATCGAGATACTCCACCCGGTAGGGGTCATGGACGGAACCGTCCACTTCCAGAGTATCCTCCACGCCCAAACCATTTTCCACAATGAACAGCGGCTTGTGATAGCGATCATACAGATCATTCATGGTCACGCGCAGGCCGACCGGGTCGATCTGACGTCCCCATTTCGTGATCTGCAAATACGGGTTGCGCAGGGTAGTAATGGCGTTGCCATCCGCCACATTTTTCAGATGCTCCGGATCCGTGGAGATCAGCCTGGAGGAATAGTAACTGAATCCCAGAAAATCGCAGGTGTTCTGAGCCAGAAGTTCGTCATCACCCGGCTGTTCGTCCAGCGTGATGCCCAATTTTGCAAAGTAATTCCGGGCAAATCCGGAGTAACAGCCGTTCAATTGGACATCCGGAAAAATGTAATTTTTGTTGTTACTGATACGTGCTTCCATCACATCATTGGGGTTGCAGGAATAGGGATAAAAGCTTCCGGCCGCCATCATGCATCCGATTCGGAAATCCGGGTTGATTTTTTTACCGGTCCGCACCGCGCAGGCACTTGCCACCAGCTGGTTATGCGCGGCATTGTACACGATCTGGTTGAACTCCGGGTCGTCCTTGTCCACCAGCAGGCCACCGCCCAGATAAGGGATGTGAGTGATCATGTTGATCTCATTGAAGGTCATCCAGTATTTTACCAGATTCCGGTAGCGGTCAAACACGGTGGCAGCGTATTTTTCATACAGTGCGATCAGCCTGCGGTCTGCCCAGGCACCGTATTTCCGGATCAGGGCTTCCGGCACATCAAAGTGGCACAGGGTGACCACCGGCTCTATCCCGTACCTACGACACTCCGTAAACAGCTCCTCGTAAAAACGCAGGCCATCTTCGTTCGGGGCGTTCTCTTCCCCGGTCGGATAGATCCGCGTCCATGAAATGGACAGACGCAGCGCCTTGATCCCGATTTCTGCAAGAAGGCGGATATCCTCTTTGTATCGATGATAAAAATCAATTGCTTCCCGGCTAGGATAATAATCGTACTGCGTTTCCAGAATGTTTCCCGGATGCAGCATGGCATTCCATCTGCCGTGGGCTGCATCCGGCAGGAAGTCAGCAGACGCAGGCAGCCTGCCGTCTTCCTGCCAGGCACCCTCGCACTGGTTAGCAGCAAGTGCTCCACCCCACAAAAAATCGGACGTAAGTTTCATAATACCTCCAACGCCCCGGGACGCATGCGCTCCCCGGGGCGAACAAAATTTTGAGATCAGTGTTTCTTCAAGATTTCCTCGTCAAAGCCAAAGAGAATCGTAAGTACACAGGATGCTACGATCGTCACGATGATTGCAATAACCATAGCCACGATGGTATCCTCAAAGATCGGCAGGGCAAACAGGGAGGAAGAACCATACTCGTAGTTATGGGCACCCAGCAGAGCGGCCACGACACCACCGATGGCGCCGCCAAGGGAAACAGCCCACATAGGTTTCTTCAGCGGCAGGTTAAAACCGTAAATGGCCGGCTCGGTCACACTAGCAAAGATGCAGCCCACTGCAACGGACAGTGCTTCGGATTTGATTTCCTTGTCCTTTGCCTTGATGGCGATGCCCAGAGAAGCGCCGCCTTCTGCCATGTTGGACAGCAGCATACCAGGGCGGAACAGGGGATCAAAACCATTTTCCGACAGCAGCTGGATCATGGGAGCTCCCAAGGTCATGTGCATACCGGTCATGACCATGTAGGGGAACAGAGCCGTAAACAGCGCAACCGTGATGGGGCCTGCAATGTTATACAACCACAGGATCGCGGCGGTGACATAGGTGCCTGCCAGCTGACCCAGAGGCGCCAGTGCAAGGATCGAGACGGCATAGGTGGCGGCCATTGTCAACGTACCGACAAAGATAGGCTTGAACACACCGGGGATCACTTTGTTCAGGAATTTTTCCACATAATACGCAACGATTGCCAGCAGCAGCGCAGGAAGCAGAGAACTGCCGTATCCTTTCAGGGCAACATTGATACCAAACATGGTGACTGGATCGCCAGCACTTACAATAGCCGTCCACTCAGGGGCGACCAGTGCACCGGCCACGACCATGGAATATGTGGGGGTCGCGCCCAGTTTCTTGGCCGCTCCATAAGCGACCAGAATGGGCATGAAGTAAAACACCGCATTGCCCACGATGCTCAGCAGCGTATAGGTAGAGCTGTCCGCAAAGGGAGCATAAACCTTGGAGATCAGCAGCAGGAACACCTTGATCATACCGCCGCCGATCAGTGCCGGAACCATAGGCTGTACGGCAGCGGAAATGTAACCAATCACTGCCTGCCCAACCGAAATCTTTTCGCCTTTCAGGTCACCGTCCAGTTTTTCGTCCACAGCACCGCCATCGCTGTAGCCCAGCTTCAGCACTTCTTCATAAACCTTCAGCAGATCCTTGCCGATGATGACCTGCAGCTGGCCGCCCTGATAGGTGACGCCCAGCACACCATCCAGATCATTGATGGCTTTCTGGTCTACCTTCTTGACGTCCTTGACCGTCATGCGCAGACGGGTCATGCAGTGAAATACGGAAGTAACATTTTCCTTTGCTCCAGCCAACGTCATGATATTCTGCGCCAACTGTTTGAAATCTTTTGCCATTGTAACATCCTCCAAAAAATCTTCCTGGATGGTAACGGACAGAATGTTCCGGTTCAGTTCCGTACCGGAAACCCCATCCAAACGGTTCAGTTCTTCTAGATCTGCCATACCGCTGTCTTTCACAGTGATATACAGGTGCTCTCCGTCAAAACGTTTTCGTGCAACATTGCCTTCACCACCGATGTGATGTATGATAGTTTGAAAGAATGCATCCTGTTTCATGGCTGATCCTCCTGATTTTTTATCTGAAAAACGATGCGGGCCCTGCACCGCTGTTCATTCAATATGTAATAAAAGATCCGGGCACAAAGCGCCTTCAAACTGCCTGAAAACGCAAGCGTTTTCAGGTCGGATGCGCTCTGTCCCCGGATCACGTCCCGCAAATGGCGAGTGCCGCTCCAAGCAACGGAAGCTGTTTATGTATTTTTCTGGCAGACGCGGTTGATATGTAACATCAAATAGAGAAGTTCCTCATCGTTACAGCACCAATTCTCCTGCTTTTGCAAGAAAGCCGCAATCTTTTTAGCACAGATATATGTTTTAGGGTAATCATTGGCCAGCATCTTTACCATGCTGCCACTCCCCGTTTCGCTCTGAGTACCGCTCATCAGCCGTTGGATGAGATAGCGGATATGCATCGTGAACCGGTAGTAACTGTAGCTGTCCTTATCCAGTTTCAGGTTCATTTCCCGCTCCACAATGGACTCCACGCCTTCCTGAATCTCCAACGCCTTTACGAGGGAATGGATCTCGCTGTTTTCGATTTCAGCATTGATCAAATGCATTGCAATGCTGACCGCTTCGGAATCCGGAAGTGAGACCCCCGTGTATTCCTTCAGGATATCCAATGCTTTTACGCCCAGATCAAACTCATTGGGATACAGATGACGGATATCATAGGCAATGGGGATCGTCAGGTTCAATCCGCTGCGAAAGCGCTCCACCGCAAAGTTCAGGTGGTCGGCCAGCGTCAGCGGCAGGTTGGAGTTAAGGGTCGTATTCAGTACGACCTGCGCATCTTCTGTAATGTCGGCACTCGCCAGAAGAATCTCCTGCGGAAGAGTACTGATCATCTCAAAATAACGCGGGTCGATATCGTAAAACGTGCGGTCTATCCGCGACATATCCGTCAGTTCGTATGGAACCGCCGGAAACCCGATGCCCTTACCAATCACGATCAGTTCCTTCCCGCGGGAGTCCTGAGCAACAGCGGCACTGTTATTGATTTTCCGAACAATTCGCATAGCACCCATCCCTCTCCGTTTCGGATAAAGAAAAAACCTCGGACTGCAGTCACAATTATACCTGCAGGTATAGACGCTCTACCGAGCACTATCCTTTGTTCACAAGTACAACTGACGCTTCCGAGGAATCACGTGTTGTAATAAGATGTTAACATAAAATTCATAGAGATTCCATTCGCCTTTTTTACAATTTTATCGGTCATTTTTTGTGCATAAATACTTCTTCTTTTAACTTTAAACCATTCATAAGTCCACCACCTTATTCGACCGATGTACGCTTTCTTTTCTATTATTGGAACCTCTTTCCGCTTACAAAACAAGATGCAAAAAAGCTCTTAGCCTCCATTACAGAAGCCAAGAGCTTTTTTCTTCTTTGTCCTATCAGATTTTATTTCCGGGGAGACTTAATCGCAGCCTGGGCGGGTGGCAAAATTACAGAGCGTCCGCACGTACTCACATCTGGTACAGTGCCACCATCAGCGGCATCGTGACGATACACAGCAGGGTCGTTACCACATTGATAGCGCTTGCGTAGTCTGCATCTTTGCCGTACACCTGCGCCATCTGGGTCAGTGTGGATGCGGACGGCGTGCAGATGGCAAGCAGTGTAACCAGCAGTATTGTTCTGCCCTCCGGCACTAGTGCTGCAAGGCCGCTGTATTTCAACAGTACGATTCCTATCAGCGGGATGCCCACCAGACGCAGCAGTGTGATCCACCATAGTCTGTGATAGCTCATCAGTTTTTTCAGGTCCATTTCTGCGATCAGCATACCGAGTATCAGCATTCCCATTGGACCAACCATGCTGCTGATCGAATCCACCGCATCCTGCACCGGTGCAGGCAACTGGATCTGCAGCAGGAACAGCAGCACCCCAGCAAAAATGGCGATCATGTTGATATTGGTCAGAATCTTTTTCAGGTCGATTCCTTTTTCTCCGCAGAGCTTCATTTTAGCATGGCTCCACAGCAGAAAAAGCTGCACCGAAAGAAATGCGCTGGTGTAAATGACCCATTCCTTGCCCAGAATGGCCGTCACAATGGGAATAATAAGGTTCCCTGCATTGGAATAGATCAGCGAGGTTTCCTCTACACCATCCAGTTTCAGCACCTTACCCAGAAAACCGACCACCACGATCAGCACCAGATGCAGCAGCACTGCCGTAGCCAGTGCCAGCAGCAGACCGTTCAGAATCTCGGACTGATACTTCACCTGAAACGACGAGATGATCACACATGGCATGACCAGATACAATGAGATCATGGAGAGCACCTTGCTGTCCCGACTGCGGACGATGCCGCAGCGCACCAGCACAATGCCCAGAGCCATGACCAAAAACAGAGAAAGGATCTTTTTTGCCAGAATCAAACTTATCATATCGATATTCCTTTGCGGCAGCTGTTGTACGTGCTGCACCCTCACACAAAAAATCAAGTGCAGTATTTTTCTTGTTGTTTTGAAAAATACTGCACCGATCTTTTTTATTTGATTAGTCCTCGGCGGGAAGTTCCAGATCCTGTCCGTTGGAGGCGATCACCTTTTTGTAATACTCGAAGGAATCTTTCTTCCGACGCTGCAGGGTTCCGTTGCCCTGATTATCCTTATCCACATAGATAAAACCATACCGTTTTTCCATCTCGCCAGTGCCGGCACTCACGATATCGATGGGCCCCCACCAAGTGTAGCCGAAGATATCACAGCCGTCAGCCACAGCCTGCTGCAAAGCTTCGATGTGCTTTTTGAGGTACTCCATGCGGGCAGTATCGCGGATGCGGCCATCCGAGTCAATGGTGTCTGCCGTACCAAGGCCGTTTTCAGCAATGAACATGGGCTTCTGGTAGCGGTCATACAGTTCGTTGCAGACGAATCGCAGACCCACCGGGTCGATTGGCCAGCCCCACTTGGATTTTTCCAGATAGGGATTGTCCGCACCTACGTGACCGCCCGTATTGGAGCGGATCTTCATGCCGGCAATGTGGGTAGAGGTCATGTAGTAACTGAAAGCCAGATAGTCGTTGGTGTTCTGTGCAATCAGCTCAAAATCACCCGGCTCCATCTGCACCTGTACGCCCAGCTCTTCCCACTTGCGATCGATGTAAGAGGGGTAACGGCCGCGCAGCATCACATCCGAGAAGAACAGCGAACGCTGACGAAGCTGATAGGTTTCCATCACATCCTCCGGGCGGCAGGTGTTGGGATATGCTGTGCTCAAAGACAGCATGCAGCCGATCTTTGCACCCGGTATCATCTCATGGCAGGCTTTGACAGCCAGTGCATTGGCCACAAACATATTGTGTGCAGCCTGATACTGCCGTTGCGGTGCATTGGCATCATCTGCCACCACCATGCCGGCTGCCAGATAAGGCAGCTTGAGGGTGTTGTTGATCTCGTTGAAAGTCATCCAGTACTTGACCTGATCCTTGTAGCGCTCAAACAACACCTTGCAGTAGCGCTCAAAGAAGCCGACCAGCTTGCGGTTGTCCCAGCCGCCGTACTTTTTGACCAGCGCCAGCGGAGTCTCAAAGTGAGAGATTGTGATCACCGGTTCAATGCCCCAGCGGTGCAATTCCCGGAACATATCCTCGTAGTAGCTCAGACCCTTCTCGTTGGGCTCGGCATCGTCGCCGTTCGGGAAAATGCGACTCCATGCAATGGAGGTGCGCAGGCACTTCATGCCCATCTCGCCAAACATGGCAATGTCTTCTTTGTAGTGATGGTAGAAGTCGATCGCTTCATGAGAGGGATAGACGTGACCCTCATGCAGTTCCAGCGCCGGGTCCAGCTTGATGAAACGATCTTTGCCGGTCTCCAGCAGGTCGCAGATCTCTAAGCCCTTTCCATCTTCCAGATAAGCGCCCTCGCACTGATTTGCCGCCAGTGCGCCGCCCCATAAGAAGTTTTTTGCAAAGGTTTTCACAGCAGTTCTCCTTTTATCAGTTCTGAGCGGCCTGCTCTGCTTCTGCCTGCTTATTGGCAATGATCATGAAGGGGATATACACCAGAGTTGCCAGTGCCAGACCAATAATCTGCACTACAACACCCTGCCAGCCGTGGCCAATCAGTGCACTCAGCAGTACGGGCGTACCAAAGGCAACGTCAACGGTGTTGCAGGGCATAAAGCCAATCGTGCTTGCAAACAGTGCAGTACCGGAGCACAGCATAACAGAGAGGATGGAGGGAATCAGCATGGTGGTGTTCAAAACCAGAGGCAGACCAAAGACCATGGGCTCGCTGATGCCGAACAGTGCGGGGCCAATGGCAACTTTGGCAACAGCGCGATAATCTTCACGCTTAGACACCAGGAAGGTGGCCAGACAGACGGGCAGAGAAACCGGCAGAACCACAAATGCGACCCAGAAGCCGTAGGTGATGGGAGAGGACGGAGTCTGACCAGCAGCAACAGCGGCAACGTTTGCAGCCAGAGCAGCAGCCAAGAACGGGTCACGCACAGGCTTGATGATCAGGTCGCCATGGATACCCAGGAACCAGAATGCACGGCAGACCAGAATGATGATGAACAGACCGGCAGGGCTCTGGAATGCGTTCTCCAGAGGATGCTGGATGGTGGTGTAGATCCAGTCGGTCAGGTACTGGCCGCTGATCTGACGGAATGCGTAACCGCCAACGGAAACACCCAACAGGGTGAGCACGATGGGGATCAGAGCGTTGAAAGAAGTAGTGATAGCAGTGGGAACAGATGCCGGCATCTTGATCTTGAGCTTATCGAAGGTCATCAGGAAGGCGAACAGCTGGCTTGCCAGAATGGCGACCAGCATACCCACAAACAGACCCTGAGAACCCAATGCTGCACCGGGCAGGCCACTGGCGGTGCCAGTCTTGTCGTCCACCACTACAGAGACGATCTGCGGGCAGATGGTCAGATAGGAAGCCAGCGCCATAATAGCGGAGATGTGCTCCGGCACATTGTTCTTCTTGCCCAGCTTGAGACCGATCAGGAACACGATGGGCAGGGTCATGCAAGACAGCGTTGCAAAGTTTGCAGCGGTAAAGATAGGCTTCAGTGCTTCCAGTGCGGGGACCCACTTGGCAAGGCCAGTCGTAGTGCTGCACAGGATGGTGTTGAACAGGTTCATGAACGAGCCAACGATAACGAACGGCATGTAGATGGTGAACGAATCCTTGATTGCACCAAGGAACTTGTTTTCGTCCACTTTTTCGGCCACCAGGCTCATGCCATCAACGAACTTGTCGCTAAATTTACTCATGTTTTTTCTCCTCCAAAAGGGCTTATCCAAACGGCTCAGCCGTTGTTTACAAGATCCTCGGCCTGCTTCAGGATAGCAGCGCCGTTGCAGCGGCCATAGGCCAGTGCATCAATGACCGCCACCGGTGCACTGTCGCCCACAGTTGCCTTGACCTTGCGCTGTAGATGGCGCACCTGCGGACCCAGCAGCAGCACATCAAAGTTGCCGACGTTCTCCGCGATCTTGTTCTGATCCACAGCCCAGATCTCATAGTCCTTGCCCTGCTCCTTTGCGGCGTCCTTCATCTTCTGGACAACGACGCTCGTGGACATACCCAGGCAGCATGCCAACATGATTTTCATAACGATCCTTCCTTTCTTGTGTTCCGTGTTTATTTATGATTCTGCTTGTAGAGCTCGATGAACTCTTCTGCAAAATCGATGGACATGATTGCCATGGTCAGGTGATCCTCTGCGTGGATCAGCACGATGTTCAGTTCCACGCTCTTGCCCTGAGCTTCGCTCTGCAGCATATCGTTCTGTACATCGTGCGCCTTGGCCATCTGCTCTCTTGCTTCGGCCAGATTTTTTTCAGCCTGTTCAAAATTGCCGTTGCGGGCCTCCTCGATTGCCATCAGTGCCAGCGATTTTGCATCACCAGCGCAGGCGATAATTTCAAATGCAACTTCGTACTTCTCGTCATCAACCATTTTCTTGTTCCTCCAGTCCTTGTTCTTTTTGTCTCAGCAGCCCCAACAGGACCTCGAACCGGCGCTCTGCGATCAATTTGCAGATGCAGGCTTCATCGACCATAAGCTGCGCAACAACCTGATAGAATTTTTGCAGTTTAGCAGTGGCATCGTCCGCGATGGACACCAGAAATACCACCTGTACCTTTGCTTCGCCCCACTGCACGGGCTTGTCCAGAATGGCAAGGCAGACAAAGGTATCTTTGCTGACTGCCTTCCACGGATGCGGCATTGCCACCAGCCCACCAAACGAAGTGGCGGCCAGCGATTCCCGCTTTTTCACGAGCTGTAAAAAATCATCCGGCAGCTTTTTTTTGCCGCACACGAACCGGCACATCTGTTCCAGTACCTGCTCCCGTGTTTCGCAGTTGAGATGTGGCAGAAACAGCTCCGGGCTGAAATATTCTTCCACAGTCCCCTTTTTGCCCTGCATCAAGAGCTTTTTCATCTGGGTCAGTTCTTTTTCGGTGGGGAAGAACTGGATCTGTCGGATGGGCACCGGGACATAAATGGGAATAGGCACCGTGGAAAACACATAGTCGATCTTACTGAAGTTCACGCTCCGCAGCCCGATCACGTCACAGGTCTGTACCCGGCCCAAATTCTTGCCGAATTTCTGCTGGTAGCGGTAAGCCAGCAGCTGGGCGCTGCCTTTGCCGCTGGCGCAGACGATCAGGATGTTTTTAGGTGCCCACTCTTTGGCCTTCTGCCGTTCCAGTGCCAGCGCAAAGCTGACGGCGATATAACCGATCTCGTCCTCCTTGATGGGGTTCGGGCTGACGTTTCGCAGCACGCTGCACGCCTGCGTGGCCATTTCGTAGGCCAGCGGATACTCCCGCTTGATATCCTGCAGGATCGGGTTCTTCATCCGCATCCCACTCTTGATCCGCGCTAGCAAGGGCACCATGTGCATGCACAGGCCCATGCGCAATTCTAGATTGTCCCGGAAGTCGATGCGGAACGCCTCGTAGATATGCTCGATCATATCCGATACGATGCGGTTGACCTCCTGCGGAATCACCAAATTTTCATCCGAGGTCATTGCGTTTGCCCGGTACATCTGTTTGCCGTTCAGATGCATAGCAATGTAGTAGACCTCCGGCAGTGGAAAAGCCACGCCCGTCATGTTTTCGATCTGCACGGCGATGTGGCTGGCCACTTCTAGGATCCGCTCCGGAAGGTCCGCCTGCATGCCATCCGAGCTTTCTATCGCGTGCCCTGTGCGGATGCGCTCCACTGCGACCTCAAGGTGGACCGCCAGATTATCCAGCGCCATCGTGGACATGGCGAACTTTTCTTTTTCCAGCACCCGGCTGACCAGCTCCTGTATCTGCTGCCCGACCGGGCGGCTCTCGTCCCGCTGCGCCGCAATGCAGATCCTACGGTTCGTCTCACGGCCCACCACGCAGATGCCGTAGCCCGGTTTGCGGCGGATGCTCAGCCCGTATTCCGCCAGCTGCCGCTCCACTTCGCGCAGATCGTTGGAGATTGACCGCCGCGACACGAAAAACTGCTCGCTCAGATCATCCAGCTTGGAATAGCCATCCTTTTCCAGCAGATACTGTCTCAGCCGCTGTATCCGCTCCTGCGCGTCCTGCGGGATGCCGGTCCGTTCTCCCTGCTGTGGTTTGCTGCCCGACACATACGTCTGTGCATCCGTGATCTCAATGCCGAACCCCCTGCCGGGTTTGGCTGTGATGCAAAAGCCATTTTCCTGCATTTCCTTTGCGTAGGTCTTAATCAGGCTCCGCACTGTTTTGCCGCTGAGTTTCAGCTGTGCGGCCAGTTCATCCGCCGTCATAGGGCCACTTTTGTCCAGTATTTCAGCGATCGTCCAGATCCGCTCGTCCATCTTTTCACCTCCCCCAGCCTGTTGATTAGCACATTTATTTTCTTATCACTGTTAAAATTATAGCATTTTTGCTCAATTCGTTCCACGTCCAGAATTTCCACATCCACTCCGGAAATTGTTGCATGTATATTTTACCGTTTGGATATTCTGCCAGTCAACACAAAAACCGCCCCGGCTTCCTGTTACGAAAACCGGGACGGTTCATATACTTTATTGGTGCTCTCTCAAGCTCTCACGCAATTACTTGCGGGGGTTCTTGATAGCAGCCTGAGCAGCAGCCAGACGTGCGATAGGCACGCGGAAGGGAGAGCAGCTGACGTAGTCCAGGCCAACGTTGTGGCAGAACTCGACGCTCGTGGGATCGCCGCCGTGCTCGCCGCAGATGCCCAGACCCAGATCGGGACGGGTCTCGCGGCCGTCATGTGCAGCCATCTTGACCAGCTTGCCAACGCCGATCTGATCCAGATGCTGGAACGGATCGCTCTCGTAGATCTTGTTCTCGTAGTAAGCGCCCAGGAACTTGGCAGCGTCATCACGGCTGAAGCCGAAGGTCATCTGGGTCAGGTCGTTGGTGCCGAAGCTGAAGAACTCAGCTTCCTTGGCGATCTCACCAGCGGTCAGAGCGGCACGCGGGATCTCGATCATGGTACCGACCTGGTACTTCATGTCAACACCGGCAGCAGCGATCAGCTCATCAGCGACCTTGACGACAACGTCCTTGACGAACTTCAGCTCCTTGACCTCGCCAACCAGCGGGATCATGATGTGCGGGGTGATCATGTAGCCGGTCTCAGCGGAAACGTTCAGAGCAGCCTTGATCACAGCGCGGGTCTGCATAGCAGCGATCTCGGGGTAGGTAACAGCCAGACGGCAGCCACGGTGACCCATCATGGGGTTGAACTCGTGCAGAGATGCAACCACATTCTTCAGGTCATCGAAGGTCATGCCCATGTCGGCAGCCAGCTCCTTGATGTCCTCGTCCTTGGTGGGCAGGAACTCGTGCAGAGGCGGATCCAGGTAACGGATGGTCATCGGGCGCTCACCCATGATGCGGTACATCGCCTCGAAGTCACCCTGCTGGAACGGCTCGACCTTGGCCAGAGCAGCCTCACGCTCCTCAACGGTGCGTGCGCAGATCATCTCGCGGACAGCCTTGATGCGGTCCTCAGCGAAGAACATGTGTTCGGTACGGCACAGGCCGATGCCCTCAGCACCCAGATCCACTGCCTGCTGTGCGTCACGCGGGTTATCAGCGTTGGTCATGACCAGCAGCTGACGAGCTGCGTCTGCCCAGCCCATGAAGCGGTTGAAGTTCTTGTTGCCGGTGGCAGCCACGGTAGCGACCTGCTCACCGTAGATGTTGCCGGTAGAACCGTCGATGGAGATCCAGTCGCCCTCAACGAACTTGTGGCCGTTGATCTCGAAGGTCTTGGCCTCCTCGTCGATCTTCACGTCGTTATCATTGCCGCAGCCGGAGACACAGCAGGTGCCCATACCACGAGCAACAACGGCTGCGTGGCTGGTCATACCACCGCGGACGGTCAGGATGCCCTGAGACACCTGCATACCGACGATATCCTCGGGAGAGGTCTCCAGACGGACCAGAACGACCTTCTTCATCTCGCCGGACTTGACCTTCTCCTCTGCTTCCTCAGCAGTAAAGACGATCTGGCCACAGGCAGAACCGGGAGAAGCTGCCAGGCCCTTGCCGACGACTTCGGCAGCCTTCAGGGCAGCTGCGTCGAACTGGGGATGCAGCAGGGTATCCAGCTGCTTGGGCTCCACGCGCAGGACAGCTTCCTGCTCGGTGATCATGCCCTCGTCCACCAGGTCGCATGCGATCTGCAGAGCAGCCTGAGCGGTACGCTTGCCGTTACGGGTCTGCAGCATGTACAGGTGGCCGTCCTCAATGGTGAACTCCATATCCTGCATATCGCGGAAGTAGTTCTCCAGACGGGTTGCGATCTCAACGAACTGATCGTACACCTCAGGCATCTGATCCTTCAGGTGGCTGATGGGAGAAGGAGTGCGCACGCCTGCGACGACGTCCTCGCCCTGTGCATTGATCAGGTACTCGCCCATCAGCTTCTTTGCGCCGGTGGCGGGGTCACGGGTGAATGCAACGCCAGTGCCGGAACGGTCGCCGGAGTTGCCGAATGCCATCTGCTGCACGTTGACAGCGGTGCCCCACTCGTAGGGGATCTCGTTCATCTTGCGGTAGACGTTTGCACGGGGGTTATCCCAGCTGCGGAACACGGCCTTGACAGCCTCGATCAGCTGATCACGGGGATCCTGGGGGAACGGCTTGCCCTCGTTCTCCTCATAGATCTTCTTGAAGATGCCCACCAGTTCCTTCAGGTCATCGGCAGTCAGGTCCACGTCGTTCTTGACGCCCTTGGCTTCCTTCATCTTGTCGATCTCGACCTCGAACAGGCTCTTGGGGACCATCATGACGACGTCTGCAAACATCTGCACGAAGCGGCGGTAGCAGTCGTATGCGAAGCGGGGGTTGTTGGTCTTCTTGGCCAGACCCTCAACAGCCTGATCGTTCAGGCCCAGGTTCAGGATGGTGTCCATCATGCCGGGCATGGACTGACGTGCGCCGGAACGGACGGAGACCAGCAGGGGGTTCTCGTTATCGCCGAAGGTCTTGCCGGTGATCTTCTCCAGGCCCTTGACGTGCTCGAAGATGTCAGCGGTGATCGCATCGTTGATCTGACGGTCGTCTGCATAATACTGGGTGCAGGCATCCGTGGTGATGGTAAAGCCCTGGGGAACCGGCATACCGGCGGCAGTCATCTCTGCCAGACCGGCGCCCTTGCCGCCCAGAGTATTCTTCATGGTGACCTTGTCGCCGCCGAAAGCATCATTGCCTTCGCTGAAGTAGTACAGATACTTTTTGCTCATGCGTTGTTTACCTCCCATTTTTGACCGTGATACATCTGCACACGGTCTCATCGCTTGCCTTGTCTTACTGAGTCGATGAACATTGTTTTGTGAATGCCTAACTATTATACCAGAAAATCCATCTCTTTCCACCGGGCAAAATCCCGAATTTGTTTGCTGTTTTTTATGCAAATCCCTTGAATTTTACTAAGTTTTCCGGTAATATAAAATGGGAGAAAGTTCGAGAGGTTTTTCGTTTTCTGACGCGGTTTCTCGCCCTGTTGGATACAACTTTCCATCCCTGAAATTTCAAGCATTCTTTTTGTCGGCACAATACTCCTGTTGTATGCATCTTTGGATATGCAGGCAACATTTTTCCGGGTCTTCCGGGAAGCGCCTGCCGCCGGGAGTGCGTGCCGGGAAGGGAGATCTCACATCATGGAAAACACGGTTTCTTCCGCTGCGCTGAACGCAGCGCGTGAGCAGCTGGATGCCGCCGAAGCCGCCCGCGACGCCATTCTGCTGCAGCACATTGCAAACGGCGTCATCATCGACAGCCGCACGGTGCAGATCGCGCCGGACGTGGTCATTGCGCCGGGTGCCGTCATTCTGGCGGGCACCATCCTGCGCGGCAAGACGGTCATCGGCGCGGGCTGCGTCATCGGCCCCAACACCCTCATTGAGGACAGCATCGTGGACGAAGGCACCACTGTCAACGCCAGCCAGGTCTACGGCAGCCACCTGGGCCCCCACAACAACATCGGCCCCTTCACCCATGTGCGGGTGAACACCGTCACCGACTACGGCGTGCATCTGGGCGCCTACGTCGAGACCAAGAACTCCAACTTTGCCCGGGGCAACACGGTGAGCCACCTGACCTACATCGGCGACAGCGATGTGGGCAAGTACTGCAACTTCGGCTGCGGCACCGTCACCTGCAACTACGACGGCAAGGACAAGTTCCGCACCACCATCGGCGATTACTGCTTCATCGGCTGCAATACGAACCTCGTTGCCCCCGTGAAGGTGGGCGACGGCGCATATACTGCCGCCGGCAGCACCATCACCAAGGATGTGCCCGCGCAGGCGCTGGGCATCGCCCGGGAGCGCCAGACCAATCTGGACGGCTGGGCTGAACCCAAGATGGAAGCCTACATTGCCAAAAAGCAGAAACTGGAGGCCGAGCAGAACAAATAACTGCCCACCGAACGCATTCATCACCGCTGCACAGGATCGCCCTGCGCGGCGGTTTTTGCTTGCAGGAGCATCTTTTTCGCTTAAAATGTATATCTTTTTGCGCGCGCGTATGTTATACTTAGCAATTGCATCGGACTATTTTCAAAGAAAAGGGAAACACAATAACTATGAATGCAACTGATATCTGGCTGATCGCCGGTCTCGGCAACCCGGAAGCAAAATACGACGGCACCCGCCACAACGCCGGTTATGCCGCGCTGGACTACCTGGCCGGCAAGTGGGGCATCAGCGTCAGCAAGACCAAATTCGAAGGCCTGTGGGGCCAGGGCGAAGTGGACGGCCACAAGGTGGTCCTGCTCAAGCCCCTGACCTACATGAACCTTTCGGGCGACTCCATTGCGCCCACCGCGAACTTTTTCAAAATTCCCGCCGACCACGTCATCGTGCTGTGTGACGACATTACCCAAGCACCCGGCAAGCTGCGCATCCGGCCTTCCGGCTCGGCAGGCGGCCACAACGGGTTAAAGAGCATCATCGCGCGGCTGGGCGGCGACAACTTCCCCCGCATCCGCATCGGCATCGGCGCAAAGCCCCACCCGGACTACGACCTTGCCGCATGGGTGCTGGGCAAGTTCCCGGCCGAGGACGCCAAAGCTCTTGCTGACCGTTACCCCGACCTGGAAGCCGCCGCGAAGCTCATCATGGATGGCAAGCTAAGTCTGGCGCAGAGCAAGTATAACGGGTAAAGGGTTGCTTCTGCCGTTCCCGTTCACGCCCTACTCGTGAAAATGCGTTTTGAGCGCTCCGCAGAGCTTGTCGGGGCAAAGCCCTCCATCTGCTAACGCAGACCGCTCTGCCGCTTAAAAGCCCCACTGGGGCTTTCATTGCTACGCTACGCTCCGCAAACGCGGTCGCTCCAAACGCGAAATTATAAATAATTTTTCCGCTGATTATGCGCAGAGCAACGCGGAGCGCATTTTCAATGGTCATCCCAGCAGGAAAGGAGGTTTTTCCATGTACGAAGCCTTACTCAAGGCCACACCGGAATATCAGAAGGTCGCCGCAAGCTTTGGCTCCGCAGGGCCGGCGGCGCTGTTCGGCCTGCCGCCCGCGGGCCGCGCGCTGCTGTACGCCGCGCTGCAGAAAGACCTTGGCCGCGTGCTGTGCATCGTGACCCCCGGCGAAGCCGAGGCCACCCACTTTGCGGACGACCTCAAGGCGCTGGGCCTCTCCGCCGCCGTATTCCCGCCCCGGGACTTCATGCTGCGGCCGGTGGAGGGCGCAGGCCGTGAATACGAGTACCGCCGCCTGTCGGTGCTGGGTTCGCTGGCAGGCGGGCGGCTGAACGCCGTCTGTGTGCCCGCCGAGGCCCTTTTGCAGTACACAGTGCCCCGGGACGAATTCTTGAAGAACACCCTCACCCTCAAGCCCGGCATGGTATACAACCGTGAGGGCCTTGTGGCCCGGTTGTTTGCCGCCGGGTATGTGCGGCGCAGCCAGGTGGACGGCCCCGGCCAGTTCAGCGTGCGCGGCGATATCGTGGATATCTACGCGCCGGACATGCGCCAACCCGCCCGTGTGGAGTACTGGGACGACGAGATCGACTCCATCTCGTCCTTCGACCTGCTCACCCAGCGGCGGGATACGGCACTGGAAAAAATTTATCTCTCCCCTGCCCGCGAGGTGCTGTTCGGCGACACGGCGGAAACCGCCGAAGCTCTGCGCGCCGCCGTGAAAAAGGCCCGGGGCAAGCACCGCACCGCGCTGGAAAAGGCCACCGAAGCGGACCTCGCCCAGCTGGACGCCGGGCTGATGCCGGAAGCCATGGACAAATACTACGGCCTGCGCTACCCGGAACCGGCCACGCTGCTGGACCATCTGGATGCGCCGCTGTTCGTTCTGGACGAAGTGGGCGGCATCCGGGATGCGCAAAAGGCCACCGAGTTCCGCCGCAGCGAGGAGCTGACCGGCCTGCTGGAAGAAGGTGTGCTCTGCCCGGGGCTGGACGTGCTGTACCAGACCATGGAGGACCTTGCCGCCGCTGCCCAGAAGCAGAGCACCCTGCTGTGCGAGAACTTTCTGCGCGGCATGAACGAGTTCAAACTGAAAGACCTCATCAACGCCGAGGCCTTTGCCGCCCCCAACTGGAACGGCGACCTCGCTTCCCTGCGGGAGGACCTTGACCCGCTGATTGCGCAGGGATACGCCATCACTCTGTTCTCCGGCACACCCAAGGGTGCCGCCGCCCTGACCCGGGACCTTGCCGACAAGGGCTATGCCGTGAGCATGAGCCGCGATGTGCGGCCGGCCAAGGGCATCGTGCAGGTGCTGCCGGGCCATTTGACCGCCGGGTGCACCTTCCCGTTCGCCCATGCGGCGGTGCTTTCCAGCCGCCGGCACGGTCTGGACGAAGACACCGCTGCCGAGACCAAAAAGCGCAAAAAGAACAAAAACGCCCTGTCCAGCCTCTCGGACATCAAGCCCGGCGACTATGTGGTGCACCAGAGCCACGGCATCGGCATGTATGCGGGCATCCAGCGGCTGGAAGTACAGGGTGCCACCAAAGATTACCTCAAGGTGCAGTATTCCGGCTCGGACGTGCTGTATGTGCCGGTCACCCAGCTGGACCTGCTGAGCCGCTACACCGCCCCCGGCGACGAGGAAAAGGTGAAGCTGGCCAAGCTGGGCGGTGCCGAGTGGCAGCGCACCCGCGCCAAGGTGAAAAAAGCCACCGAGGAGATGGCGCAGGAGCTGATCGAGCTGTATGCCCGCCGCCGGCAGGCCACGGGCTACGCCTTCCCGCCCGACGGCGACTGGCAGCGGGACTTTGAGACCCGCTTTGACTACGACGAGACCGACGACCAGCTCAACGCCACCGCCGAGATCAAGCAGGACATGGAAAAAGGTTACCCCATGGACCGCCTGCTGTGCGGCGACGTGGGCGTGGGCAAGACCGAAGTGGCCCTGCGCGCCGCCTTCAAGTGCGTGATGGGCGGCAAGCAGTGCGCCATCCTGGCCCCGACCACATTGCTGGCGTGGCAGCACTACAACACCATCCTCTCCCGCATGGAAGCCTTCCCCGTGAAGGTGGAGATGATGTCCCGCTTCCGCACCGCCAAGCAGCAGAAGGAAACGCTGAAAGGCCTGCAGGCGGGCAGCGTGGACATCGTGGTGGGCACCCACCGGCTGCTGTCCAAGGACGTGAAGTTCCACGACCTCGGCCTTGTCATCATCGACGAGGAACAGCGCTTCGGCGTGAAGCACAAGGAAAAGCTCAAAGAGAACTTCATCGGGGTGGACATGCTCACCCTGTCCGCTACGCCCATCCCGCGCACGCTGAACATGGCCATGAGCGGCATCCGCGACCTTTCCACCATCGAGCAGCCGCCCATCGAGCGGCAGCCCGTGGAGACCTTTGTGCTGGAATACAACGACGTGATCCTTGCCGAAGCCATGAAGAAGGAGCTTGCCCGGGGCGGGCAGGTGTACTACCTGCACAACCGGGTGGACAACATCGAAGCCTGCGCCGCCCATGTGAGCAAGCTGGTGCCCGGCGCACGCATCGGCATTGCCCACGGCAAGATGACCGAGGAAGATCTGAACCCCGTGTGGCAGCATCTGCTGAACGGCGAGATTGATATTCTGGTGTGCACCACCCTCATCGAGACCGGCATCGACGTGCGCAACTGCAACACCCTCATCATTGAGGACGCCGACCGCATGGGCCTTGCCCAGCTGTACCAGATAAGGGGCCGCGTGGGCCGCAGCGGCCGCAAGGCTTACGCCTACTTCACCTTCCGGCGCGATAAGACCCTCACCGACATCGCCCAGAAGCGCCTTTCTGCCATCCGGGAGTTCACGGCCTTTGGTTCCGGCTTCCGCATCGCCATGCGCGACTTACAAATTCGCGGCGCGGGCAGCCTGCTGGGCCACAGTCAGCACGGCCACATGGAAGCCGTGGGCTACGATCTCTATGTGAAGATGCTGGGGCAGGCCATTGCCCGGGCCAAGGGCGAACCGGTGCAGCGCGACAAGAGCGAATGCCTTGTGGACCTGCGGGTGGACGCCTATATCCCGGAAAAATATATCGCGGACGGGCCGGGCCGCATCGAAGCCTACAAGCGCATCGCGGCCATCCAGACCCCCGAGGACGCCGCCGACGTGCTGGACGAGCTGATCGACCGCTACGGCGACCCGCCGCCCTCGGTGAGCGATCTTGTGAACGTGTCGCTGGTGCGGGTGCAGGCAAGCGCTGTAGGCGTCACCGAAGTGACCCAGAAGAAAGACACCCTCGTGCTGCAGCTGGAAAGCCTGGACGTGCCCATGATCCGCGGCCTGCTCATCGCCTTCAACGGCCGCGTCACCGCAGGCGCGGGCAACCGGCCCTACCTCTCGGTGAACCTGCAGCCGGATGAAAAGCCGCTGGAGCTGCTGCAGAGCATCCTGAAGGCGATGGATGAAATTCTAAAGCCTTCCCCCTCGGGGGAAGGTGGCCGCGAAGCGGACGGATGAGGGGCAGCAGCGGTCCGATGCCGTTTCCCACCGGCATTAAAAGATAACTTCCCCTCATCAGTCGCCTACGGCGACAGCTTCCCCCGAGGGGGAAGCCTATTTCAAAAGGAGCATTTGTATGAAAAAGAAACTTCTCGCACTGGTGTGCGCACTGGCACTTACCTTCAGCCTTGCAGGCTGCGTCATTTCCACCCCGGATACAGTGGGCAAGATCGGCGACTTTGAGGTCACCTCCGGCATGTACCTGCTGGCGCAATACGGTGCCTATCAGCAGGCCGCCCAGCTGGCCGGCACTGATCAGGACGCCACGAACGTGAAAGCCTTTCTGAAAGAGACCATCACCACCGATTCCGACACCGGCGAGACCGCTGTGGTCAGCGACTACGTGGCCCAGAAAACGCAGAAAACGCTGGAAACGCTGGCCGCTGTGGACGCCCGCTTCAAAGAGCTGGGCGGGGAGCTGACCGACGCACAGATCACCACCGCCGACAGCTACGCTCAGCAGATGATGGACAACTACGGCGACACCTACACCGCCAACGGCATTGGCCTGGAGACCCTCAAGGCCTTCGAACGCCTGCAGCTGGAGCACACCGCTCTGCTGGGCCTCATCTACGGCCCGGACGGCGAGACCCCGGTGGCCGACGACGAGCTGACCAGCCATCTGGACGACAGCATGTATGAGATCGGCTATGTGACCATCCCGCTGTACAACACCAGCACCTATGTCTTTGCCGACGACGACCAGAAGGCCGAGATGCTCAGCCTGGCCCAGACCGCTGCTGACAGTGTGAACCTGGCCGAGCCTGAGACCACCAGCGAGCAGGTCAGCAGCCTGACCGCAGCCGCCAAGGCCGCCCTGCCGGACATCTACGCCGTGCTGGATGGCGAGTTCTCGGCGGATTCGGTCAATGTCCAGACCGAACTGCTGACCGAGAGCGACGTGGACACTGCCTTCACCCAGGACGGTGCCGCCGATGCCCTGCGCGGCCTTGCCTACGGCGAAGCCGCCGCCGTGCAGCTGAACGGTTCCAGCCTGATCCTGATGGTGCGTCTGGACCCGCTGAATGTCGCTTCGCTGGACAGCCTGCGGGATACCATCCTGAGCGACATGAAGGGCGACGAGCTGGAAGATGCCCTCGCCGCCTACGGTGCCGAGCTGACCCACAGTCTGGACAGCTCTGCCATGAACAAGCTGCCCGCTTCCAAGATCGACAACAGCAGCAGCTCCAACAGCTGATCATCAAAAATGGCTCCGCGTGCGCTTTGCCATTTACAGTTGAATTTATCTCTTAAAACTGAAAGCCAGAAACACCGGTCGGTGTTTCTGGCTTTCGTTTTGCAGAATTTTATCTTGTCACTTTTGCAAATTCCGCCGCCAGCGCCGCGTTCACCGAGCGCACCGCGTTGGCGTCCGGCTTGATGGCTGTGCGGTCGTAGGTAAACAAGCCGTTCACCTCGTCCTCCACATCGGTGAGCTGGGTGTACACCAGCGCCGAAAGGCCTTTTTTCAGCTGGGGCAGCACGGTGCCCAGTTGCAGCTTTTTGTAACGGGCCGTGAGTTCTTCCCGGCTTTTGGCGGTGCCGTAGCCATAGGTTTTGCCCGGGGCCTCGTGGCCGGGCATGGGCCATGCGATGCCGCCGTACTCGCTCAGGGCCACGGTGCGTTTTTGGGGCCGCACATGCAGCGGGTAGAAGTAGTTGTGCAGGGAGTGCACATCTCCCCCGCCCTGGTCGTACCAGCCGCTGGCCTCGTCCACAAGGCGGGTGTCGTCCCGCGTGCGGAGGGCCTGCACCGCCCCGGCCGCATCGAACTGGCCCCACCCTTCGTTGAAGGGCACCCAGCAGCCGATGCACGGGTGGCACCGCAGCGCGTCTACCGTGGCTTCCAGCTCACGGCGGTATTCTTCCCGGCTTGCATCCTTGCCCCGGCTCAGCAGGCCCCAGAGGGGCTCTGCATCCGGCAGGCGGCGCAGCAGCGGCTGCAGGACGTTGGTCAGGTAGGTGACGAACCAGAGGTTATACGCGCTGCCGCCATTCACCATGTCCTGCCAGACCACAAGACCCAGTTTGTCGCAGTGATAATACCAGCGCTGCGGCTCGATCTTGGCGTGCTTGCGCAGCAGGTTGAAGCCCAGGGCTTTTACTTCGCTGAGCTCCCGCTCCACCGCCGCATCCGAGGGCGGCGTGTACAGTCCCTTGGGCCAGTAGCCCTGGTCCAGCAGACCGTTGAGCAGAATGGGCTGATCGTTCAGGCAGAAGCGCAGCACGCCGTGGGCATCCGGCACGCAGCTCCACTTGCGCAGAGCAAAGTAGCTGTGCACGGTGTCAAAGTCTTCTTCCGGCCCCTGGGTGGTGCCCACGGTCAGGTCGTAGAGGAAGGGCGTGTCCGGGCTCCACGGAAAGAAGTGTTCCGGAGGAATGTCCAGCGTCACTTCGCCGTCGCGGTCGGCGTCGTCGCTGCCCCAGTCCTCAGCGATGGTCACGCCCCCGGCCCGCACCACGGCCCAGAGGTTCGCCGCGCCGCCGGGCTTTGCCGTGTGGGCTTTCACCGTCACGGTGCGGGCGTCGTAGTCCGGGGTGATGGTCAGGGATTGGATGTAATTTTCCGGCACGCGCTCCAGCCAGACCGTCTGCCAGATGCCGCTCTGGGCCGGGTAGAACATGCCGTCGGGCTTCAGGGTCTGCTTGCCTCGGGCCTGGGTGCCGCTGCCGGTGGGGTCCTGCACCGCCACCCACAGGCTGTTGCGCCCGGTGCCGTTCAGCTGGTCGGTGATGTCAAAACTGAAGGGCCAGTAGCCGCCCCGGTGGCCGCCCACCAGATGGCCGTTCACCTGCACGGCGCAGGCGTGATCCACCGCGCCGAAGTGCAGCAGCACCCGGCCGCCTTCGCCCGCAGGCGGGGCAAAAAAGCGGTGGTAGTGCAGCCACTGACCGGGCTGCAGGGTGCGGCCCACGCCGGAGGCTTCCGCTTCCGGGGAATAGGGCACCAGAATGCTGCCGTCCCATGCGGCAGGGTGCTCTGCCGAGGCGGTAATGGCATACTGCCACAGGCCGTTGAGGTTTTCGCAGCTGTCCCGGCGCAGAGCCGGGCGGGGGTATTCGGGCAAAGGATGCATGGTGCCACCACCTTTTTTCATCTGTTGGCTCCATTCTAGCACAGTTTGTAGTGACTAAGCAATAAGATTTAAAATTGTCTCCGCTTCGCTCTGGACGAGTTGTGGCACCCAGCGTCTGCTACGGCCCTTGAGCGGGCCTTGCATCCTGCTGGCCACGGCCCCAACAGCTCCTCCCTGTTTCGGCCGCAGGCCGCAGTCGTCGCCGTTGCAATAATAGCGGAAAAATTATTTTTATATTTGAGTTTTAGAAAAATCTGCGGATTTTTCTAAAACTCTTTTTCACGGGAGGGGTCGCAGTGGGAAACGGCATCTGCTGCACCCGCTCCCCTGCGGGGAGCTGTCGCGCAGCGACTGAGGGGCCTATAAATCGGCGGAACACAAAAAAGCGTTGAGCGAAGCGGCTAGCTTTTTTGTATGGAGCCCTTCTGCTTTGGGGTTTAAAAGGGGCGAGTAGCCCCTTTTTCGTCAGGGGTAAGTGGAGTCCAGAGGATGAGAGGGGCGCATCGAAACGCCCCTCTTGTCCTCTGGCCCAGCGGAGCGTCCCGGCGGCGATGCCCTTTGCAAAAGCCATAAGACCTGCCCCCACTCGAAATCGCACTTTGCGGGAACCCATTCTTAACAAAAAAGCCGCCGCACCAAACGGTACGGCAGCTTTTGCATTTTCGGTTCAGAAAGCCGATGGGGCCGCGCGCTTACTGCTCGTCGTCTTCCTCGTCCTCGTCATCCTCATCGTCGCTGTGCGGCTTGTAGAAGATGCCGCTCAGGAAGATGCTGATGAAGTACAGCAGCACCATGGGGCCCGCCACCATGCACTGGGACACGATGTCCGGCGGGGTGACAACAGCCGCGATGAAGAAAATCAGCACGATGGCAACGCCGCGCACCTGCTTGAGCAGCTGCGGGTTGATAATGCCCATCTTGGAAAGGATGATGGTAATCAGAGGCATCTCAAACACGCAGCCAAAAATGATGAACATGGTCAAGCAGAGGTTGACATAGCTCTCGATACTGGTGGTGGTCTGGATGTACTCTGCACCATTGATGCCGGTGCTGAGGAAACGCAGCATGAAGGGCATCATGAGCTTGTAGGCGAACAGCACGCCCACGCAGAACAGGATCAGGCCCAGCAGCATGACCAGCTTGAAAAAGGCGCTCTCGCTCTTTTTCAGGCCCGGCTTTGCAAATGCATAGATGTGGTAGAACGCCACCGGCACAGTGACCACCACGCCTGCCAGAATGGACACCCGGAAATACTGCATCAGTTTTTCCTGCGGGGCAATGGACACGAACTGGTAATACTCGCGGCCCATGGCAGTGAGCAGATCGATCAGACGGTCGGCGTATGCCAGCGAGACCACAACACCCACCACGAACACCACCGCGCAGATGATCAGCCTGTTCCGCAGTTCTTTCAGATGGCCGGTCAGCGTCATGCTGCCGTCCTCTGCCATTACTTCGGCTTTTTTCTTTTTGCGCTTAACGTTCGTAGCCACAATTACTCCTCGTCTTCGTCCTTCTTGGAAACCTTCTTCTCGGTCTTCTCCTCGGAATCATCGGAGCCTTCCTCGTCCTCCATGCCCTTCTTGAAGCCGTTGATGGTCTTGCCGAACATCTTGCCCAGCTTCGGCAGGTTCTTGGGTCCAAAAATCAGCAGAGCGACGACCAGAATGATCAGCAGTTCGTTAGTACCAATACGCATAATAAAAATCTCCTTTTTACTTTGCCGCGCCGCGTGGCGGGCTTATTGCATGTATCAGGCAACCGCGGGCGCGGGTGCATCCAGTAAGTAATCAGTCCTGCGGCAGGATATCGTTCTGGCGGGGGTCCTCCTCGGGCTGTGCGGCGGCAGGGGCCGCTTCAGCAGCAGGCTGTGCCGGGGCAGCCTCGGCAGCTTCTGCGAGAGCAGCTTCCTCAGCCGGGGCTTCGGCAGGCTGGGCCTTCGGCTGCTGCTCGGGCGGGATGACCGGCTCGGCCTTCTCGGTGGGGGCATCCTCGGCCAGTTCTTCCACCGGCTCCTCGGTCAGGTCCACCACTTCCTCAGCCTCGGCGGCCTTCTTCTCGGCCTCCTCCTTGCTGGTCTTGCCAATGCCGGTAAAGCTCTTGGTCACATCCTTCACGCTGTTGTCGATATCCTTCTTGATATCGGTCAGCGGGGCAACGGCTTCCTTGAGGGGAGCCTGGATCTCATTCAGCGGTTCCACCACGTTCTTCTGGATCTCCTCGGAAGCAGCGCCGGTGTACTTTTTCAGTTCACGCAGCATCTTGCCGATCTTCTTTGCGTAGACGGGCAGCTGATCCGGGCCGATGAACACGAACGCCACGATCACGACCACGACAAGTTCCCAAAAACCAATTTTCATAATGATCCAATTCCTTTCCTGTGCGGGCCGGGCCATCCAGCGCCGATGCTCTGACCGGGGGCGTTTTGCGCCCCGGCAAAGGCAGCCGCGTTTCGGTTTCCCTCGCTGTGTTTC
This sequence comes from Faecalibacterium langellae, assembly GCF_002549775.1. GTDB lineage: Bacteria > Bacillota > Clostridia > Oscillospirales > Ruminococcaceae > Faecalibacterium > Faecalibacterium langellae. The sequence goes on along the minus strand of NZ_NMTR01000014.1, from coordinate 68,697 downwards.
GCCGGTATCCACCTTGGGTCCTGCGCATTTGCGCATTTGTTGCCCTACTTATACCGAAAAGTGGTGAACTCATTCTGAACAATATATGAACTTTTCATGAACGAGTGAGCAAGTAGGGCTTTTTTATCAACAAACGATATTTTTATATGCAATTATTACGTTTCGGACAGTATACAACCGTGGTGTGGTCGGCGGGCCGGAAGTCCAAAATTACGCAAGCGCCTTGTGCAACACTTCCGGACTGACCGAGCACATAAGATTGTAGGCATTCAATACATCCGTGATAGCCTGACGTTCTTCTGGAGTCACTGTATGATCAATATACTCTGTTGTACCATAGTTTTCTCTTTGGAATCTTACGATTACTTCATCTGCACTTAAAAATTCTTTCAACATTTTAATATCAAATTCTTCCACCCATGTCGTACCACGTTCTGCATATTTTTCTATATTATTTATTTTTATGTTTCCCCGTTCTATTTTTTCAAACGCACCAGAATTGTAAGTAAATTTATTATCGCCTGCCCTTATTTTGATTGCATTCATTCTTAAGTCTTTATCTCCTATGTACTCCATTGACATCATCAACATTGGCATATTAATATTTTCTTTCATTCCAATGCACAGCGCTACCACCGATTGACCAGTTTCTTCACACTTTTCAGTATATGGACTAAACCATATTTTTGTATTCTCAACTTTGTCTTGATGCATTTCCAACTTAGCCAGTGCATCCTTGATGCCCAAAATCTGCTGTGCTTCGGCCAGCACAGCAAAATTTGACACGCCAGCCTTAGAAGCATCGTCCAATTGGTTATAAGCATTGACAGCCTTTTCAACTGCACTGCGGTTCTCGCGCGTGACTGTTCCAATCTGTGCAATCAGTGTTTCCACTTCCTGCACAGACGGCGCTGCCGCGAAAGCATTCATCGGCGTCAGCGTCAGAATCATTAACATTGCTAAAATTATGGCCGTGATTTTTCTACGCATTCTATCTGCCCCTTTCATTTATGATTCAACTTCGGTATACGAAATATCTGCAAGCGCCTTTGCGCGCACCCTCTCACTGGCATTCAAGTATAGGTAATACGCGTTCAAAGCATCCGTAATAGCATGTCTATCTTCGTCCGGCATCTCACATTCTACAAAAACAGGTTTTGCAGTATTATACTTTGCAAATGTCAATTGTACTTTATCGGATTTTATAATATCCGCCAAATTATCTATATCGTCTTCCGTCACAAGTCTCAACGCCAGCTCGTCCGCTTTTTCTTTACCATCGTTCACTTCTGCTGTAGTTTTCTGAACTTCCTGCATAAAGCTCTCGCTGTCATAAGTATATCTGTAATTATCTGTATCAATCTCCACTGTATCCATATCCAGATATTCGTCGCCTATATAATTGAATCCCACACACAAATATGGTGGCATCGACGGGCCAAATATATAAAGAACCGGCAAGATACAACTTTCGCCTTTCTCTGCTACTTTATCACAATGCAGACTCACCCCCATCAGGGCATCGCCGCCTTCAAATTCTGTATAAAGAAACTCAAATTCGCTCAATGCATCTTGAAGTTCTTTCGTCTGCTGTTCTTCGTCTGCCGCAATCTGTTTTGTTTCATCTTCTTTCTCACGAAGTATCTCATAGGGCTGTTTTTCTTCCGCTGTGCTTTCGCTTACAGCCGTACTTTTCACCTCGCTAGTGGAACTAGCAGACACCCCCGCAGAATTGCCACAGGAAGTAAACAGAACAATACATACACTTAGCCACGCCATTGCTGCAAGTTTGCATTTTTTCATATTTCCTCCTTTTTTGAAAAGGCAACAATCTTTTCTCTATTATATCATTTTTCAATATGCTGTAAAGGATTCCCATTTCCACAAAAAAGACGCCTGCTATCGGGCATATTGTCCAATAACAGGCGTTCTTATTTCAGATATCAGCTTTTAGCCGCAGCTCTCGCAGTGGTCGCAGTCTTCCTCGATCTTGCCCACGATGGGTTCCGGGTCGATGCCCTGACGGCGGTAGTAGTCGGACAGAGCAGCCTTGACAGCCTGCTCCGCCAGAACGGAGCAGTGCACCTTGATGGGGGGCAGGCCTTCCAGCGCTTCCACAACAGCCTTGTTGGTCAGCTTGAGGGCCTCGTCGATGGTCTTGCCCTTGATCAGGTCGGTGGCCATGCTGCTGGTGGCAATGGCGGCGCCGCAGCCGAAGGTGAGGAACTTGACGTCCACGATCACGTTGTTCTCGATCTTCAGGTACATGCGCATGATATCGCCGCACTTGGGGTTGCCCACTTCACCCACGCCGTTTGCGTCGGGGATCTCACCCACGTTGTGCGGATTTGCGAAATGCTCCATGACCTTTGCGCTATACATGCTTGCCATCTTACTGCTCTCCCTTCAGGCTGAACTGGCGGGCCTTGTTCTGGCCCTGCAGCCACATACAACTCATTGCGCGGCGGCGGGGGATGACCTCCTCCAGCACGTCACACAGATATTTTGCTTCTTCCATGGTGTTCTGCGGGCCAAAGGTGAACCGCATGGAACCATGACCGATCTCCTCGGGCACGCCGATGCTCAGCAGAACATGGCTGGGGTCCAGGCTGTCGGAGTTGCAGGCAGAGCCGGTAGAGGCGCAGATGCCGTGCATATCCAGATCCAGCAGGATGGTCTCGCCCTCCAGACCCGGGAAGCTGATGTTCACGTTGCCGGGCAGGCGGTGCTCCACACCGCCGTTCAGGCGGGCTTCCGGGATGTTCTTCAGGATGCGGTCGATGACGTAATCACGCAGCTGCTGCTCGTGGGCCATGCGCTCGCCCAGATGGGTGGTGGCAATTTCCAGTGCCTTGCCCATGCCTGCAATGCCGGCCACGTTCTCAGTGCCGGCGCGGTGGCGGGCCTCCTGGCTGCCGCCGTCGATCAGGTTCTGGGGCCAGACGCCCTTCTTGCAGTACAGTGCGCCCATGCCCTTGGGGCCGTTGAACTTGTGGGCGCTCATGGACAGCATATCCACGCCCAGCTCCTTCACGTCCACCGGGATGGCACCCACGGCCTGCACGGCGTCGGTGTGCATCCACACGCCGTGCTTGTGGGCGATGGCAGCGATCTCATTGATGGGCTGGATGGTGCCGATCTCATTGTTGGCCATCATGATGCTGACGAGGGCAGTATCGGGGCGGATGGCAGCCTCCACGTCCTCGGGGCGGATATAGCCCTCGGCGGTGGGCTTGATATAGGTGACCTCAAAGCCCAGACGCTCCAGTGCAGCCATGCTGTGCATGATGGCATGGTGCTCGAATGCGCTGGTGATGAGGTGCTTCTTGTTCTGGCGTGCCTTGGTAAAGGCAGAGCCCTTCACGGCCCAGTTGTCCGCCTCGGAGCCGCAGCCGGTGAAGAAGATCTCGGCGGGGGAAGCGTTGATGGCCTTTGCCACCTGTGCGCGGCCGGCGTCCACGAACTCTTTGGCTTCGTAGCCGACGCTGTAATGGCTGCTGGGGTTGCCGCAGGCACCGCTCAGTGCTTCGACCATGACGGCCAGCACTTCCGGCGCGCAGGCCGTGGTGGCGGCGTTGTCCAGATAGACCACTTTCTCCATATTTTCCATCGGAATTATCCTTTCTGGCGGGCGCAGGGCGTCTCTCTTGCGCTCCGCGTCGTCCGGGCATTTGCCCGCAAATTCTCATTTTGACAGAGATAGTTATACCGTATTATCCCCTACTGTGTCAATAGGAATACTATATTTTCGTGATTCAGACTTATTTTTTGCCTTTACCGGTCAGTTTTCCCAGCATTACTTTCCATTTGGGGTAGCCCCAGCGCTTGTCTTCGGCAAAGTCATCGGCCAGTTTCCATGGAAAAACGCTGCCGTCAAAATAGAGACTGCCGTCTTCGTCCACGCGGTCCAGCTTTTTGGGCAGGTAGGCTTCGTCATAGTAGCTCTTGCGGCGGTCGGGCAGCACCCAGTGCAGGGTGCCGTCCGCATCCATGCCGGACGCCCACACGCCGAACACGAAGGTGGCCGCTTCGCCGTAGCAGTGCTGCTCAAAGCGGATGGCACCATCGTAATAGAACTTGATGACCTCCAGCGTACCGGATTCCTTCTTGCCGTCCCGGCCAAGGGTGGGGCGGTAGTCCTGCTGGTAGCGGCAGCCGCAGTGGCTGCCGGCGAAATCTTTTGCGTGGAACGACATGGCAGTTGTCCTTTCTGTTATATGGTATATGCCGTTTTTCTTCACGACCCTTTTCGTGAAAATGCGTTTGGAGTGGCCCGCAGAGCTTGTCGGGGCAAAGCCCCTCCATCTGCTAACGCAGACCGCTCTGCCGCTTAAAAGCCCCACTGGGGCTTTCATTGCTACGCTGCGCTCCGCAAACGCGGTCGCTCCAAACGCGAAATAAAAATAATTTTTCCGCTATTTATGCCCAGAGCGTAAGCGGAGGGCATTTCAATGGTTTTCCTTAAAAATGCCCCTCAAAATCTCCCTCGATCTCATAGGGCCAGCTCAAAATGCCGCCCAGATCATACAGGTTCGTGTAGCCCAGGCTTTCCAGCTTCTGCACGGCGTCGGCGCTGCGGCGGCCGGTGCGGCAGTAGATCAGCCATGCGGCGTCTTTCTCCGGCAGCACCTCGGCGGCGCGGGCAAGTACGCTGCCCAGCGGCAGCAGCTTTGCGCCCGGGATATGCCCCACAGCAAATTCGTCCGGCTCCCGCACATCCACGGCCACGGCCCTGCCCGCATCCAGCAGGCGGATGGCGTCTGCGGGGGTTATCTTCTCACTCATACTCTCACTCCTTGCGATAACGTCTTATCCATCTTATGATAACAGACCTTTTTTGTTTGCACAAGAGGATACCTTTGCAAAAGCCGTGCGGCGTGTTATACTATAAAGAGCAGTAAGGAGAGAATCACCATGAAATTTTCCACCAAAAGCCGCTACGCCCTGCGCCTGATGGCCGAACTGGCCCGCTACGCCCCGGGCACCACCGTCTCGCTCAAGGAGATCAGCGAGCGGCAGAACCTGAGCCTGAAATATCTGGAGCAGATCGTCACCCCGCTGGCCCGCGTGGGCCTTGTGAAAAGCGAGCGCGGCAGTCAGGGCGGCTACCGCCTGACCAAAGCCCCCGCCGACTACACCGCCGGTGAGATCCTGCGCGCCATCGAGGGCAGCGTGGCCCCCATCCCCTGCCTGGGCAGCGAGACCAACGAGTGCCCCATGTCCGAGCAGTGCTTCACCCTGCCCTTCTGGACCGGGCTGGACGAGGTCATCAACCAGTACATCGACAGCGTCACGCTGGAACAGCTGGCCAGCCAGCTGCCCGCCGCCGACACCGCGAAAAAAGAGGGCTGCTGCGGGTGCAGCACGAAAGCTGAAAAATAATGCTTGACATTCGCGTTTGCATCGGCTATAATAATCTAGCATTCAGCGAATGTCACAATTTAGGGGTATAGCTCAGTTGGTAGAGCAGCGGTCTCCAAAACCGCGTGCCGTGAGTTCGAGACTTACTACCCCTGCCACAAACGCACAGGTTCTTCAGAACTTGTGCGTTTTGTTTTGTATGTGCCTGCGGGCCGCTCCAAATGCCTTTTCACCAGAGGGGTCGTGACCGGGAGCTGCATCTGCTGCACAATTTTCTGATTTTCTGAAATTTGTGCTTGACAAGACAGACTTTTTTCGATATAATAAGGCACGTTCCGGCGGTAAGCGCCGCGCGAAACTTGAGCGATCATGGCCCGGTAGCTCAGTTGGTTAGAGCACCAGCCTGTCACGCTGGGGGTCGTCGGTTCGAGCCCGATCCGGGTCGCCATTTGCTGCTATAGCTCAGTTGGTAGAGCGCATCCTTGGTAAGGATGAGGTCTCCAGTTCGAATCTGGATAGCAGCTCCACAGGCAAGCGCCTCGAAGTCTTAGGACTTCGGGGTGTTTTTTTGTTTGCCGTTTCTTTGTTGCATCCATCTGCTTGGCTACTCTGCCCAAAAATGCGGGGAACTTTCCTTCGGAACCGTCAATTGATGTTGCTGCATGATTGTTATACAATTGTCATAGTATAGAAGGCGGCTTCCCGGGCCGCAGCAGAGAGTAGTTTGAACAAATGGAGGTAACCCCTATGGCTCGTTTTACCCTTCCCCGCGATCTGTACCACGGCAAAGGCGCTCTGGAAGCGCTGAAGTCCTTCACCGGCAAAAAGGCCATCGTCTGCGTCGGCGGCGGCTCCATGAAGCGGTTCGGCTTTCTGGACCGCGCCGTGGCTTACCTGAAGGAAGCCGGCATGGAAGTGGAGCTGTTCGAGGGCATTGAACCCGATCCTTCCGTGGAAACGGTCATGCGCGGTGCCGAAGCCATGCTGAAGTTTGAGCCGGACTGGATCATCGCCATGGGCGGCGGCTCCCCCATCGACGCGGCCAAGGCCATGTGGATCAAGTACGAATACCCGGACATCACCTTTGAGGAGATGTGCAAGGTGTTCGGCATCCCGCCGCTGCGCCGCAAGGCACACTTCTGTGCCATCTCCTCCACCTCCGGCACTGCTACCGAGGTGACCGCCTTCTCCATCATCACCGACTACCAGAAGGGCATCAAGTACCCCATTGCAGACTTTGAGATCACCCCGGACGTGGCTATCGTTGATCCTGACCTTGCCGAGACCATGCCCAAGAAGCTGGTGGCCCACACCGGCATGGACGCCATGACCCACGCCATCGAGGCTTACGTTTCCACTGCACACTGCGACTACACCGACCCGCTGGCCATCTTTGCCATCCGCATGATCCAGGGCGATCTGGTGGACAGCTACAACGGCGATATGTCCAAGCGCGATTCCATGCACAACGCCCAGTGCCTTGCCGGTATGGCTTTCTCCAACGCACTGCTGGGCATCGTGCACTCCATGGCTCACAAGACCGGCGCGGCCTTTGCAGACTACGGCGCACACATCATCCACGGTGCAGCCAACGCCATGTATCTGCCCAAGGTCATTGCCTTCAACGCAAAGGACCCCGAGGCCAAGAAGCGCTACGGCGTCATCGCCGACGAGATGAAGCTGGGCGGCACCACCGACGACGAGAAGGTGAAGCTGCTCATCGAGTACCTGCGCGGTATGAACGACGCGCTGAACATCCCCCACTGCATCCAGCACTACGGCCCGGACTCCTACCCCGCCGAGCAGGGCTTTGTGCCGGAGGAAGTGTTCCTGGAGCGTCTGCCCGAGATCGCCAAAAACGCCATTGCCGATGCCTGCACCGGCTCGAACCCGCGCCAGCCCAGCCAGGAGGAAATGGAAAAGCTGCTGAAGTGCTGCTACTACGACACCGAGGTGGACTTCTGAGCCTGACGGCGTAACGGTATAAGCCTCCCATTCCGGCTGCTGTTTTCTCACTTTGAGAGACAGCAGCCGTTTTTTGTTTTGGAGCAGGTTCACCCCCGCTCCCCTGCGGGGAGCTGCCGCCGCAGCGGCTGAGGGGCCTATCAATCGGAGAAGCGCGAAAAATGCTTTTAGCGAAGCGGCTAGCATTTTTCCGCTTCGACTTCTGCCTTGGGGTCTGAAAGGGGCGTGCAGCCCCTTTCTCGTTGCGGGGTGGGTGGAGTCCAGAGGTAGGGAGGGGGGAGTCGAAACACCCCTCCCTGCCTCTGGCCCAGCGGAGCGTCCCGGCGCACTTTCAAAAAGACATTCACTTTCCCCGCGCAAAGCACTTTACACAACGAAAAACGCCCCGAAGCGTTTCCGCTTCGAGGCGTTTGAGCTGGAGCTGCTATCCAGATTCGAACTGGAGACCTCATCCTTACCAAGGATGCGCTCTACCAACTGAGCTATAGCAGCACAATCACAGCTCAATTATAATACCACAACTTTTGCTGTTTTGCAAGTGTTTTTTGCAAAATAGTTTGCGTCTTTCGCAAAAAGTCGGTTTTTACGCAAAAACCGCCCGGCCGTTTTCCACAGCCGGGCGGTCTGCTTGTTCAAAACTCTGCCGTCATCACTCGATCAGGCCGTTCAGCAGCGACAGGCACTTGCGGCTGTGCAGCTTGCGGATGGCCTTGGCCTCGATCTGGCGCACGCGCTCACGGGTGACGCCGAAGTCGCGGCCCACTTCCTCCAGCGTGCGGGGGCGGCCGTCATCCAGGCCGAAGCGCAGACGGATGACCTTCTCCTCACGGGGGGTCAGGCTCTTGAGGGCCAGATTGATCTGCTGGGCCACCATGGCGCGGTCGGCCGCCTTGCCGGGGGCCTCGGCGTTCTCGTCGGCGACGAAATCACCCAGGGAGGAATCCTCCTCCTCGCCCACAGGGCTCTCCAGGCTGGCGGGTTCCTGGGCCATGCGCTGGATCTCGCGCACGCGCTCCACACTCATATCCATGGCCTTTGCCAGTTCTTCCGGGGTGGGCTCGTGGCCGTTCTGGTACACCAGCTGGTTGGTGGCCTGACGCATACGGTTGATGGTCTCCACCATATGCACCGGGATGCGGATGGTGCGGGCCTGATCCGCGATGGCGCGGGTGATGGCCTGACGGATCCACCAGGTGGCGTAGGTGGAGAAGCGGAAGCCGCGGTCACAGTCAAACTTTTCAGCAGCCTTGATCAGGCCGATGTTGCCCTCCTGGATCAGGTCGAGGAACGCCAGATTGTGGCCCACATGCTTCTTGGCAATGGACACCACCAGGCGCAGGTTCGCCTCGCTCAGGCTGCGGCGGGCATTCAGGCCGTCGCGGCGGGTCTTGAGCAGCTCCTCGCGCTTTTCGTCGCTCAAGGGGCCGTTCTCCACGGCCTCCATGGCTTCTTCCTCAGCGGCCTTTTCCTCGGCGTCTTCGGCGGACTTTTCGCTGCCTTCCTCGTCAAGGTCCTCGGTGTAGCTGCGGCTGTTCTCGTCTTCCTCAAACGAGAAGCGTGCGCTGTTCTTCTTGATGTACTCAGCCCCGCCGTACTTCTGGCGGTCTGCCTGCAGGATGTGGGCAGCCTCGGCACCGGCATGGATGCGGCGGCTCAGCTCCACCTCCTGCTCCGCGCTCAGCAGCGGGATCTGGCCGATCTGCTTGAGGTAGTTCTTCACGGGGTCGTCCAGCAGCTCGTCCATGGCGGCCTTCAGGTCCGCCGGGTTCTCCTCGCTCTGTTCTTCCTCGTTCTCCTCGCTCAGGCCCAGATCGTCGTTGTTGTTCTCGGCGTTCTCCACCTCAGCCATGATGCTCTCCACATCCAGGCTGGGCTCGGCATCTTCTTCCAGCACCTTGATCCCGCGTTCTTCCAGAAGGGTATAGAGCGTTTCCTCGTCCATTCTGCACTGTACAGCCAGCGCCTTGGCCTCCTTGGCCGAAATGGTGCCTTCGCCTTTCGTCAACAGTTCCTTTAAAGTCATGCCCATTTTGCTCTCTCCTTCTTGCTCCGGGGATGGAAATCCTGTAATAAATCGTTCCTGCGCATCAGATCACAAGTCCCCCGTTCACACCGAACACCTGTCCGGTGATGTAACCGGCGTCCTCGCTTGCCAGGAACACCAGCAGCCGTGCCACCTCGTCCGCGCTGCCGAGACGCCCCACGGGGGTCTCCTCGGCCAGCGCCGCCTTATCCTCGGCGGTGAATGCTGCCATCATATCGGTATCAATGACCCCGGGTGCCACGCAGTTCACCGTGATGCCGCTGGGGCCTTCTTCTTTTGCCAGTGCCTTCGTCAGGCCGATGAGGCCCGCCTTTGCCGCCGAATAGTGCACCTCGCAGCTGCCGCCGGTCTGGCCCCACATGCTGCTCACGGTCAGGATGCGGCCCGCCTTGCGGCGGATCATGCCCGGCAGCACCAGCTGGCACAGGTGGAACGCGCCGGACAGGTTCACATCCAGCATCCGCTGCCACTCGGCGGGGGTGATATCGGTGAACAGCTTCTGCTGGGCAATGCCCGCATTGCTCACCAGCACATCCACCCGGCCCAGAGCCTGCTCCACGGTGCGGAAGGCCAGCTCACAACTGGGGCGGGATGCCACATCGCACTGCACGGCCACAACGCCCGGCAGCTCTTTTTCCAGCGCTGCGGCAGCGTCGGCGTTGCTGTGGTACAGCACCGCCACCCGGTAGCCTGCGTGGTAGAACCGGCGGGCCGCCGCCGCGCCGATGCCCCGGTCACCGCCGGAGATCAGCACGCACCGGCCGCCCTGCGCCGGGCGCTCGGCCTGCGGCAGCTTCTGGGCGGGCCGCAGTGCGGCGGGCCGGGCCGGTTCCGCCTTCGGCTCCGGCTGCTTTTCCAGCACCATGACCCGGGTGGGCTCATCCGCAATGGGCGGCACCGCAGCTGCCGGTTTTGCCGGTGCAGGCTGCGGCACGACTGGTTCCTGCGCGGCCGGTTCCTCGCTCTGCAGATCAAAGGTCAGTTCAAATTCGTCTTCGTACAAGAGTCGTATCCTCCTGTCGTGTTCTCTGCCGTGCACACGGTGCACCGGCAGGAGGTGCTTTTTCGCCCCCACAGCCTGCCGCCTGCGTCCTTTTCTTCTCCGGTCAAAGTCCGGTGCTCGGCGCGGCGGGCGGGCGCTCAAGATGGGTTTCGACAAAACACCATTAAATAATATAGCACAATTTGCCGAAAAAAGAAAGTGGAAGCTGCCCACTTTTTCACGCAGCTTCCACTTTTTTACGGTTTCTTCACATTCTCGGCCGGCGGCACAGGCGGTTTCCACTTCGGGCGGGCCGCAAGGCGGGCCCGCAGGTCCCTGAAAAACGCCTGCAGCAGCTCCCCGGCCTCCTCGGCGCGCAGGCCCTTTTCCACTTTCGGGTGGTGGTTGAAGGGCATGGCAAACAGGTCGGTCACGCTGCCGCAGCAGCCTGCCTTTGCGTCCGCCGCGCCGTACACCACCCGCCGGATGCGGCTGTTGAGGATGGCCCCGGCGCACATGGGGCAGGGCTCCAGCGTGACGAACAGCTCACACTCCCACAGCCGCCAGCCACCCAGCTTTTTGCAGGCCGCATCGATGGCCAGAAGCTCTGCATGGTGCAGGGCGTTTTTCTCGGTCTCCCGGGTGTTGTGGGCGGCCGACACCACTTCGCCCCTGCGGGCCACCACGGCCCCCACCGGCACCTCGCCCAGAGCGGCGGCCTTGCGGGCCTCCTCCAGTGCAAGGCCCATCAGTTCAAAATCGGTCATGGGTTCCCTCTCTATCCTGCTGCAAAGACCAGCAGATTATTCAATGTATGCAAAAGCATCCCCGGCCATACTTTGCCGGTGCGTTCCCGCAGCGCGCCCAGCGCAAGGCCGCACACCAGCGCATAGGCCATGCCCGCCGGGGTGCCGTGCTGCACAGCGAACAGCACGGCCTGCAGCAGCACTGCCTGCCAGCGGCCCAGCGGCTTTGCCAGACCCTGGATGGCCCCGCGGAACACCAGTTCCTCCGCGATGGGCGCGGCGGCACAGTGGTGCAAAAACGACAGGAGCCGTTCCGGCAGCAGGGCCGGGACGGGCAGCAGCGCCAGCAGTTTGCCGCCCAGCAGATACCCCACCGCACAGCCAAAGGCCGCCAGCAGGGCATTCCGCTTCGTGGTTTTTGTGTTCTGCTCCATGGCCCCGCCCTCCTTCCATGTATGGTCCTGCTCTCTATCTTACCACAGCCGACGGCCCGGGCGCAAGGATTCTGCGCTGGGACGAAGCAATTTTGGCTCAAACAATTGACATTTCCCCCTTGGTTCTGGTATAATGCTTTCCGACGTTTTGATGAAAATCGTCGGTTAATATGTGTTTCACCGGAAAACCGGAGGTATTTTATGATCCGCATTCTCACCGATTCTGCGTCCGACATCCTGCCCGCCGAGGCCGAACAGCTGGGCGTGACCGTCATCCCGCTGAATGTCACGCTGGAGGACGGCACCGTTCTGCGGGACGGCATCGACATGACCCCCAGCGAATACTACGCACAACTGGCTTCCTGCCGCAAACTGCCCACCACCAGCCAGCCCAGCCCGGAACTGTTCGAAAAGTTCTATCTGGAAGCCGCAGCCGCCGGGGACGAAGTGCTTGGCATCTTCCTGTCCCATGAGCTGTCCGGCACCTGGCAGTGCGCCAAGCTGGCCGCCGACCTCGCCAATGTGGACAATGTGCTGTTCGTGAACAGCGCCAATGTCTGCCTGGGCGAAGCGCTGCTGGTGCGTCTGGCCGTGCATCTGCGGGACGCCGGCAAGACGCTGGTGCAGATCGCCACCGATCTGGAGCACGCCAAAGAGCACCTGCACCTTGTGGCTGCCATCGACGACCTGAAGTATCTGCGCAAGGGCGGCCGCCTGCCCGCCGCCGTGGCCGTGGCCGGCGGCATGCTGGGCATCAAGCCGCTCATCACCATCAAGGACGGCAAGGTGGCCATGGCGGGCAAAGCCCGGGGTCTGCCCGGCGCCTATGTGGCCCTGTTCAAAAAGATCGACGAGCTGGGCGGCGTCCACCCGGACTTTGAAGCCGTGGCCGGTTATTCGACTGGCCTGCGGGAGGTGCAGCCCATCGAGAACTACTTCCGGGACAACCTGCACATGGATGCCCCGCTGGTGCAGCAGATCGGCTGCGTCATCGGCACCCATGCGGGCCCGGGTGCGTTTGGTCTGGCGTTTTTTGACAAAGGATTGGACCTTTAAGCAAAAAGGACTGCTGTACAGTGTACAGCAGTCCTTTTTTTTTTTTTACAGCCACAATTTCCCCTCACACGCCAGCACCTGATCCAAAATCATGCGCGAAACTTTTGCGCCGTACACCATGGCCGGGTGTTCGTTGTACTCGATGATATCGTGGAATTCCTTGTTCATCAGCACGATGACGTACTCGCCGTAGGGCGTGTGGACAATGCCGCCGTCGTTGCGGCAGGCGTTCATGCTGCCGCTCTTGCTGGCTACCCAGATCAGCTCCGGCGCACCGGTCTCCTCGCAGTCGAGATAATACTGCGGGAAGTCGTGGGTCAGCATGGTGTTGTAGTGCTGCTGGCGCAGGATGGCCAGCATCTCGGCGCTGGCCTGCGCGCTGACCAGCGTGCCCTTTGCGATGCGGGCAAACAGGGCGGCGTAGTCCCGCGGCGTGGTGGTACCCAGTTTGCGGTAGCGGTCGAAGTGGAGCGGGTTGTGCAGCACGGTGTGGGCAAAGCCCAACTCCCGGATGCAGGCGTTGATGGCATCCAGCCCCAGGTAGTCGATGAGCATGTTGGTCGCAATGTTATCGGAGCAGATGATCATCATGGTGGCGGTGTCTTTTACCCGGAGCTTTGCGCCCACGCCCAGCGCCCGCAGCATGCCGCTGCCGTCCACGAACTGGCTCTGCTCATATTCAATTTCTTCGCTGAGGTCCGCTTTGCCCCGCTGCACTTGCAGGTACAATGCCGCCAGAAGAAAGGCCTTGATGGTGGATGCCGTCTCAAATTCTTCGTCCGCGCCCACCTCAACGGTATGGCCCTGCAGGTCGTCCACGAACACGCTCATCTTGCCCTGATAGCAGTACAGCTCCGCTTCGATGCGCTTTTCCAGCGTCATGTTATTCTCCATAATGGCATATTCTCCGTTGTTATTACAAATTCTGTTCAAAAAAGCGCCGGGCGTTAAGGGAATAGACGCCTTCTACCTCGTCCTCGGTGAAGCCCTCTTTGCGCAGAGCGTCGGCCAGCAGGGGCAGGCAGGCTGCATTTTCCAGCTGATGGGCACCGTCGATGCCGTCAAAGTCGCTGCCAAGGGCGATCATCTGCGCACCGCCCACCTGCTTGTAGTGGGCCGCATGCTTTGCGATGCGCTCCACCGTGCTGCGGCAGCTCTCCGGGTGGGTGGGGTCGGCGTCCAGGAAGGGTGCGTAGTAGTTCAGGCCCGCAATGCCGCCTTTTTCGGAAAGGGCACGGATCATTTCATCGGTCAGGTTGCGGGTGTGGGGTGCCAGCGCCCGGCAGTTGGAGTGGCTGGCCGCAAAGGGCCGGGTGCCGTGCTCCACGATATCCCAGAAGCCCTTATCCGAAAGGTGGCTCACGTCCACGATCATGTGCATCCGCTCCATCTCGGCCAGAAATTCAAATCCGGTCCCGGTCAGGCCCTTTTCGGTCTGGGGCACCAGCACGCCGCCGGGGTTCAGCTGGGGTGCGGCCAGCTCGTTTTCGTGGTTCCAGGTCAGGGTCATCATGCGCACACCCAGCTCGTACATGCGGCGCAGCACGCCAAGGCTCCCCTTGCAGCAGGCACCTTCTTCGATGGTGAGCATGCCGCTGATCTTCCCGGCCTCGGCGTTTTTGCGGATATCTGCGGCTGTGTACACCGGGGCGATCTTGTCCGGGTACGCCGCCATGATGCGCTTGAACTGGTCGATCTCCTCCAGCGCTGTCACCAGCGGGTCGGCCCCGGGCGTCTGGTCTCCCAGATTCACAAACGCCGCAAAGCATTGCAGCATGTAATCGCCTTGCTGTAATTTTTCAAGGTCAATATGCAGATCGTTATGGGCAAAGCTCTTAGGCTGGCCCGCCTTTTCGGCTTTGCGCAGCTCACTGAGGGTATCACAGTGCAGATCCCAGACTTTCATCGCTTTCTCCCCTTTATTCTTCCTGCAGCAGCTGCAGCAGTTCTTCCGGCTTCATGGACAGGATAGCTCCATCCGCCGAGCCGGCGACCGTCTCAGCAAGGTCCTGCTTTGCCTGCTGCAGCTCCACGATCTTTTCTTCAATGGTGTCCTGCGCAATGAGCTTATACACCTGCACCGGGTTGCGCTGGCCGATGCGGTAGGCGCGGTCGGTGGCCTGATTCTGCGCGGCCACGTTCCACCACGGGTCGTAGTGGATGACGATATCCGCCGCCGTCAGGTTCAGGCCGGTGCCGCCGGCCCGCAGTGAGATGAGGAACACATCCGCTTCGCCGCCGTTGAACCGGCGCACAAGCTCCGCACGCACCGGCTTTGGGGTGGAGCCCTGCAGGGTGAAGTGGCTCACGCCCGCTTCGTCCAGCCGCTTTGCCAGCAGGTCCAGCATGGAGGTGAACTGGCTGAACAGCAGGATGCGGTGGCCGCCCTCCACGGCAGCCGTCACCAGCTCCATGCAGGCGTCCAGCTTGGCGCTGCCGCCCTCCCAGTTGTCGGCCACAAGGCGCGGGTCGCAGCAGATCTCCCGCAGGCGCATGAGCACAGCGAACACCGCCATCTTGTCTTCAGGCTTGGCGGCGCGCAGCTTTTCCCGCGCGTCCACCACAGCGGCAAGGTAGAGCTTGCGCTGCTGCTCGTCCAGCTCGATGCGGTGGAGATTCTCGGTTTTGGGCGGCAGCTCTTTCAAAACTTCCGACTTCATGCGCCGCAGGATGAACGGGCCGGTGAGCTGGTTCAAACGGCGCAGTGCGTCTTTGTCGTCCTCCTGCACGATGGGCTTTTCGAACCGGGCGCAGAAGGTCTTGTAGGGCGGCAGATAGCCCGGCATCAGGAAGGAGAAAATGCTCCACAGTTCGCCCAAGCGGTTCTCCACCGGGGTGCCGGTGAGGGCAAAGCGCACCTTGCTGTTCACCCCGCAGACGGCCTTGTACTTCTGGGTAGTGTGGTTCTTGATGGCCTGGGCTTCGTCCAGAATGCAGGCATAGAACGCCTGCCCGCTGTAAAGTTCTTCGTCCCGGCGCATCAGGTCATAGCTGGTCACCACAAGGTCGGCATCCGCCCACTGCTTTGCCAGTTCTGCCCGGTGGGCGGCGTCACCGTCCACGGCCACGCAGGTGAGCTGCGGGGTGAACTTGCGGCATTCCTCCTGCCAGTTGAGCACCAGTGACGCCGGGCAGACGATGAGGCTGGGCAGGCGCTGCCCGTTCTCCTTCATGGCCAGCAGGTAGCTCAGCACCTGCACCGTCTTGCCGAGGCCCATGTCATCGGCAAGGATGCCGCCCATGCCGTAGCCGTCCAGCGTGCGCAGCCAGCGGTAGCCGTCCCGCTGGTACTTGCGCAGGACATTGTGCAGGCTTTCCGGCGGGGTGTACTCGCTGTCCTTCACGGCGTGGAAGCTGCGGCTGATGCGTCGGAAGGCATCGTCGCGGTTGAAGCGCAGGCCGTTCTGGCCCGAAAGCGCCCAGTCCAAGCTGGGTGCCCGGTAGAGCGGCAGTTCGGCGTGGCCGTTTTTCAGCTTGGCACCGGAAAGCTCCAGCGTGTCGTTCAGCTCGTCCAGCCCTTCCAGACTGTCGTCCAGCCGCAGAAGGCTGCCGTCCCGCAGGCGGTGGTAGCGCTTTTTCTGGTGCAGGGAGCGCAGCAGGTCCTTCAGCTCACTCACCGGGAACTCGCCGGTGTCCACTTCCAGGTCCAACACGCTGCCGTGCACCGACACGCCCACCGTGATGCGCGGCGGCGCGGCCTGCAGATTGCGAAAAGCATCGGTCAGGTACACTTCACCCTCGGCCAGCAATGCCGGGACGCCTTCTTCCAGCAGGCGGTAGATATCGTCCTCGTCGGCGGTGCCGTACACATCCTCATTGCCGCCGACGCCGGTCTGCAGATAAGAAGCCAGCAGCCGTTTTGCGCGGCTCTCGGCACGCACGTCCCGCAAAAGGCCTGCCGGGGCCGGGGCAAAGGGCGTGACCTGGTCTTCGCCGTACAAAAATTCGGCGTGGGCCTCCACCCGGAAGGCGTCCGGCGCGTCCAGATAGAACTGCACCACCGGTTCCAGCGGGATCTGGTTCAACAGCAGGCGTTCCGGGTCCACGATGTTGAGCTTGTTGCCCAGCTCCGGCAGCACATAGCTGCAGAAGGCCGTGGCGTCAGCACTGGTGAAGAACAGGCTTTTGCCGCCCAGTGCCTGCAATGCAGGCAGCAGACGGGTGCAGCCGGGCCGCTGCATCCGCCAGAGGGTCGTCTCGCTGAACAGGTAATCGTAGTCAAGGCCCTGCACGCTGGCAAGCGCCGGGCTGCCCTCCACCTGCACGCCGCCGCGGCGGCGCTCCACGGTGAGGGTGATGGTGGGCAGGCCTTCCCGCAGTTCGTACCCGCCCAGAAGGCCGGTGTGCTCGTACTGTTGCACAAGGGCATCAAAAATCTCGCCGGTCAGGATCGTGCCGCCCGCCGGGCCCTGCTCGGCCCCGCCGTACACCCGCACGGCGGCCTTGTCCATGCTCTGTCTGGCGCTCACCAGACGGCGCAGCAGCTGCAGAAGGGCGCGGGATTCCTCGTCAAAGGCGTCCCACCGGTGCACGAAGGCCAACGCCTTGCCGTAGCTGATGCTGCGGCCATGCTCGATATTTTCCAAAAGATCCGGGATGCTTTTGACCACATACTGCCGCCCGCCGTCTGAGATGCGCAGACGCAGCCAGGGCTGTGCACCGGGCACCAGGGTCAGTTCCGGTTCCAGATGGGCAAACCCGGTGCGCTGGGTGTTCTCGTCCACACCGAGGTTCTCAAGGGCAGCTTCTTTATAGGTATCCAGCAGCCGCCGGGCCTCGTAGTCGGTGGTGGGTGCGTCGCCGTGCCACTTGCGGCCGAACAGCATTTCCAGCCCGGAGGCATAGCTGTCCTTCCGGGACGGCTCTGCATTCAGGCCCGCTGCGCCGCGGGTAACGCCCGGGATGGCGTCCGGCTTGTTTTGCACAGGAGCCGGAGCCGGGGCGTTTTGTTCGGCATCTTCCAGCAGCAGCGCACCGATGTGCTTGCAGTAGGTGCCCTCGCCGTTTTCATTGTAAGGGCAGTTGCAGGACGCACTGACAAAGCTGCCGTTCTCCCGCAGCCATGCCTGTGTGTAGTAATAGCTGCCGCCCTTGCCCTGCACCACGGCCGAAAGGTGGCGCACGCCGTCCTCGTTGACGGTGCAGGTGCTTTGCTGGATGCGCTTGCGGTACTTTTTGGCCCGCTCAAAAATATTCTCGCCCAAAAGCGTGCGGATCTCGTCTGCATCCATGGCTGTTCCCTCCCGGTCTGGCTGTGAAAACCTTCTTATCTTATAAGCATACCGCACCCGCGCCCCGGATGCAAGAGCAATCTGCAGCTCATTTGGGCGCAAAAAAATCCCGCCTCTCGAAAGAAGCGGGATCCTCTTTGATCTTGTGATCTTGAAAATGAGCGGGTCACTCGGCAGGCTTTGCCAGCTCGGCGTCGGTCTCAATGGCGCGGGCACGGATCTTTTCCAGCGTCTGCTCGCTGAGGATGTGCTCTGCCTTGCAGGCGTCCTCGGCGGCGGTCTTTTCGTCCACGCCCAGCTGCATGAAGAAGTGGGTCAGCAGGCGGTGGCGGCCATAGATGCGCTCTGCGATCTCGCGGCCCGGGTCCAGCAGGGTCAGGTTGCCCTCGCCGTCCACCGCGATATAGCCGTTCTCGCGCAGCTTCTTCATGGCAATGCTGACGCTGGCCTTGGTAAAGCCCAGCTCATTGACCACGTCGATGGAGCGCACTTTGCCCATACGCTGACTCAGCATCAGGATCGTTTCAAGATAATCTTCTGCGGATTGGTGGATCTGCATGGTTTTTGCCTCCTGTCTGTGCCGGGATGCAAAGCACCACGGTTTCATATGATACAGGATATCACACTTTTTGCCGTTGTGCAAGCAATTCGCAGGAAGTTTGTTAAAACAAACCAATTTTCTTCTGCACAAATCTGCTGTTTTGCCGGTTTTTATCCGGTTGCGTTTTGTGCAAAGGCCATAAATTATTTGCTTTCCAGATACGCCGCCGGGCCGGACTGGTACAGATCGCCGCCGTGGGCGTCCAGAATGACCGTGAGCGGCATGTCCTGCACAGTCAGGCGGCGCACGGCTTCGCAGCCGAGGTCCGGCCAGGCGATGACTTCCAGCGTCTCGACGCTTTTGGCCATCAGGGCACCGGCACCGCCCAGCGCGGCCAGATACACCGCGCCGTTGCGCACGACCGCCGCCTTCACGGCGTCATCGCGCTTGCCCTTGCCGATCATGATCTTGTTGCCCAGGTCTAAAAGGCGGGGGCTCATGGCGTCCATGCGGCCGCTGGTGGTGGGGCCCGCCGAGCCGATCACCTCACCCGGGCGCTCCGGCGTAGGGCCGACGTAGTAGATGGCGCTGCCGGTCAGGTCGAAGGGCAGTTTTTCACCTTTATCCAGTGCTTCGATCATCCGCTTGTGGGCCTGGTCGCGGGCAGTGTACACCACACCGGACAGCAGCACCGTGTCGCCCGCCTTGAGCGGGGCCAGGTCCGCAGCCGTGCAGGGCGTTGTCAATTTATATTCCATTGTTGCCCCTCCTTACAGTTCCGCGCTGGCGCGGCGGGTGACGTGGCAGGAAACATTCACCGCCGCAGGCAGGCCCGCCACATGGGTGGGCATCTGCTCAATCGCAAGGCCCAGACAGGTGGTCTTGCCGCCAAAGCCCTGCGGGCCGATGCCCAGTTCATTGATGGCACTGAGCAGCTCCTGCTCAAGGGCAGCATAATACGGGTCCGGGTTCGGCACGTCCAGCGGGCGCAGCAGAGCTTTTTTGGCCAGATACGCCACCTTATCAAAGCTGCCGCCCACGCCGATGCCCAGCACGATGGGCGGGCAGGGGTTGGAGCCGGCCTGCTTCACGACATCCAGCACGAACTTTTTAAAGCCCTCCACGCCGTCGGCGGGCTTGAGCATTTTGATTTGGCTCATGTTCTCGCTGCCAAAGCCTTTCGGGGCCACCGTGATGCGGCAGGCGTCGCCGTCCACCAGATGCACCGTGATGGCTGCCGGGGTGTTGTCGCCGGTGTTGCCCCGGCGCAGCGGGTCCGCCACGATGCTCTTGCGCAGGTAGCCATCGGTGTAGCCCCGGCGCACGCCCTCGTGGATGGCGGCTTCAAAGCTGCCGTCAATGTGCACATCGGTGCCCAGTTCCACGAACACGCAGGCCATGCCGGTATCCTGACAGATGGGCAGGTCTTGCTCTTTGGCGGCGGAGAGGTTCGACCAAAGCAGGTCAAGGGTATTCTTTGCCAGCGGCCAGGGTTCTTCCTGCCGGGCCTTGTCCAGCGCATTCTGCACGTCCTGCGGCAGGCGGGTGTTGGCCTCAATGCAAAGGCGTGCCACAGTGTTGGTGATTTCCTGTGCGGAAATGGTTCTCATAAGCGCTTCCTCCGCTTACAGGCGGGCCACGCCGGTCTCGCGGGCAGCCTTTGCCACGGCGTTTGCCACGGCTTCGGCCACGCGGGGGTCAAAGGCGCCGGGGATGATGTTCTCCTCGCTGCGGTCGTCGTCGGTGATGAGGTCGGCGATGGCGTAGGCGGCGGCCAGCTTCATCTGGTCGTTGATGTCGCGGGCGCGGACGCTCAATGCGCCCTTGAACAGGCCCGGGAAGCATAGCACGTTGTTGACCTGATTCGGGAAGTCGCTGCGGCCGGTGGCCATCACGCGCACACCGCCTGCCTTGGCTTCGTCCGGCATGATCTCCGGGGTGGGGTTTGCCATGGCAAAGACGATGGCGTCCTTATTCATGGTCTTGCACAGCTCGGTGGTCAGGATGCCGGGTTTGGACACGCCGATGAACACGTCGGCGCCCTCGATGGCTTCCTTCAGGCCGCCCTTGATCTGGCGGGGGTTGGTCACTTCGCCCAGCCAGTTCTTATGGGCCTCGGCGCTGTTGCAGCCCTTGTACAGGGTACCGAACTGGTCCACGGCAATGATATCCTTTGCACCGGCGGTCATGAGCATCTTGATGATGGCGGTACCGGCGGCACCGGGGCCGTTCAGCACGATGTGCACATCCTCCATCTTCTTGCCCACCACGCGCAGGGCGTTGATGAGGGCAGCGGTGACGACGATGGCGGTGCCATGCTGGTCATCGTGGAACACGGGGATGTCCAGTTCCCGCTCCAGCGTCTCCTCGATCTCAAAGCACTCCGGGCTCTTGATATCTTCCAGATTGATGCCGCCGAAGGTGGGCGCGATGGCCTTGCAGGCCGCGATGACGCTGGCTGCGTCATGGGCGTCGATGCAGATGGGGAAGGCGTCCACGCCGCCGAACTCCTTGAACAGCACGGCCTTGCCTTCCATCACGGGCAGACCGGCTTCCGGGCCGATATCGCCCAGGCCCAGCACAGCGGTGCCGTTGGAGACCACGGCCACCATGTTGCCCTTGAAGGTGTACTTATACACATCGTCGGGGTTCGCCTTGATCTTGCGGCAGGGCTCGGCCACGCCGGGGGTGTAGGCGGTGGACAGGTCGTCGCGGGTCTTGACCTCCACCTTGCTGGTGATGCCCACCTTGCCCTTGTGGGTCTCGTGCATTTCCAGGGCTGCTTTATTGTAATCCATTGTGTTGTCCTCCAATTCCACAAAAAGCCTTCCCCCTCGGGAAAGACTCTCCCCGGCTGGGGAGAGATGCCGCGTAAGCGGCAAAGAGGGGGACGGGTGCTGAACGAAGTGAAGCGGATGAGGGGAATGTCCCAATTGCTTTCGTTCCCCAAGAGCGAATACGGAAGATAACTTCCCCTCATCCGTCATTGCTGACGCAATGCCCCCTTCCCCCAAAGGGGAAGGCTTACATAGTTTTATTGTAACAGAACCGCCGGGGCATTTCCACCGGTTTCGACGCTTTTGCAGCACAAAACCGGGCAAAAGTGATACAAAGCCGCCGCAGGATTTGTGGAAATTTTGCAAAGAGCTTTCTTTTTGCCGCTCGAGCGTTTATAATGGAACGGTATCATTTGCTTTTCCGGCCCTTTGCGGGCCGCTGCAACAGGAGGTTATTCGTTTGAACAGCACCACTCGCAAGATCCTTTGCATCCTGTGCGCCATTGCGGCGGCAGCGTGCGTTATTCTCGCCTGCTTTACCCTGAGCAAAAAGAAGCAGACCACCGAGGAAGCCGCATCTTCGGCCGCAGCCGCAGTCTCGCGCTTCGGCTCTGTGGCCGACTTTGACTACGAGAACTTCAACTACAGCGACGATCTGGATGAGAACGGCCGCTGGACGGCCATCCAGAACACGGCAGACTACATCACCCTGCCCGCCGACTACAACGCCATTTCCATCAACGAGGCCGACCTGACCCCCGCTGAGGACGATATCCAGTTCCAGATCTCCACCCTGCTCAGCCGCTACGCCACCACCCAGGAAGTCACCGGCCGTGCCGCCCAGAGCGGCGACATTGCCAACATTGATTACTCCGGCACGGTGGACGGCGTGGCCTTTACCGGCGGCACCGCCGAGGGCTATGACCTGACCCTGGGCAGCGGCAGCTTCATCGACGGCTTTGAAGACCAGATCATCGGCCACAACGTGGGCGACACCTTTGATGTGACCGTCACCTTCCCGGATGGCTACGGCGACTCCACCGACGCCGAGGGCAACACCATTACCCTCAGCGGCAAAGAGGCCGTGTTCAGCGTGACCCTGAACGCCCTGTCCGTGAGCGTCACCCCGGAGCTGACCGACGAATGGGTGGACTCCAACTTTGGCACCACCGACGGCCTGCACACCGCCGACGACCTGCACAGCTACTTTAGCAGTGCGCTGTATGCCGACAACTACGAGAACGCCATCGTGGACTACCTGATGGAGAACTCCGAGTTCAAGGCCCTGCCTTCCGTCCTGACCAGCTACTACATCCGCATGTTCCTGAGCTACTACAACCAGTATGCTTCCCGCTACGGCATGGACCTCGACGCCTTTGCCCAGACCCAAGGCTACACCGACGCCGACGCCATGCTGGCCGCTTCGGACTCCTACTTTGAGCATCTGGCAAAGCAGGACCTGATCTTCCAGGCCGTGGCCGATGCCGAGAACATCACCCCCACCCAGGAGCAGATCGACGCTGCCGACGCCGAGTACGCCGACACCTACGGCCAGAACCGCGCCCGCCTGAACGCGCTGCAGTCCTGCGTGCTGGACTGGCTGGAAGACCACGCTACTGTGTCCTGAAAAACAATTTAGAATAGCCGACGCGTACGCTTTGGCTATTTTAGCGGAAATATTTTTATAAATTTTGAGAACCAGAAAATCTGCGGATTTTCTGGTTCTCATTTTTCACAGCAGGGGTCAGAACCTTTGGATGCTGCTTTTCTTTACTGTTTCTTCTTCCCGCCGTTCCCCTTCCAGAGCAGCCAGGCGTAAAGATAATCCATCCCCAGGATAGCGATGCACCACAGCACCGTGAACGACAGGATGGCCGCCAGCGGGTTGAGCAGGTGGTGGTAGAGCATGGAGCTGGTGCAGAGCATGATGTACCAGCCGTTGCCGTCCTCATACATGGGCCCCAACACGAAGATGACCGTGAGCAATGTCATGGTCAGGCAGCAGGCGGCAATGTACTTGAGGGTGCGCAGTCAGCGGGGCAGCTCTTTGCCCGTAAAGATACACACCAGCTGTGCCGCCGCCACCAGCGC
Source organism: Faecalibacterium langellae (assembly GCF_002549775.1). Classification (GTDB taxonomy): domain Bacteria; phylum Bacillota; class Clostridia; order Oscillospirales; family Ruminococcaceae; genus Faecalibacterium; species Faecalibacterium langellae. The sequence goes on along the minus strand of NZ_NMTR01000014.1, from coordinate 45,469 downwards.
GCAGACGCAGGCCGCAAAGATGTTGGAGTCCTCGATGTAAAAGAGGAACATCTGCTCTTTGCCCCAGTCCCAGCTCATGGGCAGGGCAATGGGCTCTGCGCACACGATGAACAGGTTCAAAGCGATGGAGAGCACGCGGCGGGCAGTGTCAGCGAATTTTTTCATGATATCTTTCCTATTACAAAACCCTCTCCGCCAATGCCTTTCGGCATTGCCAGCTTCTCCGAAAGGGGGGAGGCCTTCGCCAAACCGAGAATTTCATCTCAGTGCTGAAGCCTCGCCCCTCGGGAAAGGTGGCAGCGCGCAAGCGCTGACGGAGAGGGTTCTTTTTACTTTGCGGTGTTGATGAAGCTGCGGTTATCCCACAGGTACTTGATGCCGGAGATAGCGGTGACGGCAGCCACCAGCCAGCACAGCACGATGGAAATGCTCAGCACGATGATCTGCCGGGCGGCCTGCTCCACGCCGGTGGCCGACATGGTGGCAAAGGACAGACCAAAGAAATAGAAGATGATGCTCAGCATCTGCAGTACGGTCTTCACCTTGCCCCACATGTTGGCAGCGATGACCTTGCCGTCCTTGGCACCGGCGGCAATCATGCGCAGGCCGGACACTGCGAACTCGCGGGCCAGGATGATGCACAGCACCACCGGGCTGCACACGCCGTCCCGCATCATGTAGATGAAGGCAACGGTGGTGAGCAGCTTGTCGGCCAGCGGATCGGCAAACTTGCCGAAGTCGGTCACCATGTGCCACTTGCGGGCCAGATGGCCGTCCAGAAAATCGGTGAAGCTGGCGATGGCAAAAATGATGCCCGCGATCAGGTAATACACCGGCTGGAAGGTGCCGTCTGCGCTGCCGCTCACCGTGGTGAGGGAGACGAAGATCATGAACACCGGCACCAGAATGATGCGGGTCAGGGTGAGTTTATTGGGTAGATTCATACAGATTCCTCCAATTCGTTATTTTGCGACAGTACCATACAGATCGTAGAGGTCGCTGTCGTCCACCAGCACATCGTAGAACTGGCCGGGGTACAGCGGTTCCTCGCTGGAAACACACACGTTGCCGTCCACCTCGGGCGCATCGCCCATGGTGCGGCACAGGTACAGGCCGCTCTCCTCGTCGATGCCGTCACAGAGCACGCGGACGGTCTGGCCCACCTTGTCGGCCTGCTTCTGGGCCATGATGCCGGTCTGGATCTGCATGATGAGCTCGGCGCGCTTGTCCTTGACTTCCTGCTCGATCTGGCCGTCCATCTTGGCAGCCACGGTGTTCTCCTCAGCAGAATAAGCAAAGCAGCCCAGACGGTCGAACTGCACTTCCTTGACGAAGTTGCACAGGTCCTCGAACTGCTCCTCGGTCTCGCCGGGGAAGCCCGCGATCAGGGTGGTGCGCAGAGTGATGCCCGGGATCTCGCAGCGCAGCTTGCCGATGACGTCCAGCAGCTCGGCGCGGTTGGAGCGGCGGTTCATGTTCTTGAGGATGGTGTCGTTGCAGTGCTGGATGGGCAGGTCGAGATAGGGCACCACCTTGTCGTTGCGCTTCATGGCGGCGATAAAGTCGTCGGTGATGCGCTCAGGGTAGGCGTACATGATGCGGATCCATTCCAGACCCTGAATTTTGTTCAGCTTGTCCAGCAGCTCGCAGATGCTGCCGGGCTTGCCCCAGTCCTCGCCGTAGGCGGTGGGGTCCTGGGCCACAACGATGAGCTCCTTGACGCCCTCACCGGCCAGCCAGCGGGCCTCGGCCACGCAGTCGGCCATGTCGCGGCTGTGCAGCGGGCCGCGGATAGCGGGGATGGCGCAGTAGTGGCAGCGGTTGTTGCAGCCCTCGGCGATCTTTAAGTACGCATAGTGGGCAGGCGTGCCGATGACGCGCTTGCCGCCCAGCGGGAAGTCCTTCTTCGCGCCGTAGCTTTCCAGATGGTCCTCGCCGTGGAACAGGCGGGCCACGATGGTATCAATGGCCTTGTTGGAGGCGCAGCCCACCACAGCGTCCACCTCGGGGATCTCCTCCTCGATCTGGCTGCGGTAGCGCTCGGCCAGACAGCCGGTGACGATGACCTTCAGGTCCGGGTTCTGCTGCTTGTAAGAGCAGGCTTCGAGGATGTTCTCGATGGCCTCGGTCTTGGCACTCTCGATGAAGCCACAGGTGTTGACAAGGATGACATCGGCTTCGGCCAGGTCGGCCACGGTCTCGTGACCGGCGGACAGCAGGATGTGCACCATCACGTCCAGATCGACCTGATTCTTCGGGCAGCCGAGGGAAATACACGCAATTTTCATAGGGGATAATACTCTCTTTCTCTTTTGAGGGTTGCTTTTGACTATTTAAAATGGCCTCCGCTTGCGCTCTGGCCATATTCAGCGGAACTGTTCTTTTTATATTTCGCGTTTGTCGTGCCCTGCGGGGCACTCCAAACGCATTTTCACGAAAGGGGCTGCAGCGGTAAACGGCATCTGCTGTCGCTGGCTCCCTGCGGGAGCATCGCGTCAGCGGAGAGAACGGGCAGCACTCCGGGGCGCACCCCCTCTCAGATGCTTTGCAACGCCAGCTGTTCCCCTTCTGGCCCTTCGTGCCACCTCCCCCGGCCGGGGGAGTCTGTCCCGAAGGGGGCTTTCGCCCTCTCAGTCAAACCCTTCGGGTTTGCCAGCTCTCCCGAAGGGAGAGCCAAGACCGTGGAGGAAATGTTTCTTGATACTCTTTTGAAAGGGTGCCAAGGGCGTAATGGGAGTGCTTCTTGCCTCTCCCTTTGAAAGACTTCCCCCGGTCGGGGGAAGATGTCGCGCAGCGACAAAAAGGGGACAAGGTGTCACCGAAGGTGACGGAGAGGGCGCCCCCGCTCCCCTGCGGGGAGCTGCCGCCGCAGCGGCTGAGGGGCCTTCAAATCGGAGAAGCGCGAAAAATGCGTTTAGCGAAGCGGCTAGCATTTTTCCGCTTCGACTTCTCCTTTGGGGTTGAAAGGGGCGAGCAGCCACTTTCTCGTTGCGGGGTGGGTGGAGTCCAGAGGCAGGGAGGGGGGAGTCGAAACACCCCTCCCTACCTCTGGCCCAGCGGAGCGTCCCCAGCGGAGCGTCCCCAGCGGAGCGTCCCCAGCGGAGCGTCCCCAGCGGAGCGTCCCCAGCGGAGCGTCCCTAACAGAACGTCATTCTTCCTCCGCCCTGCGGATCGCTTCCTTCACCACCGCATACGCGAACCCGCGCCGCTGCAGTGCCGCCACCACAAGGTCGCGGCGGCCTGCCGCCAGCTTGTTTTTGTAGCGGCTGCGCACCAGCGCGGCGGCGGCCTCCAGCTCCGGGCTTTCGCCGTCCTCGTCCGGGGCGTAGACGCTTTCCAGCGCCTGCTCGATCTGCTGGGCGTTCAGGCCCTTCTGGCGCAGGTTCTGGGCGGCGGCGCGGCGGCTCTTGCGGGCCGCCAGCAGACTGTGGGCTTTGGCTTCGGCATAGCGGTCATCGTTGACGTAGTCCAGCTCCACCATTTCGGCCACGGCTTCGGCGGCAGCCTGCTCGGTGAAGCGGACGCACAGCCGCTCGTACAGCTGGCCGCTGGTCATCTCCCGGGCCGCAAGGGCGTCCAGCGCCCGGGCGCGGGCCTTGGCCGGGTCGGCACACTTTTCCGGCTCCTCTCCGTCCCGGCGCGGGCGGTAATTTTTCCGGTAAAAGGACATTTAGTCCTCCACCATGATGTCCAGCTCGCTCTCGCTGCTGCGGGCAGGGGCCTTGACCACCGGCTCCTTGGCGTCCTGTGCGGGTGCCTCGGCCTTTTCGTCGGCGGGCGCAGCAGCGGCCTTGCCTGCCGGGCGGCGGGAAGCATACAGCTTGTCGGCGTTGGCGCGGATCTGGCCCTCGATGTCGTTGGCGATCTCGGGGTTATCCTTCAGGAACTGCTTGGAGTTGTCGCGGCCCTGGCCCAGGCGGATGTCGCCATAGTTGAACCACGCACCGCTTTTCTGCACGATGCCCAGCTTGACGCCCAGGTCCAGCAGTTCGCCCACCTTGGAGATGCCTTCGCCGAACATGATGTCGAACTCGGCCTCACGGAACGGCGGGGCCACCTTGTTCTTGACGATCTTGGCACGGGTGTGGTTGCCGATGAACTGGCCGGAGGAATCCTTCAGGCCTTCCACGCGGCGGATGTCGATACGCACCGAGGAATAATACTTCAGGGCGCGGCCGCCGGTGGTGACCTCCGGGCTGCCGTAGACGACGCCCACCTTCTCGCGCAGCTGGTTGATGAAGATGCAGACCGTGTTGGTCTTGCCGATGACGGAAGTCAGCTTGCGCATGGCCTGGCTCATCAGACGGGCCTGCAGGCCCACGTGGCTCTCGCCCATCTCACCCTCGATCTCGGCACGGGGCACCATGGCAGCCACCGAGTCCACGACGATGGCGTCGATGGCACCGGAGCGCACCAGTGCTTCGCAGATCTCCATGGCCTGCTCACCGGTGTCCGGCTGGCTGACCAACAGGTTATTGATGTCCACGCCCAGTGCTTCGGCATAGACGGGGTCCAGCGCGTGCTCCACGTCGATGAAGGCCACTTCGCCGCCTTTCTTCTGGGCCTCGGCCAGAACGTGCAGCGCCAGCGTGGTCTTACCGCTGGACTCCGGGCCGTACACCTCCACGATGCGCCCACGGGGCACACCGCCCACGCCCAGCGCCATATCCAGGCCCAGGCTGCCGGTGGAGATGGAATCCACCTGCATGGCGGCGTTGTCGCCCAGCTTCATGACGGCACCCTTGCCGAACTGCTTTTCGATCTGGGCCAGGGCGGTGGCCAGAGCGTCCTTCTTGGCTTCCGCGCCGGTCTTTTTGGTTGCCGGGGCGACAGTGTTCTGATTTTTTGCCATAGCGTGCTGCTCCTTTATGCTTTTTGCCCACAGAAAACGGGCTGTGTTTTACTTTCTTCTATAGTATAACACAAAATCAAAATATTACAACAGGAAGTTGTTTTATTTTTCCAATTTTATTTGCGGCCGCCGGGCGATGATGCACCGGTCGTTGCCGCCGTAGTCTTTGCGGCATTCGATGTCGGCCCAGCCGTTTTCGGCCAGCAGGTCGGTCACAGCCTGCCGCTGCTGCCAGCCGATCTCCAGCACCAGTGCGCCGCCGGGACGCAGGGCCTGCCGGTAATGCTGCGCAAGGGCGCGGTAAAACACAAGGCCGTCCTCCCCTGCTTCCAGCGCCATGGCAGGTTCTTGCGCCACTTCCGGCTGCAATTGCTGCATCTCGGCAGCGGTGAGGTACGGCGGGTTGGACACGATCAGGTCCAGCTGCCCTTCCGGCAGGGTTTCCCAATAGGTGAACAGATCCCCCTGTACCGGCTGTACGGCATAGGCGGGCTTTGCCTTGAGGGCGTTCAGCGCAGGGCCCCAATCAAATGCCGGGGCGTCCGCCTGCTCAAAAGCAGTGGGCTCCAGCAGGTTCTCGGTCTGCCTGCCCTGCCCGGCCAGTGCACAGCGGGCGTTCTTTTCCAGATACGCAAAGGCTTCCGGGCTTTTTTCTACACAGGCCACCTGCGCAGTAGGACAAAAGCGCTTGACGCCCAGCCCCAGGCAGCCGGTCCCTGCGCAGAGGTCCAGCACCTTCGGCGTGGCAATGTCCGCCACAGCCTGCGCGGCCGCTTCGGCCACCACCTCGGTGTCCGCCCGGGGGCAGAGCACACCGGGCCCCACGGCCAGCTCAAAGTCCAGAAAGCTCCAGCTGCCGCACAGGTATTGCAGCGGCTCCCGGGCCGCGCGGCGGCTGCACAAGGCTTCCAGCCTGTCCGCTTCTTCTGCGGTCAGGGGCCGGTCCGAGATGCGCATGTCCCGCCCGGATGCCAGCCGGAACAACTCCCGCGCATCAAAATCCGCGTCCGGACAGCCGGCAGCGGTCAGGCGGTTTTCTGCTTCCCGCACGGCTTCGCGCGGGGTCATACCAGCTGTTACCATTTGCCATCCTCCGGGTTCTCGGGCAGGACGGGCGTCACGGCGGCAATGGCCACTTCGATCATGCTGTCGTCCGGCTCAAACACGGTCAGGTGCTGCACCCAGATGCCGGGCTGCCGGATGATGCGGGTGGCCCAGTTATCTGACCGGCCGCACCACTTGAGCAGCTCATAGCTGATGCCCATGACCAGCGGCAGCAGCAGCAGCTTGCACACCACCCGCAGACCGATGCTGCCCCAGGGCAGCACGCTGTAGAGGAACACACTGACGATGACCACCAAAATCAAAAAGCTGGTGCCGCAGCGCGGGTGGAAGCGGGTGTACTTGCGCACATTCTCCACGGTGAGCTCGTCGCCCGCCTCGTAGCAGGCAATGGTCTTGTGCTCGGCACCGTGGTACTCGAACACGCGGTGGATCTCCTTCATGTTAGAGATGCCCACCATGTAGGCCAGGAAGATGCCCACTTTGAGCAGTGCTTCCAGCACCACCTTGCCCCAGCGGCCCAGCGCCACAAAGTGGTCCACGCCGCCCACGAGGAAGGTGGGCAGCACCGTGAACAGCAGGATCGCCAGCAAGCCGCCCAGCACAGCCGCCACGGCCAGCAGGGCATTCTCGGCCTTTTCGCCCAGGTGTTCGCCCACCCATTTTTCAAAGGCAGTCTCCTCCTCGGCGGGGTCGTAGTCGTCGCCCATGCTCACCTGGGCCGAGTACATCATGTAGCGGTAGCCCACGATGAGGCTCTCGATCATGGAAATGGCACCGCGCACAAGGGGAATTTTGGTCCACACACCGTGGTGCTTCACGGGGTCGATCTTGGTCTCGATGGTGCCGTCGGGCTTGCGCACCGCGCAGCAGATGCGCTCCGGGCCGCGCATCATGACGCCTTCCATCAGCGCCTGCCCGCCGACGCTGGTCTTGAAACGTTCCTTGTTGGGTTGATTCATTGGGTTCTCCTATCGGATTTATTTTCCCTTTATTTTAACACAGAATTGTGAAAAAACTTCTTTTTATGCCTTATGGTACAGCGGCAGACCCAGGGTGACCACCGTGCCCCGGCCCAGCGTGCTCTTGATGTCCATGGTGCCGTCCAGCGCGGTCATGATGGAATCCACCAGCGCAAGGCCGATGCCGCTGCCGCGCACCGAGTTGCTGCCCTTGTAGAACTTGGTCTTGACGTTCTCCAGGTCCTCCGGCGGGATGCCGCGGCCCTGATCGAGAATTTCCACAAAGGCTTTGTACTCGCCTGCCCACAGCTTGACCGTGATGCGGCCGCCGGGTGCGGAATACTTGATGGCGTTGTCCAGAATGTTGATGAACACCTGCCGCAGGCGGTCCGGGTCGGCGTAGACCGGGATCATCTCCTCCGGTTCGCTGTAGCTCAGCACAAGGCCCTCGCGCTGGATGCGCGCTTCACAGAACAGCACCGCGTCGGTCAGCTCGGCCACAAGGTCCAGCGGGCGGCAGTCCATGCGGATGCGGCCGTTCTGCAGGCGGCTGAAGTCCAGCAGTTCTTCCACCATATTATAGAGGCGGCCGGTCTCGTTGTTGATGATCTCCAGCCCCTTGCGGTAGTTCTCGTCGGTGGGGTCGTCCAGAGTGCGCAGGGTCTCCACCCAGCCCCGGATGGAGGTCAGCGGCGTGCGCAGCTCGTGGGAGACCGAACTGATGAACTCGTTCTTCATCTTCTCGGTCTCCTCCAGCCCTTCGGCCATCTGGTTGATGGTGCCGCGCAGGCGGTCCACCTCGTCGTGCTCGTCGCCGGTCACCGGCAATCGCACGTCCAGTTCGCCCCGGGCGATGCCGGCGGCGGTGCGCTCCACCTGCCCCAGCGGCACCACGATGCTGCGGATGAAGTACAAGCCGGACATCACGGTGAACGCCAGAATGACCGCCACGATCACCAGGCTGGCGAGGATGGCGTTTTTGATCTGAGCTTCGATCAGCGCAAGGCTGGTGACCAGGCGCATGGCCGCCACGTCCTCGGCGGCATAGGGCACCAGATAGCACCCCGCCATGACCAGCTCCCCGGACTGGGTGCGGTAGACCGCCACGCCCAGACCGTCGGAAGCGTCCTGCGCCAGCTCAAAGTCGTTGTTTGTGACGATGCCCTCGGCACTGGTGCCGCTGGAAGACGCAATGACTCCGCCGTAGCTGTCCAGCAGCATGAACTCGTACTTGTCCTTGTCGGCAAACTGCTCCACCATGCGGCGCAGCGCCACACTGCGGGTGGCCGCCGTGCTCTGGGCGGTGTCGCCGGTGTACATTTTCAGCTGGCCGGACACCGAGGAGAACCGCCGGTACATGGTCTGCTGGACGCTGTTGTAATAACTGCGGGTGTAGCTGTACAGGAACATAGCTTCGGCCAGCAGCACCAGCAGCACTGTGATGAGCAGGCTGCCCCGCAGCCACCGGCGGGTGATACCGCTTCGCATGGCGGTCTCCTCCTTTCAAACGATTTAGAATTGTCTCCGCTTCGCTCTGACAATAGCAGCGGAAAAATTATTTTTATATATTTGTAAATCAGAAAAGCCTGCGGGCTTTTCTGATTTACTTTTTCACGGGAAGGGCCGTAACGGTAAACGGCATCTGCTGGCACCCCGCTCCCCTGCGGGGAGCTGCCGCCGCAGCGGCTGAGGGGCCTTCAAATCGGAGAAGCGAGAAAAAAGTGCAACGGCGACGACCGCCGCCAGCGGCGGATACAGGGAGGAGCTGTTGGGGCAGCGGTCAGCAGGACACGAGTGCCGCTCAAGGCACGAAGTGGACGCTGGGCACCGCAACCCGTCTGAGCGAAGCGGCTAGATTTTTTCCGGTTCGACTTCCTCTTTGGGGTCTGAAAGGGGCGAGCAGCCCCTTTCCCGTTGCGGGGTGGGTGGAGTCCAGAGGTAGGGAGGGGGGAGTCGGAACACCCCTCCCTGCCTCTGGCCCAGCGGAGCGTCCAGCCCGCTTGCGGTGGGCAGAAACTTCCCCCGCAGCACCGCTGCGCGGCAATGGCTGGGAACGGACGATTGGGAATGCGCGCCGCGCTGCTCTGCGCATCAATAGCGGAAAAATAATTTTTAAGTTTGGGACAGCGGAACGCCTGCGGACGCTCCGCTGTCCCCTTTTCACAGGAAGAGGCTTGGATGGCAAACGGCAGCCGCCGCCGCAGCAGGGGCAGAGGTCACTCCTCCCAGCGGTAGCCGTAGCCCCACACCGTGAGGATATGGGCCGGGTGGCTGGGCTCGTCTTCCACCTTCATGCGCAGGCGGCGGATGTTCACATCCACGATCTTCACATCACCGAAGTAGTTCTCGCCCCACACGCCCTTCAAAATCTTCTCGCGCACCAGCGCGATGCCGGGGTTGCGGAAGAACAGCTCCATGATCTGGAACTCCACCTGGGTCAGTTCGATGGGCTGGCCTGCCTTCAGCAGCACGCGGCGGTTCTCGTCCAGCACGAAATCGCCGCTGGTGAGCATGCCCAGGCTGCCGCCCTTTTCGCCCTTTTCCTCGCCGCCGGTGCTGCGGCTGACGCGGCGGCAGAGCGCCTCCACGCGGGCCAGCAGCTCGCTGACGCTGAAGGGCTTGGTCATATAGTCATCGGCACCAATGGACAGGCCGCGAATTTTATCCTGCTCCTGCCCTTTGGCGCTGAGGATGATGATGCCGATCTTCTGGTCGGTGCGGCGGATGGTCTCGCACAGCGAGAAGCCGTTCATGCCCGGCAGCATCACGTCTAGAATGGCGGCGTCGCAGCCCGGCTTCTGTTCCAGCAGCGGCAGCGCGGCTTCCGCGCTCTCCGCTTCCACCGCTTCCATGCCTGCAAGACGCAGGTTCAGCGCGATCATCTCGCGGATATTGGCTTCATCTTCCACCACAAGCACTCGTACCATGTACCATTCCTCCGTTCTATCAGTTGAGCAGATGCAATGCCTTGGAAAGGCGGTAATCCTTGTCGGCGATCTCCACATCCGGGGCAAGCTTTGCCTGCATCTGGCGGGACGCCACGATGCCCAGCCTTGTCCAGCCCTTGGAGCTGGAGGTGGTGCGGGCCAGCCGCACGGTCATCACCAGCTGGTCTTCGTCCAGGGTGCGCAGCTCCACCGCGCCGTCGTATTGTTCGCTGTCGGTGAGCTTGAGGTTGCCCTCCCACTCCATGGGCAGCTCGATGTAGCAGTTGGTCTCCTCGTCCAGCAGGCCGAAGCTCTTTTTGGGCTCCGGGCTGGTGTAGTCCATCCAGACGATGAAGTCCATGCGGCGGCTCTGGCTCATGTTCAGCAGACCCGCTTCGTCCGGCTGGGTGGGGATCTCCACGATGCCGTCGTCGTCCAGGTCCTGGCTCACCAGCGTGGACACGTTGCGCAGGGACGCATTATAGAGCCGCTCGGTGCTGATCTGGGTGGCGGGCACCATCTGCTGGGTCTCCTCGTCGAAATACAGCAGCACGCTGGCAAGGTTGTTGCCGGAGATGCCGGTCCAGCCGTCCAGCACCAGATAGTGCCTGCCGTCCGCGCCCATGCCCGCCGCCACCGAGGCACAGCCCGAGAAGCGGTTGGCCGAAAGGCCCATGACGGCCACCTGCTGGAAGGACCCCTCTTTGTCCACGGTGAGCAGTTCGATCTGCACGCCGCCGTCTTCCAGCGTGGACATGAGGATCAGGTCCTGATTGCCGCCGCCGGTGATGTCCTCCACCAGATACTGCTCATACTGCTGTTCCAGAATGGTGGAGAGCTGGTTCTGGGCGTAGGAATACACGGCCAGATAGTGGTCGCCCTGGGCGGACAGATAGCCCACCACCAGCTGTGCGCCGTCGCCGGGCTGCAGCTGGGCCAGGCCCACGCTTTCCACCGTGTCGGAAAGGCCCTCCACGTTCTGGCGCACCTGCCAGCCGTCCGCGTCGGTCTTTTGCAGGATGGCGATGCACACGTTGGTGCTCTGGGCCGTGGTGTAGAGTACGGCGGCGTCCATCTGGCCGTCGCCGTCCAGGTCCTGCAAAAGGAAGGGTGAGAGCAGTTCCCCCTGCATGGGGTATTTGAGCTGGGCGCTCTCCCCCAGCCAGTCGTTCAGGGCCGTCTGCACGTTGCCGTAATCGCCGGAAAGCTTCGGCGCGCGGAGCAGTTCTTCCACCTGGGCGCGTTCGCCGGGCAGCGCGCTGCAGCCGGCCAGCGCAAGGCACAACAGCACACAGGCCAGTGCCGCCCAGCGGCACATGAGGTTTTTCAACTGCGATCCCTCCCTTCGCAGAAAATTGCCGGGCCAAAGCCCAGACTGCGCTATTGTCAGTATACCACGGCGGCCGCGCAATGCCAACACCTGAAAACGAGAAACACACACCAAAAAGTGCCGCCGCACGGTATCGCGTGCGGCGGCACTTTCAGCTCTTTGCTTTGGGTTTAATCAAACAGGCCCTTCTGTTTTGCGTTCTCCCAGGTCAGGCAGACGCGCAGCTTGCTCACGGGGAAAGCGGGGTGGAACTTGCCATCCTCTGCATCGTTGAGCAGTTCCTGCTCCACGGCCCAGCGGGCGGCCTTCTGGGCGTCGGTATCCTCGGCGCTGATATCGCTGTAGAGCGCGGTGCTTTCGGGCTCAGGTTTCCCGGCGCGCTCCCACAGCAGCTTTGCAAGGGCAATGCGGTTCGTGGGCATGGCCACATCATCCATGGCGAGGATGCGGTACAGGCCGGTGCCCACTTCATAAGCGCCAACCGCCGCAATGCCGCCGATGACCACACCGGCCGCGATATCGCCGCCGTAGTCGGTGTCACCCGTGCCGGGGTCAACGATGCTCTCGTCTTCGTACTCGGCAGTGATAATCACATCATACTCGGGCATAGAGAAGCTGGTGTTTTCCGTATTCTCTGTTTCTGCATCCAGCAGGCCGGTCACTGGTGTACCATCTGCTACTTTTTCCACCTTCCAGCGAGCAAACTTTTTGCCCTCCAGGATATCGGCAGTCAGATTCACCGGAGTACCCTCTTTGAGCTGCGCATAGGGTTTCAGTGTGGTCACATTGTCGCCTTCGCCGGTCGTGGCAGTGGCGTTGATGGTGTTAAGGCCGAAGTACTTGTCACCCTTGCGCTGGGTCAGGTAGCGGTACTCACCGTCTGCACCCTTCTCGTAGCCAATCAGCCAGCCGTCATTTTTACCGGTCAGCTTCAGGTTCTGCTGGTAGTCTTTGCCTGTGGTCTTTGTGGTGATCTGCACGTCATCGGCGGGATACGCCACTTCAACTGTAATGGCTCCGGCTGTGTCCTTCGTGCCTTCGTCCAGCTCCACCTGCGGTGCGTTGGCGGGGGTACTGCTGTCATTCTTCAGATAGATATCAGTCTCGTTGTCCTCAAAGGTCACATTTTTCAGTTCAATGTCCGAGCCTTCCCGGTCATATTCCAACTCAAACGCCTTTTTGCAGCCCTTGATTTTTGTATTTTCAACGGTCAGCTTATGGGGGCCATTCAAGAATGCAAAGGCCAAGTATTGGGCAAGAATACCAGTTACACTGTTCCGTTCTGCGACATAATTGCTGTCCTTGATCGTCGCTTTGCCGCTCAGCATATAAAGGAGCCCGCCGTTGTAGTTTCGATTTCCAACGGATGTAAACTCGCAGTTTTCTGCCCAGAAAGAACCGCCAGATTGTACCGTAACGCAAGAGTTTTCATTCTCTCCCACAACGGTACTATTATAAATCTTTAACTCTGCACTCGAACCGCCGACTGCAAGCACATAATTTCCACTCTCCACCTTTGCATTGTAGATGGACACACTTCCCTTGCCTCTGCAGTCAATCCCTCCACTATTAATTCCAGATGCTTTAAAATTCCCTCCATGAATCTCAACGCTCGCCGAGCTATTTCCTCCACAATCAATTACATGAGTGCGCTCACCAGCTTCTGCTGTGACTTCATTCAGTTTTAAGGAACCGTCCTTTACGCAAAACACGGAATATGTTGAATTGACTTCGCTCGTTTCCTTGCTGTAGTAATCGCCACCGTTGCATGTAACGTCTGCACCTGCGGCCTCCAGATACACCACTCCTGTATCCCCAGTGTTCATCACGTTGCAATCGGTCGTCATCTTGATTTTCTGGTCCACACCATCTTTTGTGCCGTTGATGGTCACCTTACCAGTACCTGTGACATCCAGAAATTTGGCAACGCCTGTAATTGTTACCTCACCATCAATATTGATGGTGATATCCTGCTTCGTTTCAATGGTAATGCCCTGTGTATAGTTACCGCTCAGAGTATAAACTGTGCCGTATGTTTCAACGAATGTCTCACCAATCGTTTTGCCGCCATCCAGATGACAAGGCGTTGCCGCTTTCTGCTCACTCACCGCCGCAGTGGTTTCACCCGCACCCACTTCCAGCGCGAATGCACCCACGGGCAGAGTGGAAGCCATCATGCTCACCGCAAGGGCCGCACTGATGAACCGCAAACTCTTTTTTCGCATTGTTTTTGTCCTCCGTTTTCGCCTTTTTTCCGGGCACCATGAGAAAAAGTGCCCATTTTTTCCATTCTACCCCCCCCCCCTATCGTGTCAAGTGACGAAACAGCAGAAAATAAGGTCGAGTTTTTGGGCGTTTTGTCGGTTTCTGAGTCAAAAGCAAAGCAAATTTCCGGGAACATGCCAAAAACGGCTGAAAAGCGCAAAAAAGCCCTCTCCCATTGCTGGGAAAGGGCTTTTATTACTGTATCAAACAGTCAGAGCAGGATCAGACGAGCTCCAGAACTGCCATCTCAGCTGCGTCGCCGCGGCGAGCGCCGATCTTGATGATGCGGGTGTAGCCGCCGTTGCGGTCAGCGTACTTGGGGCTGATCTCGTCAAACAGCTTCTTTGCAACATCTTCCTTGGTGATGTAGGCGTAGACCTGACGCTTGGTGTGCAGGTCGCTGGCCTTGCCAAGGGTGATCATCTTCTCGGCCATGGAACGAACGTCCTTAGCGCGAGTGACAGTGGTCTCAATCTTGCCATTCTCTAACAGGTAGGTAACCATAGCGCGCATCATAGCGTTGCGGCTGTCGCTGGTTCTACCGAGCTTTCTGGTACCGGGCATCCCGTTTCACTCCTTAATTATTTTAGTTATTCGTCTTCCGAGTTCAGCTTGAAGCCCAGGGAGTCCAGCTTTGCCATGACTTCTTCCAGGCTCTTGCGACCGAGGTTGCGGACCTTCATCATCTCGTCCTCGCTCTTGCTGACCAGATCTTCCACCGTGTTGATACCTGCACGCTTCAGGCAGTTGAAGGAACGCACGCTCAGATCCAGCTCCTCGATGGTCATCTCCAGAGCCTTCTCCTTGTCGTCGTTGGTCTTCTCCACCATGATCTCAGCGCCAGCGGCCTCGTCGGACAGGTTGACGAACAGGTTCAGGTGCTCGGTCAGCACGCGGGCAGCCAGAGAAACGGCTTCCTGCGCATTGATCGTGCCATCGGTCCAAACCTCGATGGTCAGCTTGTCGTAGTCAATGGCCTGGCCAACACGGGTGCTCTCGACGTTGTAGTTCACCTTGAGCACAGGGGTGTAAATGCTGTCAACGGGAAGGGTGTTGATATCGTTCTTCTCGATGATAGCCTGTTTGTTGCGCTCTGCGGGCACATAGCCGCGGCCCTTGTCGAAGGTGAGCTCCATGACGAGCTTGGCGCCCTCGCCCAGGGTTGCGATGTGCCACTCAGGGTTCAGAATTTCGATGTCGTCGCCCTGCTTGATGTTGTCGGCGGTGACCTCACAGGGGCCAACTGCCTCAACACGCACTGTCTTCGGACCATCGGTGTACAGCTTTGCAGCGATACCCTTCAGGTTCAGGACAATTTCGGTAACGTCTTCCTTGACGCCCTCAATGGTGGAGAACTCGTGAACCACGCCGTCAATCTTGACGCTGGTCACGGCGACACCGGGCAGAGAGGAAAGAAGCACACGACGCAGGCTATTGCCCAGTGTGATGCCAAAGCCACGCTCCAGCGGTTCTGCCACGAATTTGCCGTAGCGGCCGTCCGGGGACAGGCTTGCCGTTTCGATTTTGGGACGTTCAATCTCCATCATATCTATGCCCTCCTTGTCAAACCGGTGTTCCCACCGGCCCATTATTAAATTCTTTCAAAGAAAAGAATGCGAAAGATTGCCATCCAATAGGAAGGCCAGTCCTTCTTAATGGATTACTTGGAGTACAGCTCGACGATGAGGTGCTCTGCGACTTCGTAGTCGATATCGCTGCGCTCGGGCAGCTTTGCGACAACACCCTTCAGAGAACCGGTCTCACGGTTCAGCCAGGAGGGCAGAGCAACAACGGGAGCCTCGGGGCCGGTCAGCTTTGCAAACTTTGCAGAGGAACGGCTGGACTCGCGGACTTCGATCACGTCACCGGCCTTCACCTGGTAAGAGGGGATGTTGACCTTCTTGCCGTTGACGGTGAAGTGAGCGTGAGACACCAGCTGGCGGGCGTCGCGGCGGGTCTGAGCAAAGCCCAGGCGGAACACGACGTTGTCCAGACGGCACTCCATGATCTGCAGCAGGTTCTCACCGGTCTTGCCGGGGCGAGCCTCTGCACGCAGGTAAGCGTTGTGGAACTGCTTCTCCAAAACGCCGTAGATAAACTTGACCTTCTGCTTCTCCTTCAGCTGAGATGCGTACTCAGACTGCTTCTTGCGCATGTTGCCATTGGAGTTGCGGGTGGTATTCTTCTTTGCATAGCCCATGACCGCAGGAGAAATGCCCAGGGCCTTGCAACGCTTTGCGATAGGCTGCGTATTCTTTGCCATAATTCAATTTCCTCCTTCGATCAGACACGACGGCGCTTCGGGGGACGGCAGCCGTTGTGGGGGATAGGAGTCACGTCCTTGATCAGGGTGACTTCCAGGCCGGTAGCCTGCAGCGCACGGATAGCGGACTCACGGCCAGCGCCGGGGCCCTTGACGTAGACTTCAACAGTCTTCATGCCATGCTCGATGGCGGTCTTTGCTGCGGTCTCAGCAGCGGACTGAGCTGCGAACGGGGTGCTCTTGCGGCTGCCGCGGAAGTTCAGGGAGCCGGAGGAGCACCAGGACACTGCATTACCCTGCAGGTCGGTGATGGTGACAACAGTATTGTTGAAGGTAGACTGGATATGAGCCTGACCAGCAGCAATGTTCTTGCGCTCTTTGCGCTTCATGCGGACATTAGCGCCCTTCTTGGCATTATTTGCACTTGCCATTTCTCAAATCCTCCTTACTTCTTCTTGTTAGCGACAGTGCGCTTCGGGCCCTTGCAGGTACGTGCATTGGTCTTGGTGCGCTGGCCGCGGCAGGGCAGATTCTTGCGATGGCGGGTGCCACGGAAGGACTGGATCTCAACCAGGCGCTTGATGTCCAGAGCAACGTTGCGGCGCAGGTCGCCTTCAACGATGATGTTTGCCTGATCGATGTAGTCACGGATCTTGGCTTCTTCTTCCAGAGTCAGGTCCTTGACGCGGGTATCGGGGTTGATGCCAGTTGCTTCCAGGATCTTGTTAGCAGTGGTCTGGCCGATACCATAAACGTAGGTGAGACCCACCTGAACGCGCTTCTCGCGGGGCAGGTCAACGCCGGCAATACGTGCCATAGTAGTTTCCTCCAAAAATCATCCCATGTCAGTGTCGGGGTCTGCGCCGGGACTCTACGCACTTGACCCCCAGGCGCCCGAATTAGCCCTGGCGCTGCTTATGCTTGGGGTTCTGGCAGATGACCATCACGCGGCCTTTGCGGCGGATGACCTTGCACTTTTCGCAGATGGGTTTCACGGAAGGCTTGACCTTCATGATGTTGAACCTCCTTTTGGTTGATACCCTGGTGCTTATTTGGAGCGCCAGGTGATGCGGCCCTTAGAAAGATCATAGGGCGACATTTCCACGGTAACCTTGTCCCCGGGCAGGATACGGATGAAATTGGTCCGCAGCTTGCCGGAGATGTGCGCTAAGAGGATATGGCCGCTGGGAGTGAGCTTCCCGGTGTTCTTATCCTCGCTCAACATTTCCACCTTAAAGATGGCGTTGGGCATGGCTTCACGCACAATGCCTTCGATCTCGATAACGTCTTCCTTAGACAAGCTATTTGCCTCCTCATTGGATCTGCTCAGTTTGTCGTTGAACCTGGGCCGGTGCCCTTGCCGTCGAACCCTGAAAGCACTGCGGTTTTCGCGTGCCTGCGCCCGTTTGGCCACAGCTTGCCGCTTCAGTGTTCTTTGCCTTGGGTGCCGGTCCACAGACGGACAGGCGGCGATGATCGCCACATACTTCATCTTCTGCGGCACGAAATCCGCAAAACGGGCAGAGAATCCCTGTCCGTCGAGGAAGTATCTGGCTTCCACAGCCATTTATAGATTATACACCTTTTGTTGTCAATTTGCAAGAGGTTTTTTCCGTATTTCCGATAAAAATTTCTCAAAATTCAAAATCGGTTCTTCCCTGCCCCCGCCTTCGGTTTTCTCCACCGGGAAGATGAAACTTTTTCACCAAAAGTTGTCGCAATTGCACAAATCGCAGGTCATCCCCTGCCAAAACGCCGCCTGCGGCAGAGCATTTCTGCTCTTTCACAGGCGGCGCTTGCCGTTATGCGGGGGTCCCGCTTACTTCAGGCTGAACTTCTCCGGGTCAAAGTCCGGGTCATCCCAGAAGCGGGTCATGATCTCGGTGTGATCCTTCAGGATCGCGTTGGAGTGCTCGAAGTGAGCAGCCAGGCCGCCGTCCTTGGTCTTGACGGTCCAGCCATCCTTGGACTGGAAGATCTTGCAGTCGTACTGGCAGATCATCGGCTCGATGGCGATGGTCATGCCGGGCACGAGGCGCGGGCCGCGGCCCTGATGGCCGTAGTTGGGCACTTCCGGATCTTCGTGCAGCTCCTTGCCGGTGCCGTGACCCACGAACTCGCGCACCACCGAGAAACCGGCATCCTCGCAGTAGCTCTGCACGGCATAGCCGATATCACCGATGCGGTTGCCTGCCTTGGCAGCCTCGATGCCCTTGTACAGAGCAGCCTTGGTCACGTCCAGCAGACGCTGAGCCTCCAGGTCGATCTTGCCCACCGCATAGGTGCAGGCGTTGTCGCCGTTGAAGCCGTCGATCTTGGCACCGGTGTCGATGCTCACGATATCACCGGGACGGATGACGATGTCATGCGAAGGGATGCCATGGATAATGGTATCGTTCAGGCTGATGCAGGCCGTGCCCGGGAAACCATACAGACCCTTGAAATTGGGGATGCCGCCGTGCTTCACGATGAAGTCGTAGATCAGCTTGTCCAGCTCCCAGGTGGTCATACCTGCTTCGATATGTTCACCGCCGTATTTCAGGGCAGCTGCGCTCAGGGCATTTGCCTTGCGCATACCGTCCAGCTCTTTCGCATTTTTGATCTGAATCACAATTATGCCTCCAAAGCCTTCATGACTTCAGCCGTGGTCTCCTCGATAGAGGGGCAGAACTTGATCTCTGCCAGCTTGCCGCGGGTACGGTAGAACTCCACCAGCGGCTCGGTCTGCTCATGGTAAGCCTTCAGGCGATCCAGCACGGTAGCGGGCTGGTCATCCTTGCGGATGACGGTCTTGCCGCCGCACAGGTCGCACACGCCCTCGACCTTGGTCTTCTTGTTGACGATGTGGTAGCTGGCACCGCACTTCTCGCAGACGCGGCGGCCGCTCATGCGGTCAACGATGACGCTGTCCTCGACCTGCAGCTCCAGCACCTTGTCGATGCGGATGCCCATGGTCTCAATGGCCTCGGCCTGAGCGATGGTGCGGGGCACGCCGTCCAGGATGAAGCCGTTGGCGCAGTCAGGCTGTGCCAGACGATCCTTCAGGATGCCGATGATGACCTCATCGGGCACCAGAGCACCGGCGTCCATGAAGCTCTTAGCCTTCAGGCCCATCTCGGTGCCTTCCTTGACAGCAGCGCGCAGGATGTTGCCGGTGCTGATGGAGGGGATGTTCAGCTTTGCGCAGATGATCTCGGCCTGCGTGCCCTTACCGGCGCCGGGGGCGCCCAACAGAATCAGATTCATAGGATTTCTCCTTTTCTTATGTTAGTGGATGAAAACTCCGAAAAAGCAAAAAAGCACTGAAAAGTTCGAGCGTACTCTCCTTTCCAGTGCTTTCTCACATCTTAATTATTGTGGATCAACCAAGGAAGCCCTTGTGGTTGCGCATCGTCATGAAGCTGTCGAGGCTGCGGGTGGTATCAAGTGCCACACCAACCACGATCAGCAGGCTGGTACCGCCCAGCTGGATACGCATTCCGGTCAGGTTGCCCAGAATGATCGGCAGCACAGCCACCACAGCCAGGAAGATCGCGCCGATGAGGGTGATCTTGTTCAGGGTGCGGGTGATGAAATCGCTGGTCGGCTTGCCGGGACGGAAGCCGGGGATCGAGCCGTTGTTGCGGCGCAGATTGTTGGCGATCTCAACGGGGTTGTACTGGATGGCCACATAGAAGTAGTTGAATGCCAGGATCAGCAGCAGGTAGATCACCACATACAGCCACGAAGTGTAGTTGAAGGTGTGGAAGAATGCGTACCACACAGGGTGCGCAGTCTGATCGATCTGCAGGAAGCTGCCGATGGTGCCCGGGATGGACACCAGAGCCGAAGCGAAGATGATGGGCATGACGCCGCTCATGTTCAGCTTCAGAGGCAGGTAGCTGTTCTGACCGCCCATCTGCTTGCGGCCCACCACGCGCTTTGCATACTGGATGGTGATGCGGCGCTCTGCGTTGGTCATGATGACCACGAAGACCACGGCGACCAGTGCCAGCACGATCAGCAGCGGCAGGAACACATAGTACTGGGGCTTGCCGGACGCTGCCTGGGTCAGCAGACCCGTGACAGAGGTGTACAGCGAAGACCAGTTGGAAACGATGGAGGCAAAGATCAGAAGCGAGACACCGTTGCCGATGCCCTTGTCATCGATCTGCTCACCGCACCAGGTGATCAGCTGTGCGCCGGCCACGAAGGTTGCGATGATGACCACGGCGGAGAAGATGCCCTCTGCGCCGTTATAGTACTTCAATGCGCCCATATTGCGGATCACGAAGTAGTAGCCGATGCTCATGATCAGAGCGATCACACCACCGGCATACCGGTTGATCTGCTGCAGTTTCTGCTGGCCGTCGGCTTCCTTGGCCAGATTTTCCAGCGAAGGAATTGCCACGGTGAGCAGCTGCACAATAATGGAGGCGTTGATATAGGGTGTCACACCTAACGCGAAGAGCGTGCAACGAGCCAGTGCACCGCCGCTCATCATGTTCAGATAGGAGAGCATGTCGCCGTTTGCGAACATCTGCGTCAGCGCAGAGCCGGAAACGAACGGAACGGGGATGGCACAGCCCAGACGGTACACCACGAGGATCGCCAGCGTGAACAGGAGACGATTTTTAAGCTCGGGGATCTTCCATGCGTTACGGAATGTCTGGAACACCTTACATCACCTCAGCCTTTCCGCCTGCCTTCTCGATTTTCTCTTTGGCAGAAGCGGAATAGGCTGCGGCCTTCACGGTCAGAGCCTTGGTCAGCTCGCCGTTGCCCAGAACCTTAACGCCGTCCAGGGTCTTCTTGACCAGACCCTTTGCCTTCAGAGCCTCGGTATCGACGACATCGCCGGCGTTGAAAGCAGCTTCCAGATCAGCCACGTTGACGATGGCGTACTGGGTAGCAAAGATGTTGTTAAAGCCAACCTTGGGCAGGCGGCGTGCCAGAGGCATCTGGCCGCCCTCGAAACCAGCGTGCTTCACGCCGGAACGGGCCTTCTGGCCCTTGCTGCCGAAGCCGGCAGTCTTGCCATTGCCGGAGCCAATGCCGCGGCCCTTGCGGGTCACAGCCTTGTTTGCGCCGGGAATCGCGTGCAATTCATGAAGTTTCATTATGCGTATACCCCCTGCTATTAGGCTTCGGTGACGCTCAGCATGAAGCCGATCTTAGCGATCTTGCCCTGCGTAGCGGCATTGTCAGGCTGAACGGTAACGTCGCCCGGCTTCTTCAGGCCCAGAGCCTCAGCGGTAGCGATCTGCTTAGCGCCGCGGCCAATCAGGCTTTTCTTCAGCTCGATCTTGAGCATCTTATCTGCCATGGTTAGTTACCTCCTTAACCCAGAATTTCTTTCACGGTCTTGCCGCGCTTCTCAGCGACAGACTCAGCGCTGACCAGGCCGCACAGACCTGCGAAGGTAGCAGAAACAACGTTGATGGGGTTGTTGGAACGCATAGACTTCGCACGGATGTCCTTGATGCCAGCTGCCTCAATGACGGCACGCACAGGGCCGCCGGCGATCATACCGGTACCAGGTGCAGCCGGCTTGAGCAGAACGGCGCCTGCGCCGTACTTGCCGACGATCTCGTGGGGGATGGTGGTGCCCTTCAGGGCAACCTTGTGCATGTTCTTCTTGGCAGCAGCCTCGCCCTTGCGGATTGCCTCAGGCACTTCGCCGGACTTGCCGATGCCGTAACCGATGGTGCCCTTGCCGTCGCCCACGACAACCAGAGCGGCAAACTTCATGATGCGGCCGCCCTTGACAGTCTTGGAAACGCGGTTGATGGAGACAACCTTGGTGATCATGCCGTCGTCTTCACGGTTTCTCATAGCCATAATGTGTTTCCTCCTCTCATTACAGCTTCAGGCCGCCCTCACGGGCGCCATCAGCCAGGGCCTTAACACGGCCATGATAAACGTAGCCACCACGGTCGAACACGACCTCGGTGATGCCCTTTTCCAGAGCCTTTGCTGCGATCTTCTTGCCGATCTCAGCAGCGGCCTCGACGTTGCCGCCGTTGCCGTTGAAGTCCTTGTCCATAGTGGACGCCGACACCAGGGTCACGCCCTGCTCATCATCGATGATCTGAGCGTAAATGTGCTTGGCGGAGCGGAAAACATCCAGGCGAGGACGTGCTGCGGTGCCGCTGATCTTGTTGCGAACGCGGCGATGACGACGAAGACGAGCTTCGTTCTTGTCGATCTGCTTAACCATTGTCTTTCACTCCTTACCTTATTTCTTGCCCTTGCCGGCCTTGCCTTCTTTGTGCTTGACAACCTCGCCCTCGTAGCGGATGCCCTTGCCCTTGTACGGCTCAGGCGGCTTCTTGGCGCGGATCTCAGCAGCATACTGGCCGACCTTCTGCTTGTCAATACCGGTAACGGTGAAGTGGTTGGGATCCTGCCACACGATGGTGCAGTCCTCAGTATCAGGGATGTTCACCTGATGAGAGAAGCCCAGGTTCATGACCAGGTTGGAGCCCTGCTTCTGGCAGCGCAGGCCGACGCCCACGATCTCCAGCTTCTTCTCGTAGCCGTTCACAACACCGTTCACCATGTTGGCGATGTTGGTACGGGTCAGGCCGTGCAGGCTGCGGGCCTGGGGTTCGTCATTGGGGCGGGAAACCAGAACTTCATTGCCCTCGACCTTGACGGTCATCAGGGGATGATAGTTGGAATTCAGGCTGCCCTTGGGGCCCTTGACGGCGACGGTGTGTGCTGCCTCATCGACAGTGACAGTGACGCCGGCAGGAATGACGATGGGTTTTCTTCCAATTCTCGACATTGTCTTTTACCCCTTTCTTACCACACGTAGGCCAGGACTTCGCCGCCGACGTGTGCAGCACGTGCAGCCTTATCAGTCATGATGCCCTTAGAGGTGGAAATGATTGCGGTGCCCAGGCCCTTCATGACCTTGGGCATATCTTCGCAGTTGGTGTAGATGCGCAGGCCGGGCTTGGACACGCGGCGCAGACCAGCGATAACGGGCTCGCCGTTTGCCTGGTACTTCAGGGTGACAACGATGGTGCCCTGAACGGTGTCGTTCTTGACCTGCATGCCCTTGATGTAGCCCTCGTCAACCAGAATCTGGCAGATAGCCTTCTTCATGTTGGAAGCGGGGATCTCCACAGAAGGGTGTTTGGCAGTGCTAGCGTTGCGGATGCGAGTCAGCAGGTCCGCGATAGGATCAGTAATCTGCATTTGCCACTAACCTCCTTAGATTAGCTCTCGTTTGTTTTATAATGATACCGCCCCGAAACACCGTTGCCCCGGGGCGGATATCCGACAAATTATCCGGCCCTCCGGTTTGATTACCAGGAAGCCTTCTTCACGCCCGGGATCTCGCCCTTGTAGGCCAGCTCACGGAAGCACACACGGCACACGCCGTACTTGCGCAGCACGGAGTGGGGGCGGCCGCAGATGCGGCAGCGGGTGTATGCACGGGTAGAGAACTTAGCAGGACGAGACTGCTTCAGCTTCATAGACAGTTTAGCCATTGTAGAAATCTCCTCCCTTAGTTGTTCTCTGCGAACGGAGCGCCCAGAGCCTTCAGCAGCTCCTTGCCCTCCTCGTCAGTCTTGGCAGTGGTGACAAAGCAGACATCCATGCCGCGGACTGCATCGACCTTCTCGAAGTCGATCTCGGGGAAGATGATCTGCTCCTTGATGCCGCATGCGAAGTTGCCGCGGCCGTCAAAACCGTTGCCGTTGATGCCGCGGAAGTCGCGGACACGGGGCAGTGCGATGTTGAAGAAGCGATCGACGAACTCATACATACGCTCACCGCGCAGGGTGACCTTGCAGCCGATGGGAGTGCCCTGGCGCAGCTTGAAGTTAGCAACGCTCTTTTTAGCACGGCAGACGACTGCCTTCTGGCCAGTGATCTGGCCCAGATCCTTCATGACAGCTTCCAGGATCTTCTCGTTGTCCTTGGCTTCGCCGCAGGCAACGTTGATGACGACCTTGTCCAGCTTGGGGATCTGCATAACGCTCTTGTAACCGAACTTGGAGTTCAGAGCAGGAGCAATTTCATTGACATACTGTTCTTTCAAACGAGCCATTGTTCCTTACTCCTTTCTTACAGCTCAGCGCCGCACTTCTTGCAGACGCGAACCATCTTGCCGTCCTTCTCGACATGGCCCACACGCACGGCCTTGCCGCACTTGGGGCAGATGGGCATGACCTTGGATGCGTACATAGCACCCTCAGCCTTGACGATGCCGCCCTGCTCGCCCTGACGACGAGGCTTGACGTGCTTGGTAACCATGTTCTGGCCCTCAACGATGACCTTGTTCTCAGAGGGGCTGACCTGCAGGACCTTACCAGTGTGGCCCTTGTCCTTGCCGCTGATGATCATAACGTTGTCGCCGGTTTTAACATGAAGATTATTCATTTTTAAAACCTCCTTACAGCGATTCCGGAGCCAGGCTCAGGATCTTGGTGTAGCCGGCATCGCGCAGCTCGCGAGCGACGGGTCCAAAGATACGGGTACCCTTGGGGCTCTTGTCGGCCATGACGATAACGGCGGCGTTCTCATCGAAACGGATGTAGGAGCCGTCGTCGCGGCGGACGCCATGCTTGCTGCGCACGATGACAGCCTTGACGACGTCGCCCTTCTTAACGGAGCCGCCGGGAGCTGCCTTCTTGACAGAGCAGACCACGACGTCACCAATGTTTGCGTATCTCTTGCGGGTGCCGCCCAGCACGCGGAAGCACATCAGCTCCTTGGCACCGGTGTTGTCGGCAACTTTGAGATAAGTTTGCATCTGAACCATATCAGATATCTCCTTTCAAACTGTTCAAAGCAGCGGGCAAATTACTTTGCCTTCTCAACGATACGGACCAGGCGCCAGCGCACATCCTTGGACAGGGGGCGGCACTCCATGATCTCAACACGGTCACCGATGCCGCACTCGTTCTTCTCATCACGAGCCTTGAACTTGGCGGTACGCTTCAGGATCTTCTTGTACAGGGGGTGCTGCACGCTATCCTTAACGGCAACCACGATGGTCTTATCCATCTTGTCGGACACGACGACGCCGACGCGGGTCTTTCTCAGATTACGTTCTTCCATCGTTTAACCTCCTTACTGCTTCTCAGCCAGAACGGTCATCACGCGGGCGATGTCCTTCTTGACTGCTTCGATGCGGCCGGGGTTCTCCAGCTGGTTGATGGCATGCTGGAAGCGCAGGTTAAACAGCTCGGCCTTCAGGTCTGCCAGCTTGCTGGTCAGCTCTGCGGTCTGCATTTCGCGGAGTTCATTAGCCTTCATTGGTGCCATCCTCCTTCACGGAGTCCTCACGGACTGCAAATTTGCACTTGATGGGCAGCTTGTGCATAGCCAGGCGCAGTGCCTCACGAGCAGTTGCCTCATCGACATCTGCCAGCTCGAACAGAACGCGGCCCGGCTTCACGACTGCGACCCAGTATTCGGGAGAGCCTTTACCGGAACCCATGCGGGTCTCAGCGGGCTTTTCAGTCACGGGCTTATCGGGGAAGATCTTGATCCAGACCTTGCCGCCGCGCTTGATGTAACGAGTCATCGCAACACGGGCAGCCTCGATCTGAGTAGAGGAGATCCATGCCGGCTCCAGAGCAACAAGGCCGTACTGGCCCTGGCACACCACGTTGCCGCGGGTAGCCTTGCCGGTCATGCGGCCGCGCTGGACGCGGCGGTACTTAACACGCTTAGGCAGTAACATTACTTGTTGCCTCCTTCCTTCTTCTGAGCGGTCTTAGCGCTCTTGAGGACTTCGCCCTTGTAGACCCACACCTTAACGCCGATGCGGCCGTAGGTGGTAGCAGCCTCTGCAAAGCCGTAGTCAATGTCAGCACGCAGGGTCTGCAGGGGGATGGTGCCCTCGTGATAGCTCTCGGTACGAGCGATATCAGCACCGCCCAGACGGCCGGAGCACATTGCCTTGATGCCCTTTGCGGGAACGGTTGCGCGATCGCGGGGGCTCATAGCATTGCGCATGCACTGCTTCATGGCACGGCGGAAGGTCACGCGGTTCTCCAGCTGACGAGCGATGTCTTCAGCAACCAGCTGAGCGTTGGTAGCAGCGCTCTTGACCTCGATGACGTTGACGATCACAGTCTTGCCATACTCTTTGGTCAGCTTGTTCTGCAGAGCAACACGCTCCTCGCCGCCCTTGCCGATGACCATGCCGGGCTTAGCGCAGTAGATGTTGACAGTCACGCGAGGAGCGGAAGTGGACGGGTCCACAGTACGCTCGATCTCGATCTTGGGCACACCAGCGTCCTTCAGCTGAGCCTTCAGCTCAGTGCGGATCTTGTGGTCCTCGACGAGGTTATCGCTGAAATCCTTCTTGGAGGCAAACCAGCGGCTGTCCCAGTCTTTAATAACGCCGACACGAATGCCGTGCGGATTTACTTTCTGGCCCATTGTTTTCCCTCCTTACTCTTTCTCTTTCAGAACAACGGTCATGTGGCTGGTGCGCTTCAGGATGCGGTAGCCGCGGCCCTGTGCACGAGGCATCATGCGCTTCAGCGTCGGGCCGGGGCAGACGTAGCACTCGGCGACGTAGAGGTTGTTCTTGTCCATATTGAAGTTGTTTTCCGCATTAGCGGCTGCAGACTTCACCAGCTTCAGAAGGGGCTCACAAGCTGCCTTCGGGGTGTACTGCAGGATTGCCAGCGCTTCGTCCAGGGGCTTGTTACGGATCAGGTCCATAACGATAGACACCTTGCGAGGACTAATGCGGGCATAACGAAGAATTGCCCGAGCTTCCATGTTGTGTTCCTCCCTCTATTACTTAGAATTACCAGTGTGGCCCTTGAAGGTACGGGTGGGAACGAACTCACCCAGCTTGTGGCCAACCATGTCCTCAGTCACATACACAGGCACATGCTTGCGGCCGTCGTGGACGGCAAAGGTGTGACCAACGAATTCGGGGAAGATCGTGGAGGCGCGGCTCCAGGTCTTGATGACCTGCTTCTTGCCGGAAGCGTTCATCGCTTCAACGTGCTTCATAAGAGCAGCCTGGACGAAAGGTCCTTTTTTAATGCTTCTACCCATTGTCTTAAACTCCTCTCTTACTTACCTGCACGCTTCACGATCAGCTTATCGGAGCGCTTATGATGCTTGCGAGTCTTGAGACCCAGAGCGGGCTTGCCCCAGGGAGTCATAGGACCGGAGTGACCAACAGGTGCGCGGCCCTCGCCACCACCGTGGGGATGGTCGCAGGGGTTCATGACGGTACCACGGCTGCCGGGACGCACGCCCATGTGGCGCTTGCGGCCAGCCTTGCCCAGGTTGACGTTCTCGTGGTCGATGTTGGAAACCTGACCGATGACTGCGGTGCAGTTCACGGGCACGTTGCGCATCTCACCGGAGGGCAGACGAACCAGAGCGTAGCCATTCTCCTTAGCCATCAGCTGAGCCATGTTGCCAGCGGAACGAACCAGCTGGGCGCCGCGGCCGGGATACAGCTCGATGTTGTGGATGATGGTACCGACGGGGATGTTCTCGAAGGGCAGGCAGTTGCCGGGCTTGATGTCGGCAGTCTTGCTGCTCAGGACCACATCGCCCACCTTCAGGCCATCGGGAGCAATGATGTAGCTCTTGACGCCATCGGTGTACTCGACCAGAGCGATGAATGCGCTGCGGTTCGGATCGTACTCGAGAGTCTTGACGGTAGCGGGGATATCGGTCTTCTGACGCTTGAAGTCGATGACACGATACTTGGTGCGGTTGCCGCCGCCCTGGTGGCGGACGGTGATACGACCGGTGTTGTTGCGGCCGCTGTGCTTCTTCATGGGCTCCAGCAGGCTGCGCTCAGGAGCGACCTTGGACAGGACGCTGTAATCCGTGACGGTCATGCCGCGGCGGCCCGGAGTAGTGGGGCCATACTTCTTGATAGCCATTGTGCTATTCTCCTTTGTTTATCTTATGAATTATTATCGGGGTCATATCCCCATAGAGGAACCCTCGGTGGGTTCGATCAGACCATGCTGTTGAAGAACTCGATCTCCTTGGAGTCCTTGGTCAGGGTCACGATTGCCTTCTTGGATGCAGCGGTGTAACCAGCGTGCATGCCCTGGCGGCGGAAACGGCCGCGCACGGAAACGGTGTTGACCTTAGCGACCTTAGCGCCGGGGAACAGGACCTCAACGGCCTGAGCGATCTCGACCTTGGTTGCATCGGTAGCGACCTTGAAGGTGTACTTCTTATCAGCGATGCCAGCCATGGAGTTCTCGGTAATGACCGGCTTCAGGATGATATCATGTGCGGTTTTCATTAGCCAAGCACCTCCTCGAGCTTCTTAGCTGCGTCGACGCTGATGATCAGCTTGTCGGCGTTCAGCACATCGTAGGTGTTCACGCTGCCTGCGAAGGTGGTCTTCACGCCAGCGATGTTGCCAGCGCTCTTGACGAACTTTGCATCGACAGTCTCATTGACCAGCAGGTTCTTCTTGCCGGCGCCAACAGCGTTCAGCATTGCAACCACAGTCTTGGTCTTGTACTCGTCGCAGGCGAACTTGTCAACAACGACCATGTTGCCATTGGCAGCCTTGTCGGACAGCACGCTCAGCAGAGCCAGGCGCTTGACCTTGTTGTTGATGTGGTAGTTGTAGCTGCGGGGCTTGGGGCCCAGAGCGACGCCGCCGTGAGTCCACTGCGGTGCACGGATGGAGCCCTGACGAGCGTGGCCGGTGCCCTTCTGACGCCAGGGCTTCTTGCCGCCGCCGGAAACTTCCATGCGGATCTTGGTGTTCTGGGTGCCCTGACGCTGGTTGGCCAGGAAGTTCACCACAGCAATGTGGACAGCCTTCTCGTTCGGGGTGATACCGAACACGGCGTCGGAAAGCTCGATCTCGCTAACATGCTGACCGTTCATATCGACTACGTTAAACTTTGCCATTGTCGCTTTCCTCCTTACGCCTTCACGCTGTTGGCCAGAGTGACGATGGTGCCCTTGGAGCCGGGAACCGCACCCTTCACAGCGATCAGATTGTTCTCGGTGTCAACCTTGACAACCGTCAGGTTCTGCACGGTGACGCGCACAAAGCCCATGTGGCCGGGCAGGCGCTTGCCGGGGAACACGCGAGCAGGGGTAGAAGTAGAACCGTTAGAACCTGCATGACGTGCCACCGGGCCGGTGCCGTGGCTCTCACGCAGACGGTGCTGACCGTAGCGCTTGATAACGCCCTGGTAGCCCTTGCCCTTGGAAACGCCCACAACGTCGACCTTGTCGCCGGCTGCGAAGACATCAGCCTTCAGCACGTCGCCAACGTTCATTGCGGAAACATCTTCCAGACGGAACTCGCGCAGGGTCTTCTTGGGGGCAACGTTTGCCTTCTTGAAGTGACCTGCAGCTGCCTTGTTGACCTTCTTGGCGGAAACCTCGCCGAAGCCCAGCTGAACAGCCTGGTAGCCATCGCTCTCGACGGTCTTCTTCTGCACGACGGTGCAGGGACCAGCCTCGATGACGGTGACGGGGATAACCTTGCCGTTCTCATCGAACAGCTGGGTCATACCGACTTTCTTGCCGATAATGCCTTTAACCATTTTCTTTTCCTCCTGTAAAGGTTATTGGTTGGCAGCGCACGTCACTGCCAACATGACCCCTCGGGAAACGAGGGCATCGAATTTGATCGAGTGTCTTTTACAGCTTGATCTCGATGTCCACGCCAGCGGGGAGCTGGAGGCTCATCAGAGCCTCGACCGTCTTGTTGGACGGCTTCAGAATGTCGATCAGACGCTTATGAGTGCGGCTCTCGAACTGCTCGCGGCTATCCTTGTACTTGTGGGTAGCGCGCAGAACGGTAACGATCTCACGATCGGTGGGCAGGGGGATGGGGCCGGACACGCGTGCACCGGTGTGCTTTGCGGTCTCCACGATCTTCTCTGCTGCGGCATCGATCAGCTGAGCATCATAGCTCTGCAGACGGATTCTGATTTTCTCTTTGACTGCCATTGCTTACGCCTCCTGAAAAAATTGATTTTGCCCTAGGCGAGCCGATAAATTGCTCTACACAGTTCCGGGTGTTCCTCGATTTGGCACTATAAAAACCGGTGAACCGCTTGGCAGTTCTCCCGGAAATCTATTAGCAAATCAAATCCGAACATTGGTTCCGCCCGTTTCGCAGAGGAGTAACTTCTCTGCCGAGGGAACGTATTCCATCGCTGTCAGTAATTCTTTCGCCCGGTTCTAAGATCGGACATACTCCGCGGAAATAACCCATCGCAGCTATCGCCGGATGACAACCTCCCGCATCTACGCATATCGCTGGCCTGCACGACTTGTATCGCACAAGCCTTTTGCAGCCGAGAGATATTCTATCACATCTTCGTGCATTTGGCAAGTGTTTTTCAGAAAAAAGAACGAATTTTCTTTTTTATTTTCTCTGTTTTGTCAAAGAGCGCATTTTCTGTGCAAGATGCACAATCCGCATCCATTTTGCGGGTGGAAAACTCCCCGCCCCGCGTTTGCTGGGATAGTATGGGCCGTTTTCTTGTGGATTATACCTATATATAAAGGGAAGCCCGCCGTTTCGGTGTAGGGAACGCATTCATGCGTTCCGCCTGCCGCCCGGCAGATGCTGTCTGCCTGCGGAACGGATAAATCCGTTTCCTACAGAAATATCTGCCGCATTCTATTGCTTTAACGGAACGTGTTCTCTCAACGCTGCCGCGCGATCGCTCCCGCAGGGAGCCAGCGCAGATCAGATGCCGTTTTCCGATACGACCCTTCCCGTGAAAACGCAAAGCGGCAAGGCCCGCAGGCTTTGCCGCTTTGCAAATATCAAAAATAATTATTCCGCTGTATATGGCCAAAGCGAACGCGTCGGCCATTTCAAATCGTCATTTTTTCTTCAGCTGTTCCGCCAGCCCGTCCCGGGGCGTAACATACACCGTGGTGTACACCTCGTACAGCACCATGCCGGGCTTTGCACCGTTGGCCTTCCAGATGTTCTTCACCTCAGTGGTGTCCACCGCGACTTTGGCACCGGCACCTGCCTTGTAGGCACTGGAATGGATGACTGCCAGCTCGGCGGCTTCCTGCTTCGTGGTGTCCGGGATATCCTCGCCCCGGCTCATGACCACGACGTGGCTGCCGGGTGCCTTCTGCACATGGAACCACAAGTCCTTGCCACGGGCGGTGTGCAGGGTGAGCTTGTCGTTCTGGGCGTTGTTGCGGCCCACCAGAATCTCAAAGCCATCGCTGGACACAAACCGCAGGAAATCTGCGGGCTTCTGCTTTTTATCCCGCTGCTTGTAATACTTCAGATAGCCCTGATTTTTCAACTCCATCCGGATCTCATTCAGGGCAGCTTCGCCGGAGGCCGTCTCCACCTCGTAGAGCACCGTTTCCAGATAGGCGATCTCTTTTTCGCCTTCGGCCAGCAGGTCCACCAGCATCCGGGCGGCGGTCTGCTTCTTCTTGTAGTTTTTGAAGAAGCTCTGGGCGTTCTGGCTGGGGGTGAACCGCAGGTCCAGCGGGATGGTCACCTCTTTGCCGTCGTCATACCAGTTCTGGACCGTGATGCTTTTCATGCCTTTTTCAGCCAGATAGAGGTTGGCCGAGAGCAGCTCGCCGTACAGACGCAGCTTTTCGCTCTTGCCGCTGGCGGCCAGTTCTTCTTTTCGGGCTGCCTGCTTGCGCACCGCGCGCTCGTACATGTTGTGCACGGCCTTGTGCAGTTCCTTGCTCTTGGTGCGCAGGCGCTCGGCGCGGTCCTTCTCGGCGTAGTAGCCTTCCAGCATGGCGTTGAAGGACGGCCATTCCTTAATAAGATACTTTTCGCCGTACTGCTGCGGGCGGAAGAAGGTGTACTCGATGGGCTTGCCTTCCGGGTCGGTGACGCTGCAGGGGCAGCCACCGTTGTCGTGTTCTTCCTTCAGCTCGTCGATGGAAGCCATCAGGCGGCGCTTCTGCTCCTCGGTCAGCTCGTTGGCGATCAGGTGTTCGCCGTCGAAGGCACGCCATGCCGCTTCCCGGCAGACCACCGGGCCCACACCGGCCACGGTCTTATTGAGGGCATCGGCCACCGGCAGGTCGCGCTGGCAGGCCGCCGCCACAATGGACGCGCTGCTCACCTGCAGGAAGTCCGGCCGGGCAGGTTTCGGCGGCGTGGTATAAGGCAGGCCCGGCAGCAGCTGCCGGATGTCGCTGTCCTCAAAATCCACCCGCTTGAGGGCGTCGATAATTTTGCCATTCTGCACCAGAACCAGATTGGAGTAGCGGCCCATCAGTTCGGCGCACAGGGTGTTGCGCACAAGGTCGCCCATCTCGTTGGTGCACTGGAAGTCGAAGTACACGATACGGTCCCCCGGCTCCATGCGCACGTCCAGCAGCTTGCCGCCGGTGAGATGCTTGCGCATCAGCATACAGAAGGAGGGCGGCGTCTCCGGGTTTTCAAAGGTCTCTTCGGTCAGGCAGACCCGGGCGGAACCGCTGCGGGCCGACAGCAGCAGCGCGTAGGTGTCCGTGCGGGTGCGCAGGGTAATGACCAGCTCATCGCGGGTCGGTTCAAACAGTTTTGCGATCTTGGCGTCGGCCAGAACGGTTTTCAGTTCCCGGGCCGTCAGTTCCAGTGTCGCGGCATCCAATGCCATAGTGGTTTACCTCGTTTAACGATTTTGAATGGCCGCCGCGTTCGCTTTGGCCATAATTAGCGGAATAATTATTTTTTATTTCGCGTTTGTCGCGGCCTGCGGGCCGCGACAAACGCCTTTTCACGGGAGGGGCCGCAGTGAAAGACGGCATCTTCCTTTATAAATAAGTATAAGGGTCCCGGTTCTCGGTGCTCACCAGCACATCCAGCTCCGGCAGGGCGGCGCGGAGCTTTACGGCCACGGCGGCAGCCACCGGGAACTCAGTCGCGTAGTGGCCCGCCGCAATGAGCGAAAGGCCCATGCGCTTCGCGTCGATGGCGTGGTGGTGGTTGGCTTCGCCGGTCAGCAGGCAGTCGGCCCCCATGGCGATGGCGTCTGCGAACAGACTGCCGCCCGCACCGCTGATGACGGCCAGCCGCTTGACCGGCTTACCGGCATCCGCAAACTTCACCTGCACCGCCGGGCCGTTCTCCGGCGCGTTGCAGCGCGCGGCAAGCTCTTTCTGGGCCTCGCGGGCCAGTTCCGGCACCGAGATGGGTTCGATCTCGCCCACCCGGCCGCAGCCCTCGGCGAATACTTCCATATCCTTCATGCCGAAGATGCCTGCCAGCACTTCGTTCACGCCGCCCTCAGCGGCATCCAGATTGGTATGCATACAAACGGCCGAAATGCCCGCCTGCACCAGCTGGAACGCCACATCCTGCGGGCCGATCTTTTTGAGCGGGTCAAAGATGACCGGGTGGTGGGACACAATGACCTCGCACTGCCTGGACGCGGCTTCGGCCACCACTTCCGGGGTGATGTCCAGCGCCACCAGCACGCGGTGCACCGGCCCGCCGCAGTCCACCAGCAGCCCGGGATTATCCCAGTGTTCTGCCAGCTCCAGCGGCGCAATGTGCTGCATGGCTTCGTATACCTGCTGTACCGTTGTCATTGCTCTGTTCCCTCTTTCAAAATCGCGTCGATCTCCTGTGCCAGCGCACTGCCGTCCGGCACACCGAGACGCATCCGGGGCAGCTTTGCCTTCTGCCATTCTGCATAGCCTGCGCCCTCAGGCCATTCCCCTGTCCCACCGAACAGGCATTCGGCGAAGGTCGGTTCATGGGTCTCACCGGTATATTCTGCAGCCATCACGGCGTACCAGCGGCCCGCCGCCTGCACCGGGCGGTCGGCGATAAAGGCAAAGCCGTGCTCCCACAGCCAGCGGCGCAGCGCGTCGTGGCGGGTGGCCGGGATCATGATGATGCGCGGGCCGCCTTTGCGGAACACCCACGGGGCCTTCTCCAAGATCTCCCAGGTGGTCTGGGCCGAGACACCCGCCAGCACGATGCTGCCCACTTCGTTCTCTGTAAGCACAGAAAGACCGTCGCCGAGCCGAAGCTCAGCGCGGTCTTCACAGCCTGCATGTTCCAGCGTCTGCTTTGCTTTGGCCAGCGGGCCGGGTCGCAGGTCGGCACCGATCACCTTCGGGTATTTGCCCGAAGCCGCCAGCACTGCCGTCAGCTTGCCGTGATCGCAGCCGATATCCGCCACCGGTTCCCCGGGGCGCACCAGCGCTGCGGCAGCCGCGAGACGCGCATCCAATGTGGGCAGCACTTATACCTTCTTTGCAGCCAGGTGCTCGTTCAGCTTCTCGATCAGTTCATCGCAGTCCACGCCGTGCACAGCGCAGGCTTTCTCGATGCTCTCACCGCGGGATGCCGGGCAGCCCAGGCAGTGCATGCCGATCTCCATGAAGTAGGGCGCAGTGGTCTGGTCCATGTCCAGGATATCGCCGATGATGGTATCGCGGGTCACCTGCTTTGCTTCCTTGTGGTCTTCCTTCTTGAGCATATTGAAAATATCAAACATGATGTGTTTCCTTTCTGTATGGGACGTTCACGGCAAAACCTACCGTTCCTCTATAATATACCCCAACTGGGCACTGCTTTGCAAGTATCTGCCGGGATTTTCAGGGATTCTGATAATCCTTTTCCAGCGAGAACCCGCGGCCGCTCACCTCGGTGACATGGCTCACGATCATGAAGCAGGCCGGGTCGATGGCGTGGGCCAGCTTTTCCAGCTTGGGCAGCTGGCGGTTGGAGATGATGCTCAGCAGCACCTGCTCCGGGTCATGGCGGAAGCCTCCCTCGCCGTGCAGCACGGTCACGCCGCGGTCCAGCTGGGAGAGGATGGCCTCGCGAATTTCGTCGGAGTATTTGCTGATGATCTTCACCTCGGTACGGGTGGTGCCGAAGATGAGCACCTTATCCAGTACGATGGTATACACGATGACCAGCACGATGCCGTACAGGCACTGCTGCAGCGGGCTGAAGGCCGCCTGCAGGCAGAGGATGAGCAGGTCGAACACCAGCATACTGGCCGACACCGGAATGTGGAAATATTTGTTCAGCACCAGCGGCGGGATATCCATGCCGCCGGTAGAAGCGCCTGCACGGATGGTGATGCCCAGCGAGATGCCCACACCAAAGCCCGCGAAGATGGTGTTGAGCACCAGATCATCCGTCAGCACAAAGCCCGCAAACACCCGCTCCCACAGGGCCAGGAACATGGGGCTCAGAATGGTGCTGGCAACGGTGGTGACCGCAAAGCGGCGGCCCAGCACGATCCAGCCCAGCACCAGCATGGTGATGTTGATCACGAACAGCACACCGGACACCGGCAGGCCCACGGCCTTGTTCACGGCCAGTGCAATACCGGTGGCACCGCCGGTGATCAGCCCCGAAGGCACAAGGAACAGCACCACCGTCAGCGCATAGAGCGCGTTGCCCAGAATGATGGACAGCGAATTGAACGCGATCTGCTGCTTGTATGAAAGGTTTATCATCTTTTCTCTCCCATTCCTGAATTTCTTTCTTCTATGATAGCGAAAAAATCCGCGTTTATCAAGACCTTCGCCCTGCAAACGCGGAATATTTTTGCGCAATTTTACATTCTGTTGTTTACTGTGCTGAAGTCTCGGCCACCGGTTCTTCGTCTTCCAGCAGCCGCAGACCGGCGGTATCCGTCACCGGCAGTGAGAACACGATGGCCCCCGCCTTTTTGTCGGCCCCGTCCATGATGGCTTTCATGATGCGGTTCTTCTCCGGTGTGCGGGCCACGATGAGCACCAGCTCCTTTTCGTTCACCAGCTCCACGCCCAGAAACTTTGCCGCGCCCTCCATGCCGGTGCCTTTGGCGTGGAGCACCGTGCCGCCACCGGCCCCGGCCGCCCGGGCGGCGTCCATGATGGTGCCGGTGTAGCCCTGATTCGCAATGACCAGCAGCAGCTCGTAACGGGTATCCTTCAAGGTGCTCTCCTCCTTCCAGTTTAGGGTCTGGTGTTCGGTGAGGAACATCAGTGCCCGCTTGCCGCCGATGCTGCTCAGCGGCACGGTGAACGCGATGCCGGTGCCCGGCACGTCGATGCGCAGCTTCCGGCGAAGGTCCCGCCGGGCTGCCTGCCAGGTCTCCTCGGTGACCACAGCCATCAGCACCGCCTTTTCGGTGCGCTCCAATCCGAGGGTGGACAGGGTCTCCTGCACCGCCGTGCCGCTGCCCACCGTGCG
This sequence comes from Faecalibacterium langellae, assembly GCF_002549775.1. GTDB lineage: Bacteria > Bacillota > Clostridia > Oscillospirales > Ruminococcaceae > Faecalibacterium > Faecalibacterium langellae. Next base: position 9,695 of record NZ_NMTR01000014.1, on the reverse strand, counting down.
CAGGCTGACGTCCACACCGTGGCTCTCGTACAGCTGCAGAAAGGCGTCGGTGGAACGGCGGTCGGTGATGGTGACCATGAAAAACAAACTGCTCACAACGCGCCCTCCTTACAGTTCAATGATGGCGTCATCCGGCCAGTCGGCAAAGGCTGCCGCGCCCACAGCGGCTGGCTGGGCCGGGCGGGCTTTGCGGGTCCTGAGCTGGGCGGCAAGGCCCATCAGCTGCACCGTGATGAGCGGCGTCATGGCCACCATGGCCACCACGCCGAAAGCGTCGGTGACGATATTGCCGCCCACCGCTGCGCAGGCGCCCTGCGCCAGCGGCAGCAGAAAGGTAGCCGTCATAGGGCCGGAGGCCACGCCGCCCGCGTCAAAGGCGATGGCGGTGAACAGCTTGGGCACCACGAAGGCGATGCCGATGGCCACCGCATAGCCCGGAATGAGGAACCACAGGATGGAAATGCCGGTGAGCACCCGCACCATGGCAAGGCCCACCGAGATGGACACGCCTGCCGAGAGGGCCGTACCCATGGCCCTGGCCGAGATGGCACCATCCGTCACTTCTTCCACCTGCTTGTTCAGCACATAGACGGCGGGTTCGGCCTTGACGATGAAGTAGCCGATGAGCATCCCGATGGGGATGATGATCCACCGGAAACTCTGCCCGGCCAGCACCTGCCCCAGATAATTACCAGCCGGCATAAAGCCCACGTTTGCGCCGGTGAGGAACAGCACCAACCCCACATAAGTATAGGCCAGACCCACCGCGATGCGGCTGAGGGTGCGCCTGTCCAGATGCAGGGCCGCAGCCTGAAATACGCCGAACATGACGATGATGGGCAGCAGCGAACCGGCGATCTCTTTCAGATACGTCGGCAGGCTGACATGGAACAGCTGCCACAGCTCCACCGAGTCGCTCACCTCCGGCAGGACCGGCGGGATGTAGGTGCTGTCCGACGCGCGGAACACGATGCCCAGAAGGAGCACCGCCAGAATGGGCCCGACGGAACACATGGCCACCAGACCAAAGCTGTCGTCGGCCGCGTGGCGGTCGCCGCGGATGGCCGAGACGCCCACGCCCAGCGCCATGATGAAGGGCACCGTCATGGGGCCGGTGGTCACGCCGCCGGAGTCAAACGCCACAGCGAGGAACTCTTTGGGCACAAAGGCCGCCAGCACAAAGATGATACCATAGAACAGCACCAGCAGCTTCGGCAGCGCAATGCCGAGTAGCATGCGCAGGAAGGCGAACACCAGAAACAGGCCCACGCCCGCCGCCACCGACAAAATGAGGGTGCGGTTCGGGATGGAGGGCACCTGATTGGCCAGCACCTGTAAATCCGGCTCCGAAATGGTGATGAGGAACCCCAGCAGAAAGCCGATGCCCAGCACCACCGGCAGGCGGCGGCTTTTGGTGATGACCGCGCCGACCCGCTCGCCCATGGGGGTCATGCTCATCTCCGCGCCCAGTGTGAAGAACATGATGCCCACCACGATCATCGCTGCGCCCAGCAGAAAGCACAGCAGGATGCTGGGCGACACCGGCGCGATGGTAAAGCAGAGCACCAGCACGATGGCTGCAATGGGCAGCACCGCCTGCAGTGCTTCCAGCAATTTTTCCCGCAGTTTGGGGAGAGAGGCTTTTAGGATAGCGTCCACCGCCCTTCTTGTATCCGCTCCGTACAGTTTCATTCAAACTATATAAATAGTATACAAATCAAATGCCGCCCCGTCAACAAACAGAGCGGCAAAGATACAGTTAATTTACAATTCCTGCTGGGCCAGCACGTCCGAGGTGGGCGTCTGGAACACCGGGATATCGGCATAGGGGTCGGTGGTGTCGTCGGCAGGCAGAGCCTTCATGTAGGCGTCCATGCTCTCGGCCACCTTCTTGGCCACGGCCACGGCTTCCACCACCGTGCGGGCACCCATGACGGCATCGCCGCCCGCAAACACGCCCGCGCGGGTGGTGCTGCCGTCCTCGCTGACGGTCAGCAGGCCCTTCTGGTTGGTCTCGATGCCGGTGGTGGTCTTGACGAGGTTGCTCTCGGAGCCCTGGCTCACCGAGACGATGACGCCGGTGTGAGGGTAGAAGGTCTCGCTGCCCTCCACCTGGGTGAACTTGCCGTCCTCGCCCTTGACGGTGTCGCGGCAGATGAGGCCGTTCTCGCGGATCTCCACGGGAGCCTTGCAGAAGCGGAAGCCCACACCCTCCAGCTTTGCATAGCTCACCTCGTACTCGGAAGCGCTGATGCAGCTCTCGTCGCGGCGGGCGTAGCAGGTGACGTGGCGGGCACCGTTGCGGATGGCGGTGCGGGCGCAGTCCATGGCAGAGTTGCCCACGCCGATGACTGCGATGTCGTCGCCCAGACGGAAGGCCTTGGAGTTGGCCAGATAGTCGATGCCGAAGGCCACGTTGCCCAAGGTCTCGCCCTTGATGTGCATGGCGTTGGCCTTCCACAGGCCGGCACCGATGAACACGCTCTTGTAGCCGTCGCGGAACAGGTCGTCGATGGTGATGGTCTTGCCGATGGTGGTGTTGGGCCGCACCTTGATGCCCTTCAGTTCCAGGTGGCGGTACTGGAAGTCGTCCAGCACGCTGTCCGGCAGGCGGTAGTTGGGGATGCCGTAGCGCATGACGCCGCCGATCTTATCCCGGGCGTCGAAGATGGTCACATCGTAGCCCCAGCGCGCCAGCAGCACCGCAATGGTCAGGCCCGCCGGGCCGGAGCCCACCACAGCCGCCTTCATGCCGTTCTTCGGGGCAGGGCCTGCGGTCATCTTGTTGGCGTAGGTGGTAGAGATATAATCCTCGATGATGGAGAAGTGCACCGGGTCGTGGCTGGGCATCCGGTTGCGCACGCAGTGACCCTCACACTGGTTCTCGTGGTTGCACACCAGCGCGCAGACAGTGGTCATGGGGTTATTCTCGAACAGCATTTTACCGGCTTCGTCCATCTGGTTTGCCTTCAGCAGACGGATGACCTCCGGGATATTGGTGTGGATGGGGCAGCCCTGCTGGCACAGGGGCTTTTTGCAGCCCAGGCAGCGGTTGGCTTCGTCCAGAACGTGAAGTGCCATGATTTCCTCCTTATCGCGTGCGGGTCTCTGATTCCATTCTTGTTTGTTGTATCCAACATTGCATTGCTCTAATCATACACCACATTCCGCCCAGATACAAGGGGTTCTGCATAAAATTTTTTCGATTATTTTTTGTCAATTCGTCAAAAAGATAATTTTTTGACGATACACGCCGCCCATGGGCCCGGGCACTTTGCGGCACAGAGCACCAAAGTCGCTGGCCTTTGCCTGCGCGGCTGCAATGCAGGCGCATTCCGGGCCTTCTTGTTCCAGCCTTGCCAGCGAATGCGAGAGCGGCAAAGCTGTGTGCTTCAACAGCGGCAGAGCCTCCCGCCGGGCACCCAGCAGGTGCAGGTAAGGCGGCAGGGCGGGCAGGGCGGCGGTATAGCCCAGCGCGGCATCCATGGCAAGGCGGCGCATCCGGGCCCGGGGATAGCGCACGGTGGTCAGTTCATCCAGCAGAGCGGGCAGGGTGGTGTACTGCCGCACCGCGTTTTCCAGCCGGTGGTCCAGCCCTTCGGAGACACCGCGCACCGCCGCAAAGGGGTTCGGCTGGGCGCAGGCGGCCCGCAGCAGGGCCAGCTGGCATCGGCCTGCGGCGGCAAAATCCGTATACATTCCGTCAACTTCCGCCTTTTTATACAATTCCAGCGCTTTTTCCGGCACATAAGGAGCCAGAGCATCCGCCCCCTGCTCTGCCCAGAGAGTGCGCAGAGCGCTGGCGCTGGCAAATTGGGCGTGGCCGCTTTCGGCAAGGGCCTGGCCATGGCCCGCCCCCACGCGCGGCAGCGGCACCGGGGTCATATTCGTGCCCTGCTCAAGGATGGCCCTGCAGTATTCCACGGCAAGGTTGTTGTTGGGCTTGTCCAGCAAAGCGGCCAGCGCGGTGCCCGGGCAGAGAGCTTCCACCGCTGCCTGCCGGGCCGCCGCAAAGCTGCGGGCCCCAGCGGCAAGCTGGTGCTTGAGCTCGGCGCGGTAGGCTTCGCTGTTCAGCACCCGGGCGGCTTCCATCAAGAGGTCTGTGTCCGGCGTCTCGGCCCCGAACACCAGCGCGTCGCACCCGGCAGCGGCCAGGATGCGTACCCCCGCCCGGGCAAAAGCTTCGGCCCCTGCGCAGGCAAAGGGTGCGGGCAGGGCGAACACAAAATCGGCCCCGCATTGCAGCGCCGCCTGCACCCGCACGGCATCCGGCAGCAGCGGCAAGGCCCCGCGCTGGGTCAGCCCGCAACTCATGGCCACCGCCACATGCTCTGCCCCCAGCGCCTTTGCCTGCGCCAGCTGCCAGGCGTGGCCGTTGTGGAAGGGGTCGTATTCGGCGATGATGCCCGCAAACTTCATGAGAGTGCTCCTTTTGCCAAAAGATTGTTAAAATTATATCGTATATACAGAAAACTGCCCGGGTTTTGCGCATTTGTGGGCAGGATGTACAAAAACCTTGTACACAAGTTTTACCGCTTTGCCCGGGTTGCGGCTTGAAAAGCCGTCCACCCTATTATATAATAAACACAGGAATCTGTAAAATTCTGTCCGCGTTTTCAAACGGGGCAGACCAAAAACATACAGGAGGCAACACAGATGAAAGTTCTGGTTATTAACTGCGGTTCTTCTTCCCTGAAGTATCAGCTGATCGATATGGACGGCGAGAAGGTGCTGTGCAAGGGCCTGTGCGAGCGCATCGGCATGGAGAGCAGCATGATCACCCACGAGGCCAACGGCCACAAGGCCACCACCCCGGCCATCTTCCCCACCCACACCGAGGCATTTGCTGAGGTCGTGAAGAAGATGACCACCGGCGAAGGCAAGTGCATCAACGATGTGAGCGAGATCGACGCCATCGGCCACCGCGTCGTGCACGGCGGCGAGAAGTTCAAGGAAAGCTGCCTGATCACCGACGAGGTCATCGAGACCATCCGCGAGCTGAGCCCTCTGGCTCCCCTGCACAACCCCGCCGGCATTCTGGGCATCGAGGCCGCACGCAAGGTGTTCGGCAACATCCCCATGGTGGCTGTGTTCGACACCGCTTTCCACAGCACCATGCCTCCGAAGGCTTATATGTACGCCATTCCGTATGAGTACTACGAGAAGTACGGCGTGCGCCGCTACGGCTTCCACGGCACCAGCCACAAGTACGTTGCCCACAAGGCTGCCGAGTATCTGGAAGAGCCCATTGAGCGCCTGAAGCTGATCACCTGCCATCTGGGCAACGGTTCCTCCATTGCCGCTGTGGATCAGGGCAAGGTCGTTGATACCTCCATGGGCATGACCCCGCTGGCCGGCCTGATGATGGGCACCCGCTGCGGCGACCTGGACCCCTCTGTGGTCAACTACCTGAAGTACACCTTGAACATCACCGGCCACGAGCTGGACGAGATCCTGAACAAGAAGTCCGGCCTGCTGGGCATCTCCGGTGTTTCCAGCGACAAGCGTGACGTGGAGGAGGCAGCTGCCGCCGGCAACAAGCGCGCACAGCTGGCTTCCGACATGCTGAACTACCAGATCAAGAAGACCGTTGGCGCTTACATCGCTGCCATGGGCGGCGTGGATGCCATCGTCTTCACCGGCGGCATCGGCGAGCACGATGCCATTGCCCGTGCAAAGGTCTGCCACCACATGGATTGGCTGGGCATCCGCATCGACACCGAGAAGAACAAGCACCCCGTGGGCGATGTGTGCGAGATCACTGCCTGGGGCGCAAAGGTGCGCACTCTGGTCATTGCTACCGACGAGGAGCTGATGATCGCCCGCGACACCAAGGAAGTCATCGAGAAGTAAGCAAAAGTTTTTTGTGAGGAGCTGCATTCCCCAACGGGAATGCAGCTCCTCTTTCTTTTTCTGCAGCGGTGAAACTGACCAAAGAAAGTCCCTCTTATTGTGTCATATCCACAAATAAAAGGCCGTCGGTTTGTTTTTTGGTTGACAAATTTTAAAATTAACGGTACAATAGGAAAGTCCTCAATCCGAGGGCATCCATTCATTCAAGCCCCTGGTAAGCTTACTGATCAGCGCGATGGTCCCAAAACCAAAGGTATGGTTACAATCCTTCCGTGGGCAAGAACTAACAAAGAGGAGATACTACTATGTTTGAAGACAAGACTTTAGTTTGCAAGGACTGCGGTAAGGAGTTTGTTTGGACTGCTGGTGAGCAGGAGTTCTACGCATCTCGCGGCTTCGAGAATCAGCCCCAGCGCTGCAAGCCCTGCCGTGACGCCCGCAAGAACGGCGTCCGTGGCGGCAACAACGGCGGTGAGCGTCAGATGTTCGATGCTGTCTGCGCAGCTTGCGGCAAGGCTTGCAAGGTTCCCTTCCAGCCCCGTGAGGACCGTCCGGTCTACTGCTCTGACTGCTTCGCTCGCATGAAGCAGAACTAAGCGCTGATTTTTATTTAAATCGGTAACAAAAGGCCCGCTGTCGAAAGGCAGCGGGCCTTTTTGTATTCAGAGCTTCTCCCGTCTGCTTACGCAGCCATGACAGAAGGAGTCTTTCACACCAGCGGCGCAATAAACTTGAGCAGGATGCCCGCCAGATGCAGCAGCTTTTTGCCCTGCCAGATACTTTCTCTCGTCTGCTCCACCCTGCGGCACCGGGTGAGTGTATCCTGAAAATCCGCTTCCATGTTGGCAATGCAGTCGGTGCCGCGCATCCAGACCGCGTTTTCAAAGTGATGGTACAGGCTGCGGTAGTCCAGATTGATGGTGCCCGCCACAGCTTCCACTCCGTCGGCGATCACGATCTTCGCATGGGTAAAGCCGGGCTGCCACTCGCTGATCTTCACACCCGAAGAAAGCAGCGCCTTGTAGTGGGTCTTGGCCAGTGCATAAACGAACCACTTATCCGGCTTGCCGGGCAGGATCAGGTGCACATCCACACCGCGCTCTGCCGCAAAGCGCAGGGCCGTTTCCAGCTCGCCGTCTAAAATCAGATACGGCGAGATGATGTGCACATACTTCCGGGCGCGGTTGAGCATATCCATGTACACCATTTCGCCCACCCGCTCACCGTCCAGCGGGCAGTCTCCGTAGGGCACCACAAAGCCCTTGGCGTTTGCTGCCGCCGGGATGGGATCGGACAGGAACTGCTCAAACTCCGGCTGGCACAGGATGCTCCACATCTGCAAAAACAGTGCCGTCATGGAGCGCACGCCTTCGCCTTCCAGCATCAGGGCCGAGTCCTTCCAGCGGCCATACTTTTCTATGTGGTTGATGTACTCATCTGCCAGATTCACGCCGCCGGTAAAGCCCACCTGGCCATCAATGACCAGAATTTTGCGGTGGTCGCGGTAGTTGTAGTGAGTGGAAACGAAGGGCGTGACCGGCGAGAACACCTTGCACTGGATGCCCAGCGCTTCCAGCCGGCTGGGGTAATCCCGCGGCAGGGTGGAAAACTCGCAGGTGCCGTCATACATCACACGCACATCCACCCCCTGCGCCGCCTTGCGGGCCAGCACTTCCAGAATGCGGCCCCACATCAGGCCTTCATCCACGATGAAATATTCCAGAAAGATGTACTTTTTTGCCGTTTCCAGCTGGCGCAGCATTTCATCGAACATAGCTTCGCCGCCGTTGAAGTAGGTGGCCACCGTGTCGGCATAGACCGGAAAGCCGCCGCCCTTGCCCCGCAGATACCGTGCCAGTGGCACCGCTTCGGGTGCCTGCTCCTGCAAAAGCTCCACGGTCTGCTCATTCTGCGGCAGCCGGGCGCCGGTCTGTCCCTCCAGATCCAGCAGGCGGTGCTTCAGGGCATTGTGGCCCACATCGCTTTTGGTGTACCAGAACAGCGGCACGCCCAGCACCGGCATCAGCGCTGTGACCACCAGCCATGTGATGCGCACGCTGTTATCCATGTCCTGATTGAGCAGATAGACCATCATTGCCGCTGTTACCAGCAGGGTGCCGCCAAAATAATGCGGCAGCAGCCCACCGAACCACTGCAGCAGGCTGAACAGCGCGAACGCCTGTAAAAGCAGCAGAACCAGCACCAGACCAAAACGGCTGAAAATAGCGTGTACCACGCCCTTCTGTCCCCGTTTGAGCAGGCGGATGCCGCCATCCTCAAACACCCGGACCTTGTCCTTCATATTTTGCTGAAATTGTTTTTTCTGCATGGCATTTTCCCTTATCTCGCACATTTGCAGCCCTGGGGCTGTAAAAATGTGTCGGTTTGTGTTATGATGTACAGGAACAAGCCCGCCCGGCGCTGTGTCCCGGACAGGCAGCTTTGCACCTATTATAATCCATTCCTGCCCTTTTTTCCACCCAAAGCGGCAGGATGATGCAGGAGGGACCCCTATGAATAATCTGATCATTGGCATTGCAGGCGGCTCCGGCAGCGGCAAGACCACCCTTGCTCTGCGGCTGAAGGAGCGTTTTGGCGAGGATGAAGTGCGCCTGATCTCCCACGACAGCTATTACAAGCGCCACGACGAGCTGCCCTTTGAGGAGCGCTGCAAGCTGAACTACGACCACCCGGATGCTTTTGACAACGCTTTGCTGATCTACCATCTGCAGGAGCTGAAGGCAGGCCGCGCCATCGACTGCCCGGTGTACGACTACTCCAACCACAACCGCAGCGACAAGGTACAGCACATCGAGCCCGCACCGGTGCTGATCGTGGAAGGCATCCTGCCCTTTGTGGAGCCGGAGCTGTGCGCCCTGTTCGACTATAAGATCTATGTGGACACCGACGCCGACGAGCGCATCCTGCGCCGTCTGGTGCGGGATGTGAAGGAGCGGGGCCGCAGTCTGGACAGCGTCATCAATCAGTACCTGACCACCGTCAAGCCCATGCACGAGGCTTTTGTGGAACCCAGCAAGCGCAACGCAGACATCATTGTACCCAACGGCGGCGAGAACAGCACCGCCGTGGAGATGCTGGCGCACCACATCCGCACCCTGATCGAGAAGGCAAACCGGGGATAAAACGATTTAGAATGGCTTCCGCTGCGCTCTAGCCATTTTCAGCGGAAAAATTATTTTAAATTTCGGGGTTCAGAAACGCCTGCGGGCGTTTCTGAACCCCATTTTCACGGATGGGGTCGTGAAGGAAAACGGCATTTGCAGCGCCTGCTTTCTGCGAAAGCGCGGCGCTGCGGGAAAGTTTTTGGTCAAACCGCAAAGCTTGCGGGCGTGCCCGCTCCCCCTCGGGGGAGCTGTCGCGCAGCGACTGAGGGGCTTTAAATGGAGAAGCGAAAAAAGCGTTAAAGCGATAGCGCCGACTGGCGCAGCGCTAGCTTTTTTGTGCTTCGACTTCTTCTTCAGGATTGTCAAGGGCGAGTAGCCCTTGGCCCGTTGCGGGGTGGGTGGAGTCCAGAGGTAGGGAGGGGGGACTCGGAACACCCCTTCCTGCCTCTGGCCCAGCGGAGCGTCCCTGCACGCTGACGGCAGGTAGTAACTTCTCCTGCGGAGCGCATTCCCAATCGTCTATCGCAGTCAAAACCACCGGCTGAGCCGGTGGCTTGAGTAAGCCCTAGAAGGGCATAATACTAGCAAAGCCCCTTAAGGGGCCCTTTTATTTACGCCTTAGTTTCCTTGCTACCCGTAAACGGGTCCACGAACTCCTTAAGGCTCAACTGATCGGCAATCTGGTCCTGTTGCAGTTGATTTTTAATGTACTCTTGG
>NZ_NMTR01000041.1 GCF_002549775.1 Faecalibacterium langellae | reverse complement strand
ATTCTATGCTAATATTGATGAGATTTCTGATGATGCTATCACGCTTCCCGATACAGACAAATTGGCTCTCGAAGCTATTGTACAAAAATTCAGTACAGAAGCTGAAAAAATCGAAAATGATTAATATTAATCTTTTAAGCAACCTAGGTCAGATTGCTTCAGATTGAAGACAAAGTCCTTAGAAGTTATACTTTTGGGGACTTTTATTGATTTGAAGGAGTATAATAAAAGAAAAAGGTATTTGATGTTGGTAGGTTTCACAAGGAAGTCTTTGCTTATAATGCTCAGGTAGGTTGTTATAAACACGGTTGGGCCTTGGATTTTACAGTTGAAGCAGATAACATCCATGATAGTCAGTTCTTTCCTGCTCTTTTAGCCAAGTTAGAGCCCTTCTCACCTGAATTCATTATTGCGGATTCAGGCTACAAAACACCTAGTGTTGCTAAGTTTCTTTTAGAAAATTGGATTATACCGGTATTCCCTTACACTAGGCCAAGAGATAGGAGAGACTTTCTACGTCTTAAAGACTTTGTCTATAACGAGTATTCTGACTGCTATCTTTGTCTAGAGAACCAGGTATTAACTTATCGTACAACGACACGTGAAGGTTATAGAGAATATAAAAGCAATTCCAAAATTTGTAAGATCTATCTCTTGTTAGCGATTTGTACTGAAAGTCGCCAGAACCAAAAAGTCGTTGTGCATCATATTTGGAAAGACGCCCTAGAAGTCTGCGAAGATATTCGTCATCAAAATGAGATGAAGGAGCGGTATCAACACCGTAAAGAAACGATAGAATGATTATTCGGAACATCTAAAGAATATCACAACTTGCGTTATACCAGAGAAAAAGGAAAGTCCAAAATGGAAGATAAGGTTGGGCTTACTTTGGCATGTTTAAATATCAAAAAATTGGTAAAAATGATGGTAGGAAAGACCTGGTATTTTATCTAAATACCCCAATATTATTCGATTATGGAAGAATTTAGTGTGAATATAAAAAGAGACAAACATCGTTTTTGATGTTTGTCTTTATTCTGACATCTCTGCAATTGCAGAGATGTTTTTGATTGTCAGTCTTTGTATCCGCGTTTAGCTAGCTCGTGTACAAGTACAGCTCCCAAGATTGCAGGAACTAATTGCCCTAAGATAAGGTTAATAACGAGAGCGACATAAGGAAGTTTAAGTAGGGCACTAAGCCATATTGGTACTACTAAGGATGGAACGAGTAGGATTGGGAGTACGATAAACCAGCTAGATAGCTTAATTTTACGGATGAGGTAGATGCTACCAGTTGCTAAAAAGCTGGCACAGAAACCACCGACAACATCAATCAATCCCAGGCCACCAAAAGAGTTAGCAATA
>NZ_NMTR01000040.1 GCF_002549775.1 Faecalibacterium langellae | reverse complement strand
GAAACTCTGTAACGATGCTATTAACATGTTCATCCACATAAGAGGCTACAACGAGATTTCCAAAGATAGCTGGGGCAACATTGTCTGGGTGACCTTCAATCTTGGTTGCAATATCAAGTTTATCGTCATCTGAGAGCTTCAGATCTGCCAATTGATTGGCTAACTCAATCCCTGCGACAATAACTGAGCTAGAAGAACCAAGCCCACGCGCCAAGGGAATATCTGATGTCATCACCAATTTATGGGGCTGCAAATCAGACTTAACTTGCAAGGCAGTTGAAATGAGGAGGTTATTTTCATCTGAAGGAATATCTCCCAAATCATGTTCAATAAACCATACATCTGCTGGTTCAAGCACCTCAATTGTCAAATATTTAGAGACGGCAACACCCACAGAATCAAAACCTGGACCAATATTGGCAGATGTTGCTGGAACAGTAATTTTCATAATAACACACCAAAAGGAGGAAAGCTATTAGCGACTTTTCTCCTTGAATACCTTTCTTATACGCACCAGTATGGGCTTATCAATTAGTTAGACAAAACTTTCAATGTATTGACAACTGTGAAATCTTCTGCTGCTTCAAGTTTTTCAGTAACAGCTTTGAGTTGTGTCTTAGACATAGCATGTGTAATCACAACGATACGAGCTGTTGTGCCATTTGCTTTTTGTTGCAAGACTTGTTCAAATGAAATATCTTCTGAGTTGAAGATTTCAGACAAGTGAAGGATTTTACCTTTTTCGTCTGGCGTATCAAGGGCAAAGTAGTAATTGCTCTTAACGTCCGCTGGATTAGCCAATGGCAAGTCACGACGGAACTCATTAAATGGTTTACCCACATTGCCATCTGAAAGACGACGAGCAATACGGATAATGTCTGCCAAAACAGATGTTGCTGTTGGTCTTTGACCAGCACCTGGACCGTAATACATAGATTCACCGATACCGATAGATTCAACAAAGACTGCATTCATAACATCGTTGACGCTAGCAAGTGGGTGATTTTTTGGCAAGAATGTTGGTGATACTTCTGCTGAGATACCTGATTCCACTTCACGCACATCACCAACCAATTTGATAACATAACCCAATTCTTGAGCAACAGCCACATCGTCTGTAGAGATGTTCGTAATGCCTTTGTGAGAAACGTCGTCAAAATCAATTGTAGCACCAAAACCAAATTGGCTAAGGATAACAGCTTTATAAGCGGCGTCATACCCTTCAACGTCGTTGGTTGGATCACTTTCAGCATAACCAAGTTCTTGAGCAGTCTTGAGGGCGTCCTCATATGACCAACCTTCATCAACCATTTTAGTCATCATAAATTTAGATGTACCGTTAAGCACACCAAGGATACGAGTCACCTTGTCAGATGTCAAAGAGTTAGCCAAAGTACGCAAAATTGGAATA
>NZ_NMTR01000039.1 GCF_002549775.1 Faecalibacterium langellae | reverse complement strand
AGTTGACACAAATGGGTATTTACCCAGCTGTTGACCCATTGGCATCAAGCTCACGTGCCCTTTCACCTGAAATTGTTGGTGAAGAACACTATGCTGTTGCGACTGAAGTTCAACGAGTACTTCAACGATACCGTGAATTGCAAGATATTATCGCTATCCTTGGTATGGATGAATTGTCGGACGAAGATAAAACATTGGTTGGACGTGCTCGTCGTATCCAATTCTTCTTGTCACAAAACTTCAATGTTGCTGAACAGTTTACAGGTCAACCAGGTTCTTATGTTCCAGTTGCTGAAACTGTTCGTGGCTTTAAAGAAATCCTTGAAGGTAAATATGACAATCTTCCTGAAGATGCTTTTCGTAGCGTAGGGCCAATTGAGGATGTAGTAGCTAAAGCTAAAGCTATGGGCTACTAATGAGGTGAAGATATGGCACAAATGACCGTACAAGTGGTAACTCCAGATGGTCTTAAATATGACCACCATGCCAGCTTTATCCACGCGGTTACTAAAGATGGTCAAATTGGTATTTTGCCAGGCCATATTAACTTGGTTGCTCCACTTGAAGTGGATGAGCTCAAGGTTCGTCGTGTGGATGACGAGAGTCACGTCGATTGGATTGCCGTAAACGGTGGTATCATCGAAGTTAAAGATGATTTCATTACTATCGTTGCCAATTCAGCAGAACGTGATCGCGACATTGACGTTTCTCGTGCCGAACGTGCCAAGCAACGTACAGAACGTGTCTTGGAAGAAGCAACAAAATCTGATCGTAATGTTGATGTTCAACGTGCTCAGGTTGCTCTCCGTCGAGCACTTAATCGTATCAATGTCGGTACAAAAATAAGATAAAAAAACGGGACCTAAGTCTCGTTTTTTTATTTATCCTTAAAGAAAATATGAGAACTAGCAATATTACCACAGAAAGCTAGTTTACAAATTAATTTGAGTATAAAAGATTAAATAAAAGTTTTAAAGATTAAAACGGTTAATTTAGATTTTACTTTAGTTTAAGATATCAAAGTGTTATAATATAAGCTGTTAGCTTTATGTTTTTTTATGAAATGTAGGGTAACATAATAGAAAGTATGAGTTTTTTAGATATGAAAATTGAAAAGAAACATCTTTTGGACTATACCATCTTGATACCTTATTTAATTTTATCAGTGGTTGGTTTGATTGTTGTTTATTCAACAACGAGTGCTCGTTTAGTAACTTTTGGAGCCAATCCTTTCGCATCAGTTATGAACCAAGGTGCCTTCTGGCTAGTATCCTTATTATTTATCTTTTTTATTTATCGATTGAAATTGAATTTCCTTAGAAAAGATAAGGTCTTAGGAGCTGTAATAATTGTCGAAATTATACTTTTGGTTGTTGCGAAATTTTTCACTAAAGAAATTAATGGAGCGAACGGATGGATTGTACTGGGTCCCTTATCTTTCCAACCAGCGGAATATCTTAAGGTTA
>NZ_NMTR01000038.1 GCF_002549775.1 Faecalibacterium langellae | reverse complement strand
AAAAAAGTAAATTATCTTTGCTAGTCCTACCAATAGTTTATCTCTTTGTTTTCGGAATGACCTATGTTTTGGGTGGGAATGTTTTGGCTACCGTCACTGTTTACAAAGATTATAGAGGACTTAAAACTATTTATAGTCAAGTGGACAAAATAGATATTCGTTATCTTGGGTCAAAATCGAGTAGTACTAGGATTGATGCTGTCTTTATTGATTCTGACGGACAGATTTATGACATGAATCTGATAAACGGTGACAAGAGAATTGCTAATCATATTCGACATAATCAGTCAATGTCCTATTCCTCAACTCTATCCTTTGATAAACATGGCAAACCACTTTACATTTCTAAATTCTTGGAATAATCAGTCCGAATAGCTCTTTCAGTGATTGACACTTGACAAATATGTAAATTCTCTGCATAATAAAAGAAAAAACCTGAAAAGAGGCTAGCCATGCAAATTATTAAACGTAATGGTCAAGTTGCTGAATTTGATCCTGATAAAATCTACCAAGCCATCTTAAAAGCAGCACAGACTGTGTATGTTCTTGATGATTCTTGGCGACAAAACCTTGCTCAAGTCACTAAAAAAGTAGCACTTGATCTACAAGATGCTCAAGTGGAACGTCCAACCATTAACATGATTCAATCATTGGTTGAAAATCGTCTTATGGAAGCTGGTTTCATCAATATCGCCGAGCATTATATTTCATACCGTTTACAACGAGATTTGGAGCGTAACGGTTATGGTGACAAAGTAATCGTACACCTACGCTTTGAACAGACTAAATAATAAAAAGCCATTGCTTTGATGGCTTTTTTGTATGTTTGAGTTTTTAGTCTATCATTTTCAAAAGTTTTAAAAAAGTCTTCAGTTCTTTTCCATGTCCTATTTGCATATAAGTCTCAGAAGTTGGTCTTATAAAGGATGTTTCTAAAAAGCGAATTTGTTTCTGAGCTTTGAAATTCTCTAATGAGACCCCTTTTGGAAGCTTCCAGGTAATGTGTCTAGGAGAAATCTGATAGGGAATGGAAACCTTAGCTTTCTCGATAGTTTCCTGACTTTTAGCCATGTTTTGTTGAAAAAGGTCTTTAAGTTTTTTAATATTTTTTTTGAACATACCATTATCAAGATAAATTGAAAGTGCTTTTTGCATGATGAGGTTGGTATCATAGTCAATAAGTCCTTTGTGGGACAAAAAGGTAGTCTTAAGGTTTGGTGGTAAGACGAGGCTACCTAGTCGTAAACCTGGAAAAAGTGCCATGGAAAAAGATTTGATATAGATGGTCTGATTTTGGGTATCATAGTAGTGAATTGGTAGATTTTTACTATCGCTAAAGTCACCCATATAATCGTCCTCGACGATATAGACATTATACTGTTTGGCAAGTTGAGCCACCTTTTCTTTTTCACTAGCAGTGTAGCTCAATCCAAGAGGATTTGAGTAACGACTAATGGTATAGAAAAA
>NZ_NMTR01000037.1 GCF_002549775.1 Faecalibacterium langellae | reverse complement strand
GCAAGAAATCAGAGAAAGAGTAGCTATCAATAAAAGAATAAGACTGATAATTTTCTTCATTTCAATTACCTTCTTACTTTACTGCATTTTATCAAATATATGTTACAGAATAAATACGTCATTTTTATTGTAACAGAAACCTTTCTTTCGAGAAAATACATATTTTTCGGAAAATTTTTCCTACATTATATCTTAAAGATGAAGCTTTGTTTCTTTCTATAATATACTATAAATATAAAAATAAACACAGCGTTGAGGTAGCACCATGGAAAGAAATATGGACTTATGTCGGTTAATTTTATTCAAGATTGAGGCAGAGTACAAATCAACGGCAATGTATAATTTAAATATTGATAGATTTGATCTTGATACAGTAGCCTATCATTGTAAAATACTGGCTGAAGCAGGACTCCTAGATAGTTATGAACCAATATATGGTAATAATAGAATTTATGCTTTTCATGTAGGTTCATTGACTTGGGCGGGACATGATTTTCTGGATAAAATAAGAGAAAATACTATGTGGAATATGACAAAAAATAAGATTAAAGAAAATGCTCTGCCTATGACTTTAGAGGTAATTAAAAGTGTAGCAACTAACTTAATTAATGATCAAATAAAAAAGGACAATGTCTAGGATTGATTCTTTAGTTGTTTTCATATGCCCATTCTATCATAAAAAAAGCACTCTTACGAGGGCAAAGCGTATTAAATAAATGTAATTTCCGCTAGGTAAAAAACTAGAAGAAATAAAACAACCCTTGCAGCAGCCAAAGTCTGCTTACCAATTGTATCTAGATCTGCAATTGATTCCGCAATCTTTCTCGCAGCCTGGGTAACGGTTTTACCTGCTGCTTGTAAGATGTCAATTGAGCCTACACTTGTTGAACTGTTTCCGAAAATCTCTGAGATAAGTTCTTCTGTAAAGGTTACTTCTGACGAATAGATCAAATTCTCAATCTATACTTTTATCCAACTGACTTATTTCTGCAGTTGTCTATACAAGAGATCTATCAGTTTCTTAAGCCACTTCAGATATTGGGCTTGAATCTCCTCGCTCAGATCCAGCTACTGATCGGTCCTCACCAAGAGCCTGGACACGAGCCTCTTCTGAATGAGGTTTAGCCATAGAAACACTCGTTTCTATAATATCAACTTGAGAATGCACCTCAAGAAGCGCCTCATCTGTCTCACTTGAAGAGAAAACCATCAGTGACGTTGAGGTTACCACTGAGCTTACTTGACTGGGTGGTTCTGCCTGGGCTTCAACTGAAGAAAAATCAACTTACGGAGCTGATGCCTCACTATTAACATAATCTATTTTAGCTTCATCAGATTTCACCTGAACTTCGTCTGCTTTACCTGTTTGCAACATAAAACTAGACAAAATCAAAACAACAAAAGTTGTATAGAAAACTTTTTCCTTAGCTATTTCATTCACCTCCTCATTTTTGATATAGACTCATTTACTAAC
>NZ_NMTR01000036.1 GCF_002549775.1 Faecalibacterium langellae | reverse complement strand
AAATCCTTGATTATTTTGAGGTGACATCTCAGACCCAATGGTGATATATAAACTATTCATGCCGGGATGCTTGTCAGATTCATATCCATACAACCTCGCAAACGCTGATACCCGACTACGATCATTAGACTCAAATTCTGCTACAGGCGTACCTTCAAACCTCGGACGTAATGTAAATAAAGTATCAAGTGTTTTTGAAGTCTTAGACTTCAGTTCAATCAAATCTTCAAAGTCTGCTTTTTGGCTATTATTAGTCTTAATTCCTAGTAAATTCTCCAGTGTGTCACCAGCATCTTTATGAGCAATTTTCCCTACACCTTTAGAATTAGGATGATAACCTTTAGAAGCAATCTCTTTTACCTTAGGAATTAATCTAGAAAGTGCCTCTTTAATTTTATCCTGTCCAAAAATTTTGGCTAAATCTTTATCTGATAAAATCCCCCTAGAAACATTAATAATAATAACCCTGCTGCTACTTGAATCTACAGATATGTACATCAAGTCGCCAGAATGGAAATTTTCTTTAAATTGGCGCCCATAAATCCAAAACCTCTCATCTCCTCGTGTGTTAGCACGATAGCATGACATCTTTGTTTCAAATTTTTCTTCACCAATATACAATATTACATCCAACTTTTTCTTCTCACCATTTTTGAGTGATTGATAGTCCATTAATCCATACTTTTTAAGAACATCCTGAACGAATACGTTGGCATCTATTATGCTTTTAGATAGCATTGTATCTGTTAGGCGAATAACTGTGTATTCTCTTTCATTATATTTATGGATTTGTTCAATAAATTGTAGTTCGTCTTGATATAGTTCAAAAAGCATATTAATAACTATCTAAACATTTCAGATATAGAAATATTTAGTCCTTCTGCAATTTTTAATAATGTTTCTACCCGAGGATTTCTTGTTTTAAAATTTAACAAGTCACTTATTGTTGATTCACTCAATCCAGTTGTTATTTTTAAAGAATAACGTGGACTGTTTTTAATTTCGAGTTGGACTCTATTCACAAAATTTCTTAAATAATACTCTGTTCCCAGAGCATTAACTGAGTCATCACTAAACATAAAATGTCCATAATGATTTTCTGTTTTCCTATCAAATATTGAAGGAAAATCAATGTCTAATGCTTTACAAACAGTCACAACGAGATCCAATCTCGTTTTACTATTTTTATGATAGGAGAACAACTTCTGAATTGAGTGCCTTGAGTAACCTGTTTTTTCAGCCAATTTTTTATGAGTAAACTGTTTAATCGTTTTAACGCGATTAAGATTTTCAATAGCTATTTTCATTTTTAAACCTCGGGTGATTTATATAGCTATTTTACCTTTAAAACTGATTTTTAAATTCGGATAAATTACCTTTTTAAAGGGTTTAAAATTCGGATATATTTACTTTTCAATTGGTTATATTCAACAAGTAAAAAAATATATACAATTAATTATCTAAATAATCATATTTTTTGCGGATAAATAAGTATAGAAATTACTCAATAGTTCATCCTGGACT
>NZ_NMTR01000035.1 GCF_002549775.1 Faecalibacterium langellae | reverse complement strand
TGGTCATACCGCAGGCGGCCTTTTTTTTTTATATTTTTTTCTATGAACCAATCATTTACAAACTTATAGACCTTATTTTCATCTTTGGCAACATAAAACGCCGTTTGAGCTGGCAAGACTTTAATCTCATCTGGATTGATGAGATATTCCCTAGCTAGTGTGTTACTTGCTTCGTCTGTTCCAAGTCCTCCCGTGGTTCGTTCTGTCTGTGTTACTGTCTGCCTTGTTCCGACAATGTCCGCCACCATTTCCGCCGATTTGGGACTGTTTTGGCGAAAAATTACAAAACGGTTGATATTCTCAATAACTGCTTGCTGAAAATCCTCTCCAAGTGCCGAAAGGTCGGCCATCGATTGGGTTGAAAGATACACCGTAACGCCAGCACTCCTAGCACGTGACAACAAAGCAAGCATGGTTTTACTTGCGTACGCTGAAAATTCATCTAGAACAAGCCTAACTTGCCTATCTCTTTTGTGCTTTCCGTTAAGGCGTGAAGCCGTGAAATTTCGGACATCTTGTACAACCATTTTAGCCAACCCTTGGCTATATTCTGGCATACTCATTTCATCAATCAGAACAAGTAAAATCTGGTTATCATCATAGATGCTTGAAACGTTAAACCAATTTTTACTACTTCCACCCTCAAAAATTGCTTTCCCTCGACCACGTCTAAAAATTTCTAACTTAGTGACGCTAGCCTTGGAATCTTCCCAGTTTTTCTCAATCTCTGAAAACAAAATAGAGAATTGGGTAGCCTCATCATTTGATAATTCCTCGTCTTTCATGTGCAACAAATCAGCCTGTATCATTTCAAAATTTAAGCAATCCAATATATTTGAAAAGCTGAACTTAATCCCTAGCAACTCCATAATCTCAAGAACTGAAATCAGATAGGCTTCAAACATTGTTTTATAGTGTTCACTACCACTTGATTTTTTTACGGTATCATCATCTAGCAAAGACATCATCAAATCTTTTGCATCTGGGTTGTTAGTACCATTCAGAATTACTAATTCTCGACCTAGTTCTTCAGCAATTTTTGAAGCATTATCTAATAGCCCATACTCTCCAGTGTCCCCTTTTCCATCTAAAATAATCAAAACATCTGGTTGCTTATCCGACCGACTAGCAGTTACTCTTGACATTTGATTGATGTAGCTCGTCTTGCCTCCCCCCGTTGTCGCAAGTACCAGCTGGTGCTTATCGTTTAGGTAATCTGGGGTATAGTCATCAGTGAAACGATCCGCAAGGCGGTCCGTTTCACGCTTCATCATCACTTCTCGGTGGTCTCTTGAACTATATACTAGCCCAGCAAATGAAAAACTAGAAACAGACCAGCCCCAAAAATCTAGTAGGGAGAAAAACCAAAAACTAAATAATAAGGAGCTACTATCGCTATCAAGATTGAACTCAACCACTAAGCGAATGACCTTCAAAAACATTTGGATAATGTGAGGAACACCAGTTACAAAAAAGCCTAAGAATAGCCCCACAAGTCCGATAATGACAGAGATTTTTATCAAT
>NZ_NMTR01000034.1 GCF_002549775.1 Faecalibacterium langellae | reverse complement strand
AACGTATCCAGATCTTTGAAGGTGTAGTTATTTCACGCAAAGGTCAAGGGATCTCAGAAATGTACACAGTTCGTAAAATCTCAAGCGGTATCGGTGTAGAACGTACTTTCCCAATCCACACTCCACGTGTTGATAAGATTGAAGTTGTACGCTACGGTAAAGTCCGCCGTGCTAAACTTTACTACTTGCGTGCTTTGCAAGGTAAAGCTGCACGTATCAAAGAAATCCGTAAATAATTTACAGATTTCACCGAAAAAATCTGTCCTCGTGGCAGATTTTTTAATAAGTCCTCTTAGTTAAATGGATATAACAACTCCCTCCTAAGGAGTCGTTGCTGGTTCGATTCCGGCAGGGGACATTTTTAATCCTTTAATCATGCGGTTTTAAAGCTACTTTGCCCCAAATCTGCCTCAATTTTTATTTAAAGTTGTTTGACACCTATTACGAGATAGGTGTTTTTTAATACCTTGAATTGTGCACTTATATTGTATATTAAAGACTAAAAAACCCCAGTTAGATTTAGTTTCTAATTGGGGTTATCTCCTGAATACTTGATGATTCTGAGCAATTTTTTGATTTAATTTACAGTTAAACTTGAGTTAGCGCTTGATGAAGATTGTGGATACTCGTAAGTACTGTTGTCAGCATTAGTGCTCCACTCATTGATTTCATTGAATGAGCTAGATTGAACACGTTCTCCATCGCTGTTAATGACATATGATCCGTCTTCTGGACCTCCCCAACCTCGTCCCCCTTCAAAGGGATTTGGTTCTTCTTGAGAGCCTTCTTGATGAGGAGGCGTATTGCCATTTTGCTTCTGACTTGATTGTTGAGAAGGAGAAGATGCTTGATCCTTATCCTTCTCTTTAGAATTCCTTGTTTTATCATCCGTCGAGGTAGCTGTCGAAGAGTTAGTGGTAGTTTTCTTATGAGACGAGCATTCTTAGACGATTGGAAAGATGATGAGTGATGTGTTTTTGTTTCTGATTTTACAGGTTCTTTGGAATGTTTTGATAAAATAGTTAAGAAAGAGAATACAGTCATCAAAACAAAGGTCATAATAATAACTTTTTTATTATATTTTTTCTTTTCATGTTTGGCTCCTTTCTTAGTCATAGCTGAAAGGAAAAAAATGCAGAAAAAAACCAGGTTTCCCTGGCCATAACTTTTAGTGGCTTACACGACGGCGAGCTGCTTTTTTACGGTTTTCTTCGATGAAAGCCAATTTCTTTTTTTCTGGTTCGATGATTGTTTTCTTAACTGCGAAAACAGCTCCTGCTACAGTAGCAGCAGTTCCGAGAAGGCCAGTAGCGACACCTTTAGCAAATGAATGTTTTTTAGCCATGAGACTATCCTCCGTATATGTTATAATATACTTACATTATCTAAAAAAATATCTAGAATAGCAAGTGAAATGATTATGAAAACCAAACTTATTGTAGTAGCTGGACCTACTGCTGTGGGTAAAACGGCGCTTGGAATTGAATTGGCTGAGCGTTTTAATGGAGAGATAATCTCGGGAGATAGCCAGCAGGTTTATCGACAACTGAATATAGGAAC
>NZ_NMTR01000033.1 GCF_002549775.1 Faecalibacterium langellae | reverse complement strand
TTAAACAAACTTATTAAAAAATTTAATTTACAGGTAAGTCAGACTATATTGCTCCTAACCATAAAAATTATTCTTATGCTTACATATCTGTAGCAACATTCAACAAATATTTTATTGATTATCCATCAACACAATTAATCAAAATATATTCAAAAAATAATGATATTAGACATGAAATTGAAACTATATTAGGTAATAGATTAATTTCTTACGAGAATCGCAAGACAAAAACTGAGATAGCTGAAGCAACAGAGCGTGTTGGTCAAATTCGAAATCTTTCTTTTCTATTTTCTTTTATTTTTATACTATTAGCAATTTTAGCGATGTTTTCAACCATTCTAAGGCTCATTGAAAGCCAGACGAAAGAAATTGCTGTACTCAAAGCACTAGGATATTCTAATTTACAGATTACTGAACATTATATCAGTTTTGGCTTTTTAATTAGTAGTCTCGGATGTATTATTGGTACAGTATTTTCCACTATTATATCTTTGTTTGTTTTAAATACTGAAAAAAAAATGTTCTTAATCCCAAACTGGAGAATTGCTTATTTATGGTTTTCTTTAGGGATTCTATGGTTCGTTATTTTGATTTGTACTGTTTCTTCTTACATAGCTTCTCGACAAGCGGTGAAAGGCCTTCCAGCAGTATTTTTAAGAGGAACAGAAAAAAAAGTACATCATATTTTATTAGAAAAAATAGATATTATTTGGAGAAATATAACGGATGAAACCAAGTGGGCTATTAGAGATGCGCTTTCTAATAAAATACGTATTTTAATGGGAATAATAGGGGTTTCTGGCGGTGTGATGTTGTTAATTGCTGGAATAGGAATGCCTTCTTCAATGAACTATTTAGTTACTAAGACCTATAATAAAGATTTTAGTTATTATAGAAGACTTAATGTCAGAGATTATTCATTAGCAAATAAAAAATATGACGGTCAATGGATTCAAATTAATAAAGCACATTTTAGTAAAGAGGATGCATATAATAGATTATTTATCATTGTAGATCAAGGAAATTTTGTTAATATAAAGACAACAGATGGAAAAAAAATTCAAAATGGTGGAGTATATATTTCTAAATCCTTTGCAAAATCTGCAAATATTAATATCGGTGACAACTTGACAATAAAACCGTATCAAGATAGTAAAAAATATGTAGTACCTGTAAAAGGTATTGTCGGAAGTGAGACTACTCAAGGAGCGTATATTACTAAAGCTACGTATAAAAGGCTCGGAGGAGAATTTAATCCTAAGACGATTTTAATTGATAGCAAATATTCATCATCTAAACTTTCAAATGATCCAAATATTTTATCTACAGTAACTAAGTACAGTCAGGAACGTAATGCATATAATTTTATAGATAGCTTAATGAATGTTTTTCTAATCATTATTGGATTTGCTTTATTATTAGTGATCGTAATACTATACAATTTAGGCTCCCTAAATTTTGTTGAACGCACAAGAGATTATGCCACTTTACAAGTCCTCGGATTCTCTAAGAAAAATTTACAAAATATTACCTTGTTAGAAAATATATTAACCACAATGATAGGTTGGATACTGGGGATTCCTATGGGAATATGGTTCCTAAATCAATATATTAAG
>NZ_NMTR01000032.1 GCF_002549775.1 Faecalibacterium langellae | reverse complement strand
GCGGAGCTAAAAGACTACGACGCTGAAGTCCATGAGTATTATGATCTTCGCGATCTCAATAACAGAGTTGATGAATTTACGACTCAAATTGCCAAGACCATGGACAAATCCGTTGCCAATCGTGCTAACACCTTGAAGGATCTACAAAAGCAGGGATTTTTCATCGACTAAAAAACGACTCTCAAAGAGTCGTTCTATAAATCGAATAATGTCATAGATGAAAGGAACTCATTTGCTAGTTCCTTTTTTTCGTAATCTAAAAACTCTGGCCGTTTCTTGACTAGGTTGTAACGTTTGGAGAGGTTCCATGTTCCAGTAGGATTGAGTTCAGGGTGATTGGAAACAAAGTCAATGGTTAAATCCCATTCACGTCGGTATCCAAGAGGACGCGAGTGATAGGTTACACCGTCAATCGTTACCGTCCCATAACTTCGGTGGGCATGACCGAAAACAACATCTTTAACGCTGTGCTTGACGAAAATCTTATGGAATTGTTCAGATCCTAAAAAAGCGTTAAAAGGTTTAAAACGCTCGTGAGTCATGGTGAAACGATTGTGAGGAACAAAATGCATGGCAACTATAAGTTTGCTAGTGTCCAAATCATTTAGAATATCGTCTAGCCTCTTGAGACCATTGTGACAGATTTCTGGATCGTTCCCCAATCGCTTGAGGCGTCTGTCGAACCAGAGTTGCTTCTTACGTTTGAGAATCTTATCCAACTTTTCACCAGAATAGGAATAATCATACCATCCATGAAAGGCCAATAATGTCATACTTCCTAAATCAATTACCTGAAAATCCAGATTATCAATAAGGTCATCCTCTAAATCAAGCATATCATGATTGCCTAAATTAGAGGTAACCTTGACCTCCTTAGAAAGTTTGTGTAGAAAAGGTTTCGTGTCGATAAAATAATGGTTAGAAATATCACCAGCGATATGGAGGTGAGTGACCTTTTGATCTTTTAGACACTTTATAAGAGTATCAATTTCATATGTCTCAAAATGATTTAAATCAATGTGTAAATCACTCATTACTGCAAGTCTTGTCATAGAAACATTGTAACAAAAAGGTCGTACCTTGTCCTTAGACGAAGATGATAAAAAATACTTGCCCTTGCGCTCTGTTTTCATTATGATAAGAATATGAATATCAAGTTAGAAATACAAAAGATGGCCAAGGAAATTGGTATTTCAAAAATTGGTTTTACAACCGCCGATGATTTCGACTATCTGGAAAAATCCCTTCGTCTTGGTATCGAAGAAGGGCGAACAACAGGATTTGAACATAAAAATATTGAAGAGCGTATTTACCCCAAATTGAGCTTGGAATCAGCTAAAACCATCATATCTATTGCTGTGGCCTATCCGCATAAGTTGCCGCAACAACCTCAAAAAACAGAATTTAAGCGTGGCAAAATCACTCCAAATTCATGGGGCCTAGATTATCACTATGTTTTGCAGGATAAACTGAAACGTCTGGCAAAAGGTATTGAAAAACTAACGGAAAACTTCGAATATAAAGGTATGGTGGACACTGGAGCCTTGGTTGATACAGCAGTGGCTAAGCGAGCTGGAATAGGCTTTATCGGAAAGAATGGACTCGTTATTTCGAAAGAATACGGGT
>NZ_NMTR01000004.1 GCF_002549775.1 Faecalibacterium langellae | reverse complement strand
GGGCCGTGTCTCAGTCCCAATGTGGCCGTTCAACCTCTCAGTCCGGCTACCGATCGTCGCCTTGGTGGGCCGTTACCTCACCAACTAGCTAATCGGACGCGAGGCCATCTCAAAGCGGATTGCTCCTTTTCCCTCAACCCGATGCCGGGTCGTGGGCTTATGCGGTATTAGCAGTCGTTTCCAACTGTTGTCCCCCTCTTTGAGGCAGGTTCCTCACGCGTTACTCACCCGTTCGCCACTCGCTCGAGAAAGCAAGCTCTCTCTCGCTCGTTCGACTTGCATGTGTTAGGCGCGCCGCCAGCGTTCGTCCTGAGCCAGGATCAAACTCTTTATAAATGATATTTATCACTTTTAAAGTGTTAAATCTTGTTCGCTCAGCACGCAATCGCTTGCGTCCTGTGTGAATTACTTTTGGAATTGTTTTAAGTGTTTTCCAAACACATAAAGGTTCCTTACAAGTTTTTCGATATTGTTCAATTTTCAAGGTCCTGTGCGCCTCAGCCGTTCGGCTGACGACCTGTTTATTTTACCACCGAAGTGGTTTTTTGTCAAGTCTTTTTTCGAAGCTTTTGAACTTTCTGAACTTGAATCGTTCAAGAGTTTCTCGGCGCTAACCGGCCTTTCTTGACGTTCATTGGTTCTTTTCAAGGGCTTCGTGCTGAACTTGAAGAAGTCATTCTTTTGCCTCAGCGCTTGGCGCTCAAGTATAATACCACATCCCGGGGCACTTGTCAACACTTTTTGACATCTTTTTTAAAAGAAAATTGCGTCTGCTTCACTTATATTGTGCTCAGCCCCCTCTTCCCCATACAAAAAGGCCGTCCATGCACTGCACAGACGGCCTTAGGTCTATATATAATTACTTATATTATAAGCGTTTAGCGGATCTCAATGCCCAGCTTGAACTTCAGGTTACCGAGGATCTTCTTGACCACGCGCTCCACTTCTTCCGCAGAAACTTCCTTCTTCGGGTCGGACAGAGACAGGGTGAACGCCATGCTCTTTTTGCCCTCGCCAAGGTTTGCGCCGCGGTAGATATCGAACAGCTTCACCTCATTCACCAGCGGGCTGGCCTTCTTGATGGTCTCCTCGATCTCGCCGCAGGTGGTCTTTTCGTCGCAGACCAGTGCCAGGTCGCGCTTGACGGCGGCATAGGGGCTCAGCGGCTGATAGCGCAGCTCGCCCTCTACGCAGGACATCAGCGCCTCGTAGTCCAGCTCGCCCAGATAGATATTCTGGCTGTCCTTCTGATCCTTTGCGATCTCCAGCTCACCGTTGATCTCGTTGGCCAGCTTGCCGAACACGCCCAGACGCTTGCCGTTGCAATACACAGCGGCACTGATGCCGGGGTGCAGCCATGCGGCGGTCTCGCGCTGATAATCAAAGGTCAGGCCGAAGCCGGCTGCCAGTGCTTCCAGTGCACCCTTGACGGTGAAGAAGTCCTCCTCGGGGCCGAATGCACCAATGCACAGGGTCTGGCGCTCGTGGGGATGCTCGTTGATGGGCAGCTCCTTGGCCAGATAGACCGGTGCCATCTCGAACAGACGGCCCTCGGTGTTGCCCTTCTTGAGGTTGTCCACGATGACGTTCAGCATGGAGGGTGCCAGCAGAGTGCGCATGATGGACAGGTTCTCGCTGATGGGGTTCAGGATGCGGATGGCCTTGCGAGCCTCGTCGTCCGCCGGGATATGCAGCATATCCAGCTCAGCATTAGAGTAGAAGGCCAGCGTGGATGCCTCATAGAAGCCCTGAGCCGCCAGCAGACGCTTTGTCTTCAGCTGCTGTTTCTGGTCGTAGTTCAGGCCGCCGTTGGTGACAGAAGCAGTGTTCAGGAAGGTGGGCACGATATGGTCGTAGCCGTACTCACGGATGACCTCCTCGGCCAGATCCGGGAAGCTTTCCACGTCATCGCGGTACAGGGGTGCGGACACATCCCAGCTGCCGTCGGCCTGTACATCTACAGTGAACTCCAGACGCTGCAGGATATCGATCATGGTCTGGTCGGGCACAGTGATACCCAGCACGCCGCAGATCTTGGCCGGGGTGGTCACGATGTGCTTGCGCTCCAGCGGGCGGCCATCGGTCAGGTCGTATTCCAGCGTGGTGATGTCGCCGCAGTCCAGTTCCTGAATGAGGTGCAGGGCACGGGCAAGGCCCAGCTCAGGAGAGTGGCGGTCCACGCCCTTCTCGTAGCGGGCAGAGGAATCACTGTTCTGGCCCAGAGCGCGGCTGGTCTTACGCACGCAGTCGCGGGCGAAGGTAGCACACTCGAACAGCAGGCTGGTGGTGTTCTCGTCCATGCCGGAGTTTGCACCGCCCATGATGCCGGCCAGAGCCACCGGCTTTTCAGCATCGCAGATAACCAGATTGTTGGGGTTCAGGGTGAACTCCTTCTCGTCCAGAGTGACGATCTTTTCGCCCTCGTGTGCACGGCGCACATCAATGGTGCGGCCAGCGACCTTGTTCAGGTCGAAAGCGTGCATGGGCTGGCCCATTTCCAGCAGGGTGTGGTTGGTGATATCCACCACGTTGCTGATGGAACGCAGGCCGCACAGAGCCAGATGACGCTTCATCCAGCGGGGAGACTCGCCCATACGGATGTTGCGCACATAGTGTGCCATGTAGCGCGGGCACAGGTCGGGAGCTTCCACCTTGACGGTGATCGGCTCGTCGGCGTCGCAGACGGTCTTGTAGTCCATGGCGGGCATGTGCAGAGGCTTGTTCAGGATGGCGGCCACCTCGCGGGCAATGCCGATGACGGACTGGCAGTCCGGGCGGTTTGCGGTGATGGAGATATCAAAGATGTAGTCATCCAGACCCACCACCGGGGCAATGTCGGTGCCGGGGACGGAGTCCTCGGGCAGGATCAGCAGGCCGTACACCTCAGAACCCGGGAACAGGTCATCATTCAGACCCAGCTCCTCGCCGGAGCACAGCATACCGTTGGACTCCACGCCCTGCATCTTGCGGGCCTTGATCTTGATGCCGCCGGGCAGAGTAGAACCATCCAGAGCAGCAGGCACGCAGTCGCCCAGCTTCATGTTGGTGGCACCGGTGCTGATGCGGATGTCGTGGCCGTAGTCGCCGCAGTCCACCACACACTTGGTCAGGTGGGTGCCCTCCTGCTTTTCCATCTCCACGATCTTGCCGACGACCACCTTGCTGATGCCTGCATCCAGCGGGATCAGTTCTTCCACTTCAAAACCGCAGGAGAACAGCTTCTCCTCCAGTTCCTGCGCGGTGACGTCGATGTCTACATATTCTTTTAACCAGCTGAAAGGTACTTTCATTGTTCTGTTCTCTCCCCTCTTATTCGTGGAACTGCTTGAGGAACTGCAGGTTGTTCTCGAACATCAGGCCGATGTTGTTGATGCCGTACTTCAGCATGGCGATACGCTCGATGCCGATGCCGAAAGCGAAGCCGGAGTATTCATCCGGGTCGATGTTGCAGTTCTCCAGCACCTTGCGGTTGACGACGCCGCCGCCCAGCACCTCGATCCAGCCGGTGTGCTTGCACAGCGGGCAGCCCTTGCCGTGGCACTCGAAGCAGCTCACGTCCACCTCAACGCTGGGCTCGGTGAACGGGAAGTAAGAAGGACGCAGGCGGGTGCGGGTGTCGGCACCGAACAGCTTCTGCACGAAGGTATTCAGTGCGCCCTGCAGGTCGCCCAGCGTGATGCCCTTATCCACCACCAGACCTTCCATCTGGTGGAACATGGGGCTGTGGGTAGCGTCCGAGTCGGAGCGGAACACACGGCCGGGCATCAGGATCTTGATGGGCGGCTTCTGAACGTCCATGGTGCGGATCTGGCCGCCGGAAGTCTGGGTACGCAGCAGGAACTCCTCCGACAGGTAGAAGGTGTCCTGCATGTCGCGTGCCGGGTGATCCTTGGGCACGTTCAGGCGGGTAAAGTTGTGGTCATCGTCCTCGATCTCCGGGAAGGTGCCCACCGAAAAGCCCATGCCGGAGAACACGTCGATGATCTGGTTGGTGATCAGGGTCAGCGGGTGCAGGCCGCCCATGGGGCGGGTCTTGGCGGGCAGGGTGATGTCCACGATCTCGGCGGCGTTGCGGGCAGCCAGCTCTGCTTCCTTCACCTTTTCAGCGGCAGCGTCATAGTCTGCCTGCACCTTAGCCTTGAGTTCGTTGATGATCTTGCCCATGGCGGGACGTTCTTCGGGGGCGACGGTGCGCAGGTTCTTCATCAGAGCGGGAATTTTGCCGTTTTTGCTGAGGTATTCCTGCCAGAAGGATGCCAGCGTTTCCTTGCTGGAGACCTGACCAAGGCTTTCCGCAGCCTGTTTTGCCAGCTCGTCGATCATTGCTTGCATGGATGTTCTCTCCTTTATTCTTCTTGTTTCTGAGCGGAGTGCAACAAAAAAGCTCCGTCCCCTGCCCGGCCAAAGGCCAGACACAAGGGACGAAGCTGTAAATTTTTCTGCTCCGCGGTACCACCCGGTTTCCGCCCACACAGGACTGCCGGGCGGCTCTCAGAACGCCGTAACGGGGCGCATCCGTTCTGTACTACTGCTGTTTCGCACAGACCGCTCAGGAGCGAACTTCAGCCAGCCCGCACACGGAAGCCCTTTCAGCCGGTGAAGCTTCTCTCTTTGCCGTGCGGCGCAAACCTACTCTCTCCGTCGCTGCGTTTGGGAGTATTCAGGTTCATAACCAAATGTATACTACCACATTTCGGGAAAGTTTGCAAGGGGTGTCAGTCTTCAAGAACCCGATAGTCCTCGGAAATTTTTACGATCACCACATCTCCCGCTTGCTGAATGTAGCCCTTTTGCGGGTAAAGCGGCAGCGCTTCGATGTCTTCTGTGCTGAGCAATTCTACGTATTGATCGTAACTGCAAAACGTGATATTCACCGGCGTGATCTGTTCAAACACGCCCTGCCAGGACAGGGCCGCACACTCCGGTGCCAGCCAGAAACGGCCCATTTGTGCATATTTGTTGGCCGATGTATAAAGCGGTGTTTTCAGGAAACTCGGGTTGGAACTGGGTCTTCCCACGATCATTACTGTGGGTTGGCTGCCCTCATCAAAATAGCCCAAATCCATCAGGTCATCCACGATCCGGTCCGACATCACCCGCAGCGATTCACGGCCCTGCCGCATGGCTTCCTGATCCGTCGCCATCATATACACATTCCCATACACGATCAGCACTGCCAGTACAAGGACCAGCCACCGCACCTTGCTGTCATGCTCCTGTTCCGGGCGATCATCTGCCAGCAGCAACAGACACAGCGGCACAAACAGCGCCAGCCCGGCTCCCATCTGCATCCGCCAGGCCGCTTCACTGCTGATCAGCATCATCATGTTGCAGGAAAGCGGCAGCACCAGCATTGCCGCCATGCACAGCAGTGCTCCCTCCAGGTCTTTCCTGCGGACGATCTGTGCAAAGCGGCGAAGGAACCCCACACCGATCACAGCCAGAACGACAATGAATAATCCAAACGTCTGCAAAGTGTTATGCCGATAGATGTTCTGGAAAAAATAAGTTGCAAACAGTTGGTATGCCTGCAGAATGCCGCCAGGCAGACCCAGCAAAATGCTTTTCACTGAAATTTCTGCAGCGCCATTGTAGCTTGCAAGCTGCTGGCCGCATGCCAGAAGGACCAGCTTCAGCACCAGCCAGTATAAAATCATTCCGGACGCTGCACTGCCAAGACTCTTTGCAATGTGCGCGTGCACCTGCTTCTTTCCTTCCGCCCGGAACAGCAGCCGGAGCAGATATGCCAGCAAAATCATGCAGAAGCACGCCAGATTTGCTTGATAGAGTCCCAAGCTCAACGCCAGCAGCACGGCACTTTCGCCAATTGCCTTTCCGATATGCTCTGTCCGGGTCGCATGATCGGCTGCCGCAGCCGACAGCAAAAAGGAAAGCCCGAAAATCGGTGACGTATACCGGTACGACAGCCACACACCGACGACTGCACCGGAAACGAACCCCATACCTGCAAGCCAGGTCATCGGCTTATCGTTCACGGCAAACAGCCTGCGGAGCATCGCAACAGCAAGCGCTATCATTGAAAGGGTCAGCAACGCATTGATCGGTTCAGTCTGAATCCCAAAACGAAGAAAATCCACTGCCGGCAAAAGCCATCTTCCGATGGAAAGTTCCCAGAAGCCGCCCATATAATAAGCGCCATGCCACAGGCCATCGTATGTATTGACCAGCCGCTGACTGATCAGCGGGAAATAAACGACCACTGCAAAGCCCAGCATCCCAAGAAAGTAAATTCGATCCTGCTTTGCCGTGCATCGCTTTTTATCCTTTACGCTCTCTTTCCGCAGTAGTTCTTCCATTCCATTTCCTCCACACACAGTCTTTTGTCGAATTTCATGTTTCAGTATACCAAAAAATACCGCAAATACAAGGCTTACAAAAATCCCCCGCTGGAATTCACTTTTCCAACGGGGGATTGCTTTTATTCAAAAGAACGTTTTACTTTCCCACGATCTCCGCGGCCAGCGCGTCCATCTGGGCTTCCGCCGCAGCGTTGGCTGCACTGCGGATAGTGACCACATTCTCGCAGACCGTGATGTTCTTCATGCCTTCCAGCTCGGCGCGCATGAGCTTTGCGGCCATGGGGGCCCAGGTGCCGTTCTCCATCAGACCCACCGTGCGGTTCTGGAAGCTCTTGGTCTTGAGGTGGGTCAGCAGATTTTCCATCGGCGGGAACAGGAAGCCGTCGTAGGTGGCGCAGGCCAGCACGATCTTGCCACAGCGGAACGCCTCGGTGACGGCATAGGACACATCCGTGCGGGTCAGGTCCATCTCCACGACCTTTGCGCCCTTTGCACGCAGCTTTTCGGCCATGAGGTGGGCTGCTGCACGGGTGTGGCCGTGGATGGAAGCACTTGCCACAAGGATCTTTTCCGGCTCCTCGGGCTTGTAGCTGGACCAGATGTCGTAGTAGTTCAGGTACTTGCCCAGATCTCCGGTCAGCACCGGGCCGTGCAGCGGGCAGATGGTCTGGATGTCCAGAGCCGCGGCCTTTTTCAGCAGCGCCTGCACCTGCGGGCCGTATTTACCCACGATGTTCAGGTAGTAGCGGCGGGCTTCACTGGCCCAGTCGGCCTTTTCGTCAAACTTTGCCACAGCGCCAAAGCGACCGAAACCATCCGCGGAGAACAGCACCTTTTCGGTGGATTCATAGCTGACCATGACCTCCGGCCAGTGCACCATGGGTGCAAACACAAAGGTCAGGGTGTGGGTGCCAAGGCACAGGCTCTCGCCGTCCTTCACCACTACACGGCGCTCCTTGGCAATGGCATCGGCACCAAAGAACTGCTCCATATACAGGAAGGTCTTGGCGTTGCCCACCACCTGCATTTCCGGGTAGAGTGCCGCCAGCTTTGCAATGTTGGCACCGTGGTCCGGCTCCATGTGGGAGACCACCAGATAATCCGGCTTACGGTCTGCCAGAGCTTCGGTCAGGTTTTTCAGCCAAGGCTCAGTGGCGCGGGCATCCACGGTATCCAGAACGGCGGTCTTTTCGTCCAGAATGACATAGGAATTATAGCTCACGCCGGTGGGCACCGGGTACTGGCTCTCGAACAGGTCGATGGTGGTATCATCCACACCAACGCCCAGAATAGCTTCACTGATCTTGTTTACACTCATAACGCTCGGTCTCCTTATTTATAATTTTATGCAGTGCCGCGTTTCTGCGGCGGTTGTTTCTAAGAACAGTTCCTATTATAGCACATTGTTAGAAATTTCGCAAGAGATATTATTCTTCCCCATTTTCCGGCAGCTTTGCCGCTACCGGCCTGCCCGGCTCGGTATCCAGTTCCAGCAGGGCGGCAGCGGCGCTTTCGTCCATGGTCTGCACAGCGCGCAGCTTGCGGCTGATGGCACGGCTGCGCACGCCGATGAGATTATCCAGTTCTTCGTCGGTCTGGCGCAGGCGCTGCTGCATCTTGGAAAGCCCCTGCCCGAACTTGTCGAACTCGGTCTTGACCGCGCCTAGCAGCTGCCAAACCTCGCCGGAGCGCTTCTGGATGGCGAGCGTCTTGAAGCCCATCTGCAGGCTGTTGAGCAGGGCGGCCATGGTGCTGGGGCCTGCGATGTTCACCTGGTAATCCCGCTGCAGCACTTCCAGCAGACCCGCGTTCACCACCTCGGCATACAAGCCCTCAAAGGGCAAAAACAGGATGCCGAAGGCCGTGGTGTAGGGTGGCTCCACATACTTTTCGCGGATATCCTTGGCCTCGGCCCGCAGCACCAGTTCCAGCGCATGGCGGGCGTTCTCCACGGCCTGCGCGTCGCCGGAAGCCTGCGCATCCTGCAGATGGGCATAGGTGTCGCCGGGAAACTTGGAATCAATGGGCAGCCACACCGTACCACCGTCCACACCCGGCATCTTGATGGCGTACTCCACCCGCTGGGTGCTGCCCGGGATGGTGGCCACATTGGTGTCGTACTGCTCCGGGGCCAGGATTTCTTCCAGGATGGCCCCCAGCTGAATCTCGCCCAGGATGCCGCGGGTCTTCACGCCGGAAAGCACCTGCTTCAGGCCGCCCACATCGGCGGCAAGATTCTGCATCTCGCCCAGGCCCTTGTACACCTGCTCCAGTTGGTCGTTGACTGCCTTGAAGCTCTCGGTCACCCGCTTCTGCAGGGCGTCCTGCAGCTGTTCATCCACCGTATGACGAATTTCGTCCAGCTTCTGGGCATTCTGGGCCTGCAGGGCAGTCATGCCTTCGGCCAGGGTGCGGCGCATTTCTTCCAGCTTGCGGGCGTTGGAAGCTTCCAGCCCCTGCAGGCGCTGCTCCATGGTCTGCTGCTGGGTGCCCTGCCCGGCGGTGAGGGCCGCGCTCATGCTCTGCACCGAAGACTGCAGCGTTTCGCTGATCTGGCCCATGGCGGCAAGGTTCTGCTGCGACATCTCGGCCAGTTTGGCTTCCATCTGCTGATTCTGCGCGTCCAGCTGCTGGCGCAGCCATTCCTTCAGCGCGGCGTCATCCCGGTTGGCCGTGGGCTTTGCCGTGCGGTACAGCATCAGCGCCAGCAGCAGGCAGATGGTCACCAGAAGAAAGGTGTAAAGAACTGCTAATAATTCCATGTTTTTCTCCCATTGCAAAATCCGGGCTGTGCGGTGTGCAAAGCCCGGATCTGCGTTTTTGTTTATGTGGTTTGTGCTTCCCAGAAGGCGACGGCGTCGTTCAGCCAGCCTTCCGCGTCGGTGCCGCGGCCCAGGCCGATGCCGTGGGGCGCATCGTTGTAAACCACCTGCTTGTGCGGCACCTGATTTGCCTGCAGTGCTTTTGCCAGCGCAGGCTCCTGCAGGTTCCAGCACAGCATCATGAGGGTGGTATCGTTTTTGCCATACCAGAAATACACCGGCGGGTAATCTTCGGTGATCACGTCCGCCACACTGTATTCATAGTAGAACTTTCCGCAGGAGAGGCCGTCAACGCCCAGCCGGTAGGCCGGCGTCACTTCTGCATACTGCACGATGGGGTACGCCAGGATCAGCGCACCCGGCTTCAGCAGGCCGTAATTTTTGTAGCCCAGCGCATCCGAGCCGAACAGGCCGGTCAGCTGGCCGCCCGCAGAGTGGCCGATCACGGCATAGTCCTCCGCCTGCACGCCGAACTGCTGGGCGTGGTCGGTGATGTACTGCACCGCCTGGGCAATATCGTCCAGCGGTGCATTCTGATCGTTGTCCGGGTAGATGCGGTAGCGCATCACGAAGGCCGCATAGCCCATCTGGTGCAGCTGGTATGCGGTGGAAACGCACTCCTTTACTTCCGCCGTGCGGGTCACCACATTTCCGGAAAGGATCAGCGCATACTTTGCGTTGGGCGTGCTGGCCGGGTAATAGTAGATCTCTGCGTCGTTCCGGGAACTGTCCTCAGCGATCTCCTGCTCGGAATAGATCTTATACGTGATCTGCACGCCTGCGTTGTAGTTTTCAATGAGCAGGTTCAGGCCGTCGGCACAGTCCTGCGCCACCCAGCTGCCCACATATTTTTCCAGCGTCTGGCCGTTCAGCAGGTTTTCAGCGCCCTGCAGTTTCTGCTCCTTTGCATAGGTCCACAGGCCCGAACCCGCGATGCTTGGGTTCGAACGGATCTCCCCCATCGTGGTCTGGGGCGTGATATTGGCTTCGCCGTATTCCGCTGCAAACGCCGCCGGCAGCAGCAGGAGCAAAAGGCCGGCACTGAGCAGCGCCGCCATGATCTTCCGCTTCACATTCATCGCTCCTTTTCCGTTTTTATGCACACTGTTCTTCCCAGAAGGCAATCGCCTCCTGCACCCAGCCCTCGGCGTCGGTGCCTTCCCCGATGCCGACACCATGGGGCGCATGGCGGTAGACGCTTTCCTTATAAGGCACGCCATACGTTTCCAGAGCCTTGTGCAGCGCCGGGCCCTGCTGCCAGTAATTGAACGCGATCAGCAGGATATCGTCCTGACCATACCAGAAGTAAGTGGGCGGGTAATCCGCATCCACGCAGTCGGAAATGTTGTAATCGTAGTACCGCCGTTCCAGCGCATCTGTATCCAGCAGAACATGGTAGAGCGGCTTCGTCTCATAAAAATTGTTGATGGGGTACGCCAGCAGCAGCGCACCGGGCTTCGGCACGCCGTAGTTCGGGTAGCCCAGCTCTTTGCCGCCAAAGATGCCTGCGATCTGCCCGCCGGAAGAATAGCCCACCAGCGCATAATCCTCCGTCTGCACGCCGAACTGCTGGGCATTCGCAGTGATGAACTGGATGGCCCGGCCAAGGTCTTCCAGCGGGGCATTGTCCGTGGCGTCCAGACCGATGCGGTAGCGCAGCGCAAACACCGCATAGCCCTGCTGGTGCAGCTCCCACGCCGTGGAAACGCCGCCGCGCATCTCGCCGCTGTAGAACAGTGCGTTGCCGGAAAGCACCACGGCGTACTTTGCGCCCGGCTGCTCGGCCGGGAAATAATACAGCTCGGCACGGTCACGGCTGGCGTCCTGCGCGATCTCCTCCGGGCTGAACAGCTTGTAGGTGATCTGTGTCCCGGCGTTGTAGGTCTCGATCAGGTAGTTCATCCCGGCCACACAGCTGTTGACCGACTCGGTGCCGATCACCTGTTCCATGGTGTCGTTGTCCTTGCTGTGCCGCAGCAGGTCGCAGTCACGCTCCCAGATATAGACATACGTATACAGCCCGGAACCCTTGATGCTGGGGTTTTCCCGCAGCTGCTTCATCGTGGTCTTCGGCGTGATCTCCGGTGCGCCGTATTCTGCCGCCGAGACCGGCAGCGCGATCACCAGCAGCAGGCCAATGCACACCGCCGCCATGCGGAGCATTTGCTTCATTTCATTTTCTCCTTCTTCAGCCGACCTGTTCCTCCCAGAATGCGACAGCATCCTTCACCCAGCCCTCGGCGTCGGTGCCGCGGCCGGTACCGATGCTGTGCGGTGCGTGGTTGTACACAGTGACCTTATGGGGCACTTCATGGGTCTCCAGTGCCTGCTCCAGTGCCGGGCCCTGTTTTTCAAAACCCATCAGTGCTAACACCTGATCGTCTTTTCCATACCAGAAATAGACCGGCGGATAGTCATCCGTCACTGCTTCGGCCAGGCTGGTCATATAGTAGCGCCACTCCCGCGTACCCGGATCGATGAGCACATGATAGGCCAGTTTTCCATAAGTAAAATCCACAAACGGATAGGAAAGCAGCAGCACGCCGGGCTTTGGCACCGGATAGTTGCCATAGCCGATTTCCCGGTTCGCAAACAGGCCGCCAAGCTGTCCGCCCGCCGAGAAGCATACCAGCGCATAGTTTTCCGACTGGACCTGGAACTTGTCTGCATTTTCCGTGATCAACTGCACCGCCCGGCCCAAATCCTGCAGCGGTGCATTGTCGCTGGCAGCCAGAAAGGAGCGGTATCGCAGCACAAACACGGTGTAACCCATTTCATGCAGCTGGTACGCTGCCGAGCCGCCCTCCTCCATCTCCGAGGTGACGCCGTTTCCATTTCCCGGCACTACAAGTGCATACTTTCCGCCCGGCGTGCTGGCTGGATAATAGAACAGCTGTGCTCCGCCCAGCGAAGGATTCGCCTCGATCTCCTCCGGCGTATAGATCTGCCATGTGACTTGCACGCCGTTGTTATAGTTTTCGATCACCAGATTCATTGCCTGGGCACAGTCTTCCACCAGTTCCGGCTTTGCATACTGTGCCAACGTCTTGTTCTGCCAATACAGGCTTTCAATGGGCAGCATTTCCCTGCAGTAAGTATAGTAGCCCGAACCCTTGATGGACGGATTTTCCCGTAGTTCTTTCATCGTTGTCTGCGGCGTAATGTTCGCTTCGCCCTGTTCCACCGCAAACGCTGCAGGCAGCATGGCCAGCATCAGGCAGACGCTGAGCACCTCCGCGATCAGACTTCTCTTGTTCACACCAAATTCCCCTTCACATCTTTATTTCCGCGTTTATTTGCACTGTTCTTCCCAGAACTCGGTAGCCAGCTTGATCCAGCCGTCCGCATCGGTGTGGCGGCCTGGGCCGATGGCATGGGGCGCATCCTCATACACATGGCACTCGTAGGTCGCGCCTTTTTCCTTCAGCGTCTTTTCCAGCAGCGGGCCCTGCAGGCAGTAACCCATCCGCTTCATGTAGACGTCATTCTTGCCATAGAAGAAGAAGGTGGGGGTGTAGTTCTCATTCACCACGTCCGAAATGTTGGTCCAGTAATAGCGCCAGCCCACTTCCAGCGGGTCCATGATGATGTGGTACACCGGCTTGACTTCAAAGAAATCGTTGATGGGGTAGCCCAGCAGCAGCGCCGCAGGCTGCGGGATGCCAAAGGCCTTGTAGCCGAACTGCTCGTTGTCCGAGCCGACCAGGCCCACGATGTGGCCGCCGGAGGAAAAGCCCATCACGGCGTAGTTGTCGCGCTGCACGCCAAACTGATCTGCGTTCTCATACAGGTATTTCAGCGCGTTGCCGATGTCGTATACCGGTGCATTGTCGCTGGCGTTCAGGAAGGAGCGGTACCGCAGCACAAACACCGCATAGCCCAGCTCATGCAGCTGGTTTGCGATGGACGCGCCCTCGTTCAGCTCTGCCGTGGTGTTGCCGCCGTTGCCGGGCACCACCATGACGTACTTTGCGTTCTCGGTCTCGGCCGGGAAATAAAACAGCTGCACCATGCCCAGCGCCGGGGTCTCGGCGATCTGTTCCTGGGTGTAGACCTGCCAGGTGATCTGCACGCCCTTGTTGTAGTTTTCAATGACAAGGTTCATGCCCTCGGCTGCATCTTCGGCCGCCGCGTAGCTGACATAGCCCGAGATCGGCGTATCGTCATACGACGTATCGCCCTCGATCCACTCGTTGCAGTAAGTATAGAACCCGGACCCCTTGATGCTGGGGTTTTCCCGCAGTTCCTTCATGGTCGTCTGGGTGGTGATGTTCGGCTCCCCATACTCGGCTGCGAATGCTGAGACTGCCAGGCACACTGCCACGCACAGGGTGCCCACCGCCGCGAAAAACTTCTTCATCGGTTTTTTGACCTCCGTTTATCTGCCCGGCCTTTCCGGCCCGGCTGCTTTATAAACTTTATTGTATCATAAACCGTCCCATTGTCAAAGCAATTCTGTGCAGTCCGGCGCTTGTGCAGCGGCTCGAATTCTGCTATACTGGAAACAGTTTTGGATAAGAGGGTGCAGGCGTTTTTCAAACCGCCTGCCGGAATCAGAGTATGCGTGAAATTGAGGTCCGGTCCATGCGGCCGGAAGATTGGAAATCCGTTTCCAGAATTTACCTGGAAGGCATCGCCACCGAGCATGCCACCTTCCAGACCGACTGCCCGCCCTATGCTGCCTGGGATGCTTCCCACATCCGGGAATGCCGTCTGGTTCTGCTGGCAGGCGGCGTCATTGCGGGCTGGACAGCCCTGCACCGGGTGGACCCGCGCTGGTGCTACCGGGGTGTGGCCGAGGTGAGCATTTATATCGGCGAGAAGTTCCGCGGCCACGGGCTGGGGTATCATCTGCTCACCGAGCTGTGCCGGCAGGCCGAGGCCGCCGGTTACTGGACCCTGCAGTCCACCGTGTTGCAGGACAATGCGGCCAGCCGCGCCCTGCACACCAAATGCGGGTTCCGGCTGGTGGGCCGCCGGGAGCGCATTGCCCGGGACTGCCACGGCCGCTGGCTGGACACCTACCTGATGGAATACCGCGCCGCCGCGGATGAGCCGGTCGGCTACAAAAAACTGTGATGATCTGCAAAAAAGGGCTTCCTGCAAACGATACAGGAAGCCCCTTTTGTATGTGATTTTTCAGCAGGAGTTACCATTCCTCGCCGTCGATCTCCACCGACCCGCTGACGACCGTGCCTGCGCGGGAGCGCTGGAACATGCTCTCCACCACGGCGCAGTACTTATCGGCCAGGCAGACGATGATCGCCTCGCGGCAGGTGGGCACATGACGGAAGGTCAGCGGCCACATGTGGCTGGCAATGATGCTCTGCTCCTTTTTGGTGACGCCGAACACCCGCTTTGCGTTGACGCAGGCATAACCCGGGTGGGAGAAGCCGTGCATCTCAAACAGGCGGCGCAGGCCGTGGAAGGTGCCCTTGGTGTGCCAGTCATACAGATAAAAATCGTGCAGCAGCGCACCCACGGCCAGCGAGGTCTCGTCGGCGTGCAGGTGCAGGCGGCGGTTGAGCCAGAAGCTGACCAGCGCCACATTTTTGCAGTGCTGATAGGTGGTCACCGAGCCATGCTGGATATACTCCCGCATCCGCTGCACCTCGGGGTGATGGTCATATTTCTCCACGATCTCATAAAGCTGTTCGCGTTCTGTTTCAGAAAGCTGCATTCTGCAAAGTTTCCTTTCGCATCGACCGGCAAGCCGGTAAAGTGAACATGGTCAGGAGCGCAGCTGCACCGGGTTGGAATTGCCGAAGTTTTCTGCGCTGGAGGGGTTCTGCCGCACGAGCGACAGGTCCACCAGATACTGCCGGCCGTCGCCCAGTTCTTCCAGCTGGGCCAGCTTTGCCCGGGCCGAAGCCTCGTCGGGGTACCACTGGATGAGGAAGAAATTTTCCTCCTCCACACCGTAGTACAGCCACTTGCCGTCCGCACGGAGCCAGTCGTCCAGGTGGTCCACTTCCTCGCCGTCCGGCAGGCCGAGGCCTTCTTCCGCATAGAGGCTTTCCGGCTCCACCTGCAGCACTTCAATGACCTGGATGGAGCTCTGCAGGTATTCGTCCTGCGAGACCGCCTTGTCCGAAAGCTCCCAGCCGGTGAGAAATGCCTGCATGAGCAGATCGCGCACCGAGATGCGCGGCAGTGTCGGGTCCATAACCATATTGATTTTCCTTCTTCCATGGGGACAAGCCCCTTTTAGTTTGTCCCTGCTGACCAGTATACGGCAAAGCCTTGTGCAAGTCAACAGTTTAATTGTGAATTTTTTGTAGGTTCGTTCAAATCAGACTGCATTTAACCGACGGACCAGCCAAATGTGTCCCCCAGCCATTCCACGGCCAGTTCCACCCAGTGGTGCCGGTGGCGGCTGGGCCGGTCCACTTCCACGGTGCTGATACTGGTGCCGTGGACACCTTTTTCAAACAGGTGTGCTTCGCAGGGCACGCCCGCTGCGTGCAGGGCGCTCACCAGCAGCAGGGTGTTCTCCACCGGCACCGTCTCGTCTTCCATCGTATGCCAGACGAACACCGGCGGTGTCTCGGGCATGATCTTGTCTTCCAGCCCAAAGGCCTGCTGTGCGGCCCGGTCGGCGGTGCCCGCCAGCTGTGCAAAGCTGCCGCGGTGGGCATATTCCCCCGCCGTGACCACTGGATAGCCCAGGATCACCGCGTCGGGCCGTGGCTGGTCAGCTTCGCCGGGGATCTCCAGCACCGCACTGGAAAGGGCCAGGTGCCCGCCCGCCGAAAAGCCGCACACCGCGATCTTTTCCGGCAGCACATGCCACGCGGCGGCATGTTCCCGCACAAGGCCGATGGCCTGGGCCAGCTGGCGCAGGGGCAGGTAGTCTCGCGCTTTTTCGCAGATGGCATAGTCCAGCACGGCGGTGTGGTACCCCGCCGCAGCGAACTGCAGGGCCACCGGGTCGCCCTCCCGGGCGCTGACGTGGGTGTAGCCGCCGCCGGGCACCACCAGCACCAAAGGCCGGTCGATGGCGCGGGGCATCCGCTCGCAGGAATCCCGCAGGTAAACGGTCAGCGCCCCGCCGCCGACAAGTTCCAGCTGTTTCAGCTGCATTTTGCTTTTCCTCCTTTTTCACACTCTTTGCGGTTCATTATAGCACACTTTGCGCAAAGCGCAACCAAAAGCACACGAGAAGTTCAAAACCACTTTCGTCCTCATCCAAACTCTAATTTCAGTTGACAAATCACACAGTTACGCATATAATAAAAGCGGGAAGTGGGAATTCCCACATATACTGAGAGGTGATCTTATGGAAACCGTAAAAGTTTATGATGCTCATCTTGATTCCAAAAAGCGAATCACTTTGCGTGGTGCTGCGTTCGAAAACTATAATGTCAAAATCTATAAAAA
This sequence comes from Faecalibacterium langellae, assembly GCF_002549775.1. Classification (GTDB taxonomy): domain Bacteria; phylum Bacillota; class Clostridia; order Oscillospirales; family Ruminococcaceae; genus Faecalibacterium; species Faecalibacterium langellae. Next base: position 244,802 of record NZ_NMTR01000004.1, on the reverse strand, counting down.
CGGCTGCATCATTCTGGAACCGCGGGTCCTGGCTGTGCCGGATACGATCTCTGCTCGCTCCTTAAAGGCAATGGATGAAGCCGTTGCAAACTTCAACGCCGGAACGGTATCTTCCCCCATCGACCTTTCTGACTTTTGAGCGGAGAGGCGGAAATGAATTATAGCATTCGAATGGGAATTCCTGAAATGGAAGAACTCTGGTCATCCCTTCAGGCAAAATTTCGCAGCGGCACCATTGGCAAAACCGAGCTTCAGCTCTACAAAAAATGGGGCAGTGCCTTAAAAAAGCTGTCCGAAGACCCGTTTTATCCCAGCCTGAAAACGCACGAGATTGCTCCGCTTTCCAGACGCTACGGGATGCGGGTGTGGCAATCATATCTTGAGAACCGAAACAGCAGTGCCATGCGAATGTATTGGGTATATGGACCCGGAAAAGAGGAGATCACCATCATCGGCCTTGAACCGCACCCGGAAGATCGTAAGAATGGTGCCTATGATAAAGTAAAATTGTCTGATCTATGATCTATCGCATCCGGCAGTGACAACTCAAATGTCGCTGCCGGATGCTTTTCTTTTTCCATTTTTTAAACTTTTTATGAAAGCCCTTGATTTTTGCTTTGTGACGGTGTATATTAGCACTCGAAAGTTATGAGTGCTAAGTATTCAAAAGCAGTTTTACGCTTCGAGTGCTGGGCACCGAATACAGATAAAAAGAGGTTTTGCAGTTATGGCAAAGAAAGAATTTCAGGCTGAAAGCAAAAAGCTGATGGATATGATGATCAACTCCATCTACACCAACAAGGAAATTTTCCTGCGTGAGCTGATCTCCAACGCATCGGACGCCATCGACAAGCTGTATTATAAGAGCCTGACCGACACCTCCGTGGGCATGAACAAGGGCGATTTCCGCATCCTCATCACCCGCGATAAGGACAACCGCATCCTGACCATCGAGGATAACGGCATCGGCATGACCAAAGAGGAGCTTGAGCAGAACCTGGGCACCATTGCTCATTCCGGTTCTCTGGACTTCAAGAAGGACAACAAGGACGAGAACATCGACATCATCGGTCAGTTCGGCGTCGGCTTCTACTCCTCCTTCATGGTGGCCGACAAAGTCACCGTCATCTCCAAGGCCTACGGCTCCGATGAGGCATGGCAGTGGGAGTCTTCCGGTGTGGATGGCTACGAGATGACCCCCGCCGAGAAGGACACCGCCGGCACCCAGATCATCCTGCACATCAAGCCCAACACCGATACCGATAACTATGACAACTTCCTTGATGAGTACGGTATCGTGGCCATCGTGAAGAAATACAGTGACTATGTGCGCTACCCCATCCAGATGGAACGCCAGCATGAGCGCCAGAAGCCGGAACCGGACCCGAAGCCCGAGGATTACAAGCCCGAGTGGGAAACTTACACCGAGCTGGAGACCCTGAACAGCATGGTGCCCATCTGGAAAAAGCAAAAGAGCGAAGTGACCGACGAGGAGTACGCCACCTTCTATAAGGACAAGTTCGCCGACTACTCCGACCCGGCCCGCGTCATCGTGAGCCGCACCGAGGGCACTGCCAACTACAACGCCCTGCTGTTCGTGCCCAGCCACCGCCCCTACGACTTCTACACCAAGGATTACGAAAAGGGCCTTGCCCTGTACGCATCCGGCGTGCTCATCATGGAAAAGTGTGCTGACCTGCTGCCCGATTACTTCAGCTTCGTCAAGGGCATCGTGGACAGCCAGGACCTGAGCCTGAACATCAGCCGCGAGATGCTGCAGAAGGACAACCAGCTCAAGCTGATCCACAACGCACTGGAAAAGAAGATCAAGAACGAGCTGCACGCCATGCTGGCCAACGACCGCGCAAAGTATGAGGAGTTCTGGAAGGAATTCGGCCGCCAGATCAAGTTCGGCGCTTACTCCGACTACGGCATGCACGCCGAGCTGCTGCGTGATCTGCTGCTGTTCTGGTCCGCCAAGGAGCAGAAGATGGTCACCCTGCAGGAGTACATCGACAAGATGCCCGCCGAGCAGAAGTACATCTACTTCGCTGCCGGTGACTCCACCGACCGTCTGGCAAAGCTGCCCTCTGCCGAGCTGGTGCTGGACAAGGGCTATGACGTGCTGCTGCTGACCGAGGATGTGGACGAGTTCTGCCTGCAGATCCTGCGCACTTATCCGCGCAAGGATGCCGAAGGCAAGGACGGCACCGTGGAGTTCAAGAACGTCAACAGCGGCGACCTGGGCCTGGAAACGGATGAGGAGAAGAAGGCCGCCGAGGATGCCACCGCCGAGAACAAGTCCCTGTTCGACGCCATGAAGGATGCACTGGACGGCAAGGTGAAGGAAGTCAAGGTCTCCACCCGCCTGAAGGATCACCCGGTGTGCCTGAGTGCGGACGGCCCGCTGTCCATCGAGATGGAAAAGGTGCTGTCCAAGCAGCCCGGCAGCGAGGGTGTCAAGAGCGACAAGGTGCTGGAGCTGAACGTGAACCACCCCGTGTTCGCCGTACTGAAGGCCGCTCAGGAGGCCGGTGACACCGACAAGGTGAAAAAGTACAGCGCCCTGCTGTATGCACAGGCACAGCTGATCGAGGGCCTGCCGGTGGATGATCCCGCCGCCTACGCCGAGGCCGTCTGCAGCCTGATGAAGTAACGTTTCCCTGGAAAAGGCGGTCTTACTCCCCTGCCTTTTCGCACGCATAGATTTTACCCCTTAACAAAAAGACCACGCTCCGCTATAATAGAGTGGAACGTGGTCTTTTTCTGTCCCGGCCGGGGCAGGTATGCCGGATTGAGAGGTTTTTTGCCCATGCAGCCAAAAAAACATTATTTTGCGCAGATCCCCACCATCGCCATCTTCGTTGCCTTTGCCGTCTCGGCACCGCTGGGCCTGCTGCTGCTCATCCTGAAAAGCATCGACAAAAATGCCCAGAAGGAGGAGCAGTCCGCGGCAGGGCTCCCGAACACTCCTCCGGTGGAGATCCGTCCGGCACGCACGCCGCCCATGCCCGGTGCGGCCGCTGCCCCAGACCCCGACCGCCCCACCTACGACCAGCAGACTGCCCGCAAGCGCCAGAAAGACCTGACGGCCCTGTGCACGGTCATTGGTGCGATCTTTCTGGTGGCGGGTTTCGCCGGGCTGACCGATGTTTTTGGGCTGTTCCCCTACTACATCGACTGGGGCGAGCTGTTCAGCAGCCTTGCCCAGATGATCGGCGGCGGTGCAGCATTGTTCACCGGCCTGCATATGCGGCGCACCCACAAGCTGGAACAGCTTCTGGATACGATCGTCGGCGGCCGCGACAACATCCCGCTGGCTGAGCTGTTTGCCGCAGCGGGTGTGGAGGAAGCCAAGGGACGCACCACACTTCAGAACGCCATTGAGCACGGCTACTTCGGTGCCGATGCCTACATCGACAACCGCACCGGGACCCTTGTGGTGCGCGGCGCGGCACCCCAGCCGCCCCGGCCGGAACCGGCCCCGCAGCCGAAGGCCCCGGCTGAACCGGCCGACGAATATGCCGCCCTGCTGCAGCAGCTGCGGCAGGCCAACGCTGCTATCCCGGACCCGGTGATGACCGCCAAGATCAGCCGCCTGGAAACCGTCAGTGCCCGCATCTTTGAGCTGGCCAAGCAGGACCCCGGCAAAAAGGCCCAGCTGCAGAAGTTTATGGATTACTACCTGCCCACAGCCCTGAAGCTGCTGAACACCTATGCCAGCCTGGCCGCGCAGGATGTGCAGGGGGAGAACATCACCGAAGCCAAGCAGAACATCGAGCGCAGCATGGACCTGCTGATCTCCGCCTTTGAAAACCAGCTGGACAAGCTGTTCCAGTCCGACGCGCTGGATGTTTCGGCCGACATTGCCGCGCTGGAAGGCATGCTGAATATGGACGGCCTGACCGGCAGCGATTTTACAAAATAATATTTTGACCCGCAAGCCAACAGGGCAGCGGGTAGCTTTCTCCTCAGACACGAGACGGGCCATTCCATCGCCCGCCCTATTGCCTTTGGCAACAGGGTCCCACCCCAGCGGACGGTCTTCGGAGAAACTACCCGCCGCCCTTTTCTTTTTCCCGATACTCCGACGGTGTGCAGCCCTTCTCGGCCCGGAATACCCGGGCAAAATAGCTCATGTCCTCAAAGCCGCATTCCTCCCCGATGCGGGTGATGCTCTTATCCGTGTTTTCCAGCAGCTGCACCGCGTGGCGGATGCGGTGCTGGCGCAGGTATTCCTTCGGGGTCAGGTCCATCATACGGCGGAAGCACCGCAGGCATTCGCTCACGCTGATGGCCGCACTGGCCGCGATCTGTTCCGTGGTGATGGCCTCCGCCCGGTGCGCGCGTACAAAGTCGATCATCTGTTTGATGCGCTCGGCGTCCCGCAGGTCCCGTTCCGACGGTGCCTGCGCGTGCTGCAAACAGTTTTCCGCCAGCAGGAAGATCACCCGGGACAGCGCCGCCCGCACCTCGAACTCATAGCCCGGGGCCTTGCGCGGCCAGAGCTCTGCAATGTGCTGCAGCTCAGCCAGCGCCTGCTGTTCCCACACGGCCCCGCCCAGGATCGGGATGCACCGGCACTCCGGCGCACAGAGCACCGGGCCCAGATATTTCTGCCAGAACACGCTGCCGGATGCCCCGCCCACCACCGACGGGTCGAACACGATGGAGATCTGGTGAATGAGCCCGTTTTCTTCCACGGCCCGGTTGCCGTGCAGCACGCCGGAGCCCACAAACAGCGCCTGCCCGGCCTGCAGCCGAAAGCTTTTGCCATCGGCCATGCCCAGCAGGCTGCCTTCCGTCACATAGTTGATCTCCACTTCGTCGTGCCAGTGCCACGGCACCGAGCCGCACCGCTCATAAGGCTGCCCGTCCCATGGGCCCCAGATCTCCATCGGGAACTCCGGTGTGCCCACCCTGATGATCTCTTTTCCGTCATCACCTACCACGACCTGCCACAGACCATTTTCATCCGCCATGACGATTTTCTCCTATTAATTGAGATGTTTTCTCCTAACAGCTTTCCTCTTTTGGTTATATAATAGCATTGTAAAGAGGTTCTTGCAAGACCAGCCCCACCCCGGCGCCGCCTTTTTTCGGAGGAATTTTTTATGCTGTCTGTCAAGCTGTTTGTTGTAAATGCGCTCATTGAAAATCTGGTCGATCTGCTCACCTATGCCGATCATCCCCTTTACGCCGATGTCTACCTTGACATGCTGGAGCACCTGACGCACCTTCGCCGCGCCCTGCTGGCCCGCTGAGCCGCCCTGTGCTTCCGCATTTTTGCCGCGCTGTGTCCGGTTTTTCCGGCGCAGCGCTTTTTTGCTGCCCTGTGAAAGCGCAAATCTCCATGTTGCGCCGCAGCAAAGTGCAAGTGCCCCGCCTGCCGTTTCGCAGTCGTTTTTCACAATCCTTTTTCTGTTTTATTTCATATTTTATTTCTTTCGTATGGTTCTTTCTGCCTGCCGAATTTTCGCCTTTTTGCAACTTTTCATTGAGCTGCAACAATAACACATGGTTTTTTGCAGTGGATTTTTATATTATAGGCTTACAAGGCTGTGGTCTGTCTGTGTGTGCCGCAGCGCAACCCCACCCGAACCCGCTCAAAAGGAGGATATCCTATGATGAAATCCATTTCCATATGGAAGCAGGAGCTGACCGGCGGCACCCACGCCGCACGTCTGGCTTCGCTTTACTGCTGTAAGCCGGAAGAAACGCCCGCACAGGCCGCCCGCTATACGGCTGTTCTGGACGGGCTGGAAGCCACCTTCGGCCCCCATGCCGAGGCCGGTCTGTACAGCGCCCCCGGCCGCACCGAGATCGGCGGCAACCACACCGACCACCAGCACGGCCGCGTACTGGCCGGCAGCGTGAACATTGATATGATCGCCGCCGCCGCCCCCAACAGCCTGAACCAGCTGCGGGTGCAGAGCGAAGGCTATGATCTGTGCGTCATCGACCTTGCCGACCTGGCCGCCCGCAAAGAAGAAGAAAACACCACCATTTCCCTGCTGCGCGGCGCGTGCGAAGCCTTCCGCCAGCGGGGCGCAGCACTCTCCGGTCTGGATGTGTACGTTGCTTCCAATGTGCCCAAGGGCAGCGGCGTTTCTTCCTCGGCGGCGTTCGAAGTGCTGATCGGCGTCATCCTGAACGACTGCTTCATGACCGAAAAGGTCTCCCCCATCGAGATCGCACAGATCGGCCAGTGGGCTGAGAACGTCTACTTCGGCAAGCCCTGCGGCCTGATGGATCAGATGGCTTCCAGCGTGGGCAACATCATCACCATTGATTTTGCCGATCCGGCCCACCCGGATGTGGAGCCGGTGGCCGTGGATTTCTCCAAGGCAGGCCTTGCCCTGTGCATCCTGGATTCCTGCGCCGACCACGCCGACCTGACCGACGAGTACGCTGCTGTGCCCGCCGAGTGCCGCGCGGTGGCTGCCGTGTGCGGCGGCGAAGTGCTGCGGGACGTGCCGTTTGACACCTTCCTCGCAAAGCTGCCGGAGTGCCGCAAGCAGTGCGGTGACCGCGCCGTGCTGCGCGCCTTCCACATCTATGCCGACAACGACCGCGTGGCAAAGCAGGTGGCTGCTCTGCGTGAGGGCGATTTTGACACCTTCCTCTCCCTCGTCACCGAGTCCGGCGACAGCAGCTGGGAATACCTGCAGAACGTCATCCCTGCCGGATACAAGGAGCATCAGGAGATGGGCGTGACCATCGCCGCTGCCAAGCATTACCTGAACGGCAAGGGCGCTGTGCGCGTGCACGGCGGCGGCTTTGCCGGTACCGCACAGGCCTTTGTGCCGGTGGAAATGCTGGCAGACTTCAAGGCCCACATGGAGGCCATCCTCGGCGAGGGCCGCTGCCATGTGCTGAGCATCCGTCCGGAAGGAGGCGCTGTGCTGTGATCTCCACTGCCATCCAGCAGCTCGTGAACTACGGGCTGGACACCGGGCTGATCCTGCCCGATGATGAGATCTACATCCGCAACCAGCTGCTCATGACCATGCAGCTGGACGACTTTACCGCGCCGGAGAGCGAGGTGTGCTATACCGATCTGGAAAGCATCCTGAAAACGCTGGTGGACGATGCCGTTGCCCGCGGCGTGTGCGAGGACAACTCCACCGCCCGGGACCTGTTTGACACCAAACTCATGGGTGTGCTGACCCCGCGGCCCAGCATCGTGCGCGCCAATTTCGAGGAACGCTACGAAAGCGAAGGCCCGCAGGCCGCAACCGACTGGTTCTATAAATTCAGTCAGGACACCGATTATATCCGCCGCTACCGCATCAAACGCGACCTGAAATGGGTCACCAAGACCCCCTACGGCGATCTGGATATCACCATCAACCTCTCGAAGCCCGAGAAAGACCCCAAGGCCATTGCCGCCGCCAAACTGGCTCCCCAGAGCGCCTACCCCAAGTGCCAGCTCTGCGCCGAGAACGAAGGCTATGCAGGCCGCATGAACCACCCCGCCCGCGAGAATCACCGTATTATCCCTCTCACCATCAACGACAGCGCTTGGAACCTGCAGTACAGCCCCTACGTCTACTACAACGAGCACTGCATCGTGTTCAACAACCAGCACACTCCCATGAAGATCGAGCGTGCTACCTTCCGCAAGCTGCTGGATTTCGTGGGCCTGTTCCCCCACTATTTCGTGGGCAGCAACGCCGACCTGCCCATCGTGGGCGGCAGCATTCTCAGCCACGACCATTTCCAGGGCGGCCACTATGAATTCGCTATGGCAAAGGCTCCCGTCGAGAAGAAGTGGGTCTTCCCCGGTTTTGAGGATGTGGATGCCGGTATCGTGCACTGGCCCATGAGCTGCATCCGCCTGACAAGTGAGGATGATGCCCGTCTTGTGGAGCTGGCCGATAAAATTCTGACCGCATGGCGCGGCTACTCGGACGAGAGCTGCTTCATCTTCGCCGAGACCGACGGCGAGCCCCACAACACCATCACCCCCATTGCCCGGATGCGGGATGGCAAGTATCAGCTGGATCTGGTGCTGCGCAACAACATCACCACGCCGGAGCATCCGCTGGGCGTGTTCCACCCCCATGCAAAACTGCACCACATCAAAAAGGAGAACATCGGCCTCATCGAGGTCATGGGCCTGGCCGTTCTGCCCAGCCGCCTGAAAAAGGAGATGGCCGAGCTTGCCGATGTGCTGGTACAGCGCGTCCCCACTGCCCAGTACCCCGAGGAGCTGCAAAAGCACGCCGCGTGGGCCGAGGACATCCTGGCCCGCCACCCGGAGCTGAATGCAGACAATGTGCACCCCATCCTGCAGGATGAGATCGGCCATGTGTTCGCCGAAGTGCTCACTGATGCCGGTGTCTATAAGCTGGACGAAGCCGGCCGCGCAGGCTTTGCGCGCTTCCTTGCCAGCGTGAAGTAAATAAAGAACGTTTTCTCCCCTTTCCCCTGCCGGTGCTTCCCTTGCCGGCAGGGGATTTTTGCATACAAAAAAGCCGCCCTTCGCGTTTTCAGGCGCAAGGAGCGGCTTAATTTTGTCTTCGTTCAGAGCAAAGAGTTAATAACCCAGCCGATTATTCCGGCAGGTCTTCCTCGTTCTCCAGGCTATGCCAGACGTTCTGGACATCGTCATTGTCCTCCAGCGCATCCAGCAGCTTGCCCATAGCCTTGAGCTGATCGGGGTCGGTCAGACGGGTGGTGGTCATGGGCACCATGGCCAGGTCGTCGGACAGGATCTCGTAGCCCTTCTCCTCCATGGCCTTGACCACAGCAGAGTAGTTCTCGGGATCGGTGGTGATCTCGGCTGCATCCTCGCTGGCGTCGAAGTCCTCAGCACCGGCGTCCAGAGCGTCCATCATGGCCTCGTCGGCATCCTTATCTTCCAGAGAGATGTCAATGACACCCTTCTGGCTGAACAGGAAGCCCACGCAGCCCATAGCACCCAGATTGCCGCCGTTCTTGTCGAAGTAGTGGCGCAGGTCAGCAGCGGTACGGTTGCGGTTATCGGTCAGGGTCTCCACCATGACAGCCACGCCGCCGGGGCCGTAGCCTTCATAGGTGATTGCTTCGTACTCGGTCTTGTCGCCGCCCTCAGCCTTCTTGATGATGCGCTGGATGTTATCGTTGGGCACGCTCATGCGCTTTGCCTTGGCGATCAGGTCAGCCAGCTTGCTGTTGGAAGCGGGGTTCGGGCCGCCGGTACGCACGGCAACGCTGATCTCGCGGCCGATCTTGGTAAAGACCTTGGCTTTTGCGCCGTCGGTCTTTTCCTTCTTGCGCTTAATATTGTTCCATTTGCTATGTCCAGACATGGGAAAGAGCCTCCTGTATATTCTCAAATCTCCGCCTGCGGGCAGACGGGCTGTGGTCGCCCGCATTGTGGCAGCACACAAAATCTAACTCTATTATTGTAGCACAACCGGGCAGAGCGTTCAAGCCTTATCGGCCCGGTTTTCGGCGAATCGTGCGGAAAAATGCGCTTTTTCTGCCGGTTTACAGCAGGCGCAGCGCCTTGGGGTAGTGGTTTTTCACCCGTCCGCTGGATACCTTTCCACCGCCCAGCGTCCAGCCGTCCACCGTCACGCAGCACCAGCCGTCGGCGGCGGTGCGGGCTTCCACTTCGCGGCCGGAGAGGTACTCCACGGTGCGCGGGTCGCTGAGGGTCAGCTCCTCGCGGTTCACGCACAGCGCACCAAACGCCGTGAATAGGTGGTGCTCCGGCACAAAGCGGCCCTTCTGCACGCTGCCCACGAACACGCCTGCGCGCAGCACATGCAGGTTCGTCTGTGGGAAGGGCACCGGCAGCAGCACACCGCCGCCGTGCACCACGGCAGGCCGGTCTGCCAGCGCCGGGAAATATTCCTTCGCAAATTCCTGCCATGCGGCAAGACTCTGCGCCGGGCTCACCGCCTCGGCTGCCGTCTCCCGGCTGCGCCCAGCACCCCGCACGGCTTCCCGGCAGGCGCGGGCATTCTCGCGGCGGGCACTGCGGGCATCCGCAGCCTTGGCAGGCTTGCCGCCTTTGCCCTTGGCTTTTTTGCCTGCGGCTTCCGCAGCGGCCAGCCAGAGCTGTTCTTCCGGGGTGTACTCTCCTTCTGCAGGCAGAGCACGCGGCGTGCCGTTCTTCACAAGTCGAGCCATAAAGTGGCCCTCACCGCCCTGACAGGGCCAGATGCGGCGTACCTTGCTCACATCCAGCGGCAGTCCGCCGGTGCGGTTAGCTTCGCCCTCGCTGCCAAAGGTATAGTCCACATTGCCCAGCGCATCGGCCAGCTCGAACTCCGGGTGGCGCTGCAGAAATGCCGCCACCTGGCCTTCGTCCTCCTCGGGCGCAAAGGTGCAGGTGGAATACACCAGCTGCCCGCCCGGGGCCAGCACGGCGGCGGCACAGTCCAAAATCTCGGCCCCCAGCGCGGCACACTGCTTCACCAGTGCTTCACAATGCTGGGTGCGGGCCACCGGCTCCTTGCGGAACATGCCCTCACCGGAACAGGGCGCATCCACCAGCACCCGGTCGAAGAACTCCGGCAGAGCGTCCGCAATGCGGGCGGGCGTCTCGTTAAGCACCACCGCGTTGGGCACGCCCATGCGTTCCAGGTTGCTTTTCAGGATATCCGCGCGGGCGGCAACGTATTCGTTGCTCACCAGCACGCCCCGGCCCTGCAGTGCGGCAGCCAGCTGGCTGCTCTTGCCGCCAGGCGCGGCGCACATGTCCAGCACACGCATCCCGGGCTGCACGCCCAGCAGGGGTGCCGCCGAGGACGCCGACGGCTCCTGCGAGTAGAACACGCCCGCGTGGTGGTAGGGGTGGCGTCCGGGCTTAAAATCCGGCTGGTGCACCACGAATGCCGCCTTGCAGAAGGGCGAAGCTTCCAGCGGAAAATCCGCCTTCTGTGCAAACTGCTCCGGCGAAGCGCGCAGTGCCGACACGGTGACGCCGCGCTCGGCGGTCTCCTGCGGGGCCGCATACAGCACATCGAACCGTTCCCCCAGCAGGGCGCGCTCCCGCTGCTCAAAATATTCTGTAGGCATTCTGCATTCCTCCTGTGGGATGTATAAAGCCGCCGTCTGCGGCCAAACTAGGCTGTGTGAGGGGCACACCGCCCCGCACGGAAAACCGAAAGGAGAGCATTCACTATGGCAACCGAAAACCGCAGCAACAACTGCAAGAATCAGACCTCAAACCGCACGTCCAACCAGACTTCCAACCGCACCAGCAACCAGACCACCAACAGTGCCACCAACGAGCACAAGCACCCCAACCAGTACACCAAGGGTGCCGACGATGAGAGCGCCAAGAACTCCACGAGCAACCGTTCCAGCAACGCCAAAAACAGCCGCTAACGCTGCCCTGCGCGCCTGATGGACCACAGGCGTGAGCCTCTGATCTTTCTCAAATTGCAAAGCCCGCTGCCCTCCGGCACTGTTTTCCAGTGCGGAAAGCAGCGGGCTTTCGCATGTTTATCGTTCGTTGGGGTCGAACTGCTGCCACAGCGTATCAAACAGCTCGTGCACACGGCTCAGCTGACCGTTCAGGTACAGCCAGCCCAGCAGGCATTCGAAGCCGGTGGAAGCACGGTATTCCTCCGGGGAAGCATGCTTTGCCACACTGGCTTTGCTGGCGTTGCGGCCCCGTTTGAACACGGCCAGCTCATCCTCGGTGAACAGCGGTTCCAGCAACTGCTCCTCCCGGAACTGTGCCCGGGCCGAGACGTACTTGACCTTTTCCGCGTTGAGCCTGCCGGCTGACAGGCGGTGGTGCTCCACCAGACGCTGACGCACCAGCAGTTCCAGCACGCTGTCACCCACAAAGGCCAGCGCCAGAGGGCTCAGTTCCCGCGGGTCGATCTTTTCAAGTTCGTTCATAGTGACCTCTTAGAAGATATAGTCGAACTGGTAATCGCCGATGAGGATGGTATCGTTCTCCTGCACGCCCTTTTCCACCAGAGCATCCAGAATGCCGCTGTCGCCCAGCTGACGCTGGAAGAACTGCAGGCTTTCGTAGTCATCCACATTGCTGCCAGCCAGAATGTATTCCAGCCACGGGGCTTCCACGCTCCACACATGGGCTTCCATGCGCTTGATGTTGAAAGAGCGGTCGTTGGCCTTGGGTTCGGGCTTCTTGTACTCGGGCGCGAACACCGGCACCGGCGGGATATCCTTCAGGCGGTTGTACACGAGACCCGGCAGTTCCTTGACGCCCTGCATGGTGGCGGCGGAGATGGGCACAAAGGTCAGGCCCTTGCCCTCTACATACTGGCGGAATGCTTCGATCTGCTCCTCGGTAGCCAGATCACACTTGTTGCCAACCACGATCTGCGGACGCTCGGCCAGCACAGGGCTGAACTTGGCCAGTTCCTCGTTGATCTTTTCAAAGTCCTCGATGGGCTCACGGCACTCGCTGCCGGAGACGTCCACCACATGCAGCAGCAGGCGGCAGCGCTCCACATGGCGCAGGAAGTCATGGCCCAGACCAATGCCCTCGCTGGCACCCTCGATCAGGCCGGGGATGTCGGCACAGACAAAGCTTGCGCCTTCTGCCACCGACACGACGCCCAGCGTGGGCACCAGGGTGGTGAAGTGGTAATTTGCAATTTTGGGCTTGGCCGCGCTGATGGTAGAGATCAGGGTAGACTTGCCCACATTGGGGAAGCCGATCAGGCCCACATCCGCGATCAGTTTCAGCTCCAGCGTCACCTGAATGTCCTCGCCGGGCATACCGGGCTTTGCAAACTTGGGGATCTGGCGGGTGGGAGTGGCAAAATGTGCATTGCCATAGCCGCCGCGGCCGCCCTTCGCAATAGTGACCGGGTTGTGGTCGGACAGGTCGGCGATGACAAGGCCGCTCTCGGCGTCCTTGATGACCGTGCCCAGCGGCACCTTGATGACAAGGTTCTCGGCGTTCTTGCCGTGGCACAGGCTTGCGCCGCCCTTGCCGCCCTCCGGGGCCACATACTTGCGCTTGTAGCGGAAGTCCATCAGGGTGGTCAAGTGATCGTCCACCACAAAGATGATGTCGCCGCCGCGGCCGCCGTCGCCGCCGTCCGGGCCGCCAGCGGCCACGAATTTTTCGCGGTGAAAGCTCACCGCGCCATCGCCGCCCTTGCCCGCGTGGAGCCATATCGTGGCGATGTCGATAAAGTTGGTTTGTGCTGCCATACAGCCCCTCCTTATTTTTCATCAAAAAGAGCCGGGCCACGAGGGTCCGGCTCTCTACGTTTTGCAGTTATCCGAAAGAAGTTACTGCTTGACGCTGCACTTCTTGCCGTTCTTGCCCACGCGCTCGAAACGGACGGTACCGTCCACCAGAGCAAACAGGGTGTCATCGCTGCCCTTGCCAACGTTCTCACCCGGCATGATGTGGGTGCCACGCTGACGAACCAGGATGTTGCCGGCCAGAACGAACTGACCGTCTGCACGCTTGGTGCCCAGACGCTGTGCTGCGGAATCGCGGCCGTTCTTGGTGCTGCCTACGCCCTTTTTATGTGCCATTGTAATTTACCTCCTTAGCCGTTGATCGCAGTGATCTCAACCTTGGTGAAGGGCTGACGATGGCCCATACGGCGAGCACTGTGCTTCTTTGCGCGATAGGTGATGATGTTCAGCTTCTTGCCCTTGCCATTCTTGATGACCTTGGCAGTCACGGTAGCACCCTCAACAACGGGAGCGCCAACCTTCACAGAACCCTCCTCGCCGACAGCGAGAACCTGATCAAACTTCACTTCGGAGTCGGCCTCAACGTCCAGCTTTTCGATGTAGACGATGTCGCCCTGCTCCACGCGGTACTGCTTACCGCCGGTAACAATGATTGCGTACATTTTGTTCATTCCTTTTCGTTGTACTCGCTGGTCGTAAAGGCAGACCCCTACAGGGGCCATTTCAGGCGCCCACACCACGCGGCTAGAATAGTATAGCAAAAAAATGCAGGGATTGCAAGAGGAAATTTCCGCTTTGCGCAGATTTTTTGCATTTTCAGCTGTTCAAGTTCTGCAGAACCGCATCCTGATTGCGGGAACCGTGCACAACACGAAGCACTCGCACAAGTTCCTGCTCTTTCAAAACACGATAATATAAAATATAGTTTCCTACGATCACCTTGCGCACATTTTTCTCCGGCAGATATTCTTCCAGAATCCGGCTCCCGCTGGCAGGAAAGCTGCACAGCCGCTGAACACACTTGCTCACCTCATATAAAAGTGACATCGCTGCACGGGCATTGTCCAGATCATCCCGGAGATAGCCTGCGATCTCGTCCAGATCTTTTACAGCACGCTCGGTCAGTTCATAGCGATACTCACAGAGCATACTTTTTCCTCAATTCTTCCATGGCCGTCGGGCCGTCCACAACACGTCCGGCTTCTTCGTCCTTCAGCCCTTCCATCACCAGTTTCAGTTCTTCCATCTCTTTCATGGTCCGCTCGTAGTACTCAATGTCCATGACCACCAAGCGGCCATAGCCGTTTTTCGTCACGAACACCGGGCCGTTTTCCTCGGCGCAGCGGCGCTCGATTTCCACGGTGTTCTTCAGTTCACGCATCGGTACGATCTGCATACGTTCCGCCTCCTTTGTTCTGTGGCTATATTATACATCAAAAAAAGCCACAGCGCAAGTTTTACCTTGCACTGTGGCCCGAAAATCTTCGCTCCGTCGTTTTACTTTGTCTGTTCGATGATGCGTTTCACTTCGGCATTGTAAGCTTCGGTGCGCTCCACGAACAGCTTGCGCGGGCTGGATGCCACCAGCTCAGTGTCTGCATCCAGCACAAGGCCGATGGCGCCTCTTTCCTTGCGCAGCTTATCGAGGGCCGCCTTGTTGTCGGCGGTCAGCGCCAGCTTCACCATCAGGGGCTTACCCTCTGCCTTGCGGGTAAAGTAGATCTCCGCCGCCACACCGGCCGCCACGGCAATACCTGCGATCAGCTGCGAGACGCGCAGGCCGATGGAAGGCACCAGCATCAGGCTGTCGGTGCGCAGGGCTTCGATCCAGAAGCGGCCCGCGCCGTACCAGATCATGTATCGCAGGGCGATATCACCGTTGAACTTGCGCTTTTTGATGTAGCGGAACAGCAGGATGAAGCCCACCAGGCACCAGATGCTCTCGTACAAAAAGGTGGGGTGTACCGGCAGGTTCGGGTCGATGGTCACGCCGCTCTGGGCCGTGACCGTGCTGCCCATCAGATAATCGCGGGTAGCTTCGCTGTACATGCCCCAGGGCAGGGTGGTGTTGCATCCAAAAGCTTCCTGATTGAAGAAATTGCCCCAGCGGCCGCAGCACTGCCCCAGCAGAAAGCCCATGGCCGTCAGATCGAACATGGGCAGCACCGGCACGCCGCGCCACTTGCAGGCAAGGCCGCCGAACAAAAAGCCGCCGATGATGCCGCCGTAGATGGCAAGACCGCCGTCGCGGATGGCGATTATCTCCCAGATGCTCTCATATTTAAAAGGTGCCATGGCCACATAGTAGGCGCGGGCACTGGCAATGCCCAGCACGATGCCGATCAAAATCACGTCCACCATGCTGTCGGCGTCCACGCCGAACTCCACACTGTGACGGAACGCAAATACCAGCGCCAGGCAGATGCCAAAGGCGATGCACACACCGTACCAGTAAACGTTGAATCTTCCGATGGAAAAGGCCACGCGGTTCAGCTCAAAGCTCAGCCCCAGGCCCGGGAACTGCACCAGATTTGTCAGTCTTGTCATTCTGCTTCCTCCTCGTCTTCCGCCAGCGGCGCGGTGCCGTCCGGCTGGATCTGCATCGTGGCCATGCGGCTGGTGCTGAGGATGTGCTGCAGCGCTGCGTCCGCATCCTCGGCGGTCAGGCCCGCCAGCATTGCAATTTGCTGGGCCACCGTCTGGCCGGAGAGGGCAAAATCTGCCATCTGGCTGGCCGAATCCTCTACGTTTTCAAGATTTTCGATCAGTTGACCGTATTTTTCGTTCTTGCACAGGGTGAAAATTTCGCGGTCCACGCCCTCGGCACGGACGCGGGCGACCTCGTCCAGCAGCAGCTGCTTCACCGTTTCGGGCGCGTCGCTCTCGCCGGTGAACAGGATGCAGCAGCAGCCGTCCACCCGCAGCACTTCCCCGCCGAAGCCGGGGTTTACAAGGCCTTCGTCATACAGGCGGCGGTACAGCGGCGACATGCCGCCGGTAATGCAGCTCAAAATCAGGTCATAGAGCGCTTCGGTGCGCAGGTCACCCGCAGGCAGTGGTTCTTCCTTGAAGCCTACACCGAAGCAGGGCTTGGACACCGGCATGGTCAGCGTTTTCTCGGTGGCTGCCAGGGTCATAGGCTCCGGCTTCCAGAGCCGCTGCACACCCTCGGTGCTGCCGTGCTCCATCAAGCCGTGGCGTTCGCAGGCAGCCAGAATTTGTTCCATGGTGGTGTTGCCCGCCGCGGCCAGCACCATATTGCCCGGTGCATAGAACGCCTTGCAGCTGTCGTAGAGCATCTCCGGCGTGATCTCGGCAATGCTCTCCACGGTGCCCGCAATGTCGCTGCGGATGGGGTGCTCGTGGTACAGGCACTCGAACAGGCCGGTGATGAGCCGCCAGTCCGGGCTGTCGTCGTACATTTTGATTTCCTGCCCGATGATGCCCTGCTCTTTGGCAATGGTCTGCTCCGTAAAATACGGATGCGTCACCATGCCCAGCAACACATCCAGACTTTCGTCCAGCTGCTGGGTAGCGGTGAACAGATAGCAGGTGCGGTCAAAGCTGGTGAACGCATTGGCGTTGGCACCGGTCTTGGCGTACTTTGCAAAGGCGTCACCGTCCTCGTCCTCAAACATTTTGTGCTCAAGGAAATGCGCCACACCGGCAGGCAGGTGCACCTCTTTGCCGCCCAGCCGGAAGTCCTGGTCAATGGAGCCGAATTTGGTGGCAAAGATGACATGGGTGCTGGAGTAGCCCGGCATGGGCCGCACAATGACGGTCAGGCCGGAAGGCAGGGTCTGCCACTGATCGGCCACGGTCTTTTGCAGCAGGGTCTGGTTATTCTGCGGCATAGGCAGACACCTCCTTCGTGAGCAGATAGCTGACCGAGAGGGTCAGTTTGCGCAGGATGGCACGCACATCGTCTTTGGTCACGGCCTGCAGGGCGGCGCGAGCCTCGGCAGGCGTCTGCACCTTGGCCGGGTCGCCGCCGCTGCGCAGCACTTCAATGTAATACCAGGTTTCGATGCCGCCCAGCGTGTCCTCCACACCCTGCATTCCGCTGAGCAGGCCCCGGCGGCAGTCCTCAAACTCGTCGTCGGTGATGGGTCCATCGCACAGGTCGGCCAGTTCTTTTAAAATGGCCTGCTCGGCGCGGGCAGCGTCCGCGTGCTCCACACCGCTGTTCACGGCCATACTTCCGGTAAAGCTCTGGAACGAGGACGAGCAGTAATAGCACAGGTGGTCCCGCTCGCGCACATTCAAAAACAAGCGGCTGGTCACGCTGCCGCCGTACAGCGCCATGGCAAGGCGTACAGCGGCCAGCTGTTCGGTGCGCATGGGCTCGCCCAGCGTGAACAGCATACACAGCTTTGCCTGCACCATGTCGTAGTTTTCCGTCTTGTGCACCGGCTCCCGGCGGGGCATGGCGATGTCCTCAGCCAGCGGCAGCGGGGCACGGTCGAGGGCAGCCAGCTCTGCCAGCAGGGCATCTTTTACCGCCGCCGTCTGCTCGGCGGTACAGCCCAGCACGATGAGCTCCATGTTGGCCGTGCGCAGCATTTCGCGGTACGCTTCGGTGAGGGCTTCCGGCGTCAGGCCGTCCACCTCGTCCAGATAGCCCTCCTGCCGCACGCCCGCCGGGCTGTCGCCAAAGAACTCCCGGTTTGCCTGATGCAGACAGTACAGGCGCTTATCGTTGATCTCGTCTTCCAGCGCCTTTTTCAGCATCTGCTTTTCGATACCGACGGCCTCCGGGTCAAAGGTACCGCCCACAAAATAGGGGTGGAAGGCCGCACCCAGCGCAATGGACGTGTATTCCCGGGTGAGGGGCTCCCCCTCCAGCGCGAATTTGTCCTTGATGCCGGTGACGCTGACGCACAGGTTGTGGCTGCAGCCCATAGGCCGGGCGTCCACGGTCAGGTCAGCCCCATAAAGCCGCGCCAGCTTTTTGGTCAGGCGGGTCATATCCGGGCAATCGGCATAGCCGCGCTCCAGCACCAGCGGCAGCAGGGCGTGGGCCGTGGCAGTCTCCCGCTTTGCCGGGAAGGCAAAGTGGATGCTGATGCGGCAGCGGTTGAATTTTTCAGCCGGGTCATACGAGAGATGCACGCCCGGCGCAATGAGAGTACGTTCCAATTGTGTTCCTCCGCCCTGTATTTGCAGGGAGTTTTTTCGTTACGATGCCCTTTGCAGGGTCAGGAATTCTTCCAGGCTCAGGCCGCTGGCGCGGATGGCGAGGGCGTTTTCGGTGCCCACATACCGCCAGTGCCAGGGCTCGAACACCACGCCCGTCGCGGCCTGCCGGTCCTGCGGATAGCGCAGGATGAAGCCGTATTCGGCGGCGTAGGCCGTGAGCCACTCGTAGGCGCGGGTGGCGGCAAAGCCGGTGTCCCGGGTGGTGTAGTCGGCACTGAGGATGTCCACCGCATAGCCGGTGCCGTGCTCACTGCACTCAGCCCGGGGCTGGATATCCTCGGCCAGGCTGGCGGCCTGTTCCTCGGTCTTGCCCGCGTCAAGATAGGCCTGCTTCTGCGTTTCATACACAGCACTGCGGCCGTCGACGTCCAGATAACCGGCGTTCAGCACCAGCTCAATGCCGTCCGCCTTGGCGGCTTCCAGCATGGTGCGGCAGGCTTCGGCGGCTTCGGCTTCCAGCTGAATGGTGCTGTTGTCGGTCACGGCCGCCAGCGCAGGGGCCGGTTCTTCTGCATAGGGCAGGTTCGCGTTCACCAGCACCAGCCGCGCGTCGTCGGCGTCAAAGGCATAGGCGGTTCCGTCGTAGCTGGCTGCTTCAAAGCTCTGCGGTCCGGCCAGCAGGGCGTTTGCCTTCGGCAGCAGCCAGAGGATGCCTTTGGTCATCAGGGCCACCACAGCCGCACAGACCAGCAGCAGAATGGCCCAGTTGCGGGCCAGGCGCAAGCGCTTGCGCCGCATATACTGGGCGCGGGTCAGGCGCGGCTTCGGGCGGGCAGACGCCGGGTGATCGTTTTGTTCCATAGCGCGTTGCGCTCCTTTTCGGTGATTTGCAGCGCGCTGCGCCGCACAGATACAGTGTATATTATACACCCCTTTGCATTTTGTGTAAACGCCGCCGGGTGTAAAAAAATTGTGACCGACCCTTCCCCGCCCGCCGGGCAGCAAAAAAGGAGCAGCCGAAGCTGCTCCTCTTGCGTGTTTTATAGGGTTTTCAGGCTCACTCCACAATGATGCTCTTGCCGGTCATCTCAGCGGGGACGGGCAGGCCGATATACGGCAGCATGGTGGGTGCGATGTCGGCCAGGCAGCCGCCCTCGCGCAGTTTCACGTCGCCGCAGCCAACCGCCACAAAGGGCACCACATTGGTGGTGTGTGCGGTGAAGGGGGTGCCGTCCGGGTTCATCATCTTCTCGGCGTTGCCGTGGTCGGCGGTGATGAAGGCGCAGCCGCCGGCGTTCAGCACAGCGGTCACCACCTGGTCCACAGCGGTATCCACAGCCTCGACAGCCTTCACGGCAGCGTCGAACACGCCGGTGTGGCCGACCATGTCGCAGTTTGCGAAGTTCAGGATGACCACATCGTACTTGCCGCTCTCGATGCGCTTAACGCACTCGGCAGCAACCGCCGGGGCGCTCATCTCGGGCTGCAGGTCGTAAGTTGCCACCTTCGGGCTGGGGATGACACAGCGGTCCTCACCCTCGTAGGGAGCCTCGACGCCGCCGTTGAAGAAGAAGGTAACGTGAGCATACTTCTCGGTCTCGGCGATGCGCAGCTGGGTCTTACCGTTCTCAGACAGGTACTGGCCCAGAACGTTCTTCAGCTCCACGGGCGGGTAAGCCACCTCGCAGTTGGGCATGGTAGCGTCATACTCGGCCATGCAGACGTAGTGGACCTGTTTGCGGCCGCCGCGGCGCTCGAAGCCGGTGAAGGCGTCGTCGCAGAAGATGCGGGTCATCTGGCGGGCACGGTCGGGGCGGAAGTTCATGAAGATGACGGTGTCGCCGTCCTGCACGCGGCCGCCCTCGCAGGTGACGCAGGGCAGCACGAACTCGTCGGTCTTGTCGGCTGCGTAGGAAGCCTCGATGGCCTCGGCAGCGCTAGCGGCGTGGTTGCCCTCACCGTAGACAAAGGCGGCGTAGGCCTTCTCCTCACGGTCCCAGTTGTTGTCGCGGTCCATGGCGTAGTAGCGGCCGGAAACGCTGGCGATCTTGCCGATGCCCAGCTCGTCCAACTTGGCCTGCAGGTCGGCCAGGAAGCCCTTGCCGGAGTGCGGGTCGGTGTCGCGGCCATCGGTGATGCAGTGCAGGTAGACTTCCTTGGCACCCATGTGCTTTGCCATCTCCAGCACACCGAACCAGTGGTCCGCATGGCTGTGGACGCCGCCGGTGCCCACCAGACCCATCAGGTGGATGGCCTTGCCCGCGTCGATGGCAGCCTTCATGTTCTTGACCAGCACAGGATTCTTCAGCATCTCGCCGTCCTTGATGGACTTGGTGATGAGGGTGAGCTGCTGGTACACGATGCGGCCGGCACCCATGTTGGTGTGGCCGACTTCAGAGTTGCCCATCTGGCCCTCGGGCAGACCGACAGCCATGCCAGAAGCGTTGATGGTGGTCATGGGATATTTTGCCATCAGAGCATCGAGGTGGGGCTTCTTGGCGGCGACCACGGCGTTGCCAAAGGTCTCGTTCGGCACCCAGCCGAAGCCGTCCATGATGCACAGAAGAACAGGTTTCTTTGCCATAAAAGTAGATCTCCTTATGATTTGAACAAATAGCGCCCGGCACAGCGCTGGAAATGCGGCGCAGCCGGGCGCTGGGAAAACGTGTTATTGGTCAGCGCTTAGCCCTTGGTGGCTGCGTTGACGATGACTGCAAAGTCGGGGGCCTTCAGGGATGCGCCGCCGATCAGGCCGCCGTCCACATCCTTCTTGCTCAGCAGTTCCTCGCAGGTCTTGGCGTTCATGCTGCCGCCGTACTGCACGGTGGTAGCCTCGGCCACAGCCTCGCCGTACACCTCACCGATGACCTTGCGGATCTGGCCGCAGACTTCCTCAGCCTGATCGGCGGTAGCGGTCTTGCCGGTGCCGATGGCCCAGATAGGCTCGTAAGCGATGACGACATTCTTCATCTGCTCAGCGGTCACATCACGCAGAGCGATCTTGGTCTGCATGCGGACCAGCTCCTCGGTGACGCCCTCCTCACGCTGCTGCAGGCTCTCGCCCACGCAGATGATGACCTTCAGGCCGGCATTCAGGGCAGCCAGAGCGCGCTTGTTCACGGTCTGGTCGGTCTCGGCGAAATATTGGCGGCGCTCAGAGTGGCCGACGATGACGTACTCCACGCCCAGATCCACCAGCATATCAGCGCTGATCTCGCCGGTGAAGGCGCCGGACTTCTCGAAGTGGACGTTCTCGGCGCCCACATGGATATTGGTGCCCTTGGTCTTCTCCACAGCGGTGACCAGGTCGGTGTACGGGGTGCAGATGACGACCTCGCAGCCTGCATCTTGCACGGCGGGCACCAGCTCGTCCACCAGAACGGCAGCCTCGGAGGCGGTTTTGTTCATCTTCCAGTTGCCAGCAATAATAGCCTTGCGCTTTGCCTTATCCATGATACTCTATCTCCTTTATTTACCTTCTAACGTCAGAAGCGGCATCTTCCGCTCCTGCACAAATGAAAAGTGCGGCGGCGCAAAAGCCGCCGCACCCATTGTGATGCCGGGGAAAATTATGCGTTCTGGATGACTGCGATGCCGGGCAGCTCCTTGCCCTCCAGGTACTCCAGAGAAGCACCGCCGCCGGTGGAGATGTGGGTCATCTTGTCGCCCAGACCCATCTGCTGCACAGCTGCTGCGCTGTCGCCGCCGCCGATGACGGTGGTAGCATCGCTCTCAGCCATAGCCTTGGCAACAGCCAGAGTGCCTGCTGCCAGAGTGGGGTTCTCGAACACGCCCATGGGGCCGTTCCAGACAACGGTCTTGGAAGCCTTGACAGCGTCAGCAAACAGCTTCATGGTCTCGGGGCCGATGTCGCAGCCCTCCATGTCAGCGGGGATTGCAGTGACGGGCACCACGGTGACGTCCACGGGAGCATCGATGGGATCGGGGAAGTCCTTGATGCAGGCAGCATCCACGGGCAGCAGCAGCTTGACGCCCTTCTCCTGTGCCTTAGCCATCATTTCCTTGCAGTAGTCCAGCTTGGTGTCGTCGCACAGGCTCTTGCCGACTTCGTAGCCCTGTGCCTTGACGAAGGTGTAAGCCATGCCGCCGCCGATGATCAGGGTATCGACCTTCTCCAGCAGGTTAGAGATGACGTTCAGCTTGTCAGCGACCTTAGCGCCGCCCAGAATAGCGGTGAAGGGACGGACGGGATCGTTCACGGCGTTGCCCAGATACTTGATCTCCTTCTCCATCAGGTAACCGACAGCGGTATCCTTGATGTAGTCGGTGACACCGGCAGTGGAGCAGTGTGCACGATGGCAGCTGCCGAAAGCGTCGTCCACATATGCATCAGCCAGAGAAGCCAGCTCCTGGCTGAACTCGGGCATGTTCTTGGTTTCTTCCTTGCGGAAGCGGGTGTTCTGCAGCAGAACGACGTCGCCGTTGTTCATAGCAGCCACAGCAGCCTTTGCGTTCTCGCCCACAACATTGTCGTCGTCAGCAAACACAACGGTCTTGCCCAGCTTTGCGCTCAGAGCCACAGCAACGGGAGCCAGGCTGAACTTTGCCTCGGGGCCGTTCTTGGGCTTGCCCAGGTGGCTGCACAGGATGACCTTTGCGCCATCGTTGACCAGCTTCTGGATGGTGGGCAGAGCTGCATTGATGCGGTTCTCGTTGGTGATGACACCGTCCTTCATCGGGACGTTGAAATCGCAGCGGACAAGCACCTTCTTGCCGCAGTAGTTCTGATCGTCGATCGTCTTCTTACCTAAACCCATGGTAATAAACTCCTCTCAAGCTTTTTATTTCTGAACTAGAGTTTCGCTCGCATTCGGGGCCCTGCCCCGTATGCTACTATTATAAACAAAAAGCGCGCGTATTGCAAGGACATGCGATAGATAATTGTTTAACAAACATTTGCGGTTGTTGCGCCGAAATGTGTATAGTTTGACCGAAAGGCAGACTGCTTTCTTTCGTCCCACTCCACGAACCATAAGCCGTGCCAAACTTTATCAAGGCATCACAAATCGCTCTTGGAGCAGGTACTTTACCATATCTTCCGGATTTGCCGGTTTCGGGAACCTGCATTGTTTCACATACTGCATCGCCTGAATTTTAGCCTTTTCGTGGTCTCCTTTCAATGTTCGCTTTACTTTTCCATTTTTCTGCTCCCAGCGTTTTCTGAATTCAGTCTCTGCCTGTTTTGTACAGACCAGCTCACTATCCAGCGAGACCAAAATTTTTATCACAACATATGAAAAGCCAACGACGCTCCGCAAATTCAATTCAATTTTCTCTCCTAAAATCGGATTTCTTTTAAACAGCGGAAGTTCTTTTATTTCCAAGTTTTGCAACGTTGCATTTGTAATATAGGCATTGTATGCATCAACCGTTTTCTGATCCGCAATCATTCCATTGTGCATATAGCAATTTCTCGCTTCTTTAAATGCCCTGTAGCACATCATCATTACTTTGATATTGCCATAATTCCGGTCTCTTTTGATGCAGTAGGTCTGATAAAACGCGTCCTTCATGATTTGAGATGCGTTCCCCTGTAATCTTGCGATTTCGCGCTCTATGTTGTTAGGGAATTGCAATTTTTTCTCGTCTATTGTCCCATTATAAATATCGCTATTTAGTTCTTTTATCCATTCTTCATAAATTGGAATGGTACTGTTAAGCAGCATCCAGGAAAGCCCATTCAGCTGTTCTTCCCAACTCTGTGTCATAACGGTCTTTTTATAGTTCACACCATGTATCCCGCTGCCAGCCGTAAACTTATCTGCCAATTGTTTTTCGGTGATCAATGGCCATTCATCTTTTACGCCCTTCACTGCACAGCGTAGGTTCCATAGTCCTACCGCTATTGGCCACACTGTATCAAACGTATTGGTAATATTTTTAAGCGCCCTTTTTGTCGCTGTAAAGAAAACATCTTCCATCGTTTTTTCTCCTTTCCAACATCCGCTCCGTACTTTTCTCGGCCGTGCAGCAAAAAAGCACCCTGCCCTTCACGGTCTCCCGCAAAAGACAGGGTGCAAAACTCTACTTATACCGTTTCAGGCACTTGCAGACTAAGAGCTGTGATTAGCAGTTCTCAGCGAAGTACTTAATGGTACGGACCATCTGAGAGGTGTAGGAGTTCTCGTTGTCGTACCAAGACACGACCTGAACCTGATAGGTGTCGTCGTCGATCTTAGCGACCATGGTCTGGGTAGCGTCGAACAGAGAGCCGTAACGCATGCCGATGACGTCGGAAGAAACGATCAGGTCCTCGTTGTAGCCGAAGGACTCAGAAGCAGCAGCCTTCATAGCAGCGTTGATGGACTCAACGGTAACATCCTTGCCCTTGACAACGGCAACCAGGATGGTGGTAGAACCGGTGGGAACGGGCACACGCTGAGCAGAGCCGATCAGCTTGCCGTTCAGCTCGGGGATGACCAGGCCGATGGCCTTAGCAGCACCGGTGGTGTTGGGAACGATGTTCTGAGCACCAGCACGAGCACGGCGCAGGTCGCCCTTGCGCTGAGGACCATCCAGGATCATCTGGTCGCCGGTGTAAGCATGAACAGTGGTCATGATACCGGAAACGATGGGGTAGGTCTTGTTCAGGGTGTCAGCCATGGGAGCCAGGCAGTTGGTGGTGCAGGATGCAGCGGAGATGACCTGATCTTCCTTGGTCAGGGTCTTCTCGTTGACGGAGAAGACGATGGTCTTCAGATCCTTGCCTGCGGGAGCAGAGATGACGACCTTCTTTGCGCCAGCCTGGATGTGAGCCATGCTCTTTTCCTTGCTGGTGTAGAAGCCGGTGCACTCCAGAACGACATCAATGTTCAGCTCGCCCCAGGGAGCATCCTTTGCGTCCTTGACAGCGTAGATCTTGATCTCCTTGCCGTCAACGATGATGGAATCCTCGGTAGCCTCGACAGTGTGCTTGCCCTCGCCGATTTTGCCGCAGAAAGAACCCTGAGCAGTATCGTACTTCAGCAGGTGAGCCAGCATCTTGGGGCTGGTCAGGTCGTTGATTGCGACGACCTCGTAACCCTCAGCATCAAACATCTGACGGAAAGCCAGACGACCAATACGACCGAAACCATTGATAGCAACTCTAACAGCCATGTTAATAGTACCTCCTAATTATTTTACCCATAATTGGATAAATCACGGTATCTTTATTTTAGACCAAAACGCAGAAAGTTTCAAGTGTCTGCCAAAAAATTAACAAGACAATTGCAACTTTTTTGCTTTTGTACGATTTTGTCCGGCACAACTCTCCCGTTTTAGGCAATTGCGCCAACACAGTGCTAACATTTTTGTCAAGTCTGACTGTTTGCACAGGCCGCAGCGCACGCCGCGCCGATGCCGCCCACGCAGCACAGGCCGATCTCGGCAAAAATTTCCGCCCAGACAGCCGGGGCTGCCCAGCCGATGCCGGTCAGCAGAACGACCACCCGGGGCAGCTGCCAGCACAGGCACAGCGCAAAGGCGGCAAGCCCGGCGGCACACAGGGTCTTTGCATTGCCCGGCTGCAAGACGTGCAGCGCCCGCGCCAGCGCCGCAAGGAACACCAGCGCTGCCAGCGCCTGCCAGACCGCCGCCGTGGGCTGCACCCGGTGCCAGCTGGAGGAGTTCTCCATAAAGCGCATCAGCACGTTCCAGTAGAACAGCAGGCTGCCCGCCACGGCGAGATACAGCCCGCCGAAGGGCTTCTTCCAGTCATTGAGGCTCAGCCAGCAGCGGCCCATGGTGCTGAGCCACACCGAGCAGGCACATTCCAGGATGACGCGCACAAAGCCGCTCACCCCGGCCGCAGCACCCAGCGCGAACTGCACCCCGGCCGCAGCCAGGAAGCTCACCGCGCCCACGAAGGCCAGCACACCGGCCAGCGGCTGGCGGCTGCGAACGGCCTCAGCTTTTTTACCGGCTTTCCAGCCCACCAGCACGGCGGCCAGCACCACGATGCCCAGCGCCAGGTAACGCCACCACACCGAGCCCACCATGCACAGGCCGGTGGCGGCATCGGTGCCCAGGGCCAGGTCTGCTGCGCGCAGCACGCCCAGCAGGACCCCCAAAACAAAAACGAACAGTACAGAAGAATTCATCAGCGTTCCTCGATCGGCTTATATTTCTGGCGCACGCCCAGATACTTGTAGGCGGGACGAATGATGCGGTTGGCGAAGACGACCTCCTCCACGCGGTGGGCACACCAGCCCGGCACACGGGCAATGGCGAACAGCGGGGTGTAGATGTCTTCCGAGATGCCCAGCATGTTGTAGATCAGGCCGCTGAACAGGTCCACGTTGGCGCACACGGGCTTGGTGCTGCCCTTTTCCTCGGCGAAGATGCCGGGGGCCAGCCGCTCAATGCTGCACAGCATGTTGTATTCTTCCTCAAAGCCCTTTTCGTAGGCCAGGTGGCGGGCACGCTGCTTCAGGATCACCTCGCGGGGGTCGCTGATGGTGTAGACCGCGTGTCCCATGCCGTAGATCAGGCCGGAGCCGTCGCCCGCCTGCTTGCGCAGGATGCGGCGCAGATATTCGCGCACTTCGTCGTCGTCCTCGGGGTTCTCCACATGCTTGAGGATGTCTTTCAGCTGGCGGTTGACCATCAGGTTCGCGCCGCCGTGCTTGGGGCCCTTCAGCGCGCCGATGGCCGCCGCAATAGCGGAATAGGTGTCCGTGCCGGACGAAGACAGCACGCGGGTGGTGAAGGTGGAGCAGTTGCCGCCGCCGTGGTCCGCGTGGACCAGCAGGCACATATCCAGCAGCTTTGCTTCCTCGTGGGTGAACTTCTGATCCGGGCGGTAGGTGCTCAGAATGTGCTCTGCCGTGCTCTGGCCGGGCTTGGGCAGATGGAAGAACATGCTCTGCTTATCATAATAGCGGCGCTTCATCTGGTAAGCGTTCACCATCATGGTGGGCATGCTGGCAATCAGGTTGATGCTCTGGTTCAGAATGTTCTCCAGGCTCAGGTCTTCCGCGTGCTCATCGTAGGAGTACAGGCCCAGCACACAGCGCTGCAGCTTGTTCATCACGTTGGGCGAAGGGGCGTTCATGGTGTCCATGAAGCCTTCCGGCAGGGCGCGGTGCTCGGCCAGGATATCGCAGAAATCGTCCAGCTGTTCCCGGGTGGGCAGGCTGCCGAACAGCAGCAGCCAGATCACTTCCTCAAAGACGAAACGGTCGTTGCGGTAGGCCTCGTCCACGATCTCGTCGATGGGCACGCCGCGGTAGATCAGCTTGCCGGGGATGGGGATGATGTGGCCCTCCTGGTCCTTCTTGTAACCCACAACGTCGCAGACATTGGTCAGGCCTGCCAGCACGCCGGTGCCGTCCGGATTGCGCAGGCCGCGCTTGACGCCCAGCCGTTCGCTGGTCTCGGGGTCGATGTAGTTGTTCGCCATGTACTCCTCGCACAAGGTGCGCATGGTGTTGGGGTCCAGGGTCGCCACTTCTGAATGTGCAAAATTCATGGGGAGTTCTCCTTTCATCCTATGTTCTGATACTTTCCCTTCCACCCGCATTGGTGGACATAATTCTATCATAGCGCTTTTGTGCAGTAAATTCAAGCATCAACTGCGCCGCAGCCCGTTTTTCCGGGCAAAAACGTCATTTTATGCGTTCTTTTGCAAAAGAGGAAATGCTTTTTTCGCATCGTTTTGCATCCTGTTTCCGGTATTCTGATTTAAAAAACACGGTTGTCGGAGGGGGTTCGGCTATGAAAAAGTTTTTTCTGCTCTTGTGTGCGGCACTGCTGGTGCTGGGCAGTGCGCTGCCGCTGGTGAGCTATCGGCTCACCCGGGCCGTCCTTGCGCCGGAAACGCCCGCAGCATCGGAGGATGCCGTGCCCAGTGTACCGCCTGCCGACAGCAGCGCGGCGGAAGCACCCTCCGCCGATTCTGAGACCTTCCGGTTCGAGGACAGCTCCACCGGGCAGGTGGTGGAGCTGTCCCGCCGGGACTATGTTCTTGGTGCCGTGGCCGCCGAGATGCCGGTGAGTTGGCCGGACGAAGCGCTCAAGGCGCAGGCCGTGGCTGCCCACACCTATGCCCTCTATTGCCGCGACCATTCCGCCGCCGAGAACGGTGCCTGGCTCACCGCCGACCCTGCCCGGCGGCAGGGCTGCCTGACCGAGCCGGTGCTGCGCAGCTACTGGGGCACCGCTTATGACGAAAACTATGCCAGGCTCTCGTCCCTTGTGGACGAAGTACTGGACGACCTCCTTACGTATGAGAATTCCCCCGCCTGCACCAGCTACTTTGCCATCTCCAACGGCCGGACCGAGGCCAGCGAGAACGTCTGGGGCTCTGCCCTGCCCTACCTCGTCTCGGTGGACAGCAGCACCGACCTCGCCGCCGACAACTACGAATACACCGTCACCTTCTCGGCCGCACAGGTGCAGCAGGCACTGGCTGGGCTGGGGCTGACCGCCGACCTTGCCGCGCCGGAAAGCTGGTTCGGCCCGGCCGAGCTGACCGCCGCCGGGTATGCAAAAGCACTCCCGGTGTGCGGGCAGATTGTCTCCGGCACGGCGCTGCGGCGGGTGCTGGGCTTGCGCAGCACCTGTTTTACGGTGCAGTACCAGAGCGGGAATTTCAGCTTCACCACCCGGGGCTACGGCCACGGGGTCGGCCTGAGCCAATGGGGTGCAAAGGCGATGGCGGAACAGGGCGCAGGGTATGCGGATATTTTAGCGCATTACTACCCGGGAACGCAACTGCTGCGGTAAATTTACAATTTAAAATGCTCTCCGCTCCGCTCTGAGCATATCAGCGGATTTTTCTGGAGTTCTTTTTCACGGGATGGGGCCATAACAGGAAGCTTCATCTTATGAAATGTTCCACGAATCAAACGTTGTTTTCCGTACCGACCCTTTCTGTGAAAAAGTAAATCGGCAAAGCCCGCAGGCTTTGCCGATTTACAAATACAAATAATTTTTCCTCTGAATATGGCTAGAGTGAAACGGCGGCCATTTTAAATGGTTACGCTCAGATACGCACCATATCCGGCGTGATCTCCGCCAGAGAATGCGCACCGCACATCTGCATGGTGTCGGCCAGTTCCCCGGCCAGCTTATCAATGTAGCACTTCACGCCTTCTTCACCGCCGCCGTACACAGCCGTGACAAAGGGGCGGCAGATCAGCACGCCGTCTGCGCCCAGTGCCAGCGCCTTGAACACATCCACACCGGTGCGGATGCCGCCGTCCACCAGCACCTTCACGCCGGTGTCCTTGAGAGCCGCTGCGATCTCCGGCAGCACCTCGGCAGTGGCAGGGCACTGGTCCAGCACGCGGCCGCCGTGGTTGGACACCACGATGGCAGCAGCACCGGCTTCCTTTGCCTTCAGGGCCCCCTTGACGGTCATGACGCCCTTGACGATGAACGGGCGCTCGGCCAGCTTGACGATCTCGGCCAATTCTTCCACGCTCTTGCTGCCGGCCGGCGGGGTCATGTTTTTCAGGAACGGCAGACCCGCTGCGTCCACATCCATGGCCACGGCAAAGCAGCCGCTGGCCTTGGCCTCGGCCATCTTCTCCTTGATGGTGTCGATGTTCCAAGGCTTGATGGTGGGTACGCCGCAGCCGTTCGCCGCGCCGATGGCCTTGGTGGCCATCTCCATCACGGTGGGGTTGGTGCCGTCACCAGTGAAGGCCGCGATACCGTTCTCGGCGCAGGCACGCACCAGCACATCATTATAAGTCATGTCCGTGTAAGCTTCGGAGTAGTGCAGGTTCACGGCACCCACCGGGCCCGCAAAGAAGGGGTAGGCAAACGTCTTGCCGAACAGCTCCACATGGGTGTCCGGGGTGCCGCCCTCGCACAGGGTGTCCATGTTCACGCGGATGTCGGCCCACTTATTATAATTGCGGATGGCCGTGTCACCCACGCCCTTGGCACCGGGGCCGGGGATCTGGTTTTTGCAGGCTACGCCGTTGCACACCGGGCAGGCCTTGCAGTATTTGCCGATGCACTCGCGGGCATTGGCCAGCACTTCCGAATAAGTCATGATAAAATATCCTCCTTTGTTCCTCTTTCTGCGGCGCAAAACGACCTGCCGCAGCACTCTCTGCCCTCATCATAGCCCCGTTTTTTTCCTTCGTCAAGAGCTTTGGACATTTTCTGCGCCGGTTCGTTCCGGTCCTCCTGCGCAGGAGCGTCATTTTTCTCCAAATTGCAATTTTTTCGAAAAAATCCTTGACAAATATTCCTCTTTCAGGTATTATAGTAGGGCGCTGAGGCGCGGAACTGAATATGGAAAGATGGCTGAGTTGGTCTAAGGCGCACGACTGGAAATCGTGTAACGTGTCAAAAGCGTTCTGGGGTTCGAATCCCCATCTTTCCGCCAGAAGTCCGGAACTGAAAAGTTCCGGACTTTTTGTTTTTCCGCCGTTTTCCGCATTTGAAAAAAGTCCTTGACAAACGGGCTTCTTTCAGGTATTATAGTGTGGCGCCAAGGCGCAGAACTGAATATGGAAAGATGGCTGAGTTGGTCTAAGGCGCACGACTGGAAATCGTGTAACGTGTCAAAAGCGTTCTGGGGTTCGAATCCCCATCTTTCCGCCAGAAGTCCGGAACCGAAAGGTTTCGGACTTTTTGTTTTTCCGCCGTCTGCTTGACTTTTTGCTCCGCTTCCGCTATGCTGAACAAAATATCGTTTTACCGAAGGAGGATCATCATGGCTTCTTCCCGCAAGAAAAGGCGCGGCCTCTCCATTGCTGTCATCGTGGTGCTGTGCCTGCTTCTCATCGCCGTTGTGGCGGCGGCCGTCGGCTACAGTCTGGTCGCCCGCCGGGTCAAGGCCCTGCAGGCCGGGGCCAGCTTCACGCTGGATTACGAGATCACCCCCACCGCCGACTCCCCTGCCCTTTACGGCATCCTGCAGCAGGCCGGGGCCACCAACGGCACCGTCACCGGCCAGTATGCGCCGGACGCTTTGCAGCTGAGCATCGCGGCAAAAAAGGCCGTGATCCCGGCCGACCCGCTCACCCGGGTGTACGTCAGCAGCGACGAGACCCTTTATGATGTGGGCCAGCTGTACCGGAACGTCCGCACTTCCATCACGGATGCCTATCCGCTGGCCGGGCTGCTGATCCCGGATTGGTCGCTGGGCAGCTACATCTCCCAAAGCCAGCTGGCCAGCCTGCTGGGTGTCGACACCGAGGCCACCAGCCTGCAGGACGTGACCGAATTCCAGCTGGATGCAAAGGGCCTGCAGCGGGTCCAGCCGGAAAGTGCAAGAGACGGCTACCTCTACTTCCAGCTGAACACCGGCAGCGCCGGTGCCGATGCCCCGGTGCTGGTCGTCGGCTTCCAGAAGGACAAATTCTTTGACGACGCCATCCCGGTGGAGCTGCAGCTCACCATCCCGGCGCACGATGTCACCATCCGGCTTTCCGGCACCGTGAGCGCCCGGACCGTAACCCTCACCGCGCCTACCTCCTGCATGAAGGATGACGACATCCAGACGCTGGTCCAGATCCGCGAGACCATCCAGAGCGTTCTGCAGTTCGTGCAGAATGCATCTTAAACACAAAAAGAGCAGACGCGATGCGTCTGCTCTTTTTGTGTTTCTTATCAATTACCGGTCCAGGATGCGCCCGTCGGTGGAGAAGGTCACCACATTCCACGGGATGAACTTGCCGCTGTTCTTCAGGGCCGTGACGGCGGCATGTTCCAGCCCACCGCAGCAGGGCACCTCCATGCGCAGCACGGTCACGCTCTTGATGTCATTGTTACGGATGATCTCGGTCAGCTTTTCGCTGTAATCCACGGCGTCCAGCTTCGGACAGCCGATGAGGGTGACATGGCCCTTCATGAACTCCTCGTGGATGTTCGCGTAGGCATAGGCGGTGCAGTCGGCGGCGATGAGCAGCTTGGCACCGTCAAAATAGGGCGCGTTCACCGGCACCAGCTTGATCTGGCAGGGCCACTGCGCCAGCTGGGACTGCAGCGGTGCAGCGGCAGCGGGTGCGGCTGCCTGCTCCCGGTGGAACTTGCGCATGGCGCTGCCCGGGCAGCCGTGGAAGGCCGGAGCGGCAGGCTTTTCGGCGGCAGCCGCTGCCTTTTTCTGCTTGTTCTCCAGCACGGCCTGCTCGTCGTAGGCGGCGGCTTCGCGCTCGGTGAAGGTGATGGCACCGGTGGGGCAGCCGGGCAGGCAGTCGCCAAAGCCGTCGCAGTAGTCGTCCCGCATAAGCTTTGCCTTGCCGTTTACAAGGCCGATGGCTCCTTCATGGCAGGCGGTGACACAGGCCCCGCAGCCGTTGCATTTTTCTTCGTCTATATGAATGATTTTGCGGATCATGGGAAAGTCCTCCTTGCTTTGATGAACTGAGTATACTATAATCAGGCCAAAGCTTCGGTTGCCATAACCACGAAACGAGGATTTTTTCATGAAACTTGTTCCTTCGCCTTTGTTCCAGGGCCTTTCGCCGGCTGATCTGGATGCCCTTGCTGCCGCCGGGCTGCTGCGGCAGAAAACATTTGCAAAGCACACCGTCATTTTCCGCGCCGGGAGCCGGGTGCAGGAGATCGGCGTGGTGGTGCAGGGCACCGTCCACATCGAGAACCTCGACCTCTGGGGCACCAAAAGCATCCTGAGCAGCATTTCCGCCGGGCAGGCCTTCGCGGAGACCTACGCCTTCTGCGGCGACGCACTGATGGTGGATGCCGTTGCCGCCGAGGACTGCACCGTGCTGCTGCTGAGCACCCGTGTCCTTTCCGACGCCAGAGTGTCCCCCGCTGTGCGGGATACTCTGCTGCGCAACCTGCTGGCCGTTTCCATGCGCAAGAGCCTGAGCCTTTCCCAGCGCATCTTCTGCACCACACCCAAAACGGTACGCGGCCGCCTGCTGACCTACTTTTCCGCGCAGGCGGCAA
Source organism: Faecalibacterium langellae (assembly GCF_002549775.1). Classification (GTDB taxonomy): domain Bacteria; phylum Bacillota; class Clostridia; order Oscillospirales; family Ruminococcaceae; genus Faecalibacterium; species Faecalibacterium langellae. The sequence goes on along the minus strand of NZ_NMTR01000004.1, from coordinate 211,646 downwards.
AGGCGGGCGGGCTGGAGTTCGACGTGCCCTTCAACCGCCAGCAGATGGCCGATTACCTCAACCTGGACCGCAGCGCCCTCTCCAAAGAGCTGTGCAAAATGCGGGACGAAGGCCTGCTGGAATTTGAAAAGAACCACTTCCGGCTGAACGAACTGCCGGAATGACTCCGCTGCAAAGGCACAAAAATGCCCGCCGCATTTTTCGAAACACGGCGGGCATTGCTTTTCTCGGTCAGGCTCAGACCGTTTCCTTCACGGCCTTCTTGCGGGGTGCGCACTTGCGCTTGGGCTTCTCTGCTGCAGGCTTTTCCTCTGCGGGTGCCTCGGCCTTTGCGGCGGGAGCGGCTTCGGCCGTTTCTGCCTTGGCAGCCGCCTTTGTGGTCTTCTTGGCGGCAGTCTTGCGGGCAGGCTTTGCGGGCTTTTCCACCGGAGTTGCTTCGGTCTTCACAGTTTCCTCTGCCTTCGGTTCTTCCGCCTTGGCGGCTGCCTTCTTGGTGGTGCGGGGCTTGCGGGCGGCAGGCTTTTTAGCCGGGGCCTTTTCCTCGGCGGGGGCAGCTTCCGCAGCTTCCACGGCAGGCTCCTCAGCCTTCTTGGCGGCGGCACGCTTTGCGCGCTCCTTCACCTCATTGATGGTCCACAGCTGGTCCTCTGCGCCGGGCACTTCCTGCCAGATCTGCAGCACGGTGCCCACAGCGGCCCCCATGCCCACAGTGTCCACACACTTGCCGCCGGCCCAGGACGAGCGCAGGCGCACGGTGCCTTCTGGGGTGGGCTGGACGCTCCACATCTGGGAGGTGCCGCCCACATCCTCCCACAGATGCAGCCAGGTGCCGTTGGCGGTGCCGGTCATGGTCAGGTCCAGCAGCTTGCCGGAAGCGCGGTTGCGGATGCGGTAGACGCCGTCGCCCACGCGGACGAAACTCCACTCCTGCTCGGGCTTGTGCTCATACTTGCCCAGACGAACGGTGCCGCCTTCCTTCGCGCCCTCCACAGCCTGGATGACGTTGCCGGTGTGCGCGGCGATGGTGTAAAAGTGATCGGCTTCGATCACGGTCTGTGCGACAGTTTTCATCATTTTTTCCTCCCTATGGTTCATGGCCGGCCCTGCTCTGCCTGCGGCGGCCGCCCATATTGTCCGGTGCCTGCACCAGCGTGCAGGCCTCTTTGTTCTCCTCATGGTAAATGATACCACATATCGTGATTTTTCACAAGTAATTCGACCATCCTTTAGCAAAACTGACAAAAAGCTCTGCCCTTTCGGGTGGTTTTTCTCCCGCTCGACCGGCCCAAAGCGTGCATTTTTCTGTTTCCGGGGCTCTCGACTTTTCGCCGCAGCTGCGTTATACTATGTGCCGGTGCTCCGTGCACCCGCCAGAATCATCCGCCGCCCTTTGTCACACAGGGCGGTTTTCGCATCCTATAAAAAGAAGGAGGTCCTTTCATGACATCCGATGAACTCAACATCCGGCAATATAAAAAGATGACCGAGACGCCCATCCCCAAGCTGATCTTAGGGCTGGCGGCTCCCACCATTTTAAGTATGCTCATCACCAGCATCTACAACCTGGCCGACACCTTCTTTGTGGGCCAGATCTCCACCAGCGCGTCCGGCGCGGTGGGCGTGGTCTCCAGCCTGATGGCCATCATTCAGGCGCTGGGCTTCACGCTGGGCCACGGCTCCGGCACCATCATCAGCCGCAGCCTGGGCAGCCGCAACACCGAGGCCGCCACCCGTTTTGCTTCCACCAGCTTTTTTACGGCACTGGCCGTCGGCGTGGTGCTGGCCGTCATCGGCCTTGCGACCCTGCCCGGCTTCATGATGCTGCTGGGCAGCACGTCCACCATTCTGCCCCACGCCTGTGCCTATGCGCGGCCCATCCTTATCGCGGCCCCGCTGATGATCTCCAGCCTTGTGATGAACAACATCCTGCGCTATGAGGGCAAGGCCAGCTTTGCCATGATCGGCCTAGTCACCGGCGGCGTGCTGAACATCGTGCTGGACCCCGTCTTCATGTTCGGCTTCGGCCTCGGCACCGCCGGTGCGGGCATCGCCACCGCCCTCAGCCAGACCATCAGCTTTGGCATCCTGCTGTCCATGTTCCTGCGGGGCAAAACAGTCAGCCAGTTCCGCATCACCGCCGTCACCCGTGAAGCCCGGGAGTTCGGCATGATTTTGATCGGCGGCGCGCCCAGCTTCGGCCGCCAGGGCCTGCAGAGCATCGGCGGTATGCTGCTGAACATTGCCGCCCGCAGCTACGGCGACGCCGCCGTGGCCGGCATGAGCATCGTCTCCCGCATCTTCATGTTCATCATCTCGGTGGCCATCGGTGTCGGGCAGGGCCTGCAGCCGGTGGCGTCCTTCAATTATGGTGCCCGCAAGTACCGCCGGGTGCGGCAGGCGGCCATCTTTACGGTAGGTGCGGCCTTCTGTATGCTGGTGGTGCTGGTGGGCCTGTGCTGGCTGAACGGTGATGCCCTCATCCGGCTGTTCCGCGACGACCCGGAGGTGACGGCCATCGCCCTGCCCGCCTTCCATTACCAGTGTCTGGCCGTGCTGCTGCAGCCGGTCATCGTTGTGGCGAACATGACCTTCCAGAGCGTGGGCAAGGCCGGGCGCGCCACCTTCCTGGCCTGCTGCCGCCAGGGCGTGTTCTTCATCCCGCTCATTCTCCTGCTGCCCCGCACCCACGGCCTTGTGGGCGTGGAGATCTGCCAGCCCATTGCGGATGTGCTCACCTTCCTCGTCTCGGTGCCCTTCCTGCTGGCGTTCCTGAACCAGCTGGGCCGGATGGACGACGCCGAGCACGCCAAAACGGCGTCCTGAACGCTTGTCACCAAACTGTAATCAACAGCCGCGTTTTCCTGCAATGGAAAGCGCGGCTGTTTCGTATTATAATTGAATCGGGATTTTTCCCATTTACAAGAATGCTTTTCGGTTCCTCTGCATTGACAAGGAGTGATCGTATGAAACGCTTTTCTTCCCAGATGAACCGCATCGGCTGCGCCGCCGTGTGCGTCTCGCTCAGTCTCGCGCTGGGCTGCGGGTGCGCCGTGCTGCCTCCCGCTTCCAGCAAACCGGCATCGTCGGCCTCGGTCCCCACCGACTCAAGCGGCAAGCCGCTGTACGACGCCTCCCGGCTGGACGACGGCCAGCTGCGGGCGCTCTACGGCTACGACCGTGCCGGCAGCAGCACCGCCATCCTCTGCGGCAGCAAGGTGCTGTACCAGTCTGCCCGCAGTGAAAATGTAACCCTTCTGCAGGATGTCGTCACCGGCGAGACGGATTACTGGTTCCGCAGCTGGTCGGACCCCACCGGCCGGGGCGGACGCCGCAGCGCCCTCTATGATAAGGACGGCACTGAAGTGCTGGCCTTTGACGGCGAACAGAGTGCCACCCTGCAGAACGGCCTGCTGGTGCTGCAGGAAAGCCGGCTGGTCAACGGCGAATATCAGGACGGCTACAGCGGCTATGGCACCTGTCAGGTCATCGACCCGGCCACCGGCGAAAGCCTGCCCGTACCGGAGGGCGCATACGCCTGCGTCGTGTGCGGTGACCGCCTCGTCTATACCTGCTACGCCCGCCCGGCCGACCTTGCCGACGACGAATGGGACGATGACACCTCCCTGCACAGCTGGGTCATCGTTCTGACGAAAGACGGCACGCAGGTGTATGGAGCCGACACCTCCACCGCTTACCGCATTTCCTATTCGCCCGATGAGCTGACCGACTGGGTGGAACTGGATACCTACCACGCCGACGGTGCACCGGTGGACCAGATGCTTTATAATCCCACCACCGGTGAAAGTTTTACGGGCTACACCCAGACCTGCGGCAACGGCACGGCGTGCTTTGTCACCGACGATGGCCGGTACGAGCTGCGGGACATGACCACCGAGGACCGCGGGGTCATCAGCACCTTTGAGGACATGCCCAGCCATTATTTCCCGGGTTCTGTGGTCACCTGGCGCACCACCGGTGATTACGGCTATGACCTGCACGACCTTGAGACCGGCGAGGTGACGCCGCTGTATGCCTGCAGTGTCACGGACAACACCATCGCCCTCTATGCCAAAAACGGCAGCCTGCGGGTCTATGACACCGACACCGGCAAGATCATCACAGATACCACCGTGGAGCCGGTGGAGAACCAGCAGAGCGTGATGATGGACAGCGCGGGCAACGGCTACGTCTGGCTGGAACTGCGGAACAACGACAACTACGAGACCACCGCCACCCGCGTCTACGGCCCCGAGGGCCTTGTCTCCGACCTGACCCATCTGCAGAGCAAATACTACGCCCTGAACTACCTCACCGCCACCCCGGAGGGCCGTCCGCTGTATTGCGGCGTTTCCGACACCCTCAGCAACAGCGGCTCGCTGTGCGACGTGCTGGACGAAAACGGCAACGTGGTACTCAGCGGCCTCGGCAGCTGCTACAGCTATTACGCCAACAGCCTGAACCACCTGCCCGACCATGTGTTCGTGGCGCAGCGCGGCTTCTACTACGGCTGGATGGACACCGACGGCAATTGGCTTTTCTGCCAGAGCATCTTTTCTTCCATCAATTCCGATGACGAACTGGGTTATTGAGCCCAACTTGGGAGGGACTTCTTATGAAAAACGCAAAAATCACCCGCCGCAGCTTTCTGCTGGGCCTAGCCGCCTGCTCGGCGGCGGGCGTTCTTACCGCCTGCAAGGGTTCGGATGCACCCGCCAGCAGTGCTTCTGCCGCACCGGAAGCGCCCGCTTCCTCGGTGAGCGAAGTGCCGCCCGTCAGCCTGTTTGCCGTGGAGGACTTCCCCAAGCTGGACGGCAGCACGGCCTGCATCCCGCTGATGGCTCAGATGATGGCCGACACGACCGGCATCGACCTGGAAGCCGCCCAGAGCGCTATTTCGGTCTCCACCACCGCCTATGCGTGGGAGAGCTTCGGCCTGTACCCGGATGAGGATTACACCGCCAGGATGCTGGTGGTATACGAAGCGCCGGATTACGTGAAGGATGAGCTGAAGGAAGCCGACGCTCAGCTGGAGCAGAAGCCCATCGGCCGGGATGCGCTGGTGTTCATCGTTAATGAAGAAAACCCGGTCAAGAGCCTGACCCGGCAGCAGCTGAAGGACATCTACGCCGGTAAGATCACCAACTGGAAGGAGGTCGGCGGCGATGATCTCGACATCGTAGCCTTCCAGCGCAGCGAGGACTCCGGCAGCCAGACCCTATTCAAAAAGCTGCTCATTCAGGGCGGCGAACTGATGGACCCGCCCACCGAACTGGCTCCCACCGCTATGGGCGAACTGGTGGACAGCCTTGCCGCCTACAACAACAGCGCCAACGCCATCGGCTTTTCGGTGTATTACTACATCGACCAGATGTACTCCCAGCCCGGCCTGCGGCTGCTGGCCGTGGATGGAGTCGAGCCTTCCAACGACACCATTGCCAGCGAGAAATACCCGCTGTGCAACGAATTCTACGCTGTTCTCCACGCAGACGCCGCCGCCGACAGCCCGGAGCGCCAGCTCTATGACTGGCTGGACACCGACGCCGGGCAGAACTGCATCCAGAAGTCCGGCTATGTAGCGGTGGGCCCGCAAACCACGGAAAGCACTGCAAACTGACCCGCAGCGGCATATTTTCACCGAAAGGCTTCCCTCCCCGCCGAGGGAAGCCTTTTTTGCTGTCTCGCCGTCGATTGACACCGTTCTGCATTTCTGCTACAATAAAGTCAGCTAGCCGTCGAACATTTTGCAGCAGATTGCCGAAAAGGAGAACACGTTATGGACCATCCTTCTTCTCATGTGGAAAGCCGCTGGCGCACCAAACTGCGCAACCGCATCATTCAGGCGTCCAGCCTGCTGGAGATCCTGCTCTCGGGCCTTGTGCTCGTCGGCCTGCTGCTCAGTGCCGTGCCGCTCATCAAGTGGATGCCGGGCCTGTTGATCGACGGCAACGAGGTGGAGATCCGCAGCTTTCTGGAACGCAGTCTCGACATCGTCATTGGCATCGAGTTCATCAAGATGCTGGCCAAGCACAGCCCCGGCAGCAGCCTGGAAGTGCTGCTGTACGCCATCGCCCGGCATCTGGTGGTGGGGCATGACTCCGCGCTGGAAAATCTGCTCAGCGTGGGGGCCATCGCGCTGATCTTCATCGTGCGCAAGTTCTTCTTTGTTCCGGCCTTTGGTGCCCACCTGCCGGATGGCCACCCGGCCCCGGACCTTTCCCCCAGCCAGAGCGGCATCCCGGCGGAGGAGTTCCTCACCCGGCTGAAAAAGCGCGCCGAAAACGAGGTGGCCGAAGCCATTCCTTCCGAAGAAGAAGACTTTGACGAGTACGATTTTGAACAGGCTGAGCCGGAACTGGAATAACACAAACAAAACCACCCCGCAGCGCTGCCGGAGACCCGGTACGCTGCGGGGTGGTTGCATTTACAGATTTATTTTTTATTGTGCTTACCGAAGCGGTACTCCTTGCCCTCACGGATGCGCTGGATGTTGGCACGATGCATGTAGATCACCATGCCGGACATGAAGCCCGAACCGATGGCGCACACCAGCATATCACCGGCGGCATAGCCCCGGATGACACCATAGAGGATGGTCAGCAGCGGGTAAAGCGCAGCCATGGCCACGCTGCCCAGCGACACCATGCCGGTGGGGATCAGGCACACGAGGAAGATGATGGCCAGAAACGGCAGCAGCACCGGCTGGATGGCCAGAATGGCACCGCCTGCCACCAGCACGCCCTTGCCGCCCTTGAAGCCGAAGTACAGCGGGTACAGATGGCCCAGCACTGCGAAAATCGCGGCCAGATACACGCCCAGATACGGCGAAACACCGGCGTCGGCGGGCAGCAGGTGGAACATCCACCGGCCGATGCACACAGCGGCAACGCCCTTGAGCACATCCACCGCCGCCGTCATGGCAGCGGCCTTCTTGCCGAAGGTGCGCAGCATGTTGGTCATACCGGCGGCACCGCTGCCGTGCTTGCGCACGTCATCGTGGTATACGAACTTGCTGATGAGGATGCCGGCGTCCACACTGCCCAGCAGATAGGCCTGCAGGATGGTGGCTGCGGCGATGAGGATCGTTTTCATCATAAAGCCAGATGCCTCCTTTGCGGGCGCTTACACGTCCTTTGCGCCCACTTCGCCGGAGCCGCGCTCGCGCACGACCAGACGGATGGGGGTGTGTTCCAGGCCAAAGTTCTCGCGGATCTGGTTGATGATATACCGCTGATAGCTGAAGTGGAACAGCTGCTTCGAGTTGACGAAGGCCACGAACGTGGGCGGGCGGGTGGATGCCTGGGTCAGGTAGAAGATCTTCAGGCGGCGGCCCTTGTCGCTGGGTGGCTGCATACGGGCCGTGGCGCGGGCCAGCATCTCGTTCAGCACACCGGTGGGCACGCGGGCACCGTTCTGGCTGTCCACGTCGCGGATGAGCTGCATCAGCTTGTTCACGTTGTAACCGGTCTGGGCCGAGATGAAGATGATGGGCGCATAGCCCATAAAGCTGAAGCACTCGGCATAGCCGCGGCGCTGCAGCTCCATGGTGTTGGTCTCCTTGCCTTCCACGGCGTCCCACTTGTTCACGACGATGATGCAGGCCTTGCCCTGCTCGTGGGCGTAACCGGCCACCTTGCTGTCCTGCTCGGTGAAGCCGACGGTGGCATCCACAAGGATCAGTGCCACGCGGCTGCGCTCCACAGCGGCCAGCGCACGCACCACCATATAGCGCTCCAGGCCGTCGGTGATGTTGCTGCGCTTGCGCAGACCGGCGGTATCGGTAAAGATGAACTTGCCATAAGCGTTGTCCACCGGGGTGTCAATGGCATCACGGGTGGTGCCCGCCTCGTTTGCCACGATCATGCGGTTCTCGCCCAGAATGCGGTTGGTCAGGCTGGACTTGCCCACGTTGGGGCGGCCGATGATGGCAACGGGGATGCGGTCTTCCTCCACCACGGTCTCGCTGAAATCGAGGTGGGCACACACAGCATCCAGCAGATCACCGGTGCCGTGGCCGTGCACGGACGAAATGGGCATCACCTCGTCAAAGCCGAGGTTGTAGAACTCGTACATCTCCATGGGGGCATCGCCCACCTTGTCGCACTTGTTCACGGCCAGAATGATGGGCTTGTGGCTGCGGCGCAGCATGTGGGCCACATCCTCGTCCGCGGCGGTCAGGCCGTCGCGCACGTCCACCACCATGATGATGCAGTCTGCAGTGTCAATGGCGATCTGGGCCTGCTCCCGCATGTGGGCCAGAATGCCCTCGGTAGCCTTGGGCTCAATACCGCCGGTGTCCACCAGCAGAAAGTCATGGCCGTTCCACTCGCAGTTGGCAAAAATGCGGTCACGGGTAATGCCCGGCGTGTCCTCCACAATGGCAAGGCGCTGACCGCACAGCTTGTTGAACAGGGTGGATTTGCCCACGTTGGGGCGGCCCACCACTGCTACGATCGGTTTGCTCATAGGGGTTCCTCCTTTCTATAACAAAAGGTTTTATGCTTTTCTTCTCCTTGCAATGTGCAGGCCGCTGCGCAGCAGAGCGCGGGCTTCGTCGCCGCCAGAGGTCGGCAGCACCTCCACCTTCACGCCCAGGCGCTGGGCCAGCTGATCGGTGGTGATATCGTCCAGAAAGGTATCCTTTTCTTCGCGCAGCATCACGGCAGGCACGCCCAACGTGCCGCTGGTCAGTTTGCCCTCGCACTGGGCAATGATGTCGGTGGCGGTCACAAGGCCTGCCACGCCCACATTGCCGCCGAAGAACTTGTTTTTGATGGTGTGCACCGTCACCTCGATCATGGGGTACTGGCGGTGCAGCTCGGCCATCATCTGGTTGATGAGGGGCGACGCCATCTCGCCGGTGACCACGTCCAGCTTTTTGGAGCCGAAGATGCGGTGCGGTTTTTCCAGCTCGTCCAGGAATTCCTTGGCGTACAGGCGCATCATGCCCACACCGTTTTCCAGCTGGTCAAAGTCCTCATAGAACTCCTCCGGCGGGATAGGCCGCCCGGCCTTGAGGTACCATTCATCGCTGGGATAAATGATGCGCTTGCCGTGGCGGCGCTTGCACTCGTCGCCGAATTCTTCCATGATGTCGATGACTTCGGCGCTGGTGGCGGCGTCGTAGGGCGTCTGCGGGAACAGATTTTTGCGGTAATCCGTCACGCCGCAGGGCACCGCCGCGATGCTCTGCACCATAGGGGTCAGCTCCAGCAGATCGCTCAGGGTGCGGCGCAGCTCGTCGCCATCGTTGATGCCGCGGCACAGCACCAGCTGGCAGTTGACGGCAATGCCGCCCTCCACCAGCCGCGGCAGGTACTTGAGCACCTCGCCGCCGCGCTTGTTGGCCAGCATCCGCACACGCAGCTGAGGGTTCGTGGTGTGCACCGAAATGTTAATGGGCGAGATGTGCATCTTGATGATGCGGTCGATCTCGTGGTCCTGCATGTTGGTCATGGTGATATAGTTGCCGAACAGGAAGGAGAGCCGCTCGTCGTCGTCCTTGAAGTAAAGACTCTCGCGCATGCCCGGGGGCAGCTGGTCAATGAAGCAGAACATGCAGTGGTTGGAGCAGGAGTGCTTCTGGTCGCCCAGATAGGTCTGGAAGTCGCAGCCGAAGGGGCCGCGCTCTGCACGCTGCACGTCCCACTCGCGGATGCCGTCCGCCACCCTTGCTTTCAGGTGGAAGCTTTTGCTGTCGGTATAAAAATCGTAGTCCAGGCTGTCGTTCAGCTCGTTTTCGTCCACGCTCAGCAGCTCGTCACCCGGGCCAAGGCCCAGCGCTTCCGCTTCGCTGCCGGGGTCCACCCGCGCGATCTTCATTGCCACAGCATCCACCTCCTTTTCCTTTTATAAAAAGGTATTTTCACGTACAAAAAGCTCTCCGCACCGGGAGAGCGACCGCCCGAAAGCGGCTGAGAGGGCTTCTGATTTGGATTTTCTCTGTTACAGAACAAGAAGGGGAAGGCGTGCGCCCTCCCCTTCTGTACATAACACCATTATGCCACCAATTCCGCGCAAATTAGGCCTTCTTGATGACTTCCTCGCCCTTGTAGTAACCGCAGTTGCCACATGCCTGGTGGGGGAGCTTCAGAGAGCCACAGTTGCTGCACTTGACCAGTGCGGGGGCCTCCAGCTTCCAAACATTGCTGCGACGCTTGTCGCGGCGGGCCTTGGAAAGATGTCTCTTAGGTACTGCCATATTTTTGCACCTCCTTGATGGGTTTATCAGTTCAGCAGTGATTTAAGGATCGCGAGCCTTGTGTCTACGGTAGCTTCGGTCTGCTCTGTCGGCTGACAGGTACATTCCGCTTTTTTCTTGCCGCACACGGGGCAGAGCCCGGCGCAGTCGGCACTGCAAAGCAGCACCGTGGGAATCTGGAACATGAACTCCTGGTTGAGCCATTCATCCACATCCAGATGGCCTTTTTCGTCCAGCGGAAGATCGAAATCCGGGTCATCCAGATCCCGCTCCTTGACCGTCCACTCCGTATCGACTACCTCATCCCGAACGACCGGGTCGAGGCAGCGGGCGCACTCTCCGTGCACCGATGCGTTTGCCCGCAGTGTCATCCGGATCTCGTCGCCGTCCGTCTCCGCGTCAAACACGGCCGTGACAGGCTGGGGGATCCTTGCCCCGGCATAATCATGTGCAGATAAATCACACTGAAACTCTGCATGATAAGGTTGTCTGCCGGTGGCGATAAACTTTCTCAGGTCAAATTGCATAGTACACCTCTGAAAGGCTGCTTTGTTAGTATATCTCCAACGCAGCCCTTTGTCAACACCAAAACAGGCAGAAAACCGAAAAAATTTAAATTTCCCGGTCCTCTGCCTGTTCAAAATGGTTCAGATCCCGAAATTCGCGTCGATTACAGGTACTTCTTCACGTCGTGGGGCAGAGCAGCCTCGTCTGCGCTGACGGTGACGGTGACCTTGACGGAGTCGCCTGCGATGGCGGCCATCTCGTCCAGCACAACGCCCAGACGGCTGATGTCGTGATCCAGCACCTTCAGGATGCCGTCGATGTACAGATCGGTGATATCGTAGTTGCTTGCCATCAGGCCTGCAACGAAGCCATACAGCATTTCGCCGCCGGCGATCTTATACTCGTCCAGGTCGATCAGACGTGCAGCAGGAGCGATGTCGTAGGTGAGCTTCATGCCCTTTTCCACGACGACCACGTTGCCCTTGGAGGTCTTGACCGCGTCATTGATCTGGTCGATCATCGCCTTGGTCTTGCCGGAGCCCTTGGTACCAACAATCAGTTTAATCATAGTTCAGTCCTCCTGTATTTTCCACGCCTTGCGGCGGGAGATCATTTTTTATAACGTCCTGTTTTTACTTCAGCTTGGCTTCCAGCTCAGCGGTCAGGCCCTCGTAGCCGGGCTTGCCCAGCAGGGCGAACATATTCTTCTTGTAGCTTTCCACGCCGGGCTGGTTGAAGGGGTTCACGCTCAGCAGGTAGCCGCTGCAGGCACATGCACGCCAGAAGAAGTAGATCAGGTAGCCCACATTGTAAGCGGACAGGTCGTCCACCTCGATCAGCACCTCGGGCACGCCGCCATCGGTGTGGGCGAGGATGGTGCCCTCCATGGCCTTGCGGTTGACCACGCTCATGTTCTGGTTTGCCAGGAAGTTCAGGCCGTCGAAGTTGCCCTCCAGCGGGTCAATGAACAGATCCTGTGCCGGCTTCTTCACATCCACGATGGTCTCGAACATGATGCGGGAGCCTTCCTGGATGAACTGGCCCATGGAGTGCAGGTCGGTGGAGAAGATGCAGCTTGCGGGGAACAGGCCCTTGTTGTCCTTGCCCTCGCTCTCGCCGAACAGCTGCTTGTACCACTCGTTCATCAGGGTGAAGTCCGGCTCGTAGCATTCCAGAATTTCCACGCTCTTGCCCTTGCGGTACAGGATGTTGCGGATGGCTGCATACTTGTAAGCGTCGTTATCGGGGCTCAGCACGGAGAAACGCTCCATGGCGTCGGCTGCGCCCTTCATCAGCTCGTCGATGTCGATGCCGGCGGCGGCGATGGGCAGCAGGCCCACAGCGCTCAGCACCGAGTAGCGGCCGCCCACGTCATCGGGGACCACGAAGGTGGGCCAGCCCTGTGCGTCGGCCAGCTGCTTCAGGGTGCCCTTGGCACGGTCGGTGGTGGCGTAGATGCGCTTGTTGGCTTCCTCGACGCCCATCTCCTTCTCCAGCAGCTCGCGCAGCACGCGGAAGGCCAGGCTGGTCTCGGTGGTGGTGCCGGACTTGGAGATGACGTTGATGGAGAAGCGCTTGCCCTTGCACAGGCTGATGATGTTGTTCAGATAGGTGGGGCTGATGCTGTTGCCGCAGAAGTAGATCTTCAGGCCGTCCTCGATCTCGTTGTGGTACATGCCCTTGACGGCCTCCACCACAGCGCGGGCACCCAGGTAGCTGCCGCCGATGCCGGCGACCACCAGTACGTCGGAATCCTCACGGATCTTGGCAGCGGCTGCCTTGATGCGGGCGAATTCTTCCTTATCATAGTCGCGGGGCAGGTACATCCAGCCCAGGAAGTCGTTGCCCGGGCCGGACTTTGCTTCCAGCTGTTTGTGGGCAGCTTCCACCTGCGGGTAGATGGCTGCATATTCCTCTCCGCTGATAAAACCGGAGAGGTGCTTCGTGTTCAGTGCAACACTCATTTTATTATAACCTCCAAAACGATTTTCGGGACCTTTGCCCCGCGAGGAAATATCTTGGTATAAGTGTACCGTTCCCTCCGGGTAAAGTCAAGGTCAAAATCCTTGGATTTCATACAATTTTAATAGTGTTTTTTTGTTTCTTCATCCAGAATTGTTCACACAGCCAGTTCCGTTCGGCGGTCCATTTTTTACTTTTAGACGGTAAAGCGTTCTTTCAACCACTCTGCCCGGTCAAAGTGCCCCACAGCAGGCCCAGCGCCGTGCCAAAATCCATCTCCGGCGCATCGGCCGCCGCGCAGATGTCGTACTCGCCCAGCACACTCTCCCCGGCCAGGATGCGCACCATGCCCACGGCCTGGCCCTGCTGCACCGGTGCATCCAGCTCGTCGGGCAGGGTGAGCTGCGCGGTGAGCTCGGCCGCGCTCTCCTTCGGCATCAGGATGCTTTCCGGCAGGGCGGAATATTCCAGTGGCACGCTCTCCTCGGCGCTGCCCCTTACCTTTATAAGGAGAGGCCGGTCTTCCATGGCGGGCAGCGGGGCCGCGCGCCATGCCGCAAAGCCATAGTCCAGCAGGGTGGTGGCCGCTTCGAACCGGTCTTTGCTGGAAGGTGCCCCCAGCACCACGGCGATCAGGTTCAGCCCGTCGCGGGTGGCGCTGGCGCTGATGCACACCCCAGCCCCGCCGGTGGTGCCGGTCTTCAGACCGGTGATGCCGTTATACCGCCGCAGCAGCTTGTTGGTGTTCACCAGCTGGGTGGCCCCGCCCCGCAGGGTGTCGGTCCAAATGCCGGTATAGTGCAGCACCTCCGGGCAGGTGGTCAAAATCTGGCGGCTCATGATGGCCACATCCCGGGCCGTGGAAAGGTGGCCTTCGGTATCCAGCCCGCAGGCGTTGTGGAAGGTGGTGTTCGTCATGCCCAGCTCGGCGGCGCGGTCGTTCATCATCTGGACAAAGCCCTGTTCGCTGCCGCCCACCAGCTCCGCCACCGCCACGGCGGCGTCGTTGGCCGAGGACACGCAGATGGCCTTGATCATCTCATCCAGCGTGAACTGCTCGCCGGGTTCCAGCCAGATCTGGCTGCCGCCCATGTGGTAGGCGTGCTCGCTCACGGGCACAAGGGTGTCCAGCGTCAGCCGCCCGTCGTGGATGGCCTCAAAGGTCAGCAGTAGGGTCATCACCTTGGTGATGGAGGCAATGGGCATCTGCTGGTCGGCATTTTTTTCATATAAAACGGTGCCGGTGTCCTGGTCGATCAGGCAGACCGCGCGGCAGTTGAGGGTCAAGTCCGGCTGCGCCGCCGTGAGCGCGGCGGGCTCCCCGGCCTCTGCTGCAGCCGTCTGCGCGGCGGCCGGTGCTTCCACCCACCGCAGGCCGCTGTCCTGTGCTGTGCCGAATGCCAGCGCAAACAGCCAGAAGCACACCACCCCTGCACACAAAAGCGCCAGATTTCTCCGTTCCATTCCGCTTCCCTCCCCGCACAAACTCTCTGGTTGCAGTGTATGCGGCAGCTGCGAGCGGCATGTCTGCCCGGTTTTCCACACAAAAGCACCTGCCTGTGCAAATTCCATCTTGCATGGCAGTGCTTTTGTGTTATATAATGAGGGGTACTGCAAATCGAATCCCTGTTTTGTCGAAAGGATATCCCTCATGCGAGTTTGTTTTTATACTCTGGGCTGCAAGGTCAACCTGAACGAGACCGGCGCGCTGGAACAGATGTTCCGCTCCAACGGCTTCACCGTCGCGCAGGAAGGTGAACCGGCTGATGTGTTCATCGTGAACAGCTGCACCGTCACCAACTTTGGCGACCAGAAAAGCCGCAAGTGGCTGCGCCGCAAAAAGCGCGAGAACCCCGGTGCCGTCACGGTGCTCACCGGCTGCTACCCGCAGGCCTTCCCGGAGGAAGCCGCCCAGTTCACCGAGGCCGACCTCGTGTGCGGCAACGGCGACCGCAAGGCCATTCTGGACAATGTACAAAAACTCCTGGACGGTCACGAGCGCATCGTTGCCATCACCCCCCACCAGCGCGGCGAAAAGTTTGAAGAACTGCCTGTGGAGCGGTTCGAGACCCACACCCGCGCTTTCATCAAGGTGGAGGATGGCTGCAACCGCCAGTGCGCCTACTGCGTCATCCCCCGCGCCCGCGGCCCGGTGCGCAGCCGCGATGAGGCCAGCATCCTGGCCGAGCTGCGTCAGCTGGCGGCTGCCGGCTACCGCGAGGTGGTGCTCAGCGCCATCTCCCTGCCCAGCTACGGCCTGGACACCGGCACGAACCTTGTGGAGCTGGTGGAAAGGTGCGCCGAGGTGCCAGGCATCGAGCGCATCCGTCTGGGCAGCCTGGACCCCGATATGCTCACGCCAGAGTTCATCACCCGCCTTGCCGCTGTGGACAAGCTCTGCCCGCAGTTCCACCTGAGCCTGCAGAGCGGCTGCACCGCCACCCTGCGCCGGATGCGCCGCGTCTACACCGCCGAGCAGTATGCACAGGTGGTGGACCAGATCCGCGCCGCCTACGGAGAGCGTCCGGTCAGCTTCACCACCGACTGCATCTGCGGCTTCCCCGGCGAGACCCAGGCCGATTTTGAGGAGAGCTGCGAATTTTTGAAGAAGATCGGCTTTTTGAAGGTGCACGTCTTCCCCTACTCCCGCCGCAGCGGCACCCCGGCCTACGACTTCCCCCAGCAGGTGCATGAGCGCGAAAAGCAGGAGCGCAGCCGCGTGATGAACGCGCAGGCCGAGGAGATCCGCCGGGAAGTGCTGGCGGCTTATGTGGGCACCGAGGACGACGTGCTGCTGGAAACGCCGCTTTCCGGCACCCTGTTCACCGGCTACACCCGGCTGTACATCCCGGTGGTGGTGTCTGCCCCGGGGCACAAGAGCGGCGAGATCGTGCATGTGCGCCTGGGCGAATACGACGGCGAACGGGTCCGCGCAGCGATCTGCTGATTTTCAGCCCTCATTTTTGGTTCTTTTATACAAAAGCACAAAAGCGCAAATTTTTAACAAATTTTGCGCTTTTTCTCTTTTCTTGCCACTCCCTTTATGGTAAAATGAAATTGGAATCTTCGGGCCGCAGCACCGTTTGCAGCGGTGTGGTACCAATGCGGCCCGTGCGCTCCGTCTTTTTCTGCGGCAGGTTCGCTGCCGGGGCGCGGAGCAGTCTGTTCGTTTTGAGCAAAGCAAGGAGAGATTGGAATGAGTTTCAGAGGAATCAATACCACGGTCATCCAGATCCGCCGTCAGGTGTTCACCGAGGTCGCCCGCATGGCCTACGCCAATGTCAAGGGTGAGCAGGCAAACCACCTGATGCGCAAGATCCCCTACACCATCATCCCCGGCGAGGAAGGCAAGCTGCGCAAGGACATCTTCCTGGAGCGCGCCATCGTTGAGGAGCGCGTCCGTCTGGCCATGGGCCTGCCCACCCGCCGCATGGACGAGCACAACAGCGTCGTCTCCGGTCTGGAAGATGCTTCCATCGCCGATAAGTACTATGATCCCCCGCTGGTGAACGTGATCAAGTTCGCCTGCAACCGCTGCCCGGAAAAGCTGGTCAAGGTCTCCGACCTGTGCCAGGGCTGTCTGGCCCACCCCTGTATGGAAGTGTGCCCCAAGAAGGCCATCACTTGGGAGAGCGGCCGCTCCACCATCGATCAGGACAAGTGCATCAAGTGCGGCCGCTGCGTCGGCGTGTGCCCCTACAACGCCATCGTCAAGACCGAGCGCCCCTGCGCAGCCGCCTGCGGCATGGGTGCCATCCACTCTGACGAGCTGGGCCGTGCCGAGATCGACTACAGCAAGTGCGTTTCCTGCGGCCAGTGCCTGGTCAACTGCCCCTTCGGTGCCATCGCCGACAAGGGCCAGATCTATCAGCTGATTCAGGGCTTCAACCGCGGCGACCGCATCTACGCGCTGGTGGCTCCCGCCTTCATCAACCAGTTCCCGGGTCTGGCCTCCACCGGCAAGCTCAAGGCCGCCCTGAAGGCCGTCGGTTTCTACGACGTGGTCGAGGTTGCCATCGGTGCCGACCTGTGCACCGTGGACGAAGCACACGACTTTTTGGAGGAAGTGCCCGAGAAGCTGAACTTCATGGCAACTTCCTGCTGCCCGGCATGGAGCATGATGGCAAAGACCGCCTTCCCCGATCTTGCCAAGAACATCTCCATGACCATGACCCCCATGGTGTTCACCGCCCGCATGATGAAGCAGAAGGACCCCGAGGCCCGCATGTGCTTCATCGGCCCCTGCGCCGCCAAGAAGCTGGAAGCTTCCCGCCGCACCGTCCGTTCGGACGTGGACTTCGTGCTGACCTTTGAGGAGCTGGCCGGCATCATCGAGGCCAAGGACATCGACACCAGCCTGCTGGAGGTGGACGAGGACGAAGCCCTGCACGCTGCATCCGCTGCAGGCCGCGGCTTTGCACAGTCCGGCGGCGTTGCCAAGGCCGTTGCCGACAAGATCAAGGAATGGCACCCCGACATGGAGGTCAAGATCGCATCCGCACAGGGCCTGGCCGAGTGCAAGAAGCTGCTGATGCTGGCCAAGGCCGGCAAGTACAACGGCTACCTGCTGGAAGGCATGGGCTGCCCGGGCGGCTGCATCGGCGGCGCAGGCACCATTGCCGACCCCGCACGCACCGCCGTCCAGCTGAACCAGTATATCAAGAAGGCTCCCTTCGCCGACCCGGAGCAGAGCCCCTTCATGAGCGAGATCCACGTTTTGAAGGATGACCCCAACTTTGAGGTCTAAGTACCGCTACTGATTTTCAAAGAGCCGCTTCTCCCGCCGGAGAGGCGGCTCTTTTCGTCGCATTTTCCACTGTATTCCGTCAATGTGCAACATTTTTGTGAAATAATTACGAAGCAGATTGACATTTTGCCCCAGCTATGCTATGGTAGCATTGACAAACCGGCTTTTCTCCACCATTTTGGCGTGTTCCCGCAAAGCCGGTAAAGAGCCGCCTTCTGCGGCAGGAAAGGCTGAATCTTTATGACAAGATCTTATAAACGCATCGGTTCCGTGGTGCTTTCGCTGGTGCTGCTGTGCATGCTGGCACTGGGCGCAGGCGCTGCTTCCAGCTCCAAGGTGGGCGTCAAGTTCTGGAAGGAAAAGTCCGATAAGGAGTCCATGGCCAACACCGGCATCGACGCGGACCGCGACGCCACCCTCACCCGCCAGTCCAACGGCACCTACACCCTCACCCTGCCCATTCAGCAGGTGAGCAAGATGGGCGTCACCGGCTATTTGTCCGGCCTGACCATCGGCGACGTGACCTACTCCGGCACCGTCTCCGGTGATATCTCCAAGGGCACGGCCGTGCTCACCATCAAGAACCTGCCCGCGTCCGTGCTGACCGGCAGTGACGCCAACAAGGCGCTGACCGTCACCTGCAACATCCAGATGGACCTGAGTGTCCTGGGCGAGATCAACACCACCGCCCGCATGTGCATCTGGGTAAAGTAAGTGTTCAAAAAAGAACGCCGTTCCGTTCGGAACGGCGTTTTTTTTTTTAGCCTTCCATGTGCTTTTCCACAAAGTCGCCGACCATTTTGTCCAGCTGCAGCACGGCGTTCTCTGCACCCTTCATCACCTTGCGGGTGGTGCGGCGCAGCTGGCGCTGGTTCTGGGTGGCGGCCATGACGCCCACGGCACCCAGAGCCGCACCGGCCGCCATGCCCAGCAGCATTCCGGAAGAACTGTTCGTTTCGTGTTTCATGTTGCAAAACTCCTTTCGGTGAAAAGATCCGGTCTCCGGCATTATTATTTCCTGTAAACTATCTGGTATCCGCTTTTTTTATGCAGAAATTTGTGGTATACTGTTCTACGATGTTTATGATGGGGTGTTGTGTGCGGGTCCACCCGGCCGCAGCCCATTCTGCATACTGGTAAGGAGGTTCCCTTATTTGATATATCCTGTTGAACCCAAAAAAGTTCTCTGCATCCACGATCTGTCCGGTATGGGCCGGTGCAGCCTGGCGGTGATCCTGCCGGTGCTGTCGGTCATGGGCGTGCAGCCCGTGGCCCTGCCCACGGTGGTGCTCTCCACCCACACCGGCGGCCTGGGCGACCCCGCCCGGCTGGACGGCAGCACCTACGGCGCGCAGGCGCTGGAGCACTACCGTGCCCTGGGTGTGGAGTTTGACTGCATCTATACCGGCTATCTGGGCGGCGAAGCGCAGGTGGCCCTGGCCGAGAAAGCCTTTGCCCTGTGGCCCGCCGCCAAAAAGGTGGTGGACCCGGTGATGGGCGATAACGGCAAGGCCTACTCCACCGTCACCCCGGCACTGATCGACCGCATCCGGGCGCTGTGCCAGGCGGCGGACCTGATCCTGCCCAACTACACCGAGGCCCAGCTTCTGCTGCAGCGCACGCCCCAGACCGAGCCCCTCACCGACGAGGCCGCACAGGCCCTGGCCGACGAGCTGACCGCCATCGCCCCGGGCGCGGTGGTCACCGGCCTGCCGCTGGGGCAGTACATCGGCTGCGCGGGCAGCGGCAGCGACCGCTTCCTTGTCAAGAAGCTGCACATCCGCCGCAGCTTCCCCGGCACAGGCGACTTGTACGGCGCGGTGCTGATTGGCTCGCTGCTGCAGGGCAACGCCCTGAGTGCTGCCGCCGACAACGCCGCCGAGTTCGTGGCCCTGGCCATCCAGAACACCCCGCCGGAACAGGACACCCGGTTCGGCGTCTGGTTCGAGCCCCTGCTGCCCCGGCTGTGCCCGGTGGCCTGGAACGACTGAGGGGGTGCACCGATGAGCGAAAAACCGACGCTGAACATCGTGCTGGTGGAGCCGCGCATCCCGCAGAACACCGGCAATGTGGCCCGCACCTGCGCCTGCACGGCCTGCCGATTGCATCTGGTGGGCCCCATGGGCTTTGCCATTGACGACAAGAAGCTCAAGCATGCGGGTCTGGACTACTGGCATTACCTCGACATCAGCTACTACGACAGCCTTGACGAGTTCTTTGCCAAAAACAGCGGCCCCTATTATTACTTCACCACCAAGGCACCCCAGCGCTACACCGACGTACAGTACCCGGACGGTGCCTATCTGGTGTTCGGGCGGGAGGATGCCGGCCTGCCGGAAGCACTGCTTGCCGCCAACCAGGAGCACTGCATCCGGATGCCCATGCGGGATACCTGCCGCAGCCTGAACCTTTCCAACAGCGTGGCCGTGGGCGTTTACGAAGTGCTGCGCCAGTGGGACTTCCCGGAGCTGTTGGACCACGGACACTTACGAGATTACGAATGGAAATGAGGGACATTATGAGCAAGATCGCGATCCTGACCGATTCCTCCTGCGACATGCCGCAGGAACTGGCCGAGAAGTACGGCATCGACATCATGAGCTTCCACATCCTGCTGGACGATGTGGATTACGTTGAGCGGGAAAGCTGCACCAACACCGAGTTCTACGATAAGATGCGCGCAGCCAAGGGTGTGCCTTCCACAGCCGCCATCACGCCCATCCAGTTCTGCGAGAAGTACTGCCAGTATGTGGACGAGGGCTACACCGATGTCATCCATGTGCCCATCAATAAATCCGGTTCCTCCACCTACAACAACGCCCTGATGGCCCAGGGCATGCTGCGGGAGGAGCGCCCGGAGCACCACCTGAAGATCCACCTGCTGGACCCCCACACCTATTCTATGGTGTTCGGCTGGTACCTGTGCGAGATGGCCCGCAAGCTGCAGAACGGTGCCGAGATCAGCCACGTCATCCAGGAGTTTGAAAAGCAGATGAACTGCATGGAGATCATCCTGGGACCCTACACCCTGAAGCAGATGAAAAAGAGCGGCCGCATCTCCGCCGCCGCTGCCGTCATGGGCGAGCTGATGGGCATCCGCCCCATCATCACCCTGATCGACGGCAAGACCAAGGTGGAGAGCAAGGTGCGCGGCGACGACAAAGTTGTGCCCGCCATGGTGGAGCTGTGCAAAAAGCGCGCTGAGGGCGTGGAAGACTTTGAATATATGATCGGCCACACCAACATCAAGCAGGCCGAGGACCTGGAAAAGGCCTGCCGCAAGGCCTTTGGCAAGGCCCCGCTCATCGTCTTTGAGCTGGGCGGTGTCGTCTCGGCCAACACCGGCCCCGACACCGTGGCACTGGTGTACACCGGGCATCCGCGCGGATAACACCCAATTTTAATAGCCTCCGCTTTCACTCTGGCTGTTTCAGCGGTAATTATGTTTTTATTTTGAGGTTCCGAAAAGCCTGCGGGCTTTTCGGAACCTCTTTTTCACCGGAAGGGTCCAAGCCAAAACCTGCATCTGTACCTGATTCTGCGGAAATTCGTTGCAATTTGCCAAAATTTATGCTATACTCCCTTCTGCCGTGCTTTTTTGCGCGGCATCCTGTAAGAGCAACTTAGGATTTTAGGCTCCCCGGCGTGTCTCGAACCATGCCGGGCAAACCCGCAGGGGCTGGCGGCCCTGCGAGGTCAAAATCTTCCCGCTGGAGTTATTATCATGAATCAGAATTCTTCCGTCCGTAAACTGGTGCGCTGCGGCGTGGTCGCAGCCATTTATGTGGTGCTGTGCATGGTCCTGCAGCCTTTCTCCTATGGTGCGGTGCAGGTGCGCGTAGCCGAGGCGTTGTGCCTGCTGCCCGTGTTCGGTGCCGAGTACATTGCAGGCGTGGTGCTGGGCTGCTTCCTTTCGAACCTGCTGGGCTCCACCATCGTGGATGTCATCTTCGGCACCCTGGCTACCCTGCTGGCCTGCCTGGTCACCTACAAGCTGCGGAACATCCGTATCAAGGGTCTGGCCATCCCGGCCAGCCTGCCGCCGGTGCTGTTCAATGCCGTGATCATCGGCATTGAGATTGCTGTCATGTTCCCGGACCCCTCCTCCAGCGCACCCATCTGGCTGGCCTGCATCACTAACGGCATCTCCGTTGGCATCGGTGAGCTGATCAGCTGCACCATTCTGGGTGTGCTGCTGGTGAAGATCATCGAAAGCAGCAAGGCCCTGAACAAAATTTTTGCCGAGGCATAAGCGGCTTTGCCGCAGGAGGTTTCCCATGCAGCCAAACGGTATGATCTTCTGGGACTGGAACGGCACCCTGCTGGATGATGTTGATTTCACCCACGGATGCCTGAACTGGATGCTGGAAGTCCACGGCTACCCCCAGCGGTACGATCTGGCCGCCTACCGGGAAATTTTCGGCTTTCCCATTGAGGAATACTACATTCGCGCCGGTTTCGACTTTGCAAAGCACCCCTACCCGGAGCTGGCCGAACGCTTCATGGAACACTACAACGCCGGGGTGGACGCCTGTCCCCCGTCTGCACATGCCGCCGATACGCTGGCCGCGCTTTCGCGCCGGGGCTGGCGGCAGAGCGTGCTTTCCGCCTCCCGCCGGGACTACCTGATCGAGCAGGTGGCCGCGCGGGGCCTGCAGGGCTTTTTCACCGAGTTGCTCGGCCTTGCAGACATTTACGGCGTGAGCAAGGTGCAGGTGGGCAAAGCCTGGCTGGACCAAAGCGGCATCGACCCCGCCGCCTGCGTGATGATCGGCGACACCCAGCACGACGCCGAGGTAGCAAAGGCTCTGGGCACAAAATGCGTGCTCTACACCGGCGGGCATCAGTCCCGCGCCCGACTCGAAGCCGTGTGCCCGAACGTCATCGACGATCTGGCCCAGCTGCCCCGGCTGCTGGAAAAATTATAAAGTAAAAAGCAAAAGCCGTCTGCTGTGCAGACGGCTTTTGCTTTTTCACGCCTCTTCCCGCGCGAATTTACAGAAAATTCATGCAAAAAGCGGCTAAAATATCGCTGTAGGTTTGACGCGTCTGCCGCTTTGGTGTATCATATAGGAGTATTGATATGTCCATTTTCCGGGCGCTTGTATGGCCCGAATTTTGATTTATGAGGTGTGACCAATGTCCCTTGTTGAAAAACTCTTTGGCAGCTTCTCCGACCGGGAGCTGAAAAAGGTGAACCCCATCGCCAAGCAGGTGCTGGCACTGGAGGAAAAATATGCAGCCATGCCGGACGCCGAACTGCAGGCCCAGACCCCGGCCCTCAAACAGCAGCTGGCCGACGGCAAAACGCTGGACGATATCCTGCCGGACGCATTCGCCGTCTGCCGCGAAGCCGCGTGGCGCGTGCTGGGCATGAAGCACTTCCCGGTGCAGGTCATCGGCGGCATCGCGCTGCACCGCGGCGACATTGCCGAGATGCAGACCGGTGAAGGCAAGACCCTCGTGGCCACCCTGCCCGCCTACCTGAATGCCCTGACCGGCGAGGGCGTGCATGTCGTCACCGTCAACGATTACCTGGCCAAGCGCGACAGCGAGTGGATGGGCAAGCTTTACCGCTGGCTGGGCCTGTCCGTGGGCCTGATCGCACAGGGCATGGACGGCGACGCCCGCCGCGAAGCCTACGCAGCCGATATCACCTACGGCACCAACAATGAGTTCGGCTTCGACTACCTGCGCGACAACATGGTGACCTACAAGGCCAACATGGTGCAGCGCGGCCACGCCTATGCCATCGTCGATGAGGTGGACTCCATTCTGATCGACGAAGCCCGAACCCCGCTGATCATCTCCGGCCGCGGCGAGGACTCCTCCAGCCTGTACACCCAGGTGGACCGCTTTGTGCGCACCCTGCGCAAGAGCGTTGTCGTGGAACTGGAAGATAAGGTCTCCACCGACGAGCAGGCCGACGGCGATTACGTCGTGGACGAAAAGCACAAGACCTGCACCCTGACCGCCAGCGGTATCAAGAAGGCCGAGGCTTACTTCAAGATCGAGAACCTTGCCGCCGCCGAGAACATGACCCTTGCCCACCACATCGACCAGGCCATCAAGGCTTACGGCGTGATGCAACGGGACATCGACTATGTGGTCAAGGACGGTCAGGTCATCATCGTGGACGAGTTCACCGGTCGTCTGATGATCGGCCGCCGCTACAACGAAGGCCTGCATCAGGCCATCGAGGCCAAGGAGGGCGTGAAGATCGCCGCCGAGAGCAAAACGCTGGCCACCATCACCTTCCAGAACTACTTCCGCATGTACAAAAAGCTGTCCGGCATGACCGGTACCGCCAAGACCGAGGCCACCGAGTTTACCGAAATTTACGGTCTGAACATCGTCAGCGTGCCCACCAACCGTCCGGTGCAGCGCAAGGACTACCCGGACGCCATCTATAAGACCATCAACGGCAAATACAACGCCGTCATCCAGCAGGTGCTGGAATGCCACCAGAAGGGCCAGCCCGTGCTGGTGGGTACTGTCAGCGTGGAAAAGAGCGAAACGCTGGCCAAGATGCTGCAGAAGTACACTCGCGACTTCAACGTGCTGAACGCAAAGAACCACGAACGCGAAGCCGAGATCGTGGCACAGGCCGGCAAGAAAGGCGCCATCACCATCGCCACCAACATGGCGGGCCGTGGTACCGATATCATGCTGGGCGGCAACGCCGAATTCATGGCCAAGGCCCAGATGCGCAAGGAGCACTTCTGCGAGAACCTGCTCAGCCCCGAAAAGCCCGAGGACGCCGATCCGGCTGCGGTGGAGATGCTGCTGACCGAGGCCAACGGCCACGGCGACACCGAGGATGCCAACATCCTTGCCGCCCGCAAGCGCTTCGACGAGCTGTATGCCCAGTGCAAGCCCCAGATCGACGCCGAAGCAGAGCAGGTGCGTGCTGCAGGCGGTCTGTTCATCATCGGCACCGAGCGCCACGAGAGCCGCCGCATCGACAACCAGCTGCGCGGCCGTGCCGGCCGTCAGGGCGACCCCGGTGCCTCCCGCTTCTACCTGAGCCTGGAAGACGACCTGATGCGTCTGTTTGGCGGCGACCGCGTCTCCGGACTGATGGACACCCTGAAGATCGACGAGGACACCCCCATCGAGAACCGCATGATCACCAGCACGCTGGAAAGCGCCCAGAAGAAGCTGGAAGGCCGCAACTTCGAGATCCGCAAAAACGTGCTGAAGTACGACGACGTGATGAACCAGCAGCGCGAGATCATCTACGGCCAACGCCGCAAGGTGCTGGATGGCGAGGACATCAGCGCCGAGATGCACAACATGCTGCGGGAGAACATCGACTCCAGCTGCGGGCAGTTCCTAGCCGGTGACGTGAAGGATGACTGGGACTTTGGTGCCCTGCGCCGCCACTATCAGGGCTGGCTGACCACCGACGAGGACTTCCACTACACGGTGGCCGACTTCGACGACATCTCCCGCCAGGGCATCGCCGACCAGCTCTATGACCGCGGCATGAAGATCCTGGCGGACAAAGAGCAGCGCTACGGCGCTCCCGTCATGCGTGAGTTGGAGCGCATCTGCCTGCTCAAGTGCGTGGATCGCCAGTGGATGGACCACATCGACAACATGGACCAGCTGCGTCAGGGCATCGCACTGCGCGGCTATGGCCAGAAGGACCCCGTTGTGGAGTACCGCATCGAGGGCTTTGACATGTTCGACCAGATGGTGGATTCCATCCGCGAGTCCAGCATCAAGATGCTGCTGACCATTGAGATCCGTCAGGCCGGTGCTGCCCCCAAGCGTGAGCAGGTGGCCAAACCCACCGGTGAAGGCTTCGTGCCCGGCAACGGTGCCCCCGGTGCCAAGGGTGCGCCCCACGGCCAGCCGGTGCGGGTGATCAAGATCGGCCGCAACGACCCCTGCCCCTGCGGCAGCGGCCTGAAGTGGAAAAAGTGCACCTGCGCCAAGTACCACCCGGATGGAGCCAACACCGGAGAAAACTAAAGAAGAATCTGTAAAAGCCCCCGGAATGGACAAAAACAGTCCATTCCGGGGGCTTTGTGTATGAAAGAGCAGTCAGAGAGCAAGGCTCTGGGTACGCCATGCTCCGGTGCGGTATTGCGCAAAGGAAATGCAGAAGTTCGCAAGCCAGCCGATGGGCACGGCGTACCAGACAACGGCTACACCCCAGATCGGAGCACCGAACCAGGAGAGAAGCACCCGGATGGCCAGGTTGACAAGGTTGGCAATGGTGAACATCCGGACGTCACCGGCACCCCGCAGGACTCCGTCCACGGCCATTTTGAACCCGATCAGACAGAAGAAAAAGCCGATGAACCGCAGATAGCTTTCGCCGGTGGCAACCGTCTGGGCCGAGGGAGCCTGGTCCAGGAACAGAGCGATGATGGGAGAGTGGAACAGTTCCAGCACCGCACAGAGGAAAACAGCGATCAGAAGGACCATCCGGTTTGCATCCCGGTAGCCCTGGGTGACGCGGTCAGCCCTGCCAGCTCCAAGGTTCTGTGCAGTGTAGGAGGAAAGGGCATTGCCAATGGCGGACATGGGAACGACACAGAGGGATTCGATCCGCATGGCGGCAGAAAAACCGGCAAGGACCTGGGTGCCGAAGCCGTTAACCACCGATTGGACCAGCAGCATTCCAATGGAGACCGTGGATTGCTGTAAGATGGAGGGCAGTGCGATCCGGGCCATGGCCAAAAGCTCTTTCTGACGGAACAGCCCGTCGGAAGCACCCTCATACTGACGGAGCTCCCGGCAAAATACAAGGAACGACAGGACCGCTGCGATGCCCTGAGCAAGGAACGTGGCGTAAGCAGCGCCAAGAACACCGGCCCCCTGCACCGCCACAAGGTACCAGTCCAGCGCAACATTCAGCAGCGAAGAAAAAATCAGAAAGTAAAGCGGGATGCGGGATTTTCCCAATGCGTTGAACAGGGCAGAGAGAATATTATACATGAACAGGAACGGCAGACCATAAAAGTAGACATTCAGATAGCGCACGGCGATCTCCAATGCATCCGCCGGGGTGTTCAGTGCAGCCATGATCTGGCGGCTGAACAGCAGCCCGACTGCGGAAAGCAGAACGCTGATGCCCAGAAATGTCAGCATCGCAGTGGAAATGGCAGAACGCATCTGTCCGTAGCGTCTGGCCCCGAAATGGTGGCTGATGATCACGGAGGCTCCGATGCCGCCGCCAATGGCAACACAGATGAAGATCGTGGTCAGAGAATAGGAGGCTCCCACAGCGGCCAATGCCGTCTCGCCGTTGTAATGGCCGACAATGGCGGAATCTACAATGGTATAGGCCTGCTGGAACAGGTTGCCTGCAATCATAGGGGCACAGAAGCGGATCAGAGCCCGCAGGGGGTTTTCGGTGATCAGATAGTCATTGGAAATGCTCATGCCTTTTTCCCTGCCTTTCTCCGGCTGCAGGTCCCGGCAAATTCGCAGGCACAGTTTTCCAGGCGGCTCTGCGGCACCTGGCAGGCCGAAAGCAAGGGGGCGACGGCGCGCACCGCCTGTTCCAGCCGTGTGCGGTCCACACGGTAATGCATCTGGTAGTCCAGGCGTTCTCCGGTGACAAGGCCGCAGTCTTTCAGCACCTGAAGCTGCTGCGAGACGGCAGGTTCGCTGATGCCAAGCTTTGCGGCCAGAGCCTTGACACAGTAATGATATTCCAGCAAAAGGGTCAAAAGCTGATACCGCGTTGGGGCAGTGATCAAATGGAGCAATTCAAGATCGGTCATAGTGCACCTCGCAATTAAGCAAACAGTTAATTAAGAATTTTCTTAATTATAGTGAGAAGCCGAAAACTTGTCAAGAGGAAAGACACGGCCCGTAAAAAAGATTGCAAATGAAACTGTCTGCAGGTATAATAACATCAGAAAAACTTTTCTGTGAAAAACATTTTGATGGGAGTTGATTTTGGAATGATCGCACCGGAAAAACTGCTGGAAACGGCAAGAACACTGGAGCCCCGGCTGGTGGAGTGGCGGCGCACCCTGCACCGTCACCCCGAAGTGGGCTTTGACCTGCCCGAGACAAAGGCACTGGTCAAAAAGGCCCTGACTGAGATGGGCTACACCCCGCAGGACTGCGGCAAGTGCGGCGTGCTGGCCCTGGCGGGCGGCAAGAAGCCCGGCAAGGTGATTTTGCTGCGCGGCGACATGGACGCTTTGCCCATTCAGGAAGAATCCGGCGAGGAATTTGCTTCCGAGGTGCCGGGCAGGATGCACGGCTGCGGCCACGACATGCACACGGCCATGATGCTGGGTGCAGCCAAGCTGCTGAAAGAGCACGAGGACGAGATCGAGGGCACCGTGAAGCTGGAATTCCAGCCCGCCGAGGAGATTTTCCAGGGCTCGCTGGACATGCTGAAAAACGGCCTGCTGGAAAACCCAAAGGTGGACGCCGCCGTCATGTTCCACGTTCTGGCCGGGCTGCCTCTGCCGGTGGGCACCGTGCTGGTGCCGGGCGGCGGCATCACCATGGCAAGCTGTGAGCAGTACCACATCACCGTCCACGGCAAGGGCGGCCACGGCTCCATGCCCAACAACTGCATCGACCCCATCACCGCAGCGGCTCACATCCACATTGCCCTGCAGGAGATCAACAGCCGTGAGCTGGACCCCGCGAAGTTCGGCGTGTTCACCACGGGCCGGTTCGAGGCAGGCAAAGCGTCCAACGTCATCCCGGACTCTGCTGACATGTGGGGCACCATCCGCACGGTGGACCCCGAGGGTGCCGTGAGCGAACAGATCCATCAGCGCATGACCGAGATCGCGCAGGGCGTGGCGGCGGCCTACCGCTGCACCGCCGAGGTGGAGTTCAGCGACCACTGCCCCTGCATGGTGGTGGATACACCGCTGGCGAAAGATTCCCTCACCTATATGACCGAACTGCTGGGCCGCGGTGCCATGGATATGACCCCCATCACCGGCGGCAAACCCGGCGGCGGCAGCGAGGACTTCGCCTTCGTCAGCCACGAGGTGCCCACCGTGAGCATGTTTATCTCGGCCGGCGACGCCAACAAGGGCTATATCTACGGCCAGCACCACCCGAAGGTGCGCTTTGACGACAGCGTGCTCTACGAAGGTGCAGCGGCCTACGCCTATATGGGCCTGCGGTGGCTGAAAGATCACCGGTAATTTTTTTAAAAAGACAGCAAGACCCCGGAAGGTTCAAGTGTCCTCCGGGGTCTTGCTTTTTTTGTGTTCACTTTACGGCGAGTGCTTCCAGTTCTGCACAGCCTTCTTCGGTCAGATAAGGCCGCAGCAACAGCCATTGCATCCGCATCATGTCATCCACAGCTGCGTCGGCGGCCTGACGGCTGACCGACACCCGCTGCTGCCAGCCCACATGGCTGAACATGATCAGGTCGATCACATCCTGCAGGGTCTGGCCGTCCAGTTCTGGCCGGAACCGCTCCTGCTGCCGCAGCTGCGTGAAAAGCCGTTCCAGGTTCTGCTGCAGCCGGTGGATGCGGGCCGCATTCTCCTGCTGCTGGCCGGGCAGGTCTTCAAACAGCAGCGGGTCATCAAACATACGGGCGTGATCCACCAGCGAGATGAGCATGCGGCGCAGATAGCCGTCCAATGCCGCCAAGGTCGCGTCCTCCGGCAGGATGATGGTTTTCAGCTCCTGCTCTGCAAGGGCCGTGGCGATATCCTGCTTGTGCGGGAAATGATAGGTCAGGTTGCCCACACTGATGCCCAACTGGGCTGCAATGGCCCGCATGGATACGCTGCGGTAGCCCTGCTGCTCGAACAGCTGTGCTGCTGCCGTTAAAATTCTGCCTTTCGTGTCTTCCATGTTGTTCTCCCCTTTGCACCAGTATACCATAACCCGGCCAAAAGGGAAGCATCATTCTCAGACAGCTTTTTCGTACTCGCCGTTCTGGATGCGGTCGTACAGGGTCTTGAGCATATCCAGATAAGTGCAGCCCTCGGCGATGGTGGCACCGGAAACAGCATCGGCTGTCTGCCAGTAACCGTCGGCGTTCTGGGTCAGGCCGCCGTCTGCGTAGTAATCATAGCTGAAGTTGGTCTGCTCGGCAAACTCCTTCAGCAGCTGCATGTTGCCGGGGAAGGTGATGGGGCTGGACCAGAAAGCGGTGCCGTGGCCGTCGCCTTCCTTATACTGCATGCTGTAGGTGGCCGCCACATTGGCAGCATCGGCAGAAGAAGCGGCTTCGTCGCTGGTCAACAGGTAGCAGTCCTTGCCGTCAGTGGCGTCGAGGTACCACTGGCCGCCCTCCTCGGTGGCGCAGTAGTCGAACAGGGTGGTCTCGGTGCCGTCGATGACAGCAGAGTAAACGATCGCATGCTCGCAGTTGGCGGTGCTGCCCTCGGTGCCGGTCCAGACGATATCGCCGATCTGGATGTACTTGGCGTAGTTGGTCTCCACAGCCTCACTATACTCGGTGGCCGGTGCGCTGAAGGGGATCACGGCGTCGCCCAGCTTTGCCAGCACGTCTGCGTCCTCCACGCAGGCCCAGCCGCTGGTGCTGCCGGTGTCTTCCCAGGGAGTCAGTGCTTCCTTGAAGCGGATGGCATAGCAGGTGTCGGTGTCCTCGTCCCAGTACAGGGTAGCCTTGATGACGGCGTCCTGTGCAGAATCCGGGCTCTTGGTGTACAGGCCGTAGGTGGATGCCATCACGATGTTGCTGCCTGCCGGGATCTCCACAGGTTCAGCACCGGTGGGCCACTCGGTGGTAGACTCGGCGTTTTCTTCATAGGGGTTTGCTTCTGGGTCCAGCGCATTCAGCACAGCGGCCTTGCAGCCGTTGGTGGTGTAGGTGGCACCGGAAACGCCGTCGATCTCGGTGCCGTTGGCGGCCACGATCTGCTCAGCAAGGGTGCTCAGTGCAGCGCCGCCAACGCTCTCGGTCTCGTCCGGGGCGTCAAAGCTGACGGCGGTGATGGTGTCGCCCTCCATGGTAACGGTGGCGGTGATGACGCCGCCAAAGCCGTCACCCTTGCCGGTGAGGGTGGTGCCTGCGGCAGAAGATGCAGTGGTGGACGTGCTGGATGCAGAGCCGCCGCAGGCTGCAAGGCTGAGTGCCAGGCTGCC
The DNA here is from genome assembly GCF_002549775.1 of Faecalibacterium langellae. GTDB lineage: Bacteria > Bacillota > Clostridia > Oscillospirales > Ruminococcaceae > Faecalibacterium > Faecalibacterium langellae. The sequence continues at coordinate 181,164 of NZ_NMTR01000004.1, read as the reverse complement.
CGCGAGGATCAGGGATACTGCTCGTTTCATAACTTCTTTTCTCCTTGCGATTATCCATTGATTCTTTTTAATTTTAGTACAATGTACTAGAACGGATAAAATTATAACAATCTTTGCTGCATTTTGCAAGCCCCTTTTGCAAAAAAATCCCGCACAGGCGGCAAACCTGTACGGGATGGTATGGGATTCAAATCAGTTTTGCCCCGGAATGCGGCAGGCTGTCAGCCCCAAGGCTTTGCAGCTTCTGCGGCAGAGCGGTCAGGTCGCCGCCGGTGTAGTACCATGCCGCGGCGGCTCCTGCCAGCACCAGAAGGAGCAGGAGAAGCAAGAGCCTGCGCAGCAAATGCCGCTCGCGAGGCGGCTTGGCCGGGGCAGCTTCCGACACGTCCGGCAGGCCATGTGCAATAAGAAACTCCGGCGGGATGGCGTTGCCATACTTCTGCCAGCTTGTCCCTGCCGCCTGCGGCAGACCGCACGCGGCCCGGCGCAGCATGTCCAGCAGCCAGAGGGCCGGGGTGTCGGTGTCCGCCACGGTGCGCACCCAGCAGCCCCGGCGGCTGCCCACAAACAGCACGGTGTCCTCCGCGCGCTCCACGCACCCGGCAGCAAGGTCGGTGCCCACCAGCCGCAGCACGGCCTGCACCCGGGCAAGGGCCATGGCGGCAGGCCCGCCCTTCACCCGGCGGGTCTTTGCGTCCAGCTTTGCGCGAATTTTCTCATCCGCGTAGCTCATGGCACCAAAGTCGAACACCTTTTCCGCCACAGCCACGGTCTCCAGCCGCGTTTCCAGCAGGGCCCCGGCGGCAGCGTCCGCGCAGACCAGCAGCTTTTTGTGAGCTTCCAGCGCCTGCACAGTGGCAGCAGCAAGGGTGGTCTCCCCTTCTCCGTACAGCTGGGCGGCAAACTGCCGCTGCAGGGCTTTCCGGGCTTTTTCCAGCTGGGCGGGCGTCTCGGCCTGCAATGCCAGAAGCGTTTCCGCGCCCCGGCTGCGGCACCGCACCGCCGTACCTTCGGCGGCAAAGGCCTGCGCTGCCTGCCGGACCGCCGCCGCCGGCATACCGAACAGCCGCAGCACGCAGGCCGTCTGTGTTTTTTCTTCGTGTGTCAAATGCTTCACCCCCGCGGCCCGGGGCCGCATTTAGTCTGCCTTGAGGAAGAATGCATCCAGTGCCATCAGCGCGGTGTCATCGTGCTGCGCACTCTTTGCCAGCGCCTGCGTCCCGGCGGGCACCTTGCCCTGTGCCAGCCGCAGTGCCAGCTCCAGCGCCGCCTGTGCCGCACGGGCACGCACCATGGCGCGGTCCGGGCGGGAGACGAACAGCTTTTTCACATAGACGGTATCGCCGCGCGCCGCGCCCAGATACACGGTGCCCACAGGCCGGACGGCGTCGCCGCCGGTGGGGCCTGCCACGCCGGTGACGCTGACGGCAATGTCTGCACCTGCCGTCTCGGCAGCGCCCAGTGCCATCTGCGCCGCCACCGGGGCGGACACAACGTTATATTTGGCGATGACGGCGGGGTCCACGCCCACCATCTTTGCCTTGGCCTGCTCCCAGTAGGTGACAAAGCCGAAGCCGAACACCTCACTGGAACCGGACACACTGGTGAGCCGCTGAGCGATGAGGCCGCCGGTGCAGCTTTCTGCCGTGGCGAGGGTGAGGCCCCTTGCCTGCAGCGTATGGATGACCGTTTCTTCCAGACCGGCCACATCCTCATCATACACCGCGTCGCCCAGCAGATCATAGAACTTTGTGGCATAGGCGCGGCACATTTTTTCGGCTTCTGTGTCGGTTTCTGCCCGGGCAGTGATGCGGATCTCACACTCGCCGGTCTTGCAGTAAATGGCGGCGGTAGGGTTTGCGTTTTCCAGCAGATGCCGCACGCGGTATTCCAGATCGCTCTCGCCGCCCAGCACCCGCAGGGTGACCGAGTGCAGGGTGCAGTTCTGGCGGGCCATCAGCAGCGGGCGGACGCTCTCCTCCCACATGGCCTTCATTTCGTGGGGCACGCCGGGCATCAGCACGGCACAGTGGCCGTCCTGCTCGAACCATGCGCCGGGGGCGGTGCCGTGGTTGTTGATGACCTTGTGGCCGTGCACCGGAACCATGGCCTGCTTGCGGTTGTTGGGCGTGGTCTCGCGGTGGGTGCGGGTGAAGAAAGCGACGATCTTCTCCCACTCCACGGGGTCGAATTCCAGCGTGTCGCCGTAGCAGGCAGCCACCGTCTCCTTGGTCAGGTCATCCGCCGTGGGGCCAAGGCCGCCGGTGAACACTAACAAATCGCACCGCTGCTTGGCTTCGTTGACAAAATCGGCCAGGCGGCCGTGGTTGTCGCCGATGGTGTTCTCCCGCTGGACCGTGATGCCCAGCGCCGCCAGTTCGCGGCTCAGATACTGGGCGTTGGTGTTGAGAATATTGCCGAGCAGCAGCTCGGTGCCCACACTGATAATTTCTGCCGTCATGGACAAATCACCCCTCAAACTCTACCTGATCGGTGATACGGATGCGGATGCGCTCGGCGTTTTCGGCGGCTTCGGCTTCCAGCGCGGCAAGGCCGGGCATGGCGGCTTCGGCTTCCAGAATTTCGGCAAGCTCCGGGCGGATCTTCGGGTGCGGGGGTGTAAAGATGGTGCAGCAGTCCTCGTAGGGCAGGATGCTGGTCTCGAAGGTGTTGATGTGGCGGGCCGTCTCCACGATCTCGGTCTTGTCCATGCCGATGAGCGGGCGCAGGATGGGCAGGTCCTGTGCGGCGTCGGTGCACTGCAGGGCCTTGACGGTCTGGCTGGCCACCTGGGCCAGACTCTCGCCGGTGATGAGGGCTTCGCAGCCCTGCTTCTTGGCAATGACATTGGCGATGCGCATCATGCTGCGGCGCATCAGCACGGTGAACAGCACATCCGGCGCATTGTCGCGGATATACTCCTGCGGCTTAGTATAAGGCACCACGAACAGGTTGGAGCTGCCGGTGTAGATGCTGGTGAGCTGGGCCAGTGCCTTCACCTTGAGCTTTGCACGCTCGGAGGTGTACGGCGGGGAGGCAAAGTGGATGTGGTCCAGTGCCAGGCCGCGCTTTGCCATGCGGTAGGCCGCCACCGGGCTGTCGATGCCGCCGGAGAGCATGTTCAGCGCACGGCCGCTGGTGCCCACGGGCAGGCCGCCCTCGCCGGGCACCTTGGGGCCGTGGATGTAGGCACCGTAATCGCGAATCTCCACGATGACCTTGAAGTCAGGGTTGTGCACATCCACCTTGAGGTAGTTGTGCTTGCCCAGCAGATAAGCGCCCAACTCCCGCATCAGCTCCGGGCTGGTCATGGGGTAGGTCTTATCAGAGCGGCGGGCTTCCACCTTGAAGGTGCGGATGCCGTGCAGGCTGGCACCGAGGTAGTCCTCGGCGGTCTGGCAGATGGTATCGAAGTCCTTGTCGCAGACCACAGCGCGGCTGAGGGCGGCCAGGCCGAACACCTTGCTCACCCGGTCGAAGGCGAGATCCATATCCACGTCTTCTTCCTCGGGTTCCATGTAGAAGGTGGACTGGGTGCAGTACACCTTGAACTTGCCCACGGTCTTGAGCCGGTAGCGCAGAATCTTCATCATAGCCGACTCGAACTGGTTGCGGTTGAGGCCCTTCAGGGACATTTCGCCCTGATAGCCCATAATGATCTCATGCATAGATTTTCTCCAATTATTTTTTGATTCTCTGTAAATGTTTCATACCGTCTTCAAAGCGGTTGAGGAAGGCGTCCACGTCCTCCGAGGTGTTGTCGCCGCAGAAGGAAACGCGGATGGCTGTGTCGATGGACAGCGGGTCTTTGCCCATGGCCGCCAGCGTGTGGCTGGGCTGGCCGCGGCCGCAGGCACTGGCCGAGGAAACATAGATCTGTGCTTCCGCCAGCCATGCCAGCATGGTCTCGCTCTTGATGCAGTTCTCGCTGAAGTTCAGCACCTCCGGCACCGCATTCGCCGGGCTGTTGATGACGACCTCCGGGAAGGCTTTCAGCCCATCCCGCAGGCGCTGGTTCAGCGCACGCATGGCGGTGTCGCGGCTGTGCATCGTTTTGGCAAGGCGGGTAGCTGCGGCGGCAAGGCCCATAGCATAGGGCAGATTTTCCGTGCCCGGGCGCAGGCCGCGCTCCTGCTCGCCGCCGAGGTATGGCGGTTGGAAGGCCTGCACCAGCCGGTCGGACAGGTACAGCGCACCGATGCCCTTGGGCGCGTGGATCTTGTGGCCGCTCACCGCGAGAGTGTCGATGTTGTCCAGCTTGATGGGCACCCGCATCCAGGCCTGCACGGCGTCCACATGCACGATTGTGCGGCTGTTGCGGCGCTTGACCTCGGCGGCAAGGCGCTCGACCTCGCTGCGAGTGCCCACCTCGTTGTTCACCATCATGCAGGCCACGAGGATGGTGTTTTTGTCCACATGGTCCAGCATTTCGTTGATATCCAGCGTGCCGTCGGCGCGGGGCTTGACCACCGTCACGTTGTAGCCCTCGGCGGCAAGGCGCTCCAACGGGCGCTGGACGCTGGGGTGCTCGAAGCCGGACACCACGATACCCTTGCCAAAGGTGCGGGTGCGGGCCGCGCCCAGCAGGGCAAGGTTGTTGCTCTCGCTGCCGCAGGAGGTGAAGTACAGCTCCTTTGCCTTGCAGCCCAGGGTGCGGGCCACGGCGGCGCGGGCGGCGTTCAGCGCTTCCTCACTGCGGGCACCGGGACCGTACAGGCTGGAAGGGTTGGCCCAGTGTTCCCGCATGGCCTTGTCGATGACATCTGCCACCTCCGGGGCCACGATGGTGGTGGCGGCGTTGTCCAGATAATGCAATTCAGGGTTTTGCAGCATAAAAGGGATTCCTGCTTTCTGTTTTCATAATAATCCATGATAAGTATACCACAGCCTGCCGTATAACGCAAAAGATTTGGTGCTGTTTTTCCTTGACAAACACCCCGCCGGTGTGCTATCTTTACAGCAGAGAGACCGCGTTTCTGCTGACGGAACCTTGTGGAGCACCACAGTGCGGATGCGCGGGAGAGTCAATGCCGACCGTCTGGGCAGCCTTGCGCAATTGCTGCGCAAAGCTGCCTTTTTGTTTAACAGGAGGGTACAGGATGAAAACCGATATCGAGATCGCACAGGAAGCCAAAATGAAGCCCATCACGGAGATTGCCGCTCAGCTGGGCCTTGCCGATGAGGACGTGATCCCCTACGGCCGCTACAAGGCCAAGATCAACCACCGCCTGATCCACAACGCGAAAAAGCAGGGCAAGCTGATCCTTGTCACCGCCATCAGCCCCACCCCGGCGGGCGAGGGCAAGACCACCACCAGCGTGGGCCTTGCCGATGCCATGAACGCTCTGGGCAAAAAGACCATGCTCTGCCTGCGTGAGCCCAGCCTTGGCCCCGTGTTCGGCATCAAGGGCGGTGCTGCCGGCGGCGGCTACGCCCAGGTGGTGCCTATGGAGGACATCAACCTGCACTTTACCGGGGACCTCCACGCCATTGGCACCGCCAACAACCTGCTGGCTGCCATGATCGACAACAGCATCCAGCAGGGCAATCCGCTGAACATTGATCCCCGCCGCATCACATGGAAGCGCTGCATGGACATGAACGACCGCCAGCTGCGGTTCATCGTGGACGGTCTGGGCGGAAAGGTGAACGGCACCCCCCGCGAGGACGGCTTTGACATCACCGTTGCCAGCGAGATCATGGCGATCTTCTGCCTGGCCACCAGCATCTCTGACCTGAAAGAGCGCCTTTCCAAGATCGTGTGCGCCTATACCTACGACGGCAAGCCCGTCACGGCCGGTGAGATCGGCGCGGCCGGTGCCATGACCGCCCTGCTGAAGGACGCACTGGACCCGAACCTTGTCCAGACGCTGGAAAACAACCCCGCCATCATTCACGGCGGCCCCTTTGCCAACATTGCCCACGGCTGCAACAGCGTGCTGGCCACCAAGCTCAGCCTTTCTCTGGCCGACTACACCATCACCGAGGCAGGCTTCGGTGCCGACCTGGGTGCCGAGAAGTTCCTGGACATCAAGTGCCGCTATGCAGGCATTGCACCCAGTGCCTGCGTGCTGGTGGCCACCGTGCGCGCCCTCAAGAGCCACGGCGGCGTGGCCAAGGCTGACCTGAACCAGCCCAACCTCGAGGCCGTCAAGGCCGGTGCCTCCAACCTCATCCGCCACATCGACAACCTGAAGAACGGCTTCGGCCTGCCGGTGGTGGTCGCCATCAATGCCTTCCCCACCGACACCGCCGAGGAGCAGGCCTATGTCGAGCAGGTGTGCGCCGAGCAGGGCGTGCCCTGCGTGCTGAGCGAGGTGTTCGCCAAGGGCGGCGAGGGCGGCAAGGCGCTGGCCGAGAAGGTGCTGGAGATCATGGAGGACCGCCCCATCCAGTACACCTACCCGCTGGAGATGCCGCTGAAGGACAAAATCAACGCCATTGCCGCCAAAATTTACCGTGCTGACGGCGTGAACTACAGCGCTGCCGCCAGCAAGACGCTGGCCGAGCTGACCGAGATGGGCTACGGCAATCTGCCCGTGTGCATCGCCAAGACCCAGTACAGCTTCAGCGACAACGCAAAGCTCACCGGTGCCCCCACCGGCTTCACCATGGAGGTGCGCGAAGTGCGTCTGGCTGCCGGTGCCGGTTTCGTGGTGGTCATCTGCGGCAATATCATGACCATGCCGGGCCTGCCCAAGAAGCCCGCTGCTGTGGGCATTGATGTGGACGCCGACGGCAAGATCACTGGCCTGTTCTAAGATAAAAAATAAGAGGTTCGTCCGCGGACGAACCTCTTATTTTTTTATTCTGCTGTGTGGCTGCACAGGTAGTCCACCCAGGCGGTGTATCCGGCAGGCTTCAGGTGGTAGCCGTCCGGCTGGGCGTATTCCTCTTTCAGGTCACCGTTCTCGTCGGCCAGCGCCTCCCACAGGTTGAGGTAATAGCAGCCCTTATCCAGCGCGATGGCTGCCAGCTCGTCGTTGATGCGGCACAGCCGTTCCTTGTTCAAGCCTTCGTGGTTCTCCTTGCTGCTCACCTCCGGCCGCACCGGCGTGATGGACTGCACATAGATTTTTGCGTTCGGGATGGTCTGGGCCAGCATATCCAGCATCAGCCGGTAATAGGTCAGGAAGCTGGTGTAATCCGTGTCGCGGCCCAGCACGTTCGTGCCCAGCAGAACATAGATAGCCCGGGGCTGCTGGGCGGTGAGCGCTTCCAGCGGCACCTCGGTCTCCCCATCTGCCCGGCGGCAGGTGGCCCCGTTCACGATGACGTTGGGCCCCACGCCCTTGTAGGCGCAGAACATGGCATTCGGCAGGCCTTCGTCGTAGAGCTGCATGCCCTGGGTCAGGCTGTCGCCCACGAAGGTCACGTCATTGAACCAGCTTTTTTCCACCGCAGTGTTTTCCGGCAGGGCCGCCATGCGGAAGTCCAGCGCCGTGCCGGACCCGCCGGAGCGGGTCTGAATGCTGAGCTGCCGCGCCGGAGCATAGCCCACCGTGTTCCAGGTGTTATCCTGCGTCACCGGCTGCAGGATGGCGTTCTGCACCACACCCGAGGGCCGCTGCTCCCGGTGCAGCCGCTTCCACAGCAGTCCGATGGCCCCCAGCATGATGAGCAGCAGCAGCAGCCCCGCTGCCATGAACCGCCTGCGCCAGCGCCGGTGCAGCACTCTGCGCCGATATTCCTGATAATCCGCCATCCGTTTCTCCTCGCTTTCCCGTGCCGGACACCCCGGCTTTCTTTTTATAGTATATCATATCTGCCCGGGCGGGCAAGAGGCAAAACCGCTTTCTTTGCGCAGCGTCCCGCACAATTTGCACGAAATGCACAGCTTTTCCCGCACAAAGCCCGCAAATACTTGCATCTTCTGCTGCAAATGTGATATACTGAACTGAATCAAAAATAGGGAGGCTTTCACGATGGCATTTACTCCGAAACTGACTTACAAGGGCAAGCCCCTCGTCCGCAAGGACAATGAACTGTACTACGGCCGGATGTCCGACCCTTATGTGCTTCATCTGCAGATCCTGACCACGACTTCCGTGGGCGAGCAGCAGGTGGCCGATAAAGTCCAGCTGATGCTGATCTCCACGGCGGACACTTCCAAAGTGATGCGTCAGAGCACGAAGCGCGGTCTGTTCAACGCGCTGGACATCGGCAGCATGTGGCTGCAGGACGCCAACGAGGCACAGCACTGAATCTGATAGCAAAAAAGCTGCTGCACAGCAAAGTGCAGCAGCTTTTTGTTTGTTCCAGGTGCTTATTCCTCAGTCACTTCAAAGTCCAGAGCCTTGCCGCAGTTGGGGCACTTGGGTGCACCGTCCAGCAGCTCGTCTTCCTCAAAGACCGAAGTGGTGCCGCAGTCCGGGCAGGTCACTTCGTACTGCACGGGGCCGTCCTCGGCAGCTTCCTCGTCGTCGCCCTCCAGGGCCACTTCAAAGGTCACGCCGCAGTGGGCACAGTTGGCTTCCCCTGCGTCCAGATCGTCCTCGCTGACGTAAACGGTCTCGCCGCAGTTGGGGCAAGCCACCTCATAGAACGGCTCGCTGGCGATGTCGTCATCGTTTGCGTCGTCGTCTTCGGCATCCTCATCCTCTGTGTCGGAGTCGTCCTCGTCGTCCTCCTCCTCGTACAGATCTGCTTCCAGATCCTCCAGCTCATCGCTCAGGTCGTTGATCTGGTCGTAGGCGCGGGAAAGATCTTCGTCCACACTCTCGATGGCCTCAGCCATTTCACCCAGCAGTGCGCTCATGGCCTTGATGATCTTGCCCTCTTTGGTGGTATCATCAATGCCCAGACCATCCACAAGACCCTGCAGATAAGCTGCCTTTTTGTTCAGTTCCATACGAATGCCCTCCTTGTTATTTTAAAGCGGGATTGCAAAAAACCGGGCAAACGGTCGTCCGCTGCCCGGTTTACGTTCTGAAAAATTAGACGCGCTCCATATACTCGCCGGTGCGGGTATCGATGCGGATGTGGTCGCCCTCGTTGATGAACAGGGGCACACGGATCTCAGCACCGGTCTCGACGGTAGCGGGCTTCAGGGTGTTGGTGGCGGTGTTGCCCTTGACACCCGGCTCGGTCTGGGTGACTTCCAGCTCGATGAAGTTGGGGATCTCAACGCTGAAGACCTTGCCCTTGTAGCTCAGCAGCTTGCACAGCTCGTTCTCCTTGCAGAACTTGAAGTTATCGGGCACATCGCTTGCGTTGACGGGGATGTCATCGTAAGTCTCATTGTCCATGAAGTGGTACAGATCGCCATCCTCATAGCTGTAGGTCACGTCCTTGCGCTCGATGAAAGCCTGCGGGAACTTAGCGGTGGGGTTGTAGCTGGTCTCGACCACAGAACCGGTGATGACGTTCTTGGTCTTGGTGCGCACGAAGGCAGCGCCCTTGCCGGGCTTGACGTGCTGGAACTCGACGACCTGAAGAACCTGGCCGTCCTGCTCAAAGGTCACGCCATTGCGAAACTCGCCTGCAGAAATCATAGGAATTCCTCCATAAATTTAATCTCAGATGCTTAACGCATATCTCTATTTATTTTACCCAATCCGCTTGCATTTGGCAAGGGGTTTCGGCAAAAAAGACGATAAAAACACAAAATTATTTACAAATCGCACAGAACCACGCACATTCCCAATAGCATCCTCGCCCTCTCAGGCTCGTTTCACTCGCCAGCTCTCCCAAAGGGAGAGCCAAGAACGTAATGGTCGGGCTCTTGCCTCTCCCCTTGGGAGAGGTGTCACCGAAGGTGACGGAGAGGGCGAGCCATTTAATCTCTTTGTGCTGCTTCCCGATACATTCTCTGCATCGCACAGGCGTCTTCCGCCTGCGTGCCGGCACTCTCGCAGATGATGACAGGCTGCAGCTTTCGCTCGGCCAGCAGCTCCATCAGCGGCTGCGGCTCCGGGCCGAACTGAGTCTCGGCAAAGGTCCAGTGCCGCTTTTCGCCGCCCGCAGAATACTCGATGCGGGAGAAATGCACATGGAACCGCTGGGCCCGCTCGTCGCCCAAAGCCTCGCCCATACGGTCGAGGATGGCGGCATAGTCGGCTTTGCCCTGGATGCCGCCCAGCGTGCGGGCGTTCAGGTGGCCGAAGTCGATGCAGGGGGTGATGCGCTTGTCCACCGCACACAGGGCCAGCACCTCGTCCAGCGTGCCCAGCTGGCCGATCTTGCCCATGGTCTCCGGGCAGAGGGTCATGTCCGCAAAACCGGCTGCGTCCAGCGCTTCCACGGCCCGGCGCATGGTGTCCAGCGCCTTTTCCAGGGCGGCTTCCCGACTCTGCCTGCCGCAGCTGCCGGAGTGGAAGATGATGCGCCTGCCGCCCAGTGCCTTGCACACTGCTGCGCTCTGCAGCAGGTACTGGATGCTGTTGAGCCGCTTGTCTTCCTCAAGGCTGGACATACTGATATAATACGGTGCGTGCACGCTGAACAGGATATCCTTCGGCTGGGCCAGCGCGGCCATCTTGGCCGCCTTGTCCAGCCCCAGGCGCACCCCGCGCCCGCACTGGTACTCAAAGGCGTCAAGGCCCATTTGAGCGGTGTACTCCGGCACGTCAAGGCTGGTCTTGTAGCCTTGGGCGGCAAAGCTGTCGCTGGTGCCGGCGGTGCCGAACCGAATTTTCCACTCACTCACAGGGTCTTCCCTCCCCGGTCATAATACTGCTGCCAGTGGCGCTTTTCCCATTTGCGCTTGAGGATGACCTGCGCACCGAGGTCCGGGCCCCGGGGCACCACCATCAGGCCCGGGATGCCATAAAGCGCTGCGGCCATCCGGTCGGCATAGAGCTGGTCGCCCACCATGGCCATCTGACTGTGCTTCACGCCCATGCGGCGCTGGGCCACCATCAGCGCAAAGGGCAGGGGCTTGGCCGCCCGGTACAGGTAGGCAAGGCCCAGCTTCTGGGCAAAAGGGCGCACCCGCTTTTCGGCCCCGTTGGACACGATGGTGAGCTTTACACCCGCGCTGCGCATGGTGTCCAGCCACCCGGCCACCTCCTCCGGCAGCTCCTGGCTGCGGTCGGCCGTGAGGGTGTTGTCGATATCCAGTACCAGCGCGGTGATGCCCTTTGCCGCCAGCCATTCCGGCGTGATGTGGGTGACATCCTTGAAAACATATTCGGGGGTAATCAGCATGACAGCTCCTTTTTCTTCTCAATCGAACATGCATCCTAGGTTCGTCTCTGCAGGAGAAAGCCATTCAATGTCATATTCCTCCCGGAGAATCTCCTTCTTACAGGACCAGAACCAATGACAATAGCCCATATGTCCGCCTTCACCGATTTTTGCCCTTACTTTTGCATCTACTTCTGCTTCAATTTCCGGTGTCAGAACTCGTGGATTCTCCCGCGCCTTTTTCAGCAGCTTTTCTTGTCTTTCTATGCATTGGGCTAGCCAATCTTCGTTTTTTCTACGATTCTCATCGTCACTTCCAGCATCAACTATGCAAACTGTCTTATCCATATCACTCATGCTTTCACCTAATTTATTTTGCTTATCAATGAAAATAGGGGAGCCTGCAAATACAGGCTCCCCTACATCGGCGTTAGCAACGCGTTTGAAATCTAAAGCAACAGCGATTTCAAGCAGTTAATTACTTGAACTTGCGCTTGCGGGCTGCTTCGGACTTCTTCTTGCGCTTGACAGACGGCTTCTCGTAAGCCTCGCGCTTACGGACCTCTGCGAGCACACCGCTGCGAGCAGTGCTGCGCTTGAAGCGACGCAGTGCGCTTTCCAGCGACTCGCCCTCTTTAACACGAATTTCCGACATCTTATTCCCTCCCTTGGACCGTGAGGCAGGAATTTCGTTGTTACATGGTAACTAACAGTAGACAGTATAGCGCATTTTCTCTGGTTCGTCAACCTTTTTTTAAAAGTTTTTTGCCCAAAACTTTTAAATTATTTTGAACAGACGTTCCCGGGTGTTCTGTGCGCCGGTCCGCCTCTGCGGGTAGTTGTATATCCAGCCTTGCGGCGGGGTATCGTGGGGTTTTAGCCCTTGACGGCCAGATTGACCAGACGGCCCTTGACGTAGATCTCCTTGACCAGCTGCTTGCCTTCCAAAGCGGCGGCAACAGCGGGGTCAGCCTTGGCGGCGGCGATGGCAGCAGCAGCGTCGATGTCGGCAGCCACCTTCAGGCGGGCCTTCACCTTGCCGTTCACCTGCACGGCGATCTCAACGGTGGACTCCACGCACTTGGCTTCCTCGTACTTGGGCCAGGGGTAGTAGGCCAGCTGCTCGTCGTGGCTGTGGCCCAGCTTCTCCCACAGCTCCTCGGTCATGTGGGGAGCAAACGGGTTCAGCAGCTGCACAACCGTCTCAAACTCGGCCTTGGTAGCGCCGCCGTTGTCGTACAGGGCGTTGACCAGGGTCATCAGCTGGGCGATGGCGGTGTTCATCTTCAGGCCCTCGATGTCTGCGCCCACCTTCTTGATGGTCTGGTGCATCAGGGTCTCGATCTGGGGACGATAGCCCTCGCCTTCCACCAGCTTGTCGCTCAGGGCCCACACGCGATCCAGGAAGCGGTTGCAGCCGGCAATGGCAGAGGTCTGCCAGGGGGCAGCCTGCTCGAAGTCGCCCATGAACATCTCGTACAGACGCATGGTGTCGGCACCGTACTGGTCCACCACCTCGTCCGGGTTGATGACATTGCCCAGGCTCTTGGACATCTTGACGATGGGGTGGCGGGCCATCTCGCCGTACTTCTCCTCCAGAGCCTTCTCGGCGGCCTTCTGGCTGCCGTACTCCCTCAGCAGCTTGTCCTGCTCCTCAGCGGGCAGGTTGACGAAGCTGTGGGGGTTCAGGCCCAGGATCATGCCGTGAGCGGTACGCTTCTGGTAGGGTTCCGGAGAAGGCACTGCACCGATGTCGTACAGGAACTTATGCCAGAAACGGCTGTACAGCAGATGCAGGGTGGTGTGCTCCATGCCGCCGTTGTACCAGTCCACCGGAGACCAGTACTCCAGAGCCTCCTTGGAAGCAATGGCGTCCTTGCAGTGGGGGTCCATGTAGCGCAGGAAGTACCAGGAAGAACCGGCCCACTGGGGCATGGTGTCGGTCTCGCGGGTAGCGGGGCCGCCGCAGCAGGGGCAGGTGGTCTTGACCCAGTCCTTGTGGCGGGCCAGCGGACTCTCGCCGTCCGGGCCCGGCTCAAAGTCGGTGATGTCCGGCAGGGTCAGGGGCAGGCTGCTCTCGGGCAGGGGCTGCCAGCCGCACTTGTCGCAGTGCACCATGGGGATGGGCTCGCCCCAGTAACGCTGACGGCTGAACACCCAGTCGCGCAGCTTGTAGTTGACCTTATCGCGGCCCTTGCCGTTTTCTTCCAGCCAGCCGATCATTTTCTTCTTTGCATCGGTGACAGACAGGCCGTTCAGGAAGCCGGAGTTGACCAGCGTGCCGGTGGCAACATCGGTAAAGGCGGCTTCGTCCAGGTTGGACGGGGTGTTGCCCTTGACCACCTCGATGATGGGCAGGCCGAACTTTTTGGCGAACTCCCAGTCACGGGTATCGTGGGCGGGCACTGCCATGATGGCACCGGTGCCGTAGGTGGACAGAACGTAGTCGGAGATGAAGATGGGGATCTCAGTATCGTTGACCGGGTTGATGCCCATGACGCCTTCCAGCTTGACACCGGTCTTTTCCTTGTTCAGCTCACTGCGCTCAAAATCGCTCTTGCGGGCAGCCTCGGCCTGATAAGCCTTGACGGCATCGGCATTCTTGATGATGCCCTTGTCGAGCCATGCCTTGACCATAGCGTGCTCCGGGGAGACGACCATGTAGGTGGCACCAAACAGGGTGTCGCAGCGGGTGGTGTACACGGTCAGGGTGTCGCCTGCGGTGGTGCCGAAGTTGACTTCAGCACCGTGGCTGCGGCCGATCCAGTTCTTCTGCTGGGTGGCAACGCGCTCGATGTAATCCAAGCCGTCCAGACCGTCGATCAGCTTGTCGGCATACGCAGTGATCTTGAGCATCCACTGGCTCTTGACGCGGTGCACGACCTCGCTGCCGCAGCGCTCGCACACGCCGTTGACCACTTCCTCGTTGGCCAGCACGCACTTGCAGCCGGTGCACCAGTTGACATTCATTTCCTTCTTGTAGGCCAGGCCCTTCTTGTACAGCTGCAGGAAGATCCACTGGGTCCACTTGTAGTACTCGGGATCGGTGGTGTTGATCTCACGATCCCAGTCAAAGGAGAAGCCCAGGGCCTTCAGCTGGCTGCGGAAGTGGTCCACGTTGTTCTTGGTGACGATGGCCGGGTGGATGTGGTTCTTCATGGCGAAGTTCTCGGTGGGCAGGCCGAAGGCGTCCCAGCCCATGGGGTACAGCACGTTGTAGCCGTTCTGGCGGCGCTTACGGCTGACCACGTCCAGCGCGGTGTAGCTGCGGGGATGGCCCACATGCAGACCGGCACCCGACGGATACGGGAACTCGACCAGTGCGTAGAACTTGGGTTTGGAGTGGTCGATCTCGACATGGAAGGTCTTCTCGTCCTCCCACACCTTCTGCCACTTGGCTTCAACAGCCTTGTAATCGTACTTCATGTTTGTAATCAGCTCCAGACTTTTCGTTTGCAAAATACCGCAATTGGAATGATTTATGCTTTTCAGGGTCCTTGCTCTCTTGCGTCCTCGCCCTCTCAGTTACCTTCGGTGACAGATTCCCCTTTTTGTCGCTTATGCGACATCTTCCCCCGACCGGGGGAAGTCTTTCCTCAAAGGGGAGAGCCAAGAATGTGGCGGTGCAGCCCTTGCCTCTCCCCTTGGGAGAGGTGGCATTGCAGAGCAATGACGGAGAGGGCGAACCCGTTTGCCTTGATGAAATTACTCGACGGTGCTGTCGGGGGTGAGGTACTCGGAGATGTCGATGGGCTCACCGTCTGCCCACAGATGCTCCAGATCGTAGTAGGTGCGGGTGTTGGGCACGAAGACGTGCACGATGACGTTGGAATAATCCAGCAGCACCCAGTTCTTGGAGTCGTAGCCCTCGGTGCTGTAGGGCTCCAGACCCTTCTGGGAAAGCTCGAACTCCACCTCGTCGGCCAGAGCTGCCACCTGGGTGGTGGAGGTGCCGGACGCGATGACGAAGTAATCGGTGAGCACGGTCAGGCTTTCCACCTTCAGCACGCGCACATCGTGGGCCTTTTTCTTATCCAGGATCTTTGCGATCTCGATTGCAAGAGCCTTGCTGTCGTTGAAGTTCTCCATATATTTTTCCTTTCTGTGAAAGCGGCTTCTCAGTTTGCGGAACTGGCAGCCAGCTCATCGGTGGTTTTTGCGTTGTCAAGGTCGGTGTTGCCGTTCAGGATGGCGTCGTCCGACTCCTTGTCGATGCGGCCCATATACTGCACGTTGGCATCTGTGGAGGCCGTGCCGTGGGGCCAGTCATCGGTGACGAGGTTCATCTCGCTCACGTCGATGGGGCCGGTGTAGGTGCAGAAATACTGGTTGAGCAGCTTTGCGATGGAGCTTGCATCCGGCACCACGCAGGAGTAGCCGGCAAAGGAGTCGGTCTTGCCCATGTTGGGCACGCCCATGAACACCGGCGTCTGGGCCAGAATGATGTTGGCGCTGTCCACCTTCAGGAAGGACACCAGCAGCTTTGCAATGGTGGTGATGTCCATATCCGTCTTGATATAGTGCTTTTCCAACACCAGCGGCAGCTGGTTCAGGATATCGGTGATGCCCATGGCGCGGGCACGCTTGAACAGACCAGCGTAGAAATAGCGCTGCATGTTCAGGCGGTCAATGTCGGAGTTCGCGTAGCCGTCGCCGTGGCGGCAGCGCACGAAGAACTCTGCCGAAGCGCCGTCCAGATTGCGGTAGCCCTTGAGCAGCTTGCTGCCGCCGTAGGACATATCGTGGGGGATATACACCTCAATGCCGCCGAAGTTGTCCACCATTTCCACCAGCGCCTGCATGTCCACCGAGACGTAATAGTCGATGGGCAGGCGGTACTGGTCGTAGATGACATCGGCCAGCGCGGCGATGCTGCCGCCGTTGGAAAGTGCCACCGAGTTGATCTGGTAGTTCGAAGCCGCGTAGGTCTTGCCGTTGGACAGGGTGACCTTTTTGTTCGCCGTCGTCACCAGACTGTTGCGGGGGATCTGCAGCATCCGCAGGGCGTTGCCCTTGATATCGAACTGGACGTAGAGGATCATATCGGTCATGCCGTCGTTGGACTCTGCGTCGCCGTAAGCACGGCCTTCCTCGTAGTCGATGCCGCAGACCAGAATGTTCACCACATCGCCCTTGTAGCCCTCGGCGGTCTTGATCTCCTCCTGGATGGTGGGCGTGCTGTCGTCCGGGCGGAGACTGTCCTCCACACGGTTCACAAGGCTGACTGCATAAACCACCACGCCGGAGACCACGGCGATCACGGCCAGCACCACTGCCAGAGGCAGCCAGATAGGCGTCTTCTTTTTCTTTTTGCGGCGGCGGGGCGGTTCGCTCTGGCTCTGGGCCGGGCGGCGGGGCGGCTCGCTGTGGGCACCGCCCTGCACCGGGCCCTGCCCGGAGGCGGCGGCACGGCGCGGTGCGGCGCTGGCTGCCTGATCCGGGCGGTTGAGGGAGCGGTCGGTTCTGATATGGCGTGGCGTCTGGCTCATGCTGTTTTCTATCCTCCTGGCCTTTGCAAATCTGCAAAAGTCATTTTCTGTGCAAACCTGTCATATTTTTTAGTATAACATTATCTGACGGAATCTGCAATCGGTTTTGTGGGATCACCGCCGGGACCAATTTTAACAGCCCCGGCTCTCACCCATCATTTTTCCCGCTGTGGGCGAAGATATCCTCGTAAGCTGCCTTCGACATGGGGTCCAAAGGCTTTCCCTGCGAGAGCACGAAATCGTTGGTCTGCTTCAGCGCAGCCAGCATGGCGGCGTCCAAGTCCTTCTTTTCCAGCTTGCGCAGCTTGTTCACGCCGGGCCAGTCCCGCTCGGCGCTGGTCATGTCGGCCAGATATAGAATTTTGTCCAGCCTTGTCATGCCGGGCTTGCCCGCCGTGTGGCAGGCAATGGCGCTGAGCACCGCTTCGTCGGTGACGCCCCACTGGGTGCGGGCCAGGATGGCGGCGCATACCCCGTGCCACACCGGGGCCGGGCGCTCCTCGCCGCCCTCGGCGTACTGGGGGTACTGGCGCATCAACTCGCGCATCTCGTCCTTGCTGATCTCCTTGGCCGAGTCGTGCAGCAGCGCCGCCAGGGCAGCCCGCTCCTCGTCCTCGCCGTAAATTTTGGCCAGCTTAACGGCCATTTTTTTCACGTTCAGGGTGTGCTCGTAGCGCTTGTCGCTCAGGCGGCTGCGCACGAGTTCCTTTGCCTGTTTGAGATTCATTTGCTCAAGTCTTCCTTTTTGTTTTGGTACAGCCCTTCCCGGCGGATGACCGCCCGCACCGTTTCCGGCAGCTCAGCCTCGCAGGGGTCCCCGGCCGCCAGCCGGGCGCGGAGCTCACTGCTGGCCATGGGCAGCGCTTCCACCGGTGCAAACAGGATGCGTGCGCCAGTGGAGTCCAGCTGCCGTGCCTTTTCGTGCAGCTGCGGGTCATCGCCCACATGGCGGCTCGTCACCACCAGATGCGCAAGGCGCAGGATATCCTGCCAGCGGTACCAGCCGTCAAAGCTCAGCAGCATATCGCTGCCGATGGCAAGGTACAGCTGCGCACCGGGGGCTTCCCGGGCCAGCTTTTCCACCGTGAGCACCGTATAATTGCGGTGCCCGGCTTCGGCCTGTTCGATCTCCCAGCCGCTGACCTCCAGCTGCGGGACGGTGCTGCCCGGTTCCCCGGCCAAAGCGTGGAAGCACCCGCACATTTCCAGCCGCAGCGCCCCGGAGGCGTTCGTGCCCTGCTTGAAGGGCGATGTGCCTGCCGGCATCACCACCACCCGGTCCGGCCGCACGCGGGCGGCGGCGGCACGCAGGTTGTTCAGGTGGCCGTTGTGGGGCGGGTCGAAGCTGCCGCCGTAGAGAAGGATCTTCATCTTACTTCAGCAGGTCGGCGTAGGCGCTGTCCTTTTTCTTCTGCAGGTAGAGCACGAACTTGGAGCCGATCACCTGCACACAATCGGCACCGGTGGCCTCGGCCAGCTTGACCGAAGCCTCGCGGGCGTTGTACATGCTGCTTTCCAGCACCTTCACCTTGATGAGCTCCCGGGCGTCGAGGCAGTCCTTCACGCCCTGGATCATGGTCTCGTCGATCTCGCCCTTGCCCACGATAAAAACGGGGTCCATGGTGTTTGCCTTGCCGCGCAGAATGGCGCGCTGTTTGCTTGTCAGCATATTTTTTCTCCTTTAAGTTAAAACGATTTAGAATGGCCTCCGCATTCGCTCTGGCCATATTCAGCGGAAATTTTATTTATAATTCTGTAAATTGGAAAAATCTGCGGATTTTTCCAATTTACTTTTTCACAAGATGGGGTCGTAACGGGAAATTGCATTTGCTGCTGTCGGTCTTGCGACCGTCGCGCAGCGACTTGAAATCGGAGAAACGCGAAAAATGCGTTTAGCGAAGCGGCTAGCATTTTTCCGTTCCGACTTCTTCTTTGGGATTATCAAGGGCGAGCAGCCCTTGATTCGTGGGTCCAGCGCGTCGAAATCGCCGTGACCTTGCTGCGCTGAACACGCAGCATTTGCTTCGCAAACCGGTCTGCGGCTTAAAAGCCCCACTGGGGCTTTCATGCCCTGCGGGCACCGCCGCGCTTTTCTGGTTCTCTTTTGCCACCAAAAGAGAACATCTCCGTCAGCGCTGCCCTTTCGCACAAGCCAATTTATTTGATTTCGATTTCTACTTTCCCAGACACCTGTGCAAGCACCCCTTCGGATGCGGCCGCATTCAGAAACCCCGGCAGCTGCTTTTCCAGTTCCGCCAGCGCATTGCCGCGGTGGCTGATGGCGTCCTTTTCGTCCGGGGTCAGCTGGGCATAGCTGCGGTGCTCGGTGTTGGGGCGCTTGTCCCGCTTGCCCACGCCGCAGTCTGCGGGGATGAACAGCGGGTCGTACCCGAAACCGTAGTCCCCGTTCAGCCGCTCGAAGGCGATGCTGCCCGGACACTCGCCCATGCAGGTCAGGTGCCGCCCGTCCGGCAGGATGAAGCACACGGCCGAGACAAACTTTGCCCCGCGCTGTTCGGCGGGCACAGCCTTCATGGCGTCCAAGAGCTTATCGTTGTTGGCCTCGTCGTCGCCGTGATGGCCGCAGTAGCGGGCGCTGTAGACGCCGGGTGCACCATCCAGTGCGTCCACGCACAGGCCGGAGTCATCGGCGATGGTGGGCAGGCCGCTGGCTTTGCAGATGGTCTCGGCCTTGATGAGGGCGTTCTCGGCAAAGGTGGTGCCGGTCTCGTCCGGCTCAAGGGTGATGCCCAGTTCCTTCTGGCTCACCACCTCGTGGCCCTGCGCTTCCAGAATGCGGCGCAGCTCGCGGAGCTTTCCGGCGTTGCCGGTGGCTGCACAAATCTTCATGCGATACGACTCCCTTCAACGTCTCCGCCCTCTCAGTCAAAGCCTTCCGGCTTTGCCAGCTCTCCCAAAGGGAGAGCCAAGAGCAGTTTCGTCACACATTTGCTTTTTTCAGTGCTTCCACTCGCGGGGCAGCAATTCTTCCACAAAGCCCTCCGGGGTGAAGGGCAGCAGGTCGTCGATGCCCTCGCCCACGCCGATGAACCGCACCGGCAGGTCCAGACGCTGCTTGACCGCCACGACGCAGCCGCCCTTGGCGGTACCGTCCAGTTTGGTCAGGATGATGCCGGTAGCGTCGGCCGCCTTGCAGAACTCCTTGGCCTGGCTGATGGCGTTCTGGCCCGTGATGGCGTCCAGCACCAACAGCGTTTCCAGGCTGGCTTCGGGGCTTGCCTTTTTAACGCTGCGGCTGATCTTGGCCAGCTCTGCCATCAGATTCGATTTGTTGTGCAGGCGGCCTGCGGTGTCGGCAATGACCATGTCATAGCCGCGGGCCGTGGCCGACTTGACGGTGTCGAAGATGACCGCCGCCGGGTCGGCGCCCTCACCTGCGCTGACGATGGGCACACCGGCGCGGTCCGCCCAGATCTCCAGCTGTTCGCTGGCGGCAGCACGGAAGGTGTCACCGGCCGCCAGCATCACGCGCTTGCCCTCGCGGGTGTAGTAATCTGCCAGCTTTGCGATGCTGGTGGTCTTGCCCACGCCGTTGACACCGATGACCAGAATGACCGCCGGCTTGCCGGAAAGGTCCATCTCGGCGTCCGGCGTCATTTCTTCGGCAATGATGTCGCGCAGGGCATCGGCGGCTTCTTCGCCGGTCTTCAGGCCCTTTTCGCGCACGCGGTCGCGCAGCTTGTCCACCAGACGCACGGCCACTTCGCCGCCCACGTCCGCGAGGATGAGCTGTTCTTCCAGGTCATCGTACATGTCATCGTCGATGACACTGCCGGTGAGGGTGTTGAGGATATTGCCCCAGAAGCCGGTGCGGGTCTTTTCCAGACCCGTTTTCATTTTTTCCTGTTCTTTTTCTTTGTTTTTCTTGCCAAATCCGAAGAACCCCATAGTGTCCTCCTATTATTGTAATGATGTCCGCCCTCTCAGGCGCTTACGCGCCAGCTCTCCCAAAGGGAGAGCTTTTAGCAAAAAGGGAAACGCCCTTCTCGGCTCCCCCTTTGGGGGAGCTGGCGAACGAAGTGAGACTGAGAGGGCGAGGATGTTCGCCTTCTCTGCTTTCTTATTTTATATCAGGAAACCAGCGTGGCGTCAACCTGTTCCAGATCCAATTTGAGCAGTTTCGACACGCCGTCCTCCTGCATAGTCACGCCGTAGAGCACATTGGCAGCTTCCATTGTGCCGCGGCGGTGGGTGATGACGATGAACTGGGTCTTGTCACTCACCCGGCGCAGGTACTGGGCAAACCGCACCACGTTGGCGTCATCCAATGCGGCTTCGATTTCGTCCAGAATGCAGAACGGGGCCGGGTTGACCGCCAGAATGGCAAAGTAGATGCTGATGGCCACCAGCGCCTGTTCGCCGCCGGAAAGGGCCTCGAGGTTCTTGATGACCTTGCCCGGCGGGGCCACCCGGATGCCGATGCCGCAGGAAAGCACATCGGTCTCATCTTCCAGCACAAGGCTTGCCTCGCCGCCGCCGAACAGCTCGGTGAACACGCGGCCAAAGTTTTCGTTGATGGCGCGGAAGCTGTCCGAGAAGATCTCCTTCATCTGGGCCGAAAGCTTTGAGATCATGCGGCTGAGCTCGCTGCGGCTTTCCTCTACGTCGGTCACCTGACGCACCAGCGCGTCGTAGCGGGCCTTGACCTCTTTGTATTCCTCGATGGCGCTGACGTTCACGCTGCCAAGGGCACGGATCTTGCCGCGCAGGTCGGCCACCTGTGCCCGCAGGGCCGTCAGGCTCTCGAACTCGATGCAGAGTTCCTCGGCCTGGCTCACCGAGAGCTGGTATTCATCCCACAGCTTTGCCACGGTCTGGTCATACTCAGTCTCGGCGGCGGCTTTTCGCTCGGCAAGGCGGGCCATCTCGCGGCCCATTTCCTCGCGGCTGTCGGCCGAGGTGCGGGCCCGGGCAAGGGTCTCGGTCTCGGCCTGCTGGCGCTCCAAGCGCTTTTCGGTCGCTTCGCGGATGGCCTTTTCTTTTGCCGCAATTGCGCTCTGGCTGTCGGTCTTGGCCTGCCGGATGGCGGCGATTTCGGTGCGGCAGCTCTCGCTGCGCTGTGCCAGTGCGGCAAGGCTTTCTTCCAGCGAAGCGCGGCGTGCGGCGGCATCCTGGGCCCGCTGTTCCAGCGCGGCGATCTGGCTGTAGGCCAGCTCCGCGTCCTTCTGGCGGGTGACCTGTTCCAGCCGCTTGGCGCTCAGCTTCTGGCTGAGCTCACTCTGCCGGGCAAGGAAGCTGTCATCACCCTCAGCGATGCGGTTCATCTCCGCCGTCAGCAGGTCGATTTTCGCGGTCAACTCAGCCTGCTGCTGTGCAGCGGCATCCGCTTTGCTGCGGCTTTCCGTCAGGGCGGCCTGTAAAGCGTCGATCTGCTGCTGGCCGTTGCTGCGGGCCGTTTCCAGCTGCTGCACCGCAGCTTCCAGCCGCTTCTGCTCCGCTTCGGCACGCACCTTGTCGTTGGCGGCGGTGATCTGCTCACTGGCCGTAGCGGTCAGCTCGGCCTGCAAAGCGTCCACCTGCTCCTTGCACTGGTCGGTCTTTTCCTGCGCGGCAAGGCAGTCCTTCTGCAGCTTGGCAGCTTTCACCCGCAGTTCTTCCATCTCCTGCTTGCGGGTGAACAGGCCTGCGCTGCGCTGCACGCTGCCGCCGGTAAAGCTGCCGCCCGCGTTGACCACCTGACCATCCAGCGTGACCACCTTGTTGTGGTAACCGTTGTCCCGCGCCACGCGGGAAGCTTCGTTGATGTCGTCCACCACGATGATGCGGCCCAGCAGGTTCGACACGATGTTGTCATACCGGCGGTCAGCCTGCACAAGGCTGGAGGCCAGCCGAGCCGTGCCGGAGAGACGGCCCCGGAACACGCCGGGCTGGACGGTATCCAGCGGCAGGAAGGTGGCGCGGCCTGCGTTGTCATTGCGCAGCAGGGCAATGGCCGCCTTGGCGGCGGCTTCGTTCTCCACCACGATGTTCTGCAGTGCGCCGCCGAGGGCGGTTTCCACGGCCACCTCGCAGCCGGGTTCCACCTTTAAGATAGCAGACACCGGCCCGATGACGCCCCGCAGGCGGCGGGCACCGGCGGCACGCATGACGGCCTTGACCGAGTTCTGGTAGCCGTCCATGTTCTTTTCCAGCTCCCGCAGCACGGAAAGGCGCTGACGGGCGGCGTCCAATTCGCGGCCAAGGCGCTGTTCGGCGTTGTCGGCCTCGTTCAGGGCGGCCTTGCGGCCTTTGAGCTTGAGCTCCAGACCGGAGCGGACATTTGCCAGCTGCTTTTCGTTTTCTTCCAGCATCCGGCGGTACTTGACCGTATCCTCCAAGTCCTGTTTTGCTTCGTCCCGCTGAGCAGTGGCATCCTGCAGGCTCTGTTCGAGGGCGGGCAGACGCTGGCGGGCCGTCTCCTCGGCGGCTTCGGCGGCAGCCTGCGCCACCTGGGCTTCGGTGCGCTGGGCGGTCAGGCCAGTCAGCTCCGCCCGCAGGCTGTCCTTGCGGGCCCCGCTGGCGGTGCTGGCGTCGGTCAGGCGGGCGATCTCCGCGTTCAGCGCTTCGATCTCTGCCGCCAGCTTTTCGCCCTCGGCTTCCATGGTCTTTGCCACGGCCCGGTGGCGCTGCAATGCGGCGGCGGCTTCGGTGCTGTCCTGCTCCCCGGCAGCGATCTCCTGCCGCAGGGAAGCGGCGCTTTCCTCGTTGCGGAGGATGTCGTTTTCCAGCACGGCGATGCGGCTTTCCGACCCGCTGATCTGCTCGGTGATGCTGCGGATATCCCCATTCAGGCGCTCGACCGCAATGGTCAGCTGCTGTGCCTGCATCCGGATCTCCTCAGCCTCCTGCTCGGCGGCTTTCGTCTCCCGGTCAAAACGCTCGTAGTCGGCCTGGGCCGTCTCGTAGTCACGCACCTGCTGGCGCACGGCTTCGCGGGCGCGATGCACGCCGTCGGTCCAGAGGGTGACTTCCAGCGTTTTGCGCTTGGCGGCCAGCTCGAGGAACTTCTCGGCCTTGGCGCTCTCTTTTTCCAGCGGGCCTACGCGGCTTTCCAGCTCACCCAGGATGTCCCGCAGGCGTTCCAGGTTCTCCCCCGCTGCGGCAAGGCGGCGCTCGGCTTCCGTTTTGCGGTAGCGGTACTTCGCAATGCCGCAGGCTTCCTCAAAAATCTCGCGGCGCTCGCTGCTTTTTGCCGCCACGATTTCTGCGATGCGACCCTGCCCGATGACCGAATAACCGTCGCGGCCAATGCCGGTATCGAGCAAAAGCTCGTACACATCCTTCAAACGGCATACCTGCCCGTTGATGGTGTACTCGCTGTCACCGGAGCGGTAATACTTGCGGCCGATGGTCACTTCGTCGGCGTCCACGTCAAAGGTGTGGCTTGCGTTATCCAGCGTCAGGCGCACACTGGCAAAGCCCATGGCTCCGCGCCGCCGGGTGCCGCCGAAGATAACGTCTTCCATCTTGCCTGCCGCACGCAGCTGGCGGGAGCTGGTCTCGCCCAGCACCCAGCGCACCGCGTCGGACAGGTTCGACTTGCCGGAGCCGTTGGGGCCCACCACGCCGGTAACGCCCGCATCAAAGGTGATCTTGACCTTATCGGGGAAGCTCTTAAAGCCCTGGATCTCCAGTTCCTTGAATACCATTTACTTTTCCTTTATCACGCCCAGCAGCTTGAGTGCCTCTTTGGCGGCGCACTGCTCGGCAGCCTTCTTGCTGCGGCCCTCACCCCGGGCCACACGGTCGGAGTTGAAGCGCACGGCCACCACGAAGTGCTTGTCGTGGTCCGGGCCGGACTCGCTTTCCACCACATAGCTCAGGCGTTCTTCCGGGTTCTGCTGCACGATCTCCTGCAGGCGGGTCTTGTAGTCGGCCTCGGCGTGCTTGCCCTCGGTGATGAAGGGCAGGATGAACTTGCGGGCCACATCCATGCCGCCGTCCAGATACAGCGCCGCAATGAGTGCTTCAAACGCATCGGACACCACACTGGGGCGGTTGCGTCCGCCGCAGCGCTCCTCGCCGCGGCCCAGGCGCAGGTATTCGCCCAGGTTGATCTCCTGCGCGAACTGGAACAGGGCCCCCTCGCTCACAAGGCTGGCGCGGATGCGGGTCAGATCACCCTCCGGCCGGTCGGCGTAGGCGTGGAACAGATAATCTGCCGAGACGATCTGCAGCACGCTGTCGCCCAGAAATTCCAGCCGCTCGTTGTGCTTGACCGGGGTGCGGCTCTCGTTGGCGTAGCTGGTGTGGGTCAGGGCCGTTTCCAGCAGCTCCGGGTTTTTGAACGTATAACCAATAATTGTTTCCAACTGATGGCTCATATTTCGACTCCCTTGCTCATATGGTCAGCATCCCCGCCCTCTCAGGCCGCTTCGCGTCCAGCTTTCCCAAAGGGAGAGCCAAGAACTCGCCCGAAAGGCATCTCGCCTCTCCCTTTGGGAGAGGTGGCATTGCGAAGCAATGACGGAGAGGGCGATTTCACTGCCCTTATTCCTCTGTTTTATTCGCTGCGGCCAGCTCATCCAGCGCAGACTGCATGGTGCCGCACAGGTCGTTCTCCACGCAGATCTTGGCCTGCCGGATGGCGTTTTTGATGCCCTTGGCCTTGGAAGAACCGTGTGCCTTGATGACCGGCTGCTTCGCGCCCAGGAAGGGTGCGCCGCCGTATTCCTCGCTGTCCATCTGGTGCTTGAGGTCGGCCACGCCGCCCTTGAGCAGCAGGTAGGCCAGCTTGCCGCCGAGATTTGCGAGGAACATCTGTTTCAGCATGCCCAGCAGCATTTTTGCCACGCCCTCGGTCAGCTTGAGGATCACATTGCCGGTGAAGCCGTCGCACACCACCACGTCCACTTCACCGTTCGGCACATCGCGCGGCTCGATGTTGCCCACGAAGTGGACGCCCGGGGTGACTTTCAGCAGCTGGTGTGCGTCCCGCAGCATGGGGGTACCCTTGCTCTCCTCGGCACCGTTGTTCGTCAGCGCCACGCTGGGGCTCTTGCGGCCCTCCACCTTGTTCACA
Source organism: Faecalibacterium langellae (assembly GCF_002549775.1). Taxonomy (GTDB): domain Bacteria; phylum Bacillota; class Clostridia; order Oscillospirales; family Ruminococcaceae; genus Faecalibacterium; species Faecalibacterium langellae. The sequence continues at coordinate 155,526 of NZ_NMTR01000004.1, read as the reverse complement.
TAGCAGCTGCCCATGACCGCAAAGGCGGCCAGCATCTCCGGGCGGCACTCCACGTTGGCACCGCAGTCCAGCAGCAGATAAGCCTGCTTCTTGGCGGGCACCATGGTGGCCAGAGCCGGGCGCTTGATGCCCTTGAGGGTACGCACGATGAGGCTTGCGCCAACGTGCAGTGCACCGGTGCTGCCGGCAGAGACAAAGGCGTCGCCCTTGCCCTCCTTGAGCATATTCAGACCCACCACAATGGAGGAATCCTTTTTCTGACGGATGGCGCGGGCGGGCTCATCGCACATCTCGATGGTCTCGGTGCAGTTCACCAGTTCGATGCCGTCCAGCGGAATGTTGTGCTCGGCGGCGGTCTTGCGCACCAGCGCCTCGTTGCCCACACCGATCAGCTGCACACCGTACTCCTTAACGGCCTGTGCAGCGCCCTCCAGAACCGCCAGCGGGGCGTTGTCGCCGCCCATCATGTCCACAATGATCTTCATACCTGTTTTCTCCTTTCAGGTGGTTTGCCTTACAGAGCAGTTTCCTCCAGCCAGTGCTGGAAGCTGGCAACAGCGCGCTCGGCCTGTGCCATGTAACGCAGCCGCTTGTCCCGGGGACGGGTCTCGGCGGGCAGCGGCGGCAGAATGCCCATGTTGGCTCCCATGGGCTGGAAGTGCTTGTTCTCGGTGGTCAGGTACTGCACCAGCGCACCGCACATGGTGTCGACCGGCGGCGCGGGCAGCTCTTTGCCCGCGAGGCGGGCGTACAGGCTGCGGGCGGCAAGCAATCCGCAGGCGGCGCTTTCCATATAGCCCTCAAAGCCGGTGATCTGGCCTGCAAAGAACACGTTGGGGTGGTCTTTCAGGTTCAGGCCGGCGTTCAGCACCCGGGGCGCATCGAGGAAGGTGTTGCGGTGCATGACGCCGTACCGCACGAACTCGGCGTTTTCCAGACCCGGGATCATGCTGAACACCCGCTTCTGCTCGCCCCACTTGAGGTTTGTCTGGAAGCCCACGATGTTATACAGGGTGCGCTCCTTATTTTCGGCGCGCAGCTGCACATTGGCCCAGGGGCGGTGGCCGGTGGCCGGATTCACAAGGCCCACCGGGCGCAGCGGGCCGAACCGCATGGTATCGGCACCGCGGGCGGCCATGATCTCAATGGGCATGCAGCCCTCGTACACCGTGACGGTATCGGCTTTTTTGCCGTGGGCGTCCGGGTCGGGCTGGGCCGACTGCTCGGCACCGGTGTCAAAGTCGTGCAGGGGTGCACGCTCGGCAGATGCAAGGGCCGCGTGGAACGCTTCGTATTCTTCTTTATTAAAGGGGCAGTTCAGGTAGTCGGCTTCACCCCGGTCATAGCGGGACGCCGCAAACACCTTGTTGTAGTCAAGGCTCTCAGCCGTGACGATGGGGGCCACGGCATCGTAGAAATGCAGGCGCTCGTCACCGGTCAGGCGGCCGATCTCGTCGGCCAGTGCCCCGTCGGTCAGTGGGCCGGTGGCCACCAGAATGGGGGCGCTTTCGTCGATGTGCTCCACCCGCTCCCGGTGGACGGTGATGTTCTCACAGCTTTCCACCATGCGGGTCACCTCGGTGCTGAAAGCGTCGCGGTCCACGGCCAGCGCACCGCCCGCGGCCACACGGGCCGTCTCAGCAGCGTTCAGCAGCTGGCTGCCCATGCGGCGCATTTCTTCCTTGAGCAGACCGGAGGCAGAATCCAGCCGCTCCGCTTTCAGGCTGTTGGAGCAGATCAGCTCGGCAAAACCGGCGCTCTTGTGGGCCGGGGAAAAATGGGTGGGCTTCTGCTCGTACAGGTCCACCTGCACGCCCTTGCCCGCCAGCCAGAGGGCGGCTTCGCAGCCCGCCAGACCCGCGCCCAGCACGGTAACTTTGTATTGATTCATATACTCTTATCCTTTAGCGTCTTCGCCCTCTCCGTCATGGCTTACGCCGTGCCACCTTGTTCCCCTTTCTGTCGCTAACGCGACATCTTCCACCGACCGGGGGAAGTCTTTCAAAGGGAGAGGCAAGAGCACTCCCGCCATGCCCTTGGCTCCCCCTTTGGGGGAGCTGCCGAGCGAAGTGAGGCTGAGAGGGCGAGCCAGTTCACAATTTAATCTTTTTTCGGCACCGGCATCTCAAAGCCGCAGCCTTCCTTGGCGCAGTAGAGCTTGCTGCCCTTGCGGAACAGGGTGCTGCCGCACTTTTCGCACTTGGTGGGCACCGGCATATCCCAGGTCATGAAGTCGCAGTCCGGGTAGCGCTCGCAGCCGTAGTAGATGCGGCCCTTGGAGCTCTTGCGCTCCAGCATACGGCCCTTGCCGCACTTGGGGCAGATGCCGCCGGTATCCTTCACCAGACGCTTGGTTCCCCGGCACTCGGGGAAGCCGCTGCAGGCCAAAAACTTGCCGTACTTGCCCACCTTGATGACCATGGGGCGGCCGCACAGGTCGCACACCTCGCTGGAAGGCTCGTCCGGCACCTTGACCTTCTTGCCTTCCATGTTCTTCTCGGCCTGCTCGAGGCTGGCGGCAAAGCCCTTGTAGAAGTCGTCCACGGTCTTGTGCCAGTCAGCCTTGCCGCTCTCGATCTTATCCAGATTCTTTTCCATCTGGGCGGAGAAGTCCACATCCACGATGTGGGGGAACTGCTCCAGCATCAAGCCGTCCACAGCCCGGCCCAGCAGGGTGGGCTTGAGCTTCTTCTGGTCGCGCTCCACATAGCCGCGGTCGATGATGGTGGTGATGATGGGCGCATAGGTGGAAGGACGGCCGATGCCGTTTTCTTCCAGTGCCTTGATGAGGGTGGCTTCGGTGTAGCGGGCGGGCGGCTGCGTGAACTTCTGCTCGCTCTTGAGCTCCCGCAGCTTCAGCACCTGGCCCTGTTCCAGCGGGGGCAGAGCGGTCTCCTTCTTTTCCTTTTCGTCGGTGGCTTCCTCGTACAGGACAGTGAAGCCGTCGAAGGTGACGGTGTAGCCGCTGGCCTTGAAGCGGTAATCTGCCGCGCTGACCGTGACGGACACGGTGTCCTGCTGGCAGTCGGCCATCTGGCTGGCCATAAAGCGGCTCCAGATCATGCGGTAGAGCTTGGCGGTGTCGCCGCTGATGCTCTTGTCCACCTCGTCCGGCGTCAGGGACGGCACCGAGGGACGGATGGCTTCGTGGGCGTCCTGCGCAGCGGTAGCGCTCTTGGTCTTCCAGGTGCGCTTGTAGGGGCAGATATAGGCTTCGCCGTAGGCACCGGCGATGTATTCCTTGGCGGCAGCCACAGCTTCGTCGGAAATACGCAGGCTGTCGGTACGCATATAGGTGATCAGACCCATGGTGCCGTGGCCTGCGATGTCCACGCCTTCGTACAACGTCTGAGCGGCGCGCATGGTGCGGGTGGCCGTGAAGCCCAGCCGGCGGGAAGCCTCCTGCTGCAGGGTACTGGTGATGAAGGCCGGGGTGGGCTGCTTTGCGCGCTTGCCCTTTTTCAGCTCGGTCACCACATACTCGGCACCTTCCAGGCCCTTTTCGATGGCGCGGGCCTCGGCCTCGTTCTTCGGCAGCAGCTTCTTGCCCTTGCTGTCCGAAGCCAGGCGGGCGGTGAAGCTCTTGTGGCCTGCGCCGAGGGTGGCGTCCACGTTCCAGTATTCGTCGGGCTTGAAGTTCTCGATCTCCTTCTCGCGGTCGTCGATCAGGCGCACGGCCACGCTCTGCACGCGGCCTGCGGAAAGGCCCCGGCGCACCTTGCGCCACAAAAACGGGCTGAGCTTGTAGCCCACCAGACGGTCCAGCACGCGGCGGGCCTGCTGGGCGTTGAACAAGTCTTCGTCGATGGCACGAGGATGTGCCATGCCCTCCTTCACACCCTTCTTAGTGATCTCGTCAAAGGTGACACGGTTGGGCTCGTGGGGGTCCAGCCCCAGAATGTTGGCCAGATGCCAGCTGATGGCTTCGCCTTCGCGGTCCGGGTCGGTCGCGAGAAGCACGCCGTCGGCGTGTTTGGCTTTGCTTTTCAGCTCCTTGATGAGCTTTTCCTTGCCCTTGATGCTGATGTACTGCGGGGCATAGTCATGCTCCACGTCGATGCCCAGCTGAGAAGCGGGCAGGTCGCGGATATGGCCCATGCTGGCGGTGACCTCATAATCATCGCCCAGATATTTGCCGATGGTCTTCGCCTTAGCCGGCGACTCCACGATTACCAGTTTCGCCATTCGTGATTACTCCCATTCGATGTTCTTTCTTCTTTTTATCAGAACGCACCGTGCACCCCTTGTGCCCAGCGCGGGATTCTCTTTTTTATCATACCACACTTGTTGTGTGCAGTGCCAGTAAAATTTATGCTTTACCGCAGCACATACCGCTGGCCCGGCTGTTTGAACACCCGGCCGGAGAGCTCCAGCTTCATCAGGGTGCTCAGCAGCACCGCCGTGGGCAGGCCGGTGTTCACGCACAGTTCTTCCAGCCCCACCGGCTTCGGGCCGATGCAGGCCAGCACTTTGCGCTCGGTGTCGCTCACCGGCTCCGGCCTGCGGGCCGTGACGGCGGCAGGCTTGTCCGGGTGCAGGCCCAGCGGGCCCAGCAGGTCTTCGGCGGTGCACACGGCACGGGCCCGTCCGTCCCGCAAAAGGCCGTTGGTGCCCGCGGAGTTGGGCGAATAGATGCTGCCCGGCACTGCGAACACCGGTTTGCCGTAGCGCTCGGCGTGGGCCACAGTGGACATGGTGCCGCTTTTTTCGCGGGCTTCCACCACCAGCAGCGCCGAGCTGAGCGCCGCAATGAGCCGGTTGCGCTGTAAAAAGCCGATGGCTCCCACACCGTCGCTGCGGGGCGGGTACTCGCTGATGACGCAGCCCTTCTGCTCGATCTTGTGCCGCAGGGCCACATTGGCCGCCGGATAGGTGCGGTCGATGGGCACGCCCATCACCGCGATGGTGGGCCGGTCATTTTTCACGGCCGCCTTGTGCCCGGCGCTGTCCAGCCCGTCGGCAAGGCCGCTGACGATGATGGCACCGCTTTTGGCCAGTGCGCCGCCGATGTCTGCCGCAGCGTTCAGGCCGTACTCGGTGGGCTTACGGCTGCCCACGATGCCCACGGCCCCCGGCTCGTTGAGCCAGAGTGCATCGCCGGTGCAGTAGAGCACCAGCGGCATATCCGGGATGCGGGAAAAGGCCAGCGGGTAGTCCGGGTCGTCAAAGGGCAAAATGCGCACGCCCAGGTCGTCGCACCGCATCACCAGCCCGTGGAACTGTTCCGGGTCCAGCTGCTGCGCCCGGGCTGCAGCGGCATCCCCTGCCGCAAGGCGGAATTCGGCGGTGTCCCGTGCTTCCCAGGCTTCCTGCGCACCTCCAAAGGCGTCCAGCACGCGGCCTGCATGGGCGCTGGCCGGACCCAGCACATGGGCCAGCCACAGCCAGCACAGCAGCGGGTCCGGCGGCGGGAAGAAGCTGGTCTGCCCGGCAAGGCCGCTCACAGGCTCTCCTCCCGGAAGTGCCACAGCAGGATGCTGCCCGCGATGCCGGCGTTCAGGCTTTCCACCCGGTCGGTCATGGGGATGCGCACCGTGCTGGTGCAGGCGGCGATGGTCTCATCGGTCAGGCCCTGGCCCTCGCTGCCGATGACGACGCACACGCCGCCCGGGTAACTGGCTTTGGCCGCACTCAGCGGCTGGGACTTGTAGAGCGCCGCCGCCAGACAGGTGATGCCCTTTGCCCGCAGCTGGGCCACCGCCTGCGGCAGGGCCCCGGCTTCGATCACCGGGATACGCACCGCCGCGCCCATGGAGGCCCGCAGGGTCTTGGGGGCCCACACGCTGGCGCAGCCGTCGCTGAGGATGACGCCGTCAAAGCCGAAGGCCGCCGCACTGCGCAGCAGGGTGCCCACATTGCCGGGGTCCTGCACCCGCTCGAGGGCGAGGTAGCGCCCGCCGTTCTTCACTTCATCCAGTGTGTGCACCGGGGTGCGGAACACACCGAACACGCCCTGATGGGTGCCCACGTCGGCCAGTTTGTCGGCCACATGGTCCTCCACAAGGTAGTGTTCGCCGGGCAGGGACGCCAGCTCCGGGCACTTTGCCATGGCGCTCTCGGTATAAAATAAGGTCTCCAGCTGCGCGCCGCGGCAAAGCTCCGGGCACAGCTTGCGCCCTTCGGCCAGAAAGCGGCCCTCACTGCGGCGGAAGGCCGCGCTGGAAGAAAGGCGGCAGGCATATTTGATTTTTGCGTTTTCCCGGCTGGTGATTTTTTCGTCCATGGTGTTCTCAACCTTTCGCTGCATTCACGTTCAAAATTGGTCTGCTGCCTGCCAAAAAAGCAAAAAGGGCAGCGTCTGCCACAAAAGCTCCTGCGGCAGGGCGCTGCCCTGAAACACTGTTTTCGTCCGCAAGAACCCCGGATACAAAACGGACGCCCGCGTATACGCGCGGGCGTCTCGGATCAGGTTCTTAATCAGGCGTTCTTGACGGTCTCGACCAGAGCTGCGAAGCTCTTGGGATCGTTGATGGCCATCTCAGACAGCATCTTGCGGTTCAGCTCGATGCCAGCCTTCTTCAGGCCTGCCATGAAGGTGGAGTAGTTCATGCCCAGAGGACGGACTGCATTGTTGATGCGGGTGATCCACAGGTTGCGGAACTGACGCTTCTTCATGCGGCGGCCAGCCAGAGCGTAGTTGCCGCTCTTCATGACCTGCTGCTTGGCCATCTTAAAGTGCTTGCTCTTGCAGCCATAGAAGCCCTTGGCCAGCTTCAGCATCTTCTTACGACGTTTGTGAGTCATGGTTGCGCCCTTGATACGTGCCATTTTTTATATCTCCTTTAGTTGTCTCAATAGTAGATGGTTTGTGCCTGCGGCTCGCTCTTAGGCGTAGGGCAGCATGCTCTTGATGGTAGCGGCGTTGGTCTTATCAACGTAGCTGGGCTGACGGTAACCACGGGTCAGCTTGGTGGTCTTCTTGGTCAGGATGTGGCTGCGGAATGCGTGGCCGCGCTTGATCTTGCCGTTCTTGGTCAGCTTAAAGCGCTTCTTAGCGCCGGAGTGCGTCTTCAGTTTCATCTTAGCCATTTTAGTTTCCTCCTAAAATTAGTCCTTATTGGGTTTCGGGATCAGCAGAATGGACATCGTGCGGCCCTCGAGCACCGGCGGCTTGTCGGTGGATGCCTGAGGCAGAGCCTCGGCAAAACGCTTGAGCACGTCTGCGCCCAGAGCACTGTGCGCCATTTCACGGCCGCGGAAGCGGATCGAAACCTTCACCTTGTGACCGGCTGCCAGGAACTTGGCAGTCTGGTTCAGCTTGGTGTTGAAGTCGTTGGTGTCAATGTTGAGCGAGAGGCGGGTCTCTTTGACTTCGACCACCTTCTGGTTCTTCTTGGCTTCCTTCTCCTTCTTCTGCTGTTCAAAACGGTACTTGCCGTAATCCAGCACTTTGCACACAGGCGGAACAGCCTGCGGTGCGATCTTGACCAGGTCCAGATTGGCGTCCTCAGCGGCACGCATGGCCACCTGAATGGACACAATGCCCTTCTGTTCGCCGTCTGCACCGATCAGACGGACCTCACGGTCACGGATCTGACCGTTGATCTCCAGTTCCTTCGACTTTCCAGCGGTAGCGATAATGAATGCACCTCCAAACAAAATCCATTTTGTTGCAATATTTGGCATAGAAAACGCGGCCGCCCATTTTCAGGACAGCCGCGCAGAATTCACTCAAAAGCCGCAATTCACACAAAGATGAACTGCTTTTCGGGTATAGCCCGGGGATTTGGACCCCACAAGGCGAGCGCGGCACGGGCCGTAGCTGCTTTCTTTACTCGGCTATTCTACCACAGGCAGAACGCGCTGTCAAGCACTTTTTATGCGTTTTGCGGAAAAAATATTACGCCTCGATCAATTTCCCCAGTTCCAGCGAGTAGATGCCTTTATAAGTCACCTTTTTCGGGGCAAAGCGCTTGTCGATGGCAAGAGCGTAGAGGTTCAGCTGCGCACGGTAGGCGTGCAGGAAGTCTTCTTCCGTCTTGCGGCGGTCGGTCTTGTAGTCCAGCAGCTCTAGATGATCGGCAAATTCCAGCACAAGGTCCGCGATGCCCTGCACCAGAACCTGTTCGCTGTGCACGGCGGCGGCCTGCTGGGCCGGGGCACCCTGCGCCGTCATCACCGCGCTGGCAGGCAGCGCCGTGATGAAGTCCATCTCCCGCAGCACCCTGTCGGCGGCACAAATTTTCGCAAAGGCTTCGCTTTCCACAAAGCGGCGGATGCGGCCCGCGTCCAGCTTTTCGGCGATCTCCGGGGCCACCAGCTGGGCACCCACCTGCCGCTGCCGCTCTGCCGCAATGGCTTCGTCCAGAACACCCGCCGCCCGCGCCGCCGCAAGGGCGGCAAAGTCTGCGTGCTCCAAAAAGGCGTGCAGAGCCGTGCCCATCTCGGCAGCGGTCAGGCCGTCCTTCGAGAGGAAGGCGGGCCGTTCCAGCGTGGTCTGCTCGGCCTTGTGCACGATGCTGGTCACGCTCACCTTGGCTGGCACCTCGGCCAGCTGTGCCGCCGGGTACCGCCACGCAAAGCCCGCCCGCAGTGCTTCCACCAGCGCCGGGTCCGCCGGAGCGGCTTCTTCCGGCGCTTCTTCGGGCGTTTCCGGTGTTTCGGGCTCCGGCAGAGCTTCCTGCACCGTGATGTTGATCTCACTCTCGCTGAACACGAAAGGCAGTTCCAGGTCCCCCGCCTGCCTGCGCAGCGGCCCGCCGAAGGGGTGCACCAGCAGCGCCGCCCGCAGCCAGTCGGCAAAGCTGTTTGCCTGCTGGTGCAGCGTCTCGCCTGCGCCCGCCGCGAGGAAGGCCGCTGCCTTTGCCAGCGGGTTCGTGGATTTGGAAATGCCCAGCGGCACGGTCAGAATAAGCTTGTCCTGCGCGCGGGTGAGGGCCACATACAAAAGGCGCATCTGTTCGCTGCGCATCTCCTGGGCGTGCATGTTGGAAAGGGCCGTGTAGGCCGCTGTTTTGTAAGCGCCCTCGCCCTGCTCCGGCCGCAGCCGCAGGCCCGCGCCGTATTCGCGGTGCAGCAGCACCGGCTGGCGGGTGTCGGCCGCGTTGAACCGGCGTGCCGTGTCGCCCACGAACACCACCGGGAACTGCAGCCCCTTGGAGCGGTGGATGGTCATGATGGTCACGCAGCCGGGGCGGGAGCCGCCGGGGACAGTGTCCTGCCCGGTGGAGCCTGCCTGCGCTGCCGCGTCGATGGCCCGCACCAGTGCCGAGATGCCATTCGCACCGGACGCCGCACAGAACGCTGCGAACCGCCTTGCGTCCTCGCGGCGGCGGGCACCATTCTCCATGGCACCCAGCGCCGCCAGATAGCCGGTGGAGACGAAAATTTCTTCCATTAACTGCTCTGCCGGGGCGCTGCGGGCCATGCGGCGCAGTTCGGTCAGGCGGTCGTAAAACATTTTCACCTTTTGGGTGAAGGGCGTTTCATCCTCACTCTGCACCACCTGCAGCACCGCACCGTACAGGCTCATGCGGGTGTGCTTTGCGCCGGGCGCAGCCGTTTCCTGCTGTTTCTGCGCCTGTTCGCTGTAAGCGCGCAGACGTACCAGGTCGTCATCTGTAAAGCCGAACATGGGCCCCAGCATGGCGGCGGCAAGATAGATATCCTGCGCCGGGTTGTCGATGACCCGCAGCAGCGAGATAAGGGGCCGGATGTGGGGGGCGGTCATCAGGTTTTCGCGGGCGTCGGCGTAGACCGGGATGCCCCGGGCGGTCAGCGCTTCCTCGTAGGCGAGAAAGTCGCCGCGGGCCGCCAGCAGGATGCAGCAGTCCTCGTACTGCACCGGCCGGGTGCCCGCGCCGTCCCGCACCGGTTCGCCGTTTTTCACCAGTTCTTCGATGCGTCCGGCGATCCACGCCGCGTCGGTCTCGGCGGTGTCGTCGGGCAAAAACTGTGCTTCCACGCTGCCTGTATATTCGCTGGGCGCACCGCACACCAGCCGCTGGCCGTCGCCGTAGGCGGTGTCGCCCAGCTGCGGCGTCATGAGCTGTTCAAAGATAAAATTGATGCCCGCCACCACCTGTGGGGCGGAGCGGAAGTTCGCATCCAGCGCCAGCAGGGCATCGGCGCCCGGGGTGCCCTCGGCCGGGCGCGGGCGGGCCGTGCCGTCGGGCAGTTCCGGCCAGCTGTTCAGCTTTGCCCGGAAGATGCTGGGGTCGGCCTGCCGGAAGCGGTAAATGCTCTGCTTCAGGTCGCCCACGAGGAACAGGTTGTCCCCTGCCGGAGACGCAAGGCATCGGTAAATGGCGTCCTGCAGGGCGTTGGTGTCCTGATACTCGTCCACCATCACGGCGGCGTAGTTCTGCCGGATGCTCCGGCACAGCTCGGTGGGGGTGCCGTCCGGGCCGCGCAGCAGCCGCAGGGCAAAGTGTTCAAAATCGCTGAATTCCAGCAGCTTGCGCTCTTTTTTCTTGGCCGCGAATCGGGCGTCAAAATCCCGCACGGCGTCGAACAGCGCCCGCAGCCGGGGCAGGGCGGCTTTGCGGTCGGCTTCGGCTTCGTCCTCACTGCAGGAGATCAGCTCAGTGATCTGCCCGAACAGGCTGGCGGCTTCCTCCGCACGGGTCTTGACCGCCGCCTTGTGTTCGCCGGTCAGACGCTTTTTCATGCCCTTCAGGCCGGGTGCTTCCTCCATGCCCAGTACATAGGGCGTGAGCCGGTCATACAGCGGCGTCCACTCCCCTGCCTGAGCCAGACGCTCCACCTCGCCCAGCAGAGCGGCTGCGTTTTCCAGCCGGAACAGCGGCTCGGCAAACTTATCGTTGACGCCCGCCACAGCCTTGGCTTTGGCCGCTGCCGTTTTGCCTTTTTCCTCGGCCTGCACCTGCGCCAGCGCAAAGTCTGCCCTGCAGTCGGCCAGCGCCGCCGTCAGCAGTTCCCGGGCGGCTTTGGCACAGCGGGCGGCTTCGGCCAGCAGCAGGTCATGCCAGCAGGTGGCGTCGAAGCCGTTCTCCTGCTGCCACGGGGCCAGATATTCGTCCAGGCGGCGGTCGTAATCCGGCAGGGAGCGCAGAAAATCGTACACATGCAGGATGGTATCCCCTGCCGGTTTATCGGTGCGGCCCTTGCCGTAAAGGTCGGCAAAAGCGCAGAAATCCGGGTCGCGGTAGGCGTTTTCCAGCGTTTCGGAAAGTGCCGCCGCCCGCAGCACCTCCACGCTGCCGGGGTCTGCCGGGGCGAAATCCGGCGGGATATCCAGCGCCTGAAAGTGCTTGTGCAGAAGGTCCAGACAGAACGCATCAATGGTGCAGATGGGTGCCCGCTGCAGAAGCATCCGCTGGCGGCGCAGGGCGGTGTTGCCGGACTCCGCCTGACTGCGGCGCAGCAGTGCCTGCCCGATGCGGGCCCGCAGCTCCGCCGCCGCCGCATTCGTAAAGGTGACGATGAGCAGCCTGTCGGCGTCCACCGGGTGTTCCGGGTCGGTGATGAGCCGCACGGCGCGTTCAGTCAGCACGGCCGTTTTGCCGCTGCCTGCCGCTGCGCTCACCAGCAGGGAACCGCCCCGGTCGTCGATGGCGGCACGCTGGGCCGGGGTCCATTTGGGTCCACTCATGCGTCCTCACCTTCCTTTCCGGTTTCTTCGGATTCCTCCGGCTCAAAAGGCTTGGCCGGGGCGTCCAGTGCCCGCTCCCCGATGCCGGTCTCGTGGCAGCAGATAAAGCTGTAATCGCAGAAGCTGCAGGGGTTCTTGCTGGTCACCAGCGGCTGGGCGTCGATCTGGCCCTCATAGAGCTGGGTGCCCATCTGGGTGACCAGATCGTCCAGATGCAGCTGGATGCGGTTGAGCTTGGCGATGTCGGCGCGCTTGTCCTTCTGGTTCGGGCTGGGCACGCCGCCCTTATAATTGAAGGGCAGATACCGGCCCGTCTCGTCGGCGTCCATGGCGTCGAACACCTTCTGCTCATCCCGCACAAGGCCGTCCAGCTGGTATTCCACGCTGCGGGCCGCTTTTTCGCGGGTGGTGATCTCCGGGGCCGGGTCGGCCAGCAGGTACAAAACGCCTGCCGGTTCCGCGCCGGTAAAGCGTCCGCTTTTGTCCCGGGTCAGGCTGAACAGGTACAGCAGCATCTGGCAGTCCAGCCCGCAGTAGACCTCTTTCAGGTTCAGCTTTTTGGTGCCGGTCTTATAATCCACCACGCGCACCCAGCGGGTGCCGTTTTCTTCCACCCACTCGTCGGCGCGGTCCACGGTGCCCACCAGCTGCACGGTGCGCCCGTCGGAAAGATGATACACCTGCCCGGGCACGGCATCTTCGCCCCGGCCAATTTTCAGCTCGCAGGCCACCGGCTTGAACCGGGACTGGTTCTGCTCGTCCCGCAGGTAGCACAAAAGGCTCGTCATGCTCTTTTTCAGGCGGGAGAGCAGGTAGGCAAAGCGGGCCGTATCCTCGGGCAGAAAGCGCTTTGCGTATTCGTCCACCAGAAGGCTGGCAAGGTTCGCCATGGCGTCGTCGTCCAGCGCGAGAAACGGCGTCAGCCCGGCGCAGGGGTTGTCCGCGGCCGGGTGCGGGTCCAGTGCCATCTGCAGCACCCAGTGCATCAGGGTGCCGCTCTGGTCTGCGGAAAGCTCTGCCCGCTTGCGGGGCTTCAGGCCCAGCACATACTGCAGAAAGTAGCCGTACCGGCAGGTATAGTATTTTTCCAGCTGGCTGGGCGAGATGCGCAATTTGCGGCCCAACAGCGTTTCCAGCGCGGGCAGGTCGTTCACCTGCCGGGGCGGGTTTTCTTCCATGCGGCGCAGCAGGGCAAGGCCCCGTGGTTCTTCCCCTGCCGGGGCGTGCAGCGCTTCGGTCAGGCTGGCGCGTTCGATGTCCGTGAGCGGCCAGCCGCCGCCCAGCGTATCCAGACCGTCAGCAGGCGTGGCGGCCAGATCAGAAAGTTCCAGTTCCGGGGCCGCCGGGTGCAGCGCGTCCACGATGGGCTCCAGCGCCGCGCACAGGGTCTGCCCCTGCCCCTTTGGCCAGCTGAGCCACAGCCCCTTTGCCGGGGCGGTGAGGGCCTTGTAAAAGCACACCTGCTCACGCACCACGCGGTTCTCGAAGCAGTCCGGCAGGTCGATCTGCTTTGCCATCAGCACATCGCGGTCGGCGTGGGTCAGAAGGCCCGTCTCGGACGGCGCACAGGGGAACTCGCCCTCCGAAAGGCCCAGCACAAAGACATAATCCGGCGCATCCAGACGCATCTTGCCCGCGCTGGCCAGCACCACGGCATCCAGCGTCTGGGGGATGTGCCCGAGGTCGGACGAGCGCAGCAGCAAGCTGAACAGGTCTTCGTATTCTGGGATGGTGACGCCCTGCCCGCCCAGCAGGTGGGCCATCTCGTTTAGTAATTGCATCACCACGTTCCACTCGCGGGCGGCTTCTTCTGCCGCCGGAATGCCCCGTGCCGTGCGGATGGCTTCCACCTGGGCGGCCTGCTGTTCCTCAGCACCCAGTTCTTTCAGGCAGAAATAGAGTGCCCGGCTGATCTGCTCTGCGTTGCCGCCGCGTACTTTACCGCGCAGTTCGTCCACAGCCGTCACAAGCAGCTGGCGGGCCTTTTCGGCATCGTCCAGTGTTTTCCGGTCTTCCTCCGTCAGTTCGTTTTCGCCGAAGCCCTTGGGGCTTTTCTCAAATTTTGTGCGCCACGCCGCCGCGTTGGGCGACCAGGTGTAGGCGTAGTTTTCCAGCGCGCAGACCTGCTCCTCTTTCAAATCGCACAGGCCGGTCTTGGCAAGGACAGTGAGGTTTTCGGTGAGGTCGGCACCGTGCAGCAAAGCCAGCAATGCCCGCACCGCCGTGGCCGGGGCACTGAACTCCGGCGTGGTGGGCTCGTCGCAGTAGAGCGGGATGTCTGCCATGCGGAATTCGTACCGGATGGCGGCGCGGTACTTCGCGATATCGCGGCAGACCACAGCGATCCGGCCGCAGCGCACGCCCTGCCGCATCAGGCGGCGGATGGCGGCGGCGGTGCAGCGGGCTTCTTCTTCCCGGCTGGCGGCGGCAAACAGACGCACCTCAGGGGCTGCAGGCAGGGTTTCGCAGCTGCCGGTCTCCAAAAGCTCGGTCACGGCGGCAAGGCCGGGGGCGTCTTTGTGGCGCAGGTCGCGCCGTAGCAGCTCCGGCGCGGCCACCTCGGTGCCGCTCTTGCGGGCCAGCTGCCGCAGCTGTGCGGCCACCTGCTTGGCACCGGAGAACAGCCCCATATCCCCGGGCACCATGGGCGCACCGTCGTCGCACAGGGCCACCGTCACGGTGGGCAGGGCTGCCAGCATCGCACCCATCAGCCGCTTTTTGGGGGCATTGAAGGTGTCGAATTCGTCAATGAACACCTCCCGCCCTTGCAGGAACTCCGGCAGTTCACCCCGGGCGAGGGCAGCTTCCAGACGGTCGGCGGCCAGTTCCAGCCGGTCGGCGGGGTCCATACCGGTACCCGCCAGCAGCGTTTCGTAGCCCTGAAAGATCATCGCCAGTTCGCCGAGCTTCGCGCTCTCCGGGCCGCAGTCCTGGGCCAGCGTGTAGAGCTGCTGGCCGGAAAGGCCCGCGCTTTTCAGCTCGTCGATGGTCTCAGCGGCCATCTGGCAGAAGGCCGCGCTGCGGCGGTGGCGGTAGTAATAATGCACGTTGTCCTGCAGTTCTTCCAGCGCGCGGCGCACCAGCACGGCCCGGCCCGCGTCCGAAAGGGTCTGCACCGCCGCGCCGCCCTCGGCCGAGAGGATGTGCTCGGCAAGGCTCGTGAAGGAAAAGCTCTCCACCATGCCGGAAAGGGCATCGCCCAGTTCGCGGTAGATGCGGCCCTCGGTGCTGGACGTGAACTGCTCCGGCACCAGCAGGATGCTGCGCAGGCCCTGTTCGGCCCGGGCGCGGATGCGGGCATACAGCAGGGTCGTTTTGCCGCTGCCGGAACCGCCTAAAACCAGTTTGAGCATGGGGTGTCCCTCCTGAAAAACGATTTATGCTTATTGTAACACGAAACCCGGTCCAATAAAAGTGTCCCTCCTATGGTTTACAGGAGCGGCCGGGCTGTGGTACACTTAGGCAAAACGATTTTTCCACCCAGAAAGAGGAACCCTGACATGAAAATTTTAGCTGTTGATTACGGTGACAGCCGCACCGGCCTTGCCACCTGCGACCGCACCGAATTTCTCACCACGCCCATCACCCCGCAGATCACCCTGAAAGCCCGCAACAAGGTAGCCGCCCGGGTATGCGAGGTGGCAAAGGAGATCGGCGCAGAGATGATCGTCATCGGGCTGCCGCTGAACATGGACGGCACCGAGGGCGAACGCGCCGCCAAGAGCCGCAAGCTGGCAAAGACGGTTGAGATCTGGAGCGGCCTGCCGGTGCGCATGTGGGACGAGCGGCAGACCACCTGTGCCGCCGCCGACCTGCTGGACGAGAGCGGCACCTTTGGCGAAAAGCGGAAGGAAATTCTGGATTCCGTCAGCGCCACCGTGATATTGGACGATTATCTTGCCTGGCGGAAGGAACACCCAAATGAAATCTGATTGAGAATGCCCTCCGCTCACGCTCTGGGCATCTTCAGCGGAAATTTTCTTTTTATTTTCGCGTTTGTCGCGCTCTGCGGAGCGCTCCAAACGCACTTTCACGAATGAGGTTATAAGAAACAAGGCACCCGAAGCGTTTCTGCCGCGGGTGCCTTGCTTTTACTGATACGTTTCGATGGTCACACTGTTGATGGTGATATCCTCGGTGGGCTTCTGGTTCTCATCCACACCGGTCTGGCCGATGGCGTCCACCACATCCATACCCTCATACACCTGGCCCAGCACCGTGTCGGTGTAGTCCAGGTAGGGCGCACCGCCTGCGGTCTGGTAGGCGCTCACCACCTCGGCGCGGTAGCCCGCATCGTTCATCTGGTCCACCAGCTCCTGCGTCACCGACTGGTCCCCCGGCAGGGTCTGCACGACGTAGAACACGCTGGCGCACTCGCCGGAAGCATCCGTGCCCATGCACAGCGCCCCGGAGTAGTGGTGCAGGCTGTCGGTGGTCTCTGCCGGGTAGCGGCTGCCGTTCCAGATGGTGGTGCCTTTGCCGTCGGTGCCCTGCCCGGCCTCCACCACAAAGCCGCTCTCCACCCGGGAGACGGTCAGGCCGTTGTAGTAACCTGCCTGCACAAGGCCCGCAAAGTTATCGTAGGCCTGCGGGGCCTTTTCCGGGAACAGCACCGCCTTGAACACGCCTGCCGAGGTATCGAACACCGCCACCGTGTCCCCTGCCGTGGGGTGGCTGAACTGCAGCTCTGCCGACTCCACTGCCGGGCGGTCGATCTTTTGAATTGAGTTGCCGCCCCCGCCGCCAAGGCCGCCGAAGCTGCAGCCCGTCAGCATCAGCGTTGCGGCCAAAACCAGCACCGCCCATCTTTTTTTATGCATGTTTTCATCCCCCGCTCCATATGCTATGATAAACCCGCGGCGTACCGCGCGCAAAAGATTCAGAGGATAGTATATCACATTCTGCGCCGCAGTGCGAGAGAAAATGCGTGAAAATTTCCACCACAAATTCTGTGCGAAAAAGCATCTTGACGAGCAGGCAAAAAAACGCTACACTATATGCAGACCAAGCGGGCCGACACACAAAAGCCCGTCTTATGACACGATACAGGAGACAACATTTATGTCGGACGAGATCAAGAACCCCAATGCCGAAGATGAATATCAGCCGGACCTGATGACCCTGCAGGACGAGGACGGCAACGAGGTCACCTTTGAGGTGATCGACGCGCTGGACCACAAGGGCGTGCATTACCTGGCTGTTGTGGAATATGCAGAAAACGAAGAAGATGTCAACGAGGACGCCCAGCTTGTGATCCTGAGCGTCGGCGAGGACGACGAAGGCGAGTATCTGGACGTTGTGGAAGACGACGAGACCCTGCTGGAAGTCAGCAAGCTGTTTGAGCAGCGCCTGAGCGACGAGTTCGAGATCGAGTGACCTCGTTTTCCAGACAAATGACCCGGTAAGACTTCCTGCCCGGCTCGATTTGTTGCGGTTTATATGATCCTACTAATCATTCAACGGGAGCCCGGAGTTCTCCGGCGGATTGCAGACCTCCCCGCCATGGGTCGACCATGGAGGCTCGATGAGGAAGCGCGAATCCGGCGACAGGGCACCCACCTGTCCGTAAGGGTAGGTTTGATTGACCGCAGACGACCGGGCGGGATCTTTTTATAACAAATCATCCACCGCTGTCCTCTGCACAAGAGAGACGGTGCGTGGATTTTTTATTACCACTGGAATCACGAAAGGATGTGCAAACGCGGCATGAAGGCAGAACATCTGGTGGGCACCTCGATCCCCCGCTTCACCTTTGACACCCCCACCACCCCGGGGAACGATTTTTACAAGCTCTGCGCGGGCAGCCAGCCGCTGGTGATGATCTTTCTGCCCGCGTTCGACCACCCCGTCACCCGCGAGTACCTCACCCGCTATCTGGAAACGCTGCCCCGGCTGCGGGGCGTGCGGCTGGCCTGCGTGGTGCGCTCGTCGCCCCGCATGGTGGCCAAGGCCACAAAGGGTGCCGAGTTCCCCTTCACGGTCATCTGCGACGCACCGGGTGTATTGTACAGCTACCTGGGCGTGGAGCAGGCCCGTGGCCTGCTGAGCTGGAGCTTTGCCGCCCAGCGCATCTACAAAGCCGCCAAAGAGCAGGGCTACCGCTACGACAGCTCAGCGCCGCAACTGCTGCCGCTGACGCTGGTGGTGGGCCATGAGGGCAAAATTCTGTTCACCCACTCCGGCCGCAGCCAGACCGACCTGCCCGAGGACTGCACCGCCATCCGGGAGATTGCCCACGAGGTGGTGCACACCATGGCCGAGGACCAGAAGCGGGCCCACCCGCACTGCTCGGACGAGACGCTCACCCTGCCCGATCTTGTGGGGTGGAATGACGAAAATCCCTGAACAAAAGGCACCTGCATTGCAGGTGCCTTTTGTTCAGCCTTCCGACGAATCTTCGTCCGAGAACAGCCCCGGGATGCCGCAGATGGCTGCGATGCCCACCAGCGTGAACACGATGCGCGACCAGATGGATGCGCTGCCGCCCAGCAGCCAGCCCACGAAATCGAACTGGAACAGGCCCACAAGGCCCCAGTTGATGCCGCCGACGATCATGAAAATAAGACAGATTTTATAAAAGGTCTGCACAAAAAAAGACCTCCTTCCTTTGGGGCTATTCTTGCCCATCGGAAGGAGGTTTATGCATTTTTCCGTTTAAATGACCCGTGCGCCGCCCCTGTCCGGCCGGGCAAGGTACACCTGCTTCCAGCGCTGCCGGGCCGCCGCAACTGCGGCCTGTGCAGACGCTTCGTCGCGGAACACGCCGAACACCGCCGCGCCGCTGCCGGTCATCAGAGCCGTGACAGCGCCGTGGTCTTTCAGCAGGGCCTTGATGGCGTTCGTATCCTTCGCCCCGCTGCATTCTTCCAGCGCGTTGCCTGCGGCGGCACACAGCGCGTCCAGGTCCCCGGCACGGATGGCGGCTTCCTGCGCTTCGCAGTCCGGGTGGATGCTGCTGCCCACGCGGTCATAGGCCGCAAAGGCTTCCGGCGTGGAGACGCCATAGTCCGGCATCACAACCGTGAACCAGCACTCCGGGCAAGGCGGCAGCGCTTTGAGAAAGTCGCCCACGCCCTGCACCCGGCAGGTGCCGCCCATGAGGGCAAAGGGCACGTCGGCGCCGATCTTCGCGCCCAGTGCGCACAGCTCGCTCATGGAAAGGCGTGCGCCGTACAGCGCGTTCATGCCCACCAGCACGGCGGCGGCGTCGGCACTGCCGCCCGCCATGCCCGCCCGCACCGGGGTGCTCTTATAAACGGTGATATCCACGCCCGCCAGAAGGCCGGTGTAATCAAAAAAGGCCAGCGCTGCCTTGATGGCGGTGTTTTTGTTGTTGGGGGCCACCGGGCTGCCCGGCAACCGCAGGTTGAGGTAGGGGCTGCGGCACAGCACCACCCGCTCGTGCAGGGTGATGGCCTGCATGGTCATGTCCAGGTCATGGTAGCCGTTGGGCAGGGTGCCCACCACGTCCAGCGCCAAGTTGAGCTTTGCCGGGGCCAGAACGGTCACGCAGTTCAGCCTTGCCATGGATATCCCCTCCTCAGATGCCGTGATAGATGCCGTTTTCCTGCAGGAATTCTTTGATGCGCTTGAGCGCTTCCTTCAGGTGCTCCACGCTGTAGGCGTAGGAAACGCGGGCGTACCCCTCGCCGGAAGCGCCAAAGGCGTCGCCGGGGATGATGGCCACATGCTTCTGTTCCAGCAGCTTCGTGCAGAAATCCTGGCTGCTCATGCCGGTGGACTTGATGCAGGGGAAGGCGTAGAACGCACCACGCGGCTCAAAGCAGGTCAGGCCCATATCGTTGAAGCTTTTCACCACAAGGCGGCGGCGCATGTTGTACTCGTCGCGCATCCGGTCGATCTCGCCGTCGCACTCCTTCAGGGCGGTGATAGCGGCATACTGGCTGGTGGTGGGGGCGCTCATGATGGCGCTCTGGTGGATTTTCGTCATGATCTTGATGATGGGAGCCGGGCCGCAGGCGTAGCCCAAGCGCCAGCCGGTCATGGCGTAGGTCTTGGAGAAGCCGTTCACCACGATGGTGCGCTCGGCCATGCCGGGCAGGGTGGCGATGGACACATGGGGCCGCAGGCCGTAGTTCAGCTCGGCGTAAATCTCGTCCGAGAGCACCATGATGTTGGTGCCGCGCAGCACGTCCACAATGGCCTCGAGGTCTTCCCGCTCCATCACCGCGCCGGTGGGGTTGTTCGGGAAGGGCATGATGAGCAGCTTGGTCTTGGGGGTGATGGCTGCTTTCAGGGCGTCGGCACGCAGGCGGAACTCGTCCTCCTGGCGGCAGGCCACATGCACCGGCACGCCGCCGGACAGAGTGGTGATGGGCTCGTAGCACACAAAGCAGGGCTCCGGGATGATGACCTCGTCGCCGGGCTGCACCAACGTGCGGATGCACATGTCAATGGCTTCGCTGCCACCCACCGTGATGAGCACCTCGTGCAGCGGGTCGTAGTGCAGACCCATGCGGCGCTCCAGATACTTTGCCACCTCGGCGCGCAGTTCCTTCAGGCCCGCGTTGGAGGTGTAGCGGGTGCGGCCATGCTCCAGGCTCTCAATGCCGGCTTCGCGCACGGCCCAGGGCGTTTTGAAGTCCGGCTCACCCACGCCCAAGCTGATGCACTCGGGCATTTCGGCAGCCAGATCGAAAAATTTGCGGATGCCGGAGGGACGCATCTCCTCGGCGGCAGGCGCGATCAGTTTATCGTAGTCCATCACAGCACCGTGCACTCTCTTTCGTCAATTTCTTCGTCCTGATAGAGACGACCTTCCTTCTTATAGGTGCGCAGCACAAAGTGGGTGGCAGTGGACAGCACGTCGTCCAGCGGCGAAAGCCGCTTTGCCACGAACAGCGCGATCTCCTGGAAGGTCTGGCCCTTGATGACCAGCTGCAGGTCGTAGCCACCGCTCATCAGCAGCACGCTCTCCACCTCGTCAAAGGCGGCGATGGTGGCCGCAATTTCATCGAAGCCGCGGCTCTTTTTGGGGCTGACGTTCAGCTCGATGACTGCTTCCACCCGGTTCACCCCGGCCTTTTCCCAGTCCACAAGGGTCTTGTAGCCCTTGATGATGCCCTGTGCCCGGGCCAGGTCGATCATCGCCGCCACCTCGGCGGGGGATTTATTCAGCATCGTGGCAATGTCCTCGATGGGCAGCCGCGCATTGTCTTCCAGAATCTTCAAAAGCTGTTCCATGATAGTTACTCCTTCTCATCCCGATGGGAAAATTCGCGGAAATTATTTATAAGTATAGCACAAGCCGGAAAAGATTGCATCCGCTTTTTTGATAGAATGTCTTTTTCCGCCGTTGTCTGCTCTTTTTTACAAAAAGTGTGTTCAAAATTTGCCAAATCTGCTATACTGGGGTGGTAAGGGTGTGCCGGAACATTCGCGGCACCATTCACGAACTGGAAAACGAGGGTGGAAACGATGAAAGCATTCATTACCGTCATTGGTCACGATACCGTGGGCGTGGTCGCCAAAGTCGCCGGTCTGTGCACCGAGTTGAACATCAACATCGAGGACGTGACCCAGAGCATCCTGCAGGGCATGTTCGCCATGATCATGCTGGTGGATATCAGCAATTGCAACGTCAGCCACGAGGAGCTGCACAAGCGCACCGACGCGCTGGCCGCCGAGATGGGCATGCAGATCAACGTGACCCGTCAGGAAGTTTTTGACGCCATGCACACCATCTGATGGAGGGAGTACACTGCAATGAGTATGTTTAACACCGGTGACATCCTCGAGACCATCGAGATGTTCACCCAGGACAATCTGGACGTGCGCACCGTCACCATGGGCATCAGCCTGCTGGACTGCATCGACCCGGACCCGAAGAAGGCCTGCGAGAACATCTACAACAAGATCACCACCAAGGCCGCAAACCTCGTGCCCGCTGTGGAGCACATCAGCGCCGAATACGGCATCCCCATCATCAACAAGCGCATCAGCGTGACCCCCATCGCCATGCTGCTGGGTGCCTGCCCGGACGCCGACCCCGTGGACTTTGCCAAGACCCTGGACGCCGCCGGTAAAAAGGTGGGCGTCAACTTTGTGGGCGGCTACAGTGCCCTCGTGCACAAGGGCTTCTCGGCCGGTGACCGCCGCCTGATCGAGTCCATCCCCCGCGCCCTGGCCGAGACCGACATCGTGTGCAGCTCGGTGAACATCGGTGCCACCAAGGCGGGCCTGAACATGGATGCCGTCAAGCTCATGGGCGAGGCCGTCAAGAAGGCCAGCGAGCTCACCGCGGACCGTCAGTGCATCGGCGCGGCAAAGCTTGTCGTGTTCTGCAACGCGCCGGAAGATAACCCCTTCATGGCCGGTGCATTCCATGGCCCCGGCGAGCCGGACTGCGAGATCCATGTCGGCGTTTCCGGCCCCGGTGCCGTGCGTGCCGCCCTGGCCCGCCTGCCGAAAGACGCCCCCATCGACGAGGTGGCAGAGCTGGTCAAGCGCACCGCCTTCAAGATCACCCGCGTGGGCCAGCTGGTGGCAAACCTTGCTTCGCAGGCGCTGGGCGTGCCCGCCGGTATCATCGACCTTTCGCTGGCCCCCACCCCGGCCATCGGCGACAGCGTGGCCAACATTCTGGAAGAAATGGGCCTTGAGACCTGCGGCTGCTGCGGCACCACCGCCTGCCTCGCCCTGCTGAACGACGCCGTGAAGAAGGGCGGCGTGATGGCCTCCAACCACGTCGGCGGCCTGTCCGGTGCCTTCATCCCGGTCAGCGAGGACGCGGGCATGATCCACGCCGCCGAGACTGGCTGCCTGACCATTGAAAAGCTGGAAGCCATGACCGCCGTCTGCTCGGTGGGCATTGATATGGTCATCATCCCGGGCGACACCAGCCCGGCCGTGATCAGCGCCCTCATCGCGGACGAAGCCGCCATTGGCATGGTGAACAGCAAGACCACCGCCGTGCGCGTGATCCCCGCCATTGGCCGCAAGGCAGGCGAGGTGCTGGACTTTGGCGGCCTGCTGGGCTATGGCCCCATCATGGCGGTCAACCAGCACGACCCCTCGGTGTTCATCAACCGCGGCGGCCGTCTGCCTGCCCCCATGCAGTCGCTGAAGAACTGAGCGAATAAAACACTTCCAACAGGCCCATCCTCTGGATGATATTTCCAGAAGAAGGGTCTGTTTTTTATGTTATCCAGAACACTCACCCGCCGCCAGATGGCGCTGCTCTGCCTTGGTCTGCTTCTTTCCCTTGCCCTGTGCGGTGCGCTGCAGGCCGCCGCGTGGGCCCGCACCCAGCGGGACACCGGGGCACTGGTGTGCGCCGACACCCTGCGGCTGCACATCCGGGCCGGGAGCGATTCCGTGGCCGACCAGAGCGCTAAACTCCATGTGCGGGACGCAGTGCTGGCCTATCTGGATGCCGCCTGCCCGGCTCAGAGCAAACCCGAAGCCCTCACTTGGGCGGCACAGCATCTGTTCGAGCTGCAGCTCACGGCCCGGCACGCGCTGGCAAAGCTGGGCCTCCGGGCCCCGGTGCGGGTGCAGCTGGTGAACATGTATTTCCCCACCCGGCGCTATGGCTCCGGCACGCTGCCCGCCGGGCGGTACGACGCGGTGCGCATCGAGCTCGGCTCCGGTGCGGGCCGCAACTGGTGGTGCGTGCTCTACCCGGGCCTGTGCCGCGCCGCCTGCAGCAGCTACGCCCTGCCGGAAGAAAACGACCTTGTGTGCGGGGAGTACATCCTGCGCTTCAAAGTGGTGGAGTGGGTGCAGCAGCGCACCGCCCGCCGGGACACCGTGGTTCTCGTCGGGTAACGCCCGCGCCCGCCGCCGCATAGCATGAGGCGAAAGGAGCGTGTGATCATTATGGCGATCCCTGCTTATTATTCCCTCATCCAGCGCGGCTCCTCCGGGCCGGACGTAGCTCTTGTGCAGACATGGCTCAACGGTGTGCGCGATGCCTGCACATGGTACGGCGAGCTGAAGGCCGATGGAAAGTTCGGCGTAGCCAGCGAGAACGCCGTGAAGGAGTTCCAGCTGAAAAACAAGATGAACGTGGACGGCAAGGTGGGCGCAAACACCTGGAATGTGCTCTACACCCGCTACACCGCCAAGCACGGCCTGAACGTGCCCTACCCCGGCATCGCCCTGCGCAGCGGCAGTGCGGGCGGCACGGTGCGGCTGGTGCAGCAGAAGCTCAACTCGCTGGGTGAGCGGCTGACCGCGGACGGCAGGTTTGGTGCTTCCACGGCAGCGGCCGTGCAGCGATTCCAGCGGCGCAACGGCCTGACCGCCGACGGCATCGTGGGCCAGGGCACCTGGGAGAAGATGTTCTAAAAAACGGCCTCGCCCTCTCAGTCAAACCCGGAAACGTATCTGTTCTGGTGTAGGGAACGCATTTATGCGTTCCGCTTGTTTCCCGGCAGATATTTCTTGCCTGCGGAGCGGATAAATCCGCTCCCTACGGATGCACCAGAAGCTTCGTCGTGACGGCAGAGAGGGCGAGCCACTTTATCGCGTCTGTGAGACTTCCCGTCCTGCAGACGCTTTTTCTATTCTTGCCCTCAAAACCACACTTGCTGTATAATAAAGCAAACCCTTTTGAAAGGCGGTGTTCCTGTTTGCGTTTTCTGCATTTATCCGATCTGCACCTCGGCAAGCGGGTGTGCGAGTTCTCCATGCTGGACGACCAGCGGTACATTCTGGAAGAAATCCTGTCCCTGCTGGACACAACGCCCGTGGACGGCGTGCTGCTGGCGGGCGACCTCTACGATAAGCCCGTGCCTCCCGCCGAGGCCGTGCGTCTGCTGGACTGGTTTTTGACCCAGCTGGCGGCGCGCAAGCTTCCGGTATTCGCCATCAGCGGCAACCACGACTCGGCGGACCGCATCGCCTTTGGTTCGGCCCTGCTGGAACCCAGCCGCGTCTACGTCAGTCCGGTATTTTCCGGCGCGCCGCAACCCATCCCGCTGCAGGATGCCCACGGCACCGTGGATGTGTATCTGCTGCCCTTTTTGAAGCCCGCCATGGTACGGCATGTCTGGCCGGACGAGCCCATGGAAAGCTACAACGACGCCCTTGCCTGCGTGCTGCGGCACTGCGAGTTGGACCCCGCCCACCGCAGCGTGCTGGTGGCCCACCAGTTCGTGGCCGGGGCTGCCTGCTGCGAGAGCGAGGAAGTGTCGGTGGGCGGTGTGGACAGCGTGGATGCCAGCCTGTTCGACGGCTTTGACTATGTGGCGCTGGGCCACCTGCACAGTCCGCAGAAGGTGGGCCGCGACGCTGTGCGCTACTGCGGCACCCCGCTCAAATATTCCTTCTCGGAAGCAGGGCAGCACAAGAGCGCTACGTTCGTGGAACTGGGCACAAAGGGCGACGTGACCATCACCACCGCCCCGCTGACGCCGAAGCACGACCTGCGCGAAGTGCGCGGCAGCTACATGGAGCTGACCGACCGCCGTACCTACGCGGGCACCGCCGTGGAGGACTACCTGCACATCACCCTCACCGACGAGCAGGACGTACCGGACGCACTGGCCCGCCTGCGGGTGGTCTACCCGAACCTGATGCGGCTGGACTATGACAACCTCCGCACCCGGGAAGACCGGGAAGTGACGGCCCCGGAGCGCACCGAGAATATCACCCCGCTGGAACATTTTGCCGCCTTTTACGAATTGCAGAACAACCAGCCGCTGACCGACGAGCAGGCGGCCTTCTGCCAGCAGCTCATTGAGGACATCTGGAAGGAGGGCGAGGACGCATGAGGCCGTTAAAGCTCACTCTATCGGCCTTCGGCCCCTATGCGGGCGAAACGGTGCTGGAACTGGAAAAACTGGGCAAGGGCGGACTGTACCTCGTCACCGGCGACACCGGCGCGGGCAAGACCACCCTGTTTGACGCCATTACATACGCGTTGTATGACCATTCCAGCGGCGGCGTGCGCGAGGGGGCCATGCTGCGCTGCAAGTACGCCGACCCTAGAACGCCCACCTTTGTGGAGCTGGAATTTGAGGTGAACGGCGCCCGCTACACTGTGCGCCGCAACCCGGAGTACACCCGCCCCAAGGTGCGCGGCGAGGGCTTTACCGCCGAGAAGGCCGACGCCACCCTCACCTACGCCGACGGCCGCCCGCCGGTGACCAAAGCAAAAGACGTGACCGCCGCCGTGCAGGAGATCATCGGGCTGGACTACAGCCAGTTTTCGCAGATCGCCATGATCGCGCAGGGGCAGTTCACAAAGCTGCTCAACGTCTCCACCGAGGAGCGCATCCGCATCTTCCGCAAGCTGTTCCGCACCCAGCGCTATGCCCGCCTGCAGGACCGCTTGCAGGAGGAAGCCTCCCGCCTGAACCAGCAGCGCACCGCCCAGAACGCAAAGCTGGACAGCCTGCTTTCCGGCGTGCAGTATGCCCCCGACGACCCGGACGCCGCAGCCCTTGCCGCACTCAGCGCCCAGACCGAACCGGAAACCACGCTGGCTCTGCTGGACGCCCTGCTGACCCGGCAGACCGCCGCGCAGGAGACGGCCGCTGCCGCCCTGAAACAGACAGAAGCCCAGCTGGACGGCCTGCAGCAGCAATTGGGCGCCGCCCGGCAGGCCGCGCAGCTGGCCGCGCAGCTGACGGAAAAGCAGGCGGCCCTTGCCGCAGCCTTGCCCGCACTGGAAGCCGCTCGGGCCGAAAGCGCCCGCCACGCAGGCGACGCCGCCCAGCTGGATGCGCTGGCCGGGCAGGTCACGCAGGCAAAGGCGGCTTTGAGCGCCTACGACGCGCTGGACGCCTTGTGCCGTGAGCAGAAACAGACCGCTGACGCCGCCCAGCTGGCCCGGGCACAGGCCGCGAAGAAGCGTGCCCAGCTGGAAACTCTGGCGGCGCAGCTCACAGCCGACGAGCAGGCCCTTGCCGCACTGGAAGCCGCGCCCACCCAAAAGCTGGCGCTGGAGACACAGGAAAAAGAGCTGGCCCAGCGCGGCGAAGCGCTTGCCACGCTACAGAGCCGTCTTGCCGCCTGCCAGAAACTGGCCCAGAAAGCCCGCCGCGCACAGGAAACCTACCGCACCGCTGCCGAAGCGAAAGCGCAGGCCCATGCCCGCCGGGATACACTGGACAAGGCTTTTCTGGACGCACAGGCGGGTGTGCTGGCCCGGGAGCTGACCGAGGGTGCCCCCTGCCCGGTGTGCGGCAGCACCCATCACCCGGCCAAAGCCCAGCTGCCCCGCACGGCCCCCACCCAGGCGCAGGTGGACGCCGCCAAGCAGGAAGCCGACACGGCTGATGCTCTGGCCCAGACCGCCAGCACCGCCGCCCAGAGCGCCAACGCTGCCGCCGACGAAGCCCGCCGCTCCCTGCGCCGGGACGCCGAAAGCCTGCTGCCCCAGCGGTTCACCGCGCCGGACGGCCCGGTGCAGCTGACCTTTGCCCTGATGACCACCGTGCTGGCCGAGGAGGCGGACGCCCTGCACACGGCACAGGCCGGATGCGCCGCTGCCCTCCGGCAGGCCGAAGCCGACTGCGCCCGCCGCACCGCGCTGGATGCCGACCGGCAGGCCAGGACCCGCCAGCGCCCGGCGCTGGAACAGGCCGCGTCCGACGCCGACCGCACCGCTGCAGCCCAGTCTGCCCGGGCCGACGCGCTGGAACGGCAGATCACCGACCAGCGGGCTGCCCTGCCCTGCCCCCAGCGCACCGAAGCGCAGGCTGCATTGGACGCGCTGGAAGCGAAGCGCCGTACCTTCCGCACCGGCATGGAACAGGCGGAAGCCGCCCTCCGGCGGGCCCAGCAGACCCACGCTGCCGCCAAAGCCGCCGTGGACGCTCTGCTGGCCCAGCAGGCCGCTGCCGCCAAAGCCGTGCCGGAACAGCCGCTTGAAGTTCTGCAGGCCCGGCAGGCCGAGCTTTCTGCGGCCCGCACCGCCCTGCGGGAGCAGGCCCAGCAATTGGCCGCACAGCTTTTGCCGAACCGCACCGCCGCCGAAAACTACCGCGCCGCTGCTGCCGCCCGCGCGGCACTGGAACAGCGCTGGCAGTGGGTGAGCGCCCTTGCCGCCACGGCAGGCGGCACCCTGACCAGCAAGCAGAAGATCCGCCTCGAAGCCTACATCCAGATGAACTATCTCGACCGCATCCTGCGCCACGCCAACACCCGGCTGATGCAGATGACCGCCGGGCAGTACGAGCTGGAGCGCATCGGGGCCGAGAACCAGCGCAGCCAGTCCGGCCTTGACCTCGGCGTCATCGACCACTACAACGGCACCCGCCGCAGCGTGAAGACCCTTTCCGGCGGCGAGAGCTTCAAGGCGTCGCTGGCGCTGGCGCTGGGCCTTTCGGACGAGGTGCAGAGCGCGGCGGGCGGCATCCGGCTGGACACCCTCTTTTTGGACGAAGGCTTCGGCAGCCTGGACGACGAATCGCTGGAACAGGCCATGCGGGTGCTGGCAGGCCTCACCGAGGGCGACCGCCTGGTGGGCATCATCTCCCATGTGGGGGCGCTGAAAGACCGCATCGACCGGCAGGTGGTGGTGCGCAAAGGGCGCACCGGCGGCTCGACGGTGGAATTGATCGTGTAAATCCCCTCACCTCCGGGCATCCTATCCCCGGAGGTGATTTTATGAGTTCCCTTACGCCATTCATCCGCCATCAGATGGAGGACCTGCCCGGGCCTTCTGCGGCCCCGGAGAACAGCTGCAGCCGGTGCAGCCCGCCGCTGGGCAAAGCCCCGGACAGCGCAAACAAGCCCGACAGCCCGGATATCCTGCTGCCCGGCGACCCCACTGCCCCCGGCACACAGGTGCCGCCCCACATCGAGACCCCCGGCCAGACGCCCCACCCGAGCACGAACAGCGCCCCGCAAAGCGTGCCCATGACCGACGGCACCCCTGCCGCCTGCTACCAGAAAAACGCCCGGGATTTTCTGGCCGGGGATGTGCAGGCCAGCGTGATGGCCCACTATGCGCCCGGCCTGTTCAGCACCGAACAGCACACCCACTCGGCCCACCCCGCCCCGGACGACGACACCGCCAGTGTGCTGGACCTCGTGGACTGGCGGGAAGAATCGCCCTACGGCTAAATAAAAAATTTTCAAATTATTTTTGCCGAACCTGTTGAAATCTTCGTCCACTTCCCTTATTATGGTAGCAAACAAAGATAAAGGCAGGTTTTGCATCATGGCAGAGATCAAATATGAAGTCGTCCAGCGCATCGCTGTGCTCTCCGAGCGTCCCCGCGGCTGGGAGCGTCAGCTCAACCTCATCAGCTGGAACGACGGCGAACCCAAGTACGACATCCGCGACTGGTCCCCGGACGGCACCCGCATGGGCAAGGGCATCTCCCTGAGCCACGACGAGATGGCCATCCTCAAGGGCCTTCTGGACGATCTGGAGCTGTGAACATGGGCGACCACGAAGAATTTTTGCAGATCTGGCAGCAGCATGTCTCCCGCCCCGGCAGCAAAAAGCTGCTGGACTGGCTGGACCACAAGACCGATTTCTTCACCGCGCCGGCCTCCACCCGGTTCCACGGGGCCTGTGAGGGCGGGCTGTGTATGCACAGCCTGAACGTCTACCACGCTTTGCACGACACCTTTTTCACCGAGGGCGACAGTGAGGAGACCTTCGCCATCTGCGCGCTGCTGCACGATCTGTGCAAGGCCAACTATTATAAGGCCGGTACCCGCAACGTGAAAAACGACGTGACTGGCCAGTGGGAAAAGGTGCCCAGCTACAGCGTGGAGGACCTGTTCCCCTACGGCCACGGCGAGAAAAGCGTCTTCCTCATCGAGCGGTTCATGAAGCTGCGCATCGAGGAAGCCGTTGCCATCCGCTGGCACATGGGCGGCTTTGACGACGCGGCCCGGGGCGGCTGCTTTGCCATCTCGGAAGCCTACGACAAGTATCCGCTGGCCGTCAAGCTGCACATCGCCGACCTGGAGGCCACCTATCTCATGGAGCACCGCACCAGCGCTGTGCGCTGAAGTTTCTGCATCCGCAATGATCCGGCTCTGCTGTTCCGAAGGGAACGGCAGGGCCTTTTTTGTATTTCGGAAAAAATTTTGCAAAAAGCTCTTGACTTGGAGCAAACTCCAGGTTCTATACTCGTCTCGTGCAAAGGAGGCTGTGCCGCATGACCATCAAAGAAGTATCGGAAAAATACCATATTTCGCAGGATACCCTGCGATTTGTCATGACAAACTACTTTTGGAGTATACCATACTTTTCACCCGAGGGAAAGATGCAAAAACGCCCCCTGCAGGCATTTTGTGCGCGCAGAGGGCATTCTGTTTTTCTTGTGGTTACTGCACCTGGGTCTTGATCTCCACAGTGCGGCCGCCGAGGTTCTCATAAATGCGGTGGGACACCGACAGCACCGTGCGGCCTGCCGAGGCACGGCGCAGCGCTTCCAGCACCCGGGCTTCGGTCTCGGCGTCGAGGTTCGCCGTGATCTCATCCAACAGCAGCACCGCCGGGTCGGCAGCGGCGGCGCGGGCGATGGACAGCAGCTGCCACTCGCCCTGCGAGAACATGCCGTCGGTGCATACGGTGTCGTAGCCCTCCGGCAGGGTCTGGATCGCCGCGTCGATACCGGCCAGCTTGGCGGCCTCCCGCGCCATTTCCCGGGTGATGGCCGGGTCATTCAAAGTGATCTGCTCCAGCACCGTGCCCGGCACCCGGGAGAAATGCTGCTCCACGCAGCCGATGCAGGTGCGTCGCTCGCGGTCAGTGATGTTCGCCACATCCACCCCGCCGATGGTCACCCTGCCCGCTTCGGGCCGGTACAGGCCCAGCAGCAGCTTAAACACGGTGCTCTTGCCCGCGCCGGTGCGGCCCACCAGCGTGACCTGCTCGCCCTGCTTCACGGTCATGGAGAAGTCGTTCAGCACATGCTTTTCCCCATAGCCGAAGGTCACATGACAAAGCTCCACGTCGCCCCGGGCAGCGTCCTTCCGCTCCGGTGGGATAGCGCGCTCGGGCTGGCTGAGGAAAGCGTCGATGCGCTTGACGCCTGCCATGGCAGACTGGATGGTCTGGATCTCCATGCCAAGGCTCTCAATGGGCGCAAAGATGCGGGAGATGTAGTTGATGACGGCCACCGAGGTGCCCACCGACATGCCGAAGAAGGTGAGCACGGTGGCATTGCCGGAAGCGGATAGCAGCATCATGATGCCCACCACGGCGGCGTTCAGCACCAGCACCACCGGCGAATAGATGGCGTCGTAGAAGTTCGTGCGCTCCATGGCGGCATAACTGTCGCCGATGCAGTGGTCGTAGCGGCGCTCCATATAGCTTTCCAGCCCCAGAGCCCGGATGGTGCGGATGTTGTGCAGGGTCTCCGGCACCTGGCCGGATACGGCCGCCACCGCGCGGCGGTTGTCCAGCTGGGCGGCCAGCATCCGCTTCTGCACCACGCGGGTGAACACCGCGAACAGCGGCAGCACCAGCAACAGGATCAGGGCAAGACCGGTGTTTTTTACCGCAATGACCACCAGAATGGACACGATGCGGCAGGCATCCGCCGCCATGCTGATGATGCCGGAGGTGAACAGAGCTTCTACTGTGTCTACATCACCGGAGAAGCGGGCCGCCACCTCGCCGGGGTTCTGGTCCACCAGCGTGCTGGCAGGCAGCAGCGTCAGCTTCTGGGACATTTCACTGCGCAGGGCGTGGGTCATCTTCTGGCCAAAGAGCACCAGAAGGCTTTCCTGCGCCGACGAGAGCGCCCCTTCCAGCGCCAGACTGCCAAAGTAGAGCAGCGCCGCGAGGAAGGTGAGTGGGATGCCCGCCGTCAGCCGGTCGATGATGCCCGCCAGCAGCAGCGGCGGCACCAGCGATGCCAGCACCGACGCCGCCACGCACAGGATGGTGCCCGCCGTGAGCAGGCGGTGGGCTGCGGCCGCCATGCGGAGAGCCTCAAACACGCCGTTTTTACGCTTCACACGGTTCTTCATCCAGGTCGCCTCCCTTCTTTACAGTCTGGCTCTCGTACAGCTGGCGGTACATCGGCACTGCATCCATCAGCTCGTCATGGGTACCGACGGTGGTCCTGCCGCCGTCCATATAAATGATCTGCTGCATCTGCGGGAAGTGATACAGCCGGTGCGAGATGAGGAACACGACCTTATCCTTCGCGTAGGCCTGCAGGTCCGCAAAGACGATATCCTCGGTG
This sequence comes from Faecalibacterium langellae, assembly GCF_002549775.1. Classification (GTDB taxonomy): domain Bacteria; phylum Bacillota; class Clostridia; order Oscillospirales; family Ruminococcaceae; genus Faecalibacterium; species Faecalibacterium langellae. The sequence continues at coordinate 123,840 of NZ_NMTR01000004.1, read as the reverse complement.
CTGCGGTCCAGCGCCGAGAACGGGTCGTCCAGCACCAGCACCGGGCGCGGGTGGGCCAGCGTGCGGGCCAGCGCCAGGCGCTGGGCCTGGCCGCCGGAAAGTCGGGTGCCGCTGGGGCCGATGACGGTGTCCGCGCCGTTTTCCATGGCCTGCATTTCGCCGTCCAGTGCGGCGGCGGCCAGCCACGGCATGGCATCCTGCGCACTGCCGCAGAGCACATTATTCTGCACCGTGTCGGCGCTCAGTTCCGGGTCATGGCCCAGATAACCGACGGTGGCAGCGATCTGCCGCGCCGTCAGGGCCGAGAACTCTCTGCCGCCAAACTTCGCCGAACCCTCATAGAGTGCTTCGCACAGGAACACCCGGCCAAAGGTGGATTTGCCGCAGGCCACCGGGCCGGTGACGCCAATGATATCGCCGGGGCGGGCGGTCAGGCTCAGGCCGGAGAAGATGGGCTCCCCGCCATAGGCAAAGGAGAGGTTCTCCAGCGTGACATCCTGTGCCGCCGGGACGTGCAGCGCTTCCAGCGGTTCGGGCTGCTTCATCAGCGGCTTGATGCGCTTCCACGAGACTTCCGCCTTCTGCACGGCGTTGAACAGCTTTGCCACCTTGGAGGACTTGACCACCAGCTTGGTGAAACAGGACAGGAAGGTGGTGAAGGCTGCGATGTCCCATGCGCTCCAGCCGGTGCCCAGCACATTCTTTGCGCCGAACCACAAAATGAACAGCACGCCCGCATTGGACGCCGCCAGATACAGCGGCGGCAGGGCGGACTGCCACACATTGTTGCGCACAGCCGTCTTTTCGTAGGTGTTCAGAGCATCCTCGTATTTTTCCACCCGGGCGTCCTCACAGCCGTAAATGCGGTAGGTGACAGCGTTCTGGGCGCGGTCCAGCGTGGCGGCACTCAGGGCACCGGCGGCCTTTTTGTAGGCCGCACCGGCCCGCTGCACCGGCTTTTTCATCCACGCCGCGCACACATAGGAGAAGGGCGTGAACAGCAGGCTCAGCAGGGCCAGCCGCCAGTCGTACACCAACAGCATGACCACATAACCCACCAGCGCCACACCGGTATCAAAGATCTCGGTGGTGAACTTGCGCATTCCTTCCACGCAGTCGTCCACGTCCGAGATGGCCTTGGTCATCAGCTCACCGGCCCCCTGCTGTTCCAGCGCGGCCTTGCTCTGCCGCACCAGATTGGCATACAGGATGCCCTTCATCCGGCGGTTGATGTTGTTGGCGAAGCGGCGCACGTAAAAGCGCTTGATGAACCGCGCCGCCTGCACCAGCAGGGTGACGAGGATGTAGGCCAGCACCAGCAGCGCCATATTGGCCGCCGTTTCGCTGCCGCCCAGGATATCCGCCAGGCACTGGGCCAGCCGTCCCTCGAACCAGGGCGTTGCCAGCAGGCCGATGTTATACACAAGGCCCGAAAGGGTCACGAAAGCCAGCGGAAGCCACTCCACCCGGAAATAGGAGAGCACCCGGTCCGGGCGGAAGGTCTTATCATTCTTTATGGGCTTCATGGGTCGTTTCACCTCCTGCGGCTTTTCGGAAGTGCGGGAAGCCCGCCCGGCTCTCGGTCTTGGACGCGGTGTAGAGCTTTTGCAGTGTGGCCGCGAAGGCAGCGGCTTCTTCTGCGGTGAGCACACCGGTCAGGTATTCATAGAAGGCGGCTTCCACCTCCGCCTTGGAGGACTTCAGGTTTTCCGCTTTTTCGGTGGGGTACAGCAGCTGGCTGCGCCGGTCGTTGGGGGCGTCCTGCCGGGTCAGGTAGCCCTTTGCCTCCAGGTTTTTCGTGCGCCGCGCAATGGCGGCCTTGTCCGCGTGCAGCAGCTCGGCCAGCTGGGCCTGCGTGCAGCCGGGGTGGTGGCGCAGCGCATGGATGAGGTCGATCTCCGCCGTGCCGACGCCTTCCTCCCGTACCGTGAGCAGCACCAGCTTTTCCGCTTCCCGCGCGATCTTTGTGATCTTTCGTTGTGTGATATCCATAGGCACCTCCGGTGTCTTTGCAAAAGATGCACCTACATCGTTGTAGGTGCAACCATTATAGCACACTTTCCATATCCGTCAAGGGCCGCGGCAACAGCAAAAGCCCCGGAGGCGTTCTGCCGTTCCCCGGGGCCTGGTGTTACAGTTCGTTGATGGTGGCCGTGATGGGCATATTGCGGATGCGCCTGGCCGGGCCGTGCACCGCCGCCACGCAGGAGACCGCCACCAGCAGGACGATCAGCGCAATGGACTCTGTCGGTACCCTCCACACACCGCCGAAGTGGGTGATGACGATCTTTGCATAGATGAGGTGATGGAGCGCAAGGCCCAGCACAAGGCCGGTCACGGTGCCGCAGGCGGCATAGGTGACGGCTTCGGCGGCGATCATTCTGGTGATCTGCCGGCCCTCCATGCCCACGGCGCGCATGGCACCGTACTGCCTGGTGCGGGCCGAAACGCCCATGGAGATGCTGTTCACGATGTTCAGCACCGTGATGAGGGAGATGATGGCCAGAAAGCCGTAGGCCGCGAGGCGGAACACCCAGTAGGAACCGTTGACCTCGCTTTGCAGCTCCCGGTTGTCCGACACGGCGGCGTCGCCTGCCAGCGCATAAAGCTTCTGCACGGCGGCGTCGGAGATGTCTTTCTCCGCAAGGACATTCAGGAGCATGTAATGGGTCTCGCCGGTCAGGCGGGTGAACGTCTCGCCCGAGCAGACGATGACGGGGGCACCGCTGATGCTGCCGATGCCCTCGGACAGCACGCAGGCGATCTCCAGCGTCTGGCCGTTGACCGTGACGCTGTCGCCCACGTTCAGGCGGGTTGCGTCGCTGAAAATGGCCAGCGCATAGCCGGAGTCGCCGTAGACCTTGGAAAGGTCGCCGCTGGCAACGGACCTTTTGGCGTCGTCCAGCATGGCGTCCCCGTAGGAATAGAGGTCGATGGTGGTTTCCGCGCCGTTGATCCGGGCAGGCTGTGCCGTGCGGGACATGGTGCCGTAGGTGCACTTCACGCCGGGCAGAGCCGCAATTTCGTCAGCCATGGCGGGGTCGAGGGAATTGGTGTCATCCACGCTGTAGATGGAAAAAATCCGGCGTGAGATGGCTGTTCACCGAGGGCAGAAACTTGTGCACGATATCCAGACAGGCCGAAAACGCCAGAAACAGCACGATCATCAGCACAAAGGAACCGGTCATCAGGAACAGGTTTTTCCTGGCACCCATGGCGTGGTGGATGCCGAGAGAGGTCTCCACTTTCAGCAGGCCGGGCTTTGCCGCGTGGGCGGCGTAGTGGGCCGCTGTGTCGGCATTGCCGGAGACCACTGCCGCCGGGGACACCCGCGCCGCCTGCCGGGCCGGGGAATGGGCCGCGATGAACACGGTGACAACGCCCGCCACGGCACCGCTGAGGATGCCGCTGGCACTCACTGCAAAGAGCGGCATGTCCACCCACTCGCCCTTCACGACAAAGCGCAAAATCAGGCACAGCACCCAGCAGGTGACGGTGCCCAGTGCGCAGCCGATGGGGATGGCCGTTTTGCACCAGTTCAGCGCTTCCAGCTGCACAAAATGGATGATGAGCAGGCTCCAGACGGACGCCGCCACCATCACGCCCGCCGCAAACCCGGTGAGCGCACGCTGGATGTGGTCCCCCAGCGACTGCTTGAGAAAAAACACGCTGGCCGCCCCCAGTGAGGTGCCCAGAAATGGGATCAGGATCCCGTAAAATGCATCTGTCATAACGCTTTCCCTTCATAGTTAGTTATGTATAACTTCAAGGGAAGTATAGCGCATTCCGCACCTGCCGTCAAGGGCCAGCCCTCCTCGTTTGACACCGCAAACCGCATGTGGTATTCTTTTCTCAGGACGCAGAACATCCACCCTGCCTGAAGCGAAAAGAGGAACCTGTATGAAAGACAGCGAACTGCAATTTGACCGGAACTGCCATGTGCTCTACTCCAAGCCCTGCAAAAAGGAGATTTTGGCCAAAATCGCTCTGCACTACCCGGAAGCCCGGCGGGAAGCCGTCTGGGAGCAGGTGCAGCGGCAGTATGCAGCCTTTCTCTCGGACTGGCGCACCGACCTTGGCGGCGCAAAAAATTTCCACAACGGTGCGGGCGGCACCTACGACTGCATCGCCATCCTGAGCTATTATGTGGTGTGCAAAGCCGTGACCTCGTTCCGGGAGATCGAGGAGATGGAAGAAGCGCTGATCCTGCCCTCGTTCCGCCGACTGAAATTTGTGGACTGTAACAAGCCGTTTTTCAGGCGGCTGCTGCACCGGGCTTTCACCTCTGCCAAAGCACGCTGCGACGAATGGCACGACTACGAAATGGCAGTGGCTCCTTATGAGAAGGATAAGCCCATCTATTACGAGTTCACCGCGTGCCCTGTGGCGGAATTTGCGATCCAGCACGGGCTGACCGACATCATGGCCGCCCTGTGCAACGTGGATTATGCGTCCATGGAGCTGATCCACGCCAGACTGATCCGCACGACCACCTGCGCAAACGGGTACAAATGCGACTTCACCATCTGCGGCGACCGGGACCCTTACCTCAAGGACCACCCCGAATACCGGGATGAAAACGGGTACAGACGCAATACGTAAAAGGGACCCTTCTGTCGGCCTTTTTCAAGGCTTGCAGAGGGGTCCTCTTTTTCTATTCTGCCGTCACACGCTAAGGGCTGCTGCCGTTTTCCGGGGCTTTACCGCCTGTATTTGTTCAGGACCTCGTCCGGGATGTGGCAGTAGCTGCAGTCTTCGGGGTGCCGTTCCAGATGGTGCTGATGTTCCTCGGCGCTTCGGACATAATTTGTCAGCGGCAGCACCTCCACAACGATCTTGTCCCGGTCTTCCCGGTGGTCAATAAAGGCTCTTGCTTCTTCCAGATGTCTTGGGTCTGTGCTGTACAGCCCCGTCCGGTATTTCTTGCCGACGTCAACGCCCTGTTTGTTCAGACTGTAGGGGTCGATGATCTCAAACAGATGCGCCATCAGTTCCGGAACACTCGTGCGCTTCTCGTCAAAGACCACTTTTACGCATTCTGCATAGCCGTCGTATGGGCCGTCCAGCGAGTCGGTCGTTCCGTTGGCTCTGCCGGCCTCGGTCATCTGCACACCGGGCACCGTGTCAAAAAAATGCTGTACGCCCCACAGGCATCCGCCTGCGATATAGACTGTTTCCATATTTTTGTTTCCTCCATTCCGCGTAAAACGCTCCGCCAATGTCCCAATGCAGATTTCGTCCACAAATCCCGATTGACTTCCAACCATTCATTTCCATTCTTTAATCTCCGGAACGGATCCTGTCGCTCCTTTACACCCCACCGCATTCCGGCTGCTTTTATGGCGAGCCGCACGGCATCCTTTTCTTTTGATAACACGGCTCTCCCGCGCTCTTTTGCCGTATTCAACGGCTTCCTTCGGGCAGGAGCAGATGCGCGCCGTACAGTGGGTGTATTTATTTTAGTATATCGGATTTCACAGGTCGATGCAAGACGTGCCCTCCGGGCCCATGAAAGTCAAAGCCGCCAGCTTGGCTGGCGTTTGTCGCTCGTTTACGCTGCCCAAAACAAAAGCACCGCCTCCGTTTTTTGCATGGAAGCGGTCCTTTTTACTTCACTGCCTCAGCCAGCCGTTTGCCTGCGTCCTCCTGTGTTTCGTGCAGCGCAGCAGCAAGTTCTTCCTGCAGAACGTGCTCTGTCATCTGGTAAAAATGGCTGTCCATGGCATTGACCTTGCGTCCTCTGCCCCGCTGGGCGATCTGCTTCCGGGACAGTTCTTTGTAAAGTTTCAGATATTCGTAGAAGTCATTCGTGTGGATCACGGCCTGATAATGTTCCGCCAAGACCGTCTGGTTGTTGGAGACGGGAGCCGGAAGTTCTTCTGTTTTTATCTTCTCCAAATCAACCGTGATTTGTTCCGCCGGGCTGACCGGCCGGAGAACGTCCTCTTTCTCGGTGGGGATATAGCTGCGATCGTGGGAATCCGAAAAATAAGGGCGAAGGGTGTAGTAGTCCTTTGCCGGTTCGCCGCAAAAGCTTTGCGGACCAACCGTTTCGATCTCATGCACTCCAAGATTTCCATAGACCACGAGCATTCCTGCCTGATACTTTGCCATATTGCTCCTCTTTCATCCAAGTGGAACAGCCCGCACAAAACGGACTTTCCTGCGCATTTTCATTCATCTTTATTGTACCATAAAGCGTCCTATGGCTTCAAAGGCGTTTTTTCACAAAGTTTGCGTCGTGCACCATGCGCAAAACGACAAGGGAGATTCTTGTGCAAAAGCAGTTTTCTCAGCCCGGCAGGCTGCTGGTGGTCTGCGGCAAGGGCAGCAGCGGCGGCGACGGGACGGCTGGCTGTCTGGCCTGCTGGTACGGTGAACGGGATGTCCACGATCTCGTCCAGCTGTTCCCGGTCTATCCGGGGATTTGGGATGAGGGCATCCTCCTCGATGTTCTCCAAAACCAGGTCCCGGTAGATTTGACAGGCCGTTTCCTTTCGGCTTCCCGCCCATTCCATTGGAAAGCTTTCTGCTTTTGCGATAAATCATCTTGACAATTTTACCCAATCATGATATCTTAAAGCCGTTCGTTAGCCATTTCTAACCAGCTGACTTAAGTCCACACCGGCTTTTCTTTTAGCGTATAATGTTAGTTATGACTAGCTCAAAAATTTCATTTGATGAGGTGTGTTACCATGAGATTGAAAAAGACATTCGCGGGTGTTCTGGCTGCTGCCATGATGGTGTGTGCCGTATCGGTTCCGGCCTTTGCCGCACAGGATGTGGAAGCTGCGGAAGAAGAAAACTGCATTTCCTCCACCTATGTTGTCATGAACATCCCCTACGCACAGTTCTACAAATCGGCTGGCGTAGAGAACGAAGTAGACGCTGTGACCAGCGCCACCAAGTCCAAGACCCGTGCCGGAAATCTGGCAAATGGCTCCTATCACGTCAACAGCGACGGCTCGGACATTACCGGCGTTTCGTTCCCAGTCAAGGTGCTGACCCCGTGGGCGCTGGACAGCTCGAAGCAGGTCACCGATGACACCAGCTATGACATCACCGTAAAACTGCGTGGCAAAGACACCACGACCACTTATTCCGGCGTGAACGCGCTGTTCGAGAACGACAGCTATGCTTACTACAAGCTGAGCGAGGCTCCTGCCTACTATGCAACGGCATGGTACAATGTGTTCACCGGCAGCTGGGAGTTCGGCAAGGTCAAGGCCACAGAAACGACCGTGAACGGCGCAACCGTAGAGCTGGTTACGAACGGCCGTCATACCGATTACGAGATGAAGGTCAACGGTTTTGATTTGGATGTCAGCACCAACAAGGTCTACGGCGTTGTGATGACCACCGCGGACGGTGCGGAGTACGGCCTGCACCATGTGACGAACATCTGGCGCGGCACCGAGCTGGGCTTTGACGCAGACGATGCCTACTATGCTTCGATGATCGGTAAAACCATCACCCAGATCACCTACTACACCGCAGATGGCGTTTACGTCCTGCCGGTGAATGTGGCGATTCCCGCTGCAAACTAATCGACAATAAAAAGAATCGGACGGAATGTTGGTGTTCCCAGCGTTCCGCCCGATTCTTTTTGTTATTTCACTTTGTTTCGCAGCTCTTTTCGCACTGCCCACAAGCTGTATGCGCAAGCCACCACCTCAGACACCCAGAACGCAAACCATGCTTTGTCGATGCCCGCCGTGCGGATGAGCAGCCATAGACACGGCACCAGAACCACCAGCTGACGGAGCGCGCCGCCGATCATGTTGACGACACCGTTGCCAAGGCCGGACGCGAAGTAGCCGCACAGAATCGTGATGACTGCAAACAGGAAGGTCACCGAGATGATGCGCAGGGCAGGCACACCAAAGGCCAGCATTTCGTTACTGGCCGAGAACAGCCCCAGAAGCTGCGCTGGGAACAGCAGGAACACCGCCGTGCCGCAGAGCGCAAAGACTACGCCGGTGGGCAGAAGCACTTTCCACGCCTGTTTCACCCGATCAGACTGACCACTGCCGTAGTTGAAGCCCACCACCGGAATTGCCGTTTGTCCCAGACCGTTGACCGGCATCATCAGGAAGTTTTGCAGCTTGCAATAGATGCCGAAAAATGCCACCGCCGTGGAGGACACGCCCAGCAGAATGCTGTTGACTGCAAAGGTCATCACACTGCCGATGGCCTGCATCACGATGGTGGGCAGACCGACCCGGTAAATATCGGCCACATCCTGCCACAAAAAGCGATAGCCCTTCAGACGGACGTGAATGACCGGGTTCTTGACCCGGTTGAACCACAACGCAGCCGCCGCGCCGATGAGCTGACCGATGACGGTGGCGATAGCAGCGCCCCGGATGCCCATGGCCGGACAGCCCAGTAGGCCGAAAATCATGATGGGGTCGAGGATAATATTGATAACTGCACCGATGATGAGCGAAATCATAGACAGCACCGTATCACCCACGGCCTGCAAAAGCCGCTGGCCGTAGGTCTGCAAAAAGATGCCCCAGCAGAACACGAGGTTCACCGAAAGATATTCCCGGCAAAGCTCCTGCAAATCCGGGTCGTTCGTCAATGCGGCGGCGATTTGGTTTGAGAACAGCAGGCCTACTAGCGTGAACACCTGCGAGGTTCCCAGCATCAGAAACAGGCCGGTGGTGGCGGCACGGCAGGCTTCCTCCGGCTTTTTCTGCCCCAGCTTGCGGGAGAGCAGGGCGTTCAGACCAACGGCAGTGCCCACGCCGATGGCGATCATCAAAAACTGAATGGCATACACAAGGGAAGCGGCGGTCAGGGCTGTTTCCGACAGGCGCGCCACAAAAATGCTGTCCACGATGTTGTACAGCGACTGGATGAGCAGCGACAGCATCAGCGGCACCGCCATGGTGTAGAGCAGGGGGCGGATGGGCATTTCCGCCAGTTTGTTTTTCGAGTTCATACGTTCTCCTTTTTCGGGCAAACAAAAAAGCGCGAAATCGTTGAGGAGTAGCAATTCCTCAGGATTTCACGCTTTGTCAGCCGGCTTTTTGTATTTGGTTCGGAACGTATTATAACCGGAACGCCGCAAAATTGCAAGCCAAACCGCACATGAAATTTTCAAACCGCTGTGCTATACTGGGGGCAAATCAACGCAGGAGGTACATCCCTATGAATACTCTGGAGGCCATTCTCACCCGGCGCAGCTGCCGGAAATTTACCGATAAGCCCATTGAAAGCGAAACACTGCATCAGCTATTGGAAGCCGCCATGAGCGGGCCGAGCTGCGTCAATGCAAAGGACTGGTCGTTTGTGGTCGTGACCGACCCGGAAAAGTTGGCGCAGATGGCTGATGCTAATGGCCGCCCTGCCGAACCGCTGCGACACGCCGCCGCTGGCATCCTCGTCTGCGGCGACCTCGACCGTGCATTCCGCTTGGCAAAGGATTATTGGGTCATTGACGGTGCAATCGCGGCCCAGAACATCTGCCTTGCCGCGCAGGAGCTTGGGCTTGGTGCAGTCTGGCTGGGCACCTGGCCCCAGATGGACCGGGTAGAAGCCCAGCAAAAGTTGTTCGGCCTGCCGGAGACCATCGTGCCGCACTCCATCATCGTCCTTGGCTATCCGGAAGCAGACATCACCACTCCTCGTGAAAGCCGCTATGAGGACGACCGGGTGCATTTTGAGCAATGGTAAAATCCCATTGACGTAAAATGACCGCTTCCGTTTTTTGAACGGAAGCGGTCATTTTTATGAGAGGAGTAATTAGTTCAGATAGTCACCCACAGGAGCAGAATTATACTGCTTGATGACCTTCACGATGATGGAGCCATCCGGCTGTTCGGTCTGCTCCACAATTTTGTACTGGGTGTGATTGCGCTCCAAATCTCTCTTGTACTTTTCAACTTCATCCTTGACCTGCTTGACTGCATAAAGATGATCTTCGCCATCCTTCAGCATAAAGTGCAGGGTCTGGCAAATGCAGGCGGCTTTTACTCGTTTCATGTTCGATTCTCCTATCTTCAAAAGGTGCTTCTACCATATATTCCGGCATGACACCGTTCTATTTTTATTATAAAGAAATGAAAATCAAAATTCAAAGGCGGTTCTTCACAAAAAACAAACGGTGGATACTTGTCAAAAATCACAATACGAGCGTTACGAAACAGCAGCAATCAGCCGCTTTTCTGCATCCTCCAACGGCTCCGAGAACACAACGGCAAACCATGACGTATAAAGACATCAAGCACAACGAAGAAGTCAATGAACTGCTGAAAAAGGGCAACCGGAGTTTTGAGCAAGATAAGATACAGAAAAGATCTCTGCATTCTTCTTGACAACTCCCCTGTTTTCTGCTTTACTACATTCGATAAAAGGGAGTAAAGGGCAGTTTTCCGATTTTCCATCCGGGAGGCTGCTGCATGGCAGCGTCATCACGGCAGAAATGCCCGATGTCATGTGTTCGCTTGAGACTTTTGTCACAGACAAGGTACTGTGGCAGAAGTCTCTTTTTTCTTGCCGCCGTACCGGAACACAAGGAGGTAAGAAAAATGAACTTTCTGAACACATTCGCAAGTCTGTTTTCCAATTTCGGGAACCTGACTTGGCAGATGGTGGTGATGTGGGGCATCGGTGCCCTGCTCATCTACCTTGCCATCGCCAAAAAGATGGAGCCGAGCCTGCTGCTGCCCATGGGTTTTGGTGCCATTCTGGTCAACCTGCCCCTGTCTGGTGCCATCACGCAGGGCGATACGGTGGGGCCGATTTCGGCTCTGTTTGAAGCGGGCATGTCCAACGAGTTGTTTCCACTGCTGCTTTTCATCGGCATTGGTGCCATGATCGATTTTGGCCCGCTGCTGGAAAAGCCGTGGCTCATGCTCTTTGGTGCGGCGGCGCAGTTCGGCATCTTCTTCACGCTGTTTCTGGCCGGCTTCTTCTTTGACCTGAAAGATGCCGCTTCCATTGCCGTCATCGGTGCGGCAGACGGCCCCACCGCCATTTTTGTGGCAAACACCCTCAACTCCCAGTACCTCGGTGCCATCATGGTGGCCGCGTACAGCTACATGGCACTGGTTCCCATCGTGCAGCCGCCAGTCATCAAACTGTTGACCACGCAGAAAGAACGCCGCATCCGGATGCCCTATGAGAAGGGCAATGTCAGCCAACTGACCAAGATCCTGTTCCCCATTGCCGTCACCATCATCGCCGGCATGGTGGCTCCGGCCAGTGTGGCTCTGGTCGGTTTCCTGATGTTTGGCAACCTGCTGCGGGAGTGCGGTGTACTGAACGCCCTGAGCGAAACGGCACAGAATGTGCTGGCGAACCTTATCACCATTGTGCTGGGGCTGACGGTAGCCGGGCAGATGACCGCCGACAAGTTCGTCCGTCCCGACACTCTGCTCATCCTTGCGTTGGGTCTGGTGGCCTTCGTCTTTGATACTGCAGGCGGCGTGCTGTTTGCAAAGCTGCTGAACCTGTTCCTGCCCGAAGGCAAAAAGCTAAACCCGATGATCGGCGCGGCCGGCATCTCTGCCTTCCCCATGAGCGGTCGTGTCGTCAACAAGATGGGACTGGAAGAAGACAACCAGAATTTCCTGCTGATGTATTCCATCAGCGTCAATGTTTCGGGGCAGATCGCGTCCGTCATTGCAGGCGGCCTGATCCTGACCCTGATGGCTTAATGGAGGTGCTCTTATGCTTCATCTTTCTTCGTGGATGACCACGCTGCCCATGATGCTCATCGGGATGGTCGGCATCATTCTCGTCATTGGCGTCATTGTTCTGGCCGTGATGCTGCTCAACCAGGTGACTCGCCGGAAATAATTCGTTTCGCAGCTTCTGCTGCCGGGAATGGACGGTTACGGTCGATCCCCGGCAGCATTTTTTGTGATCACCCCGTCAGCATGGAGAGGAACCGTTCGGCCGGTTTCGTCAGGGTCGCATTCTTTTTCCAGACGAGCATATAGTGGGTCTCCAGCGGCGGGTCCAGCGGGAGAAAGCGGACACCAGGCTCCAGTTCCGGGGCCAGCAGGTCGCGCGTGACCAGCAGATTCCCCAGCCCGCTTTGGACCAGCAGAAGCGGGTTCCCGTAGATCACATTATAGGACGCCGCTGATCGCCCTGACCTTTTCCGGCGTGCTGAATGTTGTGCTGAATTTGTTCTTCGTCATCGTGCTGAAGATGACGGTCAACGGTGTTGCCATCGCCACGGTGATCTCCAATGCGGTCAGTTCGCTGCTCCTGCTCTACCGCCTGACCCATACGGATATGACCATTCGCGTGAGCGCCCACGCCCTGCAGTTTGACCATGCCAGCTTCTGCAAGATCGTCCAGATCGGCCTGCCGGCCGGCATCCAGAGCGCCGTGTTTGCCTTTGCCAACATCATTGTGCAGGCGGCCATCAACAGCCTCGGCACCGTGGTGATTGCGGCATCCAGTGCAGCATTCAACATTGAGGTCATCGCCTATTATACCTTTAACTCGTTCAGTCAGGCCTGTACCACCTTCGTGGGGCAGAACTACGGTGCCCGGCAGCTCGACCGCTGCCGCAAGACCTTCGCGCTCTGCCTGCTGGAAGATGTACTGGTCACTGTGACCGTTATGGGCGTTGTGCTCTATTTCGGACACTCTTTGCTGGCGCTGTTCAACCGCGACCCGGAGGTCATTGCACTGGGCTATACCCGCCTGTCCATCATCTTCTCCGGCTACCTGTTCAGCCTGCTGTATGAGCTGATGTCGGGTTATCTGCGGGGCTTCGGCATTTCGCTGGCCCCGGCCGTCCTGACGACGCTGGGCGTCTGCGGCATCCGTATCTTCTGGGTGCAGGCGGTGTTCCCCCGCCATGCAGATTTCCAGACCCTGATGCTGGTCTACCCGCTCAGCCTGTTCGTCACTGCTGTTCTGATCCTGGCGGCGCTCATCGTCTGCCGCCCCACAACACGGATGAAAAAGCAAGAGAAAAAGGAGATCTCCGCATGAACAACGATTTTGTCACCCTGAACAATGGCGTCACCATGCCGCGCATCGGCTATGGCGTGTTCCGCATGACCGATGCCGCCGCCTGTGAGGAAGCCGTCGTGCAGGCCATCCAGAGCGGTTACCGCCTCATCGATACCGCTGCTGCCTACGAAAACGAGGAAGCTGTGGGCCGCGCCATCCGCCGCTGCGGCGTACCGCGGGAGGAGCTGTTCATCACCACCAAGCTGTGGGTCACCGACACCAGCTATGAAGGTGCCAAGCGCGGCTTTGCCCGCTCACTGGAACGGCTGGGGCTGGATCACGTTGACCTCTACCTCATCCATCAGCCCTACCATGATTACTACGGCGCATGGCGGGCTATGGAGGAGCTGTATGCAGAGGGCAAAGTCCGGGCCATCGGCGTGGACAACTTCACGCAGGACCGGCTGGCGGATTTTCTGTTCTGGAACAAGGTGAAGCCTGCCGTGAACCTGCTTGAGTGCAATGCCTTTTTCCAGCGGGAAAACGAGCGCACCTATCTGGAACGCGAGGGCATCCAGATGCAGGCGTGGTCGCCGCTGGCTGCCGGGCAGGGCAAACTGTTTGAGAACGAAACCCTCTGCGCCATTGCAAACGCCCACAGCAAAAGTGTAGCACAGGTAGTGCTGCGGTGGCTGGTGCAGCGGAACATCGTGCCGCTGGTCAAATCAGCCAATCCGCAGCGCATGAAGGAAAACCTGGACATCTTCGATTTCGCGCTGACCGATGCCGAAATGCAGCAGATTGCCGCACTGGACACCGGGCACAGCTGCTTTGGCAGCCGCGATACAGCGGAGAAAGTCCATGCATTTCTGGATGCCGCTTGTTCGTATCAGGTATAAGTTTCCGTAACTCTGTTGTTATAAAACATCAGCGCCCGTTGTGAGTTTTTTCTGCTCACAATGGGCGCTGTTTTTGTGTTTTTACATACCAAACACTGTTTTGGTCAGCCGGATGCCTGCCGCTGTTTTCATGGTGTGCTCCAGAAAGGTTCGGATCGCCTGCTGGCTGTACCCGCTTTCGGACGCATTGACGATGTAATCCGCTTCGATCAAAATCTGATAATCAATGCCGTCGATCTGCGCCGGGCTATGGTGGTGCCCCACCAGATAGGCCACCCGGTCGATCTGTTCTGCCGTCATACCGGTATCAGCCAGAAACTCCCGCACCAGCGGGGCACCCTCCTGCTCCTGATATTTGCCATTGGTATTGCCGTACTTCTTGCGGCAGAGCGGGCAGGCAATATCGTGGGTGATGGCCGCCGCTTCCAGAATAAACTGCGTGTCTGCGTCCAGCCCCTCCAGTTCCCCGATGGTTTTGGCATAGGTCCACACGCAGCTCAGATGCGTGATGTCGTGGATGTTTCCTTCGGAAAAGGCGATCATCTTTTCCATGATCTGTGCAATCGTCATCATTTGTTTTTGCTCCTGTTTTTGATGTTTGAAATTTCCATTCAAAAAGTTCCGATTTATCAAAACAGCTATGATTTCATTCCTATTCTACCACGTCTTGCCACTGCGGAAAAGATGCAGGGAAATAAGCCGAGTATCAGCGAAGAAAAACCGTGATTGTGCTATAAATTTCTCCAAAATTTATGTGCAGTCATACGATTTTGAAAAATTCTATGGACAAACGAAATAAACCAGGATTAAATTACGATAGGTCGTTCTCTAAAATTCGCAGACATCTTCTTCGATGGAGGGAACCGTATGAAAAAGATTGTTGCAAGGGTTCTTTGTCTTGCGCTGGTACTTTCATTATCTGGCTGCGGAATGAGTGCGCAAAACTCGGATGCCCCTGATGCAAACTACAAAGAGGGTTACACTGCCGGCTACGAAGCAGGGTATCATGACGGAAAACAGCAAGCGGCCGGAAACGAAAAACGTTTTGCACAATTTTCGGGTTCTTTCACGGCTACTGTTGAGCAGCTCTTGCCCGATTATTATGCCCTTCCGGGAAAAACGATTGCTGTTGTTCACTTCTTTCAGGACAGGCCATTTTTGCTTCATTTCCAGAAGGACTTGACCGGAGAACTCCTTGAAGGAACCTCTTATGTGTTTGAATTTGAGCCATTTGAAGTTGAACTTTCAGAGGATGAAGAAAATCCGGATATTTCAGATTATATGTATTCTATAAATGTTACCGGTTATCGAGTTGCAGAAGATGATGAACTCGGATCAGATAGCAAGATGCCGACAGTTGAGATCGTATCAAGGTGAGCCGCCAAGTTGTTTTATAAGAAAACACAGAGATGCAAATTGCGATAGAGTTCAAGCACCCTATGAAAAACACATTTTCAAAGAATAAAGCTTGTTTCAGCTTTTTGTTCATCGTATTTTCAGCATATGTGCTGTGCTACTTTCTGTCTCAAACAGTGTTTCATGGAATCTACCTGTTTGAATGGACAGCAAACCATTATTATTTGTGTCTATGGGCTGCACCCGTCACTTTCTGTTTTCTGGAAAAGTATAAAGCGGCTCTTATCACAGCGATCGGAAACTGGGCGGGAATTCTGATCGGGCAGTCGCTGGGCGATTTCATTATCAAAGTAAATGCCGCGAGAATCACACCGGACATGTATGTAGGGAAAGTGTGGCAGCTCAAGACACACTATGGCGTTTTGATTTGGCTTGCCGTTTTTCTGCTTTCGTTTATTGTCGGGATCAGAATCGAAAAGAGGACTCCGGATGGAACAAAAAACGACAAGAACCACCGCATGAACAAATAAAACAGAATGCCGGGTGCAGCAGTAAAGCCGCTGTCACGCCCGGCATTTCGTTTTTATTCGTTATTCCCCCAGCACTTCGCCCAAGGCAAGCACTGCATTGCGGACACACTCCGGGCAGGGGCACAGCACCGTACCGGTCTCGACGCCTTTCAGGTCTTTGCAGATGGTGGCACCACATTTTTCTTTGAATGTCTGCACCAGCTCTTTGGAAACGCGGGGCGTCCCTCTGCCGTCCGTGGCGATGCCCGCCACCATCACGGCACCGATCAATGCCCCGCAAGTGCTTTCCATACAGCCCATGCCGGCGGCATAGCCCGCGGCCAGTTTCATCAGGGTGTCGGCATCCACCGGCAGCTTGTCCTCAAACACTTTCAGCACCGCCTGCGCGCAGTTGCACTGGCCCGTTGCTTTCCATTCAGCGGCCTGTGCCGCCCGTTCTTCGATGGTCATTTTATACCCTCCTTTTTCTTTGGCAAACGCGAAGTTATAGCAAACTTCCTTTTAGTCCTTTTTTGAAGATCAACACAGCTTTATCTGCTCCCCAAAAGGACATGGTTTTGATCTGATAACCGTCTTTTTCCATTTCTTGTACTTTTTCATTTATTCGGTTGCATTTTCCAGGGTAATTTCTTCCATCAATATCGTCTTGTACATTACTGCACCTCCATAATTTCCGGTTTATGGCATCATCCCGATTTTGTTCTTATTCTACCACGCTTTTCCGCCGCCGAAAAGGCAATGAATCATCCATCACCCTATCTTGCTCAAAAGCATCCGTAGATACGTTCTTCCCATTTCTTTCGTGCAGGAAGCATCTTTCAGCGCCGACCACTGCCACACCAGAAAAAGCGTATTGCTGTAATGGTCGGCAAGCAGTTCCTTGGGGATCTCCTTTTCTGCAGCATCCATACACTTTTGAAAAATCTCCCGCATCTGTCCGTTCAGAAAGCTGCGGAAGCTCGAAACCATATATCCGTTCTCCGGGTTATGAAGCAGGATCTGCGAGACCGTACTCCTGTTTTCCCGTGTAAAATCATAGATCCGGTCAAAATAGAGGTAGAGCATTTCGTTTTCCGGTGCATGGTGATACTCCGAAAGCCCAATTTGTGCCGCAAGCGTCTGCCAGCAATACTCCAGCAGATCATACTTGTCATCAAAGTAGTTATAAAATGTTGCGCGCGGGTATTGTGCTCCCTCACAGAGTTCTCCCACGGTAATTTCCTCAAACGGCTTTTTTGTGAGGAGCAGCAGCATCCCATTGCTGAACGCTGTCAATGTGCGCTTCGCTCCGCGTGTCATCGGGCGCGAACCATCGTATTTCATGGCCATTCCTTTGCATTTTTAAAAATTTGTCTATCTTTGGACGGAAGTTCCGATTCGCAGATTGCTTTCCGGCTGATTCTGTTTTATCATAAGTGCAGAAATTTTGCAACTGTCCAATGTAAGACAAAAGAAAAAGGAGCTGCACCATTATGATCTTTTATTTTTCTGCCACCGGCAACAGCCGCTATGTTGCCGAACGCATTGCCGCCGCGACCGGTGACGAAACGATTTCGATTCCCGACTGCTGCAAAAGCGACCACTTTTCCTTTGATGAAACGGACAAAACCGTGGGGATCATCTGCCCCACCTATTCTTGGGGGCTGCCCAGCATCGTGCAGGAATTTCTGGAAAAGCTGACTCTGCGCAGTCGGCCGTCTTATCTGTGGTTCGCCGCCACCTACGGCACAACGCCGGGGCAGACCGGACGCTTCGCAGAAGACATCTTAAAACGCAGCGGGTTGACTGTCTCGGCAAAATTCAGCGTCCAAATGCCGGATACCTGGACGCCGCTGTTTGATTTGAGCAGCAAAGAAAAAGTGCAGCGCATCAACGCCGCCGCAGAGCCGCAGATCGACCGCACCATTCAGTTGATTCAGAGCCGCACATCCGGCGACTTCATTCAGCGCAAAATGCCGCTTTGGCTCGCAAAGTCCGTTTATGCCATCGAATATCCTTCCATGCGTCAGACACACCATTTCCATGTGGAGGACAGCTGCATCGGCTGCGGCCTGTGTGCCCGGAACTGCCCGGTCTCGGCCATCCAGCTCCGGGACAAAAAGCCCGTCTGGGTCAAAGAGCAGTGCGTCATGTGCCTTTCCTGCCTGCACCATTGCCCCAAATTTGCCATTCAGTACGGCAGCCGCACCCAAAAGCATGGACAGTACAGCCACTTCAGGCTGTCATAAAATGCAAAACTTTCTCAGTGCTTTGGCCGCTTCCCCGCTGTCCAGTTTTTCGGGTTCGTATCGTCCGGGGCAAGTCCGGCTAAGATAGCTTCATAGTGCGCCACCTTATCGTCCATATACTTTGCGGTCGCCTTGGCTTCTTCGATGCGTTTATAAGCTTCGTCCCTCTGTTTCAGGATGATCGCATACCGCGCCCGCAGATTTTCCTCGGATTCTTCCAGCAGGCACAGGCGGCAGTACTCCTGAATGTCCTCAAGGGACGCGCTGCACCCTTTCAGGCATTGGATGCCCTGCATCCAGTTCACGGATTCTTCGGTGAACACCCGGCGGTTGCCGCTGTCCCGCTCACAGGGCAGCAGTCCTTTGTCCGTATAAAAGCGCAGGGTATGCTCGGTCACGCCGAACATCTCTGCCATCTGCTTGATCGTATAACGCATGGCCCGTCCTCCGCAAAAGTTCCTCTTGACTTCGTGTTACTCGAACTTGTTACAATGATTATAGCACAGCAAGCCAAGCGCTGTAAACGCAGAAACGGAGGACGGAATATGGAATACTTGACTTTGAACAATGGCGTGCAGATGCCGCTGGTCGGCTTTGGCACCTTTATGCTCAGCGGCGAGACCTGCACGAAATCCGTTGCGGCCGCCATCGAAAGCGGCTATCGGATGATCGACACAGCCGAAGCCTACGGCAATGAAAAAGAAGTGGGCGCAGGCATCAAGGCCAGCGGCATGGACCGCAAAAAACTGTTTCTCGTCACCAAGGTGAATTTCAAATCCTATGAAAATGCAGAGCAAACGGTCCTGCAGTCGCTGGAAAATCTGCAAACGGACTATATCGACCTGCTGCTCCTGCATTGGCCGTTCGCAAACTATTACGCAGCTTGGAAAAGCTGTATACAGAAGGCAAAGTCCGGGCCATCGGCGTTTCCAACTTTGAGCCGGACCAACTTCTGGATCTGATCGCCTACAACAAGGTCGTCCCGGCCGTCAACCAGATTGAGACGAACCTCTATTGCCAGCGCACCGCCGAGCGCAGCTGGATGGACAAAAGCCGGGTGGCGCACATGGCCTACGCCCCGCTTGGTCAAGGAAACCGCAGCGAAATGTTCAAAGAGCCCGCTGTGCTCGCCCTTGCTGAAAAGTACGGCAAGACCCCGGCGCAGATCCAACTCCGCTTCCTGACACAAAAGGGCATCGCCGTGATTCCGAGAAGCACCCAGCCTGCCCATATCCGCGAAAACTTTGCGCTGTTCGATTTTGCGCTGACCGCCGAGGAAATGGCACGTCTCTCCGCACTGGACAAAAAAGAACCGCTGATCGGCAAGCCGGAAACACCGGAGCTTGTGGAATTTTCGCTGACCTGGTAAGGGCAGAAATAAAGTAGTTCTTTGCTGCTGAACAGACAGCAAAACGCAAAAAGCCCCTGCGAGCTTCGGAATCAATCCAAAGTCCGCAGGGGCTTGCTTTATGCACCGGTATTTTCACGCCGGTACATGCAGTTATTCAATTTCAATCAGGTTGGGATTGACCGGCAGAGCCTTCTGCTGCTGAGGTGCAGGCAGCGTGATATGCAGGATACCATCCTCAAACTTTGCGTGGATATCCTCCTTCTTCACAGCATCGCCCACATAGAAGCTGCGGGCACAGGTGCCGGAGAAGGTCTCACGGCGCAGGTAGCGGCCGTTCTGATCTTTCTCGTCATTGGAGCGGCTGCGGACCGCCTGAATGGTCAGGTAGCCGTCATTCAGCTCCATCTGAACGTCTTCCTTCTTGCAGCCGGGCAGGTCAACGGCAACGTCATAATTGCCATCGGCAGTCTGCTTCACGTCGGTCTTCATCATGTTTGCACCGCGCTTACCGAAGGTCTCACGTTCTTCCCGGTCCATCGCACGCTCCAGCGCGCCATCGTTCCAGAACGGATCAAAGAAATCATCGAACAGATTCTCATGGAAAACAGCAGGCATAAACATAAATCATTCCTCCAATCCCGGCGTTCGGGTCGGGTCAAAAATCTTTATGCTCATCAGGAACGCAGGCCTTTCGGGGAGCCTCTCGGCTCTCCTTTTTGCCCTCTCTCCTGACTGCGCCTATGTTATAGCACATGTTTTTAGCACTGTCAAGCTTAGAGTGCTAAAATTCACAAAAGAATAACACTTTGATAAAATCTCATGCAATTTCTTCAATATTACAGCGTACCACAGTCATTTTTGTGTGAAGCATCATTCAGCGAGTTCATTCAGCGTTCGGCCTTTTGCAAATAATCCAGCAACGTCCGGCTCACCACCGAGCTTGCCGTTTTGGAAAACGCCAGTCCCAACGTCCGGCAGCAGGCAGGCTCCAGCGGGCGGGACACCACACCGGGGCAGCCGAACGCCTGCATCACCAGTTCCTGCGAGATGGTCACGCCCAGCCCGCTGCGCACAAAGGCCATGATGAGGGTATCGTCCCGGAAGCTGTATGCAATATTCGGCTTCACCGGGCATTTGAGCATCAGGTGCTGGATATCATTGTCGCAGCCAGGGGTTTCGATGATGAGCGGATGCTGAAACAGCTGCGGCAGGGTCACACTGGGCTGTACAGCCAGTGGGTGTCCCTCCGGGAACACGGCACACAGCGGGTCATCCCAGAGCGGATAGAATTTCAAATCGTCCGCCACGATGGACGAGAGAAAACCGCAGTCCACCTGCCCATGGATGATCCAGTCACGAATTTCATCATAGTTGCCGTCCAGAATTTCCACATCTACTTTGGGGTAATTTTCCTTGAAATAATGCACGACTTCCGGCATCCACAGGGTGGTGATGCTGGAAAAGCTGCCTACCCGCAGCTTGCCCTCCACCTTGTGATTGATGTTGAAGGTCGCCTGCCGCAGCCGGGCTTTCTGGTTGGCCAATTCCCGGACATAGGGCAAAAGGCGGGTGCCGTTGTCGGTCAGGGTCACACCCCGGTTGATGCGGGCGAACAGCTGTACGCCCAATTCTTCTTCCAATCCCGCCATCATCTGGCTGATGCCGGATTGGGTATAGTTCAGTGCTTCCGCTGCTTTGGAAAAGCTGCCTGTTTCGCATACTTTCAAGAATATCTCGTATCGGTCTTTCTGTTCCCGCATCGCAAACGCTCCATAAGTAAAATTTATAGGTCGTAGTAATTTTATTGGGTTTACTGATATGATACTTCATGTTATCCTATATTACAATAGGTTTTTAGGATAGGAGTTTGAGAATCATGGAAAAGAAAGCAAGCAGTTTCTCCGGACAAATCGGATTTGTCCTTGCTGCCGCCGGAAGTGCGGTGGGTGTCGGCAACCTGTGGCGGTTCCCGTACCTTGCCGCAAAGGATGGCGGCGGTTTGTTTTTGCTGGTGTATCTGGTGCTGGTGCTGACCTTCGGTTTTACCCTGCTCACCTCGGATATCGCCATCGGACGCCGCACCAAGCAGAGTGCCATCCGCGCCTACGAGACCATGCGCCCAAAATGGAAATTCCTCGGCATCCTCACCTTTCTGGTGCCGGTACTGATCATGACCTATTATGCGGTCATCGGCGGGTGGATCACGAAATATGCGGTGGTCTACCTCACCGGGCAGTCTGCCGCTGCTGCCGAGGACGGCTATTTCACCAGCTTCATCACCTCGCCGGTGTCGCCTGTGGTGTTCGCCCTGCTGTTCATGGGCGTGACGGCTTTCATCGTGTACAACGGCGTGGAGGGCGGCATTGAGCGGGTGTCCCGCTACATGATGCCCATCCTGCTGGTGCTGGTGGTCGTGATCGCGGGCTACGCCCTCACCCTGCGCCACGAGGACGCTTCCGGGCAGATGCGCACCGGTCTGGAAGGTCTGCGCTACTACCTGACCCCGCACATGGAAGGGCTGACCGTCAGCCGCTTTTTGCAGATCTTGCTGGACGCCATGAGCCAGCTGTTCTTCTCTCTCAGTGTGTCCATGGGCATTATGATCACCTA
Source organism: Faecalibacterium langellae (assembly GCF_002549775.1). Classification (GTDB taxonomy): domain Bacteria; phylum Bacillota; class Clostridia; order Oscillospirales; family Ruminococcaceae; genus Faecalibacterium; species Faecalibacterium langellae. The sequence goes on along the minus strand of NZ_NMTR01000004.1, from coordinate 101,939 downwards.
CGGTTCCTACGTCAAACCGGACGTAGACCTGAACAAGGCGGTGAATCAGATCGAAATTTTTGATACCGGCGTGGCGCTGCTGGCCGGTGCCATGATCATCCCCGCCGTGTATGTGTTCTCCGGCACCGAGGGCATGAGCGCAGGCCCCAGCCTGATGTTCGTCTCGCTGCCCAAGGTGTTTGCCGCTATGGGCAAGGCCGGCACCTTCGTGGGCATCCTGTTCTTCGTCACCGCCATTTTTGCCACCCTGACCTCCTGCATCTCGGTGCTGGAATCCATCACCGCCAACTGCATGGAGATTTTCCACTCGGGCCGCAAAAAGACCGTGCTGGTGCTGGCGGTCATTTATCTGGCCGCCTCTGCCATCATCGCACTGGGTTACAGCATTTTCTATTTTGAAGTGCAGCTGCCCAACGGCTCGGTGGGCCAACTGCTGGACATCATGGACTACATCAGCAACAGCGTCATGATGCCCTTCATCGCGCTGCTGTCCACCATCCTCATCGGCTGGGTCATGACGCCGGATTACGTCATTGACGAGATGCAGCGCAACGGCGAGACCTTCCGCCGCAAAAAGCTCTACCGGGTGATGATCCGCTACGTTGCCCCGGTGATGATGCTGGTGCTGTTTTTGCAGTCCACCGGGATCCTTGCTTAAGCCGTAAAGCCCCTGCGGGCTTTTGGGAAACCGGACGAGCAGAAAGGGACTCGCCCCGACACGCCCGGTTCCGTTATCATCTGATCCACGCCATTGAGGGTGCGTATAAGTATCGGAAAGACTAAGTATACCAGTTTTAGCGGATGGTTCTGCGGAGCCATCCGTTTTTTCTTGCTCGAATCGCGTTTTTTCTGTTTTCTCTTGACGATGCCGCTCTAATGGAGTAGGATGGTGCTGCAAAAATGAATTGCAAAAGCTGCTGCTCTGAAATACGGAAAAAGGCCGTCCGGCATCGCAGCAGGGCTGCCTTTACAACTACAAGGATGTGTCTCTATGAAACTACTCAAACAATTCATTCAGCAGGAAACGGTCCTCACCGCAGCCGCTGTGCTGGCCGTTGTCTCCGCCTTCTTTGTTCTGCCGGATGTGCAGTATCTCGGCTACATCGATCTGCGCACACTGGCGATCCTGTTTTCCCTGATGACGGTCATGGCCGGGCTGCGGCGGCAGGGCTTTTTTGATGGGTTGGGGCGTACATTGCTGTCCCACACCCACAGCACCTTTCAGCTGACGATGGTATTGGTCGGGCTGTGCTTTTTCGGAAGCATGTTCATCACCAACGATGTTTCCCTGCTGACCTTCGTTCCCTTTACGTTCGTGGTTCTGAGCCGTCTGGGAGCGGATGTCCGCTGCTCCCTTCTGATCCCGGTGGTCTGTATGCAGACCATTGCGGCAAACCTTGGCAGTATGCTGACCCCCATCGGCAACCCGCAGAACCTCTATCTTTATGGAAAAAGCGGCATGAGCATCGGGGGCTTTGTGCTTCTTATGCTGCCCTACACACTGGTCTCTCTGCTCCTGCTGCTGGCTTGGGCAGCAATGGTCTGCCGGAAAACCTCTGCCGCCCTCTCCGTGGACGAGCTTGTTTCTTCCTCTGCATCGCAGGGGGATCAGAAAATCATCCTGCTGTATCTGGTGTTGTTTGCCGTTTGCCTGCTGTCCGTGATCCGGGTGCTGCCCTATGGCATTGCCTTTGCCGCTGTGCTCGTCTGCGCCCTTTTTGCAGACCCACGCACCTTACGGACGGTGGACTATTCCCTGCTTTTGATCTTTGTGGCTTTTTTCATCTTCATTGGCAATCTTGGCCGCATTCCTGCCTTTTCCGGCTGGCTGCAGAAGTTTTTGACCGGCCGGGAAGTTCTGGTAGCGGTTCTCGCTTCGCAGGTCACCAGTAATGTCCCCGCCGCCTTGCTGCTGTCCGGGTTCACGGCAGAGACACAAGCCCTTATCATCGGCACCAATCTGGGAGGTCTTGGCACTTTGATCGCATCCATGGCCAGCCTTATCTCCTACCGGCAGATTGCACGGGAGTTGCCACAAGGGAAGAAGCAGTATTTTGGGTTGTTCACCCTGTCCAATCTGATCTTCCTTGCAATCCTGCTGGGCGTGTGGTTCTTGCTCCGCTGAGCGTGGCAACAGGCAGCTCGATGAACGTCTATTTTCCTGCTGCCCGGCAGACCTCCGTACTGAGATTTATGAAGCAAAGAGGGAGTTTTGTCACGGACGAAGGTCCGGGCAGAACTCCCTTTGCGTTTATTGTATGATGCCTTACTCGCCTTCCGGCTCCTTGCAGACATCCACCCAGCCCTCGGCTCCGGCGGCTGCTTCCAGCTCCTGCAAGGTCAGCTTGACGGCGGTGTGACCGTTGCCTGCGGCCGGGTAAACGGTATCGAACTTGCGCAGGCTCTCGTCCAGATAGACCGCCACGCCCTCGTTCACCCCAAAGGGGCAGACGCCGCCGGAGGCATGACCCACATAGGTCTCCACCTCATCGTAGGGGATCATTTTGGCTTTCATGTGGAACAGGCTCTTGTACTTGTGGTTGTCCAGCTTTGCCGTGCCCTCGGTGACGATGAGCACCGGCTTTTCGCCCTGCAAAACCGACAGCGTTTTTGCGATGCTGACAGGCTCTACGCCCAGTGCGTGGGCCGCCTCGGCCACGGTTGCCGAGGACTCATTCAGCACAATGACATGGTCTCCCAGACCTTTTTCTTCCAGATCTGCTTTTGCTTTTTCAAACGACATTTTCCCATTTCTCCGCTCTTATTCGGTAATGGCCCAGACTCGTGCGGGCAGACCGGTTGCACCCTCGATGCGGGGGTAAGAAACAATGACCACCGCACCGGCGGGCTGTACTTTATCCAGATTGGCAAGCACTTCCACCTGCAGCTTGTCGTTGTCCAGAACATAGCGCTCGCAAGCAAGGTCGCCCTTTTCCTCCGCCACCGCAGAGGAATCGGTATCCAGCGTTTCGTGACCGTTGGCGGCGGCGTTACGCACCTTGTAGATATACTCCAATGCTTCCAGCGACCAGCCGGGAGCATTTTCTTTGCCCTCTGCATCGATGCCGGACAGTGCATCCATATCCGGCCATTTCTTATACCAGTCGCTGCGCAGAGCCACCAGTGCGCCATCCGGGATAGGACCGTACTTTGCCTCATAGGCCTTGATGTCCTCCACCGTCACAGCGTAGCGGGGGTCTTTCTTGGCCTGCTCAGAGATATCGATGACCACCAGCGGAAAGATCAGGTCGTTCACATCGTACTTTTCGGACAGTGCTTTGCCCTTGATGAAGTGACCCGGGAAGTCGATATGGGTACCGAACTGTCCGGGGAATTTGAAGGTCTGGATCAGGCATTCCAGTTCCGGCTTGCCCCAGTCCCACACGGTCTTTGCCAGCTCCACAGAGCCTTCCGGGATGCCGGACCAGTAGGGGCTTTCGTTGTTCAGCGAGTGAGAAAGTTCCACCCAGCGATATTTTTTAGCATTCTTCAGTGCGTTCCACAGTTTATAATCAGCCATTGTCGGTTCTCCTTTTATTATGACGATGTATGTTCGGGCACTTCTCCCAGACAACGGCATCTTCCTGTTTTTTCTCAGTCTGTCTGCCGGGAATTTGTCTGGGAGCAGCGCATTCGCCCGGGTAGTCTGTGCCGGACATCTGCTGTATGTTTCATCTGTCTGCGCTCCCTTCCTTGTGTTGGGGATAGTATAAGCCCATTTTCGCACCATGTCAATAGGTTTATTCTTTCAAGGACAAATCTGCCTTCTCGTCAGCCGGATGCCCACTGCCGGAGCCCCCTTAATTTCATACGTCCTGCTTCTTTTCCAGTGCTTCAAAGTGATACCGGGGCTTCCCTTTGCTCTTTTTGCCGTACTCGATGTCTTCTTTCGGGCAATAGCAGATGCACGCCATGCAGTGGGTGCAGTTTTTGCCCCAGACCGGCTTGCCGTTTTCCAGATGGATGTTGTTCAGGGGGCACAGTTCCACGCACCTGCCGCAGCCGATGCAGGCGTCCGTTGCCCGGAAGGCATCGGCTTTTACAAAGAAGCGATAGAACACCGGATTTACCGGGCCGCTCATAAAGCGGTCGTAGAGGGTCTCTCTCGGCGAAGGAAACTCCTGCCCGGCCTTGAGCTGGGTCAGCACTTTCTGAAGTTCAGGCTCTGCCTGCTCCACGATGCTCCGTGCCTGCTCCTTTTGGGGTGCATTGAACATGGCAATGTAGTTTTCCGGCATGATGATCTGGGCTGTGCCCATATACTGCAGCTGCTTTTGCGCCGCAAGCTGCCGGTTATAGCCTGCCGCATTGCCGATTTCGCTGCCGCAGTCCATCACAAACCAGATGCGCTCTGCCCCGGTCAGCTCGGTCTTGCCCAGCCACTCCGACACCACCCGGGGGATACGCCATGCGTAGGTAGGCGTCACCAGCACCACGTCCCGCCCGGTCTGCACCGGGGCAGTATCCCCTGCCTTGATGCAGGCGTTCAGGTCGTAAAGCGGCATCTCCAACCCTTCGGCAATGCGCCGCGCCAGATACCGGCTGTTGCCGGTTCCCGTAAAATAAAGTACCATGGCTGCCCCCTCATTTTGTGTTATTCAGATGTCCGTCTGCCCAGCAGACTGGAACTTGTCGGGGCGAGGCCCCTCCATCTTGCTGCCGCAAGACCGTTCGGTCGCTTGAAAGCCCCACTGGGGCTTTCATTGTTCCGCTTCGCTCCACAAACGCGAACTTGTCGGGGCGAGGCCCCTCCATCTTGCTGCCGCAAGACCGTTCGGTCGCTTGAAAGCCCCACTGGGGCTTTCATTGTTCCACTTTGCTCCACAAACGCGAACTTGTCGGAGCGAGGCCCCTCCATCTTGCTGCCGCAAGACCGTTCGGTCGCTTGAAAGCCCCACTGGGGCTTTCATTGTTCCGCTTCGCTCCACAAACGCGAATTGTTTACTTCTTCGTCTTAGGCGCAATAAGCAACATGACTGTCACAAGAATATATAAACCATACAGTAACCAAGTAATGGTATTGTTCCAAGGAAAACTCATTTCTGGATGGTTCAATGCAAACACTATAAATGCAATAGCTATAATCAGCATTATTAAACCGAGAATCCTTGATATACGCTTTTTCATGCAAAGCACTTCCTTGTCAAACTGGAATTGTTAATCTTGAACTGGTCCTATAATGCCAAATGCTATTGCATCAATAAAAAGCACGAACGCTATCACACAAACAATTAAAATAGTTGCAATGACTTTAATAACAAGTTGTTGATTTTGTCTTAAATTACTCTTACTAACAATCCTTAAGACAAAAATCAAAGCAACGAGGATGATAAAAGAAATAATATTATAAAGAACCACTGTTTTCATCTATGTGTCCTTCTTTTTTATATCAATTCCGAGTTGCCGCTCTCCGTATGCCATAGTCTCCACACGCAAAAAGCCCTTTGCGGCAAGGTGTGTGCTTACACCTCGCCCGCAAACTTCATGCCCCAGCTCATGCGGGTGTCGTACATCAGGCGGGTCAGGGCAAGGCTGTCCTGCGGGGTGTAGCGGTCGCTGCCGGTACGTCCCAGCTTGACGCAGCGGCTTGCTTCCCGGATCTCATACTCAAAGCCGTTGATGTCCACCGGGCAGCGGATGACCTCCGGCTCTTTGCCCTCCACTTCCAGCGTCATGGTCTCGGCGTGCTGGAAATCCGGCAGAAAGATTCTGCCCTTGGTGCCAACGATACGGGCATTTCGCTCCAGCTCCTGCCCGATGGTCTGGACAGACTCTGCCTTGCAGCCGCCGGGGTAGGTCAGCGCAAGGCGGCTGTAATCGTCGGTGCCGTACTCGTTGATGTGGACCTCTTTGGTCTCCACCTTCTCCGGGTCCTGTCCGGTGAGGATGCGCAGAAAGCCCAGATTGTAGATACCGATATCCAGCAGTGCACCGCCGCCCAGACCGGAATCAAACTTGCGGTCCTTCCGGGCGCCGGAGGCAACAAAGCCGTACTGACAGGTGATCTGCTTCAGCTCCCCGATGGTGCCAGCCGCAAGGATCTCGCGCAGCCGGTCATACAGCGGCAGCAGCCAGATCCAGAACGCTTCCATGAGAAAGAGGTGCTTTTCCTCCGCCAGACGATACAGCTGCTGCGTCTGCTCCGGGCGGATGGTAAAGGGCTTTTCGCACAAAACGTGCTTGCCCTGCTCCAAGCAGAGCTTGCAGTTTTCGTAGTGCAGGGTGTTGGGGGTGGCGATATAGATAGCCTCCACCTCCGGGTCGGCGGCAAGGGTTTCGTAGGAACCGTAGCAGCGGGGGATGCCGTACTGCTGTGCAAACGCCTGTGCACTTTCCATGCGCCGTGACCCCACGGCAACAAGCTGCTCCCCCTCTGCGCCCATCTGTTCTACCGTAGATGCAAACTTTTTGGCAATGGTGCCGGTCGCTAAAATTCCCCACTTCATAACGGTACCTCCCGGTTTATTACTTTAGATTCGTTGCGTCCAGTATACCATGGTTTTCCCCTGCGGAAAAGATAGTGAAAAACAAAAATGCCCCCGGAGGGCTTTTCCAACTCTCCGGGGACAGATCCTATGCACCGGTATCTTTCATCTTGTTCCAAACATTCTCATCCATTATAATAGAGATAGAAAGAAGGTGCCAACATGAAACATCGCATTGTGACGGCTGCGCAGATGAAGGAAATTGAACGAACCGGGGATGCCCACGGTCTGCCCTACCTGCAAATGATGGAAAACGCCGGGCTGGCAGCTTACGCCGAACTGCAAAAGCAGTTTCCACATCCCGGCAGCCTGCTGGTGGTCTGCGGAAAAGGTAACAACGGCGGTGACGGGTTTGTGATTGCCCGTGCCGCCGCAAAAGACGGCTGGAATGTGACTGCTCTTTTAGCCGAAGGCGAACCCAAAACCACAGATGCCATCACCAATTTTGAGCGTCTGCATTCCCTGTCGGTGAACATCTGCGCCGACTGCACCGTGCTGGAAACGCAGCACTTTGATGTGGTCGTGGACGCTCTTTACGGCACCGGATTCCATGGCGCACTGCGGCCCTCCGGCCTTGCCGCCTGCGGGCTGATGAACCGTCTGCACAAAAGCGGCGCTTTTGTTTTGGCTGTAGACCTGCCCAGCGGCATCAACACTGACACCGGCGAAGTCGCCGAGGGGGCCGCTCATGCAGACCTGACCGTGACTTTCGACAGCTATAAGCCCCTGCATGTGGTAGAATCTTCTGCACCTCTGTGCGGAAAAATCGTCTGTTCCGACATCGGCATCCGGGATGAATGGCACCCAGAGTTTTGAAGTGACTCTTCCATTTGTAATGCACTGTTTTTTGAAATCCTACTGTCGGGAATTGACTGTTACGGTCGATTTCCGACATTCTTTTTTGCTTTTTAAATCTCTATCGCAATGAACAATCTCTTTCGTGTGTGTATGAAAAAGGCAGCAACAGGTATCCTAAAGAGTATAAACAACTCGATAGGATGAGGTCACACAATGAAAGAGCTATTTGGACAAAGGCTTCGGGAGCAGCGTTTGAAGCAGAACCTAACACTGGAACAGCTTGCAGAAAAGGCAAATCTGTCACCCAACTATGTCGGCATGGTGGAACGCGGACTAAAAGAACCGGGGCTTGCTACGATCGTCAAGCTCCTGAATGGTTTGAATGTTTCAGCGGACACTCTTCTGTGTGATCTGGTTCCCAGTGCATCCCATGTGACGGACGATGAGATCAGCAAGCGTTTAGAGGGACTGACGCCCATGCAGAAAAAAGCAGCACTCGATCTGCTGGACACCTATATTGCCAATCTGCCTTACCTTACAAAAGAAGACTGAACCTATAACCTTGCAAGCGCATCTGCTTAAATTTTGGCGGATGCGCTTTTCTTTTGCAACTCTTTTGGATATAATGTTATCTATAGAGCATATTCATTCCGAAAGAGTTGATTTGTGAGGTGACCAATATGAGCGAGCCGCAATACAGTCTTCTTGCCGACATTCAGTACGACATCGAACTTGCCCGGCAGGGGAAGTTTGCCCTGTATGGGCAGCGGAACATTGCACGCGAGTACCACTGCAAAAAGGCAACTCCGGAAGAGCAGCAGGCCTACGAGACCCTGCAAAACGTTCTTTTCATGGTTCCTCAGTGGAGCGACACAGAAGAACTTCACTCTGATATGGAGAGAATCGGCGGGCGCGTCTGGTTCTGTTACTTCTGGAAAGATCACGATTCCATGATACAGCTGACAGAAGATTCCTGCGGAGCGTTTACCACAGCCTATGTTCTGGACGCGGATATCACCCCGGAGATGCGTAAAAGCGCTGCTCGTCAAGCACAGCAGCTCGCAGTCTGCATGCAGGAATGGGGCATTCCGCTGATGAAATCATTTATTCCTGAAAAAGAAAAGTACGAATATCTGGAGGAAGCAGCCTCTCACCTGATGCAGGTTCTCAATGCACCAGAATGCATTATGGGGTAAAAATTGAACAATGCGTCTTTTCCTTGGCTGTGGCCACCGCAGATTTGAAGATTGATCTTTTTACTCTCCCAAACTGCAAAACACCTCCCGGCAGGCACTTGTTTTGAATGGTGCTATCGGGAGGTGTTCTATTATAATGAATGATACATCGGTTTCATTTTATCGAAGGTGCAAAACTCTTTGAAGCCCAATGCTTTTAGTTCCTGCCTTGTTTCATCCATAATCAACTCTCATGACACGACCTATCCTTTCTGACAAAAACCACTGCAATGATACACACCACAAATTCTGTCACTGGGAAGGCGATCCAGATTCCGGCCAGATGCAAAGTCTGATTCAGCAGCCACATCACAGGAACCAGCAAAACGCCCTGCCGAAGAAGCTGAATACTCAGCATCTCTGCAGAGGTTCGTTGTCATATTCGCTGGTATGGAGTGGTTTCACTGGCTGCATTGAACTTCTGACAACATCCAAAATGGTCTGATCCGCCGGAAGCCACGGAACGGAATCAATGTCATCTTTTGTCAGCCATCGTGCAGCTTCCGCTTCTTTCAGAACAAGATCGCCGGAAACCACTTCACACCAGAAGCAGTCCATGGAAAGATGAAACGCCGGATAATCGTACTCGATTGTACCAATTAAATCCTCCACGGCGATTTCCGTGTCCAGTTCTTCTTCGATTTCCCGCTTCAGAGCCTGCTGCGGGGTTTCACCCGGCTCGATTTTGCCGCCCGGAAACTCCCATTGACCCTTGTAGTCACCATAACCGCGGGCGGTAGCGTAGATTTTGTACTTTTTCTGCATGGAGTCGCAAATCACAGCGGCCACAACACGAATCGTTTTCATAACGTTCTCCTTTTGGATTCATTAGGCCGACCGTCAGAAGTCCCACCGACACGATAGAACACCCTGTTTCCTGCTTTTCTCGCAGTAAGCAGCCCCATCTCATGGAATTTCATCACAAACGTCCGAATGGTTGCATACGCAGCGTTTCGGAAATCCTTTTCCAGCTGCTTTGTGGTAAACTCCTCTGCACCATAAGCAGACAGAACATACTCCCAGAGCAGCCGTTCTTTTTCTGTGATTTTTCCTTCCGCAAGAGCAGTTTGATATACCTCAAGATCAGTTTTCGGCGGGACTGCATCCACCTGCAGGCGGTTATAGACCCCATTGCAGAAGTAGAACAGAAAGGGAGTCACATCCGTATAGCCGGAAATCAGAGCATTTCTCTCCACGCGTTCGTAGGCTTTGTAATATGCGTCCTTGTTTTCAGCGATGTATCGGGAAAACGACGTGAACAGTGCCGCAGGATAGCCCTGCTGAACAAGATACCAGAGGTGGAATAGCCATGCAGTGCGTCCATTCCCGTCAAAATAGGGGTGGTAGTACGCAAAAGCAAAGTGCAGAATGGCAGCCTTATGCAGCTCATTGATGCCGTCATTGGCATTCGCAAAATCGACAAGACATTTCATGGCACCGGGAAGCCGCTCTGCCGGAAGTCCCGGTCTGGGTTCTTCACCGCCCACAATAACAACCTCGCCATGCCGATAAAAGTGGTTTGGCAGCAATCAATCTTCATCCGGGAGATAATCCCCTGTGCTGATCTGATATAGTTGATACTCTCCGTCAAAATTCCCGTGGTTCCGTCACGGATCACATCTCCATCGGCTTATTCCCCACTTCGTCCAGATACGCATTCAAAAATTCCGCTGCAAGGCTGTTGGGACGGATGTTTTCTCTGGCTTCCTGCGGGGTGAACCACTTGCAGCGGTCCACTTCGTGGTTGATATGCAGCGCCTTTGCGGTTTTGACGAAAGTCGTAAAGTTGCACATCAGCGTGTTAGACGGCTCAAAAAACTTGGTACGGTTGAACCGGAGGTGTTCTACTTCCAGCCCGGTTTCTTCCCGGACTTCCCGCACCACGGCGTGTTCTTCTGCCTCACCGCGGTTCACATACCCGGCCACAAGAATATAAGAGAGCTTACCGTACTGCTGGATGAGCAGGATTTTCCCGGTCTCCTCATCCACAACAATCATGCTGACTGCCACATTGTACATCGGGAACCGGTATTGCTGGCATTTCGGGCAATAAGGCACAATGCCCTCTTCTTCCAGTTCTTTTTCAATCAATGCCGTACCGCATTCAAAGCAATGCTTCTGAATCATTTTTACACTCCAAACACTGTTTTCGTCAGCCGGATACCTGCTGCCGTCTTCATCGTATGTTCCATAAAGGTTCGGATTGCCTGCTGGTCGTACCCGCTTTCGGACGCATTGACGATATAATCCGCCTCAATCAGAATCTGATAGTCAATGCCGTCGATCTGCGCCGGACTATGGTGGTGCCCTACCAGATAGGCCACCCGGTCGATCTGTTCTGCTGTCATGCCGGTATCCGCCAAGAACTCCCGCACCAGCGGGGCACCCTCCTGCTCCTGATATTTACCATTGGTGTTGCCGTACTTTTTGCGGCAGAGCGGGCAGGCGATATCGTGGGTGATGGCCGCCACCTCCAGAATAAACTGCGTGTCTGCGTCCAGCCCCTCCAGCTCACCAATGGTTTTGGCATAGGTCCACACGCAGCTCAGGTGCGTGATGTCATGGATATTCCCTTCGGAAAAGGCGATCATCTTTTCCATGATCTGTGCAATGGTCATCATTTGTTTCACTCCCGTTTTTAATACTTAAATGTTCACCTTGATAAACGCGAACTTATTCTTCAAATTTTTTATGACACTTTGGACATTCTTTAGGGATCGGCCTATAACCAACAAGCGAGCAACCGCAATAAGGACATTTCATCATGGTGAGATGATATACAATACCACCAATAACAACCATTGCACCGATTAGCAGGCATAGGTTTACTCTGTACTCCTTTGCCGTCATTGCTCCTATTACTGCGAGCAATATTCCTATCATCAAAATGATCCAAGAAATGGCAGCCTGCTTTTGTGGGTTATTGTTTTTCATATAATCACACCCCTCTACAAATTCCGATTCATAAAATCCCCGTCAGCGCCACTGCAACCAGAAGGGACGGCAGCAGGTTTGCCACCTTGATGGTTTTGGGCCACACCAGATTGATGCCCACACAAAAAATCAGAATATTTCCTACCAGCGAGAGATTGTTCAGCACAGCGTCCGTCATAAAGCCAGACAGCACTACCGCAAGAGCCGTCATGGCACCTTGCAGCACTGCCACCGGAATAAATGAAAACACGCAGCCCTTTCCCATGGAGGACGCCATGATGAGCACAATGATAAAGTCCAGAATCGCTTTTGCTACCAGCGTGGAATGGTCGCCGTAGATGCCATCCTGAATGGAGCCGATGACGGCCATGGCCCCGATGCTCACCGTCAGGGATGCTGACACGAAGCCGTTGACGAACTGGTTGTCGCCGTCACTGCCAGTCTTGTGTTTGAGCCACTCGCCAAAGCGTTCAAACTGTGCATCCAGATCAATAAGTTCACCCAGCAGCGCACCCAACGCCAGCGATAGAATCATGACCATAGAGCCACCGGTGCTCAAAGTTCCGTCTGGCCTAACCGTCAGTATCTTGGAGAGCGTTCCCGCCGCTCCCAGAAACACCACGGAAAAGCCCGTAGCTTTGATGATTGTATCCTGATAGCGCTCTTTCAGAAAGCGTTTGAACAGAATACCCAGCACACCGCCTATCACAATGGCCAGCGCATTGATGATCGTTCCCAATCCCCGCATTTTCGTTTTTCCTTTGCTTACTGATTCCTGTATTTGTTTAAGACTTCATCCGGGATATGACAGTAGCTGCAGTCTTCCGGGTACCGCTCCAGATGGTGCTGATGCTCCTCTGCACTCCGGACGTAATTCGTCAGCGGCAGCACTTCCACAACGATTTTATCCCGGTCCTTCCGGCTGTCAATAAAGGCTCTTGCTTCTTCCAGATGCCCGGGATTTGTGCTGTAAAGCCCCGTGCGATACTTTTTTCCAACATCAACGCCCTGTTTGTTCAGGCTGTACGGGTCGATGATTTCAAACAGATGCTCCATAAGCTCTGTAACACTGGTACATTTCTCATCAAAGACCACTTTAACGCACTCTGCGTATCCATCATACGGGCCGTCCAGCGTGTTTGTTGTTCCGTTGGCTCTCCCGGCTTCGGTCGTCCGTACACCGGGCACCGTGTCAAAAAAATGCTGGACGCCCCAAAGGCACCCGCCTGCAATGTATACCGTTTCCATACTCTTGACTTTCCTTCTTTTACTGGTACAGTTTGCATCCATGCTCTGTACTCCTTACGGTTTCCTTGCTAGCTGCAAATCGATCCATCATACCACCTCACAAAAAGTGCTTCCGCACCATTGCAGAGTAATTATCATATTGTTGAAAGCCATATCGCTCATAAAATGGGATCGTTTTAGGATCAGACGGCATAACTTTCACATACAGAAGATTTTGATAGAAACTCATGATCCGTTTCATCAGCTCATCTCCAATGTACTGTCCCTGATAAGCAGGGTCCACCAAAAGATAATGCAAAAATGCGACTGTTTCTCCATCATCAAGCGCGCGAACCAGCCCGACCAGCTTATCACCATCCCACGCAGAAATAACTCGTGTGGAATTGTGCATCGCACGGACAAGTTTTTCGGGATAATTGCCGGATTCCCAGTGAACGGATAAAAACAGTTTCTGCAATTCATCGGCCGTGAAATCTTTTATTTATACTCGATTTCCATGATGCACCCCTTTATAACTTCCACAAACGTGAACTTGTCGGGGCGAGGCCCCTCCATCTTGCTGCCGCAAGACCGTTCTGTCACTTAAAAGCCCCACTGGGGCTTTCATTGTTCTGCTTCGCTCCACAAACGCGAATTTAGTAACGCAAAAGGAAGTATATGACATACACCCAACTAAGTAATCCATGAAAAATCGCCCAACCGACAGACTTCCACGCTGTATAACTAATAACCATAGCTAATGCACTTCCAAAAGTTATTCCTGATTTTACCGTTTTCTTGACATTCGTTGATTTATTATCTTCCATATTTGTTTCCTCCACAAATTCTAAGTTGTAAGTTTCTTTACTATCATATCTTTAAAACTTGTTTTGCTTTCGCATTAACAAATTGGATAATTGGGCCTGAAATGATAACTGTAATAAGCGTGCATACACCAAACTTTCCACCAAACAAAACACCTGTAACAACAACCAAAATATCCAATGCCATTCGGACAAATTTAATCTGCCAGTGATTTTTTTCTGCTAAAGCAAAAGTGACTGCCTCATAGGAGCCTCTACCAAGGGATGCCGACGCATATAGTCCTGTTCCGACAGCAAACAAAACCACTCCTAACAACATAATTAAAAAATTGATCCACTTATAGGTACTGTAAATATGGCAGTTAGCAAACAAATCTACACAGGTACTGTATACAATCTGGTACAACACAGTTCCTATATGAATCTGACTTTTATCGTAAATGAGCGCAAACAAAATCATTCCCAATGCTACAACAAAAGATGCTGTGCCAATGCTTATGTGAAATGTTCTTGCAATCCCCTGCCACAGCACCGCAAGCGTAGCTCCGCCAAATCCAGCATACAGTGCAAGTGTAATTCCATAAGCCGCAATTATAGAACCTATTACAAGGATTGCCAATTTCTTTAGTGTTTTTTTTATTGTTATTTTTCATTGACTTTTAATAATTCACTCCTCGTATAATTTTCTTTGGGTTTAAAGCATACCGTTAGCAACCGCTCTAATTTATTTAATACCAGCAAATTACTCTCATCCACAAATTCCGATTTATCAAATAAGAATTTCCGTCAATTTTTCACTTGACGAGACTTGATTCTAAGAGTAGGAACAAAATATTCTGCTGCCGGAGACGGACCATTCAGGTCGGTCTCCGGCAGTATTTTTGTTATCGCCTATTAAAAAACAGCCGGAACGATTTTCTGCTGCGTTACATCGACGATGCCATAGGTGTTCAGTCTGAGTCTGGGAATGACCGGAAGGCTGACGAAGGCGAGGGTCATAAAGATGCCGATGTCTTCCGCTACACCATGTGCCTTGAGGGCATCGTTCAGCGCCTGCATTTTCGCCGCAACGCTCTCTGCGCTTTCGGTGCTCATCAATCCGGCCACCGGAAGCGCAAGTTCTGCCACGACCTGTCCATCTGCCACAAACGCAAGTCCGCCTTTGTTTTTCCGCACAGTGTTGCCGGCCAGCATCATATCGGTATCGTTGTCCCCTGCCACGATCAGGTTATGGGAATCATGAGCGATGCTCGATGCAACGGCTCCGCATTTCAGGCTGAAGTTTCCTAAAAAGCCAATGCCCACATGGCCGGAGTGATGATGCCGCTCAAAAACGGCCAGTTTTACGATGTTGTGTTCCGGGTCCACACCGGGAGCCTTGCCCGGATGCCGCTGGAACGGGATGATTTTTTCCTCCGTAAGCAGCTCGCCCCGGTTCAGGCAGATGACACGCTCCTGCTCCCCGCTTTCCCGAAGTTCCAGATCCTGCAGCGTGATTTCCTCCAGATCAAAGGAATCCATAACGTGGGAAAATCTCACACGGTCGATGTCAAGCGATGCGGGTTTCAGCGTTTTTCCGTGCTCGGCCACCAGCGTGCCATTCTTGTAAACCTGCTCGACCGTAAAGGATTCCACATCCGATACTACAATGAGGTCGGCAGCATACCCCGGTGCCACGGCACCGTGCTGCTTGAACCCAAAATACTGTGCCGGAACCAGCGTCGCCATTTTGACGGCCACTGCCGGGTCTGCGCCCAGCCGGATTGCTTTACGGATGTTGGAATCGATGTGTCCGCTGTCCAGCAGGTCACCGGGGTGCTTATCATCCGTCACCAGCATGCAGCGGCTGCAATAAGGCTCCCGGAACAGCGGCATCAGAGCCTCCATATTTTTGGCAGCCGTTCCTTCCCGGATCATGATATATTGTCCGAGCCGGAATTTTTCCATGGCTTCCTCAATGTTGGAGCACTCGTGATCAGACTGAACGCCTGCCGCAATATAAGCATTTAGGTCTTTAGCGCTCAAAAGCGGTGCATGGCCATCCACGATCTTTCCCGCTTCGGTGCAGTCGCGGATCTTCTGCAGGATCTTCGGGTCACAGCGCACCGTTCCGTAGGCATTCATCAGTTCCGCAAGCCCCAGCACGCGGGGATTGCCGTAGTAAGGCCGCAGCTGTTCTGCGTTCAGCACCGCACCGGATTCATCCAGATCCGTGGCCGGAACACAGGAGGGCAGCATGAAATAAACCGAAAGGGTCAGATTTTTTGTCGTTTCCAGCATAAAATCCAAGCCTTCCAGCCCCGCAACGTTCGAGATCTCGTGTGGGTCTGTGACCACCGCAGTGGTACCGTGGGGCAGCACTGCCTGCTCGAAAGCCGGACCACAGAGCATGGAGCTTTCGATGTGGATATGCCCATCAATCAGGCCCGGACAGACATATTTGCCGTGCAGATCAACTTCTTTCCGGCCGTGATACATGCCCACGCCCACGATCGAATTTCCGCTGATGGCAATGTCAGCGGTGTCGATCTCATCGGTAAACACATTGACAATTCTGGCATTTTTCAAAACCAGATCAGCCAAAGCATCTCCTCTGCCTGCCGAGATCCGGCGTTTCAGCTCATCAGACTGCATAGAAATATCTCCTCTCTCTGAAGTTCGATTTTCTCACCTGTGGATTGGTTCTGCCCTTATTCTACCACGCCTTGCCGCTGCGGAAAAGATGCCAGGAACAAAAATGGCCCCGGAGGGCTTGTTACAGCTCTCCGGGGCCGCTTTATGTGCGTTGTGCCTTGGCGCAGACCGTCAGCACTCCACTGCCACCTTGATCACGCCGTCCCGTTTCTTTTCAAACAGCTCGTAGCCCTCTGCGATCCGGCGCAGGGGGTAGGTGTGGGTGATGAGCGGTTCGGTATCGATCTTGCCTTCTGCGATGAGACGCAGCGTTTCTTCACAATCGCAGCCGTCCACGCCGCCGGTCTTAAAGGTGAGGTTTTTGCCGTACATTTCCGGCAGCGGCAGGGTCTGTGCCTTATCGTACAGTGCCACCACCGTCACAACGGCGTTGGGCCGTGCACACTCCCATGCCAGCCGGAAGGTGGAGTCTGCCCCTGCCACCTCCAGCACCACATCGGCCCCGCCGTGGTCGCTGTGGGCACGCACAAAGGCGGCGCAGTCCTCCGGCTGCACGGTGAGCACCTGCGGGTAGTGCCGACGGATGAACTGCAGGCGGCTTGCGTCCTTTTCACAGACGATGATGCGCTTGGGGCTGTGCAGCATGACGCACAGCAGCGTGCAGATGCCAGTCGGCCCTGCACCGAGGATCAGCACGGTATCCTCGGGGGTGATCTCCGAAATGCGTGCCGCCCAAAAGCCGGTGGCCAGCACATCGCCCACCAGCAGCGCCTGCCGATCGGTAACGCCGTCCGGGATCTTGTTCAGCCCCTGATCCGCAAAGGGCACCCGGACATACTCCGCCTGCCCGCCGTCGATGCGGCAGCCCAGCGCCCAGCCGCCGTTTTGATCGGTGCAGTTGTTCACAAAGCCTTTTTTGCAGAAAAAGCACTCTCCACAGAAGGTCTCCACGTTCACCGTCACCCGGTCGCCGGGTTTCACATTGGTCACCGCACTGCCCACTTCTTCTACGATGCCCACCATCTCGTGCCCTACCGTGATGCCGGGCACCGCCCGGGGCACGCTGCCGTGCTTGATGTGCAGATCGCTGGAGCAGATGCTGGCAAGGGTCACCTTTACAATGGCGTCCCTCTCGTGCTGCAGCACCGGCTTTGGTTTTTCCATCAGGGCAAACGTCCCCTTTGAAACATAGGTATAGGTCAGCATGCTTTTTTCCTCCATGCGCTTTGATCTTTCCGAACGGAGTATACCGCAAAAGTCAGCCGCTCACCCGGCTCACAGGATATACTCCATCTGCCGTTCCTTTGTCTTCATGCCCATTTTTTCGTAGAAGTGCTCTGCCGAGGTGTTCCCTGCCCAGACGTTCAGCGTCACCTCGTAGCAGCCTTGCTCTTTTGCCTGCTGCTTTACATATTCAAACAGGCTTTCTCCGATGTGCTGTCCCCGTGCCTGCTGGTCAACGCACAAATCGTCGATGAACAATGACTTAAAGGGTACCATATTCGTAGAAAATGGCTGCTCCTGCATTTGACAGAAAGCGTAGCCCATACACACATCGCCCTCGTTCACGGCAACGTAGATGGGTCTGTCCTCCTGCTTCAAAAGCTCTGCCAGCTCGCGGACGGTGTATTTGGTGGTGCCGGGAATAAAAACATCGGGACGGATTTCTGCGTGGATCTGCAATACCTGCCCCAGCAGCGCAAGAAGTCTGGGAATATCTTTTTCCTCTGCCTTACGGATTCTCATTTTACGTTTCCTCAAAGCTTTCTCCGGGCCGCTCGTTTTCCTGCGGCGGCTCCGAATTCCATAGTGAAGTACCTCCATAAATTCTGAGTTGCTGTTCTCAGTATACCATGGTTTTCCCTTGCGGAAAAGATAGCGAAACAAAAATGCCCCCGGAGGGCTTGTTGCAGCTCTCCGGGGGCATCCCTATATACGTTATGCCTTGGCGCACACGACCGGCATTTACTCGATCTCGATCAGATTCGAGTTCTCAGGCAAAGCCTTCGTCTGCTTAGAGCTGGGCAGCTCGATGTGCAGGACGCCATCCTCGAACTTTGCGTGGATGTCTTCCTTCTTCACATCGCCCACGTAGAAACTGCGCGCGCAGGTGCCGGAGAAGGATTCGCGCCGCAGATAGCGGCCCTTCTTATCCTTTTCATCGTTGCTGTGACTGCGCACTGCCTGAATGGTCAGGTAGCCGTCGTTCAGATCCATCTGAACGTCTTCCTTCTTGCAGCCCGGCAGATCAACCGCTACTTCGTAGCCGTTGTCCGTCTGTTTGACATCGGTCTTCATCATGTTTGCACCGCGCTTACCAAAGGTATCACGAGCCTCACGGTTCATCATACGTTCCAGTGCAGCGTCATTCCAGAACGGATCGAAGAAATCATCGAACAGGTTTTCATGGAAAACAGTCGGCATAAGCATAAATCATTCCTCCAATCCCGGCGTTCGGGTCGGGGCAAAAACATTTTCGCTTGTCGGGGCAAAGCCCCTCCATCTTGCTGACGCAAGACCGCTCGGTCGCTTAAACGCCCCACCGGGGCGTTTATTGCTTCGCAAACGCGAAAGCGTCATTCAGAAGGGCTTTCCGGGGAGCCTAGCGGCTCTCCTTTTGCCCTTCCTCCTGAGCACGCCACTGTTATAGCACCGTTTTTTAGCAGTGTCAACATAAGAGCGCTAAAATTCATAAAAGAATAATACTTTTATAAAATCCTATGCAATCTTTTCAAAATTCAGTCGCATCATCGTGTTTTTATCATTTCTGCCGGTACATCGGCGTAGACAGATATTTCCCACCGCTCTCCGGGGTCGCTGTTTTTTATTCTTTGTTCACTGTGTTGACGTGGCAGAAAAGGCTCCGCAGGGCAATGAGTCCTATTTTCCGGTCAAGAACATCGTCGGAAGAAATTTCCTCTTGACAAAGCGGCGGGGATAGCATATAATGCAATCGTTCTAAATAGAACCGTTCTAAATAGAACAATACATCACAGGAGGTATCTATGAACTTTTGGGATCATCACAAAGCCATTACCTGCTACTATGAGCTGCTGATGTCATCCGTATGTCAGAAATACCAGCTCCGACAGATGGAGTATGATATTCTGATGTTTTTACACCATAACCCTCAGTACCATACCGCTGCAGATATTGTACGGGTGCGCAATTCCACCAAGTCTCATGTCTCCACCTCACTGAAAGTGCTGGAGGAGCGGGGACTGATCGAAAAAAAGGTCGCCGACGGGAACAAAAAGCATATCGATGTCTATCTGTCCGCGTCGGCTCAGCCGATCATCGCTGAAGGGCTTGAGGCTCAGCGGCAGTTTGCCAGAGATATGCTTCAGGGACTCTCAGAGTCTCAGATCGCAGCTTGTAAACAGGCATTCCAGAAGATATGCGACAACGCAGAAGAATGCCTCAAAATGAAAGGAATGGCACATCATGAATCATAAAACCTATCAGCCCAAAATGCCCGACCTGATGGAGGCGGTGTTCGATGCCGCCTATCTGATCTTTGATCTCATCGCAGGCATCCTCTTTTTCACGATGGCTCAGGGCCGCAGCCTTTTTATCCTATATGGCATTCTGACCCTGACCCTCTGCGGCGGTGACGCCTTCCATCTGGTACCCCGGATCATCCGGGCCGTGCGAGGCAGCAGCGACCGGATCAAAAAGCAGCTCGGCATCGGGCTGCAGGTCTCTTCCATCACCATGACGGTATTCTATATCATCCTGCTGTATGTCTGGAAGGCCACCTTCCCTCAGCTTCAGGCTCCTGTAGCTGTGGAAGTCCTGATCTGGCTGTCTGCCATCCTGCGCATCCTGATCTGCCTGCTGCCCCAGAACAACTGGTGTACCGATGAGGGCAACCCCACCCTGTCCATCCTGCGCAACGCGGTGTTTGCCCTTACCGGCCTCGGCGTCATCATCCTGTACGCCATCTCCGGCAACACCGGCGACTACCATATGACCCGGATGGTGGCAGCCATCCTCATCTCCTTCGGCTGCTACCTGCCTGTGACCCTTTTCAGTAAGACCAAGCCCAAAGTGGGCCTGCTGATGATCCCCAAGACCTGCTCCTATATGTGGATCATCGCCATGGGTCTGCAGCTTCTGTGACTGTGTTACAGAAGAAATAAATGCGGATCGTTATTATATGATCAGCAAGATACTCTTTAACTTCAAACGCCATTCAACCGGCAGAATAGAGAAAACGGTATTCTAACACCGGTCTGGGGGCGTCGCTGCAGCTGGCAGGCATTCTGTTCGGTGCAAGCTTCGGCAGGGCGGTGGCCGCTGCTCAGAACGACAAAACAATGATTGAAAATGAAAAAGGAGCAATGACGATGAAACGCTATCTCAATACCTCTCTGGTGTACGCCATCCTCGCCATGGTGGGCGGGGTGTTCTACCGTGAGTTCACCAAGTTCAACGGCTTTACCGGCAAGACCACCCTTGCAGTGGTGCACACCCACTACTTTCTGCTGGGAATGCTGTTCTTCCTGCTGCTTCTCCTGCTGGAAAAGAGCTTTGCCTTTACCACCGCCAAGACCGGCAAAGCGATCCTGACCTATCAGGTCGGTCTGAACATCACCGCCGTGATGATGGTGGTGCGCGGCGTGGCACAGGTACTGGGCACCGAGTTTTCCAAGGGGACCAATGCTGCGATCTCCGGCATTGCCGGCATCGGGCACATCCTGCTGGGCGTCAGCATGGTGCTGGTGTTGCTGCAGCTCAAGCGCAGCGTCCCGGAAAGCCGGTAAGGGACTGCCCCGAAATAAGAAAAAGGGAGTTCTGTCACGGATGAATGTCCGGGTAGAACTCCCTTTGCGTTTACCGCTTGATAAAGATGTTCCATACCGTTCTCTCCTTTTCCCAAAAAATTCGATATACTCTCTGGGTTCAGTATATCGGATTTTTCAGGCCGATGCAAGACGCCCTCCATCGAGTCTTATTAAAAACCAAGGAGCAGATACTTCACATCACGAGTGTGTTGTATCTGCTCCTTGGTTCTCCGAATGTCTTATCTCTGGCCGATGTTCCACCGAAACAGCTCATATCCTTCCCGGATATCCTCCGGCAGACGTTTCAAAGTCTCGTCCCGCAGTTCCTGCGGCATCTCGTAAAAAGCTTCGGCAATGCCGCCGGTGATGCAGGCAAGGGTGTCGCTGTCGCCGCCCAGAGAGACCGCATTGCGAAGTGCATCCTCAAAACTGACGCTTTCCAGAAATGCAATGATGGCTTCCGGCACAGTTTCCTGACAGGTTTCCACATGATGATAGGTCGGGCGTATCACATCGCAGGTGCGGTTCAGGTCATAGCCGAAGGTCTGCTCCACATATTGTTTGATTTCCGGCTTGCTGTAGCCGGTACGGGCCAGAAAAATTGCTGCCGCCGTGGCCTGCGCACCTTTAATGCCCTCCGGGTGGTTGTGGGTGACTTCAGCGGTCACTTTTGCCATTTCCAGCGTTTTGTCCAGCGTATCGAACAGCCAGCCCGCTGCTGACACCCGCATAGCCGAGCCGTTGCCGAAACTGCCATAGGGCTTCGGATTTTCTGTGTGCAGCCACCGACGGAACATCCCGCCGTAACCGGCATGAGGGTATGTTTCTCCCCAAATGCGCAGCTCGCTCTTTGTTTCTTCAAATGTTCTCTCCGGGATGCCCTTACCTGCAATCAATCCCCGTGCCACCGCAACGGTCATGACCGTATCATCGGTGAAGTGCGATTTCTCGCTCAGCAGCGGAAAATCCTTGTGCTTGTAATTGTTGTGGTCAAATTCATAGGGACTGCCCACGATGTCACCCAAGATTGCTCCTAACATGGCTGTTTCCTCCCTTACCTATGATGCCGCTTCTGGAAATCAGCTTCGATTTGTTCTTTCCACTCTGCGCCGATGGACGCGCAGCAGGGTGCTTCCCGCATCCGGGAGACTGTCTCGCTGACAACGTGGTAGTTGACCGCCACGCCCTGTGCGTCATTCTCAAACCGCACAGCCCGGTCGGACGAGATGCCGAAGCGGGCAGCTTCCTTCACGGCGTCCATGTTAGCACCGAGGAACAGGAACTCCCAGCCGTACTGCTCTTTTTCCCGCTCGATCATCCGGCGGATCTTCTCATAGCTAAACCGTTTGCTGGCGTTTTCCAGCCCGTCCGTGGTAATGACAAAGATGACCTTTTCGGCACGCTCACTCTCCGGCAGATGGCGCTGAATGTTCACTATCTTCTCCACGCCGTAACCAATGGCATCCAGCAGGGCCGTGCAGCCCCGGACGTAATAGTCCTTTTCGGTCAGCGGCGCAACAGCCTTCAGCGGAAAACGGTCGTGCAGCAGCTGCACCTCATGGTCGAACAGGATCGTGGTCACATTGGCCTCGCCCTCCTGCTCCTTCTGCCGGGTCAGCATAGCATTGAACCCGCCGATGGTGTCCTGCTCCAGCCCGCCCATGGAACCGCTGCGGTCCAGAATGAAAACAAGCTCGGTAAGATTTTTCTTCATAATAAATGCCCTCCGTTTTGTGGTGTATCGCTTTCGTTGGCAAAAGGATACCACAAACCGGAGGGCAAAAGGT
This sequence comes from Faecalibacterium langellae, assembly GCF_002549775.1. Lineage (GTDB taxonomy): Bacteria > Bacillota > Clostridia > Oscillospirales > Ruminococcaceae > Faecalibacterium > Faecalibacterium langellae. The sequence goes on along the minus strand of NZ_NMTR01000004.1, from coordinate 79,228 downwards.
CAACGGGCAGGCGACAAATCACGCGCCCAGCTGTTCCTGATCGTATTTAAACAATAGCGTATTGACCTGATTGATGTTATAGATTTTGTGTTCCAGACAGTACCGCACGATCCAGTCCCGCTTGGAGCCATCCGAAAAGGCATAGCCCGCGCTCTTGAGCAGGTCGATGGTTTCGTCCTCGGAAAGGTGCAGCCCCACCGCAAAGGCAAGCACGGTCTTCTTTTTGGGGTTGTAGTCCCGGTTGCACTGGATTTTGGAAAAATGCTGCCGGGAAATATTGGACTGCTTGTACACGGTGGAATCCTTCAGCCCGCGCTCGTCTATAAGCCGCAGCAGCCGGGTGGTGAAGCTCTCGCCGAGGTTGTCCATCAGGCTTTCCAGACTGCGGGCCGCCATGGGTGCCGCGGCGGGTGCCGGAACTGCCCCCAGCATCGGCAAGGAGGCATCTTCTTCCAGCAGCCTTCGCCGTTCTGACAATTCCCTGCGCCGACGGCCAAATCCGTAGCTTTCATCGTTCTGTGCTACATAGTGGTCGTCGATGTACTCCTCCACCGAGGCGAACAGCTTCCGGCTCACGGCCAGCGAATCCCGGTCGTAAAGCACCAGATACACGGTCAGGTCGTGCTCCATGACGTACTGTGTGATGGTGTCCACCGCAATGCGGAAGGCCTGCTCTTTCGGGTAGCCATAGTTTCCGCTGGACAGCAGCGGGAAAGCCACGCTTTCGCAGTGGTACTCTGCGGCTAATTCCAATGCGGAGTGGTAGGCACCGGCTAATTGTTCAACTTCGCCGAACCCGCCGCCGTGCCACGCCGGGCAGACTGCATGGAAAACGTACTTTGCCGACAGCCCGAATGCCGGGGTACACACGGCCCTGCCCAACTCGCAACGGCCGATGGCTTCACAGGCGGCGGTCAACTCCTGCTCCCCTGCCGCCTGATAGATGGCGCGGCTGGTGCCGCTGCCCTGCAAAAGGTTCCGGTTGGCCGGGTTGACAATGGCATCCGCTGCCACTTTGGTGATGTCGTTGCGGATCATCAGAAACGGCATGGTAGTTCCTCCCTCACATGGTTTTCTTCATCCTATCACATCCGGCAGGGCGGTGCAAGGGGTACTCTTGTTTCCTGTCCGCGCAGCTATTATAATAATAGGTACCGAAAGAAGGTGAGCTTCCTGCACGACATCTGGAATCCATGGCACGGCTGCGTCAAGTGCAGCGAGGGCTGCCAGAACTGCTACATGTATTTTCTTGACCGGATGCGGGACCAGAACGGGGCCGAAATTTACAAAACAAAAAACGGCTTTTCCTACCCGCTCCAGAAAGACCGCACCGGACACTATAAGATTCAGAGCGGCGAGCAGATCCGGGTCTGCATGACCTCGGATTTCTTCTTGGAAGAAGCCGACCCGTGGCGGGCTGAGGCGTGGGACATCATGCGCCAGCGCAGCGATGTGGTGTTTTTCCTGCTCACCAAGCGTCCGCAGCGGGTGCGGGAGTGCCTGCCGCCGGACTGGGGCAGCGGATGGGACAACATCTTTTTCAACGTCACCTGCGAAAACCAGCGCCGCGCCGATGAGCGCATCCCCATCCTGTTTGACCTGCCCTTCAAACATAAGGGCATCATGTGCGCGCCCTTCATCGGGCCAGTAAGCATCCGGCAGTACCTTGCCGCCGGGCAGATCGAACAGGTCATCTGCGGCGGCGAAAACTATGATGGTGCCCGCCCCTGCAATTTTGATTGGGTCAAGTCTCTCCGGCAGGAATGCGTGGATGCCAATGTGACCTTCTGCTTTATCGAGACCGGCACCGTGTTCATCAAGGACGGCAGGCGCTACCACCTGCCAAACAAGCAGCTGCAAAGCCGGATGGCCTATAAGTCCGGTATGAACTTTCAGGGAAGGCCCATCCATTTTGACCTCGTGGACGACTGGGGCTACCCTATCCCACAAGAGGATTTATATGTGCCGCATTTCCGCGCAAACTGCGAGACCTGTGGCAGCAAACTGATCTGCAACGGCTGCAGTGACTGTGGAAAATGCTTATAAAATAAAGGAGTTCTATGAAGAACCAGAAGAAAAAATCGTTTCCCCGCAGGTTTTCCCTCTGCCTGCTGGCTGTTTTGCTGGCCGTCTGCATTGCATTCGGCATTTATGTCAGCGAGGACGGCGTGCTGAACCGTGAGAAGTACGAAGCCGACCGTGCAAACCTCCCGCAGGACACCACTGAAACGGTCATTGACGGCGGCTGTCACGCCGGGTTCGGCAGTTACGGTGCGCAGAAGGGTGACGGCACACCCGCCATTTCCGCCGAGGAGCAGCAGCAGCAAACAGCGGATGCACTGGCGGCGTGGATGAATCTTCAATAAAAAGCAAAATATCCCGACCATTTTCCTGTATGTCACAGGAGAATGGCCGGGACTTTCTTTCGTATTCCGTAAATCAGGAATCAATACAAATGAAATTTATGGCTGATCTGATGTGCAATTTCATCCGGCAGCGGGCGGAAACCGATGCAGGTCAGGGTCATACCCTCGCCGTTTTCATCAAATTCTTCCGGCTCCAGCTCGGTGTGGCAGGCATCCCGGATGAGGAAGAAGTCTTTGTTTTCCACAAGGCCCAATTCCTCGGCAATTATTTTTGCTTTCAGCAGCTGATTGCGGTTCTTCGCCCCGCAGATCGTTTTGGTAAAAGAGCCATCGAACCACTCTTCGTAAGTTGCCTTATCCAACATGATTTCTGCCCGATAGCCGGTAATTTCTCCGTCTTTCTCGATAGGTTCCACGCCCTGTCCCATGCCGATGGGGTCGGTGAGGAACGCCAGCGAAGCGTGGCAGCACTGCGCCGCCAGCTTACCGGGAGACATCTGCAGATCTTTTCGTGCAATGATGAGTTGACGCATTTTTTCTCCTTCTTACGACAGTTTGATCTTCAAATCTGCCAGCAGATTCACCGCTTCCGGCAGGGAAAACTTTGCATCCTTCAGGCGGCTGCCCAGAATGTCCACCTTATAGCCTGTAGCATCCCGGAAATCCGCCTTGCGCAGATCACACTGGTAGAATTCCGTTTCGTGAAGTTCCACGCCCTTGAAATTCGCCAGCTGCATCTCGCATTTGGCAAACATTGAGCCGACAATTTCGTTGCCGTTTGAAAAATCAAAGCGGTTGAAGTTCATTTCGGTAAAGGTATTGTATTTCAGGCTGCAATCCTTCAGGGTGTGGATGGGGTCCGGGAAGGCACCATTGGACAGCAGCGGTGCCCACTCGATCTCCTGCAGGCGGCAGTCCTCAAAATCCAGCGACTGCACCGAAGAATGAGTGCTGCGCAGACCTGTGATCTCACACCGCACGAATTTGCACTCATTCAGCGTGGTATGATCCAGTTCGCATTTGGTAAAGGAGCAATCCACAAACACACAGTCGGTAAAGTCGCAGTCCTCAAAAGTCTCCTCGGTGAACGACAGGTCAGCAAACCGTTCACCTTCACAATAACGCTCTGTCATAAAATTCTCCTGTCAGCGCAGTTCTTCCAACAAGGCCGTGCAGCTTGTATCGTATCATTTCAAATTTGGAACGTGCGCGTTCCAAATTTACGCTTGCTTCAAGAACTCCCGCAGCACATCCTCTGGGCGGGGTGTATGATTCGGGTACTTTTCCCGCAGCGGTGCGGCGGCACCATCCATAATGTAGGGCACACCCACAATGTCCAGCATCGACACATCGTTATAATTGTCGCCAAAAGCCATCACATCGGCAAGGTCGATGTCCAGAGTTTTGCAGATGCTGCTCACACCAATGCCCTTGTTGGCAAAGGTGGTGTCGATCCAGTACGGCCCTGCCACAGCGCAGTTCGCCTCTTTCCATCGTGGGACAAACCGTTCCGTGTAAGATTCTACGCCTTCGTGCAGATACACCGATACTTTTGTGATCTCCTCCGGCACCTCGGAAGGGTCATGGATGATTTGATAATTGTTCCCGATGAACTGAATACGCTTGAGCATTCCCAGACCCCGCTCCATCAGGTATGCAGTATTCTGGCCGGAAAGCATCACTTCGCCCTGCCCGTCGCTGCGGGTCCACAGGTCGTTGGCGATTTCTTCGGCCAATGCACGCGGCATCGGATTCTTGGCGATGCACTGTTCGTCCTTATAGATCACGCCGCCGTTTTCGCAGAGAAACACACAGCAGTCCGCCACCGGTGCAAAGAGCTTGCGCAGGCTGGTATACTGCCGGCCGGATGCCGGGCAGAACAAAATACCGCGCCGATGCAGCTCCCGTATCTGTTCAAAGATCTCGCCTTCCAGCTCTTTCCTGCCGTATTGCAGCAGCGTACCGTCAATATCGCTGCAAATCAGTCTGATTGACATTTTCCGTCCTCATTTTTCAAGATAATTTTAGGCAATTCCCCGGCATCCAGAACACGGATGCCTTCGTCCATCAGCATCTTGGCAAAAACACCCTGTCCGGGAATCTTTGTCCCGGAAAACGTTCCATCGTAAATTTCCTTCACGCCGCAGCTGGGGCTGCGGGATTGCAGGATGGCAAGCTCCACCCCATTTTCTTTTGCGATGGCAAGGGCCTTGGCTGCGCCCGCTCGGAACTCCCGGTCCACATTGATGCCCTCTTTGTTCGTGACAACGCCCTGCATGATTTCCGCCGGGCACCGCGGTGTGGGCAGGCCGCCCAGCACCTCCGGGCAGACCGGAACCACCTGATGCCCCCGCGCAAAATCACAGACCGCCTGATTGTAATTGTTTCCGCCGCTGTATTTGCAGTTTTCGCCCAGCAGGCAGGCGCTGACCAGAATCTTCATTGTTGCGCGCTCCGTTTTTCAGATACTGAATCTTTTCCCTATTCTACCACGCTTTTGGGCATTGAAAAAGAGGATTCTGCTTTTTCCTATCCCCATACCGGGAGGTCCGCCGTAATCTTTTCTAATTCCTGTGCAAGAAACGTCAGTCTTTCCCTCAGATGGTTGTTATGCGGTGCATCTTCGTTCAGCAGATAGTCCGTTCTGACATTCAGGCAGGACGAAAGATCCTGCAGCAACTCAATCGAGCAGCAGCGGCTTCCCGTTTCAACTTTTGCAAGATGGTTCGCACTAACGTTCAGCATTATACTCAACTGTTCCTGTGTAATCCCCTTCTTTTTCCGCAAATCGCGGATACGTCCGCCGAATTCTTTTGCATCAAATCGCATTGTTCAATCCTTTCCTTTGCGCCGAAAACACAAACAGGCCGAGACTCCTTTTCCGAGTCCCGGCCTGTTTTCAGCTTGAAAATGCACAATGACCGCGACTCGATGGAGCTGCTCTTGTGAGCAGCTCACGGAGTATTATCAGCCTTTCATGCATTTCAGGCAATTTTCCCTCTTGCGCAACTGAAACTTGCGCCATGGCGATATTATAGCAAGTGTTTTCATCACTGTAAAGCACTAAAACATACTGTTTCAGCAACAAAACCGCTCATTTTTCTGCGATTTACTCTGACGGCTGCAATTTTTTCTTGAGGTCATCCAGCATCTTGCAAACCAATGTACTGTTTTCAGAACAACCTTTCAGCAGGAAATCACTGCTGACTCCCATTGCATCCGACAGGCGTCCCAAGTGGTCTACACCCAAATTGCGCTGTCCTTTTTCCAATGCTCGAAGCTGCTGCACTGAAATTTCAGCTTCTGCTGCAAGCCGTTCCTGCGTCCAGCTTTTTTCGAGGCGGCTTCCGCGGATTCTGTTGCCGACTTGCACTTTGTCATAACTCATATTCGGTCGTCCTTTCTGCTGCTACACAGCGGTTTGGGCGGAGGAACTGGGTTTTGTTTGCAATCCTCCCTGCGATAAAGATGCTTTCTCCTTTTCCGCATACCAGGATAATGCATGCGGATTCAAATTCGACTTTATTTCACAAAAGCGAATTTGCTCATAAATTACCACAGAGTATTTTTTCCGTCAGGTCCTTTTTTGCGGCGGAACGTGACAAATTCACACAACAAACTCATAAGAATGAATATCTGCACTCGAATTACACATATTTCACTATAAACTCGTTTCAAAAACATCAATATGTCTTAGTTTGCAGCGCAAACATATCAAATTTTCCACGTTTTTCACAGGTCTCATTTTCACGATTCCACGCAAAAAATTAAACACTACCAGCGTTTAACAAACGCATATAGTGTGCCTGCTCATTTTATCCATCCCATTTATACACAGTTCCGAACCAAAAGAACCGCATAAAGTTCTCATCAAAAAGGGGCTGTTGCAAAATAAAAACGCGATAGCAACTTGCACAAAGAAATAGCATAAAATTAGAAATCCGGAACTCTTTTTGAGCCGTTTTGGCCCTGAAAAGGTTCCGGATTTTGTGCATTATTTTTTCAGAGAGCTATTTTGCAACAGTCCCACAAATAAAACCATATTTTCCGCTTTACAGCTGGCAGGCGGTATCGTAGCCGGTGCGGATGGCGTTGGAGATGTCCGCTGCCTTACCGGCGGCATCGCCGACGGCATATACCGGGATACCGGCAGCTTCCAGTTCGGCAGCGTCAAACACGTTGGAACGTGCGCCCATGGCCAGCACGATGTGATCGCAGGGGATGGTCACCTCTGCGCCGTCCTTGTTCTCGCAGACGACGGCGTCCATGCGGAACTCCTTGACCTTGTGGCTGGGGTACTGCTCCACGCCGTAGGTCTTATAGTTTTCCAGCAGGGTGGGCAGAATGGTGGTGCTCTCGCCTGCGGCGATCTTGTCCATCATCTCGATAACGGACACCTTGCAGCCGCGGGCAGCCAGATACTCTGCGGTCTCGCAGCCCACCATGCCGCCGCCGATGACGGCAACCGTGCCGTACACCTGCTGCTCACCGGCCAGAACCTTCCATGCATCGGCCACGTTCACGCTGTCAATGCCGGGGATGCGGGGTGCAGCGCTGTGTGCGCCCACAGCATTGATGACGGCCTCGAAACCGGCGTCCTTCAGCTGCTCTGCAGTGCGGGTCTGACCCATGCACAGGTGCACACCTGCGTTGCAGACAGCATGGATCAGATCCTGTGCGGCACGGCGCATCTCCTCCTTGCGGGGAGGTACGCAGGCAATGTTCAGCTGACCGCCCAGAGTGGTGGTCTTTTCAAACAGGGTCACGTCATGGCCGCGCAGCGCTGCCACACGGGCGGCTTCCAGACCGGCAGGGCCGCCGCCGAGGACGGCGATCTTCTTTTTCTGCGCTGCGGGCTGGATGCTGCGGGTGTTCTCGTAGCCGTTCTCCGCGTTCAGCACGCAGGAGAGGAACTGACGGTTCTGGATGGCATCGGTGCAGCCCTTGTTGCAGCTGATGCAGCGGCGGATATCGCAGGCCTTGCCGGCAGCAATCTTTGCGCCCCAATCGGGGTCTGCCAGCAGCGGACGGCCCATGGCAACGATATCGGCCATGCCGCTCTCGATGACACGCGCAGCCATGTCGGCGTCCACGATACGACCCACGGCGCTGACCGGCACATTGACGGCCTTTTTGATGTCCCCGGCGATTTTGACGAAGAAGCCGTAGGGCTGCACGCCCATGGGAGGAATGGTGTCGGCCATGTTGCCGGTGTGGTTGGCCTGCGCAACGTGGAGCATATCCACGCCGTCCTCTACCAGCCACTGGGCAAACTGCACGGCGTCGGCTTCGTCAATGCCGCCCTTGCCGCGCTGCGGGGTGACGATGGACAGCTTGTAGTCGATGACCATATCCGGCACAGCCTTGCGGATGGCGCGGGTCAGCATGCGGGCAAAGCGGACGCGGTTCTCCAGACTGCCGCCGAACTTATCGGTGCGGTGGTTCATGCGGGTGGAGCACAGGCAGCCGTTCAGGCGGTCGCCGTGGATCTGGATCACGTCCACACCGGCCTTCTGGGCACGCACTGCGCAGGCGCACATCTTATCGATGATGGCCATGAGCATCTCCTCGCTGACCTCATCGGTGAAGAACATCATGTCGTGATGCAGGCGCTGACGCATTTCGTCAAACTTCTTCTGCATGAACAGGCTGTTGATGGCGTCCACGTCGTACTCCGGGTGGAAGAGCTGGACGCCCAGCTTGGTGCCGTAGGCGTGTACGCTGTCGGCCAGTGCCTTGAAGGCAGGGATCTGGCTGTCGTCAAACAGCTTGGGGGTGGGAGAAAAGCTGTTGATGGGTGCCACATCGCCCAGAACGATGTAGCCCACGCCGCCCTTTGCCAGACGGGTGTAGAAGCCCATGTCCTGCTCACTGATCATGCCGTTTTTCTCGTAGCCGGTGGTCAGCGGGGGGAACATGATGCGGTTTTTAAAGGTCTGTCCGCCCACCTCGATGGGCTGCAGAATTACGTTTTGCATATAAAAGCCTCCTTGCAGATATGCTTTGCTTTACAGATTTGCTTTGATGAATGCTGCGGTCTTTTCCTCCACGGCGGCACGGGCTGCCAGCGTGGCAAAGTTGTGGCCGCCGCCTGCAATGGTGTCCACCTCGGGTGCGGTGTACACCTGTGCGTAACGGCTGCAGGTGCCCTCGTCCACCAGACGGTCATCGTCGGCGCGCAGCAGCAGCACCGGGCCGTTGTAGCCCTTGGCCTCGGTAAAGGGGTCGGGGTGCTTGGCCATCTCGTAGTTAAAGGCCATCTTGTAGCACAGACCCTCCATGTCGGTGTAGTCCTTGCCGGTCTGCACAACGCCGTCGGCGCGCTGTGCGCAGCCAAACCACATCCCGGCGCCCGGGCACAGCAAAATCAGGCCGTGGGGCTGGATGACCGGTGCGCAGGAGGCGGCAATGTAGCCGCCCATGCTCTGGCCGGAGAGGAACAGCTTTTCGCTGTCCACATAGGGCTGCTCAGCGGCCCATGCAAAGATATCCTGTGCATCGGTGTGCAGGCCGTCGAAGCTCATATCCTCGAACTCGCCGTCGCTCTCGCCGTTGCCGTAGAAATCGAACCGGGCGCTGCCGATGCCCTGCGCTGCCAGAGCGCGGGACAGGTGGGTGTACATGGACTTGTAGCCGCTGCAGCTGCCGGCAAAGCCGTGCAGATGCACCACAAAGGGCACCTTGCCCTCGGTATCGGGCAGGGTCACGATGCCACGCAGGGTGTGGCCATTGCGGTTTTTAAACTGAACCTGTAAGATCTTCATGGTTTACTTGCTCTCCTTTGCGGCGCGGCGAGCCTTCAGCTCGGTCAGCATCTCAGCAGTCTTCTGCTTGGTCAGGGGGTAGACGAAGAACAGGATGGCAACTGCAATGCCGTAGCCCAGGAAGTAGATGCCGGTGTAGCTCTTCCAGATGGCGTTCACAACGCCTGCGGTCTGCACAGCGCCGACGGTCACGTTATAGCCGATGGCACCCAGCACAAAGCTGGACAGGCTGCCGGAAATGGCGCTTGCAAGCTTGCGGAAGAAGGAGTAGGTGGAGTAAACGATGCCCTCGTTGCGCTCACCGGTCTGCAGCTCATGGTAGTCGATGGCGTCGTTGACCATAGCCCAGATCAGCACCTGCATACCGGAAGCGCCCAGATAGCAGATACCGTTGATGACGATGAAGGCCACAGGGTTGTGGACGGGGAAGAAGAACAGGATGCCGAACACGATGGCGGCAAAGCCAGCGCCCATGCAGCACCACTCCTTCTTGCCGAACTTGTTGGCAAGAGGCTGGGTGATGGCAAAGGACAGCACAGCGTACAGCACGCTCAGCATACCGGAAATTGCCTGGATCTTGACGTTGCCGAAGAAGTCCTTGTACAGGTAGGTGTTCAGGCCGTTGACCACGGAAGCACCGATCATGCCGGTCAGGCTGAAGAACATAACGCCCAGCAGAGCCTTGTTGTGAGAGATCTCCTTGAGGACGTGCAGGTAGTTCAGCTTTTCGCCCTGCGGACGCTCGGGCACTTCCACGCGCTCCTTGCACCACACGCAGGTGATCTGCAGGCACAGCAGGCCCAGCAGAGCGCAGATGCAGGCCAGCATCAGGAAGCGGCCGGCCACGGGCTGGTTGTTCACATACAGGAACAGGGGGCCGATCATGACCATGACGGTCATGAAGATGGTGCCGCCAAGGCTGCGGTAGCGGGACAGTGCGGTGCGCTGGCTGACATCATCGGTCATCACGCTGGACAGGGTGCCGAAGGGCACGTTGACGCAGGTGTACAGCGCCTCGTACAGAACGTAGGTGACGAACATGTAGGCCAGACGCAGGCCGTAGTTGATATTGCCCACATTGACAAAGCCAAGGATGCACAGCACTGCCATGGGGAAGGAGAAGGCGCGGATCCACGGGATGAACTTGCCGCCCTTGGTGGCCTTGCGGGAGTCCACGATGGCGCCGATGATGGGGTCGTTCACGGCGTCCCAGATCTTGGTGATCAGCAGCAGGATACCCACGTGGAAGGGGTTGACCTGCAGGATCAGGGTGTAGAAGATCGACAGATACATGGCACGGTACTGCTCGGTGAAGCAGCAGCCCAGATCGCCCAGCGTATAGCCGATCTTGTCCTTCATGGAGAAGGGGCGGACGGTCTTTTTCTGGTCCATTGAGTTTTTATCCTCCTTTTAAAAAACGAATGACACCACGAGACTTTTTTCGCAAGTCTCTTCTCTCTGTCTGCATTATACGTTAATTTTCCATCAATACATATCCAAAAAATGATTGAAAACTATCTTAAATTGATGTATTATGCAATTATAACAGTTGTACTGCTCTGTTGTGTACAACAAACTGTTACGCATGACAGTTTCCAAGGAGGATTTTTTGTGAATTATACAGCAACACGTTATGTTTTTAACGAAAGCGCCGTCCGGGAATACTTTTCGGGTGCTTATTATGACCTGTTTCTCGTCATGCGCGGCAATGGCATCTTCCGCTGTCCCGATGCTGTACTGCCCGCGCAGCAGCAGAACCTGATCATCTTCAAGCCCGGGCGGGGCGGCAGGCTGGAATACCCCGGTGCATACGGCCCGCTGGAGCTTATCCGGGTACAGCTCTCCCCGGAGGCGCTGGCGCTTTTATCGGATGCGGACACCGACCTGGAAAAGAGCTTCAACGTGGTGCCGTTCCATCAGGTAGCCGTCCGCCCGGACAGCCAGATCTATATGCTGCTCAAAAATCTCGCCCGTAAAATGATCGTTCTGCCGCAGGAAAAAACGCAGTTTGGCGCAGCCGTCTTTGAACACGGCATCCTGCAGATGTTTGTTGTGCTGGCGCTGCGCGCCTGCATCCATGCCGAGTTCCATACCGCTGCGGTCAGCCGCCATCACCTGATGCTGGACGAGGTGTTCCTTTTTATCCAGGCCCACCTCACCGAGGAGCTGACACTGGAACGGCTGGAAAAGGAATTTTTTGTTTCCCGGGAGCATATCGCCCGGGAGTTCAAGCGGCAGACCGGGCAGACGGTGCACCGCTACATCGTAAAAGCCCGGCTGGACCGCTGCTGCACCCTGATCGAGCAGGGGCTGCCCATCACCGAGGTCTACAAAACAAGCGGCTTTGGGGGCTACAACCACTTTTTCCGCGCCTTCAAAAAGGAGTACGGCATGACCCCCAAGGCCTATTTCAGCACCACCCGGCAGGATGCACGGGGATAAATCATAGATGCTGTTGCAAAATAGCCCCCACGAAAAAATGAGATAGACTTCCCCAAAAGGGGTTGCCTATCTTCTTTCCGAGAAAGGAGCGCTTCTCCGGATGAATCGATCCATTCAGGTAGAGGGGGCATTCGGCGTGCTCAAGAGCAATCGTAAATTCAAACGCTTCCTGATGCGGGGAAAGACCAACATTTCAACAGAACTCTTTCTCCTTTGCCTCGCTTTTGACCTCCAGAAGTTCTTTTCCAAATTGCAACGCGGAAAGCGAAAATCCCATCTTTTTCCTCTCAAAAAGAGTAGAATTTTTCCAAACTGAAAATTCAAAAAGCTGAGCACCTGCTTTTTCACAGATGCTCAGCTTTGCTGTACTTATTTTTTGAAATCTGCCTTTGAGTTTTCAACATTCTGCCTGATTTGCACGGTGAGTGCGGGAGTTTTCAATAGCTTGAAAGAATGCTATTTTGCAACAGCCTCTTGCATTGATTGTATCAGAGTTTCGTCATCCAGAGCCCATGCAGATTGCAGTATGCGTAAACGGCCACCGGCTTTTCACTTCCCAGTTCAAACACCGCGTTGGGAGCCCGCCCCGGGTTCAGATAGCGGATCTGCCCGCCGTTCTCGGTCTCCACAAAGATCCACTGGATGTGATGAACATCCGCCATGGGGTGTTCCACCGCGCCCACCGTAACTGTGAGACTGCTGCCGGAAAGCTCTGCCACCGGCAGATGCTTCTCGCCGCTGGCTTCCACCGTATTGGGAACCAGCTCTTTCATTTTCTCCCCGCAGCAGACCAGCGGAACGCCTGCGTTATGGATGGTAGTGACGAGGTTGCCGCAGTGATTGCAGATGTAAAACTTTGCCTTCATATCGAAATCCTCCATTGGAATGTTATCGGTGTATTTCTTGTGTCTATATGATAACATTTCCTAGTTGTGATTTCTGTGACTGAATCACGCAAAGCGTTTTTCTGCCGTCTTCACCCTTCCCTCTGCTCCACGATTTCCAGACTATCCCGCCCTACATGGCAGAGCAAAAACAGCACTTGCACACCTGCAGCCTTTGCTTCGGCCAGTGCCGTGCCAAACTCCGGCTGTGTGCTGACATTTGGCCGCACCTCGGTGATGCCTTCCATCTGAATCACAAAGACCACAGCGCACTGATATCCTGTCCGCTGTGCCTGCGCCAGTTCGTGCAGGTGCTTCACACCGCGCTCGGTGGGTGCATCCGGGAAATAGCCGATACCGTCCACTTCCAGTGTGCAGCCCTTGACTTCCAGCAGGTACTTCTGTTCGCCCTTTTCCATGTAAAAGTCGATGCGGGACTTCCCATAGGTGAATTCCGGCTTGATATAGTCGTAGCCCTGTTTTGCAAGCCACTCTCCTACTACCTTGTTGGGTGCCTGACTGTCCATGTTGACCCAACCAAGCCCCTGCTTATGTACCGCCACAAGGTCGTATTTCGTTTTGCGTTTCGGGTTATCCGACACTTCCAGCCGCACCGCCGTGCCGGGCAGCAATAGCTCTTTGCACCGCCCGGTGTTCTTGACATGGACGGTTTCCACTGCTCCATTCACTTCCACATGGGCAATAAAGCGGTTGGGACGGTCAACAAAAATGCCGTCTGCGATTTCTCTGTATTTCAATCTTTACTCCATTTTCAGTACAGGATTCGGGAGCCATGCCCATCCTGTTTACCAAGATACAGTTCCACGACCATCCTGCCGCTTTCACTGTTGCAGAGTTCTTCCTTGCAGTAGCCGCAGAGTTTTCCTTCCGCTTCCGATACGTAGCGGTGCAGCGATTCCTGCAGGTCTTTCGGGATGCTGCCCCACGGAATGACATAGCTCATGCCGGTATCCCCCACATCCACGATGCAGGCCCGCTCACTGTCCTCATCGGACAAAATCAGGTTCACCAGAAACACATCCGCAAACGGTGCCCCCTGATACTCTGCCTTTTGCCGTCTGCGCTCCGTCCGAAGCTCATCCAGCGCTTGATTCAGGTCATTCTCAGGCAGTGTGGATTTATACAGCAGGATATGCAGTTTCTGCTCCGCCGCTTCACTGTCATTCTGACCGTTGGCCGGAAGTTCCACATCTGCATGAATGGTGCAAATCTGTTTTTGCATTGCAGCACGCAGGTTTTCCAGTTTCTGCTGCCGTTCTGCTTCCAATTGCTGTGCGGACTTTTGATGTACTTCTTTGGCTTCTGACTGTTGCGCAGCATGCTCCTGCTTGGGCTCTGGCTTAGGCTTTGACCATTCGCTGTGCTTTTCTGCGTCAGCCTCCGAAACGTTTTGCCCTAGTACAGTCGGCACCGACACGCTTTTGGCACCGCTTTGTGCTGCCGATGCTTTCTGTGCCGCAGAAGGACGCTCCGTTCTCTTTGGTTTTACCGACCGCGTTGCACCTGTGCTCGTGCTTTTTGCCTCCGGCCTTGGTGTTTTCACCGCAGGAACAGCATTTTTAACATTTTCCGGTCGAACCCGTGTCTGCGTCTGCCAGAAATCGCTGCCTGTGCGCTGATAATAGGACTTTTCCGCTCGTTTCCGGCTGCTGCGCACACCATCACAGATCCACGAAAAAATCAGGTAGCGCTCCAGTGTGTTCCAAAAGCTGCTGCGCCGATGGCAGGGTTTATGCCGTCCACGGGACGCATACACAATCACTGACAAGCATCCGAAGAACAGAAAACCTGCCGCAAACCCGATCCCTGTAAACAGCTTTTTGAAAAAGCCCATCTCTCACACCTCTTCCGGTTACAGCCTTGCCTGATACACCCGCTCCGTCCGGGCATCGAAGCAGCAGAAAATCACCTGCATGGCGTAATCCGCGTTATCTTCCAGCCACTGCGCCACTGTTTTGACCGCAATCTCTGTGGCATCTTCCAGCGGGTAGCCATATACGCCGGTCGAAATTGCAGGGAATGCAACACTGTGAACGTTATGCTCTTTGGCAAGATCCAGCGAATTGCAGTAACAATCCGCCAGCTGCACCGCATCTTCTGCCACACCGGAGTAAATTGGCCCTACTGTATGAATGATGTACTTTGCTTTCAGCCGGTAACCCTTGGTGATTTTTGCTTCTCCAGTGCGGCAGCCGTGCAGCGTGCGGCACTCAGCCAGCAGTTCCGGCCCTGCTGCTCGGTGGATAGCACCGTCCACACTACCGCCACCTAGCAGACTGCGGTTGGCCGCATTTACGATGCAGTCACATTCCAGTTTAGTAATGTCACCCTGCACCACTTGAATCTGATTTTTTACTTTTTCAGAAATCATTGTAAACACCTCACTTTTTGAGCAGCTCCAGTGCCTTGTCCATGGGCACACAATCGGCATAGCGGTCCGGCCAGAGGAACTCATTATAATAGCGATAGCTCTGCTCCCCCGTCATGTACTCGTTGTCCTGCGTGGAATTTGCATAGGCAGGAACGATCATGTGCAGGCCATGCTCAAAGCCCGCCTCCACCGTTGCATTGATGCAGAAGTCCGTCATGATGCCGCATACCATCACATCTTTTTCGCCCTTTTCCGTCAGATATTCCAGCAGACCGCTTTCTTTTTTGAACGCACTGCATACGGTTTTGACGAACCGTTTTTCCGTCAGCAGTGGCGCAAACCCGGAATAGACCTCAAATTCATCGTCCCCGATGGAGAAACCGGTACCGGGCCCATCGTCATGCTGGACATAGACGACCTCGATTCCCTGTTCGCGGGCAGTCCGGATCAATTCCCTGATGTTGCTGACAAACTTTTCAAACGCATACAGGCGTTCATCCACGATACCTTTTTGTGTATCCACAACCAGTAAAACCATGTGTAAGCCCTCCTAATTTTTCGTTAGCCCCATCCTATCATAGACCACCGCTTTCTACAAGCAGATTCAAAAAATCCCCACAGGGAAAACTTGTGTTTCACCTGCAGGGATTGATTCAGCCACCCAGGACGATCAGGATCAGCACCACGACCACTGCAATAGCGATCAGGCAGCCGCATCCGCTGCCGTCCCCGCCGCCGCCATTGTTGTTGTGGTTTCCGCCGCCACCACCGCCGCCGGACGAACCGCCGAAGCTGCGGTTGAATGCCGTCATGTACTGGGCATAGCCCGTGTCGCCTTTGCCGAAGTAGCCGTAGTCACCGTTTGCCATTGTTTTGTCCTCCTCAGAAGTCTGTTGTTGCTTCTTATGAGGTTATTATACAAAAAGTGATGTACCATAAACTTCCCTTATGTTCTTTTTTCTGTTTGGATAACGTCCAAGCCTTCGCGCATACATTCCAGTGATGCATTTTTTTCGCCGCAATGAACGGAGGGAACCGGTATGCTGCTGACCCTGCTGCAATTTTTCGCCACAAAATTTCTGTTTCTGGCGCTCCATCTGGAAAGCGGCTGCTTTCCGCGTCCACTCACAGCCCGGGAGGAGGCTGCCGCCTTCAGCGCCCTGCACGCCGGGGACACCGCTGCGCGGGAAAAGCTCATCCGGCACAACCTGCGGCTGGTGGCACACATCGTGAAAAAATACTACGCTCTCCCCGGCGACCAGGAAGACCTTGTTTCCATCGGCACCATCGGCCTGATGAAGGCCGTGGACACCTTTGACACCACCCGCAAAGCGCGCTTTTCCACCTACGCCAGCCGGTGTATTGAAAATGAGATCCGTATGCAGTTCCGGCGGGACCGCAAGACCGGGCAGACCATCTCCCTGCAGGAATCGCTGGAAGCGGACGGCGACTCGGCCCTGACGCTGGCCGATGTGCTGCAGGACAGCTTCTGCATGGAAGACACCTGCGAGACCCAGGACGCGGTGCGCCGGGTGCGCCAGCTGCTGGACACTCTGCCCGCCCGGGAGCGGCAGATCATTCTGCTGCGGTACGGCCTGGCCGGGCAGCCCCCGCTGACCCAGCTGGAAGTGGCAGGCCTTCTGCACATCAGCCGGAGCTATGTCTCCCGCTTGGAGACCCATGCGCTGGACCTGCTGCGCCAGCGATGGGACACAAAAACGGCGCAAAAGCCATAGCCTTTGCGCCGTGCGTTCAATCTTCCAGAATTTTCAACTGCATTTCGTTTAATTGTTCAAAGCTGTAAAGACGGTTCAGTGCTTCCACCAGCTCTTTTTTGGAAAGACGCGGCGGCAGGCCCAGCGCGTTCAGCAGCTTCGCCTTGCGCTCGGCGCTGCCCGGCTTGCCGGAAAGGCCCCATTCATACAGATCGGTGTAGGTAATCTGCCGCCCCTCCGGGCGGGCGGGAGTGGCCCCGGCCTCTGCACCCAGGGCATCCCGCAAGGCCTGCAGCACGATGGCATCGTCCACGCCCTCCACACCCAGCAGGCCCTCTTTGCCGGGCTGCTCCTTGCGCTTTTCCTTGCCGTGGATGGCGGGCACATAGGCCTGCACCACGTTTTTTGCGCCCACGAGATTCGTGATATAGTTGCGGATGCGGAAGCCCGCCGCGTCCGAATCGGTGAGCAGAATCAATCCGTTTTTCTGCGCCAGCGCCTTGAACAGCTGCTGGCGCTGTTTGTCGCTGTAGATGCCAAAGCCGTCCGTCAGCAGGATCATGGCGTCCGTCAGGTGTGAAAGCCGCGCTGCATCGTATTTTCCTTCCACGATCAGCACCCGGCCGGTGTGGATCATCTCGTTTTCCTTCATCGTCCGCTCCCCGCCATCGCCAGGCGGCACAGCGCTGTTTCCAGCAAAATCTGCGCGTCCACCGGCTGGCCTTTCAGGCTCTGGTCCAGTTCCAGCAGCACCTGCATACAATTTTCGATCTGCTTCAGCGTATAGTGCGACGCCGTTTCCGCCGAGCGCTTGAGCCGGTAGTCGCTGCCCTTATAGCCGAAATCCTTGAACACGGTGCCATAAGGTTTGCGCTTTGCAGCCCCCAGCTTGACCCGATACAGGTCCACATAGCTGCCGATCATGGCACCCGTGATGGCGATGGGCTCCTGCTGCAGCCGCAGCAAAGTCTGCAGCTTCTTGCAGGCACCGGTGGCGTTTTTGGCTGTGATCATGCGGATCATCTCGAACACGTCCGCATCCAGGCTCACCGTGCTCATCTCGGCCACCATGGCCGTCGAGACGGTCTGGTAGCCGGACAGCGCACAGAGCTTGTCCACCTCGTTTTCCAAAAGGAAGGGGTCCTCGCCGCAGCGCTCCAGCAGAGCCGTGGCAGCCCCCTCCGGCAGGGTGGCCCCCTGCTCTTTGGCGCGGTCGATCATCATCACTTTCAGCTCAAAGGGCTTGGGTTTTGCCAGTTCTTCGGTGTAGCCAAGGGCTTTGCACTGGGCAATAAGCTTTTGCGCCCGCTTGCTCATCTTGAGCTTATTGCGCTCCAGCTCAAACACGCTGCCCAGCACCACCACGGCGTTTTCCAGGCTGGCAAGGGTGCTGCAGAGTTCCTCCAGGTCTTTGTCGCCGTAGCCGCCGGGCTCCACCTCCGGCAGCACCACCACGCGCCGGGTGCCGAAGAAGGAGATAGTGCCCGCCGCCATAATGAGCTGTTCGATCTCCGGGGCCGCGCCGTCCAGCACGGTAGCGTCCTCGTCGCTGTCGGCCGTGAGGATGCGGGTGGCCGCCGCCACCGCCTGCCGCACAAGGTAGCGTTCGCTGGAATAAAAATAGTAGACCGGGCAGCCCTTGTCGGCCAGCTGCCGCAGTTTTGCTTCGGTGGCCATGCAGGCACCTCCCTTCCCTCATATTGTTTTATTGTACCACACTCCGGCACAAATGCAAAGCGTTACTCTGCCTTCAGTCCGCCGCCCCGGCGCAGGCTGAGGGATGCAGGCAGTGCATCCCCACTCTCTAGCCAATCGTACCGGCGCAACGCCAGCACATTCCCATACCGGACTGCCGTCGGCTTTGCAGGCGATGCCAGCAGCCACTGTGCTGAGACCGGCTCTGCCAGTTCCACATTTCCGCTGAGGGCAACAAACTGCCGGTTGCCGATGGTCAGCCGCGCAAGGCTGCCGCCCCGGGTGCGCAGCACTTCCACCCGTGCCGGTGTGCACCGCAGCTCCTGTGCCGTGTTCGCCGCCATTTGTTCGGCCCGGACGGTCCGCGCCGCTTCCAGCGTGCAGGCCATCTGCGGCTTCGTGCGCAGGTCCACCAGAAGTTCCACGTTCTGCACGCCCCGCCGAGCCAGCTGGTTTTCCACTGCGTTCTGGGCAGAAGCTCCGCCCCGGAACAGCACCACGGCCGTCTCGTTCTGGGTGACCACCACTGCCGGCGCGTTGGCACTGCCCACAAGGTCGATGTGCACCACGTCCCGGCTGAGAGCATTGCCCAGCCCGACGGTCACCGCCGCCGTCAGCA
This sequence comes from Faecalibacterium langellae, assembly GCF_002549775.1. Taxonomy (GTDB): domain Bacteria; phylum Bacillota; class Clostridia; order Oscillospirales; family Ruminococcaceae; genus Faecalibacterium; species Faecalibacterium langellae. The sequence continues at coordinate 60,351 of NZ_NMTR01000004.1, read as the reverse complement.
GGATGCAGGGTACGGCTGCACGCAGGCGCACCTTCCAGCGGAATGCAAGCCAGCACAGCCCGATGAGCACAAGGCACACGATGGCCGCATAGGCCGTGTCAAAATAAAGACCGGTGCCCGGCTTTTCGGCCAGCCACAGCGCCCAGCGGTCCATCAGGCCGGTGAGCAGCACGGCCGCACGGGACAGCAGCCCATACACCGGCGCAAGGGCCGGGACCAGCCCGGCAAAAGCCGTGCCAAGGCCGAGCAGCAGCATCGGCTGGACCAGCCACAGCACGGCCACACTGGATGCCACCGCCCACACGCTGATGCTCAGCCCCCGCAGCACTAGCACCGGGAAGGTGGCAGCCGACGCACAAGCCGCGATGCAGGCGCTTTCCGCCAGGCCCCACAGCCGCATTGGCAGCTTGAGATACCACGGGCGTTTGACCGGGTTCTTCGCCTTTTTCCAGAACCGGCGGCAGTACCACTCCCGGGCGCGGCGGACGCATGCACCGCCCGCCACGGTGCCCAGCACAGCCGCAAACGAGAGCTCGAAGCCGATATCACAGGCTGCATAGCTGTTGCCCGCGGTCATGGCAATGCCCGCAACGGCCAGCGAGGTGAGGGTGTCCGGTGCACCGTAGACCCACACTCCCAGCGCGCTCACCCACACTGCCACCGCCGCACGGCACACCGAGGGCGTGAAGCCGGTCACGCCCATGAGCAGAAAGGCCAGCAGACTGCGGAACAGGGCCCGACGCTTGCGGCTGCGGTAGCTCTGCTCCCATTCATAAGGGATAAGCGATGAAAGGATATCACCGCAGAGGATGGACACATGCATGCCGCTGACCACCAGCACATGGGACAGGCCCGCACTCCGGTAAGCACTGCGCAGCGCCGCTGAAAGATGGCTGCGGTCACCCACCGTCATAGCGGCCAGCACACCGCCGGTGCTGCCATCCATGCGGCGGCGCAGGGATGCACTGAGTTTCTGCTGCAGGCGGTGGGTGCGGGCGCGGAAGCTGCCGCTCTCGCCCAGAACTTCAAGATCCGGTTTGTCTTCGTCCGGTACGGCCAGCAGGGCAATGCCGTCGGTGTATCGGTCCACCCGGCTGCCTGCTGCGGGTGCCGCCAGGGTAAAGCGTCCCTGCACCCGCTGGCCTGCTTCGCAGTCCGGCAGCGTCTCGCACTCCACCCGAAAGGACACCGTCTGGCCGTTCACTTCTTCCACATGCAGGACCGCATCCACGATGCCGGGGTAATAGGAGTCCGAGGCCGTTTCCACCTCTGCCGTCAGCACCAGCGGACGCCCGGCGTACCGCACCCGAAGCTGTTCCATCCGGTTCTCGGTGTACAGCACGGACGCCATGCCCGCAGCGGCCCCCAGCAGGATGCACAGCGCCGCCGCCCGCGTCTTTTCAAAGATGCAGAGCAGCAGGCAAAGGGCAACAAAAAATGCCGCAAACGGCACAAAACGTTCCGTTTGCGGCAAAAAAGCGTACACTAACTCAACACCCAGCATTCCGGCGCAGAAAACGCAGAGCGGGCGTCGCATGACGGCTTAGTGGAAGAACAGGGGCAGCGGCTCCAGGAAGATGATATCCTTGCGCTCGGCTGCGTCGCCCTCGGCCAGAACAGCGGCCTGGCCCACGATGGTGCACTGGGTCTGCTCGGCCAGAGCATCCAGAGCCTTCAGGGAACCGCCGGTGGAGATGACATCGTCCACCACCAGCACACGCTTGCCGTTCATCTTTTCCAGCTCCTTGCGGTCGATGACCAGCTTCTGCTTACCGGCAGTGGTAATGGACTGATCCTCCACTACCACGGGGTCCGGCATATACAGCTTGACACCCTTGCGGGCGCAGATATAGGGCTTGCCGCTCTGACGGCTCATCTCGTGCGCCAGCGGGATGCCCTTGGCCTCGGCGGTGAGCAGGATATCAAAATCCGGGCACTTCTTCAGCAGCTCCGCAGCAGCAGCCACGGTCAGCTCGGTATCGCCCAGCATGATGAAAGCAGCAATGTCCATGTGGTCGTTCAGCTTGCAGCGGGTCAGTTCACGGGTCAGGCCTGCAACGTGCAGCGTATAAGTCTCAGCCATAATTCAACGATCTCCCTTTTCTATTGAAATCAGACAGGCAGTTTTTCGCCGCCCAGAACATGGAAATGCAGGTGCTTCACGGTCTGGCCTGCGTCCTCACCCACGTTGGAGATGACGCGGTAGCCGTTGTCCAGGCCCTGCTCCTTGGCCAGCTTGCCGATGACGGCGAAGATGTGGCCCAGCAGTGCGCCGTCTTCTTCGGTCAGCGCAGCGGCAGAGGGGATGTGCTTTTTGGGCACCACCAGGAAGTGCACCTTGGCCTGCGGGTTGATGTCGTAAAACGCCACCACCTGCTCGTCTTCGTACAGCTTCTTAGAGGGGATCTTTCCCTCTGCGATCATGCAAAACAGACAATCTTCCATGGGAAACAACTCCTTTCTGATTTTGATGCAGTCTTATTCGCCCAGGGCCTTCTTGACGATGCCGCCGACAGCAGCCAGAGCTTCGTCGATCTTGGTCTCGTCCTTCAGGCCGGCCATTGCAAAGTCGGGCTTGCCGCCGCCCTTGCCGCCTGCGATGGCGGAGATCTCCTTGACCAACGCACCAGCCTTCAGGCCCTTTTCCTGTGCAGCCTTGGTGACGGTGACGGCCATGGTGATCTTGTCCTCAGCCTTGCCCACCAGCACAGCCACAGCAGGCTTAACAGCCTTGTCGCGGATGGTATCGCACATGCCGCGCAGGGTGTCGCCGGTGGTGCCGGTGAAGTAAGCGGAAGCGATCTTCACGCCGCCGATCTCCTCGGCATTGTCGAACAGGCTGGTCACCTTGGAAGCAGCGACCTTTGCCTTGATCTCCTCCAGCTCCTTGCTCAGAGCCTTGTTCTCAGCCATGACAGCCTCGGCACGGGCAGGCAGAGCGGTGACGTTGTTTGCCTTCAGGGTGTTTGCCACAGTGTGCAGCATTACTTCCTGCAGGTTTGCACGGATCAGCAGGTTGCGGCCGGTGACAGCCTCGATGCGGCGGATACCCGCAGCAACGGAGGACTCGCTCACGATCTTGAAGCCGCCGATCTGGGCAGTGTTCTTGACGTGGGTGCCGCCGCAGAACTCGGTGGACCAGCCCTCGATATCGACCACGCGGACCACCTTGCCGTACTTCTCGCCGAACAGAGCCATTGCGCCCAGCTTCTTGGCTTCCTCAATGGGCATCTCCTTGACGGTGACGTTCATGGACTCGTAGATTTTGTCGTTCACGATCTTCTGCACGCGGGCCAGCTCCTCGGGGGTCACAGCGCTGAAGTGGGTGAAGTCGAAGTGGGTGATCTCAGCATCCTGATAGGAGCCTGCCTGATGCACATGGTCGCCCAGCACTTCGCGCAGAGCTGCCTGCAGCAGGTGGGTGGCGGTGTGGTTGCGGGCAATGGCCATGCGGTATTCCTTATCGACCTGAGCGGTCAGGTGGTCGCCCACCTTCACGATGCCGCTTTCCAGCACGCAGGTGTGGACATAGTAGCCCTTTGGGGTCTTCTTGACATCCAACACGCGCAGGCTGCAGTCAGCACTGCTCAGCACGCCGTGGTCGGCAGCCTGACCGCCCATCTCAGCGTAGAAGGGGGTCTTATCCAGCACCACCAGCACGCCGTCCTTTGCCTCCTCGTCGGTGGCAATGGCATCGGTCAGGGTCTCCTCGTCGCTCAGCGCCACAACGGTGCCCTTGTCGGTCAGGGTGTCGTAGCCGGTAAAGACGGTGGGCTCGGCCTCCAGTGCGCCGAACAGGTCCTCGCTCCAGCCGGAGATGTTCTTCTTCAGGCGCTCGGCGCGGGCACGCTCCTTCTGCTTGGTCATCTCGGCGTGGAAGCCTTCCTCGTCGATCTCAATGCCCTGCTCGGCAGCGATCTCCTTGGTCAGGTCCAGCGGGAAGCCGAAGGTATCGTTCAGCTTGAAGACGTCCAGACCCTTCAGCAGATGCTCGTGTGCCTTTTCCAGACCATCGATCATGGTGTTCAGGATGTTCATGCCGGCATCAATGGTGCGGGCAAAATTTGCTTCCTCGGTACCGATGACCTTCTTGATGTAGGCATCGTGCTCCCGCAGCTCGGGGTAGGCGGACTCGCTGGACTGGATGACCGTTTCCACCAGCTCCACCAGGAACGGGCGGGTAACACCCAGCATCCGACCATGACGTGCGGCGCGGCGCAGCAGGCGGCGCAGCACATAGCCGCGGCCCTCGTTGGAAGGCAGGATGCCGTCCGACACCATAAAGGTGCAGCTGCGGATGTGGTCGGTGATGACGCGGATGGAGATATCGGTCTTGGCGTCGTCGCCGTAGGTCTTGTTTGCGATGTGCTCCACATGGTGCAGCACGCTCTGCACGGTGTCCACCTCGAACAGGTTGCCCACGCCCTGCATCACGCAGGCCAGACGCTCCAGACCCATGCCGGTGTCGATGTTGGGGCGTGCCAGGCGCTCGTAGTGGCCCTTGCCGTCAGCATCAAACTGGCTGAACACCAGGTTCCAGATTTCCATATAGCGGTCGCAGTCACAGCCCACGCCGCAGGTCGGCTTGCCGCAGCCGTACTCGGGGCCGCGGTCGAAGTAGATCTCAGAGCAGGGGCCGCACGGGCCGGAGCCGTGCTCCCAGAAGTTGTCTTCCTTGCCCAGACGCACCATGTGGTCCGGAGCGATGCCCACCTTCTTGGTCCAGATATCGTAAGCCTCGTCATCTTCCTCGTAGACGGAGATGTGCAGCTTGTCCTTCGGGATGGCCATCCACTCGTCGCTGGTCAGGAACTCCCAGGCCCAGGGAATGACTTCTTCCTTGAAGTAATCCTGGAAGGAGAAGTTGCCCAGCATCTCAAAGAAGGTGCCATGGCGGGCGGTGATGCCCACGCGCTCGATATCCGGGGTGCGGATGCACTTCTGGCAGGTGGTCACACGATGGCGGGGCGGCTCCTCCTGCGCCAGGAACCACTTCTTCATGGGGGCCATGCCGCTGTTGATCAGCAGCAGGCTGGGGTCGTTTTTCGGCACCAGGGGGAAGCTGTCCAGACGCAGGTGGCCCTTGCTCTCAAAGAAGCTCAGGTACTTTTCACGCAGTTCATTCAAACCGGTCCATTGCATAGGTTTTCTCTCCTCAATCGTTTTTGGCGCTCAGGCGCCGTTTTTATGCTGTTATGGCAGAGGGGCGGCACGGTGAAAAAACAAAAAGCAGCCCTCATCCCAAAAGGGACGAAGGCTGCTTGTGCATCAAACTCCGTGGTACCACCCAAATTGCAAAGGATCACTTGTCCCCTGCCGCTTTCGGCGCATTAACGCTGCGCAGCGTCCGGTTTACATTCGCCGGAAGCTCCGGGGTGGCGCGAAATGATCCCGACCGGAGCGCCTTACAGCCGTGGGCGCTCTCTCTGGACGGTGGTGTGTGCATTTCTGACCCCATCATTGCCATCTGTCATAATTTTACATTCCGCAAAGCAGACACAGCGTCCCTTCGCGTACAGCTAAATTATAGCATACGCAATACGTTTGTCAACGGTTTTGAGCAAAATTTACGGCACCCAGATGCGGCGCACCTCCAGCACCTTGCCGCCCTGCACCACCAGCGTGGTATTATAGGTGGTCCAGTTGTCGGGTTCCGCATTGATCGCCGCTGCCACCGCATCCGCGCCTGTGGTCTCCACGGCTTCGGCCTGCGGGTCAGCAGAACTGTCTTTCAGCACTACATCCTCTGCCAGCGGCATCGTCTTTTCTCCCATCTCGTAATAGAGCGGGTAATCGTCAAAGGTCATCGTCCGGTAGGTGTCGTCATCCTCCAGCTTCAAGTCCAGCCCGCTGGGCTGCTCCATGCCGCCGTTGATGCTTACAAGATGGTATTCGTCATTTTTTTCGATGCTCGTCACCGCATCGTTCACGACCTGATTCCATGCCGCACCCTCCTCGTGGAAGGTGATCTTGTCGCCAACAGCAAGGTTTTCAATATCCTCTTTTTTATAACGGTCGTAGCTGAACACCTTAGCAGTCAATTTACCGTCCTGTACGCCGGAAACGATGGATGCCGGGATAAACGTTACCGTATCCGGGTCGTCCAGATCGTCCAGTGTCCCGGTCAGCAGATTGATCGGCTCTGTAACGCCTTCTTCTGCCACATGGGACGAGGCGGGCACCGCACTGGAGGCGGGGGTGCTGGCGGGGGTGCCGGAGCCGCCGCAGGCCGTCAACGCAATGCCCGCAGCCAGAACAGCCAGAATCTTATATTTCAGGTTCATAAAAACGCCTTCTTTCTTGACGCGGTAGATTTCTTCCGCTACAATAAAAACGAATCAAAGACCCATTCTATTGCGACTGATTTTAAGATAGAGAGGAATTTCCCGTGAAAATTTTAAAAGTAAAATGTCTGGCCCCCACCCGGCTTGACAATTATCTGACCCAGCAGTACCCCGCCCTGACCCCCGGCCGCCTGAACAAAGCTCTGCGCGAGAATAAGATCAAGCTCAACGGCAAAAAACAGCCGCTCTCCACCCGCGTGATGGCCGGCGACGAGATCAAGCTGTTCATTCTGGACGAGGTGCTGGACGCCGACAAGCGCGTGGACGGCCCGGCCTGGAAGAACGCCCGCGGCCCGGCACAGGTGGTGTACGACTGCCCGCAGATTTTAATTGTAAATAAACCCGCCGGCCTTGCCGTGGACGGCCCGGAGGACGACACCCTGCTGAACCGTGCCCTGCTCTACCTGAACCAGCAGGGCGAGTATAAGGAAAACAGCCTGTACACCCCCGCTCTGTGCCACCGGCTGGACACCGGCACCAGCGGTCTTGTGATCATTGCCAAGACCCCGGAAGCCGAGGAGCTGTTCCTGGCCGCCATCAAGAACCGTGAAGTGAAAAAGACCTACCTCTGCGTCACCTTCGGCCGCCCCGTGCCGCCGGATGCCACCCTGGGCGGCTACCTGCTCAAGGATGCGGACCGCGGCATCGTGAAGATCGTGGAGGACAAGCAGCCCGGTGCCAAGGAAGTGGAGACCCAGTATGAGACCATCGCCGTCTCCGGCCGTCTGGCCCTGCTGAAGGTCAATCTCATCACCGGCCGCACCCACCAGATCCGTGCCCACATGGCCAGCATCGGCTGCCCCATCCTGGGCGACAGCAAGTACGGCAACAACACCGCCAACCGTGAGCTGAAGCTGAAGTATCAGGCCCTGTGCGCCTGGGAGCTGACCATGCCGCACTTCAACCAGCCAGACTTTGAGTTCCTCAGCGGCAAGACCTTCCACGCCCCGAAGCCCTGGTACTACAGCCAGGTGCTGGACGGTACGCTGAAATAAGACGTTTTCTCAAGCACCCCAGACAGCAAAAAGCGGCCCGGAATGTTTTTCACATTCCGGGCCGCTTTGTTTGCATCTTTAGCCGAACAGGCTGGTGAGCCAGCCCATGGTCGTTTCGGCCGCATCGGTCAGAGTCGTTTCGATCTGCTGGATGCCCTCGGAGAGCTTCGTGCCTTCGGTGTCCTGTGCAGACCAATAAGTAGCCGTGCTGCTGGAACCGTCCGAAACGGTGAAGTCGCTGGTGAAGCAGAGGGTCTCGCCGTTGGAGTCGGTCAGCATGACCATGTAGGTGTAAGCGCCTTCTGCCAGCTCACCGAACTTGATCTGGCTGTCCACGCTCTTGAAGGAGAAGCTGGTGCCTTCCACCACCGCCTGTGCGGTCTGCACGGGCTGATCATTGGTGTCCAGAATGGCCACCTGCACGCTGGTCAGGGTGGTGCCGGATGCACTGTTGGCCGTGCCGGTCAGGGCCATGCCCTTGCCCACCTGAATGTTGACCGGGTAACTCATGCCCTCCAGGCGCAGACCGTCGGCCACCGAAGCCACCGAGTTGTGGTCAGAGGTAACGTACCAGTAGCAGGACGCGCCGTTGACGGACACGCTGGAGCTGGTGAGCGGGATGCGGCCGGAGGAAATGTTCCCGGCCGGGTCGGAGCAATAGAACACGCCGTTGGTGTAGTCGGTCAGCAGCACGGCGTGGGGCTGGCTGCGGTCATACAGGACGATGCCCTCCGGGTGCTGCGAAAGCAGGGTGATGAGGGTCTGGATCTTTTCCACTTTGCTGGAAGGCAGGGTGGCGTAGCCCACCTGCATCTCCTTGTATGTAAAGCTGTGAGACAGGCCGTTGGCCCATGCCGTGCCGCGCACACTGTTCTCGGTGACGGAAGACCAGTCGGTCAGGCCGTCGAAGTAGGCGCGCCGCCGCAGCATCATGGCGGCCGAAGCCAGCGTGCAGGTGCCGCCGCGGCTCTGCTTGAAGTAGAAGCCCGCGTCCACGTTCAGGTCCACTGCAAAAGCGGCAGGCAGGCAGGTGAGCAGAAACACCAGCGTCAGCACAAGGCTCAGCAGCTTCTTCTTTCGGGACGGTGCAGCGGTATTCACGGGTGGATTCTCCTTTCGGTCTCAGGCAGCTTTCATGCGTTCACTGCCTTAAAGTATACCAGCTTGTAACCGTTTTGTAAACGATGGTGAAACTTTTTTCTCAATATTGACACGTTTCCACTCTATTTGTTAGGCAAAATGTCCAGTTTTTCGAGCGATATTCTACACATCCCACAAAATTTCGTCCCGACTTTTTTCAATTTTTTCGAGCTTTCCCGCATGGCTGTGCTGTTTTTTCTTCGCGGAAATCGAGATATTCGAGAAAGCGCTTCACCGCAAGCGAAGCGTTCTTTCTGTCCCGCAGGCAGAACGCGATGGTGCGCAGCGCGGGCACATCCAGCTCCCGGATAGCAATGCGGTAGGGCACCCGCTTCAGGATCAGCTCCGGCAGGATGCTGATGCCCAGCCCGCTTTCCACCATGGACATCACCGCGTAGTCGTCCCAGGTGGTGAAGTGGACGTTCGGCTGCAGGTGATACCGCTCAAACAGCGCCGCAATCTCGGCCTTTGCGCCTTTTTCCAGCAGCGTCAGGTTCCACTCCCGCTCCAGGTCGGCGATCATCCGGCTGATGCCGGACTGCGAGTAATGCAGCCGTTCTGCCGCGCGGGTAAAGCTGCCGTCTTCCACCGTGGCGACGAATGCGCGGTACTTCAGCAGGTTCATGTCCATGGGGCTTCCTCCGTTTCATTCAGTTTTTGCATGGATAGCATTTGAAAGATTCGCTTTTCTCATTCTACAACAGGTGCTACAATAATGCCTGCGTTTTTTCAAGGAGGAATCTCCATGCAGACCGCATCCTCCGTGGACATGCTCCACAGGCCATTGACCGGGAAATTGATCCGGTTCGCCCTGCCCATTGCCGCCAGCAGCATGCTGCAGCAGCTGTTCAACGCCGCCGACACCGCCGTCGACGTGGCGGGCTGCTCTGGTGCAAAAAAGCGGCGCAGTAAACGCAGCAGGGCCGGTGGTCATTGACCACCGGCCCTGCTGTTCCATTTTGACAAGCACACAAACAAAAAAGCTCTCTCGACGAATCGAGAGAGCTTTTGGTCCAGCAGAGCTGGACAAATCCGAACTTTTTCCTTCTACCCCATCAGCCGTCAAAGCGTCCTCAAATCGGACGATTTGGGTGCCATCCTTGTAGTTGAACGTGATTAGCATCCGGTCATCGTACAGGAAAATGGCATTTATAAAAATTTCAATCAGCGCTTTCCGCTGCTTTTTCTGCGAAATATCGAACTTTCTGAATTTCATCAGCCAGAATCGGATGAAATCCTCATTGAAGCTGGGCTTCTTCAATTTTTCATCTGCGATTTTTACAGTCAGCTCATCTTTCTGGATTTCCAGCGCTTCCAGACGCTCTTTCGTTGTCCGGGTGTACAAGCCGTCCTCGATTGCCTTCATCAGGTTGTCCAACTTTTTGTTGACCTCTCGCAGTTGCTTTTCCAGCAGCGGGATCGTGGTGTTCTCCTGATTCTGGACATCCATGACCAGTTGAACGATCTTGTCGATCATCGCATCGTCCTGAATCAGCTTCATGGTCTCCCGGACGACCAGATCTTCCAGCCAGTCCTTCTGCACGGTCTTTTTATTGCAGCCCTTGCGGCGCTTGACGTTGGCGCATTTATAATAATAGTAGGTGCGTCCGGTGGCACTGGTTCCGCTTTCGCCGAACATCAGCGCACCACACTTGCCGCAGAGCAGCTTGGTGGTCAGCAGATATTCCTCGTCTGCCTTGCCACAGGCAGGGGCACGCTTGTTCTTATCCAGACGCTTCTGCACCCGGTCAAACAGGTCTTTCGGAACAATAACTGGAATCGCTCCCGGCACAACGATATCCCGGAAAGACAGTTCGCCAATGTACCGGCGGTTCTTCAGCATGGTGTTTACGCTACTGTGGGTCATTTTGCCGCCCAACATATTGCGGACACCCTTGTCATTGAGGAAGTTTACGATTTCCACCATCTTATCGCCGTTGTCATACCGCTGAAAAGCTTCCAGCACCAGCGGAGCGGTCAGCGGGTCAAGATGATAAAACTTGTCCTCGTCGATTTTATAACCAATGGTTCCCGTACCGCCGGTACACTTCCCTTTCAGAGCGTTTTCGGTCTGACCACGAATCACCTTTTCGGACAGCTCTGCCGAGTAGTATTCCGCCATACCTTCCAGAAGGGTTTCTACCAGAATGCCCTGTGAGCCCTCGGCAATGGGTTCCATAACAGAAATCAGGTGGACGCCGTTCTTTTTCAGAATCATCTTGTAGTTAGCACTATCAAAACGATTCCGGGCAAAGCGGTCAAATTTCCAGACGAGAACAACATCAAACAGCTTTTTGCCGCTGTCTTTGATCATCTGCTGGAATTCCGGGCGATTGTCCGTTTTGGCAGAGAATGCACGGTCAATGTAGTGCTTGATGACCGTGATGCCGTTCTTTTCCGCATAGGCGGTACATTCCCGAATCTGCCCCTCGATAGATTCTTCACGCTGGTTATCTGATGAATAGCGGGCGTAGATTACGGCGGTCATAGACTCACTTCCTTTTTCTTATCGAACAGACGGGTAGCTTTTTGCATACTTGTAGATCTGCCGTGCACAGTCAAGGCTCATTTTGCTGGAATCGTTGTGTTTGAGCCATGCGTTCACGTTGCCCGGATTCAGCTTTAAGTCCGTGTAGAGACGATAATTCGTCAATTTCTTTTTTCGCTGAAGTTCCAATACCCGGCGATGGATCAGTTCTTTCGTGTCATTGTCTGCAAGGACGGCATCCCGCACCGAACAATAGCTGCGCCAGACTTTCCGATAGCCTTCTGGCAGTTCAGGTGACTGTTTTTCCAGAAGTAGAAGCATTTGCGCCAGCGAGTAGCGATTGGAAAGCTGCTCATATTCCGCAGCAATCGTGCTGTTTGCGGTGTAGCGGAGCAGCAGTTCTACTTTATTAAAGGCCAGCGCATAGAGAAACAGCGGTTCTTTCAGGCGGGGATTTTCAGCCATACGATCTGCCAGCTTATGGACGCTTGCCGTTTGCACCCCGGAAAGCTCTGCCACATACTGCTTCAAGAAACCCTCAAATGTCAGCTTTCGCATGGTCTCCACCTCTCCACATACTCCTGATAACGGATATAAAAATCCCGATACCGCCAATCGTTCAAGATGCTGGCTTTCAGTTCATCTTCATCCGTTGCAAGGTGTTCCAGCAAGTCCCAATCCAAAGAGTTCCGCACAGCTTCGCTCTCTACGTCTGCCTTGTCAGTATCCCGGAACGAGCAGAGCTTTGCAATCACCAAGTCTTCCAGACTGGGAGTGTAGAACTGCACCTTTGTACCACCAAAGGGTAGCGGCTGAAGCCGGTCTTGGAAGTTATACGGGAAATTGTCGATGTAGGCTTCCACATCGGTGTTGATGTCGTACTTGCCGAGCAAACTGTATAGTTCTTTCGGAACACTCAAGGCATCAATGTCATGGGTGGCGCGGGTCAGCTTACCCATCAAAATGAATGCACTGCCGCCCACAATCACCATCTGATAGCGGTCGTTATTGTCGATCATCAGATCGGCGTCTTCGTCCAGACGTTCCAGACGCTTGCGGAGGTCATCTAAGATCATCTTTCCCATAAAACAGCCTTTCTTATTTTCAATAATAGTATTTTCTAAAATCATTTTACAGAAAAGGAATCCGATTGTCAAGCACAAATCAACGGCATTTCATACAATTCATACTATCATGTTGTCAGTCCACATCTCACACTGGCTAATAACCGTGCTGATTGCCGTATCATAATCTTCCGGTGGATACTTATATTTTTTCAGCAAGTGCTTCACCATCTTACGCATACTTGCGCGGGCAGTTTCTTTTTTCTGCAGGTCTATTACGCTTGCATTACTGAATTTCTGCGTTTCCAGCCATCTCCATTGCAGCGTTCGATTGACACAGGTTGAGTTATCGGCAGATACAGCAAACACAACGGGCAACTCTGGTAACAGAGCTGCCCGTTGTGTTCGTTTATGAAAAGGAGAACTTAGATCTCATACCACTTGATCTCGTTGGCATCCAGATGCAGAGCAAAGCTGCTGCCGCCGGTGGTGTAAACGGTGGTGTCCTGCGGCTCGTAGGTGTTGTTCACCACGCAGTACTTGCCGTTTTTGACGTAGGCGTGCACCTCCACGTTGTAGTTGGAGCTGAACCATGTATGCAGTTCCTCCTCGCTGTGGGCGCTCCACAGGATAGCACGGTACAGGGTACGGCTGTTGGCAAAGCTGTACGGCACGCCGCTGATGTACACGGCACGACCCTTGCCGAAGTCGTGTGCCGCCATCTGCACTTCTTTGTTTCGCTGCACCAGCACTTCGGTGCCTTCAAGGGCGTAGATGTTCTTTTTGCCCTCGCCAAAGTCCACGGGTTGGTCGGCGTCCTGCAAGATAAAGTGGTCGGGGTGCTCCTCCCAGTTGTATTTGTCGTAGTTCAGGGTGAAGCCGTTTTCTTCTTCCACGCCCAACACGCTGGCAAGCTGGAGAATGTGGCCCTGATACGGGTGACCGGAAGGCTCACCCACGCCGATAAAGCCGCCGCCGTTCCAGACGAACTTGCGGATAGCGGAGGAGATCTCCGGGTCTTCCCACCAGATGCCGCCGGTGTGTGCGGTGTCGGCATCGCCGACATTGATAATGACATCCAACGAATCCAGCAGATGCGGGTCGTTCTTGATATCCTCAAAGCTGATAAACTTCACATCAAAGGGCGCACCGGACAGCATCTCAATGACACCGGCATAGCTATAGTTCTGCTTGTAATAGAGGGCGTGATGCACCATGTGACAGCCCCAAGCCCGCATTTTACCCCAACAGTTCAGCACGGCCACTCGCTTGACACAGTAGGGTGTGGTGCCCTTGATGTTCTCGTACAGTTCGCGGAACTCGTTGCAGACGCTCTCCACGTAGTCCACGAACTCCGGGAACTGCAAGGCCAGTTTCAGATAGCCGCCATAGCCGATGCGGTCGATGGGCTTGCGCAGGATAGCGCGGCGGGCTGTAACCCAGTTCTCCTTGGCTTCCCGCACCGGGTCGCCGCCCTCGTGGAAGGTGTCGGGGAAGAAGTACGGCAGGAAACGGCCCTCGGTGTACTTCACGCCCTCAATGTCAGAGATCAGGCGCAGGGTGGAGCCGTTGCCCACGCTGCCCACCACGGCATCCAGACCGATGCTCTTGAACTCCGGCATAAAGGGTTCGGTGCCGATCCAGTGGTCGCCGAGGAACATCATGGCTTCGCACCCACACTCGTGGGTGATGTCCACCATCTCCTTGGCAAGCTTTGCTACCTCACGGCGCTGGAAGGCCTGAAAATCCCGGAATTCCTTGCTGGGCACCCGATACTGGTTGTTATAGTAGCCCTGATCGATGATGTACTCCGGGCGGAACTTATAGCCCACCTCCTGCTCGAACTGGTTGAGGATATAAGGGCTGACCGAAGCAGAGTATCCATACCAGTCCACGAACTTCTCCCGCTTCAGCTCGTCGAAGATCAGGGTGAACTGGTGGAAGAAGGTGGTGTAGCGGATGACGTTAACATAGGGGTGCTCTGCAATGAACTTGCGCAGGCGCTCCATGGAATACTTGTGGGTCTTGGGCTGACGCACGTCAAAGGTGATCTGGTGCTCAAAATTCGTCCAGCCGTTGGTGGTAGCGTTGTACATATGCACCGGGTCCCAGATGAGGTAAGCCAGAAAACTGACGGTATACTCATGGAACGGCACGGCCTGTACGGTCACACTGCCGTCGGCGTAGCTCCACTGCTCCGGCGGCACGGGCTGACCGGTGGTTCGATCCATGACCTCCCACCAGCGGGTGATGTCGTCGTTGGTGTTCACCTGCATCAGCTCCGGGCTGATGCCCTTCATCAGCGGGATGGTCACGGTGTCGCCGGGCGCGGTGTAGAAGCCGGTCATGATGTAGCACTGCTGTACCTCGTCCGGGTTCGCCTTGGCCCATGCGTTGTCCTTGCGGGTGGTATAATAGGTGGAGTAGATCTTTGCATCGGCATCCTTCAGCTGCTGCGGAAAGTCGGTGCCGTCGCAGTCGCGGATGGCATCGGCACCCCACTTTTTTAAGATCTCCAGTGTTTCGGGTACAACGTCCAAGTCTGTGGGAATGGTCACGCGCCCGGTCTTTCTTATTTCATCCATGGGAAACTCTCCTTTTGCCTCTCTTTGAATCGTAGGGGGTCAATCGTAGGCGGCGTTATACAGCGCCAGCACAGCCAGCAGCAGCGCTACGCCCACCAGCATGATGCCAAGCCCTGCCAGCTGTCCGGTCATTTTCCAGCCGGACACCACCAGCACCAGTGCCAGCACGAACAGCGCCAGCATCAGGATCATGCGCAGGGCGGGATGGTTTTTCCAATATGCTTTCATCGTCTGTCACCTTAACCTTTCAGGCCGCCCACGGTCATGCCCTGCGTCAGCTGCCGCTGCACGCAGATGTACAAAATCAGGGTGGGCAGCATCACCAGCACAAGGCCTGCGTACATGGTACCGTACTGGGCGGCGCTCTGCTGCGCCTGCATCAGGTTCAAAAGACCTACCGGCAGGGTGCGGGGTGCCTTGGTGGAGCTCATCAGGGTCATGGAGATGATATACTCGTTCCAGAAGGACAGGAAGTTGAACAGGATAATGGTGATGATGGAGGGCTTTGCCATGGGGAAGATGATGCGGGTCATGGTGGAAAAATAGCTTGCACCGTCGATATAGGCGGCCTCCTCAAAATCGTGCGGCAGAGTGGCGAAATAGCCCGACAGCAGGTAGATGGTAAAGGGCAGCGCGGTGGCGGCGTACACCACCGCCAGCACCGCCAGATTGTTCAGCAGAAAGCCGCTGCCGAAATGGCTTTTCAGCCACACATCGCCGTCCCGCAGCATCAGAAAGATGGGCACCACGATGTAGTTCACGTTGATGAACAAGCCCGCCATGAACAGGGTGTTCAGCAGCCTGCGCGCCTTGAAGTGGAAGCGGGACAGGCAGTAGGCGGCGGGCAGGGCAACGACCAGCAGCAGCGCCAGCGCCAGCGCGGTGACGATGACCGAGTTGAGCATATATTCGCCCATTTTCGCGCCGTTCCATGCGTTGACGAAGTTCTGCCAGTAGAACCCGGCGGGCAGTGCCCAGGGGTTGCCGTAGAACTCTGCATTCTGCTTGATGGAGGCCATGAACACCCATGCCACCGGCACGATGATGGTAACGGCCAGCAGAACCAGCACAAAATAGATGAAAAACTTGTACAGACCTTCCGCAGAGCGGGAAGATTTTTCGGTGGTATTCTGCATCTTCTTCCCTCCTTAAAATTCCAGCGTATCGCGGTTGGTGACCTTGTTGACACAGGCGGACAGGGCAAACGAGAACAGGAAGATTACCACGCCGATGGCCATACTGTAACCATACAGGCCAGCGTCCTTCTGGCTGTACATATAGCTCAGCGCCACATCCGATGCGCCGTTGGGCCCGCCGCTGGTCATGGCCTTGACAAACAGGAACGCCATGTTAATGGTGGAGATAATGAAGAAGGTCAGGGTGGTGCGGATATTCGTCCAGATGAGGGGGATGGTAATCTGGAAGAACTGGGTCAGCCGCCCGGCACCGTCCAGATTGGCGCTCTCGTACAGGCTGATGGGCACGGCAGACATGGAGGCCATGTACATGACCATGTAGTAGCCGATGGCCTGCCACACCATGGCAATGATGATGGAGGGGATGACCAGTTTTTCGCCCTTCCACAGGATGGGGTCGCTCATGTTGCGGAACAGGCCGATGATGCTGTTCAGCATGCCGTTTTCCGGCTTATAGATGGCAGAGAAGATGCCGGAGATGACGACCACCGACAGGATGTTGGGGATGTAGAAGATGATGCGGAAAAAGTTCTGGCCTTTGATCTTTTCGCGGGTGAGGATGGCGGCAAACACCAGTGCAAACGCAAAGGTGACGATGGTGACCACCACCACGAGCAGGATCATATTCTGCATGGAGCGGATGAACTGGGCGTCCCGCAGCAGATGCTGGAAGTTTTTAAGCCCCACAAAGGTCTCGTTGGGAGAATAGGCACCCCGCTCATACAAACTCATGCGGAACACGTTGAGGGTGGGCAGGATCATAAAGAGGAAAAACAGGATGGTAGCCGGTGCCACACAGAGGAATACGAACCGTTTGCGGCTTTTATCCGTTCTCATAGGGGATTGACCGCTCCTTTCTTGATGGTACTGTACAGCCCAAAAAAGCGGAGGCGGTAAAAACCGCCCCCGCTGGGCAGGGCTTAATTACTCGATGATGTTGGCGCGCATCTGGTCGCTGGCGGACTTGATGCCGTCGATCCACTGCTGCTCGGTCATGCTGCCGGACACCAGCGAGTTGACGGGATCGAAGAACACGGTGCGGACTTCCACGCCGGGGATTGCGGTAAAGGAAGCGAAGTTGCCCATAGCTGCCTTTGCGCCGTTATCATAAATGGAGTAGAACATCTTGTTGTCGCCGTCCAGATCATCGGCAATGCCCAGCACAGGCTGGATAGCACCGCTCTCGGCAAACAGCTTGCAGGCTTCATCGCTGTACAGATAGGCTACAAACTGCTTGGCTGCATCCAGATGTTCTGCACCCGCCGGGATCCATGCCTGCTCGAACCAAGTGTAGCTGTACTGGTCGCCGCCCGCCTTGACAGCCGGCAGAGCAGTCATGTCCCACTCGAAGCCGTCGGCGCGGGGAGCCTCGGCCATCTCGCCCACGATCCATGTGCCGTTGGGCATGAACAGGGCCTTGTTGTCCAGCACCAGCTGCTGATTCTGGGTAAAGTCCTGATCGTTGGCCTGTGCGGGGGTGATGGGATTGGTGTAGGAGGCCAGCTTAGTCACGATATCAAAACAGGTCTGTGCCTCGGGGGTGTCCCAGATGCCTTCTTCGTAGTGGGTAGCCTTGTTGAAGAAGTCGGGGCCGCCTGCGGCGTACATCAGTGCGTAGAAGAATGCGTCGAAGTAGCCGGTGGTGGGGTAGGTGAACAGATAGGTGCCCTCGGCAGCAGCCTTATCCCCCAGTTCCCACATCTCATCCCAAGTAGTAGGCACATCCCAGCCCTTTTCCTTCAGGAAACCGGCGTTGTAGAACAGGCCGCAGGGGCTGTAGAACATGGGAGCCAGATAGGTCTTGCCGTCGCCGTAGGGGTTGGTCAGGGAGGTGTCGGTAAAGCCGCCGGCAATCTTCTCGCTCACCTTCTTGCTCTCGCCGGGCACGGTCATGCTCAGCACATCGGTGATGTCGGCGATCAGGTTGCCCTTGATGAACTGCTCGGTCAGGGCAGCTTCACGGCCGGTGGCCAGATGGACCACGTCGGGGTAGTCGCCGCCCTGCATGGAGGGGCCGATGACATCTTCCAGATTCTTGTCGGTGGTCAGCTCCACTTTGATGCCGGTCTGGGCGGTAAAGGCATCAGTGACTTTCTGCCACATCTCGGAACCGTAAGCGGTCTCAATGGCGGCGACCTTGATGGTCACGTCCTCAGCGGGAGCAGCGGACGATGCAACGGCAGAAGAAGCTGTGCTGGAAGCGGTAGAGCTGGAAGAACCGCCGCAGGCGGCCAGACCCAGTGCAGCGGCGCCCACGCCAGCCGCTTTCAGAAAATTGCGACGAGAAATGCGTTTCATAGTGTATCCTCCATCATAAAATTCCGTTCAAAACACAGCCGGGGCAAACAGGCTTCGTCCGAGAGGGCTGTGGTTTTTTCTGGTTCCAATATAGAGGTTTTTACGGTTTGCAACAAGGTCTTTGTTGTTTCATTTTTTAGAAATATTGCTTTTTGGAAAATTCTTTCGGCAAAAGCACTAAAATTGGTCGGATTGTTTTGGAACATTTCCCAATCTGTAACTAATTTGACACATTTTTGCACGTCATCGAAGGCAAAAGTATTGAACCCATCCAAAAATCAGGGCTTGCATTTTTTCTTCATTGCCTCTATAATGAGAAAAAACGCACGAAAAAACGCATCGTTTTTAGACTTGCATTTTTAGTATCTTGCTTTTATTTTTATAGTTTTTGCGTTTTGCCTCAAAAGGAGCCATTTATGAGTACCGAGCGATTTGATATCCGCCATGCTCCCGCTCCACGGGAATCCTTCCGGCTGCTGTACATCAGCAAAAGCAAATTTGGCGGCGATTGGAACAGTACTGCCCACACCCATTCCTGCACAGAGCTGTTCTACTGTCTGAGCGGAGAAGGTCAGTTTTATCTAAGCGGTCAGCTTTATCCGGTCAAACCGGATGATATGATTATCGTCAATCCGCAGGTAGAGCATACCGAGTTGAGCCTGAATGCTGCACCGCTGGAATACATTGTATTGGGCGTTGCTGGCATCGAGATCTTATTTGGAAAATCAGATTCTTCCTACGCCATATTCAACTGCCGGGAAAATCGGGAACGGATGGTGACGCTGCTCCATATGCTGCTGGCCGAAGCAGACCGCAGTCTGGACGGCTGCGAAACGGTCTGTCAGGATCTGCTGGAAGTGTTGCTCATCTGGCTGGTGCGGTGTACCACGCTTTCTTTGCAGGTAGAGGAAACGCCCCGCTCCGACAGCCGGGAGTGTGTGGAGATCAAGCGGTATCTGGACAGCAACTACCGCGAAGATATCTCGCTGGATGCCCTTGCCGAAATCGCCCACATCAACAAATACTATCTGGCCCATACCTTCCAAAAAGAGTATGGCATCTCTCCCATCACCTATCTGAACCGCCGCCGCATTGAGGAAAGCAAGTATATGCTGGGCAACACCGGTTACAGTCTGGCGCAGATCAGCGAGTTGATGGGTTTTTCCTCTCCCAGCTATTTTTCCCAATGCTTCCGCAAGGCGGAAGGCTTGACCCCCAATGAATACCGCCGTCAGGTGCGGCAGGGACAACGCCCTGCCCCGTCAAAACGGCATGAAGTATAACGAAAACGAGGAATTTATGATGAAATCCGTTACCCTTTCTCTGCTCCAGTCTGTTGCAAATGCCTTTGATTTTGGCGGACCTGTGCTCTGCGATGCTCACCACTATGGTGAGGGGCATATCAACGACACCTTTGTGGTCTGGCGGGAAGATCATTCCAAACGCTTTATTTTGCAGCGCATCAACACAGATACCTTTACTAACCCGGTGGGCCTGATGGAGAATGTCTGCGGCGTGACCCGGCATCTGCGGGCGAAAATTCTTGCCGAGGGCGGCGACCCAGCACGGGAAACGCTGAATGTCATCCCAACTTTGTCGGGGTCGACTTACTATCTGGATGCAGACGGCGGCGCATGGCGTGCCTACGACTTTGTAGAAGATACCATCTGTTTGCAGCAGGTCGGCAGCGAAACCGACTTCCGCACCGTGGCCGAGACACTGGGCAAATTCCAGAACCAGCTGGAGGATTACCCGGCCTCCACCCTCCACGAAACCATCGCCCGCTTCCACGACACGCCCAACCGCTATGCCAATTTTGAAAAAGCCCTCGCCGCCGATGCACTGAGCCGGGCAAAAAATATCACGTCGGAAATCGAATTTATCCATGCGAGGGAGCAGGACTGCCATGTCCTGCTGGATCAGCTGGCAGCTGGCGAAATTCCTCTGCGCGTCACCCACAATGACACCAAGATCAACAATGTCCTCATCGATGCCGCTACCGGAAAAGGCATCTGTGTCATTGACCTCGACACCGTGATGCCGGGACTTTCGGCCTACGACTTCGGCGATTCCATCCGCACCGGTGCCAACGACTGCGCTGAGGACGAACCTGACCAGAGCAAAGTCCATTTTGACCTGCATCTGTACGAAGTGTTCGCCAAAGGGTATCTCTCCACTGCCGGGGCATCTATGAGCATGGCAGAAAAAAAGAGTCTTGCATGGGGTGCAAGGCTCATGACACTGGAATGCGGTATCCGTTTTCTGACTGACTATCTGGAGGGCGACCATTATTTCCATATTGCTCGCCCGGATCACAACCTCGACCGCGCCCGCACCCAGTTCACACTGGTGCGGCAGATGGAAGAGGTTTTCGATCAGATGCTGGAAATCGTCTGCCCGGACAATCGCTGATTTCGCAATCTCCTCCATTCGGATACAGCAAGAAGCATGGACGCTCTCCTTTTCGGGGGCGTCCATGCTTCTTTTTACAGCTTATCCCTACACACCCATCAAATCGTCCTTTGAGGACGCTGGGAGCGTCGAGGACATGATGCTCTGCAGCAAATTATGAAAGCCCTTTTCAGCCCTGACCAATCACAATCCCCCTATGGCTATCATTGTAGCTGTAAATAGAAAAAACAGCTCAAGCAGCCTCCTATAAGTCCTACTATCACCGCTTTGCCGCAATAATTTTTTTCAAATTATCTTGACGCACCGTTCAATGCGTGATATTCTCTGTCACAAATCCCGCTGCTTTTGTGGATTGGTTTGAAACCATCCACAAGATGTGGTCGTGTTCATTTTGAACACTGCCTCGCCGTGGATCATCCCTGAAAGATTAACCGCCCCGCAACACACCCGATTCATTTTGCCGCCGATTCACCCGACAAAATCATCGCTGCGCTGCGTGGGCGGTATTTTTCTTTTACGGGAGCTGCACCTTGAAAATTTCATGAGCCGACCGGACGTGATACCGACTTTCCGTCAACGCCGTTGCACAAACAGGGGCAGGAACTTCGTTCGGAACAAACGGCGATTCTCATACATGAGCAGGACAACCTCTACTTATTTTTGTGTCTTAACAATTCGGAAACAATCACTGAAAATACGTTTTGAGCGCAGCGGTAGAGGGCAAGAACCGTCCCGTGGCCACAAATTTTCAATTCTTGAAAATTTTCTGTCCATCCGGGACTTCACTTCTACAATGCGTCTGCATTTCCGAAGTGATCTTGTTGGGGCGTGCCTGCCCCAAACCCTGCTCATGGTTCGCACCTGACGGTGCGAACAGCAACGGCGTGTCGTGCTTACATAACTTCACCGAGGAGTTATCGAACAGACAGGAGGTACAATGACCAAAACGAATGTTCAATCGACCCCTAGCAATTCCCAGCACCACGACACGCCGAACATCAAAACGCACGTCATCAAGTTCCGGGTAACGGAAAATGAAAAACTGGA
Source organism: Faecalibacterium langellae (assembly GCF_002549775.1). GTDB lineage: Bacteria > Bacillota > Clostridia > Oscillospirales > Ruminococcaceae > Faecalibacterium > Faecalibacterium langellae. Next base: position 38,782 of record NZ_NMTR01000004.1, on the reverse strand, counting down.
ACTCGAATGTACTGCAAAACTCCTGAATCTCTCCCTCTCCACTTTTATCCGCCGTGCCATCCACAATGTCAAGATCGAGAAAACAGTCATCGTTGCCGACGGCGGAGAAGAAGCCTTGACCGCCGTTTCCACCCTGCTTGCTCAGTGCAGCAAGGTGGGCACCAACCTCAACCAGCTTGCAAGGCACTTCAACTCCGGCGGTGCAGACACCGAGCAGATTCGAGCGAAAATCCTTGACGAACTTGCAGACCTGACCGCATTCCGGCTCAGCGCCGAGAAAGTTCTGGGTGAACTGTATGGCAACGCTCAAGCATATCGCCTCTAAAAACTCGGACTACACCGCCATCGAAGCGTACCTCGTTTACCAGCACGACGCGTTCACCGGAAAGCAACTTCTGGATGAACAGGGCAAGCCGAAGCTGCGGGATTCGTACCTGCTCGACACCCTTGAGTGTGGCGATTTCTCGTTTGCAACAGCCTGTCTGCTGGCAAACCGCAAGTATGGTAAGAACACCCAGCACGGTGATATCAAAAGCCACCAGTATATCATCAGCTTTGACCCCAGAGATGCAGCCGACAACGGGCTGACCATGGAAAAGGCACAGGCCCTTGGTCTGAAATTCTGCGAAGAAAACTTTCCCGGTCATCCTGCCATCGTCTGCACTCACCCGGATGGGCACAACCATTCGGGAAACATCCATGTCCACATCGTGATCGGCAGCATCCGAATGCGCGAGGTGGAACGCAAGCCCTATATGCAGAAGCCCCGTGACTGGCTAGAGGGCATGAAGCACTCCAGCACTGCCCAGACTATGCGGCACTTGCGTGTCGAGGTCATGGAGTTGTGCGAGGGTGCCGGACTGTACCAGATTGACCTGCTCAACGGCTCCAAGGAGCGCGTGAGCGAAGCCGAGTATTGGGCAAGACGGCGTGGGCAGCAGAAGCTCGACCTTGCAAACGCAGCCCTCACTGCAGCCGGACAGCCGCCCAAGCGGAAGAAGTTTGAAACCGTAAAGGACATCTTGCGGAGACAGATTTCATCTGTATTGTACCGTGCTACCAGCTTTGAAGAATTTTCTGACAGGCTCATGCAGCAGTATGGCATCACCGTCAAGGAAAGTCGCGGATGCCTAAGTTATCTGCCTGCTGGAAGAACAAAGTTCATCCGAGCGAAACATCTCGGTGACAAGTTCGATAAGGCAGCAGTGCTTGCCACGTTGCAGGCAAACGCCGAACGCAAACCCAAGGCTCAGTTCAAGCAGGATACCATTGGGAAACTGATCGACATCCAGTCGAGGATGACCGAGGGCAAGGGCATTGGCTATAAGCGTTGGCTCACGAAACACAATCTCAAAGTTATGGCACAGACCGTGAAGCTTCTGCAGGAAAAGGGCTTGACCGACGAGGACGCTCTAAACCAGCGCATCGCTGAACTGGAAACCAAGTATCACGACACACTGGCAGTGGTGAAAGACCTCGAAACCCGCATGGCAGAAAACAAGAATCTGCGCAGTCACGCTACTGCCTACCAGCAGTACCGCCCGATTGCGCAGAAACTGAAAGCTGCCAAACGACCCGCAGCCTTTGAGGAGCTGCACCGTGCAGAGCTGACAGCATACCGTGCAGCAGCAGCCTATTTCAAGGCAAACGACATCACCAAGCTGCCCAGCCCGAAAAAGCTGGAAGCCGAGTATGCGCAGCTGGCATCCGAAAAGGCAAAGTTCTACGAGCAGTACAAGGAAGCTAAGGAAGAACTGCTCAAACTGAAAACCGCAAAGCAGAATGTTGCGTCCTTTTTCCGGGAGGAAGAACCGGCGCAGCAGGAGAGATAAAGGAGTGTGCGTATGATCAATCTGAAAATCGACCCGGAGTTCCAGTCCCAGATTCCCCCTCTGACCGATGATGAATTCAAGCAGCTTGAAGAAAATATCCTCAAAGAGGGCAAGCTGCTCTCTCCTTTGATCGTGTGGAACAACACCCTTGTTGACGGTCACAATCGTTATGAAATCGTTCAGGAGCATCCCGAAATCTCTTTCTCTACCATGCCGCTCCCGTTTGAAAGCAGAGAAGAAGTCCTCGCATGGATCTGCAAGAATCAGTTAGGGCGGCGTAATCTGACCCCGGAGCAGAAGAAGTTCCTTATGGGTAAGCAGTATTCCTCTGAAAAGCGCACCGAAGCATTTCGCGGCAATCAGCATACTGCAAAGAAATCTGGCAGTGTTCAATCTGAACACAACCAGAAGCCCATGAAAACCTGTGAGCGCATTGCACAGGAAAATCACAGCAGCGCAAGTTCAGTCCGCCGGGCAGAATACTATGCCCACGGCGTTGACGTTGCGGATGAACTGTCTCCCGGTTTCCGTGATCGGTTCTTCCGCGAGGAACTGCACATTCCCGATTATCTTCTCGAAAATCTCGGCAAAGCCAAGCCCGAAGATCAGGCTGAAATCTTTAAAGAAATCAAGAATTATGTGCCGAAGCCGAAGAAAGTCAAGCCCAACAAAGTAACGGTGAAGCAGGCAGAAAAAGCCGCCAGCAACACCATTGATGAAAACTATGATGTTCCCCAAAAGTTTCTCGAACTGTACTATCGGCTCCACAATGCTGAATCTCTCATGCGAAAGAGTTGGGAAGTTACGTTCGACTTGAACCCGAAACTTCTTACGCATCCGGAACAGGTCAAAGTTCTTCGCTTTGCCTTGAAACCTCACCTTGAATTTTTGAAAACGCTGGACGAAGTTCTTGCAGAATCCAGCGGTGAATCCTCTAAAACGGCATAACGACAGGCACTTGTAAGCCATCAACGAGCCACCAGCCGCAAGTGCAGGGCGGAAACTATCCGCGCCCTTGCGCCTGATAAAAATTGGAACTTTGATTTTCTCGCCCGAATTTGCCACGGTGGGACGATCAAAGGAGCGTGCGTTTGAACAAAAAGAAAAAGTCCACAAACACTTTCCCATATCCCGATGAAGTCATCGACCGTCTGGCACGGGCATTCTACCCGGCCATCCTTGCCTGCTGGAACAGTGAGGAAGGCCAGAGGGAGTTTGCCGCATGGCAGGCAGAGCAGGCTCATCATGCAAACAACGAAAAACAGGAAGTTCCCGCTGGGGAACTCCCTGCTGTACATATCATTCTTGTCTGTGGCTTTTGGCAGGGTGCGTCCGGGTGGGCGCACCCTGTTTTTGTTTTATACCTTAATTGAAAAAACTTCGTTTCATACTGCGAATCACTTTATATATTTAGTTATTGCTCGATACAGACTTTTGCAGCGAGCATCCCACAATCTAGCAGGTTCATGGATAGAGCATTGATCCACCCTAAAAAGTTTATGAAAGTCATCTAAAAAACCAACATAAACAGGAATGTTATAATACAAAAAACATTTTTGATTTGTGAACTGATCTCCGGTTATGTCAATAATAATAGCATCTTTTAAGTTATAGTATTTTCGCAGTAGCATTACATCATTATCTTCATTATAAACACTTATCAGACTTTTATACTTTCTGTCAGCATCTGAATTATCAGTTGTCACTGTTACAGTGTTTACAAGAACCAGCCATGCGTGTGATTGGGTACCTTTTTGACCACAGACATAATATGTGTAAATATCATGCTGTGCCAAATACTCAGCTAAAAGATTGCTTGTATCTCCACAGCATCCTTTGGGAAATCGAGGAAATGCAAAGTCATTATCAAATTCACCAGCATCTTTTGCTATCTCAATTGCACCACGGAAAGAAGTTGCCAAAACTTTTATTTTATCTAATTCATACGCTTCCATATGCTAATACCTCTTCTGAAACAAAATAAAGCCTGTTGCTATGATATCTAGTTTTCGCTACATTGTCAATTCTTCAGTAAAATCGCAGAATATTCATTTCACAAAATTTGTTTCAGATATTTCTCCGGGTCACCATTCAGAATCAAATCTGCATACGCCAGTGGGTCATTGTAGATGAGGTAGTCCAATTCTGCCCTCTGCGCTATGGTCACATCCAACGCATCCTCGACTCCGGTGCAATTGATGGAAATTTTTCTTCCATCCCGGAGCAGCAGCTCCACGCAGCCGGTGTCCATGTTGAATTTGCAAGCTCTTGCATCGTACTTCATACTCGTGTCCTCCTGAAATCATGTTGTGGCTTATGTCGGTCAATCTATGATTTCGGATTTCATCTTCCACGGACACCCATATTGAGTTTTCCGAAGAAAACAAATAATCCGAACCCATCTCCTATCGGAAACAAGTTCGGATTATTTTTGTTTGGTCCGAGTGGCGAGAATCGAACTCACGGCCTCTTGAACCCCATTGTGCTTCTCTCAAAAACGCAATGGACACTCCGATACCACTTGTACGCAGTATCATCAAATTTCAAAATTATTTTATCATTCTGTTTCGTTAGATGTCAAGATGTTTCGTTTCTTTTGTGGTCAAATTGTGGTCAACCGACCCTGACAAATGACCATTCTCCCCTACTAAGTTACATGGCGCAATTCCGATTTTCAAAAATCGAGATTGCGCTTTTTTGTTTGCACGAATTATCTATAAGGAGGATTTGTCAACCATGTCAATGAATCATCGTTGTTTTTTCATCCTTGACAGAATTGTATGACCCTTGACTATTTTTACGGACAGGCCGGAGAGCTGTTTTCGTTCTACCGCATTCCCAAGGCTCTGTTTCAGGAACAGCGATTCCAGAGCTTATCAACCGATGCCAAAACCCTGTACGGCATCCTGCTTGACCGCATGAGCCTGTCCGTGAAAAACGGCTGGCTGGACGAGCAGAACCGGGTGTTCATTACCTTCACGATAGAGGATGTCAAGAGGGCGTTGTGTTGCGCAGACAACAAAGCGACAAAGCTGCTCCGGGAACTCGAAAAGTTTGGTCTGATTGAACGAAAACGCAGAGGTCTGGGAAAGCCAAGTTTGGTGTATGTGAAAAACTTTTCAGCAGAATCGTCAAAATCAATATTCCAGAATCGTGAAAATCACGATTCTGGAGGCTTCAAAATCGCGTGTCAAGACCCTTCAAAATCACGATGTAATAAGACTAAAGAGAATGATACTGAAATGAGTGAGACTGATCCATTCTATTCTGAAGAATCGGATGAGATGAGCAAACGCGCCCAACTGGAAGAATATTTTTCTCAGTCTTTGGAGGTAGACCTTCTGCTCCGGCTCTGCCCGGACGATGAGGATACCATCTATCAGATCGTAGATTTGCTGGTGGACACCTGTGCCACCAACCGCAAACTGCTGCACATTGCCGGGGACGATAAGCCCGCCGAGGTGGTACGCAGCCGGTTTATGAAGCTGAACGCTGACCACATCCGTTTTGTGCTGGATTCTCTGGTAGAAAACACCGCCCCGGTGCGGAACATGAAGCAGTATCTGCTGGCGATGCTCTACAATGCGCCCACCACCATGAACCTCTACTATCAGAACAAGACAAACCACGACTTTGCGCGTGGTTCACCGAAAGCGGGGTGATGTTATCGCAAAGAAAGCTACGATTATCGCAGTCACCAATCAAAAAGGTGGTGTGGGGAAAAGCACCACCTGTGAGAACTTAGGCATTGGGCTGGCGATGGAGGGCAAAAAAATTCTGCTGGTGGACACCGACCCGCAGGGGTCATTGACCATTAGTATGGGCTGGCAGCAGCCCGATGAACTGCCCACCACTCTGTCCACCCTGATGCAGAAAGCCATGAACGACCAGCCCATCCAGCCCGGCGAGGGCATTCTGCACCACGCAGAGGGCGTTGACCTTATTCCAGCAAACATTGAACTGGCAGGGCTAGAAGTTGCCCTTGTGAACAGCATGAACCGAGAAAAGATGCTCAAACAGGTGCTGGACAGTGCCAAACGGGAGTACGATTTTATTCTGTTGGACTGTATGCCCTCGCTGGGGATGCTCACCATCAACGCACTGGCGGCGGCAGACGCTGCTCTGATTCCGGTGCAGGCACAGTACCTGTCTGCAAAAGGTCTGGAACAGCTTTTACGGACCGTCCAAAAAGTTCGGCGGCAGATCAACCCGAAGCTGAAAATCGAAGGCATCCTGCTGACTATGACAGATAGCCGCACCAACTATGGGCAGCAGATCGACAACCTGATTCGGGGTGCTTACGGCAGCAAGATCAAGGTGTTCGACCAGACCATTCCACGGTCTGTCCGCGCTGCGGAAATCAGTGCAGTGGGCAAAAGCATTTTCCAGCACGACCCCAAAGGTAAGGTGGCAGAAGCCTACCAATCTCTGACGAAGGAGGTGCTGGCGAATGCCGAAAAGCAGCTTAAGCGTGTCGCTGAAAGGGGTAGATGACATTTTCTCCACGGAAGAATCCCGACAGGAACAGCAGCGGGAGCAGGTGCAGCAGATTCCCATTGGAGAATTGTTCCCCTTCAAAGACCATCCCTTTAAGGTCTTGGATGACGAGTCCATGCAGCGCACGGTGGAAAGCGTGGAACAGTACGGCGTGCTGTCTCCGCTGATTGTCCGCCCTCGCCCGGAAGGGGGCTATGAGATCATCTCCGGGCATCGCCGTCAGCACGCTGCACAGCTTGCCGGACTGGACACCCTGCCGGTCATTGTCCGCAATATGGATGATGATGCCGCTGTTTTGCTCATGGTAGACAGCAATCTTCAACGCGAAACCATCTTGCCAAGCGAGAGGGCTTTCGCTTACAAGATGAAGCTGGAAGCAATAAAAAATCAAGGTGCTAGGTCAGATTTAACTTCTGGACAAATTGTCCAGAAGTCGAAGCTGTCCATTGAACGGGTTGCGGAAGATGCTGGCGAGGGATATAAAACCGTCCAGCGGTTCATCCGCCTGACCAACCTTATCCCCGAACTGCTGGACATGGTGGACGAAAAGAAAATTGCCTTCAATCCCGCTGTGGAGTTGTCCTATCTGGACGAAAGCCAACAGCGGGATTTTTTAGAAGCAATGAACGACACCCAGAATGCACCGTCTTTATCCCAAGCGCAGCGGCTTAAAAAGCTGGCGCAGGAAGGACATTTCTCGTATGATGTTGCCTTTGCCGTGATGGGAGAAGAAAAAAAGGATGAACTGGACAAGGTAGTCATCAAAAACGACACCCTGCGAAAATACTTTCCTCGCAGCTACACCCCGAAACAGATGGAGGACACCATCATCAAGCTGCTGGAACAATGGCAGCGCAAACAGCAGCGGCAGAATGAACGCTGACTTATACCGTAACGAAAGACCCGATGGGGTCTTTTTCTTTTGCAAACAAAAGGAGAAACGCCTATGAAAAACAACGCTACCTGTACCATCCGCTCCGAGAAAATCACCATTGACGTGCGTATCTGCGCTGCACTGGCGGCAAACCGGGGCGGTGAGGTCTACCTCGCAGCCATTGCCCCGGATATGGAGCTGACCGTCATCACGCTGGATGAGGCTCCCGGCATCCTGCCCTGCTTTGAGGAGGATGATGCTTGCCTGAACCTCCCTGATACCTCACTGCTGCTCTGCTACAATCCGGCGCAAGTGCTGAAGATGGGCGGCAAGCACTACCTGACCGGCCCGGTGATTCTGGTCCGCACCAACATGGACGGCGAGGTCATCTCGCTGACCATTGATGAGGTCTACCTGTTCCAGAAGTATCTGGCAAGCCACAGCATCACCCTGATGGCAGACGACCAGAAGTTGCCCTGCATCTGCATCGACTGAGGTGTGCTATGCTGAACTTTTTTATCGGTTTCGCCTTTTTTGAAGCGGGTGCCTTTTTCGGCTTCTTCGTGGCGGCTCTGATGCAGGAGGCACGGAGCGGTGAGATCGGACTGAACGGAAAGGAGGATTCGCATGGCTGAAAACACCTTATCAGTGCTGCAAATTGCGCCGGGACAGCATCCGCAGCAGGTCGAGATCGATAACGACCTGAAGGCTTTGCAGCAGGCTGTGGGCGGCTCCATCGGCGCAAGCTATCCCTTTGCCGACCCGGTTGCCATCGTTTATGCCGATGACGGCAAGCTCATGGGACTGCCTCTGAACCGTGCCCTTCGGGATGAAAACGGAGAAATGTACGATGCCGTTGCCGGAGACTTTCTGGTGGTGGGTCTGGGCGAGGAGGATTTTGCATCCCTGACCCCGGAACTGGCGCAGAAGTACGAGCAGCTTTTTCATCAGCCGGAAGCCTTTCTGAAACTGGGCAACCATCTGCTGGTGCTGCCGGTGCCGGATGAACCGCCCACAGAAAAGCCCCGCACCAAGCCCCCGGCTGAGCATGACCGCTAAAATCACCCTGCTGCACGGGAGGTGATGGCAGTGCAGGAAGAAATCGAACAGAAGTCATTCAACATTATGATTTCCACCACAAAGCTGTCCGCCCGGACTGTCCTCCGGGCGGTAAAGGCGGCGTTTCGGCTGTACCAGTCCAAGGCATCCCAAGGCAAGCAGAGCGTCCGCACCCTGTTGCGGCAGAACCGGGGTGTGTCCAGCGTGGAGATCAGCAAGACCGGTATCCATGGCTTGGAACGCTATGCCAAAAAGTACGGCATCGACTACGCCATCCGCAAGGACACCTCCGAGGTGCCGCCCCGGTATCTGGTCTTTTTCAAAGCCCCGGACGCTGAAGCCTTTCACTCTGCGTTCAAGGAGTATTCGGCGTCCCTGCTGAACAAGGACAAACGCCCCTCGGTGCTGGCACGATTGCAGGAACTGGTGCAGGCGGCGGCAGAACTCCCCGGCAAAGTCCGGCATAAGGAACAGGAGCGTGGACTGTGACCACGAAAAAGCTGACAAAGCTGCTGGCACTGTATCTGCCCTATATTTTGCTAGGGCTGGCGGCAACCAACTTTGGTGAAGCATGGCGGCTTGCGGAGGGCAAGGAACTGGGCGATAAGATCATGTCCATGATGGGCACTGTTCCGCTGGCGTTTGCGAACCCGCTGCCCAGCCTGCATCCGCTTGATTTGCTGGTGGGCGTATGCTGCGGCGCAGGGCTGCGACTGGCGGTCTATCTGCGTGGCAAAAACGCCAAGAAGTACCGGCATGGCATGGAGTACGGTTCAGCCCGGTGGGGCACCCCCAAGGACATTGAGCCGTTCATGGCTCCGAAGTTTGAGGACAATATCATCCTTACCAAAACGGAACGGCTGATGATGAGCAATCGCCCGCCGGACCCCAAGAACGCGAGAAATAAAAACGTGCTGGTGGTGGGCGGCTCCGGCAGCGGCAAGACCCGGTTTTGGCTCAAGCCCAACCTTTTACAATGTCACAGCTCCTATGTGGTCACTGACCCCAAAAGTACGATCTTGCTTGAATGTGGCAACGCAATGTTGAAAAACGGCTACAAGGTCAGGATCCTGAACACCATCAACTTCAAAAAGTCGATGCACTATAACCCCTTCGCCTATGTCCACAGCGAAAAAGATATTCTGAAACTGGTCACGACCCTGATGACCAACACGAAAGGTGAAGGCAGCGGCGGCGATCCATTTTGGGAGAAAAGCGAACGTCTTTTGCTCACTGCACTGATCGCCTATCTGCATTATGAAGCCCCTGTGGAGGAGCAGAATTTTGCAACACTGTTGGAAATGCTCAACACCATGCAGGTGCTGGAGGACGATGAGGAATACCAGAACCCGGTGGATCTGCTGTTTGAGGAACTGGCAAAAAAGAAGCCAAACAGCTTTGCCGGGCGGCAGTACAAACTTTACAAGCTGGCTGCCGGTGTTGTATGCTCTAAAAGACTTCTTAATCAAGCGGTTGGGAAGTCTCTTAGAACACACAACCTAAAACCGAAGAAAGGAGCGCAAGTTATGAGAAAAAATGAGAAAATCACAGCTCTGTACGAACGACTGAGCCGTGATGACTTTGGCAAAGATGATGACCAACAGCGTGAGAGCAATTCCATTTCCAATCAAAAGGCTATGTTGGAGGAGTTCGCCGCACGGCAGGGCTTTACAAACATTGTCCATTTCACGGACGATGGCATTAGCGGTACCTGCTTTGACCGTCCCGGATTTCTGGCAATGATGAAAGAGGTTGAAGCCGGGAATGTGGAGTACCTGTGTATCAAGGACATGAGCCGCATGGGTCGTGACTATCTGAAAGTCGGTCAGATTATGGAAATCCTGCGTCAGCGTGGCGTTCGCCTTATCGCCATCAATGACGGCGTGGACAGTGCCAGAGGGGACGATGATTTTACCCCTTTCCGCAACATTATGAACGAGTATTACGCCAGAGACACCAGCCGTAAAATCCGTTCCACTTTCCAGTCCAAAGGCAAGTCCGGCAAGCACCTTACAGGCACGGTCATTTACGGCTATCTCTGGAATGAAGCCAGAGACCAATGGTTGGTTGACCCCGAAGCCGCCGAAGTGGTAAAGCGTATCTTTTCCATGACGATTGACGGCTACGGTCCGTATCAGATCGCCAGCAAACTGAAATCGGAAAAGGTGCTTATTCCGTCCGCTTACCTTGCCCAGCACGGCGAGGGTGTGAACAAGAATAAGACTTTCAAAGATGTGTACGACTGGGGTTCTTCCACCATCTGCAACATTCTTGAAAAGCGTGAATATCTGGGACACACCATCAATTTCAAGACCCGAAAGCACTTCAAGGACAAGAAAAGCCATTATGTCCCGGAGGACGAATGGACAATTTTCGAGAATACCCATGAGCCTATCATTGACCAGCAGACCTTTGACCTTGTGCAGAAAATCCGTGGGAATGTCAGACGCTACCCGGACGGCTGGGGCGAAGCAGCTCCCCTCACGGGCTTGCTCTATTGTGCCGATTGCGGCGGCAAGATGTATGTCCACCGTACCAACAACGGCAAGCGTATTTCTCAATATACCTGTTCCCAATACAGCAAAGTCCCAGTTGGAAAGCTCTGCACGACACAGCACCGTATCAATGAAGATGTGGTACTGTCCCTTGTCTCTGAAATGCTCAAAGCTATTGCCGAGTATGCCAAGCATGACCGAGCCGAGTTTGTCCGTGTGGTGCAGGAAGCGCAGTCCAGCCAGCAGACGGCAGAGGTCAAGAAACAGCGGACACGCCTTGCCACCGCAAAGCAGAGAGTCTCCGAGCTGGAAGTCCTGCTCTGTAAAATCTATGAGGACAACATTTTAGGAAAGCTGTCCGACAGCAGATACGCCACTCTGGACGCTCAATACGAAAAGGAACAGTCCGAACTTACCGCTGAAATCTCTGTTCTGGAAAAGGCTGTCAAGAGCTATGAGAAGCACGAAAAGGACGCTGACCGTTTTATCGCTCTGATTGACAAGTATGAGAACTTCGACAAGCTGACCATTGCCATGCTCAACGAGTTTATCGAGAAAATCCTTGTGCATGAGCGTGACCGTAAAGGCAGTATACAGACCACACAGGAGGTCGAGATTTACTTCAATTTTGTTGGGCGATTCGTTCCCCCGGCGTTTGGAGAAGCGGAGCTTACCCCGGAGGAATTAGAGGAAATCCGCAAGCGTGAGGAACGCAAGGACAGGCTTCATCAGAACTACTTGAAGCGGAAAGCCAGCGGAGCGCAGAAGCGATACGAGGACAAAATCAAGAAGCGGAAAAAGGCAGAAATTGAAGCTAAGAAAGCCGCCATTCGTGCGGAGGACATTGCAAAGGGCGTGTTCGTCCCTGTCAGCAGTTTACCGCAGAGAGAGCCGATGAAAGGAGTACAAACAGCATGAATATCGCTTACACACAGAACGGAGATTATCTTATCCCGAACATCGTTATCCGCAAGACCAAGCCCCTCGGACACTACGGCAGACTTCGCAAGGCGTATCTGAAAATGCACCGTCCGATACTGTTCAATGAGCTGGTACTATCCGACAAGTTCTTTGAGCATTGCGCCGAGATTGACGAAGCGGCACGAAACCGCATGGAGCTGATCGTGCGGTCACTGGCAGAGCAAAACGGCGTGACCGAGCAACTGAAAGCTGAAAACCAAATGGAATGGGTGCGGCAGATGAACGCTTGCAAGGCGCAGGCAGAGGAAGTTGTGAAAGCAGAGTTGATTTATAATTGAGCGAGGAAGTCCGGGCAGAAAACTGTTCGGACTTTTCTCATATAGTCCAAAGTTGCGGTAGAATTGTTCACAAGTTTTATGGTATAATTTGAATACGAAATTGAGCAACAAATCGGAAGTTCAATGTGAGGAAAATTAGATGAAGAAAAAGTCTTATTGGTTAAGTATTAGTGTGTTCGTATTGATACTGATATGGACGGTTTATTATTATGCAATGCAGTACACAGGAGGATTTGCAGACTTAAAGGACTCTATTGTTTGTGGGATTGCAGGTTTGATATGTATCGTATTTATCGTGAAAAGAACTATTGACTTTTTGAAAAACAAAAAATCGTAAAATTTCAGTTTGTCGCACTGATAAAACCCCTTTAGGAACTAAAGGGCGCACTTCTATACTCTCTGTCGAGAGTAGTGCGTCCTGCGGAGCTTCATTCTCCGTCAGCAGAAGAAAACTGCATGACCGAGAATGTTGCGTCACTTCGTTCCGTCAAGGTGGCTACACCCCCTTGCGCCGCTAAAGCGGCTATCCCCTGTGGACTTGCCGTCCGCAAACGGTTTTGACAAACCGTTCGCCGCCAGCAAGTTTGAAAATCAAGAATCTTAATTTGATAAAGGAGTGTGATTCTATGAAAAAGAAATTACCCATAATCCTCTTGGGTGTTATTTTGGCTTGTGTGTTGGTTTTCGGTTTCCTTTATGCAAACAATGACATTGGTAAAACCGCAAACAGTTTAGAAGCAGACATTCGCCAATCTCAAAAAATTTTGGATGATTGGATTGTTGATGGAAGCATTTCCGACACAATGGCTGCATTTATTTCTTACCCACAGGACAAGACAGACCACACTTTTTCTGTCTATGTAAATCGCCCTGGCTTGTCTTTTGGATATTTCTTCCGTGGTGGTGGAGATATAGTTGAGGTTGATGATTACATTGCAGAGTTTGTTGTTGAGGGAAATAACGAAAGGGCATTTATCTCAATGAATACCCAAAATATTGTTCGACTTGAAGTAGATGATGGCAACGGCATTCAGGTGATTGATATTGATAGTGGCAAGCCTTTCGCCATTGTCCTGCCCCTCAATGTAGGAAACATCTGTTTCTATGATACGAATGGAAATGTTGTGGAATATCTTCGCCAACAACTTTGACCAACTTCAATTTACCGAACTGAACACAACAACTGAATACCGAAAAACTGACCGTTGACTGGTCGCAATCTGCGAAAAGTTGACGGTCTTTTTTTATCCCCATTTTCAAAAAAGGAGGTCACGAAAAATGGCAAAACCGAAAAACCTTGAACAGCTCCGAGCCGAAAAGGAACAGGTCGAGACACAGCTTGCACAGGAACAGCACAAGCTGGAGCGTCTGGAGAACAGAAAGAAGTATCTGGAGAAAGGCGAGAGACAAAAGCGCACCCACCGTCTTTGCAATCTGGGCGGCACGATTGAGAGCCTTGCCCCGGAGTTCAAAGATCTCACACGCACCGAAATGACGGAGCTGATGGAGTACATCTTTTCTCTGCCCGAAGTCCAGCGAGCCGTCCGTCACATGGCGATTACCCACATCAACCAAGCGAGCAGAGGAAAGGAGCAGAAAGCCGATGGCACTATTTCATCTGAGCGTCACGCAGACTAAGCGAAGCGCAGGACAGTCCGCTATTGCTTCTGCCGCCTACCGTGCCGGGGAGCGATTGTATAGCGAGTATTATGGCGAATACAGCGACTACACCCGCAAGGGCGGCGTGATATGCTCCGACATTCTCCTGCCGTCCCATGCACCGAAAGAATACGCAGACCGTCAGACCCTATGGAACGCCGTGGAAAAAGCCGAGCGTGGAAAGACGGCACAGCTTGCATACAGTTTTGAGATTTCCTTGCAGAATGAGTTTTCCCTTGAAGAAAACATCGCTCTGGCAAGGAAATTTTTGTTGGAGCAGTTTGTGAGCCGTGGCATGACCGTTGATGTTTCCTTTCACGAAAAGGAGCATGAGGACGGCGGCACACCCAACCCCCATTTTCATTTCCTCTGTCCTATCCGTCCCATCGAGCAGGACGGCACATGGGGACTAAAGCAACGCCGAGTGTATGCGCTGGACGAGGACGGCAACCGCATCCGAGACCAGAACGGAGAGTTTGTTTTCAATGCCGTTCCCACTACCGACTGGGGCAGTCCCGAAACGCTGGAACACTGGCGGCAGACATGGGCTGAAATGTGCAACGCCAAGTTTGCGGAGAAAGGTCTTACTGTCCGTATCGACCACCGAAGCTATGAACGGCAGGGCGTGGATTTACTTCCCACCATCCATGAGGGCGCAACCGTCCGGGCAATGGAGAAGAAAGGCATACGCACCGAAAAGGGAGAGTTCAACCGCTGGATCAAAGCCACCAATGCCGTTATCCGGGACATCAAGAAGAAAATCACTCTCCTGTTCGATTGGATTGCCGAAGCAAAAGCAGAGCTTGCCAAGCCGCAGACCCCCGACCTTGTTTCTCTGCTGAACGCCTACTACACCCAGCGCAAAGCCGGGGCTTATTCCCAGAAAGGCAAAATCAGCAACCTAAAGGAGATGAACGAGACTTTCAATTATCTCCGGGCAAACGGCATTTACACCCTTGAAGATTTGGAAAGCCATGTCAATGAACACAGCTCCACCACAGAGAGCTTGAAGAAAACGCTGGACGGGCAGACCGCACGAATGAAAGAAATCAAGCGGCTTTATGACTACTCCGCTACCTTCCAGAGCTTGAAGCCTGTCTGTGACGGCTTGCAGAAAATCAAGTTTGAGAAGTCCAGAGCCAAGTACAAGGCAGAACACGCCGACGAGCTGAAAATGTTCTACACCGCCAGACGCAAGCTGACCGAGGAGTTCCCGGACGGCAAGGTGGATATGAAAAAGCTGTCCGACGAGTATGACGAGCTGGAACAGGCGCACAACACCACCTATGGCGAGTTTAAGACCGTCAGAGACGATTTACACCGCCTTTGGAAGGTCAAGTCATGTGTAGATACTGCCGCCCGATTTAACGAGCGCACAGAGGAACAAAAACTCCAAAATCGACCCCAAACACGACAGAAAAAGGAGGAACTATCCCGATGAATTACACCCAAGCACAGATTGACCGGGCAAACGCCGTCAGACTGGAAGATTTTCTCCGCACACAGGGAGAGACACTTATCAAAAGCGGACGAGAATACCGCTGGAAAGAACATGACAGCCTGACCGTCCGGGGAAACAAGTGGTTTCGACACAGCCAGAGCAAGGGCGGCTATCCCATTGATTTTGTCATGGAGTTTTACGGAAAGTCCTTTCCCGAAGCCGTCCAGCTCCTGACCGGCGAAAGCGGCGAGGGGCAGACCGAAGCCACCACAGCACCGCCCACAGCGTTCCACTTGCCCTTGCACAACCGAACAGCCGACAGAGCAATTCAATATCTCACAGAAAGCCGAGGTCTCAACAAAACGCTTGTTGAGGCTTTTCTTCTTTCCGGGGATATTTACGAGGACGCAAAGCGGCACAATGTTGTGTTTGTCGGCAGAGACCGAAGCGGTACGCCGAGATACGCCCATGTGCGAGGAACGGCAGACCCATTCAGACAGGATATTACCGGGTCTGACAAGTCCTATCCGTTCCGCTATGAGGGAAACGGCAACCAGCTTTTTGTTTTTGAAGCGCCGATTGACCTTTTGTCCTTTATCTGCCTTTATCCGCAGGATTGGCAGACAAGAAATTATCTTGCCCTGGGCGGCGTTTCGGGCAAAGCCCTTGACCGTTTTCTTTCTGAACGCAAGGACACCCGAAAAGTATTCCTCTGCCTTGACAGCGACACCGCAGGAGGTGAAGCCTGCTTCCGACTGGCGCAGGACATTCCCAGCGAGATCGCCGTCATTCGCCTTGTCCCGGCAAGGAAAGACTGGAACGATGTTCTCCGTCAGCAAGGGGACATTCCCAGCCGCAAATTCATAGCCGAGACAATCACGCTGCGAGAGCTGCCCACCGCCCAGCCTGTCCCCATGCTCCGCATGGCAGATGTGGAGCTGACGAGCGTGGATTGGCTATGGTTTCCGTATATCCCCTTTGGAAAGCTGACAATTATCCAGGGCAATCCCGGCGAGGGCAAGACCTACTTTGCTATGCGCCTTGCGGCGGCTTGCACCAATCGAAAGCCTTTACCCGGTATGGAGACACTTGAGCCTTTCAATATCATCTATCAGACCGCCGAGGACGGTCTGGGCGATACCGTTAAGCCCCGGCTGATGGAAGCGGACGCAGACCTTGAAAGAGTACTTGTCATTGACGATAGAGACACGCCGCTGACCCTTGCCGATGAGCGCATAGCAAGGGCAATCCGTGAGAACAACGCAAGGCTGGTTATCATTGACCCGGTGCAGGCGTTTCTGGGCGCAGATGTGGACATGAACCGGGCAAATGAAGTGCGCCCGATATTCCGCAGTCTGGGAGACATTGCACAGGCTACCGGGTGCGCTATCGTGCTGATCGGACACCTCAACAAAGCCGCAGGAACGCAAAGCACCTACCGGGGATTAGGGTCTATCGACATTACGGCGGCAGTCCGCAGTCTGCTCTTTATTGGCAAGCTGAGGGACAGCCCCACAACAAGGGTACTTATCCATGAGAAAAGCTCCCTTGCGCCGCCCGGACAGTCCCTTGCCTTTTCTCTGGGAGACGAGAAAGGCTTTGAGTGGATAGGGGCTTATGACATTACCGCTGACGAGCTTCTTGCCGGGACAGACACCGCAAAGACCGAGAGCAAGACCGCACAGGCGCAAATGCTCATTCTGGAATTGCTTGCAAACGGAAAGCGTATGCCGAGTGCAGAGCTGGAAAAGGCAGTCAATGAGCGTGGGATTTCCTCACGCACCATGAGAACGGCAAAGAGCCGTATCGGAGACAGGCTTGTGACCGAGAAAGACAGCACAGCATGGGTCTGCTATCTCCGAGACTGACAACAGGAACACGGCAAGCGTGGCAAAGACGGCAAGGTTTTTATAGATACCTTAATGTTGCCGCCTTGCCTTGTTCCCTCATACCGACACCGCCCGATGATGAATAGTTACCGGGCACTTTTTCATTTACAGGAGGATTTTGAATGAACAATACCGCAACCAACACCACCACTTGCCCGACTGTCAGAAAGCAGATTGGCAAGACCACCTATATCGTCCGTGTCCATTTCAGCGAGACCGCCAAGGAGACGATGGAGGACAAAATCAAGCGTATGCTCCGTGAAGAAGTCCGCAAAATGTGACTTCTTTTTGAATTTGATGAAAAAGTCCTTGACTTTTCGTCTCTGGCAAGACCGCAAAATCCATCCTCATTTCCTGTGGTGCCAGATTAGCCCCCTTCGACATCCAAGAATTGCGTGATTTAACGATGTACGATGAGCTGGCGCTGGACAAGCTAGGTGACCGGAAAACGGCGCTGTTCCTTATCATGAGCGATACGGACAGCACCTTCAACTTTCTGATTTCGATGGTCTACACCCAGCTTTTCAATCTGCTGTGCGACAAGGCAGATGATGTGTACGGCGGCAAGCTGCCCATCCATGTACGCTGTCTGATCGACGAGTGCGCCAATATCGGGCAGATTCCCAATCTGGAAAAGCTGGTGGCTACCATCCGCAGCCGTGAGATCTCGGCGTGTCTGGTCTTGCAGACCCGCAGCCAGTTGAAAGCCATCTACAAAGATAATGCGGATACCATCGTGGGCAATATGGACAGCCAGATTTTCCTCGGCGGCAGTGAGCCTACCACCCTGAAAGATCTTGCCGAAGCACTCGGCAAGGAAACCATCGACAGCTACAACAATTCCGATACCCGTGGCAATAGCCCAAGCTATGGCACCAACTATCAAAAACTCGGTCACGAACTTATGAGCCGGGATGAACTGGCGGTGCTGGATGGCGGCAAGTGCATCCTGCAATTGCGGGGTGTGCGCCCGTTTATGAGCGACAAGTACGACCTGACCCAGCACCCGAACTACAAGTACACCTCCGACTATGACCCCAAGAACGCACTCGATATCGAGAAGTTCTTGAACCGAAAAGAAAAAATCCACCCAGACGATACCTTTGTCATGGTGGATGCTGATTCACTCCCGCCCGCCTGATAAGACGAGCGGTTATTTTTTACCCATTGACCCAACAGGTACACCGGAAAATCAGCCTTCGCCGTGGTTTTCGGCTTTTTGCAAACGGATTTCAGGTGTGTGCAGGGTCACTTTTTCAAAACAAAGGAGATTTTTCTATGGAATTCTTTAACAGCGCAGTGGACGTTCTGAAGACTCTGGTCGTGGCATTGGGTGCCGGTCTGGGCGTGTGGGGTGCCGTCAACCTGATGGAGGGTTACGGCGGCGATAACCCCTCCGCAAATGCTCATGTACGGTAAGGAAGCAAGCAACCGAAAACAAGAGATAGACCGCCAGCACTACACTATTCCGAACCAAAGACCAAAAGATAAGCATTGTGGGAAAATCTAAACTTTTGGATTTTCCTACAATGCCAACTACGGCGGAATCCCTCCCACTCCTTATATCTTTCTGTATACATTGAATTTGTATTTAGTAAAATGCAGACAACACCACGGATCGGCTTTTGGTTGGACAATTCCAACCAAACACCACAGCAGACAGCAGAAAACATTCTGAACGCTAGGAAGCCGGTATGATTGTTACATATAAGGGGAAGAAAAATTTCTTTTAGGTACTTGCTTTCCTAAAACTGATGTGATACAATGATTTAAACCAGAAAAGGAGTAAAAAATATGCGGCAAGGTTTTCTTAAATAAAACTATAATCAAATAGTGGGAACAAAGGATTATGATAGCTCCTTTTGTAGGGGCTTAGTTTTTTGTACCCAATTTAAGAATACTTTTGCCTTATCAATTTTGACATATCCCCAAAAACAGCAATCACAAACAGGTGTATGCTGTATATGTGTATGTCCGCAACTTATAATCCCCAGTGGTAAAAGTATTTTACTGCTGGGGATTTTTATGCCCTTTGGGGCTGTAAAGGGAGGACAATCACATGAAAATAATCAATATTGGAATTCTTGCCCATGTAGACGCTGGAAAGACGACCTTGACGGAGAGCCTGCTATATGCCAGCGGAGCCATTTCAGAACCGGGGAGCGTCGAAAAAGGGACAACGAGGACGGACACCATGTTTTTGGAGCGGCAGCGTGGGATTACCATTCAAGCGGCAGTCACTTCCTTCCAGTGGCACAGATGTAAAGTTAACATTGTGGATACGCCCGGCCACATGGATTTTTTGGCGGAGGTGTACCGCTCTTTGGCTGTTTTAGATGGGGCCATCTTGGTGATCTCCGCTAAAGATGGCGTGCAGGCCCAGACCCGTATTCTGTTCCATGCCCTGCGGAAAATGAACATTCCCACCGTTATCTTTATCAACAAGATCGACCAGGCTGGCGTTGATTTGCAGAGCGTGGTTCAGTCTGTTCGGGATAAGCTCTCCGCCGATATTATCATCAAGCAGACGGTGTCGCTGTCCCCGGAAATAGTCCTGGAGGAAAATACCGACATAGAAGCATGGGATGCGGTCATCGAAAATAACGATGAATTATTGGAAAAGTATATCGCAGGAGAACCAATCAGCCGGGAAAAACTTGCGCGGGAGGAACAGCAGCGGGTTCAAGACGCCTCCCTGTTCCCAGTCTATCATGGCAGCGCCAAAAATGGCCTTGGCATTCAACCGTTGATGGATGCGGTGACAGGGCTGTTCCAACCGATTGGGGAACAGGGGGGCGCCGCCCTATGCGGCAGCGTTTTCAAGGTTGAGTACACCGATTGCGGCCAGCGGCGTGTCTATCTACGGTTATACAGCGGAACGCTGCGCCTGCGGGATACGGTGGCCCTGGCCGGGAGAGAAAAGCTGAAAATCACAGAGATGCGTATTCCATCCAAAGGGGAAATTGTTCGGACAGACACCGCTTATCAGGGTGAAATTGTTATCCTTCCCAGCGACAGCGTGAGGTTAAACGATGTATTAGGGGACCAAACCCGGCTCCCTCGTAAAAGGTGGCGCGAGGACCCCCTCCCCATGCTGCGGACGACGATTGCGCCGAAAACGGCAGCGCAAAGAGAACGGCTGCTGGACGCTCTTACGCAACTTGCGGATACTGACCCGCTTTTGCGTTGCGAAGTGGATTCCATCACCCATGAGATCATTCTTTCTTTTTTGGGCCGGGTGCAGTTGGAGGTTGTTTCCGCTTTGCTGTCGGAAAAATACAAGCTTGAAACAGTGGTAAAGGAACCCTCCGTCATTTATATGGAGCGGCCGCTCAAAGCAGCCAGCCACACCATCCATATCGAGGTGCCGCCCAACCCGTTTTGGGCATCCATAGGACTGTCTGTTACACCACTCTCGCTTGGCTCCGGTGTACAATACGAGAGCCGGGTTTCGCTGGGATACTTGAACCAGAGTTTTCAAAACGCTGTCAGGGATGGTATCCGTTACGGGCTGGAGCAGGGCTTGTTCGGCTGGAACGTAACGGACTGTAAGATTTGCTTTGAATACGGGCTTTATTACAGTCCGGTCAGCACGCCGGCGGACTTCCGCTCATTGGCCCCGATTGTATTGGAACAGGCATTGAAGGAATCGGGGACGCAGCTGCTGGAACCTTATCTCTCCTTCATCCTCTATGCGCCCCAGGAATACCTTTCCAGGGCTTATCATGATGCACCGAAATACTGTGCCACCATCGAAACGGCCCAGGTAAAAAAGGATGAAGTTGTCTTTACTGGCGAGATTCCCGCCCGCTGTATACAGGCATACCGTACTGATCTGGCCTTTTACACCAACGGGCGGAGCGTATGCCTTACAGAGCTGAAAGGATATCAGGCCGTTGTCGGTCAGCCGGTCATCCAGCCCCGCCGTCCAAACAGCCGCCTGGACAAGGTGCGCCATATGTTTCAGAAGGTAATGTAAAGATACATAATCGTCAAGACGGCAACAATCAGAAGTTATGGAGGGTAACAATGGAATATAGTAAGGAAGATTTAATGGAAGCAAAAAAGCAAATTTGGGGAGTGGGAGAGAACATGGGAACAGAGGAAAGTAAAAAAATCTGGGAGGAGAACGCACAATTCCCTTGACTATCTGATGAACGAGAAGTTTGTCCAGTTTGCCGCGTCGGAGCCGGACGAGGAATACCCATTTACCGTCTGCGGTCAGACCGTCCTGCTCTGCAACGCCGCCCTTGCCGACGCGATCTCTGTTTTGCCGGAGCAGACGCGGGAAGAAATCCTGCGCTATTACTTTCTGCGCCAGCCGCAGCGCGTGATCGGCGCGTGTATTGGCCGGTCACGCAGCACAGCGGGGCGGCATATCCAGCTTGCCTTGCAGCGGCTACGCGAAGAAATGGGGGTGAGCCGGTATGAGTAGACTTCTCCCCTATGAAACAATCCTCAAAGCCCGTGAGGGCGACCCAGAAGCCGTGAACGCTGTCCTGCTCCACTACGCCGGATATATCCGCTATTTCTCAAAAGTGAACGGGCAGGTCAACGCCGAGGTGGAGGACTATGTAAAGCAGCGGTTAATTGACTGTCAATTCAAGTTCCGGCTTGACGAACCACCGGACAAGTCATAAAAACTGAATACCAGCCGCCACCGACGCGGCCAGCGAAAGCAGTAAGTCTTGAAAAAGATTTACTGCTTTTTTTGTTGTCCGGCTCCGCTCCCGGCCATTTTGCCCCCTGCCGGTTGTAGTAGTAAGCGAGGAGGGAATTTTTCTGCCCTGGTGTTTGGCATTTGGAGCATTTACCCGTAGTAGAGGGCAAAGAGAAAGGATTTCTCCAACACCGGGTAGAAACCACTGCGTCCGGTGTCATTTTAGCGAAAGCGGGCAGGAATGCCCTTTACAGGATTAGTAGTAGCAGAAAAAGAGAAACAAACTTTTGTGGTTGCAGTTTTCCAAAAAAGTGGCGGACGGAAGTGAGAGAAAGTTTGCAGTCACGGAGAGCAAGTTTCTACCACGGTGCCAAAATCCGCAATTCTGCGGTTTTGCCCCTCGCGGGAAACTTGTTGGGGAGTGCCTTCCCCAAACCCTGCTATGCGGCTTGCGCCGCTTATCCCCGCCGCGCTCATGCGGCAAGAAAGGAGGTCACGACCATGCGAAAAAAATACAACACACCCCACCGCAGCCGCGTTGTGAAAACCCGGCTGACCGAAGATGAATACGCCGACTTCACAGCGCGGCTTGCGCCCTATGGTATCAGCCAGTCGGAATTTCTCCGGCAGGCGATACGGCGTACCACCATACGCCCCGTACTCCATGTGTCGTCGGTCAATGACGAACTGCTCTCCGCTGTCGGGAAGCTCGCAGCCGAGTACGGCAGGATCGGCGGCAACCTCAACCAGATTGCCCGGTATCTGAACGAGTACGGCGCGCCCTATCATGCGTTGTCCGGCGAGGTACGCGCCGCCATAGCCGACCTTGCCGCCCTCAAGTATGAAGTCTTAAAGAAAGTAGGTGACGCGGTTGGCAACACTCAAACATATCAACTCTAAAAACGCCGACTACGGAGCCGCCGAACAATACCTGCTCTTTGAGCATGACGAATTTACCATGAAGCCCGTCCTTGATGAAACCGGCAGGCTTATCCCCCGCGAGGACTACCGGCTGTCTACGCTGAACTGCGGCGGGGAGGATTTTGCCGTTGCGTGTATGCGGGCCAATCTCCGCTATGAGAAAAACCAGCGGCGGGAAGATGTGAAAAGCCACCACTACATCATCAGCTTTGACCCGCGGGACGGGCCGGACAACGGCCTGACCGTA
Source organism: Faecalibacterium langellae (assembly GCF_002549775.1). Taxonomy (GTDB): domain Bacteria; phylum Bacillota; class Clostridia; order Oscillospirales; family Ruminococcaceae; genus Faecalibacterium; species Faecalibacterium langellae. Next base: position 15,949 of record NZ_NMTR01000004.1, on the reverse strand, counting down.
GACCGGGCGCAGGCGTTGGGGGAGCAATTCTGTAAAGAACATTTCCCCGGCCACCAAGCCCTTGTCTGCACCCACCCGGACGGGCATAACCACAGCGGCAACATTCATGTGCATATCGTCATAAACAGCCTGCGGATTGAGGAAGTGCCGTTCCTGCCCTACATGGACAGGCCAGCCGACACGAAAGCCGGCTGCAAGCACCGATGTACCGACGCTGCCCTGCGCTACTTCAAATCCGAAGTCATGGAGATGTGCCACCGGGAGGAGCTTTACCAAATCGACCTCTTGAACGGCAGCAAGAACCGCATCACCGACCGGGAGTATTGGGCGCAGAAAAAGGGACAAGCCGCGCTGGACAAGCAGAACGCCCCCATGATTGCCGATGGTATCACGCCCCGGCAGACCAAGTTTGAAACGAACAAGGAAAAGCTGCGGCAGACCATACGGAAAGCCCTTGCCACCGCCGCCAGCTTTGACGAGTTTTCCTCTCTGCTGCTGCGGGAGGGTGTGACCGTCAAGGAGAGCCGGGGGCGGCTGTCCTATCTCACGCCGGACAGGACAAAGCCCATCACCGCCCGGAAGCTGGGCGACGATTTTGACCGCACCGCCGTCCTTGCCGTTTTGGAGCAGAATGCCGCCAGAGCCATAGAAAAGGCCGCAGCCATACCTGAATACCCCTGGCAGGAGAAACGCGGCATACAGCCCGCAAAAGCCCCTCAAACCGCCCCCAAACAGGACGGAGTGCAGCGGCTTGTGGACATTGAGCAGAAAATGGCCGAGGGCAAAGGCCGGGGCTATGAACGCTGGGCGAAGATACACAATCTGAAGCAGGCCGCCAAAACGCTGTCCGTCTACCAGCAGTACGGCTTTACTTCCCCGGAGCAGTTAGAAGCCGCCGTTGATACCGCCTATGCGGAAATGCGCCAGACCAGCGGCGAACTGAAAGCACTGGAAACCAAGCTGCAAGGGAAAAAGGAGTTGCAGCGGCAGGTGTTGGCCTACGCCCAGACCAAGCCCGCCCGCGACGGGTTGAAAGCGCAGAAATCCGAGAAAGCCCGCGCCGCATACCGGCAGGCCCATGAGAGCGATTTTATCATAGCCGACGCAGCCGCCCGGTATTTCAAGGCGCATGGCATTACCAAGCTGCCCGCCCGGAAAGCGTTGCAGGCCGAGATCGAGCAGCTTATCTCCGAGAAAGACGGCCTGTATAACACCTATCACGAACAGAAGCAGCGGTTCAAGGAGTTGCAGACCGTCAAGCGGAATATCAACCAGATTTTGCGCCGGGACGAGCCGCACCGCAGAAAGGAGCAGAGCCATGAGCGATAACCTGCCCCGCATGGACTACCGCCAGCACCGGCGGGCGCGGCGGCTGGTACATGAGTGCTGTAACTACGACGAGGGGAACTGCCTGCTGTTAGACGACGGGGAGCCTTGCGTGTGCGTCCAGAGCATTTCCCTTTCCCTCATGTGCCGCTGGTTCCGTGTGGCTGTCCTGCCCCTTGACGGGGAGCTGTCCGCAGCCCTCTTATACCGGGGGAGCCGGAAACGGTGTGCCGTCTGCGGAGCGGCCTTTGTCCCCAAATCCAACCGGGGGAAATACTGCCCCGACTGCGCCGGGCGCATGAAGAAAATCCGCGCCGCCGAGAGAAAGCGGAAACAAAGGCAGAGATGTCACGCTTTAGAGCCTTTCAAACCCGCATAAATCAAGGCTTTTTTCGTGGGTGTCAAAGGGTACGCGATACATTTATCCTTTTCCCCCGGAAACGGCGTTCTAAATGCGTACAAACACCCCAAATCCACCCAAAGGAGGAACCATGTCAGACAACCGAAAATACTACTACCTCAAGCTGAAAGAGAATTACTTTGACGAGGACGCCATTGTGCTGCTGGAAAGTATGCAGGACGGTATCCTCTATTCCAACATCCTCTTGAAACTGTACCTGAAATCGCTGAAAAACGGCGGGAAGTTGCAGCTTGATGAAAATATCCCCTACACCGCGCAGATGATTGCCACCATTACCCGTCAGCAAGTCGGCACCGTAGAACGGGCCTTGCAGATTTTTATGAAGCTGGGGCTTGTGGAGCCGTTACAGAACGGCGCACTGTATATGAGCAACATTGAACTACTGATCGGCCAATCCTCTACCGAGGGGGAGCGAAAACGGCGGGCAAGGCTGGCTTTGCAGGAGCAGAAAGCCTTGCCAAAGGCCGGGGCGGACAAATGTCCACCATATCAAGCGGACATTTGTCCACCAGAGATAGAGATAGAGAAAGAGATAGAAAAAGAGAGAGAGCGAGAGTTAGATACGGGACAACCCGCCCGCGCCGCCTATGGCCGGTATGAAAATGTTTTTCTTTCGCAATCGGAACTGGACGGGCTGAAAGCAGACCTGCCCGGCAAATGGGACTATTACATTGACCGGCTATCCTGCCATATCGCGTCCAGCGGCAAGCGATACAAGAGCCATGCCGCCACCATCTACAAATGGGCGCAGGAGGACGCAACTAAGAAAGCCCCGAAAAAGGGCATACCAGACTACTCATGCAAGGAGGGCGAGAGTTTATGAAGAACGAAATCAACGCTGTTTTGGAGAATATGACGGCCACCACCCCGGAGCCGGAGGACTACACCGGCGAGGACGGTTTGCTGTACTGCGGCAAGTGCCGCAAGCCGAAAGAAGCCTATTTTGCGCCGGATAAGGCCGCTATCTTCGGGCGCGACCGCCACCCGGCAGAGTGCGACTGCCAGAAAACCGCCCGCGAGGAACGGGAAGCCGCCGAAAAGCGGCGCAGGCACCTTGACACCGTGGAAGAACTGAAACGCCGGGGCTTTACCGACCCCGCCATGCGGGACTGGACTTTCGAGAATGACAACGGCAGGAACCCGCAGGCCGGGCTTGCCCGCCGGTATGTGGAGCATTGGGAGGATATGCGGACAGACAATATCGGCTGCCTGTTCTGGGGCGGCGTAGGAACCGGGAAAAGCTACCTTGCGGGCTGTATCGCAAACGCCCTCATGGAGAAAGAAATCCCCGTCCACATGACGAACTTTGCCCTGATCCTCAATGACCTTGCCGCCAGCTTTGAGGGGCGCAACGAGTACATTTCCCGCCTTTGCCGCTATCCGCTGCTGATCCTTGACGACTTTGGCATGGAACGCGGCACCGACTACGGGCTGGAACAGGTTTTCAATGTGATTGACAGCCGTTACCGCAGCGGCAAGCCGCTGATCGTCACGACCAACCTCACGCTGGACGACCTGCGAAACCCGGAGGACACCGCCCATTCCCGGATTTATGACCGGCTGCTTTCCATGTGCGTCCCGGTACGCTTTACCGGCGACAACTTCCGGCAGGAAACCGCCAAGCGGAAAATGGAGAGCATGAAGAAACTGATTACCGACTGAAAGGAGTATTGCCTATGGCAGATAACAAGCAGCACGACACCCGCACCGCCCGCCGCCCCGACTGCGTGACGGAAATCCGCATGGGCAATTCCGTCCTTGTCGTGTCCGGCTATTTCAAGAAAGATACCACGACCACCGCCGCCGACAAAATGGCGCGGGTACTGGAAGCGGAAGCCGCTGCTACGCAAAAACCGGCAATTTGACCGACTGTAAAGAAGCAAATTTAACGCTTTTGCCGCTGTACAGCCCCCGCTGTTCCGTGGTACAATGAAACCACGGAATAGTGGGGCTGGCTGTCAGAAACGGAGGATTTTATGTTAAGACAAGCCACCCAAAACCTCATTACCGCCCTTTATCCGAGATTGTCCCATGAGGACGAGCTGCAAGGCGAGAGTAATTCCATATCGAACCAAAAAAGGATACTCGAAACCTACGCAAAACAGAACGGCTTTACCAATCTGCGCTGGTACACCGACGACGGTTATTCCGGCGCGAACTTCCAGCGGCCCGGATTTCAAGCCATGCTTGCGGACATTGAAGCCGGGAAAGTTGGTACGGTCATTGTCAAGGACATGAGCCGGTTAGGGCGAAACTACTTGCAGGTAGGGTTTTACACGGAAATGCTGTTCCCTCAAAAGGGCGTGCGTTTTATCGCTGTCAACGACAATGTGGACAGCGCAAACGGCGGCATGGACAATGATTTTACCCCTCTGCGAAATCTGTTCAACGAATGGCTGGTGAGAGATACGAGCAAGAAAATCAAGGCAGTTAAAAGAGCAAAAGGCATGAGCGGCAAGCCCGTTACCAGCAAGCCGGTGTATGGCTACCTCATGGACGAGGACGAGAACTATATCGTTGACGAGGAAACCGCGCCGGTTGTCCAGCAGATTTACCAGCTTTGCCTTGCGGGGAACGGCCCGACCAAGATTGCCCGTATGCTGACGGAACAGCAAATCCCCACGCCGGGGACGCTGGAATACCGCAGGACAGGCAGCACACGCCGCTACCACCCCGGCTATGAGTGTAAATGGGCGACGAACACCGTCGTTCATATCCTCGAAAACCGGGAGTACACCGGCTGTCTGGTAAACTTCAAGACGGAAAAGCCCTCTTACAAGACCAAGCACAGCGTAGAAAATCCCATTGAGAAGCAGGCCATTTTTGAGAACCACCATGAGCCGATTATTGACACGGAAACATGGGAGCGTGTGCAGGAGTTACGCAAGCAGCGCAAACGCCCGAACCGCTATGACGAAGTGGGGCTGTTCTCTGGTATGCTGTTCTGCGCCGACTGCGGCCATGTGATGTACCAGCAGCGGTATCAGAACAAGAACCGCAAGCAGGACTGTTACATCTGCGGCAGCTACAAGAAGCGCACCCGCGACTGTACGGCGCACTTTATCCGCACCGACCTGCTGACCGCCGGTGTCCTCTCCAATCTCCGGCAAGTGACGGAGTATGCTGCCAGGCACGAGAGCCGTTTTGTAAAGCTGCTGATCCAGCAGAACGAAATCGGCGGCAAGAGAAAGACCGCCGCAGCCACCAAGCAGCTTGAACAGGCGCAGGAGCGGATTGCCGAAGTGAGCCGCATTATCAAGCGGCTGTATGAGGACAATGTGAACGGCAAAATCAGCGACGAGCGTTTCATGGAACTGTCGGCAGACTATGAGCAGGAGCAGCGGGAACTGAAAGACCGCACCGCCGCATTGCAGGCGGAACTGGACAAGTCGCAGGCGGCCACCGTTAACGCCGAGAAATTCATGGGGATTGTCCGCAAGCACCTTGCCTTTGAGGAATTGACACCCACCCTCTTGCGGGAAATGATTGAGAAAATCGTCGTGCATGAGTGCAGCTATGACGAGAACGGCACCCGCAGGCAGGACATTGAGATTTATTACAGCTTTGTCGGCAAAATTGACTTGCCCGAAGCCTAACGCCCGACCTATCCGACACAATGGCCAAGTGCCGGATAGGAACGGCAAAATTTTTTACACTTCTATTACTTCTTTATCGCACATCAGCAAAGTCTCAGGGCATGAAGCAGCTCATGGCTGGCGGCGGCGTTGCTCTGGTGGGCATCACCCTGATTCCTCTGCTGTCTGGTCTGTTCGGCTAAGAGCCGCAGGCGGGGTTTCCCGCCTGTACATACGCAATCGCTCCATCTCTGCTGCGGATAACAGCCCTTTATCATAAGGAGCGCATTGCATCGAATATCCACCTGATAACTGAAAGGGAGTGTTTTCTATGCAGTTTTTGACTCACATTATCTTTCTCCTGAACCTGCTCAAGACCCTCATCAACCACTTCAGCTAAGGACGGTGACTGCTGAATGGAAACCGTTCTCAAAGCCATTGCTGACTGGATCAAAGGCATCCTGACGGCAGGCATTATGTCCAATCTTTCCGGCCTGTTCGATGATGTGAACACGCAGGTCGGCAATATCGCCCAGCAGGTGGGCACCAAGCCCTCCAGCTTTGAACCGCGCGTTTTCGCAATGATCGAAGCTCTTTCTCGGAATGTGGTGCTGCCCATTGCGGGCATCATCCTGACCTTCATTGCCTGTTATGAGTTGATCGAGATGATCACCCAACACAACAACATGGCGCAGTTCGAGCCTGCCCTCATCATGCGCTGGATTTTCAAGACCGCTGTTTCGGTGTGGCTCATCAGCAACACCTTCGATATTGTGATGGCGGTGTTCGACATCACCCAGAAGGTGGTGTCCGATTCCAGAGGTATCATCACGGGGAACGCCCGTGTCAACGACATTGGCCTGTCGATGTTGGAAGCCAGCCTGATGCAGATGGACATAGGCCCCCTGTTCGGGCTGTTCCTGCAAAGTTTCTTCATCGGCATCACCATGCGGATCTTGAGCATCATCATTTTTGTCATCGTGTACGGGCGTATGATCGAAATTTACTGCATGGTAAGCCTTGCGCCCATCCCCATGGCGACCTTCGGCAACCACGAGCAGAGCCACATGGGGCAGAACTACTTGAAATGCCTGTTCGCACTGGGCTTTCAGGGCTTTCTCATCCTCATCTGCGTGGCGATTTATGCGGTGCTGATCCAGAGCGTAGCGATTTCCGGGGATGCAATCAACTCCATTTGGAGCATTGTGGGCTACACCGTCCTGCTCTGTTTCAGCCTGTTCAAGACCAGCTCCGTGACGAAATCCGTCCTCGGAGCGCATTAAAGGAGGTGCTTACTTGGCTGCGTATATTTCCGTGCCCCGTGATTTGACCAAGGTCAAATCCAAAGTGGCGTTCAACCTGACCAAACGGCAACTGCTTTGTTTCGGTACAGCGGCTCTCATTGGGGTGCCGCTGTTTTTTGTACTCCGGGATTCCGGCGGCAACACTGCCGCCACCCTCGGCATGATGGCGGTGATGCTGCCAGCGTTCTTTCTTGGAATGTACGAGAAAAACGGTCAGCCTTTGGAAAAGCTGCTGTCGTACTATGTGCAGTCCCGGTTTCTCCGCCCGAAGATTCGCCCCTACAAGACCAACAACTACTATGCAATTTTGATGAAAGGAGGCATGACCCATGATCCCGTTTTGGAAAAAGACCGGTAAGCACAGCAAGCCGCAGTCTGCGCAGAAGCGCAGGCAGAACACAAAGCCCACTGTGCCCCGAACCGCCCAGCAATCCATCCCCATGCAGCGGATGTTTGAGGATGGCACCTGCCGGGTGAAAGCAAACTACTACACCCGCACCATCCAGTATCAGGACATCAACTATCAGTTGGCACAGCAGGAGGATAAGACTGCGATTTTTGAGGAATGGTGCAGTTTTCTGAACTTCTTTGATTCCAGCATCAAATTTGAGCTGTCCTTTGTGAACATGGCAACCGACAGCACCGAGTTTGAAAAGAGCATCCGCATTCCGTACCAGAAAGACGGCTTTGACGATGTTCGTGCGGAGTATTCCCAGATGCTGCGGCAGCAGCTTGCCAAGGGCAATAATGGTCTGACTAAGACCAAATTCATCACCTTTGGTGTGGAGGGCGAAAGCATGGCACAGGTCAAGCCCCGGCTCGACCACATCCAGAATGACCTGCTGAACAACTTCCACCGGCTGGGGGTGCAGGCAAAGCCCCTGAACGGTGCCCAGCGGCTGAAACTCATGCACGATATGTTCAACATGGACGGTGCCAGCAAGTTTCATTTTGACTGGAAAGACCTCGTGAAAAGCGGGCTGTCCGTGAAGGATGCCATTGCACCCACCGCCTTTGCCTTCAAAAACTCCCGGACGTTCCAGATGGGCGGCATTTTTTGCGCCGCCAGTTTCTTGAGCATCACGGCATCCGACATCAGCGACCAGCTTTTGAAGGATTTTCTGGACATGGATTCTTCCCAGATCGTCACCATGCACATCCAGTCTGTTGACCAGAACAAGGCCATTAAGACGGTCAAGCGCACCATCACGGAACTGGATCGCAGCAAGATCGAGGAGCAGAAGAAAGCCATCCGTGCCGGATATGATATTGACATCATTCCGTCGGATTTGGCGACCTACGGCAGAGATGCCAAAGCCCTGCTGAAGGAATTGCAGAGCCAGAACGAGCGGATGTTCCTTGTCACCTTTCTGGTGCTGAACACTGGACGCACGGAGCAGGAACTGGAAAACAACGTCTTTCAGGCCAGCTCCATCGCCCAGAAGCACAACTGCAACCTGTGCCGATTGGACTTCCAGCAGGAACAGGGGCTGATGTCCTCGCTTCCGCTGGCAGACTGCCAGATCGAGATTCAGCGCGGTCTGACCACCAGTAGCACGGCAATTTTTATTCCGTTTACCACGCAGGAATTGTATCAGTCCGGCAAAGAAAGCCTGTATTACGGCCTGAACGCCCTGTCCAACAACTTGATCATGGTGGACCGGAAGAAGCTGAAGAATCCCAACGGCCTGATTCTGGGTACGCCCGGCTCCGGCAAAAGTTTCTCGGCAAAGCGTGAAATTGCCAATGCGTTTCTGGTGACGGATGATGATATTATTGTGAACGACCCCGAAGGCGAATACTCGCCGCTGGTGAATCGTTTGGAGGGTCAGGTCATCAAAGTCAGCCCCAACAGCACCCAGTTCATCAACCCCATGGACATTAACGCCAACTATTCGGAGGAAGATAATCCGCTTTCCCTGAAAGCTGACTTTATTCTTTCTTTGTGTGAACTGGTGGTGGGCGGCAAAGAAGGGCTGCTGCCGGTGGAGAAAACTGTCATCGACCGCTGTGTGCATCTGATCTACCGCAAATATTTTGCGGACCCCTGCCCGGAGAATATGCCCATCCTTGAGGATTTGTACAACGCCCTACTCCAACAGGACGAGAAAGAAGCCCACCATGTTGCCACGGCTCTGGAAATCTATGTGAAAGGCTCCCTGAATCTGTTCAATCACAGAACCAATGTAAACGTCAACAACCGCATCGTCTGCTATGACATCAAGGAATTGGGCAAGCAGATGAAGAAGCTCGGTATGCTCATCGTACAGGATCAGGTCTGGGGGCGTGTCACGGCAAACCGCAGCAGCGGCAAGTCTACCCGGTATTATATGGATGAGATGCACCTTTTGCTGAAAGAGGAGCAGACCGCCGCTTATTCCGTGGAAATCTGGAAGCGTTTCCGTAAGTGGGGCGGTATTCCGACTGGATTAACCCAGAACGTCAAAGACCTTCTTTCTTCTCGTGAGGTCGAGAATATTTTCGAGAACAGCGACATGATCATCATGCTGAATCAGGCGGCGGGAGACCGGCAAATTCTCGCAAAGCAGCTCAACATCTCGCCCCACCAGCTTTCCTATGTGACCCACTCCGGCGAGGGCGAGGGGCTGCTGTTCTTCGGCAACGTCATTCTGCCCTTCGTTGACCGCTTCCCCACCGATCTGGAACTCTATCGGATCATGACCACCAAGTTGGGGGAGGTTTCGGAGGGGGCGCAGAAATGAGTGAACCGAAGCTGAATCTCAGAGAGGAGCCGTCTGCCAAAAAGACCCGTTCTCCCCCGAAGAAAACCAAGGTGGAGCAGTCGGTGCCCAAAAAGAAAAAGCTGAAAACCGATGCAGAAAAGACTGCCGAAAAAGCCCAGCACCTGCGGTTCGGCAAGGCCGAACTGACCCCGGACGAACTGAGCCGTTTGAGCAAGGCGCAGAAGCGGGAAATGTACGCCGCCCATGCCGCCCGGTCTGCGGTGCATCGGGAGGTTGATCAGTACGAGGATGAAAACGTCGGTGTGCAGGCTCTGAGCGAGGGCGAAAAAGCCGCCGAGACCACCCACGATATTGCCAAGAGCCGCTATGCCCGGAAGCTGAAAAAGAAAGCCAAGATGCAGGGCAAGAAGGGCACCAAAACCGCAAAATCTTCTGCACGAGAGCCGACTGCGGCACAAGATGCAGGCGCATCCGGCACCGGCGAGGGAGGCTCCAACTGGCTCTCCCGGTGGCGGCAGAAGCAGAACATCCGGCAGAGCTATTATGCCGCCGCCCGTTCGGGCACAGCGGCGCAGACCGCAGGCGGTAAGGCGGTATCCAACGGTGCATCTGCTGCCCGGTCCGGCGTGGAACAGGCGGTGGAGAAAGGCAAAACTGCCGTCAGCACCGCTGTGAAAGGGCTGATGAATGCCGCCAAGGGCAACGCACACGTTCTGGTAATCGTGGGCGTTTTTCTTTTGCTCATCCTGATGGTGATGTCCGGCTTTTCCTCCTGCGGCATCCTCTTTTCCGGCGGCACACAGGTGTCCGGGCAGACCATGTACTCCGCCGAGGACAGGGACATCCGGGGCGCAGAACAGGATTACAAGAAGCTGGAAAAGGAACTGGATAAGAAAATCAAGCGCACCCCCGCCGACCACCCCGGCTACAACGAGTACCAGTACCATCTCGACCCCATCGAGCATGACCCATGGCAGTTGACCTCTTTTCTCACGACTCTATATGACGATTATACCCGGTCAGAGGTGCAGGGCAAGCTGAAGGAGACCTTCAAAAAGCAGTACAAGCTGACCACATGGGTGGAGGTGCAGATACGGTATAAGACGGTCTGGGTCATCAGCCCGGCAGGAATCCCGGTTCCCACGCAGGTGCCCTACGAGTACCGCATTTTTCACACAAAGCTGGTGAACAAAGGGCTGGAGGTCGTTATCCGGGAGGAACTGGATGCTGACCAGTGGAAACGCTACGAAATCTTTCAGGACACACTGGGTGGTCGGCCTTACCTGTTCAACGGTGGTCTGCCGACCGGTGGTTCCGATGGCTCCGGCACACCGGGCATCGATTATCAGATTCCGGCAGAAGCCCTGACCGACAGCGAATTTGCCGCCATCTACAAGGAAGCCCAAAAGTATGTGGGCACGCCCTATGTATGGGGCGGTTCTACCCCGGAAACTGGCTTTGACTGTTCAGGCTACGTTTGTTGGGTCTACAACCAGAACGGCTACGATGTGGGGCGCACCACCGCCAACGGCCTGTGGAACAAGAGCCAGCACATCAGCGAAGCCGAAGCAAAGCCCGGAGATTTGGTCTTTTTCAAAGGCACCTACGACACCCCCGGCATGAGCCATACCGGGATCTATCTCGGCAATGGCATGATGGTCAGTGCCGGAGACCCCATCAAATACGCAAATATCCACTCGTCCTACTGGGAGAAGCATCTCGCAGGATTTGGGCGGCTTTCAAAATGAAATGGAGGGTTTACTATGAGCGAAAAACTGGAAAAGCTGCGCGCGATGCTCGAAAAAGAGAAAGAGCGGCGCATCAAGCTGAACAACCGCATTGAAATTCTGGAACGGCGGATTCAGGAGGCCGAAGCCGCCGAAGTGAACGAAATGGTGCGCAGTGCAAAGGTCAGCCCGGAACAGCTTGCCGCCCTGCTGCGGCAGTCTGCCACTACCACCCCGAACCCGGCTGCTTTGGCCGCTGTGGGCGCAACTTTCGACAAGGAGGATGATTCGGATGAAGATTAAGAGATTTGGCGCACTGCTGGTGTCGGCGGTGCTGTGCATCGGCATGGCAGCTCCCGCTTTTGCCTTTGAGGGCGATTCCACCCCGGTGGAACAGCCTGTTCTGCCGGAAATCGTGGAGGAGGAAGATACTGTCACCGTCACGGACGAAACCTCTGGTGTCCTGACCCCGGAGGGCAATCTGACGCTGGTAGACGACTATCACACCGACTATTCCGATGGCAGTGGACAGCAGTTCATTACGCTGGTGTCGAAGTCGGGTGCGACTTTCTATCTGGTGATTGACCGCAACGCCAAAGGGCAGCAGACCGTCCACTTTATGAACCTTGTGGACGAAGCCGACCTTCTGGCTCTGATGGAGGAAGATGCTGCCGATGCTTATACCGCTGAAAAAGAAGCGGCGGCGCAGGCGGAACAGGATAAGCTGAAAGCCGAGGAAGAAGCGAAAAAAGCCGCCGAAGAAGCGGCAGCATCCGGCACGGAACAGCCCAAGGAGAACAAGGTCACAAAGATCGCGTCCGGCTTTCTGGGTGCGGTCGTGCTGATTGCGCTGGCGGTAGGCGGCGTTTTCTATGCCTTTGCGAAGCAGAAGCAGAAAAAGCAGGCCGAAAAAGAAGCCCTTGACCCCGATGCAAACTACACCGAGGACAAGGGTGATTTTGAAATTCCCACCGAGGACGAGCCGGAGGAACCCAGTGAGGAAGATACCGAACCCATCTGATTTTAAGGCGGCGTTTTGCCGCCGTACATATCCAAATGAAAACAGATTGGAGGGAACGCTTATTTTAATTCTAGTTGTAGCAGAAAAGCCCTCGGTTGCCATGTCCTACGCCAAAGTCCTCGGTGCCACCAACCGCAAAGACGGTTATCTGGAGGGTAACGGCTATCTAGTAAGCTGGTGCGTTGGTCATCTGGTGGAACTGGCTCCGCCTAATGTCTACGATGCCAAGTATGTTAAGTGGAGCATTGCAGATTTGCCCATCCTGCCGCAAAAGTGGCAGTACCTTGTGTCTGCATCCACCAAAAAGCAGTTTGGTATCCTGAAAGACCTGATGAACCGCCCAGATGTGGACAGCGTGATCTGTGCTACGGACGCAGGGCGCGAGGGAGAACTGATCTTCCGCTTGGTGTATCAGCAAGCAGGCTGCAAAAAGCCCTTTTCCCGCCTGTGGCTGTCCAGCATGGAGGAATCTGCCATCCGGGAGGGCTTTGCCCACCTCAAACCGTCAACTGAATACGATGCGCTGTACAATGCAGCACTCTGCCGGGAACGTGCCGACTGGATGGTTGGTATCAACTGTTCCCGGCTTTTTTCGTGTCTGTACGGTCAACCGCTGGCGGTGGGGCGTGTTATGACCCCGGTGCTTGCCATGACGGTGGTGCGGGAAGCTGCCATTGCCGCCTTCACGCCAGAGAAATTCTACACGGTGGATCTGGAACTGACCAGCGGCTGCACGGCATCCAGCCACCGCATTCCTGAAAAAACCGTTGCAGAGAACCTGCTGGAAGCCTGCCGAAAGGAGATGGTGGCAACGATCCAGCGCATCACCCGCAAGGAAAAGTCCGAGAATCCGCCGCCGCTGTACGACCTAACCACCCTTCAACGGGATGCCAACCGCCTGCTGGGGTACAGCGCACAGCAGACGCTGGACTATGTGCAGAACCTGTATGAGAAGAAACTTACCACTTATCCCAGAACTGATAGTTGCTATATCACCGACGATGACGAGGAAATGCTGGAGGAACTGACTGAGGAACTGGAAAGGTTTCTCAACATTACCCCGGAAGATGTGGACGAGGCGGTGCCCCGGACACGGCGCACCGTCAACAGGGAAAAAGTCACCGACCACCACGCCATTCTGCCCACTCGCAGTATGCTGCAAGCCAATCTGGACGCACTGCCCAAGGGCGAGCAGAACGCCCTGAAACTCATCATTGCCCGGACGCTGATGGCGGTAGGCAAACCCTTCCGGTATCTGGAAACCATGTTGACCACCGAATGTGCCGGGGAGGAGTTTACCGCCAAGGGCAAGGAGGTTCTGGAGGAAGGCTGGAAAGCGGTGGAACGCAAGGTGCTGGCAGACATCCTGAACCGAAAACAGGAACTCACCGCCCTGCCCAATGCAGCGGAAAACGAGTGCGGCATCCTCAATGCCGAACTGAAAGAAGGTCAAACGTCCCCGCCGAAGCATTTCACCGAGGACCTTCTACTTCATGCGATGGAAACCGCCAGTGCAGACAGTATGCCGGAGGGTGTAGAGCGTCAGGGCATCGGCACTCCAGCAACCAGAGCTGCCACCATCGAAAAGCTGGTGCAGAAGGGCTTTCTGGAGCGCAAGGGCACCAAGAAAACCAAGGTGCTGCTGCCCACCGACAAGGGAAAAGCCCTCATCACCGTGATGCCCGAAGAAATCCAATCCCCGGAAATGACCGCCGATTGGGAAACAAAGCTGCTGCAAATCGAACGCGGCGAAATGGAGTCGGAAACTTTTATGACTGAAATTAAAGAGATGATTTCCTCGCTGGTAACGACCACCGAGGCTGCGAAAGGAGCGAATGCGCTTATGAAAAACAAAATCATTGGTGTCTGCCCGAATTGCGGTGCAAATGTTGTAGAGCGTGAAAAAGGCTGGTTCTGTGAATCCAACCCTTGCCGTTTCGTGCTGTGGAAGGACAATGCGTTCTTTAAGCGTCTGGGCAAGCGTTTGGATGGCCGAATGGCGGACAAGCTGCTGCGGGATGGCCGTGTCCGGCTGAAGGACTGCAAGAGCGCCAAGGGCAAGACCTACAACGCCACCGTCCTGCTGAGCACTGAACCCGATGGCCGCAGCAAGTTTTCGCTGGAATTTGAAGGTGGGTGCTGATGGAGCAGATAAAAGAAGCGGTCTACCTTATCAACGATGAACGCTATCTGCATCTCCGAGAAAACGGTGCAGGGGTCGGCTTTGCCACTTATAACAAGGTAACTGGTGAGCCGCTGGAAAGCGGGCAGATCTCGGAAAAGAACCTGCCGCCCGATGGCAGGAACGCCATTCCTGCCGCCCGGAACTGGTATCTGTTTGAACTTTCGGACGATGACCGCAAGGCCATCCAACAGGAAAGCGTAAAGATCCTCGAAAACATCCCGCAAGCTGGTATCGGCAGACGGCGCATCTGGGAGCCGGAAACGCTGCCGAAGGATATTCGTCTCATCAACAGCCACTATGACGACCTCTACCGCATTCCAGATGGCGGAGTTGTACAGGTGGATTACCCGGATGGGCGCAGCTTTACGGCACGGCTGGAACATCTGGATGATTATCACTTTGACATGGGCGGTCTGGGCAATGTGTTCCACATCTGCCAGTTTGCCGAGGTCATGGAACGAAACCATGCAGACTTCTACCCGGAGATTCAGACACAGGACGAGCAGGCGGCGTGGGAACTGGGCGGCAAAGGCTACCTTGCAATCCAGTCCTGTGAGGATGGATGGGACTACACCCTCTACCACAGCGATTATTCTGTGATGGACGGTGGGCAGCTGGATGCCCCGGAACTGACTATTCAGGAAGCCCGTGAGCAGATTCTGGAAGCGCACCACATGGAAAAGGGCCGGCGGCTACTGCAGGACTACGATGCAGTCATGGATAAAGTTGCGGAAGCCGAGAAACTGAGTGCAGACCATCGCCCTTCCACACTGGAAAAGCTGGCAGAAATGGCAAGTGATACGTCTGCGCCAAAATCGTCTGCACGTTCTGCACCAGAACTGTGAGGTAGACGATGCAGCAAAAATGGAACCAGAATTTTGACGGTGAGCCCATGACGGACATCCCGCAGAAGTTTCTGAACGCAGGGTGCGATGTTTATATGGTGATGCAGCTGCGGCATGACGAAAAAATCCTCGATGAAAGATTTGCTTCCATGCGGGAACTGCATCGTCGGGGCAAAACGCCAGACCCGGAGCATTACGAGGTCACCTACTATGCTGATTTGCCCGCCATGTGGCAGGATGTGCCGGACAACGAGGTTCTGGAAGAACTGTTTCAGATGTTCAACATCTCCCGCCCGCAGGATTTTGAGGGGCACAGCCTGTCCGTCAGCGATGTGATTGCAATCAAACGCAATGGCGAGGTATCTGTGCATTATGTGGACAGCATCGGCTTCAAGGAACTGCCGGGGTTTCTGGATACAAAGCCGGAACGTCCTTCGGTGCTGATGAATCTCAAAGAAAAGTGCGATGCCCCGGAGTGCAATCCCGGCGGATGTAAAAAAGAAAGGAGCGGCCATGAACTTTAACCATGAAGAACTCATGCTGATGATGCTCTACAACACCGGCACCCGGATGGGGCTTATCCACGAACTGCGGCTCATGCAGTGCTACCTGATGCCTGACGAAACTGCCCTGCGGGAACTGTCGGAGGGGGGTATCGAAAAGCTGAAACTGTTGACCGATGCGGAGTTTGCCGAACTGGAATTTCCCCCGGACTAATCTTTGCCGCCTGCGGGCGGCGTACATAAAGTATTTTGTTCTTCCAAAAGATATGCTATAATCAAATTAGACAAAATTCCTCTCTTCAAGCGATTTCTCCGCAATTTTCCTGTGGCTCTGCTC
>NZ_NMTR01000008.1 GCF_002549775.1 Faecalibacterium langellae | reverse complement strand
ACCGCCCCGCAACACACCCGATTCATTTTGCCGCTGTTTCACCCGACAAAATCCATCGCTATGCTGCATGGGCGGTATTTTTCTTTTACGGGAAACGCACCTTGAAAATCTCATGAGCCGACCGAACGTGATACCGACTTTTCGTCAACGCCGCTGCACAAACAGGGGCAGGAACTGCGTTCGGAGCAAACGGTGACCCACATACATGAGCAGCGGAACTCTCTACTTATTTTTTGCGCCTTAACAATTCGGAAACAATTACCCAGAAACGGTTTTGAGCGCAGCGGTAGAGGGCAAGAACCGTCCCGTGGCCACAAATTTTCAATTCTTGAAAATGTTGTGCTCCACTGGGACTTCACTTCTGCAATGCGTCTGCATTTCCGAAGTGATCTTGTTGGGGCGTGCCTGCCCCAAACCCTGCTCATCATTCGTGCCTTACGGCACGAATGGAACGGCGTGTCGTGCTTTACATAACTTCACCGAGGAGTTATCGAACAGACAGGAGGTACAATGACCAAAACGAATGTTCAACCGATTCCTAGCAATTCCCAGCACCACGACACGCCGAACAACAAAACGCACGTCATCAAGTTCCGTGTGACAGCGGAGGAAAAAGCGTCACTGGAACTCACTTGCAAACTCCTGAATCTCTCCCTCTCCACTTTTATCCGCCGCGCCATCCACAACGTCAAGATTGAGAAAACGGTCATCGTTGCAGGCGGCGGCGAAGAAGCCCTGACCGCTGTTTCCACTTTGCTTGCTCAGTGCAGCAAGGTGGGCGGAAACCTCAACCAGCTTGCAAGGCACTTCAATTCCGGCGGTGCGGACACCGAGCAGATCCGGGCGAAACTCCTTGACGAACTTGCAGACCTGACCGCATTCCGGCTGCACGCCGAGAAAGTTCTGGGTGAACTGTATGGCAACGCTCAAGCATATCGCCTCTAAGAATTCGGACTACACCGCCATCGAAGCGTACCTCGTTTACCAGCACGACGCGTTCACCGGAAAGCAACTTCTGGATGAGCACGGCAAGCCGAAGCTGCGGGATTCGTACCTGCTCGACACCCTTGAGTGCGGCGATTTCTCGTTCGCAACGGCCTGTCTGCTGGCAAACCGCAAGTATGGCAAGAACACCCAACGCGATGATATTAAGAGCCATCAGTATATCATCAGCTTTGACCCACGCGATGCAGCCGACAACGGCTTGACCATGGAAAAAGCACAGGCACTTGGCCTGAAATTCTGCGAAGAAAACTTCTCCGGTCACCCCGCCATCGTCTGCACTCACCCGGATGGGCATAACCATTCGGGAAACATCCACGTCCACATTGTGATCGGCAGTATCCGCACACGAGAGGTGGAACGTAAGCCCTATATGCAAAAGCCCCGTGACTGGCGTGAGGGTATGAAGCACTCCAGCACAGCCCAGACCATGCGGCACTTGCGTGTTGAGGTCATGGAACTGTGCGAGGGTGCCGGACTGTACCAGATCGACCTGCTCAACGGCTCGAAAGAGCGCGTGAGCGAAGCTAAGTATTGGGCGCGTAGGCGCGGTCAGTTGAAACTTGACCGTGAGAACGCAGCCCTCACCGCAGCTGGACAGCCGCCCCAGCAGAAGAAGTTTGAAACCGCAAAGGAAACCTTGCGGAAACAGATCTCGGATGTGCTGGACACCGCAATGAGCTTTGAAGATTTCTCGGACAGGCTCTTGCAGCAGTACGGAATCACGGTCAAGGAAAGCCGTGGTCGGCTCAGCTATCTGCC
>NZ_NMTR01000031.1 GCF_002549775.1 Faecalibacterium langellae | reverse complement strand
AAACAAATATCCCGAAAAAAAACTCACTTTTTCAAAAGGAAATCGAATAGTTAAAGTGAAAGGGAAGTTTTGTTATGAATGAATTGATTGATAAAATGGCAGGATATTTAAATAATCACGTAAGTGAAATGATTGAAGCAGATAGGTTGTTAGAACAATTTCATGAGATGGTATTAGACAGGTTAGAGGATGACTACAATTTTTAGTAAGAATAATAGGCGATAATGAACGCCTATTTTATTTCGTTATTTGCCCATCTGTCCACGTCTTGTAAGAACCATTCAATAATTTGGTTTTTGGTTGTACTGTACACATCATCACGGGAATCAAACTTATATACTAATGGAGATTTTTGTCTAAATCGATAAGATACAATATCTAACATTTGTTTCGTTTCAGCTGGAGCTTCTATGTATCTATAATCGACCCGTTGAATATGCCATAGGTCTAAAAACATTGAGTAATATTGTTTTAGAACTTGGTCAAATCCTTCTACAAGAGATAAAGCATTGGCATAGTATATAGTGTCTTTCTTTTTTTGTTCTTGATATAAAGCTGACTCTTTGAACTTGTTTACTTGTAGATACATGATTTCATTGTACATTTTTTCTTGGTCATCTACTTTCCATTCATCGTGCTTACTCAATATGAATTTATTGAATTTATCAGATAGAATAAGATTTCGATATTGATAAAAGTTTAATTTTGTCCTTTTTCCTCTTTGTGTAGGAGCTATATCTTTTATCATTTCGTTTAATCTATTTCTGTTTGAATTATTATCAAGTTCAAAAGGAATACCAAAGGTTTCTGTTAAAAATTCCCTCAACTGTGACGAAGTAACAGAAAAAGATGATTGAAAAACTTTTTCTAGTTGATGTGGCTTAAAAAATAACTCCCAAGGCTCTCTTGAGGGGTCATTATATAATTCTAAGTAATTATTAGGGCTTAATACCCTAATATCTCTGCTTACAATACTACTCAAATCAATTGTAAGTTCCATAAAATTTCCAATCTGGTTAGTTTTTATTATATTTTATAGCCAAAACCGCTGTAAATCAAGGGTTTTAAGTTTTAATTTTTTGTTACTCGGTTAGTTTTTTGAGTTCGGTTATACTACAATAGTAGTATCAAAAAAAGAAAGACAGGTCTATAACCTGTAGGTATTTAACCATGACGACAACTGTCAAAATTAACTCTTCAAGCATTGCAAAACTTAAATCAGCAATCAGTTCTACTGATATCAATGCTAAGAAAAAATTAATTGCTGAAGTTTTTGTATTAGCCTATGGCTATGAAAAAGTATCAAAAACTACTTTTGCAGATTGGGATATTGATGAAGCTATCAAAATTATTGAGGCTCAAGGCGTAATTGTTCAAGAACAATTAAAACTATTTTTCCCCAAAATTGATAGTGACAAGAAGTTGCTAGCACACGTGATTAGTAAAAATATTGAGCAACTAGCTGATGATATTTCAAAATAGTTAAGTAGGGAAGCCTTGCTTCTCTACTTAACCATTTCTTTCCTGAAAATTTATCTTTTTCGGAAAGTTTTAGAAGTAAAAGAAATCTCTTAAATCGTTGATTTTAAAGGAGTTTTTGCGATATAGTACCCATTCTTTTTGTCGAAACAACCTCAGAAACGCTCTCTCAGCATAAAAATTCGTAGTTTAGTACCATTTTTACATATAAGACGGCATAAAAAAAACGGCGGATCAGCTCACGCTGAACCCCGTTTTAGTTGATTGCCTTTGCTATATTTTTAGCTATCCGTTCAATTACTGGGACAGTAACACTATTTCCAGCTTGCTTGTAGAGACGACCGTTACTTTGCTCAGGAAGTTTGTAGTCTTTAGGAAAACCTTGGACATTGAAACACTCACGAGGTGTTAGTTTACGGATTTCCTTGCTATTAGTTAGAATTAGCGGGACATTGTGCCCACCTGTTCCCATATTGGCGGTAAGAG
>NZ_NMTR01000030.1 GCF_002549775.1 Faecalibacterium langellae | reverse complement strand
CATTGTTAGTGATTATACAAAAAAAGTTATAAAAGCGTTAAATCAGTTAGGTGAGGAAATTCCTGAATTTAGAATATGAGTTATAGATATATGCGAATGATATTAATGTTTGATATGCCAACAGATACTGCTGAAGAGAGGAAAGCGTATCGTAAGTTTAGAAAGTTCCTCTTAAGTGAAGGTTTTATCATGCACCAGTTTTCGGTATATAGTAAACTGTTATTAAATCATACCGCCAATACAGCAATGGTTGGACGACTTAAAGCTAATAATCCTAAAAAAGGAAATATAACAATACTAACAGTTACTGAAAAGCAATTTGCCCGTATGATTTATTTGTACGGAGATAAAAACACAAGTATTGCCAATTCAGAGGAAAGGTTAGTGTTCTTAGGAGATAATTATTGTGATGAAGATTAATTTTTCACTTTTGGATGAGCCTATGGAGGTTAATCTGGGGACAGTTCTCGTAATTGAGGATGTGAGTGTGTTTGCTCAGTTAGTCAAGGAATTCTATCAGTATGATGAACAATCGAATTTAACAATATTTGATAGTAAAATAAGGAGTATAAGGTCCTCTGAATTACTTTTAATAACGGATATTTTAGGTTACGATATTAATACTTCTCAGGTATTAAAGTTGCTTCACACAGATATTGTAAGCCAGTTGAATGATAAACCTGAAGTTAGATCAGAAATAGATTCTTTGGTATCATTAATTACTGATATTATAATGGCAGAGTGTATAGAAAATGAACTAGATATAGAGTATGATGAGATTACACTTTTAGAACTAATTAAAGCATTAGGTGTCAGAATCGAAACTAAGTCTTGTACGGTTTTTGAAAAAATATTTGAGATTTTACAGATTTTTAAATATTTAGTTAAAAAGAGAATTTTAGTATTCGTCAATAGCTTGTCGTATTTTTCTAAAGATGAAATTTATCAAATCTTGGAATATACAAAGTTATCACAAGCTGATGTATTATTTTTGGAACCTAGACAGATTGAAGGGATTCAACAATTTATTTTAGACAAGGATTATATTTTGATGCCCTATAATAACTAGTAAATTAGTAATAAGTATAGATAGTCTTGAGTTATTTCAAGACTATCTTTTAGTATTTAGTAGTTTCTGTATGAAGTTGAATGGGATAATCATTTTGTTAGAGAGTAGATTATAAGGATTTGATAGAGGAGGAATTAAGTTGCTTGACATATGATTATTAAGAAATAATCTAATATGGTGACAGTCACATCTTGTCTAAAACGTTGATATATAAGGATTTTTAAGGTATAATAAATATAAAATTGGAATTATTTTGAAGCTGAAGTCATGCTGAGATTAATAGTGCGATTACGAAATCTGGTAGAAAAGATATCCTACGAGGTTTTAGAGCTGTGTTGTTTCGAATGGTTCCAAAACTTTTGTTATCACAATTTTCGGTTGACATCTCTTAGAACTCATCTTATCATAAAGGAGTCTAGTATTAAAATATGAGAAGGAACATGTTATACGAATATCCAGCTATTTTTCACACGATTGAGGAAGCTTGCAGGATTAGTTTTCCCAATTTTGGTCGGATTATTCAGGTAGCTTCTTTATTTAATGTTATGACGAAATCGTCAGTATTTTTGGCTTATATTATTTATTATTATGTGGACCAGGTCTTGCCTGATTTGACGGCAGTAAGTAGTATTCCTAATGAGAAAGAGCTTGTGGTTTTGATTCAGTTAGAACTTGATTGACAGCAAAAAACTCTTGGAGGATAAATTTCCAAGAGTTTTAATTTTTATTAGCCACATAGACTCCAAGGACTACCAAGATTCCCGCTAAGATTTGTAACTGTGAGAAGGGCTCTCCTAAGAAGACTACAGCAGCTAGAATTGAGATAATCGTTGATATGCCAATGAAAGAAGCAGTTCGGTTAACCCCGATAGTTGCGATAGCAAAATTTGAAAGGATATACCCTATAACACTACACCCCAATCCTTGGTACAGGATG
>NZ_NMTR01000018.1 GCF_002549775.1 Faecalibacterium langellae | reverse complement strand
CGAGTTTGATTCTTTCCGTTACGCCCTGTGTAATATATCCGATTCTGTATTTTTCTCCAGTCTCTACATCGGTAAAGACCACCTCAGTATCACAATCACCGCTCACTTTTACAGTTCCCCATAGTGGCTGTATTTGTTCTGTCTTTATGTTGCCTTCATCGTTTGAAAGGGTGAAAGTATGGCTTCTCTGAATATTGATATAAATCGCCACCAGAGAAACCGTTGCCAGACATAAAGCAAACCTTCTTGTTTTCATCGAAACACCTCCTGCAAATTCGGTTTTATCGAATCATATCACATAAGCGGACTCTTCAAACTTACAGTTCAGTTTCAACTGCAAGCTGCTCCTGCTTTTCTTTTTCGTCAGCGATTTGGACATCAACATCTTCGCGCATCTTTTTCAGAAGTGCAAGGACTCGCTTGATTTGATCTTTGGTATTCTCTACTCTGCTCTGTGCCTGATTGATGTGATCCAGAACTGCCCAGTCTGCAAAGAGGCCGTCAAAGAAGAAATCCGCAAATTTCAAAAAGCTGTCCACCGTAACCTGAAGGTCTGCGGTGATCTCAACATCAGCAAGCTCAGTTTTGAACCGCCGCAGTTCCACTTGTAGCTGTTCGATTTGCTCCTGTGCATCGTCCAGGTCCTCATACTTGGCAAGATCGGCCATCAAACCGCCGCCCATTACGTCCCATGTACTCCAGCCCTCGGCATTGTCGAGGGTTTCCAGAACTTCATTGACCGTATGCAGGGCGGTCTTTCCGGCGTTGATGGCTTCCAGCAGCTCCCGTTTTTGGACTTTCAGCGCGGCAATGCGGCTTTCGCTTTCTGCAACCTGCTGTGCGGCAGGGTGGGCAGATGCTTTGATGCTTTTGATTTTTTCGGAAAGAGCAGCTTGATACTGCCTTTCGCAATCGGACAGCCGTGCCAGTCTATTTTGAATCTGCTCCAAGTCGGCATCAACGGAAGAAAGATCATGGAGAGCCGCATCGTACTTAACACGGGCTGCATAGGCTTCCTGCCGTTCCTTGTCCAGCTTCTCATCCATCTTTCCGATGACCTGATAAAAAAATGCGGCAAGGCTGTGTCCCTCCAGACGGTCCACATCAGCCTGCTCTGCCAGCTTGGATTTTTCCAGCTTTTTCAGGCGGTCAGCAAGCGTATCTCTCTGGGCGGTCAGTTCTTTCTGCTTTGCTTCACAGTTCTTCTTTTCTGCGACCTGCTGCCAAAGCTCTTTCAACGTAGAATCACTCATATGGAATGTCCTTTCCCGGCATTACGGCTCTTCGTTCAGAAGCTGGTTCAAAAAATGCTGCCGATTATTTACAAATGTTTTGGTGATAACGTAGCTGTCCGTATCTTCATACTGACAAGGATGAATCGTGCCATTGTCGAAGCTAAAAATTTCAGCATCAGGCATTCCGAGGAGAATGGGTGAATGTGATACGATACTATGTAATGTAGGAGAACGCTTAGCTCCGCTCAAACCCAAGATAGCGGGTGCCCTGAAAACTCAGCTTTCCAATGTCGCCCTCCACAAGCATTCCGTAGTCCGAACCACTTACGGTAAGCTCCATGCGGTCGCCGCTCTCTACCTGAAAGGTCACATAATAGGTCGTGAACGTATGCATCATCGTATTGTCCGTATGGTGGCGAGAAACTTCCGTGCGCTTTGCCACCACCGTTGCTGGAACGGTCAGCCGCGGCGAATGGTTGTTTTTGTTCCATGTGCTGATATTTCCGATGATGGTGTATAGGATCATGCCCAAAACCACAAGGAACAGGATGGGAAACAGGATGCTGAACAGCAGATCAAATCCAGCGTAAAACATCTTATTCCTCCAAAATTTCTTCCAGCAGGTCCTTTACATCGTCCAGAAAAGATTCTTCTCCGAGGGTGTTCACCTTGAAGAACACCGCTTGACTGCCTCCTGCGGTGATGGCAGACAGCCGAATCGGACTGTCCGCATTCTGGAACATGGTCAGTGTCAGACTCAGGCGGTTGCCGCCCATCATGCTGTACCGTTCAAATACACGGACACTGCACCGGGCATCGCCCTCTTTGAAATCACTGCCTGCCTCTAAATCTGCCGACCAACTG
>NZ_NMTR01000029.1 GCF_002549775.1 Faecalibacterium langellae | reverse complement strand
CGTAAAGATCATCAGACCATGTAAGTTCTGGCAAACCTGCTGCTTTACGTTGTGCATTAATTTCGTTAAATACAGCCATCGCTGAATCAAAGTCAACATAATCAGAATTTCCAGTTGGTTCTACATGGTAAATAAATTTAACATATCTAAATTCAACATCACTATATTATTTGTCGTCAACACCGCTCTTGAGATTAGTTATAATAAATAGTCATGTGCCCAAGCAATTCCCTTAAAAGCGTTAAAGTTGAATCGGCTGTTGAAGCTGTTTCTGAGGTTGTTAGAGCTTCAGAATCCGTGCTTGAATCTTTAAAAGTACTTACTTACCATTTGAATAATAGTAATAATCGACATTATCTTTCAAATAATAGTGAATATCATTTTCATAACGGTAGTGAGGAGCGTTTTGATACTGTCAATAATTATGTGTAAACACTCAAGTAGAGTTGAAGAATGTTAATCAAATAAGCTTTCAAGTGTGTCAGCACATTGGCCAAACCCTTTATGGATGCGTTGATTTTGCTTGAAATTATAATCTTCAAACAGGGTAACTAAATAACGTTCCAGAGCCTCCTCGTTAGGAAAAAGAACCTTCTTTTTCGTTTGACGTTTGATTTCTTTGTTAAGAGACTCAATGAGGTTTGTCGAATAAATGCTATGCCAAATCTGGTAGGGAAACTGATAAAAAGTTAAAAGATTATCCGTATTCTCCAGACTTTCCATGACTTTCCTATACTTTGGTTTCCATTCGGCGATAAAGTTATCTAAAATTTGCACTGCCATTTCTAAATTTTCAGCACGATAAATCGTTTTAAATTGCTCCAGAATAACCGCTCTATCTGCTCGTTTCACTTTACTAGCTAGATTTCGACTAATATGAATTAAGCAACGTTGTTGTTTAGCTAATGGGTAAGCCTGATTGATAATCTCTTCAAGCCCCTTGAAGCCATCGGTCACTACAAGAGAAACCTGTTGGATTCCTTGGTTTTGAAGCTTGTCTAACAGGGTGGACCAAGAAGCATTGTTTTCATTTGGGGCGATTTCATATCCAAGAACAGCCTTCTGTCCTTCTGGTGTAATGCCAAGTGCGATATGAATACATTCTTTACTAACGGTTCCACGTCTTAAGGGAAGATAGGTTCCGTCAAGAAATAAAACAGAGTAATTGGCTTCTAAGCTTCGCTCATGAAAAGTAGCGACATTCTCCTGAGTTGCTTTTGAGATATTAGAAATTGTGGCAGGACTATAGTGATGACCATACATTCGCTCGATGATATCACTAATTTCTCGAGTCGTTACACCGGTTTGATAGAGTTTGATAACCATCTCTTCCAAGTGGTCATCTCGACGTCCATAAGCGGGAAGCAAAGCTGGACTAAAGTTCCCATTACGATCTCTAGGAATACTCAACTGAACAGTCCCATATTTGGTTTCGAATTTCCGTGCATAGCTTCCGTTACGACTATTCCCAGAATTATAGCCTAATTTATCGTAAGGTTCATACCCTAAAAAGGCTGATAACTCTGCTTGAAGCAGATCATTCATAGCTGTTTCAAGAGAAGTACGGAAAAATTCATCACTATCTTGCTTTTGGGCTAGGAAGTTAAGTAGTTCTGTGGTAAACTGAGTCATAGGAATAAATCTCTTTCTAGTAATGTTTCGCAACTCTACTATAACGGATTTATTCCTTTTTGTGTTTACACAACTTATTTTACACTACCCACAGGTGATAAGTTAAGTATTTTTTTGAGAAATCAATCTATATTTTTATATCTCTAATCGTTTATACAATTGGACTAAATGCTATGTTTTAGCAATTCTAAACTAGATTAAATTAGAAGATTAATTAAATTATCTATAGATTAAGCAATAATCCTTTATAATTACAAGTAGTTCTACCAAAAAAGCCGGACCTCAGTCCAGCTTTTATCTGTCTATTTCTACTTGGTCATAAAGTAGGTGATAATCACCAATACTGCTACGATACCCAGGACAACGGCTAGAAACCCCAGCATATAACGCAGGAGAAAATAGGTAAATGGGAGATTTTCTTTCATGCTTTACTTTGCCTCATACCATGTACAGCCTTCATTTTCATCTGCGATGAGTGGGACAGCGAGTTCTACTGCAGATTCCATGGTTTCTTTAACCAAAGCTTTCATAGCTAAAAGTTCGTCGCTTGGCACCTCAAGGACGATTTCATCGTGTACTTGGAGGAGCATCTTGGTTTTATAGCCACCTTCTACCAGAGCCTTGTCTAAGTTAATCATAGCAATCTTGAGGATATCAGCAGCACTTCCTTGGATAGGAGAGTTTATGGCTGTTCGCTCTGCGAAGTTACGGACATTAAAGTTACGAGAATTGATATCTGGTAACTCACGACGGCGGTGGAAGAGGGTTGATACATATCCTTTATCCTTGGCTTCACGAACCACATTATCCATATAA
>NZ_NMTR01000028.1 GCF_002549775.1 Faecalibacterium langellae | reverse complement strand
AGTTTTTAAGCCCTTGATACTCAAAACTACAAGATTGCTATGGATACTATTAATGAACGTGATACCAAGGTTACTACATCAAAAAATAAAGTATTTACTGATTATAGTAGCCACACAAATGCTTCATTATTTTTCACCATTCCATACGACAAGGGGTGGACAGCAACAGTAAATAATAAAAAAGTTAAAATTCATCGAGCTCAAAAGGGGTTCATGAAGGTTGATGTCCCTAGTGGTAAAGGAAAAGTTGTGCTTACCTTTATTCCCTATGGCATTAAGATTGGCTTGATTATTAGTTGCTTGGCATTTGGAATATTTTGTTGCTATGCTTACTTCATCGGTAAAATAAAAATTACTCAAAAAGCTACTCCCCCTAAATAAAAACCTAAAAGGTCTAGAACGAATGTTCTAGACCTTTTAGGTTTAGGGTACAAAAAAACTCAAGCTATACAACTTGAGGTGTCTTATCACTCCGCCAGTAGGACTCGAACCTACGACATCATGATTAACAGTCATGCGCTACTACCAACTGAGCTATGGCGGATAAAGGCTAAGCGACTACCGTATCTAACAGGGGGCAACCCCCAACTACATCAGGCGTACTAGGGCTTAACTTCTGTGTTCGGCATGGGAACAGGTGTATCTCCTAGGCTATCGTCACTTAACTCTGAGTATTCTCAACTCAAAATTGAATATCTATACTGTATCAAGAAACCAAATCGTTGTCAATATATCTCAGTTACATTCGTTGGATAAGTCCTCGAGCTATTAGTATTAGTCCGCTACATGTGTCACCACACTTCCACTTCTAACCTATCAACCTGATCATCTCTCAGGGCTCTTACTGATATAAAATCATGGGAAATCTCATCTTGAGGTGGGCTTCACACTTAGATGCTTTCAGCGTTTATCCCTTCCCTACATAGCTACCCAGCGATGCTCTTGGCAGAACAACTGGTACACCAGCGGTAAGTCCACTCTGGTCCTCTCGTACTAGGAGCAGATCCTCTCAAATTTCCTACGCCCGCGACGGATAGGGACCGAACTGTCTCACGACGTTCTGAACCCAGCTCGCGTGCCGCTTTAATGGGCGAACAGCCCAACCCTTGGGACCGACTACAGCCCCAGGATGCGACGAGCCGACATCGAGGTGCCAAACCTCCCCGTCGATGTGAACTCTTGGGGGAGATAAGCCTGTTATCCCCAGGGTAGCTTTTATCCGTTGAGCGATGGCCCTTCCATACGGAACCACCGGATCACTAAGCCCGACTTTCGTCCCTGCTCGAGTTGTAGCTCTCGCAGTCAAGCTCCCTTATACCTTTACACTCTGCGAATGATTTCCAACCATTCTGAGGGAACCTTTGGGCGCCTCCGTTACCTTTTAGGAGGCGACCGCCCCAGTCAAACTGCCCGTCAGACACTGTCTCCGATAGGGATAACCTATCTGGGTTAGAGTAGCCATAACACAAGGGTAGTATCCCAACAACGCCTCACTCGAAACTGGCGTCCCGAGGTCATAGGCTCCTACCTATCCTGTACATGTGGTACAGATACTCAATATCAAACTGCAGTAAAGCTCCATGGGGTCTTTCCGTCCTGTCGCGGGTAACCTGCATCTTCACAGGTACTAAAATTTCACCGAGTCTCTCGTTGAGACAGTGCCCAAATCATTACGCCTTTCGTGCGGGTCGGAACTTACCCGACAAGGAATTTCGCTACCTTAGGACCGTTATAGTTACGGCCGCCGTTTACTGGGGCTTCAATTCATGCCTTCGCTTACGCTAAGCACTCCTCTTAACCTTCCAGCACCGGGCAGGCGTCACCCCCTATACATCATCTTACGATTTAGCAGAGAGCTGTGTTTTTGATAAACAGTTGCTTGGGCCTATTCACTGCGGCTGACCATCAGTCAGCGCCCCTTCTCCCGAAGTTACGGGGCCATTTTGCCGAGTTCCTTAACGAGAGTTCTCTCGCTCACCTGAGGCTACTCGCCTCGACTACCTGTGTCGGTTTGCGGTACGGGTAGAGTATAATTAACGCTAGAAGCTTTTCTCGGCAGTGTGACATCACTAACTTCGCTACTAAACTTCGCTCCCCATCACAGCTCAATGTTAAAGATATAAGCATTTGACTCATATCACACCTCACTGCTTGGCCAGACACTTCCAATCGTCTGGTTTAGTTAGCCTACTGCGTCCCTCCATCACTATATACTCTAGTACAGGAATATCAACCTGTTGTCCATCGGATACACCTTTCGGTCTCTCCTTAGGTCCCGACTAACCCAGGGCGGACGAGCCTTCCCCTGGAAACCTTAGTCTTACGGTGGACAGGATTCTCACCTGTCTTTCGCTACTCATACCGGCATTCTCACTTCTATGCGCTCCAGCACTCCTCACGGTACACCTTCTTCGCACATAGAACGCTCTCCTACCATACCTATAAAGGTATCCACAGCTTCGGTAATATGTTTTAGCCCCGGTACATTTTCGGCGCAGGGTCACTCGACTAGTGAGCTATTACGCACTCTTTGAATGAATAGCTGCTTCTAAGCTAACATCCT
>NZ_NMTR01000003.1 GCF_002549775.1 Faecalibacterium langellae | reverse complement strand
CAGTTGGTCGGCAGATTTAGAGGCAGGCAGTGATTTCAAAGAGGGCGATGCCCGGTGCAGTGTCCGTGTATTTGAACGGTACAGCATGATGGGCGGCAACCGCCTGAGTCTGACACTGACCCTGTTCCAGAATGGAGACAGTCCGATCCGGCTGTCTGCCATCACCGCAGGAGGCAGTCAAGCGGTGTTCTTCAAGGTGAACACCCTCGGTGAAGAATCTTTTCTGGACGATGTAAAGGACCTGATGGAAGAAATTTTGGAGGAGTAAAATGTTTTTTGGATGGTTTGACGCTATATTCAGCTTCATTTTCCCAATCCTGTTCCTGCTTTTTATTGGAATGTTTTTCTTTGCTCTAATTTCAAATCTCCGCACATGGAACAAAAACAACCACTCGCCGCGGCTTACCGTTCCGGCAACAGTGGTAGCAAAGCGCACCGATGTTTCGCATTCCAGCAGTGCCAATGCCGGCGATATGTCCGGTGCGCACGGATACGACACTAGCACATTTACATCGTACTATGTGACTTTTCAGGTGGAGAGCGGCGACCGCATGGAATTTGAAGTGGACGGAAGCGATTATGGTCTGCTCATGCAGGGCGACATCGGAAAGCTGAGTTTTCAGGGCACCCGCTATCTTGGGTTTGAGCGGAGCTAAGTGTTTCTTACATTATATAGTATGGAGTGCTGTATGAACGATTTGTTTATCCAAGGGCTGACCATCGACTGGAACAGAGTTCGCCCATACAATTATGTTCGTCAGATTCCTGCCATCAGTGGAATCGACACTTTTACATTCCATAAGCCCATTACGTTCTTTGTTGGCGAAAATGGAAGTGGAAAATCTACGCTTCTGGAAGCAATCGCTGTTGCTTACGGCTTCAACGCAGAGGGTGGAACGAAGAACTATTCATTTTCCACATACAACTCCCATTCGGAACTATGTGAGGCTATGACGATTTCCAAGGGGTATCGCAGACCAAAGTTCGGGTATTTTCTCCGAGCAGAGAGTTTCTATAATGTAGCCACCAAGGAAATCGACTATTCCGATGACGATCATCCCTCCAAAGGCTATCACCAAAAATCACACGGTGAAAGTTTCCTCGCCATTGCGCAGGACTACATGGGTGCAGATGGAGTCTATATTTTTGACGAGCCGGAAGCCGCTTTATCCCCGCAGCGGCAGCTCACGTTACTGATCAACATTTATCGGTGTGCCCAAGAAGGGGCGCAATTCATTATCGTATCACATTCACCCATTCTCCTCGGAATGCCTGATGCTGAGATTTTTAGCTTCGACAATGGCACGATTCATCCTTGTCAGTATGAAGATACGGACAGCTACGTTATCACCAAAACATTTGTAAATAATCGGCAGCATTTTTTGAACCAGCTTCTGAACGAAGAAACGTAATGCCGGGAAAGGACATTCCATATGAGTGATTCTACGTTGAAAGAGCTTTGGCAGCAGGTCGCTGAAAAGAAAAGCTGCGAAGCAAAACAGAAAGAACTGACCGCCCAGAGAGATACGCTTGCTGATCGCCTGAAAAAGCTGGAAAAATCCAAGCTGGCAGAGCAGGCTGATGTGGACCGTCTGGAGGGACACAGCCTTGCCGCATTTTTCTATCAAGTGATTGGAAAAATGGATGAAAAGCTGGACAAAGAACGGCAGGAAGCCTATGCAGCCCGTGTCAAGTACGATGCGGCTCTCCATGATCTTTCTTCCGTTGATGCCGACTTGGAGCAGATTCAAAATAGACTGGAACGGCTGTCCGATTGCGAAAGGCAGTATCAAGCTGCTCTTTCCGAAAAAATCAAAAGCATCAAAGTTTCTGCCCACCCTGCCGCACAGCAGGTTGCGGAAAGTGAAAGTCGCATTGCCGCGCTGAAAGTCCAAAAGCGGGAGCTGCTAGAGGCCATCAACGCCGGAAAGACTGCCCTGCATACGGTCAACGAAGTTCTGGAAACCCTCGACAATGCCGAGGGCTGGAGTACATGGGACGTGATGGGTGGTGGTCTGGGGGTGGATCTCGCCAAGTATGCGGAACTGGACGATGCGCAGGAACAAATCGAACAGCTTCAAGTGGAACTGCGGCGGTTCAAAACTGAGCTTGCCGATGTTGAGATCACCGCAGACCTTCAGGTCACGGTAGACAGCTTTCTGAAATTTGCAGATTTCTTCTTTGACGGCCTCTTTGCAGACTGGGCAGTTCTGGATCACATCAATCAGGCACAGAGCAGAGTGGAGAATACCAAGGATCAAATCAAGAGAGTCCTTGCACTTCTGAAAAAGATGCGCGAAGATGTTGATGTCCAAATCGCTGATGAAAAAGAGAAGCAGGAGCAGCTTGCAGTGGAAACTGAGCTGTAAGTTTGAAGCATCCACTTATGTGATATGACTCGATAAAACCGAATTTACAGGAGGTGTTTCGATGAAAACAAGAAAGTTTGCTTTATGTCTGGCAGCGGTTTTTCTGGTGGCGATTTATATCAATATTCAGAGAATCCATACTTTCACCCTTTCAAACGATGAAGGCACCATAAAGACAGAACAAATACAGCCACTTTGGGGAACTGTAAAAGTGAGCGGTGATTGTGATACTGAGGTGGTCTTTACCGATGTAGAGACTGGAGAAAAATACAGAATCGGATATATTACACAGGGCGTAACGGAAAGAATCAAACTCG
>NZ_NMTR01000027.1 GCF_002549775.1 Faecalibacterium langellae | reverse complement strand
ATTAAATAAGCGAGATAGAGTCAAAACCACCCACGAGAACAGGTGGTTCGTTCTTCAGCTAAAAGGCACCTCTAACGGTAGACGCCTAAAAATCTAACGAATCGTTTCCCTTCATCTCACCTTTTCTCGTTAACCCGACAAACTGCTCTCAATATCAACAAAAACTTAAAAACTAAATTTACAATACTCATATTTATACTTTAAATTAGCGTGTCGGTCGAATATCATTAAGCTACTTTACCCTTTAAATATCCCATAAATGAGGAAATACTTAGTTTTGATGGTATGCTCACCAACATGTGAATATGATCTGGGCAAGCTTCAGCTTCATGAATTTCAACGCCTTTTCTTTCACATAATAACCGTAAGATTTGACCAATACTTGCTTTGTATTTCCCATAGATTATTTGACATCTATATTTTTGGGCGAAAACAATATGATACTTACAATTCCAAGTAGTATGTCCTAAACTATTATTATCCTGTCTCATCAGGGGTCCCCCTTTTGTATATTAGTTAGTGGTCGGGAAACCTTATCTAATATAACACTTGAACTGCACCCCAAAAGTTAGATAGAAAAATCTAACTTTTGGGGTGTTTTTATTATGAAACTAACTTATGAAGATAAAGTTCAAATATATGAATTGAGAAATCAAGGTCAAACCTTCAACCAACTTTCAAAACGATTTGGTGTGGATGCTTCTGGATTAAGATATATGACGAGATTGATTGAACGTTACGGAATAGAAATTATCAAGAAAGGTAAGAATCGTTACTATTCACCAGAATTAAAACAAGAAATGATTGATAAAGTGCTACTTGAAGGTCGTTCACAAAAAAGTGTAAGTCTTGATTATTGTCTTCCAAGTGGTGGAATGTTGCCTAACTAGATAGCACAATATAAAAAAATGGGTATACAATTCTTGAGAAAAGAAGAGGCAGAGTACCTAAAATGGGGCGTAAACGTAAGAAAACTTGGGAAGAAATGACAGAACTAGAGCGACTCCAAGAGGAGAATGAACGCTTACGTACCGAGGTGGCCTACCTAAAAAAGTTAAAAGAGTTAGAGGAAAGGGACGAAGTCTTACAGCGAGAAAGGCAGAAACAGTTAGAGAAATGGTTTCAGGAGGATTTCGACTAGATTTACTTCTTGAAACAGCACGTTTAGCTCGCTCGACTTACTATTATCAGTTGAAACAACTAGATGGGCACGACAAAGATAAAGAGACTAAAGGCGAAATTCAAGAAATTTATTATGAGCATAAAGGAAATTATGGCTATCGCCGAATAACTCTGGAATTGAGGAATCGTGGTTTTGTAGTGAACCAGAAGAAGGTCCAACGTCTGATGAAGCTCCTTGGTTTAAGTTCCCAAATTCGTCGTAAACGCAAGTATTCTTCATACCAAGGAGAAGTTGGCAAGAAAGCAGATAACCCTTATTCAACGGCAGTTTGAAGCATCCAAACCAATGGAAAAGTGCTACACAGATGTGACAGAGTTTGCCATTCCAAATAGCACACATAAATTGTATTTATCGCCTGTTTTAGATGGTTTCAACAGCGAAATTATCGCTTATAATCTCTCAACTTCACCAAACTTAGAACAAGTGAAATCTATGTTAGACCAGTCCTTCACAGAGGAGCATTATGAAAATACAATTCCCCATAGTGACCAGGGTTGGCAATACCAACATCAGTATTAACATCAATTTTTAGAGGATAAAGGAATCCAACCGTCCATGTCACGTAAGGGAAATAGTCCAGACAATGGTATGATGGAGTCTTTCTTTGGCATTCTTAAGTCTGAGATGTTTTATGGTTACGAGAAGATGTTTCACTCACTTGAGCAATTGGAACAAGCTATTGTAGACTATATTGATTATTACAACAACAAACGTATTAAGGTAAAATTAAAAGTACTCAGTCCTGTGCAATACAGAACTAAATCCTGGAAAGTCAACGAAAAACTAGACACGGAGTTAAGAGAATTTAAGAATTATATTTTTCAAAGTCTTTTGGAGACTTGTAATCAAGACCTGAATGCATCCTTTTTGTATTGTAATAGGTCTCAATGTATTTAAATATTTCTTGAGTAGCCTCAGCTCTTGTCTCAAAATGAGCATCATTAATAAGCTCCCTCTTTAGCGTCTTATAAAAAGACTCCATCATTGCATTGTCATAGGGATTTCCTTTACGACTCATGCTAGATTGAGCACCGACTTGACGAAGAGTAGATTGATAACGAGAGCTTGTATATTGACTCCCTTGATCAGTATGGACAATCAAGCCAGGCTGAGGATGTTCTTTCCCACAAGCTTGTAAGAAGCAATCCCTCACCAGTTTATCTTGCATCCGTGAAGACATTGACCAGCCTACAATCTTACGTGAAAAAACGTCGATATTCACGGCTAAGTATAAGGTGCCTTCTTTGGTAGGGATATAGGTCATGTCTCCCAGCCATACTTTATTAGGAGCTGTTGCTTTAAAGATCTGATTAATTAAATTGGGTCTTGAAAGCGAAGCTCCTTTTCTGTTGTAATGTTTATATTTATAACGGCTTCCCTTGGCATAAAGTCCCATCAAGTGCATCAGTTTCCCAACACGTTTCGTGTTGGTCATAATACCAGTATTATGAAGTACCTTGGTAATTCTAACCGCACCATAGCGTCCCTTATGCTCATGAAAGACAGCTTTTATCTTCTCTGAGAGAATTTCTCTCTCCACTTGTTGTTTTGAAGGACGACGATGCATGTATTCATAGAAACCTGAGCGAGAAACCTTAAGAACTTTTACTGCATGCTTAATTTTTATCTTC
>NZ_NMTR01000026.1 GCF_002549775.1 Faecalibacterium langellae | reverse complement strand
TGGTATGGGTACACGCTTGGAATTGCGTTCAGTTGACCCAATGGCAAACCCATATTTGGCAATGGCCGTTCTTTTGGAAGCCGGACTTGATGGTATCATTAATAAGATTGAAGCTCCAGCTCCAATTGAAACAAACATCTACTCAATGTCTCCAGAAGAACGTAAAGAGGCTGGTATCATTGATTTACCCTCAACACTACGTAATGCTCTTAAAGCATTGGAAACGGATGAAGTGGTTCGTCAAGCATTGGGTAATCATATCTATACAAACTTCCTTGATGCGAAACGTTTGGAATGGGCAAGCTATGCTACTTTCGTTTCACAATGGGAAATTGATAACTACTTAGATCTGTATTAATAAAATAATTTGGGCTCTTTGTCAACTGTAGTGGGTAGATGAAAAGCTAAATTCTTGAGAGGACCAGTTTGGTCTTCTCTTTTTTAATATTTACTGCCATCAAAATCCGTTTCTTAAAGTTTTCAAAGTTCCTGAAGCCAAAGGCATTTCGCTTAATGACCTTGATGAGATTGTTCGTTGCTTCCAGTTTTGCGTTTGAATACGGCAGTTCGAGGGCGTTGATAATCTTGTCTTTATCTTTCAAAAAAGTTCTAAAAACTGTCTGAAAGATAGGGTGTACGCTGGAACTCGTCTCTTCAATGAGGTCAAAGAAATGGTCCGAGTTCTTCTCTTGGAAATGGAAAAGTAAAAGTTGGTAGAGTTCATAATGTTCTCTCAGTTCTTGAGAGTATGGCAGTAGCTTTTCTAGGATTTCCTTGTTGGTTAAATGCGCACGAAAAGTCGGACGATAAAAGCGTTTATCGTTGAGTTTGCGACTATCTTGTTGGATCAGTTTCCAGTAGCGTTTCAGGGCACGATATTCCTGTGACTGACGGTCCAAATGGTTCATGATTTGAATGCGGATGCGGTTCATAGCACGACTAAGGTGTTGCACAATGTGAAAGCGATCAAGGACAATCTTAGCGTTAGGGAATAATTTTCTGGCGATGTCGTAATAAGGGCTAAACATGTCCATAGTGATGACTTTAACGCGATTTCTATCCTGTCTGGAATAGCGTAGGAAGTGGTTTCTAATCGTTGCTTGCGTGCGTCCGTCGAGGATTGTGATGACTTTTAATGAGTCGAAATCCTGAGCGATGAAACTCATTTTTCCCTTCTTGAAGCCGTACTCATCCCAGCTCATATTCTCAGGCAGCCAATTCCAGTCGGTTTTAAATTGGAACTCATTTAGCTTGCGACTGACGGTTGAGGTAGAGACGGCAAGGCGCTTGGCAATGTCGGTCATAGACTGTTTTTCAATGAGCAATTGAGCGATTTTCTGATAGACGACGGTTGCGATTTGGTGATTCTTCTTGACCAGAGAAGTTTCCGCGACAGCCATTTTTCCGCACTCCTTACACTTGAAACGGCGCTTTTTCAGGCGAATGAGAGTTCGGTAGCCAGCACACTCCAGATACGGGATTTTAGAGGCTTTCTGGAAGTCGTATTTGCCCATCTGTCCCTTGCAGGCAGGACATTTAGGAGACTCGTAATCCAAGTAACCGTGAAGTTCTTTGTGCATTCCCATATCGTATTCATTAGTGATGATAATATTTTTGTCTTTTATTCCAAGAAAATTTGTGATAAGATTTAGTTGTTCCATATGATTCTTTCTAAAATGATGGTTTAGTCGCTTTTCATTATAGGTCATATGGGACTTTTTTTCTACAATCAAAAAGGCTCCATAATCTCCATAGAGGATTTACCCACTACAGAAATTATAGAGCCTCCATTTCTTCGGTTCTTTTTATATATTCCTCGAAGGGTCTCCATACCCTTAATCGTGGAAGAGGCTGTACGGAGACTTTGATAAAATTTATTCCGTCGTTTAGTCGTTTAATAGGTTGATGGTCTTGTTCTATTAAATTGTTAAGATACTTCACAGTTCGGTGATCTGTCTTAGTATATAAACCCACACTCTGTAACTTTCTAAAGGCGGAGCCAAGAGAAGGTGCTTTATCGGTCACAATTGCTTTGGGCTCAACAAACTGTTTATGGAATCGTTTTAAGAAAGCATAGGCTGCTTGCGTATCCCGTTTCTTTCGTAACCAGATATCTAAGGTTACGCCGTCCGCATCAATTGCACGATAAAGATAATGCCAACGTCCCTTAATTTTGATATAGGTTTCATCCATTTTCCATGAATAAAAGGATTTTTTATTTTTCTTTTTCCAAATTTGATAGAGTAGTTTGCCATATTCTTGCACCCAACGATAAATCGTCGTATGAGAAACGTTAATGCCACGATCATATAAGATTTCTTGAACTTCACGATAGCTAAGGTTATAACGAAGATAGTAGCCCACGGCTACAATAATCACATCCTGCTGAGATTGCTTTCCTTTAAAATGATTCATCGTCATTCCTCGTGCTCTCTTTTTCTATTATTCTACCTTATTTGATAGTAGATTTAAAACTTTGCAACAGAACCGCTCATTTCTATAATGACTTCTAAAACAGTAGTATTGACGTTAAGTCTAGTTTTTAGAGTAACAAACGTAGAATTTTAATCTATTTATTTCAAGCACTTACCTTTTCAAATTGATTAGGGGAAAATAAAAAGTTAGCTTTCAATTAGTCTAAAACAGCATAGTATCAGACACTTGCAGAATTCTAACTGTATTTTATTTTCAATACAACTGATTATCAAATGCAATATTTTGGATTGTATTTCAATTTGAACTCTGTGTTAATCACGAAATCTATAATCTTCTAACTTAATAACCTCATCATAATTATCTTTATTGAATTTATGAGCAATTTCAATAATTGTACAATCTTGAGAGTAAATAAGCTGTCGAATCTCTTTGGCATTCGTATCATCCAATGAAGCTGTTACCTCATCAACAAGTAGAATGGGCTTCAATCTAAGCAAAGCTCTGGCAAGTTCCAATTTCATCATTTGACCACCTGATAGATTTTGTCCATCAAGGTATAGTTCAAGATTATTGCCAACTTCCTTAAGAAGATTAACTTTCTGTAACACATCTATTATACTACTGTCTGAAAAATCTTGGAAGAGA
>NZ_NMTR01000025.1 GCF_002549775.1 Faecalibacterium langellae | reverse complement strand
GAACTTAAAATTAGAATTTTGTAAGGGTTGAAGATAACGGAGACTAAGAGGATCCACTAGAAATTGTCCTAACATATCTAAATGAAAATGAAGAGTGTTAGTATGGTGCGACTGATTAGCAATAGGATGGACAGAATTGAGTCCATTAGGACGAATTAGAAAGATATCTCCAGCCTGACTATCAAAATAGTCATAATCAATGTGATAGCGAGCAGTCCCTTCATAGACGTATTAGATTTCAAGTTCTGGGTGCCAATGAAAAAGAATGTCAGGTCGTCCATTGTCAACTTTAGTTTCAGTTAGTCTAAAAAAGAAGATTATCATCAAAATCTATAAAATGTTTAAAATCAGTATCAGTAGTTTGTTGGCCCATCATTAACCTTTCAAAATCATAGGATAGTACCATGACAGCTTTTTCTTTTTCGAAAAGCATGGCAAAATCATTTTAAGGTATAAATTTATTATTTTTAACATAATTATATTTCTGTAATAACTTAATTTAAAATAAAAAGATAGCAATCTATCTTGGCTCTATAATTTCTGTAGTGGGTAAAACTACTGTAGAGATTATAGAGCTTTTTGAGTGTACACAAAAAGTCCCATAAGAACTATAATGAAAAGCAACCAAACCATCATTAGGAAGAACTTATGAGACTTATTAAGAATAACACAGAATTAATCGGAATCAAAGACCAAAATATCAAGATTTCACTTGTTTTTGAAACTGACACTCATATCGAGATTCAAGCAAAACTTGATTACCCTGCACCATCATGTCCTCATTGCCATGGAAAGATGATCAAGTACGACTTTCAAAAGCCTTCTAAAATCCCTCTTCTCGAGCAAGCGGGAACGCCAACTCTACTACGTCTGAAAAAACGTCGTTTCCAGTGTAAAAGTTGTAGAAGAGTCACGGTAGCTGAGACATCTATCGTTGAGAAAAACTGCTAAATCTCCAATCTAGTCCGACAAAAAGTTACACAACTCCTAACTGAGAAAGTGTCACTAACTGATATTGCAAGAAGACTTCGCGTGTCGACGTCCACTGTCTATCGTAAGCTTGATCAGTTTACTTTCAAGGAACATTATGACAAACTCCCTGCTGTTATGTCCTGGGATGAGTTTGGGTTCAAGAAAGGGGAATTGGCTTTTGTGGCGCAGAATTATGAGACAAACGAACTCATAACCATCCTTGATAATCGCCGCCAAACTACTATACGAAACTACTTTTTGAAGTATCCATTGAAAGTCCGGCAACAGGTACAGTTTATCACGATGGATATGTCTGGAGCTTATATTCCACTGGCTCGCAAGCTCTTTCCAAACGCAAAAATCGTTCTTGATCGTTTCCACATCATCCAGCACCTTGGACGTGCCTTTTTAAAGACAAGAATTGCAATTATGAACCAGTTCGATAAGAAGTCACTACCCTATCGAGCCCTGAAAAATCACTGGCGACTCTTCCAAAAGGACAGCCGTAAACTATCTCTCAACTCTTTTTATTCAAAGACTTTCCGCCAAACTTTAGCACCACATGAAGTTGTTGCGAAGACACTAGTCTTTTCAAAAGAGCTTACTGACTACTATACACTTTATCAGCTTTTGCTTTTTCACTTTCAGGAGAAGAGAGTAGATGAGTTCTTTGAACTAATAGAGGAAAATAGGAGCAAGGTCAATCATTATTTTCAAACTGTCTTTAGGACTTTTCTTAGACACAAGCAATACATCAAAAACGCACTAGAAACGGACTATTCAAACGCGAAACTTGAAGCGACTAATAAGTTGATCAAAGACATCAAACGTTTGGGCTTCGGTTTTAGAAACTTTATCAACTTTAAGAAGCGTGTCTTCATCACACTGAACATACATAAAAAAAGGACCTACCCGGTCCTCTCTAGATGTTAGCTTTTCGTCACCCACTACAGTTGACAAAGAGCCATTATTATTTAACGTGTTTCTCAAGATCTTTTTTAGCTTTTTCGTTAGATGCTTTCTTTTCTTTAAGCCATTTTTCACCACTTTGTTCATATTCTTTCTTAGTAACTACTTTTTCTTGTGATTTCACATATTTGACGTAGGATGAGTCCTTATCACCCACCTGTATGCTAGCACCCGTAAATGGTGTCAAACGTGAGATAACAGGTGCTGCACCGTCACTAGTCAATGGAATGATAAGAGAGCTATCTTCCAACCAAGCTTGGGCTTGAGCATAACGGTCGTAACGAGCGTTGATGTCTGTTGTTTCTGAAGCTGCTGAATCAAGCAAGGCATCATAATCCTTAAGACCTACTTGGGCTGCTGCTGCATTGTTTGGATCATCATAACCATTGAAAGTCTTGGTATTTTCACTTGATGTTGTTTTTAAGATATCAAGATAAGTTGATGGATCTTGATAGTCTGGACCCCAACCCACACCGTTAGAAATATCCCAGTCTTCTGCTGCAGCATTTGCCGCATTACTAGTCACATTATTCATGTCATCAGATGACATTTGGTTAATATCTATAACAACATTTTCGCTACCCAATGATTTTTCAATGGTTTGTTTCAAAGATTGAGCTTGAGCAACACTAAGTTTAGAACTTTGATCAACTGGAAGGTCTAAGTGAACTGGGAATTGTACCCCTTCTCCTTGAAGAGCCTCTTTGGCTTTGGCAAACTCAGTCTTAGCTTTTTCAGCATTGTAGAGACCGTCTTGACCATCTGCAAAGTTAACACCAGACCACTCATCACCATAAGAGCTCATTTTTTCTGTCACAAGATCACCAAAGGTCTTATCGCCTGCACTGACAAAATCATAAGGAACAAAAAGGTTACGTAGAGCAAGAGCTGCGCCATCTTTACCGTTTACTTGTGATTGATAGGCTGTACGATCAATAGCGAAGTTGATTGATTGACGAAAGTCTTTGTTTAGAAGAGCCTTCTTAGTTGATGTCTTTTCAGCATCTGTCTTCTTAGCTGAGAATTTATAGCTTTGGCGGTCAATGTTTACACCAATAACCAATGTAGATGCACCTGGTCCTGTGTAAAAAATATTATCTTTATATTTTTTTTCTACCGATGCATAGTTTGAACTCGTAGGGAAGACACGTGCAATGCTGAGAGCGCCGTCAGAGAAACTACGTTCTATTGATTCTAGATCCGATCCATCAGAATATGAGAATTTGATAGAGTCAAAATGCACGTTTTTCTTATCCCAATAATTCTCATTCTTAGTCAACTCGATAGATGATTTAGCTGTCAAAGATTTAAGAAGGAAAGGACCGTTATATAGGATAGAGGTTGGGTCTGTTGATTTACCAAAATCTTTTCCCTTATTCTTGAGGAAGTCTTCATTTACTGGGAAAAGCAAACTATAAGTTGTCTTAGAGTTCCAGTATGGTTCCTGTTTTTTTAGTGTGTATTGCAGAGTGTAATCGTCTATTGCTTTAACGCCAACATTTGAGAAATCTTTATTGGCACCAGAAAGGTAGTCAGACAATCCAGCAATAGAATCTTGTACCAAATAAAGGGCTCCAGATTTGGCATCAGCTGCATGCTTAAGACCCGTTACAAAGTCCTTAGCAGTAACATTAGCGTACTCTTCACCTTCAGAAGTATACCATTTGATCCCTTTACGAATTTTATAGGTATAAGTCAGACCATCTTTAGACACAGACCAGTCTTCAGCTACTGATGGAACAAGATTACCATATTTGTCCGCTTCCATAAGACCATCTACACCATTAGTCAAAACAGCTTTTGTCCCTCCCATAATTGATGTAATATAATCCAAGGTTTCTGGATCTGAGCCATAAATATTACTATAAGTCGTTCCACTAGTACTTGACTTAGAAGAACAAGCCGCTAACATACCAACACTTAGAAGGGCTACACCCGTAATTCCAAGAATTTTTTTAAGTTTCATAATACTCTCCTTTGAGATTGATTTTTTTATTGTAACAGAATTCACTAAGCTTAACTAATACTTAAACATAATCAAAGTGATAAGAAAATACTATCACCTAAAAATATCAATTGTTTGACAAAGAAAAAAGTAGGAAACCTAGAACGATTTCCTACTTATCCTTATTAATAATGTGACAAACGCTCAATTACTTGCTGGTTACTGAGCACTTCCTGGGCAGGAAAGAAATCAGCTTTGCCGTCTTCAAAAAGAAGAACATCAGCCTTTTCGTGATGAAGATGCTTAAAGTGATGAGCAGACATGATAATGGTTTTCCCAGCTGAATGAAGCTCATGTAGAAGTTCCCTAAAAAATTCTTCATATTCTTTAGAAAGATTATTGAAGGGTTCATCAAGAATATACACATCTGGATTAGTTACCATGATACTGGCAAAAGCCACTTTCTTCTTTTCTCCACCAGACAGTTGATAGGGAACGCGATCT
>NZ_NMTR01000021.1 GCF_002549775.1 Faecalibacterium langellae | reverse complement strand
TCGGATAAACGCTGAAAGCATCTAAGCGTGAAGCCGACCCAAAGATAAGATATCCCATTGTTTCAAACAAGTAAGACCCCTTGAAGACTACAAGGTTGATAGGCACGATGTGTAAGTGGAGTGATCCATTCAGCAAGCGTGTACTAATAGGTCGAGGGCTTGACCACAATTCGCTTGAGACTTTTCAGTCAACGAAAAAATGTTAGCAGTGATTATTCAGTTTTGAAGGCACGTCCTTCTAAAAACACTGGACAAAGTACAACAAACATGTTATACCAGACCAGTCAGATCGGTCGGTGTCGATGACGGTGAGGTTCCACCTGTTCCCATTCCGAACACAGAAGTTAAGCTCACTTGTGCCGAAGATAGTTCGCTGGAAACGGCGCGTGAAAATAGGTAGTCGCCGACTTGAATCAAACGTCTTGAGAGAAATCTCAGGGCGTTTTTCTTTTGCAAAAGCTCTGGGAAAGTTCCCGGGGCTTGCTGCTGTATACATGGGACTATTTTACTGCGCTAGAAGAAACAGAAAAATAGTGATAGCAACATGTTCAACAGAGCGGATACCGGTCGGGAATATCCGTCTGGCAAAGAAGATAATCAATGCTTACCGTATAGAGTTGTGCCAGCGGCACCAGAAGTTCTGCGGTCAGCTGCTGGGTTCCGGTTTCCACATAGCTGTATTTGCGCTGGGTGATGCCGATTTTATCGGCCACCATCTGTTGGGTAAAATCATGATCCTCACGTAGGTCTTTCAGTCGATTTTTCATAATATCAACCCTCCCTGCGTAATAGGATAGGTTAGATGGAATCCGTCTATTGACTTTTAGATAAATATTATCTATACTAAAGACAATAAATGGGCATCCTGATGGATACTCGTGGAAAAATCGTATATGATGAGGTGAATCATGATGAAGAAAATTGACCGCCGTAAATTTTTGAAAGTAATGGGTGCTGTGGGTGCTGTATGCACAATGACTGCGCTGACTGGCTGCAGTGGTGGGGGCGGAAGCGCGCCGAGTTCAGATGGTTCGGTTCCGCTGTCATATTTGGAACCGTTTAATGGGAGTGTTGTATGGAATAACCTTACGCCGACAGATCCGTTTGGTTGCACATATGCAAATGGCGTCAACTATATGGTATTCAGGCGGTATGAGTGCTATTGGACGAACACTCGTTATAATGCAGCGCTTACAATCTTTTATGGGGAAGTAGAGTACCTGCTTGATAAAAAATATAAGAAGTTAACAATGAACCTGAATGCCTATAAAGAGGCTGGGGAATACGGCTGGGGAAAGATAAATGTCTATGCAGATGGCAATCTGGTAAAAACTTCGCCGGAGATTGTAAAGAAAACCAAAGACACCGTAAAGTTTGAAGTGGATGTTTCAAATGTAAATTATCTTAAAATTGTTCCCGAGGTCAGTACGGGTGGCAGTAACTATTATGGTGAGATGATTCTGTGGGATGTTAAGCTTTGGCCGTAATCAATTTCTATGAAGCATTGAGTGGCCCCGCTGTGTTGAGTAATCAGCATGGCGGGGCCGCTTTATTGCAATAAAGTCTTGACTCTACAACCGTTATAGAGTTTACTATCTATGACGGAAAGGAGTGCCCGCCGGGAGTGCCCTGCGAAAGGTTGGCAGTGGAGGGGACCGGCGGGCGGACAAACGCATATGGAAAAGAATCTCACCAGCGGAAGTGTGCTGAAAAGCATCCTGTATTTCTCGCTGCCGTATCTGCTTTCGTATTTTCTGCAGACGCTGTACGGCATGGCCGACCTGTTCATTATCGGGCAGTTCGAGGGTGTGGCCAGCACCACAGCAGTGTCCATCGGCAGTCAGGTGATGCATATGATCACCGTGATGATCGTGGGCCTTGCCATGGGCACGACGGTCACCATCGGGCGGGCCGTCGGTGCGGGGAACCGTTCCCACGCGGCAAAGCTCATCGGCAACACGGTCACCCTGTTTCTGACGGGGTCGGTGGTGCTGGCAGCGGTGCTGGTGGGCTTTGTGGACCCCATCATCCGGCTGGTGTCGGTGCCCGAAGAAGCCGTGGCGGGCGCAAAAGCGTACCTCATCATCTGCTTTATCGGCATCCCATGCATCACGGCTTATAACATTCTGGCGTCTATTTTTCGCGGGCTGGGCGATTCCAAAAGCCCGATGTATTTCATTGCGATCGCCTGCGTGAGCAACATCGCGCTGGACTACCTCTTTATGGGCGCACTGCATCTCGGCCCGGCCGGTGCAGCCCTGGGCACGACCCTTTCCCAGCTGGTCAGCGTGGTAGTGTCGCTGCTGGTCATTCGGAAGCGGCACAGCATCCGCGTGACGGGTACAGACCTCAAACCGAAGAAGGATGTGCTGGGCGAGCTGCTTGGCATCGGTGTGCCGGTGATGCTGCAGGATGGCTTCATCCAGGTGTCCTTCATGATCATCACCATCATTGCAAATCATCGCGGCCTGACCGATGCGGCCGCTGTGGGCATCGTGGAAAAGATCATCAGCTTTTTGTTCCTCGTGCCCAGCTCCATGCTGTCCACCGTGTCGGCGCTGGGTGCCCAGAATATCGGCGCTGGCAAGCACGACCGTGCCGACGCCATCCTGCGCTATGCTATCGGCATCGGCGTGGCCTTTGGTACGGTGATGGCCGTGCTGATGCAGTTCATTGCGCCGTCGGTGGTGCGGCCTTTCACCTCGGACGAAGCCGTGGTGCTGGCGGGCGCATCCTACATCC
Organism: Faecalibacterium langellae; assembly: GCF_002549775.1. Taxonomy (GTDB): domain Bacteria; phylum Bacillota; class Clostridia; order Oscillospirales; family Ruminococcaceae; genus Faecalibacterium; species Faecalibacterium langellae. The sequence goes on along the minus strand of NZ_NMTR01000021.1, from coordinate 982,657 downwards.
GGGGTTACATCTTTGACTGTCTGTTTGCGGGCATCCAGTTCAGTTTCAGCGGTTATTTCTGCGCTTACGGCAAGTCGGGGCTGTCCTTTTTGCACAACAGCCTGTCCATCCTTCTGGTGCGCGTGCCGGGGGCCTATCTCGCGTCCCGGTTCTTCCCGCAGACGCTGCTGCCCATGGGTCTGGCGTCGGCGTGCGGCTCGCTGTTTTCCAGTGTGGTGTGTGTCATTGCCTATTGCTGGCTCAAGCGGCAGCTGAACCGGACAAACGAGGTGCTTCATGGCTGAACGTGAACTGTTCCAGATCGGCGAGGTGGCAAAGATGTACCATCTGAGCGTGGGCACCCTGCGCCACTACGAGCAGGTGGGCCTGCTGAAGCCAGAGTATACCGACCCGGCCACCGGCTACCGCTACTACAGCGTCCGGCAGTTCGAGCAGCTGACCAACATCCGCTACCTGCGGGCGCTGGGCCTGCCGCTGGATGAGATCGCGGCCACCCTGCACGACCGGGATGTGGACAACATCGCGGAGGCCCTGCGCCGCCAGAAAGAGCTGATCGCCCGCAAAAAGCAGGAACTGGAGATCATGGAACGCAAGATCGACCACCGTCTGGCCCAGCTGGAGGACGCCCGCCGCTCGGAGCTGGACTGCATCCGTCTGGTGGAGCAGCCCGCCCTGCGGCTGGTGCTGCTGCGGGACAGCGTGAAGTTCAACAGTTACCTCTGGCTGGAGCGCTCCATCCGAAAGATCGAGCAGGATCAGAAACTGCCGCTGAGCTACATCGGGAAGGTGGGCGTGGGCATCTCGGGAGAAAACCTGAAAAGCGCAGAGTTCGGGCATTACGACCTTGTGTTTCTGGTGCTGGAAGAAGACGATGTCTACGAAGGCCGCGTGGAGACTCTGCCGCCCTGCCGCTGCGCTGCGGTGCGGTTCCGGGGCGACCACAGCCGGGCACCGCAGTACTACGAACAGCTGGCGCAGTTCCTTGCGGCAAACGGCCTGCAGATCGCCGGTTTCTCCCGTGAGATCACACTGATCGACAACTGCATCTCGGATGACCCGGCGCAGTATGTGACGGAGATTCGGATACCTGTCGCACGGGGATAGATGCAGCTTTCCCGGGCAGGACGGCGGGGAGTTTCTCTGGCGAATGACCGGGAAGTGGGGCCCCGGCGCAAAGCGTCGGGGCGGAACCGTGGGTTCCGGGCTGTTCGCGGAGAAAGCTCCCCGCTGGCCTGCCCATCGAAGGGATTGAATCTTCACAAAAAGGTGGTACAATAGAGTTATCACCAGTGAAACACTAGGAATTCACGCAAAAGGAGTGTTTTGTATGCGCAAAGAGTTTGGTTCCAATCCTTGGTTCTACCCGCTGCCGGTGCTCATCATCGGCACCTACGATGAAAATGGCAAGCCGGATGCCATGAATGCAGCCTGGGGCGGCCTGTATGACACGAACCTTGTGGAGCTGTGCCTGAGCGCCGGCCATAAGACCACCAAGAACATCCTGCAGAAAAGGGCATTCACCGTCAGCTTTGCCGACGCCGAGAATGTGGCCGCCTGCGATTATGTGGGCATCGTCTCCGGCAACAACACCCCGGATAAGATGGAAAAGTCCGGCCTGACCGCTGAAAAGAGCGCCGTGGTGGATGCACCGCTGTTTACCCAGCTGCCGCTGACGCTGGAGTGCAAGTATGTGCACAGCACCGAGGAAGGCAACATCATCGGCGAGATCGTGAACATCAGCGCCGATGAGCGCATTCTGGGTGCGGACGGCAAGATCGACATGACAAAGTTCCGCCCCATTTCCTACGAGCCGGTGCACAACGGCTATCATGTGCTGGGCGAGCGGGTCGGCACGGCCTTCAGCGACGGCATGAAGCTGAAATAAGTTTCGGCCCAAACCCCGAAAATCTGCCCGGAGATTGCATCCAGAAGCGCTTTTGTCTCGTTATAAGAGGTGAAAGCGCTTTTATGTTTTTGAAAAGGATGCGATCAAGATGAAAAAATTCCACCGCCGCCGCGCACACGGCAGGCGTATTTTGCTGTGTCTACTGGCCCTTGCGCTGCTGTTTGTGGTGCTGGCCCTGCGGCAGAACATTCTGCTGGACACCACCAGCCGCCATGCCCTTCTGATGGACGCCCAGACCGGGCAGGTGCTGGCGCAGAAACGTGCCAACGAAAAAGTGGCCCCGGCGTCCCTGACCAAGATGATGACCGTGCTGCTGGCCATCGAAGCCCAGCCGGACCTCGACCAGCCTGTGACCCTGCCGGAGGATGTGTTCCCGGAACTGACGGCCGAAAATGCGTCCATGGCGGGTTTTGCGCCCGGCGAGACGGTCACGGTGCGGGACGTGCTGTATGGTGCCATGCTGCCTTCCGGGGCCGAGTGCTGCGAAGCGCTGGCCCGGCTGGTGAGCGGCAGCGAGAGCGCCTTTGTGGCGTTGATGAACCAGAAAGCCGCAGAGCTGGGCATGAAGAACACCCACTTCTGCAACCCCATCGGCCTGACCGAGACCGAGCATTACTCCACCGCCGCTGACCTTGCCAAGCTGCTGCAGGCGGCGCTGCAGAACGAGACCTTTCGCACCATCTTCACCACCGGGCACTACACCAGCATCCCAACGGCCCAGCACCCGGAAGGCGTTTCCTTTGCCAGCACCCTGCTGAGCAAACTGAACGGCAGCGAGCTTTCCGACGGGCAGGATAAAATTCTGGGTGGCAAGACCGGCTACACCGCAGCGGCCGGGCTGTGCCTGGCAAGCCTTGCAACGGTGCAGGGACGCGAGTACATTCTGGTCACGCTGGGCGCGCCCGGCAGCCACATCACCGAGCAGTTCAACATTCAGGATGCCATCAGCGTTTACCGGAAACTGGAAACAAAAATGTCCGCAAAACGTTGATTCTACTGCCGGTCGGTTGCGCAAAGCGGGTTTGCCCGGTACAATGGAGCCACGAACAGAGCCGCAGGCTCACAAGGAGGACAACATGTACGGACTGGACAAAGCCGCATTCGGCAGCTTTCTGGCGCAGCTGCGCAGGGAAAAGGGCATGACCCAGCGGGAGCTGGCTGCAGACCTGTATGTATCGGATAAGGCCGTGAGCAAATGGGAGCGGGGCCTGAGCGTGCCGGATATCTCGCTGCTGGTGCCGCTGGCAGAAATTCTGAACGTGACGGTGGCCGAGCTTTTGCAGGGCCGCCGCGTCGAAGAAGAACAGCGCTTTACCCGCGAGGAGACGGAAGAACTCATCCGCAAGGCGCTGACCTTCTCGGCAGAGCCGCCGGAGCGCCGTCAGGCCCGGACCCAGAAGTTCCTGCCGCTGTATGCAGTCTATGTGCTGCTGGGCCTTGTGGGCACTGCCGTCGTCTGTGCGGCGGGGCTGGCAGGCACCGAGGGCGCAAAGGCGCTGCTCATCATGAATGCGATCTTCGGCGTCGTGTATGGAGCCTACACCTTGTTCTGGATGCCGGAGACCCTGCCGCGCTACTACGATGAGAACCGCATCTGCAACTTTGCGCAGGGCGGGTTCCACATCCACATCCCGGGCGTGTACTACAACAACCGCAACTGGCTGCATGTGCTTAAATGGATGCGGGTGTGGTGCGTGGTGTCTATGGTCCTGATGCCGCCCTGCACGGCTGCGGCGGTGCTGTTCGAGCGTGCCGCCGGCTGGCAGGTGTGGGGGGCGGTGCTCATCGTGTACATTCTCTCGCTGTTCGGGGCCATCGTCATCCCGGCGAAAAAATATGAGTAAGCCAAAATGAAAGGGAGCGATTTGCTCCCTTTTGTTTTGGTTGGCAGTGTGATACACTAGAACTATTCTGAAAGAGATGGAGCGAATAGTATGCGAGACCACCACATCGACCTGTGCGGGCAGATCGACTTCACCCGCACCGAGGCCATGCCGCTGCTGGCGCGGGAGGCACATTTCAGCTTTGCGTGCAATGGCTGCGGCGACTGCTGCCGCGGGCGGGAGGATATCGTGTTGTCCGGCTTTGACCTGTGGCGCATCGCGGCCCGGCTGCACCTGCCGCCGCAGATCGTGGCGCGGGGCTTCTGCCGGGCCAGCATCGGCATGGTGAGCCACCTGCCGGTGCTGCGGCTGGCCCCGGTGAAGGAGAACCGCAATAACTGCCCCTTTCTCACCGAAAATCACTGCGCCATCCATGACGCGGAACCGCTGGTGTGTGCTCTGTACCCGCTGGCGCAGGAGATCAGCCGGGACGGGCAGGTGAGCTACTTTTTGCAGCCCACCGGCTGCGGCGGGCAGGTGATCGAAGCGCGGGTGCAGGATTACCTTGCCCGCTATGATGTCCCCGCGCGGGAAGCGACGGATGTGCGCTGGGCGCAGACCTGCATGGCGCTGGAAGACACTGTGGAACAGCTGGAAGCGGCTCTCGGCCCGGTGCTGGTGCGCCGGATGCAGGCAAAGCTCTGGCAGGCGCTGTACTTTGATTACAATTTTGCGCAGCCATTCCTGCCACAGCTGGAGCGCAACCTCGGCTGGCTGCAGGGGGAAATGGCAAAACTGACCGCTTATCAGGCAAAATTGAAGTATGTATCAAAATAATTGATTGATATGTTTTAAATGATTGATAATTAAGGCCGTTTTCGGGCAAAAGTGAGTTGTTTTACTGCAGAATGTGTGCTATACTTCACGAGTGTAAAGCGAAACTGTACGACACACGCTTACAATCATTGCTTTCCGGCGCGGCACCTGTAGGCTGCGCAAGCGAAAAATAGAGGAGATAGATCATTATGCGTAAAATCACTCGTCGTTCCTTCCTGGCTGCTGCCGCTGCCTGCGGCGCTGCTGCTGCCCTGACTGCCTGCGGCGGTTCTTCTGCATCCACTGCAGCTTCCTCCACCGCATCTTCTGCGGCAGCCGCTGATGGCCAGACCTATACCATCGGCATCTGCCAGCTGGTGCAGCATGCCGCTCTGGACGCTGCCACCCAGGGCTTCCAGGATGTCCTGACCGAGGAGTTTGGCGATAACGTCACCTTCGACCTGCAGAACGCACAGGGCGATTCCGCCACCTGCGCCACCATCACCAACGGCTTCGTTTCCGCAGGCGTGGACCTGATCATGGCAAACGCCACCCCCGCCCTGCAGGCTGCACAGGCTGCCACCGACACCATCCCCATCCTGGGCACCTCCGTCACCGAGTATGGCGTGGCCCTGGGCCTGGACAACTACGACGGCACCGTGGGCGGCAACGTCTCCGGCACTTCCGACTTGGCTCCCCTGGGCGAGCAGGCCGATATGATCGTGGAGTGGCTGCCCGATGTGAAGAATGTCGGCCTGCTGTACTGCTCTGCTGAGGCAAACAGCCAGTACCAGGTGGACGAGGTCCAGAAGTATCTGGAAGCCAAGGGCGTCACCGCTACCCAGTACGCTTTCTCGGATTCCAACGATCTGTCCTCCGTCTGCCAGCAGGCTGCGAACGAGAACGACGCACTGTACGTTCCCACCGATAACACCGTTGCTGCCAACACCGGCATCGTGGACGGCATCTGCCGCCCGGCCAAGAAGCCCGTGTTCACAGGCGAGGAGGGCATCTGCTCCGGCTGCGGCGTGGCTACCCTGTCCATCAGCTACTACGATCTGGGCCGCACCACCGGTGAGATGGCAGTGAAGATCCTGAAGGGCGAGGCCGACATCTCTACCATGCCCATTGAGAACACCAATGTGACCAAGAAGTACAACGAGGCCATCTGCGATGATCTGGGCCTGACCGTTCCCGAAGGCTACGAGGAGATCGAGGGCTAAGGCACTCTCGGGAAAACAAACATAAAAATCAGCGGAGAAGGGCGAAAAATGGCCTTTCTCCGCTTTCCCGTATCCGACGGGAGATGAAAAAAGTGTATCAGAAACAGGAGGAATTGTTTTGGACATCATTGCAAGACTGGCAAACCTGCCGGGCGCTCTGCCGGGTGCCTGTGCACAGGGCCTTATCTGGGGCATCATGGCCATCGGCGTTTATCTCACCTACCGCATCCTGGATGTGGCCGACCTGACCGTGGACGGCTCCTTCGGCACCGGCGGCGCTGTGTGCGTCATGTGCCTGCTCTCTGGCCAGAACGTCTGGGTCTCGCTGCTCATGGCGCTGCTGGCGGGCCTTCTGGCAGGCCTTGTCACCGGCCTGTTGCACACCTTCATGGGCATCCCGGCCATTCTGGCCGGCATCCTGACCCAGCTGGCTCTCTACTCCATCAACCTGAAGATCATGGGCAAAGCCAACCAGTCCATCAATGTGGATAAGTACGGCCTGCTCATCTCCCTGCGCTGGGTCAAGGAGTTCGCGCTGCACAACCCCATCATCATGGTCATCATCGCCACGGCGGTGGTCATCGCGGTGCTGTACTGGTTCTTCGGCACCGAGCTGGGCTGCGCCATCCGCGCCACCGGCTCCAACCCCGCCATGTCCCGCGCACAGGGCATCAACACCAACTTCAACATCGTGCTGGGCCTGGCTGTGTCCAACGGCCTGGTGGCCCTGTCCGGTGCGCTGCTGAGCCAGTATCAGGGCTTTGCGGATGTCGGCATGGGCCGCGGTGCCATCGTCATCGGTCTGGCAGCCGTCATCATCGGCGAGGCCATCTTCAGCCGCATCTTCCACAACTTCGCCCTCAAGATGGTGTCCGTCTCGCTGGGTGCCATCATCTACTACATCGTCATCCAGCTGGTGCTGACCCTGGGCTTCGACGCCAACCTGCTGAAGCTGCTGAGCGCTTCCGTGGTGGCCATTTTCCTTGCCGTGCCGTACTGGAAGGGCAAGTACTTCTCGAAGCCGGTGAAGAAGGCAAAGGAGGATGCAAAAAATGCTTGAGATCCAGAATGTTTCCAAGACCTTTAACGCTGGCACGGTCAACCAGAAAACGGCCCTGAACGGCCTGAACCTGAAGCTGAACGAGGGCGACTTCGTCACCGTCATCGGCGGCAACGGCGCAGGCAAATCCACCATGCTGAACGCCGTGGCCGGTGTGTGGCCGGTGGACGAGGGCAAGATCCTCATTGACGGCGTGGACGTTACCCGCCTGAGCGAGCACCAGCGCGCCGCCTACATCGGCCGCGTGTTCCAGGACCCCATGACCGGCACAGCCGCCACCATGCAGATCGAGGAAAACCTTGCCCTGGCGGCCCGCCGCGGCAAACCCCGCACCCTGCGCATCGGCATCACCAAGGCGGAGCGGGAGCAGTACCGTGAACTGCTCAAAACGCTGGACCTGGGCCTGGAAGACCGTTTGACCGCCCGTGTGGGTCTGCTGTCCGGCGGCCAGCGTCAGGCGCTGACCCTGCTGATGGCCACTATGAACAAGCCCAAGCTCCTGCTGCTGGACGAGCACACCGCCGCCCTTGACCCCAAGACCGCCCTCAAGGTGCTGACCCTCTCGGCCAAGATCGTGGAGGAGAACCACCTGACCACCATGATGATCACCCACAACATGAAGGACGCCATCAAGTATGGCAACCGCCTGATCATGATGCACGAGGGCCATATCATCTACGACGTGGCAGGCGAGGAAAAGAAGAACCTGCACGTCTCCGACCTGCTGGCCAAGTTCCAGATCGCCAGCGGCGGCGAGTTTGCAAACGACCGCATGATCCTTTCCAACTAAGTTCCGGCACACAGGCGCCTGCCCGTTTGGGTGGGCGCTTGTTTTTTGCCTGCATTGTGTTACAATAAAACCATTCCAAAGACAGGGGAGAAGGAAAAATGGTCGATCATATCGAGATCCGCGGCGCACGGGTGCACAACCTGAAAAATGTGGACGTGGATGTGCCGCTGGGCAAGATCGTGGGCGTGGCGGGTGTGTCCGGCTCGGGCAAATCCAGCCTTGCACTGGGTGTGCTGTATGCCGAGGGCTCCCGGCGGTATCTGGATGCCCTTTCCACCTACACCCGCCGCCGCATGACCCAGGCAGCCAAGGCCACCGTGGACGAGGTGCTGTACGTCCCGGCGGCGCTGGCTCTGCACCAGCGGCCCGCCGTGCCCGGCATCCGCAGCACCTTTGGCACCGGCACCGAGCTGCTGAACAGTCTGCGGCTGATGTACTCCCGCCTGTCCAGCTACCCCTGCCCGCAGTGCGGCCACTGGCTGGAGCCCAGCCTTGCCGTGGCGGCCGAAAAGCCGCTGGTCTGTCCGGTGTGCGGGGCCAGCGTGCGGGCGCTCTCGGCGGAGGAATTCGCCTTCAACAGCCAGGGCGCCTGCCGCACCTGCAGCGGCACCGGCACCGTGATGACCGTGGACGAGAGCACCCTTGTGCCGGACGACTCCCTCACCATCGACGAGGGTGCGGTGGCCCCCTGGAAAAGCCTGATGTGGTCGCTGATGACCGACATCTGCCGCGAGATGGGCGTGCGCACCGATGTACCCTTCCGTGATTTGACCAACAAGGAAAAGGACATCGTCTTCCACGGCCCGGCCGAGAAAAAGCACATTTTCTACCACAACAAAAACTCCAATCAGGCCGGGGAGCTGGATTTCACCTACTTCAACGCCACCTACACGGTGGAAAACGCCCTCTCCAAGGTCAAGGACGAGAAGGGCATGAAGCGGGTGGAAAAGTTTTTGCGGCAGGGCGTCTGCCCGGACTGCGGCGGCTCCCGCCTGACGGCAGCGGCCCGCACGCCGCGCCTGCGAGGCATTACGCTGGACAAAGCCTGCCAGATGACCCTTGCCCAGCTCACCGACTGGGTGGCAGGCGTGCCGGACAGCCTGCCGGAAGAAATGCGCCCCATGGCCCGGAATATCTGCGAATCCTTCCAGACGGTGGCGGCGCGGCTGCTGTCGCTGGGGCTTAGCTACCTGACGCTGGATCGTGCGGCATCCACCCTCTCCACCGGTGAGCGCCAGCGGATGCAGCTGGCCCGCGCCGTGCGCAACCGCACCACCGGTGTGCTGTATGTGCTGGACGAGCCGTCCATCGGTCTGCATCCTTCCAACATCGAGGGACTAACCGACGTGATGCACGACCTCATCGCCGACGGCAACTCGGTGGTGCTGGTGGACCACGACACCCAAATTTTAAAGGAAGCCGACTGGCTCATCGAGATGGGCCCGGAAGCCGGTGCCAAGGGCGGGCACGTCATTGCGCAGGGGACCATCCCGGAAATTGAAGCAAGCCTCGCCTCCCAGATCGGGCCGTTTCTCGCGGGCCGGGCGGGCGTCCATGCGCGGCCCCGTACACCGGAAAATGAGCTGTTCGCGCTGGGGCGCATCCACCTTTCCACGGACGCCATCCACACCGTGAAGTCGCTGGAACTGGACCTGCCCAAGGGGCGGCTCACCGTCGTCACGGGTGTGTCCGGCAGCGGCAAGACCACCCTCATTCTGGAAAGCCTCATCCCGGCGCTGCAGGCCAAAGTGAACGGCACCGCTCTGCCGGGGCATGTGAAGGCTGTGGAAGCAGACGGCATCGCGCAGGTGAAGCTCATCGACGCGACGCCCATCGGCATCAATGTGCGCTCCACGGTAGCCACCTATGCCAACGTGCACGACGAGCTGCGCAAGCTCTTTGCCAAAACGCCGGACGCGAAGGGCCACGGCTATAAGGCGGGCGACTTCTCCTACAACACCGGCAAACTGCGGTGCCCTACCTGCGACGGCACTGGTGTCATCAGTCTGGACGTGCAGTTCCTGCCGGACGTGGATGTGCCCTGCCCGGACTGCGGCGGCTCCCGCTACAGCCGGGAAGCGGCGGCAGTCAAGCTGCCCACGGCGGGCGGCGGGGCGGCCTCCATGGCCGATCTGATGGACATGGACGTGTCCACCGCGCTGGATGCCTGCGCCGACCGCAAGCTGGTGCGCCAGCGCCTGCAGGTGCTGAAGGAGCTGGGCCTTGGCTACCTGACCCTCGGCGAAGAAACGCCCAGCCTTTCCGGCGGCGAGGCCCAGCGGCTCAAGCTGGCCAGCGAGATGGGCCGCGGGCAGGCCGACAGCGTGTTCGTGTTCGATGAGCCCACCATCGGCCTGCACCCGCTGGACGTGCAGACCCTGCTGGGCGTGTTCCAGAAGCTGATCGAGAATGGGGCCACGGTGGTGGTCATCGAGCATGATCTGGACGTCATCCGCAACGCGGACTATATCGTGGATATGGGCCCGGGCGGCGGCGACGCTGGCGGCCGCATCGTGGCGGCAGGCACCCCGGAACAGGTGAAGCAGGACCCGGAGAGCATCACGGGACGGTATATCTGAATCAGACAAGCAAAAACGGACAGCTGTGCAGGCAATGCAGGGCTGTCCGTTTTGTTTGCGGCCGCAGCAAAAATCCCCGCCGGGGAGAACACCCGACGGGGATCAGAGCGCGCGTAAGAGGGAAAGGGGGCGCTTACAGCAGCTCGTTGTGCACGGTGCCGCCCACGGTCAGGGTGGGCACATCGCCGGTGTGAAGGAGCTGGGCTTCGTCGTCCTCGCCGCCCAGAGCCAGCAGAGCGGAAAGACTCAGGGTGGTGGTCTTAAGGTTGGTCACAAAAGTGATGCTCTCCGCGCCGGAAGCCTGCAGCTCGCGCAGCACGGGCAGCGGCGCAATGAGGGTGGCGGTGTCCAGGCCGTCGCGGCGGGCATCCACGATGTAATTGCCGCTCTCGGTGCGGGTCTCAAAGGTCACATCTGCGCCGTTGGCATCCACCACGCGCAGGTGCAGGGCAGCGGGCACGGCAGCGGCGGTGGTGTCATTGCTGGGGGTGTCGGGCTGGTCCGGCTCCGGCTGGGGGATGGTGCGCTGCAGGTGGCAGATGGTGCACTCCTCATAGGTGCCGTCTTCGCTGGTGACCCACTCGTGCTTCATGGCGTCAAAGGTGGAACCGGCCGGGATGGGCAGCTCAAGGTCTTCCACACCCGCATCATTGCAGTGCCAGATGATGGTACTGTCGGTGCGGGAAGCAATGGTGTACACGTGGTCGCCGCGCACATAACGGAACGGCTCACCGGTCACAGTAACAGAGCCGTCTTCGTTCTGAACCACAGCAGAATGGTTGTAGTAGACGATCCCGCTGTCTTCTGAGACAACGAGTCGATCGGAGCGCGCTATGTTATACTCCGAGTCACCGGGTTCATAAACAGAAAACGTTTCGCCATCGGAAATGTAGTAGTTCTTTATGAGCTCAGAAGAAATATCGAAGGAAGAACCGTTTTTACTGCTTCCGCTTCCGCCCACCGCGGTCAGACTGCCGGAAACCAGATGCACGTCGTTATTGCGTTCGTTATAGTAATTGGCGTTGTTATAGTAACCGCCGCCGCCGGTCGCAGTTCCGCTTTCGGACACTGCATTGCCGCCTGCCACGGTGACTGCACTGTCCGAGATCGTTATTTTGCCGGAGTTGCGATCGATTCCCCTGCCGCCGGTCGCGTTGCCGGAGCCGGAAGCCTGCGCATTCCCGCCCTGCGCAAGGAGAGTGACGTGATCGATCTGGTAGCTGTCAGCGGCAGTACCTATAATATTAGCACCTGTGCCGCCAGTAGCATTTTTTCCGCTACTGCTGCTGTTTCCACCGATCGCAGAAATATGGCTGTCAGAAATGTTGGATTTCAGACCATCGTAATTGCCAATACCGAGGCCGAGACCGCCGCTGGAGTAGTCGTCAGTGGAGTTGTTCACACTTCCACCGGTCGCAGAAAGAGAAGACCCGGTCATGTTGAGGACATCTGCAGACAGGCCGGTTCCGCCGTAGGATAATGAGCCGCCGACATCGCCGCCGACGGCAGTGATGGAAGTGTCAATGATTGACAGATCTTTGGCGTAGATCCCGTCGGAGCTAACATAGCCAGAGTCTTTGGAATATCCCCCTTTGGCGGTCAGAGATCCACCGTCCTTGTCAGCATCGGTGAGGGTGAGGGTTCCGTCGAGGAGCCCGCTGTGCAGGCCGGCGAGAGAGCCGTGTGCAGAATCATACGTGCTGCTGCCGCTGATCAGCTCATTTTTGCCGTCCAGCTCCAGCGTCACGTCGCCGGTGCCGGAGATGTTCATGGCGTCTTCCTTCGAGGTGCCCGCATCCACCTTCAGGTTCCGCAGGATGATGTTCAGCGCATCTTTATAATTGTTGACGATCTTGACCACGTTCTCCACCACCGAGCTGACGACCGACGTGTTCTCCTCGGCCGGGGCTTCGTAGGTGACGGTCTCGTCTTCGGGGTCGGCGGCTTTTTCGGCCGGTGCGGCGGCTTCCGGCGCGGGTTCGGGCTTCGTCACCTGCACATCGGGGTCCACGGTGTAATCGCCGTATTCGATCACGGTGCCGTCCTCGGTCTCGGTGACGGTGCGCTCCGGCTCGGCGGGGGTGTCCTCAGCTTCGTCGCCGGTATCCACGGCCGGGGCAGACAGCTCCAGCGTTGCGGGCTCAGCGGCCGCATCCTCTGCGTCGGCATCGTCCGCTGCGGCATCTTCGGTGCCCTCTGCGTCAGCGGTTTCGGGCGCTTCAGCTTCGTCAGCCGGGGCTGCATCTTCTTCGGCCGGGGCTTCCTCGTCCTCGGTCTCCGCCGGTGCGGGTTCGGCGGCGTCGTTCTGGGAGGCAGGTGCCTGGGTGTTGTCGCCGGTGATGATGATATCATCCGTGCCGTCGCCGTCGTCCTCCACCTTCTGGCCGCCCACCTGGATGGTCTTGCTGCCGTCTGCATCCACAGTGATGTTCACACTGCCCTGGCTGACATCACAGATGTAGGCCGCCGTGACGGCGGGGGCTGCCGCAGACAGCGCCATGCTCAGAGCCAGCGTTGCGGCGGCCGTTCGTTTGAGTGTTTTTCGCAACCGCATAAGAAAAAACCTCCTGTGTGTTCAATGTCTGGATGCTCCTGAATTTTAGCGGAATGGACAAAAAACGGGGGCACCTCTTAAAACATTTTAGCATAGGGGGGGGGGGCAAAATCAAGAGAAACGTGAAAAAAAGTAAAGAAAAACACGAAGAATCGCGCAAAAAACGCCTCCCGGGCTTTCCGGGAGGCGTCGGCGCGTATAAGGGTTTACCGCTTGATATCGTAGTTCATGTTCATCAGGTTGCGGATGGAGCTCACATCGTCGGTGATGTTGGCATCGCCGTGGATGGTATGCTTGATGGCGCTGCTTGCCACCGCAAAGTTGATCATGTCCATGGCGCGGTAGTTGTGCAGCATGGCGTAGATCAGGCCGCTGGCAAAGGCGTCGCCGCCGCCCACGCGGTCAAGGATGTTAAAGGTGAACAGCTTGCTCTCGAAGGTGTGGCCGTCGTACCACATAAAGGCCTTCAGGCTGTTCTCGCTGCCGCTGTGGGCGTAGCGCACATGGCGGGCGATGCACTTGAGGTTCGGGTAGCGCTCAATGAAGTGCTGGAAAATCTCGTCCTGCTGCTCGTAGCTGGGCTGCAGGGGCACGCCGTCCTTCCAGTCGCCCTTGCTGTGGTCGTTCTCGTCCTTCCACAGGTGGTAGGGCTCGATGCCCAGCAGCACGTCCACATAGGGCAGGCACTCGGTGCAGAAGTCGCGGGCTTCCTCCCAGGTCCACAGGGTGGAGCGGAAGTTGCCGTCGAAGCTGACGGTCAGACCCTTCTTCTTGGCCACCTTGAGCATATCCAGAATGAGGGTACGGCAGTTGGGGGCCAGTGCCGGGGTAATGCCGCTCAGGTGCAGCCAGTCGAAGCCGTCCAGCAGGGCGTCCAGGTCCACCTGCGAGAAATCGTACTCGGTGATGGCGCTGTGCTTGCGGTCGTAGATGACCTTGGAAGCGCGGATGCCGTAGCCGGTCTCGAGGTAGTAAGTACCCAGACGGTTGGAAGGGGTCTCGTCCGGCTCGGTGAGGATCATGGGCGTGCAGTGCACATCGTTGGAGCGCAGCCAGCGCACCGCGCTCTTGCCCAGACTGTTGTTGGGCACCACGCTGAAGAAGGTGCTGTCCACGCCCAGGTTTGCCAGCGCCAGCGCAATGTTGGCCTCGCTGCCGCCATAGCTGGCCTCAAAGCTGGACGCCATGCGGATCTTTTCATAGTTCGGCGGGGTGAGACGCAGCATGATCTCGCCGCAGGTGATGAACTTCTGCCCGTTGGGTTCGCTGCCAAGGATGGGATTGTAGTGTTCCATAACGCTCCTCCTGAATATTGATAAGCTCACGAGCTCTGTTAACACATCGTTGTATCCATTATAATCCGCCGCAGCCGGGATTGCAAGCACTTGCGCGGAAATGCAAGAGAAAATAATCGCCCTTTTTTGGAAGATTTGACGAATTATACCCCCGTCAAATCAAAGCTGGGCGTATATTCCTCCTTCGCGCTGCTTTTCTGCTGCATATACCCCTGCACAAGCCCCTTGTCCATGGCGTAGTTCACCACTCGGCGGTACTCGTAGGTGGTGATGCGCCGCCCGATTCCGTGCTCTGCGGCCTTGTAGAAAGGGGTATACTGGCTCATGACGCTGGGCAAGAAGCACCCCGGGTCGGCGTCGTTCCAGGCGGCCATCTGGTCCAGCACCGCAAAGCTGTCGTCCACATGGCCCGGCAGGGCAAGGTGCCGCAGGATGACGCCCCGCTGCAGGATGCCGTCTGCGTTGAACACCGGGTGCCCGGCCTGCGCCATCATGGCTTCAATGGCGGGCTTTGCCTGCGCGAAGTAGTCCGGCGCGGAGGAAAGCTCGGCCGAGAGGGCAGAGGACACATACTTTAGATCGGCCAGCCAGATGTCGATGTACCCGCGCCATGCTTCCACGCTTTCCACCGTCTCGTAGCCGCCGGTGTTGCACACGATGGGCAGGCGCAGGCCCTTTTCCCGGGCAATGTCCAGCGCGGCGATGATCCATGGCCGCCACTGGCCGGGCGTGACCAGATTGATGTTGTGGGCACCCTGCGCCTGTAAGCTGAGAAAAATCTCGGCCAGGTGTTCCACGGTGATCTCTTTGCCCAGCCCTTCGGCGCTGATGGGGTAGTTCTGACAGAAGCAGCACTTGAGCGTGCAGCCGGAGAAGAACACCGTGCCGCTGCCCTTTGTGCCGCTGATGCAGGGCTCCTCCCAGTAGTGCAGGGCCGCGCGGGCGGCTTTCAGGGTGCCGCCTGCCCCGCAGAAACCGGTGCGCCCGGCGGCACGGTCAGCCCCGCACCGGCGCGGGCAGAGGGTGCAGTGGGTGGGAATGGAAACGAAATCGCTTTTCGGCATAATATCCAAAGTCCTTTGCAGAAAGTTTGCCAGCCCCAGTATACCACTTTTCGCCCCGGACGTGCTATACTATAGAATAAGGAAAAAATAATACATGAAACGCAACATCTTTGCAAGGCCCGGCGGCGGGCCGCAGGCAGAGCGCTGTTGGCGATGGAGGAGACCATGCGCACCGAGACCGACGAGATTCGTGACAACCTGAAATACCTGACCCTGCTCTCGCGGGATTACCCATCGCAGGCGGCAGCGGCCAGCGAGATCATCAGCACGCAGGCCCTGCTCAAGCTGCCCAAGGGCACGGAACACTTCATGAGCGACCTGCACGGCGAAAACGAAGCTTTTGTGCACATCCTGAACTCGGCCTCCGGCGTCATCCGCGAAAAGGTGGATCAGGTGCTGGGCGAGGCTGTGCCGGAACACACCCGCGCTGAACTGGCCACCCTGATCTATTACCCGAATGAAAAACTGCCCCAGCTCAAGGCCCGCTGTGCCGACGAAGAAGTGCTGGACCAGTGGTATACCGAAACGCTGCTGCGGCTCATTGACATCTGCCGTCTGGTGTCCTCCAAACACACCCGGGAGCATGTGCGCAAGTGCCTGCCCGCCAGCTGCGGCTACATTCTGGACGAGCTGCTCCACGCCCATTTCGAGGACCACGACAAGGACCTGTACTATGGTCAGATCGTGGGCAGCATCATTGAAAACGGCCGTGCCGACCGCTTCATCGTGCGGCTGTGTGAGCTCATCAAGCACCTGGCTGTGGACAAGCTGCACATCGTGGGCGATCTGTTCGACCGCGGGCCGCGCCCGGATATCATCCTCGATCTGCTCATGCGCCACCATAACGTGGACATCCAGTGGGGCAACCACGACGTGGTGTGGATGGGCGCGGCGGCCGGCAGCCCCATCTGCATCTGCACCGTGCTCAAGACCACGCTGGCCTACCACAACCACGGCATGATCGAGGATTGCTACGGCATCAACCTGCGCCACTTGCAGCGTATGGCCGAGCAGTATTACGGCGAGGACGACCTTTCCATCTGGATGCCCCACACCGACGCTGCCCGCGGCCCCTATACAAAAGGAATGCTGCACCGCTGTGCCGTGATGCACAAGGCCATCAGCATCCTGATGTTCAAGCTGGAGTGTCAGGTCATCGACCGCAACCCGGACTTCCAGATGCAGGGCCGCGACTACCTGCGCCGCATCGACTGGGAAAAGCACACCGTGAAGATCGGGGAGAAGGAGTACCCCCTGCGGGATGCATCCTTCCCCACGGTGGACCCCGCCGACCCGGCGGCGCTGAACGCGGACGAGCAGCTGGTGCTGCGCAAACTGGTGAGCTCTTTCCGCCAGAGCGAAAAGCTGCAGCAGCATGTGGAGTTCCTGTACGCCAAGGGCAGCGTGTACCACATTGAAAACGGCAACCTGCTCTACCACGGGGCTGTGCCCATGACCAGCCGGGGTGCCTTTGCCATGGAGCGATTCGAGGGCCATCGCTACTCCGGCCGGGCCCTCATGGACTACTGCGACGCCCGTGCCCGCCGGGGCTACTATGCGCCCGAGGGCAGCGCCGCCCGCCAGAGCGGACAGGACTTTTTGTGGTATCTGTGGTGCGGCAAGCTTTCGCCGCTGTTCGGCCGCAGCGCCATGACCACCTTTGAACGGCTCTATGTGGAGGACAGCTCCACCCACACCGAAGTGAAGGACCCCTATTATACCTGGTACAACGACGAGGCTGTCTGCCGACGCATCCTTGCCGAGTTCGGCTTGCCGGGCTCGAGCCACATCGTCAACGGCCATGTGCCCGTGCGCGAAAAGAACGGCGAGAGCCCCATCAAGGGCGGCGGGCGTCTGGTGGTGATCGACGGCGGTTTCTGCCGCGCCTACCACGAAAAGACCGGCATCGCGGGATACACGCTGGTGTATTCCAGCCGCACCATGTCCCTGCGCACCCACCAGCCCTTTGAGAGCGCTGAAAAGGCCGTGAAGGAGAACCTGGACATCATCTCGCAGAAAAACATTCTGGAAACGGAAAATCATCGCATCCTCGTGGAGGACACAGACGAAGGCGAAGTGCTGCGGGAGCGGGTGCACGACCTCAAACAGCTGGTGACGGCCTACCAGCTGGGCTGGATCACCGAGACCCGGTGCGAGGATCATGTGTGGTAAAGTGCGACGGCAGCGTGATTTTTTGCCCGTTTTTCTGTAAAATTTCTGAAAAAGAAATCAAATTTTCCGAATAATCGTCGTGATTATGGGCAAAACAGAAAATAATGAAACTTTACCAAACGGGACTTTGCTTTTTTGTGAAAGTTGTGTATAATAAGATAGCTGTAACTGCGCGGCACTGTTTGCTGTGCCCGCGCGGCAGCCAACGTAAAAATGCTTTCACGAACCTTAACAGGCCTGCTGCGACCGGGCCTTTGACAAGGAGATCATAAAATTGGAGAAATTTGTTATTACGGGCGGCAAGCCCCTGCACGGCGAAGTTACCATCTCGGGTGCAAAAAATGCGGCGGTGGGCATTCTGCCGGCCACCATTCTGGCTGCGGATGTCTGCGTGATCGAGAATCTGCCGGACATCAGTGATGTGGCGGTGAGCCTGAAGATCCTCAGCGTGCTGGGTGCACAGATCAAGATGCTGAACCGCAACACCTACGAGATCGACACCACCCACCTCACCGGTACCAATGTGCCGGACGATCTGTCCCGCCAGATGCGCGCCAGCTATTACTTCCTGGGCGCACTGCTGTCCCGCTTTGGCAAGGCACAGGTGGCCATGCCTGGCGGCTGCAATCTGGGCCCCCGCCCCATCGACCAGCACCTGAAGGTGTTCAGCGCACTGGGTGCAGAGGACAGCGTGGACTACGGCATGATCACCGTGCGCGCCAAGGAGCTGAACGGTGCCCACATCTTCTTTGATAAGGTCAGCGTGGGCGCGACCATGAACGGCATGCTCTCCGCTGTGATGGCAAAGGGTCAGACCATTCTGGAAAACTGCGCCAAGGAGCCCCATGTGGTGGACCTGGCAAACTTTTTGAACATGTGCGGTGCCGACGTGCGCGGCGCAGGCACCGATGTCATCAAGGTGCGCGGCGTGGAAAAGATGCACGGCTGCACCTACAGCATCATCCCGGACCAGATCGAGGCCGGCAGCTACATGGTGGCAGCCGCGGCCACCGGCGGTGACGTGCTGGTGAAGAACGTCACCCCGAAGCACCTGGAGCCCATCACCGCAAAGCTGCGCCGTGCGGGCGTGGAAGTGGAAGAATTCGACGATGCTGTGCGCGTGCGCCGCACCGGCGACCTGCTGCCGCTGAAGATCAACACCATGCCGCACCCGGGCTTCCCCACCGACATGCAGCCCCTGATGGGCGTGCTGCTGAGCGTGGCGAAGGGCACCAGCACCATCACCGAGAGCGTGTGGGACAATCGCTTCCGCTATGTGGACGAGCTGCGCAAGATGGGCGCCAATGTGCAGGTGGACGGTCAGGTTGCCGTGTTTGAGGGCGTGGACAAGCTCACGCCCGCGCCGCTGCGTGCGCTGGACCTGCGTGCCGGTGCCGCCATGGTGGTGGCGGGCCTGATGGCCGACGGCACCAGCGAGATCGAGGAGATCGGCCACATTGAGCGCGGCTACGAGAACATCGTGGAGAAGCTGCAGGCTCTGGGTGCGGACATCAAGAAGGTGGACCGCACCCCCGCAGCGCTGGAACAGGCACTGTAAACCGTTCATAACAAAAACAAACAGCCTGCTGCATCACGCGGTAGGCTGTTTTTGAGTACATCAGAGGTCCTTCATGGCAGAATTCATCTCGTTATATTCCGGTTCCTCCGGCAACTGCAGCGTGGTGCGCTGCGGGCAGCGGTATCTCATCGTAGACATGGGCAAGGGGGTGCGCACCACTTCGGCGGCGCTCAAGGCGCTGGACCTTGCCATCAGCGACTGCGACGGCATTCTTGTCACCCATGAGCACAGCGACCATGTGAAGGGGCTTTCCACCTTCCTCAAAAAGAACCCGCTGCCGGTGTACGGTGCGGCGGCTACGCTGGATTTTCTGGACGCCAACGGCATCGTGCCCGCCGCCTGCGAGCTGAACACGCTGGAGGGCAGGGAAGAAGACGTGGGTGCCTTTGGGGTGCAGAGCTTCCCCACCAGCCACGATGTGCCCTGTGTGGGCTACCGCATCCACACCCCGGACGGCAAGACCATGACCATCGCCACCGACCTGGGCGTGCTGACCCCGCCGGTGCACGAGGCGCTTTCCGGCTGCGACCTTGTGGCGCTGGAAAGCAACTACGACCTGCACATGCTGCGCACCGGGCCGTACCCGTACTATCTGCGCAGCCGCATCGAGAGCACCCGGGGGCATCTCTCCAACGACGAGTGCTCGGCAAAACTGCTGGAACTCATTCAGGAAGGCTGCAAGCGGTTCGCCCTGTGCCACCTCTCGCAGGAGAACAATACACCGGCATTGGCGCTGCAGACCGTGTTCAACACGCTGGGCGCAGCGGGCGTTGTGCCGGAAAAGGACTGCGTGGTGCAGGCCCAGCGGCGCAACGAGATCAGCCCGGTATTGGAGTTCTGAGTAAAAGAAAAAGCAGCGCGTATGCGCTGCTTTTTCTTTTACTCATTTGCCTTTTGGGTGCGAATGTCGTCGCCCGCAAACAGGCAGGGGACGAAAGCGGAAAGGCGGCTGGAAATTTTTTCGGTATACAGCTTTTCCAGCAGGGCACCGTCGGTGATGTTGGTGGTGACGATGGTGGGCAGCTTTGCGCCCAGACGGTTGTTGAGCAGGCTGTACAGGCTGCTGATGAGGAAGGCTGAGTTGAACTCCGAGCCGAGATCATCCAGAATGAGCAGGTCGGCATTTGCGGCAGTCTGCAGCAGCGTTTCTTCCTCGTCGGCCGGGTCGGAGCCGAAGTGCAGGCCTTCGAGCTTGGAGAAAAAGTCCGGGCTGGAAACGTAGATCACGTCATAGCCTTTTTCCAGCACGATGCCTGCAATGGCAAGGGCGGCGTGGGTCTTGCCGAGGCCCGCGTTGCCAAAGAGCATCAGGCTCTCGCTGTGGTGGTCAAAATCTTCTGCGTAGCTGCGCAGATCGGCCAGCAGGTCGGCCATGTATGGACGGATGGCACCGCCCACCTTATCGTCGGTGCGGCTGGGGTAGTAGCGCAGTTCCATGGTGTCGAAGCTGGAAATGGACAGGCTGGACAGCGCTTCGATCTCCCTGCGGCGCAGCTGCTGCATCACCTTGTGGACGCATTCGCAGGTGCGGCCGTTCACGCTGCCGGTGTCTTGACATTTCGGGCAGGTAAAGTGCGGTTCCAGCGCGTCGGCGGGGCGGCCGCTCTCGGCCAGCAGGGCGGTCAGTTTCTGGCGGGCGTCGGCCAGGGCGGCGGCGGCTTCGGTGCGGTCTTTGCCCGCAGCCCCGGCCAGTGCACAGCGGATGCCCCGGATGCGCACTTCTTCTTCCGCGTGGCGCAGGGCGGGCACAGCGGCTTCGGCCTGGGCGCGGGCGTCCTCGGCGCGGGCGCGAGCCATCTGCCGCCGGGCGGCTACGGTACGCAGGGCTTCCTGATACAGTTCATTTTTGGTACGCATGGCTTCTCCTTATTCCGGCTTCTTTTTCAGCGGGCGGCGGCGGGCGGCGTTCTTGAGGAAGTCGTTGCCGCTGGGGGCCTCGCGGTCCACTCGGATGTTCCGGCTGGCCCCTGCGGCGGCCACCGGGGCACGCACATCGTGCACGGTGCGCAGCCCCTTGGCGTTCCAGGTCTTGAGGATGCTGTTCCAGTACCACAGGTCGCGCTTCGGCCCAGCCTGCACGGCGGCTTCCTGCACCATGGCGTCGTCGTAGCCGTATACCTCGTACCAGCGGGCAATGGCCTTGCGCCCGCCGAGGGTCAGCTCGGTCTCCGGGATGCCCAGCAGGCCGCTGACGTACTGCTCGCGGCTCTGGCGCAGGGCCAGCAGCTGCAGGTGGGCGTCGGCCTGCTCGCCGGTCTCCACGCCCTCGGCACGCCAGACTTTCAACTCGTGCAGCACCGAAGCCATGGTGCGCTTGCCCCGGCCCGCCATGTAGGCCACGCAGAGCATGACCGTCTCGGGCGCGTAGCCCTCCTGCACATAGAGATTGACCAGCTTTTCCATCTCGCCGTGGGTCAGGGCGCGGCCAAACCCGGCCTGTGCGCAGTCGATGAGGCTGGAGATCATGGGGTCGGTGCGGCTGGCGGCGGCGATCTCGGCCCAGGTCATGGGTGCGGGGGCACTGGGCTCCTCGCCCGGGGCGGCATTTTCTTCATATTTTTCCAGCAGCCCTGCGCCCGCCCAGAAGGAAAGGGCGCTCTCGGCACTGATGCGGCTGCGCAGCTTGAGGTCTGCACAGATCTTTTCCGGGTCGGTGATGCCGGTGGCCAGCACATACAGCGCCACCCGCACATTGTATTCCTCGGCGATGCCCAGCTTGGAAAACACCAGCTGCGGCACGGCGATGGTGTCGCCCTTGAGCTCTTTCAAACGATAGATCATTCTTTTATTCCTCTGCTTGTTCTTCGGCGGGCGGCTCCCACGGGTCACAGTCCATCATGTCCGGGCAGTGCTTCCAGCGGTCCGGCTCGGCGTTGAAGGCGTCCTGCAGGCACTGGGCGGCAGCGGCGCGGCCCTCGTCGGTCAGCGGGAACACCTGCTGCATCCGCAGGGCTGGGTCGGTCTTTTCCAGCGTCCAGGGGTCCGGCCAGTAGTCCACGGTGAGGATGGCTTCGTCCTTGATGGCACCCTCGCCGCCGTCCGGGTCGGGCACGCTGCGCTTGCCCGGGGTGAGCCGGTAGCGCAGGCCGTATTCGTTGCCGCTGTAAGTGTTTTTGCATTTGAAGTAATGCAGCAGGGGAACAAAGATCATGATGCAGAAGGTCCTTTCCGGCAAAAGGCATGGCCCTTTGCGCAATCAATTCTATTATAAGGCCACCGGGCCAAAATGCAACTGCTTTTGTGAGGACGAGGGCAAAAAAAGAGCACCCGACAGGGGCGCTCCTGAAAATCAATAGCGGTTATAGATCTGCCCACGGTTGCCGATGTCGATCACACAGACGACCAACTTGCCGTGATCGACCGTATAAATGATCCGGTAAGAGCCGACGCGTAGACGGAACAATTCAGCGTGACCTTTCAGCTGCTTGATATCACCGCGCTCCGGCAGTGCATGGATGGCTTCCATGATTCGGCGCTGCTGCTCCTCGGGCTGCTTTTTGAGAAACTTGACCACTGCTTTTTCATACAGGATCGTATAACTCATAAAGCAATGCCGAGTTCCTTGCAGACCTCGTCCTCGGTGTAAGTCTGGCCCCGCTCCGGGTCGTTGAGATAATGCTGATAAAGTTGCTCGCAGTAAGCATCATCGGCATCTTCATCTGCAGTCAGGCCCTGTACATAGGCGAGGACATAACCCAGTTTATAGGCAGGTACTTCGTCCAGAAGCTGAATGATGCGCTCTCTGTCACTCATAAAAACACCTCCCAAACGATGCTTGAACTCTACGCTCATTGTATTGTAATTTGCGCGGGATGTCAATATAAAAATCGTGAAATTTGCGATGCTTCGTCATGAATAGGTAAAAATAAAAAACGGCAGGACGTCTGACAACAACGTTCTGCCGTTCATTTGGAGCAGGGTACGGGACCCGAACCCGCCGCCTGCTGCTTGGGAAGCAGCCGCTCTACCGGATGAGCTAACCCTGCATTGCTCATTTATTGTAGCAAAGCAGGGCGGGCTTGTCAAGAGCGAAACGGGTCAGTTCTTCTCGGCAAAGGTCACATCCACCACCGGCGTGAAGGGGTCGAACACCAGCCCGGAGATGCCGTCCGCGATCAGCAGGCGCTTTTGCTGGGCCAGCAGCGGCACCACGGTGCAGCCGTCCAGCAGCTGGCGCTCACACTGGGCAAGCAGCGCACAGCGGGAACTGCCGGTCTGGGCGGCGCTCTCCGAAAGCAGCTGGTCGTAAAGCGGGTCGTCGCAGCCGGTCAGGGAAGTCTCCCCGCCGAACTGCTGCAGCATCTGGTACACGCTGCCGCCCTCGGCCTGGATGGGGGCCAGTGCAATGGTGTAATTGCCGGCGGCAAGGCGCTTGGCGAACTCCTCCTGCGGCACTTCCTCAATGGAGAAGAACAGGGAGCAGTCCTTCTGCCAGGCACCGTTGATCTGCTCGGCCAGTTCAGTCAGGCCCGCTTCCTTCGGCACCAGCAGCGTCACGCCGGAAAAGTCCGAGCTGGCCATGCCCTGCCGGGCGTTCAGGTAAAGCGTGCGCGGGTCGGTGATGGTGGGCAGCGGGTCACCCGCAAAGGTGCGGTAGTCGATGCCGTCCACGGTCAGCCTTGTGGGCACAAGGCCCTCGGCGGCGGTGTACAGGCCGGAAGACGGCACCGTGACCGTCTCCCGCGCGATGCCCGCCAGCGCCTGCCGCAGCTCGGTGTTGGAGAACACGCTGCCCTCGGTGCTGTTGAACAGCAGTGACCATGTGGTGTCGGAGTAGCTCACCGACTGCAGCGCGGTGGCCTCGCCGGTGTCGTCCAGCGCGGCGGAGCACTTTTCGTCCGCGATGAGCTGGGCCGCGCTCTTGCCGGAATTGCTGGTGTTCTGCACCAGACGCAGGCTGCCGATCTGGGGCGCGGAAACGTCCCGGCGCAAAAACAGGCCGCTGGCCGTCCAGTTGTAGAGGTAAAAGCTGCCGCTGGAAAGGGTGGTCTTGGCGGTCAAGCCGTAGGTGCCCCGGGTGCTGTCGAAAAATTCCTCGTCGCAGGGCATGGCACCGGGCAGGGTGAGCTTGGCAAGGAAGTTGTCGTCCTTTTCACTCAGGCGGAACACCAGTGTCAGCGGGCCGCTGGCCGAGACGCCCAGAGTGCTTGCGTCGGCTTCGCCTGCCAGCACAGCGGCACTGTTTTCAAGGGCAGAAAACTCCACGGCATAAGGGGAATTCGTCTGCGGCTGGAAGATGCGCCGGAAGGCAAATACGAAGTCCTCAGCAGTGATGGCGTAGTCGGTGGAAGCGCCCTTGACGGCCCGGTAGGTCAGGCCGTCCTTCAGCTGGAAGGTGTAGGTCTTTCCGTCCGGCGAGACGGTCCAGCTCTCGGCCAGATCGGGCACGATCTCGCCGTCGGAATTCTTGCGCACAAGGCCGCTGTAAAGGTTCTCGCAGGCAATGACGTCCGACGCGGCCGACGCCACCTGTGGGTCGAGATTTGTGGGAATGGTATCCACGAACCATGTAAAGCTGGCGGCACTGGAACTGCCGCCGCAGCCCGTGAGGGAAAACAGAAACGCAGCAGCAAGCACCGCTGCGGTAAAACGGAAGAAACGCTTCAAAAGAGATGACCTCGTTCTATGGTGATGTTCAAAGACAGACGTTTCTTGTATACAAAAAGCGCTCTGCTTCGACAAGTGTAGCAGAAACGGCGGCAAAATACAATTGAAGAATTATGAATTTGCCGCGCTTTTTGGTGCAAAAGGGCTGTTTTCCGTTGCCAATTGCGAATAAATGGACTATAATGGTACAGTGAAACATCTCAGCACCCACGGGTGCGTTACATATGACCAATACTACGCAAGGAGGAACTGTTTTTATGCAGAAGGATCAGCAGAAGCTTGTCGATCTGATCAAAGGCAAGAAGGTGGCCTTCATCGGTGCCGGTGTCAGCCACAAGACCCTCATCAAGGAGTTCGTGGAGCTGGGGGCACACGTCACCCTGTGCGACCAGAAAAAGAGCGTGGAGGACTTCGGCGACTACGCTGCCACCATCAAGGAGCTGGGCATCGGCCTGAGCCTGGGCGAAAATTATCTGGACGGCTTCAAGGGCCAGGACATCATCATGCGCACCCCGGGTTTTGTGGGCTACTTTGAAAAGCCCCTGCAGGATGCCATGGCCGCTGGTACCATGGTCACCAGCGAGGTAGAACTGTTCTTCGATTTCTGCCCCTGCGAGATCGTGGCTGTAACCGGCTCCGACGGTAAGACCACCACTACCACCCTGATCTCCAAGTTCTACGAGGCCGCAGGCCGCAAGGTGCATCTGGGCGGCAACATCGGCGCGGCCCTGCTGCCCATGCTGCCCGAGGTGGCCCCGGATGACGTGGCTGTGGTGGAGCTGTCCAGCTTCCAGCTCATCAGCATGCACTCCAGCCCCAACATTGCAGTCGTGACCAACGTCACCCCGAACCATCTGGACCACCACAAGGACATGCAGGAGTACATCGACGCCAAGCGCAACATCCTGCTGTACCAGAAGCAGCCCTGCCGCGCCGTGCTGGGCTATGAGAACGAGATCAGCCGCAGCATGCAGAAGGACTGCAAGGGCAAGCAGGTGTGGTTCACCCGCCTGCACGACACCGACAACGGTGCCTTCCTGCGCAAGGAGGACAACATGCTCTGCATGGCCGAGGACGGCGTTGTGACCCCGTTCCTGGCCCAGAAGGACGTGAAGCTGCGCGGCCTGCACAACATCGAGAACCTGCTGGCTGCTGCCGCTGCCGTGTGGGGCGAGGTGCCCGTGGAAGCCATCCAGAAGGTGGGCAGCACCTTCACCGGCGTGGAGCACCGCATCGAGCCGGTGCGCACGCTGGACGGTGTGCTGTACTACAACGACTCCATCGGCACCAGCCCGACGCGTACCATCGCCGGTCTGCGCAGTTTCAACCAGAAGGTCATCCTCATCGCGGGCGGCTACGACAAGCACATCCCCTATGAGCCCCTCGCACCGGAAGTGGTGGCTCACGTGAAGAACCTCGTGCTGATGGGCGCTACCGGTCCCCGCATTGAAAAGGCTGTGCGTGAGGACCCCGGTTTTAACGAAGCCGAACTGCCCATCCAGCACGCTGACAACATGCAGCATGCCGTGGAGCTGGCCCGCGCCTGCGCAAAACCCGGCGACATCATCATCCTGTCCCCGGCCAGCGCGTCCTTTGACCTGTACCCCAACTTTGAGGTGCGCGGCCGCGAGTTCAAGAAGATCGTCAACGAGCTGAAGTGATCGCGCAGGTCAACACGAAAGAACGCCGTGCCCGCTTTGCAAACGCCTGCCGGGGCAAACCGGTGCTGGGGGCAACGCTGCCGCTGGACCTCGCGCTGTTCGGCAAAAGCCAGCCCTGGCGGTTCTACGCCGGGCCCACGCTGGCGCTGGAACTGAGCGGCAGTATGGCATGGCTTGCCGGACACGCAAACCCCGAAGAACTGGCCAGCTTTCTGGCCTTCTGCGGGTGCGAGAGCGTGATTCTGGACGAAGCGGAATGCCTGCCGCCAAACGGCTGGCAGAAAGCCGAAATGCTGACGGTGTTCGGCCTTGCCCCCGGCAGGACGCTGCCGCTGCCCGCAGCAGACGAAGCTCTCTGGGAGCAGCTGACCCTTGACCGGGAGCCGCCTGCCATGGCGGTGGCCCGGGCGCTCTACCCGGCGGATACTGCCCGGCAGGAGGATTTTTACTCCGAACTGTGCTCGAAGCGCGCCCGCGGCAAAGCCCTTGCATGGACGCTGCAGCGGGGGAGCGAGACGGTCTGCACTGTGGGTGCCTATGCCCTCGCCAACGGGCAGGCCTACATGGCCTGCGGGCAGACGGACCGGCCTTTGCGCGGCAAAGGCATCGGTGGGCGCCTCATCGTCCGGATGGCAAATGAGCTTGCTGCAGAAGGGTACCGCCCGGTTTTTCTCTGCAGTCCGGAACGAGTGCACTTTTATACCCGGCTGGGATTTGCAAAGCTGGGGGAGTATGCAAAATATAACAATTAAGGAACCACTATAATGTCAATTCTGAACCACTTTTTCGATTACAAACCCGAAGTTCTGGCGCTGGACGAAAAGGCCATGGAACTGTGCCAGCCCTACTTCCGCCATATGGAGGAGATCCGCGATTTTAACCAGCTCAAAATGCTGAAAGCTTTCGCGGACACCCAGATGTCCTCCACCGATATGCTGGGCACCACCGGCTACGGCCTGTGGGATACCGGCCGCGCAAAACTCGAGCAGATCTTTGCCGAGGTGATGGGGGCCGAGGATGCCCTCGTGCGCAGCCAGTTCCAGAGCGGCACCCACACGCTGGCCGTGGCCCTGTTCGGTCTGCTGCGGGCAGGGGATACCCTGCTGGCCGCCACCGGCCGCCCCTACGATACGCTGGAAGGCGTCATTGGTCTGGACGGCAAGGGCAAGGGTACCGGCACCCTGATGGATTACGGCGTGAAGTATGACGAAGCACCCCTCAAGGCCGACTTCACCCCGGATTACGACCTCATTGCCAAAAAGGCACCCGGGGCCAAGGTGTGCCACATCCAGCGCAGCCGCGGCTACCTGCAGCGCAATGCCTTTGATCTGGATACCATCAAAAAGATCACCGACACCGCCCGCGCCGCCAACCCGGAGATTATCATCTTCGTGGACAACTGCTATGGCGAGTTCACCCAGACGCAGGAACCGTGTCAGGTGGGTGCGGATATCGCAGTGGGCAGTCTCATCAAGAACCCCGGCGGCGGCATTGCCCCCACCGGCGGCTACATCGTGGGCCGCAAGGACCTTGTGGAGCTGTGCGCCTACCGCCTGAATGCTCCGGGTTTGGGCAAGGAGCTGGGCTGCACGCTGGAAACGCCCCGTGATATGTATCTGGGCTTCTACTACGCCCCGGGCGTGGTGTGCGAGGCCATCAAGACTGCCATTTACGCCCAGTGCATGCTGGAACTGCTGGGCAAGAACCCGGTGCCCCGTTACTGCGACGACCACAACGACATCGTGACCTGCTTTGACGCCGGCACCGCCGATGCCCTGATCGGCTTCTGTCAGGGCATTCAGGCGGCCAGCCCGGTGGACAGCTATGCCGCCCCGGAACCTTCCCCGGAGCCGGGCTACACCGATGAAGTGGTCATGGCAAGCGGCAGCTTTACGCAGGGCAGCACCATCGA
Organism: Faecalibacterium langellae; assembly: GCF_002549775.1. GTDB lineage: Bacteria > Bacillota > Clostridia > Oscillospirales > Ruminococcaceae > Faecalibacterium > Faecalibacterium langellae. The sequence continues at coordinate 954,616 of NZ_NMTR01000021.1, read as the reverse complement.
GCTTTCCTGTGACGGCCCGCTGCGTGAGCCCTACACCTGCTACCTGCAGGGCGGCCTGAACTTCGCCGCCAGCCGTGCAGGCGTGCTGCTGGCCATCCAGAAAGCGTATTTTAAGGATTGAGTCAAGCCGATCAGCTCTCCCCGGTGCGGGAGAGCTTTTTGCGTAAAACAGTAGAAAAGGGGAAAGTATATGCCTGTTTTAAGTGGCCGTGTGGGTACGTTTACAGATTCCGTCATCCGCCGCATGACCCGCATCAATAATCAGTACGATTCCATCAACCTTTCGCAGGGCTTCCCGGACTTTGACCCGCCCCAGCAGCTGCTGGATGCGCTGGCAAAGACCGCCTACAACGGCCCCCACCAGTACGCCGTGACCTTCGGCGCGCAGAACTTCCGTGAGGCACTGGCGAAAAAGACCAGCCCTGCCCTGCACCACGAGGTGGATCCCAACACCGAGGTCTGCGTGACCTGCGGCGGTACCGAAGCCATGATGGCAGCCATGATGACCATCTGCAACCCCGGCGACAAGGTGATGATCTTCTCGCCGTTTTACGAGAACTACGGGGCCGACGCCATTCTTTCCGGGGCAGAGCCCATTTATATCCCGCTGGTTCCGCCGACTTATGAGTTTGATATTTCTCTTATCGAGAAAGGCTTTGCCGAGGGCGCCAAGGCACTGATCCTGTGCAACCCCTCCAACCCCTGCGGCAAGGTGTTCCGCCGGGACGAGCTGGAAGCCATTGCAAAGCTGGCGATCCAATACGACGCCTTTGTGGTGACCGATGAAGTGTATGAGCACATCATCTATGCGCCCGCTGAGCACATCTGCATGGCCAGCCTGCCCGGTATGTTCGAGCACACCATCACCTGCAATTCGTTGTCCAAGACCTACTCTATCACCGGCTGGCGTCTGGGCTACCTCATCGGACCCGCCGAGGTCATCGAGGGTGCCCGCAAGGTGCACGACTTCCTCACCGTGGGCGCGGCAGCACCCCTGCAGGAGGCTGCTGTGGCCGGGCTGCAGCTGCCGGAAAGCTACTATAAGGAACTGCAGGCCATCTACACCGCAAAGCGCGACCACTTCCTGGCCGGGCTGGACCGGGTAGGGCTGAAGCACAATATCCCGCAGGGTACCTATTTCGTGATGATCGACATCTCGGACTTCCTGGCTCTGCCGCAGTTCAAGGGCTGGACCGACCTCGAGTTCTGCGAGTGGATGATCAAAGAGATCGGCGTAGCTGCCGTGCCGGGTTCCAGCTTCTTCCGGGAGCCGGTGAACCATCTCATCCGCATGCACTTTGCCCGCGGCACCGACGTGCTGGACGAAGCCATCCACCGGCTGGAAAAGCTGGCAGACCTGCTGAAATAAAAGTGGGCTCGCCCTCTCCGTCATTGCTTACGCAATGCCACCTCTCCCAGAGGGAGAGGCAAGAACGTAACGGTTAGGCTTTTGGCTTTTCCCATGGGAGAGCCGTCGAGCAAAAGCGAGACTGAGAGGGCGAGGACGCTTACAATAAAACATTGTAACAACACAACAGCGCCGCAGGAGATTCTTGTCTCCTGCGGCGCTGTTTCTTTCCCTTACTTCTCTATACACAAAACTCAGGCCGTTACGCGGCGGGGCATGGCTGCGGGCATCGGCTCCACGAGAGCCGGATGCATCCCTTCGCGGTAATCCAGGTCGCCCTGATCCATGCCGCGCAGCAGGACCTCGGCAGTTGCAATGTTGGTGGCGATGGGCACGCTGTGCATATCGCACAGGCGGAGCAGGTTCTGCTCGGTGATGCTGGCGGCATCTGCCTTCAGCGGGTCGCGGAAGAACAGCACCAGGTCCACTTCGTCGCAGGCAACGCGGGAGGTGATCTGCTGTACGCCGCCCAGTTTGCCGGAGAGATAGCAGTGCACGGGCAGGCCGGTCGCCTGTGCCAGCATCCGTCCGGTGGTGCCGGTGGCAATGACGGTATTTCTGGACAAAATGGCGCTGTAAGCAGTGCAGAACTGCAGCGCAAGCTCTTTGCGGGAATCGTGTGCAAGAATGGCGATGGTCATAATGCTCTCTCCTTTGTTCTCAGTATAGTGTTGTGAGCGGCGGACGGTTTTATACGATTGAATGAAAAGCAGGTGAAATCGTTATCAAATTTTCCGATATAGTTTTACCGCACCGATATAGGGCTTGTCAAGAGGTTTTTTGGCATTTTTACCGTGTAAAACCGGGAAAGTAATACTTTAACTTTGTGATAAATGCAGAATTGTTGGATACAATCCTCCATGCAACAGAGCAAGATTTTATAAAAAAGTGAAAACATGATCCAAAAATTGTTTTTCGGATGAATACAACTTGCACGCGAAAAACAAAAAAGCAGACCGAAGCGGGCTGCATCGGTCTGCAGGAGAAAAAACTTTTCAAAAAATTGTATCAAGAAAGGAACAAATGGACAAATGACGCACGCGCCGGTCAGCGAATCTGTCCGTTGCCGTGGATGACGTACTTGTAGCTGCACAGTTCTTCCAGCCCCATGGGGCCCCGGGCGTGCAGCTTCTGGGTGGAGATGCCCATTTCGCAGCCCAGGCCGAACTCGCCGCCATCGGTGAAACGGGTGGAGCAGTTGACATAGACGGCGGCGCTGTCCACAGCTGTCGTGAACAGATCGGCGTGGGCAGGCGTCCGGGTCAGGATGGCTTCGCTGTGACCGGTGGAGTGCTCGGCGATGTGGCCGATGGCATCTTCTACACTGTCCACCACCTTGATGGCCAGGATGTAATCCAGAAACTCGGTGTCGAAGTCCTTCGGCCCGGCCGGGGTGCCCGGGATGAGGGCCGCAGCGCGCGCATCCAGCCGCAGTTCCACCGGGTGCAGGCCCCGGGCCGCGCGGTCCGGGCCGAGACGCTGCGCGAGACGCGGCAAAAACTCCGCCGCGATGGCAGAATGCACCAGACACACTTCCTCGGCGTTGCACACACTGGGGCGGCTGGCCTTGGCGTTCTCGATGATGTCCAGCGCCTTGTTCAGATCGGCAGTGTCGTCCACGTACACATGGCAGATGCCGGTGCCGGTCTGGATGCAGGGGACTTTGGCGTTCTCCACACAGGCGCGGATGAGCCCGGCACCGCCGCGGGGGATCAGCAGGTCCACATAGCCCACAGCGGTCATCAAGGCGTTGGCCGAAGCGTGGGTGGTGTCCTCGATCAGGCACACCGCTGTTTCGGGCAGACCGGCCTTGCGCAGGCCCTGTCGCAGAGCGGTGACGATGGCGTGGGCACTGCGCCAGGCTTCCTTGCCGCAGCGCAGGATGCAGGCGTTGCCGCTCTTGATGGCGAGGGCTGCGGCGTCGCTGGTCACGTTGGGACGGCTCTCGTAGATGATGGCGATGACGCCCATGGGCACGGCGGTCTTTTCGATGACCAGGCCGTTGGGCCGCTCCACCCGGCGCAGCACCTTGCCCACCGGGTCGGGCAGGGCAGCCACTTCCCGGATGCCCTGGGCCATGGCCTCGATGCGCTGTTTGGTCAGGGCCAGCCGATCCAGCATCACATCGCTGATGTGTCCTTTGGCGGCAGCCATATCCTCGGCGTTGGCGGCGAGGATAGCGGCCTGATTCTGTGCCTCGCACAAAGCGTCTGCCATGCCCAGCAGGGCGGTGTTGCGTGCGGCGTTGGAAGCAAGTGCCAGCGCACCTTTGGCGCTGCGGGCGGCTTCCAAAATTTGCTGTGTTGTCATAGGTCAGACCTCCTTATGGCCTGCAAAACGGGTGCCTGCGGGCTTGCCTGCAGCGATGTCGTACAAAAGCTCCGGGTGTGCGCCGTTGGCGATGACCATGTCTGCGCCGCTGCCGGTCACCATGCGGGCGGCACGCAGTTTGGTGGCCATGCCGCCGGTGCCGAGGGCCGAACCGGCCCCATCGGCCAGCGCCATCACCTCAGGGGTGATCTCCTCCACCAGTGGGATGAGCTTTGCATCCGGGTGGGTGTGAGGATTGGCCGTGTACAGGCCGTCGATGTCGCTCAGCAGCACCAAAAGGTCTGCCTTGGCGCAGCAGGCCACGATGGCGGCCAGCGTGTCGTTGTCGCCGATGGAGGTGATCTCGTCGGTGGCAACGGTGTCGTTCTCATTGATGATGGGCAGGGCACCCAGCTCCAGCAGGCGGGACAGGGTGTTCTGGAAGTTCACGCGCCGCTCGGTGTGCTCCACGTCCACGCCGGTGAGCAAGATCTGCGCCACAGTGTGGTTGTAGGCGTTGAACAGCCGGTCGTAGGTGTACATCAGCTCACACTGACCCACAGCGGCACAGGCCTGCTTGGTGGTGGTGTCCTTGGGGCGGGCAGGCAGCGACAGCTTGCCCACGCCCATGCCGATGGCACCGGAGGATACCAGAATGACCTCGTGGCCCTCGTTTTTCAGGTCGCTGAGCACTTTGACCAGCTGTTCGGTGTGGCGGATGTTCAGCCGCCCGGTGGCGTATGCCAGGGTAGAAGTGCCTACTTTCACAACGATGCGCATGTTTCCGTTAACCCTTTCCCATTTCCTTCGTTTTATTGTACGACGCGATCACTGCGTCCATCACGGCACCCCGCAGGCCGTGCTCCTCCAGCACGCGGACGCCCTGAATGGTGCTGCCGCCGGGGCTGCACACGGCGTCCTTGAGCTCGCCGGGGTGTTTGCCGCTTTCCAGCACCAGCTTTGCGCTGCCCAGCACCATCTGGGCGGCATATTCCTGTGCTTTGGCACGGGGCAGGCCGCAGGCCACGCCGCCGTCGGCCAGTGCCTCAATGAACTGATACACCCATGCCGGGCCGCAGCCGGAAACGCAGCTGGCCGCGTCGATGAGGCTTTCCGGCACAGCGTCCAGACGGCCTGCCGGGGCCATGATCTTCAAAAATTCCTGTTCTTCCTCGGCGGTGACGTTGGCGGAGCAATACTGGATCATGCCTTCGCCCACCGAAGCCGGAGTGTTGGGCATGATGCGGATGACCGGGAAATCTTCACCGGCCATCTCCTGGATGCGGGCGATGGAAAGGCCTGCCGCCATGCTGCACAGCACGAAGCGCTCCGGGCGCTCGTCCAGCGTGAACTTGAGCGGCTGGAGCAGCGCTTCCATCATCTGGGGCTTTACGGCCAGAAAAATCAGATCGCACCCCCCGGCCACTTCGGCGTTGGTGGCTGTTTTGCAGCCCAGCTCCTTGGCAAGGGCCTGCGCCTTGGCCGCGGTACGGTTTGCCAGAAAGACCTTCTTCGGGTCAACGGCCTTGCACACGGCGCGGGCGATGGCACCGCCCATGTTGCCGCAGCCCAGAAAACCAATGGTATCCATCATAAATCATACCCTCCCTTATGGCAGGCATTTCACGTCTGCTTGCTCCCATTCTAAGCGCATGGAGGGGTAAAATCAAGGGCCTTTGCTGCATTTTTGCTCAGGCTCGTGGAATTGACGATTCCGGGGCCGGAAGGAAAGGCTTTATTTGGCTGAAGTGCCCTTTGCGGCGGCGGAAAACAGCATGGCAGCCATACCGATGCCGTATGGCACACTTCACGGAGGAACCCGACGTTTTGCGATGCAGGGTGGAAAATCTTACAAAGAATTCAAAAAACAGCCCAAAAGGACACTTGAAATACTGTGCACTTTTGCGGTAAAATAAGATATGGACAATCTTCTCACGGGATTCAACCGCACACGGCAGGGAGACACTCTGCCGGGAAAGGATGGTTTTTGTGTCACAGACAACCAAACGGGCACTGGAGGCATCGCTGAAAAAGCTGCTGCTGGAAAAGCCCCTGAACAAGATCACGATCAATGATATCACCGAGGACTGCGGCGTGAACCGCATGACCTTCTACTACCATTTCAAGGATATCTACGACCTGGTGGACTGGATTCTCGTGGAGGATGCCGCGAAGGCGCTGGAAGGCCGCCAGAGCTTTGAGACCTGGACGGAAGCTTTTCTGGACATTTTGCACCAGATCCAGGAGAACAAGGTGCTGGTGCTGAACGTATACCGCTCAGTGGGGCGGGAGCAGGTGGAACAGTACCTTTATAAAATGTTGGACCCGATGCTGAAGGACTTTGCCGACCGCGAGTGCCGCGATATCACCGTGCAGGACGATGACAAGCAGTTCGTGGTGGATTTCTACAAATACGCGCTGGTGGGCGTGGTGCTGGAATGGGTGCGCCGGGACATGAAGACCGACCCGGCGGTGATCGTGGAACGTATGGGGCGGATGCTGCAGGGCGATATGCGCCGGGCGCTGTGCCGTCTGGCCAGCAACAAAATACACATGGTGCAGGAGAACTGAACGAAGGCCTGCGCGGCAAAATTTTATCATAATCTGCGCCGTGATGGGTTTTCCATCACGGTGCTTTTTCTGTTTATGGCAGGTTTGCCTTAAAAATGGTATGATGTCAGCAATAAAAAAGGATTTCCGAACATATCGCTTGGAGGAAAAGGATAATGAATACTTCGATTGAGAATCTGACACATAAAATGCAGCGCGCCGCCGTCGGCAAGATGGTGGACGTGGTGCTTTCTCATGCCGATAAAGATCGTCAGAAGACCATGGGCCAGCTGGTGGACGTGGCAAAGCAGTTCTACGGCGGGGCCTTCAGCGATGAGACCTACGAGCACGCAAAGCAGACCCTGACCGACCCGGACAGCAAGTGGTCCAAACTGATCAACTGCGTGCTGGACCAGACCGACCCCAACGTGGCCCGCACCATGGCGCTGAACCTGGGCTACGAGGCCTTCTTCCGCGGCACCAAGATGATCCGCGAGAACCGCATCAAGTACCAGTGCAACATCCCCTGGCTGATCCTGTTCGACCCCACCAGCGCCTGCAACATGCACTGCGTGGGCTGCTGGGCCGGTGAGTACGGCCATAAGAACAACCTCAGCTTTGATGATATGGACAAGATCATCACCCAGGGCAAGGAGCTGGGCGTGTATCTGTACATGCTGACCGGCGGCGAGCCGCTGGTGCGCAAGGCCGATATCCTCAAGCTGGCCGAGAAGCACAACGATGTGCAGTTTGCCATCTACACCAACTCCACCCTCATCGACGAGCCCTTCTGCAAAGAGGTGGTGCGTCTGGGCAACATCGCCTTTATGCTGTCCATCGAGGGCACCCCGGAGACCAACGACGCCCGCCGCGGCGACGGCCACTATGCCGCTGTCATGCACGCCATGGACCTGCTCAAGGAGCACGGCATCGTGTTCGGCACCTCCATCTGCTACACCCGCGACAACATCGAGGCCGTCACCAACGACGAGTTCATGCGTTTCCTGTGCGAGAAGGGGGCTCACTTTGGCTTCTACTTCCACTACATGCCGGTGGGCAACGATGCGGCGCCGGAGCTGATGCCCACCCCGGAGCAGCGCCAGTACATGATCAAGCGCATCCGCTACCTGCGTTCCTCTGAGTGTGATATCCCGTTCTACCCCATGGACTTCCAGAACGACGGCGAGTTCGTGGGCGGCTGCATTGCCGGCGGCCGCAACTACTTCCACATCAACTCGGCCGGTGACGCAGAGCCCTGCGTGTTCATCCACTACTCCAATGCCAACATCCACGACCAGAGCATTCTGGAGATCCTGCACAGCCCGCTGTTCATGGCTTACCACAACGGCCAGCCCTTCAACAAGAACCACCTGCGTCCCTGCCCGATGCTGGAGAACCCCGAGCTGCTGCAGAAGATGGTGCACGAGACCGGTGCCCACAGCACCGACCTGCAGTCCCCCGAGACGGTGGAGCACCTGTGCGAGAAGTGCAAGAGCTACGCCGCCAACTGGCAGCCCACCGCCGACGAGATCTGGTCCCACACCAAGATCCGTGAGAGCCGCTACGAGAACTATAAGGACTGGAAGCCCTCGCAGCCCATTGAAAAGTAATCAGCAAGGCATCATATAGACAAGGCAAAGGCCCCGCGCTCGAAAGAGTGCGGGGCCTTTGTACGCCGCGAATGCGATACACAATAGAAAAGCCCCGCGCCTTTTTGGGCACGGGGCAGGGAAGATACGGTTACGGTTTCTCAGCGGGCGGTTCCGGGGCAGCGGGTGCTGCGGCCGGAACATCGTCGTCCGGGTCGCCAAACTTGTCATGATAGGTGCTGAGCAGGTCCAGCTCATCGTTGCGGCGCAGGCCGTGGATGACCAGCTTTTTGATCACATCGTAGATGACGGCGAACAGCGGCACGCCCACGATCATGCCCACAAAGCCCCACAGGCCGCCGAACAGCAGGATGGCGAACAGTACCCAGAAGCTGGAAAGGCCGGTGGTGTTGCCCAGGATTTTGGGGCCGATGATGTTGCCGTCCAATTGCTGCAAAACCAGCACGAACAGCACGAACCACAGCGCTTTGATGGGGTCCTGGATGAGGATGAGCAATGTGGCCGGGATGGCACCGATGAACGGGCCGAAGAAGGGGATGACGTTGGTCACACCAATGATGACCGACACCAGCAGTGCACTGGGGAACTTGAAGATCGAGCAGCCAATGTAGCACAGCACGCCGATGATGGCGGAATCCATGATCTTACCGTTGATAAAGCCGCCGAACATCCGGTCAGCGTACTTCACTTCCTCGGTGATCAGCTGCGCCCAGCGGGGGCGGACGATGCTGTGCAGCACCAGCTTGCCCTGCTGCACGAACCGCTTGCGGCTGGCCAGCATATACACCGCCACGATGATGCCGATGATCAGGTTCTTGGCCACCGTCACTACGTTCAGCACACCAATGGCTGCGCCGCTCACAATGTTCTGCATGGAGGGCAGCAGGGTGTTCTTGATCCATGTGTCCAGATTGGTGGTCATGGTATTGTAGGCGGAGTTCAGCAGGCTCATGATGGTTTCGTTGTTTTCAATAAACTCCACATGGTTTGCCCACTGCACGAACTTTGCAAAGTTGCGCTGCGCAGTGTAGTACAGGGAGGTCACGCTGGTAATGAGCTGCGGCACGATCATCATGACCAGCGCGTAGATCAGCAGCAGACCAAACAGGATGGTGAGTGCTACGGACAGAACGTTGATGAGCCCTTTCATCTTTTCCGGGATGAACCGGCGCAGAAAGCCTTCAATGGTGTTGCACACCGGCTTGAGCAGGTATGCGATGACGGCACCGTAGATGAAGGGCATCAGGATGCTTGTCAGCGTCGAGATAGCGTCGCCGAAGCCGTCAAAGCGGTAGATCAGGAAGAAAAAGATGATGCTCAGGGAGATCGCTCCGAACCCGGCCAGCATCGCGTACAGATAGGGTTTGATGTGCGGTTTTTTGTCCATCATGACAAACTCCATTCCTGCCGCGGGAAGCAGGAATCCCCGCGACACTGATTAAACTTTGTTGCTCCTGCGCCAGATATGCATCTTTTCGGCTTCCTTGATCAGGTCCTCACGGAAGTCGGGATGTGCCACATTGATGAGGGCTTCGGCCTTTTCCCAGGTGGTCAGGCCCTTCAGGTTCACGCAGCCGTACTCGGTGCACAGATAGTGGATGTTGGCACGGGTGTCGGTGACGACGCTGCCATTCTCCAGGGTGGGACGGATGCGGCTCTCCAGCTGGCCGGTCTTCTTATTAAAGAAGGTAGAAGACAGGCAGATGAAGCTCTTGCCGCCCTTGGAAAGGTAGGCACCCAGCACGAAGTCCAGCTGGCCGCCTGCACCGGAGATCTGCTTGATGCCGGCAGTCTCGGCGTTCACCTGGCCGAACAGGTCGATGTCCACGGCATTGTTGATGGAGATGAAGTTGTCCAGTGCGGAGATGCTGCGGATATCGTTGGTGTAGTCCACGGGGGCGGACATGCACTCCGGGTTATCGTTCAGATAGTCGTACATCTTCTGGGTGCCGGCACCGAAGGCGTAGACCTGGCGGCCCTTGTCCAGCTGCTTGCGGGCACCGGTGATCTTGCCGGCTTTGGCGATGTCCACGAAGGCGTCCACGTACATCTCGGTGTGCACGCCCAGGTCTTTCAGGTCGCTCTGGGCGATCAGGCTGCCGATGGCGTTGGGCATACCGCCGATGCCCAGCTGCAGGCAGGCACCGTTGGGGATCTGCGGAACGATCAGGTTTGCCACCTTCAGATCGACCTCAGTGGCAGCACCGGGTGCGGCCATCTGGCCGATGGGCGGGTTGTCGCCCTCCACGATGCCGGTGACCTGGGAGATGTGGATGCAGTTCTCCATGCCGCCGAGGCAGCGGGGCATGTTCTTGTTGACTTCCACGATAATCTTCTTGGCCTTCTCGCACACGGCACCCAGGTGCGAGGCGCTGGGGCCGAAGTTGAAGTAGCCGTGCTCGTCCATGGGGGTCACCTGGAACACTGCCACATCCAGCGGATCCGGGCTCTCGCGGTAGTAGCGAGGCAGCTCAGAGTAGCGGATGGGGCTGTAGAAGGAGAAGCCCTGTGCAATGGCCTTGCGCTCAATGCCGCCCATGTGCCAGCTGTTCCAGGTCATGTGGGCAGCGGGGTCGTCGATCTGGAAGATCGCGGGCACCCACATCAGGATGCCGCCGCGGAAGTTGACGTTCTCCAGCTCCGGCAGGCGCTTTGCAAGCTCGGCGTCCACGGCAACGGGGGTATTCACAGCCCAGCCGTAGTCCACCCAGTCACCGCTTTTGACCAGAGCGGCAGCCTGCGCGGCGGTCATCTTCTTCTGAGCATACAGTTCCGTAAAATCCATTATAAACCATCCTCTCCTATAATAACATAAAGGAATTGTAAATTTATCATTTACCCTTCCTGTTCGGACAAATCTTTGCAGGATGTTTACCATCTGTTGGCATTTCCAACACAAGGCTGACACAGCCGGATGCTATCCTGAACACAGCCGGGGAAGGCCGGGGACCAGCAGCAGACCTGCGTAACTTAGTTATAACATTAACAATGTGCAGAATCAATAGTTTATCGTGAAAATTTTGGCCGACTGGCAATATGGACAAAATTTGTAGCTTTTTTGGACAATTGTTTGGTACGACTAAAACAAAAATCTTTGCAAAAAGACTTGATAAAATTTTGACGATGTGGTTTACTTATAGCGTAGCAAGCAGCTGCCAGGCAGTGCGGCGTCGATTGTTTAAAAATTAACGATAAGACGCGCTCCAAAACGGCAAGGCTTGCACCCAGAACTGGAAAGTGCTATCATGGCAGAACCAAAATGCGCTTTTCACAGCGCTCAAGGAGGAAACGCCGATGGCAACAGCAGTCTACCCGGGTTCGTTCGACCCGGTCACCAAAGGGCACCTTGATATCATCAAGCGTGCCGCGAAGATCAACGATCACCTGATCGTTGCGGTGCTCATCAACAGTGCAAAACACCCCCTGTTCACCGTAGAGGAGCGGGTGGCCATGCTGCAGGAGTGCTGCAAGGGCATCTCGAACGTCAGCGTGGAGAGCTTTGACGGCCTGACCGTGGAGTTCGCCAAAAAGAAACACGCTTCCGTGATGGTGCGGGGCCTGCGGGCGGTCACTGACTTCGAAAATGAGATCCAGCTGGCGCAGACCAACCACGCACTGATGCCCGGCATCGAGACCATGTTCCTGGCCACCAGCATCAAGTGGAGCTACCTCTCCTCCACCATTGTAAAAGAGGCAGCGTACTACGGCAGCGACATCAGCAAGTTCGTGACGCCCAACGTGGAAAAGGCCGTCAACGAAAAGTATGCGCTGATCCGGCAGGGGAAAGACCCCGAAATCTAATTTGCAGAAACGCCCACAGGCGTTTTGATAAAATGGCTTACGAAAAGTAACAATACACAATTCAGGAGGCTATTCACATGAAAAAGATCGTTATCGCATCTGCATGCCGTACCGCTATTGGCAAGTTCGGCGGCACCCTGGCAAACGTTCCCGCAGCTGAGCTGGGCTCCATCGTCATCAAGGAAGCTCTGAACCGCGCAAACGTCAAACCTGAGCAGGTTGATCATGTTTACATGGGCTGCGTTATCCAGGCTGGTCTGGGCCAGAACGTTGCTCGTCAGGCTTCCCTGAAGGCTGGCCTGCCCATCGAGACCCCGGCTGTCACCGTCAACGTGGTGTGCGGTTCCGGTCTGAACTGCGTGAACATGGCTGCCCAGATGATCGAGGCCGGCGATGCCGACATCGTGGTCGCAGGCGGCATGGAGAACATGGATATGGCTCCCTTCGCAATGATGAAGGGCCGCTACGGCTACCGCATGGGTTCTCCCATGGGCAAGAGCGAGCTGGTCGATACCATGGTCAACGACGCTCTGTGGGATGCATGCGGCTTCAACAAGCACATGGGCATGACCGCTGAGAACGTCTGCACCAACGAGACCTACCAGAAGAAGTACGGCTACAGCCCCATCACCCGTGAGCAGCTGGACGAGTTCTCCTACAACAGCCAGGTCAAGGCTGACAAGGCCATCAAGGACGGCGCTTTCAAGGAAGAGATCGTTCCTGTTGTGATCAAGGGCAAGAAGGGCGACACCGTGTTTGATACCGATGAAGGCCCCCGTCTGACCCCGGTCGAGAAGCTGGGCACCCTGAAGCCCGCTTTCACCAAGGACGGCATTGTGACCGCCGGCAACTCTTCCGCCATCAATGACGGCGCTGCTGCTCTGGTCATCATGAGCGAGGAGAAGGCAAAGGAGCTGGGCGTGAAGCCTCTGGCTACCTGGGTCGCCGGTGCTCTGGCAGGCGTTGAGCCCGAAGTCATGGGCCTGGGCCCCATCGCCGCTACCAAGAAGGTCATGGCAAAGACCGGCCTGACTGTTGCTGACATGGATCTGATCGAGGCCAACGAGGCATTTGCTGCTCAGTCTGTGGCTGTCAGCCAGGCTCTGAACTTTGATATGAGCAAGGTGAACGTCAACGGCGGCGCAATTGCTCTGGGCCACCCGGTCGGCGCTTCCGGCGCTCGTATCCTGGTCACCCTGCTGTATGCTATGAAGCATCGCGGTGCACACAAGGGCCTGGCTACCCTGTGCATCGGCGGCGGCATGGGCTGCGCTACCATCGTTGAGATGGACTAAGTTCCACCTCTTGGAATCCTGACTGAATGACAGACCCGGACGGGGAAGGGAACCGGAGAGCCTTTCCTCCGTCCGGGGGCTGTTTGTGATAATTGATAAGATTTGAATAGGAGGTTTTCACAATGGCATTTGTAAAAACCGAGGTGCAGGGTGCAGTTGAGATCATTACCATCGACCGCCCCAAGGCACTGAATGCCCTGAATCCCGAAGTTCTGGCAGACCTGAAGGCAGCTTTTGAGGCTGTGGATCAGGAGACTGTCCGCTGCATCGTTCTGACCGGCGAAGGCGATAAGAGCTTCGTGGCAGGTGCAGATATCGGTTCCATGAGCACCATGACCAAGGCAGAGGGTGAGGCCTTCGGCAAGCTGGGCAATGATGTGTTCCTGATGATCGAGAGCTTCCCCATCCCCGTTATTGCAGCCGTGAACGGCTTTGCACTGGGCGGCGGCAACGAGCTGGCTATGAGCTGCGACATCCGCATCTGCTCTGACAACGCTGTGTTCGGCCAGCCGGAAGTGGGTCTGGGCATCACCCCGGGCTTCGGCGGCACCCAGCGTCTGGCACGTCTGGTCGGCATGGGTATGGCAAAGCAGCTGGTCTACTCTGCACTGAACATCAAGGCGGACGAGGCTCTGCGTATTGGTCTGGTGAACGCTGTGTATCCTCAGGCTGAACTGATGGAGAACGTGCTGAAGCTGGCCGGCAAGATCGCAAAGAATGCACCCATCGCTGTACGCAACTGCAAGAAGGCAATCAACGGCGGCATCAGCCTGCCCATCGAGAAGGCTGTTGAGGTCGAGGAAAAGCTGTTCGGCAGCTGCTTCGAGACCCACGACCAGAAGGAAGGCATGGCCTGCTTCCTGAGCCGTGAGAAGCCGAAGCCCAAGGCAGTGTTCACCAACAACTAATCCATTACTACATAATTTTTGATATTAAAGGAGAGGTTTCCTATGAAGATCGGTGTTATCGGCGCTGGCACCATGGGCCAGGGCATCGCAAAGGCATTTGCACAGGTTGAGGGCAACACCGTTGCTCTGTGCGACATCAAGCAGGAGTGGGCCGAGAATGGTCTGGCAAAGATCAAGAAGGGCTACGAGAAGCTGGTTGCCAAGGGAAAGATGACGCAGGAAAAGGCAGACGCTATCGTTGCTGCCATCACCCCGGGCCTGAAGGAAGACCTGTGCGCTGACTGCGATCTGGTCGTTGAGGCTGCTTTTGAGGATATGAAGGTCAAGCAGACCACCTTCGGCGAGCTGGATAAGATCTGCAAGCCCGAGTGCATCTTCGCTTCCAACACTTCTTCTCTGTCCATCACCGAGATCGGCAAGGGCGTTAGCCGTCCGCTGGTCGGCATGCACTTCTTTAACCCCGCAGACCGCATGAAGCTGATCGAGGTCATCGCAGGCTGCAACACTCCCGCTGAGACCGTTGAGAAGATCAAGGAGATCTCTGTTGCCATCGGCAAGCAGCCGGTTCAGGTCAATGAGGCTGCAGGCTTCGTTGTCAACCGCATCCTGATCCCCATGATCAACGAAGCAGCCTTCATCAAGATGGAAGGCGTTTCCGATATCGCCGGCATTGACACTGCCATGAAGCTGGGTGCCAACCACCCCATGGGTCCCCTGGAGCTGGGCGACTTCATCGGCCTGGATATCTGCCTGGCCATCATGGATGTGCTGTACAAGGAGACCGGCGACAGCAAGTACCGTGCCTGCCCGCTGATCCGTAAGATGGTCCGTGGCGGCAACCTGGGCTGCAAGAGCGGCAAGGGCTTCTACGTTTACAACGCAGACCGCACCAAGACCCCTGTTGACCAGCTGTAAATTCTGATAAACGTTTCTCCCGACCGTGAAAAAAGCGGCCGGGAGGAATTTGTTTGCACCGGGCAATTCCGGTAAATGAAAAAGACCCGTTAGGAGGATATAGCGATGGATTTTACTCTGTCCAAGCAGCAGCAGATGGTACAGAAAATGTACCGCGAGTTTGCTGAGAACGAAGTCAAGCCCCTGGCAAAGAAGGTTGATGCGGAAGAGTACTTCCCCAAAGAGACCGTCGAAAAGATGGGCAAGCTCGGCATGATGGGCATTTATTTCCCGACTGAGGTCGGCGGTGCAGGCGGCGATGTGCTGTCCTACGTCATGGCAGTGGAAGAGCTGAGCAAGGTCTGCGGCACCACCGGTGTCATCGTCTCTGCTCACACCAGCCTGTGTGCTGCTCCTATTTATGAAAATGGTACTCCCGAGCAGAAGGCAAAGTATCTGCCGAAGCTGTGCAGCGGTGAGTGGCTGGGTGCTTTCGGCCTGACTGAGCCGGGTGCCGGCACCGATGCACAGGGTCAGCAGACCTTTGCAAAGCAGGACCCCGAGACCGGTGATTGGATCCTGAACGGTTCCAAGATCTTCATCACCAACGCCGGCTACGCAAACGTCTTTATCGTTATTGCTGTCACCGATATCGTGCCCGACAAGAAGGGCCGTCCCACCAAGCAGTGCTCCGCCTTTATCGTGGAGCGCACCGACCCGGGTTTCTCCGTCGGTAAGGCTGAGGACAAGATGGGCATCCGCGGTTCTTCCACCTGCGAGCTGATCTTTGAGGACTGCCGCATCCCTGCTGACCGTATGCTGGGTGTGCGTGGCCGCGGCTTCCAGCTGGCTATGGCTACTCTGGACGGTGGCCGTATCGGTATCGCATCTCAGGCTCTGGGCATTGCCGAGGGCGCTCTGGAAGAGACCGTTGCTTACGTCAAGGAGCGCAAGCAGTTCGGCCGCAGCATTTCCGCATTCCAGAACACCCAGTTCGAGCTGGCTGAGATGAAGGCACGCGTTGAGGCTGCAAAGTATCTGGTCTACGCTGCTGCTCTGAAGAAGCAGGAAGCAATGGATGGCAAGAAGGTCCGCTACAGCGTCGAGGCTGCTCAGGCCAAGCTGATCGCAGCCCGCACCGCCAGCGACGTGACCCGCCGCTGCCTGCAGCTGTTCGGCGGTTACGGCTACACCCGTGATTACCCCATCGAGCGCATGATGCGTGATGCCAAGATCACTGAGATCTACGAGGGCACCAGCGAAGTGCAGATGATGGTCATTTCCGGCGCGCTGCTGAAGTAAGGGAGGCAAGAGTTACAATGAAAGCAATTGTTTGTGTAAAGCAGGTTCCTGATACCTCCGGCAAGGTCGCCGTTAAGGCAGATGGCACTCTGGATCGTGCATCCATGGCCACCATCACCAACCCCGATGACCTGAACGCTCTGGAGGCTGCTCTGAAGCTGAAGGACGCTACCGGCTGCGAAGTCGTTGTCGTCACCATGGGCCCCCCGCCGGCAGAGGGCATGCTGCGTGAGCTGCTGGCCCGCGGCGCGGATAAGGCTGTTCTGGTCTCCGGCCGTGAGTTCGGCGGTTCCGATACCTTTGCAACCAGCCAGATCCTGGCTGCTGCCGTCAATAAGATCGGCGTCGGCCCCGAGGACGTTGTGTTCTGCGGCCGTCAGGCAATCGATGGCGATACCGCACAGGTCGGCCCCCAGATCGCTGAGAAGCTGCATCTGCCGCAGGTCACCTACGTTGCCGACATCCAGAAGGACGGCAACACCCTGACTGTGAAGCGTATGCTGGAAGACGGCTACATGATGGTCAAGGTGCAGACTCCCTGCCTGCTGACCTGCATCAAGGAGCTGAACCAGCCCCGTTACATGAGCGTGAACGGCATCTTCACCTGCTACGACAAGCCGATGGAAGTGTTCGATTACAACGCACTGAAGGACGATCCGCTGATCGAGGTCGATACCATTGGTCTGAAGGGTTCTCCGACGAATGTCTTCAAGTCCTTCACTCCTCCGCAGAAGGGCGCAGGCACCATGCTGAAGGGCGACGATGTCGCTGCCCAGCTGGCTGGTATCCTGGCCAAGAAGCACCTGATCTGATGAAAGGAGCATAGGATTACAATGGCTGATTTTAACGAATACAAGGGCGTTTGGGTCTTCTGCGAGCAGCGCCAGGGCGCACTGATGCCCACCGATTTTGAGCTGGTGAGCGAGGCCCGCAAGCTGGCTGACGAGCTGGGCTGCGAGGTCACCGGCCTGCTGCTGGGCGACAATGTGGAAGGCATTGCCAAGGAGCTGGGCGGCTATGGCGCTGATAAGGTCATGGTCTGCGACAGCCCTCTGCTGAAGGATTACACCACCGATGCATACGCCAAGGTCGTGTGCGACATGGTCAACGAGTACAAGCCCGAAGTCCTGCTGATCGGTGCGACCAACATCGGCCGTGATCTGGGCCCCCGCTGCGCAGCTCGTCTGCACACCGGCCTGACCGCTGATGCTACCCATCTGGACATCGACACTGCAAAGTACATTGATTTCCTGAAGGAGAGCTCCACCATCGACCTGTCCAAGCAGAAGTTCGATATGGAAGACCGCAACCTGAAGATGACCCGTCCCGCTTTCGGCGGCCACCTGATGGCTACCATCATCTGCCCCCGCTTCCGTCCCCAGATGTCCACCGTGCGTCCCGGCGTTATGAAGAAGGCTCCCTTCGATCAGGCCAAGGCCGATGCCTGCCAGATCGTGAAGCCCGCCTTCGCCCTGACTGCTGACGACATCAAGACCGAAGTGCTGAGCGTGGAGAAGGCCGCTGAGAAGCTGGTCGATCTGATCGGCGCAGACGTGATCGTCTCCGTGGGCCGCGGCATCAGCAAGGATGTCAACAAGGGCATCGAGCTGGCTGAGCAGCTGGCTGCCGCTCTGGGCGGCGGCGTCGTAGGTGCATCCCGTGCCGTCACCGATGCAGGCTGGATGAGCGCTGACCATCAGGTTGGTCAGACCGGCAAGACCGTGCATCCCAAGATCTACGTGGCTCTGGGTATTTCCGGTGCTATCCAGCACACCGCTGGTATGCAGGATTCCGAGTGCATCATTGCCGTGAACAAGAATGAGAGCGCACCCATCTTCGGTGTGGCCGATTACGGCATCGTGGGCGACCTGTTCAAGGTCGTGCCCGAGCTCATCAAGCAGATCGAGGCAGCCAAGGCTGCTCAGTGATCGCCTGACGCGGCGTCTTTTCAATAGCATAGCCTGAATTGTGGGAGGGCGGTTCTTCGGAGCCGCTCTCCTTTTTTGTGTGCGGCAAACCCGAACCGGGGCTTGCATTCGGCAGAAAGCGGCGGTAGGATAAAGGGGCAAAGAATGCTCAAAGGAGGGGAACGGATTGGAACAGTAGAAACAGCGGCCGAAGCAGGGCCGCTCGCTGACCCGGAAGATCATCGAAGCGCATTATGTGAAGGGCAGTCTGACGCCCGGGGAAGAAGTTTTTCTCCGGGTAGACCAGACCCTGACCCACGATATCAACGCGGTGATGACCTATCTGGCCTTTGAGGCCATCGGTCTGCCCCGAGTGCGCACGGAATGCAGTGTGAGCTACCTGGACCACAACCTGCTCTACATCGACCATAAAACGCCGGACGACCACATCTATCTGCAGTCGGCTGCGCGGAAGTACGGCGTGTGGGTCTCGCGGCCGGGCAACGGCATCTGCCATGCAGTGCATGCGGCCCGCTTTGGCGTGCCGGGCAAGATCTGCATGGGTGGCGACAGCCACACGCCCCACGGCGGAGCCATCGGAATGCTCTGCATCGGTGTGGGCGGCATGGACGTAGCCACAGCCATGACCGGTGTGCCCATGCGGCTGAAGATGCCAAAGGTGGTCAACGTCCGGCTCACCGGCAGCCTGCGGCCCGGCGTCAATGCGAAGGAAGTCATTCTAGAACTGCTGCGCCGGGTGAGCATCAAGGGCGGCCTGGGCAAGGTGTATGAGTATACCGGCCCCGGCGTGGAAACGCTGGAGGTGCCGCAGCGCGCCACCATCGCCAACATGGGTGCCGAGATGGGCGCGACCAGCTCCATTTTTCCGGCAGACGCACAGGTGAAAAAGTTTTTGACCGCACAGCACCGGGCCGATGCCTACACGGAACTGCTGCCGGACCCGGATGTGGTGTACGATGAAGTGATCGAGCTGGATCTGTCTGCGCTGGAACCGCTGGCGGCCTGCCCGCATCAGCCGGACAACGTGAAGCCGCTGCGGCTGGTGGAAAAGCAGCCGGTGCAGCAGGTGTTCATTGGCAGCTGCACCAACACCAGCTATGCGGATGTGGCAAGGGCGGCGCTGGTGTTCCGGGGACATCACGTCAACGAGAATGTCAGCTGTACCTGCGGCATCGCGTCCCGCCAGACCTACCGGGAATTGATGCGGGACGGCTACATTGATATGCTGCTGGCGGCCGGGGTGCGGATGCTGGAGATCGCCTGCGGACCATGCTGTGCCATCGGGCAGACACCGGCCACTAACGGCATCGCGGTGCGCACCTCGAACCGCAACTTCAAAGGCCGCGCGGGCAACCCCAACGCGAAAATTTATCTGGTCAGCCCGGAAAGCGCGGCGGCCACGGCCATCTGCGGAACCTTTGCCTCGGCCGAGGATGTGATGGGCCCGGATGTGGCACAGCTTGCAGCGATCCATGAGCCGGAACAGTATCTGGTGGATGACTCCATGCTTTTGCCGCCGCTGCCGTCGGAAGAAGCCGCCCGGGTGGAACTCGTGCGCGGGCCGAACATTCAGCCGCTGCCCGTGCCGGAAGCGCCGGCAGACCATCTGGAAGCGCCGGTCAGCCTGAAAGCCGGGGACAATGTTTCTACCGACGACATCACCCCGGCCAGTGCCGAATTTTCCAGCATGCGGTCCAACATCCCGCTGATGAGCCGTTACTGCTACCATCGCTACGACCCGGGCTTTGCCGAACGGGCCAAAGCGATGGGCAGAAGCATCATCGCGGGCGGCGAGAACTATGGGCAGGGCTCATCCCGCGAACATGCAGCCATCAACCCGATGTACTTGGGTGTGAAGTGCGTCCTTGCCAAAAGCATCGCCCGCATCCACAAGGGAAACCTGGTGAACCATGGCATCGTGCCGATGCTGTTTGCCGACCCGGCCGATTATGACCGCATCGGGCAGGAAGATGTACTGGAGATCGAGCACTTCCGGGCGCAGATCGCCGCCCGCCGGGTGACGGTGCGGGACAAGACCCGGGGCTTTGCGTTTGAAGCGGTGCTGGACCTGACCGACAGCGAGGTGCAGGTGGTGCTGTGCGGCGGGCAGCTGCGCTATCTGAAGCAGCAGCTTGCAAAGGAAACAACGGAAAACTGACCGGCTCCAAAACGCTTCTGCGCCGGACGCCGAGAAAATCATACGCTGCAATAAGCAATGAGAAGAAACAGCCGGAAAGGGAAGCTGGGAAAGCATAGCCCCCTTCCGGCTGTTATTTGCCTTGCACAAATGGTGATTTATGTTATACTTATTCTGAATAAGATGCAGGAGGAACCACTGTGGAGGATTACCGCACCATCCGGGGCACGGCCACCGGAGAATATGAGGAGAAAAAGAGCCGCTTCATCGCGTCGCTCTCGTTTGCCGACAGCGAGGAAGCTGCCGTTGCGTTCCTGGAGCAGGTGCGCGCGGCCAACCGCACGGCGCGGCACAACGTGTATGCCTACCGCCTGCGGGAGGGCAACCGGGAGCGCTATTCCGATGACGGCGAACCGGCCAAGACGGCAGGCACCCCGGCGCTGGAGGTGCTGCAGCACAGCGGCCTGACCGACCTGATCGTGGTGGTGACCCGCTACTTTGGCGGGGTGCTGCTGGGCACCGGCGGCCTTGTGCGCGCCTACACCACGGCCACGGCCCGGGCACTGGAAAATGCCGAGGTGGTCACGGTGCGCAGCGTGGTGGAGCTGCAGGTCACGGTGGATTATTCGCTGTACGAGCGTGCTTCGCTGCTGATCGACGCAGCGGGCGCAAAGCAGGCGGCCCCGCAGTTCACCGACCGGGTGACCCTGTGCTGGCAGATGCCGGAGCACACCGAGGGCCCGCTGCTGGAACAGCTGCGGGAGCTGACCCGGGGCAGCGCACAGGTGACGGTGTCGGACCCGTTCTATGCGCCGTTCTGAGCGGCAAACTGAAAAAGCAAGCATTTTTTTGTGAAACGACAGACTGTTTCCCCCTTCGACAGACCGGATGTGCTACAATTGCCGCGGGCGCAGCAATTGGGATCGGCTGTGCCGAAATTGCGCGGAAGGGAAGGGGGGAATGCGGACGAAGGGAGGAACCTGCATGAATGTACGACAGCGGACCGAGGAGATCGAACACCTGACCTTTGCGGACTGGGCGACCTTCAGCGACGCCAGCCGGGGCCGTGCGGTGCCGGAGGAACAGGACCCTATCCGGCCTGTGTTCCAGCGGGACCGCGACCGGGTGCTGCACTGCAAGGCATTCCGCAGGCTCAAGCAGAAGACGCAGGTGTTCCTCTCGCCGGAAGGCGACCTTTACCGCACCCGGCTCACCCACACGCTGGAAGTTTCGCAGATCGCCCGTACCATTGCCCGGGCGCTGCGGCTGAACGAAGACCTGACCGAGGCCATCAGCCTGGCCCACGATCTGGGCCACACGCCCTTCGGCCACGCGGGCGAGCGGGCCCTGAACGAGCTGTGCCCGGGCGGCTTCAAGCACTACATGCAAAGCCTGCGGGTGGTGGACAAGCTGGAAAAGGAAGGCGAGGGCCTCAACCTGACCTGGGAGGTGCGCAACGGCATCGTGACCCACACCAAGGGCACCTGGGCGGCTACCCCGGAAGGGCGCATCGTGCGCATGGCAGACCAGATCGCCTACGTCAACCACGACATCGAGGACGCGGTGCGTGCCGGTGTGCTGGACCCGGCGATCCTGCCAAAGGACTGCACGGCCGTGCTGGGCCAGACGAAATCTGCCCGCATCACCACCATGATCAACAGCATCCTGAAAAACAGCGACAGGGATGTGAAGGTGGGCGCGGAGGAGAACGAAGCCTTCCTGGCCCTGCGGGATTTCATGTACGCTACCGTGTATGTGGACAAGACCGCAAAGCGGGAGGAGCAGAAGGTGGATAAGGTGATCGGGGAGCTGTACGATTACTACCTGAACCACATCGACCGGATGTCCAACTTCTACGTTCAGCTGGCGTACCAAGAGGGCCGGGAGCGCGCCGTCACCGATTATATCAGCGGCATGAGCGACGAATTTGCCATCCGCACCTTTGAACAGCTTTTTGTGCCGCAGAAGTGGCATGTCCTGTAAAATAGGAAAGGTCGTTTGAAAGATCCATGATCCCACACGAATACATTGAAGAACTGACCCGCCGCACCGACATCGTGGAGCTGGTGGGCAGCTATGTGCAGCTCAAGCGTAAGGGGCGGCTGTACGGCGGGCTGTGCCCGTTCCACAGCGAGAAAACGCCCTCGTTCTACGTCTACCCGGACACCCAGAGCTTTTACTGCTTTGGCTGCGGCGCAGGCGGCGATGCCATCGGCTTTGTGCGCAAGATCAACAGCATCGACTACACGGAAGCCGTCAAGATGCTGGCGGCCCGGGCCGGAATGCCGGAACCCCAGGACGACGACAAGACCGGCCGGATGCGCAGCCGCATCCTCTCCATGAACAAGGAAGCGGCCCGCTTCTTCCACGCCTGCCTGAACTCCACCGTGGAGGAAGCCCGGCAGGCCCGGGCCTACTGGCGGCGCCGCGGGCTGGACGACAAGACCATCGTCCGGTTCGGGCTGGGCTATGCGCCCGACGACGGCCAGGCGCTGTACCAGTACCTGCGCGACAAGGGCTACAACCGGCAGGAGCTGGACGCCAGCGGCCTGTTCAAGCGCAGCCAGTCCGGCCGCGTCTACTGCCTGTTCTGGCGGCGGGTGATGACCCCCATCTTTGACCTGCGCGGCAACATCATCGCGTTTGGCGGCCGCGTGATGGACGACTCCAAGCCGAAGTACGTCAACAGCCCGGAAACGCTGGTGTACCACAAATCCGGGACGGTGTTTGCGCTGCAGATCGCAAAGCGCAGCGCGTCCCGGCGGTTCGTGCTGTGCGAGGGCTACATGGATGTCATCAGCATGCACCAGGCGGGCATCGACACGGCGGTGTGCGCCTGCGGCACGGCCCTGACGCCGGATCAGGTGCGGCTCATCAGCGAGTATGCGGACGAAGTCATCCTGAGCTACGACTCGGATGAAGCGGGCCAGAAGGCCACCCTGCGCTCGCTGGAGATGTTCCGCAACAGCCCGGTGAAGGTGGGCGTGTTGCAGATCCCCGGCGCGAAGGACCCGGACGAGTACATCAAAAAGTATGGAGCTGAGCGCTTCAAGGCTTTGCTGGACGGCGTGGGCAACGCGCTGGATTTCCGGCTCAAACGCCTGCGGGACAAATATGATCTGGCGCAGGATGCCCAGCGGCTGGAATATGTGAAGGACGCCGTGGACATGCTGGCCGAGCGTTCCAGCCCCACCGAGCAGGAGGTGTATGCGGGCCGTCTGGCCGAGGAGACCAACATCTCGAAAACGGCGATCATGACCCAGCTGGCCGCCGCCGTGAAAAAGGCGGGCAGCAAGCGCCGGTGGGAGAAAAACAACGCGGTGCTGCGCTCCGGCGAGATGGACCAGATCAAACTGCCCTACAGTGTGGGCGGGGGCAAGGCGCTGGGCATTGCCAGCGCGCAGCAGCGGCTGCTGGCGGCCATTTTGCGGGAGCCGCACTATCTGGACCTGGTCAAGGACCAGCTGCCTGCGGAACGGTTCATCCAGCCGCAGCAGAAAGAACTTTACGAGGCCATGCTTCGCTGCAGGCAGGAGGGCATCGAGATCAGCCTGACCACCCTGCACGCCTTTGTCAGCGAGGAAGCCTTGAATGAATTGAGCCACCTTGCGGCACAATACAGCGACGTGAACTGCACGCCGGATGATATCCGGCTGTATCTGGACCGCATTGCCCGGGGGATGCCCCTGGCCCAGAAGGCGGCGGAAATGTCCGACGAACAGCTGAACGATTTTATCCAGTCGATGCGCGAAAAAAAGCAGGGAAATCTGCCGCAAGAAGAATGATCCCGGCTTTCCCCTCCGGCTGGAGCAGGAGAGGAAAGGAGCAGGGATCATGCAGAAATTGTCGCAGACAGAAGAACTGGCCCGGGAGCTGGCGGCGCACGCCCGGCGGCACACCGTGACGCCGGAGCAGCTCAGCCGTGCCATGGACGAACGGGACTTTGACGTGGCGCAGCTGGACGAACTGTACACCGCGCTGGAGGCCCGGGGCGTGCATCTGGCGGAAGCCGACGACGAGCTGCTGCCGCTGGACGAGGGGCAGATCGGCAAGCTGGAGCACGAGCTTTCGGCCGAGGGCGTGGCGCTGGACGACCCGGTGAAGACCTATTTGAAGGAGATCGGCCGGGTGCCGCTGCTGACGGCGGAGCAGGAAGCCGACCTTGCCCGAGCCGCGCAGGCCGGGGACGAACAGGCCCGCCGCGCCCTGAGCGAGGCGAACCTGCGGCTGGTGGTGTCGGTGGCAAAGCGCTATGTGGGCCGGGGACTGCCGTTCCTGGACCTCATCCAGGAGGGGAACCTCGGCCTGATGAAGGCAGCGGAGAAGTTTGAGCCGGAGCGCGGCTTCAAGTTCTCCACCTATGCCACCTGGTGGATCCGGCAGGCCATCACCCGGGCCATCGCGGATCAGGGCAGGACCATCCGCATCCCGGTGCATCTGGTGGAGAGCATCAACCGGGTGAAAAAGGCGGCGGGTGAGCTGCTGCGCAAAAACGGCAGGGAGCCCACCGCAGAGGAAATCGCCGTGCAGCTGGAGATGGAGCCGGACCGCATCCGGGAGCTGCTGCAGCTGGCGCAGGACCCCATCAGTCTGGAAACACCGGTGGGCGAGGAAGAAGACGCCCATCTGGAGGACTTCATCCAGGATGAGGAAGCAGGCGTCCCGGTGGACGAAGCCGGGCGGCAGCTGCTGCGCCGGGAACTGCTGAACGTGCTCAAGAGCCTGACGCCCCGGGAGGAGCGGGTCATCACCCTGCGGTTCGGGCTGGAAGACGGCCGCGCCCGCACGCTGGAAGAACTGGGGAAGGAGTTCAACGTGACGCGGGAGCGGGTGCGGCAGATCGAAGCAAAGGCCCTGCGCAAGCTGCGGCACCCCAGCCGGGCAAAGCGCCTGCGGGATTATCTGGATGAGTGAACGATTTTAATTGCCGCCGTGTGCGCTCTGGCAATCAATAGCGGAAAATTTATTTTTTATATTTGCAGCTCAGAAAAGCCTGCGGGCTTTTCTGAGCTGCTTTTTCACGAGAAGGGGCTGTAGGGGACAACGGCATATCCGGCCTGCGGGCTGTGGATGCCGGCAGAAAAGTCATACTCCAAAACACAAGAGCAAAGATAGACAAATTGCACAAGGCGATTATGAACAGGAACGTGCAAAATAAAAAAATCAAGCCCTAAAACAGCAATATACTACACGCTTCCGGGCGTGCGAAAATGAACGGAAAAATAAATTTATTTTGGTGAAAATCTGAAAAATGGCTTGACAGCAAGACTTTTAGGGTGTATACTGCATTAGTATCACATAATGGACTAGTGCGCCAAAAAGGGGAGTACGCAGGCGGCAGCTGGAAGGGTCAAACCGGAAAGTTTGTGAAAAACGCCGAAACGCTCCCTTCGACGCGGGTCGAATTATGTGTGTCTGCTCAAATTTGACCCGTGTATACGACATCCCGTAGAGTATAAAAGTAAGGAGTGGTTGATTTTATGATGAAAGTCAAGCCCGTCAAGCTCGGCAAAACCGAGCGCATGAGCTTCTCCCACATCGACGAAGTCATCAGTATGCCGAACCTGATCGAGGTTCAGAAGAACTCGTATCAGTGGTTCCTGGACGAAGGCCTGAAAGAGGTCTTCCACGACATCGGCACCATTGAGGACTACACCGGCAATCTGGCACTGAGCTTTGTGGACTTCCGCCTGGACAAGGAGCCGAAGTACAGCATCAAGGAGTGCAAAGAGCGCGACGTGACCTATGCGGCTCCCCTGCGCGTCACCGCCCGTCTGCTGAACAAGGAGACCGGTGAGGTGAAGGATCAGGAGATCTTCATGGGCGATTTCCCGCTGATGACCGATGCCGGCACCTTTGTGATCAACGGTGCAGAGCGCGCCATCGTCAGCCAGCTGGTCCGTTCTCCCGGCGTTTTCTACGGCGATGCCAAGGATAAGGTGGGTAACGACCTGTACAGCGCCACCATGAACCCCAACCGCGGTGCATGGCTGGAGTACGAGACCGATGCTTCCAACGTGTTCTATGTCCGCATTGATAAGAACCGCAAGCTGCCCGTCACCGTGTTGTGCCGTGCACTGGGCCTTTCCACCAACGAGGACATCCTGAACTTCTTCGGCGACGACGAGCGCATCCTCGCCACCCTGGAGAAGGATACCACCAAGAACCAGGACGAAGGCCTGCTGGAAGTTTACCGCAAGCTGCGCCCGGGCGAGCCTCCCACGGTGGAGTCCGCTACCAGCCAGATCAACATGCTGTTCTTCGACCCGCACCGTTACGACCTGTCTCGTTTCGGCCGCTACAAGATGAACAAGAAGCTGTCTCTGGCCCGCCGCATCACCGGCCATGTGGCCGCTGAGAATGTGGTGGCTCCGCTGACCGGCGAGCTGCTGATCGAGGCCGGTGCCAAGATCACCCGCGAGATGGCCGAGAAGGCGGACAACGCCGGTGTGAATCTGGTCGTGCTGAAGATCGAGGATTCTCTGAAGGAGGAGGCCAAGAAGGTCAAGGTCATCACCAATGGCTGTGTGGATGCACAGGGCTTCTTCTCCTTCGACGTGAAGGAGTGTGGCATCAACGAGCGCTGCTCCTTCGACGAGATCAAGAAGATCCTGGACACCACCTCGGACGTGGAAGAACAGAAGGAAATGCTGCGCCGCAACCACGACCAGCTGATCGGCCGCACCGTCACCGTCGCCGACATCCTGTCTTCCATCAACTACCTGAACGGCCTGGGCCACGGCATCGGCACCACCGATGATATCGACCACCTGGGCAACCGCCGCATCCGCAGCGTCGGTGAGCTGCTGCAGAACCAGTTCCGCATCGGCTTCTCCCGCATGGAGCGCGTCATCCGTGAGCGCATGACCCTGCAGAGCCAGGACCAGAGCGTCATCACTCCGCAGGCCCTGATCAACATCCGCCCTGTGGTGGCTGCCATCAAGGAGTTCTTCGGTTCTTCTCCGCTGTCCCAGTTCATGGACCAGAACAACCCCCTGGCGGAGTTGACCCACAAGCGCCGTCTGTCTGCTCTGGGCCCCGGCGGTCTGAGCCGTGACCGCGCAGGTTTCGAGGTCCGCGACGTTCACTACAGCCACTACGGCCGTATGTGCCCCATCGAGACTCCTGAAGGCCCCAACATCGGTCTGATCTCCTATCTGGCATCTTACGCCAAGATCAACGAGTACGGCTTCGTGGAAGCTCCGTACCGCAAGGTGAAGAAGACCTACGACGAGAACGGCCGTCTGATCGACCAGGTCGTTACCGACGAGGTCGAATATATGACCGCAGATGTCGAGGATGAATACGTCGTCGCACAGGCCAACGAGCCGCTGGACGAAGGCAAGCACTTCATCCGTCCCCGCGTTTCTGCCCGCCGCCGCGACGAGATCCTGGAAATCGACGCAGAGAAAGTCGATTACATGGACGTTTCTCCGCGAATGATGGTCTCTGTCGCTACCGCCTGCATCCCCTTCCTGGAGAACGATGACTGTAACCGTGCTCTGATGGGTTCCAACATGCAGCGCCAGGCAGTGCCTCTGATGGTCACCCAGCAGCCCATCGTGGCTACCGGTATGGAGTACAAGGCAGCTACCGACTCCGGCACCGCTGTTCTGGCCAAGAACGACGGTATCGTTGAGAAGATGGATGCCGACCATGTTGTTGTCCGCAACAACAAGGGTGAGCTGGAGGATTATCCTCTGGTCAAGTTTGCCCGCTCCAACGCAGGCACCTGCATCAACCAGCGCCCCATCGTCGAAGTGGGCGAGACCGTCAAGGCCGGTCAGGTGCTGGCCGACGGCCCTGCAATGCGCAACGGCGAGATCTCTCTGGGCAAGAACGCTCTGATCGGCTTCATGACCTGGGAAGGCTACAACTACGAGGACGCCGTCCTGCTGAACGAGAAGATCGTCCGCGAGGATGTGTACACCTCCATTCATATTGAAGAATACGAGACCGAGTCCCGCGACACCAAGCTGGGACCCGAGGAGATCACCCGCGACATCCCCAACGTTTCGGAGGATGCGCTGAAGGATCTGGACGAGCGCGGCATCATCCGCATCGGTGCCGAGGTCAAGAGCGGTGATATCCTGGTCGGCAAGGTCACCCCGAAGGGCGAAACCGAGCTGACCGCCGAGGAGCGCCTGCTGCGCGCCATCTTCGGCGAGAAGGCACGCGAAGTGCGTGATACCTCTCTGCGTGTGCCCCATGGCGCATACGGCATCATCGTGGACGTCAAGGTGTTCACCCCGGAGAACAGCGACGAGCTGCAGCCCGGCGTGCGCGAGGTCGTCCGCTGCTATATCGCCCAGAAGCGCAAGATCAGCGTCGGTGATAAGATGGCAGGCCGTCACGGCAACAAGGGTGTCGTTTCCCGCATTCTGCCGCAGGAGGACATGCCCTACCTGCCCGACGGCACCCCGCTGGATATCGTGCTGAACCCCCTGGGCGTTCCTTCCCGTATGAACATCGGTCAGGTGCTGGAAGTCAACCTGGGCTACGCTGCCAAGGCATGCGGCATCAAGGTCATGACCCCCGTCTTCGACTCCGCCCGTGAGAACGATATCGGCGATACCTTCGATACCGCCCGCGAGATGTGGCACGGCGAGAATGCGCCTGCCTATCCCACCAAGCTGCCCAAGATCATGGGCGAGAAGGGCCACATCATCGACTTCTCCAAGATCGAGCTGGACCGCGACGGCAAGACCACCGTTTACGACGGCCGTACCGGTGAGAAGTTCGACAACCGCGTTACCGTCGGTTATATGTACTACCTGAAGCTGCATCACCTGGTCGATGATAAGATCCATGCACGTTCCACCGGCCCCTACTCTCTGGTCACCCAGCAGCCTCTGGGCGGCAAGGCCCAGTTCGGCGGCCAGCGCTTCGGCGAAATGGAAGTCTGGGCACTGGAAGCTTACGGTGCTGCTTACACCCTGCAGGAGATCCTGACCGTCAAGTCCGATGACGTCGAGGGCCGTGTCAAGACCTACGAGGCCATCGTCAAGGGCGAGCCCATCCCGCAGCCCGGCATCCCCGAGTCCTTCCGCGTCATGCTGAAGGAGCTGCAGTCCCTGGGTCTGGACGTCGTGGTCCAGGACAAGGACGGCAACGAGATCGACATGCGCCAGAACTTCGACGACGAGGAGACCGGCTTCGACATGCGCGATGTGGCCGGCACTGAGACCGTCGTGCAGGAGAGCGAGCTGCTCAACGATTACAACATTAAGGACGCCGATGCCGGTTTCGATGATCCTTCCGTGCTGGAGGACGATAACTCCGGTGCCGAGGCTCCGGCTTCTTCCGACGAAGTGGATTTCTGATCCAGATGAATAAACACAGGTCTTTCTGCCCCTGTCCCGCGTGCTGCGGCAGGGGAGAGGACGCTGTGATCTGAGAAAAGAAAAGCCGCCTGTATCATCGAGACAACTAGAGATTAAGAAAGGGTTCGTTTCATGGAAAACAACGTTTTCGATTCCATCAAGATCGGCCTTGCCTCCCCGGAGCAGATCCGTGAATGGAGCTACGGCGAGGTCAAAAAGCCCGAGACCATCAACTACCGCACCCTGAAGCCGGAGCGCGACGGCCTGTACTGCGAGCGCATTTTTGGACCCACCAAGGACTGGGAGTGCCACTGCGGCAAGTACAAGCGCATCCGCTACAAGGGCAAGATCTGTGACCGCTGCGGCGTCGAGGTCACCAAGGCCAAGGTCCGCCGTGAGCGCATGGGCCACATCGAGCTGGCCGCTCCCGTCAGCCACATCTGGTACTTCAAGGGCATCCCCAGCCGCATCGGCCTGATGCTGGACATCAGCCCCCGCCTGCTGGAGAAGGTGCTGTACTTTGCAAGCTATATCGTTACCGATCCCGGCCGCACCCGTCTGGAAAAGAAGCAGCTGCTGACCGAGAGCGAGTACCGCGAGATGCGTGAGCACTACGGCGACGAGTTCGAAGCCGCCATGGGCGCCGAGGCCATCCAGGACCTGCTGAAGGAGATCGACCTGGATCAGCTGAGCGCTGAGCTGACCGCCGAGGTGGAGAAGTCCTCCGGCCAGAAGCGCGTGCGCATCCTGAAGCGTCTGGAAGTGGTCGAGGCATTCCGCATTTCCGGCAACCGCCCCGAGTGGATGGTCATGGACGTGCTGCCCGTGCTGCCGCCTGACCTGCGCCCCATGGTCCAGCTGGACGGCGGCCGTTTCGCCACCTCCGACCTGAACGACCTGTACCGCCGCGTCATCAACCGCAACAACCGTCTGCGCCGTCTGCTGGAGCTGGGTGCTCCGGACATCATCGTGCGCAACGAGAAGCGTATGCTGCAGGAGGCTGTGGACAGCCTGATCGACAACGGCCGCCGTGGCCGCCCGGTCACCGGCCCCAACAACCGTGCCCTCAAGAGCCTGTCCGACATGCTGAAGGGCAAGCAGGGCCGCTTCCGTCAGAACCTGCTGGGCAAGCGTGTTGATTACTCCGGCCGTTCCGTTATCGTCGTCGGCCCTGAGCTGAAGATGGACCAGTGCGGTCTGCCCAAGGAGATGGCACTGGAACTGTTCAAGCCCTTTGTCATGAAGGATCTGGTGGAGAAGGGCATCGCCAACAACATCAAGTCCGCCCGCAAGATGGTCGAGCGCGCAAAGCCCGAAGTCTGGGACAGCCTGGAGACCGTCATCAAGGGTCACCCCGTTCTGCTGAACCGTGCACCTACCCTGCACCGTCTGGGCATTCAGGCCTTCAACCCGGTGCTGGTGGAAGGCCGTGCCATCAAGCTGCACCCGCTGGCATGTACCGCATTCAACGCCGACTTCGACGGCGACCAGATGGCAGTCCATCTGCCCCTGGGCGAGGATGCCTGCCGTGAGGCCAAGATGCTGATGCTGGCTTCCGGCAACCTGCTGAAGCCTTCTGACGGCGCACCCGTCACCGTGCCCACCCAGGATATGATCCTGGGCAGCTACTACCTGACCACCGTTCGTGAGAACGACGAGGGCGCAGGCAAGATCTTCCGCGATGAGAACGAAGCCCTGATGGCTTACGCTGAGCACATCGTCACCCTGCACGCACCCATCAAGGTGCGCCGCACCATGACCATTGACGGCGTGGAGCGCACCGGTCTGGTGGATGCCACCGTCGGCCGCATCATCTTCAATAACCCCGTTCCCCAGAATCTGGGTTATATCGACCGTACCGATCCCGAGCACTGGCTGGAGTACGAGGTCAGCTTCCGCGTGACCAAGAAGACCCTGCCCGACATCATCTCCCGCTGCATGACCCGCAACGGCACCCGCAAGTGCGCAAAGATGCTGGACGCCATCAAGGCACAGGGCTACAAGTACTCCACCCTGTCCGCGATCTCCGTCGCTGTGTGCGACGCCGTGATCCCGCCGCAGAAGCAGGAGCTGATCGCTGAGGCGGACCAGCAGATCGCCAAGGTCGGCAAGCTGTTCAACCGTGGTCTGATCTCCGACAACGAGCGTTACAACCAGACCATCGCCATCTGGCAGGCAACCACCGATAAGGTCTCCAAGGCTCTGGCAGACAACCTGCCCAAGGACAACGAGATCTATATGATGGCGGACTCCGGTGCCCGTGGTTCTATGAACCAGATCAAGCAGCTGGCCGGTATGCGCGGCCTGCTGGCAAACACCGCCGGTCACACCATCGAGATGCCCATTCGTGCGAACTACCGCGAAGGTCTGAATATTCTGGAATATTTCGTCTCTGCCCGTGGTGCTCGTAAGGGTCTGGCCGATACCGCTCTGCGTACCGCTGACTCCGGTTACCTGACCCGCCGCATGGTCGATGTCTCTCAGAGCGTCATCGTGCGCGAGATCGACTGCGGCACCACCGACGGCCTGTGGGTCTCTGAGATCCACGAGGGCAAGGAGAAGATCGAGAGCTTCCGTGAGCGTCTGATCGGCCGCTTCGCTGTGGGCGATGTGGTCAACCCCGTCACCGGCAAGGTCATCGTGCCCGAAGGCAAGATGATCGACCTGTACGATGCCAACGAGATCGAGGCCGCAGGCATCACCCGCCTGAAGATCCGCAGCCTGCTGACCTGCCGTGCAAAGACCGGCGTCTGCGCACGCTGCTACGGTTCCGATATGGCCAACGGTGAGCCGGTCCGTCTGGGCGAGTCTGTCGGCGTTATCGCTGCAGAGTCCATCGGCGAGCCCGGTACTCAGCTGACCATGCGTACCTTCCATACCGGCGGTATCGCATCGGCTGAAGATATCACCCAGGGTCTTCCCCGTGTTGAGGAGCTGTTCGAGAGCCGCCGTCCCAAGAGCATGGCCATCATGAGCGAGATCTCCGGTGTCGTTTCTCAGGACGATACCAAGAAGAACGTCGTCATCAAGGTGACCGGCAAGGACGACAACGGTGCCGAGGTCGTCAAGAGCTACTCCATCCCGTTCACCCAGCATTCCCGCGTGATGCCGGGCGACCGTGTGGAGAAGGGCGACATCATCACCCGCGAAGGTGTTCTGTATCCGCAGGATATCCTGGCCATCAAGGGCCTGGAAGACGTGCAGAACTACCTCATCAACGAGGTCCAGAAGGTCTACCGTCTGCAGGGCGTTGAGATCAACGATAAGCATATCGAAGTCATCGTCCGTCAGATGTGCAACAAGGTCCGCGTGACCGACTCCGGTTCTTCCGACCTGATCGGCGGCGCTCTGGCAAGCCGTCTGGAAGTGGAGAACATCAACGCCGATCTGCAGAAGCGCATCGACGCCGGTGAGGAAGGCCTGAAGCTGGTCGAGTATCAGCAGGTGCTGCTGGGCATCACCAAGGCTGCTCTGGCCAACGACTCCTTCCTGTCCGCTGCATCCTTCCAGGAGACCACCCGCGTGCTGACCGAAGCCGCCATCAAGGGCAAGGTCGATCCGCTGGCCGGCCTGAAGGAGAACGTCATCATCGGTAAGCTGATCCCCGCCGGTACCGGTCTGCCGGAAGTCCGTGAGGATCTGAAGAACCGTGAGGCTGAGCGCGACGCTGAGATCGCTGCCGAACTGGCAGCTGCCGCACAGTAAGCGCAGGACTCCCTTTCTGAAATAAAACTATGAGCCGCTCTGTGGGCATCCGCCTGCAGGGTGGCTTTTTGCGTGTGCGCAAGAGCCTTCCCCCAAGGGGAAAGCCATATAAAACGCCGCAAAAAATTTCTGCGAATAAAACAAAAAAATCTTGAGAAAACTGTTGACATTGCAGTCCAAAGCGAGTATTATATAACTGTTGCGCGTCCCTCATGGGGATAGTGCGGCAAAAAAGTCGGAAAAAGTCCGATGTTCATCATTAAGAAAGGAGAAACAAAATGCCTACTTTTAACCAGCTTGTACGCAAGGGCCGTCAGGTTCTGGCTACCAAGAGCACCGCTCCCGCACTGCTGAAGAACTACAATTCTCAGAAGAAACAGTATTCTGATCTGAACAGCCCCCAGAAGCGTGGTGTCTGCACTGCTGTTCGTACCATGACCCCCAAGAAGCCCAACTCTGCTCTGCGTAAGGTTGCTCGTGTCCGCCTCACGAATGGTATCGAGGTCACCTCTTACATTCCCGGTATCGGCCATAACCTGCAGGAGCACTCCGTCGTGCTGATCCGTGGCGGCCGTGTTAAGGACCTGCCCGGTGTGCGTTACCACATCATCCGTGGTACCCTGGATACTCAGGGTGTGGCAGGCCGTAATCAGGCCCGCTCCAAGTACGGCGCAAAGCGTCCTAAGGCCGGTGCTGCAAAGAAGTAATTGAGGAACGAACCGCCATAAACGGCTTTCCATTATATAAATAACAAGTCCGCTTGCAAAAAGCGGAGGGCAACAGTTTATGTAAAGGTCAGCTCTTTGTGACACAACGGGAGTTTTATTACTTTCGAGTACCGATGATATCATTCTGTGAAGGAGGGAAGAAAGATGCCTAGAAGAGGTAACATTGCTAAGCGCGATGTCTTAGCTGATCCTATTTACAATTCCAAGATGGTCACTCGTCTGGTCAACAGCGTGATGCTGGATGGCAAGAAGGGCGTCGCTCAGAAGATCGTTTATGAAGCTTTCTCCATGATTCAGGAGAAGACTGGCAACGATCCTCTGGAGACTTTCGAGAAGGCGATGGAGAACATCATGCCCAGCCTCGAGTGCAAGACCCGCCGCGTCGGCGGTGCTAACTACCAGGTCCCCCTGGAAGTCAGCCCGGCTCGCCGTGAGACCCTGGGCCTGCGCTGGCTGACTGCCTACAGCCGCAGCCGTGGTGAGAAGACCATGGCTCAGCGTCTGGCTGCTGAAATCATGGATGCTGCCAACAACACCGGCAACGCCGTGAAGAAGCGTGAGGATACTCACAAGATGGCAGAAGCTAACAAGGCTTTCGCTCATTTCCGTTATTGATCTGTTCTGTAGGAGGTTAATTTCATGGCTACACCCAGAGAAGTTTCTCTTCAGATGACGAGAAATATCGGCATTATGGCCCACATCGATGCTGGTAAGACTACGACTACCGAGCGTATTCTGTACTACACCGGCATCAACCACAAGATCGGCGAAGTTCATGATGGCGGCGCTACCATGGACTGGATGGTTCAGGAGCAGGAGCGTGGTATCACCATCACTTCCGCTGCTACCACCTGCTACTGGAGCCACTCTGAGACCCAGAAGGATCCGGTCGCATTCAAGAAGAACCGTCACCGCATCAACATCATCGACACCCCGGGCCACGTGGACTTCACTGTTGAGGTCCAGCGTTCCCTGCGCGTTCTGGACGGTTCTGTGACCGTTCTGGCTGCTAAGGGCGGTGTCGAGCCGCAGTCTGAGACCGTCTGGCGTCAGGCTGACGAGTACAAGGTCCCCCGTATGGTGTACGTCAACAAGATGGATACCATGGGTGCTGACTTCTTCCGCTGCATCAAGATGCTGCACGATCGTCTGCATGCCAACGGCGTGGCCATTCAGCTGCCCATCGGTCAGGAGGATACCTTCCGTGGTATCGTTGACCTGGTCGATATGAACGCTGAGGTCTACTACGATGACATGGGCAACGACATGCGCACCGAGCCTATCCCTGAGGATATGGTCGAGCAGGCCGAGGAGTACCGTAACATCCTGGTCGAGGCTGTTGCCGAGAACGACGAGGAACTGATGGAGAAGTACCTCGAGGGTGAGGAGATCACCCGTGAGGAGTTGAAGAAGGCTATCCGCAAGGAGACCATCGCAAACACCCTGGTTCCCGTTGTCTGTGGTTCTTCCTACAAGAACCGCGGCGTGCAGAAGCTGCTGGACGCTATCGTTGACTATATGCCCGCTCCTACCGATGTCCCTGACATCAAGGGCGTGAACCCCGAGACTGAGGAGGAGGAGACCCGTCCGTCTTCTGACGACGCTCCCTTCGCAGCTCTGGCCTTCAAGATCGCTACCGACCCGTTCGTTGGTAAGCTGGCATACTTCCGTGTTTACTCCGGTAAGGTTGAGGCTGGTACTACCGTCTACAACTCCGTGAAGGACAACAAGGAGCGTATGGGCCGCATCCTGCAGATGCACTCCAACCACCGCAAGGATATCGACTGCTGCTATGCAGGTGATATCGCTGCTGTTGTCGGTCTGAAGAACACCACCACTGGTGATACCCTGTGTGATGAGAATCATCCCATCATTCTGGAGTCCATGAAGTTCCCCGAGCCCGTTATCCGCGTTGCTATCGAGCCCAAGACCAAGGCCGGCAACGAGAAGATGGGCATCGCGCTGGCTAAGCTGGCCGAGGAGGACCCGACCTTCAAGACCTACACCGATGAGGAGACCGGCCAGACCATCATTGCTGGTATGGGCGAGCTGCACCTGGAGATCATCGTTGACCGTCTGCTGCGTGAGTTCAAGGTTGAGGCAAACGTGGGTGCACCCCAGGTTGCTTACCGTGAGACCATCCGCAAAGAGGCCAACCAGGAGACCAAGTACGCACGTCAGTCCGGTGGTAAGGGCCAGTACGGTCACGTTAAGATCAAGATCGAGCCCAACGAGCCCGGCAAGGGTTACGAGTTCGTCAACGCCATCGTGGGCGGCGCGATCCCGAAGGAATACATCCCGGCTATCGACAACGGTATCCAGGGTGCTATGAAGTCCGGCGTCCTGGCTGGCTATCCTGTTGTTGATGTCAAGGTCACCCTGTGGGATGGTTCTTATCATGAGGTCGACTCCTCTGAAATGGCCTTCTCCATCGCTGGTTCTATGGCATTCAAGGATGCTATGCGCAAGGCTGATCCCATCATCACTGAGCCTATCATGAAGGTTGCAGTTATCGTCCCCGATGAGTATCTGGGCGATGTTATCGGCGACCTGAATGCACGCCGTGGTCAGATCCAGGGCATGGAGGCTATGGCCGGCACCCAGCGTGTCAACGCATTTGTGCCTCTGGCTCAGATGTTCGGCTATGCTACCGACCTGCGTTCCAAGACCCAGGGCCGTGGCCAGTACGTCATGGAGCCGTCTCACTACGAGCCGGTGCCCAAGAACATTGCTGACCAGATCATTGCTGGCCGCACCAAGGCTTGATCGCCTTAAATTTAAAATGAATTTTGCCGGGGTAGTGTAACTCCGGCAAAATTTCCTGTAAAAGCACTTGATTTTACAGGGCAAATTTAGTAGAATAGCCTTGCAATGCAATGTCTGCATCCGCAGGGTTGTTGTAACCAAATATCAAAACCGAAATTAAGGGAGGATATTCCAATGGCTGAAAAGGCAAAGTTCGACCGTTCTAAGCCGCATGTGAACATCGGCACCATCGGTCACGTTGACCACGGCAAGACCACTCTGACCGCTGCTATCACCAAGTACCTGGCACTGAAGGGTGACGCAGAGTTCATGGACTATGCCAACATCGATAAGGCTCCCGAGGAGCGCGCTCGTGGTATCACGATCAACTCCGCTCACGTTGAGTACCAGACCGAGAAGCGCCACTACGCTCACGTTGACTGCCCGGGCCATGCTGACTACGTTAAGAACATGATCACCGGTGCTGCTCAGATGGACGGCGCTATTCTGGTCGTTGCTGCTACCGATGGTCCCATGCCCCAGACCCGTGAGCACATCCTGCTGGCTCGTCAGGTCGGCGTGCCCTATATCGTTGTGTTCATGAACAAGTGCGATATGGTCGACGACGAAGAGCTGCTGGATCTGGTCGAGATGGAGATCCGTGAGCTGCTGACCGAGTACGACTTCCCGGGCGACGACACCCCGATCATTCGTGGTTCCGCTCTGAAGGCTCTGGAGGCTCCCAACGATCCCGAGGATCCTGCTTACGCTTGCATCAAGGAGCTGATGGATGCTGTTGACTCCTACATCCCCAACCCGGATCGTGAGGAGGACAAGCCCTTCCTGATGCCCATCGAGGATGTCATGACCATTTCTGGCCGTGGTACCGTTGCTACCGGTCGTGTTGAGCGTGGTATCGCCAAGGTTGGCGACGCTATGGAGATCGTCGGCATCAAGCCCGATCGTCTGAGCACCACCATCACCGGTCTGGAGATGTTCCGTAAGTCTCTGGACTTCGCTGAGGCTGGCGATAACATCGGCGCTCTGCTGCGTGGTGTTGATCGTACCCAGATCGAGCGTGGCCAGGTTCTGGCTAAGCCCGGTTCCGTGCACCCCCACAAGATCTTCGAGTCTCAGGTGTACGTTCTGACCAAGGACGAAGGCGGCCGTCACACCCCGTTCTTCTCCAACTATCGTCCTCAGTTCTACTTCCGCACCACCGACGTGACCGGTATCATCACTCTGCCCGAAGGCACCGAGATGTGCATGCCCGGCGATAACGTCATGATGCACGTTGAGCTGCTGACCCCTGTCGCTATGGAAGAAGGCCTGCGTTTCGCTATCCGTGAGGGTGGCCGTACCGTTGGTTCTGGCGTTGTCGGCAAGATCATTGAGTGATTTTGACCCTTCGCGCCTTTCCTAAGGCTAAAGGTTAAATTTACGAGAGTCCTTCCCGTTCCGGAGAGCGGGAAGGACTCTTTTTGTTTTATCATCCTCTGTCCGTATGGGCAGGGGATTTTTTGATGGCATACTAACAACTTATTGTTTACAAAATAATGTTGTTGTGATATACTGGGAATTGGGAGAGCGAATCTTGTTGGATGGAGGAATCGTAGATGAAATATCCTTGGATCGATGAATATTTGCTGGCAAAACCCAGTGTGACAAAGGACTTGCAGGCAGAATGGAACGGGATTCGCTATCAGATCGGTGGTAAACTGTTTGCAGCCATCTGTCTGGATGATGCGACCGGAAAGGCCGTCTACATTACCCTCAAACTCGACCCGGCAGAAGGGGAGTTCCTGCGCCGACAGTATGAGGACATCATTCCGGGCTACTACATGAATAAGGTGCATTGGAACTCGATCAAAGCGGATGGAAGCGTTCCAGACGACCTGCTGCGGGAAATGCTGGAGAAGTCCTATCAGCTGGTGCTGAGCGGTTTCAGCAAAAAGAAGCAGAAAGAACTTCTGGAAGGGGAAAAGAACGATGCCGTTTGATTATAAGAAAGAGTATAAGGCGTTTTACCTCCCGCCGAAAAAGCCGCATCTCATAACAGTGCCGCCCATGAATTTCGTGGCGGTGCGCGGCAAAGGCGACCCGAACGACCCGGCAGGGGAGTATCAGGCGGCCATGGAGGTGCTGTACGGTATTGCGTTCACCATCAAGATGAGCTATAAGGGAAGCCATAAGATCGACGGCTATTTTGAGTATGTGGTGCCGCCGCTGGAAGGTTTGTGGCGGCAGCAGGGCGTGGAAGGCGTGGACTACGCTCATAAGGAAAATTTCGAGTGGGTATCCATGATCCGCCTGCCGGAGTTCGTCACCCGGGAAGAATTCGACTGGGCCGTACAGGAAGCGACGCGCAAAAAGAAAAAGGATTTCTCCAGGGCGGAATTCTTCGCCTACGACGAGGGGCTCTGCGTGCAGTGTTTACATGTGGGTGCTTACGATGACGAGCCGGAGACGCTGGCACAGATGGATGCCTTTGCGGCCGAGCAGGGTTGTGTGCTGGACTTCTCGGAAACACGCCGCCATCATGAAATTTATCTGGGTGACCCGCGTCGAACCGCTCCGGAAAAGCTGAAAACCGTGCTGCGGCATCCGATTCGAAAATAAAAACAGGAAAATTCACAAATGATGTCGCTTTTATTTGTCAGATGTGCTATACTAAATCTATCTATAGAAAACACATTGAGTGAAAAGGGAGGAGAACATCATGCAGCATGAAACTGTCATCGTGCTGGACTTTGGCGGCCAGTACAATCAGCTGATCGCGCGCCGTGTCCGCGAGAATAATGTCTACTGTGAAATCTATTCCTATAAAACCGATCTGTCGGTCATCAAGGCGAAGAACCCCAAGGGCATCATCTTCACCGGCGGCCCCAACAGCGTCTATCTGGAGGATTCCCCCACGATCGACCCCGAGATCTTCAACTGGGGCGTGCCTGTGCTGGGCATCTGCTACGGCAGCCAGCTGATGATGCATCTGCTGGGCGGTCACGTCTGCCGCGCACCGGAGCGCGAGTACGGCAAGACTGAGGTCTTTGTGGACAACAGCAGCAAGATGTTTGCGGATGTTCAGCCTTCTACGATCTGCTGGATGAGCCACAATGACTACATCGAGCAGGCTGCGCCCGGCTTCAAGATCACGGCCCACACGGTCAACTGCCCGGTGGCAGCGGCAGAGAACGCTGAGAAGGGCCTGTATGCGATCCAGTTCCACCCGGAAGTGCTGCACACTGCCGAGGGCAAGAAGATGCTGCACAACTTCGTGTACAACGTCTGCGGCTGCACCGGCGACTGGAAGATGGACTCCTTCGTGGAGAACAACGTCAAGGCTCTGCGCGAGGAGATCGGCGACGGCAAGGTGTTGTGTGCACTGTCCGGCGGCGTGGATTCTTCCGTGCTGGCCGCCATGCTGGCAAAGGCCGTGGGCAAGCAGCTGACCTGCGTGTTCGTGGACCACGGCCTGCTGCGCAAGAACGAGAAGGAAGAAGTCTGCGCGGTGTTCGGCCCCGGCAACCCGAACTTTGATATCAACTTTGTCTGCGTGGATGCCCGTGAGCGCTACTTCAGCAAGCTGGCAGGCGTCACCGAGCCGGAGCGCAAGCGCAAGATCATCGGCGAGGAGTTCATCCGCGTGTTCGAGGAAGAAGCCAAGAAGATCGGCAAGGTCGATTTTTTGGCACAGGGCACCATTTATCCTGACGTGGTCGAGAGCGGTCTGGGCGGCGAGTCCACCGTCATCAAGAGCCACCACAATGTCGGCGGCCTGCCCGACACCGTGGACTTCAAGGAGCTGGTGGAGCCCCTGCGCAACCTGTTCAAGGATGAGGTGCGTCAGGTCGGCCGCGAACTGGGCCTGCCGGAATATCTGGTCAGCCGTCAGCCGTTCCCCGGCCCGGGCCTGGGTATTCGTATCATCGGCGAAGTGACCCCCGAGAAGGTCGCCATCGTGCAGGATGCCGACGCCATCTGGCGTGAGGAGATCGCGAAGGCCGGTCTGGATAAGGAGATCAACCAGTACTACGCAGCCCTGACTAATATGCGCAGCGTGGGCGTTATGGGCGACGAGCGCACCTACGACTATGCTGTGGCTCTGCGCGCTGTCACTACCACCGATTTCATGACCGCTGAGAGCTATAACATGCCCTGGGATGTTCTGGGCACGGTCACCAGCCGCATCGTCAATGAGGTCAAGCACGTCAACCGCGTGTTCTACGATTGCACCGGTAAGCCGCCGGCAACGATTGAGCTCGAGTAACCCCTGAACAACCCCTTACTACAAAACAAACCGCCCCACTGAAAGCGTCTTACTTTCAGCGGGGCGGTTTTCTGCATTTATTTGCCAGCCGACAGGGGAGGGCAGGCGTGCAGCTTACTTCAGCTTGCTGTACTCCTCATCGGTGACGGGCTCGCACCACTCGTTGGAGCACTCGGTGCCGGGCACCTCGACGGCGAGGTGGGAGAACCAGCTGTCTGGGGCGGCACCGTGCCAGTGCTTGACCTCGGCGGGGATGTTGATGCAGTCGCCGGGGTTCAGCTCCACGGTGGGCTTGCCTTCCTCCTGGTAGTAGCCGCGGCCGGCCACGCAGATGAGGATCTGGCCGCCGCCGGTCTTTGCATGATGGATGTGCCAGTTGTTGCGGCAGCCCGGTTCAAAGGTCACGTTGTGGATGCCCACCTGCTGGGTGGAGATGGGGGCCAGATAGCTCTGGCCGATAAAATACTTCGCATAGGCCACGTTGGGCTCGCCGATGGGGAACACCATGGACGCCTGGTGCTTTGCCCGGGCGCTGCCGTCCTCCGGCTCCACCGCCCAGATCTCCTTTGCCATGTTGAACACGGCCCAGCCCTTGGGCCAGCCGACGTAAAACGCAACGTGGGTGATGATGGCGGCGATCTCCTTCTGGGTCACGCCGTGGTTCTTGGCGTTCTGCAGGTGATACTTCAGCGAGGAATCGGTCACGCCGGAAGACATCAGCGCAACCACGGTGAGGATGCTGCGGGTCTTCAGGTCGATGGCATCATCGTTCCAGTTCTCGCCAAAGAGAACGTCGTCGTTGTAGTGAGCAAATGCCGGTGCGAATGCGCCCAGCGCATCGCGGCCAGCGGTCTGTACGATCTTTTCCATAAAAGCTGCCTCCTGTGACGATGGGCCGATCCCGGGCGGGCCGGAACCGGTCGATTTTCAACAGCTTTATTGTAGTACTTGAAGTTTACTTTAAGTCAAGGGCTTTTGGCAATTTTTTGCGGTTTTGATGGTTCAGAGGTCGCTGCGCGGCTGGTTCGCCATGCGCCAGAAGCCCAGCTCAAACTCCGAGCAGGCCTTGAAGATCTCGCGGCAGCGGGCAGCGCGCTCCGGCGAAAGGCCGGCGCAGGCTTTTTCCGCGTAGTCAGCCCAGGCTTGGCAGGCGTCGCCGTAGCCGTCGGAGGCGTAGTCCTTCACCAGCGGACCAAACACCGTATCCAGCACACCGGGCGAGCGCTTCAGAAGCCGCCGGAAGATCCAGAAATAGCTCAGCATGCAGGGCAGCACGGCTGCAATGCACTCGGCTTCGCCCTCACCGTTCTTTGTGGCCTCGATCATGTAATCGGTGTAGGCGCGGTTTGCAGGGCGCTGCGGCAGGCTCTGGATGTCGT
Source organism: Faecalibacterium langellae (assembly GCF_002549775.1). Classification (GTDB taxonomy): domain Bacteria; phylum Bacillota; class Clostridia; order Oscillospirales; family Ruminococcaceae; genus Faecalibacterium; species Faecalibacterium langellae. Next base: position 912,326 of record NZ_NMTR01000021.1, on the reverse strand, counting down.
CGTCGGTCAGGCCGTAGCGCTTGAGATACTGAAGGCGGGCTACATCCTCGTTCTCGTTCACAAAGGAGAGCAGGGAGTAGTAGTTGCGCATGGCAGCCATGGTCTGCGCCTTGGTCATACCCCAGGCAAACACCCGGGCGTATTCCCGCAGGTACAGGCTGTCATCCACGATGTAGCCCTTGAAACAGTCCTCGTCCAGCGTGCCGGCCTCCAGCCCGCGCAGAAAGTCCGAATCCAGGCACTGCTGCCAGATGGGCAGGCTCTCCTGCACCAGTGCATCCACAAAAGGCGTCTTACTCACGAACGAACTCTCCTTTCAGAGCAAACATGTGGTCCATCGGGCCGGAGCCGTGGCCCAGGTCCAGCATGGCAGACAGGCAGCCGGAAATGTAGGCCTTGGCACGCTCCACCGAGGTGTCCAGATCATAGCCCTTGGCCAGGTTGGACGCAATGGCGCTGGAAAGGGTGCAGCCGGTGCCGTGGGTGTTGGGGTTCGCAATGCGCTTGCCGTGGAACCACTTGCCACAGCCGTCCCGCCACAGCAGGTCGTCGGCGTCGTTGATCTGGTGGCCGCCCTTGCACAGCACAGCGCAGCCGTACTTCTCGCTGATGCGCTTGGCCGCAGCTTCCATCCCGGCGGCGTCGGTGATGGTCATGCCGGAGAGGATCTCTGCCTCCGGGATGTTCGGGGTGAGCACCTCGGCCATGGGCAGCAGCTTTTCGGTCAGAGCCTGCACGGCGTCGTCCCGCAGCAGCTTGGAGCCGGAGGTGGCCACCATCACGGGGTCCACCACGATATGCTTTGCATCGTAAGCCTTGAGCTTTTCGGCAATGACGCCGATCAGCTCCGCCGAGGACACCATGCCGATCTTGACGGCATCGGGGTAGATATCGGTGAAGATGGCGTCGATCTGCTCGCCCAGGAACTTCGGGGTGGTCTCAAAGATATCGGTGACGCCGGTGGTGTTCTGGGCCGTGAGGGCGGTGATGGCGCTCATGGCAAACACGCCGTTGGCGGTCATGGTCTTGATATCGGCCTGGATGCCTGCGCCGCCGCTGGAATCGCTGCCGGCAATGGTCAATGCTGTTTTCATCTGTCACAACTTCCTTTGTATAAAAATAAAAGATGCGGACATGCCCGTAAAGACATGCCCGCACCTTTGGTGTTCAAAGCTGCAGCGGTATTTCCCTACGTTGGCATGATCCAAATCAGGTCACAGGTCTGGGCGACACAGCCCACTCTCAGCCTGCTTTGGCAGACTCCCTTATTTACCGCTCTCAGCATACCACAATCCGGCCGGATTTGCAAGGCTTGGCGGGCAATGCAGGGGGCCGAAAGCCCGGATGAACGCCGGGCAAAAAAAGAATGCCATGCGTTTCGGCATGGCACTCTTTTCACGGATCACATGTGCAGCAGGCTGCGCTGCTCGCTGGCGCGGAACTTCAGAGCTGCGGCGATGAAACCCTTGAACAGGGGGTGCGCGTGGTTCGGGCGGCTCTTGAACTCGGGGTGGAACTGGGCACCCAGATGGAAGTCGCGGCCGGGCAGCTCCACGGTCTCCACCAGACGGCCGTCCGGGCTGGTGCCGGAAATGACCAGTCCGGCGTTTTCCATCTCCTGACGGAAGTCGTTGTTGAACTCGTAACGGTGGCGGTGGCGCTCCCAGATCTCGGCCTCACCGTAGCACTCGGCCATTTTGGTGCCGGGCTTGACGGCGCAGGGATACTTGCCCAGACGCATGGTGCCGCCCTTGGGGATGTTGCCCTGCTGGTCCGGCATCAGGGAGATGACGTTGTGGGCACCGTCCGGCGTGAACTCGCTGGAGTTGGCGTCCTTGTAGCCCAGCACACCGCGGGCAAACTCCATCACCATGATCTGCATGCCCAGGCAGATGCCAAAGTAGGGCACATGGTTCTCGCGGGCGTACTGTGCGGCCTGGATCATGCCCTCAATGCCGCGGTCGCCAAAGCCGCCGGGCACGATGATGCCGTCCACGTCCGCAAAGGCTTCCTTGCAGGCGGCCTGATCGGTCAGGTCCTCGCTTTCCACCCAGCGGATCTCCACCTGGCTGTCGTTCTCAAACCCGGCGTGGTACAGGCTTTCCATCACGGAGAGGTAAGCATCGTGCAGCTTGACGTACTTGCCCACCAGTGCAATGCTGCAGGTCTTGCTGCGGGTGGCAATGCGGCTCACCACCTGCTTCCACTCGGTCAGGTCGGCAGGGGGCACGTCCAGCTTCAGCTTCTTCACAACCACGTCGTCCAGACCGTTGGTGTGCAGCATCAGCGGGCACTGGTAGAGGCTGGGCATGGTCAGGTTCTCAATGACGCACTCCGGCTTTACGTTGCAGAAGGTGCTGATCTTGCGGCGGATCTCGCCGCCCACGCTGCCGTCGGCACGCAGGATGATGATATCCGGGTTCACGCCCATGCCCTGCAGCTCCTTGACCGAGTGCTGGGCAGGCTTGGATTTGTACTCGTCCGAGCCGGAAATGTAAGGCACCAGCACCACATGGATGAAGCAGCAGTTGTCCCGGCCCTGCTCCAGGCCCACCTGACGGATGGCCTCCAGGAAGGGCTGGCTCTCGATATCGCCGGTGGTGCCGCCGATCTCGGTGATGACCACATCGGCTTCGGTGGAGGAAGCCAGATTGTAGATGTAGCTCTTGATCTCGTTGGTGATGTGGGGGATGATCTGCACGGTCTGGCCGAGGTAAGCGCCCTGGCGCTCCTTGTTCAGCACGTTCCAGTACACCTTGCCGGTGGTCAGGTTGGAATATTTGTTCAGGTTTTCGTCGATGAAGCGCTCATAGTGGCCCAGGTCCAGGTCGGTCTCGGTGCCGTCGTCGGTGACGAACACCTCACCGTGCTGCAGGGGGCTCATGGTGCCGGGGTCCACGTTCACATAGGGGTCCAGCTTCTGGCTGGCCACCTTCAGGCCGCGGCACTTCAGCAGGCGGCCCAGCGAAGCAGCCGTGATGCCCTTGCCAAGGCCCGACACGACGCCGCCGGTGACGAAAATAAATTTGGTCTGTTTTTCTGCCATAAAATGTCCTCCTCTATTTTTTCCTTTTTGAGGTTCTTTCCCAATCCAATATTATACACCCATGTCCTCATAATTTTCAAGGATTTCCTGGGCAATTTCGGTGCGGTCACGGCGGGTGTCCATGGCCTGCTTTTCAATATAACGGTGCGCTTCGGCCTCGGTCATCTGTTCGTGCTCCACAAGGCAGCATTTTGCCCGGCTCACCAGCCGCACCTGCGCGATCTTTTCCTGCAGGCGGGCATTCTCCTGCCGGGCGCGCTGCAACCGGTGGTTGCTGGCTTCCGCCATGTGCATCACCTGCATGAAGAACGCCGTGTTGAAGGGCTTTGACAGCAGCAGCACGCCCTGATCGCTCAGGGGGCCCATCAGCTGGTCGGCCTGTGCTGCTTTGACCAGAAACACCACACCGGCATCCGTTTTCTCTACGGCATTGATGCACACTTCGTGCCCGAATTCATCGGGCAGGGGAGAGTTGACCACGATCAGCTCAAAGTCCGATTCGGTCATGCGCCGCCGGGCTTCGGCTCCGCTTGGAATGATCACCGGGCGGCTGTAGCCCATCTCGGTCAGCCGCGCGGAGATGTACTCGTTGGAGCTTGCACCGGCGCTTACGATCAGTGCACGTCCCATTTCCTTCGCTCCTTTCTCCTATACGCTTTTGGATAGGGGTCAGATGGCGTTGAAATAATGGACGCGCTCATACTCGGCGGGGTCGGCAGCGTTTTTCAGAGCTTCGCAGCGCTTGAGTTCCTCGGTGAAGTAGCGGGCGGCCAGCTCATCCGGCAGCACCCGGTGCAAAAATTCGCTTTCCTGTGCGGCCTGCACGGCCTCCTCCAGGCTGGCAGGCAGGGTCTCAAGGCCCAGGCCTTCCGCCTCGGCGGGGTGGAACAGGTTGCGGTTCACAGGTGCCTGCAGCACCATGCGGTTCTCGATGCCGTCCAGCCCGGCGGCCAGCACCAGGCCGATGGCCAGATACGGGTTGCAGGCGGGGTCCGGGCTGCGCAGCTCCATGCGGCAGTTGTCGCCCTTCACCTGCGGGATGCGCACCAGCTGGCTGCGGTTCTGGCGGCTCCAGCTCACATAGCGGGGTGCTTCGTCGCAACCAAAGCGCTGGTAGCTGTTGGGCAGAGGATTGGTGAACACGGTCAGCTCCCGGCTGTGGGCCAGCACACCGGCCATGAAGCTGCCTGCGATGCTGTCCGGGGCAATATCGCCTTCGAACAGGTTGCGGCCGTCCATGTAGAGCGACAGATTGATGTGCAGGCCGCTGCCCGCCTGGTCCGGCAGGGGCTTGGGCAGAAAGCTGGCGTGCAGGCCGCTGCGCATGGCAATGGCGCGCACGATCTGCTTGAACATCATCACATTGTCGGCGGTCTTGAGGGGACCTGCATGGTGGCAGTCGATCTCGTTCTGGCCGTTGCCGCTCTCGTGGTGGCTGTGCTGGGGGCTCATGCCCATCTGCTCCATGGTCAGGCAGATGTCGCGGCGGATGTTTTCACCTGCGTCCAGCGGGGCCACGTCAAAGTAGCCGCCGAAGTCGATGGGGATGCGGGTGGGGCGGCCTCGGTCGTCGTTCTCGAACAGATAGAACTCGCACTCGGCACCCACGTTGCAGGTGAGGCCCAGCTTTTTGAACTTGCGGTTCATGCTGCGCAGAAAGCCGCGGCAGTTGCCGCCGAAGGCCGCGCCGTCCGGCTTTTCCACATCGCAGAAGAACTGCATCACCCGGCCCTCGGTGGGCCGCCAGGGCAGGATGGTCACGGTGGACAGGTCCGGCCGCAGCACAAGGTCGCTTTCTTCCACATGCATGAAACCGGCGATGGAGCTGCCGTCGAAGCAGACACCGTCTTCCAGGGCCTTGGGCAGGTCGCTGGCCAGCACGGCAATGTTCTTCTGGGTGCCAAAGATATCGCAGAAGGCGAAACGGACGAATTTGACGTTGTTGTCCTCCACGAAATCCAGGATGTCCTGTTGGGTCGAATAACTCATAAGAATTTCCCTTTCAAATAAAAACGCCTAAAGGCCTGCCCTCAGAATGGGAGCAGGTCTTTAGGCTGGTGTAAGAAATAGGAAAAGGAGAATGGCAAATTTTAGATTCCGCAGCCTACGGATGCTATTCGGTTACGCTGTTTTGCGATCAGACGTAGTAGAGCATCTTGCTGTAGCTGGGCAGAGGCCAATAATCCTCGCCGCAGATGGTCTCGGCATCGTCGGCCGCGGCACGCAGGGCGTCCATGGCGGGCAGCACGTTGTCGTGGAAGGCAACGGCCTTGTCAGCCTCGCTGGGCAGGGCCTTGGTGGCATCCACGGCATCCTGCAGGGTGTCGATGGCATCGCTCATGGCGTCGGCGTCGGCGGAGAGCTTGGTCAGGGTCTTGGTCTCGCTGCGCACGCTGATGTTCTCGCTGACGGCCAGCTTGGAGGCGGCGGTGTTGGCCAGCTCGCTCATGTAGGAGTTGACGGCAGGCAGCAGCTGCTTGCGGGCCATCTCCAGCATGGTCAGGGCTTCGATGTTGATGATCTTGGAGTAGTGCTCCATCTCAACTTCGTAACGGCTCTCCATCTCCACCTTGGTCAGCACGCCGAACTCCTCCATCAGCTGGATGTTCTTCGGTGCGATCAGAGCGGGCAGGGCAGCCGGGGTGTTCTTCTTGTTGGGCAGACCGCGCTTTGCAGCTTCTTCCTCCCACTCGGCGGTGTAGCCGTTGCCGTTGAAGATGACGCGGCGGTGGTCGCGGATGGTGCGCTTGACCAGAGCAATCACGGCACTGGTAAAGTCCTCAGCGCCCTCCAGCTCGTCGGCGTAGCCCTTCAGTTCCTTGGCGACAGCGGTGTTCAGGATGGTGTTGGCGTCGCTCAGGTTCTCAGCAGAGCCGGGCATACGGAACTCGAACTTGTTGCCGGTGAAGGCGAAGGGAGAAGTGCGGTTGCGGTCGGTGGTATCCTTGCTGAACTTGGGCAGGACATCAACGCCCAGATCCATCTTCATCTTGACGGGGCCTGCGTAGGGAGAATCGGAGGCAATGGCGTCGATGACGGCTTCCAGCTCCTCGCCCACGAAGATGGAGATGATGGCCGGAGGTGCCTCGTTGGCACCCAGACGGTGATCGTTGCCGGGAGTGGCAACGGAGGTGCGCAGCAGATCGGCGTACTCGTCCACAGCCTTGATGACAGCAGCCAGGAACACCAGGAACTGCAGGTTCTCCATGGGGGTGTCGCCCGGGTCGAGCAGGTTCTCGTGGGTGGTGGACATGGACCAGTTGTTGTGCTTGCCGCTGCCGTTGACGCCCTCGAAAGGCTTCTCATGCTGCAGGCAGACCAGACCGTACTTGGGAGCGATCTTCTTCATCATCTCCATCGTCAGCAGGTTGTGGTCGATGGCAACGTTGGTGGTGTCAAAGATGGGGGCCAGCTCATGCTGGCAGGGAGCAACTTCGTTGTGCTTGGTCTTGGCGGGAATGCCCAGCTTCCACAGCTCCTCGTCCAGATCCTTCATAAACTCGGAGACCTCGGGACGAATCACGCCGAAGTAGTGTTCTTCCAGCTCCTGACCCTTGGCAGAGGGAGCACCGAACAGGGTGCGGCCGGTGAGGATCAGATCCTGACGGGCCTCGTAATCTTCCTTCTTAATGAGGAAGTACTCCTGCTCGGGGCCGACGGTGGTGGAGACGTAATCCACATCCTTGCCGAACAGCTTCAGGATACGAATTGCCTGATTGGACAGTGCGTTCATGGAACGCAGCAGCGGGGTCTTCTTATCCAGAGCCTCGCCGGTGTAGCTGACGAATGCGGTGGGGATACACAGCACGTCATCCTTCACGAATGCGTAGCTGGTGGGGTCCCATGCAGTGTAGCCGCGGGCTTCGCAGGTGGCACGCAGGCCGCCGGAGGGGAAGGAGGAAGCATCGGGCTCGCCGCGCACCAGCTCCTTGCCGGAGAACTCCATGATGGCAGTGCCGTCGCCCACGGGGGAGACGAAGCCGTCGTGCTTCTCACTGGTGATGCCGGTCAGCGGCTGGAACCAGTGGGTGTAGTGGGTGGCACCCAGCTCCATGGCCCAGCGCTTCATCACGCTGGCCACGACGTTTGCCACTTCGATATCCAGAGGAGCGCCCTTGTGCAGGGTGTTCTTCAGGCTCTTATAAGTAGCGCTCGGCAGGCGCTCCTTCATCACATGTTCGTTAAAGACCTTGCTGCCGTAGATTTCCATAACATTTGCTGCCATAAATCCTACTCCTTACTTGATCTTATTTTCTTTCCCTTCCGTCTACGTTTGGTTTGCCGCAATGCCGCACCCCAAAGCACGAAAGCCTTTCTAACAAAAACGGCGCTGCGAGTCAGGAGGTGACCCACAGCGCCGTTGCTGTCTATGGTTTGATTATAGTCTCTGCCAGGCAAAAACGCAATTGACAAATCTGACGATTCTGCACAAACAGGCTCTCGGATTTTTGGCGCTTCTGAGCTTGGTATGACTTTTGAGGAAGAAGAGACCATTTGAAATGGCCGCCGTTTCACTCTGGCCATATTCAGAGGAATCTTTCTTTTTTATTTTGAGGTTCAAGAAAAATCTGCGGATTTTTCTGAACCTCTTTTTCACAAGAAAGGTCGAAGCGAAAAGATGCATTTCTCCGCAAGGGCCCTTCTCGTGAAAATGTGTTTGGAGCGTCCCGCAGGACGCTCCAAACACGAAAGTATAAAATAAAATTACCTTAATGAATTGCAGAGCGAAGCGGAGCAATTTTTAAATCGTCGTCAAATAACCTGAAAGAGGAAGAACTTTAGATAATTCGTCTCCGGCACGCCCCACAGGATGGGGTGGTCCGGTGCCTGCTGCTTCACTTCGATCTGCCGCAGCTGGCGGTGTGCATCCTTTGCAGCGGCCCGCAGCATCTTGATGAACAGCTCCTCGGTGGCAAAGTGGGAGCAGCTGGCCGTGGCCAGATATCCGCCGCGGGGCAGCAGCTTCATGGCGCGGTAGTTGATCTCCTTGTAGCCGCGCATGGCGTTCTCCACGGTGCGGCGCGCCTTGGTGAAGGCCGGCGGGTCGAGGATGATGAAGTCGTAGGGGTGCCCCTCTTTCTCCAGGCGGGGCAGCAGCTCAAAGGTGTCCTCACAGAGAAAGTCCATATTGGTCAGACCGTTGCGCTGGGCATTGCGCTGGGCCATGGCAATGGCCTCGGCGCTGATGTCGGCGGCGGTCACGCGGGCAGCACCGCCCTTGGCGGCATTCAGCGCAAAGCTGCCGGTATGGGTAAAGCAGTCCAGCACGGTGTGCCCGGCGGCAATGCGTGCCACGGCCCGGCGGTTATACTTCTGGTCCAGGAAGAAACCGGTCTTTTGGCCGTTCTCAAAATCCACATGGTAGTAGACGCCATTTTCGCAAATTTCGGTCTGGGTGCTTGCCGGATGAGTCTCACCGGGCAGCTCAAACCAGCCCTTGTTCTGTTCCAGCCCTTCCTTGGCGCGCAGGGCTTCGTCGTTGCGCTCGTAGATGCCGTCAATGGTCTGACCGTCAGCGCGCAGCACATCCGCCAGAATAGGGAACAGCACGGGTTTTAACTTTTCCATGCCCACGCTCAACGTCTGGGTGACGAGGATATTGCTGAACCGGTCCACGGTCAGGCCCGGGAACTGGTCTGCTTCGCCAAAAATGACGCGGCAGGCGGAAAGGTCGGCGGGTTCCAGCACAGTTTTGCGGTAGTTCCATGCATATTCCACCCGACGGCGCCAGAAGGCGGCGTCAAAGGTATCGTTGGCGTTGCGGGAGATCAGCCGCACGCGAATTTTGCTCTTGAGCGAGACGAAACCGGTGCCGAGGTAGGAACCTTTTGTGCTGACCACATCGGCCAGCGTGCCGTTTTCGGGTTCGGTCTCCGGGGCAGCGAGGATGTCGTTCTCGTACACCCAGGGGTGGCCGCCTACCAGCAGGCCCTCGGCGTGTTTGTTGACGGTATAGATGGGGTAAGTGCGTTCTGCTTTCATGGATACTCCTTATATAAGTAGAAAAGTGAAAATACTTCAATGCAAATCTACCCTTTATAATAGCATAAAATCATGGTATTATAAATAAGAAATGCCAAAATTCCGCACGAAAGAGGGAAGCATCATGGAAATTGAACGCAAATGGATGGTGAAGGGCTGGCCGGAAGGTTTGCCGCTGAAGGAAGAATTTGCCATGCGGCAGGGGTATATCAGCGTGCGGCCCACCGTGCGCATCCGGGAAGAAGCGCTCACCGGCGGCAAAACGGACTATATCCTCTGCTTCAAGTCCGGCGGCGGTCTTGCCCGTGAGGAGATCGAGCGCAGCATCGACAAAGCGCTGTTTGACGATCTGGAACACAAGATCATCGGCAAGCCCCTCATCCCGAAGCTGCGCCGCAGCTACATGCTGCCGGACGGCATGGTGCTGGAAGTGAACCATGTGGACGAAGGGCAGCCGACGGAGTTCTGGTATGCCGAGGTGGAGTACCCCACCGTGGAAGCGGCGCTGGCCTGGCAGCCGGACAGCTGCGGCCTTGGGGACTACCTCAACGATGAAGTGACGAACCAGCCCGGCCAGAGTATGGGCGAATACTGGGTGGAGACGAGAGGATGAAAAAAGTAAAACTCAAACTGGAACTGCAATACAACTCCCCGGTCATCCTCACCTTTTTCCTGCTGTCACTTCTGGTGCTGTTCCTCGACCGGTGGACTGGCGGCTGGACCACCATGCACCTGTTCTGCGTCTACCGCTCGTCCCTCAAAGACCCGCTGTTTTATATCCGGCTGTTCGGCCATGTGCTGGGCCATGCCAACTGGGACCACTTTCTGAACAACATGCTGCTGCTTCTGGTCATCGGCCCGCCTATGGAAGAAAAGTACGGCAGCAAGCCACTTTTGTGCGGCATGGTGCTCACGGCGCTGGTCACCGGCGTGCTGCAGTGTGTGCAGTTCCCGCGCTCGGGGCTGCTGGGCGCGTCCGGCATCGTGTTCATGCTCATCATGCTGTCGTCGCTGGCGGGATTCTCCGGCGGCATCCCGGTCACCATGCTGCTGGTGGCGGCGCTGTACTTCGGCCAGCAGGTGTATGACATCATTTTTGTGCACGACAATGTGGCAAACTTCATGCACATCGTGGGCGGCCTTTGCGGCACGGCATTCGGCTATTACAGCGCCCTGCACAGCCGCCGCAAACCGGCCAAGGCGGTCAGGTTTACCAGCTCGAACCGCCGCCGGAAACACTGAACCTACCGTGAACATGGGTTGAATTTGAAAAATTTCGCGGCAGGGTATTGACAAACGAAAATTTCGTGGTTTAATATAGCCAAATTTAATACACTAAACCGTTGAAGCGGAGATAACGGCGAACCATGCCTGTACAGAGAGCCTGCGCAGCTGAGAAGCAGACCGGAAACAGTTCGTCAAGGAAAGTGTGACTTTGCGTCACTTTTTCCCGAAATGGACCGCTGAGGGTGCAGGGAACTGCGGTGCTTTCACCGCACAGTATTCTGCAACGTGGGGGCATACGTCAGTTGCCGGGGATGTGTTGGCATCTCGTCAAGTGCATGGGGTCATGCCCATGAAGTCAGGGTGGCACCGCGGATATTGTTTTAACTTTATTCGTCCCGGACAGAAGAAGGTTTCTTCTGCCTGGGGCGTTTTTCTTTTCCTCCTTCGGCAGAACGAGCCGGGGGAGTTTTTGTTTTACCGGGAGGGAAAAGCCATGAAGATACGGCCCACACTGGACGAAGTAAAAACCATTGCATTGGCAGGCGGGTATGATGTGCTGCCGGTCAGCTGCGAGATTCTGGCAGACATCTGCACGCCCATTGAAGCGCTGAAAATTCTGAAGAACGTCTCCACTCACTGCTACCTGCTGGAAAGCGCCCAGCCCAGCGAAAAGTGGGGACGCTACACCTTCCTGGGCCTTGACCCCAAAATGGAGATCACCTGCCAGAATGGCCGGATGAAAGCCGGAGAGCTCACCTTTGCAACGCAGAACCCCTCGCAGACGCTGCGGGAAATTCTGGCGCAGTACAAGAGCCCGCGCTTCGCCTATCTGCCGCCCTTCACCGGGGGCCTTGTGGGATATTTCTCCTACGATTACCTCGGCTACAGCGAACCCAAAGCCCGCACAAACGCGCAGGACACCGAGAACTTCAAGGACGTGGACCTGATGCTGTTCGACCAGGTCATTGCCTTCGACAACCTGCGGCAGAAGATCGTGCTGATCGTAAATATGCCGCTGCAGCGGGACGCACTGGAAACGAACTACAACAAAGCCATCCTGCGGCTGAACCAGCTGGCACAGCTGCTGCAGACCGGCACCCCGAAGCAGGAACCGGCGGGCAGGCTGCTGGGCGAAGCAAAGCCCCTGTTTGACAAAGATGCCTACTGCGCAATGGTGGAAAAGGCAAAGCACGCCATCCATGAGGGTGAAATATTTCAGATCGTGCTTTCCAACCGGCTGGCGGCACCCTTCGAGGGCAGCCTGCTGGGTGCCTACCGGATGCTGCGCACCATCAATCCTTCGCCGTACATGTTCTATTTTTCCGGCACGGACGTGGAAGTGGCCGGTGCTTCGCCGGAAACGCTGGTCAAACTGGAGGACGGCGTGCCGCACACCTTCCCGCTGGCAGGCACCCGCCCCCGCGGCAGGACCGACACGGAGGACAAGGCGCTGGAAGCGGAGCTGCTGGCGGACGAAAAGGAACTGGCAGAGCACAATATGCTGGTAGACCTTGGTCGCAACGATCTGGGCAAGGTGAGCCGCTTCGGCACCGTGGAGGTGGAAAAGCTGCACTCCATCGAGCGGTATTCCCATGTGATGCACATCGGCTCCACCGTGCGCGGTCAGCTGCGGTCGGAATGCGATGCACTGGACGCCATCGAAGCAGTGCTTCCGGCAGGCACTCTTTCCGGTGCACCCAAAATACGCGCCTGCCAGCTGATCGGAGAACTGGAAAACAACAAGCGCGGCATCTACGGCGGGGCCATTGGCTACATCGACTTCACTGGCAACATGGACACCTGCATCGCCATCCGCATCGCCTACAAGAAAAACGGACAGGTGTTCGTCCGCAGTGGTGCCGGCATCGTGGCGGACTCGGTGCCCGAGAAGGAATATCAGGAGTGCATCAACAAGGCGCAGGCCGTGGTCAGCGCACTCCGTCAGGCACAGGAGGAAGGGGTATGACGCTGCTGATCGACAACTACGACAGCTTTTCCTATAACCTCTACCAGTTGGTGGGCGAGCTGGACCCCGGCATCCGGGTCATCCGCAACGATGAGCTGACCTTGGACGAGATCCGCGCTTTGCACCCGGCGCACATCATCCTTTCGCCGGGGCCCGGCAGACCGGAGGATGCGGGCATCACGCTGGAAGCTGCCCACACACTGGGCAAAGAGATTCCCACGCTGGGCGTCTGCCTTGGGCATCAGGCTATCTGCGCGGCCTTTGGGGCTACGGTCACCTACGCAAAGCAGCTCATGCACGGCAAGCAGTCCGAGGTGGAATTTGACCCCGCGTGCCCGCTGTTCCGCGGCTGCGAAGCCCCGCTGCTGGTGGCGCGGTATCACTCGCTGGCGGCAGACCCCGCCACCCTGCCGCCGGAACTTAAAATCACGGCCCGCACCGCCGACGGCGAGGTGATGGCGGTGCAGCACACGAAATACCCCATCTACGGGGTGCAGTTCCACCCGGAATCCATCCTGACCCCGCAGGGTCGGCTGATTTTAAAGAATTTTATGGAGGGTTAAAAATGATCAAGGAAGCCATTGTAAAGATCGTCAATAAGCAGGATCTGACCTACGACGAAGCCTATGCCGTGATGAACGAGATCATGAGCGGCGAGACCACACCCACCCAGAATGCAGCTTTTCTGGCAGCGCTTTCCACCAAGAGCGCCAAGGCTGAGACCACAGATGAGATCGCAGGCTGCGCCGCCGCCATGCGCGACCACGCCACCAAGGTGGACACGGGCATGGACATCTTTGAAATCGTGGGCACCGGCGGCGACAATGCTCACAGCTTCAACATCTCCACCACATCGGCGCTGGTGGCGGCGGCAGGCGGCATGAAGGTGGCAAAGCACGGCAACCGGGCGGCTTCTTCCCAGTGCGGTACCGCCGACTGTCTGGAAGCGCTGGGCGTGAATATCCAGCAAAGCCCCGCCCGCTGTGTGGAGTTGCTGAACGAAGTGGGCATCTGCTTCTTCTTCGCCCAGAAGTACCACACCTCCATGAAGTACGTCGGTCCCATCCGCAAGGAGCTGGGCTTCCGCACCGTGTTCAACATCCTTGGACCGCTGACGAACCCCGGCTCGCCCGCCATGCAGCTGCTGGGCGTCTACGATGAATACCTTGTGGAGCCGCTGGCACAGGTGCTCATCAGCCTGGGCGTCAAGCGCGGTATGGTGGTCTACGGCAAGGATAAGCTGGACGAAATTTCCCTCAGCGCGCCCACCAAAGTCTGCGAGATCAAAGACGGCTGGTACAAGTGCTACACCATCACGCCGGAGCAGTTCGGCCTTGCACGCTGCGAAAAAGCCGACCTCGTGGGCGGTGCCCCGGCGGAGAATGCCGCCATCACCCGTGCCATTCTGGCAGGCGAGAAGGACCCGAAGCGGGATGCCGTTCTGCTGAACGCGGGTGCATCCCTCTACATCGGCGGCAAGGCCGACACCATGGCCGATGGCATTGCACTGGCCGCTCAGCTCATCGACAGCGGCAAGGCCGCCGCTGTGCTGGAAAAGTTCATTGAGGTGAGCAACCGCCCGGAGGAGACCGCATGAACATCTTAGACCAGCTGGCCGCACACGCCCGGCAGCGGGTGGAAACGGCAAAGCAGCAATTGCCGCCCGCCGAAGTGAAACGGCAGGCGCTGGCCCTGCCGATGGGCGGCTTCCGCTTCGAAAAAGCGCTGGCAAAGCCGGGCCTTGCCTTCATCTGCGAGTGCAAAAAGGCGTCGCCCTCCAAGGGGCTGATCGCACCGGATTTTCCGTACCTGCAAATTGCGAAGGAGTACCAGGCCGCCGGGGCGGACGCCATTTCGGTGCTGACCGAACCGAAGTGGTTCCTCGGCAGCGACACCTATTTAAAAGAAATTGCATCCGCCGTCTCCACGCCCTGCCTGCGCAAGGACTTCACGGTGGATGAATACATGATCTATGAAGCAAAGCTTCTGGGCGCTTCGGCGGTGCTGCTCATTTGTGCGATCCTCGATGATGCGCAGCTCAAGGAATACCTCGCCATCTGCGACACACTGGGCCTTTCCGCACTGGTAGAGGCCCACGACGATGCCGAAGTGGAACGGGCGCTCAAAGCCGGGGCGCGCATCCTCGGTGTGAACAACCGCAACCTGAAGGACTTCACGGTGGACACGGCCAACAGCCGCCGCCTGCGCGCCCGCATCCCGAAGGATGTGCTCTTTGTCTCGGAAAGCGGCGTGAAGACCGCCGAGGATGTGGCCCAGCTGGCTGCCATCGGCGCGGACGCGGTGCTCATTGGTGAGACGCTCATGCGGGCCCCGGACAAGACCGCGAAGCTGCAGGAATTGAAAGGGCTGTTGTAAGATGACCAGGATCAAACTGTGCGGCCTGACCCGCCCGGAGGATATCGCGGCGGCAAATGCGCTGCAGCCGGAATACATCGGCTTTGTGTTTGCGGCCAAGAGCAAACGGGCGGTTTCCCGGGAAATGGCGGCTGCATTGAAAGCCCAGCTTTCACCCCAAATTCAGGCTGTGGGCGTGTTCGTGAACGAAGCGCCAGAAACGGTGGCGGGCCTGCTGAATGATGGAATCCTCGACCTCGCCCAGCTCCACGGGCAGGAGGACGAAACCTACATCCAATGCCTGCGAAAATTGACAAACAAACCGCTGATTCAGGCCTTCCGTGTGACGGATGTCGCAAGCCTTGCAAATGCTCAAAAAAGCCCGGCAGACCTCATTCTGCTGGACTCCGGCGCAGGCGGAACCGGCACGGCTTTTGACTGGACCGTTTTGGACAAATTCAGCCGCCTTTATTTCCTTGCCGGAGGGCTTGGCCCGGACACCGTAGGGAACGCCGTAAAGCGGTTTCACCCTTATGCGGTGGACGTGAGCTCCGGCATTGAAACGGCAGGGAAGAAGGACCCCGCAAAAATGGCGGCATTCGTGGCCGCCGTGCGAAAAAACGACAAATGACGAAAGGAATGAAACGCCATGACGAACCCCAACGGACGCTTTGGCATCCACGGCGGACAGTACATCCCCGAAACGCTGATGAATGCCGTGATCGAATTGGAGGAAGCCTACAACCATTATAAAGATGACCCGGAGTTCAACCGCGAACTCACCGAGCTGCTCAACGAATACGCAGGCCGCCCCAGCCGCCTGTACTACGCCAAGAAGATGACCGAGGACCTGGGCGGTGCAAAAGTTTACCTCAAGCGCGAAGACCTGAACCACACCGGTGCACATAAGATCAACAACGTCCTCGGGCAGGCACTGCTGGCGAAGAAGATGGGCAAGACCCGGCTCATCGCCGAGACCGGCGCGGGCCAGCACGGCGTGGCCACGGCCACCGCCGCCGCCCTGCTGGGCATGGAGTGCGTGGTGTTCATGGGAGAGGAAGACATCAAACGGCAGGCCCTGAACGTCTACCGGATGCGCCTGCTGGGTGCCGAGGTTATCCCCGTTACCAGCGGCACCGGCACCCTGAAGGACGCCGTGTCCGAAGCCATGCGCGAGTGGACCGGCCGCATCAGCGATACCCACTACTGCCTTGGCTCGGTGATGGGGCCGCACCCGTTCCCCACCATCGTGCGCGACTTCCAGGCCGTCATCTCCAAAGAAATCAAAGAGCAGATGCTGGAAAAGGAAGGCCGCCTGCCGGACGCTGTCATTGCCTGCGTGGGCGGCGGCTCCAACGCCATCGGCAGTTTCTACAATTTCATCGAGGATAAGAGCGTGCGTCTCATCGGCTGCGAAGCAGCAGGCCGCGGCATCGACACCTTTGAGACGGCTGCCACCATCAACACGGGGCGTCTGGGCATTTTCCACGGTATGAAGTCCTATTTCTGCCAGGATGAATACGGCCAGATCGCACCGGTCTACTCCATTTCGGCGGGTCTTGATTACCCCGGCATCGGCCCGGAGCACGCATGGCTGCACGACATCGGCCGCGCCGAATATGTAGCAATTACCGACGATGAAGCCGTGAACGCCTTTGAGTATCTGGCACGCACCGAGGGCATCATCCCGGCCATTGAGTCGGCCCATGCGGTGGCCCACGCCATCAAGCTGGCACCCACCATGGACAAAGACAAGATCATCGTCATCACCATTTCCGGCCGCGGCGACAAGGATTGCGCCGCCATCGCCCGCTACAGAGGGGAGGATCTTCATGAGTAACATTGCAAAGGCCTTTGCTGGTGGCAAGGCATTTATCCCGTTCATCACCTGCGGTGACCCCGATCTGGCCACCACCGCCGCAGCCGTCCGTGCCATGGCGGCAAACGGTGCCGACCTCATTGAGCTGGGCATCCCCTTCTCCGACCCCACCGCCGAGGGCCCGGTCATTCAGGGCGCGAACATCCGGGCGCTGAAGGCAGGCACCACTACCGATAAGGTATTCGATTTCGTCCGCGAGGTGCGCAGGGATGTGACCATCCCCATGGTGTTCATGACCTACGCAAACGTGGTGTTCTCCTACGGGGCCGAGAAGTTCATCTCCACCTGTGCAGAGATCGGCATCGACGGCCTGATTTTGCCCGACCTGCCCTATGAGGAAAAGGACGAATTTCTGCCCATCTGCCGCAAATATGGCGTAGACCTCATCTCGATGATCGCGCCCACCTCCGAAAACCGCATTGCCATGATCGCCAAAGAGGCCGAGGGCTTTTTGTACATCGTGTCCAGTCTGGGTGTCACCGGCACCCGCAGCGAGATCAAAACCGACCTTGCGTCCATCGTGAAGGTGGTGCGGGAGAATACCAAAACGCCCTGCGCCATCGGTTTTGGCATCTCCACCCCGGAGCAGGCCACCACGATGGCCGGCATCGCCGATGGTGCCATCGTGGGTTCGGCCATCATCAAGCTGCTGGAACAGTACGGCACCGACGCCCCGGAACACATTGGTGCCTATGTGAAAAGCATGAAGGACGCCATCCGCGCATAAACCGCTTCTGCTTTTTTGAAGAAATAGAAAACTGTACACCTTCTCTGCGCACCCGGCAGAGAGGGTGTTTTTTGCTGTGTGCCCGGCGGCCAAAACTTGAAAACCAATTGGAGCAGAATGGACCGTTCCGGGCTGGAAAAAGAAGGAGGGGCCCGGTATAATAAAAGCGGCCGAAAGGCTTTTTTCGGGCTAATAAAGTTAGTGCAAACTAATCTTTTTGAGCGAAAAGCCGGACGGAACGAAATACATCGGGAGGAAACCTCATGAAACAAAAAAGTCGAGCTGGATGAGCGCCCTGTTCGCCTACGCAAAAAATGCAAAAGGGGAGCTGGGACTGTCCGTTGTGCTGTCAGTCGTCAGCATCCTTCTGGGGCTGGTGCCGTTTTTCTGCATGTACCGGGTCATCTGTCTGTTCGCTGCGGGCACGGCCGCGAAGGCTGCCGTCATCAGCTGGTGCGCGTGGTCGCTGGCAGCGTATGCGGGCAAGGTGCTGTGCTTCACCCTTTCCACCGGCATCTCTCACCACGCGGCCTACAATATTCTGGAGGGGCTGCGCTTGCGGCTGGTGGAGCGTTTTCTCCATGCACCGCTGGGCGAGGTGCAAAAGCACTCCATCGGCGAGATCAAGAGCATTCTCGTGGACAAGATCGAGAACATCGAGCCGCCGCTGGCCCACATGATCCCGGAAGGCGCGGGCCACATCGTGCTGCCCATCGTCAGCTTTATTGCGCTGTTTGCCATCGACTGGCGGCTGGCGCTGGCGGCGCTGGCCGTGATGCTGTCCATGTCCATGGTGGGGTCGCTGGCCAAGCTGGAAGTGTTCTCCGAGAACATGCGGCAGGTGAAAGCCACCGTGGAAAGCCTGGAAGCGTTCCTCGAAATGCCCGCCCTGCCGGAACCGGCCCAGCCTGCCGCTTTGCAGGGCACCGGTGTGGAGCTGAAAAACGTTCATTTTTCCTATTCGGCAGACGGCCCGGAGGTGCTGCACGGCATCGACCTGACCCTGCCGCAGGGCAGCTTCACGGCGCTGGTGGGCCCCTCCGGCGGCGGCAAATCCACTGTGGCAAAGCTAATCGCCCGGTTCTGGGATGTGACGCAAGGCTCCATCACCATCGGCGGGGTGGATGTGCGCCAGATGCCGCTTGCCCAGCTTTCCGGCCTTGTCAGCTTTGTGACGCAGGATAACTACCTGTTCCACTGCTCGCTGCTGGAAAACATCCGCCTGGGCAACCCCGCTGCCACGGATGAGCAGGTGAAGACCGCTGCCCGGGCCGCCCAGTGCGAGGAGTTCATTGCAAAGCTGCCGCAGGGCTACGACACCCCGGCGGGCGAAGCCGGCAAACGGCTCTCCGGCGGCGAAAAGCAGCGCATCAGCATTGCCCGCGCCATGCTGAAAGATGCACCCATCGTCATTCTGGATGAAGCCACCGCCAACGTGGACCCCGAGAACGAGGACCGTCTGCAGAAGGCCATTGAAGCTCTGACCCGCGACAAGACCATCATCATGATCGCGCACCGGCTCAAGACCGTGTGCCACGCTGACCAGATCCTGGTGGTCGACCACGGCCGCATCGTCCAGCAGGGCACCCATGAGCAGCTGATTGGTCAGCCCGGCATCTACGCCGCCTTTGTGGGCGGCCGCAAGCAGGCCGAAGGCTGGAAGCTGTAACCCTGCACCCCGGCGGAAAAACGCAAAAACGGCCGACCGTTTTCTCTTGAGACGGTCGGCCGTTTGCTGTGTGCAGAGCGCTTGCATTGCCGTGCGGATTGTGGTACAGTGGGGGAGAAACACCGGAAAAGGAGCATCATTATGAAAATCGCAGTCAATTACGAGAACGGCCAGATCTTCCAGCATTTTGGCCAGACGAAGACCTTCAAGGTCTATACCGTGGAGAACAACGCCGTCACCGGCACCGAGCTGGTGCCCGGCGCACCGGAGGGCCACCACGCCTTGGGCCGTCAGCTGGCCGCCATGCAGGTGGACGTGGTCATCTGCGGCAGCCTGGGCATGCCTATGCTGGAGCTGCTGCAGGGTGCGGGCATCAAGGTCTGCGGCAACGTCACCGGCAGCGCCGACGCGGCCGTGCAGGCCTATCTGGACGGCACGCTGGTGTCCAGCACCAAGGCTCATGCCTGCGGCTGCCACCACTGAGCAACGCACAAAAAGAGGCGGTTCCCCGCAAAAGGGAACCGCCTCTTTTCATATTGTGTATGTTACAGCCCGGCCTTTTTCGCAGCGGCCTGCACCACATGGCCCACCAGCACCGAGGTGGTCACGGTGCCCACACCGCCGGGCACCGGGGTGATGGCGTCCACCACCGGCTCCGCTTCGGCAAACTTTACGTCACCGCAGAGCTTGCCCTCCTCGTTGACATGGATGCCCACATCCACGACGGTCTGGCCTTTGCGCAGGCAGTCGGCACCCACCGCGCCCATCTTGCCCATGGCCACCACCACCACGTCCGCTTCCCGGCAGAGGGCGGGCAGGTTCTGGGTGCGGGAGTTGCAGAGGGTCACGGTGGCATTCTCGCGGTCCAGCATCATGGCGGCAGGCTTGCCCACCACCAGGCTGCGGCCCACAACCACGGCGCGCTTGCCGGAGAGGGGAACGCTATAATACTTCAAAATTTCGAGACACGCCTGTGCCGTGCAGGGCGCATAGCCGAGGTCGGTGTTGGTGAACACACCGGCCAGCGAACCGTCGGTGATGCCGTCGATGTCCTTTTCCGGGGCAAGGGCCGCGCGCACGGTGCGGTCGTCGAACTGCTTGGGCAGCGGGCGGAACAAAAGGCACCCGTGGATGGCGTCATCGGCGTTCACTTCAGCGATGACCTTCAGCAGGTCGTCCTGCGAAGCGTCGGCGGGCAGCAGGAACTGCTTCACCTCCACGCCCACCTTGCCGCAGCGGGTCATGACGCCGCGCTCATAGGAGAGGTCGTCTTCACGCTCGCCCACACGCACCACAGCCAGCGTGGGCACCACGCCCTTTGCCTTGAGCTGTTCGCACAATGCGGCGTTGCGTTCGTTCATGGCGGCCACCACCGGCGCGCCCTTCAAAATCGTTGCCATAATCGTTTCTCCTTTATTTACTGCGGAGTTTTTCGTTGACATAATGGAACGCTTCGTCTGCATAAGAAGTCCCTGCGTCCAGTAACTGCTCTGCTGTGTGTTCCAACGCTGTGGCAAATTCCCGATTGGTCATCAACTTTGTGTTGACAAAAACATTCAGGCTTGCAGCCTGTAGGGCGGCTTTGCACAACACTGCGGCACAGCCTGCATCCGAGATGGCCATTGTACTGCCATCAACAGCGTAGGAATATGCAAGCGTGATGCCCTCCAGGCATTTCTGCATGATCTTGATCGGGACGAGCGCGGCCCGAGTCAAAGCTGTTTCCATAACGCGCTCTTTGTCGGCGGCCTGTTCCGGCGTGTCCTTCGGCAGGCCGTAGGCGGCGGCCAGCGGCGCAAAGGCCTCCGCATCTTCCTGCACCAGTGCTTCCAGCTCTTTGCGCAGGGTCTCGGCCTTGGCGTTCAGGGCCTGGATCTTTTCCTCCACGGCGGCATACTTCTTTTTGCCGGTGGTCAGATTGCCCACCATGTTGCCCAGGGCGACGCCTGCCGCGCCCACCAGCGCGGCTGTTCCGCCGCCGCCCGGTGTGGGTGCTTTGCTGGCCAGCTCTGCCAGGAACTGGCTGCAAGTTCGTTCCATCATTTCCATGTGTAGATACCCCTCTCTGTTGCATAGGCGTCCAGCCGCTGGTCGTGCTCGTCCACGGCGGCGCGGTCCACCCGCTGCACCTCAAATGCAATGCCGATCTTCGCCGCGTTTTTGCAGCGGGGCAGATACCGATCGTAGTAGCCCTTGCCCATGCCCACCCGGCGGCAGTCCGCGTCAAAGGCGGTGCAGGGCACGAGCACAAGGTCCAGCGCTTCCGGTTCCAGCAGCTCCGACCGCTCCGGCACCGGCGTGCGGATGCCGTAAAGCCCCGTCTCCCAGCCGTCCGGGCCGGGCACGGCGGCCGTGAGCGAATATCCCTCGCCGCACACCGGGTAGGCGAGCACTTTGCCCTGCCGCAGTGCTTCCTCAGCAAAGGAGGCAAGGTCGGCTTCGGCCCCGAAGGCCGCATACAATAAGATGGTGCGGGCCTTCTGCACGGCATCCAGCTGCCAGAGGTTCGCGCACAGGGCGGCATTGGCGGCGGCCCGCACCTCGGGCGAAAGGGCCTTGCGGGCGGCGCGGCCTGCTTTGCGTTGGGCCTGCTTTTCTTCACTGACCGTCACTGGAGAACACCTCGCTTCATCTCTGACCGGGCAACCTTGAAAAATATACAAAAACGACACTGCATTTTTATACAAGTATAATAAACACTTCAGGCAAAAAAAGCAAGCCTTTTGGCGAAAAGAGGATTGAAGGTTTTGCAGCTTTCTGCTATGATAAGAGAAAGCAATTGCGGTTCAGTGCGCGGGAGCCGGGTGCTTGAAAAGACGATCTGTCTGTATCAAGAGAGGGGTAATTAGAATGTACAACGAAATGATGGATACCATCGGCCTGGTCAACAGCGTGGACCCGGAACTGGGCGCGGCCATGGACCGTGAGCTGACCCGTCAGCGCCAGAACATTGAGCTGATTGCCAGCGAGAACATCGTCTCTCCGGCTGTCATGGCCGCGATGGGCAGCATCCTGACCAACAAGTATGCCGAGGGCCTGCCCGGCAAGCGCTACTACGGCGGCTGCGTCTATGTGGACGAGGTGGAGAACATCGCCATCCAGCGCGCCTGCAAGCTGTTCGGTGCCAAGTATGCCAATGTGCAGCCCCACTCCGGCGCACAGGCCAACCTGGCCGTCTACTTTGCACTGCTGGACCTGGGCGATACCGTCATGGGCATGGACCTTTCTCAGGGCGGCCATCTGACCCACGGTTCTCCGGTGAACATGTCCGGCAAGAACTACCACTTCGTCTCCTACGGCGTCAATGCCGACGGCGTCATCGACTATGTGGAGCTGGAAAAGCAGGTGAAGAAGGTGCGCCCCAAGCTGATCGTGGCCGGTGCATCCGCTTACCCCCGCGCCATCGACTTTGAGAAGATCGCCGAGATCGCCCACGGCTACGGCGCCTACCTGATGGTGGATATGGCCCATATCGCCGGTCTGGTGGCAGGCGGCCAGCACCAGAGCCCCGTGCCCTATGCCGATGTGGTGACCACCACCACCCACAAGACTCTGCGCGGCCCCCGCGGCGGCCTGATCCTGACCAACAACCCGGTCATCGCAAAGCGCATCAACTCCGCGGTGTTCCCCGGCACCCAGGGCGGCCCGCTGGAGCACGTCATCGCGGCAAAGGCCGTCTGCTTCGGCGAGGCGCTCAAGCCCGAGTTCAAGGAATATGCCCGCAAGATCGTTGAGAACGCACAGGCTATGGCCGCTGAGCTGCAGGCCCGGGGCGTCAAGCTGGTGTCCGGCGGCACCGACAATCACCTGATGCTGATCGACCTGCGCGACGAGGAGTGCACCGGCAAGGAGCTGGAAGCCCGTCTGGACAGCGTGCATATCACCGCCAACAAGAACACCGTGCCCGGTGAGACCCGCAGCCCGTTCGTCACCTCCGGCGTGCGTCTGGGCACCCCGGCCGTTACCACCCGCGGTATGGGCCCCGCGGAGATGAAGGTCATTGCGGACTGCATCGCGGACTGCATCTGGCACTACGACGAGAAGAAGGACGAGATCAGCGACCGTGTGCTGAAGCTGACCCACGACTTCCCGCTGTACGAGTAAAAATAATTCTTATATAGAGAAAAGCACCTGCAACGCTGAAACGCTGCGGGTGCTTTTTGCTTGGACCCTCTCAGTCATCGCTGTGCGATGCCGGCTCTCCCTTCGGGGGAACTGGCGCGGAGCGCCTGAGAGGGTTTTAATCTTCCAGTGCTTCCGCCATGGCTTCGTCGGCTTCCTGCTGGGTGATGGTCTGCACCTTGAAGCCGAAGTAGAAGATGTGTCCCACCCAGACCACCAGCATGATGGCGCGCCCCACGGGCACCTTGTCCATCAGGATGAAGCCCGGCACCATGATGGCGGTCACGGTGCCGATGAGCAGGCACTTGGCCTTTTTGGTCATGCCGCGGCGGCGGAAATAGCTGCCGATGTACTTTTTATACACGGTGGTGTGGATGAACCAGTCGTGCAGCCGTTCCGAACTGTTGGCAAAGCAGAAGGCCGTGAGCAGGTAGAACGGCACCGTGGGCAGGATGGGCAGCACGATGCCGATGGTGCCGAGGGCAAGGCTGACGCAGCCGAGCGCGATGAAAAAGGCTTTTTTGAGGTGATGCATAACAGGTGTCCTTTCTGTGGTTGGCAAAAATGGGCAGATGAAAATGTTAGAATATACTAACTTTCTGGCAAAAAGAAACGCCGCTCCAACGGAAACGGTGAGTTCGCTTTTACAAACTTTGCACAGTGTATCATAAAAAAGCGTCGTTTGTCAAGCGGCAGGCATTGTTTTTGGCCGCAGGGCGTGGTAGGATAAAACAAAACGATGCGGAGGGGGAAACAAGATGGAACAGATGGGACTTTTGCATCTGTACTACGGCGACGGCAAGGGCAAGACCACGGCCGCCATGGGCCTTGCGCTGCGGGCGCTGGGCAGCGGGAAACGGGTGGTCATCATACAGTTTTTAAAGGGCGGCCGCAGCGGGGAAATCCCGCTTTTGGAACAGCTGGGCGCAAAGGTGTACCGGGGCAAGGCCGGGCAGAAATTTGTTTCCCAAATGAACGAAGCCGAAAAGGCCGCCACCCGCGCGCTGCAGGACGCAAACCTTGCGGCAGCCATGGCAGAACCGGCCGACCTGCTCATCCTCGACGAGGCGGGCAGTGCCTGGGAACTGGACATGGTGGACCCGGAACTTTTACAGCGGGCAGTGCGGGAGCGCCCGGCCGGGCAGGAGTGCGTGCTGACGGCCCACGCGCCTGTGCAGTGGATGCTGGACGCGGCGGATTACGTCACCGAGATGAAGTGCCGCCGCCACCCGTACCAGAAAGGCATTGCAGCCCGGCAGGGCATCGAATACTGACCTTTTCCGAAACGGAAGTGTGGATCCTGCGCATCTGCAATAAACACCGGGACGGGGTATTTTTTGCCTTGCATTTAGCCCACCGGTGTGATATGATAAGTGCAAGAAACCATGCGTGCATTTTTTGAGCAGACCCGCCATAAAAACAGGGAATCGCTCCGCACCGCTGCCGGGGCTGGCCCTGACAGCGTTTTGTTTGAAGCGGCGGTTAGCACTCCCTAACAAACCGGCGCAGGCCGTGCAGTGCATGTAGACACTGGAGGGGAATAAAATGATTGAAACAACTGTATATGTAGATGGTATGATGTGCGGCATGTGCGAGAGCCATGTCAACGATGCTGTGCGCAAGGCCTTCCCGGAGGCGAAGAAGGTGTCTTCTTCCCACACCAAGGGCCAGACGGTCATCCAGTCGGAGCAGGAGCTGGACGAGCAGAAGCTGCGCGACGCCATCAATGCCACCGGCTATGAAGTGAAGGGCGTGAAAAGCGCTCCTTATGAAAAGAAGGGCTTTTTCTCCTTTTTGAAAAAGTAACCCCGGAAAACGACCGAAGGAGGCAATGGTATGAGGATCCTGGTTTACGGTGCGGGCGTTTTGGGCTGCGAGCTGGCTCATGCGCTGATCCAGAACAAAAAGAACGTTGTCACGCTGCTTGCGCGCGGTGAGTGGAAGGAAATGATCGACCAGAAGGGCCTGACCATCCGCCACTGGGTGCAGCGGAAAACCACGGTGGACCGTGTGCAGACCATCGACACCCTGGCCCCGGACGACTGCTATGACCTTGTGTTCGTGGTGATGCAGGCAGGCCAGCTGCCCCAGGTGCTGCCCATCCTCAAGGAGAACAAGAGCTCCTACTTTGTGTTCGTGGGCAACGATCCGCAGGCAAAGCAGGTGCTGGAAGCCATGCAGCGCCCGGCGGATAAGGTGGCGTTCGGTTTCCAGAACACCGCAGGACGCCGCGAACACGACCGCGTGGTCAGCGTCTATGCCAGCGCAGGCATGACGGTGGGCGGGGCCACGGCACCGCTTTCCGGTGCCTTCCGCACCCGGCTCAAGACCGCTTTTGACGGTGTGAAGTACAGGCTGAGCTTCTACGGCGATATGGACGAATGGCTCAAGTGCCATGCGGCCTTCATCCTGCCGATCTGTTACGTCTGCTACGCCTGCAACGGCGATCTGCGCCGTGCCACCAAGCAGCAGCGCGGTGCGATCCTGGATGCCGCCTATGAGGCCTGCGAAATGCTCAAGGCCATCGGCATCCCGGTGAACGATGCAGACAACACCGAGAACTTCAAGCCTGGCACCGCGGGCCGCCGCCAGATGGAAGCCATGCTCTTTGTCATGGCCAAAACGCCGCTGGGCCGTCTGTGTGCTTCCGACCATGCGATGCACGCCGTGGGCGAGATGCATTACCTGGACGATGCCTTTGAGGCCATGCGCAAGCAGGCGGGTACGGCCATGCCCATGTGGGAGAAACTCCGCAGCGAAATGCCCTCCTGGGACGCTCTGCAGAAGACGAACGGATAACAAGACCCGGCGCAGGCAGAAACCTTCTGTCTGCGCCATTTTGCGGCATGAAGTTTGTATAAACAAACAATGAAAACAGGAGGAGATCATGAAGGTATATTCTCTGGGAAACAAGGCGGGCCCCACCCTGATGCTGCTGCCCGGTACCTGCTGCCACTGGAAAAGCAATTTTGCGCCGGTGCTGCCGCTGTTGGAGCCGCATTTTCACGTCCTGTGCGTCTCCTACGACGGCTTTGATGAGACAGAACCGGACACCACTTTCCCCACGATGGAGGAGGAAGCGGCAAAGATCGAAGCCTACATCAACGAGAACCTGGGCGGCCATCTCCACGCGGCCTACGGCTGCAGCCTGGGCGGCAGTTTCGTGGGCCTGCTGGCGGCACGGCAGAACATCCGGCTGGAGATCGGCATCCTCGGCAGTTCAGACCTGGACCAGGCATCTCCGTTTGTTGCAAAGCTGGAAACGGACATTGCCCTGCCGCTGATCTACCCGGTGGTGCGGGACGGCAGATTCAAGTCGAAGCTGCTGAACAAAAAGATGGAGAAGCGCAAGCAGGAAATGCCGGGCTATGTGGACAAGTTCATGGAGATCATGGGCGGTGCCCGGCCTTATGTTTCGCTGCAGAGCTGCAAAAACCAGTTTTACTCGGACATGATCACCCCGCTGCCGGACCACTGGGACGGCCCCACGGCCATCCACATTTTCTATGCCCTGAAAATGGGCGAGAAGTACCGCGCGCGGTATGCGCAGCACTACGCTCACCCGATCATCCATGAGCAGGATATGCAGCACGAAGAATTGCTGGCCTGCCACCCGGAGCAGTGGGCAGCACTCGTCAAAGAGATCTGCCTGTAAAAACCAGAAGGAACCAGAAAGGCCGATGCAGCTGCATCGGCCTTTTGTCGTATCAATTCTGCCAGAAATGATGCAGCTGTTGTTCCAGCTCGTCATTGCTGCGCAGATAACGGATGTGCCGCCAGTGGGGCGGGAACAGCCGGGCGTATTCCGGCAGGGCGAACCGGTCGTCCAAAAGCAGCACCACGCCCTTGTCTTCCGGCGTGCGGATGACCCGCCCGGCTGCCTGCAGCACCTTGTTCATGCCGGGGAAGCGGTAAGCGTAGTCAAAACCGCAGCCATTCTGTTCGTCATAGTAGCGGCGCAGCATCTCCTGCCGGGGGTTCACCTGGGGCAGGCCCACGCCCACGATGGCGCAGCCGATGAGCCGGTCCCCGGCCAGGTCCACACCCTCGCCGAACACACCGCCCAGCACCCCGAACCCCAGCAGAGTTTCTTTGGGGTCCGGCACAAATGCGGCGAGAAACTCTGCCCGTGCGGCATCGTCGGCTTTGCTCTCCTGCGCAAGGGTGCGGATGCCTGGATACCGTGCCGCAAAGTCCTCGCGCACCTGCCGCAGGTAGGCATAGCTGGGGAAAAAGGCCAGATAGTTGCCGGTTTTGCTCAGCGCCAGTCGGGCCAGAGCGTCCGAAACCGCCTGCACGCTGGCGTCCCGGTCGCGGTAGCGGGTGGAGATATTCGGCAGGCAATACAACCCGAGATTTTCTGCCGGAAATGGGCTTTCCAGCGCCACGGCCCGGGCGTCCGGGCAGCCCAGCACACCCCGGTAATAGCCCGGCGGGGCGAGGGTGGCGCTGAACAGCGCGGCGCTGCGCCCGGCGGCAAGGCTGGCGTCCACAAAGGGTGCCGGGTCCAGGCAGAGCAGGTGAAGGGTCAGGTCACTGCCGTAGGCGGAAAGCTGGGTGACAAAGTGGCTGTCGTAGCGTTCGGCGGCGCGGGTGATGTCCTGCACGGCAAAATAGAGGTCCAGCAGCTGGGCATGGGCGTCCGCATCCGGGTTTGCTTCCAGCCAGTCCTGCAAAGGGGCCTGCACAGCCCGCAGCGGCGTGAGCAATGCGGCGGGCAATTCCCGGAGAAACACTGTGCCTTCCCGGGCAAAGATCGGCTCCGGCAGTTCCAGTGCGGGCGCATCGGCGGGTCCGGGCAGAAGGCTGGTCTGGGCGGCTTCTTCCGGCGCGGTTTCCAGTGCAGCACGCCGGGGTGCCAGCTTTCCGCAGAGTTTTCGCGCCTCCAGAAAGGCCTTGTCAGCCTTGCTCAGGGCGGTTTTCAGGGAACTTTTGCCCTTGCCGAGGGCGCGCTTTGCGTCGGTCAGGCTGCTTTTGGAAAAGCTGGCGGAGTACATCGCCCGGGCACGGTCCGGCAGGTTGTGCGCCTCGTCAATGAGGAACAGCCAGTCGCCGGAAGCATCAAAGAACCGCTTCAGATGCACCACCGGGTCGAACAGGTAGTTGTAGTCGCCAATGACCACATCGCACCACTCGCTCAGATCCAGCCCCAGCTCAAACGGGCACACCGAGAACTGCCGGGCGGTGTCGGCCAGAGCGGCACGGTCAAAGCTGCCGGGGCCGTCCAGCAGGGCGGCCAGCACGTCCTTCACCCGGCTGTAGTAACCATTGGCGAAGGGGCACATCTCCGGCAGACAGGCCGGGCGGCCTTCGGCGTCCGGGTGCAGGCAGACCTTTTCCTTGGCGGTCAGGGTCACGCTGCGCAGCGCAAGGCCGGGGTCCGCTGCCCGCAGCCGGGCGATGGCGTCCTCGGCGGCGGCCTGGGTCGTGTTGCGGGCGGTGAGGTAAAAGAGCTTTTCGCCGCTGCCTTCGCCCATGGACCGCAGGGCGGGAAAGATGGCGCTCATGGTCTTGCCGATTCCGGTGGGTGCCTGGCAGAACAGCCGGGTGCCGCCCTTGTGGTCGGCGTCCTTTCCGGCGCGGCAGGCGCGGTATACTTCGCCCGCCAGTGCCCGCTGGCCGGGGCGGTATTCAGCAAACGGAAACCGCAGTGCGGAAAGGCTTTCGGCCCGCCGGACACTCCAGTCCAACTGGCGCTGCGCCCAGGGGGCATATTGCTGCAAGAGCCCGCGCAGGAAGGTGTCCAGTTCTTCCCGGGAAAAGTGCCGCACGAAGCGGATGATCTGGTCGGTGTCGATCTGATAATAGGTCAGCCGCACGTTGATTTTGGAAAGGCTTTGCTGGTCGGAATAAATGGCGGCATACACCATGCCCTGCGCCCAGTGGCAGGGGTTCATCTCCTCGGTGATCTCCTCAAAGGGGACGGCCGTGGTCTTGATCTCGTCGATGGTCACGGGGCCGCCCTCGTCCGTAAAAATACCGTCGGCCCGGCCTTCCAGCGTGAAAGCAATGCCGTCCGCTTCCCGTTCGGCAGAGAGGAACACCTCGGCTTCGTAGCCCTCTCCGGCGGCTTTCTGCAGCCTGCGGTGGATGCGGGCACCTTCCAGCGCGCGGTCAAACCCTGCAAAACGGCTGTCGATGCTGCCGGTGTGCAGCAGAAATTCCACCAGCTGCCGGATGGGAAGATGGATGGCGGGCATAGAGTTCACTTCCTTTTAGATGAAAATGCTTCTTGTGCAGAGTGCAGTCGCGTAGGGCAGGTCTGATGGCTTTTATGAGAAACATCTCCGCCGGATATGTTCTCTTTTGCCGCACAAAAGAGAACCAGAAAGGACGGCGGTGCCCGGAGGGCATGAAAGCCCCAGTGGGGCTTTTAAGCCGCAGACCGGTTTGCGGAGCAAATGCTGCGTGTTCAGCGCAGCAAGGTCACAGCGATTTCGACGCGCTGGATCCGACGGGTTGCGGCCCCCTAGGTCTGCTTCGTGCCTTGGGCGGCACTCGCATCCTGCAGGCCGCTGCCCCAACAGCTCCTCCCTGTATCCGCCACTGGCGGCGGTCGTCGCCGTTGCAAACAAGGGGCTGCTCGCCCTTGATAATCCCAAGGCAGAGGTCGAAACGAAAAAATGCCAGCCGCTTCGCTCAACGCATTTTTTCGCTTCTCCGATTCAAAAGCCCCTCAGTCGCTGCGCGACAGCTCCCCGCAGGGGAGCGGGTGCAGCAGATACCTCTGTCTCCGTCACGACCCCACCCGTGAAAATGCGTTTGGAGCGCCCCGCAGGGCGCGACAAACGCGAATATAAAAATAATTTTTCCACTGATTATGGCCAGAGCGCACGCGGTGGCCATTTCAAATAGTGTTACTCCAGCCCAAACAACCCGGCACATTCTTTGGCGGCTTCATCTACCTTTGCAAAATCCACCGCCGCACGGTAATAGGTCTCCAGTTCGTCGTGGCAGCTCTTGGCCTGGGCCATCAGGGCGCAGGCCTGCTCCAGCAGCTCGGCGGCGGCGCGCTCGTTGAACCGCAGCCGTGCGCGGTAGGCGGCAAGATTCTCCCGGTCCAGGAAGCGGGTGCAGCGCACGGCCTGCACACCGGGCAGCTGTACCGGGTGCCACCGGTTGTCGGTGAGGAAGGCCAGCCGCAGTTCCGGGATGAGGATGTGGTCGATCTTATCCTCCGGGTGCATGGCGCAGGGGCAGGTGATGATGTGGTGGCCGCGGGCCAGCGCTTCGGCGCGGATCAGCTCCAGCAGCAGGCGGGAAACGGCCCCGTAGTCGTCGCGGAACACCACGAACTTGTCGGCCAGTGCCTGGGCGGTGCCCTGGTAGAACACTTCGCCCTTCGGCGTGATGGCCGAAAGCAGCCGCAGTTCTTCGCTGCCAAAGGTCTCGGTGCGGGGCAGCACCCGGGCACACAGGCGCTTGACGTAGCGGCGCACTTTTTCAAAGTTTGCACTGCAGGCTTCGGCCCGGCGGCTGTCCAGCAGCAAACTCCCGGCCGAAGCGATATACCGCGCCGCCCGGCTGCGCAGCATGGCGTTGCGGGCGAACAGGGCCCTCACATCGTCGGCGTGGGGGTGCAGTGCCTCGGCGTCGATGGTGTGGTACAAGCTCACCACCACCTCGTCCGCGCCGGGGGCATCCGGCTCCATCACATGGGGCGCAGTGGCGTCCACGATGGCCTTGTGCCGCGCGGGCAGGATGACGCCGTCCAGGCTGTCGGGGTCGCTGGCGCAGTGGACGCGCTCCACGGTCTCGCCCTGCTGTTCGGCGGTGCGGGCCAGCCGCTTCATCAGGGTGGATTTGCCGCAGCCGGGGCCGCTTTTGATCAGGTACATCTGCATCCCGGGTTCACGGCGCAGCGGCTCAAAATAGCCCTTGAACCCGGCGGGCGTGGTCGCGCCCAGGAAAAAATCCACGGAAACAGGTCTTGCGTTTTCCATAGTGTCACACCTCTCTTTTGCTTTAGAGTATGCAAAAGAGAGGTGTTTGGTTCCGTATTTCAATCGCCCTGGTAGGTGTGCTCGCACACAGTACCGATCGTGTCCCGCAGGGCGGCAAAGTCTGAAAAGGCGGCGGGCTTGTTCTGCGGCTGGCGCAGCAGGGCGGCCGGATGGAAGGTGCCCATGAACAGGATGCCGCCTTTCTCAAAGAACTGCCCGTGCTCCCGAGTGACGGAAAAATCCGGTTTGATCATCCGCTGGGCGGCGATGCGGCCCAGGCACACGACGATCTTCGGCTTCAGCAGGCGGAACTGCTCCC
This sequence comes from Faecalibacterium langellae, assembly GCF_002549775.1. GTDB lineage: Bacteria > Bacillota > Clostridia > Oscillospirales > Ruminococcaceae > Faecalibacterium > Faecalibacterium langellae. Next base: position 881,091 of record NZ_NMTR01000021.1, on the reverse strand, counting down.
GCAGCCAGGGCATGCAGGCTTCGCTTTCTTCGGGCCGGGGGTCGCGGTTCTGGGGCGGGCGGCACTTGACGATGTTGGCAATGTAGCAGTTCCGGCTGCGGTCCAGATCAATGGCGAACAGGTACTTGTCCAGCAGCTGGCCGCTGCGGCCCACGAAAGGCAGGCCCTGCTCGTCCTCGCTCTGGCCCGGGCCCTCGCCCACAAAGAGGACCTCGGCGTTCTGCGCGCCCTGCCCAAACACCACATTCGTGCGGGTTTGGCACAGCTCACACTTCGTGCAGGCAAGGCATTCTGTTTTTAATGTATCCCAATCCATGGCGGTCGATCTCCCTCAGAAACAGTATGATATTTTATTCACAAATGAAAGCGCTTTTTCTCTTAAAATAATAGCACAAAAAGCCAATTTTGTCTTGAACTTTTTGCCGTCTGTGCTAGAATAAAAGAGAAAGGCATCCTTGTGTCCAACACGCGCGGGGTGCGAATTTTGGAAAGTAAATTCGGAGGTAATCACAATGGCTGATATGTTTGCGCCGCTGGTAGCACAGCTGAAGGCAAATCCCAAGACGATCGTTTTCACCGAGGGCAATGATCCCCGCATCCTGGAGGCTGCTGCAAAGCTGCTGGCTGAGGGCGTGCTGAAGGTCGTCATGGTGGGCAACGAGGCTGAGTGCAAGGCTGCTGCTGCCGCCGGTAACTTTGATATTTCCGCTGCCGAGATCATCGACCCCGAGAACTACGCCGGCTTCGATGAGATGGTCAACACCATGGTGGAGCTGCGCAAGGGCAAGCAGACCGCTGAGGAGTGCACCGCTCTGCTGAAGAAGTCCAACTACTTCGGCACCATGCTGGTGAAGATGGGCAAGGCCGACTGCCTGCTGGGCGGCGCTACCTACTCCACCGCCGACACCATCCGCCCCGCTCTGCAGCTGGTCAAGACCAAGAAGGGCGCACATCTGGTGAGCTCCTGCTTCATTCTGGACCGTGACTGCGGCGAGGAAGGCCTGAAGCGCATTGCCATGGGCGACTGCGCCGTCAACATCGACTACACCGATACCATTGATAAGGCTACCGGCGAGGTCAAGGTCGCTGCTTCCGCAAAGCTGGCTGAGGTCGCCATCGAGACCGCCAAGACCGCAAAGCTGTTCGGCATCGACCCGAAGGTGGCTGTGCTGAGCTTCTCCACCAAGGGCTCCGGCAAGGGCGGCACCGTCGCTCTGAGCCACGATGCTGTCATCAAGGCACAGGAGATGGACCCCGAGCTGGCTGTGGACGGTGAGCTGCAGTTTGACGCTGCCGTTGCTCCCGAGGTCGCACAGGTCAAGTGCAAGGGCAGCAAGGTCGCTGGCCAGGCCAACACCTTCATCTTCCCCAACATCGAGGCCGGCAACATCGGCTATAAGATCGCACAGCGTCTGGGCGGCTATGCTGCTTACGGCCCCATCCTGCAGGGCCTGAACGCTCCCATCAACGACCTGTCCCGTGGCTGCAACGCCGACGAGGTCTACAAGATGAGCCTGATCACTGCCTGCCAGTCCTGATTGGTCCTTCATATAATTAAATAATGCCTTGAGAGCGGAATGGCTGTGGTCATTCCGCTCTTGCTTTTTCTGTGAAAACTGCGTAATTCGCGGCATGCGGGCCGCGAATTACGCTAAAATAAAAATAAAATGACCGCTGTTATTATCAGAGCGAAGCGGAGATGATTCCAAATCGTTTTGCCCCTCTTGCAATCTGCCCCCATTTATGGTACAATATTCTGGCATTCAGAAGAATGTGTCGGACAGCGCCTGCTGCGTGGTTCGGCATACGGATGCGGGTCCTGTACGATGGATTCGCTGTGAACCAGGTCAGGTGGGGAACCAAGCAGCCTTAAGCAGTGCGTTCGTGCGTTTCAGTCAGCCTGCATCCGTATGCCGAGTTACGCAAGGCGGGGACAAAACCCCGTCAAGCGCTGTCCTTTTTATTTTGCCGGAAAGGGGAGAGGACTATGTATCGCGCCTTATACCGCAAGTGGAGACCCCAGCGCTTTGAGGACGTGGTGGGCCAGCGTGCCATCGTCACGGCCCTGAAGAACCAGATCACGGCAAACCGCGTGGGCCACGCCTATCTGTTCACCGGCGTGCGCGGCACCGGCAAGACCACCTGCGCAAAAATTTTCGCCAAGGCGGTCAACTGTCTGCATCCGGTCAACGGCGACCCCTGCGGCGAATGCGAAATTTGCAAGGGCATCGACAACGGCAGCATCCTCGATGTGGTGGAGATGGACGCGGCTTCCAACAACGGCGTGGATGACATCCGCGACCTGCGCGACGAAACCGCCTACACCCCCAGTGCCTGTCGATATAAGGTATACATCATCGACGAGGTGCACATGCTGTCCACAGCGGCCTTCAACGCCCTGCTGAAGACGCTGGAAGAACCGCCTGCTCATGTCATCTTCATTCTGGCCACGACCGAAATTCAGAAGGTGCCCGCCACCATTCTTTCGCGCTGTCAGCGGTACGACTTCACCCGCATCGGGCCGGAGGATATCGCCCGCCGGGTGGAATATATTGCGGGGGAGGAAAAGCTGGAACTGACCCCGGACGGTGCGGAGCTCATTGCCCGCCTGGCCGACGGTGCCCTGCGCGATGCGCTGTCCATTCTGGACACCTGTGCCGGTGTCACGGCAAAGATCGACGCCGACGTGGTGCGCCGTATGGCGGGCGTCACCGACCGCAGCTACCTGTTCCACATTTCGGACGCGCTGGAAGCGCAGGACGGTGCCACGGCGCTGGCCGAGCTGGCCCAGCTGCGCCAGCAGTCGGTGGATGTGAAGCGCCTGACCGAGGAACTCATTGCCCATTACCGCGCCCTGATGCTGGCGGCACTGCCCGGCGGGCAGGCGCTGCTCTCTGGTGTCTCTCCGGAAGAAGAAGCGCTTTATCTGGAAAAAGGCCCGCAGCTGGGCCAGCGGGAGGCCATCCGGGCAATCCGCACGCTGGGCAATGCGCTGGAACATATGACCCGCGGCAGCGACCAGCGCATTGAGCTGGAGCTGGCGCTGTTCAGCCTGTCTGAGCCGCCGCTGCAGCCGGTGTATCAGGCTGCACCCGTGCAGACAGCAGCAGCGCCTGCGCCGCGTCCTGCGGCCCCGCAGCCTTTTGCGGCGGCCCCGGTGCAGCCCTTTGCCCGTGCACCGGCAGCCGAGACGGCACAGCCGGTGCCTGCGGCAGAGCCGGTGGTGCAGCCTGCAGCGAAGGCAGAACCGTCTCAGGTGCAGACGCAGGCAGCCCCCGCTGCTGCGCCGGTGAAAGAGCCCTCTGCACAGGCAGAGCTCGCTCCCGCCCCGGCCGACGATGTGCCCCCTATGCCCGAGGAGCCGCCGCTGCAGGCAGAGGCCGCCCCGCCCTGGGACGAACCTGCCGCGCAGAGCCCACCGTCCGCAGAATCTGCCGAACCGCCCGCGCAGCTCCCGCAGGAGCCGGAACCGGCGGCCAGACCGGAACCTGTGCCCGTGCCGGAAAACCCGGCAGACCCGGTGCTGAACAAGCCTCGCAAGGTGGCGCAGGAGGGGGTCAACCCCTTCCCGTATTGGGAAAAGGTGGTGCAGCAGCTGCAGGAAAAGGACCCCATGCTCTACACCTACCTGCGCAAGTCCAAAGCCTACTTCGACGGCACCCGCGTGCTGATCGACGGCGGCAAGACCTTCCGGGATTTCATCCGCGCCAACAAGGACAGCCAGCGGCTGATCAAAAAGCTTATCAAGGATGTGTCCGGCGTGGCGGTGCCCATCGGCCCTTATGAGCCCAAGAACACTGCAAAGCACACTTCCAACGCCGAGCAGTCGCTCCACGCGCTGGAAAAACTGGGCCTGGAAGTGACCATTGAAGATACCGAACGAAAAAAGAAATCGTAACGAATAAAAGGAGAACCAATTATGAAAGCAAGAATGCCCGCAGGCTACGGCCGCCCCGATATGAACGCCCTCATGCGCCAGGCACAGAAGATGCAGGACGATATGAAGGCAAAACAGGCCGAGCTGGAAGCCGCCGAGTACACCGGCAGCGCTGCTGGTGAGATGGTCACCGTGAAGATGAACGGCAAGCACGAGGTGCTGTCCATCACCATCAAGCCCGAGGCTGTGGACCCCGACGACATCGAAATGCTGGAAGATATGGTGGCGGCTGCCATCAACGCCACCGTCAAGCAGGTGGACGAGACGGCCGAAGCCGAGATGGGCAAGCTGACCGGCGGCCTGAATATCCCGGGTCTCTGATCCGGCAGGAGGGACGAACATGGGTTATACGGCTGCCCCGCTGGAACGGCTGATCGAAGAATTCAGCAAATTCAAGGGCATCGGGGCCAAAAATGCCACCCGCATGGCGTACCAGGTGATGAGCATGACCGACGAGGAAGCGCAGAAGCTGGCCGAGGCCATTCAGGGCGCCCATACGCGCATCCACCGCTGCCGCATCTGCCAGAACTACACCGAGGCGGACGTCTGCCCCATCTGTTCCAGCGCAAAGCGGGACGATTCGGTGATCTGCGTGGTGGAAAAGCCCCGCGATGTGCAGGTGTTTGAGCGCACCCGCGAGTACAATGGCCTGTACCATGTGCTGCACGGCCTGATGGACCCCATCAACGGCGTCACGGCCGAGCACATCTGCGTCAAGGAACTGCTGGCCCGCCTGCACGGTGACAAGGTGAAAGAGGTCATCATGGCCATGAACCCCACGGTGGAGGGCGAGGCTACGGCGATGTACCTGGCAAAGCTCATCAAGCCTCTGGGCATCAAGACCACCCGTCTGGCCCAGGGCCTGCCCGTGGGCGGAAACCTGGAATACGTGGACGAAAACACCCTTTACCGGGCACTTTCGGACCGCGCAGAGCTGTAAACTGGGAACAATTTACAGTTTTTTCAAAAAATCCTCTTGAAAATCAGAGGAAACATGGTATACTGATACAACAAACCGGAATGGAGAAAGGAGGCGCGCACCATGGCACCCACCAAAGAGCGTCCGGCGACCAAAACCATCGCCACCAACCGTGAAGCGCGCCATGAATACTTCGTTCTGGAAGCGCTGGAGACCGGCGTGGAGCTGAAAGGCACCGAGGTGAAAAGCCTGCGTGCCGGCGGCGTGAACCTGAAGGACAGCTGGGTCGATATCGAAGACGGCGAGCTGCTCGTGAAGGGAATGCACATCAGCCCTTACGACCACGGCAACATGTTCAATCAGGACCCCATGCGGGTGCGGCGTCTGCTGGCCCACAAGAGCGAGATCCGGCGGCTGCACCAGCAGTGCAAGCTGCAGGGCTACACCCTTGTGCCGCTTTCGCTCTACTTCAAGCATGGCCGCGTCAAGATGGAAGTGGGACTTTGCAAGGGCAAAAAGCTCTACGACAAGCGTGCCGACGCCGCACAGCGCGACGCCAAGCGCTCCATCGACCGCGCAATGAAATCCAACGGCAAATACTATTGATCCTTTCAGACTGCGTCTCAACGCAAAACCAAAGCTTTCCGCACGCTTTCGGGCGTGCTTTTATGGGGGCGTAAAGGTTTCGACGGGGGGAGCAAGGTCTGGGCAGCGGGTAGCAGTGGGGGAACTGCTCTATAACTCCTCCGAAAAAATTAACTGACAACAACAATTATCAGTTGCTCGCAGCCTGAGTGCTGCGCGTTCCGCCCACTCTTGTGTCGTGTGGGGCCGGGGCGTCCTTTAGACACAGCACCTGAACGGACCTAAGCTTTGCGGACCGGCAGGAACTCATGAAGCTACCAAAGCGCTAGCCTGACGATCGGCGTGGCGCGGCGGGAATGTTGTAGATCGCCTGCACCCGGAGACACCTGCACTGAGCTCTTTTCGGACATGGGTTCGACTCCCATCGCCTCCACCAACCGCAACGCGGTAGAACCCGCAGAATTCGACGAAGACTCGCCGGATTCTGCGGGATTTTTGTTTTTAGAGGAGTCGGAGAACGGTACAAAAATGTGGTCGGCGTCGTCGGTGCCGGAGGTGCAGAAGTTGAAGCAGACGGTAGCCCACGCTTCACAACGCAACAGTCCCCCACGGCCTTACCGACTGCGGGGGACTGCTTTTATCTTTTACATTAAAACAGAGCGCACAAACAAAACGAGGGCCGACCCTGCACATAACAGGATCGGCCCTCGCGGTTTAACTCACCAGAAAATCTTAGTAGGTGATGCCCTGTGCCATCATGGCGGTAGCAACCTTCAGGAAGCCAGCGCAGTTTGCACCGACCATCAGGTTGCCCTCGGAACCGGCAGCCACAGATGCGTCATAGGAAGCGTGGAAGATGCCCTCCATGATGCCCTTCAGCTTGGCATCCACTTCCTCGAAGGTCCAGCTCAGGCGCTCGGAGTTCTGGCTCATCTCCAGACCGGAGGTAGCCACGCCGCCGGCGTTGGAAGCCTTTGCGGGTCCGTACAGAACGCCGTTGGACAGGTAGACCTCGATTGCCTCGGGAGTGCTGGGCATGTTAGCGCCCTCGCACACGACAGTGCAGCCGCCCTTCACCAGAGCCTCAGCGGACTCCTTGTTGATCTCGTTCTGGGTTGCGCAGGGCAGGGCGATGTCGCAGGGGACAGTCCAGACCTTGGTGCAATCAGCCACATAGGTAGCACCAGCGTGGGTCTCGGCGTACTCCTTGATACGGCCGCGGCGGACTTCCTTCAGATCCTTGACGTAGGCCAGATCGATGCCGTTGGGGTCGTAGACGTAGCCGTTGGAGTCGGACATGGTCACGACCTTGGCACCCAGCTGGGTGGCCTTCTCGCAGGCGTAGATGGCTACGTTGCCGGAACCGGAGATGACCACGGTCTTGCCCTGGAAGCTGTCGTTGCGCATGCACTTCAGAGCCTCAGCGGTGAAGTAGCACAGGCCGTAGCCGGTAGCCTCGGTGCGGGCCAGAGAACCGCCGAAGGTCAGGCCCTTGCCGGTGAGCATGCCGCCCTGGAAGCTGTTGGTCAGGCGCTTGTACTGGCCGAACATATAGCCGACCTCACGGCCGCCGACACCGATATCACCGGCGGGGCAGTCCACGAACTGGCCGATGTGGCGGTACAGCTCGGTCATGAAGCTCTGGCAGAAGCGCATCACTTCCATGTCGCTCTTGCCGTGGGGGTCGAAGTCAGAGCCGCCCTTGCCGCCGCCCATGGGCAGGGTGGTCAGGCTGTTCTTAAAGGTCTGCTCAAAGCCGAGGAACTTCAGGATGCCCTGATTGACAGAGGGATGGAAGCGCAGGCCGCCCTTGTAGGGGCCGATGGCGCTGTTGAACTGCACACGGTAGCCGCGGTTCACCTGAACCTTGCCCTGATCGTCAACCCAGGGTACACGGAAGGTGATGATGCGCTCCGGCTCGACCAGACGCTCGATCAGAGCGGCCTTCTCGTACTCGGGGTGCTTCTCCACAACGGGCTGGATGCTCTCCAGAACCTCGCGCACAGCCTGCAGGAACTCAGGCTCGTTGGCATTGCGCTTTTCCAGACCTTCGTAAACGCGCTTCAGGTATTCATTCGTCAGCATAGTAGAATACTCCTTTTCCCAATTACTCTATAAAATTTGAAAAAGACGAAACCGCCCGGCCCGCCGCACAGCGGACGCGCTGCTAAAACGCTTTGGGACGATTCCGGATTTCCATTCTTACACACCGGCCTGCTTATGGCTGCAGACCGCTTTATTATTATAAAGCATTTCTGTGGGTTTGACAATAGCGAGAAAGCAGAAAATGCTTCAAAAAAACAGATGAAAAGTTGAGACCGCTTCACAAAACGAAAAATAAAAGAGAAAAACGGCACAGAACCTTGTTTTTTAAAGCGCTGGCAGAACAAAAGAAATACGGAAAAGAACGTCTTTTCTCCATTTTGCTGCATTCTGCAGGCGCAGAAAGCCATATTTTCTGCAAACAAAAAGCCCTGCACCGCGCAAACGGCACAGGGCAGAGAAACGATTTTTACTTCTTCAGCAGCTTTTCGCAGGCATCTGCGGCACCTTCCAGATACTCGCCGCCGTAGGTCTCAATCATGCCGGCATCGGAAAGAGCCGCCAGCTGCGGGTCGATGGGGCACTTGGCCAGCACGGGCAGGCCGTGCTTCGCTGCCACCTCGTCCACATGGCTGTTGCCGAACACGCTGATCTTCTTGCCGCAGTCCGGGCAGACGATGTAGCTCATGTTCTCCACGATGCCCAGCATGGGCACCTTCATCATCTCGGCCATGTTCACAGCCTTTGCCACAATCATGCTTACCAGCTCCTGCGGGCTTGCCACCACAACGATGCCATCCACCGGCAGGCTCTGGAACACGGTCAGGGGCACATCACCGGTGCCCGGGGGCATATCCACGAACAGGAAGTCCACGTCCTTCCACACCACATCGGTCCAGAACTGCTTGACCGCGCCGGCAATGACCGGGCCGCGCCACACAACGGGGTCCTCCTCGTTCTCCACCAGCAGGTTGATGCTCATTACATCAATGCCCATGCGGCTCTGGATGGGCCAGCAGCCCTTGTCGTCGGCCATGGCACGGCCATGGATGCCGAACAGCTTCGGGATGGACGGGCCGGTGATGTCCGCGTCCAGGATACCGCAGTGGTAGCCGCGGCGGGCCATGGCACAAGCCAGCAGGGCGCTGGTCATGCTCTTGCCGACACCGCCCTTGCCGGACACCACGCCGATGACCTTTTTCACACTGCTGTTGGGGTTCGGGGCGTCGTGCTGGGGCGCTGCATTGCGGGAAGAACATGCTGCTCCGCAACTGGAGCAGTCATGGGTACATTCTTCGCTCATTCTCTTTTTGCGCACGGCGGGAAGAAAGGCCCTTTGCCGTGTGCTTCCTCCTTGATAGTATACGGCCGGGGAAGGCCGCCCCCTTACTATACCATAAAAATGTACGGGAAACAACCCGCCGCGCCGCTTTGCTTTTGCAGAGCATATCCCACGCGGCCGTTTCATATGCTGGAACCGGAACATTCTGGGCAGGAGGTGCGCCATGCGGCAGAGCTATTTGAAGAATGCGGCACTGCTCACCGGAGCGGATGTGGTGCTGCGGCTGGCAGGGCTCGGCCTGCGCATCTGGCTGGCAAACGCGCTGGGCGGCGAGGGCATGGGCCTGTATCAGCTGGTTCTAGCGGTGTATTCGCTGTTCGTCACGCTGGCCACGGCGGGTGTGTCGGTGGCGGCAACGCGGCTCATGGCGGAGGAGCTCAGCACGCCGGAACACAGCGGCAGCGCCCGGGGGATGCTGCGACGCTTGCTGGCGGCCGGGCTGGCGCTGGGGTTTGCGGCAACTGCGGCACAGCTGGCCACGGCTGGCCTTGCGGCAAAATGGTGGCTGGGTGATGTACGCGCCGCCGGTGCACTGCAGGCCTCGGCACTGGGCATGCCCTGGATGGCGGTGTCGGCGGTGCTGCGCGGCTTTTTTCTGGCCCGGCGGCGGGTGACGCCCAATGTGCTCAGCCAGCTGGCCGAGCAGGCGGTGCGCATTGCGCTGGTGGTGCTGGCCCTCACCCGCACGGCAGGGGCAGATGTGGGGCTGCGCTGCACGCTGGTGCTGGCTTCCACGGCAGCCAGCGAGGCGGTTTCTTCCGTGTTGATGCTGCTGTTTTACCGGCAGGAAGCCCGGCGCTGCTTTGCCGGGCAGAAGGCCGTCCGCCCTGCCGACCCGGGCCGCCGCCTGTGGGACATCCTGTGGCCGGTGGAAGGCGGCAGGGCACTGGCCAGCGCCCTGCACACGGCTGAGAACATGCTGGTGCCCGCCTGCCTTGCGGTCTATCTGGCCGGGGCGGGCGGGCGCAGCGCGGCACTGGAGCAGTATGGTGAGCTGAAAGGCATGGCCCTGCCGCTGCTGACCTTTCCCTTCGGGCTGCTGGGCAGCCTTTCGGTGCTGCTGATGCCGGAGATCACCCAGGCGCACATTCTGGGCCAGACAAAAAGGCTCAACGCGCTTCTGGACCGGATGCTGCGGCTCACCGGCTACTTCTCCGCGCTGGCCGGGGCACTGTTCTGGGTGTGGGGCCGTCCGGCAGCACAGCTGCTGTACCAGAGCGCGGACGCCGGGTTTTACCTGGAAACGCTGGCCCCGGCCATGCCGCTGATGTATCTGGAAAGCATGGTGGACGGGGCCATGAAGGGGGTGGGGGAGCAGAAGGCGGCCTTCCGCTACAGCGTGTGGGACTCCATCCTGCGCATCGCGGGGGTAGTGCTTTTGCTGCCGCGCTTTGGCATGAAAGGCTTTCTGGCGGTGATCCTGCTCTCCAGCCTGTACACCTGCACGGCCAACACCGGACGGCTGCTGTTTTCCAGCGGGACGCCCCACGCGTTCTTCCGCTGGCTGGGGGCACCGGCACTGGCGGCGGTGCTGGCGGCTGCGGCGGGTGTGGGCCTGCGGACCGTTCTTGCCGACCCGCTGACCGCCGAACTGCCGCTTCAGCTGGCGGTCCTTGCGGCAGGCGGCAGCGGCATGGCAGCCGTGTTTCTGCTGGCGGCCTGGCCGCTGGGGCTGGGCAAAGAGCTGTGCAGCATTTTCCACGGACGGGAAAAACGTAAAATTTCTGGACACGGTGTGCAATTGTGAGTATAATACAGGAGTGGGAGCATATCGTCTCCCTGCAGCCGGACCGGGTCCGGCAAAAATAGCGGCGCAGGAAGTGTGCCTGCGCTGAGGGAAAAAGAGGACTTTTTCGTGAAAGAGAAAACCAAGAACACGCCGCAGGTGCTGGCACGCCGGGCGGTGCTGGTGCTGCTGGATGCGCTGATCGTGGCGTTCAGCTTCTACTTTGCGCTGCTGCTGCGCGCCGATGGTGCGGTGGAGGCCGCCTGGTGGCCCCACAACCGTGCCATCCTGTATGCGAACCTGCCCTGGATCGTGGCGGTGTATGTGGCCTGCTTTCTGGCGGGCGGACTGTATTCGGTGCTGTGGAAGTACGCCGGCGAGCGCGATCTTCTCCGTCTGGCGGGAATGATCGCGGTGCCCACCGGCATCGTGTATGCGGTCAACCGCCTGTGCATCCACGGCGTGCTGTTCAATTCCGCCAACTGCATGGCGGCAGTGCTCATCTTTCTGCTGGTGGGCGGCAGCCGTCTGGCGTGGCGGTTGTTTTTGAACCACCCGCTGGGCGAACGCCTGCGCAGGGTCCCGGCCAAGGACCCCAACCGCCCCGTGATGATCGTGGGTGCAGGCGAGGCCGGTGCCTGGGCCATCAATGTGTGCAAATCCAACAAGGAATACGGCCACGCGGTGGTGGCGGTGGACGATGACCCCGCCAAGCGGAACCAGACCATTCACGGCGTGCCGGTCAAGGGCACGCTGGAGGAGATCCCGGAGCTGTGTAAGCGCTACGGCATCCACAGCATCATCATTGCCATCCCCACCCTGAAGGGCAGCCGCCTGAACCATGTCATCGACCTGTGCGTCAGCACCCACTGTGCGGTGCAGGTGCTCAGCGACCCGCAGCTGGTGGGCACCGGTGCACCGCAGCAGGGAGCCTTCCGGGAACTGAACCCGGCAGACTTCCTCTCTCGCGACGAGGTGACGCTGGATACCGACAAGATCTCCGGCTACCTCACCGGCAAGACGGTGCTGGTGACCGGCGGCGGCGGTTCCATCGGCAGTGAGCTGTGCCGCCAGGTGATGCGCTTCCACCCCGGCAAGCTGCTCATTTTTGATATCTATGAGAACTGCGCCTATGAGCTGCTCATGGAGCTGCAGCAGAAGTACGGCCGGGATATCCCGGTGACGGTGCTCATCGGTTCCATCCGTGACAAAAAGCGTCTGGACGAAGTTTTTGAGACCTACCATCCCACGGTGGTGTTCCATGCGGCGGCCCACAAGCATGTGCCGCTGATGGAAGTCAGCCCGGCCGAGGCCGTGAAGAACAACGTGCTGGGCACCAAGAACCTGCTGGTGAGCGCCAGCGAGCACGGCGTGGAGCGGCTGGTACAGCTGTCCACGGATAAGGCTGTCAACCCAACCAGCGTCATGGGCTGCACCAAGCGCATCTGCGAGATGCTCATCCAGACCTTTGCGGGCAACACCGACATGAAGTGCGTGGCCGTGCGCTTCGGCAATGTGCTGGGCAGCCATGGCAGCGTTATCCCGCTGTTTGAGGCCCAGATCAAAAAGGGCGGCCCCGTCACCCTGACCGACCCCAATATCGAGCGCTACTTCATGACCATCCCGGAGGCAGCCCAGCTGGTGCTGCAGGCGGGTGCCCTGGCCGAAAGCGGCAACATCTATGTGCTGGACATGGGCGAGCCGGTCAAGATCATGGACCTGGCCAAGCAGCTCATCCGCTTTTACGGCTATGAGCCGGACGTGAACATGGAGATCAAGATCGTGGGCCTGCGCCCGGGCGAGAAGCTCTACGAAGAACTGATGATGGATGAGGAGCAGGACAAGATGCGCCGCACCCAGCACAACAAGATCTTCGTGGCAAGTCCGCGCACCATCGACCTGGCCGAGTTCTACGAGCAGCTGCAGGCGCTGGAAGCCGCCGCTGCCCACAACGATGAAGGCGTGGTGCAGCAGCTGGCGAAGATGATCCCCACCTTCACGCCGACACGACAGAATCTGAAGCTGTAATGCGGTAATGGGCCGCGTGCATATAAAATGAGAGGGATGTAACTATGGAAAAGAAACCGTTTCTGACCGAGGAAATGGCGCAGGCGATCATTGAGGATGTGCCCACGCCCTTCCATGTTTACGACGAAAAAGGCATCCGCGAGAATGCTCGCCGCATCAACAAGGCGTTCAGCTGGAACAAGGGTTTCAAGGAGTATTTTGCCGTCAAGGCTCTGCCGAACCCCGTCATCCTGCAGATCCTCAAGGAAGAAGGCTGCGGCGTGGATTGCTCGTCCCTGACCGAGCTCATGCTCAGCGAGGCCTGCGGCTTCACCGGCAGCGACATCATGTTCTCCTCCAACCAGACCCCTGTGGAGGATATGAAGAAGGCCTATGAGCTGGGCGCTTACATCAACTTGGATGACGCCACCATGGTGGAATTCCTGGAGCGTGTGGCCGGTGTGCCCGAGAATATCTTCTGCCGCTATAACCCGGGCGGCACCTTCAGCCTGGGCGAGAGCGAGGAGGGCTTCCAGGTCATGGACAAGCCCGGTGATGCCAAGTACGGCATGACCGAGGAGCAGATGATCGAGAGCTATAAGAAGCTGGCGGCCAAGGGCGCCAAGAACTTTGGTATCCATGCCTTCCTGGCTTCCAACACCATCTCCGACGAATACTATCCCGAGCTGGCCGGTATCCTGTTCCAGATGGCTGTCCGTGTGCAGAAGGCCACCGGTGTGCACATCGGCTACATCAACCTGTCTGGCGGCGTGGGCATCCCGTACCGCCCCGAGCAGACCGAGAACGACATCATGGCCATCGGTGAGGGTGTGCGCAAGAAATTTGAGGAGATCCTCGTCCCCGCAGGCATGGGCGATGTGGCCATCTTCACCGAGATGGGCCGCTTCACCACCGGCCCCTACGGCGCACTGGTGGCCACTGCCATCCACGAGAAGCACATTTATAAGGAGTACATCGGTCTGGACGCCTGCGCGGCCAACCTGATGCGCCCGGCTATGTACGGCGCTTACCATCACATCACCGTGCTGGGCAAGGAGAATGCCCCCTGCGACCACATGTACGATGTGGTGGGCGGTCTGTGCGAGAACAACGACAAGTTTGCCATCGACCGCATGCTGCCGAAGATCGACATCGGCGATATCGTCTATATCCACGACACCGGTGCACACGGTTCTGCCATGGGCTACAACTACAACGGCAAGCTGCGCAGCGCCGAAGTGCTGCTGTGCGAGGACGGCAGCCATCGCCTGATCCGCCGTGCCGAGACCCCGCGTGACTATTTTGCAACGCTGGACTTCCTGCCTTTCATGAAGCCGTTCTTTGAGGATTAACCGACAACACACGAGGTACCACCGATGTTTTTTGGCTTTCAGCTCACCCTTGGCCTGATGATGGTCTTTTACGGCTACTCGGTCATGAAAAATCCCCGTGTCTGGGGCGATCAGGGCCGCCGTGCCGTCAAGGCCGAACACTTTGAGGAATACTGCCGCCAGAATGGCCTGTTCTTTCTAAAGGCGGGCTGCGTGGTAGCGGTGATCGGCGCGCTGGATGCCCTTGTCACGCTGGATGCCCTGTTGTATGCGCTGCTCTACATCTTCGGCCTGGCCTTTGCGTTCTACCCGCTCACCCGCTGGTGCAAAGCCAACGAGGGCTTCACCTGGCCCTGGCCCCACGTCCAGAGCGAGAAAAAGCGCATCAAAGAGCTGCGCAAAAATCAGGGATCCCAGGAAGCGCAGGAACAGGATAAAAAGTAACACATAACAAAAAAATCTGCCGTACAATGTGCGGCAGATTTTTTGTTTATAATGCATCAATATTCGCTTGCAGATGTTTGTAAAACAGCCCCAGGTGGTACCCATCAATGAACCGGTGGTTCACCTCAAGGCTCATGCCCAGTGTTTCGCGGCCATTTTCCGGGACATATTTGCCCCAGGTGATGCGGGGGATGTTGTCGTCCTTATCAAAATCCCGCTCGTTGGTGCAGCCGGTCAGGTCGAACCACGGGGTGCAGGAAATGTAGATGAGGTCATCCGGCTCACCGCTCTGGTCCAGAAAGGTTTTCTGCGCGTCACTTTTGGCTTTGGCCGCCCGGCAGAATTCGTCCAGCGTGCCGGTCTTCGGCAGGGTGACGATGTGGAACTGCTCGCTGCTGAGTTTCCGGTCGGTCAGGCTGGGGATGCGTTCATCCAGCAGCCACACTTCACCCGCCCGGATGGTATAGCGGAAGTTCTCCACGGCATTCACGGCGTCGGTCACCAGATATCCGAGGGCATAATAGAAGGAGATGCCGTGGGCCTTCGCGTAGGCGTGGAGGTTCGTCACGTCCACCCGGAAGGTGACGCTGTAAAACGGCTGCGACACCCCGGAAAAGAACCGGAACAGCTCTGCCCGGGGCCAGGTGGAAAGGTCGATCTTCTGCATGAAATCTTACTCCATATCGTACCGCTTCATGGTCTCCCGCGTGCGGGACTCGTGCTTCTCGTAGTAGCCGATGAGGGTACCGTCGTCGTCCCGCAGAGCCACCATGTAGACGTCCCGGTCATGCTTTTCATCGTAGTGGGTAAAGATGAGGTTGTGGCTCTTGTCGGCGGCAAACCAGTCCACCACCTTCTGGATGGCGGCCACAGACTGCGGGTTGTGGCAGTTCATCAGGCTGCGGCCCAGCAGGGAAGCGCCGCCGTATTTGGCGTAGTCCCGGATGGCCGAGGGGTTCATATAAAGGATGGTGTGGTTCAGGTCGCAGATGACCACATGCTCACGGTCCTGCTCGATGATGCTTTTGAAGTAGGCGTTCAGTTCCATGGTATTATTCTCCTTTGGCAGGTTCAGTCTTGTTTTTGTCCAGCGCATCAAACTGCTTCACGATCTGCGGGTCCTTCAGCTTGATGACTTTGCCGGAGAGGTAATGCAGGGTGTTTTCCTCCGGGATATCGAGGAAGCTGATGCGCACGGCGCACAGGGCCTGCGTTTTGGTACCGGTGCGCTCGTTCATCTTGCGGTTGCCGTACTTGATGTCGCCCAGCACCGGACGGCCCAGGTAGGCCAGATGGGCACGAATTTGATGGGTGCGGCCGGTGATGAGCCCGATCTTGCACAGCGCAAAGGGCCCGGCGGTGCGCAGCACGTCCACATCGGTGATGATCTGTTTGCGGCGCTCGTCCTGCGACTGGTGGGCGTGGATGCTCACCTTGTTGTTTTTCTCGTCGTGCTCCCACCACGCGGTGAACCGCCCGCTCTGCGGAATGCCCACCGTGATGGTGTAGTATTCCTTCTTGAGCAGGTCGGTGCGGATGATCTCGTTCATGTCCCGCAGGGCGGCGTAGCTCTTGGCGGCAATGACAAGACCTTCGGTGCCGCGGTCCAGCCGGTTGCAGACGCCAGGCTTGAAGCGGTTCTCGCCGTGGGGGTCATACTCGCCCTTTTCGGCCAGATACTGGGTGAAGGCATCCACAAGGTTCGCGTCACCGGTGCGGTCGCTGTGGCACAAAAGGTGGGTGGGTTTATACAGCACAGCGATGTTTTCATCCTCATAAATGACGGTGACCTTGGGCTGATTCTGCTTTTTCTTCGGGGCGGCTTTCGGCACGGCGGGCTTTGCGCCCTCGGGCGGGAAGAACTCGTCGTTGATGTACAGCTCAATAAGGTCGCCTGTCTGCAGGCGGTACTCCGGCGCAGCTTTTTTGCCGTTTACCTTCACCCGCTTATTGCGGAAGCTTTTGTACAGCAGGCTGGTGGGAAAGTCGCGGGTCACGCTCTGCACAAAGCGTGAGAGGCGGACACCGTCGTCGTTGGCGGTTGCGGTATATTGTTTCATAAGTGTTCCTCAATCTATAAAGTGTACTTTTATAGTAATACAGCATCTGCTGCAAGTCAACGCGCAAAAATATATTTTCCCGCAAGCCTTGAGTTCTGGCGGCAAAATGGGTACTATTATAAGGAACGAACCAGAAAAGGAGAACCGTCATGGCAGAACAAAAACGGCACAAGGGCCACCGCCAGCGGATGCGGGAGCGGGTGCAGAACTACGGGCTGGACAGCCTGGCTGAGCACGAAGCGCTGGAGTACATCCTCTACCTGACCAATGCGCAGAAGGACACCAACGGCATCGCCCACGACCTGATCGACCGCTTCGGCGATTTTGCCGCCGTGCTGGAGGCCAGCGAGGAAGAACTGTGCACCGTGGAGGGTGTGGGCCCGGCCAGTGCCCGGATGCTGCATCTGCTGCCGCAGATCTGCCGCTACTATGGCCGCAGCCGCACCAGCACCACCCGCTGCATCAAGACCACCGAGCAGATGGGCAGCTACCTGATGGCAAAGTTCGCCTGGTCGGACTACGAGCGCGCCATGCTGGTCAGTCTGGACAGCCGCAGGCGGGTGCGTGCCGCCGTCTGGCTGCGGGAAGGCACCTCCGACCGGGTGAGCCTGGACATCAAGGATGTGGTAGCGGCGGCCATCAAAGGCGGAACCGATGCTGTGGTGCTCTGCCACAACCACCCCAACGGCGTGGCGCTGCCCTCCATGGAAGACATGGACGCCACCGGCAGCATCGCCCGGGCGCTGGGCCTGGTGAAAATTCATCTGCTGGACCACTTCATCCTGACAGATACCGAGTATTTCTCCATGCGGGATGCGAACCGCCTGCCCATCTTCGATTTCAAGACCGGCACGCTGTTCTGGCCCTGACGGGTCGGACAACAAAAAACTGTTTACATTATAAAACTGCTGTGCTATAATCATAGCGTGAAATACAACTGATTGTGGTTCTTTGCGCGAGGGCCGGAGAGGAGAGGGAAGATGGCAGACGAAAAATTTGAACTGGTATCCTCTTACCAGCCCACCGGCGACCAGCCGCAGGCCATTGAAACACTGGTAAAGGGCGTAGAGCGGGGGGACCGCTGCCAGACTCTGCTTGGCGTCACCGGCAGCGGCAAGACCTTCACCATGGCCAACGTCATTGCCCAGTGCAACCGGCCCACACTGGTGCTGGCGCATAACAAAACACTGGCGGCCCAGCTGTGCACCGAGTTCCGGTCCTTCTTCCCGAACAACGCGGTGGAGTACTTCGTCAGCTACTACGACTACTACCAGCCGGAAGCCTATATTCCCAGCACCGACACCTATATTGAAAAGGACAGTGCCATCAACGACGAGATCGACCGCCTGCGCCACTCGGCCACGGCGGCCCTTTCCGAGCGGCGGGATGTCATCATTGTGGCGTCGGTATCCTGCATCTACTCGCTGGGTGACCCTATCGACTACCGCAGCATGGTCATCAGCCTGCGGCCCGGGATGCAGATGGAGCGGGACGAGCTGTGCCAGAAGCTGGTGACACTGCAGTATGAGCGCAACGACGTGAATTTTGTACGCAATAAGTTCCGGGTGCACGGCGATATCGTGGACATTTACCTTGCCTATATGAGCGAGCTTGCCATCCGGGTGGAGTTCTTCGGGGACGAGATCGACCGCATCACCGAGTTCAATCCGCTTACCGGCGCGAAGCAGAACGTGGTGAAGCATGTGGCCATCTTCCCGGCCAGCCACTATATTGTCAGCGCCGAGAAAAAGGCCGCAGCGCTGGAAAAGATCCGCGCCGAGTGTGATGCGCAGGTGAAGCAGTTCACCGCCGAGGGCAAGCTCATCGAGGCTCAGCGCATCGCCCAGCGCACCAATTACGACATCGAGATGCTCAACGAGGTGGGCATGTGCAAGGGCATCGAGAACTATTCGGCGGTGCTCTCCGGCCGCGCGCCGGGCAGTATGCCGACCACCCTGCTGGATTATTTCCCGGACGATTTCCTGCTGTTCGTGGACGAGAGCCACGTCACTCTGCCGCAGGTGCGCGCCATGTACGGCGGCGACTACGCCCGCAAAAAGACGCTGGTGGAGTACGGCTTCCGTCTGCCGTCGGCGTTCGACAACCGCCCGCTGAAGTTTGAGGAAGTGGAGTCCAAGCTCAACCAGATGATCTTCGTCTCGGCTACCCCCGGCGACTATGAGCGCCAGAACAGTACCCAGGTGGCCCAGCAGGTCATCCGGCCCACCGGTCTGCTGGACCCGCTCATTTCGGTGCGCCCGGTGGAAGGGCAGGTGGTGGACCTGTTGGGCGAGATCAACACCCGCATCGAGCGGCACGAGCGCGTTCTGGTGACCACTCTGACCAAAAAGATGGCCGAGGACCTGACCGATTATCTCACCGAGCAGGGCATCAAGGTCAAGTATATGCACCACGAGGTGGACACCTTTGAGCGCATGGAGATCATCAAGGACCTGCGTCTGGGCTCCATCGACGTAGTGGTGGGCATCAACCTTCTGCGTGAAGGCCTCGACCTGCCCGAAGTGAGCCTTGTGGCCATTCTGGACGCCGATAAAGAAGGTTTCCTGCGCAGCGAGACCAGCCTCATCCAGACCATTGGCCGCGCTGCCCGCAACGCCGAGGGCCTTGTTATCATGTATGCGGACGTGGTCACCGACAGCATGGACCGCGCCATCACCGAGACCGAGCGCCGCCGCGCCATTCAGATGGCCTACAATCAGGAGCACGGCATCGTGCCCAAGACCATCGTTAAAGCCATTGCGGACAGCATCGAGATCAGCGATAAGGCTGAGAACGCCAAGCTCAACACCCGCCGCATGGGCAAACTGGAGCGGGAAGCCGCCATTGAGCGCCTGACCCGCGAGATGAAGGAAGCGGCAAAGCTGTTGGAGTTCGAGCACGCGGCCTTCCTGCGTGATCAGATCGACCGCTTGCGCCGGGGCGAGAACCCCACCGTGGACTCTGCCGCCGAGACGGAGCGCAAACAGAACCATTCACAGACACAACGAAAAGGGAGAAAATACCTTGGCAAACGATAAGATCGTCATCAAAGGTGCCCGCGAGCACAACCTGAAAAATGTCAGCCTGACCCTCCCGCGGGAAAAGCTGATCGTCATGACCGGCCTTTCCGGTTCGGGCAAGTCGAGCCTTGCTTTCGACACCATCTACGCCGACGGTCAGCGCCGCTATGTGGAGAGCCTGTCCAGCTATGCCCGTATGTTCTTGGGCCGCATGGACAAGCCCGATGTGGACGAGATCACAGGCCTTTCACCGGCCATCTCCATCGACCAGAAGACCACCAGTCACAACCCCCGCTCCACCGTGGGCACCGTGACCGAGATCTACGATTACCTGCGCCTGCTGTATGCCCGCGTGGGCGTGCCCCACTGCCCGGTGTGCGGGCGGGTCATCAGCCAGCAGACCGTGGACGAGATGGTGGATGCAGTGCTGAAACTGGACGAAGGCACGAAGTTTCAGGTGCTGGCCCCGGTGGTGCGCCAGCGCAAGGGCACCCAGCAGAAGGAGCTGGATGCCGCCCGCCGCGGCGGCTATGCCCGTGTGAAAATTGACGGCAACATGTACGATCTCGACGAGGAGATTAAACTGGAAAAGAACATCAAGCACACGGTGGAGATCGTCGTGGACCGCCTTGCCCTGCGCAAGGGCATCCGGGGCCGTCTGGCGGATTCGCTGGAGACGGCGCTGGCCCTCACCGGCGGCATCGCTGAGGTGGATGTCATCGGCGGCGAGTGCATGACCTTCAGCCAGAACTTTGCCTGCCCGGAACACGGCATCTCCATCAGCGACCTGTCACCTCGGCTGTTCTCCTTTAATAATCCGCTGGGTGCCTGCGAAAAGTGCACCGGCCTTGGCACCTTCATGCGAGTGGATGAGGAGCGCATCCTGCCCAACCGGAACCTGTCCATCCGCGAGGGTGCCATCAAGGCCAGCGGCTGGTATTATGCAGAAGGCTCTGTGAGCGAGATGTACTACCTAGGCCTTGGGAAAAAGTACGGTTTCACGCTGGATACGCCCATCAAAGATATGAGCACCGAAGCCGTCAACGCCCTGCTCTACGGCACCAATGGCGAGAAGATCGAGATGCACCGCACCAACGAGTTCGGCAGCGGTGTATACTACAACACGTTTGAGGGCATCGTGGAGAATCTGGAGCGCCGCTTCCGCGAGACCAACAGCGAGTGGATGAAAGAGGAGATCGGCAGCTTCATGTCCGGTGTGGAGTGCCCGGACTGCCACGGCAAGCGTCTGAAACCGGTGGTGCTGGCCGTGACCATCGGCGATAAGAACATCAGCGACTTCTGCGAGATGTCCATCCGGGATGAGCTGGCGTTCATCAAGGAAAATGAGCCGAATCTGACCGAAAAGCAGCGCCAGATCGGCGGCCAGATCATGAAGGAGATCAAGAACCGCCTGCAGTTTTTGCAGAGCGTGGGTCTGGATTACCTCACGCTGGCCCGGTCGGCGGGCACGCTGTCCGGCGGTGAGAGCCAGCGCATCCGCCTGACCACCCAGATCGGCAGCGCCCTTTCCGGTGTGCTGTATGTGCTGGATGAGCCCAGCATCGGCCTGCACCAGCGCGACAACGACAAGCTGATTGCTACGCTCAAAAATCTGCGCGACCTTGGCAATACGGTCATTGTGGTGGAGCACGATGAGGACACCATGCGCAGCGCAGATTATATCGTGGACGTGGGCCCGGGTGCCGGCGTGCACGGCGGCGAGATCGTGGCCGCAGGCAGCGTAAAGGATATCTGCAAGGCCAAGCGCAGCATTACCGGCGACTATCTCTCCGGCCGCAAGCGCATTGCAGTGCCCCAGACCCGCCGCACCGGCAACGGTCACTGCCTGACCGTAAAGGGCGCACGGGAAAACAACCTGCGCAATATCGATGTCAGCTTCCCGCTGGGGGAGTTCATCTGCGTCACCGGCATTTCCGGTTCGGGCAAGTCCAGCCTCATCAACGAGATCCTGTACAAAACGCTGGCCAGCGAACTGAACGGTGCCCGCTCCCGCGCCGGCAAGTGCGATGGGGTAGAGGGGCTGGAGTTCGTGGATAAGGTCATCGGCATCGACCAGCAGCCCATCGGCCGCACCCCACGCTCCAACCCCGCCACCTACACCGGCGTGTTCAACGATATCCGCACCGTATTTTCCCAGACGCAGGACGCCAAGATGCGCGGCTACGGCCCGGGGCGGTTCAGTTTCAACGTCAAGGGCGGTCGCTGCGAAGCCTGCGAGGGCAACGGCATTCTGCAGATCGAGATGCACTTTTTGCCGGATGTATATGTGCCCTGCGAGGTGTGCAAGGGCGCGCGCTACAACCGGGAAACGCTGGAAGTAAAGTATAAGGAAAAGACCATTGCGGATGTGCTGAACATGACCGTGGAGGAAGCGGTGGTGTTCTTTGCCAACCAGCCCAAGATCGCCCGCAAGCTGCAAACGCTGCTGGACGTGGGTCTTGGCTACGTCACCTTGGGGCAGAGCGCCACCACCCTTTCCGGTGGCGAAGCCCAGCGTGTGAAGCTGGCCAATGAGCTGGCCCGCCGCAGCACCGGCAAGACGGTGTATATCCTCGACGAGCCCACCACCGGCCTGCACATCGCAGATGTGCACCGACTGATCGAGGTGCTGCAGAAGCTGGTGGACGCGGGCAACACCGTCATCGTCATCGAGCACAACCTGGATCTCATCAAGTGTGCCGACCACATCATTGATCTCGGCCCCGAGGGCGGCAGCGCCGGCGGTGAGATCGTGGCCGAGGGCACCCCTGAGCAGGTGGCCGAGGTGCCCGGCAGCTTTACCGGCCAGTACCTGAAACCGCTGCTGGAAAAAGATAAGCAGCTGCAGGCGGAGCAGGGCAAATAAAACGGCGTATGTGCGTATAAATCAGACTTTTCTTCAAAAAACACGAAAAAATTCAAAAAAGCGGTTGACAAAACCACTGCATCTGAGTATAATATTTCTTGTCGCCGATGCTTCGGTAGGGAGGCAGAGGACGATATCCGGGTGTAGCGCAGTTTTGGTAGCGCGCTTGAATGGGGTTCAAGAGGCCGTGAGTTCGATTCTCGCCACTCGGACCAAAAATCCAACGATTTCACGTTAGAAATCGTTGGATTTTTTTCGTTTGTGGGCTGACCTCATTTGGTTTTGACCACAATTTTGACCACAATGCGGGCGGTTTTATCTGGTCTAATTAGTGCCGTTCCTGCCTCCATTTTCATTTTATAAGCAAAACCTTCGCAGCCGCTTTTATTGAAATAAGTCCCATCAAAAACATGCGAGAACGTCTTGCTTTTTCTGAAGGACAGTGTTATAATGGTTAGAAATGACTAACGCTGGATGAATGAAAGTGGTGATATAGGATGAGCCTTCTATATAGTATATTAAAACCAATCGTAAAGACGGTGGTGAAGGGCAGTTCCCTTCACAAAGAGGAGTCCTATGAGGAGTTTAAGCAGGCATCCTATGACATCCAGCGAAAATTCAAGTTTTCTCTTCCGAAAATCAAGGGATTTGAGTTTCGGGACGAAATAATGGACGGATTTCACGTCATCGTGGGAAAAAAAGACCGGAACCAAGCCGGATTGCGCGGTTGTGTACTTCCCCGGCGGTGGATCGAGGCGATGGCAGCTTCCGTATAGGGGGTCTATCAGGAATTATATTGAGGGAACAGGAGCGGAGCTCTGGATACCGCTTTATCCGCTGCTGCCGGACTATGATCTTATGGACGAAACGGAGTTTACTATTCGACTGCATGAGAAGATGCTGAAAAGGTTTCCTGCGGAGAACATCGTCTGGCTTGGAATTTCCGGCGGCGCGGATGTCCTGATGCAGGCAGGACGGCACATGGTTAAAAAATATCCAGAGCTTCCCATGCCGGGACTGATGCTACCCGTTTCTGTGTCAGGACTATTGATGAGCGAGGATGCGAAAACGCGGATGAGAGGGATTGATTCCCGCGATCCGATCCTCCACTGGGATATGTTTGAGACGATGGTAAAGTATTATAACCCGAACGGAGATCTTCCGCAGTACATTCTCGGCAAGGCGGATGAGGACGATTACACAGGCTTCCCTAAAATCATCATGTACTTTGGCGGAGATGAGGTTTTTGCCGGAATCGCGCCGGATTATGAAAAATCCTTCATCCGCTGCGGGGTGAAGGATTATGAGATCAAAATAAAAGAGGGTATGCCGCACGCTTATCCAATGTTCACGTTCCTGAAAGAAGGGCGCGAGGGCGAGAGGGAGATTATAGCGGACATCAATCGCTATTTTGAAAGTTGCTAACGGAGAAATTACAGTGAGTACATATAACGACATAGAGGTCGGCAAAGTGATCTCTACTCTAAAGGTCATTATTGACCGCGTCTATGTAATCGGCGATGGAGAAGAGCATAAGGTCAATGTATTCCTGAAGGGTGAAGACTTCGAATATGCCGAACCAATGTAGACCACTGTTTTCAGAAGGCTGGCTTTGATAAAAAGCGGCTGTTCTATACGCAAGGAGATTACGGCCTGTTCCAATGCAGTGAGCCGTGCTGTCAGGAGACTTTCGATAACGAAGCCGTGATCCGTGAAATGGTCAAGCGGCAGGAAAATATGAAAATACCATCTGAACTTCTGCCGGTCTGCCCTCACTGTGGCAAGCCTATGACCATGAATCTCCGCTGCGATGATACCTTTGTGGAAGACGAAGGCTGGCACAGAGCAGCGGAGCGGTATGAGAACTTTCTCCGCACCAGAAGTGGGCAGAGCATTCTCTTTCTGGAACTGGGTGTAGGCTACAATACGCCGGTCATCATCAAGTACCCCTTCTGGCAGATGACGGCGAAGAACTCCCATGCCACTTATGCCTGTATCAATCAAGGGCAAGCAGTTTGTCCGCAGGAGATAGATCGGCAGGCGATCTGCATTGATGCAGATATTGGAACCACACTGAGCATTATAGTGGGAGAGTGAATAGCAGAGAGGTGTTCCATGCTCCGTCACGATAAATGCACCCCCCTAAATTGAGAACTGCACCCCCTCTGAACCGAAGTTGCACCCCCTTTAAGGTTTTCTATCAAAATTACGGTTCTTTGCCAAATAAAAATAATCCGAACTTGTCTCCGATAGGAGATGGGTTCGGATTATTTGTTTTATAGGGAAAATCTAACAAAGTCGTGAATTTTGGACATGGGTTCGTTCAACCCACTTCGAGATTGTTTGTCCTGATAGAGAACAGTACACTTTCGCAATAGGATGGATCTTTTCGAATTTTTGCACACACTCAAAGTTCAATCCTCGTGAGGTTCATCGTCATTCTCCGCGTCTCTGAAATTCAAAGCGGCGACCAGGCAGCCAAATGCGCCCGACCAGATCAGCCCGGCATAGATCCACGATTGGGCAAATCCGAAAAGGGTGCCCGCAATCAGCAGCAGAGCCGCTGCGGTCAATAACAAGCGCACGGATGATTTTTTCATGCTCAGCAGCTCCTTTCGGTGCGAAGATAATATTCTACTCGGTGCACGTCCTCTGGATGTACGGAAACATACCACAGGGAGCGTGACGCTGCACAGGAAGGCATCGGTGCATTCAGCGGCACCGGGAGCAGTGCAGCCCGCACTTTATACGGAATATGGTTTTCAACCATGAAGAAGCGCAGCTGTTCCAGCCGCTCGATGGAGTACAGCGTATCAAATTCGATCCATTTTTCTCTTTTCGGAAAAAGAGCTTTCAAAAAGTTCATAAAAGTATCCTTTCTCAAAGCAAAAGACGCAGGGCAGCTTGATTTTTTCAAGTTCTGCTCTGCGTCTTTGCGTCTGGCATATCGTATTATTGTGTCAGGGTCAGGTTCAAAAAACTTTGCACCGCTTAAAATGTATCCCTGAACGGCATTGTGATCTTCTTTCCAAAAGCATGGGCTGATTTTTCAAAATCCAGTTGTCTAAAAACTGCAGCTGTTCTTTCGTATGAAACCAATGCTCTCCGCTAGGCATAACGGTCAGCTCTGCATTGATTTTTTCCGCAAAGGCCTTTATGGTTTCCTTGGAGGTCAGATTGTCATTTTCCCCATACAAAATGCACGTAGGGATTTTCCATGAAATCGGATGCTCCCGGACATAGCAGAGATATTTCCACGACAGCGTTTCGCCAAATGTTGTGGGAATTTCCAGTTTCTCTGCAAGTTCGGATTCGGAGACGCCAGCCCATTGCATCATGTTGCAAATCAGCTGTTCCATATCGACCACTGGAGAAATAAAATAAGCGGTATCCACCAATTTTTCATCCAGTGAGGACAAAGAGAAAAACGCACCAATGCTGTTTGCTACCAGCGTGATGGAATCCTCGCGTTTCCGCAGTGCCGCAAAAAATCCGGGAAATTCCTCCGTGGCTTCCCATGGAGCTTGTGCGCGGTAGTCGAAACCAATGACTTCACGGTCAGGGAATAGGGCGTTATAATGCTCGGCCTCTTGCGCCGAACCGCCCTTTCCGTGAACGTATACAACGATTTCTTTCATATAAGATCCTCCAAAATAAAAACGTAGCGCACCCCAATTCCATGGGCTGCACTGCGTCTAAGCATCTGGCGTCTTGCTTGATTCCATTATTCTGCTGCCAATTTCAAAAATTTCTTGTCCGACTGGATGCCCTGCATCACAAATTTTCCGTCCCGGAACAGTGCGTAGGTGGTGACAGGTGCAGGCAGGTTCCGCGCGGTTTCTTTGTCGGTGATATGAACCACCTTGAGCGGAATGTTGTGTGCCTGCGCCGTTTCCTGCACTTTCGGCACCCAGTAAGCTGTAAAGGGGCATTGATCGGTGTAGTAAAGCACAAAACCGTCCTCGTCCATCTTGGGGTGCTTTGCGCAGGATTTGAATTTCGGCAGTTCGGCATCCGGCATAAGCGGCAGAGCCATCAGGTTGATGCCGCAGTCTGAAACATCCGCAGATACAAAGCCCTGATGTGCCAGAAATTTCGGGTCGCCCAGAAACTCCCGCTTCCGGCCCTCGGCGGACAGGATGCACAGTCCTTTCCGGCCCTGCGTCTTGGCATCCCGGATGCACTCGGAGAGCAGATCGTTGGAATATCCGTGGCCCTTCATGGAGCCGGAAACCCACAGGCAGTCGATGTACAGCCAGCCGTCTGCTTCAATGGGCACCCAAGCATTTTCTGCCGGGATGTATTCAATAAAGCACTTGCCGCGCTCTACGCTGCGGTAGAAAACAAGGCCCTCGTCAAACCGCTGCTTGAGCCATTCTTTTTTGGCAAGGCTCTGCTTGTCGGACATGGCACAGCAGATGTGTTCCTTGTCGATGTTTTCTTTTGTAATGCGGATATATTCCATCGAAGCTTCCTCCCAACTTTATGCCTTTTCCGGCACGGTTTCTTCCATTTTTCCGTCTTTGAAGCGAATCACGCAGGTGTATTTGCATTTGGGGCAAAACAGCGGAAAATCTTCCAGCACCGTATGCTCCCGAATCATCGTGCGCGTTTTGCTGCCGCACTTCGGGCATCGTATCCAATCCGTTTTAGCCATTTGCGGCGTCCTCCTTGTTGCGTTCTTCCAGCTTTCTCTGCCGGATCTGTTCATTCAGCTGCGTGGCGGTGTAGAAGCTCTGCCCGAAGTCGATCAGATGCCACAGAATCTTCGCAGCCAGAATAAACGAGCCGTAGATCACGCCATCCAGCGCATTGTACCAAAAGCCCCAGCTATGGGCGAGTGGAAGCAGTATCGCTTCCAGGAAAGCCGCGTGCAGGATGGTGCGGAACCACCACGCCCGGTTTGTCAGTTCTTCACTGGAAGCATATACGATGAGCGTGGCCATGCTCACCAGCGTCAGCAGGATGCAGCGGCCAAAAAAGCGGACGACCGGCAGCTCGCTGGTGGGGTTGAACAACAGGCACATGAAAAAGGTGATGAGCATGACAAGGCCGTAGACAAACACAAACCGATGCAGCCAGAATTCGATTTTTTTCATACGCTCCTCCTTATCGCCCCAGCAGCCGTTTCAGGGCACTGACATATTGCCGGGAAATCATGACCTTTTCGCCGTTGTCCAGCACCGCTTCAAAGCGGCCGGAAAGGGAAGGGAGAATAGAATCAATTTTTCCGGCATTCAAAATCATGGACTTGCTGCATCGGAACAACATCGTGCCGATGCACAGCGCTTCAAATTCATAGAGCTTCTGTTTGCAGGAGAACACTTCTTTCTGGCAGTACAGAAACGAGTTTCCCTCTACCACTTCAAAATAGTAGATGTCACCGAGCTTCAAGCGGCACATCTTTCCATCCAGAACGCCATTCACCGTGATCTGCCCAGCGGCAATGTTCTGCACCTCACTGACCCACGGTTCTTCGGGGTCGTGGCAGCGGATCAGCACTTCTTCTGGCGTTTCGGTCGTGACTTGTTCAACGGTCAATTTCATGTCGTCCCTCCTCCCTCTGAAAATACTATAGCATAGAAAGCCCGGATGCACCATGATGGGAGCGGTAAGCTGTAAAAATCAGGGGGTAAGCTGCAAAATGCCGTGCTGTCAATGGAGCTTTCCAAAGGCAGCACGGCATTTTTAGAACTTGATTTTAATGGCAGTTTCTTTTGAGAAAGCATTTCCGCGGCGGTCGATCATTCACCGGATCCCATGTGCCGCATCTGCTCCATCAGCCGGAGCTGTTCCAGAAACTTTTTCTCTTTGAGGATGGCGATGCCTTGCTCCTCATCGCCCAAAATCAACAGATTGTCGCCCGGCTGGATGTCAAAAATTTTCCGCGCATTGGCAGGGATAACGATCTGCCCTTTGTCGCCCACCTTTACCATGCCGAAAATGTGTTTGCCTTTGGGCGGCACTTCCAACCCCATGTTTTCCCGGTCGGTTTTCTCGTAGTTCACCAGATCATCCATGGAAACGCCGAAAATATCCGCCAGCTGTTTGCACCGTTCGATGTCTGGCAGCGATTCCCCAGTCTCATACTTTGAAAGGGTCTGGCGGGTCACGCCGATCTTTTCGGCCAGCTCGTCCTGCGAAAGGCCGTTTGCCCTGCGGAGCGAGATGAGATTATCCTTGAACACGTTCTTTCTCCTTTCGCAGCCCGAGAACGCACCAGCGCAGAACGGGGATCCGGCTGATCAGTGCATTCAGCAGGTACGCGCCCGCAAAGGCACCGATGCCCACGAGCAGGTAAACCAGCACTTCCGGGGCGTTCGGGGCGTGCTCGCGCAGTCCGCACGCAATCACTGCAATGGGCAGGTAATGGAAGATGTAGAGCCCCCACGACTGGCTTGCCATCCAGCGGGTGAAGCTGTTTGCGGTGTCGGCATAGTGTTTCATGGTCGTGAGGATGCCCAGGATGGCAAACCAGCAGTAGGCGCAGGCATGGATATTGTTCAGCACGGGCGCAACGGCGTAGTTCTCGCCCAAATAGCGCAGGGTGTACGAGATGCCAAGCACAGCCGCCGCTAAATCAAACATCCACCACCACTTGCACAGCCGCTCCATGACTTCATCGTGGGAGAACAGGAAATACCCGGCGAAGAAGCTGAACCCGTAGATGCCGAACCGATATACCGTAACGACGGGGGTGTTCAGCACCTGCGCAGAGCCATAAACAACGATCACCAGCAGTGCGATGCTCCAGACCGGTGCCTTGGAACAGAAGTTCCAGAACCGGTCTTTTTCCATTTTCCGCACGGCCAGCAAGAGCACAGAGAACAGCCAGAGCATCTGGATGTACCACAGCGGCCCCACGCCGGACAGCACCGCAATCAGATACAGCACCGGCTTCGGGATGGCGGAAAAGTCCACGCCGCCGCCAATTTTTACGTTGTAAAGGCCGAGGATCCACTGGAACACGAACAAGCCGATCGTGGACGGGACCAGCAGCTTGCGCGTTTTGTCCTTCAAAAACTGCTTCGTGGTGTGGCTTTGCAGGCAGTACCGCGCGCTCATGCCCGACACAACGAACAGCAGTGCCATGAACCAGGGGTAGACCAGATACAGGAAACCATCCTGGAACTGATGCTCCCGAAACGGTCCGATGACGCCAAAGGGCTGCACGCCGTTGAACATGTAGATCACATGGTAGATCACAACAAGGACGACAGTCGCCCAGCGGATGTTATCTAGATAGGGTTTTCGCGAGGAACTCATATTATTCCCACCTTTGCAATGATTTTTAACATAGTATAGCACGAAATCAATGAATACGCGACCAACTTTTCTTGGCGGAAATTCGGCTTTCTTGTTAAAAATCGTTGCGGCGGACCGGGCGGGGACTCAGCCCTCGTGCAAGGCGGTGCGGATGTTCGCCAGCACCTTCTGGCTCAGCAGCACAAAGGCCTGTTTGGTGCGGCCTGCGGAGACATTCGCGCAGTGGACGTTCTCTTTTTCAAAGAACCCCTCGCTGACAGGCCCGGCGGCGGCGCGGGTGTCGCAGAAGAAGTGGGTGCCCGGCAGGGTGAGCCAGTCTTCCAGTGCTGCAGAATCAAAGCCCGGGCCGATGGAGGTGTTGAACAACACTTTGCCTGCGCCCAGCTGGGCGAACTCCTCACGGCCCAGCAGCAGCACGTTCTTGTTCAGGCAGGTGAACACCACTTCGCTCTCGGCCAGCAGCTGGGCCAGCGGCTTGTAGGCCATGCCGGCAGCTTCGGCGTCCGGCTTGCGGCTGCGGCTGTAATAGCTGATATCCGCACCCATGAACTGCAGCGCATCGGCGATCATCCGGCCGGACACGCCCAGGCCCACGATGCCCACCTTCAGCCCGGTGATCTCCACCGGCTCGTCCCGCAGCATGGGCATCCCGAAGCCGTGCAGCAGGCCGGTCAGCTCGTGCAGCACATACTCCACCACGCCGCGGTCGCCGTAATCCCGGATGCCCAGCACCTGGATGCCCCGGGTGCGGGCGTAGGCGATGTCCACATTGGCGCTTTCCTCGGAGTAAAGGCTGCAGCACATGCCGATGTAGCGGATGTTCGGGCAGCGCTCAATGACGCTCTTGCCCATGCGGGAGGTGTAGCTCAGCAGCACCGCGTCGGCGTCCCCGATGCGGCGGACGATCTCGTCCTCGTCGGCGGGGATGTCGGGGTAGAGCACGACTTCCTTTGCGTAGGCGTGCAGTTCTTCCTCGGCAG
Source organism: Faecalibacterium langellae (assembly GCF_002549775.1). Lineage (GTDB taxonomy): Bacteria > Bacillota > Clostridia > Oscillospirales > Ruminococcaceae > Faecalibacterium > Faecalibacterium langellae. The sequence continues at coordinate 850,565 of NZ_NMTR01000021.1, read as the reverse complement.
AGGGAATCAGGCTGACGGGCTCAATGGCAACCAGCTTTTCAAACATCACAAGGCACCTCCTTTAATAGAAGCAGACCGGGGAGGCCAGGTTGCGCAGCAGGGCCACCACGCTCCAGCCGGCGATGGCGCTGGTGGAGGAGCAGATGTCCACAGTGGCCTTCACGCCCTCGATCTCGGCGGTGATGCAGTGGTCGTCGCCCACCCAGCCGGGCACCGAGTGCATGGTCACGCCGGTGATGTCCGGGCCGGTGGTGGCCAGCGAGGTGGCCACAGCCACATTCACGCGGCGGGGGAAGGTGGCAATGGCCTGCTTGGCATTGCCGGTGAAGACGGTGGTCTTTTCGGTGTCGGTCAGCAGGTGGTCTGCCCACACGGGCGTGTTGCGGAAGCCCTTGGCACCGGTGTGGGTCTCGATGCCGGCGGTCTCGGCCAGGTGCTGCGCTTCGGCCATCAGGGTGACGGTCTGCAGCACGTCAAAGCCGCCGATGGCACCGCTGGCCAGATGCACCTTGGCCCCGCCTTCCACGGCAGCAGCCTTGACATCGGCATAGAAATCAAGGTCTGCAAAGGCACCGATGGAGATGATGACGAGGTTCACACCCTTTTTCAGCACGGGGATGGCCATGGCGCGCACGGCTTCGACGGAAGCGGTCTCCACGATGTACTCCGGCTCCAGTGCCAGCAGGGCGTCCACATCGTCGCAGACGGCGCAGCCCACGGTGGCAGCAGTCTTTTCGGCCGAAGCGCGGGTGCGGCTGGTGACGCCCACCAACTCATAGTCCGGCAGCAGGCCGTTCTTCCATGCGTCGGCCACGATGTTGCCCAGAAAGCCGCAGCCCACGATGCCAAATTTTGTTTTCATATCCGTATCCTAAACTCCTTTTTTCTGCTTTTTCCAAAGAAAGCAGCATATTCCTTTTTTAAAGTATACCATAGAAGCTGGAAAAATGATATAATGAAGCGAAAGAAGGGTGGAAGGGTATGTCAAAGACAAAAGAGCTTTTTACGACATTTTTCAAGATCGGCTCGTTCACCTTTGGCGGCGGCTACGCCATGGTGGCCCTGCTGGAGCACGAATTTGTGGAGCAGAAGCAGTGGGTGAGCCGGGAAGAATTTCTGGATATGGTCGCCATTGCCGAGTCCACCCCGGGCCCCATGGCGGTGAACAGCGCCACTTACATCGGCTACAAGATCGGCGGCTTTTCTGGCGCGGCAGCCTCCACGCTGGCCGTGTGCATCCCGTCGTTTGCAGTCATCTACATCATCTCGCTGTTCTTCGACCAGTTTCTGGCGCTCTCGGTGGTGGCAAGCGCCTTCCGGGGCATCCAGGCCTGTGTGATCTATCTGATCCTTTCGGCGGGGCTGAAGATGCTGAAAAATCTGGAACGCACTCCCTTCAACCTGCTGGTGCTGGCGGCGGTCGTGGCGGCCATGGTGAGCTGCTCGGTGCTGGCGGTGTCCTTCTCGTCCATCTTCTACATCCTGCTCAGCGGGGCCGCCGGGCTGGCGGTGTACCTTGTACGGCAGCTGCGGAAAGGGGGCAAGCGCGCATGATCTGTCTGGAACTGTTTCTCAACTTTCTCATGATCGGTACGCTGTCTTTCGGCGGCGGCTATGGCATGATCTCGCTGGTGCGGGAGGTAGTGCTGGGCCACGGCTGGCTGACTGAAGCGGAGTTCCTCAGCTTCATTGCAGTGTCGGAGTCCACGCCCGGGCCGCTGGCGGTGAACATGGCAACTTTCATTGGCTCCTCGCAGGCAGGCTTTGCCGGGGCGCTGTGCGCGACGCTGGGGGTGGTGCTGCCGTCCTTTGGCATCATCCTGCTGATCGCGGCGGCACTGAAAAGCCTGCTGAAATACCCGGCTGTGGAAGCCATCCTCTCCGGGGTGCGGCCCTGCGTGGTGGCCATGATCCTTGCCACGGCCATCACCATGGCGCTTTCGACGCTGGGCGGCTTCCAGAGTCTTGCGGGCGGCTTTGCGCCGGATGGACGTTCCATCTTTGTATTTGCACTTTTGTGGGCAATACATCTGCTCTACAAAAAGAAAACGCAGAAAGCGCCGTCTCCCATCGGGATGATCGTGCTTTCTGCGGTGTTGGGTGTCATATTGTGGGGCGTATAAAGGAACGAAACGGAGAGGGTCTTACTTCTCCGGCATTTTCTGCAGTTCCTGCCGGATGACGCGGAACTGCTCTGGGATCTGCTCCAGCGGCATATACTTCGGCGTGTCGATGGTGCCGGTGGCCTGCGCCGTTTCGTAATACCAGCACTTGTAGTCCACCATGCTCATGGTGTGCTGCAGCTCTGCCATCTGGGCTTCCAGCACTTCGCGCTGGTGGCGGAACATGGCAAGCCGCGTGTCAATGGTGTCGTTGCCCTGCATGGCCAGTTCAATGTACTGCCGGATGTCCTTGATGGACATGCCGGCTTTTTTCATGCAGCCGATCACCCGCAGCCATTCCAGGTCGGAATCCTGAAACAGCCGGATTCCGCCGGAGGAACGCGCCACAAAGGGCAGCAGACCTTCTTTATCATAGTAGCGCAGGGTGGATGCGGGAACATCCAGCATTTTTGCCATTTCTCCAACGGTGTAGGGCATGGGGCATCCTCCTTTGTAAAAACCAGACATCACAATTATGATATACCGGCACGGTCTGCCTGTCAAGAGCGGGCGGCGCTTTGCGTTTTGGGGCAGATGTGCTATAATCAGTTCAAAGTGAAAGGGGAGAAAAACGATGAAGATCACCGTATATCTTGGGGCCAATGAGGGCAGCGACCCTGCCCTGAAGCAGGCTGTGCAGGAGCTGGGCAGCTGGATCGGCCAAAGCGGCAACGCGCTGGTCTACGGCGGCTCCCGCAGCGGGCTGATGGGCACGCTGGCGGAAAGCGTGCTGGCAGCGGGCGGCGAAGTGACCGGCGTGGAGCCGCAGTTCTTTGTGGACCGGGAGCTGCAGCACGACGGCCTGACACAGCTGATCGTGACAAAGGACATGACCGAGCGCAAAACAAAAATGATCGAGCTGGGCGATGCGTTCATCGCATTCCCCGGCGGCACCGGCACATTGGAGGAGATCGCTGAGGTGATGAGCAAGGTGTCGCTGGGCCAGCTGGACGCCCCCTGCATCCTGTATGATCTGAACGGCTACTACAGCGGCCTGAAAGCGCTGCTGGCAGAGATGATCCGCAAGGGGCTTTCCTCGCCAGAGCGGCAGCAGGGCATCTGCTTTGCACGCGATCTTGGCGAGATCCGCGCGGCGCTGCATGCCTGAAAACGCAGCCGCCGACAAACGAAAAAAGGTGCCGCTCCCGTAGAGAGATCCCTGCGGGAGCGGCACCTTTTATTGCTTATCAGAAGTTGGACGTGCTGTCAGCCAAATCAGGCGGCAGTAGAAGCAGCGACCTCAGAAACAGCCTCGGACTCAGCAGCCTCGGAAACAGCCTCAGACTCGGCAGCCTCGCTGGAAACGGCCTCGGACTCAGCGGTCTCGGAAACAGCCTCAGACTCAACAGCCTCGGAAGAAGCAGCAACGCTGGAAGCAGCCTCAGAGGAAGATGCAGCAGTGGAGGAAGCGGAACCGCCGCAAGCGGTCATACCAACAGCCAGAGCCAGAGCAACAACAGCAACAGCAACATTCTTGAGTTTCATATCTAAAATCTCCTTACTTTTCCTGAAAAATTTCTCTTGCAGAGCCCCTACAGGAAGGACTGCTCTGCAAGACAGTATTCTATCGCATTTTACAAAAAAATCAAGTGGAATTTAGGCATAAAATGCACAAATCGGGGAGAATCTACGCTTTTGTTATAATTTTATGCCAAAAGTCAAACACTTTTTGTCAAAATGTCCCCAGGGCGGGAAATACTGGAAAAGAATCTTTGCCGGCTTGTAATTACTTTGTAAATTTCTTCCGAACAAGCTTTTCTTAAATGTGGTCTGAAACGTGCGTTCTGCACCTTTTTGCTCCGGCGTACATACACCGAAGCAAAGGGGGAATGCATCTTGAACCAGATCTTATTGACCGCCTGGGTGCTGCTGTTCCCGGCGGGGTGCACGGCATTGGGGGCTGCCGGGGTGTTTTTGCTGCGGCGCACAGCCCGGCCCTGCACCCAGCGCATCTTGTGCGGTATGGCGGCGGGCATCATGCTGGCAGCCAGCGTGTGGAGCCTGCTGCTGCCCGCTATCGAGCGCGCCCGGCAGCAGGCCATCCCGGCCTGGATCGCGCCTTCGATAGCGCTGGTGCTGGGGGCCGTGGGCCTTTTGCAGCTGGAGCAGGCAGCAGGGGAGCTGCTGGCAGGCGGGAGCGGGCACGGCGGCCGCATGGTGCTGGCGGTGACGCTGCACAATCTGCCGGAGGGCATGGTGGCGGGCCTTGCCGCTGCACTGGCCCTCACCGGAGAGCCGGACGCCGTCAGCGGGGCGCTGGCGCTGAGCATCGGCATCGGCCTGCAGAACATCCCGGAGGGCGCAGCGGTCAGCCTGCCGCTGTTGCACAGCGGCCGCACCCGCGGGCAGGCGTTCTGGGCCGGGGCAGCGTCCGGCCTTGTGGAGCCGCTGGGGGCGGTGCTGGCCTTTGCACTGGCCGAGTGGGTCGGCGCGGCACTGCCCTGGCTTATGAGCGCGGCGGCAGGGTGCATGGTCTGCGTGACGGCGCAGGAGATGATCCCCCAGGCGGTGGAAGCTGACGAGCCCGCCGGTGTGGTGAGCATCGTGCTGGGCTTTGCGCTGATGATGGCGCTGGATGTGGCGCTGTAACGGGAGAAAGTCATACAAAAGAAAAATTCAGCCGCCTCAAAATACAGCTGAAAATTCAGCAACTTACAGAAGGAGTTCTTGCACGGAGGCGGATTTTATGGTATCCTGTCTGCAACGTATCCGCGAGGAATACGGGGCAAGAACAAATGGACACAACGGTGTGGCTGCCTGCTGAAAGGTACCGCACCGGTGTGCGGAATCAAGCATCCTGCAATGCGGGCAGAGCCACAAAAGGTTCTGCCCGCATTTTTTACAAAGAGGGGGAATACAGGATGCTGGAAACCATTACGAGCATCAACGGCACGGTCAATGGAGTGGTCTGGGGGCCTGTGGGTCTGGCGCTTCTGTTCGGCACGGGTCTGGTCATGACGGTGCGGACCGGGGGATTTCAATTCGGGCGCTTCGGCCACTGGATGAAGAACACCATCGGTGCGATCTTCACCAATAAAAATGTGACGGCGCATACCACGAAGGAGGATATGGCCATCAGCCAGTTCCAGAGCCTTTGCACGGCGCTTGCCGCCACCATTGGTACGGGTAATATCGTGGGTGTGGCCACGGCCATCATCAGCGGCGGCCCGGGTGCCATTTTCTGGATGTGGATCATGGCCATCCTTGGTATGATGACCAACTATTCGGAAAATGTTCTGGGCATCTTCTACCGCCGCAAGAACGAAAAAGGTGAGTGGAGCGGCGGTGCCATGTATTACCTTGCCGACGGTCTGGGCGCAAAGAAAGGCTGCAAGACTCTGGGCCGGGTGCTGGCGGTGCTGTTCTCCTGTTTCTGCGTGCTGGCGTCGTTTGGCATCGGCAACATGAGCCAGATCAACTCCATTGCCGGCAACATGAACACTGCGTTCAGCATTCCCAATGTGGTTACCGGCATTGCATTGGTCATCCTTTCTGCGCTGGTCATTCTGGGCGGCCTGAAGCGTGTGGCAGCTGTCACCGAAAAGATCGTTCCGGCAATGGCGGTCATGTACATTGTGGGCGCCCTGATCGTGGTAGGTGCACACTTCACGGCCATTCCTGCGGCATTTGCAGCCATCTTCAAGGGCGCATTCGCGCTGCCCGCAGCGGGCGGCGGCATTCTGGGCTACGGCGTTTCGCAGGCCATCACCTGGGGTTTCAAGCGCGGCGCATTCTCCAACGAAGCGGGCCTCGGTTCGTCGGTCATGGTGCACTCGTCTTCCAATGTGCGGGAGCCGGTGCAGCAGGGCATGTGGGGCATCTTTGAGGTCTTTGCGGACACCATCGTTGTCTGCACTCTCACGGCACTGGTGGTGCTCACCTCCGGCTTTGTGGACCTGGATACCGGCCGGATGCTCTCCGATGTGCAGGGCAGTGCGCTGGTGGGCCAGGCGTTCTCCACGGTGTTCGGCCACTACGGCCCCAAGTTCATTGCGGTGTCCATCCTGCTGTTCGCGTACTCCACCGTGCTGGGCTGGAGCCATTACGGCACCAAAGCGTTTGAATATCTTTTTGGTACGAAGGCCAGCGTCGGCTACAAGGTCGTGTTCGTGGGCATGGTGATGGTGGGTGCCACCATGAAGCTGGGCCTTGCGTGGGACCTTTCCGACACCTTCAACGGCCTGATGATGCTGCCGAACCTGATCGGTGTGCTGGCCCTGTCCGGCACGGTGGCAAGAATCACAAAAAATTACATCGACCGCAGGCTCCATGGCAAGAACGTGGCACCGCTGTGGTCAGCGTTTGAGGAGTATCAGCGGGAAGAAGAAGCACAGGAGGCTGCAGAGGTGCAGCTGGATAAAGCCGCAAATGAATAACGAAAAATGCCGCCCCGGTTCAGGCCGGGACGGCATTTTTCTGCGCGCAGGGGCGCTTATTTCTTTTCGATGTACACGCTGGTGGAGGGGAAGGCAAAGTCCACGCCGTCCGCCTGCATGATGTCCATGATGTTCAGGTTCAGATCGTTCTGCATCTGCAGAAATTCCGTGTAGGCATTGGTGGTCAGATATGCCGATACCAGAATGTTGATGCTGGAATCGCCGAAGCTCACCAGCTGCACGATGTTGGTGCCCTTGTTTGTGTAGGGACTTTCGTCCAGCATGGCTTTCAGGTCGGCCATCAGCTGTTCGAGCTTGGGGCGGGTGGTGCCGTAGGTGACGCCCAGGTTGAACTTGTAGGGCCGCATGGTGCGCAGGGCAGCGTTCTGCACCGTAGAGGAACAGATCTTGCTGTTGGTCACCACGTTGATGGTCTTATCCAGTGAACGGATGCGGGTGGAGCGGAAGTTGATGTCGATCACTTCGCCTTCCACATCGCCCACCGTGATCCAGTCGCCCACCGAGAAGGGCTTGTCCAGCAGGATGACGATGCCGGAGAACAGGTTTCTGGCACTTTCCTGCGCGGCCAGCGAGATGGTCAGGCCGACAAGACCGGCACCGGCAACGATGCTGCCAATGGGGAAGCCTACTTCCTGCGCCAGCGCGGCCACGCACAGCACGACGACCAGCACCTTGTAGCTGGTGTCCAGCAGGGAGAGCAGGGTCTTGTTGGAGCGAATCTCCGGGCTGCAGGAAGCCAGCAGCAGGTCGGCCAGGTCAGAGGCTGCATACAGGCCCTTGCATGCCAGCAGGGTCATGGCCAGCTGAAAGACCACTAGCGCCAGTTTGTAGAGGCCGGGAATGGCCCAGGGCAGGCTGACGGCAGCCAGATAGAACCCGGCAGCGGTGCACATGCGCTGGACCGGCTCGGCAAAGCTGCGCAGCAGGATGGGTGTACCGGCAAAGTGCCAGCTGCGGGCCAGCAGGGCAGGAAAGCCCTTTTTTGTCAGCCAGCGGCGCACCAGCCATGCTGCCAGCAGAATGAGCAGGGCACAGAGGACACGGGCGGCAAAGGCCAGCCAGCCTTCCAGAAAGAGGGAGCCCAGCTCAAAAGAAAGATCACGGATCGAGAAAATCATGGAAAACCTCCTGAATTTTTTACAGCTGCCTTATGATACCATATTCCGCGCAGCGGGACAAGGCGCACGAAGACCGCCGGGAGAAAAATATGACTTTGATAAAAATTGCACAAATTGAAAATTCGGTCTTGACAAGTGCGGCCTGCCGGGCTATACTCTGTGCCAGAAAGTTCGTTTCAGGGCGGGGTGTGATTCCCCACTGGCGGTAAAGTCCGCGACCACCTTTCACAGGTGCTGACCCGGTGCAACTCCGGGACCAACGGTATAGTCCGGATGCAAGAAACGGCAGGCAAATCGTTGTCTACGCGCCCTGTTGCAGTGTTTTTTTGTTGCAGCAGGGCGCTTTTCTGTTTTGTCCTTCCCGTTCCAGAATATAGACGAAAAGAGCTTTCGGAACAAATTTTGCAAGGGGCGCAAAGCCCCGGGAAGGAATCAAAACCATGAAAAAGAACACGACCCACAACATTACCGTTGCCGCCATGCTGAGCGCGGTGGCCTTTATCCTGATGTTCATCGAGTTTCCCATCCCGATGCTCATCCCGTCCTTCGTCAAGATGGACTTCTCCGACCTGCCCGCCCTACTGGGTGCATTTGCCCTCGGCCCGGTGTACGGCGTTGTCATCAGCTTTATGAAGAACCTGCTCCACATCATCATTAAGGGCACTTCCACCGCCGGCGTCGGCGAGCTGTGCAACTTCATGCTGGGTGCGGTGTTCTCCGCCGTGGCAGGCTTCATCTACAAGCACCACAAGAGCCGCAAGACCGCCATCATCGGCGCGGTTGCCGGTGCCGCCGCCATGGCCATCTTCAGTGTGCCCTCCAACTACTTCATCACCTATCCGGCCTATGTGCAGTTCTATCACATGCCGCTGGAAGCCATCCTCGGCATGTATCAGGCCATCCTGCCTTCGGCTGACAGCCTGATCAAGTGCCTGGTCATCTTCAACATGCCCTTCACCCTGGTCAAGGGTCTGCTGGACGCCGTGCTGTGCATGCTGATCTACAAGCCGCTGTCTCCCATCCTGCACGGCCGCAAGTAATTCTGACATTCTCCTTTTTCTTCTTTTTCTCAAATCAGGCCACAGCAAAACTCCCCGGTCAGGTCCCGCAGTGCGGTTCCCGGCCGGGGAGCTGTTATTTTATAGTTAAGGCTGCAGGCCGGAAGTTTCTCCGAAGACCGTCCGCTGGGGTGGGACCCTGTTGCCGTCAGGCAATAGGGCGGGCGATGGAATGGCCTGCAACAACTGCGACTGCGGCCAGTGGCCGAAGCAAGGAGCAGTTGTTGGGGCAGCGGCCAGCAAGACGCAAGCGTAAGCGAAGCGGATGCTGGGAGCCGCAACCCGTATTTCGTGTCCGAGGAGAAAGCTGCCGGCACACGGCCAATCAGGCCAATGCTCCTTTGTCCAGCCACTTGCCCCGCGCCATGCGCACAAGGAACAGCACGCCGCGCATGGTCAGCTCAAAGCTCATGGCGAACCACACGCCCACCAGCCCGAACCGGGGGGCAAGTAGGGTGGCGAGGGTGAGCCGGATGCCCCACATGCTGACGAGGTTCAGTACAAAGCAGCCGGTGCTGTCGCCCGCGCCCTGCATGGCACCGCTGGCCACGATGCTGGCACCGAACATCGGCTCGGCCAGCGCTTCAATGCGCAGCACCTGCGCACCCAGCGCGATGACCGCCGCGTCGGCCGTGAAAATGCCCATCAGCTGCGGCGCAAAAATGTACATGCCAACGCCGGTCAGCGCCATGATGCCCACGCCCATGCCGGTGCACAGCCAGGAAAAGCGCTTGGCCATATCCCGGCGGTTCGCGCCCACGGCCTGGCCCACCAGGGCAAGGGTGGCGTCCTGGATGCCGTAGCCAGCCATATAGCACAGGCTCTCGGCGCTGACGCCCAGGCTGTTGGCCGCAATGGCGGTGGTGCCCAGACCCGACACGATGCGGATGAGCAGCACCTGTGCCGAAGAAAGGGCCGCACGCTCGGCGGCCAGCGGTGCGCCCACCTTCCACAGGTTCTGCAGGCAGGCTTTGGTGATGCGCCAGGAGCCGGGCTTGCGGATGCACAGCGGGCCGTCCCGCAGCAGCAGGATGGCAAGGGTCAGCACGCCGCTGACGATGGTGGCCAGAGCGGTGCCCAGTGCGGCACCCGGCACGCCGAGGCCTGCGCCCCAGACGGTCACGCCGTGGCCGAACAGCTCCATCTGCCGGGTGGGGTTGATGAGGAAGAAGTTGAAGATCACGTCCAGCACGCAGGTCAGCACGCTGATGAGGCCCGGCGTCAGGGCGTCGCCGGCAGAGCGCAGCATGGAGGAATAGGTGCCCATGGCCATGGCAAAGGGCAGGGAAGCGGACCAGATGGCAAAGTAGGCCGAGGCATCTGCCTGCAAAGACGGGTCCGCGCCCAGCCACCCGGGCAGGAAGCGGCTGATGCCGATGCCGAAGGCTGCCGCCGCGCAGCCCACCACGAGATTGAAAATCATGGACTGGCGCAGCACGCCCCGGGCATCGTCCTGCCGGTCGGCACCCAGATACTGCGCCACCTGAATGGCAAAGGACATGTACAGGCCCGCCAGCATCCCGTGCAGCAGCCAGGTGCTGGAGCTGACGATGCCGATGGACGCCGTGGCCGACGCACCGATGTGGCCCACCATGGCCGCGTCGATGTACTCCATGGCCGTGACCACGATCTGCTGCAGGATGGACGGGATGCTCAGCGTGAGCACCACCTGCAGGGTGTGCCGCAGCGGCACCTGTTCGCCCCGGCGCATCTGCGCCGAAAGCTGTTCGAGAGAGATGGACATAGATTCTCCTTGTATAATACCTTATAATAACAAACTAATATACCATTATAGGTGCAGGAATGTCAAAAGTCAATCTGCGGCACATTTTTCGCTGCGGGAGATTGATTTTTTCAGGGCAGCGTGATACACTTCTCTCACAACAACAAAAGAAAGAGGAATTTTGAAGATGATCGAAATGTTGCTTTCGGTCGTGGGGCAGCGCGGCGTGGACGCTCTGGCGTTCCTGCTGGCCTTTGTCCTCACGGCTCTGATGGATTCGGTATTCCACGATAAACTTCCCCATGACCACGGCCGCGAGTTTGCGGTCAACGGCGGCCTGTCCAAGGGCAAGGCCCGCGGCTCCGGCCTGATCTTCGTGCTGTGCATCGCGCTGGTGTCGCTGGCATTCCTGCCGTTCAAGGTGGAGTATATCATCTACACGGTGCTGCTCATCGCGTCCATGCTCTCCGGCTACTTCGACGATGCCGCCGAGACCGCCTGGAACGAGTACAAGAAGGGCATCATTGATTTTGTGATCGCCATCGTGGCCGGTGTCACCTACCTGAACTTCAACGGCTGCGGGGTGCAGTTCCTGCAGTGGAGCTTCACGCTGCCTTATGCCGTGTACCTGCTGCTGATCGTCATCCTGATTTGGGCCAGCATCAACGTGGTCAACTGCACCGACGGTGTGGACGGCCTGTCCGCCAGCGTGGCCGTTGTGACCATCGGCACCTACCTGCTGGCCTATAAGGAGGAGCTGGGTGACTACGGCACCGCAGGTGTCGTGTTCATGGGTGCGCTGCTGGCCTACCTGTGGTCCAACGCAAAGCCCTCCAGCCTGCTGATGGGCGATGCCGGCAGCCGTGCCATGGGCTTCTTCATCGCGATCCTGTCGCTGAAGTGCGGCCATCCCTTCGCCTTCCTGCTGGCGGCCATCGTGTTCATCGTGGACGGCAGCCTGGGCATCCTGAAGATCAGCCTGAAGCGCTTCCTGCACATCTCCATCCTCAAGAACACCCGCACCCCGCTGCACGATCATGTGCGCAAGAACAAGGGCTGGAGCGACGAGCAGGTGGTGGCCCGCTGGCTCATTCTGCAAAGTGTGGCTTCGGCACTGCTGCTGCTTCTGGTGCGCGGCTGAAATGGTTGACCAATAAAGCTGTATCAAAAAACGCCTGACGGATTGTTCCGTCAGGCGTTTTCTCATGCTATAGAATTTCAGGCTTCGTCCAGCAGCTCATCCGGGTCCTCGATGGCTTCTTCAATGATCTCGTCGGTGGAGTCGTCGTCCACGCCGTCCGGTGCGGCGAAGAAGTCGCGGATGACATCGCGGATCAGCAGCAGGTCGTCGTCCAGTTCGGCGTCCTCGCGCAGCAGGTCCTGCACCATGGCGGGTTTGTCGGTGATGACATCATCCACACCCAGGCTCAGCATGTTGCTGGCATCCTCGTCGCGGTTGATGGTCCAGGCCGAGATGGTCTTGTCACGCTTGTGGATCTGCTGCACCATGCCGGAGGTGATGAAGGTGCCCTCCACGCTGAAGAAATCGGCAGCGGGCAGGTCGTAGTAACTGCCCACGCCCATCGCGAGGATATAGCCCGTTTCGATCTCCGGGGCCAGCTCCTTCACCTTGCAAAGCGTCTCATAGCTCTGGGAGGTGATGACGCAGTCGTGAGCAAAGCCCTTTTCTTCGATGATGCGGATGGTCTCGGCTTCCAGCGCCGGGGTGGCGGCGTTGGGCTTGATCTCAATGTTCAGCTGAATTCTGCCTTTGCACAGGTCCAGCACTTCTTCCAGCGTGGGGATCTTCGTCCCGGCGTATTTCGCGCTGAACCACCGCCCGGCATCCAGCTTGCGCACCTCGTCAAAGGTCAGGTCGTAGATGTTGGTGTTCCGTCCGGTGCAGCGGCGCAGGCTGGTGTCGTGGGTCACCATCACCACGCCGTCTTTGGTCATCTGCACGTCCAGTTCGGCGCGTTCGCAGCCCTGGTCGATGGCCAGCTGAAAGGCTGGCAGGGTGTTCTCCGGCGCGGCAGAGGAGTAGCCCCGGTGCGCCGTGATGATGGGTGCCGTGCCGCCCAGCATGGTGCGCAGCTCGTCGCCTGCGGGCAGGATGATATACACGGCAGACAGCACAAAAGTGAGCAGCGTTGCGCCTGCAACGGCCGCAGCCAGGAGCTTCCGGGTGCTGAAGCGGCTGCCCGGCAGTGCATCTTCTTCCGGGGGTGTGTCTGTCTGCAGGCGGGCATACAGCAGCGCAAGGATGGTGCATTGGCCCAGAAGGATGATACAGTCCGCGAGAAACTCAAAGAAGGGCAGCTCCACCACCAGTGCAGCCCGGGACATGGCGAACATGGCCTGCGTGCTCTCCAGCCCCACCGCAAGGATGATCCCATACAGCGGCACGGCCACTGCCAGCAGCCGCAGCGCTGCGCCGACGGCCACCGAAAGGTTCCAGCGTGTCAGCAGCAGAAAAACGCGGAAAAACCGCCCGCGCACAAAGTCGAAGCTCTCCCGGGCGGCCTGCCACAGGCTTTTGCGCTCCAGCACGAACAGCGGCAGCACCAGCGCCCCGCCGACCCACAGCGCCAGAAGCACCAGTGCCCCGGCCAGATAGAGCGCGTGGTACCGGGCGTTGGCCCGGATGACACCCAGAATGTATTCCGGCACAGCCAGCTGGGTGATATAATCCGAAGCGAGGAAAAAGCTCGTGAAGGGAATGAGCAGGGCACTGTAGATCAGGATGAGCCAGTTCTGCGGCAGCCATGCGTGGGCGATATCCCGGAGCGAATCGCCCAGCAGGGGAAGCAGGCGGAGCGTCTCGCCCCGGCGGGCGCGGTCCAGCCCGTGCAGCAGGATGGAAAACCCGTACAGGGCCCAGAACGCAGTCAGAACAGCGATGGCCGCGATGCAGCCGACGATGGCAGGGGAGGTGAAGATGTCGGAAGCGTTGCTGTTGTTCAGGTAATGCATCGGCGCGAACCGCAGCGTCAGCGACCAGATCTGCTGCATCAGCGGCACGAACAGGAAGCTGGACGCGGCCCGGTACAAAACCGCTGCGGCCAGCACGGCGGGCCCGGCCCGGTGCATGATGCTGTGCGCAGTTTGCCGGAAGGAACCATAAGTCTGGTTTGCATGCCGGAGCGATGTGAAAAGCTTTTTCAATTTTGATTTGACCTTCTTTTGCGTCCAGAGTGCGGCGGGAGCCCCGCTGCATGGAGCTTTGACATTTTTTCTGTTTGCAATTTACTATTTATATATAGTGTAACACACTCTGCGCGAAAAGCAAATGCGTGCACGGCAGGCACCATCACCAAAAATAAGAGCAATTTTTTGGTGCATGCCAGGCGGGGCAGGACACAAGGAAGTATTTTTGGAAAAACAGCAGAAAATGTCATCACGCGATACATCGTTAAAAATTTGGAAAGCACTATGCGAGAGATGTTGATTCACATGGATTTTTATAGAATCTCTTGCAATTTTTAGGGAAATTCAGTATAATAAAACCAATTTTGAAAGCTCACACAGACAACCAGGAGGTCTTATCATGGCTTCAAAGATCAATAAGGGAGAAATCCTCGCCAAGTTTTTTGATGACGGGGAATACACTGCGCTGTTTGCTGATGGCGCAGTGAGCGCTGCCTGCGGCTATGCGGCAGGTCAGCAGGCTTATGCTGTTTACCAGAATGGTGAAGCTGTCACCGTGAAGGACGTTGAGAAGAACATCAAGGTCCTGGAGATGGCTGCACAGACCGGCTGCCCGGTCGTCACGTTCTACAACTCCGTCGGCGCAAAGCTGGCCGAGGGCCTGGACGTGCTGACCGCCACTGCCAAGCTGAATGCGCAGATCGCAAAGGTTTCCGGCGTGATCCCGCAGGTGGCTGTGGTTCTGGGTGTCTGCGGCGGCACCAGCGCACTGAGCGCTGCCAACGCAGATGTCTGCATCATGGCTGAGGGCGCAGAGCTGTTCTTCACCGCTCCGTTCACCTCCGCTGCCAAGGGCGACAAGGTCGCAAATGCCGGCACCGCAGCCGCTGCTGCAAAGGCTGGTGTGGCCACCATCGTGGCTGCTGACGCTTCCGAGGCTGCCGAGAAGGCTGCCCACATCGTGGGCCTGCTGCCGGCCAACAACCTGACCGGCCCGGCGATCTTTGAGTTCGAGCAGCCGGTCGCTGCCCTCACCGCCGGCGCAGAGCCCGCAAAGGCTGCTGCCGCTGTGGTGGATAAGGACAGCGCTGTGGAGCTGTTCGCAGGCTTCGGCACCTCTGTCTACACCGCATTCGCTACCGTCGGCGGCAACGCCGTGGGCGTTGTGGCTACCGGCAAGACCCTGTGCCACAACTGCGTGGCAAAGGCTTCCCGCTTTGTGCGCCTGTGCGATGCCTTCAGCGTGCCGGTGATCACCATTGTGAACACCGAGGGCTTTGTGCCCAGCGCTACCGATGACATCGCAGGCGGCATCCGCGAGGCTGCCCGTCTGGCTGCCACCTATGCCGATGCCACCACTGCAAAGGTCACCGTTCTGGCCGGCAAGGCTGTGGGCCCTGTCTACACCGCTCTGGCCGCTGCAGACCTGCGCATCGCTGTGGAAGGCTGCGTCGTCAGCGCACTGGAGCCCAGTGCAGCTGTCAGCGTCCTGTACAAGGATGAGATCGACGCTTCCGACAACATCATTGCCGCCACCAAGGCAAAGGCTGCTGCTTACACTGCTGAGGTGTGCAGCGCAGCAAATGCAGTGGCTTCCGGTGCTGCTGACATGACCTGCGACGCCGCCAATGTCCGCGCCAGCGTCGTGGCTGCTCTGGAGCTGCTGAGCACCAAGCGTGCTGCCCGCCTGCCCAAGAAGCACGGCAACATGGCCCTGTAATCGTTTGTAATATACAGTTCAGATACGATTTTGATTTGGAGGATCCTTCCATGAAGTACTACAATATTACCGTCAATGGCGTTGCTTACAGCGTCTCCGTGGAGGAGACTGCCGCAGGCGCAGCTCCTGTTGCTGCTGCAGCTCCCGCTGCACCGGCTGCCCCCAAGGCGGCTCCGGCTCCCGCTGCTGCTCCCAAGGCTGCCGCAGGCGCAGCCGGTGCTGTCACTGTTAAGGCTCCCATGCCCGGCAACATCCTGGATGTCAAGGTCCAGGCCGGTGCATCCGTGAAGGCTGGCGACGTGCTGGTCATCCTGGAAGCTATGAAGATGGAGAACGAGATCCTGGCTCCCCAGGACGGCACCGTGGCTTCCGTCAACGTGAACAAGGGCGACACCGTCAACTCCGGTGACGTTCTGGTTTCCATGAACTAAGGGAGAGGTGACAATCATGGCCAAAAAGCCGATCAAGGTTACCGAGGTCGTCCTGCGCGATGCCCACCAGTCTCTGCTGGCCACCCGTATGACGATGGATGAGATGCGTCCCATCCTGCCGGAAATGGATAAGATCAACTACTTCTCCGTGGAGTGCTGGGGCGGCGCCACCTTCGACAGCTGCATCCGCTTCCTGGACGAAGACCCCTGGGAGCGCCTGCGCATCCTGCGCAAGGAGCTGCCCCACCAGAAGCTGCAGATGCTGTTCCGCGGCCAGAACATGCTGGGCTACCGTCCCTATGCCGATGACGCTGTTGAGTACTTCGTGCAGAAGTCCGTTGCAAACGGTATCGACGTCATCCGCATCTTCGACGCACTGAACGACCCCCGCAACCTGCAGACTGCCATCAAGGCAGCCAACAAGGAAGGCGCTCATGTGCAGGGCTGCATCAGCTATACCCTGAGCCCCGTGCACAACAACGAGTACTTTGCAAACTACGCCAAGACCCTGGAGGAGATGGGTGCAAACTCCATCTGCATCAAGGATATGGCCGGTCTGCTCACCCCCTATACCTGCTATGATCTGGTCAAGAAGCTGAAGGAGACCGTCAGCATCCCTGTTGATATCCACAGCCACTACACCGCAGGTCTGGCTTCCATGTCCATCCTGAAGGGCATCGAGGCAGGTGCCGATATCATCGACACCGCCATGAGCCCCCTGAGCCTGGGCACCAGCCACATGCCCACCGAGAGCCTGGTCGCTGCCCTGCAGGGCACCGATTACGACACCGGTCTGGACCTGAAGCAGCTGAACGTCGTCCGCGCATACTTTGCAAAGCTGCGCGAGAAGTACATCGCCAACGGCCAGATCAGCCCCAAGTCTCTGGGCGTCGATGCCAACACCCTGCTGTATCAGGTGCCGGGCGGCATGTTCTCCAACATGCTCAAGCAGCTGAAGGATGCCGGCAAGGAAGACAAGCTGGATGAAGTGCTGGCCGAGATCCCCCGCGTCCGTGAGGATGCAGGCTATCCGCCGCTGGTCACCCCCACCAGCCAGATCGTTGGCACCCAGGCTGTGTTCAATGTCATTCTGGGCGAGCGCTACAAGATGGTCACCAAGGAGTTCAAGGGCCTGGTCCATGGCGACTACGGCAAGACTCCCGCACCCATCAGCCCCGAGTTCACCAAGAAGATCCTGGGCGACGAGCAGCCCATCACCTGCCGCTTTGCCGACACGCTGGCTCCCGAGATGGACAAGCTGAAGGCCGAAGCTGCCAAGTGGGCAACGCAGGAGGAAGACGTGCTGACCTACGCCATGTTCCCGCAGGTCGCACCCAAGTTCTTCGAAAAGCGCAATGCCAAGAAGCAGGGCGTCGATGGTGATCATGTGGATTACACCAACCAGTCTCACCCCGTCTAATTGAGCGCATTCAGGGCTTCCCGCCGCTGGTGGGAGGCCCTTTTTGCGTCCATCGCCCGGAAAATGGCGCGAGATGGCATTGACTTGCCGCAGCACAGCTTTTATAATAGGTTGCATAAAACAGAACGGAACCGGAAAACAAGAGAAACAGGGAGCAGGAACATGAGAAAGATTACGGTCGAGCGGCTTGCAGAATTTACAGAGCGGGATTATCAGCTTGCCTTTGGCATTTCGAAGGACGAGTTCGACCAGATGCTGGCTGCGCTGGAAGAAGCATATGCCAGGGAGCATAAGCGGAAGCCGCGCTTCACCAAGATCACGATCAAGGATAAGCTGATCCTTACCCTGATCTACCGCCACGAATACCGCAGCATGGACAGCGTTGCCAACGAGTACGAAGTTTCCCGCGATACCATCGCAGATAATGTCCACTGGGTGGAGCAGACGCTGCTGAATGCGGATCTGCTGGAGACCAGCGTCACCTGCGTGTATAAAACCAATTGATCGCATTGCCTTGAAGCCGAGCCGCAGGGCCCAGGCTTCAGGGCTTTTTTCATTTGCGCGCGCCATATGCGGTGTACAGGCCCGCAAAGCCTGCACTGCACCTTGAATTTTTCGGGAAAGAATAGTAAAATGATGCTATATGTATCGTAACATGGGTGTGTGTACCCCAAAGCGGATACATATGCGAAAAACCGAATCAGAAATGAGAGAACAGGAGAGCGTTATGATCTTAAGCATGACCGGCTTCGGCCGGGGGACTGCTGTGCGCAATGGCCGTGAGATCACGGTGGAATTGCGCAGCGTGAATTCCCGCTACTTTGAGTATTCCTCGCGCATCCCGCGCACCTGCAGCTATCTGGACAGCCGCCTGAAAAAGCAACTCAACGAGCGCATCACCCGCGGCAAGGTGGAGCTGAGCATGACCATCCAGAACGTGGACGCGGCGGATACCGTCGTCACCGTCAACATGGAGCTGGCCCGCAGCTATCAGCAGGCCATGCGGGATATCTCCGAGCAGCTGGGCGTCAAGAACGACATCTCTGCCGGTATCCTGACCCGCTTCCCGGATGTGCTGGCCACCCGCCACGCCGATGTGGACGAGGAACAGCTGTGGGAAGATGTTTCTGCCGTCACCGCGCAGGCACTGGACCGCTTCGTGGAGATGCGCGCCGCCGAAGGTGCCAAGATGAAGGCAGACGTGGAAAACCGCCTGAACTTCCTGGAGGAGTGCGTCGGCCGGGTGGAGAGCCTCAGCGCAGGCCGGGTGGAAGCTTACACCAACCGCCTGTATGAAAAGCTCAAGGTCATTCTGGAAGACCGCGACATCGACGATGCCCGTGTGCTGACCGAGGCCGCCATCTTCGGCGATAAGACCGCTGTGGACGAGGAGACCGTCCGCCTGCGCAGCCATATCTCGCAGTACCGCGAGATCCTGCAGCTGAACGAGCCGGTGGGCCGCAAGCTGGATTTCCTCACCCAGGAACTGAACCGCGAGACCAATACCATCGGCTCCAAGTGCCAGGACCTGGACATCACCCGCATCGTGGTGGACATGAAAGCGGAGATCGAGAAGATCCGCGAACAGATCCAGAATCTGGAGTAAAACGGAAAACGTTCGGAGGAGTTTATGAAGCTCATCAACATCGGCTTTGGCAACATGGTCAGCGCAGGCCGCGTGGTGGCGGTGGTCAGCCCGGATTCCGCCCCGGTCAAGCGCCTTGTCAAGGAGGCGCGGGAGCGCGGGATGCTGATCGACGCATCCTATGGGCGCAGCACCCGCGCGGTGCTCATCATGGACTCCGATCATGTGGTGCTCTCGGCACTCCAGCCGGAAACGGTGGCCAACCGTGCGGCCGGGCAGGAGGGCAAAGCGATGACAGAGGAGGAAACGTCCCATGGCGAATGATAAATATCTGTTTGTGGTCTCCGGTGCAGCCGGCACCGGCAAGGACAGCGTGGTAAAGGCCCTGCGTGAAGCACACCCGGAGATCGAGAAGACCGTCTCCGCCACCACCCGCGCCCCGCGCCCCGGTGAGCAGGAGGGCGTGGATTATTACTACCGCACCCGGGAACAGTTCCAGCAGCTGATCGAGAACGATCAGGTGGTGGAGCACAACTTCTACAACGGCAACTACTACGGCACCCTGAAGGCTGAGGTGGAAAAGCGCCTGGAAGCCAAAAAGGTGGTCGTACTGGTCATCGACGTGCACGGCGCGGAGAATATCCGCCGCATGTTCCCGGGGGCGACCACCGTGTTCCTGCTGCCGCCGTCGGAGCAGGAGCTGGAGCGCCGCCTGCGCGGCCGCGGCACCGAGACCGAGGAGAGCATCCAGGAGCGTCTTGCCACGGCAAAGCAGGAACTGGCCCAGCAGGACAAGTTCACCCTGAAGCTGGTCAACAACGAGGTGGACACCTGCGCAGAGGAGCTCTATCAGGTCATCTGCCAGCGCGCCGGTCTTGCAAAATAACAACTTGAAGGAGCTGTGCGAATGCCCAAAACGGTAGGCGTTGCCGTCAGCAATGCGACCTTCCACTTTGATAAACTCTACACTTATGCCGTTATGCCGGACCAGCAGGATACCGTCCGGCTGGGCAGCATGGTGCTGGTGCCCTTTGGCCGGGGCAGCCGTGCCCGCATGGGCGTGGTGCTGGCCTGCGACGCCGAACCGGAGAGCGCGAAGCTGAAATTCCTGTTCGACGTGGCCCCGGCTTCCGCCTGCCTGACGCCCGAACTGCTGCGGCTGGTGTACTTTCTCAAGGAGCGCACCTTCTGCACCTATTACGAGGCCGTCAAGGCGGTCATCCCCTATGGGGCGCAGTACAAGCCCGCTGTGGTGGCAGACGGTGTGACGCCGGTGCTGCAAAAGCAGCTCACCCGCCACACGGAAAATTCTTACCGCCTTGTGGGCACCCTGCAGCAAAAGCCGAAGCCGACGGCAAAGCAGCTGGTGGCTGTGGCATTGCTGGGCGGCGGGCCGCGCACCCTGAACGAGCTGGAAGAAAAAGGCATCAGCCGCGCGGTGCTGGACAACCTGTGCACCAAAGGCGTGCTGGAATGCAGCAAGGTGAACAAGTCCATTGACCTGTATTCGTCCATTCCGCTCAAAAATGACCCCATCGACCTGACCGCTGAGCAGCAGGCTGCTTACGACGCCTTGCTGCCAAAGCTGGAAGACGATGCGCCCCACTCGGCCCTGCTCTACGGCGTGACCGGCAGCGGCAAGACGCTGGTGTTTTTAAAGCTCATTGCCCGCTGCCTGGAGCTGGGCCGCAGGGCACTGGTGCTGGTGCCGGAGATTAGCCTGACGCCGCAGATGATCCTGCGGCTGAAAAGCCAGTTCGGCCGCAGGGTGGCGGTGCAGCACTCGGCCCTCAACCACACGGAACGCCTGCTGCAGTGGCAGATGATCCAGGACGGCGGCGCCGACATCGTGGTGGGCACCCGCAGTGCTATCTTTTCGCCGCTGGAAAACATCGGCCTTGTCATCATTGACGAGGAACAGGAGCACACCTACCGCTCGGAATCCGCGCCCCGCTACTCCGCCCACGAGGTGGCCCGGCAGCGCGCGGCGGAAAACGGCGCACTGCTGCTGCTGGCCAGCGCCACCCCCAGCACCGAGAGCTTCTACGCGGCCCAGCATGGCCGTACCCAGCTGGTGCGGCTCACCCAGCGCTACGGCGGCAATCCGCTGCCGAAAGTGCAGATCGTGGATATGCGGGCCGAGCTGGCGGCAGGCAACCCCCGCGAGATCAGTCTTGCGCTGGAGGATGCCATCCGCCACAATCTGGACGCAGGCAAGCAGACCATTCTGCTGCTGAACCGCCGCGGCTACCAGACCATGGCCCAGTGCGAGGACTGCCGCGAGGTGCTCAAGTGTCCGAAGTGCAGCGTGCCCATGGTCTACCACAAGGCGGCGCACAAAGTGTTGTGCCACTACTGCGGCAGCCAGATGGACCCGCCGCCCACGGTGTGCCCCACCTGCGGAGGCAAGCTGCAGTACCGGGGCTTTGGCACCCAAAAGGCGGAAGAAGAACTGGCAAAGCTGTTCCCGGACGCCCGGGTGCTGCGGATGGATCAGGATTCTACCGCCGCCAAGGACGCCCACGAAAAGCTGCTGGCAAAGTTCGCAAACCACGAATACGACATCATGGTGGGCACCCAGATGGTGGCCAAGGGCCTTGATTTTGAGGATGTGACGCTGGTGGGCGTGCTGGGCATCGACTCGCTGCTGTTTGCGCAGGGCTTCCGCGCCTACGAGAACGTGTTCAGTCTCATCACGCAGGTGGTGGGCCGCAGCGGCCGGGCCAAAGACCCCGGCTTTGCCATCATCCAGACCACCGACCCGGATAACCCGGTGCTGAACCTCGCCGCTGCGCAGGACTACGATGCCTTTTTTGAGCAGGAGATCGCCTACCGCAAGCTGGGCCTGTATCCGCCTTTCTGCGGGCTGTGCGTCATCGGCTTTGCCGGGCCGAAGGAGATCGAGGTGGCGCGGGCGGCAGCCCGCTTCTCAGCCCTGCTGGGCCAGCTGGCGGCAAAACAGCCGGACCTGCCTTTGCGGGTGCTTGGCCCCACGCCCGGCAGCATTGAAAAGATCAACGACACCTACCGCTATAAACTCACCATCAAGTGCCGCAGCGACCGTCGCTTCCGCGACCTCGTGCGCAGCACACTGGAATTGTACGAACAGGAAAAGCTCCCGTCCCGGGCCACCGTTGCGGTGGACCTGCACTCGGACGGTGACATCTGATTTGGAGGTACTATAAATGGCAATCCGTAACATTGTAAAAGAGGGCGACCCCATCCTGAACAAGGTCTGCCGCCCTGTGACCAACTTCGACGATCGTCTGGCCACCCTGCTGGACGACATGCACGAGACCATGATCGCTGCCGACGGTGTGGGTCTGGCCGGCCCGCAGGTGGGCATGCTGCGCCGCCTGTTCGTGGTGTGGGACACCACCGACGCCCCGGAGGAGATCCCTGAAGATTACGAGTATAAGTTCATCGACTTCATCAACCCGGAAATTCTGGCCGTGTCGGAGGAGGAGGAGACTGCCTACGAGGGCTGCCTGTCCTTCCCGGGACACAATGGTGCCGTGACCCGCCCGGTGGCGGTCAAGGTGCGCGCACAGGACCGCCACGGCGAGTGGTTTGAGCTGGAGGCCGAAGGCCTGCTGGCCCGCTGCATCCAGCACGAGAGCGACCATCTGGACGGCATCACCATCATGCAGTCCAGCGAGTATTTCTACGAGGACACCGAGGAGGGCAAAAAGGCTGCCCGCGAAGCGAAAGGAAACAACTGATGCGCATTCTGTTCATGGGCACGCCGGACATTGCCGCCGAGTGCCTGAAAGCACTGTACGCCGCCGGGCACGAGATCTGTGCGGTGTACACCCGGCGGGATAAGCCCGTTGGCCGCAAGCAGGTGCTGACGGCCCCGCCGGTGAAGGAAGTGGCTTTAGAGCACGGCACGCCGGTGTTCCAGCCCCGTACCCTGCGGGACGGCAGCGAGGACGAGAACATCCGCGCACTGGCCCCGGAGCTGATCGTGGTGGTGGCCTATGGCTGCATCCTGCCGAAGTCTGTGCTGGAAGCCCCGAAGTACGGCTGCATCAACCTGCATGTTTCGCTGCTGCCCAAGTACCGTGGCAGCGCCCCGGTGCAGTGGGCCGTGCTGAACGGCGACGCCGAGACCGGCGTTTCCATCATGCAGATGGATGAGGGCCTTGACACCGGCGATGTGCTCTGCTGCGAGAAGATCGCCATCGACCCGGAGGAGACCAGCGGCGAACTGTTTGACCGCGTGACGGCTGTGGGTGCCCGTGTGCTGTGCGAGGTGGTGCCCGCCATCGCCGCCGGTACCCTCAAGCCCCAGCCGCAGGACCACGAAAATGCCTGCCTTGCTCCCATGCTCAATAAGGAGATGGCGGAGTTCAAGCTCACCGAAACGGCTGCCCATATCCACAACTGGGTGCGCGGCATGAACCCGTGGCCCGGTGCATGGTTCGTCACCGCGGGCGGCAAAAAGCTCAAGGTGATGGAATGCCGTGCGGTGGCTTCGAACGGCGAAGCGCCCGGCATGGTGCTGGCCACCAAGCCCCTCACCGTGGCCTGTGGAGAAGGTGCCATCCAGCTGCTGCAGGTGGTGCCTGAGGGCAAAAAGCCCATGGACGGCACCGCCTTTGCGGCTGGTCAACGCCTGAAGACGGGGGATACCCTCTGATGGCGGCGAATCCCCGCGCGGCGGCAGTGGCGGCGCTGGTGCGGCAGGAACAGGATGGCTTTTCGAACCTCGTCCTGGATGCCGAGCTCAAGCGCCAGAAGCTGGAAGGCCGCGATAAAGCATTTGCCAGCGCCATTTTTTACACGGCGCTGGAGCATCGGGGCACATTGGACTACATCTTGGAGCAGTTTCTGCCCAAGGGCCTTGCCAAACTGGACGCCCCGGTGCGCGAAATTCTGCGTGCCGCGCTGGCGCAGGCCCGCTATATGCAGGTGCCGGTGTCCGCTGCGGTGAACGAAGCCGTCAAGCTGACCCGTGCCTTTAAAAAATCCAGCGCATCGGGCCTCGTCAACGCCGTGCTGCGCCGCGCCTGCAATTATGACCTGAGCACAGCCGTTTTCAAAGATGAGACCAAACGGCTCATGGTGCTGGGCTCTGCCGGGCGGGACGTGGCAGAATTTCTGCGTAAAAACTATCCGGACGAAGCGCTGGACATCCTTACCTACAAGGTCGACGGCGGCCTGTCCAGTCTGCGCGCAAACCCGCTCAAAGCAAGCGCTGAGGAGCTCTGTGCAAAGCTGCTGGCTTCCGGCGCAAGGGAAGCGCGCCCGGGCGTCGTGCCCGGCAGCGTGCTGGCTCGGTTCGAAGGCAGCCCGGCAGAGAACGAGCTGTTCCGGCAGGGATATTTCCATGTGGAAGGACAGGCCAGCCAGCTGGCAGCGCTCTCTGTGGAAGCAAAGCCCGGCGAGACGGTGCTTGACCTGTGCGCGGCACCCGGCGGCAAGACCATCCTGCTGGCCGAGCAGATGCAGAACACCGGCAGGCTTTACAGCTGCGACGCCGCCGAGAATCGCGTGGGCTTGATCCGCACGGCGGTGCAGCGCATGGGGCTGACCAACGTCGAAGCCCTCTGCAACGACGCCACAAAGGTGAACCCGGCCCTGCCGCAGGCAGACCGCATTCTGGCAGACGTGCCCTGCAATGGTCTGGGTATTCTGGCAAAAAAGCCGGACCTGCGCTATAAAACGCTGGACCCGGCCCGCGAGGCTGAATTATTGGCCACGCAGTCGGCCATCCTCGATACGGCGGCTGCATTGCTCAAGGCGGGCGGCAGACTGGTCTATTCCACCTGCACCATCGACCCGACCGAGAATCAGCAGCAGATCGCTGCATTCCTTGCCCGCCACCCGGAGTTCTGCGTGGCAGAACCCGCTGTAGCTTTGCCTGCCGGGATGACGGCAGGGGAGCACGGCACCCTTTCGGTGCCCACCCGCACCGGCATGGACGGCTTTTTCCTCTGTGCGATGCAGAAAAAGGGCTGACCACTGCAAGGAAACGGGCTTTCCGTTCGTAAAAACAATAGGAGAACACAATGGAACAAAAACGCTGTATTTCCTCGCTGACGCTGGCAGAGCTGACCGCTGAACTGAAGGCGATGGGTCAGCCGGGCTTCCGGGCAAAGCAGATCTTCCACTGGGTGCACCAGAAGCTGGTCACCGAGTTTTCTGCCATGACCGACCAGCCCAAGACCCTGCTGGCAAAGCTGGAAGAAAGCTTTTATATCGCTGCGCCCCAGATCGAGCGCCGGCAGGAAGCGAAGGACGGCACGGTGAAATATCTGCTGCGCATGGCCGACGGCAACTGCATCGAGACGGTCGTCATGCGCTACCACTACGGCAACACGGTGTGTGTGTCCACCCAGGTGGGCTGCCGCATGGGCTGCCGCTTCTGCGCTTCCACCCAGGCGGGCCGTGTGCGTAATCTGGAAGCAGGCGAGATCTGCTCCGAGATCTACACTGCCCAAAAGGATATCGGCGAGCGCATCTCGCACATCGTGCTCATGGGCATCGGCGAGCCGCTGGACAACTTCGACGAAGTGATGAGGTTTCTGGAGAACATCACCTCGCCCGAAGGCGTCAACATCGGTATGCGCAACATCAGCCTTTCCACCTGCGGCCTTGTGCCCAAGATCGACCTGCTGGCCGAGAAAAAGCTGCAGCTCACTCTTTCGGTGTCGCTGCACGCGCCCAATAATGAAATTCGCAGCGGCATGATGCCGGTGAACGACGCCTACCCTGTGGAGGTGCTCATGCAGGCGGTGCGCCGCTATCAGGACACCACAGGCCGCCGCGTCAGCTTTGAATACTCTATGGTGCGCGGCGTCAACGATTCCGACGCCTGCGCAAAACAGCTGGCAAACCTCATCCGGGGCATGGGGGCCCATGTGAACCTGATCCCCATCAACCCGGTGGACGGCAGCCCCTACTCGGCCACGGACGCAGCCAATGTGCGCCGCTTCCAGCAGAAGCTGGAAAGCCTTGGCGTCAACGCCACCGTGCGCCGCCGCCTGGGCAGCGAGATCAGTGCCGCCTGCGGCCAGCTGCGCCGGGACGAAATGAACGGGAAGGCATAACAAAGGGAGAATCCTATGAAACTTGCAGGAAAAACGGATGTCGGGCGGGTCCGCCAGGACAATCAGGACGATTACCGCGCCGGCAAACTGCCTGGCGACGCCGCATGGCTGCTGGTCTGCGACGGCATGGGCGGCGCGCGCGGCGGCCGGGAAGCCAGCCAGGGCGCGTGCAATGTCATTGAGCGCTGCTTTCAGGAGCAGTATGCTTCCAAATGTCTGCCCGGCGAGGAGGAGACGTTCCTGAAAAAGACGCTGCTCAGCGCCAACCGCTTCGTGTTCCAGAAGGCCATGCAGGACGAAGCATTGGCCGGCATGGGCACCACAGCGGTGTGTGCACTGGTGCGCTCCGGCCGGGTGTACCTGTGCCATGCGGGCGACTCCCGCGCATACCTGTTCCGGGACGGCCGGCTCACCCAGCTCACCCACGACCATTCCTATGTGCAGGAACTGGTGGACTGCGGCACCATCACGGTGGAAGAAGCCGAACACCACCCGCAGAAGAACATCATCACCCGGGCGCTGGGCGTGGACTACCGTCTGGACTCGGAGTTTACCTGCCAGGAGCTGCAAAACGGCGATCTTCTGCTGCTGTGCTCGGACGGCCTGACCAACGCCGTCCCGCGCGACCAGTTGGAACAGCTGCTGGGCACCGGCTCGTTCTACGACCTGCCGGACCAGCTCATCCGCACGGCCAACGAGAACGGCGGCCCGGACAACATCACTGCGCTGCTGCTCAGCGTGGAACCGATGGAGGTGCGCAATGGATAACCTGATCGGCAAACGGCTGGACGGCCTGTACGAGGTGCAGGAACTGATCGGCTCCGGCGGCATGGCGAACGTCTACAAGGCCGTCATGCGGGGCCACAACGGCCCGGTGCCTGCCGGGACGGTGGTGGCAGTCAAAGTGCTGCGGCGGGAGTTCATGCACGACCCGGACCTTGTGCGCCGCTTCAAGAACGAATCCAAGGCCATCTCGCTGCTGAATCACCCGAACATCGTCAAGGTGTACGATGTCTCGGTGAACGATGACCTGCAGTATATCGTCATGGAGTATGTGGACGGCATGACCCTGCGCGAGTACCTCAACGAGCGCGGCGGCAAGCTGACCAGCCGGGAGACGGTGCACTTCATCTCCCAGATTTTGAAGGCGCTGGAACATGCCCACGCCAACGGTGTGGTGCACCGGGACATCAAGCCCCAGAACATCATGCTGCTGGACAATGGCCAGCTGCGTATGATGGATTTTGGCATCGCGCGCATCTCCCGGGCCGAGAACCAGCTTTCCGGCGGCAAAGCCATGGGCAGCGTGCACTATATCAGCCCGGAGCAGGCCAAAGGCGACGAGACCGACTGCACCAGTGATATCTACTCGGTGGGCGTCATGATGTACGAGATGCTCTCCGGGCATCTGCCCTTTGACGCCGACGATATGGTGGAAGTGGCCATCAAGCAGATCTCGGACACCCCGAAGTCGCTGCACGAGCTGGCCCCGGAGGTGCCGAATGCGCTGGTGGAGATCACCGAGAAGGCGATGGCAAAGCTGCCGCAGAACCGGTACGCCTCCGCCCGCGAAATGCTGAATGCGCTGGACACCTATGTGCAGAACCCGTCTGTACAGTTCGAATATCAATATATCACAGAAGATGCTCCTGAAAAGGTGGTGAAACGTACCATGAACCAGAACCGGGCAAACCGCCGGGCAGAAACGCCCGCCCCCCACAGCAAAAAGGCGGCGCCCCGCAAGAAGCGCCGCACCATCTTCCTGCCTGCGCTGTTTGGCATCACGGTGGCTTTTGTCATCGCGTGCCTTGCGCTGTGCTGGATGATCCTGAACGATTCCTCCAACCTGATGAACAACAAGGCGGATGTCACGCTGGGTGATTATGTCGGCATGACCCGTGACGAGGCACAGGCCGCAGAACAGGTCGTCTCCGGCCAGATCACCGTGAACTGGGAGGAAGAATACAACAGCAATTACGCCGCAGGCTATGTCTACAAGCAGTCGCCTGTGGCAGGCCGCACGGTGCGTGAGGGCCAGAACGTGACCCTTACCGTCAGTCTGGGCACTCAGTATGTCACAGTGCCGGACCTGACCAACTATGTGCAGGCCGATGCCGAGCAGCAGCTGAAGAACCTGGGCGTTTCCGTGCTGGTGACCCAGGCCGTGGAACCCTCGGTGGCGTCCGGAGCGGTCATCCGCACCGACCCGGCGGCGGGCAGCCAGGTGGCGGCGGGCAGCACCGTTGTGGTGTATATCAGCCGCCCGCAGGTGTCTACCACCACCAAGGTGCCTTCGCTGGTGGGCATGACCACTGATGATGCCCGCACCCTGCTGGTGCAGAACCACCTGGGCCTGGGCAGCCAGTCGGAGCAGTACAGCGACCAGCCCGAAGGCACGGTCATCAGTCAGGACCCGGCAGCGGGCAGCACCGCCAAGCTGAATGGCCGCGTGAACATCGTGGTCAGCGCAGGGCCGGAGCCCGAACCGGAACCGGAAGCACCCAGCGACAGCACCGGCGGCGATTGGTGGAGCGGCCTGTGGGGCGGCTCGTCGTCCTCCAGCAGCACGGCCACGGGCGGCGACCAGGGCGACGGCAGTGGTGACGGCCAGACCGACGGCGGCGGCATCACCGACTGGTGGGCTTCGCTGTGGGGCTGACGGAGGCGTGCATGAAGGGATATATCACCAAAGGCATCGGCGGCTTTTATTATGTAAAAACGCCGGACGGCATCGTGGAATGCAAGCCCCGCGGCATCTTCCGCAAGCAGAAGATCACCCCGGTGGCGGGCGATGAGGTGACGCTGGAGACCGAAAACGGTGCTTCGGTCATCGCTGAGATCGCACCGCGCAAAAACGTGTTCGTGCGTCCGCCGGTGGCAAACCTGGATGTGCTGTTCCTTGTGGCCAGCACCACTCAGCCCACCCCCAGCACCCTTGTGCTGGATAAGCTCTCGGCCATCGCGGTGGATAAAGGCGTGCAGCCGGTCATCGTCTGCACCAAGGGCGACTTGGCCGAAGCAGAATTCCTGCGCTCTGCCTACGAAAGATCCACCCTGCCGTTCATCCGCATCGACTACGAGACCGGTGCCGGGCTGGATGAGGTAAAACAGTGGATCGCGGGCCGTCTGTGCGCTTTCTGCGGAAACTCCGGCGTGGGCAAATCCACGCTGCTGAACCATCTGCTGCCGGAAGCCGAGCGCGAGACCAGCGCCATCAGCCAGAAGCTGGGCCGCGGCCGTCACACCACCCGCGAAGTGACCATCTTTGAGGCTTTCGGTGGGCGCATCGCTGATACTCCGGGTTTTGCCAGCCTGGAAGCAAACCGCGCGGGCTTCATCCCAAAGGAAAACCTGGAACATGCGTTCCCGGAGTTCGGCCCCTATCTGGGCGAATGCCAGTTCACCGGCTGCTCTCACCGCAGCGAAAAAGGCTGCGCTGTGCGGGCTGCGCTGGCAGAGGGCAAGCTCTCCCAGACCCGGTATGACAGCTACTGCGCTATGTACGAGGAAGTCAAGGACGTGAAGGACTGGCAGCGTCCGAAAGTTTGAAAGTAAGGAAGGATTTCCATGTCACGCTGTGTGATCATTTCCGCCTGTCCGGTCTCGCCGGAGCTGACAAAGGCTCTGCGCCCGGATGATTTCATCATCGCCTGCGATGCAGGCTACCGCAACTGCGCACCGCTGGGCTGCAGGCCCAACATCATCGTGGGCGATTTTGACACCGCCCCCTGCCCGGAACAGCAGGACGACGATATCGTGGTCCTGCCCCACGTCAAGGACGACACCGACACCGAGTACGCCGCAAAGCTGGCCTCGGAGAAGGGCTTCGACGAGGTGCTGCTGCTGGGGGGTCTTGGCGGCAAACGGATAGAGCACACTCTTGCGAACCTGTGCACCGGCCTTGGCCTTGAGCAGCGCGGCGTGCGTGCCACCCTGCTGGACGAGTACAGCCGCATCACCTTTGTGATGCCCGGCGAGACCCGCCGCTACCCGAAGGAAAACTACTTCTTCTTCTCGGTCTTCCCGATGGAGGGCAGGGCAGAGGGGGTCTCGGAGCATGGCTCCTTCTACGAACTGGACGACGCGCAGCTGACGGCCGGTTATCCGCTGGGCATCAGCAACGAGTATGCTGAAGGCTCGGACTGCATCACCATCGCTACCCGCACCGGTGCGCTGGTGGTGGTGGAGACCCTTGCAGACAACACCTGAGCCGGAACATTTCCGGCCTGTTCTGCGTAAAATAGAGCAGAAAGGCAGGGGTTGATATGCAGATCATCGTCATCCGAAGCCCGAAGTGCCTGCGCGGCCTTTTGCGCAGATTGTTCGGCATCAAAAAAGAACAATAAAGGGGAAACTCCTCTCCGTGCAAAGCACTGCATGGATGGGAGCTTTTCTTTTTGTCCGGTAAGAGGTGAAGAAGTATCATATCTTCACCTCTGAGGTGAACAAAATTGTATCAAAGTGTGACTTTGATGTGAAATAAACATAGCTTCGACGAAAGCTGGAAAGGATGCGCGGAGAAAGCAGAAGTGTTTTGCCGGGAAAAACAAAAAAGACTTTTGACAACAAAAGTTCATCTTTCTGAAGCAGCCCTGTTCTTCGACGGAATTTGTGCTATAATACAGGGGCAACGCTTTGCCCAGCCTTTGGATGCGGCGCAAAAGCAGAACTGGAAACAAGGAGTTTTGGAATCATGGAAAGAGAGACCCTGAAATCACGTCTGGGCTTCATTCTGCTGTCGGCAGGCTGTGCCATCGGCATCGGAAACGTCTGGAAATTCCCTTATATCGCCGGACAGGACGGCGGCGGCGCATTCGTACTGTTTTATCTGATCTTCCTGGTCATTCTGGGCCTGCCCATCATGACTATGGAATTTGCGGTGGGCCGCGCCTCCCGCAAGAGCCCGGTGCGCGCTTATCAGGCACTGGAAAAGCCGGGCCAGAAGTGGCACATCCACGGCTACCTCACCCTCATCGGCTGCTACCTGCTGATGATGTTCTACACCACCGTGGCAGGCTGGATGCTGCACTATTTCTACATGACCGCCACCGGCAAGCTGGCGGGCCTTGACGCCGACCAGGTGGCCGGGAAGTTCACCGAGATGCTGGCAAACCCCGGCGTCATGACCTTCTGGATGGTATTCGTGGTAGCCCTGGGCATCCTCGTGTGCGCCAAGGGTCTGCAGAGCGGTCTGGAGCGTGTGACCAAGGTCATGATGATCGCCCTGCTCATCATCATGGTCATCCTGGCCATCAACAGCCTGTTCATGGACGGCGCGAAGGAAGGCCTGCGCTTCTTCCTCGTGCCGGACTTTGCGCGCATGAAGGAAGTGGGCGTGGTGAACACGCTGGTGTCCGCCATGAACCAGGCCTTTTTCACCCTGAGCCTGGGCATCGGTGCCATGGCCATCTTCGGCAGCTACATCGGCAAGGAGCATTCCCTGCTGGGCGAGTCGGTGCGCATCGTCATCCTGGGTACCTTCGTGGCCATCACCGCAGGCCTCATCATCTTCCCGGCTTGCTTCACCTACCATGTGGACCAGACCAGCGGCCCCAGCCTGATCTTCATCACCCTGCCCAACATCTTCGCCAACATGGCGCTGGGCCGTCTGTGGGGCAGCCTGTTCTTCCTGTTCATGGCATTCGCAGCTCTGTCCACCGTGCTGGCTGTGTTTGAAAACATCATCTGCTGCGGCATGGAGCTCACCGGCTGCAGCCGCAAGAAGTCCAGCCTGGTCAACTTTGTGCTCATCACGGCACTGTCGCTGCCCTGCGTGCTGGGCTATAACCTCTGGGCATGGGACGGCTTCGCCGTGTTTGGCGGCGCTGTGCTGGATTTTGAGGATTTCCTCGTCAGCAACCTGTTCCTGCCGCTGGGCAGCCTGGTGTACCTGCTGTTCTGCGTCACCCGCTATGGCTGGGGCTGGGACAACTATAAGAAGGAAGTCAACACCGGCGAGGGCCTGAAGATGAAGGACTGGATGCGCGGCTACCTGACCTATGTGCTGCCGGTGATCGTGCTGTTCATCTTTGCGTTCGGTATCTACGATAAATTTTTTGCATAAATAAGTTACGCCTTCCGTTATTCCTTCGCTAATGGGCTCCCTCGTTGAGGAGGCTGTCGAGCGGATGCGAGACGGAAGGAGTTCGTGGGCTCCTCTTGCAATAAGGGGAGCCTTTTGCGGCAGAAAGGAATTTGGGATGCACGTTCTGATTTGTGACGACGACGCGGCGTTCGGTGCGCGTATGGCAGACTATATCCACGATTATTTCGAAGCTCGGTCGGTCCAGCTGCAGACCGTCGTCTGCACCGGTGCGGCCGAGGCGCTGCGCACGCCGTATCTGGAGCTGTATCAGCTTGCGTTTCTGGATGTGGATATGCCCGGCACCAATGGCATCGCACTGGGGCGGGAGCTCAAGCAGAGAAGCCCCGACATTCGGCTGGTCTACGTCTCGGCCTATCTGGAATTTGCCCCCGAAGGCTACACGGTCAATGCCTACCGCTACCTGCTCAAACGGGACATTGCCCGGATGCTGCCCAAGTGCCTGGACGATCTGCTGGCGGCCTTTACCGACCAGCACCGGACCCTGACCGTGCACCACAACCGCGCCACCAGCGAGATCCCGCTGTACCAGATCTATTATCTGGAAAGCGCTCTGCGCCAGATCGACATCTACGGCGACATCCCGCACCGGCCCATCTGCACCTTTTACGGCAAGCTGGCCGAGCTGCCCGCCATGCTTTATGAGAATGGTTTTTTGCAGGTGAGCCGCAGCGATGTGGTGAACATGAGCCATGTGCACAGCATCCGCAATTATAAAGTGGAGCTGAAGAACGGCGTGGAGCTGGGCGTCAGCCGCCAGAGCTATGCAGCCATCCGCAACGCCTGGCTGGAATGGAAGGGGCAGTTTGCCGATGAATGATACACTTCTCTGGACACTGCTGGGGCACCTGGTCTGCATTGCACAGTGGGCCGCCTTCATTCTGGTGGACTACGCTTACCTTGGCAAAAACAAAAAGGTACGCTATCCCTGCATCTGGGCGGCTGTGCTGGCGGCGTGCGTGCTGTTCGTCTCGATTCGGTGGGATCTGGGTTTTTTCAACACGGCCTCCATTGCCACCAACGTGGTGTACCTGCTGCTGGCATCGCTGCTGTTTGGCGGTACACCCAACCAGAAGCTGACGGGCAGCCTCATCAACGGTGTGATGTGTCTGCTGACCGAAAATACCGTGAGTTTCCTCTTTGCCTGGTTCCTCGGCGTGCCCACCGGCAGCGTCTGGCGCTATAAGAGCTGTCTGGCCGCGCTGGTGGTCTCCATTCTGGCGGTGGGGCTGCTGGTGGCGTACTTCATGCGCCGCTGGAACAGCACCTGCGCGCTGGAGCCGCTGCAGGCGGCCGTGATGAGCTTTTTCCCCGGAGTGGTCGTGGCGCTGAACATGGGCCTGATGGTCTCGGCCAACCGCCAGAAGCCCACCTTGATGAACATGGTGCTGACCGTCGGCCTGACGGTGGCCGTGCTGGTGCACATCGCCATCGTGCAGATGTTCAACGACCAGGTGGTGCAGCGGCAGAGCTCCCGCTTCCGCGCCCAGCTGGAGCAGCAGCGGGCGGAAGCCCTGCTGGATTCCTACACCGCTCAGCGCCGCCTGACCCACGAGTTCACAAACCATATGAGCGCCCTCAGCGCCTTGCTGAATCAGGGCGACATGGAAGGCGCGCGGGCCTACATTGCCGGTGTGAGCAAGGCAGTGGCGGCGGGCACCACCATCATGGACACCCATAACCCATTGCTGGATTCCATCCTGAGCAAAAAGTACGAGGAAGCCGCGCACAAGGGCGTGACGGTCTATTTTGACCTGTGCGACCTCAAGCGTCTGCCCTTTGACAGCACGGACATGGTCATCGTCATCTCGAATCTGATGGATAATGCCATCCGTGCAGCGGCAGAAGCGCTGCCACCGGAGGTACATGTGCGCATCCGCAAGACCCCGGACGAATACCTCATCTCGGTGTGCAACCGTGTGCAGCAAAATCTGGAGATCGAGGACGGCCGCCTGCCTGCCACCACCAAAAAGGAGAGCGGCCATGGCATGGGCCTTGTGAACGTGCAGGAGATCCTGCGCAAATATGGGGCCGAGTATACGGTCAGCTGCCGGGACTGCTGGTTCCGCTTCACCTGTTCGCTGCCGGTGGCGCATTCCACCGACAATTCATGACATGCGGACCGGCAAAATATGACATTTTGTCTGCTGCGGCGGTGCGGTTTTGGTATAATAAGAACAGTAAAGGAAGACCTCCGTGCAGGCAATGGATCGTTGCGGTGGGGAGAGAGGGGAAGCCCTTCTCCTGTAAAAGAGCTTTGCTGCAAGATGGAGCATGTCGGCTGCAGTGCGTGTAAGCAGCTGACGCGATCACCTTTGCTTTTGCTGCGGGTCCAAGGGGACCCGGTAGAGTGCATCTGGCGGGACTTTCAACGGCGGTTCTTTGGGGATTGCTGTTCATAAAGTCACTCACTGCGTCGCATTTTCCCGTTCCGTTCCGGCTGCGTGTGGGAACACAGCCGGTCAAGCCCGGTTCGGGAGCTTTATCTGCGTCGGGGAGAGTTCCGTCAGATTTTTTATTGCAATAGAAAACGGCTGCTGTACATGAATTTGTGCAGCAGCCGTTTTGCATGATAAGATTTCACTGGAGTTTTCGGCACACAATATGGAATTTTGACGAAAAACATGTTATAGTGGATGCAGCAGATAAAATTTGCATAAAAATGGCAACCCGTGCAGAAAGCCTGCACGGGTTGCCGAATATGAAGGAGGCCTGCAGTGTTATGATCCCTTATCGAAAGCTTGCAATGCGTGTTTTGAATCACACTCCGATGTTAGGGGGGGGGGGTATGGCAAGGCCGCTTGCACAGCGCCTTGCCGCATTGACTGTCGTCGCCGCACTGATGGCGGGACTCTCCGTCCCGGCCTTTGCAGCAACCTATAACATTGGGGATGGCAGCATCACTATTGAAGCCAACGGCGATGGCACAGCCAAGGTGACCCAGAACGAGACCGTGAACGAGAAAGATGACGATGTCATTGTCAAGGGCAGCGGCGAGACCACGAGCAATGTGATCGAAGTCATCAACAACACGGAAGACGACTTGAAAATCACTCTTTCGGATGTGGACATTGCCGATACTAAAGGCAAGGCGCCCTTGAGCGTTTCGGGCACCGGGGATACGACCATTGAACTGGACGGCAATAACTCGCTGACTGGAAGCGGCTGGAGCGCCGGTTTGGAACGGAACGAGGAAAAAGACGCCGCCGGAAACGTAGTCAGCGGAAAATTGACCATTCAGGATGAGAATAAAAACGGCAGTCTGGAAGCCACCGGCAATTACGGAGGTGCAGGCATCGGCGGAGGAAACCTCAAAAATTCCGGTGAGATTGAGATCACCGGCGGCACCATCACAGCCACTGGTGCGCTGGACGGTGCAGGCATTGGCGGCGGCGGTAGCGGCGGCGACGGCACGGTGACCATCTCGGGCGGCAATATCACGGCCCGGGGAGGCTCCTCAGACAACCCGAAAGCCATCTGCGGTGCGGGCATTGGCGGTGGCGGCGGCTACGGCAACGCCACGGTGACCATCACCGGTGACGCTGTGATCGAGGAAGCCACCGGCGGCGGCGCATGCGCAGGCATTGGCAGCGGTTATTACAACTCCAAGACCGACATCACCATCTCCGGCAATGCCGAGGTGAAAAACGCACAGGGCGGCGCACAGGGTGCAGGTATTGGCGGCGGCGGCTTCGGCGGCACGGGCACGGTGACCATCACTGACAATGCCAAGGTGGACAATGCCACCGGCGGCGAGGGTGCTGCGGGCATTGGCAGCGGTGTGCTTGGCGATGTGACGGTAAATATCTCCGGCAATGCCACGGTCAACGCTGAGGGCGGCGCGAACGGCGCAGGCATCGGCGGAGGTTACGCATCGGCAGGCGACGTGACCATTGAAGGCGGCACGACGGTCAAAGCCGAAGGCGGTGTTGGCGGCGGTGCCGGTATCGGCGGCGGCGCAGACCTGGAAGCAGACGAGGACACCCAGAACCGTGTCACCATCCGCAGCAGTGAGGACGGCTCGCCGGACGTGACGGCCGTGGGCGGTGCCCCGGAGCCCGGCGAGGATGGCACCGAACTCAGCAAGGGCGGTGCAGGCATTGGCAGTGGTGCGCTGATCGAACCGGATGAAGGTGACCGGGAAGCGGATGCCATCATCAGCATTGAGGGCAAAGTGACCATCAAGTCTACGGCGGGCAAGGACAATGCAGCCATTGGTGCGAACGGCGAGGAGCAGGTCATCGAGGGGCTGCTGCCGGGGTCGTCCATTGACCGCCGGGATGCAGACGGCAACGATATCTCGCTGCCGGGCGATAAGCAGCAGCCCGCAGATAGCAGCGAGCAGAACAGCGATGCGCTGGAAGGCCTGACCGTCACCGATGCGGCGGGCAAAACGCTGCCGTACACCGTGGAGTGGCAGGGCAGCACGGTCGTTGTGACCGCAAAGTATCCCTTTGCCTCGCTGCAGATGACCCATGAGACCCTGCTTCAGCTGCAGAAGCAGGGCGCACAGACGCTGCGATTCTGTACCGAATCCCGCACCGCGTCGGCATCGGTCGCTGAACTGTTGAATGTGAGTATGGCGGGCGCAAAGATCGTCTGGAGCCATGACGGTGCAGCGTCGGCCCTGCAGGTGAACGGCGCGGACCACAACGAACTGCTGAAGTAAGCTCGATCAAAGTTACATAGAACTGATAAAATGAAAAGCGACTGCCGCTGCGGGAAAATGCTCCCACAGAGACAGCCGCTTTTTAATGTTTGAAAAATCGTTTACTCCGGCTTGACCTGCAGCTCCTGCTCGCAGTAGATGCAGCGGTACTTGCCGTTGGAGCTCAGCTCAAAGATCTGGTCGCATTCTTCCTCGATGGAGGAGATGCAGCGGGGGTTTTTGCACCGCACGATGTTCACCAGACGCTTCGGCGGTTTCGGCTTTTCCTTGCGCACGGCCTTGCCGTTTTCGATGATGGTCACGCTGATGTCCGGGTCCAGGTAGGCCAGCACATCCAGGTTCAGCCAGGAAGAGTCGCCTTCCACCTTGATGATATCCTTGCGGCCGCTCTCGCTCTTGCTGCTGCGGGCGTTCTGGATCAGTGCCACGCTGGCGGTGCGGTTGCCCTTGATGCCCAGCAGGTCCATCAGGCCGATGGCGGTGCCGGCCTTGATGTGGTCGATCACGATGCCGTTCTGAATTTCGTCGATGTTCAGCATATCAGTTCTCCTCCTTGGGTGCCTTGGGGTCGCAGAGGCCCAGCAGGGTCATGATGAGCGCCATGCGCACGTACACACCGTTCTGCACCTGCTCAAAATAAGCGGCACGAGGGTCGTCGTCTACATCCAGCGCGATCTCGTTGACGCGGGGCAGCGGGTGCAGCACCGCCATGTCCGGCTTTGCCAGGCCCATCTTCTCCTTGGTCAGGATGTAGCTGTTCTTCAGGCGGATGTAGTCTTCCTCGTTGAAGAAGCGCTCTTTCTGCACACGGGTCATGTACAGGATGTCCAGCTCCGGCATGGATTCTTCCAGGCTGCGGGTCTCCTTGTAGGGGATGCCGTTGGCTTCCAGCACATCGGTGATGATGTAGTCCGGCACGCGCAGCTCCTCCGGGCTGATGAGCACGAAGCGGATGTTCTTGCAGCGGGCCATGGTCTTGATGAGGGAGTGGACGGTGCGGCCGAATTTCAGATCGCCGCACAGGCCGATGGTCAGATCATCCAGACGGCCCTTGCGGCGGCGGATGGTCATCAGGTCGGTCAGGGTCTGGGTGGGGTGCTGGTGGCCGCCGTCGCCCGCGTTGATCACCGGGATGCGGGAATAACGGCTGGCGCGCAGCGGGGCACCCTCTTTCGGGTGGCGCATGGCGACGATGTCGGCGTAGCAGGACACCACGCGGATGGTGTCGGCCACGCTCTCGCCCTTGGTGGCGCTGGACACGTTCTCGCTGGGGAAGCCCAGCACATGGCCGCCCAGGTTCAGCATGGCGGCTTCAAAGGAAAGGCGGGTGCGGGTGGACGGCTCGTAGAACAGGGTGGCCAGCTTTTTGTGCTGAGCCACTTCTTGATAGGCGGCCGGGTCGTCATGGATGCGGTCGGCAAGATCGAGCAAGGTGCAAATTTCTGAGTGGGTGAAATCCAACGGGTCGATCAGATGACGCATGTGTAATGTACCTCCGTTAAAGCAGTTTGCGTAAAATGGAAAAATCAAAGAAGTTCGTGTAGTAGCTCAGTGAGCGCATCACCGGCTTGCACAAACGATTGAAACATACTTCATCCAGCAGCAGCATGGCCTCGCCGGGGGCCAGACGCATGGCCGAGCGGATGGCTTCGTCGCCGCAGCTGGCCTTCAGGTGGGCCACATTGGAGGAGATCTGCTGGTGACACTCCCGCTCCAGGATATCGAAGATGCTGCCGGTCAGGTCGATGCGGGTGTAGTCCCGACCGTTGAACAGGGCTTTGGGCAGGTAGTCCACCGACCAGATCACCGGCGTGGTGTCGGCGAGGATGCGTTTTTTGATGCAGATCACTTCGTCGCCCGGCTCGATCTCAAGGTTGTGGGCCAGTTCTTCGCCTGCGCGGATGGGGTAGACCTGAATGCCGTCTGCGTGGGGATAGCTGCCAAAGCTGCGGATCAGCGGGTAATATTCCAGCTTCTGGTCCAGGCGGCTGCGCAGGTTCAGCACAGAGCGGTTCACCACCGTGCCAATGCCGCGCACGCGCTCCACATAACCGGCGCGCTCCATCTCGCTCAATGCGTCGCGGATGACGGTGCGGCTCACGCCCAGCTCGGCGGCAAGGTCCACCTCGGCGGGCAGGCGATCGCACCGGGCATACCGTCCGGTGCGCAGTTCCTCAAGCAGGCTGGCAACCACACGGTCGCTGATGACCGCGCCGCCCAGTCGGCTGGAAGAAGCAAGTGCAGAATCTTTCATGGTTCGGTTCCTCCGTTCACAGGCAGGGCTTTTCGCCCTTGCCGGGACTTCCGGTGCCTGTGCCGCGCTGCCGCTTTTCGTTTGCGACCACCGGCATGCTGCCGCACAAACACCTTCACTTTATTATAGCATAAATTGACATTTAGAAAAGCGGCATTTATACTGGAATCGACTCAAAAGTACGATTTTATTTTGGAGGGGAGAGCAAGATGGAAGTTTTTCTGCACAAAATCGGCGGCAAAGAGGTGCCCAAACCGGTCCGGGCAGAGCTGCGCCGCTGCACGGCAGCCGAAGCCCCGGCGGTGTATGCACTGCAGAATGAGGTGCGCGCCGCCATGCCGGACCCAAGCCAGTTCGTGCCGGACACGCTGGAAAACATTACGGCCTATGTCCAAAAGGACCTGTGCATCGGCATGTGGCAGGGCGGGCGGCTGGGCGCCTATGCCATTGTGCGCTTCTGCGGCGAGAGCGAGCACAACTACGCGGCCTTTCTGGGCATCCCGCGTGCGGAATGGCCGCACTGGGCCAACGCGGACAGTGCCATCGTCCACCCGGACTACCGCGGCAACGGCCTGCAGCGGCTCATGCTGCAAGCGGCGCTGCCGCTTTTCCCGGGCAATATCACCCACATCGGGGCCACCGTCAGCCCGGAGAATCAATACAGTCTGCGCAACGCTCTTGCGTCCGGCTTTGCCATTGCGGCCCGGCGGGAGATGTATGGCGGCTATGACCGCTATCTGCTGGTGAAAGAACTGTAACCCTCTCAGTCAAACCCTGCGGGTTTGCCAGCTCTCCCGAAGGGAGAGCCTTATTCGAGAAAACCACAAACAGCAAAAAGCTCCCCCTTTCGGGGGAGCTGTCGAGCGTATGCGTGACTGAGAGGGTCAAGCAACGCGGTATTTTTAATTTTCGATGGCCAGCTTTAATTTGTTCTTCATCTTGTGGCGCACCACCAGCAGGCAGGCCAGATGCACGGCAGCGGTCAGGATCCAGCTGATGGGGTAGCTGATGTACAGCATGAAGGGCGTGCGATTCAGCTGGAAGATGGTC
Source organism: Faecalibacterium langellae (assembly GCF_002549775.1). Classification (GTDB taxonomy): domain Bacteria; phylum Bacillota; class Clostridia; order Oscillospirales; family Ruminococcaceae; genus Faecalibacterium; species Faecalibacterium langellae. The sequence continues at coordinate 810,673 of NZ_NMTR01000021.1, read as the reverse complement.
GCGATCCACACCAGACGCAGCAGGCAGCTGCCGATCAGGCTCACCACCATGGGCAGCACGCTGTAGCCCAGACCGCGCAGGCTGCTGGCCAGTACATCCATGATGCCGCACAGCAGATAGGTGCCGCAGATGATGCGCAGGCGGTCGTATCCGGCAGCGATGACGGCAGCGTCCGAGGAGTAGAAGTGCAGCAGCTGATTGCCTGCCAGCACGGCACCGCCGCCCAGCACAACACCGGTAACGATGGCGCACAACAGGCAGTTGATGACCACGCGGTTCAGGTTCTGGTACTTGCGCGCGCCCATGTTCTGGCTGGTAAAGGTGACGGCAGCCTGTGCAAAGGCGTTCATGGCCGTGTAGACGAAGCCCTCGAGGTTGGCCGAAGCCGAACTGCCTGCCACCACGGTGGAGCCAAAGGAGTTGATGGCCGACTGGATGACCACATTGGACAGGCTGAACACGGTGCTCTGCAGGCCGGCTGGCAGACCGATGAGCAGGATCTGCTTGAGGGAACCGGCATGGAAGCCCAGCTTGCGCAGATCCAGGTGCAGCGGGCCCTGCTCCTTCATCAGCATGCGGGTGACCATGCAGGCAGACACGGTCTCGCTGATGATGGTGGCCAGTGCCACGCCCGCCACGCTCATGGAGAAGCCGATGACGAACACAAGGTTCAGCACCACATTGATGACACCGGCTGCAGCCAGGCAGTACAGCGGGCGTTTGGTGTCGCCCACAGCCCGCAGCAGCGCCGAGCTGAAGTTGTACAGCATGGTCATGGGCATGCCGATAAAATAAATTTTGAGGTACAACGACGAAAGGTCGATGACATCTTCCGGGCAGCTCATGAGCTCCAGCAGGCCCCGCGCGGCGAAAAAGCCCACCACGGCCAGCAGCACGCCGCTGACAAGGCCCAGCGTCACCGAGGTCTGCACGGTGTCCTGCACGCCGCGCTCATCCTTTGCACCAAAGCAGCGGGCTGCCACGACGTTTGCACCCAGCGAAAGGCCCACGAACAGATTCACCAGCAGGTTGATGAGCGAACCGTTGGAGCCCACTGCCGCCAGCGCCGTGCTGCCTGCAAAGCGGCCCACCACCACCACGTCAGCCGCGTTGAACAGCAGCTGCAGAATGCTGGACGCCGCCAGCGGGATGGAAAACAGAATGATCTTTTGAAGCATCGGGCCGCTGGTCAGGTCGGCGGAGCGGGTCGTCTGTGCCATGAAATGCTGTACCTCCTCTATCGCAAATGAAAAATTTTTGTAAATTTACAAATGGAACCGAAGGCATATTATAACGCGCCGCGCACAAAAATACAAGTGGCACCGCCGAAAAACTGCAGATTTTTCGGCAGTGCCACGAAACATGAAAAAATATGTTATTTCAGTTCCAGCACCTTCCAGTGCTCCGGTGCGGCGTAATCGCTGGTCTCGCCGTCATCGGAGTACATCCGGCAGCCGGCCTTCCCGTTTTCATCCGGGCAGGCCCAGAGGGTGAGGTCTGCTTCGTCCAGCTGCGCGGTGCAGCTGGCGGGCTTTGCCACCGGCACAACATGGCCCGGGCGGATGAACAGCAGCACCTCGTTCAAGGCGCAGCGGATGTAGTGGTGCCCGGCGGGCAGCAGTTCGGTGTCGCAGTCGTCCACGCTGCGGATGCGGTAGAGCTTCATGGGCTCTGGCAGGTAGACATGGCGGCCGGAGGCGTTCTGGGTGTAGACAGGGGCCACCATCACGCCGTCGCCCAGCAGCAGCTGGTCCTGCACCTCGCGGGCGTCCGGGTCAGCGGGGAAGTCGAAGCCCAGCGGCCGGAAGTAGCTGGTGCCCTCCAGCGCGGCCTGCATGAAGGTACTATAAAGGTAAGGCAGCAGGGCATAGCGCAGGCGGAGCATGCTGCGGATGGCAGGCAGCTGGTCTGCAAAGCGGTAATACTCTTGCGGGCGGGTGCCCCCGGCGGCATGGTTGCGCATCAGCGGGGTGAACAGGCCGAACTCCAGCCAGCGCAGGGCGAGGTCCGGTGTGGTGTCGTTGGCAAAGCCGCACAGGTCTGCGCCGCTGTACAAGAAGCCGCACATCTGGACGTTCGGCATCATCTGGATGTTGGCCAGCAGCTGCTCCCAGCTGGAATGGTTGTCGCCCAGCCAGATGCCGCCATAGCGGTGGCTGCCAATGATGCTGGAACGGCTGTACAGCAGGGTGCGCTTGCCGGGGCGCAGGTCGGCAAAGGCTTCCCCGGCAGCGCGGGTCATGCTGCCGCCGTAGAGGTTGTGGACTTTATCGTGCCGCACCCGCTGGCCGTTCACCTCGTGGTAGAAGCTGGCGTAGTCCTCGGGGGCGTTCATCAGCCCCATGGCCCCGCCCACGACCCGGGCGAAAAATTCCTCCTGCACGATGTTGTCCTGGCCGCGCAGCTCATGCATCGAGTCCAGGAAAGCTTTCAGCCGGTCCGGGGAATAGAACAGAGCAGGCTCGTTCATGTCGTTCCAAAAGCCTTCGATGCCGCAGTCGGTCAGCACCTTGTAGCGGTGGCCGAACCACGCCCGCACTTCCGGCCGCAGAAAGTCTGCGAAGTAAGCTTTGCCGGGCCACACGGCTGCCACGAAGGGCGTGCCGTCTTCTTTTTTGCAGAAATAACCCTTTTCCAGCCCTTCGGTGCAGGTGGGCTCCTCGGGGTCAATGCGCACACCGGCGTCAATGATGGGCACCAGCCGGATGCCCTGTGCTTTCAACTCGGCAGCCAGCGCAGCCAGATCCGGGAAGCGTTCTTTGTTGATGGTAAAGTCGGCATAATCCTGCATGTAGTCGATGTCCATGCAGATCATATCCAGCGGCAGATCGTTCTCTTTGTATTGGCGTGCCACCTCCCGCACATCCTCGGCGGTCTTGTAGCCCCAGCGGCTCTGCTGCAGGCCGAAGGCCCATTTGGGCGGGATGTAACTGCGGCCGATCAGCTGGCGGAACTGGTGGGCAATGTCGTTCAGGTCTGCGCCAGTGAGGATGTAAAGCTCATAGTCCGGCTCCTCTGTGGCAAAGCGCAGGGTGTCGTGCACCGTGTAACCGATGTCGTAGTGCACTTTGCCCGGGAAATCCACGAAGACGCCAAACAGATCGCCGCCGGGGCCGCCGTCGATCAGCAGAAAATTGTGGGCACCATAGTAAGAGACCTTGTTCTCACCGTGGTGGGATTCATCGGTGTTGTTGGCGACATAGTGCCAGCCGCGCTTGTTGATGCCGCGGGGCATCTCGCCCAGACCGTACACGATGGCATCCGGAACCATTGTATACACCCAGCCGTCTGCGTCAGCCGTGAGGAACGGAACGGCATCGGACGAAACAGGAATATCCTGCACAACGCTATCGGTGCGGATGGGAGAACCAAAACGAAAATGCTGGATCATAGAGGAAACCTCCATCGACAAATAGATCGGAATCGGCGTCCACGCTTTTCCGGCTGATCGCACAGGCAAAGGCGCAGACAACATTTGTTGTCATTATCTTACTTCCTCTTTCCGGGTAAAACAAGAGACAAAACCGGCGCTTTTTTACCACAAAACCGGCAAAACGCGCCAGATGCATAAAAATACCGGCGTGCGATTGCAAAAAACGGCCCATACTGGTATACTGAAACAGTAAATTGTAAAAACGGAGGGAAAACCCCATGTATCGCAATGGGATCAAGCGCCTGCTGGCTGTCGTGCTGTCGCTGTGCGGCATGGTCTGCCTGTTCTGGCTTTTTCTGATTCTTGCCATCGCCATCAAGATCGACTCACCCGGCCCGGTGTTCTTCAAACAGAAGCGGGTGGGCATCGGCAAAAAGCACTTTTCGATTTTAAAGTTCCGCACCATGCGCATCGACACACCCCACGATATGCCCACCCATCTGCTCCACGACCCGGACCAGTATATCACCCGCATGGGCCATTTCCTGCGCAAGACCAGCCTGGACGAACTGCCTCAGCTGTGGAACATCTTTGTGGGCGATATGGCGGTCATCGGGCCCCGGCCCGCGCTCTGGAACCAGTACGACCTGCTGGCTGAACGGGACAAGTACGGTGCCAACGATGTGCGCCCGGGCCTGACCGGCTGGGCGCAGATCCATGGCCGCGACGAACTGGAGATCGCCGAAAAGGCAAAGCTGGATGGCTGGTATGTCCAGCACATGAGCTTTGGGCTGGATGTGAAGTGCTTCTTCGGCACCATCGCAGCGGTGCTGCGGCACGACGGTGTTGTGGAGGGCGGCACCGGCACCCTGCACGATGAAAAATGAGGTTTGCTACGCAAAATGATGTGCTGGCGCAAGGATACTCCGGCTGTGCCGGAATGATGTGCGCTGCGGCGCATGACGGGCGATAACCGGGAATGTGTTGAAAATCAGGCGGCTCCGGGTGGACTGCGGTCTGCCTGCAGCCGCATTTTTGTGTAAAGCATAGCGCAGAGCGGCTGAAATCACCATATCTCTTGATTTATCCCCGGAAAAGCGTATAATAAAACAGTACACAAGACGTTAAAGGAGGATTCCTGTATTATGGAACGCACCTATATCAACGAGGCTCAAAAGGCCATCGGCGGCACGGTCAAGGTGCAGGGCTTTATTGAGAACCTGCGCAACAGCAAGTATATGGCCTTCATCGTGCTGAAGGATATTACCGGCAAACTGCAGATCACGGTCGAGAAGGCCGACCACCCCGAGCTGGTGGACACCATCGACCAGCTCACCCCGGATTCCGTCATCACCGTCACCGGCAAGGTGGTGGCAAACGATTACGTCAAGATGGGCGGCGTCGAGATGATCCCCGAGACCATCGAGATCGAGAGCATCGCCGATGCGCTGCCCATCGTCCGCAAGGAGATCGCAGCCACCAAGAAGAAGAAGGCTGTCGAGCGCTCCAGCATTGATCAGCGCATCGACTACCGCTGGATCGACCTGCGTACCGACGAGAACCAGCTGATGTTCAAGGCACAGAGCTGCTTTGTCAACGCCATGCGCAAGTTCCTGCTGGACCGCAACTTCATCGAGATCCACACCCCCAAGCTGATCGCTGCGGCCAGCGAGAGCGGCTCTGAGGTGTTCAAGGTGGATTACTTCGACCGTAACGCTTATCTGGCGCAGAGCCCGCAGTTCTACAAGCAGATGGCCATGGCCGCCGGTTTTGAGCGCATCTTCGAGACCGGCCCTGTGTTCCGTGCGGAAAAGAGCTACACCAACAAGCACTCCACCGAGTTCTCCGGTTTCGACCTGGAGTTCAGCTACATCACTTCCTTCAAGGACGTCATGAAGATGGAGGAAGAACTGCTCACCGCCGGTCTGCAGGCCGTCAAGGACAACTACGGCGACCAGATCAAAGAGCTGTTCGGCCAGGAAGTCATCGTCCCCACCACCCCGTTCCCGGTGGTCAAGCTGGCCGACCTGTACAAGGGTCTGGAAGAAGAATTCGGCTATACCGTCGATGAGAGCGAGAAGGGCGACCTGACCACCGAGGCCGAGCGCCTGAGCTACGAGTGGGTGAAGAAGCACTACGGCCACGAGTTCCTGTTCATTACCGATTACTCCGCCGAGAAGCGTGCCTTCTACCACATGCGCGACGAGAACGGCGTGCCCCAGGGCTACGACCTGATCTGGCGCGGTGTCGAGATCACCACCGGCGCCCAGCGTGAGCACCGCTACGACGTGCTGAAGAAGCAGGCCGAGGAAAAGGGTCTGGCCGAGGATGTCAAGTTCTATCTGGAGTTCTTCCAGTACGGCTGCCCGCCCCACGGCGGCTTCGGTCTGGGCATCGACCGCCTGACCATGCTGCTGTGCGGCCTGACCATCAAGGACGCAGAATTCCTGTTCCGCGGCCCCAACCGTCTGACTCCGTAATTTTATCCTTATATTTTGTAAAAGGGAAGTATCTGCGGATGCTTCCCTTTTACTTTTTATAAAAATGATGATGCCGTTTCTGTTTACAGCCTTTCTGGTGAAAAGCGCATTTGGAGCGGCCCGCAGGCCGCGACAAATACTAAAATATAAAAGGTATTTCCGCTAAGAATGGCAGAGCGAATGCGGAGCCATTTCAAATGGTTTTCGTCATAATAAAAGCGCTCTCCTCATACGATACAACGAGCGGACCGGCACAAGTCCGGTGCACAGCGCAAACGGGAAGGGGAGACACAGCTTTGGCAAATCAGGAACAGAATGGCATCTGCCGCGAGATCGGCGCACGCACCGGCGGAGATATCTACATCGGTGTGGTGGGCCCGGTGCGCAGCGGCAAATCCACCTTTATCAAGCGGTTTATGGAGCAGCTGGTGCTGCCGGCCATCGGCCCGGCGGCTGCGCGGGAACGTGCCCGGGACGAGCTGCCCCAGTCGGCGGCGGGGCGCACCATCATGACCACCGAGCCGAAGTTCATCCCGGAAACAGCCGTGCCACTGCAGCTGGAAGGCGGCGGCGAGTGCCGGGTGCGGCTCATCGACTGCGTGGGCTACATGGTGGAAGGGGCCATGGGCCACGAGGAGGACGCAAAGCCCCGCATGGTAAAAAGTCCGTGGTTCGACCACGAGGTGCCCTTCGACCTTGCCGCCGAGACCGGCACCCGCAAGGTCATCTGCGAGCACTCCACCATCGGCATCGTGGTCACCACCGACGGCACAGTCAGCGACATTCCGCGTGCAGGCTATGCAGCCACAGAAAAACGCATCATCGAAGAATTGGACGCGCTGGGCAAACCCTACATCATTCTGCTCAACAGCACCCACCCGGATGCCCCGGAGACCAGACAGCTGGCCGAGGGCATGGCACGGGATTATGACCACACTGTTCTGCCGGTGAGCTGCGTCGATTTGGATGCCGCGGCGCTGGGGAATATCCTGCGGCAGGTGCTGTACGAGTTCCCGGTGCAGGAGCTGGATTTTGCCTTGCCGCGCTGGGTGACTATGCTGGAAAACGGCCACTGGCTGCAGACGCAGGTGTATGACGCGGCCATGCAGCTGGCCGGGAAGGTCGCCCGCATGAAGGATGTGCCTGCTGGAAACGACGCACCTGCGCTGGAATGCGACGCGGTGCAGCGGTCAGCCATCAGCGGCATCGATCTTGCAAACGGCATCGTGCGCATCACGGTGGAGCTGAAACCGGAAATTTTCTATCAGGTGCTCAGCGAACAGACCGGCCTTGCCATTGGCGACGAAGCGGGCCTGATGCCCTGCATCATGGAGCTGGCAAAGGCCAAGCGCGAGTATGAGAAGGTGCGCAGCGCCCTTGAGCAGGTAGAGGCCACCGGCTACGGCATCGTGATGCCCTCGGTGAGCGAGCTGCGGCTGGAGCAGCCCGAGATCGTGAAGCAGGGCTCCAGCTACGGCGTCCGGCTGGAAGCCAGCGCACCATCTATCCAGATGATGAAAGCCACCATCCACACCGAGCTCAGCCCCATCGTGGGCACCGAGAAACAGAGCGAGGATCTTGCACACAGCCTGCTGCAGGGCTTTGCGGACGACCCGGAAAAGCTCTGGGAATCGAACATTTTCGGCAAAAGCCTGCACGAGCTGGTAAACGAAGGATTGCAGAACAAGCTGCTGCACATGCCGCAGGAGGCCCGCACCCGCCTGCAGGAAACGCTGGAACGGGTCATCAACGAGGGCTGCACCGGGCTCATCTGCATTCTGATTTAAAATGGCCGCCGCGTGCGCTTTGGCCATATTCAGCGGAAATCTATTTTATTATATTTGCGGTTTGGGCGCGTCTGCGGACGCTTCCAAACCGCTTTTTTCACGTAAAAAGCCCCAATTGCGAAGTTTATCATCTTTAAAAATGTTGTTGTCCCTGCGGCCTCTTGATGGTGAAAGCAAAAACAGGAAAAGCCCGCAGGCTTTTCCTGTTTTTAAAAATAAAAATAATTCCGCTAATTATGGCCAGAGCGAAGCGGCGGCCATTCAAAATCGTTACTTTTCTTCTTCGGTCAGTTTATTGATGAGCAGCTGATAAATTTCGTTACCCTTGAGAATGAACTGCTTTTTCACCAGTTCGGCGGTCAGCCGGTCCGGCGTGCCCAGGTCCAGGCAGAACAGGTCTTCGTCCAGCCCTTTGACGGTGCAGCGGATGGAACAGTGCCCATCCGCTTTTTCGGTGATGCTGGCGCTGTACTTGGCTTCCTTCCGGGCCCAGGTCTGGCAGCGCAGCACGGCGGCCACAGCCCGCTCCCGCACACTGCGGGGCAGGTCATAGGCCAGCTCCTGCGCCACCTTGCGGCCTTTTTCGGTGATGGCATAGCTGCCGTTCGTCAGGGTGACGAGCTGCTGCTTTGTGATATCGTCCAGGCACGAGCCGATCTCAAAGTAATTGACCAGTGCCTCCTCCATCAGGGCGTTCTCGATCTCCTGCCGGGTAATGGGGCCGGCATTCTTTACCAGATAGCACAGCAGCAGCCGGATCTCGGTGCTGCTGGTCAACCCGCCGGGACGTACACCGGCAGTAAAAGCATCATTGGCGGTCATCGTTCCATACATCCCCTTTGCATTTTCTGTTCCTTCTTAGTATAAAGGCTTTCACACCGGATTGCAAGCCGAAGCGGCAAAATCCGTCTCGATCCGTTTCGGGCTTTCCGGCGTGGAATACACCCAGCGGTCGAGATGCCCTTCGGTGATGAAATATTTCAGCTCGAACCGGTGCCGCTGGCTCAGGGCGTGGTTCACGATCACCAGCTTGATCTTCATTTTCTCCGGCAGGATGTTTTTGATGTAGACGCTCACGGCCTGTCCCGGGGTAAGACCGGTACAGCTCTCGGCAAGGCCCGCCAGGTTGGGCGCGATCTCAATGAAGGTACCGTAATCCTCCACGCTGCGCACGATGCCCACCACGGTTTCGCCCACGGTGAACCCGGCCGCGTTCTCCTCCCAGGTGCCCAGCAGCTCCCGGATGGTCAGCACAAAACGGCCCTGCACGTCCCGGTTCTTGATGGCGCACAAAATTTGCTGCCCCACGCTGACCCGGTCGGCGGGGGAGGAGATGCGGCTCACCGACATGCAGTCGATGGGCAGCAGGGCACTGATGCCGCAGCCCACGTCGCAGAAGGCACCGAAGGGTTCAATGTGAGTCACAGTGCAGGGCAGGATATCGCCGGGCTGCAGCGTATCCAGATAGTCGGCCTTGCACATCCGCTGCGCCTCTGCGCGGGAGAGACGATACACGGGCTGGCCGTTCTCGTCTGTATCCAATGCATCAATGACGAAGCAGGTGGGCCGCCCCACCCGGGTCAGTACAGCGATATCCCGCACGGTGCCGCTTTCGGCCCCATCGGCACACTGTGCGAATGGCATCATGGCCTTCACACCGCCCAACTCGAAACGCAGCTGGCGCTGGGTGTCAAAGGCCAGGGCGGTGGCCTGCAGAATTTCGCGGTTCGCCATGGCGGCGCGCAGCTCGGCGGCGGTCAGGCGGGCAGCGCAGCGGTAGTTGCCTTCGGTACGATATGCTTGCATCATCTTTCATTCCTCTTTCTCTGTTGTTTTTGGTTACTATTAAAACCTATGCATCCGCCCCGGCGGATATTTGCATTTTGTGTGGCTTTGCATTATACTATATCTGTATGTGCGGCGCTGCCGGAACGTTCCGGCCGTGCGGCACACAGCGCCCGCCTGTGTTTTGAAAAAGGTGGGCAGAAGGGAGAACCAGAGCTATGGATATCGCTGTGGGAGATACCATCCTCACCCGCAAGAAGCACCCCTGCGGTGCGCAGAGCTTTGAAGTGCTGCGCGTCGGCATGGATTTCAAGATCCGCTGCACCGGCTGCGGCCGCGAAGTGATGCTGCCCCGTGCCAAGATCGAAAAGAACATCAAAAAGGTGATAAAGCCCGGGCAGGGCTAGACCTGCCGGTGCACGCATGATTTGAGAATGTAAGGAGAACTGCAGGAACAATGAACCTGTTTGCCCAAATGGATGCGGTCTGTCACCGGTTTGAAGAACTTTCCGTCCGTCTGAACCAGCCCGAAACGGCTGCCGACCCGGCGCTGTTCCGAAAGCTGATGCAGGAGTATCACGACGCTGAGCCAGCCGTGCAGGCCTACCGGGAATGGAAGACTGCACAGGACCATCTTGCTCAGGCGAAAGCCCTGCTGGAGGAGCCGGGGGCTCTTGAGCCGGACTTCAAGCAGATGATACAGCAGGAAATCAGCGAAAAAAGTCAAGATGTGGCAAAGCTGGAAAATAATCTCAAAATTTTGCTGCTGCCCAAGGATGTGAACGATGGCAAAAATGTCATTGTGGAGATTCGCGGCGGTGCGGGCGGCGAAGAAGCTGCGCTGTTCGCTCACAGCCTGCTGCGCATGTACAGCATGTACGCGCAGAGCAGGGGATGGAAGTTGGAAATGCTCAACCTCAACGAGACGGAACTGGGCGGCGTGAAGGAAGCCATCTTCTCGGTGGACGGCGACGGGGCCTACAGCCGCCTGAAATACGAGAGCGGCGTGCACCGGGTGCAGCGAGTGCCCGAGACCGAGACCCAGGGTCGCATCCACACTTCCACCGCTACGGTGGCCGTGATGCCCCAGGCGGAGGAAGTGGATTTTGCGCTGGACATGAAGGACCTGCGCATCGACACCTTCCGCTCCTCCGGCGCAGGCGGCCAGCACATCAACAAGACCTCCAGCGCCATCCGTGTGACACATCTTCCCACCGGCACGGTGGTAGAATGCCAGAACGAGCGCAGCCAGTTTCAGAACAAGGACAAGGCACTGGAAATTCTCCGCAGCCGCCTGCTGGCCCAAAAACAAAAGGAACAGCAGGACGCCATCAACTCGGAACGGCAGGGACAGGTGGGTACTGGTGACCGCAGCGAGAAGATCCGCACCTACAACTTCCCGCAGGATCGCTGCACGGACCACCGCATCGGCTTGACCGTGCACAACCTTTCCAAGATCATGGATGGCAATCTGGACGATGTGATCGACGCCCTTGCCACCCGGGAACAGGCCGAAAAGCTGCAAAAGCTCAACGGGTGAGCGCTTTGAAAGTGATTCTGAAATAATACGTTATCCTGTCGATATCTGCCGCAAAGCAGAAATACTTTACAGATAGAAAGAACGATGATTCGTATGAAAATGAAAACTAAAATTCTGCCCGCCGACCGGGCTGAAAGCATTGCCAAAGCCGCGCAGCTGCTGCAAAACGGTGAGCTGGTAGCCCTGCCCACCGAGACGGTCTACGGCATTGCCGCCGACGCCCGCAACGGCGAGGCGGTCAAGAAAATTTTCGTGGCGAAGGGCCGCCCGCAGGACAATCCCCTGATCGTCCATGTGACCGGGCCGGAGATGCTGCCGGGTCTTGTCAGCGAGGTGCCCGAGCGTGCCCAGCTGCTCATGGCGGCGTTCTGCCCCGGCCCGCTCACCATCATCATGCCCCGCGGCCCGGAGGTGGCGGCGGAGTGCTGCGCCGGTCTGGACACCGTGGGCATCCGCATGCCCAGCCACCCGGTGGCCCGCGCGGTCATCCAGCAGAGCGGCTGCGCCTTTGCGGCCCCCAGCGCGAACCTTTCCGGCAAGCCCAGCCCCACCAATGCGCAGGATGTGTTCACCGATATGGACGGCCGCCTGCCGCTGATCCTGGATGGCGGCGAGTGTGACGTGGGTGTGGAGAGCACCGTGGTGTCGGTGGTGGGGGATAAGCCCACGCTGTTCCGCCCGGGCCACATCACGCTGGAAGACCTCGAGCGCGCCCTCGGTGAGGAAGTGGAGGTCTCCAAGGCTATCCTCGAAAAGCTGCCGGAGGGTGCTGTGGTGCGCAGCCCCGGCATGAAGTATAAGCACTATGCTCCCAAGGCCGATGTGACCCTACTGAACGGCACCTTTGAGCAGTTCAAGGCCTATGTGGATGCACACGCCGACCAGAATCCCAGCTGCCTGTGCTTCACCGGCGAAGCCGAAAAGCTGGGTGTACCCTGCGTGGAATATGGCCGCGAGGGCGACGGTGCTGATCAGGCGAAACACATCTTCCGCTCCCTGCGCGCGCTGGATGAGCAGGGCGATGCCGTGGTCTATGCCCGCTGCCCGCAGAAGGATGGTCTGTCCATGGCGGTGTACAACCGCCTCATCCGTGCGGCGGCTTTCCGGGTGATCGATTTATGATCACGCTGGGTATCACAGGCCGCAGCGGCTGCGGCAAATCCACCGTTACGGCGGTGTTTTCGGCCCACGGTGTGCCGCTGGCCGACGCCGACCAGATCAGCCGCGAGATTCTCCTGCCCGGTTCGCCGCTGCTGCCCGCACTGGCCCAGCGGTTCGGGGCGGATATCCTTTTGCCGGACGGCACGCTGGACCGCCGCCTGCTGGCAGACCGCGCTTTTGCCACGTCTGAGGGCAAGCGGGCGCTGGACAGCCTGACCCATCCGGAAATCGTGCGGCGCATCCGTGCGGCAAAGCAGTCTGCGCAGGAAGCCGGTGCGGCACTGTTCGTGCTGGATGGCGCGGTCATCGTGGGCACGGCGGCACAGCCCGAGTGCGACCGCCTGTGCGTGGTCACGGCCCCTTTTGCAACCAGCGTGGCGCGCATCGTTGCCCGGGACGGCATCTCGGCCGAGATGGCTGCCCGCCGCCTGAATGCGCAGATGCCGGAAGAATCCCTGACCGCGCAGGCGGATTATGTCCTGCACAACGATGCCGACCTTGCCCATCTGCAGGCCGAGGCAGAAAAGCTGTGCGAGAAGCTCCTGACGGAAGGAGGTGCGGGAGAGCGGCTTTGAACGAACAATACAAGAAACGAGAGGACACTGCCCCGCAGTACGACCCGGAAGCCGCTCATTTGCGCCGTGCTGTCCGCGCCGAAAAGGCCCGCCGCCGCAGAAAAAAGCGCATCCGTCGTCTGATCCTGCTGGCTCTGGCGGTGCTTCTTGCACTGGTGGTGCTGCCCCGTGCCTGGGACGGCGCCGAACGGCTGCTCTACCCGTGCAAATACGAAGCCCTTGTGGACCAGTGGGCCGAGACCTACGACCTCGATCCGCTGCTGGTGGATGCCTTCATCCGCACCGAGAGCGGCTTTGATCCGCAGGCCACTTCCACCGTGGACGCCCGGGGTCTGATGCAGATGACCGAGGAGACCTTCATCTGGCTGCGCAGCAAGATCGCCCCGGACGAAGGGCTGACCTTTGCCGATCTGTATGACCCGGAGGTGAGCATCCGTTTCGGGTGCTACTACCTGCACCTGTGCCTGACCCGCTACAACGGCGATGTGGCCACGGCTGCGGCGGCCTACCACAGCGGCTGGGGCACGGTGGACAATCTGCTACAGATGGAGGAACACTCCGCTGACGGCGTCACCCTGCAGGGTTTTCCCTATAATCAGATGAACCATTACGTCAAAAAAATCACTTCCTGCTATGCTGCGTATCAGCGCATTTATGCGGGAAACTGAGAGGAGATAAACGAACATGAGCGAAATGCTTACCGCAAAGCAGGCAGCCGAACAGCTGCTTTATCAGCCGGAGTATGCCGCCGACAAGAACGCGGATGTCAAGGCAAAGGCCGCTGCCTTTGCCGAAGGCTACAAGACCTTCCTGAACGCCGCCAAGACCGAGCGCGAGGCCGCTGCAGCCAGCGAGAAACTGCTGGTGGAAGCAGGCTACGAGAAATTCGAGCCGAAAAAGACCTATGCCCCCGGCCAAAAGATCTATTTTGTGCAGGAACACAAGGCCGTCGTGGCCGCCACCATCGGCCAGAAGCCCTTTGAGGAAGGCTTCCGTCTGGTCATCGCCCACATCGACAGCCCGCGTCTGGACCTGCGCCCGAACCCGCTGTACGAGTCCAACCACTTCAGCTACTTCAAGACCCACTACTATGGCGGTATCCGCAAGTATCAGTGGGGCACCATTCCGCTGGCCATCCACGGCGTGTTCACCCGTGCCGACGGCTCCAGCGTGTCCTTTGCGGTGGGCGAGGACGAGAACGACCCGGTGTTCTGCATCACCGACCTGCTGCCGCATCTGGGGGCCGAGCAGAACGACCGCAAGCTCAGCGAGGGCATCAAGGCCGAAGAACTGAACGTGCTCATTGGGTCCGACGCCGTGGAGGATGCCGACATCAAGGAAGCTGTTAAGCTGAACACCCTGATGCTGCTGCACGAGAAGTACGGCGTCACCGAGCGCGACTTCACCCGCGCCGAGATCGAAGTGGTGCCCGCCCACAAGGCCCGGGATATCGGCTTTGACCGCTCCATGGTGGGCGGCTACGGCCACGATGACCGCGTGGATGCCTACCCGGCCCTGATGGCAGAGATCGAGACGAAGGACCCCCTGCACACCACCGTCTGCGTGCTGACCGATAAAGAGGAGATCGGCTCCGACGGTGTCACCGGTATGCAGAGCATGTATGTGTTCCACTTCCTGCAGCTGCTGTGCCGTGCCGCCGGGCAGGACGATATTATTGCTTTCCAAAACAGCGTGTGTCTGTCTGCCGACGTGACCGCCGCCTACGACCCGTCCTGGGCAGGCGCTTTTGAACCCCAGAACGGCACCTATGCCGGCCGCGGCGTGGCATTCTTTAAGTATACCGGAAGCCGCGGCAAGAGCTCAGCCAGCGATGCCAACGCCGAGCTGGTAGGGAACATCACCCGCCTGCTGGACGCCCACGATGTGGCATGGCAGATCGGTGAACTGGGCCGTCTGGACCTTGGCGGCGGCGGCACCATTGCCAAGTATGTGGCAAACCGGGGCATCCCCGTGCTGGACATCGGCGTGCCGGTGCTGTCCATGCACTCTCCCTTTGAGGTCATCCACAAGACCGACCTGTACATGGCCTACCGCACCTTCTCGCTGTTCTGCCAGAACGCTGAATAAAGATTTAGCCCCGGATCGCCCGCAGCAGCAGGTTTTCCGGGACTTTTTTTTTTTTTTTGAAAAAACTTGACCTTCAAGCGTCTTTAAGGTGTAATGTGAGTGCGGAGGTGAAGCAAATGAACATCAAACAGGCTTCGAAACAAAGCGGGGTGGCCGCCCCCAATATCCGATTCTATGAAAAAGAGGGACTTCTGAACCCTGCCCGACTGCCCGGCAACGATTACCGCGACTACACAGAACAGGATGTCCGCACCCTCCGGTTCATCCGGATGCTGCGAATGCTGGATGTGCCGCTTCCGGTCATCCGGTCCGTGCTGGCGGGCGATGCACCGCTGGGGAATGTTTTGCGGGAGCAGCAGACCGCACTGGAGCAGCGCGCAAAGCAGCTGGAAGGGGCGGCGCGTTTTTGCGCAGAACTGGCCCGGCAGGACCCGTCTGCGGCGTCGCTGGATGTGGACGCCTGCCTGTCTCGGATGGAAAATCCCGCACAGCCGCAGACATTTTTCTCCGGCTGGGTGCAGGATTACCGCACGCTGGCGCAGGTGCAGCATCAGAAGCACTTTTTCTTTATCCCGCAGGGCAGCATCAACACGCCGCAGGAGTTTACGGCAGCCCTGCAGGCGTATGCAGAGGAGCGCGGGATGCAGCTCGGCCTGACCAAAGAGGGAATGTACCCGGAATTTTCGCTGGACGGGATCCCGTACAAGGCCTACCGCAACCCGGGCAAGTACCGTGATGAGATCTGCTGCGACGCCGTCCATCCGGAACAGCTGAACACCGGGCTGCCGTCCCGCCGGGAGCGGCAGCTGCGGGGCCTGCGGGTCCTTCTGCCTGCGGCATGCACCTTTGCCGCCATCCTGACAGCAGGCTGGATGGCGACCGGAGGGACAGACTGGCTCTGGCTGGCGGCACTGGCAGCAGCGGGTGTCCTGCTGGGCCGCTGCTTTGAAAACCGGCTGTGACTGGGCCAGCCTGCTCAGCTCAACGGCAGAGCCTCGGCCACAGTTAAAAAGGTATAGCCATTGTCGGTGTACCACTGGATGATGTCGGGCAGGGCTTCGGCGGTGGTGCGGGTGGAGGCGGAATCGTGCATCAGAACGATGCAGTTCGTCTGCTGCCCAGTCTCCCGCACCACGTTGCGGTAGATGGTGTCTGCGCTGGGGTGACCGCCCACAGCGTCCTCGGCGCAGACGTTCCAGTCTACCCACTGCAGACCTTTCTGTTCCACCTCGGCTTTCAGCTGTTTCATCAGCCCTTTGCCGCCGTAGCGACGGCTCACGGTGTTGGTGCTGCCGCCGGGGAAGCGCAGATACCGGATGCTTTCCACGTCCACATAGGGCGCGATGCGCTCTTTCAGCAAGGCAATGTCCTCCCAGTAAGCATCAGAGCTCTGGTAAATGTCACTGTATTCGTGGGAGGCAGAATGCAGCGCGATCTGGTGCCCGGCGGCAGCCGCCTCGGTGAGCAGGGGAAGATACTTTTCGTTGTAGTCGGTGGCCACCACAAAAAAGGTGCCGTGCACCCCGGCAGTGTTCAGGGCGGCCAGGACATCCGGTGTGGTTTTGCTGGGACCGTCGTCGAAGGTCAGGCAGACCCACTTTTCCGGCAGGGGTTCTTCGGTGGCAGAACCGGAGCCTGCCTCGGCAAAGGCAGTGGCAGCGGGGGAGAAGGCGGCCGTGTCCGGCACGGGGGTCAGGTCCTGCGTGCTGCAGCCGACAAATTCTGGCTGTGCCCCGGCGGTGAAGCCTGCAATGAGAGCAAGCAGCAGGGCGGACAGGAGCAAGGTCCTGTTGCGCCGAAAACGATGTGCGGAGAGCTTCATTCGGAAAACCTCCCTTGTACGTTGTTTTGCGGAGAGAACGTTATTTATATAGATATGACCGGCGGGAAAATCTATGAAAAACCGGAAAAAAGCTTGACTGTCCGGGAGGAATGTGGTAATATATTCAAGCAGTCCGCGAGACGGCCTCAAGCCTCAGAGATCGGATGGACGGCAGAAAACAGGATATGCGAGGGTGGCGGAACTGGCAGACGCGCACGTTTGAGGTGCGTGTGGTTTATCCTTGGGGGTTCGAGTCCCCTCCCTCGCACCATCGACCAGTACACATCGTGTGCTGGTTTTTCTTTTGCAATGCGGGAGAACGCTGGACCGGCAGCGGCCGAAGGGCCTCAGTTTTTGCTGCTGCAGAGCCGCCGCGGCTTGCACAGAGACCAAGAACATGGTACACTGTGCCTATGCACAATGGTGTACGAAAGGCTGTGAATTGCTTGAAGGAAGAACAGGAAGACCGGAGAGGCTCGCTGGATCAGACCGTATTCCCGGATACAGCGGCCTTAAAGGAGTGCCTGAAGGGCGTGAACCGGAATGAAGATGGTTATTATACCGTCTCTACACTGGCAGAGATGGCCTATGTCCTGCGAAAACTGCAGGAAGAAAAGGCTCGTCAGGAAGCGGCCGAGGAACGCCGGAAACGGGGAAAATAAGAAAAGTGCGATGATAAAAACATATCATCGCACTTTTTGTTTATGCGGGTAGTGGGGGTCGAACCCACACGCCTTGCGGCACAGGAACCTAAATCCTGCGCGTCTGCCAATTCCACCATACCCGCGTCTGTAATCTCTCCGGGAGATATCTTTAATATAGTAGCAGGTCCGATGGAAAATGTCAATCTTTGCAGCCTATGATATTCCGGCCGCTTTCTGCGCATACTGCCCTTGAACAACATCGGAAAGGAGCTTTTTATGCGCAGGTCAAGGGTTCGCCGCTGGTGCGGCATGGCGGTGGTTTACCTGCTGGTCGCGGCCGCAGCGGCGCTGGGATGGCTGTGGCACAGCCTGCCGTCCGAGGTCTGCCTGGAGCCGGGCCAGGCCCTGACCCTGCCGCGCTTTGCCTGGGTGGAGCCACTCCACCCCAGCGGGACACGCAACGCTGCCAGCACCCGGGCCGCGGGCAGCTACCGGACGACACTGTCGCTGGGCGGGTGGCTGCCGGTCAAAACGATCCGCGCACTGGTGACCGACCGGCCCACTGTGACCGTCTGCGGGACACCCTTTGGCGTCAAAATGTTCTCAGAAGGGGCGCTTGTGGTGGGCTTTTCGGACATTGTAACCGCAGACGGCACCGTGAATCCGGCCAAGCAGGCTGGCCTGCGGCTGGGCGACCGGGTGATCCGGCTGGGGGCGGCGGCAACCGAAACGAACGATGCCGTCCACGAAGCGCTGGAAGCGGCCGAAGGCCAGCCGCTGGAGCTGGTCTATGTCCGGGACAACGAACAGCGGCAGACCGTTCTCACCCCTGTGTGGGATGAAGCCGCCGGGCAGTGGCGTGCCGGGATGTGGGTGCGGGATTCTTCGGCGGGGGTCGGTACCATGACCTTTGTGGATGCAGAAAACGGCGTCTTTGCCGGGCTGGGACACCCCATCAGTGACAGTGACACCGGCGAGAGCGTTGCGCTGCGCAGCGGCGAGATCGTGCCATGCCAGATCGTTGGCTGCACCAGCGGCACCGTAGGCAGCCCGGGCGAGCTGAAAGGCCGCTTTTTGAGCACACACGCGCTGGGCACGATCTGCATCAACGGAGAAAACGGCGTCTATGGCCGGACCCGGGCAGATTTTTCCGGGCAGCAGATGGAGATGGCCTTTGCACAGGAAGTCGTGCCCGGCGAGGCCGAGATTTGGACGACCGTCTCCGGCGAACAGCCGCAGGCTTACACGATCCGCATCGAAAAGGTCAGCGATGCTGCACCGGGGCGCAACATGGTCCTGCGGGTCACAGACAAGCGGCTGCTGGCCCGGACCGGCGGCATCGTGCAGGGGATGAGCGGGAGCCCCATCGTGCAGAACGGACGGCTGGTGGGGGCAGTGACCCATGTTCTGGTCAACGATCCGACCCGGGGCTACGGGATCTTTGCCGAAACCATGCTGCGGCAGACCCAGGCGGTGGCAAAAATGGACCCGGATGCGTGAGCCTGGCCGGGAAAAATCACACATTTGACTTTCTTTGCCAAAATTTGCCAATAAAAACCGTTGAACAATCTGGAAAAATATGGTAAAATCCATGGTGTTAAGGGAACTGCACACATTGGAGGAAACAACCATGGACAAAGTGAGATTTTTGATGTCGGATACCAGCACTCAGATCACCGAAGCCTGCCGTGAGGCGCTGGAGCAAAAGGGCGTAGAAGTGACCGTCGTCGAAAAGGACGGCAACAAAGTTCTGCAGAAAATGCTCGCGGTTCATCCGCACGTTGTTCTGCTGGACGCCTTTATGCCCGGGCTGGACGCGCTCGCGGTAAAGCAGCGCTACAATGCGGCAGGTGAGCGGCACACGTCCTTCTTCGTCACCGGTGCATTCCAGAGCGAGGAAATGGTGCAGGAGCTGCTGGACGAAGGGTTTGCCTACTACTTCGTCAAGCCCTTCGACGAAAACGTTCTGGCGGCACGGGTGCTGAAGGTGGCTCTCGGGCAGGAAAAGCGCATCCTGCACACCAGTGTGGACAGTGATGAGCTGACCGTGACCGAGATTTTGCACCAGATCGGTGTTCCCGCCCACATCAAGGGCTACCAGTTCCTGCGGGATGCCATCCTGCTCACCATGAACGAGCCGGATTACATCAACGCGGTGACGAAACGCCTGTATCCAGAGATTGCCAAGCGTAATGGTACCACCGCCAGCCGTGTGGAGCGCGCTATCCGCCATGCCATCGAGGTGGCGTGGGACCGGGGTGATGTGGATACCCTGAACAGCTATTTCGGGTATACCATCCATAACCTGAGAGGAAAGCCCACGAACAGCGAGTTCATCGCGATGATAGCTGACAAGATGCGCCTGGATAAGCGGCAGAGGGCGGTGTGACAGAGAAACGGTAAAACGTCTGAAATTATTCCATAATATTCCAACTGTGGGAACTGTACCAATAAATAAAGCGAAAAACGTTGTGGAAATATGGAACCAGACCAATCAATAACTTGAATCTAAGGCAAAAAATCTCCTGTATTTATTTGGCATACGGCCTGATAATGCAGGAGATTTTTTTGTTGAGCTTCCATCGGGACGATTCCGAAAGATAGCGGTTGAACGAAAAGAGCTTATGTGCTATGATATAAACAGTTATGGCCGGACGCCAAAGAGCGGAAGGACCTGAATGAGGATCGGACAAAGGAGAATGCGGATGGAAGACGGGATCGTGGTTTCGGTGTATTGCCTTGCATACAATCACGAGCAGTATATCCGGGACGCGTTGGAAGGATTTGTGCGCCAGAAAACGAACTTCCGCTATGAGGTTCTGGTCCACGATGACGCGTCGACCGACAATACCCCTGCGATCATTCGGGAATATGCGCAGAAGTATCCGGATATTATCAAACCGATTTTTCAGACGGAAAACCAGTATTCAAAGGGTGTGAAAATCTTACCGGAGATCATTCACCCGAAGTCCTCCGGGAGATATATTGCATTTTGTGAAGGCGACGACTACTGGTGCGATGAGAACAAGCTGCAGCGGCAGGTGGATTTTCTGGAGACACACCAAGAAGGCTACTCGGCCTGTGTACACAACACAAAAGTGCTGGATTGCAGAAACGGCGAAACATACCTCAAAAATCGCTCCAGGAAGGATAGGGACCTGACGTTCCGGCAAGTTGTAAAGTACGGAAGCTCAGAGTTTCAGGCATCTTCATTGATGCTCAGGCGAGAGTTTTTCAATGCCCCTAAAGAGATCCGAGTAAGAAGCTTTGGCGATTACACGCTGGCGGTCCATCTGGCGTTTATGGGGAAGATTCGATACCTCAAAGAAACCATGTCGGTGTACCGTATGTTCTCGGCAGGCTCCTGGACATCCCGGAATCTGGGAAATGTTTCGGAGGAGCGCTTCATCCGCACGCAGGCGGAAACGACCGAATTTACGACGAAGCTGTATCGGTATGGCAGAGAACAAAATATTGCAGCCTGGCAGCTGGACGAGATCAAGAAGGTGAATGACCGGAATCTGCTGCAGCTTTATGTGCTGGAAAACGGCTTGAAGGGACTTTTCTCGACGGCAGAGCGCAGAAAAATGTTCTGGCATCTGGATGCCGAGCAGAAGTATTGGGTCATTGACACAGAATTTAAAAAGAGAAAGCGGATAAAACAAAGGGAAGAAAATGAAAAAAACGGGCGTCATCAGTAATTTTATCTGGCGCTTTGCAGAGCGCTGCGGTGCACAGCTGGTCACGGGTATCGTGTCGCTGCTGCTTGCGCGCATCCTGGCCCCGGCAGACTACGGACGGATCGCACTGGTGGAAGTGTTCATGAACATCCTGTATGTGTTTGTGGACTGTGGCTTGTGCACGGCGCTGATCCAGAAAAAAGAAACGGATGAGCTGGATTTTTCATCTGTATTTTATTTTAACCTTGCGACATGTATTGTGCTGTATGCGATCATATTTCTGGCGGCACCGTACATTGCAGCTTTTTATAAGGATGCAGAGCTGACGGCAGTCGTGCGCGTCATTGGTCTGATGCTGATTTTCGCCGGCCTGAAGGGAATACAGCAGGTGTATGTTTCCCGGAACATGATCTTCAAGCTGTTCTTTTTCTCGACACTGGGCGGCACCGTATTCTCGGCGGTCGTGGGCCTGTGGATGGCTTATTCCGGCTTTGGCGTCTGGGCACTGGTGGCGCAGCAGCTTGCCAATACGGCGGTTGACACGCTCGTTTTGTGGCTTACCGTCGGCTGGCGACCGAGAAAGCTGTTCTCGTGGCAGCGGTTGAAGGGACTGCTTTCCTACGGCTGGAAGCTGCTGGCGTCCTCGCTGCTGGATACCGTGTATAACAATCTGCGCAGCCTGCTGATCGGCCGCGTTTATACCTCGGCAGACCTTGCCTATTACAACCAGGGCCGGATCCTGCCGGATGCCATTGCCGTCAATGTGGACAGTTCCATTGACAGTGTTCTGCTCCCGGCCATGGCGGCCGCACAGGACGATCTTTCGCAGGTGAAGAATATGACCCGCCGCGCCATCAAGATGAGCGTGTATCTGATCGCGCCGTTGATGATGCTGATGACTTTCTGCGCAGAGCCTCTCGTCCGGCTGGTGCTGACCGAAAAATGGCTGCCCTGCGTGCCGTTTCTGCGTATCTGCTGCATCACCTATATGTTTTACCCCATTCATACGGCGAACCTGAATGCCCTGAAGGCCATGGGACGGAGCGATCTGTTCCTGAAACTGGAGATCCTCAAAAAGATCGTCGGATTGGTGCTGCTGTTGATCACTTACCGCATCAGCGTGATGGCGATGGGCTACAGTCTGCTGGTGGCCAGCGCGCTGAGCCAGCTCATCAACTCCTGGCCAAACAAAAGGCTGCTGCACTACAGCTACCTGGAGCAGCTCCGCGACATCCTGCCCAGCCTTCTGCTGGCTGTTTTGGCAGGCGGATGCGCTGGCCTGGTCGGTCTGCTCCCGCTGCCGGACCTTGTGACGCTGGTGCTTCAGATCTTGCTTGGCCTGGCGCTTTATGTGGCAAGTTCTGCAGCCTTGAAACTGGATACCTTTGCATTCCTGTGGGATGTGGTAAAGCCTCGGCTGCTGAAAAAGCCCTGGGCAAACAGCGAAGACTGAGCGACGGGAAAGGAACGTGAGAGGAGTGCCGAAAAAGCTTCTTCTTCTGGGCGGCTCTGCACAGCAGGTCATTGCGATCAAAACCGCAAAACGGCTGGGGTGCGAAACGATCCTGTGCGATTATCTGCCGGATAATCCGGGCCGATGCGAGGCAGACCGGTTTTACCTCGTCAGCACGACCGATGAGCAGGCTGTGCTGAAGGTGGCCCGCAGAGAACAGGTGGATGGCGTTTTGGCCTATGCTTCTGACCCGGCGGCTCCCACAGCGGCATATGTGGCCGAGAAACTTGGCCTGCCGGGGAATCCGTATAAATCGGTGGTGACCCTCTGCAGCAAAGACAAGTTCCGCAAATTTCTTGTGGAAAATGGTTTCGCAGCACCGAGTGCATGGGGATGCCCGGACATGGAAACGGTCCTGAAGAAACGGGAACAGTTTCACTACCCGGTCATCGTCAAGCCGGTGGATTCTTCCGGCAGCAAGGGTGCGACCGTGCTTCGTTCGGCAGATGGTCTGGAGCGTGCGGCTGAATTTGCTTTTTCCTTCTCGCGCTGCCACCGCATCGTGATAGAGGAGTTTGTGGAACAAAAACATCCCTTCCTGATAGGCGGCGATGTTTTTGTAAAAGACGGAAAAATCGTTTTGTGGGGGCTGCTGAACTGCCACAGAGACCCGCGCGTCAACCCGCTGGTCCCTGTGGGCAAAAGCTATCCGCTGCGATTGGAAGCGGGCGACATTCGGCGCGTGAAAGATACCTTGTCTGCCATGGTGGAAAAACTCGGGATCCGCAATGGGCCGATGAATGTGGAGTTGATCGTGGACAAAGAAAACCGGGTCTTTCTCATTGATGTGGGGCCGCGCAGCGGCGGCAATATGATACCGGAGCTTTTGGGCGATCTGTTTGGCGTGAACGCTGCAGAAATGTCCATCGAAGCTGCCATGGGGCTGTCCATCCACGGCGGGTTCCATGCGCCGACCGGATTTTATGCTACGCACAATCTGCACAGTGACCGCAGCGGCGTTTATCAAGGTGTCCGCTTCGCGCCGGAGCTTGAGCGCTATATTTACCGCAAGTGTCTGTACAAAAAGCCGGGAGATGCAGTTGAATTTTTTGACAACGCCTCAAAATGCCTTGGCATTGTTTTTATGAAGTTCCCGTCGGCAGAGGAAATGCAGCGATATCTTGACGATATTTCCCGTTATATCACGGTCGAAGTGCGAGGCAGCGAACATGAATGAGGGCGCAATGCAGGAAAGGATCGTGCTGTGCCGGACGCCGGATGAGATCCAGGCCCTTCTGGAACGATTTCATATGGTCCTGCCGTCGCTAAAACGAGGGAAAGCATTTCGTGCAGCAATGGCAGAAAAGTTCTTTCAGCACGGAAAGGTCGTTTTTATACCGGAAGATGGCCGGGCAGTGGGCTTTGCGGCGTTTTACTGCAACGACCATGTGGAGCGGAAAGGCTACTTGTCCATGATCGCGGTATACCCGGACATGCAGGGAAAAGGCTGCGGGAAAGAGCTGCTGACATATGTTGAGCACACGGCAAAAGATTGCGGGATGCGTACCGTATGGCTGGAAGTTTCAAAGGCAAACGGTTCGGCCAGGAGTTTTTATCGAAAAAACGGGTATGTTCCGGTGGAAATGCGGCCAGAAAGCATGATCTGCGCCAAAATGCTGGAAAATGCATCGGATGAATGGACAGAGGATACGCACGATGTCTGAACAGATTTTAGTGACGCGGTCTTCCATGCCGACCATGGAGGAATACATCGAAGAAATCCGCCCCATCTGGGAGAGCCACTGGCTGACCAACATGGGCGAGAAGCACGAAGCATTTCAGCTCGAACTGCAGAAGTACATGGGCGTGCCCAATGTGGAACTGCTGACCAACGGCCACATGGCGCTGGAGCTTTCGCTGCAGGCAATGAACCTGCAGGGCGAGGTCATCACGACGCCGTTCACCTTTGCGTCCACCACCCACGCCATCGTACGCAACGGGCTGGAACCGGTGTTCTGCGATATCGACCCGGAGACCTACACCATGGACGTGACCCGGATCGAGCGGCTCATTACCGACCGCACCTGTGCCATCCTGCCGGTGCATGTCTATGGCAACATCTGCAATATGGAGGAGATCGAGCGCATCGCCCACAAGTATGAGCTCAAGGTTGTGTACGATGCCGCCCATACCTTCGGCGAGACCTACAAGGGCCGCGGCATCGGCAATTTTGGGGATGCATCCTGTTTCAGTTTCCACGCCACAAAGGTGTTCAATACCATCGAGGGTGGTGCGGTCTGTTACCGCGACCCGGAGATGGGCCGCCGCCTGTATGAGCTGAAAAATTTTGGCATCCACGGCCCGGAAGAAGTGGATGCTGTGGGTGCAAACGCCAAAATGAATGAGTTCTGCGCGGCCATGGGCCTGTGTAACCTGCGCCATGTGGACGAGGAAATCGCCAAACGCAAAGTTGTGGTGGAGCGCTACCTCGAGCATCTGGAAGGAGTCGAAGGTCTGCACCTGAGTCGGCCGCAGCCGGAAGTGCGTTCCAATTACGCGTACTTCCCGGTGGTGTTTGACGAAAAGCTGTTTGGTGCCAGCCGCAACGAGGTGGATGACGCGCTGGCGAAAAACGGCATCGGCGCACGGAAGTATTTCTACCCGCTGACGAACACCTTTGAATGCTTCCACAACAAGTATGACGTGGACGAGACGCCGGTGGCTCTGCATGTGGCAAAGCGGGTGCTGACCCTGCCGCTGTATTCTGACCTCGCACTGGAAGATGTGGATCGCATCTGCAAGATCGTTCTGGAACTGAGACGGTAACACGCAAAGCCCTTTGTACCTGCGCTGCGGTGGGTGCAAAGGGCTTTTGTGCATCCGTTGCCGCTCCTATTATATAAGGTTATAAAAAGACATATCAGCCGTCGCGAAAATCCCGGCAGGGGAGAAGACTTGTACGGCGCGAAGGATACAACTGCCATTTCAGTTGTGTGAAGTGCAGCCCAAAAATGCTTGATAAAAATATGGCAATCCTGCACAAGAAAGACCTGGCAAAAAATCGGATATAAGCGAATTTGCCGGAGAAAAAGGGGCTTTTTCGTCCTTTTGTCTAAAGTATACAAGAATAAACACGGAAATTCGGCATTGCGTCCATTGAAAAAAGAACACTGATATACTAGAATATAAGTCAGAGAGCGCGGCACAAGGCCGCGTGAAAAGCAAGGCTAAAAAGAAATAAAAATCAGGAGGAACCCACTATGCCTATGAAAATGGGTTGGCGCTGGTATGGCGAGGGCAATGACCCCGTCAGCCTGAGCGACATCAAGCAGATCCCTGGTGTGACCAGCATCGTCTGGGCACTGCACAACAAGATGCCCGGCGAGATTTGGGAGATCGACGAGATCCAGAAGGTCGCCGATCAGATCCACGCTTACGGCTTCGATATGGATGTGGTCGAGTCCGTCAATGTCCACGATGACATCAAGATCGGTCTGCCCACCCGCGACAAGTACATCGAGAACTACAAGCAGTGCATCCGCAACCTGTCCAAGTTCGGTGTCAAGGTCATCTGCTACAACTTCATGCCGGTCTTCGACTGGACCCGCACCGATCTGTTCCATCCCGTGGGCGACGGTTCCACCGCTCTGTTCTACGAGAAGGCAAAGATCAAGGACGACTACAAGTCCATGGCTGAGTACATCATGTCCTTCACCGAGAAGTACAACATGACCTTCCCCGGCTGGGAACCCGAGCGTATGGCAAAGCTGGATGAGCTGTTCAAGGCTTACGCTCCTGTCACCAAAGAAAAGCTGTGGGAGAACCTGAAGTACTTCCTGGAAGCTATCATGCCCACCTGTCACGAGTGCGATATCAAGATGGCCATCCATCAGGATGATCCTCCTTGGGATATCTTCGGCCTGCCTCGTCTGCTGACCGATTCTGACGCCATCGACCGCTTCCTGAGCATGGTGGACGATCCGTACAACTGCCTGACTCTGTGCTCTGGCAGCCTGAACGCAAACCCCAACAACAATGTTGCTGCCATCGTCCGCAAGCACTGCGACCGTATTGCATTTGCCCACATCCGCAACATCCATCACTTCGAGAACGGCGATTTCTGCGAGGCTGCTCACCGCGATTGCTGCGGCGAGACCGGCATCATCGAGATCCTGCGCGCTTACCATGACTGCGGCTTTGAGGGCTACATCCGTCCCGACCACGGCCGTCAGCTGTGGGAGGAAGGCCCCGGCAGCTGCCGTCCCGGCTATGGCAAGTATGACCGTGCTCTGGGCATTCAGTATATGCTGGGTGTATGGGATCTGCTGGATCGTCTGGATGAGGAAAAGAAGGGCTGATTATCATGAAGCTGACTGATATTAAGAACGGCAATCTGTCCGCCGAGTGGGCAGAAAAGGGCTACGAGCTGCCCAAGTTTGACATCGAGGCCGTCAAGGCCAAGACCCACGCCGAGCCCACTTGGGTGCACTTCGGTGCAGGCAACATTTTCCGCGCTTTCCCCGCAGCAGTGCTGAACGATGCACTGAACAGCGGCGAGTATGACCGCGGTGTCATCGTGGCCGAGAGCTTCGACTACGAGATCATCGACAAGGCTTATCGTCCCTACGACAACATGAGCCTGCTGGTCTGCCTGAAGTCCACCGGCGAGATCGAGAAGAAGGTCGTGGCTTCCGTTACTGAGAGCCTGAAGGCTGATCCTTCCTTCACTGAGGACTGGGCACGTCTGGTCGAGATCTTCCAGAACCCCAGTCTGCAGATGATCTCCTTCACCATCACCGAGAAAGGCTACGGCGTTGCTCCTGCTGATCTGGAGCGCGGCCTGACCCCCGTGTTGGCCATGGGCAAGGTCACCGCTCTGCTGTACGAGCGCTTCAAGGCCGGCAAGCTGCCGCTGACCGTCCAGAGCATGGATAACTGCTCTCACAACGGCGACAAGGTCAAGAATGCTGTCCACACCTACGCCGCTAAGTGGGTGGAGCAGGGTCTGGTGCCCGCTGAGTTCCTGGCATACGTGCAGGACGAGACCAAGGTCACCTTCCCCTGGAGCATGATCGACAAGATCACCCCGCGCCCGGACGCAAAGGTGCAGAAGATGCTGGCTGACGACGGCTTTGAGGATAACTACACCATCGTCACCGAGAAGCACACCTTCACCGCTCCCTTCGTCAACGCCGAGGAGACCCAGTACCTGTGCATCGAGGACCACTACACCAATGGTCGTCCTCCGCTGGAACTGGGCGGCGTGCTGTACTGCGACCGTGAGACCGTCGATAAGATCGAGAAGATGAAGGTCTGCACCTGCCTGAACCCGCTGCACACCGCAATGTCCATCTACGGCTGCATGCTGGGCTACACCCTGATTTCTGCCGAGATGGCTGATGAAGACCTGCGTGCCTTCATCCAGAAGATCGGTTACATTGAGGCTATGCCCGTCGTGGTCGATCCCGGTGTGCTGAACCCCTACGAGTTCATCGGCGCTGTCATCAACCGTCGTCTGCCTAACCCCTTCATGCCCGATGCTCCCCAGCGTATCGCAACCGATACCTCTCAGAAGCTGGCCATCCGCTTCGGCGAGACCATCAAGGCATACGAGGCACGCGGTCTGGACAAGTCCAATCTGATTCTGATCCCGCTGGTACTGGCAGGTTATGCCCGCTACCTGAAGGGCATCGACGATAACGGTCAGGCTTTCGAGCCCTCCACCGATCCGCTGCTGGCTGAGCTGCAGGCAATCGTGGCTCCACTGGAAGTCAAGGAAGGCGAGCAGGACTTCAGCTGCCTGAAGCAGCTGTACAGCCGCACCGATGTGTTCGGCGTTGACCTGTATGCCGTTGGTCTGGGCGAGAAGATCGAGTCTATGGCCAAAGAGCTGTTCGCAGGCCCCGGCGCTGTGCGCAAGACCCTGCACAAGTACACCCTGGCTCGCTGATTGCCTGAGTTGCACTAAGCTATCTTCGTTCCCACGCTGCGCTTTGCTTTGCCGCAGCGTGGGATTTTTTATATGCAAAGACCCCTGCTCACTTCAAGCGAGCAGGGGTCTTTGTGTCTTCGGTGATTTTGTTTTTTGCCAGAAGATGCGGCAGGGGCCTGTCAGCAAAGCAGCAGTAGTTTTTGTCCTTCGGTCACGGTGCCGCTGGCAATGACCTGCACAGATTTAAATGCGGCGGTATTGGTCACAACGACCGGCGTGGTCACGCGGTATCCGGCGGCTGCAATTGCGGTGCGGTTGAACTTCAGAAGAAGCTGACCCTGCTTTACCCTGTCGCCCACTTGCACCTGCGGGGCAAAGCCCAGGCCTTTCAGTTCCACGGTATCCATGCCAACATGGATCAGAAGTTCAACTCCGGTTTCGCTGCGCAGGCCGACGGCATGCTTCGTCTGCGCGATCTGCTCCACAACGCCGTCAAACGGTGCCACGATGGCATCGCCGGACGGCTCAATGGCGCAGCCTTTACCCAGTGCTTCGCTGGAAAAGACCGGATCCTCGATCCGGGGCAGGGGGCGCACTCTGCCGGAAACAGGTGCATAGATCAGGATACCGTCGGCGGCAGTCGGTTCCATTTTGCGGCCGCGATGAAAAAGCCGCGCCAGAAATGCAGCGGCCGGGTGGGCGGCACCTGCCGGTCTTCCTTTGCCATCAAGATGCGCTGCGCGGCAGACGGCATCATAAACTTCCGTGACATGACGCCCGATCACGACCATATACTGCCTGCCGCTGCGAATGACAGTCACGACACCGGCAGTGCCAGACAGGGCACTCGTCTGTGCCTTGCTTTCATCCAGGAGCCGGAACCGCAGCCGGGTCGCACAATGGGTCAGCGATGCAATGTTTGCGCGGCCGCCGACATCTTGAATGATGATTCTGGCAAGATCATCATATTTGCTCATAGAAACTTCTCCCAATCGTTTTCTCGCAGCAGCGAGCATTTCACATTTCAAATGAACGCGAAGGAGACCCGGACCGCAGCAAACTGCATGTCCGGGTCTCGCGCAGGATGAAAAAATCAGAGCTCGTATGCCTTTTTCAGTGCTTCATAAGCGGCATCTTCATTTTCTGCATGGACCAGCAGAGAAATATCCAGGTCACTGGTCGTGACCAGAAGCACCTCGATGCCAGCAATTGCAAGGGCATTCAGCGCGCGGGCAGCTACGCCGCAGCTGGTGACCATCTCCTCGCCAAACAGGTTCAGCTTGGAGTAGCCGACACTGATCAGGGGAGAAGCCTTTGCGTCCTTATCCAGGTTTGCGGCCGAGATCGCCTTCATCACCAGCGGCAGGTCGCTGCTGGATGCCGTAAAGCTGAAATCAATGGTCGTGCCGTGGGGAGCACTCTGGCTGATCATATCCACGACAACGCCGTTGTCGGCAAAGATCTGCAGGTAACGTGCCAGGCCATTGCCTTTGAACTCAACATCCTGCACGCTAATCATCATCAGGCTGGGTTCAATGTTGATCTTCGATACTCCGTACATAAGAGCCTCCGTTCTGCCCGGGACCGGGCGCTTTGAGCGATCCTTTTTGGATGAGACGGCAACATCGTTGGACCGCATAGCAAATATGCCGTTTTGGAATGCAAGGGTCCTTGAATTCGGATGGGGTTTTACGTGGATGCCAGAAAATCGCCGGTAATGTTCTGCTGCACGATGCTGCGGACCGCCTCCAGGCTGAACGCCGGGTAAGCTTCCCGCACGCCGTGTGCCTTGGCCAATGCATCGGTGTAATCTGCCAGCAGATAGGTCCGCACGTTGGATTTGCCTGCATCATAATGCGTGACGGTGGGGTGGAGCTTCGGCTCCAGCACGGTGCACTGCGCACTGCCGTCCGGGTCCGTCACCTTCTGCAGCTGCACCGTCAGGATCGCACCCACCAGCTGATCCGGCTGGTTCTGCGTGCTGAGAAAATTCCCCAGCGAGTAGGCAGTGAACACCTTCCGGCCATCCTCCGCTGTGAGCCACTCGGCATCCTGCAGCACATGCGGATGGGTGCCAATGATCAGGTCCGCGCCCCAGTTGGCGAGGTTTTGTGCCAAAGTTCGCTGCGAATCCACGATGGTGTGGCTGTTTTCCACGCCCCAGTGCACGCCCACCACCACAAAGTCCGCCTGCTGCCGTGCCGCACGCACCTGCTGCTCGATCACATCGGTCTGGCTGGTGTAGATGATATTGGCGGGCATGGCACTGCTTTGCGGGATGCCGTTTGTGTGCTCTGTGTAGGAAAGGTAGGCGATGGTCACGCCGTTGATGGTCTGCAGCGGGATGCGGCCGTAATCCTCCGTGCCGCGCCAGAGGCCTGTGGTCACAACGTCTTCCGGCATACTCTCCCAGAAACGCAGGGTCGCTGCAATGCCTGCTGCACCCTTGTCATAGGTGTGGTTGTTGGAAAGGCTGAACACCCGGACTCCGGCGCGGTAAAGTGCCCGTGCGCAGTCACCCGGCGTGGAGAAGCAGGGATAACTGGAAGGCTCCAGCTCATCGTTGCAGAGCGTTTCCTGGTTGATCCAGTTGACATCCTGCTGTGCATAGAAAGGCGCGATGTGCTCATAGCAGTAGTCAAAGCTGTATTTTTCGGTGCCGGTGGCGCGGCGCTGCGCCTGTTTGTAGATCGGCGAATGGATCAGGTCGTCGCCCGTTGCAGAAAAGCGGATCGTCTCCACCACTGGTTCCGGCTCCTTTTCGGGTTCGGGTGTTTCCTCCGGGACGGAGCCTGCGGTTTCCTCAGCACGGGCCGGAAGTGCAGCGACGCTTGCCGAGTCTGCCACAGGGATCGTCCCCTGGAACAAAAGACGCGGCAGGCAGGCGATGCACAGCAGAATGACCGCGGCGGCTGCCCCCAGTGTCCAGAGCGCCTGCTTTTTGGCCCGCCGCTTTGCGGAAGGGCGGCGGCGGGGCGAGGCTTCATGTTGATTCATGGCGTTCACATCTTTCTGCGGCGCATTCCGGCTTTTCGAAAAGATCAGAGGGCGGCGATCATGTCACCCATGTTGTACAGGCCCGGCTCCTTCTTTGCCAGATAGACGGCGGCGTTGATGGCACCGTTGGCAAAGATATTGCGGGAGTAAGCGGTGTGCTTGAGGGTGATGACCTCGTCCGGGCCGCAGAACAGTACTTCGTGGTCGCCCACGATGCTGCCGCCGCGCACAGAGCTGATGCCGATCTCCTTCGGGTCACGCTTCTGGCGGACAGAAGAACGGTCGTATACATAGTGGTAAGCGCCGTCGTTCTGCTCGTTGATCGCGTCGGCCAGCATCAGGGCAGTGCCGCTGGGAGCATCCAGCTTGTTGTGGTGATGCTGCTCCACGATCTCAACGTCGTAGTTCACACCCAGAATGGCCGATGCACGCTTGCACAGCTCGGACAGCACGTTGATGCCCATGGACATGTTGGCGCTCTTGAACACCGGAACGGTGCGGGACAGCTGCACGACCTTGAGCTGCAGTTCTTCCGAAAGGCCGGTGGTGCACACCACGATGGGCAGCTTGTGGGCTTCGCAGTAGGGCAGAGCCTTTTCCACAGCGGCCGGAGAGCTGAAGTCGATGATGACATCACCCTTGCCGTCCAGCTTTTCCAGACTGTCGTATACAGGGATACCGTTCTGCTCGCCGTCCTTCACGTCGATACCGGCGATCACGCGGCAGTCGTCGCGCTGCGCGATCATCTCGCACAGCACATGGCCCATGCGGCCGCCGATGCCCTGAATCACAATTTCCGTCATAGTTTTTATCCTTTCCCACCGCAGTTTTCCCCGCGGCGAATACGGCAAAATGCCCGGGCTGGAATTTCCGCCGGGCATTCGCGCGCAAATGAATTTATTCCTGGATGAGGCCTGCTGCCTGCAGAGTCTTTTCGATCTGCTCCTTGTGGGCGTCGCTGGGCTCCACCAGCGGCAGGCGGCACTCGCCGGCCTCCCAGCCCAGCACGTTCATGGCGTACTTCACCGGGATGGGGTTCACCTCGCAGAACAGTGCATCGGCCAGCGGCAGCATTTCCAGCTGCAGGTCGCGTGCCTTGGCAGTGTCACCGTCAAAGAAGGCCTGGCAGCAGTCGTGCACCAGCTGAGGCTTGACGTTGGAGACGACGCTGATGACGCCCTTGCCGCCCAGAGCCAGCAGGGGGACCACCTGATCGTCGTTGCCGGAGTAGATGTTCAGCTCGTCACCGCACAGCTGTGCGATCTTGGCCACCTGGGAGATGTTGCCGGAAGCTTCCTTGATGCCGTTGATCAGCGGGTGCTTGCTCAGCTCCAGAGCGGTCTCAGGCGCAATGTTCAGGCCGGTGCGGGACGGCACATTGTACACGATCACCGGAATGCCGCCGGCCTCTGCCATGGCGGTAAAGTGGGCCACCAGACCAGCCTGCGTGGTCTTGTTGTAGTAGGGGGTGACCATCAGCAGGGCGTCGGCACCGCACTCGGCAGACTTTGCAGCCAGGGCGCAGCCGTGGTCGGTGTCATTGGAGCCGGCACCTGCAATGACGGGCACACGGTGGTTGACGACATCCACAGTGTACTTGATGGCAGCCAGCTGTTCCTCGTCGGTCATGGTGGAGCACTCGCCGGTAGTGCCGCAGATGACGATCGCGTCGGTGTGGTGTGCGATCTGATCCTCAATGATGCGGCCCAGCTCGTCAAAATTGATGCTTCCGTCCTCGTACATCGGGGTGATGATGGCAACACCCGCGCCGGTAAAGACAGGATTCTTCATAACCTAAAAACTCCTTTGTATGCGTTCTCACGCAAAATATACTCAGTCAAAATAGCCCTTTGCGGCCAGCAGCTCGGCCAGCAGCACGCCGCCGCCTGCAGCACCGCGCAGGGTGTTGTGGCTCATGCAGGCAAACTTGTAATCGAACAGGGTGTCCTCGCGCAGGCGGCCGATGCACACAGCCATGCCGTTCTCGGTGTTGCGGTCCAGCTTGGGCTGCGGACGATCCGGCTCGGTGAAGTAGTGCAGGAACTGCTTGGGTGCGCTGGGCAGGTTCAGCTCCTGAGCGGGGCCGCGGAACTTCTCCCAGGCTTCGATCATCTGCTCTTTGGTGGGCTTCTTGTCAAAGCTCACGAACACGGCAGCGGTGTGGCCGTCGGAAACCGGTACGCGGAAGCACTGTGCGGTGATGACCGGCTTCTCGGCATTGACGATGTGGTCGCCCTCAATGTGGCCCCACAGCTTGAGCGGCTCGCGCTCGCTCTTTTCTTCCTCGCCGCCGATGTAGGGGATGACGTTATCCACGATCTCGGGCATGCGGTCAAAGGTCTTGCCGGCACCGGAGATGGCCTGATAGGTGCACACCAGCGCCTTGCTGACGCCGAAGTCCTTCATCAGCGGGTGCAGGGCGGGAACATAGCTCTGCAGGCTGCAGTTGGACTTGACAGCGATGAAGCCGCGCTTGGTGCCCAGACGCTTGCGCTGAGCGGCAATGATCTCGATGTGATCGGCATTGATCTCGGGCACCACCATGGGCACATCCGGGGTAAAGCGGTTTGCGCTGTTGTTGGAGACCACCGGGCACTCGGCCTTTGCATAGGCTTCTTCCAATGCCTTGATCTCATCCTTCGGCATGTTGACGGCGCAGAAAATGAAATCCACCTGAGAGGCAACTTCTTCCACCTTGGAAGCGTCTGCCACGATCATCTTCTTCACGCTCTCCGGCATGGGGGTGGTCATGGCCCAGCGGGGGCCAACAGCCTCCTCATACGTTTTGCCTGCGCTGCGGCCGGATGCGGCCACGACGGTCAGCTTGAACCAGGGGTGGTTCTCCAGCAGCGTCACAAAACGCTGGCCCACCATGCCGGTTGCGCCTACGATACCCACTTTATACTGTTTTTCCATTTCCGGTACCCTTCCTTTCGAAAAAGAGAACTCAATAAATATTTCTATTACACAGATTCACGGCTTGCAAACCGGACACCGATGCAATATAATAGATACTGCTTATACAGATTTTATGATATCATTGATACGGTGTCCGTGTCAATCATCGGAAAGGCAAATTGAGTCCTATGTTGAAAAAAGATTTTTGGTATGATTTACCCAAAGAACTTATTGCGCAGGAACCGGCAGACCCCCGCGACTCTGCACGGCTGATGGTTTTGAGCCAGAAAGACGACAGCATCCAGCACAAGATCTTCCACGACCTGCCGGATTA
This sequence comes from Faecalibacterium langellae, assembly GCF_002549775.1. Lineage (GTDB taxonomy): Bacteria > Bacillota > Clostridia > Oscillospirales > Ruminococcaceae > Faecalibacterium > Faecalibacterium langellae. The sequence continues at coordinate 776,124 of NZ_NMTR01000021.1, read as the reverse complement.
CCTGGAACCGGGCGACCTGCTGGTGGTGAACAATTCCAAGGTGCTGCCGGCACGCATCGTGGGCATCAAGCAGCCCACCGGTGCCGTGTGTGAGCTGCTGCTGCTGCGTCAGGTCAAGGGTGATCAGTGGGAATGCCTGGCAAAGCCCGGCAAGCGGATGCAGCCCGGTACAAAGGTGAGCTTCGGCGACGGGTCCCTGACCGCCGTGGTGGACGAAACGCTGGAAGACGGCAATAAGTACGTTACATTTTATTACGATACAGAGACGCTTTATGAAAAGCTGGACGAATTCGGCAAAATGCCGCTGCCGCCCTACATCACAAAGCAGCTGGAGGACCAGAGCCAGTACCAGACCGTTTACGCGAAGGAGCTGGGCAGCGCGGCAGCCCCCACGGCCGGCCTGCACTTCACCCCGGAGCTGATGGATACCATCCGCGCCAAGGGTGTGAATATTGCTGAGGTGACCCTGCATGTGGGCCTGGGTACCTTTCGCCCCGTGCAGGAGGACGAGATCACCGACCACAAGATGCACAGCGAGTGGTACTGCATCGACGAAAAGACTGCGCAGATGATCCGCGACACCAAAGCTGCGGGCCACCGCGTCATCGCCGTGGGCACCACCAGCTGCCGCACGCTGGAAGCTGTTGCCGCAAAATACGGTGAGATCCGTGCCTGCAGTGGCAATACCTCCATTTTCCTGTATCCGGGCGTCAAGTTCAACTGCATCGACGGCCTCATCACAAACTTCCATCTGCCCGAAAGCACCCTCATCATGCTGGTGTCGGCCTTGTACGGCTACGAAAAGACCATGGCAGCTTATAAGGTTGCCGTTCAGGAACGTTACAGATTTTTCTCTTTTGGCGACGCCATGGTCATCTTGTAATTTTATGACGGTGCTGCGTTGCATTTTTGCAAAAAGAGACGAAATCTTCTGTGGCTGAAAAAGTCCGCTCCGGGCTTTTTCGTTGAGATCGCACGGCTGTTTTCCGTGCACAGAAAGGAACAAAAATCATGCCTTCTTTGACGACTTACAAACTGCTCAAGCAGGAACACGATGCCCGGCGGGGCGAGTTCAAGACCGTGCACGGCACGGTGCAGACGCCCGCTTTCCAGAACGTGGCCACCGCAGGTGCCATCAAGGGCGGCCTGTCCGCACACGACCTGAAGGACATCGGCGCGCAGGTCATGCTGTGCAACACCTACCATCTGCATTTGCGCCCCGGCGACAAGCTGGTGGCCGACATGGGCGGCCTGCACAAGTTCACCCGCTGGGATGGTCCCATCCTGACCGACAGCGGCGGGTTCCAGGTGTTCAGCCTGGCCAAGCTGCGCAAGATCACCGAGGAAGGCGTGACCTTTGCCTCCCATCTGGACGGCCACCGCATCTTCATGGGCCCGGAGGAGAGCATGCAGATCCAGGCAAACCTCGGCTCCACCATTGCCATGGCCTTTGACGAGTGCGTGGAGAACCCTGCCCAGCACGACTACTCCGAGGCCAGTTGCGCGCGTACCACCCGCTGGCTGAAGCGCTGCAAGGCTGAGATGGCCCGCCTGAAGCACGAAGGCATCTCGGTCAACCCGGATCAGCTGCTGTTCGGCATCAACCAGGGCTGCACTTTTGCAGACCTGCGCGTGGAGCACATGAAGCAGATCGCTGACCTTGACCTTGACGGCTATGCCATCGGCGGCCTTGCCGTGGGTGAGCCCACCGAGGTGATGTACGAGATCATCAGCCAGGTGGAGCCCTACATGCCTAAGGATAAAATTCGTTATCTGATGGGTGTGGGCACCCCCGGCAACATCATTGAGGCAGTCTCCCGTGGTGTGGACCTGTTCGACTGCGTCATGCCCAGCCGCAATGCCCGTCACGGCCATCTGAACACCTGGGGCGGCATCATCAATATCAAGAATGCCAAGTACGAGCGCGATGAGCGCCCCATCGACCCGCTGTGCGGCTGCCCGGCCTGCCGGAACTATTCCCGCGCCTATATCCGCCACCTGTTCAAGGCCGAGGAGATCCTTGGCATGCGTCTGGCCGTGATGCACAACCTCTGGTTCTACAATCATCTGATGGAGCGTATCCGCGATGAGCTGGATGCAGGTACCTTCACGGCCTTCCACGACAAGTATGTGAAGCTTCTGGACACCCGAATTTGAGAATAAACCTTGAAACGGGTCGTTTAAAAAGGTATAATAGTTTTATCTGAATTTTGAGAGGAGACTTTGCACCATGCAATTTCTGACCACCACGTCCGAGGGCTACATCAGCCTGTTCTTCACGCTGGCACTGATGCTGGTTCTGCTGTACTTCATGATCTATCGTCCCCAGAAGAAGCAGGAAAAGAAGGATGCCGCCATGCGCAGCAGCCTGGAGATCGGCGATCAGGTCACCACCATCGGCGGTGTGATCGGCCGCGTCGTTGCCATCAAGGACGACACCTTTGTTCTGGAGACCGGCGCAGACCGCGTGAAGATCCGCTTCACCAAGACTGCCATCGCTTCTGTTGAGAAGCTGAACATGGACAAGGCTGGCTCCGACAAGAAGTAAGCCTTTCCCGCCAATGCATAATGAACACGCCTCCCTGCATAGAGTTCTGGCAGGGAGGCGTGTTTTTATGTCTGAAAAGAAGAATTTTGTATCGGTGCTTCGGGTCTGGCTTCTGGCAGGCCTTGTTGGGGTCCTGGCATCGGCCTGCAGCCTGCTGGGGTTTGCTGCATGGATGGCGTCACACCATTGTTCCGGCTCTGTGGCCGTGCCGCTGGCCGCAGCTGCGGTGGGGTTTGGCAGCTTTTGCAGCGGATGGGTGACGGCGTTCTGCAAACGGGAGCGCGGTCTTTTCTGCGGCATCGCACAGGGGCTCTGGTTTGCGGCGCTGCTGTTCGTGCTGGCGCTGCCGTCCGGCGTGTTTATGGAAAGCGCGGCATGGATGCGCTTTGCAGCGGTCATTCTGTGCGGCAGTCTGGGCGGCTTCCTTGGTGTGCGCAGCCACCCGAAAAAACATCTCGGCTGAGGGAAGGGGAACGAACGATGTGGATCTATGAACCGGATGCCCCCCTTGCAAATCACACTGCACCGGATGCGGCAGAACGATCGCTGCTGCCGGTCCCGGCATGCGATGCGAACACATTCGAAAATGAGGCCCCACAAGAAGCACCCGGCACAGTGCAGCCGGAAGTGCATGCAACGGCCCCGGCAGCGCCCGTCCCTGCCCGGCGGGGTGCTGCGCAGGCCTTTCCGGGCAGTGGAATGCTGGCGGCGGCTTTTCTGGCCGGGAGCGCTGCGGCCGGTGTCCTGTACGCGCTGTGCAATGCGCCGCAGCTGGAATGGCTGCGCGCTTATCTTCAGAGCTGGCTTGCGCTTTTTTCGGCTTCCGGTACCCATGCGGCGGCAGCGATCTTTACGGCAGAATACATCACCCTGTTGGCCGCGGCGACCTGCCTGTTCCTGCTGGGATTTTCCGCTTTTGGGCCGGTGCTGATCGTTCTGTTCATGATGCTTTATGGGGCCGGGAACGGCATCCTGACGGTCCAGCTTTTTTCCGGGACAAGCCTTGGCGGAAAAGCTCTGCTCCTTTTGCTTACCGCAGTTCCGGCATCTGCGGCGGCGGCCTGCCTGTGCCTTCTGGGTGCGGCAGCTCTGCGTGTCAGCGGCCGCATCCGGGCATACTCTTTCCGGACGGTGCATCCCGGTGCGGAACGCCCGGGCGCGGCAGTGTTATTCCGCCAGTACCTGCTGACGCTCGTTCTCTTTTTGCCCTTGTGCGGGGCGGCAGCCGGTCTGGCCTGCCTGGAAAGCAGGCTGTTCTGAACAAAACGCAGCTGCTTTTCTTGCAGGAAGAACCGCAGTGTGCTACAATAATGAAAAACATTATGTGAAACAGCAGGAGAATATCCATGAAAGAACCGAAGCTGAAAACTGTATACGTCTGTTCCAACTGCGGGGAGACAAGCCCTCGCTGGATGGGCCGCTGCCCCAGCTGCGGCAGTTGGAACACGATGAATGAGGATGTTGTGGCCGAAGCCCCGAAGGCGGGCACCACGGCCGCCCGGCAGGCGGCCGCTGCCAGACAGGAAGGCGTGACGACCCTGACGGCAAAGCGCCTTTCGGAGATCAGCACCACGGAAGAAAAAAGCCGCATTTTGACCGGCATCTCTGAGCTGGACCGCGTGCTGGGTGGAGGTATCGTGCTGGGTGGCGTGGTGCTGCTGAGCGGTGAGCCGGGCGTGGGCAAATCCACGATGCTGCTGCAGCTGTGCGGTGCAATCTCGAATCAGCACACGGTACTGTATATCACCGGTGAGGAGTCGGTGCGGCAGGTCAAGCTGCGGGCGGCCCGGCTGAAGGTGCCGCAGGAGAACATCTTTCTGGCCGCCGAGAACGATGTGGACGAGATCTGTGGCCTGATCGAAAAGGAAAAGCCGGACCTTGTAGTCATCGACTCCATCCAGACCATGCGTTGCATGGACATTGCGTCTTCGTCCGGTACGGTCAGCCAGGTGAAGGAGAGTGCCGCGCGGCTGCTGGCTGTGGCCAAAAAGCAGGAGATCCCCATGTTCATCGTGGGCCATGTGAACAAGGACGGTGCCATTGCGGGCCCGAAGGTCATGGAGCACATCGTGGATACCGTGCTGTACTTCGAGGGCGACAAAATGCTGCCGTACCGCATTCTGCGTGCGGCCAAAAACCGCTATGGCTCCACCAATGAGCTGGGTATGTTCGACATGACCGGGCAGGGCCTTGCCGAGATCGAAAACCCGTCCCAGATGCTGTTGGAAGGCCGTCCGCTGGGTGTCTCCGGCAACTGTGTGGCCTGCACCATTGAGGGCAGTCGGCCCATTCTGAGCGAGATCCAGGCACTGGCCACCAAAACGAATTTTCCGGCCCCGCGCCGTGCCTGCAGCGGTTACGACTACAACCGCATGAACCTTCTGATCGCCGTGCTGGAAAAGCGTGCAGGCTATTTCTTCGGCAATCTGGATGTTTATGTCAACATTGTCGGCGGTATCGCTCTGCGGGATACCGCCTGCGACCTTTCCGTCTGCCTGAGCATGGTCTCGTCGCTTCTGGACCGCCCCGTCAGCGATAAGCTGATCGCCATCGGCGAAGTAGGCCTGGGCGGTGAGGTGCGCAGTGTGCCGAATCTGGAGCAGCGTCTGCATGAGGCAGAGCGTATCGGTTTTGAGCGGGCTGTCATCCCGAAGCACAGCCTGAACCACCTGAACCCGGCGGATTATCCGGGAATGCAGCTGATCGGTGCGGCTTATATCAGCGATGCCATCAACGCACTGAAAACCGACCGCTTGTAAGAGGGAACTATGTCGATCTACCTTGATGAAAAAAATCCGGGCAAGCACAAGCCCTTTGAGGATGCCTCGCCGGACGTCGTGGCCTATGTGCGCTATCTGGAAGTGATCGCGGGCAAGAGCGCAAACACCGCCTTCAGCTATTACTGCGACCTGCGCGGGTTCAGCCGCTTTATGAAGCGTCGGCGCGGGCTTGTCCCGGCGGACTGCGAATTGAAGGATATCGACCCGAAAGGCTTGGATGCCGCGTTCTGGGCCAGCGTGACAAAGGAAGATATCTACGAATATCTGTACTTTCTGGGCAGCGAATGCGGCAACAAAAAGTCCTCGACCGCTCGGCGGCTCGCCAGCCTGCACGGCTTCTATGATTATCTGGTCAATCAGGTCAACAAGCTGGAAGCTGACCCCACAGCCGCCATCCATCCGCCTAAACAGGATAAAGTCCTGCCTAAATATCTGACGGCAGAGCAGTCCATGGATCTGCTGGAAAGCACCCAGTTCCAGAGCGACTTCCCGGAGCGGGATTACTGCATGGTGGTACTGTTTTTGAACTGCGGGATGCGTCTGGCAGAGCTGGTGGGCATGGATCTGGAAGACATCGATATGGAAAACCGTCAGATTCGGCTGTTTGGCAAGGGCCATAAAGAGCGCATGGTCTACCTGAACGATGCCTGCATGGAGGCGCTGCAGCTGTACCTGAACAAGCGCAACACGATGGAAGGGCTTTTGCCGAAGGAGCGTGCGGTGTTCATCACCCGGCGGCGCAAGGAGCGCATCGGCAACCGAAGGGTGGAACAGCTGGTGACCGGTGCCATGAAAGCAGCCGGGCTGAAGGGCTTTTCCACCCATAAGCTGCGCCACACCGCTGCCACGCTGATGTACCAGACCGGCAATGTGGATATCCTGACCCTCAAGCAGCTGCTGGGCCACAGCAGCGTTTCCACGACCCAAATTTACACGCACCTACAGGAATTTCAGGTGCGGACGGCTATTGAGGAAAATCCGCTGGGCAAGGTCTCGCGTAAGAAGACCTCTCGTGCAAGCTTGGATACAACAGGAACCGAGGCAGGGAAGGCCCTTGGGGAATCTAATGCGTCTTTGAATGAAAGCAACGTATCTTCGCCGGAATTCCAAGACGAATCGGATGAGAATGCCCCTGCACCAGAGCTTACAGGTGCCGCCAAGGAAGGCTTTGGCCTGGATCTGCCTGAAGGTGCGCTTTCGGAACCATCGGATCCGACATCGGGAGCCCGATGAACCGTGGGTCATGTGTACGGATTTTTACTTAACGCAGATGAACGATTGGAACTCCTGACAAACACTGTCGGACAGACAGATGCTTGCCGGGAGTTTTTTGATGGTGTTTGCAAAGCCAATGTGAACGGTAAAAAGAAAACCACGCCGCGAGAATATCATAATATCATAATAATGAAAACAAACGGCGAACGGATAAAGAAAGATTGCGTTTGAATGGAAATGGAAAAACAAATAAAACAGAACTTGTAACAACAAAAATGATAACTAAAGCAAAACTAGGCTCAAAGAGTCCGCAGAGCCCAAATGGAGCCAGACAGCCGAAAAAGGCTCAAAAACCGGAAAAGTGGCTTTTTTCACTTCCCTATATTTCGCATAACGTGCATTATACGAAATGATGATTATCAAAAAAAGCTGCCGCCCTTCTCTCTTTCTACAGAGATTCCGGCGGCGGTTCATGGTGCTCCGGGCGTATTCCGGCATCGTTTTGTAAAACGGTTCGTTCATACTTGTATTCCCGGGTGGATGCCGTGTTCTTTATAAAGGAGCTTCAAAGGAGCGAAGCGCACTTTTTCTTCTTTGGGGATGCGATGTTTTTTATTCCGGCAATGGCTGTGTGCCAAAGTATGCACAGACCGCTTCATAATAGATTCGCGCCACCTTCCGGCAGCCTTCCTCACTGCCAAAGCGTTCCACATCCTCTGCACTGGTCACAAAGCACTGTTCGGCCAGAACGGCCGGGCAATCCACATCTTCCAGCAAGGTGAAGCTGCGCTCTGCCCGCACTTCGGTGTGGGTACTTTCCACAAGCTGTTTCTGGTCGTTTTCCAGATAATAAATGTATCGGACTCCCCCGCGCCCGCGCAGCGAAGCCCCGGCAGCCTGCATTCCGCTGGCCAGCAGCCGCGCAAAGTAAAAGCTTTCCGCGTGCCATGTGCGGCCCGGCACCGACGGATAGCACTCAAAGCCTGCCGCGGTGGAGCCATTGGCTGCGGAGTTTGCATGGACGGAAAGCAGCAGCTGCGGGGCCTGCGCCCTGGCCGCAGCTGCACGCTCGGCGGGTGTTGCGGTCACATCAAAGCTTTCCCGCGTCTGCAGCGGGATATAATTGGAGTCCTGCTCCAGCCATTGGAGCAATGCAGAGGCCGTCGCTGCGGTAACATCTTTTTCTTCCACGACTCCCCTTGCGCCCGGGTCGCTGCCGCCGTGCCCGGCGTCGATCGCCACGCGGTATGGCGGGTCACCGACCTGCGGGCGGAAGTCGTCGTCTGAGCCGGTTTGACGTTCCGGCACCTGCGTGGAGGTCCGGAGCGCTTCCTGCCAGAGAAAACCGGCAAACACGAAGGCCAGCGTGCAAAAGCACAGCACGAGCGCTGTGCCGAGGAGCGGGCGTTCCTTCCGCTTGCTTTTTCGTTTTCGGTGCGGTGCTGCGTGACGATTGGCCATGGGATGTACTTCCTGTCTGTTTTACTCGATTTTATTATAATACGAGTATACTCGGCTTTTTCTTGCCATGCAAGCAAAAACTGCCCGGGCAGAACGCTCAGGCAGTTTTTGAAAAGTTCAAATTTACTTCAGCTCGACCACGGTCACGCCGCTTTCGCCCTCGCCATAGCGGCCCAGACGGAAGCTCTTGACCATGCGGTTGCCGCGCAGATGCTTGTGGATCGCCGTGCGCAGGGCACCGGTGCCGTTGCCGTGGATCAGGTAGACCACTGTCTGCCCGTTCAGGATGGCACGGTCGATGAAGGAATCCACCTCTGGCAGAGCTTCATCCACGGTCAGACCCAGCAGGTTGCACTCCATCTTGGCCGTGCGCTGCACCCGCTCTACCCTGCCGTTCGGCCGGTTTGCGTCGCCAGTCAGGCGGGAGTAGCGCTGCTGTGCCTTGGTCTGCGGCTTCTTCTCTTTCACCAGTTTTTCCGGCTGCTTCAACCCCTTGAGCGGGACCTTCGTCTTGATGATGCCCGCACGCACCAGCACGTCGCCGTTTTTATCCGGCAGTGCCATCACAGTGGCCAGCTGGTTCAGCTCGGCAATGCAGACCTCCTGCCCCACCTTGACCTCTTTCAGCGGCACGAACTCCTTGACGGGGTTGTGCACTACCTCGGTGCCCATAAAGAGCTTTTCAGACTCCTTCTTGGCGATCTCGCGGGCGCGCTGGGCCTTCTGCTGGGTGCTCATGCGCTCATCCTTTTGCAGCTGACGCAGCTCGTCCGTCAGAGCATAGGCCTGGCTCTCCACCTGCTGTGCCAGTGCACGGGCCTTGGCACGGGCTGCTTCCAACTCATTTTCGCCCTGCTGGATCAATTCATCGCGCTTCTTCTGGGCCGCTTCCAGCTGGTGAGAAGCTTCGTTTTTCAGCTCCTCGACCTCGTTCTGGCTCTCTTTTAGCTGCAGTTTCAAATCATCCAGCTGGCCCAGAACGGCATCCAGCCGCTTATCTTCGGCAGAAAGATGCTGCTGTGCCGCTTCGATGACCCGCTCCGGAATACCCAGCTTTTCGCTGATGAGAAATGCATTGGATTTGCCCGGCACGCCGACGCTCAGTTTGTAGGTCGGGCGCAGGGTTTCCAGATCAAACTCACAGCTGGCATTGACGACACCCTTTGTTTCCAACGCGAAGACCTTCAGTTCTGCGTAATGGGTGGTGGCCATCAGCAGTACGCCGCGGCGGCGCAGTTCTTCAATGATGGCGACGGCCAGCGCAGCACCCTCGGCCGGGTCCGTACCGGCACCCAGCTCGTCTAACAGGACAAGGGTGTGCGGCATGGCCAGTTCCAGAATGCCGGTGATCTTTTTCATGTGGCCGGAGAAGGTGGAAAGGCTCTGTTCAATGCTCTGTTCGTCGCCGATATCCACCAGGAATTCATCAAACACGCAGATCTCGCTGCGCTCGTCGGCCGGGATAAGAAAGCCGCACTGTGCCATAGCGCACAGCAGACCGGCCGTTTTCAGGGTGACGGTCTTACCGCCGGTGTTCGGGCCGGTGATGATGAGGGAATCATATTCCCTACCCAGTGCGATATCCACCGGCACACACTTTTTGGGGTCGATCAGCGGGTGGCGTGCACGGATGAGCGAGAAGGAATTGTCGGTGCGAACGGCGGGTTTGAAGGCTTTGAGGTCCAGCGCCAGACGCGCCTTTGCCAGCAGCACGTCGATGTCCAGCATGGCCTTGTAGCTGTACTGGAACTGCGGTTCAATGGCTGCCACCTGTGCAGTGAAAGCTACCAGGATGCGCTCGATCTCCTGCGCTTCCTGGGCGCGGTACTGCAAAATGCGGGCGTTGGCCTCCACAACGGCCTGGGGCTCCACAAAGACCGTGGCACCGGTGGACGACACATCGTGGATGATGCCGCTCACCTCGCCGCGGTACTCGCTCTTGACCGGCACAACATAACGGCCGTTGCGCATGGAGACCACGCTCTCCTGCAGGTACTTGGAGGTGTCCATGTTGCGCACCATGCTTTCCAGCCGGTCACGGATGCTGTTCTCGGTGGCGCGGATCTTCTTGCGCAGGTCGTTCAGGGTGTAAGAAGCGGTGTCTGCCATGGCGTCCGGTGCCAGAATGGCGCTGGAGATCTGCTGCTCCAGCCCCGGCTGCGGTGCCAGAGCATAGAACAAATCGTCCGTCGGCAGGGCGTCGTGTTCCGAAGCGCCGTACCAGCTGGTCAAGTTCTGGAAATTGCGCAGGGCACCTGCCACCATCAGCAGTTCGCCCATGGACAGCACACCACCCTTGACGGCGCGGGCTGCCAGCTGGCTGACGCCCTCGACCCCGCCAAAGCGCGGGGAGCCGTTTTTGATCAGCAGCGTGTTGATGGCATCGGTCTGCTCCAATGCATAGCGCACTTCGTCCGGGTCGCACTGCGGCTCCAGCGCCAGCAGCTTTTCCCGGGCCTCTTTGCACACACAGCCTTCGGCAGCGCGGGCAATGATCTTATCCAGTTCCAGTGTCTTTAAGTAACTTGTTTCCATAGATATTCCTTTTGGGTCAGGGCAGGACCGATTTCAGAAAGCTGTAGCTTTTCAGCGGCTTGTCCAGATGGACCAGCGCATAGTGCTCTGCCACTGCGGAAAGCTTTGCCAGGCTGCCCAGAGAGATTTTGAATGCAAATATTTTTTTGTCGTCCACAAGGCAGATGTGCCGCAGCGCATACAGCGCACCGAGGTCCAGGTTGCAGCTCTTGCCTGCTTTGGCAGCGCAGTCTGCACACAGCAGATGCCCTTCCTGCACGTCCAGATAGAACATGTCGCCCTCGTAGGCACCGCAGTCCCGGCAGCACGCAAGCTGCGGCATAAAGCCGCATTCACTCATGGTGCGCAGCTCAAAAACAGCCTTGACCACGCGTGGGTCTACTTTGCCTTTGCTGATCATGTACAGGCAGTTGAGCAAAAGCCGGAGTTCCTTTTCCGCCTCCTGCCCGGTGGGCGAAAGGGTGTAGGTCATTTCGGCCAGATACATGGCTACGCCTACGCCCTCCAGACTTTTGGAGACATCATAAAAGACGTTCTCAACGTCTGCCTCCTGCACCACATACATGCTGCGGCCCTTTACCAGTGTGAACTCGGAATAACAGAACAAACCGCAGCCACTGAACAGCTTATTGGTGACCCGCATGCTGTTTTTGGCCAGTGCCGAGATCACCCCCAGCTTCGGGGTCAGGATCGTAAGGATCCGGTCTGCTTCCCGGTATTGTGTTTCTTTCAGCACCAGGCCCATCGTCACAAAGGGTTCCATCGTCTGTGCCTCCTGTCGGCTGTTCCTGATGTTTATAGTCGAGATACCGGAGAATGTTCCCCGTGCAGGCAAACGCCTGCCAGCTGGCCTGAACGTTCATGGGGCACCCCGCCTTCCCTGCATGTGCTTTTGGATAGTGTCCGGTATTCCCCGGGTATTCATGCAAGGAAAATCTGCCCTGTCAACGGTTGTTGCTGTTCTGCTTGAAGCCGAAGTTGTTCAGCAAAAACTCGTTGTCCCGCCAATCCGACTTTACCTTCACCCAGCACTGCAGGTTGACGCGGCAGCCGAGGAACTCCTCGCAGTCGGCACGGGCGGCGCTGGCGATCTTTTTCAGCATGGCACCGCCTTTGCCGATGACCATCCCCTTGTGGCTCTCGCGCTCACAGTAGATGTTCACGTCGATGTCGATCAGGTCCGTGCCCGGGCGCTCTTTGAAGCGCTCCACCACCACGGCGATGCCGTGCGGGATCTCGTCCCGCATGTAGAGCAGGGCTTTTTCACGGATGACCTCTGCCACCAGCTCTTTTTCCGGCATATCGGTGTAAGCGTCATCGTCGAAGTAATGCGGGCCCTCCACAGCGTAGCGGCTCAACGCATCGAACAATGCTTCGCAGCCGTCGTTATCGCGGACGCTGACGGTGTAAATGTCATCGAATACGCCCAGCGCCTTCAATTCTTCTTTGCGCGCTTCCAGATCGGCAGGCTCTTTGACGAGGTCGGTCTTGTTGATGACCGCAATGGCCGGGCCGCCGCTGCTGCGCAGCATCTCCACAAGAGTCATTTCCGATTCATTCAGCGCACCGTAGGGCTCGAACAGCATCATGGAAACATCCACATCCGCGATGGAATCGCTTGCAGTCTTGTCCATTCGCTTGCCCAGCTTGTTGCGGGCCTTGTGCACGCCCGGGGTGTCCAGCAGCACATACTGCAGCGGGCCGCGGGTGATGACGCCGGTGATACGGGTACGGGTGGTCTGCGGCTTGGAGGTGACGATGGCCACCTTTTCGCCCACAAGCAGGTTGGTCAGGCTGGATTTGCCCACATTGGGGCGGCCGATCACGGCGACGAAAACGGAAGATGTATCATAATGGCCCTGAATGGGTGTAGCGTTACTCAAAATCAAGCTCCTGTCTGTTGTTCGTGCGGCATCCGCACAGTGATTTCCGATCGTTTGGCTTACTCCGTGTAGCTGACGGTGCGGGGCAGACCCAGCTGCAGCAGAACGGCTTCCTCTTTTTCGCGCATCCGCATGGCCTCCAGGCCGCCGTTCTCGTGGTCGTAGCCCAGCAGGTGCAGCATGGAGTGCACGGTCAGAAAGGCTACTTCGCGCTGCAGCGGATGGCCGTAGAGATTTGCCTGCTCCAGGGCACGCTCCATGCTGATGACGATATCGCCCAGCATCATGCAGCCGTTGTTCTCGTCCACGTCGTATTTGCCGTTCTCGCCCAGAGGAAAGCTGAGCACGTCGGTGGGCATCGGCTTGTTGCGATACTGGTTGTTCAACTCGGCGATGGCCGCATTGTCCACGAAGGTGACGCTGATCTCGGCGGGTGCATCAAAATGCTCGTATTCCAGCACTGCGTTGCAGGCGCGGCGGATCAGGATGCGCAGGCCCGAAGGGACCTTCACGGCCTTCTGGGAGTTGGTGATCAAAACTTTATTGGACATAAATCAGTCCACTCCTTTCCATTTTTTCGATCAGAGTTCTGTCTGTTTTTTTTTTTTATTTTTCCGGGTGTGCAGCTTTTTCATACGCTTTGATGATCTCCTGCACTAAGCGGTGGCGTACAACATCTTTTTCGGTGAAATAGCACTGCGCGATGCCGTTGACATTTTTCAGCACATGCAGTGCATCCACAAGGCCGCTGCGGGTGCGTTCCGGCAGGTCGATCTGGGTCACATCGCCGGTCACGACCACCTTGGAGCCCACGCCCATGCGGGTGAGGAACATCTTCATCTGCTCGGGCGTGGTGTTCTGCGCTTCATCCAGAATGATGAAGGAATCATCCAGCGTGCGGCCGCGCATATAGGCCAGCGGCGCCACTTCAATGATCTGCTTTTCCACCAGCCGCTCATAGGTCTCGGCACCCAGCATATCGAACAGGCCATCGTACAGCGGGCGCAGGTAGGGGTCCACCTTCTGCTGCAGGTCACCGGGCAGGAAACCCAGTTTCTCGCCGGCTTCCACCGCCGGGCGGGTCAGCACGATGCGGGACACGTCCTTGGCCTTGAAGGCTTTCACCGCCATGGCCACGGCCAGGTAAGTTTTGCCGGTTCCCGCCGGGCCGACGCCGAAGGTGATAGCGTTGGTGCGGATAGCGTTCAGGTATTCCTTCTGGCCCAGCGTCTTCGGGCGGATGGGCCGCCCTTTCACCGTGACCGTGACAAAATCTTCGGTCAGCTCCTTGACCCGCTTCTCTGCCCCATCGTGCGCCAGGCTGATGCAGTAGCGCACGGTCTGATCTTCCAGCGGCGTGTGGTTCTCGATGAGGAGAAGCATGCCTTCCACAGCGCGGTTCGCGGCCGCAACATTGGCGGCTTCGCCCGAAAGGCGGAGCTGCGTGCCCCGGCAGACCGCCGTGACGGAAAACTCCTTTTCCAAAAGGCGGATGTTCCGGTCACAGTTGCCAAAAACGGCAGCCGCGATCTCCACACTATCCAGTTCGATATTCTTTTCTGCCATGTGCTCCTCCCGAAAAGACCTAGTTTGATGCTCCTATTGTACCACCAAAACATCAATTAGAAAACTGTGAAAATTGCACAAAATATTTTTCTCTCCTCCATCGCTTTTTCCATACACACGATCAGGACTTCTGCTGCGGAAGTATTTCTTTCGTGCAGGGGCAAAAATGCTGTTTTGGACAGAGTGCTGCGTTTACTGCAGCAAAATTTTCAAAAAAGGGGTTGACAAATTATATCGTCAAGCGATATACTGAATTTGCGATATATCGCTTGACGATACATCGAGCTTCGATAGAACGGAGGTGAACCCTGCAATGGAGAACCTTGCATTGACCGAATCCACCTATTACATTCTGCTTTCTCTCTACCGCCCACAGCATGGTTACGGCATCATGCAGCAGACCGAGCAGCTTTCCGGCGGGCGGGTCCGCCTTGCCGCCGGGACACTGTATGGCGCGCTGAACTCCCTTTGTGAAAAGGGCTGGATCCGCCAGCTGCCAATTGAGCATGGCAGCCGCAAAAAAGAGTATCAACTGACCGACGAGGGTCTGCTGATTTTGAAGCACGAACTGGCTCGTTTGCAGCAGCTGGTTGCAAACGGCGAGAGCATCTTACAGGAGAAATTGTGATGAGCGAACGAAAAACCATCCACCGGGTCTTTTGGGAATGGGACTTTGAAAAAGAGGAGCGCTGGCTGAACGAAATGGCAATGAACGGCTGGGCGCTGGAAAAGGCGTATTTCGCCACCTATATCTTTGCGCCTTGCGAGCCGGGCGAGTATATTTTCCGCATGGAGATGAACTCCAATAAAGACTACCGCAGCTTTGTCGAGGGACTGGGTGCCGAATACGTTGGCAGCTGTGATCTGGATGTATTTCCGCCGCAAAGCGGAGCTGGGTGCATTCGATCTATTCTCAGACATCGACTCCCGCATTGCACATCTGGACCGTATCGGCAAGACCACCTGGCTGCTCTGCCTTGCGAACCTGCTCATCGGCGTTGCCAACCTGCTCGGCGGGCGGACGATTTCCATCATCAATCTGCTGTGTGCCGCACTGCTGTCCTATGGCCTTGGACGCATCCACGGCAAGAAAGAAAGCCTGGAAAGTGAGCGCCTTCTGCACGAATGACTTTGTCAAGCCTTTTTGCGCCACAACCGCATAGAAAAACAAAACGTATCTTTGGGCAAAACGGCAATGGCAACTTTTCCTCCCATGTGCTACAATAGCAAGCGTTGTGCGGCCTGCGTTCCGGCAGCCGCATTCGCGTTATAGAGAAGAAAGCACAAAGGAGAAGGAACGATGGAACAACTTTTTCTGATGCCCGGCGAAGAACGCTGCGAACGCTTCAAGGATGGCAACGGTGTTCCAAAGGTCCATTACTCCTACTGCTCCATGCGCGGTGCATACTTCGACTGTGAAAGCCGCAGCCTGGAAGAAGCACAGCGTCTGTGTGAGGACTGGCTTGTCGGCCAGGACCGGTGCTATCGCAACTGAACCATATAACAAACCAGAGCCTTCGCTCCCCTTTCGGCAGAACGCCGGAAACAGGGGCGAAGGCTCTTTTTTCGTTTGTATCAGGTCCAAAGCTGCGCGCAGACAAGCTCCAGCACACTGCCCGCGATGCAGCGGGCCTTATCGGAGATCAAGAAGCAGTTGGAGAGTTCTTCTTTGCGCGGGTCCACATCGGCCACCTTGAAACCGGGCACGACCGGGTACCCGCTGCGCAGCAGACCGCGCAGGATGCCGGTGATCTGGGTGGTCACAGGCGTTACCGTTCCGTCTTCTGATTCGATGTGGGCAATGGTCTCACCCGCTTCCACGATGTCGCCGATCTTCCGCACATCCACAAAGTTGCCTGCTGTCTGCGCATGGATGACCCGCTCTTTGCCGTAGCCGCCGATCACGCCGGGGATGCCAGTATTCGGGATGGCAGTGCCCTCCCGGATGATGCGGCCCAGACGATGCCCGCGCTTTGTTTCCACCACCACGTCCACATCCTGCCCGGCGGTAAAGCCCGGGCCAAGGGCGATGGTCAGCGGGGCCATATCGCGGGTCGTGCCGAGGTTCTTCTTGGCAAGGATAGCGTCGATCACAATCTCCGGCTTTGCCTGCCGGATGCTCTCGCCCGCCGGGTCCACCAGAACGGGCACCGCATTCGCAGCCCAAACGGCCTGCGCCTGTTCCAACGTGTCAATGCGGACAGCACGAAGCCCTTCGACCGTCGTCTCGCCCTCATAGACCGCTTCGCACAGCGACACCTGCCGCCGGATGGCTGCCGGGTGCTCTGCTTCCAGCACAAGGATTCGCAGGCCTGCGCTCCACAGCCGGTGGATGGTGCCGGTGGCAAGGTCGCCGCCGCCGCGCACAAGGATCAGAGAATCTTTTTTCATGAAAGTGCCTCTCCTGTTTCCAACAGCGTGAGCAAAAGCTCCATGGAGCCGCCGCAGGCCGCCACCGCTGCATCTTCGTTTTTGCCGTCCGCAGAAAAATGAACGGTCTGGTGCGCCGGTGCCTTGCCCGCCAACATCTCCTGCGCGGCAAGGATGGTGCGGTGCTCCATGATGCCGCCGCCCACGCTGCCGGTCAGCGTGCCATCCTGTGAGATCAGCATTTTTGCACCCACCTCCCGCGGGGTGGAGCCGTGCCGGGCAATGATAACGGCAAGCACCGCTTTCTGTCCGCTCTGGTCTGCGTGCTGCATCGCATCCAGCAGTGCGGACGAAAAGCCCTCGGTCTGCGGGCGGGCGTTCTTGACCGAGACCACCTGTGCCAGAATGGAAAGTGCAATTTCCTCTGCCGTCTGGGAGCCAATGGGCAGACCGATGGGGGCACAGAGTGCTTCCACACGCGGCGCATCCATGCCCTGCTCCAGCAGTTGACGGCGCACCAGTGCGGCACGGCCTTTGCTGCCCATCATGCCCACATAGGCGGCAGGTTTGCGCAGGATCTTTTCCAGGCACACCACATCAAAGGCGTGAGCACGGGTCACCACCACAAAATAGGTCTCAGATCCGCCGGGCACCTGCTCCAGCGCCGCTTCGAAGGGTTGGCAGAGCACGGTGTCTGCGCCAGCTGCCCGCAGCTGACCGGCATATTCTTCGCGGTCATCCATTGCCAGCATCGGCAGGCCCAGCAGCTTTGCCAGACGGACTACAGCCGTGGCCACATGACCGCCGCCGCAGACGACAAGCTGCGGCACGGCACCAAAGCGCTCCACAAAGACCCGCTGCCCGCTGATCTCCTGCACACCGGTCGCCGTGCAGCTTTGCAGCGCAGGCAGATTTCGGCGAAGGAGTTCCGTCTCGCCGCACTGCCACACCGGCACACCCTCACATAATAATAGCTGTTCCCCAGCGCATTCCCCATTCAGCACACAGGCCAGCGTACGGCCGCCCTCAGCCCGCCTGCTTTGGACCGCCTGATAAAGCGGCGTTTCGTTCATCGTTTCGTCCCTCCTGGTCTCACTGTTCTACTGCAGCTACTGCATCATAACGGGCCGGGTCCAGCTTGTGCTGCCACTGCTCAAACTCCTCCGGCAGCATCCGCCACGCAAGACCGCAGCCCGCCGAGATCTCGCGCGGGAGCGGGATGATCCGCCCCGGGACACCGCATTCTGCGCACTGCTTTTCCCACTCCATCGCTTCCAGCGTTGTATGAAAGGAAAGCACGACATAGGTCTTTTTTATCCGCATCTTATGCCTCCTGTGCAAGCTCCCGCACGGCAGCGGCAGCCTGCAGAACTTCGGCTTCCGTGTTGAAGTGCGAAAAACTGAACCGAACCGTGCCCTGCTCCGCTGTGCCAAGTGCCTTGTGCATCAGCGGGGCGCAGTGGGCACCGGCCCGCACGCAGATGCCGTATTCTTCCCACAGAATATCCGCGATGCGGGCGGAATCCTCATCCCCGATGTTCAGCGAGACGATGGGTGCACGCGGCGTCATCTCCGGGTCACCGTAAATTTTCACGTTCGGCAGGTCCCGGATACGCTCATAAAATAGCACAGTCAATGCCTGCTCTCTCCGGGCAAGTGTTTCCACACCCTGCGCCAGAATCCACTCCACCCCGGCACACAGGCCCGCAAGGCCCGGCACATTCAGGGTGCCCGCTTCCAGTGCGGTGGGCATCTGTGCCGGGTGCTGCTCGTCAAAGCTGTGCACACCGCTGCCGCCAACCACCAGCGGCCGAACGGAAAGCCCCGGGCGTACATACAGCCCACCGGTCCCCTGCGGGCCCAGCAGGGCTTTGTGGCCGGTGAAACACAGCACGTCGATGCCGAGAACCTGCACGTTCAGAGGCAGTTCTCCGGCCGTCTGCGCCGCATCTACGATCAGCAGCAGGCCGTGCCGGTGTGCAAACTCCGCCGCGCGAGCAAGGTCGGTTCCGTTGCCGGTCACGTTGGAAGCGCCGGTCACCACCAGCGCACGGGTCTCCGGGCGCAGGAAGCCTTCCCACTGGTCATACCGCAGGCGGCCTTTTTCGTCCACACCGGTGAAGCTGAGGTTTACGCCGATTTCCCGCAGATGGTACAGCGGCCGCAGGACCGAGTTGTGCTCACAAATGGTCGTGATAATATGGTCGCCCTGGCGGAACAGTCCGCCCAGCGCCGTGTTCAATGCCTGGGTAGCATTGGATGTGAATGCAATGCAGGAAGGGTCCGGTGCATTCAGCAGCTTTGCCACTGCGCACCGCGCCGCATACACCAGACGGCTGGCGTGCAAGGTCGGCTCGTGGGCACCGCGTCCCGGGTTGCCCGCCGTGCGCAGAGCGTCCAGCATGGCCTGTTCCACCTGCAGCGGTTTGTGCAGAGTGGTGGCGGCATTGTCCAGATAGATCACGGCTTCACCACATTACCGGCCTGGGTCAGCTTTTCCACGATGGTGTACATATTGGTCACACTGCCGACGGCCAGCTTTTCGGTCAGGCCATAGAAGTTCAGGCAGGTGCCGCAGGTCATGATCTCCACGCCCTGCGCTTCCAGTGCCTTCAGGTCTTCCAGCATGGGGGAGCCCTCACAGGTCAGGGATGCGCCGCCGTTGTAGAACAGAATCGTTTTGGGCAGCTGATCCTGCTGGGTGAGTGCAAAGACGAACGCCTTGAGCAAAGTCTTGCCCAGTTCCTCGGCACCAATGCCCATTTTGTCCGATCCGATGGCCACCACAGTATCGGTGCGGGTATCCGGTGCGCAAACCGGTGCTTCTTCGGCAGGTGCGTCTGCCGCTTCACCTACGGTAAACAGCACGCGGTATTCCCGCTCTGCCAGCTTTTCGGCACTGTACTGGTAGCCCTTCTGCTGGGCCATTTTGGTCAGATTCTGCACGGCGATCTCGTTATCCACCAGCACTTCCACCTCACCGGCACCCTTCAATTCGGAAATCGCCTTTTTTGCCTTCACAACGGGCAGCGGGCAGGCATCACCACGGGCATCGACGTTCAGCATCATTATTTTGTCCTCCAGTTAATATTTTACGGTAATTTCCTGTTCGGTCTTGGGAATGATCTCGCCCACGATTTTTGCGGGCAGACCGGCCGCCTGCAGCTCTGCTTCCAGTGCGACGGCATCTTCCGGCGCAGCGGCCAGCAGCAGGCCGCCGGAAGTCTGCGGATCAAACAGCACTTCTTCCATGGCAAAAGGCACCTGTTCAAAGGTGACGTAAGGCCCGGTATGGTTGCGGTTGCGCTGCCCGGCAGCGGTATAGAGAAAATCGTCGGCTGCTTTTTCGGCACCCGGCAGCACCGGCACTGCATGTGCGTCGATGATGCAGGAAAGTTTTCCGCCCATCATCTCGTGCAGATGGCCCAGAAAGCTGAACCCGGTCACATCCGTGGCAGCATGGACGGTATAGCGTCGGCTGATCGCGGCAGCGGTCTTGTTCAGCATCGTCATGGACGCGATGGCACCGGCCATGTGTTCCGGGGCAGCTTCGCCCACACGGTTTGCCGTGCAGATCAGGCCAACGCCCAGCGCCTTTGTCAAAATCAGCTTATCGCCGGGCTGGCCGGAGTCGTTCGTATACATTTTTTTCGGGTCCACAAGGCCGGTGACGGACAGGCCGTATTTCACGCCGGTATCCGCGATGGAATGGCCTCCTGCAAGGCTTCCGCCCGCTTCAGCCACCTTCTCGGCCCCGCCGCGCAGGATCTCGCCCAGAATGTTCAGATCCATACTCTCGGGGAAGCAGACAAGGTTCAGTGCCGTCTTCACTTCGCCGCCCATGGCGTAGATATCACTCAGGGCGTTGGCTGCGGCGATCTGCCCGAAGGTATACGGGTCATCCACCATTGGCGGGAAAAAGTCCACCGTCTGAACAAATGCAATATCGTCTGTGATGCGGTACACCGCCGCGTCATCCCGGCTGTCGTAGCCTACCAGCAGGTCCAGGTCTTTTTCGCCGCGCGGCAGCTTTTCCAGAATGCGGCTCAGTACGCCCGCGCCCAGCTTGGCCGTACATCCGCCGCCGGTGCAGAATACAATTTTTTCTTCCTTGCTCATGCACGCTCTCCTTCTTCAAAATGCGTCAGGACGCAAGGCACACCGTATTGCTTTTTTAGAAGCTCGGCGGTCTGCCGGGCCAAAGCAGTGCGTTCATCTGTGTCCACCTGATTGATCACCGCATAAAAGCGGCGGCTGCCCACAGCCTTTCGGCCGCCCGCTTCGCTTGCCAGCAGCTTTGCCAGCAATGCGGGCGTCAGCAGCGTATTGCCCGGGACATGCAAAAGCGGCCCGGCAAGCTCTGCTCGAAAACAAACTTCTTCCAGCGGCTTTTCCAGTGCCGAAGTGCCTGCCACCGCCAGCACGATATCGCACTGCGGCAAAAGCACCGGCTCATGCGCCGCCGGGGCCTTGCAGGGCATCCGCTTGGCACCGTCCGCTTCGATCAGAACGAGGTCGGCAATTGCCATCCAGCGTTCCAGCTGCTCCTGCGGCGGGGCGGTCAGTTTGCCACCGGGCGCGGGCGTTCCGGCCACGGCATAGCTGCCGCGCTCCCACAAGCGGAAAAGGTCTGCGTCTGTCTGCGCAAAGACTTCGCCCGGCGGCTGCTGGATGTGGGTGGTGGTCGCTGTCAGTACACGCCAGCCCTTGCGGGCGCCGTGCGCAGCCATGTTATACATGAGGGTCGTCTTTCCGCCGCCGCCCACCAGCGAGATCACATGACCTTTTTCGGCCAGAAACGGGAACTGCAGTTCGTCGATCATTTCTGCTTTTCTGCCACCGCCATGGCGATCTGTTCCGGCGTGATGGGCAGCTCGTAGAACCGGGTGCCGATGGCATTATAAATGGCGTCCGAAATGGCGGGCAGCGGCGTGTTGATGACGATCTCGCCGATGGACTTTGCACCAAAGGGACCGTTGGGCTCGTAGCTGCTCTCGAATTCGACATTGATCCTGCCCACATCGGTGCGGGCAGGGATTTTGTACTGGAACAGCGAGTTTTCTTCCGGGTAACCGTTTTTATCGTAGGTGATGTTCTCGGTCAGGGTCATGCCGATGCCCTGCAGCAGGCCGCCTTCCGCCTGCACACGGGTCAGGTTGGGGTTGATCGGCGTACCGCAGTCCACACAGGCGTCAAATTCCAGCAGCTTCACTTCGCCGGTCTCGGTGTCCACTTCCACCTCGGCGGCACCGGCCATGAACGGCGGCGGCGACAGGGGCGAAGTGTGGGTCTCGGTGGCTTCCAGCGGCACCATGTGGCCGAACTGAGAAGCATAGGCAATTTCCGACAGAGACTTTTTCTGTGCCGGATCTTCGCTCTTGAACACGTCTTTTCCGTCAAACTCCACTTCGTCCTCGGCGCATTCCAGCAGCTCGGCACCCAGCTTACAAATTTGAGCGCGCAGCTTCATGGCGCATTTTTCGGTGGCTTTGCCGGTGACATAAATGGTGCTGGATGCATAGGAACCGGAGTCATAGGGGGACGTATCCGTATCCGCACCAAACACCGTGATATTATCCAACGGGCAGTCCAGCACTTCGGCGGCGATCTGCGCAAGCGTGGTGTCACAGCCGGTGCCCATATCGGCGGCACCGATCATCAGGGTATAGAACCCGTCATCGTTCAGTTTCAGGGTGGCGCTGCCCACGTCCATGCCAGAAATGCCGGAGCCCTGCATCGCCATGCCCATGCCGACGGCGCGTACTTTGCCGTTGCCCATATCGCGCATGGGATACTTGTGCTCCCAGTCGATCATCTCCCGCACCTTGACAAGGCAGCGGTCCAGCGCACAGCTGGTGTTCACCGCGCCATAGTAGGCCGGCATCACGTCACCCTCCTGCACGGTGTTTTTCAGCCGCAGTTCGAAGGGGTCCATGTTCAGTTTGTGGGCCAGCTCGTTCACGGCAGATTCCACCGCAAACAGGCCCTGGGTCGCGCCGTAGCCGCGGTAGGCACCGGCAGACATATGGTTGGTGTAGACGACATCACTGACAAAGCGGAAGGCCTCGGCCTTGCCGTACAGCGGGATGGACTTGTGGCCGGAAAGGCCCACCGTCGTGGGGCCATGCTCACCGTAAGCGCCGGTGTTGGACAGGGTGTACAGGTCGATACCTTTCACGATGCCGTCTTTGGTGGCACCCAAGCGGACGTGCATCTCCATCTCATGGCGCGGTGAAGATGCGATCTGGCTTTCCACGCGGCTGAAGATGATCTTGGAGGGCTTCTTGGTCTTCCAGGTCACAAAGGCCGGATACACCTCACTGACCGCCGTCTGCTTGGCACCAAAGCCGCCGCCGATGCGGGGCTTTGCCACGCGTACCATGCTCTTGGGAATATGCAGGGCGTTTGCGATGTTGCGCCGCGCATGGAACACGATCTGTGTCGAGCTGAGCACGTTCAGGCGGCCGTAGGTGTCAATGGAGCAGTAGGTGCGGAAGGTCTCCATCATGGCCTGCTGGCAGGCTTTGGTGTGGTACACATGGTCGATGATGATATCGCTGGCAGCCAGCACGGCATCAATGTCGCCGGAGCTGCTCTCGTCATGGGCGCAGAGGTTGCGCTTGTTGTCGGCCCCCACCGGACACAGACTGACCCAATTGTCCTCCGGGTGGACAAGAACCGGGTTATCCTTGGCGGTGTGGTAGTCCAGCACGGCCTCCAGAACCTCGTACTCCACCTTGATGAGCTTGAGGGCCTTGTCCACGCATTTCTCGTCCTTACCGGCCACGATGGCCACCACATCGCCCACAAAGCGGACATGGCGGTCGATGAGCAGACGGTCGCGCGGGCTGGCTTCCGGGTAGGTCTGGCCCGCCTGGGTGTAGCGGGGCGCATCCTGCGGCACATCCTCCCAGGTGAAGATAGCTTCAATGCCGGGCACCTTTTTTGCCACAGTGGTGTTGATGGTCTTAACAATGGCGTTCGCGTGGGGTGAGCGCAGGAGCTTGACGATGAGACAATCCTGCGGGATCACATCATCCATATAGACGGGCTGGCCGGTGACCAGCTGCATAGCGTCCTTTTTGCGGAAGGGCTTATTGACAGTGTTCATTCCGCGGCCTCCTTCTGTTTTTTCCAGGCCAGAAAGTTCATAATGCCGCGCAGCTGGCCTTCGTAGCCGGAGCAGCGGCAGAGGTTGCCGGAAAGATATTCCTTGACTTCTTCCTCACTGGGGTACGGGTTCTCGCGGAAAAGCGCCAGTGCATTCATGATGAAGCCCGGGTTGCAGAAGCCGCACTGCTCCGCGCCCTGGTCAGCGATGAAGGCACCGAATTCGGCGGCTTCTGCCTGCAGGCCTTCCAGCGTGGTGACCTGATGACCGCTGGCCCGGGCCGCCAGCACTGAGCAGGAAAGCACCGGCTTGTCGTCCAGAAATACCGTGCACAGGCCGCAGTTGGAAGTCTCGCAGCCGCGCTTGACGCTCTTGCAGCCATGGGCGCGCACAAAATCGATCAGAAGCATATCGGCCGCCACATCTTCTGTGACCTTGATGCCGTTCAATGTAAGGGTGATCTGCATTTAGTTTTCCTCCTGTACCGCGCGTGCTTCCAGTTCCACAACGGCACGCTTTGTCAGCACACCTGCCAGATGGCGGCGGTACTCGGCGCTGCCGCGCATGTTGGAGCCGGTGACGACCTGCCGTGTCACTTCGTCAGCCAGTTTTCGGGCAAGCTCCTGTGCGGGCACGCCTGCCTGTGCCGGGAACGCATAGAGCAAGGCCTTCAGCGGGCGGGCACCGATGGCGATGCGATAGCTGCCGTCTGCCAGCCGGGCCGCAGCGCAGGTCAGCACCGGGATATCGGTCTGACTGTTGCGCACGGACTGATAGAAAAATTCGGCTTTTTCTTTTTTCACGATCAGGCGCACGAGAATGTCACGGTCGTAAGGACGCTCGGCATAGTCGCGCAGCGGTACGATGCCGCCCTTGTACAGCTCCACGGAGCAGTCCATGGCCATGAACAGGGTGAGCACGTCCGAAAAACCGAAACGGCTGTAGATGCTGCCGCCCACGGTGGCAAGGTTGCGCAGCTGCACGCCCACGATGTGGCGCAGGGCTTCCTTTACGGCACCGTGGGTATAAGCGGCAAGGCCGGGGTGCTCCTCCAGCTGGCGCAGTGTGACCATGGCCCCGATGGAAAAGCCGTCTTCCGTTTCTTCAATGGTGTCCAGCCCCAGGCCGGACAGGTCGATGGCTGTGCCGACATTGATGGTCTCCATCTTGAGCCAGATCATGCCGCCCAGCACGCGGTTGGGCTTTTTCTGGTTCAGCTGCCAGGCTTCTTCCAGACTTTCGGCCCGTTTATATTCGCGGATCGTCATCATAGATGCAGGTTCCTCTCTTTTTTTATTGCTTCTTTTATTTTAGCACAGATTGCGTTTGAATTACAACTTGCGTTATAATGTTCTCGGAAAGATTTTGTCAATGGACGGAGGATACAGGAATGGAAAACCAGCTTGCTGCAGGGTGTGTGATCATGGCATCCGGCCTGAGCCGCCGCTTTGGCTCCAACAAGCTTCTGACGGAATTTTGCGGTCAGCCCATGCTCTGCCGTGCTTTTGCCGCAACGGATACACAGGTGCTTGCCGCCCGCATCGTGGTGACCCGCTCTGCCGAAGTGAAAGCCCTGTGCGAAGAACACGGCGTTCCGGTGCTGCTGCACAGCCTGCCCGGGCGCAACGATACCGTGCGGCTGGGGCTGACAGCGCTCCTTGAGCAAATGCCGGGGCTGTTCGGCTGCATGTTCCTGCCCGGGGATCAGCCCCTGCTGTGTCGGGAGACGGTGGAGGCTATGATCGGCATCTCCGGCTGGGATCATGAGACCCGGCTGGAACGGCAAAAAGAAACAGAACGGGAGATCTTCCGTCTCGGGCATCGGTTCAAAAATGACCCAGATCCCCTTGTCGGAAGCCCCGTTCTGTTTGAGCGCGGATATTTTTCCGAGCTGTGCGCCCTGCCGGAGGGCAAGGGCGGCAATGTTCTGCTCAAGAAATACCCGGAACATGTTCATACGGTCTACATTGCGGACCGGAATGAGCTGGCAGATGCCGACACGCCCGAAGCGCTGGCAAAGCTGGAAGCACTTGCCCGGCGGAACGGCTGAGCGTTACGCAGCCTTGTCATCCTTCGGCAGCAGCACGTTCAGCAGGATGGCCACGAACGCAGCCGGGACGATGCCGGACTCGCCGCAGATCAGCTGGAAAGCGTGCGGGGCCTGTGCCAGAATGCCGCTGTTGGCACCCATGCCGTAGCCCACACCCAGAGCCACCGAAACGATGGTGAGCTGACGCGGGGTCATCTTTTCCTTGGTGATGAGCTGGATGCCGCTGACCACGATGGAGGAGAACATCATGACGGCAGCACCGCCCAGAACGGCCTGCGGCATGATGGAGATCAGTGCGCCCAGCTTCGGGATCAGGCCGCACAGGATCAGGAAGATGGCACCGGAAGCCAGTGCCATGCGGTTGACCACCTTGGTCATGGCCACCAGACCCACGTTCTGGCTGAAGGAAGTGTTGGGCAGCACGCCGAACAGAGCAGCAAAGGTGGAACCCAGGCCGTCGCAGATGACGCCGCCGGAAAGCTCCTTATCGGTAGGCTCACGGTCCATGCCGCCCTCCATGACACCGGAGATGTCGCCCACCGTCTCCACAGCGGTGACGATGAACATGATGAGCACCGGCAGAATGGCGCGCATATCAAATACGATCTTGACCGGGATCAGCTTGGGAATGGCAAACCAGGAAGCCTGCGCCACCTTGTCCCAGTTGAGCACCCATGCCTTGGTGAACTCCACGCCGTCGGCGGTGACGCCGGTGGTGGGCAGAACAAGGCCCATGACAAAGGCTGCCACATAACCGGCCAGAATGCCGATCAGGATCGCGGAAGAGCTGAGGAAGCCCGTGGTCCAGTGTTTGAAGATCAGGATGACCACCAGCACAAACAGCGCCAGCAGCAGGTTCTCCATGGAGCCGAAGTCCTTGGCGCTGTTGCCGCCGCCGAAGGAATTGATGCCGACAGAGATCAGCGAAAGGCCGATGGAAAGCACCACCGTGCCAGTGACCACCGGCGGGAAGAACTTGCGCAGAGGCTTCAGGAAGAAACCCAGCACACTTTCAAAGATGCCGCCGATGATGGATGCGCCCATGATGGCACCATAGGCCAGCACACCGCCGCCCATGCTGCCGACAACGCTGTTGAACACGCCGATAAAGCCGGAACTGGTGCCCATGATGATGGGCACGCCGCCGCCCACGGGGCCGATGGTGAACAGCTGCACCAGCGTGACCACACCGGCCACGAACATGGCGCTCTGCAGCAGGGTGACCTGCAGGTCTGCAAACTCACCGCCCGCGATGCCGCAGGCGCTGGTGATGATCAGCAGCGGGGTCAGGTTGCCCACGAACATGGCGCAGACATGCTGCAGACCCAGCGGGATGGCCTGTTTCAGGGACATCTTGGCGTCGAACTGATATGCCGACTCCTCGAGCTTGACTTCCTTCAAATGTTCCACTCTCCTCAGACTTTGACAAAATATGATGATTTTCGGAAGCTTTACAAAAAGCGGATTCATTATAACAAAATGGCAGATTCTTGTAAATTAAGTATGACTTTTCTGTGAACACCCAATTTGCGGCACAGGCATCTGTTTTTTGATCAAAAACACAAAAAAGCAGGAAGAATGCGCATCTGCCCCGTTTTCAGAGAGGGGGCTTTCGCGCAGTTCTTCCTGCTTTTTGCTTCAATTCTTTTGATTTTTGTGCGATATGGAAATTTTACTCTTTCGCAAGGCCATAATCCCGCAGACAACGCCGGATGCCCTGCTGTGTGGTGTCGAACCGGATGCCGAAGCGTTCCAGTTTGGCGGTATCCATGACAAGATTGCGATGCCAGGTATCTTCTTCGATCTGCACCGTGACGCCCAGTGCTTCCGCAAACTGCCGGGCCGTGCACACCATATCCCCGGCATTGCCGCTGCCAAAGTTGTACACACCGCCGGGCAGTTCCATGGCGGGTTCCAGGTTTTCGATCACCTGCCGCACATAGGTCACGCCGCGGTGGTCGTTGCGGGAAAAACGCACGCTCTCCCCTTTGAGTGCCGCGCGCAGAAGATTCAGCGGTAGATTGCCCCGGATCGGCAGGCCGTAGCCAGGCAGGTCGTACATCCATGCCGCACGCAGGTGCACAGAATCCGGGCAAAGAGCTAGTACCTGCTGCTCTGCTTCCAGCTTGTATTGGCCGTAAACATTCGCGGGGTGCACATCCAGCGTTTCCGGCAGCGGACCGGTCTGCTTCACACCGGCATAGATCTGATCGGAGCTGAACGCCACCAGCTTTGCGCCGACCTGCCGGGCAGCCTTTGCCAGCCAGACCGGCAGCTCTACATTGGCACGGTAGGCTTCGGCCGGGTGCTGAGTGCAGTACCCGGTATCGGAGATAGCTGCCATGTGAAGGATGATGTCCGGGTGTTCAAATTGGATCACCTGCCGGACGGAAGCTTCGTCCGCTGTGCGCAGAAAGCCCCTTGGCAAGGTGCAGAGCTCATATTTTCCCTGCCACTGTTGACAAATGCGGGAACCGACGAAGCCGCCCGCACCGGTAAGCAAAATCTTTTTCATGGAACCTGCTCCTTTCTGGAAAAAGTATAGCATATCGGCGCGCAAAACGCAAAACTGCCCGGGAACGCCGCAGCTCCCGGGCAGTCTCATGGAACGATCAAAGGAAAAATTCCAGCACAAAAACCACGGCGCAGCAGGCAACGGATACCTGGAACAGGCTTGCGCCGAACCATGCCGCCGCAATGCCCACCACCAGTGCCATGGCACCTGCCACCGGGCTCTGGGTGGCATTGACGATGGCCGGGAAGGTCATCACTGCCAGCGTCACATAGGGCACATAGTACAGAAACGACTGGATGAAGCGGTTCTTGATGGGCTTGCGGATCAGCGTCAGCGGCAGGATGCGGATGGCATAGGACACCAGCGCCATGACCGCGATGTAGATATAATTGTTATGCGTCATGCTCTGCCTCCTGCTCGTCTTGATTTACAGGGAAAAGGACCGCCGCCGCGCTGGAGATCGCCACGGTGAGCACGATGGTGCGGGTGCCCTCCGACAGGGCCGAGATGCCCGGCAGGTAGTTGCACACAAAGCTCAGTGCAAAGCTGATGGCGACCAGTGCCGCCACCACCTTGCTCTTGCGGGCCGGCGGGATGATGATGGCCAGGAACATGCCGTACAACGCCACGCTCAGCGCACTGACTGCCCGCAGGGGCAGCAGGTTGCCTGCAATGATGCCCAGCGCCGTGCCGGTAGCCCATGCCGGTGCCGCCAGCACAATGGCACCATAAGTATAATACGGGTTCAGACTGCCCGGACGCGCAATGGTGATGCCGAACAGCTCATCCGTGACATCGTAACCGATGACGAGCCGGTGCCAGAACGGCGTACCCGGCGCAAAGCGCTGTGCCAGAGCACAGCTCATAAGCAGATAGCGTGCATTGGCGATCAGGGTGATGACCGCCACCTCCAGATAGGTCGCATTCGCCATGATGATGGCAAACGCGGCGTACTCACCCGCCGAAGCATTGTTCAGCAGGCTGACCAGAAAACCCTGAAATGGGGTAAAACCTGCCCGGCGGGCCGCAATGCCCAGCGAGAAGGACACCGCAAAATAGCCCAGCGCAATCGGTACACCGTCGCGCATGCCTTCGCAGAAGGTCTTTTTGCTGAACGCCCAGACAGGCTTTTTGACATTGACAAGCTCCGGGGTAAGGATCTTTGCTTCAGAATCCATTTACACTTCTCCTTTCCTATTTCAAAACACCAAAGCCTATTATACTCCCCTGCTTTCGGAGAAGAAAGAGGTTTTTGCTTTATTTGGCACGCAAAAAAGAGAACGCCGCCGGGAAACGGCAGCGTTCTTCGTCAATTTATACACCCGGCACCAGAAAATGCTGCGCCTGCGGCAGGGTCTGCATGTCTGCATCCAGACCGTTGGCCGCCCGCATCTGCGCCGGTGAAACATGGAAGCGGCGCGCAATGGCGAACAGCTCCTCGCCTGCCTGCGCGTAGTAGATGCGCAGGGCGATCTCCGGGTCCGGCGGGGTCAGTTCATCGCCCAGCTCGATGCTGCCAATGCCCTGCTGCACCGTGCGGCAGAGAATGGCGCCCTCCGCCCGGGCTGTGACCGTGACTTCCAGCGTGCCGCCCGCGCAGCTGCACTGGACGTTCTCGGTGCTCAGCCAGCACTCGGCACTGAGCTGGGCCCCCGGCGGGCACTCTGCCGCCAGCGGAAAACGCAGCTCCATCGTTTTTTCATAGCTTTCCAGCTCACCCAGGCTGTTCTCGGCAAAGGCAGTGGCAACGGCCCGGGCAGTGAGCACAGCCCCTTCTGCCGTCATGGATGCCTGCGCCGGGCCGTAGGATACAAAACAGGCCCGCAGCTGTGCCCCGGCGTCCGGCAGCGGGCCGGAAGCAGTGGCTGCAGCCGTCTCGTTCAGGGTACAGGCCAGCTGCTCCACCGCAAGCTCCTGCGGCGTGATGGCGGTCTCGAACTGGGTCGAAAATGCATCCGCCACTGTCTGCAGCTGGAAGGGCCGCCAGGCGTGCAGATGCATCATCACGTTGACGGTCAGCTGGCTTGCAGCGTCCTGCTCGCCTTCGGCAAGGGTGAAGCCCACCGGTTCCAGCACGCACAGGCATCTGCAGTCCTCCGTGACGCCGTCCAGGTCCACGACCTGATTGAATGGCAGAGCTGCCGCCTGACTTTGCAGCGCCGTCTCGCCCTCAGCACGCCAGGCGCACAGGGCACGGATCTCGCCCTTGACCACTGCCTTGCCGGACAGCAGCTTTATCTCCCGCACAGACGCTGTACCGGTGATATCCAGAATGGCGGCGGGGCGCTTTGCAAACACCAGCTCTCCTTCGACAGTGACCAGCTTTTCCAGCACGGCGGCACTGCGCACACCGGTGAGCGTCTGCAGGCGCTGCTCGATGCCACCATCGGCCAGCGCTGTGATGACTTCGGCCGGGCTTTGGGTGCGCAGGGTGACGATGAGCCCAAAGGCCCCGCGCACTTCGATGCGGTGTGGGTTCACTGCCCGGCAGTTGAGGTATTCGGTCTGGCCCTCCACCAGCGCTGTCCAGCTGGCGGCAGGCAGCTCCGGCACTTCCAGCTGTTTTGTGAAGGGCAGTTTCTGCTCGGTCTGGCACAGACCGGCCCCGTCCTCGCCCTGATAAAACACGGTGCAGCGCAGATAGCCTTCCAGCGTCAGCCGCCCGGGCTGCAGCTGCTTTTGCAGCACCACCGGCTTTGCAAAGCACTTGACCAGCTTGAACACCGGCGGCAGATAGTCGGAAATCAAAATCTCCGTTTCCAGCGGGAGCTCTGCCTTGACGGTGCAGTCTGCGCCCGCCTGCGGCAGGGTATCCCGAAAAATCTTCAGTTCCATGCAGTGTGCTCCTTTCCCTGTCCGTCTCTACTGGAAAGGTATGCACCTGCCGGGTGCCGTATGCCACAAAAAAGAGAGCACAGGCAAAACACTGTGCTCCCTTGCAAAAAATCAGTTTTCCCGGAGGACTGAGACTTCCGTCACATGGTAACGCTGCATCAGCCGGACGGCGGCGGGCGTGATGACCTCGCCGCTCACCGCGATGGGAATGGCCGGCGGGCAGGACACCGTCGGCATGGCGCAGACGCGGCCCTCGGCCTGTGCCACGGGCAATCGTTCCTGCGGCGCAAAAACGGCCTGTCGGATGCTGCAGCGGGTGTGCAGCTGCTGTTCCAGCGCGGCAAACTCGCCCTGCAGCGCTTCCGGCTGCGGGAGTTCGTCCGGCAGGGCCGCAATGATCTCCCGCATGGCTGAGAGCAGCCGCTTGCCGTCGCGGGGTGGGTTCTCCGGCGTGAACATCAGCACCAGATAGCGCGGGTCGGCATACTCGCACTCGATGGCGGCACGGCGCAGTGCATCGGCCAGCTCGGTGCCGGTCATGCCTAGCACGGCGGCGTCCAGCGTGACCTTGAGCGGTTCGCCGTCCAGCGCCAGCGGGCCCGGGCAGTGCCTGGCCTCAGCGGCTTCGTTCAGCTCCCGGCGCAGGCGGGTCAGGTAACCGCAGCACTGCAAAAGACGCAGCGGATAACCCTCGGATAGCACCTGATTGCACTTATCCAGCGACTGCAAAATGAGGTAAGACGGGCTGGTGGAGCCAAACAGTGCCAGCGCATTGCGCACGGCCGCTTCGTCCTGAATGGGGGCGTTTTTGCCCAGATGCAGGTACGCACCGCCTGTGACCACCGGCAGGGTCTTGTGGCCGGAATCGCAGCACATGGCTGCGCCCAGTGCGATGGGGTGCCGGTTCTCAGGCAGAAAGCGCAGGTAGGCACCGTGAGCGTTATCCACCAGCAGCGGCACGTCCTGCGCCCGGCATACCGCTGCCAGCGCGGCAATATCCTGCACACCGCCCAGATAATCCGGGCTGGTGACATAAACGCCAAAGGGCTTTCGATCCTGCTGTGCCAGTGCGTGCAGGGCGTCCGCCAGCTTGGCGGCAGGCACCGGGCAGCTGCACAGCGCACCAGAATCTTCCGGCGCAGGCCAGAGCCACTCTACATCAAAATCCAGCAGTGCCGCCGCATACAGCAGCGCCTTGTGGGCGTTGCGGGCCGCCAGCAGGACCGGGCGTTTGCCCGTCTGCGGGGCGGCCTGCAGGGCCAGAAACAGCATGGCCCGGATGCACTGGGACGAACCCTCGGTGCTGTAATAGGTGTGGGCCGTGCCGAAAAGCCGGGTAGCGTTGGCCTCACTCTGCGCAATGATGCCCTCGGCTTCGTACAGCTCGTCCGCACCCTTTATTTCGGTGATATCCCACGGTTCAAAGCCCAGCAGGCTCTGGCCCTTGTGGCCGGGCATGTGCAGCCGGGAGGTACCAGATTGCGCATAGCGGCGCACAAAATCCACAATGGGCGTGGTCATGCTCATTCGCAGGCTTCGCCGTCGGCGCAGGCGTTGCAGGTGGAGCCCAGCTCGATGGGCACTTCGATGCCCTTGGCGGCAAGTTCCTGGTTCTCGGCCACCTTGATCATGATGGCGCACTCCATGCGCTTGCGGAACAGCTCACAGCCGTATTCGTACACGCCCGTGATGTTGCCGGTAGCGTGGTAGGAGTTGGCCGCGCAGCCGCCGGAGCAATAGAGCTTTGCCCAGCAGTCCTGGCACTCCTTGCGGGCGTAGGCATTGCAGTGCTTGAACTCATCGCGCACGGCGGTGTTGGTGACACCCTTCCAGATGTCGCCCATCAGGTACTTCGGGTCGCCCACGAACTGGTGGCAGGGGTACAGGTCGCCCCAGGGGGTGACGGCCATGTACTCGGTGCCGGAACCGCAGCCGGAGATACGCTTATAGATGCAGGGGCCGCCGGTCAGGTCGATCATGTAATGATAGAAGGTAAAGCCGCGGCCTTCGCGGTCACGCTTGATCATCTCTTTGGCCAGGATCTCGTACTGCTCCTTCAGGATGGGCAGATCTTCCTCGGTCAGGGCGCTGGGCTCGCCGGGCTTGGACACCACCGGCTCCATGCTCAGTTCGGTGAAGCCGAGGTCGGCCATGTGGAAGATATCGTTGGTGAAGTCGGTGTTATAGTGGGTGTAGGTGCCGCGCATGTAGTAGTTCTTGTCGCCGCGCTTTTTCACGAACTCCTGGAACTTGGGCACGATGGTGTCATAGCTGCCATGACCGGCGTAGTCCTTGCGGAAACGGTCGTTGACCTCTTTGCGGCCGTCCAGACTCAGAACGACATTGTGGCACTCCTTGTTGCAGAAATCAATCACATCGTCGTCGATCAGCATGCCGTTGGTGGTCATGGTGAAGCGGAAGTTCTTGTTGTGGATCTTCTCCTGCTCGCGGCAGTAGGCCACCAGCTTCTTGACCATATCAAAGTTCATCAAAGGTTCGCCGCCGAAGAAGTCCACTTCCAGGTTGCGGCGGGTGCCGCTGTTCTCAATGAGGAAGTCCATGGCGCGCTTGCCCACCTCAAAGCTCATCAGCGCGCGGTCGCCGCAGTAGCGGCCCTGCGAAGCAAAGCAGTAAGAGCAGCTCAGGTTGCAGGTGTGGGCAACGTGCAGGCACAGGGCCTTGACCACGGTGTTGCGGTTCTTAAAGTCGAAAGCCATGTCCTTGTAGACATCCGGGGTCCACAGCTTGCCGGCCTCTTTCAGGCTGGTCACATCGTCGATGCACTGGCGCAGGTCTTCCTCGGTAACGTCCTCACGGTCGCCGTACTTTGCCATCATGGCGGCAACGATCTCGTCGGCGGTGTGCTCCGGGTACATGGCAATGACATCGTATGCCACGTCGTCCACCACATGCACCGAACCGCTGCAGGTGTCCAGCACGATGTTATAGCCGTTCAATTGATACTGGTGTACCATTTTACTCTCCATTCCAAATTACACAAAAAAATGCCGCCCGGCAAAGGCGGCATAGGGTTTGCAGAAATTACTTGTTGCTGTTCTCGCACTGCTGGTTAGCCACGCCGCAGGAGGTCTTGCAAGCGGACTGGCAGGAAGTCTGGCACTCGCCGCAGCCGCCGGTCTTAACGCTCTTGGTCAGGTCACGAGTAGCAATGGTCTTAATACGTTCCATAATAGAAAACCTCTCTAACTCTCAAAATTTCATCGCGCCGGGCAAGGCCCAGTACGCATTTATCTTTGCTTATGATAACACGCAAGGGGCTTTCTGTCAAGAATTTTATGCCGCTAACCTTTGGGAACGTCAGCCGATGGGCTGATATTTCGTCAGAACGGTGTGCAGGCCCAGCTCCCGGGCACGGGCCAGTAAGTACCGGTAGCGGCACAAAAGCGCCTGCCGCTCGTAGATGCGCTGTTCGATCAGGTCAGTGTCCACCTCAAGATCGAACATCATTTCGTTGCGCTGCAGGCAGAACAGGCATTCCTTCAGTTCTTCCTCCAGCTCGGGGTGGTAGCGCTCGTGCTCGGTGTCCCGCGGGATGCGGGCCGAAAGCAGGGTCTGCGGGTTTTGGTTGTGGGTTCGTTCCAGCATAGGCCGTCCTCCTCTTTTGGCTTCTGGTCGTTTGTACATTCCAGTATATGAAGGAGACGGTGCAGAATATGCCAGTTTGTGGGAAGAAGGCAAAAAGCCGCCCCGCTGGGTGGTTCCGGGGAGCGGCTGTGGAGCTGTATTTGTTATACGGGTGAGTAATTGCCGTAGGGGTTATCGTAGTGACCGGCAAGGTAGTTCATGCGGTTCATGTAGTGGAGCTCACGTTGGTTGCATGCTTCAAAGTACGCAGCCAGTTCAGAAGTCTTTAGTAGTTCTTCTGTCTGCGACTGTATTTTTTGAAGCCGCGCATTCAATTGCGAATGGTTCCGTTCCCCCTGTGCGTAAACAGCTCCAATACCAGCAATAACAACATTCATTTTGTCACTGATTTGATTTACTGTCTTTTGTAACGCTGCAATTTTTTCTTCAGCATTTTTCATTTCTATATACAACATATATTGATTTTCTCGGATTGCTTCAAGATTTTTTATAACGACATTTAGTTGCGCGCTTATTTTATCCATTCGCATTTCCATGTCGTATTTATTATATGCGCCATCTGGGCCATCTAAAGAATAGCATCTCCCTGACGCGATGTAATCGTAAAAGGAACAAACTGCCACGTAATTGCGATATCTGGGATAGATATTGCCCTTTTCATATAGCTTTATGCAGGTCGTGTAGGTTTTATTTTCTTGCTCTCTAATATTTTGGAGTATCACTCGAAAAGGTTCAGCTTGATTTCTGCACCACTCGTTTTCATGGCGAATCTTTTCATTTTCCTGTTTCCATTGTTCGTTACAGAATTCACGGTACTGTTTACAGCGTTCTTTTTCTTTTTGGTATTCTTCCATGTCTTGATTATATTGGTCTATTTTCTTTTGGTAATCTTTCATCGCACTTCGGTGCATAGAACCCAAGTCCCGCCTGAGTTTTTCAATTTCTCTTTCTTTTTGATATTTCCGATAACCCCATATTCCTAGACACACAAGACCAATCGGAGGAAATAGCAAGCTTGCTACAAGAATGCCGATTATTTTCGTTGCCGAAATTTTTTCTGTCTCGTCGCTCGCCCACTTGATACAATCGTATGATTCTTTTGCTTCTGCTGGTTTTTCCGGTTTTATAGGCTTGCCCTTCCGGGGAGTGAAGTTACGTTCTGTGATTCCATGCATTCTACAGTAGTTTTCGAATGTGATTTCTTGCGATTGCCTAAAAATTTCAATTTTGTTTTGCATTGTTTTCTCTAGTGTTCGCTGAGTATAGAGTTCCTTTTCAACATCTACGACCATCCCCAGATATTCTTTCAATTCCGCAGTTGTCATTCAGCACACCATCCTTTTGGTCTTCACAATGTATTACCCGTATATTGATAATACCCCCGATTATCGCTAATTGTCAATATGCGGCCGATTTCATATTCTTTAATTATGAAAACCTACCAAGGATGGTATATGCTATGATTCGATACGACCCGCTTTGGGAGACAATGAAGAAGCGCGGTGTCTCCCAATATAAATTGCTCAAAGACTACCATTTCAGTGCGGGGCAACTGAGCCGTTTACGCAAAAATGAGAATGTCAGCACCTATACGCTTAATACTCTCTGCAAAATTCTGGACTGCACCCTTGAAGAAGTTGCCGTTTATCTGCCGGACGAACCGGACGGTGAAAAACATCCCGACTGATTTTGCAAAACATTCGGCGCTGCTGCGGCATTTTCCAAAAAAGTACAATTTTTTTCAAAATTATGCTTGACAACGCCGGGCTTTTCCCGTATAATAGCACACGTTGAGCGGCTCACCCCGCAAGACACAACAGAATATTGGGGATTTGCATAGTGGTAGTGCGGTAGACTCTGACTCTACTTGTGGGAGTTCGATTCTCTCATCCCCAACCAGAAGCCATTCGGTTTGTATCGGATGGCTTTTTTCTATTTTGTTATACAAAAACAGCGCACCGCCCTGCCGGACGGTGCGCCTTTTTATGCAGTTTTACAGGATGCTGATGCGGCCTGCGCCGTAGGCATCCTCATAGTTCAGCAGGTAGCCCGGGTAATCGGCCAGCGGGCTGTTGGCGGTGGTCAGGTGCGGCAGGCCTTCGCCATCCACGCCGCCAAAGCTCATGGCGTAGGTGGACATGACCAGATAATCCTCTGCCACATAGTCCTTGATGAGCTCGGCACCGTCGAACATGGCAAAGCCATCGCCCAGATTGCGCAGGGTGTAGTTCATGCCGGCCAGCGCGTAGGTCTTGCCCTCGTCCAGCGGGACATAAGTACCGGAGGTCTTATCGTAGATCTTCACGTTCTGCACGCGCGGGGTGCCGGTGGCGCTGCCGATCCAGACGTTCTTGTCGTCGGTCTGCACGGTGTTGGGGATATCGGTGTGGATCTCGTAGGTCGCACCGGCCACATGCAGGAAGCCACCGTTCTCCTGGCCATCCGGGCCAACGAAGCGGGCTGCAAATTCCAGTGCGTCCTGGATCTGCTTGCCGGTGACTGACATCAGGCAGGCCACATTGCCGAAGGGGCTGACCTGCTTGCAGGTCTTGAAGCTCCAGTCGCCTGCATCCACATCTGCACGGATGCCGCCGCCGTTCATGATGGCAAGATCGCAGTGCAGCTGTTCGACCTCGTTGAAGTAGGAGTAGATGCCGTCGGCCACAAAGTCGCCGAGGTTCGTTTCACCCAGACGGATGCGGCGCTTGCCGGTGGCGGGGTCAGAGATATAGAAGTTGGTCTCTGCCACAGCGATCTTCTCGCCCAGCATATCGTCCACAGCGCTCACCCACTCGGTCTGGATGCCTGCCACGGCGCTGTCCAGGCCGTCGTAAGTAGGAACCAGCTGGGTAGCGATGGAGCCGTCTGCCTTGATGGTCATCTCACCCACATTGGCAAAGTAAGAACCGGTCTGGGTCAGGGCCACTGCCTTGCCGGAGAGGTCCTTCACCCACTCGCACTCCATCACGGTGTGGGAGTGGCCGTCGATGAATGCGTCCAGGCCGGAGGTGTGCTCGATGACTTCCTTGCTGGTCCAGGGCGACGAGGACGGGTCTACGCCCAGATGGCCCAGGCCGATGACATAATCTGCGATCACGCGTGCCTTATTGATGGACTTCTGCACGGCGCTGTACAGCTTCTGGCCGTCCTCGCCGCCGAGGATATCGTAGACATACCGGTTCTGGTTTTTATCCATGAAGTAGGCCGGGGTGGATTTGGTGATGGTCTCCGGCGTGGTGATGCCCACGAAGGCGATGGTACGGCCGCCGATGCGGAAGTATTTGACATCCGACAGAACGCGGTTGTTCAGCGGCAGATTGACCCAGTTGCAGGACAGATAGGGATAGTCCGCATCTGCCATCAGCTCTTTTGCGCGGTCCATGCCGTAGTCGAACTCGTGGTTGCCCGGGGTGGCAGCGTCGTAACCGGCAGCGTTCATCAGCTGGATGATGGTCGCACCCTCATCCATAGAGCCGTAAGCAGTGCCCTGCACATGGTCGCCGGCGTCTACCAGCAGGACGTTCTTGCCGTCATCCTGATAGCTCTTTTTCAAAGCAGCAATGGCGGCATAGGTCAGCTTCGGGCTCTGCTTGTCAATGTAGGTGTGGACATCGTTGGTGTACAGAATGGTAATGTCCTGCACATCGCCGGTCCAGCAGGCAGACGCAGCGGGTGCGCCCAGTGCCATGGTGGCAGCGGCGGCGGACACACCGGCAGCCTTCATAAAGCTGCGGCGGGAGATAAGATTTTTCACAGGGAAACGACCTCCTTTTATTCTGGCTGTTACCAGCAGGCCTCCTCAGGCCCTGCTCTCATTGCTTTTAGCATAACACAGAACCCCGCCGCAGGCAAGCAAAAAAGCTCTTTTCCAACAAAGAAATTTAACTTTTTACCTATATTTTATCCAAAGTATTACTTTCTGCAAGAAAAAGGACCTCTCCGTGGCCTGTCGCAGGCGTTCGGAGAGGTCCTTTTGTTGGGGCCCTTTTCAGGGGCGGAGGACTATGATGTTATCAGATGGCATTGTATTCCTTGAGGATCTTCTCAAGGTCGGTGCCCTCGATCTTCTTCAGGGCTTCCTTCATGGCCAAGCGCGGGATGAGCGGCAGGTCCATGTCGGTGATCTTTTTGCCGTCGCGCAGCTTCACGGTGGCATCCAGCAGTGCGCGCACGTCGTAGGTGCTGCCCCAGACCTCGGGCACGCCGCGGTCAATGTTCAGCAGGGTGTACACAGCCTCCATGCCGGTACGCATGGAATACTCG
Organism: Faecalibacterium langellae; assembly: GCF_002549775.1. Lineage (GTDB taxonomy): Bacteria > Bacillota > Clostridia > Oscillospirales > Ruminococcaceae > Faecalibacterium > Faecalibacterium langellae. Next base: position 737,386 of record NZ_NMTR01000021.1, on the reverse strand, counting down.
GTGGTGAAGATGGTGTCACGGCCGGTCTCGGCAAATTGACCCAGGAAGGCAAAGTTGACAGCGCCTTCCGGCACGATGTCGGGGCGATCGCCCATGGCACGCGGCATGAAGAAAGCGTCGATATAGGGCATCATGACCGGGATGGTGTTGGCGCTGTGCTCGGCCAGTTCTTCGATCTGGTCCTCAGGCACACCGATGTGGTACAGCCACTCCATGCACAGCTCTTTGCCGGTGCAGTCGCGCATGGCCTTCTTGACGTAGTTGCCGGGCTTATCGCTGAACAGGCCGTAGACCCAGACACACAGCTGGTCCTTGGGCTGGTCGCGGAACTGCTGCTGACGGTTCAGCGTCCAGCTGAGCAGCCAGTTGGAGTCCTTGACCGTGACGATGCCGCCGGTGACGGTGTGGCCGCTGAACGGATCACGCTTGCAGATCTTCTGGATATACTGCGGGATCTTGTCGTCCAGCGTAGTGATGGTGGCACTCTCCCAGTTGGAGTGTTCGGGGTCGGAGCAGAACTTCTCCGGGTGACCGAAGGCGGGGTCCTGCGCAGCGATCTTCTTCCACAGATCCCAGCCGTTGCCCGGCTTGATGGTGGGGTCAAAGCCGGCAGCCTTGTCCTGTGCACCCATGGTGCAGCTCTCCACACAGCCGCCGTTGGTGATGAACAGCAGGTCGTTCTCGGTCAGGTCGATGGCGTTGGTCTCGCCTGCGTGCTCTACCACCACGCTGCTGGCCTGCTTGCGCTTGCCGTCGATGTCAAACTTCACGTCCACCACCTTGGTCTCGTAGTGGAACTGCACGCCGTGGTCCTTCAGATAGGTGACCATGGGCAGGATGATGGACTCGTACTGGTTGTAGCGGGTGAAGCGCAGGGCCGTGAAGTCCGGCAGACCGCCGATGTGGTGGATATAGCGCTTGAGATAGAGCTTCATCTCCAGAGCGCTGTGCCAGTTCTCGAAAGCGAACATGGTGCGCCAGTACAGCCAGAAGTTGGAGTTGAGCACTTCGTCATCAAAGAAATCCGTGATCTTCTTATCCTGCAGCTGCTCGTTGGGGGTGAAGAACAGTTTCATGATCTCCATGGCACCCTTATCAGACAGGCCGAACTTGCCGTCGGTGTGGGCATCCTCGCCGCGGTTGACGGTGGCACGGCAGAGCGAGTAGTTGGGGTCCTCTTTGTTCAGCCAGTAGTACTCGTCCAGCACGCTGGCACCTTCGGTCTCCAGCGATGGGATGGAACGCAGCAGGTCCCACATGACCTCAAAGTGGTTGTCCATCTCGCGGCCGCCGCGCATCACATAGCCGATGTCGTACTTGTAGCCGTCGCAGGCACCGCCGGGGATGGGGTCCTTTTCAAACACATGGACATGCTCGCCCTTCATCTGGCCGTCACGCACCAGATAGCAGGCGGCAGTCAGGGCTGCCAGACCGGAGCCGATGATATAGGCAGATTTATGATCGACACCCTCGGGCTTTTTGGGGTGTGCAAACGCTTCGTAGTTGCCACTGGAATAATACATAGAGAAGAACCTCCTTGACGCTGTCACGTTTTTCCGGCACCGCTGTGCCGTTCCTTATGGCAACAGTATACCCCGGTGGAGGGGCGCAGACAACAAACAAACTCCGGCTCCTGTATAAAATTTATACAACTTTCCCCTTTTGTAGGAAATGCGTCTAAATTGTGACAAAAGGCTCCAGCAGGAGTGCCGGTAGTTTCTCTGAGGACCGTCCGCTGGGGTGGGACCCTGTTGCCCGTAGGGCAATAGGGCGGGCGATGGAATGGCCCGATTCGTGTCCGAGGAGAAAGCTACCGGCATTTCTGCTAAATTTACAATTCTAAAAACAAAAAGCGGAAAGGCCGCAGCCCTTCCGCCGTTGGAAACTCTGATTTTATTTTGCGTTTGCCGGGGCGACCTCAAAGTCGATCTTGCCCAGGTTGACGTCGGCACGCACGATGGTGATCATCATGGTATCGCCCAGGCTCCAGTTTTTGCCGGAGACCGGGTCCGAAAGGCGCACGCCCTCGGTGAGCATGGTGCCGGAGGGCGTCAGGCTGGATGCAGGCACAAAGCCTTCCACGCCGTTTTCCAGTTCAATGAACAGGCCGCGCTGGGTCACGCCGGAGATGCGGCCCTCGTAGCACTCGCCCAGATGGCGGCGGGCATACTCGGCCTTGTAGCAGTCCTCCGCCTTGCGCTCGATCTGCATGGCGATGACCTCGCGTTCGCTGGACTGCTTGCTGGCCTTCTCGGCAAAGTCGCTGTAGCGCAGCACCATGGTCTCCTTGTCGGTGCCCTTGAGCTGGGCCGTCATGATGCGGTGGATGGCCAGATCCGGGTAACGGCGGATGGGGCTGGTGAAGTGGGCGTAGTCCTGCAGCACCAGGCCGTAGTGGCCCTTGGGCTTGTCCTCATAGAGCGCCTTGGACATGCAGCGCAGCATACCGGTATTGATGATCTGCTCATACGGGCCGCCGCGCACGCCTTCCAGAATGGCGCTCAGCTCCTTGGGGGTGGGCACATCCTTGGCAAAGTGGTCGTTGATGCCGCAGGCCTGCAGCAGAGCGTGCAGACGTTCCAGCTTTTCGGCATTGGGCTCCTCGTGCACGCGGTACACAAAGGGGATCTGCTTCACGCGGGCAAAGTGGGCGGCACACTGGTTGGCCAGCAGCATGAACTCCTCGATCATGGCCTCGCTCTCGCCGGAGGTGCGTTTCTTCACGTCGATGCAGTGGCCGTCTTCGTCCAGGATCAGCTTCACTTCGCCGCTCTCGATGTCCATGCAGCCGCGCTCCTTGCGCAGGCGGGCACGGTGGCCGTACAGCTCCTTCATGGCGGGCAGCTGGGCCAGCACCTCATGGTATTTGCCCTTCAGCTCGTCGTCAGCACTGCCGGCCAGCAGAGCGTTGATCTCGGAGTAAACGCCCTTGACGCGGCTGCGGATGACCGACTTGACGAAACGGTAATCCGTCAGGTTGCCGTCCTTATCCAGACGCATCAGGCAGGAGAAGGCCAGGCGCAGCACACCCTCGTTCAGGCTGCAGATGCCGTTGGAGAGCTGCTTGGGCAGCATGGGCACCACCTGATCGGCGTAGTAAACGCTGGTGGCGCGGCTGAAAGCCTCATTATCCAGCTCGGTGCCGGGCTTGACGTAGTTGGAAACATCTGCAATGTGGACGCCCAGCTCAAAGCCGCCTTCCGGGGTCTTGGTCAGGCTGATGGCATCATCGATATCCTTGGTCTCGGCGCTGTCGATGGTAAAGATGGGCAGCGCGCGCAGGTCCATGCGGCCCTCGGTGTCCTTCTCGGTGACTTCAGCGTCTTCCAGCTTCTTGGCTTCCTCGCGGACCTTGTCCGGGAAGCGGCTGCGGATATCCTGCGCGTAGAGCAGCGCCTTGGCGCAGCGCTTGGCCTCGTCCGAGCTGCCGAACCGCATGGCGACGCCCACGCGGTGATCTTCCTGCCGGTTGCCGCGCTGCAGGATCTCCACGGCCACTTTGTCGCCGTCCTTCGCGCCGCCCTCGCAGTCGCGCATCATCCGCATGGAGATGGCCGGGCAGTCGTCCGGCACGAACTTCAGGCTGCCCTCAATGCGGCGGGCCGTACCAACCAGATCATTCTTTTCTTCCAGAATGGCGAGGATCTCGCCTTCATCGCTGCCCTCCACGCGGGGATGGGCAAACTTTTCCACCAGGACCATATCACCGGGCATTGCACCGCGGGTGAAACGGCCCGGGATAAAGATATCACTGGTGCCGTCTTCCAGCATGACGAAGGCAAAGTTCTTGCCCAGCTTGACCACCTTGCACAGCAGAGCCTTGTCCGCACGGCCGGAACGGACCGTGAAGAACACGCCCTGACGCTGGCAGATGACAGCATCGTGCACCAGCTGGTCCACGGCCTCCATCACTTTGCGGTCCGCACTGCGGTCACCGCCGAACTTTGACTTTAAATCTTTGACGGTGCACGGCTGATTCTGAATCGCGTGCTCAATTTTATCGCGCATTGCCATAATATTTTTTCTCCTTGTTCTACCACGAGCGCAGCCTCCGACGGGCCGTGCTCCTGCCGGTCGTGGGCACATCCGCCCCACCCTGCCCTGCGGCGGCCCACATACAACGGCCGCCCGCAGTTCTATCCTCACGCAGAAAAACAGCCCCGTTCTTGCACACGGGGCTGTTCAGACTTTGTCAACCTGCCAGACGGCCGGTGAACACACAAGCCAGAATGGCGACCACAAAGAAAACGATGCCTGCAATGCGGGTCACCTTGGCCAGCATCTGGTCGGCCGGGGTCAGACGGGCACTGTTTGCGCCGCCTGCGCTGCCGTTGATGGCACCGGACAGGCCCTGACCGTGGGTGTGCTGCATGAGAGTGAGGAAAACGATGACGAGCGAAGCGATCAGCAGGATCGCACCGCCAACAATTTCGATAACAGACATGGATTGAAACGCTCCTTTATTATAATCAATGGAAAACTACGCAAAAATACAAATATATAGTAGCATAACAAACGCCAAAAAGCAAGCAGAATCCGCGCTTTTTATCCCAAAAGCCGCAGCGCTGTGCACAGCCGGGCAAAAACAGCAGCACTGGAATAAGCCGGGTCGGTCTGCCCATCCTGCAGCACCACGATGGTATACTTCGGCTTTTGTGCCGGGTAAAAACCAGCGAACCACAGGTTTTTGCGCTCGACGCCCTCCGGCGTGAACTGGCCGGTCTGGGCGGTACCGGTCTTGCCGCCTGCGCCTTCTTTCAGCCCGGCGGCGTCCTGCGCGGTGCCCTCTGCCACCACCTGCTCCAGCATTTCGCGCAGTGCATCGACCGTTTTTTCAGATAAGATGCGCTTTCCCTGTGGCTGCGAAAATGCTTCCGACACGGCCGCCTGCGTTTCGTCCACAGTCCCCTCCACGAAAAAGGGTGTGCGGTACACCCCGCCGCAGGCGATGGCATTCATCATGGCGGCCACCTGCACCGGCGAGGCTAGAAAGCTGCCCTGCCCAAAGCTGAAATTGGCCAGCTGTCCACTCTGGGCCAGCTCCTGCGCAGTGGGCAGATTTCCGCTGTCGGCATACAGGCGGCCAGCCACGGCGATCTGCCGCCCGAAGCCGAAGGCCTCTGCTGTCTGCAGAAGCATCTCGGCACTCAGCTGCTGACCCAGTCGAACAAAATAGCCGTTGCAGCTCTTTTCCAGCGCTTCGGCAAGGTTCACTGTCCCGTGCGGAACACCGCCTGCGCAGCGGAAAATTTGTCCATCCACCACCACGGCACCGGTGCACTCGTACTCCGGCGAAAGTCCGGCTTCCAGCGCTGCGGCCGCCAGCACCGGCTTGAACACCGAGCCGACAGCATAGCTTTCCAGTACACGGTTCAAAAACGGGCTGTCCGATGCACCCAGACTGGCGGCAAGGTCGTCCGGGTCGTAGCCCGGTACGCTGACGCTGGCCCGCACGGCGGCAGTCTGCACGTCCAGCACAAGGATACAGCCGCTGGTCATGGTCTCGGCGGCAACGGCTTCGGCCGCACGCTGCACGGGGCGGGAAATGGTCAGCTGCACCCCCACTGCGCCGCTGTCATTCTGGATGAGCTGCGGCGTCTCCCCCTCTCGCAGGCGGCCTTGTGCCGTGACCGCACAACGCAGGGTGTCGTGGGCTCCTGTCCCGGCCAGCAGGTCGTCCAGCGCTTTTTCCAGCCCGGCTGCACCATGGCCGTCTGCGTCCAGATAGCCGATCAGATGCTGGCACAGCGGCACCGATGCATACCGTTTTGCCGCCGGGAAGCAGCGCAAACCAAGCGAGGAAAGGTCGCGCATGGTTTCCAACAGGAACGGCGCGGCACGGTTCCGGTTTTGATACAGCGTTGCCTGCCCGGTGCTGTCGGTCTCGCTATAAAGGCGGGGATAGTTGTTTTCACCGGGAAAACACAAGGTCTGCCAGCGCATTTCCAGCCCGGTGAGCGGCAGGCCGTTGCAGTCGTAGAAATTGCCCCGCCGGGTGGGCAGCGCAAGACTCACCGTGCTCTGGGCTTCGGCGCGGGCGGCGTAAGCCGGGTTTTGCGCCAGGAAATAAATGCGGCACAAAACGACCGCAAAGCCAAACAGAATGACTGCATACAGCGCTAGGACCCGTTTGCCGGACATGGTGCCGCCCCCTTTTTCATAAAGGGTGGGCCAAAACGGCAAGTGTTATACATACAAAAAAAGGAGACGGAGTCTCCAAAGAGAATCCGTCTCCTTAAGGTACTTATTGAATGAACGCGGGTGCAGCTTAGTACATGCCGCCCATGTCACCGCCGGCAGGTGCGGCGGGAGCCGGGGGTTCCGGCAGGTCAGCGACCAGGCTCTCGGTGGTCAGGACCATCTCAGCAACAGATGCTGCGTTCTCCAGAGCAGAACGGGTGACCTTGGTCGGGTCCACGATGCCGGCGGCGATCATATCGTCCACAAAGACCTCATTCTGAGCGTCGAAGCCGTAGTTGGGCTTGTTGGCAGAGATGATCTTGTCGATGATGACGCTGCCCTCGAGGCCTGCGTTCTTGGCGATCTGGCGCAGAGGAGCTTCCAGAGCCTTCAGGACGATCTTAGCGCCGGTGCGCTCGTCGCCTTCCAGCGTGTCGCACAGCTCACGCACAGCGGGGATGGCGTTGATGGGAGCAGTGCCGCCGCCAGCAACGACGCCTTCCTGAACAGCAGCCTTGGTTGCGTTCAGAGCATCCTCAATGCGCAGCTTCTTGTCCTTCATCTCAACTTCGGTCGCAGCGCCGACCTTGATGACGGCCACGCCGCCGGCCAGCTTTGCCAGACGCTCCTGCAGCTTCTCACGGTCGAAGTCGCTGGTAGCCACCTCGATCTGGTTGCGGATCTGTGCGATGCGGGCTGCGATGGCGTCCTTGTCGCCTGCGCCACCCACGATGGTGGTGTTCTCCTTGGAGACCTTCACCTGACGGGCATGGCCCAGCATCTGGACGGTAGCGTCCTTCAGCTCGTAGCCCAGATCGGAGGAGATCACGGTGCCGCCGGTCAGGGTTGCGATATCCTGCAGCATCTCCTTGCGGCGGTCGCCGAAGCCGGGAGCCTTGACAGCGCAGACATTCAGGGTGCCGCGCAGGCGGTTGACGATCAGGGTGGACAGAGCCTCGCCCTCGATGTCCTCAGCCACGATCAGCAGCTTCATGCCGTTCTGCATTACCTGCTCCAGCAGGGGGACCAGATCCTGGATGACGCTGATCTTCTTATCGGTGATCAGGATAGCGGCATTGTCCAGGTCAGCCACCATCTTGTCGGTATCGGTGACCATATACGGGGTCAGGTAGCCGCGGTCGAACTGCATGCCTTCCACGATCTCGTTGTAGGTCTCGGCGGTGGTCTTGTTCTCCTCAATGGTGATGACGCCATCGGAAGTGACCTTCTCCATTGCCTCGGCGATCAGACGGCCGATCTCAGGGTCACCGGCAGAAATGGTGCCGACGCGGGCGATATCGTTGCTGTCCTTCACCTTCTGGCTGTGAGCCTTGATGGTCTCAACAGCCTTGTCCACGGCCTTGCTCATGCCGCGGCGGATATCCATGGGGTTTGCACCGGCGGTGACATTCTTCATGCCCTCGGTGACCATGGCCTGTGCCAGAACGGTTGCGGTGGTGGTGCCGTCGCCTGCTGCGTCGTTGGTCTTGGTTGCGACCTCACGCACCAGCTGTGCGCCCATGTTCTCGAACTCGTCCTTCAGCTCGATCTCCTTTGCGATGGTCACGCCATCGTTGGTGATGACCGGTGCGCCGAACTTCTTGCCCAGCACCACATTGCGGCCCTTGGGTCCCAGGGTGATCTTAACGGTATTTGCCAGGGTATCGATACCGGCACACAGTGCCTTGCGGGCGTCCTCGCCCTGCTTGATCTGCTTAGCCATAATCAAATCGCTCCTTTAAAGCTCAATTTCTTAAAATAGAGGGGGTACTGCTCAGTCCTCAACGACTGCCAGGATATCGCCCTGACGGACGATGGTGCACTCCTCACCGTCCACCTTGACTTCGGTGCCGGAGTACTTGCTGGTGAGGACCTTATCGCCGACCTTGACAGTCATCTTGACTTCCTTGCCGTCCACAACGCCGCCGGGACCCACAGCGATGACCTCGGCCACCTGGGGCTTCTCTTTGGCACTACCGGTCAGGATCAGGCCACCCTTGGTGGTCTCCTCGACCTCAACAGTCTTGATAACAACACGGTCTGCAAGAGGAATGATCTTCATAGTTCTTGCCCTCCTATAGTAAAATATAATTTAAAACATTGCTGGGAACCGAGGAGCTTTCATCCGCTCTCTCGGTCATTTAGCACTCCTTTTCTCTGAGTGCTAAGTGTATTGTACTCATCTTGGCTCAAAAAATCAAGGCTTTTTTTGCAGATTTTTATGAATATTTTGTTACAGCAGAAAATTTGATGATTCAGCGAAAAAAGAGACGGCTCCCTTCTGAAAAGGAGTCGTCTCTTTTGCATCAAAGGCTTATTGAGTTTGCACTCTCTGCCTGCCTTTGCGCCGCAAAGCGCTCGAATGCGGGCTTTGGCAGCAGGATGCGCCCCGCCAGCGGCCGGAGCTGCACCGCCACCTGCTCCGTAGGCACACACTCACCATCTGCCGTGGCAACGATGGGCCCGCGGCCATCGACGGCACGCAGAGTCACCTGCTTTGCCCGGCGGTAGATGAAGTACGGCTGGGCCTCCTTGACGAGCTGACCATGTTGGAAATGCTTTCCGCTTTTGTACATGCCCAGCAGCTTTGCAATGGTCAGGCGGCTCACCTTGCGGATGATATACACATCCAGCCAGCCGTCGTCCGGCTGTGCTTCCGGCGCGGCGCAGAAGCCGCCGCCGTAGGTGCGGCCATTGCAGACCGCGCACATCAGGCAGTCCACGGCAAACGTTTCGCCATCAATGGTGTATTCCACCCGGCGGCCGATGTGGCCGCACAGCTGCTCCACGATGGAGAGCGCATAGGCCATCTCACCGCCGCACAGGGGAATGCGCCGGAACTTCGGGATGCCGTAGGCCACCTGTGCATCCAGACCGGCGGCGCAGATGGTGGCGGAAAGGCCGAGGCTGGTGTCCATCAGGTCGATGCTCACCGGCCCGCCGGCCAGCTGGGCATCCAGGTCCAGAAACTCCTCTTTGGTGCCGAAGGTACGCAAAAAGTCGTTTCCGCTGCCAAAGGGCAGACAGCCGACAGCCGTGTTCTCGTACCCATAGGCACCGGTGAGAGCTTCGTTGAACGTACCGTCACCGCCTGCCGTATAGATGCGCAGGGTCTCCCCTGCCTGCCGGGCCTGCCGGGCAGCCGCATTCGCAAGCTCCCGGGCGTGACCTGCGTGGGTGGTGACCTGAATGGTATATGCTTCCGGGGCAAGGCCCGCGCGGGCAGCCGCCGCTTCGATCTGCTGCGGCAGGGTGCGGGTGCAGTCGGTCTTGCCGGCAGTGGGATTCAATAGAAATAAAGTGTGCATGGAATTCCTCCTGCGATTCTGTTGTTTCTATGATAACAGAAAAACAGAAAGTTGCAAGAAAAATCAGCACTTTCACGCGGGCAGCGTTGATCTCTGCCGGCCTGCTCATAGCGTAGCCGCCGCATCCTCCCGCAGGACGATGGAGCCATCGGCAGAGCAATCTGCCGTCCAGTGCTGGCCGGTGCTGGCTTCGCCGGAGGCGATGCGGTCCGCCAGCGCCTGCTCCACGGCACGGTCCACCGCCCGGCGCAGCTCCCGGGCACCGTAGGCTGAGTGAGCCTTTGCCGCCAGTGCCCGGCCCACCTGCGGGGTGTGGTGCAGCTGGTAGCCGCTGCGGGCCGCCCGCGCTTCCAGCTGGCAAAGCAGTTTTTCGGTGATGGCGCACAGGCTTTCCTCTGCCAGCGGGCGGAACACGATCATTTCGTCCAGACGGCCCACGAGCTCTGGCCGGAACCACTTTTTCGCTTCTTCGATGGCCTGCGCCGACTGCTTTTCAAACACAGCCTCGCTGCCCGCCGCAAAGCCCAGCGGAGCGCTCTGCCCCGCCAGGAAGCGCGCACCGAGGTTCGAGGTGAGCAGCACGATGGTGTTGCGGAAATCCGCCTTGCGGCCCATGGAATCGGTGAGCTGCCCATCTTCCAGAATTTGCAGAAGGACGTTCTGGATATCCGGATGGGCCTTCTCGATCTCGTCAAACAGTACGACACTGTAGGGGCGGCGGCGTACCGCTTCGGTCAGCTGGCCGCCCTCATCGTGGCCGAGATAGCCCGGAGGAGCCCCCAACAGGCGGGCGGCAGTGTGCTGTTCCTGATACTCGGACATGTCGAACTTGAGCAGGGCTTTCTCGCTGCCGAACCAGCTTACCGCCAGTGCCCGGGCAAGAGCGGTCTTGCCCACGCCGGTGGGACCGAGGAACAGCATGGCTCCGATGGGCCTGCCCGGCTCGCCAAGGCCGGTGCGGCTGCGGCGGATGGCCCCTGCCACGGCGGCCACAGCACGGGTCTGCCCGACGATCTCCGCATTCAGACGGTCTTCCAGCTTATCCAGCCGTTCCCGCTCCTGCTCGCCTACCCGCTCGGCAGGCACCCCGCTGGCCAGCGCCACCACCCGGGCGATGTCGTCCGGCGTGAGCACCGGCTGTGACCGGTCCGACTGCTCGGCACGGATGCGCACCGCCGCGCAGGCTTCGTCCACAAGATCGATGGCCTTATCCGGCAGGCACTTGCCCGGCAGATACCGCACCGAAAGCTCCACCGCTGCGCGCAGTGCTTCCGGCGGCAGTTTCACGCCGTGGTAGCGCTCATAGCGCGGGGCAAGGCCGTCCAGAATCTGCATGGCCTGCTCCGGGGTCGGCTCCTCCACCTGCACCCGGCCAAAACGGCGCTCCAGGGCGGCATCTTTCTGGATGTGGGTGCGGAATTCCTCGTTGGTGGTGGCACCGATCACCTGTATCTCGCCCCGGGCCAGCACGGGCTTGAGGATGCTGGCCGCGTCGATGGCACCTTCTGCCGCACCGGCACCCACAATGGTGTGGAACTCGTCCACGAACAGGATGGACGTGCCATCCCGCACCAGTTCTTCCAAAAGGTTCTTGAACCGTTCCTCAAAGTCGCCGCGGTACTTGGTGCCCGCCACAAGGCTGGCCATATCCAATGCCAGCAGGCGGCGGCCCTTCAGCGCCCGAGGCACACGGTCCGAGGTGATGCGCTGGGCAAGGCCCTCGGCCAGTGCCGTCTTGCCTACGCCCGGCTCCCCCACGAGGCAGGGGTTATTCTTCTGGCGGCGGCACAGGATCTCCACCATGCGGTCCAGCTCCGCTTCCCGGCAGAACACCGGGTCCAGCTCCCGGTCGGCGGCCTTGCGGGTGAGGTCGCGGCAGTATTTATCGCTGGCGCGGCTGCCTCGGGCCACACTGGCCGCAACGCGCGGCTGGGGCGACAGAATGAACTGCCCGGACAGCTGGCGGCATTCCCGCACGGCCTCGGTGAGCTGCAGGCCCATGGAGGCCAGCAGCAGGCCTGCCGTGCAGCCGTCATCTTCCAGCATGGCGCAGAGCAGATGTTCCGGTTCGGCGCGGTTCAGATGGGCGTTCTGGGCCCCAATGATGGCGTAGTCCATCGTGCGGCGCAGGTCCGGCGCAAAGGCATTCCGGTCCAGATGCAGGGCCGGGCCGCAGCGGCGCTCGGCCAGCTGACGGCGCACGTCTGGTTCGCGAATTTGCTTGTTTGCCAGAAAACGCGCGGCTGCCCCGTGGTCCTGCTGCAGGATCGCCAGCAGCAGGTGGCCGGTATCCGCTTTTTCACAGCCCAGATCCCCGGCCAGTTCCACTGCACTGCGCAGCAGATGATCCGACTCCCGCGAGAAGCCCTTATAGCCGCCAAAGCCCATTTTCTCCCAGATGCTCATTGCATGCTCCTTGTTGCTAAAATGATTGCACAAGAAGTATAGCCCCAAAGCAGCCGAAAAAATCAGTCGTTTGTGTCGGGATGAGAAAACAAAAAGGAGATACCTGCCGGTATCCCCTTCTTGTGGATGATTTTAGTTCATTTCGGCCAGAGCCTTTTTCAGGTTCTTTGCGATCTGATCCGGGCAGCTGGTGTTGCGGAAACCGCACTTGACGCCCTCAAAGCGCTCAATGACCTGCTCGGCCTTCATGCCGCGCACGATGCTGCAAATGCCCTTCAGGTTGCCGTTGCAGCCGCCGATGACCTCCATGCTCTCGATGGTGTGGTCATCGTTCAACACAAAGTTAGTCTGCTTCGAACAGGTGCCGCTGTTTGGAAAATTGAATTCTTTCATATCTCAAAATCCTCTCTTATTTGACCTCTCCTGCCCGGGCGTACAGGGCCCCGGGCTTTCTTTTTATTATAGTGCTCCGGCGCAAAATGTCAACGTGACCGGGTCACACTTCGATGCCCCGGCGCTTGCGGGCCAGCTCCAGAATGCGCTCCACCTGATCGTCTGCGGTGGTGCAGGTGCCCACCGGGTGCGGCACCTTGTGGTTTGCACCGTGGAAGTCGGTGCCGCCGGTGTGAATGAGACCGTACTGCTCGCACAGGGCGGCACACTCGGCCTTGTCTTCAGGGCTGTTGCGGGGGTGGTCCACCTCAATGCCGTCAATGATACCTTCCTTCGCCAGCTGGCGCACCAGCGGCATACTTTTGTATACCGTGGGGTGCGCGAACACCAGCACCGCGCCGGCAGCTTTTGCCGTGGCGATGACCTCCTGCACCGAAGGGTACTTTACCTGATGCAGCACCACACCCCGCGGCTCCCAGCCAAACAGATAGCTGTACAGCTTGCCGTACACGGCATCGCACAGGCCCAGCTGATGCAGCGCTTCCATAATGCCGCTTTTGAACAGTACCCCGCTGTCTTTCGCGTATTCCAGTGCCTGCTCGGTGCGGAACTGCGGATACAGTGCTTCGATCTCCTTTGCGCTCTGCAGACCGCACTCGTTGCGGCGCTGGCGCAGGATATCGCAGTGCTCTTTCAGCGCGCGGCTTTCCGGGTCCGGGTAATAGCACAGCAGGTGTACCCGGTGGCGGTGCTCGTGGTCGTAGCCGGTCAGCTCGGTGGCCGGGATGAGGTGCACGCCGTCCTGCACGGGGTGCTCATAGCAGTAGTTCACGCTGAGCAGGGTGTCGTGATCGGAAATGGCCATGGTGTCCAAACCAACCCGTGCCGCCATGAGCGGCAGGCGGTGGATGGGCACAGAGCCATCGGAACAGGTGGAATGATTGTGAAGATCGCCGGGCATAGAAATTGAACCTCCATGAAAGACACCCGGCCCCGTCAAGAAACAGGGCCGGGTGTCTGCAATTGCAATTAGTGCTTATAGAAATTGATCAGGCAGCCGTCGGCCAGAATTTTGCGCTCGTCGGCGGTCAGCGGGGCCATGTACAGGCTGAACTCCTTGACGGTGTCGCCCAGCACATAGGCTTTGATATCCTGCAGGTCACCCTTGAGGGCTGCGCGGACGCCCGGGATGAACACATAGTCACCCAGACCAAACGGCGTTGCGCCCACCAGCTGCAGCGGCAGCATGCCCCAGTTGATCAGGTTGGAGCGGTAGCGCTTGGTGGCGTACTCGGTAACGATATTGGCACCGGCACCCAGCACGCGCTGGCAGCTGGCGGCCTGCTCACGGGCGGAGCCGTCGCCGGGCTTCACCGCAAAGATGGTGGATGCGATCTGCACATCGTCCCAGGTCAGGTTTTCATAGCCGGGCACCTTGTGCAGCTGGGCCAGCACCTCAGCACTGCCCTCGCCTGCGCGGCGGGCCTTCTCCTCGGCCTGCACGGCCTTGGCACGGCTGACGTACTCCGGGTCCTTGCGGCTGAGGGTGAACTCGGCCAGACCCAGCGGGTTGGAGCGGAAGGAGGACGTCTCACCGGAGGGGATCAGCTCGTCGGTGGTGGTGACGGGGTCGGTGATGTAGGAAGCCACCTTCAGCAGCAGGTTGTCGCCCAGCGGTGCGATCTCGGGCCAGTCCTTGATGTTGGGGCCCAGCTTGAGCAGAGCGTCATAATCACCCTTGCCGAAGCCCTGATACACGCGGGTGTCGTAGCTGGACGAATCGTACTGGTACTCCGGCACAGTGGGATCGTAGTCGATGTCAGTGGCCGGGGTCAGGATGCCGCCGTTGGCCGTGGTGGCCGCGATGCTGCGGGCATCCATCAGAGCGACGCCGGAAAGCTGGCCGTTGCCGGGCTTGGAGCCCTCGCGGCTGGGGAAGTTGCGGGTGGTGTGGCGGATGGACAGCGCACCGTTGGCAGGCACGTCGCCTGCGCCGAAGCAGGGGCCGCAGAAGGCCGTGCGGATGGTGGCACCGCTGGCCATCAGGTCGTGGATGACACCGGTGCGCACCAGTTCCATCATGATGGGCTGGCTGCCGGGGTAGACGCTGAGAGCGTAGTCGCCGCAGCCGCCGGTGTGGCCCTTGAGGATGGATGCTGCCTCGTAAATGCTGTCGTACAAACCGCCTGCGCAGCCTGCAATGACGCCCTGATCCACCCGCAGCCTGCCGTTCTCGATCTTGCTGCACAGGTCAAGGCTGACATCCTTGCGGCCGATCAGCTTCTGCACATCCTGCTCGCAGGCATGGAGGATGTCTTCGAGGTTCGCGTTCAGTTCTTCGATGGTAAAGGCGTTGGACGGGTGCATGGGCAGCGCGATCATGGGCCGGATGGCAGAAAGGTCTACTTCCACCACGCCGTCGTAATATGCGAGGTCTGCCGGGGCCAGCTTCTTGTAGTCAGCAGCACGGCCATGCACAGCGAGGAAACGCTGGGTGGTTTCGTCGGTCTCCCAGATGGAAGAAAGGCAGGTGGTCTCGGTGGTCATGGCGTCGATGGCGTTGCGGGTATCCTGACGCAGGGATGCAATGCCGGGGCCGACGAACTCCATGACCTTGTTCTTGACATAGCCGCTCTTGAACAGCTTGCCCACCAGCGCAATGGCCACATCGTGGGGGCCGCAGCCTGCGGGCAGAGAACCGGTGAGGTAAATGGCAACCACGCCCGGGCGGGCCACATCATAGGTGCGGCCCAGCAGCTGCTTTGCCAGCTCGCCGCCGCCCTCACCGATGGCCATGGTACCCAGTGCGCCGTAGCGGGTGTGAGAGTCGGAGCCGAGGATCATCTTGCCGCAGCCCGCGAACTTCTCGCGCATGTACTGGTGGATAACGGCCAGATGCGGGGGCACAAAGATGCCGCCGTATTTCTTGGCAGCGGACAGGCCGAAGCGGTGGTCGTCCTCATTGATGGTGCCGCCCACAGCGCACAGGCTGTTGTGGCAGTTGGTGAGCACATACGGAATGGGGAATTTCTCCAGACCAGACGCGCGGGCCGTCTGGATGATACCCACAAAGGTGATGTCATGGCTGGCCATGGCGTCAAACTTGATCTTCAGGTTTTCGGCATCGCCGCTGGTGTTGTGGGCCTGCAGAATGCTGTAGGCCATGGTGCCGGTCTTTGCGTTTGCGATGGCTGCTGCATCAAAGCCCTTTGCGGCCAGGGCTGCGTCTGCATTGCCGTCTGCGGGCACCCACTCGCCGCGGGCATAGTATGCGCCGCCGGTGCTGCATTTGATCATATCCAACATCTCGATTCGCCTCTCTTTTTGATTTTCCCGCCCGCCGTATCTTGCGGGCACTGCCCCGGCAGAGCGGTACACCGTCCTCTCTGCCCTCTCCTGCCGTGCGCTTGACTGCACGGCTGCGGCCCAAAGGCTGCATCTGCAAACCATTATACCATGAAACCATGGAAAGAAAAAGCACTTTTTACAAATGAATCGTGAACAGCACGGAAAGAGACGGACTCTGGGTAAGCTGCTTCCTGCCCGGTACAAAATAAAAACAGCCCTCAGCGCAGGCTGAGAGCTGTTTTTATGCCGCCGACGGGGGTCGAACCCGTACTCTGTCTCCAGAAAGGGATTTTAAGTCCCTCGTGTCTGCCAATTTCACCACAGCGGCACAGAAAGAACTGCCGTCTTTTCAAACGGCAGTTCTTATAATACAATACGCCTTGTTTTTTGTCAAGAAAAAGCTTTTACACCTTGCCGCCGTGCAGTTCTGCGTACATCTTGGCACGGCACTCAGCCACAGCCGGGGTCATGTTCACATAGTGCTTGTGCGGGCACTCCAGGCGCAGCTCGCTCTCCCAGGTCTCCTCGGTGAGCTGCTTTGCGATGTAGGCTTTCTTCTCTGCAATAGAGGGCAGCTCAATGGCCAGCTGGCCGCCCAGAATGTGCGGCACCAGCAGCTTTTTCACCTTGGTGGGGGTGATGGTCACGGTGCGCTCGATGGCGTCCGAATCCAGGTTGACCATCGTGATGGGCTTGCCGGCTTCGATTTCCTCGCCGTCCATGGCGATCAGGTCGCACTGGGCCTGGCCGTTTTCGTCGTAGAGACGCCACGGCATCTTCTTGCCCGGGATGATGGCCTTGCTGGCAGAATCCGAGCACTTCATCTTGGGGGTATAGGTGCCGTCCGGCTGCTTGACCGCCACCAGTTTGTACACGCCGCCGAACACGGGATCGGAAGCGGAGGTGATGAGGTTCTCACCCACGCCGTAGGAGTCGAAGTGTGCGTGCTCGTACAGCTCCATGTTAGCGATCTTCTTTTCGTCCAGACCATTGGACGCCACCAGCTTGATGTAGGGCTTGCCGGCTGCATCCAGTGCCTTGCGCAGGCGCTTGGAGCCGCGGGCCAGGTCGCCGGAGTCGATGCGGGCACTCTTGACGCGGCGGTTGGGGTCGTTGGGGTATTTCTCAATGAGGTAGTCGTCCAGCTTGATCAGGTTGGGCAGGCCGCTCTCCATAATATTATAGGTATCCAGCAGCAGGCTGACCGAATCCGGGTAGGTATCCGCAAAGGCCTTGAAGGCGTCGAACTCGGTCGGGAAGAACTCGATGAAGCTGTGTGCTACGGTGCCCACGGCCTTGACGTCTGCGCCAAACTTCATCTCGGCCAGGCAGTTGGCCGTGCCGATGCAGCCGCCCAGAACGGCCGCATAAGCACCATCGTTGCCGGCGCTCTCGCCCTGTGCACGACGGGTGCCGAACTCCATGACGCTGCGGGGCGTATGGGTGTTCAGGCCAGTGACACGGGTGGCCTTGGTAGCGATCAGGCTGTGGAAGTTCATGGTCTGCAGCAGATAGGTCTCGATTAGGATCGCACCCACCAGGTCGCACTCGATGCGCACCATCTGCACATGCGGGTAAGCCACGGTACCTTCCGGCAGCGCATACATATCGCCCTTCCACTGATAGGTGCGCAGGTAATCGCAAAACTCCTCGCTCATGCCCTTGGTGCGCAGCCACCAGATATCCTGTGCGTTGAAGTGATAGTTCAGCAGAAAGCGGGTCAGTTTGCGCTGGCCTGCACTGATGGAATAGCCCTGATCATCCGGGTTCTTGCGGAAGAACATATCGAACACCAGGGTCGTGTCCTTGAACCCGTGCAGGAACAGGCAGTTGGCCATGGTGAATTCATAAAAATCAACGACCATTGCGGGGTTGTCGTAGTCCTCATCCGGAATGTAGGGCACAACCTTGATTTCGTCCATGAATAGTATCCTCTCTTTTTTGCACCCGGCAGGAGTTTCTCCTCCCCTGCCGTCTGACTTCCGCACCGGAGATGTTCCGTCGGAAGCGCACCGTCTCTGTCTTGACAGTGCGTTTCCCTCATGATATCACCATTTGACGCCCGGTTCAAGTGGTTTAAGTAAAATTCTGGTGACAAAAAAGCCGCCCATGCACGGCGGCACAGGCGGCTCTCAGTGTTACAGTTTAACCGTTGATGATGTTCGGGGTGGCATTTTTCAGCACGACATCGTGGCTGCCGCCCTCCACGATGGAGGTGGAGGACACGACGGTCAGCTTGGCCTTCTGCTGCAGCTCGGGGATGGAGAGCGCACCGCAGTTGCACATGGTGCTCTTGACCTTGTACAGGGTGGTCTGCACGCCGTCGGCCAGAGGGCCTGCATACGGGACGTAGCTGTCCACGCCTTCCTCAAAGCTCAGCTTGCTGGATCCACCCAGGTCATAGCGCTGCCAGTTGCGGGCGCGGTTGGAGCCTTCGCCCCAGTACTCCTTCATATACTGGCCGTTGATGCGCACCTTGTTCGTGGGGCTCTCGTCGAAGCGGGCGAAGTAGCGGCCCAGCATGACGAAGTCGGCACCCATGGCCAGCGCCAGGGTGATGTGGTAATCGTGGACGATGCCGCCGTCGGAGCAGATGGGCACATAGATGCCGGTCTCCTTGTAGTACTCGTCGCGGGCCTTTGCCACCTCGATGACCGCGGTGGCCTGGCCGCGGCCAATGCCCTTGGTCTCGCGGGTGATGCAGATGGAACCGCCGCCGATGCCGATCTTCACGAAGTCGGCGCCAGCCTCGGCCAGGAAGCGGAAGCCCTCAGCATCCACAACGTTGCCGGCACCGACCTTGACGGTGTCGCCGTAGTGCTCGCGGATCCAGCTGATGGTGCGGCTCTGCCACTCGGAGTAGCCCTCGGAGGAGTCGATGCACAGCACATCCACACCGGCATCCACCAGTGCAGGCACGCGCTCGGCGTAGTCACGGGTGTTGATGCCGGCACCGACGACATAGCTCTTGTTCTTGTCCAGCAGCTCGTTGACGTTCTTCTTGTGGGAGTCGTAGTCCTTGCGGAAGACGATATACTTCAGGTTGCCCTCGGCATCCACCAGCGGCAGGGTGTTGATCTTGTTATCCCAGATGATGTTGTTGCAATCGTGCAGAGAGGTGTTCTCCGGGGCGGTGACCAGCTTTTCGATGGGAGTCATGAAGGTGGTGACCGGTGCGTCGTCGGGGGTGTGGTTGACACGGTAATCGCGGGAGGCCACGATGCCCAGCAGCTTGCCGCCCGGAGTGCCGTCGGCAGTGATGGCAATGGTGGAGTGGCCGGTGCGGGCTTTCAGCTCCAGCACATCGTGCAGGGTGGCAGTGGGTGCCAGATTGGAGTCGGACACGACGTAACCGGCCTTGTAGCTCTTGACGCGGCGCACCATGGCGGCCTCACTCTCGATGCTCTGCGAGCCATAAATGAAGGAAACGCCGCCCTGACGTGCCAGCGCGATGGCCAGTTTGTCGCCGGAAACAGCCTGCATGATGGCGCTGATCATGGGGATGTTCATCTGCAGGGGGCATTCCTCCTCGCCCTTGCGGTACTTGACCAGCGGGGTCTTCAGGCTGACGGCAGTGGGCACGTTCTCAGCGGAGGAATAGCCGGGGACCAGCAGGTATTCACCGAAAGTGCGGGAAGGTTCTTCATAGAAATAAGCCATGTTCAAACTCCTTTTCTCTTAACGCATCAACATCAATCGGATTCATGTTTGTCACTTATAAATTGATTGTATATACTGTACCACAAAGCCCGCCGGAATACAAACCCCCGCCCCGCCAAACTTTGTAAATGTCCTTTGCAGAAAAACAGGCAAAATGCCCAGCAAAATTGCGCAAGGTCATACTTTTCCGCATGGGAAGCCGATTTTTCGCCTTTTCCGGGCGGCAGAAGATGCAAAAAAGCTCGTCCCGGAAAGGACGAGCTTTTTTGCACACGAAGCGGGATACCGCCTGTGCGGCACGCAGGATCACGAACTGTGAAGGAGAACAGTCGGAGGAGGAGAACCCCGTGCCCGATATCCCTAAAAACAAGAAGAAAAAGATTTCACACTCAGCAGAGCCGCTTGCCCTTGCTGTAACCATATTGTAACTCTTTTGGAATCGTTTTGCAATAGCTTTTTTGTAATTTCTTTGTAATAATTTTTGAACTTTTTGTGGACAAGCATCGGCAGGCATCTTTTACTCACCCAGTTCCAGATAAGATTCAAAGCTGGTCTGGCCGTTATGCTTGCCGATGATGTACCAGCCCTCTGCCGAGGGTGCATAGAATACTTCCACTGTTTCACCCATCGGCACCTCACGATGGTAGTTGATGGAGGCAAAGGTCACCGGGCCTTTGCGCACCACCTCCAGCGGCAGCGCGTCGCAGACGAGATCGAGGTAAAAGGCGTTGTTCAAATGGCCGTTCAGATCACACTGGGAGTAGCGCACCGTCCACTCCCCTGCGCTGGTGAGCCCTTCACGGCACTTGTGCAGCTGCAGGGGCAGCTCGCCTTCCACCGTTTCGTTCCAGAAGCCGTCCACCGTCCAGCCCGGCTCCCGCAGGATGCGGTTCTCGGCAAGGCTGACCACGATCCAGCGGCAGTCCACCATGGCCACCTGTTTGCCTTCGGCGTCGGTCACAGTGGTGATGCGCTTGACAGAGCCGCGCCTGCTGGCTTCGGCCCGGGTGAGCAGGGTGAGCTTCTCCGCACGCTGGGGCACGCGGTCAAACTTGAGCGCCTGTTTGCCCACCAGAAAGGCTACGCCGTGATCCTTGAAGAACTGGTCGGTCATGCCAAAGGTCCGGGCATGATCTGCCGACACCTGCTCCACATAGCGCAGCAGGGCGCTGGGCTTGAGCAGGCTGCGGAAGTCCGCATCCGCATTGAGCACCGTTGCGGTCTCGGTGTAAAAATTGGGTTCCATAATGTTCCTTTCCCATCCAAAATGATTTCAAAAAGGCCCCGCTCTCTCCATCGTCTGCGGCAGCAGCAGATCCGAGAGGGCGGGGCCGTCTGTTTAATACTGGTTGCGGCTCTTTTTGCGCAGTTTGCGCCAGATGTTGAAGCAGGCCAGCGCCACCATGGCGGCCAGCAGCGACAGGAACAGCAGGCTGCTGCCGCCCTCGTCGTAGCTCTTCATCTCGCTCCACTTCACGTCCAGCTCGCTGTTCACGTCATCGCTCAGAGCGGTGAACACCCGTTCCTTCGCGGCAAGTTCTTCCGGCGGATAAGCGATCTCGCTGTCGCGCAGGTCCTCGTCCAGCACCTCCCGCACCGACTCCATAGGAGTGGTGTAGCCGATGTACTCGGCGTTTGCCTTGCCGATGTCCGTCTCACACATGAAGTTGATGAACATTTCGGCGGCTTCCTGGTGCTCACTCGTGGCGGGGATGGCCATGCAGTCCACCGACAGCACACTGCCCTCCTCCGGGAACACCCAGGCAAGGTCGGGGTTATCGTCGATCATGGTGATGGCGTCGCCGGAGTAGTACACGCCGACGGCTGCCTCACCGCCGATCATTTTATCAAAGATCTCATCCATGACGTAGGCCTGCACCAGCGGCTTCTGAGCCTTGAGCTCTTTCACCACCTCGTCCACTTCTTCCGTGGACTGGGGGTTGATGTCATGGCCGCTCTTGAAGGCCGCAATGGCGTAGGCGTCGCGGCTGTTGTTGAACATCAGGATGTTGCCGGCATACTGTTCATCCCACAGGTCCGCCCAGCTGGTGGGTGCCTTGTCCACCATCGTGGTGTTGTAGATGATGCCGGTGGTGCACAGCATGTAGGGCACCGTATAGGCGTTCTGGGGGTCGTAATCCGGGTTGCGGTATTCCGCGTCGATCTTCTGGAAGTTGGGGATGTTGTCGTAGTTGAGGGGCTTGAGCATCCCTTCTGCGATCATCTTGGCCACCATGTAATCCGACGGGATCACCACATCGTAGTCCGCCGCACCGGATTTGAGCTTGGCATACATGGACTCGTTGGAATCGAAGGTGGTGTAATTCACCTTGATGCCCGTGAGCTGCTCAAAGGCAGCCACCACATCCACGCTGTCGTCCGAACCGTTGGAGATATACTCGCCCCAGTTGTAGACGTTCAGGGTGATATTCTGGCCCTTGAAGCGGGTCCAGTCATAATCAGCTGACACCGAGATATCCTCGTTGACCTCAATGGTCCCGGCTGCGAATGCAGGCAGAGTGCAGCACACCGCCAAAGCCAGCGTGAGCAGCAAAACAGCAAAACGTTTCATCACACGCCCTCCCCTCTCAGTGCCTTCTGGTCGCGGCGGTAATTGCGGCTCTCCATCGCATTGGAAATCAGGATGATGCACAGGATCACCACGAACATGATGGTGGACAGAGCATAGATCTCCGGACTGACCTTCTTGCGGGTCATGGAGTAGATGGCGATGGGCAGGGTCTCCACGGTACCGCAGTTGAAATAGGAGATCATGAAATCGTCGATGGAATAAGTCAGGCAGATCAGGAAGGCCGACAGGATGGCCGGGCTGATCTCCGGCAGGATGACCTTGAAGAATGCCTGCTTCGGGTCGCAGCCCAGGTCGAGCGCTGCCTCATACAGCTTGATATCCAGCTGCTTGAGCTTGGGGCTGACGTTAAAAATAACGTAAGGCACATTGAACGCGATGTGCGCAATGAGCAGCGTCGGAAAGCCTATGATGGTGTCCGGCAGCCAGGAAACGCCATCGGCAAAGCGCTGGTAAGCCACGAACAGCAGCATGAGCGAAATGCCGGTGATGATCTCCGGGTTGACCACCGGGATATAGGTGATATTGGTGACCACAAGGCGGCTCTTGCGGCCCATGGACGCGATGCCCAGAGACGCCGCCGTGCCCAGCACCGTGGCGACGACCGCCGACAGCAGGGCCACTTCCAGCGAGACGCGCAGCGCACTCAGGATGGAGGAATTGTGCAGCAGGCTGGAATACCATTTGAGGGTGAAGCCGGTGAACAGCGAGTAACCCTTGGACTGGTTGAAGCTGAACACGATCATATACGCAATGGGCAGGTACATGAAGCAGAAGAACAGGATGATGTAGACGCGCTGCATCAGGCGCAGATGTTTGGTTTTCATCAGGACACGCCCTCCATTTCATCTTCATCAAAGCTGGACGTGAAGCTCATGCACAGCAGCACGATGATCATCAGCACAAGGCTCATGGCGGAACCCACGTTCAGGTTGTAGCTGTTGCCCAGGAACTGCATCTCGATCAGGTCGCCGATGAGCAGGTTGGAGCCGCCGCCCAGCATACGGCTGATGACGAAGGTGGACACCGCCGGGACGAACACCATCGTGATGCCGGTGCTGATGCCGGGCACGCTCATGGGGATGAGCACCCGGACAAGGGTCTTGGTGGTGGAAGCGCCCAGATCCTGCGCCGCTTCCACAAGGCTCTGGTCGATCTTGGTCATGCTAGTGTAGAGCGGCAGGATCATATAGGGCACATAGTTGTACACCATGCCCAGCACCACCGCGCCGGAGGTGTTCAGCATGGAATAGGGTCCGAGACCAAAGAAGCCCAGCACGGCGTTCACCGGGCCATTGATGCTGAGCAGGCCCATCCAGGCATAAGTGCGCAGCAGAAAGTTCATCCACATGGGCAGCATGACCAGCATGAGCATGATGTGCTGCTTGTTCACCCGCAGACGGGAGAGGAAATAACCCACCGGGAACGCGATGACCAGACAGATGACCGTGGCAATGAGGGCCAGCAGCAGACTGCGGGCAAACACCGAGCCGTAGCCGCTGATGGAGGTGAGGTTATCCAGCGTGAAGGCACCGTTGCCATCGGTGAAGGCATAGTACACCACGATGATGAGCGGCACCACCGTGAACAGCACCATCCATACAAAGTAGGGATAGGCCAGCTTCTTATCATAAATCTTCATCATCGCGGCTCACCCCTCCGAACGCGCCATGATATGGATCTCGTTGGGGCCGATGCGCATACCAATGGTCTCACCGGGCGTGCAGGCGCGGGTGGAGTGGATGAGCCACTCGCGGCCCTCGCAGTCCACATGCATCTCGAAGTGGACACCCTTGAAAATGACATCGTTCACGACACCAACCAGCTGGCCCTCTACCGGAGAGACCACCTCGATGTCCTCCGGGCGCACAACGACCTGCACGCTCTGCTCGCGGGCAAAGCCGCGGTCCACACAGGGAAAGTCCACACCGGAGAAGGACACCAGGAAGTCCTTGTGCATCACGCCGTCCACGATGTTGGAATCGCCGATGAAGTCGGCCACGAAGGCATTCTTCGGCTCGTTGTAGATGTCCTCGGGCGTGCCGATCTGCTGCACCTTGCCGCCGTTCATGACCACGACCGTGTCGGACATGGTCAGGGCTTCTTCCTGATCGTGGGTGACATAGATAAAGGTGATGTTCATCTCGCGCTGCAGACGTTTGAGCTCCAGCTGCATCTCCTTGCGCAGCTTCAGGTCCAAAGCACCCAGGGGCTCATCCAGCAGCAGGATCTCCGGCTCGTTGACCAGACTGCGGGCGATGGCCACGCGCTGCTGCTGGCCGCCGGACATCTGGCTGATGCTGCGGCGCTCGAACCCCTTCAGGCCCACGACTTCCAGCATGTCACGCACCTTGCGGCGGATGGTTTCTTCGTCCATCTTCTTCAGGCGCAGGCCGAAGGCCACGTTCTCGAACACGTTCAGGTGCGGGAACAGTGCATACTTCTGGAAGACGGTATTCACCGGGCGCTTGTAGGGCGGCACGCCGGTGATGTCTTCGCCTTTCAGCAGCACCTTGCCGGAGTTCGGCTCCAGAAAACCTGCGATCAGGCGCAGGGTGGTGGTTTTGCCGCAGCCGGAGGAACCCAGCAGCGTCACAAACTCTTTGTCATGGATGTCGAGGTTCAGCCCATCCAGAATGCGCTGACCATCAAATTCCACCACGATATCCCGCAGTGAAACGATCACCGAGTTGTCCATTTTTTACTATATCCTCCTTGTAACTCAGATACGAAAAAAGACAGGGTCTTTGCCCCATCCTTCTCCCGCATCAGGGTGACCCAGCCCCGCACAACATCCATGACGACCGTAAAATATTGCGCAGTTATTCTGCCCTGTCTCGTCTATCTTAATCAATCTTTGCTGAAATGTCAATCACTCTGCCGATGTTTGCCGAAACTTTACGCAAAGCAACAAAAAAACATGCGCCGCAGCGGGCTTTCCGCATGCGGCGCATGTTGGCATTTTATTCCGTTTTGAGCTGGTCGGCCGTTGTCAGAAGGGCCTGCACGGTGCTGAGGTCCACGGCATACACGGAGCTGTCCCCTTCTGTCATCAGCCAGCAGCCGTCGGCATTGCTGGCATAGCGCAGGGTCACGGTGCCGTCGGCGGTGGCGGCCTGCACGGTGGCAAGCGGTGCATCAAAGCCGTAGGCAGACGGGTCCGCATCCGTCACCTGTGCCGAGACATAGCTGCTGAGGGCTGAGAGGATGCTCTGCACTTTTGTCTCGTCCAGTGCGGCATCCGGCTCATCCGCAAGACGCCAGACAGTCTGGTATTCTGCCGAGTCCGCAGAGCTTTCGGAAGAAGCATCTTCCGAACTGCTTTCCGTTTCCACCGGCTCCGAGACGGCGTTCAGCGAGAGGATGCCGCTGTTCGTGGTAATGGAGACACTTTCCAGTGCCGAGGCGGTCAGCCCCGCCGGGTTGAAGGCCCCGAACAGGTCGGCTTTGGTCAGCTCAAAACAGGCGGCCTTGTTGCCGGACACGGTGTAGATGGCGTCGTCACCTTCCTTTTGCACATACATGTCCCCGGTGACCGGGTTCTCAGTGCCAAACGCAAACGTGCTGGTCTGGCCGTTTGCGGTAACCGTCACGGTAACGGCCGGGTCGGTCAGACCATAATCCTCGCCAGTCTCAGCCGTGAGCTGGCGTTTGGCGTTCAGCGATGCCAGCGCCGTCGCCATGGTGTTGCAGGCGGAAGCGTCCAGATGATAGTCCGGGTCGTCGGCCAGCGTCCAGCTGCCGGAGTCGTAGTTCAGGGTGATGGTCTCACCGCCGTAGATATACTGCAGCTGTTCCAGGTCCCCGATGGCAAAGTTGGAAAGCGGGATGGTGCCTTCTGCGGCGGCACTGGACGCGGCTTCTTCCGCAGCATTGCTGCGGGTGACGAGCCATAGCAGCCCGCCGAGGAGAAGCGCCAGCAGCAGAAGAACGGCAAGGGTGCGCTGTTTTGTTTTCATGCGGCTGCCTCCTTACTTGCGGCGGCGCAGCAGCACCACCACGGCGCCCGCAATGAGCACTGCCGCGGGCAGCACAAAGACGAACACCAGCCCCAGCGTTGTGGCGGTGGAAGCCGGAATGGTGATGGGCGAAGCTTCCAGTGCCTTGGTGTCGATGAGGATATCCTGCCCCACCATGGAAGCCGCGCAGCCCTGCAGGAAGGTCAGGTTGCCCGGGATGGATTGATACAGCTGTTCGTTGTCCATGTTGGGGCAGCCGATCCAGATTACCTCGGCACCGGTGTCATCCTTGCGGGCCCACACCGCCAGCGAGAAGGGGCCGTCGGTGTCGCCGTCCTCTTTTGCGGTGGTGGAGCTTGTGTCGAAATTCAGCTTGCTGTAAGCGTCCTCCGAGGTGTTCAGCAGGGATTCGGCCGTCACACCGTCGGTCTCGGTGACGGTGATGCCCTGCGCCACCGACAGCATCACATGGGTACTGCGGTTCACGCCGTCCAGCGCGGTGCTTTCGTCGGTGGTGCCGTAGTCCGGGAACAGCGAGTACGGGGAGCCGTACAGGGCATGGCTGCTGTCGCCTTCCACCACAAGGCCCGCTTCCCGGGCAAGGCCGAACTGCGCCATAACGGCGTCCAGATTCGGCGTCTCGTCGTAGCCGTTTGTGGTGAGCAGCACCCTGCCGCCGTTCTCCAGGTAGGTCTGCAGCTGGGAGATCTCATCCACCAGGCCGTCAGAGGCAAAATCCGAGGTGGGATCATTGATGATGAGCAGGTCGCAGTCGTCGGGGATGGTGCTGGTGAGCAGGTCCAGCGGCTGGGCCGTGATGTTCTGGGCTTCCAGCGCTTCGGTCAGCGAGGAAGTCAGCGCCTGTTCGCCGTGGTTCGTGGTGTAGTAGGCGTGGGTCTCCTCGGCTGCCGTCAGCTTGTAGATGGCCGAGGTGATCTGCTTTTCGCCGCCGAAGGTCACGTTGGCAGAACCGGTGGTGTAGTAATCGGAGTAGTCATATTCGTAGAGGTCGGCAGCGTCCAGCACCACGTTGTTCTCCCCGCTCACCACGATCAGGCTGCCGGTGGAGACATCGGATGCACCATACTGGGCCGCAAAGGTCGGGTAGATGGCCGGGTCCTTCTGCTCCCAGCGGAAGTGGCTGCTCTCGTCGGCGTAGTGGTCCAGCAGCTTGGTGAGGATGGCGTCCTCGCTGCCGGTCTCGCACAGATAGTAGACCGTCACGTCCTGGTCAAGGCTCTGCACCAGCTTTTTGGAGCTGTCGCCGAGAGTATACATCTTGGCTTCGGAAAGATCGAACTCGGTATATTTTTTCGGCAGTGCACCCACCAGCAGGTTCAGCAGTACCGCCAGCACGATGGCCGCTGCCAGAATGGCCGTGGAGTACACGCCGCTGCGGAACACCTTGCCGTTTGCAGAGGAAGTCAGCTTAAACTTTTTCATGTTGGTTCCCTCCTCTCAGTTCCAGCGGCGCTTTTCCAGCCCCTGTGCCGTGAAGAACAGGAACAGAACGGTGACGGTCAGATAGTAGACCAGCGTCGGGATGGAAAAGCTGCTGTTGACGAATTCCTCAAAGGGGCTGAACAGGCACAGCCCGCTGAGCACGGCGCTGAAGGCCTCGGTCAGCCAGCTGCTCTGCAGCAGGAACAGTGCTGTCAGCGCCACGCAGCAGCCCGCGAACAGCAGGCACCCCAGCGTGAAGCTGCGGGTGCGCAGCCCGGCCGCCACGCTGAGCACAGCCGCAATGACCGTGAACAGCGCCAGCGCCACGGCGCTGCCCGTCGTGAACAGGTTGCGCAGGCTGGGCATCATGTAGGCCACCAGCAGGGCGGCAATGCCTGCCACGGCTGCAATGATCTGGTTCTCGGTCAGGCTGGACAGGAACACGCCGATGGCGATGGCCGCGCAGCCCATAAGGTAATAGCACAGCAGCGCTGCAAAGTTTGCCAGCGTCGCTGTGCCGGTGGCACCCAGCGCCGCCAGCACAAGGATCATGACGGCGTCTGCGATGCAGGGCAGCGCAAAGATGACGCACAGCGCAAAGAATTTGCCCAGCACGATGCCCCACACGGACACCGGACTCGTGAGCAGAAGCTGATCGGTGCGGGTGCGGCGCTCCTCAGCAAAGGAGCGCATCGTCAGCACCGGGATATACAAAAGCAGCACAAAGATGGTTCGGCACAGCGTATAATAGCCAAAGTCCGTCAGGCCGTAGCCCAGGTTCAGTGCCACAAAATAGATGGCCGCAGCCGCCAGCATGAAGGCTGTGAGCACAAAACCGATCATGCCGTGGAAGCAGCTGCGGACCTCACGTTTGAAAATCGCGATCATTCGTCTTCTTCCTCCCCTTCTGTCGTCTGGGCGGGGCCGCGCTCGGTCAGGGCAAGGAACACGTCCTCCAGCGAGCGGCTCTCGGCCGTCAGCTCCAGCACCGTGCAGCCCGCCTTCGTGAGGGCGCGGGACACAGCGGCGCGGTGGTCGGTCGAATCCCTGCTCTCGGCCGTGAAGGTCACCTGGCCATCGCTTTCGCTCACGATCTCTGCCTTGCAGATGCCCGGCACAGCACCCACGGCCCGCAGCACCGCCTTGCCGTCACCCAGCACCGTGACCCGCAGGCAGCTGCTGGTGTCGAAGCTGTCCCCCAGCGCATCCGGGGCACCCACAGCCACCAGACGGCCCTTGGAAAGGATCAGCACCTGGCTGCACACGGCCTGCACCTCGCTGAGGATGTGGCTGGACAGGATGACCGTGTGGGTCCGGCCCAGTTCCTGGATCAGCTTGCGGATGCCGATGACCTGCGCCGGGTCCAGGCCAACGGTGGGCTCATCCAGAATGATGAGCTTCGGGCTGCCCAGCAGCGCCTGCGCAATGCCCACGCGCTGGCGATAACCCTTGGACAGGCTGCGGATGAGCCGGGGCAGCACATCTTCCAGCCCGGTGCGGCGGGCAGCTTTCAGCACCTGTTCTTTGCGCTCAGCCTTCTTTTTGACGCCCTTCAGTTCCGCTGCAAAATCCAGATATTCCTGTACGGTCATCTCCGGGTAAAGCGGCGGCTGCTCGGGCAGGTAGCCCACACAGGCCTTGGCCTGCTGGGCTTCTTCCGGCAGGCTGAAGCCCGCCACCTTCACCTCACCCGAGGTGGGCGCAAGGTAGCCGGTGAGGATGTTCATGATGGTGGATTTGCCCGCACCATTCGGCCCCAGCAGACCAAAAATCTGCCCATCCCCCACCGTGAAGGACAGATCTTCAATGGCTGGGCGGGTGCCGTATTTTTTGCTCAGATGAGAAACTTCGATCACAGCAAACGCTCCTTCGTTTCGGAAAGCCGCCTTTCCCGCCGGAGCAGCCCCGGGCGCAAAACAGCTTTCGGATTCATGCTGGTATATTTTAGATGGAAAATGTGTAATTTCTAAGTCAATCCTGTGCGGCAATGCAAAAAGATTTCTTAAGAATTATAAAAAGCAGTGCTTTCTTCTGCCGACAAAACAAAAACGCTGCCTCCCGAAGGAGACAGCGCGAAAAACCATAATTACTTACGGCCGAAACGCTTGTTGAAGCGCTCAACACGTCCGCCGGAGTCAACCAGCTTCTGCTTGCCAGTGTAGAAAGGATGGCACTTGGAGCAAACTTCGACGTGGATCTCAGGCTTGGTGGAACGAGTCTTGATGACGTTGCCGCATGCGCAGGTGATGGTGCAGTCAACGTAGTTCGGATGGATACCCTGTTTCATTCTTTTCACCTCATTTCTGGTTCTGACGTTCGGGGCCATATTATAAATGTATGTGCCCATCACAACCTTCAATATCGGCTACCCCGTCGAGCGGCCTTGGAAACGATTGCCTTACTATTATAGCACGATTTCAAAAGAATGCAAGAGGAAATTTCGGCTTTTTCAGCACTTTTTAAGAAAAGTCGGTCTGTGCGGCGCTCTGCCCTTGCCTAACTGCGGCAAATGTGATACCATTTCCATGATAGAAAAAGGAGGCGACTTTATGTCCCAGACGATCTCCGCGCAGCCCATCTCGGTCTCCATCCAGATGGACGCCCAGGGCTTCCGCGATTTTGCCGTGTTCGATGTGTTCCACCACCGCAAAAGCTGGGTGCGGCCCACGATCTTTGCCGTCATCATGCTGGCGTTTGCCGGTGTCTGCCTTTCACAGATCGGCAAGCGCCCCGGTGCCGCTCTGCTGACCGTTGTGCTGGCCCTTGTCGGCATCGGCCTGCCGGCCAGCTACTTCGGCGCTTACTTCTACAGCCTTGCCCAGCAGGTGAAGAAGATGCACTTCCCCCGCCCGTTCTACCGGCTGGAGCTGGCCGATGACGCCTTTTCCATCTGGATGGTGGGCAGCCAGGACAAGGCAGAGCCAACCGAACGCCATGCGTGGGACGGCATCCATTGTGCCTACCGCACCCAGAACGCCGTTTATATTTATGTAGAGCCTGGCAAAGCCTACCTGATGAACGACCGGCTGGATGCCGCCTGGGAATTTTTGAGCCAGAAGCTCCCCGCCGAAAAGCTGCACGACCTGCAGAAATAACTGCGCTTATACAGAAAAAGGAACTGCTGACAAGATGTCAGCAGTTCCTTTTTTGCTTATCGGGCGTTCCCGTTTTACAGCGTGACCTTGTGGTAGACCT
Source organism: Faecalibacterium langellae (assembly GCF_002549775.1). Taxonomy (GTDB): domain Bacteria; phylum Bacillota; class Clostridia; order Oscillospirales; family Ruminococcaceae; genus Faecalibacterium; species Faecalibacterium langellae. The sequence goes on along the minus strand of NZ_NMTR01000021.1, from coordinate 706,904 downwards.
TCTTGCCCTTCTTGATGACGATGCCCTTCTTCAGCTGCTCTGCGGTGAAGCTGACAGAGGGTGCTGCCACCTTTTCGCCATCGGCCAGGACGCCGCCCTGCACCACCAGACGGCGGGCTTCGCCGTTGGAGGCTGCCAGACCGGCCTTGACCATCAGGGTCAGGATGCCGATGGAGCCGTCGGTCAGGTCGGCTTCGGTCAGCTGGGTGCTGGGCATATGCTCGGTGTCCATGGCGCTGCCGCTGAACAGAGCACGGGCAGCGTTCTGTGCCTTTTCGGCTTCTTCCTTGCCGTGGACCATGCTGGTCAGCTCGTAAGCCAGGATCTCCTTGGCCTCGTTCAGGCGCTGGTCCTTCCAGGTGCTCATCTCGTCGATCTGCTCCAGCGGCAGGAAGGTGAGCATGCGGATGCACTTCATCACATCGGCATCACCCACATTGCGCCAGTACTGGTAGAACTCGAAGGGGCTGGTCTTGTTGGGGTCCAGCCAGACGGCATTGCCGGCGGTCTTGCCCATCTTCTTGCCCTGGGAATCGGTCAGCAGAGTGATGGTCATAGCGTAGGCGTCCTTGCCCAGCTTGCGGCGGATCAGCTCGGTGCCGCCCAGCATGTTGCTCCACTGGTCGTCGCCACCGAACTGCATGTTGCAGCCGTAGTGCTGGAACATGTAGTAGAAGTCGTAGCTCTGCATGATCATGTAGTTGAATTCCAGGAAGGACAGGCCCTTCTCCATGCGCTGTTCGTAGCACTTGGCGCGCAGCATGTTGTTCACCGAGAAGCAGGCACCCACGTCACGCAGCAGTTCCACATAGTTCAGGTTCAGCAGCCAGTCGGCATTGTTCAGCATCAGAGCCTTGCCGTCGGAGAAATCAATGAACTTCTCCATCTGCTTCTTGAAGCAGGCGGCATTGTGGGCGATGTCCTCCTTGGTGAGCATCTTGCGCATGTCGGTGCGGCCAGAAGGGTCGCCGATCATGGTGGTGCCGCCGCCGATCAGGGCGATGGGCTTGTTGCCCGCCATCTGCAGGCGCTTCATCAGGGTCAGGGCCATGAAGTGACCAGCGGTCAGGCTGTCGGCGGTGCAGTCAAAGCCGATGTAGAAGGTAGCCTTGCCGTTGTTGATGAGGTCGATGATCTCGTCATCGGTGATCTGGGCCACCAGACCGCGGGCCTGGAGTTCTTCGTACAGAGTCATAAGTTTTTCCTCCTGTTGTGTGGGGCAGAGGGAAACAAAACGCCCCCTGCCAAAAATGAATTTGGCAGAGGGCGAGAAAATTCGCGGTACCACCTCTGTTTGCCGCCCCCTCACGGAAGCGGCCTCACGAGTGCGCACCCCAGAGTAGAGTGACACTCCTGCGTTTGTAACGCTCGCACGCGGCACAGCCTACTAGCCAAGCGGCATTCGGCCTGCAGCTCCGGGAGGTATTTCGCCTGCTGCTCTGCGGCCCCTTTCACCAGCCGGGGTTTCTCTGGGCAGAACGCTACAGGGTACTTGTTCCCTTCATCGCTATTAACGAGAACTACTTTATCACAACAAAACGGCCTTGTCAAGCCTTGCTTCGCTCCTGCAGCATTTCGCGCGCATTTGCGCGGGAAAGCTCGGTGACGTGGTCGCCGGAGACCAGCCGGGCCAGCGCTTCCACGCGGCCCTCCGTATCCAGCGGGTGGATCTCGGTATAGGTGCGGTCGTTCTCCACATTCTTCTGGATGAGCAGGTGGCAGTCCGCCAGCGCTGCGATCTGAGCCGTGTGGGTGATGCACAAAATCTGGTGCCCCTGCGCACTCTGGCGCAGCACTTCGCCGATGCGGCTGGCTGCCTTGCCGGAAACGCCGCTGTCGATCTCGTCGTAGATCACGGTGGGCACGGCGTCCTTATCGGCCATCGCATTTTTGATGGCCAGGGTGATGCGGCTCAGCTCGCCGCCGGACGCGATCTTGGCCAGCGGCTTCGGCGCTTCGCCAGGGTTTGTGGAGATATAGAACTCGATGCCGTCCTGGCCGTGGCTGGCCAGCGGGCCGCGGGTGTGGCGCAGCGTCATGCGCACGCCGGGCATGTTCAGGAAGTCCAACGTGCCGGAGATGCGCTTGTTCAATTCTTCAAAGGCGCGCAGGCGGGTCTGGGTCAGCACTTCGGCCTTCTCGCGTGCCTGCGCATACAGGCGGCGCTTTTCCGCCTGCAGGTGGTCGTAGCGTTCCTGGGAAGTCTGAATGTTCTGCAGCTCCTCGCGGGCCTTCTGGCCGAATGCGATCACATCCTCGACGGTGTCGCCATACTTGCGCTTGAGCTTGTAGAGCAGGTCCAGCCGCTGCTCGATCTCGTCCAGCTCGGCGTCGTTCGTCTCGTAGGCATCCAGCCGCCCGACCAGGTCAGCCGCGACGTCTTTGGCCGTATAATAAAGGTCTGTCAGCTGACCGGCTGCGCCGGAAAGCGCCTCGTCCAGCTGCGCGGCGTCCGAAGCCGCGTTGGAAGCTTCGCCCAGAAGGTCCACCGCACCGGCCGCCTCGTCACCGCCGGAAAGCAGCGCGTAGCACTGGGCGATGCGGTCCCGGATGGTGGAGGCATTCGCCAGCACCCTGCGGCGGCTTTCCAGCGTCTGCTCCTCGCCTGCGGTCAGCGCCGCATTCTCGATCTCCTGCACCTGATAGCTCAGCAGGTCGACCCGCCGCTGCTTTTCCGCCTCGTCGGTGATCATGGCATCCAGCTCGCGCTTGATGCGCACAAGTTCCCGATACAGCGCATAATATTCCTGGAACTGCACGTCGTTCTGCGCATAGTCATCCAGAATGCCCAGGTGGCGCGCCGGGTTCAGCAGGCCCACCGAGTCGTGCTGGCCGTTGATGTTGATCAGCCCGCCGCACAGCTCCCGCAGCACGGCAGCCGTGGCGGGCATTCCGTTGATGCGGCAGCTGCTTTTGCCTTCGGCGGTGATCTCGCGGCTGAGCATCAGCGCATCCGAGCGCTCGTACCCGGCCTTTTCCAGGCTGTCCAGAACGGCATCCGGCACCTGCTCGAATGCCGCGCGGATCACGGCCTTGGCAGCACCGGTGCGCACCAGGTCCTTGGAGGTGCGGTTGCCGAGGATCGCGTTGATGGAGTCGATCAGGATGGATTTGCCCGCACCCGTTTCGCCGGTGAGCACATTCAGGCCCGGCTGGAAGTGGACCTCTGCCTTCTGGATGACGGCAACATTTTCAATTTGCAGGCTGCTCAGCATGTTCCTCTCTCCCGCATATCATTTCTGTCCGATGTGCCGCGTCAGCTCCGAGCAGATGGTTTTCGCATCGCGCTCCGAGCGGGCAACGATCAAAAACGTGTCATCGCCGGAAAGCGTTCCGACAACATTTTTCCACTGCAATGCGTCAAAAACCTCGCACGCAGCATTTGCCATGCCGGAGTAGCACTTCACCAGCACCACATGCCCGGCATAATCCACCCCCAGCACCGACTCGTGAAAGATCGTTTCAAAGCGGCTCTGCGTTTTGGGGTTGAACCCTTCGCTCCGGCTGGAAACATACCGGTAGCCCTCTGCGGTGGCTGCCTTCACCAGGCACAGCTCCCGGATATCGCGGGAGATCGTGGCCTGCGTCACCTCGAAGCCTTCCCTGCGGAGGTGATCCAGAAGGACCTCCTGCCGGCTGATGGGATACTCCTGTACGAGCCGAAGAATCGCCTGCAGGCGGTCCCCCTTGCTCTTTGCATCTTCTTTACGGCTGCGCGCCATAAAAATCGCCTCCCCTGTTATCGTCTGCTCCGCAGCTTCTGGTCGATGGCCTGGAACTGATCGGCCTTGCCGAAGGTGATCAGCTTTACCACCTGATCGGAGAGCCGCACCTCTGCCGTGGCACCGGCCTTGAGCGGGAAACCGGCCGCACCGTCGCAGCTGATGAAAACCTCATCGTCTGCCACCTGCCCCACGCAGATGTTCAATTTGCGTTCCTGTGCAAAGACCATGGCCGGGCTGGCCAGGCTGTGGGGGCAGATCGGCGTGACCACAACGCCCTTTGTCTGGGAATCCAGGATGGGACCGCCCGCCGCCAGTGAATAGGCGGTGGAACCGGTGGGTGTGGCGACGATCACGCCGTCACCGCGGTAGTGCTCCACGAGAATGTCGTCGCAGTAAATGCTGAAGTCGATGGCCTGCTGCAGGCGGCCCTTCGTGACCACGACATCGTTCAGGGCGTGGCCCTCCCAGCCATCGTGCCCCAGCACCCGGACGAAAAGGAGCATCCGGTTGTCCAGGCTGAATTCGCCCCGGGCCACGGCGGAGAGCTTTGCTTCCATCTCGCTGATCTCACAGGTAGCCAGAAAACCGCAGCGGCCCAGGTTGATGCCCAAAATCGGCTTTGCGTACTGCAGCGAGAGATTGGCCTCGTGCAAAATGGTACCGTCGCCGCCGATGGTCAGGATCACATCGGCACGCTCCAGGCAGTCCTTCTGCGGCAGGTAGACAACGCCCATGGTGCTGCAGCTCTCCCGCAGGTCTTCGCACATCAGGACGGCGGCCCCGTGCGTCAGCAAGATCTGCGCTGCGCGGAGTGCGATCTCGCTGGCGGAAGCCTTGCCGGGATTCGGTGAAATGTAGATCGTCATGCCGGAAGCCCCTCTTTTATAAAATGAATGCGTTCAGCGGTCCAGGCTGCTGTGGCTTGCCGCCACCACCTGTTCGGCCACGCTGTCGTCCAGAACGGCCGGCTCGTCGCTTTTCTGGACGAACATCAGGTATTCAATGTTGCCTTCCGGGCCCTTCACCGGGCTGAAGTCCAGTCCGCGCACGGCAAAGCCGTTGGCGGCAGCGTAGCCCATGGCATTGTGCAGCACTTCGCGGTGGGTGGCCGGGTCGCGCACGACGCCATTTTTGCCCACCTTCTCGCGGCCAGCCTCAAACTGCGGCTTGACCAGGCAGACGCCCATGGCATCCGGGGTCGTGATGGCCTGTGCCACCGGGAAAATGTGGTGCAGCGAAATGAACGAGACGTCCACACTGAAAAATTCAATGGGCTCTGCCAGTGCATCCGGCGTGACATTACGGATGTTGGTGCGTTCCATGTTCACCACGCGCTCGTCCGTCCGCAGTTTCCAGGCCAGCTGGCCGTAGCCTACGTCCACGGCATAGACCTTCACGGCACCGTTCTGCAGCATGCAGTCGGTGAAGCCGCCGGTGGAAGCGCCGATGTCCATGCACACCTTGCCGCGCGGGGTCAGCGGGAAGCACTGCATGGCTTTTTCCAGCTTCAGGCCGCCGCGGCTGACATAGCCGATGTCGTGGCCGCGCACCTCGACCTTGGCGTCCTCTTTGATCATCTCACCGGCCTTGTCCACCTTCTGCTCGTTGACAAACACCACGCCGGACATGATCATTGCCTTTGCACGTTCACGACTCTGGATCAGACCATGCTGAACCAGATATTGATCCAATCGAATTTTCACGATTCAAATTCTCCTTTCATAACCGCAGCCTGCACAGCCTGGGCCAGGCTCTCTGCGTCCAGCCCGACCGCCTGCCGGATCTGGGCAACGCTTGCGTGCGGCAGGCGGGCTTCCCGCACGGCACGATGGATAAATCGTCCATTCCAGCCATTCTGCCGCAGCACGTACTCCAGATGCTCGCCAATGCCGCCGACGGCAATGCATTCCTCTGCAAACAGCACGACTTTATAATTCATCAGGTCTTCGACAAGTTTTTCTGTAAAGGGATATATCTTTACAAGCTTCAGCGTATCACATTCGATCGAATTTTCATTCAAACTCCGCTCCGCTTCGATCAATTCGGCCATTTCATCCGCATAGCTCACCAAGACGATTGATGTACCTGCCTTTTTCGTCAGGAAATCATATTCCGACCCGGTGCAGGGGTGCTTTGCCAGTGCTGCATCTTCCCCGCCCCGCGGGTAGCGGATGGCGCGCGGGCCCTGGAACGCCCCCTGCAGCAGTTCATGCAGCCAGTACGTCAGTTCTGCATAGTTGGAAGGCGCATAGATCGGCATGCCGACCTGGCTCAGGAAGGCCGGGTCATAAATGCCCTGATGGGTCTCACCATCGGCCGGAACAAAACCGGCGCGGTCGATGGCAAACACGACGTTCTCCTTCAGCAGGTTCACGTCGTGGATGATCTGGTCGTAAGACCGCTGCAGGAAGGTGGAGTAGATGCACACCACCGGCAGCATTCCCTGGCTTGCAAGCCCGGCCGCGAAGGTCACCGCATGCTGTTCCGCCATGCCGACGTCAAAGAACCGTTCCGGGTGGCTGTGGGCAAAGAACTGCAGGCCGGTACCATATTTCATGGCAGCCGTAATGGCGCACAGGTTCCCGACCTCGCCGCCTTCCTTCACAAGTGCCTTGCCAAACACTGTGGAGAAGGACTCCTTGGGTGCAACCTCGGGGTCCGGCATCCCGTCCGGGTCAAACGCCGACACGCCGTGGTAGCTGCCCGGGTTGATCTCGGCGGGCCGGTAGCCTTTGCCCTTTTTGGTGACGACGTGCAAAAAATGCGGGCCCGGGCGGCCACAGATGGTGCGGAGCGTCCGTTCCAGTTCTTCCTCGTTATGCCCGTCCACCGGCCCGATGTACTGGAACCCCATGTCCTCAAACATGGTGGAGTGATACATGGCACGGCGTACCAGCGTTTTGGCATTGGTCAGTGTCTTTTTCATGGGCGTGCCCACCACCGGCACATGGTCCAGGAAGCTGCTCACATTATCTTTTGCATCATAGTAGGCCGTCGTTGTGCGCAGGTGGGTCAGATACCGCGCCAGCGCGCCCACATTTTTGGAAATGGACATCTTGTTGTCGTTCAGGATCACGAGCAGATTGTCCAGATTTTCAATGTTGTTCATGCCTTCGTAGACCATGCCGCCGGTGAACGCACCGTCGCCGATGATGGCCGCCACAAGGCCCGGCTCGTGCCGCAGCTTTTTGGCCCAGGCCATGCCGATGGCAAGGGAAAGCGCCGTGTTCCCGTGCCCGGCAATGAACGCGTCGTGAACGCTTTCATCCGGGTTCGGAAAGCCGGAAATTCCGTCGATCTGACGAAGCTTATCAAATTGCTCTTTGCGGCCGGTGAGGATCTTGTGCGTGTAGCACTGATGCCCCACATCAAAGACGATGGCATCCTTCGGCGTTTCCAGCACGCGGTGCAGCGCCACGGTCAGTTCCACCGTGCCAAGGTTCGAGGCCAGGTGGCCGCCCGTTTTTGAAATGTTTTCCAGTAAAAAATGACGGATCTCCTCGCACAGCTGCACGATCTGCTGGTGATCCAGCTGTTTCAGATCGCTGGGCTGGTGAATGCTGTCCAGCAGCAATGATCCCATAATCCCACATCCTTCAAAAGGAGTTTTCGATGGTTCGACCATTTTACGCGATCGGGTACAGAAGGCCGACCGCCACGCCGACCAGAACACCCGCCACGACCTGCAGGGGCGTGTGACCGACCATTTCCTTCAGGTGCATGTTCTGCAGGAAGGGCGCGTTTTTCTCGCTCACGTCGATCCACTGCGCGATCATCTGGTTCAGCACCTTCGCCTGTTCGCCAGTCTCGTGGCGCACGCCCATGGCGTCGTGCATCGTGATGATGGCGACCACGCTTGCCACGGCGAAAATGGCAGAATTGACACCCTCGCAGCGTGCCGTTGCGATCACCATGGCGCAGACGGTCGCACTGTGGGCGCTGGGCATGCCGCCGTCGCCCCACATGCGCTCCAGCTGGAATTTGCCCAGCAGGATAAAGTTGATGAGGGTCTTCAGCACCTGTGCCACGAACCAGCCCAGAAGCGATACGGTAAGGATCGGATTGAACGAAAAGATCTCGTGAATGAACTGCATAATCATCTTCCTTTATGATTTGATCGGGGGATCAGCTTTTGCGCACCAGAAGCTGCTGTGCCAGCTGCTCCAGAAACGCCGCTTTTGTGCCAAAATGGCTGTGCAGCTGCGCGCAGGTCTCGGCGTTGAGTTTTTGTGCAAGGTCCATTGCACCCTGCACACCGTACAGGGTGGCAAAGGTCGTTTTGCCGTTTTCGCTGTCGCTGCCGATGGGTTTGCCCAGCTGTTCCGGCGTGCTGGTGACGTCCAGCACATCGTCCACGATCTGGAACACGAGCCCCAGACCGTAGGCATAGGCTTCCAGCACACGGCAGGTCTCGGTGTCGGCCTCTGCGGCAGCGGCCCCCATCTGGACGGCCGCGTTGATCAGCGCGCCGGTCTTGTTGCGGTGGATCAGCCGCAGCTGGTCCTCGGTGGCGGCAAGTGCCTCATATTTTAAATCCAGCTCCTGCCCATAGACCATGCCGCGGCTGCCGGCACCGGCGCCCAACGCCCGGGCTGCCCGAACGCAGGCCTGCGCCGACGCAGGTGCGTTCGCGACCACCTCAAAGGCTTCGGTCAGCAGCACATCCCCTGCCAGCATGGCAGTGGCCTCATCAAAGGCCTTGTGGCAGGAAGGCCGCCCACGGCGCAGGTCGTCGTTGTCCATGCAGGGCAGGTCGTCGTGGATCAGTGAATAGCAGTGCAGCATCTCCACAGCCGCCGCAAACTGCCCGGCTGCGGCCTTGTCGCCGCCCAGCAGGTCGCAGACGCTCAGCACCAGCACAGCGCGGATGCGCTTGCCGCCGCCCAGCAGGCTGTAGCGTGCCGCACGGCAGACCTCGGACGTCTCCGGCAGGAACTGCCCACAGGCTGCATCCAGTGCCTTTGATGCCTGCGCGAGATAGGCTTCGTATTGCGCTTTGTATTCCATCAGTCTTCCTCCCCGCTGTCCGGCGCGGACTGCGCAAGCTTTGCGTCGATCTCCTCGATCTGGAGCGAGGTCTTTTCCAGCGCAGCGCGGCAGTATTCCATCAGCGCCGCCGCCTCGGCATAGAGCTTGACGGAGTCTGCAAGGGTGGTTTCTTCGCTTTGCATCTTTGCAAGAACACCATTCAGGCGTTCCATGCCTTCCTCAAAACTTTTAGGTGTTTTCATTGAGTTCCTCCACTGCTTCCACCCGGCATCTTGCGCGGCGGGAAGCGCTTCGAATATAGACCGTCTGCTCCGGCTGCAAGGCCCCCTCGGACAAAATCTTTCCCTTTTCGGTGGTCATCATCGCATAGCCGCGTGCCAGCACGCGATACGGGTTCAGGGAATCCGCCAGAACGGCCGCATGCTGCAGCTGCCGCGAAGCATCCGTTTCTTTTTCACGCAGCTGCGCGCGGATACTGTCCTGCAGCTGCTGCAGTGCTGCCGCATTTTTCTGCAGCAGGCGGTCCGGCAGGTGTTGTTCCAACACATAGTTGTATTGTTCCAGACCATTATAGCATAAATCGAGACGATTTTGCATATTTTTGCGAATATTTTGTTGTAATTCCAGCAAAATTCTTTTTTGCTCGGCGCGGTCCGGCACGGCCAGCTCTGCGGCGGCCGAGGGCGTCGGCGCGCGTTGGTCGGCCACGAAGTCCAGGATCGTATAGTCGATCTCGTGGCCAATGGCGCTGATGAGCGGCTTTTTGCAGCGGAAGGCTGCCCGGGCGATCACCTCCGCGTTGAACACCCACAGGTCTTCCCGGCTGCCGCCGCCGCGCGCCACAATGATCTCGTCCACATCCCGGCGCTGGTCCAGCCTGCGGATGGCGTCCGCCACCTGCTGGGCCGCTTCAAAGCCCTGCACCGTCACCGGGCAGAGCAGCAGCTTCGCGGCCGGCCAGCGGCGGCCGATGACGTTGCGGATGTCCTGCAGTGCCGCACCGGTCTTGCTGGTCACGACGCCGATGCACTGCGGAAATGCAGGCAGCGGCTTTTTGTGCTCCGGGTCAAAAAGGCCTTCCTTGGCAAGCTTCTCCTTGAGCTGTTCCAGTGCAAGCTGGGCCGCCCCCATGCCGTCCGGGAACATTGCGTTGACGTACAGCTGGAACGCGCCGTCACGCTCATACAGCGTTGCACGGCAGCGCACCACGACCCGCATCCCCTCCTGGGGGCGGAACGCAAGCCGGGCAGCATCCGAGCGGAACATCACGGCCTTCACGCTGCAGGCATCGTCCCGCAGGGTGAAATAGCAGTGACCGCTGCGGGCATTCTGCACAAAGTTTGCGATCTCGCCCCGCAGGGCCAGATCGAACAGCACATCGTCGGCGTCCAGACGCATTTTGACATAACGGTTCAGCGCAGAGACCGAGATCACTTCAGCCATAGCCCGGCCTCCCGCGCAGCAAGGATCGACACGCCGATGGCGTTATCGCTGGAATACTGCCCCGGCACGAAATAGACACCGGGCAGGCGCTTGTTCACCCAGCTGTGGATGATGTCACTGCTCATGACACCGCCTGCGCAGACCACCGGCAGGCCGGGGTATTCCTTCTGGGCGGCTTTGGTCATCTTGACCACCGTATCGGCCACGCAGAGCAGGCAGTATTTGCAGACATACTCCGGGCTTTTGCCCGCTGTCAGCAGCGCATTGCACTGGTTCTCCAGCCCGGAAAGGCTGCACTGCATCCCCTTCACGCTGGACTTCGGCTTGATCTCCTCGGTGCACTGGGCGGCAAGGCGCGAGACCTCGGCACCCGCCGGGAAGGCAAAGCCCAGCTTGACGCCCACACGGTCCACGGCCTGGCCGGCATAAAGATCGGTGCTGGTGCCAAGGGGCGTGATCTGGCGCACCTGGTCGCACAAAAGCAGATCGGTGGTGCCGCCGGAGATGTGGAACAGCAGGACCTTTTCCCGGAACAGCTGTTCTCCTTTGGCGGCGAACAGCGCAGCGGCCGCATGGCCCTGCTGATGGGTCGTCAGCACGAGCGGGATGTCCCGCGCCTTTGCAAAGGCGGTCGCGGCGCTGACGCCTGCCAGAAAGCAGGGCATGTAGCTGCCCTCGGCCGGGCGCGGCTTCTGGGATACGCCCACGGCTTCGATCTTTGTCAGGTCGAACTCCTGTGCAAGCTGCTGCAGCATCTCCGGCAGGGCCGCCGTGTGGTGGAACAGCGCATCGCTCTGCCGCAGACCAAGCTGGCCCGCCTTGACCGGCAAAAAGCGCTTCTTTGCACAAACAACCTCTCCGGCTGTGTCAAACACCGCCAGAGAGGTTGCATAGTTGCTCGTGTCGATCCCAAGCGTATAACGGCTCACTGTTCAGCCGACTCCGCTGCGGCTTCGTCGTTCAGACCGTGGTCGCGGGCCACTGCGCCAAGCAGGCCGTTCACGAACTGATAATCTTCGTCGGCACCATATTTCTTCGTCAGTTCAACGGCCTCGTTGATGGCAACGCCGGGCTTGTTCTCGCCGCCAAACAGCATTTCGGCAATGGCCAGGCGCAGCACCGTCAGGCTCACGCGGGGCAGGCGCTCCATCGTCCAGTTGCGCAGGTGCGCACGGATCTCGTCGTCCACCTCAGCCGAGTGGTCGTAGTAAGCGTTCAGCAGGTGCTTGCTGAAGCCGTCCACCGGGTGGTCTTCGTCGTTTTCTTCGTGGTTCAGGATGGCCTCGGCCAGCGGCACATCGCCAAAGGTCTGCGAAAATGCCAGCAAAAAGGCATTCTCGCGTGCTTCTCTACGGGGCAAAATGTTTTCCATACTATTCCTCTCGCAACACGAACCCTCCCCATCCGAAGCGGCGGGGAGGATCGGTCATTTTCTATTCGGTCTCTAAAAGGGTCACTGCTGCTCTGCGTCTGCATCGGCAAGGCCGGCGATGACCAGATTGACACGGCTCACCGTGACGTTCGTCATGTTCTGGACCGCGTTCTTCACGTTCTCCTGCACCTTTTCTGCCACAGAGGGGATGCGTGCGCCGAAGCGCATCATCAGATGCAGGGTGATCGTTGCGGTGCCGTCACGCATTTCCACGGCAACGGGCGTCTGGATGCTGGAAGCCTCCAGCAGGTTCGAAAGCTTTTTATTCTGCTTGCCGCAGGAGACCCCGGCAACGCCCTCGATCTCCAGCGCAGCACAGCGTGCGATCTTTGCCAGCACTTCGGTCGAGATCTGAAGGGTACCGCCCTGAAGATCTGTATTCTGCAAATCCATTGTGTTGTCCTCCATTCAAGAGCGGGGCCGGAACGCCCGCCCTTTTCTGTTTGAAATGGTCCTGCCTGAAATGATCCATGGGATACGCAGGACAACATCACGTTCGATTGATAGTGTTATTATACCATCAATCCGGGTTCGATTTCAATACTTGATTCAAAAACTCTGCCGCCGGGCCTGCAGGGCACTTATTTCACCTCCACCACGGTGATATTCTGAGCCGGAACGGTGCTCTTGCTCAGCACCACATCCCGGATCTGTGCCACCTGTGCAGCCGTGAGCGGCTCGCCGGAGGTCATCACAGTCAGGTCGGCCCGGCCGGACTGCAGAAAGCACAGGCAGTCCGCAAAGCCTTTTGCCTTGATGAGGGTCTCGATCTCGTTCTCGGCGTTCAGGTCTTCCAGCCCGGCGGTCATCTGGTCGGTGTATTCCTTCTTTTCTTCTGCAGAAAGTGAGGAAGACTTCATGGTCTTGCGGATGGTATCCAGCGCTTCATCGTGCGCCTTTTCCCGCTTGAGCCGGGCCTGCTCAAAGAACTTCGCGCCGCTGTCGCTGGCCACGCTGACCAGCTGCGCCTCGCCGTAGTTCTTGTTTGCGCTGGAAACCGCTTCCGCCTCGGTGGGCAGCTCATCCAAAATCGCTTCGGCCTGGACCGGCTCCTCCACCGATGCCGCGACCATCTGCGCCGTTTCTTCCGTTTCAATGGAGCCGGTGCGGGCGTACTGCCAGTTCAGGTAGACGGCGATCAGCAGGGCAGCTGCCAGCGTGACGGCAGTGGCCCGACGGGTGTTCTGGGAAAGTGCTCTCATGAAAAGTTCCTCCTTTTCTCACGGTTCAAAAAAACGGAACAGCCTGTTTGCCCGCTTGTCAGCGGCGTTGTTCCACACAGATGCGATTGGACGGCAGGTCCAGCAGCGCGCCGATCATCTCCGTGATGCGCGCGGCCACCCGGACGTCTCCCCCGCCCTCGCACAGGACGGCAACGCCCTGCACCTGCGGCAGGTACACCGTCTCGGTCAGGGCGGAACCGTCGTCGAGCAGGACATGTGTATTCTGCGTCTGCAGTTCCCCGGACTGCGTGTCCACTGCATAGACCGACTCCTCACCCGTTTCCAATGTGACCATCACCGTTGTTTTGCCTGCGCCGCTCATCTGGGAGACGAGCGTTTCCAGCCGCTGCTCCAGCTGCGTCTGATATGCTGCGGTATCCAGCGGTTCGCCCGCAGCAGCCGTTGTCTGCCGGGCCGGGAAAAGCTCGGAAAGCAGGATCAGCACCATGGCCAGAAAGCCGATCCCCACCGCAAGCAGGGTGCGTCCCTGTTTACCCTGCAGTTTTTCCGGCAGGGTGAAACGTCCGTTTTTCATGTTCCCGTCTCCTCCTCGGTCTGCAGGCTCGGCTCCACGCCAAGCCGCTGCTGAAGATAATCGGCGGCTTCCCGGCACAGGGCGGTGCTGCTCCCGGCGGGCACGGTCATGGACGCCTGCACGGCCTGCAGCGTCTGCCCGTCCTGTTCCAGTATGACCCGGATCACAGCGTCCAGCCCGAACTGTTGCCGGCACTCGGACTCCAGCTGGGCTTCCAGGCGGCTTTGCGCATCGGCAAGGATCTGGTCTTCCAGCCCGGGCAGACTGACCGGTGTGCTTTGAGGCACCGTCCATTTGCCGAGTTCCGTCCGGGCAGACGGAAGGAGCTGCAGAAGGACTATTAGAATATATAGCCCGGCCAATGCTTTTATGCATCTGCGCGCCCAGCCGCTGCCCACCAGAAGGGTCACCGTTTCGGTGCAGATACAGGCCAGGCAGAACACGGCAGCCGCAGCCTGAAATGTACGCATTCCATCACCCTCCCGACAGCATCAGTGCCGCCACGCCCACAGCCATGAGCCCAAAGAACAGTGCCGTTACGGCGGCCATGCAGCGGACGGCCTCCGCCAGGCACGAAAACAACGCCTTGCACCGCCGGTTCTCCGCAAGGTCGCACAGGAGGACGCAGCCGTAAAGAAGCGCCAGGTGCACCAGAAGCGTGAGATACAGCGGCAGAAACTCCGCCCCGAGGAGCGCGATCCCGGCAAGGCCCAGCGTGCTTTTCAGCAGCTGCATCCCGGCAAGGACGGCATCTGCGGCACCGCTCAGGGCATCGCCGATCACCGGCACGCTGCCGGTGAGGAACCGCCCCACCTGCAGGGTGGTCTTGTCCAGCTGCAATGTCACGACCCGCTGCAGCCCCAGAAGGATGGCGAACAGCCGCCCGGCGAGGCTGAGCCCCTTTTGCAGCAGCCTGCCCGCCGAGCGGCAGCCGTCGGCAAGGCCTTTCTGGGTGCTGATGCAGCACGCCATGCTGATGGCAAGGTAGCTTTGCAGCAGCGGCCCGACCCAGAGCGCTGTGCACTGCGCCAGCAGGCACAACCCGGAAAGCAGCAGCCCGCAGGCGGCCATTCCGGCCTGCATTTCCCCGCCTGCCGTCAGCACCCCGCCGTACACCGGCAGAAAGCCCAGCAGAAAGCTTTTCCAGCTGGTCATCTTTTCGCAGATCTCCTGGGCAAGCCCGGTGAGCCCACCCCAGGAGAGGACCCCGCAGCCTGCGGCGGAGACCAGCTCCAGCAGATCGGCATTGCGGCTGTCGCCCAGCAGAAAGGAGAGCAGCAGCACCGCCAGCAGAAACAGAAAGACCGCTATGTAGCTGTGCGCGATCTGGGTCAGCAGCTGAACCGGATGGACCGGCAGCAGCGAAAGCAGCGCCCCGAGCGGGTCCTGTGCAAATGCTTCCGCACTCTGCGGGGCGGCTTCCAGATACGGCTGCCACAGCTCCTGCCCGGGCAGACCGGAAAGCAACGTCGTCATGGGCCATTTCACCCTCCCAAGCTCCAGATCTTCTGGCAGATCTCCTCCAAAAGCGGCCATGCGGCCCCCAGCACGAGGCAGCGCCCGGCAAACCCGGCACACCAGCCAAGGGAGCTTGCCCCGGCCTCCTCGCAGAAGGTGCGGGCATAATCCGTCACCAGCAGGATGCCTGCGCAGCGCAGAAGGCACGCAAAGGCCTGTCCATCCACCTGGCGGCCCAGAACGACCACCCGCTGCAGGAGCGATTGCACCGCGCCGCTCAACTGCAGCAGAAGGAACACGACTGCCGCAATGGAGACCAGCACCGCATAGACCGGGGCGTCCTTTTGCAGAAAAAGCTGAGCCACCGCCAGCACGATGATGGCCCCTGCGACCATACACGCCGTGCTCATAGTGAAAACAGGGATTTGATCGTGACGAACAGGGCGCTGATCTGCTTTACAAGGATGGACAGCACCACCACCAGCCCGGCCAGCGTTGTCATCATGGCCTGATCTTCCCGCCCGGACCGGATCAAAAGCTGGTTGAGCACCGCCACGATGATGCCGATCGCCGCGATCTTGAACACGAGATCAATTTCCACCTTTTCGTCCTCCCGCTTTCAGAAAAAGAAGATCGCCAGCACCATACCGGCTGCCAGCCCCAGCCGGTGCGGCAGACCGGCCCGGGCATGGGCCTGCTGCTGTGCCTGCTGCAAAAACTCCTGAAACCGCGCGATGTAGTAATCCAGCCGTTCGCACTCCTGCTCGGCGCTCGTCCGCCCGAGGCCGGACATGCACTCCGCAAAGCAGGCCCGTTCCGCTTCAGAGAGTGCTTTGGGTGGGGCAAGTGCCTGCAGCGCCCGGGGCTTTGCAGGCGTTTCCAGCAGACCTTCCCGCTGGAGCTGTGCGTCCAGCTGCGTCAGGTCCGCCCGGCGGAACGCGATCTCCTGCCGGATGCGCCGCAAAAGCCGGATACTCCATTCCAGTGCGCAGAGCTGCTCCCGCGTTCGCTGCTGAAATGCATCGCCGGTCAGCCAGCCGCACAGCGGCAAAAGCAGCGCGCCGAACACGCGGAGCATCATGGCTCCACCACCCGCACTTCCTGGATCTGCCCTGGGGTATTTCGCCCCCGCAGCAGCACAAGGACCCGCAGCATCCCGTGCTGCTGTAAGTACCGCACCTGCGGCCGCCGGAAGGCATCTTCAACCCCGGCGGCGTGGACGCTTGCCACGAAGTCCACCCCGCCGAAAAAGCCCTGCTCCAGCGCCTGCGTTTCTTCCAGTGAGCCCAGCTCGTCCAGCACGATCACCTGCGGGCCCAGCGTGCGCAGCGCCATCTGCACCGCAGCCGCCTTCGGGACACCTGCCAGCACATCCACGGCGGCCGGGCGCAGCGTGTGCCCCGCCGGGAAAAGCTCTCCCCGCTCGTCCACGACGGCCGCAGCGCAGTGCAGCTGTTCCAGCGCAAAAACGATCTGGCGCAGCAGGGTCGTCTTGCCGCTGTCCGGTTCACCGACCACCAGCATCCCAACAAAATGCCCCTGCAGAAGCTGCCGGAGTTTCTCCGGGAGAACGGCCGAAACCACGCGTGCGATGCGGAAATTCAACGAGGTGATCTGCTGCAGAATAAGCTGCCCGTCCCGCTCCGTGAAGCGCCCCGCCACCCCCACCCGGCACCCGCCGGGCGCGGTCAGAAAACCTTGCGCAAGCTCTGCCTGATGGGTGTGGACCGAGCCGCCGCACAGGGTGTGAAAGATCTCCTCCATTTGAATGGCCGTCAGCCGCAGCCCGCGCAATGCGGCCGGGCAGTCCGGCAGCGTTTCGGCTGTGCATTGCCGCCCCGCAAGGGTCAAAACGATGCCGCAGCCTGTCCGCAGCCGAAGTTCATGGATGCGCCCGGCCAGCGTCGGCGGGATATGCAGCAGCGGTTCGGCAAGCCAGGTGGGCAGCGCACGCACCGCCTGATAATACTCGTCCATTTTGGTTTCCCCTTTCCGCGAACACTTTGCTACGAGTATATGCGGACACGCCCTGCTTAGAACTGCCAACAAAAAACTCCCCGGCAGACCGTTCGTCCGCCGGGGAGTTTGCTTCGATTCAAATGCTATCAGGTGTTGTCGTCCCGGATCATATCCAGGAATTCCTGTTCGGTCAGCACCGGCACACCCAGTGCCTGTGCCTTGGTCAGTTTGGAACCGGCCGCCGTGCCTGCCACCACATAAGCCGTCTTTTTCGAGACCGAACCGCTGGCCTTGCCGCCGTTCTTCACGATCAGGGCTTCGGCCTCATTGCGGGAAAGGGTCTCCAGCGTGCCGGTGACCACCAGCGTTTTGCCCGCCAGTTTGTCGCCCTTGGGCTCGCCCTTCCACTGCATGTTCAGGCCTGCATCGGCCAGGCGGTGCACAAGGTCCGTCGTGCCTTCTTTTGCAAAGAACTCCACCACGCTCTGGGCCATCACGCCGCCAAAACCGTCGATCTCGCTGATCTGTTCGGCGGTCGCTTCCCGGATGGCCTGCAGCGTGCCGAAATGCTCTGCCAGCAGTGCAGCCGCCTTATCGCCGATGTTGCGGATGCCGAAGCCGAACAGCAGTTTATCCAGATTGTTCTGTTTGGACGCTTCGATGGCGTTCAGCAGATTATCTGCACTCTTTTCCTTGAATTTGTCCAGCGTCAGCAGTTGCTCCCGGGTCAGGGTGTAGATATCCGCCGCCGAGTGCACCATGCCCTTTTCCACCAGCTGCGTTGCCACAGCAGTGCCGAGGCCGTCGATGTCCATCGCGTCGCGGGAAGCAAAATGAATGATGTTGCGCAGGGATTGCGCCGGGCACTCCGGGTTGACACAGCGCAGGGCGGCCTCATCTTCCAGATGGACCACCGGTGCCCCGCAGGAGGGGCAGACCTTCGGCATCTCGTAGGGTTCGGCATCCTCTGCATGATGGGTCACGCCGATGACCTCCGGGATGATGTCCCCGGCCTTCCGCACCTGGATGGTGTCGCCGATGCGCAGCCCGAACTGCCGGATAAAATCTTCGTTGTGCAGCGTTGCGCGGGCGACCGTCGTGCCCGCAAGAAAAACAGGATCGAAACAGGCAGTGGGGGTCAGCACGCCGGTGCGGCCCACCGCCACTTCAATGCCGCGCAGAGTGGTCTCCTTGACTTCCGGCGGGTATTTGAACGCGATGGCCCAGCGCGGAAATTTGTTGGTGGAGCCCATGAGGTCGCGCTGCGCGAAGTCGTTCACCTTGATGACAGCACCGTCCATGTCGAAATCCAGCTTTGCACGGTTCTGGCCGATCTGTTCGATCTCGGCAATGGCGGCTTCGATGTCGTGCACCACATGGTAGCGCGGCGAGACCGGCAGTCCCAGGCTCTTGAGGTAATCCAGGCTTTCCGAATGCTTCGTCAGCGTTTTGCCGCGGATCTGCTGCACGTTGAACACAAAGATGGAGAGCCCACGCTTGCCGGTGATCTTGGCGTCCTTCTGGCGCAGGGAACCAGCCGCAGCGTTGCGCGGGTTCTTGAACGGGGCTGCGCCCTGCAGCTCCTGCTCGGCACACAGCTTTTGGAATGCCTCGTGGGGCATATACACTTCACCGCGCACTTCCAGAAATTCCGGCGCGTCTTTCAGCTTTTTGGGGATGCTGCGGATGGCGCGGACGTTGGCGGTCACGTCCTCGCCCACCACGCCGTCGCCGCGGGTGGATGCCCGGACCAGCTCACCATTTTCGTATTCCAGGCTGCAGGAAAGACCATCAATTTTGATCTCCACCACATACTCCGGTTCTACCCCGGCTTCCCGCACGCGGCGGTCAAAGTCCCGCAGTTCGTCAAACGAAAAGGCGTCCAGAAGGCTTTCCATTTTGACCGCGTGAGTCACCTTGGGCAGTTTGCTGCTGGCCGTGCCGCCGACCTTCTGGGTGGGCGACGAGGCCGTGACCAGCTGCGGGAACTGCGCCTCCAGCGCTTTCAGTTCCCGGGTCAGGGCATCGTACTCAAAATCTTCCAGCTCCGGCGCATCCTGATCGTAATACAGCCGATTGTTCTTTTCAATGACCGCGCGCAGTTCTTCCACGCGCTTTGCTGCCTGTTCCAGTTCCAAATTCTCCACGCTCCCGCTCTCCATTTTCCGCTGCCGCGTTGGCACTGCAAACTGCAAATGCGGCACGAAATCCATTTTAATTAGTATACCACATTGCGGCGCATTCCGCAAAGGAGTACGCTTTGTATAAATCAAATTTTCTGCTGGTTTGAAATCGTTTTCATTTGTGTGCTTCGGTTGATTTTGAATCAATCCACAAAGATACTCTTTGTTTATACATCATAATTATTGTCGTATCATCGTTCTTATTTTACCATTCTCTGCTTGTGCTTTTCAGTAATTCCGTTTGACAAAGATGCTGTTTCTACGCAAACGGCAGCGTTCTTTCCTTCTGCTGCCGCAGCAGAAAAAGGCACAAAAAATCGCCCTTCCGGTTCCCCGAAAGAGCGATTCAAACATTTTATGAAGTTGTTTTACGTGATCAGATACTGATGGTGTTACATACGTCGATCAGCACCGGGTCAAGCGTCTTGGTCATTTCAAGCGCTTCATCCACCGGGTAATCCACCAGCTTCTCGCCCTTCATGCCGACGATGCGGTTATACTTGCCCTGCTCCAGCAGGCAGACGGCGTGGTAGCCCATTGCGGAGGCGTTCACGCGGTCACGCAGCGTGGGAGAACCGCCGCGCTGGACGTGGCCCAGAATGGTGGCGCGGGAGTCGATGCCGGTGCGGGCCTGGATCTCGTTGGCGATCTCCTGTGCATGGCCGACGCCCTCGGCAACGATGATGATGAAGTGGCGCTTGCCGGTCTTCTGGGTCTCAGCGATCTTGTCCAGAATGTCGCGCTGCATATCGAATTCCTTCTCCGGCAGCAGGACAGCCATAGCACCGGAGGCAATGGCCACATTCAGGGCGATGTAACCAGCGTTGCGGCCCATGACCTCAACCACACTGCAGCGGTCGTGGCTCTGGGTGGTGTCGCGCAGCTTGTCGATCATCTCCAGTGCGGTATTCATGGCCGTATCATAGCCAATGGTGTAATCGGTGCAGGAGATATCATTGTCAATGGTGCCGGGCAGACCGATCATCGGGATGCCGCGGTGTGCCAGCTCACGGGCACCGCGGTAAGAGCCGTCGCCGCCGATGACCACCAGAGCATCAATGCCCAGCTCACGGCACTTCTCTGCGCCCTTATCCTGGCCTTCCTTGGTCTTGAACTCCAGGCAGCGGGCAGTGTACAGAATGGTGCCGCCGGCAGAAATAATGTTCGACACGCTGCGCAGGTTCATCTCGAAGCACTCGCCGTTCAGCAGGCCATTGTAGCCGCGCTGAATGCCGATCATGCGATAACCCTTGTGCAGGCCCGTGCGGACCACAGCGCGCACGGCAGCGTTCATGCCAGGAGCATCACCGCCGCTTGTCAGCACGCCAATCGTTTTGATCTGCTTTTCCATACGAGAGATTCCCTCCAATTTGTTCTTCATTTACCCATGAGCAGTTGTCCTCTATTTAACACCGCTCAAATGCTTTGCTCAAAGATATTTTAGATACCTTAAACTCGCCTTTGATAATTATATCACACTCGGCGGCATTTGAAAACAGCCAGTCTGTCGCTATTCGTGCACAGAAATGTCATTTTGTTGCAACATTCTCGGCACCGACCAGTCTTTCCAGCTCTTTGAAGAACAGCGGATGCCCCGAAGTGTACAGCCGCCGGGGCGCTGCCAGACGCTTGCCGGAGTCCTTCATGCAGAGGATCACCGGGATGTCGCCGTCGAAGATGGACAAAAGGTTTACCACCTTGGCATATTCCCTGCTCTCGCGGGACGGCAGACGGATATAGACCTTTTTCGCAGCAGTCTGCAGCGGGTCCTGCCGGCCGTGGTCCGGGCTGGAGGGGTCATAGTTTTCAATGGGAACGATGCTGTCCGCCAACAGCTTGGACGCTTCGTCCTCGCGCACCGACAGGCGGCCATCAATGACGACGACCGCATTTTCCCGCAGCGCATCCCGGAACAGGTCCAGAACCTTCGGGAAGACGATGACTTCCATGGTGCCGGTCAGATCTTCCACACTGGTAAAGGCCATCATGCTGTTGGATTTGGTGGTCATCATGCGGTTTTTGACCACTGCACACACGATGCGCACCCGTTCGCCGTCCTTCACATGGGCGTCCTCGCCGGTGAGCGCCTTGATGGTGTGGGACGCCACCTTTGCCGACTGCTCCCGGTAGGCGTCCAGCGGGTGGCCGGACAGGTACAGGCCGCTGACCTCTTTTTCCTGCTGCAGCAGCTCCTTGTGGCTGTATTCCGGCAGCTGCTTGATCTCGTAAGTGTCTTCGGAGGCGTCGTCCTGCGCTCCCCCGCTCATGACCGAGAACAGGTCCAGCTGGCCGTCCAGGTTGCGACGGGAGTCGGTCTCGATGCTTTTCAGGATGCCTTCCACCGCTTCCACATGGCTGTGGCGGTTGTTGCCCATGCGGTCGAAGGCACCGGCTTTGATGAGGCACTCCACGGCCCGGCGGTTCAGCTCGTTGCCGTGCATCCGCTTGCAGAAATCATAGAGGCTGGTGTAGGGCTTGTTTTTCCGCTCTGCAACCACGTTTTCGATCAGATTGCGGCCCACGTTTTTGACCGCATTCAGGCCAAAACGAATCTGGCCCTTGTCATCCGCCGTGAAGCCGCCGTTCGAGACGTTCACATCCGGCGGCAGCACCTTGATGCCAAGGCGGGCGCACTCGCCGGAATACTCAATGACCTTATCGGTGTTATCCAGCACGCTGGTCAGCAGTGCCGCCATGAACTCGCTGGGGTAATGGCACTTGAGGTAGGCCGTCTGGAATGCGACGTAGGCATAGCAGGCGGCGTGGCTCTTGTTGAAGGCATAGGAGGCAAAACTGGACATTTCGTCGTAAATTTCGTTCGCCACCTGTTCCGAAATGCCGTTTGCCACACAGCCGGGGCACTCGTTGCCCGGGTCGGTGCAGCCATGGACAAAATGCTCACGCTCTGCTTCCATGACGGCGTGTTTCTTCTTGCTCATGGCGCGGCGGACATTGTCTGCCTGCCCGAAGGAGAAGCCCGCCAGCTCGCGGAAGATCTGCATGACCTGTTCCTGATAGACGATGCAGCCGTTGGTCACGTCCAGAATATGGGCCAGCTGCGGGGTCTTGTAGCTGATCTTATCCGGCTCGTGGCGGTTGCGCAGGTAGGTGGGGATGGAGTCCATGGGGCCGGGGCGGTACAAGCTGATCAGAGCGATGACATCTTCCAGGTTCTGTGGCTGCAGGCCCACCAGCACCTGCTTCATGCCGGAGGATTCCAGCTGGAACACGCCCTCGGTGTCGCCCTGCCCCAGCATTTTATAGGTGTCCGGGTCGTCGTAGTCCAGCTTCTGGATGGAGAACTCCGGGTGATGCTTCTGCACGGCGGTCTCCGCATCCCGGATGACCGTCAGGGTGCGCAGGCCCAGAAAGTCCATCTTCAAAAGGCCCAGTTCTTCGATCTCGGTCATGTTGAACTGGGTCACGGGCAGGCCGTCGTTGGTGGCCAGCGGCAGATAGTAGTCCGTGGGTTCCGGCGTGATGACCACGCCCGCTGCGTGGGTGGAAGCGTGGCGCGGCATGCCCTCCACCTTCAGCGCGGTGTCAATCAGTTCCGTCACCTGCGGGTCGGTGTCGTACATCCGCTTCAGCTCCGGCGAAACTTCCAATGCGCGCTTCAGCGTCATTTTCAGCTCCATGGGCACCTGCTTTGCCACGGCGTCCACCTGCTGGTACGGGATGTCCATCACGCGGCCCACATCGCGGATGGCGTTGCGGGCCGCCATGGTGCCGAAGGTGACGATCTGCGCCACATGGTCCGCACCGTACTTGCGGTTGACATAGTCGATGACTTCCTGTCGTCGCTCGTAGCAGAAGTCCACGTCAAAATCGGGCATGCTGACGCGCTCCGGGTTCAAAAAGCGCTCGAAGATCAGGTTGTAGCGGATGGGGTCGATATCGGTGATGCCGACGCTGTAGGCCGCAATGCTGCCTGCGCCGGAACCACGGCCCGGGCCCACCGGGATGCCCTGGCTCTTGGCATAGTTGACATAGTCCCACACGATGAGGTAGTAGTTCGTGTACCCCATCTTCTTGACCACGCCGATCTCATACTGCAGACGGTCTTTGTTGGCCTGCGGCACGTCGGGGCCATAGCGGCGCTCCAGACCCTCCCAGCAGAGCTTTTCAAAAAACGCCTGATTGTCCATGCCGTCCGGGGCTTTATAATAAGGAATCTTGGTGTGCCCAAAATCAAAATCAAAGTTGCACTGCTCGGCGATCTTGGCCGTATTCTCGCAGGCCTCCGGCACCATGGAGAACAGGTCGTACATTTCGTCCGTCGTCTTGACGTAGAACTCGTCGGTCTGGAACTCCATCTTGTCGGCGTCCTGAATGGTCTTGCCAGTCTGGATGCACAGCAGGATGCCCTGCATCTTGGCGTCCTCTTTGCGCAGGTAGTGGGAGTCGTTGGTGGCAGCCATGGGGATGCCGGTCTCCCGGGCCAGCTTGATGAGCTGCGGCAGGACGATGTTGTCCTCCTCCAGGCCGTGATCCTGCAGCTCGATATAATAGTTGCCCTCACCGAACAGGTCACGGTACCACAGCGCTGCAGACTTTGCACGTTCGTAGTCCCCTGCCAGAATGGCCTGCGGCACCTCACCAGCAAGACATGCCGAAAGGCAGATGAGGCCCTCGTGGTACTGTTCCAGCAATTGCTTATCAATGCGGGGCTTGGAATAAAAACCCTCCACGAAAGCGGCCGACACCATTTTGATGAGGTTTTTGTAGCCCGTCTCGTTCTTGCACAGCAGGATCAGGTGGTTGTTGCCGTCGATCTTGTTCACCTTATCAAAGCGGGTGCGGGTGGCCACATAGACTTCGCAGCCAATGATTGGCTTGATGCCCGCCTTTTTTGCCGCCTTGTAGAACTGCACACAGCCATACATGACGCCGTGGTCGGTGCAGGCGATGGCATTCTGGCCGCACTCCTTCACGCGGTCCATCAGCTGGTCGATGCGGCAGGCACCATCCAGCAGGCTATACTCCGTGTGGATGTGCAGATGGACAAAAGGCCGGGTATTCGGGGTGGATTCACTCATGCTTTTGCCTCCTGTTCCAGATTCTGCCGCAGCGTTTCGGCCAGTGCTTCCAGCTTTTTCATCCGGTGCGAAAGGCCGGATTTGCTCACGGGTGGGTCAAAGCAGCTGCACAACGCCGTGAGCGAAAGGTCCGGGTTCTGCATCCGCTTGGCGGCCGCTTCCTGCAGCACCTCCGGCAGGGTGCGCAGGGCATCGTTTTCCTCCAGAAAGCGGATGGCTTTCAACGTCTGTGCGTTGGCCCGGGCCGTCTTGCCGAGATTTGCGGTGTCGCAGTTGGTCTGCCGGTTGGTCTGGTTGCGCACCTGCTTGAACGCCTTCAGGGTGTGCATCTGCTCGGCCGCGTCTGCCGCGCCCATAAAGCGCAGCAGCCGCTCCACATTGGCGCTGGCTTTGACGTAGATCAGGTTGATGCCGTTGCGGCGGGTGCGGTGGGGCGCAAACTCGTGCTCTGCCAAAAGCGCCTCAAAATCCCGCGCAAGGTTCGTGCGCGGGGTGAGAAACTCCAGATTATATTCCTTCTGCGGGTCGATGACCGTGCCGCTGCACAAAAAAGCTGCGCCAATGTACGCACTGACGCAGGTCTGGCAGCGGATGAGGCGGGGGTCGATCTGCAGGCTGGTCTCGCTGCCGGTGGTGCCGAACAGCTCGTGCATCCGGGCCACCTGCTCCGGTGCACGGATGTTGAACTCATACAGAATGCCGCTGGGGCGCTGTTTTTCAAAGATCTCGCCCTGCACACCGCAGCGCGCGAACAGCTGCTGGGCCGCCGCAGCGGTCTGGCGCTGTTCGGTCTGCAGCACAAGGCCCTTTGCATCAAAGTATTTTGCAAAGCAGGCGATGCCGTAAGCGGCGGCACGGACGCAGCAGTCCTTCTGGATGCTGCGCGCGGCGATCTCCTCCCTTGCACGGGATGCGAAACTACTCATATTTCCTCTATTCTGTCAGCGGGTGGAATCCCGGTGCTGCACGCCTGGCTCGTAACCAAGCTGTTTGCAGTATTCCGCGATCTTCCGCGCAAAGGTGATGGAACGGTGCTTGCCGCCGGTGCAGCCCACTGCAATGGTGAGCTGGCTCTTGCCTTCCTTGACGTACAGCGGCAGGGCATATTCCAGAAAATGCTCATAGCGCTTGAGCAGCTCCTGCGCTTCCGGGTGGCTCATGACGAAATCCACCACTTCCTGGTCAAGGCCGGTCTTGTGTTTGAGTTCCGGCACATAGAAGGGGTTGGGCAGGCAGCGCACATCCAGCACAAGGTCCGCTTCCGGCGGGATGCCAAACTTGAATCCGAAGGACATCACCGTCAGGCGCATGGCGCTCTTGGCCCCGCCGTTCTGCAGGAACAGATCGCAGATGCGCTCCTTGTTCTGCGCGGTGGAAAGCAGCGCCGTATTGATGGTGTAATCTGCCCGTTCCCGCAGCGGCTCCAAAATCTGGCGCTCCTTCAAAAAGGCCTCCCGCGTGGGGATGCCCTCTGAAATGCTGATGGGATGGCGGCGGCGGGTCTCACTGTAGCGGCGCATCAGCACATCGTCCGGGGCATCCAGGAACAGGATCTTATAAGGGATCTTCTGCTGATCCAGCTGGTCCAGCGCACGCTCGATCTGCTCCCGGCTGCGGCAGCCGCGCACGTCCATGGACAGCGCCACCCGCTCCAGCTGGCTCTCGCCCGCTTCCGAAAACGCCGTGATGCTGGGCAGCAGCCCCGCCGGGACGTTATCAATGCAGAAAAAGCCGATATCTTCCAGCGCATTCATGGCAACCGATTTACCCGCGCCGGACAGACCGCTGACGATCAACAGTTCCATGTCTATCCTTCCTTTTATTTTACAACACGAATTTCTTTTTCCAGTTCGTACCCGGTCTTTTCCTGCACGATGGCGCGCACTTCGTCACACAGCGCCAGAACATCGGCGCAGGTGGCCCCGCCCAGGTTCACCACGAAGCCGCAGTGCTTCTCGCTGACGGCGGCCCCGCCGTGGCGATAGCCCCGCAGGCCGCACTGGTCGATGAGGGCTGCCGCAAAGGCACCCGCCGGGCGCTTGAAGGTGCTGCCGGCGCTGGGCTTATCCAGCGGCTGTTTGTCCAGACGTTTTGCCATCAGCTCGTTCATGCGGGCCTTGATGGCACCCGGGTCGCCCGGCTCCAGGCGGAAGCAGGCGCTGAGGATGCAGCCGCCGTTTTCTTCAAAGGCGCTGTGCCGGTAAGAAAGGTCCAGCTCGGCCGCCGGGGCTTCCGTGATTTCACCCTCTGCGGTGAGGTACCGCACCGACTGCAGCACGTCCTTCACCTCGCCGCCGTAGGCACCGGCGTTCATGTAAACGGCACCGCCCACCGTGCCGGGGATGCCGTAGGCAAATTCCAGGCCGGTCAGACCATGTTCCAGCGCAGCAGTGCACAGAGCCGAAAGCTTCAGCCCGGCCCCCGCCGTCACCTGCACGGTGTCGGCAAAGCGGAGTTCCGTTTTCAGGGCGGTGGTGTCGATCACCGCGCCGCGGTAGCCTTCGTCCGCAAAGAGGATGTTGCTGCCGTTGCCCAGCAGATAATACCGGACGGCCTCTGCTTTGCACAGCGCCACCGCTGCGCAGAGCTGTGCTTCGCTTTCCGGCAGGATGAACACATCCGCCGGGCCGCCAATTTTAAAGGTGCAGTGTGCCGCAAGGGGCTCGTTCTCCTTGAACGGGATGCCTGCCGCTGCCAGCTTCTGCTTGAATCGTTCCATAATGGTTTGCTCCTTTTCCGGGGAAATCAGTCGATCTTGTCATCCAGACCCAGACGGATGAGCAGCTCACGCGCTGCGTTGTAGCCCATCTTTTTCTGGCGGTTGTTGATGGCAGCCGTTTCCAGCACCACGGCCAGGTTGCGGCCCGGCGAAACGGGGATGCTGGTGCTGGGGATGCTGACGCCCAGAATGTCATAATATTCGTTTTCGAGCCCGGTGCGCTGGTAGTTCTTGGTGGGGTCCCAGGCTTCCAGCTGGACCACGAGGTCCAGGCTCTCGCTCACCTTGACCGCGCCCACGCCGAACACGCGGGCCACATTGACGATGCCGATGCCGCGCAGCTCGATGAAGTGGCGGATGTTCTCCGGCGCGGTGCCCATGATCTGGCGGTTGGACACCTTGCGCAGTTCCACGGCGTCATCTGCCACCAGGCGGTGGCCGCGCTTGACCAGCTCAATGGCCAGCTCGCTCTTGCCGATGCCGCTGTCGCCCAGGATCAGGATGCCCTCGCCGTACACTTCCACCAGCACGCCGTGGCGGGTGATGCGGGGTGCCAGTTCCAGATTCAGCACGCTGATCAGGCTGCCCATCAACGTGCAGGTGGTCTCGTTGGAGCGCAGCAGGGCCACGCCATGCTTCTGGGCCAGCTCCTGCATCTCCGGGAAGGGGGTCAGCTCCTCGCTGCGGCAGACGATGACGGCCGGCGGCTGCTGGCGGAACAGCTGGTCCAGTGCTTCATAGCGTTTTTCCGCCGACAGCCCGGACAGAAAGTTCATCTCTGCCAGACCCATGATCTGCAGACGCAGTTTGTCAAAATAATCATAGTAGCCCGCCAGGAACAGACCCGGGCGATTGACCTCGGCGATCTCCACGCAGATCTGATCCAGTTCCTTCGGCGTATAGACCACTTCCATGCTGACACGCTCGATCAGCGTTTTCAGCGAGACGTTGAACGTACCCATCCTTCGTTTCCTCCTGTGCTCCCGCTGCTGGGCGGCACTGCCGTTGCGCAGGCCGGGACAGCATTTCTTCCTTTATTATAATAGAACCCTTCTCAAAAAACAATATTGTCCCGGCCCTTTTTCCGCACCCCGCCAGAAACCGGCGCAGCATCGCAGCCATGCACCTGATTTTTACGTTTTTCTTACCTTTACATGGATTTTACATTCCCTCGATTTTGGATTTTACATTGCACCGGTATACTCATATTCAGGAGAAACACACCGAAAACACGCTACACGTCAAATCAAAAGTGAGGAACCACTCTATGACAATTTTCAATGTCTTTTCACTGCTGGGCGGCCTGGCCTTGTTCCTGTTCGGTATGGACATCATGGGCAAGGCGCTGGAAAAGCAGGCAGGCGGCCAGCTGCAGAAGATCCTGAGCAAGCTGACCGACAGCCCCATCAAGGGCTTCTTCCTGGGTCTGTGCGTCACCGCCATCATCCAGAGCTCCAGCGCCACCACCGTCATGGTGGTGGGCTTTGTCAACAGCGGCATCATGGAGCTGCACCAGGCCATCGGCGTCATCATGGGCAGCAACGTGGGCACCACGGTCACCAGCTGGATCCTGAGCCTGTCCGGCCTGCAGGGCGACAGCTTCATCATCAAGATGCTCAAGCCCACTTCTTTCAGCCCTGTGCTTGCATTTATCGGCATTTTGCTGTATATGTGTAAGAGTGAGAAGAAAAAAGGCATCGGCACCATCCTCATCGGTTTTGCCGTGCTGATGACCGGCATGACCACCATGTCCAACGCGGTGCTGCCGCTGCAGGGCGAAGCATGGTTCACCAGCCTGTTCACCCGCTTTTCCAACCCCATTCTCGGCGTTCTGGTGGGTGCCCTCGTCACCGGCATCATCCAGAGCTCCAGCGCCAGCGTCGGCATCCTGCAGGCACTGAGCGCCACCGGCGTCATCACCTATGGCAGTGCCATCCCCATCATCATGGGCCAGAACATCGGCACCTGCGTCACTGCACTGATCTCCTCGGTGGGTGCCAATAAAAATGCCCGCCGCGCCGCCATGGTGCACCTGTACTTCAACATCATCGGCGTGACCATCTTCCTGGTGGGCTTCTACGGCCTGAACGCCGTGTGCCACTTCCCCTTCGTGAACACCACCATTGAGGCATGGGGCATCGCTGTGGTGCACTCCGCATTCAACATTCTGGCCACCATCATCCTGCTGCCCTTTGCCAATGTGCTGGAAAAGCTGGCCATCCTCACCATTCCGGATTCCCCGGAAAAAGAGGGCTTTGCCCTGCTGGATGAGCGTCTGCTGAACACCCCCGCCATGGCCGTGGAGCGTGCCCGCAGTGCCACCGGCGAAATGGCTGAGCTGGCCCGCGTGGGCGTCATGCAGGCCATGAGCCTGACCCACAAGTGGGACGATGCCCTTGCCCAGAAGGTGCGGGACGAGGAGTGCCAGGTGGACCGCTATGAAGACGCCCTGGGCACCTACCTTGTCAAGCTTTCCAGCCGGGAGCTGAGCCACGCCGACAGCCAGAGCGTGAACACCCTGCTGCACACCATCAGCGATTTTGAGCGCATCAGCGACCACTCGGTGAACCTGCTGGCTTCGGCAGAGGAGATGCATGTCAAGGACATCCAGTTCTCGCAGGACGCCCGCGACGAGCTGCAGGTACTGGAAGATGCCGTGCAGGACACCCTGAACCGCACCACCGAAGCCTTCCGCAAAGGCGATCTGCACCTTGCCGGAAAGGTGGAACCGCTGGAAGCCGTGGTCAACGAGCTGGTGCGTGCCATCAAGGCCCACCACATCGCCCGCCTGCAGGCTGGCAGCTGTTCCATTGAATATGGCTTCGTGCTGGAAGATATCCTGACCAACTACGAGCGCGTGTGCGACCACTGCAGCAATGTGGCCGTTGCACAGATCGAGGTGGCACAGGACAGCTTCGATACCCACGCATACCTCAACGACCTGCGCCACGGCAACGACACCAAGGAGAGCGAGGAATTCCACCGCCGCCTGGACCGTTACCGCGAACGCTACCTGTTCCCTGAAAATCACATTGTGGAGGAAAAGGAACAATGATCTATCTTGTCGAAGACGATGCCGCCATCCGGGAGCTGGAGCAGTATGCTCTGCAGTCCAGCGGCTACGAAGTATCCAGCTTTGAAAGCGCCGAGCCGTTCTGGCAGGCTATGCACGCCGCCGAGCCGGAGCTGGTGATCCTGGACGTGATGCTGCCCGGCGAGGACGGTTTTTCCATCCTGAAAAAGCTGCGCAACACCCCTTCCCTGCGGCGGCTGCCGATCATCATGGTCACGGCCAAATCCAGCGAGCTGGACACCGTGCGCGGACTGGACTGCGGCGCGGACGACTACATCACAAAACCCTTCGGCATCATGGAATTTTTGAGCCGCGTGCGCGCCGCGCTGCGCCGCTCGGCCCCGGAGGCGCGGCCCAACGTGCTCACCTTCCACGAGATCCTGCTGGACAACGCCCGCCACAGCGTGACGGTGAACGGCGCGCCTGTGGAGCTGACCTACAAGGAATACAGCCTGCTGCGCCTGCTGCTGGAAAACACCAACCTTGTCGTGACCCGCGAGACCATCCTGCAGGTGGTGTGGGGCACCGACATCTCGGTGGAGAGCCGCACGGTGGACATGCACATCCGCACCTTGCGCAAAAAGCTGGGTGATGCCGGGCGCTATATCTGCACCGTGCGCAAGGTGGGCTATAAGCTGACCGATGAGGAGGAGGCTGGCGAAGAATGAAACTGCGCAGCATGGAAGAAAAAATCAGCTATCGCCTGTTTCTGATGGGTTTTCTGGGGCTGCTGTTCACAGCTGCACTGTGCATCTTCGTTTTTCACAAGGCGTTCACCGCGCAGGCCTGGACCGGCCTGGAGCAGGAAGCCGAACTGGTCAGCGCCGACTATGAGATGACCGACCAGCAGCCGCAGGAGCTGACCCACTTTGTGACGGAGGACCTGCGCATCACCCTGATCTCGCAGGACGGCAGTGTGCTGTTTGAATCCGCCACCGATCAGCCCATGGAGAACCACCTCTCCCGCCCGGAGATCAAGCAGGCCATTTCCGACGGTGTCGGCAAGGACATCCGCGACTCTCAGACCATGGGATACGAGACCTATTATTACGCCGTCCTGCTGCCCACCGGCGAGATTTTGCGCGTGGCACAGGACGCCGAGACCATCTGGTCCATCTACGATTCCTCTATCCCGGCCATCGTGCTGAGCTGCGTTGCCCTGATGATGGCCGCCGCCATCCTGGCCGGGCTGCTGACCAAGGCCCTCGTTCAGCCGGTGCTGGATATGACCGAGGACCTTGACCACATCCAGGAGAATGTGCCTTACAAAGAGCTGATCCCCTTTGCCGAGAGCATCCACTCCGACCGCATCCTGCGCGAGAACAACGAGAAGATGCGGCAGGAGTTCACGGCAAACGTCAGCCACGAACTGAAGACCCCGCTGACCAGCATTTCCGGCTACGCGGAGCTGATCGAGACCGGCATCGCAAAACCGGAAGATGTGCAGGGCTTTGCCCAGAAGATCCATGTGGAAGCCACCCGGATGCTGCAGCTGGTCAACGACATCCTGCAGCTTTCAAAGCTGGACAGCGCCAGCGAGACCGGCAGCACGCCTGCCATGGAAGTGGTGGACCTGCTGGACGTGGCGAAGGAATGCGTGGAGCGGCAGAAACTGAATGCCCGCCGGGCCTACATTTCTCTCTCGTACCTCGGCGAGAGCGCCCCGGTGCGCGGCAGCCGCGACCTGTTGGATGAGCTGTGCCAGAATCTGTGCGACAACGCCATCCGCTACAACCGCCCCGGCGGCAAGGTGCAGATCACCACGGCCTGCTGCCGCGACGGCCACTGCACCCTGACCGTGGCCGATAACGGCATCGGCATCCCGAAGGAAGCGCAGTCCAGCGTGTTCGAGCGTTTCTACCGCGTGGACAAGAGCCGCAGCAAGGCCACCGGCGGCACCGGCCTGGGCCTTGCCATCGTCAAGCACATTGCCCGCATCCATGGTGCCCGCCTCAAGCTGGAAAGCCAGGTGGACGAAGGCACGACCATCACCGTCACCTTCCCCACGGCCGATTGACCGCGCCATTCAGAACCCCAGAAAATGCACGTCTGCCCGTATCTCCGGGCAGGCGTTTTTTGTTGTGAACATTTCTCCGTTTGTTCCTGCCTGCACTGCCCTGCGCGGGCCGAGGGCGAGAAGGTCTGCCCCCTGCTGCCAGAAGGTGTGCACCGTTTGCACGGCAAGGGCTTCCAGCTCTGCACGCTGGGCTTCGGTGGGCTGGGGTTCCCCCGCCGCCAGCTGCGCGTCCAGCCGCAGGCGCACCGCGTTTTTATCCAGTGTCACAGATACGCTGCAGCGACGAATTTTCACCTGTTTTTCGTCCAGCCAGAAGGTTTTTGCCCCGGGCTGCTCCGCCAGAAGGCGGGCCATTTCCGCCTGAGCTTCCGGCAGCTCTGTCTGCCCTGCGCCCGTTTGCAGGAGGGCTGTTTTTTCAAATGCAGCGTCTTCCTCCGCGCGGCACAGCAGCGGAAGCAGCATCGTCTCACCGTGCTGATAAAGCCGCGGCATTTCGGCGGAATGCGCCTTGAGTTTCTCGAGGAGTTTGTCTGCAAAACCGCCCTGCTTCTCACAGGCTTTCAAAAGGTCTTCTCCGCTCAGGCAGGTGCAGCTCACCCGGGCTGCGGTGCGCCCGCATTTGCGCGCAAGCACCAGCTGCTCGTAGTCTGCCAGCAGTGCATCTGCACCGCCGGGCGTGGTGAGCAGGTAATCACAAAGCCGATAATCCGCCGCCTGCGGCAGCGCTTCCTCTGCGGCAGAGAGGGCTTTTTCCAGCGTGTCCCCTTCGGCCCCGGCGGCCTGCACCGCCGCAGACGCCTCCGAGGCGTCCGCCGAAGCTTCCGGTGCCTGATACCAGAGCAGCACCTGCGTGCCGGTTTCCGTCCGGGCCAAATACACGGCCCGGACCATGCTTTTCTCGGTGGTCTCGCAGCGCAGAAACAAAAAGCACCAGCCCACACACAGCGCCGTGAACAGAAGCTTGAAACGTGAGCGTCGGTTCATTCTGCGGCTCCTTTCCCGGCAGGGGCAGTGCCGCAAAGACAGGTGCGCAGCGCCGTGCACAAAAAGCCGATCCGGTAAAACGCGCAGGCCAGCCAGACCAGCAGCAGCAGCGCATCCAGCCGTGAAAACACGCCCGCGTTCCAGGCACGGAGCAGCTCTCGCTGCGGGTAATCACCCGCCCCGAAGACAAGACCCATCCCGAGCCATGCGGCGGCCTGCACCGCAAAAGCAAGCCAGGGCAGCCCCAGCAAGTGCTTCGGCGTTTTTCCTGCACACTGCGGCGGGCCGAAAAAGTATTCCGCATAAACAAGGGCCTGCACACTGCGGGCCGGGCGCGCGGCATCCGCCGCCACCAGCCTTGCCCAGTGCATCTGCCCCAGCAGACCCGGCAGGCACAAAACAATGCCCAGAAAGACCATCCACCACAGCACCCGTGCAGCCGCGTTCCAGCTGCCGGGCGCAAGCTGTCCCCCGGCCCAGAGCAGCAGCGGCAGCGCGCCGAGCAGCGCCATGGAGCGGAATTCCTCCCGGCAGACGGCGTGTGCCTGCAGGACAGTGCGGGCAAGCTCCGCCAGCAGCCAAAGCGGCAGCGCGGTCATCCATGCCAGCCGGAACGCCTGCGACCGCTGCCAGAATGCGCCCGCAAGCAGGATCAGCGCCGACAAAACGGCCGCGTTCAGCAGCCCGGACAGCAGTGCCGTGCGCACCGAACCAGCCGGGGCCGCGGCGTCTGCCAGCGCGGCCGTGAGCACGCTGAGGCCCAGTGCCGGGCCCGAAAAAACCTCTTTCTGTTTCATGCTGCACTTCACCTCCGGTCCTGCCAGATATTGAAGCCCTGCCGGGAAAGGCGGCGGTAGTTGCGCCGGATGACGCCGTCCTCTGCAAGGGGTGCCTGCGGGAACGGGTGCGGCGCAAGGTACGGCACCCCCATCATGCCGGTGCCGGAAAGGCTGAGCAGAAACGCAAAAAACGCTCCCACCAGCCCCACCGGCCCGGCAATGCCCGCCGCAAGCAGAACGCCCAGCCGCAGCAGCACGGCGGGCTCATACAGCGACGGCGTGACGAACAGCGCAATGGCCGTGACACTGGCCACGAAGATGACCGGCGTGCTCATGAGGCCGGTGGCAATGGCCGCATCCCCGAGGATGAGGGCCGACACCAGGCTGACCGAATGCCCCAGCGACTGCGGCATCCGCAGCCCGGCTTCGCGGATGACTTCCAGCACCAGAATGACCAGCAGCATTTCAGCGAACAGGGGCAGCGGCGTGGCCTTCTCTGCAGCGGCGATCTTGTATAAAAGCTGCGGCGGGATGAGCTCCGGCAGGTAGACCGCAAGGCACACGAACACCCCCGGCAGAAACACGGTCAGGTAGAAGGAAGCATATTTCAGCACCCGCAGAAAAGATGCAAACACGGCGGTGGAGGCATAGTCATCCAGACATTCAAAGTTCTCACAGAAAAGGGCCGGCAGCACCATGGCCGACGGGCTGCCGTTGACCAGCACGATGATCTTGCCCTCGCAGAGCTTTGCCGCCGCGGCGGCCGGGCGCTCAGTATAGCTCACCGGCGTGAACAGCCGGGCCCAGCTGGGCAGCAGCCACGGCACGAAATAGCTGGAATCCAGCAGCAGTTCCGGTTTTGCGGCGGCCAGCGTTTTGCGCACGCGGCGCACCATGGCCGGGTCTGCCCTGCTTTTGCAGTAACAGAGGGCATATTCTGTTTTGGCGGCGGTATCTGCCTGCTGCACCTCCTGCACAAGGTCGGGCGTGCGGATGAGCCGCCGCAGCAGACTCAGGTTCACCCGCAAAAGGTCAGCAAAGCCTTCCCGGGAGCCGCGCAGGTTGCCTTCGCCCGAGGGCTCCTCCACCGAGCGGTACTTCAGCCCCTGCACCGAAAACGCGATGCCCTCGGCACAGCCGTCCAGCAGCAGCACCGCCATGCCCGCCGTCAGCCGCTTGACAAGGTCCGGCATATCCTGCACAGGGCTGCTTTCTGCCGGAAAGGCCGACCCGTGCAAGATCAGCGCATAGGCTTCCTGCCCGGTCAGCGGCTGCGCATCGGACCGGTTCGGCGGGGCCTGACGGCTGGCGGCATCCAGCAAAAGCTCCCACAGGGAATCCAGACTGGCCATGCCGTCAAACAGAACGATGGCCCCTTTGCAATGATAAATCGCGATTTCTTTGACATAATAATCCGCAGATGCGCCAAACAGCGCATCCAGCGCGGCAAGATTTTCGGCCAGAGAGCGTGATAACTTCTGCATGTGCTTCACTCCTTTGCACAGCAGTATGCCCGGCGGCTGCGCGTTCCATTCCAGCCCGGACGGGAGGGGGTCTTTTATGAAGCTTCTGATCTGCCGCACCATCATCATTTATCTGTGTGTTCTGTTTGCCATGCGGCTGATGGGCAAACGCCAGCTGGGGGAGCTGCAGCCTGAAGAACTGGTGTCTACCATCCTCATCTCCAACCTGGCCTCCATCTCCATTGAGTCGGAGGAAGTGCCCATCACCTCCAGCCTGATCCCACTGTTTCTCATTGCGGCGCTGGAACTGCTGGGGTCGGTGCTGAGCTTCCGCAGCCAGAAATTCTTCAACTTTCTCTCCGGGCGGCCCAAGACGGTGATCCTGGACGGGCAGATCGACCAGAACGCCCTGCGGATGCTGCGGCTCACCACCGCCGACCTGATGGAAGCACTGCGCGGCAAGAACATCTTCGACCCGCGCGAGGTCTCCTACGCCGTCATTGAAACGAACGGCACCCTCTCGGTGGCGCTGCGGCCGGAAAAAGAACCCGCCCGCCTTGCCGACCTGCAGGTGAAGGCAGAGCACACCAACGCCACCATCCCCTTTGTGCTGGACGGGCAGGTGCTGGAAGACAACCTGCGCTGGTGCGGCAAGGACCGTGCCTGGCTGGAGCGTACGGCCCAGGCCAACACCCTGCTGCCGGAGGAAATTTTGCTGCTCATCGGCAATGAGACCGAGGATTATTTCCTGCTGAAAAAAGAAAGCCGCCATCCCGGCGGCTCTCCAATGAGGTGAGCACATGAAACGCATTTACGCCTGTATTGTCATCGTGGCGGCGCTGCTGGCCGTTTCCTTTTACAGCAGCTTTCAGGTGCAAAAATTCGCCGACACCATTTCGGTGCAGCTGGATACCGCCATCGACGCCATCCGTGCCCAGGACTACCCCACCGCACGGCAGGCCCTTGCCGACGGTGCCGACCGCTGCGACCAGATGCGCACCGGCATGAACCACCTGCTGCGCACGGCTGATTTCACCGAACTGGAAGCAGCCCTGCGCGCATCGGACGGGCATCTGGAGATGAACGCCCCAGAGGAGGCCCTCGGAGAGCTGCGCCGGGCGCAGGTGCAGGTGGAAACGCTGGAATGGCTCTCCCGGCGGCTGGTATAAAAAACACCGGCCCCCTGCCCTTTCGGGCCGAGGACCGGCGAAGAAGGATGTTCCTTATTTCTGGGGTTCCCTGCGGTCGCCCATGAGCTTTTGCAGCTCATTGAAGAAGCTTTCCACATCCGCGAACTGGCGGTAGACCGAGGCAAAGCGGACGTAGGCCACCTCGTCGATCTTTTTCAGCTCCTGCATGGTCAGCTCGCCGATGCGCACGCTGGGAATTTCGCGGTCGTAGGAGCTGAGCAGGGTCTGCTCGATGCTGCTGACCGCGCGCTCCAGGGATTCATAGCTCACCGGGCGCTTGGCGCAGGCGCGCACCATGGCGTTGAGCAGCTTCTGGCGGTCGAAAGGCTCCCGGGAGCTGTCTTTCTTCACGACCACCAGCGGCACAGTCTCCACGATCTCGTAGGTCGTAAAGCGCATATGGCAGCTCAGGCATTCGCGGCGGCGGCGGATGCGCTCATTGTCTTCGGTGGGGCGGGAGTCGATGACTTTCGATTCCTCCGCGCCGCAATAGGGACACTTCATGGTCTGTTCCTCCTGAAACGGGTCAGTTTTTCTTTGCCTTGGGCTTGCGCTCGCTCCACAGCACCCAGGCCGAAGTGGACACGCACAGCGAGGTGTACACACCGCTGATCATGCCCATCATCAGCGGGAACGCGAAGGTGAAGATGCTGTCCAGGCCGTACAGCTTTGCGATGATGCACATCACGCCCAGGGCCATCACGGTGGTGATGGTGGTGATGAGGGTGCGGCGGGCAGACTGGTTCACCGAGCGATTCACCAGCTCCTCAAAGGAGGCCTTCTTGCCCATCAGGGCGCGGTTCTCGCGGATGCGGTCGTAGACGACGACGGTGTCATTGATGGAGTAGCCGAGGATGGTGAGCATGGCGGCGATGAAGTTGCCGTCCAGGGCGGTACGCAGCAGCACGAAGGTGCCAAACACCACCATCAGGTCGTTCACCAGTGCCAGCACTGCCATCATGCCGCCGGTGAGGCCGCCGATGTTCTTAAAGCGCAGGGCAATATACAGCAGGATCAGCACCAGCGCGAACACCACGGCCACAAGGCTCTTTTGCAGGAACTTGGTGCCCATGGCCGCGCTGACATTGCTCAGCGACAGCTGCGCAAAGCTGTTGTCCGGGTAGCTCTCGTTCAGGCTGTCCAGCAGGGACTCCACCTGTTCGGTGGTCACGGTCTCGGTGCCGGGCATGGAGATCTTCAGGGTCTGGCCGCCGGTAGCGATGTTCTCGCCGGTCTGCAGGGTCAGGCCGTTGTTTTCCAGCGCAGTGGAAGCCGTCTTCTGCACATCGGACATGGTAAAGCTGCCTTCATAGCTCAGGGTGATCATGGCACCGCCGGTGAACTCAGTATCCAGATGGACGCCGAACACCACAGCGCACAGCACGATGGCCGCCATCAGGCAGGAGGAAACCGTCAGGAAGCGCTTGCGCAGGCCCACGAAGTCGATGGGCTTCTTCTCGGCCTTTTCCTTGCCGGGCTTATCGGCACCATAGAGCCACGGGCTGCGCAGGGCCTTGATGGAAGCCGCGCCGCGGATCATGACGCGGGTGGCGAACACGCCGAACACGAAGTTCAGCAGCACGCCGGTAAGCAGCGTGTAGCCGAAGGCGTAGATGGTGCCTGCGGTGGAGGGACCAAAGGCGAAGAACACAAAGTGCAGTGCCTTGGCAAAGATACCGTCCGAGGGGCCGAAGGCACCCATCAGCACGATGGCCACGATGACAATGGTAACGTTGCCGTCAATGATGGGGGTCAGGCCGCGGGCAAAGCCGCTCTTGAGGGCACCATCCAGAGATTTGCCGTTTTTCAGTTCTTCCTTGATGCGCTCTGCGGTGATGACGTTGGCATCCACACCCATGCCGATGGCCAGAATAATACCGGCGATACCGGGCAGGGTCAGGGTGAAGCTTTCAAACACCGGGAAGTAGCCGGACACGAAAGCCAGCGTTGCCGCCACCTGACCGGCCAGTGCGATGCAGGCCAAAAAGCCCGGCAGGCGGTACAGCGCGGTCATGAACACCACGATCAGTGCAAAGGCGATCAGGCCAGCCAGCACCATGGCGCTCAGGCTGTTCTCGCCCAGGCTGGGGCTGACGGTGGAGTAGCTGTCCACGGTCAGGGCAAAGGGCAGTGCACCGGAGTTGATCTGGCGGGCCATCTTGACCACCTGCTCCTGGGTGAAGGGGTTGGATGCAGAGCTGGTGATGATGGCCGAGCCGTCGGTGATGGCGGTGTTGACCGTGGCAGTGCTGACGTTCTCGTTATCCAGCCAGATGCTGATGGTGCCATTGGATGCTGCCAGCGCAGTGGTTGCATCGCCAAAGGCCTTGGCACCGTCGTCGGTGAATTTCAGGGAGACATAATATTCCGATGCGCCGCCGTTGCTGACGGGGCCGTACTGGGCGGCTGCACTCTCGATCTTGGAGCCGTCCAGGATCAGTTCACCGTCGGCACTGCTGCCCTCGCGGAAGGTCAGGTACGCGGTGGTGCCGATCTCCTGAATGGCGGATTCCGGGTCAAAATCCGTCTCACCGGACTGCCACGGGAACTCCAAGATCAGGCTGTCGGAATTGTTGTCCACATACAGCTCATAGTCGGTGACGTTCAGCGCCACGAGGCGGTTCTCGATGACGAGCTGAGCCGCTTCCAGCTGTTCTTCGGTGGCGTCGTAGCCGTCCGAGGGAACGAAGGTGACGTTCACGCCGCCCTTGATATCTACGCCGAAGCGGATATCCTGCGCACCCTTGATGTAGGTTTTGGTCACATCACCGTACTTTGCGTACACACCAAA
Source organism: Faecalibacterium langellae (assembly GCF_002549775.1). GTDB lineage: Bacteria > Bacillota > Clostridia > Oscillospirales > Ruminococcaceae > Faecalibacterium > Faecalibacterium langellae. Next base: position 667,902 of record NZ_NMTR01000021.1, on the reverse strand, counting down.
GAAGGCGGTGTACACGAACGCTGCGATCAGCAGCACCGTGAGGACCAGATGCCATGCTTTGCCTTTTGTTTTCATAAAATTCAGGAAACCTCCAAAAGCTGCACCCTGGGGGAATACAGCCCGTATTCATGTGTGAACCGTTTGCCCCGCTGCTGTTCCGCGGGGGTGGGTCCGTTTGCCGCAGAGCCGCCGTCGTGCCGGCCGCTTTGCGATAAAACTCCCCTGACGACCAAAGCGGCCGCACAGAGGAGATAAAAATTCAGCTTAAATCAAAATGCGCTCAGTCTGCCTTGTCGGCCAGCAGCTTTTCCACCACGGCCAGGCGCACGCAGACGCACAGCAGCTCGGAAGCAGTTTCCACTTCGTCCAGGCTGGGGTACGTGGGCGCGATGCGCAGGTGAGAATCCTGCGGATCCTTGTGGTAGGGGTATGCAGAGCCTGCACCGGTCAGGGTCAGGCCGGCATCCTTGCACAGGCCAGCCACGCGCTTTGCACAGCCGGGCATGACGTACAGGCTGATGAAGTAGCCGCCCTTGGGGTTGGTCCAGTGGGCGATATCGCCGCAGGGGGTGAGATTATTCTTGAATGCGGTCTTGACGGCATCGAAGCAGGGCACCAGACGGCGGCGATGCTTTGCCATGTGGGCCAGAACGCCTTCCTTGTTCTTCAGGAAGCGGACATGGCGCAGCTGGTTCATCTTATCGTAGCTGATGATCATCACCGAGAAGCGCTTGCACATATACTTCATGCTGTTCTCGCTGCAGGCGATGGCAGAAACACCGGCACCCGGGAAGGTGATCTTGCTGGTGGAAGTGAACATGAACACACGGTCTTCGTTGCCGTACTTCTTGCTCTCGTTCAGCAGCACCGGGGTCTCGATGATCTCATCGGTCAGGTGATGGACGATATAAGCCTCGTCCCAGAAGATCTTGAAATCCGGGGCGGCGGTCTTCATCTTTGCAAAGCGCTCAATGGTCTCATCGCTGTAGGTATAGCCGTCGGGGTTGGAATACTGCGGCACACACCAGATACCCTTGATATCAGCGTCCTCTGCTACCAGCTTTTCCACGATATCCATATCCGGGCCGTTCGGGGTCATGGGCACGCTGATCAGCTCAAAGCCAAACTCCTCGGTGATGGCGAAGTGGCGGTCATAGCCGGGCACCGGACAGAGGAACTTGCGCTTTTCCACCTGAGACCAGGGGCAGGTCGACTCCGGGAAACCGAACACATAGCCGATGTTGATCAGGTTATACATCAGCTGCAGGCTGGAGTTGCCGCCCACGAACACCTCGCCGGGCTGCACGCCGAACACGTCGGCAAACAGCTCACGGGCCTCCTGCAGGCCTTCCAGCTCGCCATAGTTGCGGGCATCGGTGCCTGCATCGGTGGTGTAATCGTTCATCTTCAGCAGGTCCATGGCCAGATCCATCTGGTGGGGGCCGGGCTTGCCGCGGGCCATGTTCAGCTTGAGGCCCTTTGCCTGAAATTTTTTGTACTCTGCTTCGAGCGCTGCCTTTTCGACAGTGAGTTCCTCACGATTCATTGCAAGATAATTTGCCATTGAAAACACACTCCTTTATCGTACTTCCTGTTACCCATCGCACCAGTTCTGCGTCCTTGGGAGCATTCCTGCCAGGGAGCGCGCTCCGCGCAGAACCATGCCTTAATATTATAGTACATTTTGGCCACGGAAACAAAAATAATAAAGCAAAAAGCCCTGTCAAAAGCAAAAAGCTTTTGAAACAGGGCTTTACTCTCCCCTATCCGGCGATTTTTCGTCAGTTCAGGGAGACCTGATTTTTATAGCGCTTGCGCACAGCACCGTATTCCAGATGAGCTTCGCCATTCTCCACGGTGTCCTCGTCCACGGTCACGCGGATGATGGTGGCATCGCTGGGCACATCGTACATGATGGGCAGCAGGATGCTCTCCATCACGCTGCGCAGGCCGCGGGCGCCGGTCTTACGCTCAATGGTCTTGCGGGCGATGGCGTGCAGGGCTTCGTCGGTGAAGCTCAGCTCCACGTTGTCCATGCCCAGCAGTTCCTTGTACTGCTTGACCAGGCTGTTGCGGGGCTCCTTCAGCACGCGGACCAGTGCGTCCTCGTCCAGATCGTCCAGCACGGTGATGACCGGCAGACGGCCGATCAGCTCCGGGATCAGGCCGAACTTGACCAGATCGTGGGGTTCCACCTTGCGCAGCAGGGCGCGCTCGGCCTCGCTGGAGTTATCCTTCAGTGCACTGCCAAAGCCAAGAGCGGACTTATCGGTGCGGCGCAGGATATACTTATCCAGACCATCGAAGGCACCGCCGCAGATGAACAGGATGTTGGTGGTGTCGATCTGGATGAACTCCTGCTGCGGGTGCTTGCGGCCGCCCTGGGGCGGCACGTTGCTCACCGTGCCCTCGAGGATCTTCAGCAGGGCCTGCTGCACGCCCTCGCCGCCCACATCGCGGGTGATGGAGGGGTTCTCGCTCTTGCGGGTGATCTTGTCGATCTCGTCGATATAGATGATACCCACCTGTGCCTTCTGCACATCGAAGTCCGCTGCCTGAATGAGCTTGAGCAGGATGTTCTCCACATCCTCGCCCACATAACCGGCCTCGGTGAGGGTGGTGGCATCGGCGATGGCGAAGGGCACACCCAGCATCTTGGCCAGCGTCTGAGCCAGCAGGGTCTTGCCCACGCCGGAGGGGCCCAGCAGCAGCACGTTGGACTTTTGCAGCTCCACATCGCCGCCCTTGCCGCTGAGGATGCGCTTATAGTGGTTGTAGACCGAGACGGACAGCACACGCTTTGCTTCGTCCTGGCCGATGACGTACTGATCCAAGCCTTCCTTGATCTCGGCCGGGGTCAGGATGTTGATGTCCAGATCGGCTCCTGCGGGCTTGATGCTGGCGCGGCCTGCGCCGCCCCGGCCCGGACGGGCGCTCTTGGGCTGGTCCGGCTGATCGGAAAGCAGGTCGTGGCACAGGTTGATGCATTCGCTGCAGATATTGACGCCCGGGCCAATGATCATGCGCTCCACTTCGTCCTGATGCTTTCCGCAGAAGCTGCAGACCAGGTCCTTTTCGTTTTTATCTCTGCCGGAATTGTTATTTGCCATAGCTGTTTTTCCTTATCCTGGATAAATTAGCGGCTCAGCGATGGGCGATGACCTCATCGATCAGGCCGTACTCCTTTGCTTCCTCGGGCGTCATATAATGATCGCGCTCGGTGTCCAGCTGGATCTTCTCCAGCGGCTGGCCGGTGTACTCGCTGAGGATGCGGTTCATCTTGTCGCGGATGTGCACCATGTGCTCAGCGTGGATCTTGATATCGGTGGTCTGGCCGGAAAGGCCGCCGCCCTGGCCGCCGATCAGCGGCTGATGGATCAGGATCTCCGAGTTGGGCAGAGCAAAACGCTTGCCCTTGGTGCCGCTGGCCAGCAGGAAAGCACCCATGGAGGCTGCCATGCCCATGCAGATGGTGGAAACGTCACACTTGATATACTGCATGGTGTCATGGATGGCCATGCCGGCGCTGATGGAGCCGCCGGGGCTGTTGATATACAGGCTGATATCCTTGTCCGGGTCCTGCCCTTCCAGATACAGCAGCTGCGCCACCACGAGGCTGGCGGAAGTGTCATTGACATCCTCACTCAGAACGATGATACGGTCGTTCAGCAGACGGGAGAAAATATCGTAGGAACGCTCCCCGTGCGCCGACTGCTCGACAACGTAAGGAACAAAGCTCATAAAGTTCGCCTCCTGAAATGGAATATAGTATTTGCAAAATTGACCGATACGGATTCCCTTCCGGTTCTGCCGTATCGGTCAATTTTAACAACCTTTGTTATAAAACGCACAGCGCACTGCACGTCTTACAGCTGCATCCGGCAGAAATTACTCTGCGTCAGCAGCCTTCTCAGCCTCAGCGGCCTTCTCCACAATGTTTGCGTGGCTCTTGATGAAGTCGATGGCCTTGTTGATGGCCAGATCCTTCTTCAGGTCGTCCACGTTGACCAGCTCACGGACCTTGTCTTCTTCCATCTTATACTGGTCGGCGATGCGCTTGATCTCAGCGTTGACTTCGTCCTCAGAAGCCTCGATGTTCTCAGCAGCGGCAACAGCCTCCAGAGCCAGGCGGATCTTGACCTGCTTCTCAGCCTGCGGCATGAAGGAAGCGCGGAACTGATCCACGGTCTGGCCCATATACTTCAGGTAGTCCTCGAGGCGCAGACCCTGCTGCTCCACGCGGAATGCGAAGTCGTTGACCATCTCGTCCATGCGGGTCTCGTACATTGCCTGGGGGATCTCGCCCTCCATGCTCTCGATGACCTGATCGACCAGAGCGTTCTCAACAGCCAGATCGTCCTGCTTGTCCAGCTGCTCCTGATTGTTCTTGCGGATGGAAGCCTTGAACTCGTCCAGGGTGTCGTACTCGGAGCAGTCCTTTGCCAGCTCGTCGTCCAGAGCAGGCAGCTCCTTGTACTTCACTTCGTGCAGCTTGATCTTGAAGACAGCAGCCTTGCCAGCCAGCTCAGCAGCCTGATACTCTGCGGGGAAGGTGACGTTCACGTCGAACTCCTCACCAGCGGAGTGACCAACGATCTGCTCCTCAAAGCCGGGGATGAAGCTGCCGCTGCCCAGGGTCAGGTTGTAGTGCTCAGCCTTGCCGCCCTCGAATGCGACGCCATCCACAAAGCCTTCGAAGTCGATATCAGCGATATCGCCGTTCTCGGCAGCACCCTCACGGGTCAGCTCACGGGCGTTGCGCTCCTGCACACGCTTCAGCTCGGCCTCAACAGCCTCGTCGGTGACAGTATGGACAGTCTTCTCGACGGTCAGACCATTGTAGCTGCCAACCTTGACTTCGGGCTTCACAGCGACCTTGACGGTCAGGGTGACACCCTCGGCCTCGCTTGCGGAATCGACGGTGACCTCAGGACGGCCCACGGGCTCCACGCCAGCTTCCTTCACAGCAGCCTCGAAAGCCTCGGGGAACAGCTCGTTGATGGCGTCATAGGTGAAGACATCGGCACCATACATCTTCTCGATGATGGAACGGGGAGCCTTACCCTTGCGGAAGCCGGGGACAGAATACTTCTTGCCTTCCTTCTTGAAAACATCGGCAACGGCCTTCTTGAAAGCCTCTGCGTCGATGGAGAACTGCAGCTCTGCCATGCTCTTTTCGAGCTTTTCACACTTGATGAAATTCATTTGTTTTTCCTCCACTCAAAAATTCTATTGCGCCGGGCAGGAAGTTTTTGCCCTTTGCAACCGCGCACTGCGTCCTGGATGAACTTGCTTTTGCAACATGCGGGGACGCGCGCGCTCAATTGGGTGCAACAATCGCGTCAAAACTTATTATAGCACGGCTTGGACACAATTGCCAGCCCAAATTGTGAATTTTTATCATTTTTGACCGCTGCTCACGGTCAGTTGATGCGGTACGGGCAGAAACGCAGCCCGTCGGCGCTCACCAGCTTGTAGCGGATGCCGTCCACCTCGCCCTGCACTGCGTAGCGGATGGCGTTGCCGTGCAGGTGGCCGTAATAGCAGGTCTTGATGCCATACTCTTTTAAGGTGGCCACGATCTCCGGTGCGCTGGTGCCGGTGTAGACCGGCGGATAATGCAGGAACACCAGCTTTTCCAGCCCCGGCTCCGCCGCGTCCAGGCTCATGCGCAGGCGGCCGATCTCGCGGTTCATCACCTTTTCGTCGTGGGCCTCACCCACATCGAACAGCCAGCCGCGGGTGCCGCAGATGGCATAACCTTCTACACTATAAGAATTGTTGTGCAGGATGTGCAGGGTGTCGAAACCCTCCGCCTTGAGGTACGCGTTCATCTTGTTGGCGGTGGACCACCAGTAATCGTGGTTGCCCTTCATGATGATCTTCTGCCCGGGCAGGCTTTGCAGAAAGGCAAAGTCCTTGCGGGTATCGGTCAGGCGCATGGCCCAGCTGATGTCACCTGCCAGCACAATGGTATCTTCCGGCCGGATGAGTTTTCGCCAGTTCTTCTCCAGACGCTCCACATAGTCGTTCCAGCCGGGGAAGATGTCCATCGGCTTGGAAGCGCCCAGAGAAAGATGGGGATCGCCAAGCACAAAAAGTGCCATGTTTTTACTCCTGTTCTATCGCAATTCTCGCAAACAGCTCCAATCATAACAGCATATTTGCGATATGCAGCCTGCGGATGTTGCCTGGGCATTGAAAAACGCAGGCTGCGATAAAGTGCAGCAGGATGTGTTATTCCTGATAGCCCAGCGCCACCTCGGCGATCTGCGCGGGTTCGATCACGGTGTCAAAGCGCTCCGGCTTCTGACGCAGCGCGGCAAGGCTTGCCGGTGCGGCGTGGGCGGTAGCTGCTTCCAGCTGCTGCATTGCTTCGAAATCATTTTCCGGTGCGGCCTGGCCCAGAGCGGCCAGAACGCTGCGCGGGAACTTGAAGGGAGATGCGGTGGACAGCACCACCATGGGCACACCATCACGCTTTTTCTGCGCAGCGACGTGGAATGCCACAGCGGTGTGGGTGTCGCACAGGTAGTTGTCCTTTTCGTAACGGGCACGGATCTCCCCTGCCACCTCGGCCTCGCTGCTCCAGCCGCAGGAGAAGTTCTTCTGAATGGCGGCCAGCGTTTCGGGGCGCACAGTGTAGCTGCCCTTCTCGGCCAGGTCCTTCATCAGACCCGCCACCTCGGCGTCACTGCCGGTGACATGGTACAAAAGGCGCTCGAGGTTCGAGGACACCAGAATGTCCATGCTGGGGGAAGTGGTCTTGAAGAATTCGCGCTTTGCGGTGTAGGTGCCGGTGGTGAGGAAGTCGGTCAGCACGTTGTTCTCGTTGGAAGCGCAGACCAGCTTGCCCACGGGCAGGCCCATGCGCTTGGCATAGTAGCCCGCCAGAATGTCACCGAAGTTGCCGGTGGGCACACAGAAGTCCACTTCGTCACCGAAGGTGATCTTGCCCGCTCTCAGCAGCTGGGCATAGGCGGCAAAGTAGTAGACGATCTGCGGCACCAGGCGGCCCCAGTTGATGGAGTTGGCGCTGGACAGGCGGATGTCCCGCTTGGCCAGTGCGGCCGCAATGGCGGTGTCACCAAAGACCTTCTTTACGCCGGTCTGGGCATCGTCAAAGTTGCCGCGCACGGCGTAGACTGCCACGTTGGCACCCTCCTGGGTGGCCATCTGCAGGCGCTGGATCTCACTGGTGCCGCCCGTGGGGTAGAACACCGCGATCTCCACGCCCGGGACGTCATGGTAGCCGTCCAGAGCAGCCTTGCCGGTGTCGCCGCTGGTCGCCACAAGGATCAGGGTCTTCTCCGTGCGGCCCAGATTCTTTTTGGCTTCCACCAGCAGTTTCGGCATCAGCTGCAGGGCGTAATCCTTGAAGGCACAGGTGGGGCCGTGCCACAGCTCCAGCGCATAGGTATCCCCTTCCACCGGAGCCAGATAACCGGCCTTGCCGCCGAAGGCTTCCCCGTAGGTCCTGCGGGTAGCTTCGGTCAGGAAGTCCTGCGAATAGTCGGTCAGATATTCTTTGATGACGGCGGCTGCCATGGCCGGATAATCCAGCTCACACAGCGCCTTCACATCCACCTGCGGGAAGCTTTCCGGCACGAACAGACCGCCCTCATTGGACAGGCCCTGTGCGATCGCTTCCGAAGAAGTCACCTTGCGGTTTTGGTCTCTGGTACTGAAAAACTGCATCGTTGTCGCTCCTTTTTCGCCGTAGAACGCGCAAAACGCGCTCCTGCTGCTGCGGCAGAGAAGCTCTCTGCCGGTCCATTTCCCACCGGGGCACTCGCTTTACGCGAGGAAAGCGCCCCTTATAATATGTACCATCCAGCGCCCGCTGTCAAGAGGAAACACTTCTGCCACGTCAAAACGCACCGGTGCGTCGCTCAGGCCGTTTACCTGCAGATAGCTCTGCGCGGCGCGGATGAGACGGCGCTGCTTGGGCCGGTCCACCGCTTCGGCCGGGCTGGCAAGGGAGTTCTCGGCCCGGGTCTTCACCTCGCAGATGACGATGGTGCCGTCCGGTTCCTGCATCACCACGTCCAGCTCCCCCATCCGGGTGCGGAAGTTGTGGGCCAGCAGGCGGCAGCCCTGTTGCAGGTAAAACTTTGCGGCAGCGGCTTCGCCCTTCCGGCCGGTCTCGGCGCGGTTCACTTGCCGCTCTCCGGCCAGTAGCCCTGCTTTTTCAAAAAGCTGCGGCGGTAGAACGGCTGGATGCCATACTGCGCGATGAGTTCATAGTGGAGCTTGGTCGGGTAGCCCTTGTGCTTTGCCAACTGGTACTGGGGGTACTGCCTGTCCAGTTCCAGCATGTAACGGTCACGGCTGACCTTGGCCAGCACCGATGCCGCGCCGATGCTGGCGCTGGTGGCATCGCCCTTGACCACCGGCTGTGCCGGAATTTGCAGCCCTGCCGGGGTGCGGTTGCCGTCCACAAGGACGAGGTTCGGCACGATGTCCAGTTCTTCCACAGCCTGCTTCATGCCGCCCATGGTGGCGTTGAGGATGTTGTCCCGGTCGATGATGTCCGGCCCCACAAAGATGATCTTGTAGGCCAGCGCCTTTTCCACGATCTCATCAAATAATGCTTCCCGCTTTTTCTCGGTGAGCTTTTTGGAGTCGTTGATGCCGTAGACCGGGTTTTCCGGGTCCAGGATGCAGGCCGCGACGCACACCGGGCCGCACAAAGGGCCGCGCCCGGCTTCGTCTACCCCCGCAAAGCAGCCGTACTGGCTGCGCACGGCGGCGTCGTACTCATACAGCGGGGCGGAAATTTCCTCGTCGGAACGGCGCTTCATTCGTCATCCTCCTCGGCAAAGTCGGCCAGATCATCCCGCTGCGGCGGGCGCTCCAGCGAGATGCGGCCCCACTTGCAGGCGCGGAACTCGTCCACCAGCATGATGGCACAGCGCTCGGTGTTCACCTCGCCGCCGCGCACCAGCAGGCCGCGCTTGCGGCCGATGGCTTCCATCAGCTCGTAAGGCGGCAGGGCCATGGTCTCGGCATCCAGCTTGTAGCGCTGGGCCACCAGGTCCGGGTAGTTGCGGCGCACTTCGTCCAGCAGGTTCATGGCCAGTTCTTCCACGTCCAGAATGTCATCCTTGATGGAACCGATGAAGGCCAGGTTGGACGCAATGGTCTTGGAATCAAACTTTTTCCACAGCACACCGGGCATGTCCAGCAGGTCGAACTTGTCGGTGCTGACCCACTGCTTGCCCTTGGTCACGCCGGGGCGGTCGGCCGCCTTGGCACGGGCCGAGCCCGCAAAGGTGTTGATGAAGGTAGACTTGCCCACATTGGGGATGCCGCAGAGCATCACCTGGGTCTTGGCACCGCTCATGCCGCGGTTCTGGCGGCGTTCCAGCAGGCCCGCCAGCTCTTTTTCGATGGCGATCTTGACGGCGTTGGCACCGCCCTTCTGCTTGGCGCTGATGGCCACGCATCCGGCATCTGCCGCGCGGAAGTACTTGATCCATTCCTCGGTCACCGCCGGGTCGGCCAGATCGGCCTTGTTCAGCGCATAGAGCTTCGGCTTGCGGGCCGTGATGCGCTCGATCTCCGGGTTCAGGCTGGAAAGCGGGATGCGCGCATCCAGCAGCACAAGGCTTGCGTCCACATGCTGGATCTCCTGCTCCATCATGCGCAGGGTCTTGGTCATGTGGCCCGGGAACCACTGAATATTGTACTGGTTTGCAAACCGGGTATCCATTTCGTTCATTTTACCACCCCAAAATCTGTAAAGGGCATAAAGCACAAAAGCACCTTGCCCAGAATATCGCGCTCGTCGATGCAGCCGACGTAGGACGAACGGCTGTCCAGCGATTCGTTGCGGTTGTCGCCCATCACGAACACCGTGCCCTCCGGCACCGTATACGGGAACTCCACGTCATAACCCAGATGGGTGGGCGCGGCAATGTAGTCCTCCTGCAGCACCTCACCGTTGACGGTGACAGTGCCGGCCTCGTAGTCGATGCTGATGGTGTCGCCGCCCTTGGCGATGACCCGCTTGACCAGCGGCTTGCCGTAGGAGGTGTAGCTGTCCACGATGACCACATCACCGCGCTGCGGCGTATAGCCTGCCCCCCACACGATGAGCTTATCGCCGTTGACCAGCGTTGGCACCATGGAGCTGCCGTCCACCTGAATGATGCGGAAAAAGAACGAAAAGATGAGCACCAGCACCAGCGCCGCCGAGATCAGCGCCTCGTACCATTCCAGTAGATTCTGCCCGCGCACGGGCTTTGCCTGTTCCTGTTTTTCCATATCCGGTACACCTCACCCTCTGAGTTTTGCATCACTGACCCGATTATACAGCAATCCGCAGCCCCTGTGCAAGCGCACCGGCTGCAAAAAGCCGCATTTTACTGAAATTTTGATAAAGAAAAAAGGGACAACAAGGTTGTCCCTTTTCTCCCGTTTCAAATCGGGGATGATCAAATATCGCTCTTGACCTTGGCAGCCTTGCCCGTACGGCCACGCAGGTAGAACAGCTTTGCGCGGCGGACCTTGCCCTTGCGGACAACGGTGACCTTCTCAACGAAGGGGCTGTTGATGGGGAAGACACGCTCGATGCCGACACCGTAAGCCACGCGGCGAACGGTAAAGGTCTCAGCAACGCCGCCGTGCTTCTTAGCGATCACAGTGCCCTCGAAGGCCTGAATGCGCTCACGGTCGCCGTCCTTGATACGAACATCAACGCGGACGGTATCGCCAACGTTGAACTGGGGCTTCTCAGCCTTGATGCTGCCTTCAGAAATAATCTTCAGTGCGTCCATTTTTGAATCCTCCATTTGTTTTTAGACGTTCATACACGGCACTTTGCCGTCAGAGGACCGCCCGTTTAATGATATTGTCATTAACCCCGCTGTGGTCTCAGCGGACACTAACGCCTAAATAGGATATCACAAAACCCGCGTGAATGCAAGCGTTTTGACCAAAATAAATGCAAAAATTTTCTGTTCTGTCAAAACGTATGTCTTTTGTGCCCTGCTCAGGCAAACAGCTGCTTATCTGCCGTCAGAAACTTTTTGCGCAGGATGTTCGCGCTGGCGGCAGGCAGGCCGAACTGATCTTCCAGAAAGCCGGTGAGCAGCGAGGGGTTCAGGTTCAGTTCCTGCGCGGCGGGCATACACAATTCAATGTGCAGGCTGTCCCCGTCCACAGTGTATTCCACCTGCGGGATGTGGTCCTTCAGCTCAATGATCTTGTTGCCCTTTTTGCCGTGCTTTTCCACCGTTGCGCTTTCCAGCGCGTTGTACTGGTCCAGCACGGCCGCCGCAGCTGCCGGGTAAGTGATGCGATAGCAGGCATAGGCGATGAGGTCCGCCTTCATCTGCACCGGACCCACATGGGTGATGACGATACCGGCGGGCATGATGGCGTTCAGCGCGTCCTTCCACTGAGCAAAGTCCGGGTTCTCGGCCTCCGTCTTAACGTCCACGCACTCGCACTCGCTCTCCTGCCCCAGAGAAAGCGGGCAGGCAAAGGTCATGTAGATGTGGGGGTTGAAGCCCAGCGTGTGCCACACCGGCAGGCCGCTGCGCTTGAGCACCCGCTGCATCACCCGCTGCAGGTCCAGCAGAGAAATGTAGGAGGCCTCATTCTTTTTCTCAAACGAGATTCTTACTGTAATCAAAGCAGGGACCTCCTAACAGATGATTTGCACCGCAGCCGTGGCAGGCACGGTTGCAGGGCTGGGTGGTCTGGGCGGCAAGAGCCTTGTTGTATTCCCGCACCAGATATTCGTGGGTGACGCCGTAATCCATGTGAGACCAGGGGGTCACCTCGTCCAAACCGATGGGGCGCTGGCAATAGAATGCCGGGTCGATGCCCATATCGGCAAAGGTCTGCAGCCAGGTATCGTACTGGAAGCATTCTTCCCAGCCGTCGAAGTAGCAGCCACGCTTGTAGGCTTCCACAATGACCGGGGCAAGACGGCGGTCTCCCTTGGCGAACACGCCCTCCAGGAAGCTGGTGGTGCTGTCGTGGTAGTTGACCTTGATCTTGCGGCTGTGGACGCTCTCCAGCAGATGCTTCTGCTTGGCGCGCAGCATTTCCTCGGTATCCATGGGCACGAACTCAAAGGGTGTATGAGGCTTGGGCACAAAACAGGCGCAGCTGATGGTCACCTGCACACCCTTGCCCTTGCCGCGCTTCGGCAGCGAATAGTACAGGTCCACCACCTTCTGGGCGGTCTCGGCGATGCCCTCAATGTCCTCCATGGTCTCGGTGGGCAGACCCATCATGAAGTAGAGCTTGACCGAAGTGTAGCCCGCGTTGAACGCGATGGTGCAGGTCTTTTCGATCTCGTCCCAGGTGACGTTTTTGTTGATGACATCCCGCAGGCGCTGGGTGCCGGCTTCGGCGGCAAAGGTCAGGCCGCTCTTGCGCACCTTGGTGGTCTTCTCGATCAGGCTCTGGGAGAAGTTGTCCACACGCAGAGACGGCAGCGACAGGCTGACGTGCTCCTTGGGGGCCCACTCGTTCAGGTCGTCCAGCAGTTCTTCCAGCTGGCCGTGGTCCGAGGTGGACAGGCTGGAAAGGCTGAGCTCCTCATAACCGGTATTGGCGCACAGGTCCTGCGCCGCCTTGTTCAGCAGGCTGGCATCACGCTGACGCATGGGGCGGTACAAAAAGCCCGCCTGACAGAACCGGCAGCCGCGCACGCAGCCGCGCAGCACCTCAATGCTGGCACGGTCCTGAATGGCACCCACCATGGGCACCACGAAGTTCGTCGGCGGGGCAAACTCGTTCAGATCCTTGATGATGGCCTTGGTGATGCGGGCCGGGATGCCCGGCTCGTTGGGCGTGATGGACTTGACCCTGCCGTCCTCGTAATACTCCACATCATAGAACGCCGGGATGTAGATGCCGGGGATTTTGGCGATGCGCTGCAGCAGCTCCTTTTTGGAGACGCCGCCTTCCTTTTTGGCCTTCTCGATCTCAGCACAGATGCCGGGCAGCTGATTTTCACCCTCACCCAGCTGGACCACATCGAAGAAATCCGCAATAGGCTCCGCGTTGCAGGCGCAGGGGCCGCCCGCCACGATCAGCGGCCAGCTCTCGTCGCGGTCTTTGGAATAGAACGGGATGCCTGCCAAGTCCAGCATGGCCAGAATGTTCGTATAGGAAAGCTCGTACTGCAGGGTAAATCCCACTGCATCAAAGGCAGTGAGCGGGTCTTTGCTCTCCATGGTGTAGAGCGGCAGGTGCAGGCGTTCCATCTCGGCCTTCATATCGAGCCACGGCATGAAGGCACGCTCGCACCACCAGTTCTCGTGGCTGTTGAGCAGCTCGTAGAGGATCTTCTCGCCGAGGAAGGACATACCCACCTCGTAGGTGTCCGGGAAGCAGAATGCAAAGCGGACGTCCATCTTTTCTTTGTCTTTATATACACTGCCGGGTTCGCCGCCAGTGTAGCGGCCGGGCTTCTGCACCCGTCCCAGCGCTTCTTTCAGTTTGGGATCAAACATTGAGTCCTCCAAATAAACAATCCTGATTTACACGTCTTTTTATTGTACCCGAAACCGGATGTTTTTTCAATCGTTTCCCGCCAAATTTTTGTGCGAGTTCCACACAGCATACAGGCAGGCGGCCATCTGCGCGCCGTCCAGCGGCGGGATGGGCAGCAAATTGAACCCACCCGTCAGCAGATTGGCGGCCAGAAAGGCGCTGCCCCGGATGGTCATGTTCCGGCCCAGCCGCAGCGCCCAAAGGCTCGCCAGCAGAAAGTTGACCGCCGGGCCGGCCGCCGCCAGCCAGAACCGCCGCCCCGGGGATAGCGCATTCCCGCAAAGGCGCATGCAAAAGCCGGTCATGGTCACCTCAATGACCGGAAAACGGTGGAAAAACGCGCAGTAGAGCAGAATATGCCCCCACTCGTGCAGAAAAGCCGCCAGCAGGCCCAGCCGCAGAAAGCCGCTGGCGTCGAAGTAGAGCAGAACATACAGCGCCCCGCACAGCAGCACCGGGTCACGGAAGACCAGCGGCCCGGCCCGCCGGGTATCACGATGCTTCATCGGCAAGGCCCAGCGCTGCCGCCGGGTCTTGGGCGGTGCCCTGCTCCCACAGCTCAAAGTGCAGGTGCGCCCCGGTGGCGCGGCCGGTCTGCCCGGCAGTGCCAAGCACCTGCCCCGCCTGCACCACCTCCCCGGCCCGGACGTAACAATACTGCAGGTGGGCGTACCGTGTCTCCCGGCCGTCCGGGTGCAGCAGATACAGGCAGTTGCCGTAGCTGGCGCTGCGGCTGGCCCGGGTCACCACACCACCCTCTGCCGCAAGGACGGCGGTGCCCTCTGCACAGGCAAGGTCGATGCCTTTGTGGAATGCCGTCTCTCCCGTGAAGGGGTCGTCCCGCCAGCCATAATCGTCCGAAACGCGGTATTGCGTTGTTTTCAGCGGGAAGCAGAGCGTTTCCCGCTTTGTCTGCGCCCGCACCGGCAGCACGGCCGCGATGCAGAGCAGCAGCAGCGAGACCGCTGCCCCAAAGAGCCCGGCTCCCGGCCCATGTTTTCTCCATTTTGTGAGCCGCCCGGCTCGTCCGCTTCGCTTTGCCCGCATACGCTTTCCCCTTTCCGCTGTAGTCCACTGTATGCAGGCGGGCACGCAAAAAGACCCGGCAGAGCGCTTGCTCTGCCGGGCCTTGTAAAGTTTTATTTACGGAACTTGAAGAAATCGAGGATGCGTTTCAACGGATTCTTTGGCGCGTGTGTTTCTGCCACCGGCTTCACCGGCCGCGGGGCGGGCGCTTCCGCCTTGGGTGCAGGCTGCGCCGGACGCGGCTTATTGTTCACCATCTGCTCCAGCTGGTCAAAATGATCCGGGCTTTCCGGGGCCGGTTCCTCAGCAGGCACAGGAGCCTTTCCCGGTTCGTTCTGCGGCGCAGCGATATTTTCGGCCGGGGCCGCTGCCTTTTCCGGTTTGAGCTGTTCTTCTGCAGCGGGTGCAGCTTCGGTTCCAACAGGCGCGGCGGCAGGTCCCGGGGCGGGAGCTGCCGGTTCTGGGGCCAGCGTCGTCGGCTTCCAGGGTTCGGGCTGGGTCCAGTCATCCTTCAGCAGGTCGTACATGCCCATCTGGCCGTTGACCAGTTCCTCGCCCTCGGCGGGCTTTACCTTCTGGTAGCTGCCGTCCGGGCGCATCTCGCGGGCGTTGACGTTATCCCGCAGCTGCAGCTGCAGGATGTCGGTGAGTTTTTGCACCAGCACCGGGTCTTCCACCCGGACGCCTACCTCCACGCGGCACTCGGTGTTGCGGGTGAGGAAGTCGCCGGATGCGATGTAGATGCGGGTGTGCACGCCGTCGAAGAAGCTGTAGATGCGGCCGTGCTCAAGGTAGCGGCCCACGAGGCTGCGGATGTGCAGGTTCTCGGTCTTGCCGGGCACACCGGCGCGCACGCAGCAGATGCCGCGCACGATCATGTCGATGCGCACTCCGGCACAGCTGGCTTCCTGCAGTTTGAGAATGATGTCGCGGTCGCTGATGGAGTTGTTTTTCAGGATCATTGCCGCCGGGCGGCCCATGCGGGCGGCCGAGATGACATGGTCCATTTCTTCCAGCAGCACGCTCTTGAACCGCAGCGGGGCCACCAGCATCTTGTCGCTTGTCTCGGTCAGCTGCTGCACGGCAAGGTTCTGGAACACGTTGGAGGCTTCCTCGCCGATGCCCTGATCTGCCGTGATGAAAGAGTGATCGGTGTAGAGTTCGCTGGTCTTCTCGTTGTAGTTGCCGGTGCCGATCTGGGTGATATAGGAGTAGCCGTCCTTCCCCTTTTTGGTGATGAGGGTGAGCTTGGAGTGGACCTTGTAATCCTCAAAACCGTAGATGACAGTGCAGCCTGCGCTTTCCAGCTGCTTGGACCAGTCGATGTTGTTCTGCTCGTCAAAGCGGGCGCGCAGCTCCACCAGGGCCACGACTTCCTTGCCGTTTTCGGCCGCTTCCGTCAGCGCCTGCACGATCTGGGACTCCCGCGCCATGCGGTAGAGGGTCATCTTGATGGAGATGACGTCCGGGTCGTGGGCGGCCTTTTTCAGCATGGCAATGAAGGGCCGGATGGACTGGTACGGATAGCTGAGCAGCACATCGTGCTTCTGCACCTCGGCGGCAAGGTCGTAGTCCGACGGGGGCAGCATGGGCCGGGCCGCCGGGTAGAACAGTTCCGGGCGGCCCTCGGCTTCGATGCGGCCGGTGAGCTTGTAGAAAAAGCTCAGGTCCAGCGGGCTTTTCTGCTCGAACACCCGCTTGTGGGTCAGCAGCAGCCGGTTGCACAGCAGCCGTTCTACCTCCGGCGCGGGCGCAGGCGTGATCTGCAGGCGCACAGCAGCCAGTTTGCGGCGGCGCTTGAGCAGCTCGGTCATGATCTCGCGGTAATCGATGTCATGATCCATCATGCCTTCTTTCACGTCGATATCCGCATTGCGGGTAACGCGGAACAGGCATTTTTCCAGAATGGTCTCCTTGCCGAAGATGCTGGCTGCAAAGTGCAGCACCAGTTCTTCGGTAAGGGCAAACAGCGTTTCGCCGTCCTTTTTAATGAAGTGGATGCGTTCCATCTGGCTGGAGATGGGGATGATGCCCAGGCTCTGCCCGGCAGGGTGCTTTTCCTTGAGCAGCACGCCGAGGTAAATTTCCTTATTGCGCAGGAACGGGAACGGGTGGCGGTTGTCCACGATCTGCGGGCTGAGGATCGGGAACAGCTCGGTCTGGAAATACTTCTTCCAGACATGCTCGTCCTCTTTGGTCAGATGGTCAAGATCCACCTTGCGGTAGCCATTTTCGGCCAGTGCTTCCAACGCTTTTGCGTAATATTTGTCGCAGTCCTCCTGCAGCTGGGCGGTTTTGGGCATGATGGCGGCAAGCTGCTCGGCGGCCGTCATGTTGGTCTTGTTCTCGCGCTTTTCCTTTTTGCCCTTTTCCTGCTCCAGGTTCGCGCGCTCCTGCAGAGAGCCCACGCGCACCATGAAGAACTCGTCCAGATTGGAGCCATAAATGGCAAGGAACTTGACCCGCTCGGCCAGCGGCACGTTTTTATCCTTGCCCAGCGCAAGGACCCGCCGGTTGAAGTCCAGCCAGCTCAGCTCGCGGTTGATAAAAATGGTATCATCGCTCATGTTCATTCCCCTTTTTTCCGCTCTGCGGGCAAGCGTTGCCGCAGTTCAGCGCACAGTTGCCTGGCCTGCCCAGGAGGCCACGATGTCTTCGGTCAGGCCCGGAACGTCTGCCGCATCTGCCACCTGCGCGAACGGCCCATACTGCTGCCGGTATGCCACAATGGCCCGGGCACGGCTCTCGCCCACGCCGGGCAGGGTGCACAAAGCATCCAGGTCGGCGGTGTTCAGGTCCACCCGGGTGTAGGCAGAAAGCGTCTGCCCGTCCGGCAATGACTGTTCCTCTGTGCCCTTCAGCGGGACCGCGAACCGAAATGCCAGCACCGCGCACAGGATGGCCGCCGCCAGCGAGAGCAGAACGAGCGCTCTTTCCCGCCGGGCGGCTTCGGGCCGAAGTTGTTCTTTCATTGTACCCGACTTTCCTCTAAAAAGAAAGGCCTCTGCGGAAGAATTTGCAGAGGCCTTGCACAAACTTTACACGGATTTTTCGGCATCCCGCACCATACGGTACAGCACTTCCACCGCTGCACCCGCAGATGCGTCGGTCAGGGTGACGTTCTGGGCGGCAAGGCGCAGCTCTGCCGGGGCATCGGCTGCAGCCGCGCTCCGGCTGGCCGCGCGCACCAGTTCCAGCATCGGCATGCCGCCGGCCAGCACCAGCACGTTCTCCGGCTCTACGCCCGCCGGGCCGCAGACAGCGTCCAGCATTTCTTTGCCGGAGACGGTCTTCGGGGTCAGCAGCAGGGTGTCCGGCGCTGCGCGCTCCCCCAGCAGCACAGCCGTGCGGTCGCCCAGTGCCTTGCCCAGCAGCGAGACCATGGGCACTGCCTTGCTGTCCTGATACAGCAGCACCCGCAGCACGTTCTCGCCCTTGATGTCTGCCGCATTCGCCAGCAGATAGGGCGTCCACTCCTGCTGCAGGTGGCGTTCCAGCGCGTTGCTCATGCGCAGCACGCGGGTGGTGCCGTCGGTCATCTGCAAAGCGATGCCCACGCCCGCCGCAGAGGGCAGCTGCGCAAACAGGTCAGCGTCCTGCCCGGCAAAGCTGCACAGCGGCTGGCGGGTGCCGTCGGCATAGTGATAGGCCATGGTGCCGCCGCAGACCAGCGCAGGCGCTGCCAGCCGCACGCTGCCCAGAATGGACCGCACCGCCCGGGGCGAACGCTGGGAAAAGACTGTGAAGCGGCCGCCGCGGCTGGAAAACAGCTGCAGCACATCCCGCACCACCTGGGTCAGGTTGCCGTCTGCACCCAGCAGCAGATTGTCCAAATCACACAGGACCAGCGTGGATTCCAGAGACTGATTCATACATTTCCCCTCCTGAGCGTTGCAAGAAAATGGGTAAAGTAATCCGGCAGTTCCGAATCAAAGCGGAGCTGTTCGCCGGTGATGGGGTGCACAAAGCCCAGCGTTTTGGCGTGCAGACACTGGCCGTGCAGGCTGGTGATGCAGTTGTGGGGGCCATAGACCGGGTCCCCCGCTACCGGGTGCTGGATGGACGCCATGTGCACGCGGATCTGGTGCGTGCGGCCGGTCTTCAGGCGGCATTCCAGCATGGTGAAGTTGTTCAGTCGTTCCAGCACCTTATAGCCCGTATAAGCGTACTTGGTGTGGGGCTCACTGGCCGGGTAGACCGCCATTTTTTTGCGGTCAGTCTTGCTGCGGCCGAGGTTGCTTTCCACAAAGCCTTCGTCCTGGGCAAAGCCGCCGTAGACGATGGTGTTGTAGGCACGCTCCACGCTGTGCACCGCCATCTGCTGCGAAAGGCCGATGTGGGTCGCATCGTCCTTTGCCACCACCAGCAGGCCGCTGGTGTCCTTGTCGATGCGGTGGACGATGCCGGGGCGTATCTCGCCGCCGATGCCAGAAAGGCTGCCCTTGCAGTGCCACAGCAGTGCATTGACCAGCGTGCCGTCCGGGTTGCCCGGGGCCGGGTGCACCACCATGCCCTTAGGCTTGTTCACCACCAGCAGATGCTCGTCCTCATAGACGATATCCAGCGGGATGTCCTGCGGCACAGCCTCGATGGGCTTTGCGTCCGGGATCTCCAGCAGGATGGTGTCCCCTGCCTTGAGCTTGAGGCTTTTGGCCACCAGCTTGCCGTTGCACAGCACATGGCCGTCTGCCACAAGGGCCTGCAGCGCCGAGCGGGAAAGGCCGGTATCTTCGCCGCTGAGAAAGCGGTCGATGCGCTGGCCAGCCGTCTCCGGCTCCACGATAAATTCACGCTGTTCCATGGTTTACTGCCCCTTTGCGTTTTCGCCGTGCAGTTCTTCCAGAAAGATCACCAGCACCCAGAGCCCCACGCCCACGCACACACAGATGTCCGCAAAGTTGAACACTGCAAATCGCATGAACAGCAGGTTGATATAGTCCACCACCTCGCCGTTGAGCACGCGGTCGATCAGGTTGCCGATGCCGCCGCCCAGCACAAGGATCATGGCCGCCTGCTGCAGGTATTTGCCGCGGCTGCGGAAGAACAGCACATAGGCCACCGCCAGCAGCGCCGCGCTGGTGGCGATGATGAGGAACAGCTGTTTGCCGCTGAGCAGGCTGAATGCCATGCCCTGGTTGAGCACAAAGCGCAGTTCCACCACATGGGGGATGAACGGCATGGCCCCCACCGGCTGCAGAGCATTCACCGCCCACAGCTTGATGGCCTGGTCGATGCCCACCAGCGCCGCCACGGCCGCCAGATTGAAAAGAACAAAAGCCATAGGATAACTCCCAAATCATTCAGTATAAAAAACGGCGCTCCCCGGGTAAGGGAGCGCCGCCCTTTTCAAAACAGTTCTGTTTTTACGCGGAAGGTTTATGCTTCCACAACGCTGGCGCAGCGTGCGCACAGGGTGGGATGAGCTGCGTGGGTGCCGATGGAAGCAGAGTACTTCCAGCAGCGCTCGCACTTCTCGCCGGTGGCGTGTGCCGCAGCAACGCCCAGACCTTCGACAGCGCTGGCAGCGCCGCCCTCACCCTTGACCAGCTCCACATGAGAGACGATCATCAGGTCGGCCAGCTCATCCATGGGGATGCTGTTCAGCAGGTCATAGACAGCGTCATTGCAGTACAGGGTGACAGCAGCTTCCAGAGAAGCACCGATGGTCTTCTCGGCACGGGCCTGCTCCAGCACCTTCTTCACCTCGTCGCGCACGGCGATGAGCTGTGCCCACTTTGCCTTGAAGGCATCGTCGGCGGCATACTGGCCAGCCTTGGGCATCTCCTCGAACACGACGTACTTGTTCATGCCCTCGGTCTTGGGCAGGAAGTCCCAGATCTCCTGGCTGGTGAAGCACAGGATGGGCGCAATGATCTTGTCCAGAGCGACGAGGATCTTGTACATGGTGGTCTGAGCTGCCTTGCGGCCTGCGCCGTTGGTGCAGTACAGACGGTCCTTGGTGACATCCAGATAGAAGTTGGACATGGCCACAACGCAGAAGTTATACACGGCATGGTAGACCTTGTTGAAGTCATACACAGCGTAGCCTGCATTGGTGTTGGCGATCAGGTCGTCCAGAGCGGCCAGTGCCCAGCGGTCGATGTCCTGCAGCTGATCGTCCGCCACACAATCGGTGTTGGGGTCAAAGCCATCCAGGTTGCCCAGGATGAAACGGGCCGTGTTGCGGATCTTGCGGTAAGCCTCGCTCAGCTGCTTGAAGATGTTCTTACCGGCACGCACATCCACGGTGTAGTCGGAAGAAGCCACCCACAGGCGGATGATATCCGCGCCGTAGTCCTTGATGATCTCGCTGGGCTCCACGCCGTTGCCGGCGCTCTTGTGCATCTGCTTGCCCTGCTCGTCCACGACCCAGCCGTGGCACAGAACGGACTTGTAGGGTGCGCAGCCCTTGGAGGCAACACTGGTCAGCAGGCTGGACTGGAACCAGCCGCGGAACTGGTCGCCACCCTCCATATACATATCGGCCGGGAAATGCAGCTCGGGGCGCTCCTCCAGCACAGCAGCGTGGGTGGAACCGGAGTCGAACCACACGTCCATGATGTCGGTGTCCTTGGTCCACTCGGAAGCGCCGCACTTTTCGCACACTTCGCCTGCGGGGATGATCTGCTCGGCTTCGTACTTGTACCATGCGTCAGAGCCTTCCTTGCGGAACAGGTCGCTGACCGCCTTGATGGTTGCATCGGTGATGTGGTAAGCGCCGCACTTCTTGCAGTAGAAGGCCGGGATGGGCACGCCCCAGGTGCGCTGACGGCTGATGCACCAGTCGTTGCGGTCGCGGACCATGCCCTTCATGCGGTCATGGCCCCAATCCGGCATCCAGGTGACCGTGTCGATGGCCTTGTAGACATCCTCGCGGAACTTGGAGATGGAGCAGAACCACTGTTCGGTGGCGCGGAAGATGATGGGGTTGTGGCAGCGCCAGCAGTGCGGGTACTGATGCTTGATGTGCACCTGACCCATGATGACACCGGCCGCAGTCAGGTCGGCCAGAATGGTCTTGTTGGCTGCCCAGACGCGCTGGCCTGCATACTTGCCAGCCAGTTCGGTCAGATAACCGCCGTCGTCCACGGGCACGGTGATGGGCACATTGTACTTCTGAGAAACGTTGAAGTCATCGACGCCGTGGCCGCCTGCGGTGTGAACGCAGCCGGAACCGCTTTCCAGCGTGACATGGTCGCCCAGAATGACGGTGCCTTCCTTGGGCAGGTAGACGTGGTTGTAGCGCATGAGCTCGAACTCAGTGCCGGGCACAGGCTCGCCCACGATCTCGTAGTTCTCGATGTGGCAGGCGTCCATGACGCTCTTGACCAGCTCGGTGGCCATGATGTGGAACTCGTCGCCGATCTTGACGAAGGAGTACTCAAACTCACCGTTCAGGCAGATGGCCTCGTTGGCGGGCAGGGTCCAGGTGGTGGTGGTCCAGATCACGAAGTAGGTCTTGTCCATCGGGATGCCGTGCTTTGCCAGCGTGCCGTTGGGGTCCTGAGAAACGTGGAAACGCACAAAGATGGAATCGCAGTCGTCCTCACCGTACTCGATCTCGGCCTCAGCCAGAGCGGTGCGGCAGTCCGGGCACCAGTACACGGGCTTCAGGCCCTTGTAGATGTAGCCCTTCTTGGCCATCTCGCCAAAGATCTCGATCTGGCGTGCCTCGAACTCAGGCTTCAGGGTCAGATAGGGGTGCTCGAAGTCACCGATAACGCCCAGACGCTTGAACTGGTCGCTCATGATGTCGATGTGTTCGGTGGCAAACTTTTCGCAGATCTGGCGCAGCTCCAGCTTGGAGATGTCCTTCTTCTTGTCGCCGACGGAGGACAGAGCCTTCAGCTCGATGGGCAGGCCGTGGGTATCAAAACCGGGCACATAGGGAGCCTGGAAGCCCTCCATGTTCTTCTCGCGGATGATGATATCTTTGATGATCTTGTTCAGGGCGGTGCCCATGTGGATGTTGCCGTTTGCATACGGAGGGCCGTCGTGCAGGATGAACTGCGGTTTGCCCTCGTTGTGCTTCATGAGCTGGTTATAAAGGTCGTTGTCGTCCCAATCCTTCAGCATGACCGGCTCCTTCTTGGGCAGGCCGGCACGCATCTCAAACAGGGTCTTGGGCAGGTTCAGAGTACTATCGTACTGCGATTTGTTCTTAGCCAATGGTTTACACTCTCCTCTATATTTGCTTAGGGTGCCTTACTCGCTGAACTTGACGCCCTGAAAGGCATCGTAGTCCGGTTCTTCGGGCTTCATGTCAGCAGGAGGCGGGTCCAGCTTCAGCTGGCTCTCGTCCTTTGCCCAGAAATCCTCACTGCTGTCCTCTGCCGCTTCGTCTTCGGCAGCATCTGCGGGCTCTGCTTCGTCCGCCGCCGGGGCTGCGGGCTTTGCGGCAGGCTGGGCGTCCGCAGGTTCCTGCGGGGCAGGCTCTGCATCCGGGGCTGCAGCGGCAGGCTCCTCGTCCGCCTTTGCGCCTTCGTCTGCGGCGTCCTTCTGGAACTCCGGCAGGCGGCTCAACGATTCCACATGGCTGCGGTACAGGTTGAGCACGTCGGACTTGAAGCGGGTCACTTCCAGACGGACGCGGTCATACTCGCGCTCCTCGGCAAGCTTTTTCTCATTCGCTTCGCTCTCGATCTCGTCTGCGCGGTCGCTGGCCTTCTGCAGCAGCTCGTTGGCGTCGCGGATGATGTCATCGCCGCGCAGGTTGGCGCGGTGGATGATCTCCTCGGCCTTCTGGTTTGCTTCACGAATGACATTTTCGCCCATGCGCTGTGCATTGATCAGTGCGCTCTTGAGCATTTCGCCGTCCGCTTCAAAGCCCTTCAGCTCCTCGTGAAGCTTCTGGTTCTCGGCAGTCAGATCGGCGATCTGTTTCCGAAGCTGCTCCATCTGTGCATCATCGCTGTGGAGCTGTTCCTCGACCTTGTCCAGAAAACGGTCCACGTCCTCTGTGCGGTAGCCGCGGAGGTTCTTCTCGAATTGCACAGAACGTACATCCTGCGGAGTCAGCATAGCAATTTCCTCCCGTTGTTTAATATTGAAAAAACTCGATGATCTGTCGGTCTTTTTTGCTTTTTCCGGGCAGTGCGGTCAGGCCGAAGCGGCCCTTGCCCCGCACCGTGAAGACATCGCCCTCATACACCGGGGCGTGGGGTTTGTCGGCGGGGAGATGGTTGATCTCCACCCGGCCCGCCGCGATCAGCTCGCTTGCCATTCCGCGGCTGCACCGGAGCATGGCCGCCAGAACGGCATCCAGCCGCAGCGACGACACCGTGGCACTGCGCATCTCGCGCTGCGCCGCCGGGAACGCGGGCACCTCGCCCGGCTCCAGCAGTTCGGTGGTCAACTCGGTGTGCCCGGCCTGGAACAGCTCGCGGCAGATCAGCTGTGCCGCCGGTTCCAGCGCGAACACATAGGCCGTGCCCGGCTGATCCTCCGGCAGGACGATATCCCCCAGTGCTTCCCGCTTGAGTTCAAGGCCCATCAGGCTGCCCAGATAGTCCTTGTGGGCGGGCAGCGCAGCCCCGGCCAGTGCGCGGCACTGCAGCCGCACACAGCGGATGGGGCTTTCCGCATAGCTGAACTCCGGCTCCAGGCAGAGGATCTTCCGCTCGGCTTCGGGCCAGCCGCCGTCAAAGCGGAAGCCCTCCTGCACCCCGGCACGGCCCAGTGCCGCCCGGGCAAGGTCCTGTTCGCGGTCGCTGAGAAAATCAGAATACCGCGCGATCTCCCGGGAAAAGGCGGTGCGGGCCAGATCCTCGATGTGCCGCATCAGATAGCGTTCTTCATCGGTGCGCGCCGGGATGAACCCACGCGCTGCCTTGGGCTGCGGATCAATAGAACGCGCCATTGCTCTCCAGCTCGTCCAGCAGGTCACCCATGATATCCACGTTATACGGGGTGATGATGAAGGTGCTGTTGGCCACGCGCTTGATCTGGCCGTTGTTTGCATAAGCCACGCCGGACAGGAAGTCCACCAGACGGCGGGAAACTTCCTTGTTGGTGGACTCCAGGTTCAGCACCACGGTGCGCTTGTTGTTCAGGTGGTCCGCGATCGTGCTGGCGTCCTCAAAGCGCTCGGGCTTGACCAGAACCACCTTGAGCTGAGTGGTGGCGTTGATGTTGACCACCTTGCCCTTTTTCTTGGCGTTCTCGGCAGAATCGTCCACTTCATCTTCTGCGCCGACACCGGCATTGTTATTATTGCTCACCATCTGAGGACCGTCGTCGATGTACTGATCCTCGTAATCGTCCTCCTGGTCAAACAGGCCCTTCTTGAGACTATCAAGCAAAGACATACAATCTGCTCCTTTCATTCGGGCAGCTTCGCGCCGCCTGGCGTATTTTGCAAAAGAATGCAAATAGCTTTTACTATTATCGGATTTTTTGCGCCGGATGTCAATAACTACAAAAGCTTTCCGTCATACAAATTTTGTCCCGAGACGATTATTTCGTCATAAAGCCGCACCTGACTCACCGAACCATCGGTCCCCTTGGGCAAAACGAGGGTATATTCGCCCTGGGTGATGAGCGGGTGGTCGTCGTCCACCGGGTCGATCCTGCAGAAGCGGGCAATATTGCCGTACTTGACATACACGCCCGGGATGTAGTTCTCGCCCTTGTCCTCGGCTTCGGTGCCGTCTTCCTTTAAATAATGGATAGCAGCCGTCGGCACCAGCAGGCCGGTGTCCTCCCCCAGCGAAATTTTCGCTGCGGCCTTGTTCAGGCACAGCACATCGCCGTTGATGGAGTTGCAGGTGAGCACGAAGCGGGCAAGGTCGTTGTCCGCATCAATGGTCACATCAGTAACGGTGGCCTTGAGGGCAGTCTCCACCCGGCCCGGGAAGCTGATCTCCACGGCCGTGCGGCGGGGCTTGCCGTCCTGGCCCAGAAGCTTTTCGCCCTCTTTTGCCGAGCACACGCCCACATAGCGCCAGGTGAAGCCGGATACGATCTTGCCTGCACAGCCGTCCAGCGCCAGCACGGGGTCGGAATCCAGGTAGCCTTTCAGCTCCTGCGCGCTCAGGGCAAGGATATCCTCTGCCCCGGCGTTCAGCCGCCCGCTGCTGGAAGCCCGGACGAAGTAGCCGGTCTGCGGGGCGGTGATCTGGGTGGGATTGCCCAGCTGCGCCTGCACGGTCTGGGCCTGCTGGGCCAGGGCCGCGATCTGGTCGGTAAAGTTGGCCGCGTCGCCCGTCACGATCCAGAGCTTGTTCTGGGCCAGCAGGTAGGCATCGGCGGAATCGCTCACGGCTTCATAGTCGCCGTCATCCAGCGTATCCATCAGGTCGTACAGAGCCGAGGAGCGGTCCTTCAGCAGCGTGTCCAGCTGCAGCGCCGAGGTGTTCTGGGACCTCTGCAGCAAGTCGATCTGGTCCGTCAGCTGGGTCAGCTGCTGGCGCAGCACCGCCTGCGAGGCATCGCTGTAGATCTCGGCCACGGCCGTGCCTGCCGAGACGCGCTCGCCGTCGGCGGCAAGGTAGCCCAGCGTGCCGCTGCCGGCCACATAACTCTCGTCGAACAGCAGCACGCCGTCGGCGTCGATGGCGTCCGACACCACAGCCGGGAGGGCTGTTTCATATGCATTCTGCGGGAACAGGATGTGCACCGCCTGCCAGCCCACATAGCAGGCCGCCGCCAGCAGAAATGCCGCCAGCACGCCTGCCAGCGTGGCCAGCACCTGCGGGGCGCGGCGTTCCTTCCGGGTCTCATCCGGCATAACGATCATCCTTTCGCTAAAAATTCGCTCACGGTGCGGATGGCGGTCTGCCGCACATCCGGTGCGCCTGCGTCCAGCCAGACCACGCCTTCCATGTGGCGGAACCAGGTCAGCTGACGCTTGGCGTAGTTGCGGGAGGCCTGCTTGAGTTTATCCGTGCAGGCTTCCAGCGAAGCAACCCCTTCAAAATAAGGGAAGAATTCCTTATAACCGATGGCCTGCGCCGCCGTGCGGTAGGTCTCGCGGTTTTGCCAGACGAGCTCTGCCTCGGGCAGGATGCCTGCCTCCAGCATTTTGTCCACCCGCAGGTCGATGCGGCGGTAAAGCGCCGCACGGTCCGGGAAGTCAAGGCCCAAAATCAGGCTGCGGTAGGGCTTTTCCGGCGGGAGAGACTCTGCCTTCTGCTCACTGAGCTTTTTGCCGGTGGCGCGGTAGTGTTCCAGCGCCCGAAGCACCCGCACCTGGTTATTCGGGTGGATGGCGGCGGCAGCTTCCGGGTCCACCTGCCGCAGTTCTTCGTACATGGCCGTGCCGCCTTTTTCGGCAAGTTCGGCGGCCAGCTGCTCCCGCAGACCGGCGGGGGCCTTTTCCTCGGTGAAGCGCACCCCGTTCAGAAAGCTCTGCACATACAGGCCAGTGCCGCCCACGAGGATGGGCAATGCACCGCGGGCAGAAATTTCCCGCTCCAGCCGTCCGGCCATGGCGGTGAAATCCGCCACGCTGAAGGGCTTGTCCGGCGTGAGGATATCCACCCCGTGATGCGGGATGCCGCAGGTCTCCTCCGGTGTCACCTTGGCCGTGCCCACGTCCAGACCTTTGTAGATCTGCATGGAGTCGCAGCTGATGACCTCGCCGGAAAAGTGCTGTGCCAGCGCCACGCCCAGCGCGGTCTTTCCGGTGGCTGTTGGGCCGACGACAGCCACCACCGGGTGTTTTTTACACGATGCGTCCAAACTGCTTCTCCAGCTCCCTTCGGGTCAATTTCAGCACGCAGGGGCGGCCATGGGGGCAGAACGGCGGCACCTCGCCGGACAAAATCTTCTCGGCCAGCGCCATCAGCTCCTGCGGCGAGGACTTGTCCCCTGCCTTGATGGCGGCACGGCAGGAGATGGAGTGCAGCACCCACTCGGTGTGCTCGTTCAGCGCATCGTGGCCGCCCTTGAGCAGCTTGTTGGCGATCTCGATCAGCAGGCTTTCGGCATTCTGCGGCTCCACGTCCGCAGGCACTGCCCGCAGCACCACGGTGCCGCCGCCGAAATCCGCGATCTCAAGGCCCGCGTTTTCCAGCAGCGGGATGTTATCCAGCAGCGCCTGCTTTTCTTCGGCTGCCAGGTCGATAGCCATCGGTTCCAGCAGCATCTGGCTGGGCACATTGCCATAATTGGCCGCCAACTTTTCGAACAACTGACGCTCGTGGGCGGCGTGCTTATCAATAAGGCACAGCTCATCACCGCGCTCGGCCAGAATGTAGGTCTTGAACACTTCGCCCACATAGTGCAGCGGTTCAGGCCGCCCGGCCGTGGGGTCGAAGTTCATCTGTTCCGGCTCGGTCTGCTCTGCCGTTTCCTCCGTCGGTGCTTCTTCCGGCTCCGATACAGGGGCGGCGGGCTGCTCCGGCGGCATCTCAGGGGCCGGGTCCCAGGCAGCCATGTGGTTCTGCTCTGCATGGAGATTTGTTTCCGGCATCTCCGGTTCTACATCCAGCTGCGCTTCGTTGGCCGCGGTACGGAAAGGTTCCGTTTGCGGCTGGGCGTCAGCAGACGGGCTGTGCAGTGTCACAAAGGGGTCCAGAATATCGGCATCGGCAGAAGCACTCTGCCAGCGCGGACGGCCGGACTGCACCGGGGCTGCCGCCATTTGCGGGCGCACAATTTCCGGGGCAGGCTCCACTGCCTGTTTCTGGGGCTGCTGCGGCAAAGCGCCGGGGTCCGCCTGACCCGAAATGATGGCCGAAAGCCCTGTAAAGTCATTTTTCTTTACATCATTTTTGATTTCTTCTGCGATAGTTTTTTCATTTTTGGCAGATTCTTCTTTTTTGTCTGCTTCAAAGGTGAAAAGCCGTTCCCCGGTGCCGGGCTGAGCCAGTGCCAGCTTGACGGCATGGTAGACGACGTCAAATACATCGTTTTCCCGGGCAAAACGGGCCTCGATCTTGGCCGGGTGCACGTTCACATCCACCAGATCGGCGGGCATCTGCAGCAGCAGAATGCCGCCCGGGAACTTGCCCTGCATCATGGTGCCCTTGAAGGCCATCTCCATGCCGGCCATCATGGTGCGGTTGCGCACATAACGGCCGTTGATGTAGAAATGCTGCATGCTGCGGCTGGCACGGCAGCTCTTGGGCGGGGTGATGAGGCCCGCAATGTGGTAGACACCCTCCTGGTTTTCCAGCTCGATGAGGTCGCGGCTGAACTCACGGCCCAACACCGCATAGGCGGCCCCGCGCAGCTGGCCGTCGCCGGGGGTGACATACTGCAGCTTGCCTTCCCGGATGAACTTGACGCTCACCTCCGGGTGGCTGAGGGCCACATGCGCCACGTTATCGGCCACAAAGGTGCCCTCCGAGGAGTCCTTTTTGAGGAACTTCATGCGGGCGGGGGTGTTATAGAACAGGTCCTTCACCCGGATGGTGGTGCCCACAGCGCGGGCACCCGGCTCCCGGGAGACCTCCTCCCCGCCCTCGATGCAGTAGACCGTGGCAAACTCGTCCACTTCGGTGCGGGTGGTCAGCTCCACACGGGCCACGCTGGCAATGGACGCCAGTGCTTCGCCGCGGAAGCCCAGCGTGTGGATGCTGTTCAGATCGTCCG
The DNA here is from genome assembly GCF_002549775.1 of Faecalibacterium langellae. Classification (GTDB taxonomy): domain Bacteria; phylum Bacillota; class Clostridia; order Oscillospirales; family Ruminococcaceae; genus Faecalibacterium; species Faecalibacterium langellae. The sequence goes on along the minus strand of NZ_NMTR01000021.1, from coordinate 638,820 downwards.
GCTTTTCAATTTTACTGGTGGCATGGCGGATAAACGCCGTGGAGATATATTCCGCTTCAATGCCGGTGCCGTTGTCGCTGATCTCGATCAGCTTCACGCCGCCGGATTCGATGCTTATGGTGATCTGGGTCGCTCCGGCATCAATGGAGTTTTCCAGCAGCTCCTTCACTACCGATGCAGGCCGCTCGACGACCTCACCGGCGGCGATGAGCTCTGCGGTGTGCTTGTCCAGAACATGGATCACTGCCATGGTGTTCCCTCCTTCATGGTTTTTGCGGGGCAGCCGTTAACCGTTCAGGCTGCCTTTCAGGGTCTTTTTCAGCTCATAGAGGAAGTTCAGCGCTTCGATGGGGGTCAGGGTCTCCACGTCCAGCGCCTCCAGTTTTTCCATCATCTCGCTGGGCACGGCGGGAGAATTGTACTCCTGCAGGGCGTCAAAATCCATCTGCTCCACCTTGTTTTTGGGGGCAGTGGCTTCCAGCGTGCGCAGCACTTCGTGGGCGCGGCGGGTCACGCTGCCGGGCAGACCGGCCAGCTTTGCCACCTCGATGCCGTAACTGTCGTCGGCGGGGCCGCGGATGATGCGCCGCAGGAAGGTGATGTCCTCGCCGCGCTTTTTCACTGCAATATTGTAGTTTTTCACGCCATCCAGCGCGCCTTCCAGTTCGGTCAGCTCATGGTAGTGGGTGGCAAACAGGGTCTTGCAGCCCAGGCCCTTGGCTGGGTCGGTGATGTGCTCCACCACGGCGCGGGCAATGCTCATGCCGTCAAAGGTGGAGGTGCCGCGGCCGATCTCGTCCAGCACCACAAGGCTTTTCGGGGTGGCATTTTTCAGAATGTCGGCCACCTCGGTCATCTCCACCATGAAGGTGGACTGGCCGGCAGACAGGTCATCCGATGCACCGATGCGGGTGAAGATGGCATCCACTACGCCCACATGGCAGCTGGACGCCGGGACGAAGGAGCCGATCTGTGCCATCAGGGCGATCAGCGCATTCTGGCGCATGTACGTCGATTTACCCGCCATGTTCGGGCCGGTGATGATCAGGCAGCGGTCGGTGGTGCAGTTGAGGGTGGTGTCGTTGGGCACGAACAGGCTGCCCTTCAGCATCTGCTCCACCACGGGGTGGCGGCCCTCGGTGATGGTGAGCTCGTCGCCGTCATCCACAATGGGGCGGCAGTAGTTGTTCTCGGCCGCCACCTGGGCCAGTGCCGTGAGCACATCCAGCTGAGCCACCGCGTTGGCGGTGCGCTGGATGCGGTCCAGCTGGGCGCTGATGCTTTCCAGCAGTTCGTCGAACAGGCGGTGTTCCAGCGTGATCAGCCGTTCGTGGGCACCCAGGATCTTGCTTTCCAGCTCTTTCAGTTCCTGGGTGATGTAGCGCTCGCCGGTGGTCAGGGTCTGCTTGCGGATGTAGGTCTCCGGCACCATGCTCTTATAGGAATTGCTGACCTCGATGTAGTAGCCATAGACATGGTTATAGGCAATTTTCAGCTTGGGGATGCCGGTCTCCTGCCGCAGGCGGGCTTCCAGCTGGGCCAGCACGCCCTTGGTGTTGTCGCGGATGGAGCGCAGCTCGTCCACCTCGGCGTGGTAGCCCTTGGCGATGACGCCGCCATCCTTGAGGGTGGAAGGCGCTTCCGGGTCCACCGCCGCAAAGATGCGGGCCTTGATGTCCTCCAGCGGGTCGATGCGGGCCGCCAGCTCGGCCAGCTCCGGGCAGCCGCAGCTCTCGGCCTGTTTGCGCAGGCTGGGCAGACGGTCGCAGGTCTGGGCCAGCGTGTAGATCTCCTTCGGGGTCGCGGAGCCGTAGACCGTGCGGGTCATCAGGCGCTCCATATCCGCGACGTAGCCCAGCTCGTCGATCAGGTCGCCGCGGACCATGGTCTGCTTCACAAGGCTTTCCACGGCGTTCAGGCGGCGGTTGATGAGGGTGCTGGAGAGCAGCGGCTGCTCGATCCAGCCGCGCAGCAGCCGCTTGCCCATGGAGGTTCTGGTCTTGTCCAGCACCCACAGCAGGGTGCCGCGCTTTTCGCGGCCGCGCAGCGTTTCGGTCAGCTCCAGGTTGGCCCGCGTCACCGACGAAAGCCACATGAACTGGGCTTTGTTATAAGTAATGACCGTTTTCAGGCGTTCCACACCCTTGATCTGGGTGTCATGCAGGTACTCCAGCAGCGCCGCCATGGCAAAGCGCACCAGGCCGTCCTCGGCGATGCCGGTGGCCTGGGCCCAGCTGCGGCCGAACTGCCCTTCCAGCGCCGTGCTCACAAGGCCCGGCGCATAGCGTTCGTCCTCGATGAGTTCCACCGAACAGGTCAGACTTTTCTTGATGTAAGCCGTCACTTCGCGGCAGTCCAGCAGGCCGGGATTCATCAGCACTTCGCTGGGGTGGTAGCGGCACAGCTCGGTGATGACCGCCGAGGCGATCTTGTCCGCACTCAGCTCGGTGATGTGGGCCGTGCCGGTGGAGACATCGGCAAAGCACAGGCCCGCCTTCTTGCCCTTCAGGTAGATGCTGGCGATGTAGTTGTTGCGGTCGTCCTGCAGCATGCTGCTCTCGATGACCGTGCCGGGCGTGACCACGCGGATGATATCCCGTTTGACGAGACCCTTGGCCTTGGCCGGGTCTTCCATCTGCTCACAAATGGCCACCTTATAGCCCTTGGCGATCAAGCGGGCCACATAGTTTTCGTAGCTGTGGAAGGGCACGCCGCACATGGGGGCGCGCTCCTCCAGGCCGCACTGCTTGCCGGTCAGGGTCAGGTCCAGCTCTTTGGACACCGTGAGGGCGTCGTCGAAGAACATCTCGTAAAAGTCACCGATGCGGTAAAAGAGAATTTCGTCCTTATGTTGATTTTTGATCTCAATGTATTGCTGCATCAGGGGCGACAGCTCTGCCATGTTTTTTCCTCTCTCCCGTTTTCTACAGTTTGCGGCTTGTAACCGCCTTTGCAAACAAAACGCGGTCTGTTTTGCACAGCCGCGTTCCGTGTTCTGCTGGTTTTAGTGGCAGCCGCCGCAGGTGGAACAGCTGCCGGTGCAGGAAGCAGAAGGCTCCTGCACGGTCATGGGGTCGCCGCCGTTCATCGCAGTGTTGATGATGGCGTCGATATAGTTCACAAGGTTCTCGCAGTCGCGCTTGGCCTCGTTGTAAGCAACCATGCCTTCGTTGCTCATGATCTGGCCATAGAGGCTGTTCACCTTCTCGTTCAGCTCTGCGATGCGGGCGTCGTTGCGCTCGGTCTTGCCGATCTCGTTGTTCAGGTCCATGCGGGCCAGGTTGAACTCGCCGATCAGGTTCTGCAGTTCCTCGTCCTTGTCGTTTGCCTTGCGGGCCTGGTCCAGCACGAGGTAGCGGTTATCGGTCTGCAGCGCAACAGCTGCGCGCTTGAAAAGATCAATGCAATCCATTGGTTTTATCTCCTTATATTGTATTCTTTCAGGGGCGGAAATGGCCCCGGAATCACGTCATTCTGCTTCCAGCTCGCCCAGCAGCACGGTAGCCCGTGCGCCGGTGAGGTGTACATTTGCATACTGGCCCAGCAGCGCCGGGTCTGCGGTGAACTCCACGGTCAGGTTGTTGTCCAGCCGGCCAGACAGGGTGCCTTCGCCGCGGCCAAAGCCTTCCACCAGCACCTTGACGGTCTGGCCCACCTGCGCCTTGACCAGCGCCATGGCGATCTCGTCCTGCGCCTTGAGCAGGCGGGTCATGCGGTCGGTCTTCTCCTTGCGGGGGGTGGGGTCCGGCATATCGGCAGCCTTGGTGCCGGTGCGCTTGGAGTAAATGAAGGTGAACAGCTGCATGTAGCCCACCTTCTGCACCAGCTCCAGCGTTTTGACGAAGTCTTCCTCCGTCTCGCCGGGGAAGCCGACGATGATGTCGCTGGAGAAGGTGATGCCGGGCACGGTCTTGCGGGCGTACTCGATGAGCTCGAGGTACTGCTCCACGGTGTAGTGGCGGTTCATCTTTTTCAGCAGTTCATCCGAGCCGCACTGCACCGGCAGATGCAGGTGCTTGCACAGCTTCGGCTGGGCCGCAATGGTGTCGATGAGCTTGTGGCTGGCGTCCTTCGGGTGGCTGGTCATGAAGCGGATGTGGTAGTCACCCGGCACGGTGCACAGCAGGTTGAGCAGGTCGGAGAAGTCGATCTGTTCTTCCAGGCCCTTGCCGTAGCTGTTCACGTTCTGACCCAGCAGGGTGATCTCTTTGTAGCCTGCTTCCACAAGGCCGCGGAACTCGGCCAGGATGTCGCCGGGCTTGCGGCTCTTTTCGCGGCCGCGCACATAGGGCACGATGCAGTATGTGCAGAAGTTGTCGCAGCCATACATGATGGGCAGCCAGGCGCGGAACTCGCTCTCGCGCCGGATGGGGATGTTCTCCACGATGACCGGGCGCTGGGCCGGGTCCAGCAGCACGCGCTTGTGCTTTTGCAGCTTCTGGGCGATGAGCTGCGGCAGGGTGTCGATGCCGTCCACGCCGAACACGAGATCGACGTAGGGGTAGCTCTGGCGCAGCTTTTCCACCACATGCTTCTGGTTGGCCATGCAGCCGCACAGGCCGATGATAAGGCCGCGCTTTTTCTCCTTGAGACCCTTCAGCGCGCCCACGTTGCCGAACACGCGCTGCTCGGCGTGCTCGCGCACGGCGCAGGTGTTGAACAGGATGAGGTCGGCATCCTCGGGCTTATCGCACAGGCCGTAGCCGATATCCACCAGCACGCCCTTGATGCGCTCGCCGTCGTTCACGTTCTGCTGGCAGCCGTAGCTGTGCACGAAAGCCAGCGGCGGCGTATCGTAAGCCTGCTTCACCAGCTCGGCGGCGATGTTGTTGTGCTCAAAACTAATGTATTCCAATGAAACCATCCTTCTCCGCCAGGGCACACGCCCCGCACGGCGAAACTCTTTTTAATCGTTTGCTCCGAAGCATTCTTCAAAAGCTCTCTTTAGTATACGCTCTTTGCGCCGTTCGGGCAAGAGGGAGAAGCCATTTTTTCCGCAAGGTCACTGCGCATTTTCACGCATCTGCTTCTCGCAGCAGGCTTCGCACACGCCGATGAGCACCACGGCGCAGTCCTGCACGCGGCCTTTCTGGTTCTTGACCAGCTTCATCACCTGCTTTTCGTCCACCTCGGCGTCGGTCACGCCGCCGCACACAGTGCAGTACAGGTGGCTGTGCCAGGGCAGCGTGTGGTCAAAGCGGTCTGCCTTGCCCGGGATGGACACCCGGCGCACCCGGCCCGCGTCCACCAGGCTGTTCAGGTTGCGGTAGACGGTGCCAAGGCTCAGACCCGGGCACTCCTTGACGGCGGCATCGTAAATTTCCTCGGCGGTGGGGTGGTCGCAGAGGTTCTGCACCGTCTGCATGACCAGCTCGCGCTGTTTGGAATATCGCATATCCTTCTCCTTTGTTTTCTTCTTTTGGGGTCAGACGTTCTCCTCGCCCTTGATCTTCGCCCAGTAGGCCCGGGCGGCCTGCTCGGTCTTGTTGTCCCCGAAGGTGTAGTACTTCACATCCTTGATGGCATCCGGCAGGTACTGCTGGTCCACCCAGTGGTGGGCGTAGTCGTGGGCGTATTTGTAGTTCTGGCCCTTCACCAGGGCGTCCTCACCATCGTAATGCTTGTTCTGCAATTGGCGCGGGATGGGCCCGGTGCGGCCCGCCTGCACATCTGCGATGGCCGCGTTGATGGCGTCGTGGGCACTGTTGGATTTGGGGCTGGTGGCCACCAGAATGACCGCATCTGCCAGCGGCAGCCGGGCTTCCGGCAGGCCCACCATGTTGGCGGCATCCACCGCCGCCTTCACGATGGGGATGATCTGCGGGTACGCAAGGCCCACGTCCTCGCAGGCGCAGACCATCAATCGGCGGCAGGCCGAGGGCAGATCGCCTGCTTCCAGAAGGCGGGCCAGATAATGCAGGGCGGCGTCCGGGTCGGAGCCGCGCATGGACTTCTGGTAGGCCGAGACGATGTCGTAGTGGTCGTCGCCCTCCCGGTCATAGCGCATAGCCGTGCGGCGGGTGACCTGCTGGATCATTTCCAGCGTGATGTGTTTTTTGCCGTCCTCGACGGGTGCCGCCGTCACCGCAAAATCCAGGCAGCCCAGCGCCTTGCGCAGGTCACCGCCCGCGCTCTCAGCAAGGTAAGAGCAGGCGTCCTCGTCCAGGCAGACCTCGGTGTCCTCGCCTTCGGAGAGCTTCTTCACCGCGTTGTGCAGCCCGCGCTCCACGTCTGCTGCGGAGAGCGATTTGAACTCGAACACCGTGCAGCGGGACAGCAGTGCATTATAAATGTAAAAATAGGGGTTCTCGGTAGTGGATGCGATCAGCGTCACCGAACCGTCCTCAATGCATTCCAGCAGGCTCTGCTGCTGCTTTTTGTTCAGGTACTGGATCTCGTCCAGATACAGCAGGATGCCGCCGGCCCCTGCCAGCGTGCCGATATCCTTGAGCACGGCCTTGATATCGCCGGTGCCGCAGGAGGTGCCGTTGAGCTTGTGCAGGGTCATGCCGCTGTTCTCGGCAATGATGCGGGCCACGGTGGTCTTGCCTGTGCCGGACGGGCCGTAGAAGATCATGTTGGGGATGCGGCCGCTCTCAATGGTGCGGCGGAACACCCGCCCCGGTGCCAGCAGGTGCTGCTGGCCGCACACGTCTGCCAGTGTCTTCGGGCGCAGACGCTGTGCCAGTGGTTCGTTCATCCTGTTCCCCTCCCTTCCTGCCGGGCGCAATCCCCGGTGTTTTTCTTATAGTATATCGCATTTTGGCGGCAAGGGCAAGGCTTTATCTGAAAATCATTCTCAGATAATCTTCGACGGCAGTTTACAAAAAGCGCAAAACATGGTATTATCAGGGCAGTCTTTTGCCGAAAGGAGTGGTGAGATGCCCGCAACGAAAAAAGCGCCGGAAGACCTGACCGCCAAGAAGGCGCTGGCACTGGAGGTCATCGACCGGCTGAAAAAGGAGTACCCGGACGCCGGGTGCACATTGGATTATGACCACGCCTGGCAGCTGCTGGTCAGTGTGCGGCTGGCGGCCCAGTGCACCGATGCACGGGTGAACATCGTGGTGGAAGATCTGTTTGCAAAATACCCCGGCGTGGCCGCCCTTGCCGCCGCAGAACCGGAGGACATTGAAGTCATCGTAAAGCCCTGCGGCCTGGGCCGCTCCAAGGCGCGGGACATCTCCGCCTGTATGCGGGTGCTGCGGGACAAGTACGACTGCCAGGTGCCCACCACCTTTGAAGAACTGCTGGCCCTGCCCGGCGTCGGCCGCAAGAGCGCGAACCTCATCATGGGCGACGTGTTCGGCAAGCCGGCCATCGTGACCGACACCCACTGCATCCGCCTGTGCAATAAGATCGGCCTTGTGGACGGCATCAAGGAGCCGCAGAAGGTGGAGATGGCGCTGTGGAAGATCGTCCCGCCCGAAGAAGGCAGCGACCTGTGCCACCGCTTCGTGATGCACGGCCGGGCCGTGTGCAATGCACGCAAACCGGAGTGCGAAAAATGCTGTTTGAAGGATATCTGCCGCTATGCGCTGGAGCTCTCCGGCGCGCAGGCGGATCTATAAGGAGGTCTGTCTTATGATCACATTGACGATTTTACTTATCATTGCTTTGATCTGCGTCCTGGTGGGCTGCCTGATGGGGCTTTTCTCCCTGCTGGGCGTGCTGGTCTCGCTGGCCGTGGGCGTGCTGGTGGGCGCACTGGCCGGTTATGTTGCCGGGCGCTTCATGGGCACCGAGACTTCGTTTAGCCGCAACATCCTCATGGGTGTTCTGGGCAGCTTTGTGGGCGAGTTCGTGTTCGGGCTGTTCGGCATCCATGCCACCGGCAGCTTCACCTCGTTCGCCATCTCGGTGGTGGGTGCCTGCATCTGCATCTGGGTCGGCCAGAAATTTTTCAGCTGACCGCCTTTTCCCCTGCCGCCCTTGCGAAATTTTTCGCAGGGCGGTTTTTATTTTTGCCTTTTCCGGCCAGAGGTTCCGGCAGCCGCCGCCTGCGCCCGAAATCCAGCCTTGACAGCCACCCGGAAGTGTGATAGAATACCACCTGTTACAGAATATCGCATGTGCTACTGTGGCTCAGCTGGTAGAGCAGCTCACTCGTAATGAGCAGGTCGCCTGTTCGAATCAGGTCAGTAGCTCCAAGACAAAACCCCCGAAAAGCGGCTTCACGCCTAGCTTTTCGGGGGTTTTTCTTTTTGCTTTTGCCTTCGCCTTTTGCGCTGAAAGCGCCTTAATTACCCTTGTTTCCCTCAAAAGGTTCTAAATTGGTGGCGCAACAGGTGGCGCAAAGTGGCGCACCTCTGCCCGTCAGTTCACGCGCTTTTTCTTCTCGCCCATCCATGCATCCGCCTGAATGGCCGCCGCCGTGAAGCTGTTGTTCTTCCACCAGCTCACCAGAGCGGCCACGGTGGTGATGCCGGCCGTCACCAGCTGTTCCACGGTGGAGCTCTCGATGGGCAGGATGGGCTTGCCCATGGCGCTCAGCACCTGGTTTGTCAGCGCCAGCAGCAGCACGGCCGTGCGGGCAATGGTCCCTGTGGAAATGTGATTGTTATTCATGTTCGGTTCCTTTCTGCCCTTCCGGGCCTTCCGATCTCTGTTTCAAAATGTCCACGGCCTTGGTGATGACCGCCGGGATCGGCAGCCCCATCAGGCCCGCGTTCTCGATGATGCTCAGCGTCTCGTTGCAGATAAAGCCGATCACCACGGCGTCCCGCACAAAACTGGTCGCCATCACGGCATCCAGCCGACAGGCCACCAGCACGATCAGCAAGGTCTCGCCCTTGCGGCACAGCCCCTTCCACCCGGCCCGGCTTTCCAGCGCGCCGGTCTTGCTTTTCGGGCTGGCATGGAACACCCCCGCCACGATCAGGCCGGTAATGTAGTCAATGGCCATAAAGATGATCAGTGTCTGCAGCGCGGCGTCCCACCCGCCGAATAAGCTGGCGATCACCCCGCCCAGCGCGCCCACGGCCACACAGAAATAATCCTTCACGTTCTCACCCCCTCTCAGCCGGTCCACCGGCTCTTGGCGGCCCGGACGTCCACATGTACAAAGGCGCAGTTCCGCACGCCGGTCTTGATGGGGTAGATGCCGATGCCTCCGGAGTTCGGCATAAGGCTCTCCACATACTCGGCCAGTTTGGTGATAAGGACCCCCTGGATGTAGATGTCCGCAGCCTTGCCGTACTGGTGTTGGCTGAACTTCGCACCGCCTACTTTCTTGCTCAAGTTGTAGGCAGCCGTCCGGTAGGCCGAGTTGATGACCACCGGCCTGCCAAAGTGGTCCCGCACTTTCTGCAGCAGCGTCACCAGTTCGCTGTCGATAAAGATCGGGTCGCTGCCATCGCGGCAGCGGAACTCCTTCACCTGAAAGTTCTTGCTCAGATAGCGGCCGCCATCCTTCGCAAGCGAATAAACTTCTAATGCCATATGTACTACGTCCTTTCTGTTCAGGCCGTCTTCGGGCGGTCTGCTTTTTTATGCTGCAATGATGTGTCCGGTGTCGTCCACCAGCGTGGACGGTGGCAGGATCATGCAGGGGCTGACACCATGATTGCTGCCGTACCGTGTTGCCGTAACACCCCTACTAGTAACCGAATAAATATAATCCGTCTTGGAGTAATACGACGATCTCGTCCAGCAGCCACTCCAGCTACTAACCCCATTTTGCTGGAAATAAGCTAACCTCGTGCCTTCAACATTCGCATCCGGTGCAGCTCTATCGCAATCGAGTTCAGAAACGGACAAAATGAATGCTTTGGTGCTCAAACCTTTCGACCCGCTATGAACGTACCCACTGGATGCGCCATCGCTGGTGTAATAGGTATACGGGATTTTCACCGTCTTGATTGCGCTCCGAATAGCGGCATCAATCAAGTTATAGAATGTCCCGTTGAGATACGAGTGGATATAGCTCTCCGCGTATCGGTTATAGGCCGAGTCAAAGCGCATGCTTGTGTAGCTGCCCAACATCAGCAGCCACACCCCGTTGCAGCTCTCATCATACTTGCTGCTGGGCAGGCCCTGGTGTACCACTAGCCACTCATAGTCCGTGCCGCCTACCGCAATCTTGACGGTGCTGCCCACAGCCAGAGTGCCCAGCGGTGTGCCGCGCTGGTACCACAGGCGGGCGGTGCCATTTGCGTCACCCACATAAGCTTTTTTGACGGTCCGTGCCACGCCATCCACACCCACATACAGGCCCTTGATCTTGCGCGCCACGCCGTCAATGCCGATATATCCGCTCATGCCACCACCTCCTTACTGGTACACCAGATACACAGCCCCTGCTGTCAGCGCGCTGCTGCCTGCGGTCAGGTCGGTGGTGCTGGCGGTCACTTGCGCGGGGCTGTACCCCAGCGCTGCCGCAACATTGTCGGATGTCACAGTAAGCGTTCCGTCCTCCTCAACACTGAGGTTCTCCCCCACCTTCACCAGACCCAGCGTGTCCGCCGTCGCGGTCGGGATGGTGTAGCTTGTCTGCTCCCCGCTGCCAAGGGTCAGGGTCAGCGTCCGGCCATTCAGGGCAACGTTCTTCACATACGCTGCGCCGCCTTCCTCCACAGCCCCCACGTCGGCCGCCGTCATCGGCGTGCTCTTTCCGGTGCCGCCGTGCTCCACAGCCAGAACGCCGGTCATGTTTTCCAGGCTCGTGGTGTCCTTCGTCTGCAGGGTCTGGGTGCTGCCGTCGCCGAAGGTCAGCGTCAGCGTCTGCCCCACAAGGCGCACGGCCTTCACATACCCGGCGCTGCCTTCCGGCACCGCGCCCAGGTCGTCGGCGGTCAGTGTCACCACGCCGCCCTTGCCGTTCACGCTGCGCACCGCCCCGTCCGAAGGGGCCGTCAGCTCTGCCCGTTCCGCCGCTGCTTCGGCCCGGTCGGCATCGCTTTCCACGCTCTGCTGCGCCACCACTGCCTGCGCGGCCGCCGTCTGGGCCGTGTTCTGCGCCATCTGCGCAATGGCCGCGTCTTTTTTCGCACTGGCCGCACTGTTCCGCGCCTCTTTCGCACTGTTCTGCGCACTGTTGGCATAGACCAGCACCTGCGCCACAAAGGTCTCATACTGCGTCGGGCTGATCTCGGCGTCGCCGTCGGTGGCAAGCGTCTCGTAGCAGTCGTATTTCGTCGGCCGGGTCAGTGCCCGGTAGCCGTCCTCGCCCAGCGCCAGCAGCATCCAGCTGCCGCACTTCGCGGCCGTGAACGCTTTGCCCACCGCCACACTGTGTTCTTCGTCCAGCAAAATGGGCGCAGGCAGCGTGCCGTCCTGCTGCTGGATGTGCAGCGTCACGCTCTTGCCCTGCCACTCCTCCGGCAGCTCAAAATAAAGCCGCTCCACGTTGGCGCTGGACTGCCCGCCCAGGTGCAGCACCCGCATCTCCGGGCAAAACTCCACCCCGCTGAATTCCTTTCGGATGATCTTCACCCGCATGGTTTTTCCCTCCTTCCGTCTTGTGTCCAGCGTATCACAAATCATGCCGGCGCAACACTGCGGACTTTTTCGCACACACAAAAAAAGACCCACGGTTTCCCGTGAGCCTTTCCTATGGTTCAGAATTGATTCAAAATATCATGGTGTCCAATGTCCAGCAGCAAAATGATGGTGTCGCCATCGTACTCCCAGATCACTCGCACATCCATGTTCACGCTGAACTCAAACAAATCTGTTGTTCCCTGAATACGCTTTGTCCGCAACGACGGGTACAATGGATCCATGGTCAGAATTTCCAGCTTCTTTTTCAGCTGTGTCCGTTCCGCTGCATTCAGTTTTTTCAGGTTTTTGATAAATCGCCTGGTGTATGTGATCTTATAGCTCATTCGTCTGCACCGTCCAACATATCAAACAGTGCGTCCACGTTGTCAAATACCGGCTGCTCTCCGGCCGCGATCTTTGCCTTTGCCTCGTTGATTTCTCCGCGCAGTTCGTCCAGATACTTCTTCGGGTACACGGCCACCGGCATCAGCTCAATGACGCCGTCCTTTTCCACGATCTCCAGTTTGTCGCCCTCACGCAGCCCCATTCTCTGCACAATGTCCTTCGGAATGGTGATCTGTGATTTCGTCCTCAGTTCGGTCAGCATCGTTGTGCGCTCCCTTCTTGTAAGATTTTCTCACTTTCTTACTTTTATTATACTCCACTTCCCGCAGAAAGCAACACCCCCGGCAGAGATTTTCCGCCGGGGGCCTTTCCTCTCCTTATCTCACCGCTGCATACGGGTCTTTTTTCTCCTCGCTTTCCGCCTTGTCCGCCGCCTTCACCCACTGGGCAAAGGTCTTCTCCGTGTACAGTGCCTTGCCGTCCGCGTCCACCAGTGCCAGCAGCATGGTCTCCATCTGCTGCCGGTCGGCGTCGCTGCCCGCAAGGTACTCTGGCTTTGCCGTCTCGGTGATCTTTCCCTTCAGCGTCGAAGCGCTCTTGCCTGCCTTCGCCAGCCGGTCGTACTCCTCCTGTACGGCACTGGCGTCCCAGCTGTCCACGGCTTCCACAAGGTCGTCCGTCGCGCTGGAGTTGTCGCCTTTCAGCAACTTGTCCGCCAGCTGGTTCACCGCGCCGGTCACGCAGTCCACCACGTCCCCACGCTTTCCCTTCGGCAGTCTCAGCGCATCGCTCAGCTGCTCGATCATCTGCATTTCCAGCTCATACCGTTTCTGGTCATCTCCCGCATTCTGCGCCTCGGCCGCTGCCTTCACATTCGCGTCGTACTTCACCAGCCGGGTCTTCAGCTGCTTGTAAACGTCTTCTCCTTTCCCCATCTCGTTCAGCTTTTCCACCGCTGCCTTTGCCTCGTCGCTGTCGCCGCTGGCATAGGCATTGTACAGCCGGTCGTACTGGCCGGTGGCGCTCTGCGGCACCGAGTTGAAGCTGAAGGTCCCTCCGTGGGCAAGGTTTTCGATGTCTTCCACATATCCCTGCACGGCTTCCACGATCTTCCGGCCGTTGCCGTAGGGTACGCCCGCCACTTCGAAGCCGTCCTCCAGCAGGGTCATGAACCGCTGCATCAGCTTGTCGTGGTGCTGCTGCAGCTGCCCCTCGTCCATTTCGCCGGTGTCCTTCCGAAACTCCTTGAAGAACTTCTCCACATCTCCGGCCAGATCGTTCACCACACTGATGCTTGCCGCGCTCAGCACGTCGTAGTCTTTGCCGTTCATCGCGTTGTCGATCAGGCTGTAGAGCTCACTGCCGTAGAGGAAGTTGCCTGCAAAGCTCTCGGTGTAAAGGCTTGCGAACCGCTGCCACATGCTCTTGGCGGTCACGTCGCCGTTCTCGTCCTGCTCCCGGTCCCACCGGTGCAGCAGAAAATCCGCGCCGATCTTCATCACCGCGAACACAGCCGTCTGCGCCACCTGGCTCACAATGGCCCGGTTCCGCTGCGCCGCAGCCCGCTGCAGTTCCGCCTTGTTCTCCTCGCTCTGGTTCTGCCGGTAGCGCTCTGCCTGGGCGTTGTAATCGCCGATGGCGTCCGCCAAAATGCCGTAGTTCTGGAAGCGCTGGGTGGTAAACATCGTCAGCTGCTTCAGCAGTTCGTTGGGGTTGCGCTGGATGCCCGCCCGCTGCATCACGGTGTAGTTGGGCTGGGTCTGCTCGATCACCTTCTGGTATGTGCGGCTCACCGCTTCCCAGTATGCCGGGCTTCCGGTCACGTCCGCACCCTCAAATTCGGCCGCGTGGCTGCGCACATACCGCTTACTGCCTTCCCACAGCGCTGCCACCGTGATCTCGTCCATGCCGTTGATCCAGCCGGTCAGTGCCGTCGGCAGCTTGTCCATGGCCTTCTCGGCCACTGTTTCGCTCTGTCCGATGCTGGCAAGTTCGCCCTTCTGGCTGCCGCGCTTGCGCCAGTCCAGCAGTACGTCCCCGTGCTCTCTGATCTCCGTTTCCAGCGCCGTCCGCGCCTTGGGCGAAAGGTTTTTCACAAAGGGCACCACCGCTGCCATGGTATCCCCGCCCAGCACCGCCGCTGCCGTCGGCAGGCTCGCCGCCTGCGCAATGGCCACGCCCGGGTTCAGGGTCAGCACCGCGCCCGCGTAGTTTCCGCGCAGGTTTCCCAGCACCCGGTTTGCCGTACTGGGCCGCTTGCGCTGGGTGGTCTGCAGGTCGGTCAGCAGATCGTTGATGTAGCTCACCGCGTCTCGGCCCCACTGCTCCTTGATGATGCCGTTCTTCAGGTTGGTGAGCCCTTCCTGTGTCTCCACGCTGCTGTTCAAAATTTTCTGCACATCCCGGATGGGCGCTGCCAGGCCCGCATAGGCCGCCGTGTCCCGCAGGCTGCGCTGCACCACACTGCTGCACTCCTCCAGCAAAATGGGCTGGCTGCTCTTGACGCGGTTCTTCAGAAAGCCCCGGCCCTCAATGGTCGCGTCCAGGTTCAGGCCCTCGATCTGGGTCGCCAGCACCGACCGGTCCACCGCGATGGGGTAATAGTTCTTCACGGTGGCCCGCTGGTAGCCCACCAGCTGCAGACTGGTCTCGTTGATGAGCTTCGTGGTGTAGTGGTCAAAAAAATCCTTCATGTCCGCGCACCACGCCCGGTCGTAGTCGCTCATGGCCGCTTCCACGGTCTGCAGGATGCTGTCCGCCGTGGGCGTGCCGTCCGCATTTGTCAGCATGCCCAGGTGTACGGTCTGTCCCTTCTGGTAAGCCTGCTCAATGTCACCTTTGTTGTACAGCTTTGCATCCGGGATCACAAAGCCGCCGTTCATCAGGTGCTCGATGCTGTCCTTGTTCTGCAGGTGCATGTACAAACTGCACAGCTGTGCATGGGTCAGTTCGGCTTTCTTTCCCTTCACATCGGTCAGGCCCACGTCCACAAGGTCTGCGCCCGGGCCTGCAAAGGCCTGCATCTCTTTCACATGCTCTTTTCCGGTCACGTTGGCAAAAAGCTTTTCGCCTTCCACGGTGATCTTCGTCTGCCGGTACTGGCCGTCGTTCAGCATGTTGGCCATCTTTTCCATCTGGCCATTCTTCGCATAGCCGCCCAGCATCCGGAAGACCCGCTGGCCGCCCAGCATGTCCAGCTGATACTTCGTCAGCAGATTGCGCACGCCGTCCAGCTTTCCGCCGGGGTGGTTGCCCTTGCTCTGCCGCACCTCGCTGGCTGCGCCTTCCGCGATCTTGCTCACTTCCTCGGCCTTTGCCAGGCTCAGCGTCTTGTTTGCGTTCTTGATCACATGCAGCGTGCTGCTCGTGATGGCTTTTAGCATCCGCATCTGATCCACCGTCATGGGCAGATAGGTGCGGTTCTCGGTCTCCTTGATGCGCTTGCGCAGCCGCTCCTGCAATGCCCGCGCCTTCTCGCTGTCCGGCAGCGCCTCGGCGGCGGCCAGCTGTTCGTGCAGCCGGGTCAGCTTTGCGTCCTTTGTCGCCTGCAGGTCATCCCGCAGCGTCTGGATCAGGGTATCCACGCCGGTCTGCTTCCATTCTTCGGTCATGGCATTGGGGCTGTTCTCGCTGCCCGCGCTCTGCCGGATCTGGTCCTGCAGCCTCGTCAGCTGGTTCACGGCCTTGTTGTTCAGAATGGTCATGTCCGCCAGCTTCGCCACCTGTGCCGCCGCATCCACAAGGTTTTTCTGCACATACTTGTCCTTCGACGGCCGCAGCAGCATCTGGTTCAGCTGGGCCGCGTTCTGCCGGATGCTGCGCTTCAGCTCGTCCATCTTCCGTGCGTCCCGTGCCCGCTGCACCCGCTTTTCGGCCACCGCTTTTGCAATGGCAATGTCCTCGTCCCGCTGCTGGCGTGCTGTCTCAATGGCAACGGCATTTCGCTGCGCCTGTTTCTGTTCAAAGGCTGCCCGCTTGCGCTCGTTGTCCGCCTCCCATTCCATGATCTCATTTTCCTGTACCAGCAGCGAGTATTCCGCCTTGTCCGCGCGCTGCTTTTCCTGCCGCAGCTGCCACGCCAGTTCGTTTTTCTCGCTGCGCAGCTTCTGCATTTCCAGCTTTGCTTCGTCCAGCATCTCCTGCCGTTCGGCCTTCATGCGCTTCACTTCCTGCTTCATCTCCCGCTCGTAGCTTTCCCGCAGGAAGGTCAGCTTTTCGTTCAGGTTGCCCACGTTGGAAGTATCCACGCCCAAGGTCTCCAGATTCTCGTCCAGCAGCTTTTCAGCCTGTGCGTTCTGCCGCTGCAGTTCGGTCATCTGCTGCACCTCGGCGCTCTGGTTTGCCGCACGCCGGTTCTCGTACATCCGGCGGTTGAACTCCCGCTGCTGCGCCTTCTGCACGTCTTTCAGGCCCTTCGTCACTTCGGCAGCGCGTTCTTCGCTGCCCGCCGCAGCCTGTGCCACCTGTAGGTTGTGCCGCTGGATGCCCTCAAAGATGGCCTGGGCGTCGGTCATCTCCGGTGTGTTCAGAATGTCCCCGATGATCCGGCCCGCCAGCTCCACCTTGGCGTCCTCATACTCGGCGTCGTCTGCAAACCTGCTCTGCGTCGCGGGCTTGATGGCGTCGTGCAGGTTCATCAGCACGCTCAGCCATTCGGTGCTTTCCATGCTCATTGCACCGTCCACTCCGGCCTGCTGCGCCGCTGCCTTCCACAGCGCCTTCGCGCCGTCGCTGGTGCCGCCCACGGCCCGGTTGTCGTTGATCACGCTGTCATACTGCTCCACGGGGTTGCCGTCCCGCACGCCTTCGGCCTGCCGCAGGCTCACGCCGTGCTTCCGGGCTTCAGCCACCGCTGCGCTCCAGCTGCCGTATGCCTTCACCAGTTCTGCCTTTGCCTGTCCCGTCTTGTTCACGGTGTATTCCAGCTTGTGCAGTTCCGGGTACTCGTCCCACAGTTCGCTGTTGCGGTAGGTCGCCCCGTCCAGAATTTCGCCTGCCAGCGTTTCTGCCAGCGCCTGGCCCTTCTCCATGTCCGCGCCGTCCGCCTTCAGGTACTCCACCAACACTTCGGTCTCCCGTGCAAGCTTTGCCCGGTCCACCCTGCTGCCGTTGGCCTTTGCCCAGCGGCTGGCCAGCCCTTCAATGGCGCTCTGGCTCACCTTCACGCCCCGTGTCAGCCCAAAGAACTGGCTCAGCGTGTCCAGCGCTGCCGCCTTGTCCGCAATGGCCCGGCTCGCCGTCTGCTGGTCGTTCTTCTTCGCGTCCCGGCTGGCCTGCTCTGCCAGCTGATAGCGGAACTTCGCAAGGCCGCTTTCCTGTGCCAGCTCTCCGGTCCGGTAATAGTCCCGGATTTCCCGCACCACGCGGTCAGCGTCCACCCGGCCGCTGTACTCCTTGCTGGCCGCCACCCGGCCGTCCGCCGTAGAGATGTCCAGCGTGAACTGCCTGCGTGCGCTGCCCAGCTCCTGCGCCATCTGCCGGATCTGTTCCAGCTGCTGCGCGGTGGGTGCCGTGTCTGCCGAAAGGTCGATGCCAGGTCCCTCGGCCATCACGCGCACGTTGCCGTCCAGCAAAAATTCATTTAAGGCTTCCGTTCCAGTCTTTACCTCCGCCGGGCCGAACACACTCATGATCTCCCGGTGGTCGGTGTCTCGGGTGCGGTCATTCTGGGCAAAGTTCAGCATCTGACCGTCCGGCAGGATGTACCCCGCCCGGTTGAAATCCTCGGTCGTACCAAACTGTTCCTTTGCCAGTGCGCGGCGGTATTCTGCCTTGCTGCCGTAGGCTTCGGCCTTTGCATCATACGCCGCCTGTTCTGCCTTGCCCTCTGCCGCTCTTTGTTGCTGCATCCGGGCATTGACCGCTTTCATCCGGTCGTCCAGCGCGGCGCTCTGGTCATCCAGCTGCGCCATGCGGGCATTGTAGTCTTTGCGCTTTGCAAGGTAATTCTGGTATTCTTCGCTGTCCCGGTAGGCTTTTGCTTCCGCAGAAAAGATGCCCAGTGCTTTCTTCTTCGCTTCGATTGCCTTCACTGCATCGCTTTCCAGCCAGGCACTGCGTTCTTCCTTCAGGGCCCGCCGCTGCTTGTCCAGCTGCTGCTGTTCGTCGCGCAGCTTCGTCAGCTCGTCTGTCTCGCTCAGCTGATACCGCACATTTTTCTTCAGCGTCCCGTTATTTCCCTTGTTTTCGGCGGTTTCCTGTGCTATACTTGTGTCAGAAGATACTTCCTGAGCAGCCATAGCGCTGCTCCGCACATCCATCGGGAGATGTGTGGGAGTATCTTCTTTTTTTGTCGGTTTTCCGGCATCGTCAAATGTCACATAACTACCATCCGACCAACACACTTCGTGTGTATAAAAAGCTTTTCTGCCGTCTTCTCTTGTGTAAGAGTTCACAATTACCGCTTCGTTGATTCTGGTTTCATCCATAATTACCGGCCCAGCAAAAACATATGTGTCATAGCCCTTGCCTTGCCAGTTTTTTTCATATCCAATCTGATTGCCGTTACGAATCACTCCCGGAATAGCTGCGACCGCAGCCTGCTTTGCTGCACTATTTCCATGACGCACTGTTTTATTCGCGCCATAATGCTTTAATTCAACGATTCCAAAGTTTTCTCTTTCCACTTTATTTCCGATCGAATCGAAAAAAGCATCAATGTTCTCAACATTCTCCCTCGCGTTTTTCCCGAAATTCACCTCATTTCCACGGATTTCCGCTACCGGCTCCATTTCTTCCAGTTCACCCAGATGATCGTTCATCTGTTCTGTCAGAGACTCGCTGTCCTCATGCAGCTTGAATCGTGTTCCTTCCGCCGCACCCTTGTTCTCAAGGGCTGCGGCGTTTTCTTTTGCACTCCGCAGGCTGTCCAGAGCCTTTTCCGCGTGGGCAAAGTATTCGTCCTGCAGCACCCGCTTTTCCGCTTCGGCCAGGCGCTGTGCCCGCAGGGCCGCTTTGTTCTCCGGGTCCTTGGCCAGCACTTCCTTTGCGCGGCTCACGATGTCGCTCAGCAGTTCCTTCACCTTGTTCATCACTTTGCGGATGGTGCCTGCCCGGCCCGCATTCTTCTCAGCCTGCTGCCGCTGGAACTCCACCCAGCGCTTGAAGCTTGCTTCATCGCTGAAGATGCCGCGCCAGGCGTCCGCCACCAGTTCTTCCGCCGCCTGTTCATAGGTCAGGCCCTGCTGTGCATAGTCCGCAGCTTTCTCCCGGATCATCGCGTCGATGTTCTCATAGCCCTCGCTCTTGGCCAGAAATTCCAGCGCGTGCTGCTGCAGTGCCTGTGCGCCTTCGGCGTCCAGCGAGTTGTACCAGTGGTAGTCCTCGTGCAGGATGGTGCCGAACACGTCCTCGGCGCTGTCCGCAAAATAGATTTGTGCCACCTCGGTGTCTACATAGGCTTTCACCCGGTCATTGCCCTGCAGCACCGTCTTCAGCACTGCGTCGGTGTCCGTAGCCCGGGCGTTCAGCTCGATCAACTGGGTGCCCACATCGTTTGCCGTGCGCATGGTCCCCTTATAAAGCACCCGTCCGCTGCCGCTGGTGCTCTTTTCGGTCAGTTCTCCGCCCAGGGTCCCCCGCTGCATGCTCCCGGCTTCCATCTCGCCGTGCCCCTGCAGCCACGCCAGCTGTAAAGCCTGCCTGCCGCCGTCCTGTGCCAGCACATACTCGGTGTTCACCGCAAGCCCGTTCATGCCCTGCGCCAGCTCCATCGCCTTGTCAAAGGTGGTCACATCTTCCATCTGGCCCAGACGGTACAGACTGCTGGCTGCGGCCGCATACCGCTCGGCATCTCCAATGCCCACCGGCATGTTTTTGCTGATGGTCTCGCTCGCCGCATCCGACACCTTCCAGCGGGTCAACTCCTGCTGCACCTGCCGCTGCTGTGTGCTCCGGCTCTGCTGCGTCAGACCGTAGGTCTCCCGCAGCCCGCTGTGCTGTTCTGCCGGGCTGCTTTCCACCGTTTCCCCGGTGTTCTCCACAGCGTTCTGCTGCGCAGCATGGCTTTCTGCCTGCGCCTGCCGGTGCAGCTGTTCCGGGTCAAACAGCAGTGTCTTCGGGTCTTCCAGGTCTACTTTCTGCACCGTTTCGGTCCCGTCTGCAAAGCGCACTGTCATGGTGTCGTTGCTCAGGCTCACGCTGTAGCCCTGCCCGCTTTCCGCCTGCTGCGCCGGTGTTTCCGCTGCGGTTTCCGCAGATGCAGCCGCTGCCTGGGTGCTCTGCTGCTGTGCTGCCAGTTCCCGCAGTGTCTGACGCGTCTTTGCCGCTGTCTCCGGCAGTTCCATGCCGTATTCTTCCGCAAACGCCGCTCGGTTTGCTTCGTTCGCCGCATTCGGGGTAAACAGGTTGATGGTTTTTCCGGTCAGTTCCCCGTCCGCCATGGCAGCGGCCAGCTGCTGCACCGCCTGGTTTTCGCTGCGCACCGTCTGTGCCGTGCTCTGCGCGCCCATCGCTTCCTGTGCAGCCTGCACCATCTCTGCAGCCTGCTGTGCCTGCATGTCCGCCGGGCTCAAGGCTTCCCCCTCGGGGGAAGCTGTCGCCGAAGGCGACTGATGAGGGGAAGCCGCGTGCGCGCTTTCTTCCTGCTCTGCATTCCTTTGAGAAAGGCTCTCCCCTCGGGAGAGCTCCGTTGCAGCTCCGGCATCGCCGGACTGCAGCGGTGAGAGGGGTCCGCCCGCTGCCGCATCAAACCGGGCGTTCATCTTGCCCAGCCCGGTGCCCACAGCGCCGCCCAGCGCACCGGAAGCGCCGCCGGTCAGGCCGCTTTCCACCGCGTTCAGGAAGGTGTCTTTCTTGAACAGGTTCTGCGCTGCTTCACTGTCGCCCAGCCAAGCATCGATCAGTTGGTCTGCATAGGTCTCCACAAAGGCCTGCATGGCGTTGTCCACGCCGCCCGAGACGGCGTTCGCGATTGCCGGGTACTGCTGCGCCAGCGGGCCGTTGTCGGCCACGCTGCGCACCAGGTCTGCCAGTTTGCTCGCCAGCGTGTCCTTGGCGCCGTCCAGCCCCAGCGTTTTGGTCAGGTCTGCCACGCCCACGCTGTTGATCAGATACCCCGCGCCGAACTTCAGCGCACCGTTTTTCGCTGTTTTATCTGCGCTGTCATGCCGTTCCATGCTTTGTATCAGTGCATCTGAAGCGCCGGAGCCGCTCAGCATCATCAGCACTGCTTCCGGACCCATCAGTTCCGCCACAGTCAGATTCTGCGCTGCACTGCCCACGATGCCCAGCGCCTTCTGTGCCAGCGGTGAAAGGCCGCTCAACGAAGACTGTGCGTATCTTTGCCCCTGCTTCGACCACTGATATCCGATGCTCTTTTCCGGGTCCATTTTTGTGCTTACTTTGGTCAGCTGATATCGGCCGCGCATTTTGTCGATTTCGTCCTGGCTGTATCCCATCTTCAGCAAGTCAGCATCTTTGTCCCGGAAGCTCCCCGAAAGACGGTCATCTCCTGCTTTGATCAGCCCTGTCGGGTTCAGCTCATCGCCTGTCACGATCAGCTCCAGCAATGTTCTCTGGCGCTCGTCTCCCGCAACCTCCTCTCGCAGTGCGTCCAGATTTTTCAGGCTGCTTTCTCCGTCATTGGCTTTCTGGGCCAGGCTTTCACCTTCGCCGATAAGCCATCCCATCGGCGAGTCCACCCAGCTGCCCACAAAGTCAAATGCCCGTGTTCCAACTTTCTCCAGCATGGAAACACCGTCATAGTCTTCGATGTATTTCCGTGCTTCCTGGATTTCTTTTGCTGTGTAGCCCATCCGCAGCAAATCGCCATTGCTATATTTCGGCGTTTTGTCTCCAGCATCCTGTGTCGTCCAATCCGATTCCTTGATGCCGGTCGCCGTCTCCAGCTGATTGCTGGTCATCCGCATCAGGTCCACCAGTTCCCGGTGGCGCGGGCTTTCGTCCATCCACTGGTTCAGCTGCCGGAACCGGCTCTGGTTCAGTTTCTGTGTTTCTTCCGTAAACACATCTTTCTGCGCCTGCGCCATAGCGCCCCAGAGGCCTTCTTCTCCCCTGGCAATGGCCGCGATACGCTGTTCTTCGGTCGGCTTCACCGTGCCGCGCACCTGCGCCGCCGGGGTGCTGCTGCCAGCCTTTCCCAGCCATTCCGGCTGTTCCGTGCCGCCCCGGATTTCGGCAGGCTGCACAATGCCATTCTTTCCCGGGTAGGCCTGCAGGTTCCCGGTGCCGTTCTTCGCCACCTCCAGCTGCAGCTTCGGGTTCGTGCTGCGTGCACTGCCCGTGCTGCCCATCATCTGCGCCAGCACCTGCCCGCCCAGGCTTCCGGCGGTGGTCATGCCGCTGGCTGCCGTTGCCCGGGCGGGAGTTCCTGTCTCCCAGCTTTCCCGCGCTTTTTTGATTCGTTCAGGCGTCCACTCTCCGCTTGTTTCCTTCGGGGACGCTTTGGTTTCTGGCGCTTTGGTCGTCTGTGCTGCGGGTTTCTGATTTCCCGCTTCCCAGTTTTCTCTTGCCTTTTTCAGTCGCTCCGGTGTCCACGTTTCCATGTTTACGTCTCCTTATTTTTCCGCCTGAATGATTTTCATGATGGATGCCAGTGTATTGTCTGTAATGCCATCCGAGGAAAGCCGCCCTGCGATCTGCTCCAGCGTGTATCCCTGATTTTTCATGCTTTCTGCTGTTGCCAGCCCGCTGCGCAGCGGGCTGGATCGAGTGCTTGCCCGAGTGGATGCTCCCACAGTGCTGCCCATACTCTCACTCTGCAGCCATCCCGCATCCGTCAGGGTCTGCTTGTAAAAGTCATACAGCGGGTCTCCCTCTTTCATGCTTTTGAAATCTTTCGCCATCGTCTGCAGCTGGCTGGTAGTAAAGGTGCTCCCGCTCTTGCCGCTCGACCTGCTGCCCGAGCTCCTACTGCTGCCGGTCTTCGTGCCGTACTTCCGCTTCAGCTGCAGCTGACCGCTCAGCAGGTTCAGGTTGCTCTGGTTCTGCCGGTTTGCAATGGTGCTGTAATAGTCGATGCTGTTCGGGTCCAGCCCCACCGCCGTCAGATAGCTCTTGGCCGCCGTGTCGTAGCCGCTGCCTGCCAGACCCGCTGCCGTGGTCAGATAGGTCAGCTTATCCTGGTCCACCTGCGACAGCCCCTGCCAGGTGTCCAGCATCGTGCTGTCCAGCCCGTATTTTGCCAGCAGCTGCGTTGCTGCGTCATCAAAACCGGCCTGCTTGTAGGCAGCCGCCTGCTGCAGTGCCGCCATCTGGTCGCTCAGCTCGTTCCGGGTCAGACTGTCATTGTACTGCCGCTCTGCGAAAGCGTTCTCCCAGTCCTGCTGCCGGTATCCGCGGTAAGCGTCATACCCTTCCAGCGCCGCTGCGCCCACGTTCTTCAGCACATTCCACGCATTGCTCAGGAAATCGCTCTTTTCCTGCCGCGCCTGCTGGGTCTGGTCGTACTGGTAGTTTCGCCAGTCTGCCGCGTTGCTCACGCTGCCGTCGTACTCCCTGCGCTCCAGCTGGTCCTGTCCCAGCAGCGCGTTCAGCTGGCTGCTGGTTCCGCTCAGCTGCTGCTGCCACTGGGTCAGTGCGTCCGCCCGGGCCTGCGCCAGCGTGCCCGCCGTGCTGCCGGTCTGGCTGGCCGCCGCCTGGTTCGCCGCACTCTGGGCCCAGTCCGCCCCGTACCCGCCGGAAAGCCCCTGTGCCGTCTGCGCGGCCGCGTCGGCCCCAGCGCCCGCATTGTTAAACAGGCGGCTCAGCGCGCCCCGGTAGCTGTCGCCGGTCGAAGCGTAGCCCGTGCCCGCCTGGTTCTGGCCGGTCATGCTCTGCAAAGCGTCCTGGATGTCCTGGTCATAGCTGTTGTCATAAGCCCCCGGCATCGCGTTCTCCGCGTCGGTCAGCTTCTTCTGTGCATTGTTCAGTCTCGAAAATACGCCCATTGTGTTCTCCTTTCTTTACAAAAAGAACGGCAAAATCTGCGCCGCCAGCCCGATCACCTGGAACAGCCCGTTCAAAAAGTCCTGCGTGTTCTGCTGGTGCTCGTTGTAGGCGTTCTGGTATTCGTTCTGCCGGTAAGAAAGCCCGTCCTTCCAGTTCGCCAGGTCCTTCTGGTACTTGTTGTAGTCGTTCTCCTCGGCGCTCTGCAGCCCGCTCAGCTCTGTCTGCAGCCCGGCCTTCTTCGTGTTGTACTCGCTGCGGCTCTGGCTCATCAGGCCGTCCAGCACGTTGTCCAGGTCGTTCATGGTCGATGCATAGGCCTTCTGGCCCGCCTGGGTGCCGTAGCTGGAGCCGTAGCCGCCGGTCCGTGCGCTGGCATCCGCCTGGGCGTTCTGGTTTGCCAGCTTCGCCTTCTGGGTGTACTGGCTCTTGTACTGCTGGTATGCCGTGTCCGCCGCCGGGTCATAGTCATAGTCGCCCATGCCGTCGATCTGGCCCATCACGTCCTTGATCTGCCCCTGGTACTTGCTCTGATAGTCCGCGGGCTTCGTCTGCTCGTAGCGTTCCAGCTCGCTTCTCGCGTCCGTCAGTCTACTCATGCGTTCTTCACCTTCTTCAAAAAGTCCTCGTTCATGTTCTCGCTGTCCAGATTGGTCAGCACATACCCCAGCTGTTCCTGCAGCTGGTACAGGTAGTTGGTCAGCGCTTCGGCATCTTCGGCCGGCATGTCCTCGCTGAACTTCGGCAGGCCAATGCCCGCCAGTCCCGCCACACTTGCCATTGTTTCGCTCCTTTCTACCGTCTCGGCACCGCGCCGCTCACCCGTCCTCCGGCTGCGTCCGCCAGCGTCAGGGCCACGCTGCGCAGCACCATCTGCCCGCTGCCGGAAAACTTCAGCCGCATCAGGTCGTGCCGCCGCGGCACAAAGGGCAGGTTGATCCGCTCGTCGGCCCGCACCGCTGCGCAGCTGCCCACCGTCTCCCAGTCCCCGCCGTCGTAGCTCACGGCCACGTCCACCACCGTGTGGGCCAGTGCATCCAGCCGCAGCGTCACCCGGCTCACATACTTGTCGTCCGGGCTGCTCATGCCAATGTCGCCGGTCACCGCCTCAAACTGTAACCGCGTCTCGGTCTCGCCGTCCTCCTCCCGGTCCGGGTCTGCCGCCCATAGGGCATTGCCGTCCCAGAGATACAGCTGCTGCCCGGTGCCCACCATTTCGGTGCCCGCCGGGCTTTCCTCGTGCCACAGTCCCGTCTCCGTGTCGTACACCAGCAGCCGCCCGCCGGTCTCCGTTTTTCGTTTCAGGTAAAGGTAGTACCGCGCATCCAGGCTGCCGCCCATGGCCCACTCCACCGCCGTCAGCCTGCCGGTGGCCAGCGTCCCGGACACCTTTGTGGGCAGGCTGCCGCCCCAGGCCATCACCCCGTCCGGCGAAAGGTAATAAAGCGTCTCCGCGATCACGCACAGGCTGCCCGCTGCGTTCGCCGCCACGCCCCGGCACCGCACGCTGGAAAGCTGGTAGTCGCTGGGCTTCGAGCCGTACAGCTTGTGGATGCAGTTCTCCTTGAAGAACAGCACATACCCCATGCAGCTGGCCGCGCCGGTAAACGCCCCGTCGCTGCCCACGCTCACTGCGTAGCTGTCCGAAGCGATGCCCCGGTAGCTGTACCAGTTGGTGGGGTCGCCCAGGGCGCAGGCGTAAATGGTGTTCTCCTTCCGGCTGCAGCCCCACACCCGGTTGCCCTGTTCGGTCACAAAATCGAAGTCCGGCACCTGCCGTTCCATGGTCACCGGCGCGGTCGCCGCCTCGTTCTCGGTCGCTTTGCCGTCCAGGCTCTGCCAGGTGGTGCCGGTGCGGCTGATGGTCCAGCTGCCGTAATACCGGTCCGTGTCCTCCGTGGGCACCAGCGTCGCAATGATGTCATCTTCTTCCAGCGTCCCCACCGTGATCTCTCCGTTCAGCCCCGCCGCCACCGCGTCGCACACGGCCTGCTGCATCCCGCTCAGGGTCACGGTGTCGCCCTCCTTCAGCACGCCGCCCACGCCCGGGCAGTGGATGCGCACCGTCTGCAAAAGCACTTCCTGCCACTTCTTGTTTTTTGCGCTGTACTTCAGCAGCACGCTGCCGGTGCCGTAGGGCGCGTCGTCGGTGCTTTTCAAAAACAGCTGCCCGTCCTCCGGCTTTTCCGGTTCGGTGTCTCCCGCGCCGGTGGGGTGGTAGAGCACGCCTTCCGTGTCGCAGGGCGTCACAGTCATGGCTTCGTCCCCCAGCTCCCACTTCGCAGCAAGGTCGGTCAGGGTGCCCGTCTCGGTGTCAAAGGCCTTCTTGTCCGGCCAGATCAGCACCTTCGTGCCCATGCCCGCCAGCGCCTTGTGCTCGTCGGTCAGAGCATTTTCCAGCACCACAGCCCCGCTGCGGCCCTCATCTGCGTCCGGCGTGTACTCCAGCGTGGTGCCCCGGCAGAGCAAAAGCCCGTTCAGGTGGTACATGCCGTTCACGTCCTTCACCTCCCGGGTCTTCCTGCGCGGGGCCCGGGTCTGCAGCGCCGGGTATCCCCGGCTGGAAAAGTTCATCTCCCGGCTCAGCTCTGCCTCGCTGCACCCATAGGTCTCGTTCACGCCGCCAAAGGCCCGCAGCAGTTGCCGCCCGGCCTGTAAAATGTTCAAATTGGTTCCATCTATCATGCTGCACCTTCCTTTAAACAAGGCTCCCACCTTGGGGGAGCTCCGCAACGCGCCGCCGTCAGGCGGACGGAAGCGGTGAGAGGGCGTCAATACCTCCACTGCACCCCGCCCGCCGGGGGATACTTTCGCCGCATCCACGCAGCAAACTCCTGCACATAGTCGCTGTACATCTGCAGCGCGTTCGTGGCCCGGGCCGTCTCGCCCAGTGCAAGGTCCATCTGTGCACACAGCCAGTGGGTGTACAGCGGGCCAAACTCCTCCGGTGCCAGCAGTTCGGTGTCGTAGGCAAGGCCGTCTGCCCATGCCTTGTCCGCGCCCACCGCGTCAAAGTCGCTGCACACGCTGCGCTGCACCACGCTGGAGCGCAGCCGCGCGTCGCACTGCCGCAGCCAGTTCTGTTTCAGCCCGTCCGAAAATTCGTTGTTCGGCCGCATCTCGTCGGCCTGTTCAATTGCCTGTCCTGCCGTCATCTCATCAACTCCTTCATGCAAAAACACCCGGCACAGCCAGAGTGCCGCTGTACCGGGTGTCCGTTGTTTCTGTCAGATTACACGCGCTGTGCCTGCTGCACCGCTGCCGCCTCTGCTGCCGCGATTTTCTCCGCTGCAGCGTTGTCCATCTCCTCGCTGTGGCGCAGCACCTCGGCAATGGCCTTCGGCACCTCCACGTCCACACCGCGCTGGATCAGATAAGTCTCGCCGTTCACGCCCACGAAAACGGGCTCGCTGTAGCGGTGCCCGTCCTTGAACAGATGCACGATCTCGGTGTCCTTCTCTGCCTGTGCGTTCTCCTGCACAGCTTCGGTCATTGCTGCAGCGTCCTGCACCGCAGCTTCCTGCTTCTTTACTGCCATAGTTTCTCCTTTCATGCGCCGCAGCGCACATCATCTGCCCCATGGGCAGACATCATTTGCCCGTCCGGGCATCCTCATTGCGCAGCACATCATGCCGCGCCAGCGGCTTTGTGTCAGTTCGCCAGTGCCTTTGCGCTGTACCTCTCGCTGCAGCTCTCAATGCGCACCATGTACGGCTCGCTCAGGCGTTCGGCGGTCTTGGTGGCCTTCCAGCCCACGGAAGCGCGCTGGTTCAGCGGGTCGTCGCCGTAGCCCAGCTGCTTCACGATGTGCTGCATGCCGCCGCCTTCCAGCTCGGTGGTAGCGTAGGCGTGGGCACCCAGCACCAGGGTGCTGAAAACCGCCAGGCCCGTCGGGCAGCCGGTGCCGGTCCAGATCTTCGCCTCGCTCGACACCACGAACCTCACGTTGTTGATCTTGCCGATCTCGCCGTTGAAAATTTCCTCCGGGGCCGCGTACTTGTGGGCGTCCACCCATGCCGGGTCCTTGCGGATGTCGTAGCTGGTGTACGGGTGCACGATGGCCACATAGCTGTCACCGATGGGGTCCGCGTTCTGGGCCTGCAGCAGGGCCACGGCCTGGTTGATCACGTCCACGGTCAGCTGCGCAGTCTTGTCCAGGCCTGCGCGGCTGGTCACGGCCGTCTCCACGCCGTCGGCCACCTTGGGCGCATAGATCACGTTGGTGCCGCCGTTCAGAATGTCGCGCACGATGGTGTCCATGGTGCGGCCGCCCTGGCTTGCCAGCAGGTTCGTGGCCTGCACCACGTTGTTGTCGATGGCGGTCAGGTCCAGCATGTCGGTCAGGGACACCCAGCCGCCGTACTGGTGCACGTCTGCGGTCACCGTGGTCACGGTCAGGGTCTGGCCCGCCGGGGTCACACCTTCGGTCAGGGGCTCGGTGGCCTTCGGCAGCGCCGTGTACTTGCGGAACTCGATGGTCTTGCCGTTGTTGGCCGGGATGGGGTAGCTGTCGCCGAACTGGTCATGCACCAGTGCAGGCTCTGCCAGGTCCAGCAGGGTCTTCTCGTAGTAGGTCTTCATTTCAGCGGACATGCCGCTGGTGGCGGTGGTGTTCTGCAGCTGTGCGCTTGCGTCAGCAAACAGCTGCAGGTCCAGTCTCTTGTTGCTCATTTGTTGGTCCTCCTTCAAAAGGTTTTTATCTTTCTCGCACCCTTCGCGCGGGAAATTCATTCTCACAGCACGATCCGTTCCCCGCGCCGTGCCCGGCGTGCCAGCTCGGCCCGCTGTGCGCGGGTCATGTGCTCCACGTCCACCTTGGTCTCTGCCGCGCCGCCGGGGCGCACGCCGTTCTCGGTGGGTCTCTGGCCGCGCTGCTGGATGCGGGCTGCCACACCCTGTTCCACCTGCTTTGCGGTCTTGGCGGTCTGGTTCTCCATCAGCTGGTCAAAGTAGGCTGCGCGGTACGCCGCTTCCAACCCGATGCCCCGCCGGATCATGTCCGCCACGGCCGGGTTGTTCAGCACTTCGTCCAGCGCAAAGCTCGGGTACTTCTGCTGCAGCCTTTCCGCTTCCGCCTGCCACTGCGCCTGCACCGCCGCCACACGCTGCTGGTGCTCGGCGGCCGCGCGCATCTGTTCGGCCCGCTGCTTCTCGGCGTTGGCCCGCTGCAGCTCCCCTTCCATCCGGTCCATCTCCCGGGCCGTCTTCACGCTGATGCCCTTTTCGGCGGCAAGGGTCTCGTAATAGGCGTCGTTCTTCACCTTGCCGTTCTTCACCGCGTCGGTCAGCGCGGTCAGGCTGTCCGGGCTGCTGGCGTCCACACCGTAGGCCTCGCCCAGCGCGTCCATCAGCGCCTTCACCTGGGGGTTGTTCTGGATGTTCTGCGCCGCCACCTGTGCCGCGCGCTGCATGGCTTCCTCAAACTCCGCCGCGTACTCGCCCTGCATCAGCTGGCCAAAGGCCCGGCGCTTTTCCGCCGGGTCTGCCGGTTTGTGCTCCGGTTCCTGTTTCTCCTGCTGCGTCTCCGGCTTTTCTTCGCCGGGTGCATCCTCTTTTGCAGCTTCGCTGCCGGTATCCGCGCCGCTATCGGCAGCCGGGGCCGGTGCGCCCGCTTTCGCGCTCTTTCCCGGGTGGCTTCTCTTTGCAAGCCGCTCCTGTGCGGGGCGCAGTTCCGGTGCCTGCACCGCCGGTGCGCTCTCCGCACCATCGCCAGCCGTCCCGCCGTCTCCGCCGTCGGCAAACAACTGCAGATCCACCATATCCTCCGTGCCCGTCCCGTCGTTAAAGGTCACAAACTTCGGGTACAGCTGCGCCACAAGTTCCAGCCCGTCCGTCACCAGCTCAAACTTTACCCGGTTTTCCGGGGTCGCTCTCGCCTGCAGTTCCAGATACGTTCCTGCAGCTCCGCTGCTGGATGCCACCGCAAAGCCGTCTTCTCTGTCGTTCACGCTGAACGCCAGCGCCTGCATCAGCGTGCTTACCGCCGCGCACACAATGTCCTGCCCTTTCGGTGCATATCCCGCGTGCCCTTCTGCCCGCAGCTTCAGCACGTTCTCCTTGGCTTCTCTATAGGTAATTCTGATCATGCCGTTCTCCTTACTCCTTATTCGGGTTGTTCACGTTCATCGCCCGCTTCGCCGCCTGGCTCGAAAGGCTGGTGGAACTGTCGCCCACCACGCCGCCAAGGCTGTTCAGGGTGCTGGCTGCTGCGGTCTTTCCGCCGCTTCCGCCCCCGCTGCCCGCTGCCGCCTGGCTGGCTGCCCCCGCCGCCGCGCTCACGTTGGTGCCGTTCTGTGCGTCGATGATCGCCGCCATCTTCTGCAGCTGCTGGGCCATCTGCTGCAGCTGCTGGTACAGTGTGCCGTTCTGGCCCACCCGCTGGCGCACCTTCTCGATGCCCTCAAAGTCCATCATGTCCAGCGCAGCCAGCGCCGCGTCAGCATTGGCTGGTGCAAAGAATCCCATCTGGTAGCATTCCTTCGCCGTCTCATTCTGGGAAAGGCGGCTGAAGGTGCTTTTCTTCGCCGCACTCACCGTGATGTCAAAGATCGGTTCCCGGTCGCCCAGCTGCACACCGCCCACCATGCCGCCGGGCTGGGGCTGTAACTGCGCATTGCTGAAGGGCACATACTCCGTGCCGCCGCTCTCTCCCGTGATGCGGTATACCCGCTGCTCGTCGTAGAACTGCCGCATCAGCTCGATGATGAAGTAGCACTCCTGCGCAAAAGCCCGGTAGGCGCTTTTCAGCATGTCGCGGGAAAGTTTGCTGCCTGCTTCCTGCAGCGCTGCAATGGCGCTGGCCGCCGTCAGGCCGCTGGTGGTGCCGCCCTGGGAAACATCGCGGTTGCCGCTGATCTCCTTCAGCTCGTTCACCCGGTCGTCCCGGTAGGTGATCAGGTTGCCCGCAAGCCCCGCCGTCTGCAGCGGCCGCATGCTCTCGTCGGTCACCCGGCCCGCCGCATGCACGATGTCCCGGCCAAAGTCGGCCAGTTCTTCCTCGTTGATCCCCGCCGTGTCGCTCAGGATGTACCGCTGCTTTGCGCTCAGCTTCACATTCTCGTCCATGGCGTGGTTCATCTCGTCAATGGCGGTCTGGGTGTCCTTCATCACGTCGATGTACCCAAAGCCCGCCGGGCTGTCCTCCTCGCGGAATAACGGGTCGAACACAAAGGGATACTTTCCGTGGTCGTAAAAGCCGCTCTCCGCGTACTGCGGGTCGTTCTCGCTGGCATACAGCACGATGCCGTTGCAATACTTGCAGTAGTGCAGCACCGTCTGCCCGCCGGGCTGGGCCTTTTTGTAGTACCAGTCCACCACCACGCTCTTGTCGGCGGTGTCGATGCTGTCATCGTGGATGTACTTTGCCACGTCCAGGCTGTGGCCGGTGTGGCCCTTCAGCTGCGGGTACTGCGCCTCCAGCTGTTCCGAGTTTGCCAGGCTCAGGCTGAACAGGTTCGGCGAGTCCTGAATGTCCTCCACGCCCGGCTCCCAGTACAGCATCAGCAGGTTCACGCTGCGGATGCTGATCTCGCCCAGGCCCTTGCGGGCCGTCGGGTCCCAGAAGATGCCCTTCACGCCGGTGCCGGTCTTCAACTTGCGCCACCAGGTGTCGCTGTACACCGTCTCGTAGTCGCACTGTTCCAGCACCGTGGGCAGGATTTTGGAGAGTACCTTCGCGGTCTCCTCGTCGTCCGCCGCCCGGGGCAGCACGTTGGGTTCCGGGTAGTTGTCCATGGCGTCGGCGTGCTTGTTGGCGATGCTGTTGAACAGCCACCCGCTGGAGGGCTTCGGCTTGCCTTCCATCATCTTGTTTTCGTAGTTCTTCCAGTGCCCCATGCGGAACCACAGCTCGTTGTCGATGATCCGCTTGTCGAGCGCCGCCTTGCCGGTCTTGTACTTCTGCAGGATATCGTTTGCCTTCTTGACTTCTTCCTCCCCGATCACCTGCGCCGTGGGCAGTTCGAAGGCTTCCCCCTCGGGGGAAGCTGTCGGCAAAGCCGACTGATGAGGGGCAGCTGCGGCATTCTGCATTTCTCCAAAGGCCCCGTCCCTCTGGTCCGGGTAGCGCTTCAGCATCCCCTGCAAAAGCTCGTTTTCATTCATGCGCTTCACCTTCTCGTTTTTCAAATCGGAGAAACGTGAAAAAATCGTTTAGCGAAGCGGCTAGATTTTTTCCGTTTCGACTTCTTCTTTGGGGTCTGAAAGGGGCGAGCAACCCCTTTCTCGTCAGGGGTAAGTGGAGTCCAGAGGATGAGAGGGGCGCGTCGAAACGCCCCTCTTGTCCTCTGGCCCAGCGGAGCGTCTACACCCTCATCACCCGCGTCCGGCTCTTTCTCTTGTCCAGGTCCAGCGGGTCGTCCTTCATCGGCACATCCCGCACCGCCTGCTTCGGGCTCAGCGGGTTTTCCATCAGCACATACCGGCACTCGTCGTAAATGTGGTCTTCCTGTGTGGTGTCAATGTCCTCCACGTTGCTCTCGTCATAGACCAGGTTCGGGATGGTGCGGATAAAATGCTTGCATGTGTCGAACACCTGGAACATCGGCCGCCCCTCGCGGTCGAAGGCCAGCCGGTAGTGGAACTGCATCTTGCCCGCAAGCCGCGTGTGGTCGCCGGGCTTCCAGAAGATGTAGTTCGGGTGCTTTTCCTGCATCTCGGCAATGCTCTCGCCCTGGCTCTCGTTGAAGATGGCCGGGTCTGCCACGCCGGTGATCTGCCGCCCCCGCAGCATGGGGTCGTTCTGCTCTGCCTCCCGGATGCGCCTTGCCTGCTCCACCGGGTCGATGCGCAGGCCTTCGTTCGGCGTACCGGTGCAGCCGTACAGCTCCTTGATGCGGTAAAGCCGCCCTTCCTCGTCGGCCGCGTACCAGCCCACGGAAAAAGGCTTTGCATAGCCGAAGTCGTACCCGCGCCAGATGCGCCAGTGTGCCGGGATGCGGAACGGCTTGATGACGTGGGTCCACCGCTGGTCCTCGTAGTGGTCCGGGTCGTTGCGCCATTCGGTGAACACCTGGCCGGAAAAGCTGTCCCAGTCGCCGTAGAGCAGCGCCTGCTTTTCCGCTTCCGGCAAGCTGGCCAGCGTGCCCAGGTATCCCGGGTCATTCTCCAGCAGCTTTTTGTTGTCAAACACCGTGGACGGGATGAACACCCGCGTGCGCCGCATCTGCTGCACGGTGCCGTCCGGCTTCTTCACGTCCACCAGCTGCACCATGCGGGTGCCCGGTGGTGCCGGTGTGATGAACCGGGCCTTCACCCATCCGTGGCCGATGCCGCCGGGGTTGGCCGTGGCCCGCATGTACACCACCGTGCCCGGGCCTGTGGGGCGGTTGCGGCTCATGAGGTAGCTGTACTCCTCCCAGGTAAAGTGGGTCAGCTCGTCCACCCCGATAAAATCAAAGGCCTTGCCCTGGTAGTTGTACTTGTCCTGGGTGCGGAACATGCTGCCGAAGTAGATTTTCGCCCCGCTGGGGAAGGTCCACACATGGCTCGACGCGTTGTACTTCGCCTTCGGGAAGACCGGCTTGTAGTACTGCATGGTCTTGTCGATCAGCTCGCTCAGCTGCGGGTAGGTCTTGCGCACGATCAGCCCGCGATAGTGTGGGATGTCCACCTGCCGCAGCGCCTCGATCACCAGCGCGTCGCTCTTGCCGCCGCCTGCGGCCCCGCCGTACAGGGCCTCGTCCTCGCTGCGCCGCATGAAGGCGGCCTGCTTCGGCTGCGGCCGCCAGAGGATGGGCCTGCCGTCATACGTCTCCCCGGCCATCCAGTACCACCTCCTGCTGCTCGCTCCTGTCCTGGCCTTCCATCAGCACCGCCGGGGCCGCGCTCTGGCTGCTGCCTTCGTCCCGGGGCACCAGCGCCGCAGCGTTGGCGGCCGTCGTCAAAAGCACCGCCGCAATGTTCGCCGCGTCCTTGTCGGTCATGGCTTTCGCTTCGTACCGTTCCAGCTGCTTTGCCAGCTCGTCCCGTTCCTCGTCGCTCAGCTGCCGGTCGTAGGTCCCCGGTGCGCTGCGCACCACAAGGCCGGTCTCCGCTGCGTCCTGCAGGTCTTCCGCCTCGCTTTTCAGCAGCCCGCCGATCTCGTACCGCCGCGATCGGGCGTCCTCGTCCAGCCGCTGCTCCAGCTTTGCCCGGATATCCGCCGCCCGCTGGTTCTCGGCCACCCGCTGCTGCAGATAACCCACCTGGGCCCGGGCCCCCAGCGCTGCCCGCGCTGCGATCTCCCGCGCCGCTTCGGCCCGCGCCTGGGCAAAGGCCCCGTCCGGCTGCTTGGCTTCCTCCGCCATCCAGCTGCGGATGGTGCTTTCCGGCACGCCGTACTTCCGGGCCACCGCGCAGATGGAGTTCGAGCCGATCATGGCCATCACCACGTCCGCCCGTACCTTTGCCGGGTACTTCTTGCCCCGGCCCTGTCGGCCGGGCACCGTGTTCTTGCAGTATCTGCGCGTCGCCATTCCCGGCCCTCCTTCCCGTGCTTTGCTTCCAGCCTATCACGTTTCTGTCTGCAAAAAAACTACGGACTTTTTTCAGCGGTCTCGCGCGGCGAGTACGGGTTGTGTTTGCTGGTTTTTCTTCAGCGGCCTTACGGCGCTTTGAAAAATCAGAACACTGCCCCAACAACTCCTCCCTGTTTCCGCCGCTGGCGGCGGTCGTCGTCGTTGCAGCACAAACAGGCCGCACACATTCGTGTCCAGCCTGTTCAGATCAGCCCCGCCGCCGCCGCATACACCGCCACGGTGGAAAGCGCCTCCAGCTCCTTGTGGTAGTAGGTCGTCCGCCCGATGTGCAGCAGCCCCACCACGTCCCACTCGCTCCGGCCCTCGATGTACCGCAGCCGCAGCAGGTCCCAGCACACCGGGTCCTCCCTGGCATAGTAGTCCCGCACCCGGCCCAGCACGTCTTCCCACTGCCCGCTGCCGTCAAACTTCCGCAGCGCCTTGCGCACCGCCTTTTTCTGCTGCTTTGTCACCCGTCCACCGCCTTCCGCGCGCAAAATAAAATAATCCTGTCTGTCAGGTGCGAACTTTCGCAAACTCTCTCCGCCGCAGGATCAGATACGCCTGCGGTTCACTGCTTTCCCAGCCCTCCGGCCGCGGCCTGTCCGTCTCGTACAGCTGCTGCGGGTCATACACCGCCACCTGTACCACTTCCCACCCCGGGAACCGTTGCTCCCACCAGTAGGCGTTCTCCGCGCACTCGGTGCAGCCCTTGCGCAGCTGCTTCCGGCTCCACTTGGTGTCGCAGGCGGCCAGCTCGTCCGGCTGCCGCAGGTTCCGCGTCTCGATGCAGCTGCGCTCTTTGTGGCCGTAGATGTACCCCACCGTGCCGTTTTTGCCCTGCCCGTCAATGCCCAGCAGCTTTTTCATGTCCATGCGGTCCACATTCATGGTGCCCAGCGGGTCGTATTCGCCGGTGCCCGGGATACGCCGCCGCCATAGGTCTTCCAGCATCTCGCGCCACTCCCGCCGGTCGGCCGCATCCAGTCCTTTGCACTGGGCAAACCCGTGCAGGTGCAGCCGTCCGGCTTCGCCCTTGCGCACCGCCCACAGCATCAGCCGGATGCTGTCCTTCGGCACGCCAAATCGCTTGCAGGTCGCCGTGATCACCCGCCGCTTGTAGTTCTCCACGTCCTTCCGGCAGGCCGCAAAGTCTGCAGGTAAATAGCCGTCCTCGTATGTACCGGTCAGGAAAAAGCCGTTCTTGTCAAAATTCGCCAGCACCTTCCGCTGCTTTCGGCGCAGGCTGGCGTACTTGTTCCGCTCCTTCTGGCCCCGGTCGCTCTCCTTGCGCTTCTTGCCCCGCTGCCGGTGCTCCTGGTCGGTCACTGCATAGACGCCCACGGTCATGTACTCGTCACCGCACTGGTATTTCTTTTCCCGGATGTAGCTTCTTCGCATCCCGGCACCTCCTGCTGGTCGTCAGCGTCCTGTGTTTTTCCGTTTCCATGATCATCACCGTCACAGAAATAACGGGTATACAAGCCCCCCAAAAGCGTCCCGCCGGACGCCCTGGAGCAATCACGCATTATAATAAGGTAGGTCCTGCCCCTTCCGGGGCCCGACAAACCATTCCGGCTAAGGTGCAGCCGTCCGCTGCACACCACCCGGCACGCCTTGTCTTTTGTCGCCAAAGCCCCCAGGCTTGATTGCCTGAGGGCCGTTTTTATGGTATTTCCGGCTTTCCCCGTGCGGCCCACACGCCGTAGCTCAGCTCCGGCAGGCCCCGCTTCCGCGCCGCTGCGTTGTACCCGCACAGCGCGTGCACGTCCAGCTGCAGCGCGTCCGGGTCCTTGAGCTTCGGGATCACGCCCTTCGCCGCCTTTTTCTGCGGCTTCGACGCCGGTGCCCGGTGCTGCTCTGCCTTCGGGAGCTTCTTCGCCCCCGCCGCGTTCCGCTGCACGATGCTCCGCCGCACCTTTTCCCGGGTCAGCTTTGCAATGCCGCGCGCCGGGCAGCAGCCCTTCCGGGCCCAGTTTGCCGCCATCTGGGTGCAGTCGAAAAATCCCTGCTCCACCAGTTCTGCCGCCGTGCCCTTCGCCATCCGGTTGCCCGCTGCATCCCAGGCGGTGTACTCCCACACCTCCCGCAGCAGCGTCTTTGTGGCCGCCGGGGGCCGCTTTTCCCGCTCGATCCGCCAGATGCGCGGCTTTTTCACGGTCTTTTTCTGGCGCATGTACTCGCTCTGCAGCCGGTCCCGGTCCGGGAACAGCCCCGCCGCCACCAGCTCGGTGGGGGTGCCTTCGTGCAGCAGCGCGCCGGTCTTCGGGTCGTACAGGCGGTAGACGTAATGTGCACTCATCTTGCCTTCCCTCCGTACAGCTCCACTTCGCAGCCGTCTTCGGTGACGAGCACCCCGCCGTCCAGCGCCCTGGCGATCTGCTGCAGCCGCACCGCGCTCAGCCGTTCCAGCCCGCCGGGCTGTACCCAGCGCTTCACACAGCTCGGTGCCGTTTCGGTCGCCTTCGCCAGCGAGCGCACCGTCTCGCCCCGGTATTTCATGGCTTCTTCCAGTGTCATGCCTGCTTCGCCTCGCTTTCGCTGCGCGCGTACCGGTGCTTTGCCGTCTGCCACGCTTCCTCCCGCCGCTTTTTGGGGTCCACCATATCGCGGCTGACCATGTCGTGCACCTCGCGCAGCTGCACGCCGTG
This sequence comes from Faecalibacterium langellae, assembly GCF_002549775.1. Classification (GTDB taxonomy): domain Bacteria; phylum Bacillota; class Clostridia; order Oscillospirales; family Ruminococcaceae; genus Faecalibacterium; species Faecalibacterium langellae. The sequence goes on along the minus strand of NZ_NMTR01000021.1, from coordinate 601,961 downwards.
CCTTCCCGCCATCAGCTTTTCAAACCGTTTGCGGGTCATTTTGCATTTGTCTTTGCTCACTTTCTTCTCCTCTCCCAGCTGTCCGGCATGCCCGGCTGCTGCAGGATCGTGTTGATCTTCTTTTCGATCTCGCCCGGCGCCAGCACATTGGCCCCCGCCGGGGCCGCCCGGTGCCCCAGCGCCTTTGCCATGTTCCGCCGGATAAACGCCGCTTTCTGCTCCTGGTAGTCCCGGTCGGCCTGCTTTGCCCGCTCCTCGTCCGGCACGTTCTCGATCGTAATGTCTTCCTTCAGTGCGTCCTCGGCGCACCGGCGCAGCCGTTCCATGGCCCAGCTCAGGCTTTCGTGGCCTTCCTCGTTCACCTGCCGGTAGTTGGCCAGGGTTTCTTCCCGCAGCCGGTTCAGCCGCTTGCTGCTGTAGCCCAGCAGCTCCATGCAGGCCCGGGCGTAGATGGTCCACACCATGCTGGCGGCCACGTCGCCCGCCATGCGCAGCTGCTGCTCCCGCCGGGTGCGGGGTGCGCGCAGCACCGGCACCCGGAACTCCGGTTCCACGCCCTCCGGCAGCCAGCCTTCCCGCAGCGCACGGCTGCGGTCGGTGCTGGGCATCCCTTTGTCGTTGGCCGTCATGGCCACGTCCAGGCTTTCGTAGGCCAGCGCTTCCGCCCGGGCCTCGATCTTGTTCAGCCGGTCCTTCCCCACGCCGAAGCACTGGTGCAGCGCGATGATGATGCACCACCGGGTCATCTCGGCCGTGCCGTCCCGCGTCAGGTCCAGCTCCTGGCTCAGGCTCATGTTCCGTTTCATGTCCGCTTCACCCCTTCCCGGTACTGGTTGTATAACACGATCCAGTCCTGCGTGCCCAGCTGCTTGTCCCGGCCCGCTTCGCTCAAAAGCCGGTAAGCGCCGCTCTCCTTGTCGCCCGGGTGCTGCCAGTCCAGCTTTTCCAGCTCCTGGGCCATCCGGGCCTTGTAGTCCTCTAAGGTCATGGTCTCTCCTTTCACGGCTCGCCGCGGTCGTTCATCCAGCTGCACGCCAGCGCTCTGGCTTCGGCCAGCTTGCTGCATAAATGGTTCACCGCCGTTTCCTTCATCCACTCCGGCAGCTGGTCCACCTGCAGCAGGGCCGCGCCCATGTCCCGCACCAGCTCGTTGCCAAAGGTGTCCACCCGGGCCCAGATTTCTTCCTCGTCCGGGGTCAGATTTACAGGTTTCACGGCAGTTCCTCCACATGGTAGGCTTTCGCGCGGCAGGTGGGGTTCTCTACCTTCGCCGCAAATTCGCCCTTGAGCTTTGCGTCCACCTTCGTGGCGGCCCGCACGATGTAGGTCATACGCAGGGTGTAAAGGCTGTTCGTCTGCGGCAGCTGCTTGCTCAGCTCCACATGTACCCGGTATTTTTTCAGGCCCATGGCGTCAGCCCGCCTTTCTCCGGCGGCCGCGCTTGTCCATGGTCTTGGCGGCCGCTTCGTCTGCCTGCTGCCGCCGGGCCGCAGCTTCGTACTGCCGGTTCTCCTGCCGGCAGTTCCAGCCGTACAGCCCCACCCCTGCCAGCGTGCACAGCACCGCCCATAAGATCAGCGGTGCCCGCGTGGCGGCCGCGCCCGGGCCCATGCCGCCAAAGGCCATCAGCGCCAGCGTGATGCCCGCCTCTGCCAGCCCAATCAGCTTGCCGCCCAGCCACAGCGCCGCAGCGCCCGCCGCCAACACGGCCCATCCGTTCCATTTCCGCATTGTCAAAACCTCCGTTTTGTGTTAAACTTCTGGTGATAGGCGTTGTCAGACTCTATCACCTGTAGGCTCGCCGGTGTTCGCTGCACCGGCGGGCTTTTTGTTTTTTCGGTTCAGCGCTCCCTGTTCCAGCGCTGCGTTTTTGTCAATGCGCCATAGCTTCGGCCCCACCTTTTCGGCCGGCAAAAGCCCTGTGCGGCACATCCTCTGCACCGTCTTCGGGGTAACGCCCATCAGCTCGGCATACTGCGCCGGGCTCAGGTATGCCGGCAGCTGCCGCGCATCATAGATTCGCGCCTTCCGCATGGTTATTTCTCCTTTCAATCCGGACTGAAGGTCTGGCACCGGTATTCTTCGCCGGTTTCTTCCAGATCCAGATTCCACTCGCTGCCAATGGTCTCACACACCGGCCTCGCAAAGCCGATCAGCTCATCGCCCCGCGCAGTCATCAGCACCGCCGTGCCCACAATGCCTGTGCCCATGTAACGGTACTGGTACAGGTCGGTGGCCCGCTCGTTGAACGGCAGCTCCTGCAGCAGCCCTTCTTCGTTCACGATCAGCTGGATGCTGTCCACATCCTCCCGCGCCCAGCTGGCCGCCAGGCAGGTGTCGGCCGCCTCAATGGGCCCACCCACCAGCGCCTGCAGCGTTTCCAGCGTGCAGGTATCCCCGTCGTCACAGGGCAAAAGGTAAGCGCTGGTGTCCACCGGCATCACGATCACAAAACGTTCCATGTCCTTATCCCTCCGTATTGGCATAGCCTGCTTTTTCGGCGTCTTCCACGCTGACATCGTCAAAACACTGCTCCAGCACCATCAGCACCCGGCGCTGTGCGCCGGGGCGCAGGTTTGCCCGGCGCATAGCGATCAGACAATAGCCCATGCAGGCTGCATTGCTCCACGGCCCGTTCAGGTTTGCCAGCATCCGGGCCGCCTCGTTCTTCTTGCCCATCTCTTTGTCCTCCTTGGTTTCATGCATTCTTCCCCGGCTGGCCCTTATTCTCCGATTTGTGCTATACTTGCACTGAAAGGAGATGAAAGCCACCCGTGCTTTACAAAATCATGTTTGAAATTCAATGTCCCTTTGACGCTCTGGGAATTCTGCCTGCAATGGAATCCGAAATCTGCTGCAGCGTTGTCCCCGGAAAGTCTCCGGTTTTCTCGGTTCCTAACGTCTGTGACCGCTGCAACGACACAAACTTTGAGCAATGTCAGCAATGCACTGGCGCAATCTATCAGATGTTCCGGCAGGGGCTTATCCCTGTGGAGTTTCTTCCTTCCTGGCCGGTTCGCACTCTGCCTGACCCCATCCGGCCATGTCTTGAGCTGCTTTCAGAATGATTTCTGCATTCTCGGCAATCACCCCGGAAAGCGACCTGTTATAATCAGGGTCATACACAGCCATCTTTCTGGCCGCCATCCACCCCGGCAGGAATTCCCAAAGGGTCTGTGCCGCTTCCAGTGTTCGGTTATTTTCTTTGCTGTGTAAGTACAGCCCCAGTTCGTTGTAGTCCCTGCTCACCTCTCGCTCAGGTGTGCAGGGCTTTTTCTTGTCCTCGTCCACGTTCTCCGCTCCTTTCATGCGCTCTTGCCCTTATCTGCCGTTCTGTGCTACACTTTCCGACAGAAAGGATGTGGTTTTCTTGGATACTGCTCAGCTCACTTTGATTTTGTCTGCACTCACGACTATCATTGCACTGGTTTCGCCCTCTGTTACTGCGTTCATCAATAATCGTGCGGAGTATAAAAGGCTGTCCGCCAAGCTGTTCTTTGCTTCCAAAATGGAAGCCTATAAAGATTTCCTATCTGCTGCCGCGTCGGCCTCTTATCCGCTAACTCCAGAAGATTTTCGCAAGCTTACGGACGCATCTTCTCGCGTACTCATTTTTTCAAACGAAACCGTTCAAAATGCCGTCAGTAAATATTTTTCCGCTTTGCTTTCTTGTCCCGGAAATCCTTCGGAGAAAGACGTTCAGAAACTCATTGACTCTAAAGCTGACTGCCTTTTGGCTATGCAGACTGATATGCGGACGTTTAAATAATTCCGCCAAGTAGCAAAACATTCAGCGTACCAATTGCCGTCACTATCGGCGCATACCACCGATACCACGTCATTTGTTCCGGTGCCCAGCGTTCCATCAGCGCAACGCCGACCAATGCCGCGCCCCATATTCCTGCTATGCAGATTGCTGCTATCACCTTTTCACCTCCCGCCCCGCTCCGGGGCTTTCTTCATGCGCTCTTGCCCTTATCTGCCGTCCTGTGTTACACTTCCGTCAGAAAGGATGTGCGTTATCATGACGATCGAACAATTTTCTGCCCTTGTCTCTATCGTAGTTACACTTAGTGCTTTTGGTTCTTCCATTCTGACCTCTTACCTCACCAACTCTTTTCAATTGAAATTAAAGAAGCTCGAATTTTCTCACAATGAACATGAATCTTCTATAGCCCATCTGCGAAAAATCTACGAAGACTACATTCTGGCCGCCAGTGCCTGCGTTCACTTCAAAAGTCAAGAAGCCATTCATGACTTCAGCATGTGCTCCGGTCTGGCGCTGTACTACGCTCCTCCCTATCTGCAGGAGAAAATGATGCAGCTTCAAAAACAAATCGATACCGGGAAGTATGCTTATGGCACTGACCCAGACGAATCCACTCTCCTGAACGAGATCATTCTGGAATTGTCAAAGCTAAAGTAATGCTCCAATCTGCACCACAGTGTTTGCCGCGCTCACTACTACTGCGACCCACGCGTACCACTGTACTTTGCCAATGAACGTCTTGGTACACCAGACACTTCCCAGCGCAAAAAGCCAGCTCATTGCGGTCAATACTACGATCATTTTTTCACCTCCTGCCCCTCTCCGGGGCTTTTTTCATGCGCTCTTGCCCGGCTGGGCGGTGTGCGGTTCGATTCCGAAAAGTTCATTCGGAGTGACACCCAGCGCCTTACAAATTGGTACCACATCATCCGATGTCAACCGCTTTCTTCCGCGAAGTAAAGCATTGAACTTCTTCGGGTCATACCCTGCTGCCCGTGCCACCGCTGATTGCTTTAAGCACTTCTCGTCAATGATTTTGTAAATCATGTCCGTTGCACTCATTCCATACGCTCCTTTCGGGTACAAGTTTCTTGGACATTTTTACAATATCACAAGATTCTTGCTTCGTCAAGAGTTTTGTACAATTTTCTTGTACTTTCATCTTGACTTTTCAAGACAGCGCATTTATACTGACCCTAGAACGATGATTTTGAGGAGGTGTTTCCAATGTCTTTTGCCAGTCGTCTCCGACAGGCGCGTGAACAGTCCGGTCTTACTCAGCAGGATTTAGCTGAAAAACTTGGCGTTACAAAAAGTGCCATAGGCAACTATGAAAACGGCGTCAGCAGTCCTAAATGGGATGTTCTTTTGAAAATTTTCGATGTCCTACACGTCGAACCGAATTTCTTGTATCAGGATAGCTTTTCGCCTGACAGCGCCGAACCGGTACTCCTTACTCCCCAGCAGTCCGCGCTGCTCTCGTCCTTCGACCAGCTCAATGAGGAAGGCCAGCAGAAAGCCGTGGACTATGTCGAAGATCTGGTGCTCACCGGGCGCTATAAAAAATGTGCTGCGCTTGGCCTGGGCACAAAAGAAGCATAAATAAAAAAATTCCGTTTCGCTACTTGCCGAAACGGTTCGTTTGTACTGGAGTGATTTTCATGTTTTCTACTGGTATTTCTTACAATGAAGCCGAATCTGCCATTCAGAAACTTGACCCTTCCATGCGTGCAGACTATGAAAAAAGTCTCTCCGACCTCCGAAAAGCCGAGACCGTCTATGCGGAAGAAGGACGGCAAGCCATCAGTTACATGGGTTTGGCGCTCAACTTAGAGAATGCCATGCAGGAACTCGCCGCCACAAAGTCTCTCCTAGATCAGGAACGCGAAAAGTGTCAATTCCTCGACCGTAGTATTTTTCCAATGCTTCTTCTGCTCTGCGGTTTTTTGAGTGCTTTCATCATACCGTTGCTTGCACATTCTTTGTCTTTTTCACCCTTATTGGCCGTTGCTGGCTCTATCGCTTTTTCTGTCATTCTATCACTTATCGGCATCGTCTATACCTACGGAATTTCGGAGCACCTTGGCAAGGATCCTGATTTCTATTTGCTCTATAAATCCTCTCAAAAAGTAAAACTTGCCTTTTTTGTGCTTCTGCCCTTGATGGTTGAGATCATCTATGGAATTATTGAATATTTCCGCCGCTAATCATAAAAAAATCCCCGGCACAAATGTGCCGAGGATGAAAGGAGTTTCATGTTTTCGTTTTGTCGGAATAAATCTGCTGAAAAAGAATCTTACACCCCGCCCGATGTTGAGCCGGGTGATATCAACAGCTATATTCAGAACCGCCTGAATGATCAGATCAGGTGGTACGATAAAAAGGCCCAGCAGGCGCAACGCATTTACAAGCGGCTGCAGTTTGCAGAGTTTGTCATTGCTGCAGCCATTCCGCTGCTTGCCAATTATACAGCCAGCTGCCCTGCAGTCGCTTTTGTCGTTGGCCTGTTGGGCGCTGCGATCACCGTTATCGAAGGTACTGAGCATCTCGGCCGTTACCACGAAAACTGGATCGAGTACCGTTCCGCATGTGAAACGCTGAAGCACGAAAAGAATCTCTATCTCATGAATGCATATCCCTATGGCACCGATGAGACTAAAGAACAGCTCTTTGTGCACAACATTGAAGATTTGCTTTCTTCAGAAGGCAACAAATGGAAGGCTTCCAATGCCAAGTCTGCTTCGTCCAAAGAAAAAGCTCACTCTGAAACCGGCTCATAAGTTTTTTCAAAGACATCAGGTTTGCAGGGATATTTTTCTCCGTTTACCCCTGTAATGATCCAGTCACCAGGCGACGCATGCATCACGCCTTCCAGCGTTTCAATGTACATGTCTTTATCCGTCTGGTATGCATCAACCACAACTGGTTTTTTCTGAAATTTCATATATTCCTCCGAATGTTAAGAAAGGACGTTCAAAATGCCTGCTTTATCTAATTACCGTATCTTTATCAGCCACGCATGGAAGTATGGCGAAGAATATGATCGCCTCGTTGCCCTTCTGGATAGTACTTCAAACTTTTCTTATTACAATTATTCCGCACCAAAAGAAAAGCCTTTGGCGCTTTCTTCCTCCCATGCCTCTAAGGCAGAAATCAAAGAAGCCATCACCGCTAAAATTAAAAATGCACAAGTCGTTCTTGTGATCGGCGGCATGTATACGCTTTATCATGAATGGATGGCGTATGAAGTAAACGAAGCCATGCGTATGGGGAAACCTATTATTGCTATTATGCCCTGGGGCGGTGTTTATATGCCGCTTGAGCTCCAGTCCAAAGCCACCCGGCAAGTCGGTTGGAACTCTGCATCCATCGTAAAAGCAATCCGCGAGCTTGCTTGATTTTATTTTAGCATCTCCATTCAGTCTATGCAAGCCGTCCCATCTTCCGATCAACGATTTAACGTAAAATTCATTTCTTTTATGTTGACATTGTGCGCAAATCGCAATACAATGAGCATGAGGAAGGTGATACTATGGCCAATACCGCAAACATTAACATCCGTATGGATGCCAATCTTAAAAAGCAGTTCGAAGCATTCTGCGCCGATATGGGCATGACCATGACCACAGCTGTCAATATTTTTGCCCGCAAGGCCGTGCGGGAGAACCGCATTCCGTTCGAGATCAGCGGCGATGTGCCCAATGCCGAAACGCAGGAAGCGATCCGTGAAGTCAAGCAGATGAAGGCAGACCCCACTCTGGGCAAGACCTACACCGACGTGGATGAAATGATGAAGGAGCTGCGCTGATCCTGTATCTGACCCGCACCGGTACCCATAGCGATCTGTTCTGATTCATGAGCGCCCCGCCGGGCGCTCTTTTTGCAAAAGAAAAAGCCCACCGGTTTTGCCCGGCAGGCCAACGCGCTCTATTAAGTTGTAGATTCTTCGGTCTGAAAATACGGCGGCAAAATCATAGGTGCGCTGTCAAACGCAGAGGTCAGTTGTGCAATAATTAACGATACGCGATTCATCAATCCACGCTTTTCCTGAATATAGAACGGTATGTTTTCTTCCACTTCCTTCTGGATTGCCGCATCAGATACTTCTTTCAGCGAATCTGATTCTTTCAGATAATGCTCCACAGAATATGTTACCGTAATTTCAAAATTGCAGGCAGGTTCAAATCCAACATGCCGTGTGCACTCTACCCGCAGGCAATCCGATTTCTTTTTTGTAGTCACCGAATCCGATACAATTACTTCCAGACTGCCTGTTTCTTCCGCCGGATCGTCCAATGCGTTCATTTCTACTTTTTCCAGCTGGATCCGGCATCGATTGTTCAACAGTTCTTTCAGCATCTTTTCTTCATCTCCGTTCTTCCATTTACTACAGTCCAGTTCCGCTTCCATAATGCCAGATGGCTGGCATCATCTGGTGCGGTGTCCACTGTCTGTTCTTCTGCTGAATACATTTTCGCCATTTCTTCCGGCAGAATAACGGTACGATTCTCGTGCCATGCAGGAGAAAGATATTCCGTCAGTGCATTCTCTACAACTTTGTTTAACGCGATTCCATCCTCTTGTGCTTTCCGGAACGCTTTTCGATGCAATTCCGGTGAAATGCGGACATTGAATGTCCCGCTAAACTCTTTCTGCGGCTGCTTTCCAACTTCTTGGCAGAATGCCAGATAGTCATCTACTGCTGCATGAAATTCTTGCTCAAGTTCCTTTGCATTCTCTGTGTAGAAATCTACCAGATCGTCAATACCCAGAATTTTTCCGTAAAACACCTGATCTTCGGCGGAATATTCCGGTTTTGCGGAATATCCCTTATAATGCAGTACATTTTTCATACGTGATCATGCTCCTTCAAAAACTGTACCACGCTTTCCACCGAGCCTTTTACCATCTGATCACCTGGATGCGGCTTGTGGAGTGATACCATCGCCCCTGTTTCCGGGTTGTAAAATCGCACCCGTGAACCAGAGGTTGCTCCTTTATTGGATTCTTCGTACCCAAAATGCTTCATGATTTTACAAAGGTCTGTATAACGAAAGTCTGCCGGTGTTGGTTTCTGGCAGAGTTTCCTTATCAGTGTATCAATTTTGCTCATACATTATGCATGGCCTCCGTTTTTCTGTAACTGGATATCAGTTACACCATCATTATACTAATTCATCCAACACTTGTAAACACTCCAAAAGTTGCATACGCAACATCTATTGCGTTTATTTGCGTTTTTAAAAACAGAAAATCCCCCAGCTGTTTCCAGCCGGGGGACCTTCTGCTGCCTGTTGCCCGAATAAGTAGGAGTAATCATGAATGCCTTACAACCCATCGCGTTTCCGCTCTTTGATTGTAGCGCGGCCCTGTGATTTCTGCAAGCCGTGAGTTTTTTGAAAAAAGAAGTACCCGGCGCTGGTACGAGCAACGCCGGGCTGAATGGAAGCTTACACAAAACGAAGGTAAATCTTTTTGCGCCTGCCGGGTCTATTGTACCACCTCCCGGCCGGGCGCGCAAGCCGGGAGGTTTTGCTGCATGACAAACAAAAAAGGTTCCGATGGCCGTTACCGCTATCGCGTCTGTATCGGTAAGGATGAAAGCGGCAAGCCAAAATACAAAAGTTTTTATGGCACCACCGCCCGCGAAGCCCGCGCTGCAGCGGAAGCCTACCGCGCAGCACTGGGCAAAGGCATGGACCCGGCGCAGGCCAAGGCCACCCTTGCCACCCTGTACGATAACCTGATCGCAGCCAAAAAGGCCAAGGGCATCGGCCAGAAAAGCCTTGACCGCTACGAGGATAACAAAAATCATTGGGGTCCGCTGCTGGAGCATCCCGCCGCCGACCTGCGGACGGCCGATTTTCAGAAGGTGCTGAACGCTCTGGCCGACTGGCACGACGGCAAGCCGCCCTTGTCCCACTTCACCCTGTCCAACCTGCGCAGCAGCGCAAAGGCCGCGTATGAGCTGGCCATCCCTGAGATCGTCCAGTATAACCCCATCGTCAAGACCACCTGCCCTGCCGGTGCCGACCCCGAGCCCCGTGAACCCATCTCGGAAGAACAGCAGCGCTGGATCCGTGAAACGCCCCACCGCGCCCAGCGCGCTGCCATGCTGCTGCTTTACTCCGGCCTGCGCCGCGGCGAAGCCACCGCCCTCACATGGGCCGACGTAGACCTGGACGCCGCCACGATCACTGTCAACAGCGGCTATAACTTCCACAACCAAAAGACCAAAAAGCCCAAGACTGCGGCAGGCCGCCGTGTGGTCAACATTCCCCGCATCCTCGTGGACTACCTCAAGACCCAGCAGGACGGCTGTCTGTATGTGCTGCACACGGTAAAGGGCCGCCGCATGACCGAGCAGGCATGGAAAACACTGTGGAGCAGCTACATGGCCGACCTGAACGTGAAGTACGGCTACAACGGTGCGGAAAGCAAAAAACGCCCGGGCGGCCTGCCCATGCGCATCGAGCCCTTTACCCCGCATCAGCTGCGGCACACCTTCTGCACCCTGATGTACTTTGCCGGTGTCGATGTCCTCACCGCCCGCGATCAGATGGGCCATAAAGACATCAGCGTCACCCTCGGCATCTATACATCTCTTGATAAAAAATTTAAGAAAAAGAAGATCAACCGGCTCGACTCCTATCTCCGAAAACAGACGGGCTAGCCCTTCGGTGGCGCAAAAGTGGCGCAAGCAATTTCTTTCTTCTCGATAGTATGCCATTTATTTTGATATATTTGCCCGCTCGTAATGAGCAGGTCGCCTGTTCGAATCAGGTCAGTAGCTCCAAAAACTCCCGGAGACGTTATGGGTCTCCGGGAGTTTTTTGTTCTGCGCAGGCTTTGCACAGCTCCCATGCCGTCAGGCAGCACAGGGCAAAGGCCAGCAGGGCGCAGTCCAGCGGGACGCGGCGCATCAGAATGACCCGCTCCGGCAGGGTGGTGAAGGTCTCCACCGCCTGCTGCGGCAGGCCGAGATAAAACAGTGCCAGTGACAGCGGCAGGTGCAGCAGCCGGGCGGCCAGCAGCGGCCGGAAGGAAATTTCCGGCGGGCAGATGGTGCGCACCTGCAAAAGCACCGAAGCGCCCTGCAGGCTCAGTGCCGCGCAGCACAGGCTGCTGGCCCAAAAGCCGGTGCGGGATGCATAGTCGCAGCCGGAGCACACTTCCAGTAGCATGGCAGGCAGGGCAGCAAAGCCTCCTGGCAGAAAATGGCCGCAGCCTGCCGCCAGCAGCCGGAAGTACAGCACAAAGCCGCAGAGCTTGAGGTAGGTCACGGCCGCCTGCGCGATGATGGCATCCAGCGGCTGGAGCAGGCCGGGCGCTTTCAGGGGCGGCGTGCTCCCGCTTGCGCCGCCGCCCTGCAGGCGGTACAGCAGTGCCGCCGAGAGATACCCCGCCAACAGCTGTGCCGCAAAGAGCCGCACCCCCAGCGCCCGGCTGCCCAACATCTGCTCCCCCACCGTGAGGATGACAAAAGATGGCCCGGAACAAATACAGGCAGGCAGCAGCGCGGATGCCTGCTTTGCCGAGAGCTGCCCGGTTTGCACCGCCTGTGCTGCCGCCGAAGCCGCCGGGGCGAAACCGCCCAGCGCCCCGATGAGCAGCACGCCGCCCGCGCTTTTGGCCCGGACGCCGATGAGCCGCGCCGCCGGGCGGAACAAAACGCCCAGCCATTCCCCCGCCCCGCTCTGCATCAGCAGGGCCGAGACGATCAAAAATGGGAACAGCGACACCAGCAGCGGCCCGCCGCACAGCTGCAGCCCCTGCCGCAGCGTATCGGCGCAAAGGCCCGGGGCGGCAAACACCAGCACCGCCGTGGCCAGCGCCAGCACCAGAAACGCAGCCCGCCGGATTTTCAGCCTCCGATTCATAAGCTCACCCTCCCCGTCCATATATATGTAGCAATTGGCCATGCCTAACACTGCCGGATGGGAGGGAGCGGAAATGCCAAACAAGCACAGCAGGCGGCTTTCCCTGCGCAGCTGGCTGGCCGCGCTGTTCCGCCAACCGCCCGCCGGTTTCTACCGCACGCCGTCCATCTACCAGAGCGGCAACCGGCTGGAGGTCGAGCACTTCCGGGCCATCCTGCTCTACGACGAGGACCAGCTGCGCCTGCAGATGCCGCGCGGACAGCTCACGATCTGCGGCGACGGGCTGAGGATCCTCACCCTCACGGCAGACCGGTTGACCCTTTCCGGAAAAATTCTGCGCGTGGATTTTTCCGATGAACAGGAGGCCTGAATGGAGCCGGTACGATTCTGGGCCGCGGTGGAGTTCACCGCACAAAACGGCAGCGTCGAGGCCCTTCTGAGCGAGGCATCGGCGCAGGGGCTGCACCCCTACGGTGTCTCGGCCCGGCCCGGCGGCTTTTGCGCCCACTGCGCCGCGTGGCAGTACCGACGGTTCGCCGCGCTGGCGCGGAAACTGCGGGTGCGGCTGCGGGTGCACAAGCGGCAGGGACTTTATTTTTGCATCCGGCCCCTGCTGCGGCGGGCCGGGCTCTGGGCGGGGCTGGCGCTGTTCGTGCCGCTGCTGCTCTGGGCGCAGCAGTATGTCTGGACGGTGGATACCAGCACCCTCACCACCGGGCAGGCCGCCCGGGCGGCGGCCGTTCTGCGGGCAAACGACCTGCAGCCCGGCTCTGCCGTGACCGAAGCAAAGCTCACCGCCGGGGAATACGCCCTTTTGCAAAGCGGCGAGTTCTCCTGGGCCAGCCTGAACTTTGCGAAGGGCCGCCTGGTGGTGGAAGCTGCTGCCGCAAAGCCGAAACCGGACATTGCCGCCGGGACGCTGCACGGCATCCGGGCCAAGTGCGGCGGCACGGTGGTGCGCACAAACCTTGTCAGCGGCACCATGCTGGTGGTGCCCGGGCAGCAGGTGGAAGCCGGGCAGGGGCTGATCGGCACGGCCCGCGCCGAGCGGGACGGCACCCTGATCTTTGCGCCGGCGGCGGGCACCGTGACCGCCCAGTTCGAGTGGAGCGACACCCGGCAAGTGCTGCTGAAGGAGGACGTTCTGCAGCGGTCCGGAGCGGTTTCTGTCGAATACGAACTGCTGCTGTTCGGGCACCATTTCGCACTGCCTGCCGCCCCGGCAGCGGAGAATGCCGCAAGCCAGACCCGGCATTTTGCGGCAGATCTTTTCGGGCTGCCGCTCCCCTGCTCGGTGCAGGAGACCTGCTGGTACGCCCAGCAGCCCGCCGTGCTCTGCCGCACCGAGGAACAGGCCGCCGCGCTGGCCCGGCTGCAGAGCCTGCAGGCACTGAAAGAGACCTTCCCAGACGCAGAGATCGTTGCCCGCAAAGAGGACTGCACGGCCAGCGGCGATGCGCTGGACTATACGGTGACCTATACGATCGTGGCCGATATTTGTGCGTAAGACGCAAAAAGACCTTCCCGGCGGGAAGGTCTTTTTTGCTGCTTATTTTACTGTTTATTCCTGTTTCTGGGCGTCGTACTCCGCGATCAGATCGTTGAGGTCGTACTGATACTTGCTGTGGCAGAAGTGGCACACCACTTCGCAGTTCGGGTCCTCGTCGCGCATCTTCACCAGTTCCTTGCGGCCCAGGCTGAACAGCATCTCCTTGGTGCGCTCAGCGCTGCAGTCGCACTGGTAGTGCACGTCGCGCTCGTCCAGGACGTTGGGGGCAAAACCTGCCAGTGCCATCTGCATCATGTCCTCGGGGGTCTTGCCCTCGTGCAGCATGGTGGTGACAGACGGCATGGCCGCGATATTCTTTTCCAGCTGATCGATCTCAGCATCGGTGGCACCGGGCAGCAGCTGCACCATAAAGCCGCCTGCGCACAGGATGGACAGGTCCTTGTCCACCAGCACGCCCAGTGCCATGACGGTGGGCACCTGCTCGCTGTAGGCGTAGTAGGCGGTCAGGTCCTCGGCGATCTCGCCGGAGACCAGCGGCACCTGGCCCACGGTGGGCTCCTTCTGCAGGCTGTTGTCGCGGATGACGGTCAGCACACCGTCGCGGCCCACGGCACCGCCCACGTCCAGGTGGCCGTTCTCCTTCAGGGGCAGCTCCACCAGCGGGTTGTCGATGCAGCCCTTCACGTTGCCGGTGCCGTCGGTGCAGGCAATGACCACGCCGGTGTGGCCGCCGCCGGACACGCGCAGGGTGATCTTGTCGCGGTCATCCTTGAGCATGGAGCCCATCAGGGCCGCACCGGTGAGCAGACGGCCCAGAGCGGCGCTGCAGGTGGCGCTGGTGGTGTGGAGCTGCTCGGCCTTGCGGACGATTTCCGTAGAGTCCACGCCACAGAACACGACGCCGCCGTTTTCCGACAGGCCGCGGATCAGATTTGCCATAGGTTATCCCTCCAATTGTGTATACTGCTTGACTGCGCAGAAGAAGTAGCGCTGGCTCTCCTCGGTCAGCGGGCCGAAGGTCTCGCCGTCGCAGACGCTTTCCAGCGCAAAGCCGTGCTTTTCCAGCGCAGTGCGGATGGTGTCAAGGTCGTAGGTGTACTCATAGAACTGCTCGTGGAAGTGCTCTGCCGTCTCGTGGTAGTCGATGTCCACGGTAATCTCCACTCGGCGGTTCTCCGCGTCGTAGTGGTTGCGCCAGATGCAGGACGCATCTTCTTCCTCAAAGGTGAATTCGTTGTCACCCAGCACGTTCTGGTGCTTATATGGCGTGTTCATGTCAAAGAGGAACACGCCGCCCTTCTCCATGAAAAAGCCCGCGTTGGCAATGGCCGTGTCCAGGTCCGGGATGTGGTTGAAGGTGTCAAAGGTGGACACTGCCGCCCGGATGGTGCCGTAGAGGTCAAGCTTGAGCAGATCCTGCCGCAAAAGCAGCAATTTGCCGGAAAGGCCCAGCTGTTCGGCCTTATCGCGCACAACGCAGAGCATCTCCTCCGACTGGTCGATGCCGATCATATCATAGCCTGCCTGGGTGAGCATGAGGGTCAGTTCCCCGGTGCCGCAGCCCAGGTCCGCCACGATGCCGTCCCGGATGCCGTGGGCTTCCAGCTTTTCGCGGATGTGGGCATACAGCGCATCATAGTCGGCCTCGCCGTTGAACTCATCGTAAAAATAGGCAAATTCGTTGTAGGCCATGGTTTACTCCGCTTCCTCGCTCTCGGCGGCAACCGCGGCGTTGAGCACCGCCTGCAGCTCCGGGATGCCGTAGCCGTTCTCGCCGCTGGTCAGCACCACCTTCTGGCAGCCGTAGGGGCGGCAGAGGTTCTCGAAGTCTTCCAGCGTTTTGGCCAGCTGGCTCTTTTTCAGCTTGTCGGCCTTGGTCAGGGCCACCACATAGGGGATCTGATGATAGTGCAGGTAGCGCAGCATCTGCTCATCATCGGCGCTGGGCGCATGGCGGCAGTCCAGCAGCTGCACCAGCAGGGTGTGGTGGCGCGGGGCTTCGAAGTAGCTGTTGATCAGGTCATCCCAGCGCTCACGGTCGGCGTTGCTCACCTTGGCGTAACCGTAGCCGGGCAGGTCCACAAAATAGCAGTCGTCCACCGAGTAGAAGTTGATGGTGGCCGTTTTGCCCGGGGTGCTGGACACACGGGCGAGGTTTTTGCGGCTGCACAGCTTGTTGATGAGGCTGGATTTGCCCACATTGGACCGCCCCGAAAAGCTCAGTTCCGGGCGGTCGCTCTCGGGCAGCTGGCTGGAAATGCCATAGCTGGCAATAAAATCAGCTTTGTTGTAATTCATGGAGCTTTCCTTTCTTTTATAGGGGCTTGTCCGGCGGGCCGGCAGATAGTTTCTCCAGCGAATGTCCTGGGGGTGGGGCCCCGGCGCGCAAGCGTTGGGGCGGGACTGCAGTCCTGCAACGGCAACGACCGCCGCCGGTGGCGGAAACAAGGAGTTGCTGTTGGGGCCGCGGCCAGCAAGACGCAAGCGATAGCGAAGCGGATGCTGGGTGCCGCAACCCGTCGCTGTTCGCGGAGAAAGCTATCTGCTGGCCCGCCCTATTCTCAGCACACTGCGCCGGGCTGGGGCTTTTCTGCGGTGGGCGGCACGATGGCGTCCGCCTTTTTCTTTGTGCGGGTGCGGCTGGCCGGGGCCTTGGCCTTCTTCGGGTCCTGGGGCTTGAGCAGGGCTGCATTCAGCACCTGGGTCAGGCTCTGCATGGGCAGGAAGGTCAGGTTCTTCTTCACCTCGTCGTCCACTTCGTAGAGGTCGGGTTCGTTGTCCTTGGGGATGAGCACGGTCTTCATGCCCTCGCGGTAGGCCGCCATGCTCTTTTCGCGCAGGCCGCCGATGGGCAGCACGTTGCCGTGCAGGGTGATCTCGCCGGTCATGGCCACATCGCCGCGCACCGGCATCCCGGACAGGCAGGACACCAGTGCCGTGGTCAGGGTGACGCCCGCAGAGGGGCCGTCCTTGGGCACCGCGCCCTCCGGGGCGTGGATGTGCAGGTCACATTTCTTGAGACGCTCCGGGTCGATGCCGTACTCCTCGGCGTGGACGCGCACCCAGGTGATGGCCAGCTGGGCACTTTCCTTCATCACGTCGCCCAGTGAGCCGGTGACCGTGATCTTGCCGCTGCCGTTGTCCATCACCTGCACCTCAATGGGCAGGGTCTCGCCGCCCACACTGGTCCAGGCCAGACCGTTGGCGATGCCGATGGCATTGGTGCGGTTGAGGAAGTCGGGCTTGACGAAGCGGGGGCCCAGCAGTTCTTCCAGCATGGTGCCGGTGACAGACACACTCTCCACCTCGCCGGATGCGATCTTGCGGGCGCACTTGCGCAGCACACTGGTGATGGTGCGCTCCAGGTTGCGCACACCGGCCTCGCGGGTGTAGCCGTCGATGATGCCGTACAGCGCGCTCTGGCTCAGGGTGACCTTGCCGGTCAGGCCGCAGGCCTTGAGCTGCTTGGGCAGCAGGTGCTTGCGGGCGATGTTGTACTTCTCCACGCGGGTGTAGCTGGGCAGTTCGATGACGTCCATGCGGTCGCGCAGCGGGCCGGGGATGCTGCCCAGATCGTTGGCAGTGGTGATGAACAGCACATGGCTCAGATCGAACGGGATATCAATGAAATGATCGTTGAAGGTGCTGTTCTGCTCCGGGTCCAGTGCTTCCAGCAGAGCGGCCGCCGGGTCGCCCCGGAAGTCGCCTGCCAGCTTGTCGATCTCGTCCAGCAGCATCAGCGGATTGGAGCTCTTGGCCGAGATCATCGCGCTGATGATCTTGCCGGGCATGGCGCCGATGTAGGTGCGGCGGTGGCCGCGGATCTCGGCTTCATCCCGCACGCCGCCCAGACTGATGCGCACATACTTGCGGCCCAGGCTTTCGGCGATGGAGCGTGCAATACTGGTTTTGCCGACGCCCGGAGGGCCCACAAGGCAGATGATCTGTGCCTTCACGTCCGGTGCCAGTTTGCGCACGGCCAGCGTTTCCAGAATGCGGTCCTTCACCTTCTTCAGGCCGTAGTGGTCACGGTCCAAAATCTGCTGGGCACGGGCAATGTCCAGGTCATCCACCGTGAAGGTGTTCCACGGCAGGTCCAGGCAGGTGTCCAGATAGGTGCGGATAACGGTAGCTTCCTGATTGGAGCCCTGCATTTTGGAAAGGCGGTCCACTTCTTTGAGCAGCTTCTTCTCGCTGTCCTCCGCAAGGTGCAGTTCCGTGATCCTGCGGCGGTACTCGTCGGCTTCGGCGTGGGTGTCGTCGCCCTCGCCCAGTTCATCGCTGATGATGTGCAGCTGTTCGTGCAGGTAGTAATCGCGCTGGTTCTTGTCCATGGACTCGTTGACCTTTTCCGCGATCTCCTTTTCAATTTTCATCACCTGACACTCGCGGCGCAGCATCTCGACCAGCTTTTTCAGCCGCCCGTTCAGAGTGCTTTCGTCCATGACAGCCTGCTTGTCCTCATAGCGGAACAACAGGTTTGCGGGCATGTACTCGCTGAGGAACGCCGGGTCGTCGCTGGAAACGATGGCAAACACCACGTCCTTGCCCAGACGCGGGTTCATGCCGAGGTATTCATCAAAGCCGGTCTTGAGGGCCCGCAGCAGTGCTTCGGTCTCCACGGCATCCTCGGCCTTGCCGGCACGCACCGGGGCCGGGCGCACCGCAGAAAGCAGAAAATCGCCGCTGGTGTCCAGCTCGGTGAGCTTGGCGCGGTACTTGCCCTCCACCAGCACCTTCACAAGGTCCTCGGAGACCCGCAGCACCTGCTTGACTTCGGCTACAACGCCGTAGCTGAACAGGTCTGCCTGGGTGGGGTCGCTGGTCTCCATCGCCTTCTGGGCCACCAGAAAAACGTTGGAGTTATTGGCCATGGCCCATTCCACGGCAGCGATGCTCTTTTCCCGGCCCACCTCGAAGTGCACGAGGTTGTTGGGGAACACCACAAGGCCGCGCAGAGCGATGGTGGGCAGGTGAAGCTCGCGATGCTCCACCTTGATGGTAACTTTTTCACTCATTATGCAAACACCTCCCGGCTGCCATACACTTTCCCCATATGGCAGCCCTGTAAGATCGGGTATCTATTAAAATTGTGGGTTGTTTCCTTATTATACTGATTTCCGGGCAAAATGCAACTGTGGTGCATGGACGGTTGGTTATTCTCCCCGCTTTTCCTGGGTGGAAAAGCCCATTTTGCCCAGAGCAGGCAGAATGGCTTTCAGGGTGACGGAGGTCAGCGCGCCCATCACAAGGCCCAGCACCAGCATGACCGGTGCATAGTAGAAGGACAGTGACGACGAGATGATGACGCCCGCGCCCAGCAGCTGCCCCACGTTGTGGGTCAGCGCACCGCACACCGACAGGATGAACCAGGTGGGCCGCACCGGCAGCAGGTAGTACAGCACCCACATCACCAGCAGCGAAAGCAGGCCGCCGCACAGCGAGAGGAAGCCCGCTGTGAAGCCGGACACCAGAAACACGAACAGCGCCTTGAGCACATCCAGCACCAGTGCCTGCTTTGGCCCCATGAAAAACAGCGCATACATCACTACGATGTTGGCAAGGCCCAGCTTCATGCCCGGCAAAAGGCCCGGGATGGTGAGTGTGCCTTCAATAAAAGACAGCGCCATGGCCAGCGCAAACAGCAGGCCGGAAAGCGCAATGTGCCGTGTTTTTTCATAGCTGCGTCGATTCCTTGGCATTCTGTCCCCTCCTTTATTCTTCGGTCTGGCTCTGCTCGTAGCTTTCCTGCTCCTCCATGGCGGCCTCCCAGGCGGCGAACAGTTCTTCCTGATGGAACCGCAGGTCGCTCAGCTCGTCACTTTTCTGGCGCAGCAGGTCGGGGTCGTTGTACACCTCCGGGGAATTGATCTCGTTGTCCAGTTCCACCTCGCGGGCACCGCAGGCCTCCATCTCATCCTCACAGGCTTTGATCTTGGCCCGCAGCTCGGCGCGGCGGCGGCGCTGCTCCTTGCCGTAACCGGCTTTGGCGGGTTCGGCGGCCTTCTGCACGGCAGGTGCCGGGGCGCTGCGGCCCATCAGGGCATCGTAGCTGGGGTAGATGGTGGCCTTGCCGTCCTCGAGATACAGGATCGGGCAGGCCAGGCTGTTCATCAGGTGGCGGTCATGGGTCACTAGCAGCAGCGTGCCGGTGTAAGCCATGAGGGCCTCGGTGAGGTTCTCGCGGGTGTAGATGTCCAGATGGTTCGTGGGCTCGTCGAGGAACAGCAGGTTGGGCCGTTCCAGCACGATCTCCGCAAAGCGCAGGCGGGCCAGCTCGCCGCCGGAAAGCGCTTCGCAGGGCTTGAACACCGTCTCGCCCCGGAAGCCCAGCTTTGCCAGATGGCTGCGCACTTCCAGCTCGGTCATGCGGGGGTACTTGTTCCAGATGACATCGATGACCCTGCCCTGCCCCAGACGGTTCTGCTGCTGGGCAAAAATGCTGGGCCGTGCACCGGTGCCCAGCCGCACCATACCGCCGGAGGGGCGGCGCTTGCCGTCCAGCACCTGCATCAGGGTGGATTTGCCCGCGCCGTTGGGGCCCGCGATGATGAGCCGTTCGCCACGGCACACCGTGTAGGTGAAGGGTTCCAGCAGGGTGCGCTCCCCGATCCGGATGGTCAGGTTCTTGAGCAGCACCAGCTCATTCCACGGCTCTACGTCATATTCAAAGCGGAACTTGAGCTGGTTCGTCTCGTCCTTGGGAGCTTCGGTGATCTCCAGCTTTTCCAGCTGCTTGCGGCGGCTCTGCGCCATTTTGGTGGTGGAGGCGCGCACAAGGTTGCGGTCCACGTAGTCCTGCAGCTTTTCGGCCAGCGCCACATCGGCGTCGTGCTGCTTCTGGCGCAAGGCATCGGCGGCTTCCTTCTGGGGCAGGTAGGTCGAGAAGTTGCCCTTGTAGGTGGTCATGGTCTGGAAGGATACCTCCCAGATCTTTGTACACACGTTATCGAGGAAGTAGCGGTCGTGGCTGACCACCAGCACGGCCCCGGAGTAGCCCTTGAGGTAATTTTCCAGCCATTCCATGGTGGCAAAGTCCAGGTGGTTCGTGGGCTCGTCCAGAATGAGGACATCCGGCTTTTCCAGCAGCAGCTTTGCCAGACGCAGCCTCGTCAGCTCACCACCGGAGAGCACCGCAATGTTCTTTTGCCAGGTATCCTGCGCAAAGCCCATGCCGGACAGCACCTTTTTGATGTTCACATCCATGTTGTAGCCGTCGGCTGCATCCACGATGTTCTGCAGCTGGTCGTGCTGGGCCAGCAGGGCAGCGTCTTCCGGCGCAGCGGCCATGCGGCGCTCCAGGATCTGCATCTGCGCCATGGCGTCCAGCACCGGCGCAAAGGTGGAGCGCATCTCGCCGTAGATATCCAGCGTCGGGTCCAGCTTTGCGTTCTGTTCGAGGTAGCCCAGCGTCACGCCATGGGTCACGCTGAACTCACCCTCGTAATCCTGATATTCGCCGGTGAGGATCTTCAGCAGGGTGGTCTTGCCCGCACCGTTCTGGCCCACGATGCCGATGCGGTCCTCTTTCTCGACGCTGGCCGTCACATCGTGCAGGACGATCTTTTCGCCAAAGCTCTTGCCTAGTTTTTCCAAATGTATCAGCATAGTTTTATGATTCCGTTCTCCATCCGCTTATTGGTTCAGCACTGGTGGCGGCGGTTCTTCAGGCCCACATTGGCCAGCTCGTCCGACTCCATCACCAGCGGATACAGTTCTTCCAGGCTTGCGATCTCGTAGGTGGGCACCACCTTGCCGGGGTTCTCGGCGTGGTTCGGGTTGAACCAGCAGGTGTCAAGGCCCGCGTTCACGCCGCCCTGGATGTCGCTGGTGAGGCTGTCGCCCACCACCAGCACATGCTCGCGGTTCTCCACGCCAAGGGCGCGCAGGGCCGCATCAAAAATTCTGCGGCCGGGCTTTTCGCAGTCCATCTTCTCGGAGACGAACACGTCCTCCATAAAGTTCAGGATGCCGGATTCTGCCAGGCGGCGGGTCTGCACCTTCTGGAACCCGTTGCTCACGACGGCCAGCGTTGCCACCTCGGAAAGCTCCCGCAGCACATCCAGCACTTCCGGCCCCATCAGGTCCGGGTGGGTGGAGAGCTGTTCCAGATAGAAGCGGTTCATCTCCGCGCCGTCACCTGCCGCGTCGATGGCCTTGAGGAAGCGGGTGAACCGCTCCGCCATGAGCTTTTCCCGCTTGATCTGGCCTTTTTCCAGCGCGCGCCAGAGTTCCTCGTTGATGGTGCGGTAGGTCTGCACCGTCTCGGCGTCCGGCTCGATGCCGTAGTTCACCAGCGTTTCGGCCAGTGCCTTGCTTTCGGCTGCATCAAAGTTGAGCAGCGTGTTGTCTGCATCAAACAATACACAATAATACTTTGCCATAGTTTTTCCCTCTTTTCCCTTCTGCACGGGCCGCATTTGCCCGGGCGTTCTACAACAGGGAGAAGCCAGCCCTACCCCAGGCAGAGCTGGCTTCCGATCATTCTGAAACGATTTGATACGTCTGTGCGTCGGTTTGTTCCGGGTCATTGTCCGGGCAGGTGGTTTTTGCGTCACACGGGGTGGAAGCACATTTCTGCATTTCCTCCTCCAGTGCACCATTGTCCACATTTTCCCAATCGGTGCCGTAGTAATCCACGTCGCCGTCGGTCACATCCTCTGCGCCCGGCAGACCCGGGACGCGGGGTTCTTCACAGAGCATGGAAACGCCTCCCTTCCTGCCAGCCTATGCGGCGCAGGGCGGGAAGGTTCCCCGCTCAGGAGCGGGACGCCTGCTGCTCTGCCGAGTCGTTTTCGGCCTCGGTGCTGCCGGAAGCACTGCTGCTTCCAGAAGTGCTTGCCGACGTGCTGTGGGACGAGCTGCCCGACGAAGAAGCAGAGGAGCTGTGGGAAGCGCTGTTGCTCTCCGAAGTGCTGTGCGACGAAGAAGCAGAGGAGCTGTGGGACGTGCTGGCGCTGCCGGAAGAAGAACTGCTGCCGGAGGACGCCGTGCTGTGCGAGCTGCTGCTCTCAGCACCGTTCGAAGCACTGTTGGAGCCGGACGAAGCCGTGGAGGAAGATGTAGTTCCGGAGGAAGCTCCGGAAGAACTGCCCGACGATGCGCCGGAGGACCCGGTGCTGCCGGACGAGCTGGAAGACGAACTGGACGAACTGGAGCTGCCGGAAGCTGCCGGTGCACCGGCCACCATCACCTCCAGCGTGTTGCTGGTCACGGTGCAGTCGTTGTAGGTCACCACGGCCTGGATCTTGAAGGTGGTGCCCTGCATCTCCTCGGTGATGAGCACCGGCACACTGGTCTGACCGGCCGCCCGCGTGACCTCGGTGCCGTTCGTGTACCAGCGGATAGAGGCGGAATCCAGATACTTGCCGCTGATCTTGGCGGTGAAGGTGCAGTGGCTGCCGACCGTCGCCTTGCCGGAACTGCTGATGTGGATGGACGCTGCGGAGAACACCGCCGTCACATCCAGGTTCTGCTTGAAGTTCGAGTCTGTGCGGGTCCTCTGGGTGACGCCGTCGCTCCACTTGACGAAGACATAGCCTTCCTGCGGCACGGCCGTCACGCTGACGGACTGTGCACTGCTGGTGATGTCATAGGCCAGCGAGGACTTTCCGGTGTCGCTGCCGCTGGTCAGGCTGCCGCCGCCCGTCTTATCGACGCGGTACTCTGCCGTGAACTGCACTGCTTCCTCCGAGGAGGCTGCTTCCGAGCTGGACGCGGCCACAGCCGAACTGGGGTCAGGGGTGTACTCCGCACGGGCCGGGATGTTGCTGGTATCCGGGCGGCGGTCCTCGCTCTCATAAGCGTGGGTGCGCACATAGCTCAGCAGAGCCTTGAGACCTGCGGAAGTCAGGTGGATGTCGCCGGACTGATAGTAGTCCGCGCGGCCATAGCCGTTGGCGTCCTTCAGGGCTTCGGCGCTGTTGAGGAACTTCAGACCCTTCTGTTCACACAGCTCCAGCAGCGCCATGTTGAAGTCGTCGATCTTGGTCTGGTCCATGTTGGGGTAGTTGGAGTGGTCGGCGGGCACCGGCGGCACCGTGTTGACGATGATGTCCGTGTACTCATAGCTTTGCTGGATGGCCTCCACCAGCGCGGTGTAATTCGCAATGAACTCATTCACCGACATGCCGGTATCGTTGGTGCCCAGCATGATGACCACGCGGCGGGGCTTCATTTTGGCCACTGCCTGGGCGATGGTATAGGCGTTGTTATCCTTTTTAAAGGTAACGATCTTTTCCGAGAGGGCGGCCGAGGTGCCGATGCCCGTCTGCGCGCAGAACTGCTGCAGGCTGATCAGGCCGCTGGCATACAGGCGCACCGTGTTGGAGTCGCCAATGAACAGCGTTTCGTCCTGGTAGGCCTGGCCGGCATCTGCTGTCTCCTGCAGCAGGGCGCTGGAGGTCTCATTGATCTGATAATGATCCGAGATATCGTCTTCGCCCGGCACCAGCTCCTGGCTGCCCGGCTCCTCGCTGGGCACCGAGGGCGTCTTGCCGCGCCGAATCAGTGCAAGGGTGATGCCGGTGGTCAGCAGGACCGCCAGCGCACACACGATGCACACCAGCACGGCCTGCTTCTGCATGGGGGTAAGCGACTGCTTTTCCGGTTGTGTATTCTGTTTCATATCTCTCACCATTCTCTTTTTATCGGGCACTGGTGCGGCCTTACGCCCGGCCGTCCAGCAGCTGTGCAGCAAGGTCGGCACAGCTTTCGGCCAGCAGCACCGGGTGGAAGGGTTCCAGTTCTTCCCTGCTGCCGTAGCCGTACAGCGCACCGGCGGCATCCAGGCCGCAGTCCGCTGCGCCGCGCATATCGTCGCTGCGGTCGCCCACCATCAGCACGCGCTTGCCCTGCAGCATGGGCTGGGCCAGCACATAGCGCACGACGTCCGTCTTGGTATCGCGGCTCTCGTCCATGGACGCGCCGCCAATAAAATCAAAATAGTCTGCAAGGCCCTTTTCTTTCAGGATCGGCGTAACGACCCGCGTGGGCTTGGAGGTAGCGGTGCACAGCACAAGGCCCGCTTCCTTCAGGCGGCGCAGCATCTCGGCTGCGCCCGGATAGGCGGCACCCTCATGGCTGCCCTTGACGGCGTAGCTTTCGCGGTAAAGCTCGGTGGCCTTTTCAATGAGGGCCGGGTCGGTGAAGTGCTCGCCAAAGCTCTTGCGCAGCGGCGGGCCCAGGTAACGGCGCAGGTTGACATTCGTGGTGTCCACGCCCATCTTATCAAAGACTTCTTTTAATGTATTTATGATACCGGGAGCGGAATCGATCAGGGTCCCGTCCACATCAAACAGGATCGCATCGTAGTTCAGCAATTTGTAAATTCCCTCACTTTCATGGTGATACATTGTATAGTATAGCACAGATTGCCCGCATCAGCAATTCCAACAAATGGTTTTTCTCAAATTTATACAATTCTGCAGACAAAAAATGCCCGCCCGGCATCCGGGCAGGCAGGCTTGCGCGCTCAGCAGGCAGACGACGTATCCGTACCTGCAGGCGGGTAATACAGATTGTTGGAGATGAACTCCAGCTTATCCTTGAGCACCAGCTCAAGGTTTGCCACGGCATGGACCATGTTGGTGGCCGAGTCGTTCACTTCCAGCAGCTTGCACAGGTCCAGGCCGTCCAGTTCCATGGCGGCATTCATCTTGCGGCTCTCGGCGCAGAGGATGTGGCTCAGTGCGTTCTCCTGCAGAGCGATGCTCTCCACCAGGTCGATGACAGCCTGGTCCAGCGTGACCTTGGGCAGGCAGGGGCATGAACACTCGGTGCGGGGGCAGTTGGTCGTATCAGACATAGCAGTTCCTTCCTTTCGGTGCAGATGGGCTTCATACGCCCCATTCTATGCCCCGGGAAGGGCCGGTGTTACGGCTGGGTCTGGCGCACCTTTTCAATGGTCGCGCGGTAGCCGCCGGAGCCATACTGGATGCAGCGGTTGATGCGGCTGATGGTGGCCGTGCTGATCTCCACTGCCTTCACGATCTGGTCGTAGGTGCTGCCGTCCAGCAGCAGCTTTGCGGCTTCCAGCCGCTGCGCCATATCGGAGATCTCCTTCACGGTGCACAGGTCTTCAAAGAAGTTGTAGCACTCCTCCCGCGTTTCCAGGCTGAGGATCGCGTCGAACAGCGCATCCGTCGTGGGGTTTCTTCTGGAATTTTTCTCTGCCATAGCCGTCTCCTTGTGCCTTTTTCGGGAGGCATCCCCTGTTTTTCCATTGTATTTATCGCTTTGCTCTTTCGCATCATCACTTTAGCACATCAAAGTGTGAAAGTCAAGTGCTTTGTGTGAACTCTTTTCATTCGTGGATGTGTATAGTTTTTTTCGTTTCACGCATGAACAAAAATCATCTAAAAATTATTGCAGAACGCTTTCCTGAATTAGTGCATCCTCCGAACTTGTGCCAAAGATATTGACAATCTGTGAATTCCGCACTAAAATACGGACAATCATTCGGCAAATGCGATGAACAGGACATGATTCTTTGCAGCACCCTCTCCCAGAGAGCCGCCCATCTGATGCAAGGGCGGCAGTCAGGAGCAAAGCGTTCTCCCCTGCGAGCAGCCTGTGTGAACAAAGGCGCTGACCCCGCCTTCCAGTAATGCATGGCCGTTTTGCCCACGTTACGGGGCTGCGTATATATGTACGCTGGGAGTGGCTGCCCTGTGCAGCAAACGAAGTGGTACCGCGGAGTATTCCATACACAATGTGCAGTGTATGTGAAGGCCTTCGTCTTCGATGGTTCGTCCCAAATGGAACGAACACAGGAGGACGGGGCCTTTTTTACACCCTGCCGCCGCAAAAGAGCCCATGCCGCTGACATTTGCCGGATGCCAAGAAAGGAAAGAGGTAAAAACAATGAATACGCTGGTCATCGTATTGATCGCAGCCGTGTGTCTGTTTGGCGCTTATATGCTTTACGGCCGCTGGCTGGCAAACAAGTGGGGCATCGACCCCGCTGCCAAGACCCCGGCAGTTGTCCATGAGGACGGCCGGGACTATGTGCCCACCAACGGCTGGACGGTGTTTGCTCACCAGTTCAGCTCCATTGCCGGTGCAGGCCCTGTTACCGGTGCCATTCAGGCCGCTGCCTTCGGCTGGCTGCCGGTGCTGCTGTGGGTGCTGCTGGGCGGCATCTTCTTTGGTGCCGTGACCGACTTTGGCGCTCTGTATGCTTCCGTTAAGAACGACGGCAAGAGCATGGGTATGCTGATCGAAAAGTACATCGGCAAGACCGGCCGCAAGCTGTTCCTGCTGTTCTGCTGGCTGTTCTGCGGCATCGTCATCGCTGCCTTTGCGGACATGGTTGCCGGCACCTTCAACGCCTTTGGCGCAGACGGCGCAATGGTCGAAGCCGCCAAGACCAACGGCGCTGCCGGTATGGTTTCCATCATGTTCATGGTGTTCGCCGTTGTCTTTGGCCTGCTGCAGAAGAAGTTTAACTTCTCCGGCTGGAAGGAAAGCGTTATCAGCATCGTGTTCATCGTGCTGTCCTTTGTCATCGGCGCAAACCTGCCCCTGATCCTGGGCAAGGCCGCTTGGAGCTACATCACCTTCGTATACATCTTCTTTGCCGCTGTGCTGCCCATGTGGCTGCTCAAGCAGCCCCGTGACCACATGACCACCTTTATGTTCGTGGCCATGATCGTGGGCGCTGTGGTTGGCCTGCTGGTTGCACACCCCACCATGAACCTGCCTGTGTTCACCGGCTTTACCAACGAAAAGCTGGGTACCATGTTCCCCATCCTGTTCGTCACCGTGGCCTGCGGTGCAGTTTCCGGCTTCCACAGCCTTGTTTCTTCCGGTACTTCCTCCAAGACCGTTGATAACGAGAAGGATATGCTGAAGGTCGGCTACGGTGCCATGATCCTTGAAAGCCTGCTGGCTGTTCTGGCTCTGTGCGTTGCCGGTGCTGCCGCAGCTGCCGACGGCACCCCTGCCGCCGGTACCCCGTTCCAGATCTTCAGCCGCGGCGTTGCCGGTTTCTTTGAGATGTTCGGCGTGCCCGCTTACGCTGCCACCGTGTTCATGACCATGTGTGTTTCCGCACTGGCTCTGACCAGTCTGGATGCCGTGGCCCGCATTGGCCGCATGAGCTTCCAGGAGCTGTTCAGCGTGGACGACATGGAGCACGCTGAGGGCTGGCGCAAGCTGCTGTGCAATGTGTACTTCTCCACCTTCATCACGCTGGTGTTCGGCTTCATCCTGACCAAAATCGGCTACGCCAACATCTGGCCGCTGTTCGGCTCTGCCAACCAGCTGCTGAGCGCACTGGTGCTGGCTACCCTGTGCGTGTTCCTGAAGGTGACCGGCCGCAGCAACAAGATGCTGTTCCCCCCGCTGATCATCATGCTGTGCGTCACCTTTACCGCACTGGTGCAGCGCCTGATCGCTATGGTCAAGGCCATCAGCACCGCCGCTTCTGTTACCATCCCTGCCGGTGAGACCACTTGGGGCGCTGTGTTCATCGCAAACGGCCTGCAGCTGATCCTGGCTGTGCTGCTGATCGTTCTGGGCCTGAACATTGTGTTCCACTCCTTCTCCGCTTACAAGAAGGCTGAGCACAACAGCGAAGCAAAGGCCTGATTGCAGATTTAGGCATCGCTTAACGGAATAAGCACAACGCCGCTGACGGCTTCAAAACTGTCAGCGGCGTTTTTGTTTGCGGTGTTTACGATTTAGAATGCCCTCCGTTTCACTCTGGGCATAACAGATGTATATTTATTTTTTGTTATGTATTATAGAAACGACTGCGGTCGTTTCTATAACACTTTTTCACGGGAAGGGACCTAAAGGCAAAATTCATTTTTAACGTCAATTGCGATCGATCTTACGGTCTCATTCGCGAAAAGCGACGTAAACGCTGCACAGCATTTGCTGATAGACATGCATCTTCCCGATGGGGCCCCTTCTCGTGAAAATGTGTTTGGAGCGGCCCGCAGGCTGCAACGGCGACGACCGCCGCCAGTGGCAAAGACTTCCCCCGGCCGGGGGAAGATGGCGAAGCCAAAAAGGGGAATACAGGGAGAAGCTGTTGGGGCAGCGGCCAGCAAGACGTGAGTGCCGTTCAAGGCACGAAACGAATGCTGGGTGCCGCAACTCGTAGACAAACACGAAATATAAATAAAACTTCCGCTATTATTGTCAGAGCGAAGCGGAGACAATTCTAAATCGTGTACTTTCCCTTCCCTGCTCCGCAGTAAAGCCCATTCAAACAAAGATACCACAAACAAAAAAGGAGCCGCAGCGCCCTGTTACGGGTACTGCGGCTCCCAATTCAACCTTGGAATGGAAGTTCAATTACTTCACCATGCTTGCAACTTCAGCAGCGAAGTCGTCAGCACGCTTCTCCAGGCCTTCGCCCTTCTGGAAGCGGGTGAACTTGACGATCTTGATGTCGCCGCCCAGGTCCTTTGCGACCTTAGCGGTGTACTGAGCAACAGACAGGTCGCCGTCCTTGACGAACTCCTGATCGACCAGGCAGTTCTCCTTGAAGAACTTCTTGATCTTGCCCTCGATCATCTTCTGCTTCACGTTCTCGGGCTTGTTGGCGTTCTTGGGATCCTGGGCCATCTGAGCCAGCATGATCTCCTTCTCCTTGGCCACGACCTCAGCGGGGACAGAAGCCTCATCGACGTAGCCGGGGTTGGCAGCAGCGACCTGCATAGCAATGTCCTTGCCGTAAGCAACGAACTCGTCCTTAGCATCGATGCCGTTGGTGGTCTCGAAGTTGACCAGAATGCCGTGGGTGCCGCCGCCGTGGACGTATGCAGAGCAGACGCCCTCGTAACGGACGAAGCGGCGAACCTTGATGTTCTCCTTGATGACCAGGATCAGGTTCTTCAGAGCCTCGTCCACGGTCTCGCCGTTCTCGGTCTTGCAAGCCATCAGAGCCTCGACGTCAGCGGGGTTCTGCTTCATGATGACCTGAGTAGCTTCCTTGACGAAAGCAACGAACTTGTCGTTCTTGGCAACGAAGTCGGTCTCAGCGTTGACTTCGATGACAACACCGACCTTGCACTCGGGGCAGTAATCTGCGTAGACCATGCCCTCAGCAGCGGTACGGCTTGCCTTCTTTGCAGCGGTAGCCAGACCACGCTCGCGCAGGATCTCGATTGCCTTCTCGAAGTTGCCGTCAGCCTCGGTCAGAGCCTTCTTGCACTCCATCATGCCGCAGTCGGTCTGCTTGCGCAGTTCCATAACGTCCTTTGCAGAAATAGCCATTTTCGTATTCTCCCTTACACGTTATTTTGTTGTTTGTGGGATGGGAAATCAGGCGTTTGCTGCATCCTCAGCGGGAGCGGCCTCCTGGTTGCCCTGCTTGCCTTCCAGCACAGCGTCAGCCATAGCGCCGGCGATCAGCTTGACAGCGCGGATAGCGTCGTCGTTGCCGGGGATGACGTAGTCGATCTCGTCGGGGTTGCAGTTGGTATCAACGATAGCCACGATGGGGATGTTCAGCTTGCGGGCCTCAGCAACAGCGATGCGCTCCTTGTGAGGATCGACGATGAACATAGCCTTCGGCAGGGTCTTCATGTTCTTGACGCCGCCCAGGTACTTGTCCAGCTTCTCCATCTCCAGCTCCAGCTTAGCCACTTCCTTCTTGGGCAGCAGCTCGAAGGTGCCGTTCTCCTTCATCTTAGCCAGCTGATCCATGCGGTCGATGCGCTTGCGGATGGTGCGGAAGTTGGTCAGCATACCGCCCAGCCAGCGAGCGTTGACATAGTGCATGCCGCAGCGCAGAGCCTCGTCACGGATGGACTCCTGAGCCTGCTTCTTGGTGCCGACGAACAGGATGTCGCCGCCCTCAGCTGCAACTTCCTTCACATAGTTGTAAGCCTCGTCCAGCTTCTTCACGGTCTTCTGCAGATCGATGATATAGATGCCGTTGCGCTCGGTGAAGATGTACTTCTTCATCTTGGGGTTCCAGCGGCGGGTCTGGTGACCGAAGTGCACACCTGCCTCGAGAAGCTGCTTCATAGAAACGACTGCCATAGTAAAAATACCTCCAGATATTGTTTTGCCTCCGCACACCGTGATCCTTGGCCGTATCGGACGGCTTCGGACTGCCCTCCACTCCCTGCGGAGCACAAAAGGGCATAGTGATGCGTGTGTAATGCTTTGTTATAATATCACAAATAAAAGCCGGTTGCAAGAGTTTTTCTCTGTTTTTTACAAAGAAATCGTCTGTTTTTCGCTCATTTGCCTGTATCCACGCCGCTCAGACCCGCAAGACCCATGCGTTTGAGGGCGTACCCCTTGCCGAACATCAGGTCGTACTGCAAAAACCACTGCTCATTGCTCCACCGCTGCTGGAACTCGGTAGGCTCGGTGGTGGTCGTGCCGTCCAGGTTCATGGTGGTGCCGCGGGTATTGGTGCGGCTGGCCACCCGCAGCTGCCGGTTCAAAAACTGGAAGTAGAGCGGCTCGTCCAGCCCGAAGATGTCCATCATGACCGGCGAGATGTCATAGGCGGCGATGGTGCCAAGGTCCACCTGCTGCTGGCTGTAGTTGGACCACATGAGCAGCGTGGTCTGGTGCAGGCGCGGGTCCGAGCTGGAATCGCTGGCGTAGCCGGTGGTGGTGTAAACATCGTAGTTGGAGTCGATGGGGTTATAGTGATCGCCCCAGAACACCAGAATGACCGGCTCGTCCACCTGCGAGAAGTATTCGGTCAGCTTGCCCAGCATGGCATCTGCATCCCGGATGCCGGTGGCGAAGTCTTCCAGCGCGCCCACGGTGCTGGCCGACATGCCCGCCGGGTGCTTGAGCACCTTCACCCGCTCGTCGTCGGGGTAGTTGTCCTTATTATAATTGGTATGGTTCTGCATGGTGACCGCGTGCAGGAAGATGGGCTCGTTCGAGGAAGCGCTCATCTTCTCGTACTGCTGGATGATCTGGTCGGCCATGGAATCGTCGGTGACAAGGCCGCTGGTCCAGTAGTGCTTGCGCACTTTGTTCACGCCATGCATGTCTTCCAGGCTGATGAAATCCTCAAAGCCGAGGTTGGGGTAAGCCTTATCGCGGCTCCAGTACTTGGCCCAGAAGCAGTGCACCGCCGCCGTCTGGTAGCCTTTGAGCCGCAGGTAATTGGGCAGGGCGAACATGGGTTTGGTGACATGCTGCTGGTAGGGCTTGCTGCCGCTGGGCAGGAAGGACACCGAGTAGCCGGTGAGAGCTTCAAACTCCACGTCACAGGTGCCGCCGCCGAAGCTGGGGCTGTAGGCCCGGCCATAGGCACTGGTCTGCTGCAGGGCGTGCAGGTTGGCGGAAACGTCGGTGTCGAACTCGATGCCGTACTGTTCCAGCTCCGACACATCCCAGTAGGATTCGTCCATCACATAGATGATGGTGGGCTGCTTTTCCTGCTCGTCCTTCGGGGTAGTGGCGCTGTAGCTGGTGGAATAGAGCGGGCCGGTGCTGAAGTTCCGGCTCTCGTCCACCTTGTCCAGCAGGTCGTCCACCGTCTCCTCGGAATAACCCTCCGGCTTGTCGATCTCCAGATTGGTCAGGTTGGTCATAAAGCCGGTGACGACGCCGTAATAGCGGTAATAGCGGTCCTGCATCCAGGCGTCCGGCGTGATGCCCAGCACCTGGGTGACGGCGGGCTGCAGATACACGCCGAACACCAGCAGGCAGATGGCGGCAGCGGTGGCCGCACTGCCCGCCAGACGGGGCAGCCACCGCTGCTTATGCCGCCCGCGGTACAGGAAAAAGCTGCCCACCATCAGCACCAGCACCACGACGATGGTGACGATCATGCTGGTCTGAATTTTGATGCCGGCCGCCGAGGCCACCCCGGCAGCCTCGGACACCTGCATCAGATCCCACGGCAGAAAGGGCTCACCGCGCAGCTGCAGGGTGTAGAAGTTCACCGCGCAGGGCGCACAGCCCAGCACCGCCATGCCCAGCGTGGACAGCGGTGGAAAGCGGAAGATCCAGTCCAGCAGCATCCACACCAGAAACAGCAGCAGCCAGGCCAGAAGATAGGCCCCGATATGCGGGAAAATAAAGCTTACAAATGTATCAGCGGTCAGCGACCCGCGGGCGATCCACTCGCCCAGCAGCAGCACGATGAGCGATGCCGCCGCAGGGAACACCATCCGCAGGGTCAGAAGCGGTTTGGGAGTTTTCATTGGTCTGTTTTCCTTTCCACGATCCGTGTTTTCAACGTCATGAAAGCCCCGGCAGGGCTTGAAAGAACGATTTCTCTATGCTTTTTGCACAAAGCTTCTGCGATTATTATAGTCACTTCTCCGAAAAAGTCCACCCCTGATTTTACAAAAAACTCACATTCCCAGCGTTTTCTTTACCTTCTGCCAGAAGGTCAGCTCCTGCGCCTGCGGGGGCGGTTCCGGCAGGGCCGTGTGCACAAGGATGGCATCCGTGCCGATGGTCTCGATCTCCTGCCAGGGGATGGTCAGGCTCTCGTCCCGGCCCAGCAGCCCGAACAGCCGGGGCCGCCCCAGCAGGATCAGGCTCTGCAGCCGGGCGGTGGCCGGGTCAAAATCAAGATCATCGGCCCGGCCAAGGCACACGCCGCGCTCCAGCTGCACGACCTCTTTTTCACACAATTCCCGGATGGTCACGGCACCTCTCCCCTTTCTGCCACAGCATACGCCGGGGCGGCATTTTCTATGCCAAAGGGGTGGAAAGCACCCGCCCGGTTGTGGTATACTATGGAAAATATCTGAGAAAACTATCCAATACAAGCGAGGCGGCAGTTATGTATAAAAGCATTATTTTTGATATCGGCGGCGTGATGGTCGATTTTGACCCGAAAGCTTATCTGGTGGACCGGCTGTGCAGTGCCGAGATGGAGGAAAAGGTCTACGACCTCACCTTTGGCAGCGAGGAGTGGAAAAAGCTGGACGCCGGGCTCATCTCCCGCTTTGAGGGCAATGCCACCATGCTGAAGAATGCCCAGGCCGCCGGGTGCGAGTTCGAGGTGCAGGGCGTGCTGGACGACTGGACCCACATCCTGCGGCCCCGCCACCGGATGATCGAGCTGGTGCGCCGCCTGAAGAACCACGGCTACTGCGTCTATTACCTGAGCAATATCCCCGAGGACATCCTGGAACTACTGACCGCCCGCGGCGTGCTGGACCAGTTTGACGGCGGCGTGGCCTCCTGCGAGGTGCACATCAACAAGCCCGATGCCCGCATCTATCAGGCCCTGCTGGACAAATACAGCCTGAAGGCGGACGAGTGCGTCTTCATCGACGACAACCTGGCCAATGTGCAGGCCGCCTTTGCGCTGGGCTTTGCCGGCATCCAGATGAAGGAGAGCGTCGGCACGCTGGTGCGCAGCCTTGCCACCTGCAACGTGACGCTGCGGTAACTTTACAGTACAACGAAAACAGCTCCCGCCGGAGGAATGCTCTGGCGGGAGCTGTTTTGCGTCAGGGGTTTACTTTTTCTCGTAGTTCTGGCAGTAGTGCGGGGTCTCCACCTGCTGGGTGGTGCAGGTGCACTGCTCCGTCACTTTGATCTGGGGCAGGTCGCACTTGCAGCCGCCAACATTGTGGCAGCACTCGCAGACATCACAGGTCACGCCGATGTTTTCCATGTTTATCACCTCTCTGCCCTTAGGTTGCCCCGGGTGCAGAGGCTTTATGCTGGAAAACTCAGCCAGCCTTTTGGGCTTCGCGCTTCGCCTTGAGGGTCACCGCCACATGCTTGAGGGAAAGCACCGGGTGCACCGGCAGCATCCGCGGGCCGGCCCAGCGCATGACAGCGCGGATCTTCTCCCGCATTTCCGGCTTGTAGCAATGCACCTTGCAGGCCGAACAGAAAGTCTTTGTCTCCATGAACGGGCACCGGTCGATGCGGGCCAGGGCATAGTCGTGCAGCTGCTGGCACTCCGGGCACAGGCTGCCTTTGGGGGTGCCGTGCTGTTTGCGGCAGTAGAGAGCGATCATCTCGCTGACCAGCAGCTTTTCCTCTGCGCGTTTTTTGTCCAAATTCTTCGGGGCCTTCGACATCGGGTCCGTTCCTCCTGATCTTCACCTTCTGCTTTTCCGGGCCGAACGGATCGCAGCGCGGCGCACCGCACCACGCAGAAATGCAAAGCCTACCGTTACACCAATTGCTGCAGCCACTGCCATACACACCGCCTTTTCAAACGAAAAACGGCAGGAGCACAGGCTTTTTCCGCCTGCTGTCCCCTGCCGCCATTTTGCATTCTGTACAGGGTCTGCTGCGCCCGGAAAAGTTAGAGTCTTCTAACTTTCAACCTTATAAAAACGCCGACACGCGGCATTTTTACAGTTTAGCGCACCAGACCTTTTTTGTCAAGAGAAGCTTTTCCGGCTTACCATGCAGCCAGGTCTGCGCCCAGCTTGCGGCAGGCTGCCTGAACATCGTCGTCCGGTGCCTCGTTGCAGATCAGGCCTTCGCCGTTCAGCACCTGTGCGCCGTCACCCTGCGCACGCTCGACCCAGTCACGCATCCACTGGCCGTCGCCCCAGCCGTAAGAACCGAACAGGGCGATCTTCTTGCCGTTCAGGGAGCCCTCCAGGTCAGAGAACATGGGCTCGAACTCGCTCTCCTCCAGCTGCTCGGCGCCCATTGCGGGGCAGCCAAAAGCCACTGCATCAAACTCAGCCAGCTTTGCAGCGTTCATCTCGCCGCAGGGCACGATGGTGCCGTTTGCGCCCTCTGCGACGCAGTTTGCCATGGTCTCGGTGTTGCCGGTTGCGCTCCAGAATACGACTGCTACTTTGCTCATAAAAGATCGACCTCTCTCAAATCAATATTAGTTAGATATCTCTAACTTTATGTTCCGTGAAAACGCGTCTGGAACTGCAGACGCGCTCTCCTAACGGTTAGCTCTCTCTAACCACTGATAGGATACCACAGCTGACGGGCCATGTCAAGCCTTTTTAGTGAAAAATTTGGAAGATGACCCAAAGCACCCCAAAGATGACCGGCTGATGCAGCAGATACAGCACCAGCGAATGCCGCCCCATCCAGCCAAGCGGGGCGCAGACCGAACGGCGCAGCGGTTCCATGCGTGTGCGGCCCACGACCCCGTGCAGGAAATAGCCGCACCAGAACAAAAACAGCCACGGCACCAGCGGGAAATAATCGGTAGAATAGAACCACCACGGGTAAAAACCCAGATAGGCCGTGAAGTAGTTGGCATACAGACTTTCCGGCAGGGCCAGCCGCAGCGCACCGATGCCGAGGTAGTGGTCCGCCGCATGATAGGTCAGCGCGAACAGCACCGCCGCCACGGCGAGACCGACAGCGGGCGGTACCTTTTTCAGCAGCGGTTCCAGCAGGCCGGTCAGCAGCATGGCCGAACCCAGCAGGGTGAGCACGCCGAAGACGACCCGGTCCTCCGGCATAAAGAGCAGCGTCACCGCCGTGACCAGCACCCCGGCTCCGAAGACCGTCGCGCCGCGCCGCAGAGTGTGGTGCCCCAGCGGCACGCAGAAGCCGGAAAGCAGGATGAACACCCAGCAGATGGATTGCTGCCACAGATGACCCGGCGTCGCGGCATACCAGTTCATCTGCACACCGAACAGGAACACCAGATCCCAGCAGGCATGATACAGCATCATGCTGACAAGGTCCAGTCCGCGCAGCTCGTCCAGCAGGGCGTAGCGGCCCGGGGCCGTTTTGTTTTTGGCAAGTTTCTCCATTCCCATTCCCCTTTTGTTCCCCATTTTTCCCAGTATAAGCCGCCGAGACGCAGGCTGTCAAGCGCAAAAAGCCCGCTGCAGGGCAATGCGTCCTGCAGCGGGCAGAATGGATGACTGGGGAAACCTGATCAGACTTCGGTGTTGAAGTAGCGCTTCAGCAGGCCCTCGAAGCCACGGCCGTGGCGGGCCTCGTCCTTTGCCATCTCATGGACGGTGTCGTGGATGGCATCCAGATTCAGAGCCTTTGCCTTCTTGGCCAGGTCCATCTTGCCGGCACAGGCGCCGCACTCGGCCTCGGCACGCATCATCAGGTTCTTCTTGGTGCTGTCGGTGACAACCTCGCCCAGCAGCTCGGCAAAACGGGATGCATGGTCCGCTTCCTCATAAGCATAGCGCTTGTAAGCCTCGGCGATCTCGGGGTAACCCTCGCGCTCGGCCACACGAGCCATAGCCAGATACATGCCGACCTCGCTGCACTCGCCCTCAAAGTTTGCGCGCAGACCGTCCACGATCTCCTGCGGCACGCCCTCGGCCTTGCCGATGCCCACCACATGCTCGGTGACGTAGGTGTTGCCGGTCTTTTCCACAAATGCAGAGGCCGGAGCCTTGCAGACGGGGCACTGAGCCGGGATCTCGCCTTCAGCAATATAACCACAAACGGTGCAAACATATTTCTTCATAAGAATAGACCTCCATCATTCTCTGTTTTTCTTTTGACCGAAGCAGCGGTGTTGGTACTCACCGGCGCTTCTCATGGCTCTATTATAGCGAATGATTCCTAGTTAGTCAAGGATAATTTTAAGAATTATTCCTACTTTTTAAAATCTGGCAGAGTCACCAAAAACACGGTTTGAATTTTAGTTCATTTGCCTTATGCACCCTTTCTGCGCCTATGCGAACCCAGCAGAAAAGCCGCCCTGCAGTGCGCAGAGCGGCTTTCGCGGTTTGTACTATTATAGTATAGATATCAGACCTGCAGGTTGCTGCTGGAAGCGGCCTCGGCACCGTCGGCAGCGTCGAATTCGTAGTCGTTGCCCGGCAGGATGGCGTTGAGCAGGATGCCTGCGATGGCAGCCACAGCCAGACCGGACAGGTTGATGGTGACGCCTGCGATGGCAAAGCTGACGCCGCCCACCGAGTTGAAGCCCAGAGCGCACACCAGAATGACAGCGGCCACGATCAGGTTGCGGCTGTTGGTGAAGTCCACGCGGTTCTCGACCACGTTGCGCACACCGATGGCGGAGATCATGCCGTACAGCACGAAGCTGATGCCGCCGATGATGCCGGTGGGGATGGTGTTGATGACGGCCTCAAACTTGGGGCTGAAGCTCAGGATGATGGCCAGCACAGCGGCAATGCGGATGACCAGCGGGTCGTAGATCTTGCTCAGAGCCAGCACGCCGGTGTTCTCGCCGTAGGTGGTGTTGGCCGGGCCGCCCAGCAGGCCGGCCATGGTGGTGGCCAGACCGTCGCCCAGCAGGGTGCGGTTCAGGCCGGGGTCATTGATGTAGTTGTGGCCAACGGTGGCGCTGATGGCGGCGATGTCGCCCACATGCTCCATCATGGTTGCCAGAGCGATGGGGATGATGGTGAACAGTGCGCTGATGAACTCGGGGCTGCCGTCGATGGCGAACAGGCCCATGGCCTCCTTGTGCAGGGGGATGCCGATCCAGGCTGCCTCAGAGATGCGCTGGAAGTCCACGGCACCGGTCACCAGTGCCACTGCATAGGACACCAGCACACCGATCAGGATGGGCAGGATCTTGACCATGCCCTTACCCCAGATGTTGCAGATAATGACCACGCCCAGCGCCACAAAGGCCAGCAGCCAGTTGGCTTGGCAGTTGGAGATGGCGGAGGGAGCCAGGATCAGGCCGATGGAGATGATGATGGGGCCAGTGACCACCGGCGGGAAGAACTTCATGATGCGGCGGATGCCAAAGGTGGAGATGAGCAGGCTGGCCACCAGATATACCAGGCCGGAGAAAGCGACGGCGGCACAGGCGTAAGGCAGCATCTTGGTGTTGGCCACGGTCAGGTTGCCGTCTGCATCTGCCAGCATGGGAGCCACGATGGAGAAGCCGCCCAGGTAAGCGAAGGAGGAGCCCAGGAATGCGGGCACCTTCTTTTTGGTGATGAGGTGGAACAGCAGGGTGCCCAGACCCGCGCACAGCAGGGTGGTGGAAACGCTCAGGCCGGTGAGCAGCGGCACCAGCACCGTTGCGCCGAACATGGCAAACATGTGCTGTACGCCCAGGATGAACATGCGGCCCGTGCCCAGCTGGCGCGCGTCGTAAATGCCTTTGGAGTAGTCGATTTTTTCACTCATGAGTTTTTCTGCCTCCTACAGAACTTCCCAGCCCAAAAAAAGAGGCACCGCCGTTGTTCAAACGGCAATGCCTCTGAAATTTGGGAACAATGATTCCGCCCGGAAAATGGAAAAAGCTGTGCAGCGCAGTCGGTGATTCGTGTGCAGCATGGTGCTCTCCCCTTTCCTTCAGGCTCTTTCCAAACAAAACTGCCGCCCAAAGCCCCGCAAAAGGCCGCTGGCAGTCTTTTTTGTGATTATAGCAGACTTTTTGCCGCTTCGCAACCGTTTTGGGCAATTCTCTTGGATTTCCAGCCCGGAAGTTTTGCGCCGCTCTCTTGCAATCCGGGCCAAAGCGCACTATAATAGAACCTGCTGCAATTTCCTACTATTATAATGTGTATCTCAGGAGGATCTATGATCTATCTGGATTATTCCGCGAACACGCCGGTGGATGAAGCCGTGCTGGCGCGGTTTTGTGAAATAGAGCGCCATTGCCCGGGCAATGCCAACTCCCGCCATGCGGCCGGTGCCGCCGCCAAGGCCGCCATCGACGAGGCCACCCAGAGCATCGCCCGCAGCCTGGGGGTGCAGCCCGCCGAGATCATCTATACATCCGGTGCCAGCGAGGCCAACAACTTTGCCATCAAGAGCATCGCCCGGCTGGAGCGCCACCACGGCAAGCACATCATCTCCACCCCGCTGGAGCATTCCTCGGTGAGCGGCAGCCTGACCGCTTTGCAGGAGCAGGGATACGAGATCGACCTTGTGGACATCCGGCAGGACGGCACGGTGGATCTTGACCACCTGAACGAGCTGCTGCGGCCGGACACCATTCTGGTGGCCGTCACCGCCGTGGACAGCGAACTGGGCGTGGTGCAGCCGGTGGCGGAAATCGCGGAACTTCTGAAAGACCGCCCCCACTGCCATTTTCATGTAGACGCCACCCAGGCGGTGGGCAAGCTGCCGGTTTCTTTCGACGGCATCGACACCATGAGCCTGACCGCCCATAAGTTCTACGGGCTGAACGGCATCGGCGTGCTGGTCAAGCGCCGGGGCCTTGCGCTGGAGCCCCTCATCCACGGCGGCGAAAGCACCACCATCTACCGCAGCGGCACGCCCACCGTGGCGCTGGCCTGCTCGCTGGCGCTGGCACTGGACAAGGCCGTGACCGAGCTGCCCGCCCGGGTGGAACACATCCGCGCCCTGAACGCCCGCCTGCGCACAGAGCTGGCAAAGTACCCCAAGGTACGCATCAACAGCCCGGAGCACGCCGTGCCGCAGATCCTGAACCTGAGCGTACAGAACGTGAAGGGCACCGTGTTCCAGCGAGAGCTGGACGCCAAAGGCGTGTGCGTCTCGGTCAAATCGGCCTGCTCGTCGGACGGCCTGCCCTCCCGGGCGGTGTTCGCCGTGAGCCATGACCGGCGCAACGCCCTGTCCTCGTGGCGCATCAGCCTGAGCCACCTGACCACCGAGGATGAGATCACCGGCTTTCTGCAGGCGTTCGATGCCTGTTACAACGCCCTGACCCAATAAAGAGGAGTATTATGAAGCGAGATTTGGAACCCTATCAGCTGATCGAACGCAGCATCATCAAAAAGTACCGGAAAGAACTGTGGACGCCCTTCATCGTGGCGGTCAAGCGCTACGAGC
Organism: Faecalibacterium langellae; assembly: GCF_002549775.1. GTDB lineage: Bacteria > Bacillota > Clostridia > Oscillospirales > Ruminococcaceae > Faecalibacterium > Faecalibacterium langellae. The sequence goes on along the minus strand of NZ_NMTR01000021.1, from coordinate 562,183 downwards.
TGGTGCAGGCAGGTGACCGCATTGCCGTGTGTATCTCCGGCGGCAAGGACTCCATGCTGATGGCAAAGCTCATGCAGGAACTGCAGCGCCACAGCGACGTGCCCTTTGAGCTGGTGTTTCTGGTGATGGACCCCGGCTACAATGAGATTAACCGCCAGAAAATTGAGAGCAATGCAGAGCTTTTGCACATCCCGGTGACCATCTTTGAAAGCAACATTTTTGCCGTGGCCAACAACACCGACAAAAATCCCTGCTATCTCTGCGCCCGGATGCGCCGCGGCCACCTGTACAGCAAGGCCAAGGAGCTGGGCTGCAATAAAATTGCACTGGGCCACCACTTCAACGATGTGATCGAAACCACCGTCATGAGCATGTTCTACGGCTCCCAGCTGCAGGCCATGCCGCCCAAGCTCCATAGCACCAGCTTCCCCGGCATGACGCTGATCCGGCCCATGTACTGCATCCGGGAGGAAGATATCCTCGCGTGGAAGCGCTACAACGAGCTGGAATTCATCCAGTGCGCCTGCCGCTTTACCGAAAACTGCACCATGTGCGACAACGGCGGCGGCGGTTCCAAGCGGCAGGAGGTCAAGACCCTGCTGCGCCGCCTGAAGCGCGACAACCCCAACATCGAGAACAGCATCTTCCGCAGCATCCACGCCGTGGCGCTGGACACCATGCCGGGCTATAAGTCCGAGGGCGTGGAGCACAGCTTTCTTGAGCGGTTCAACGCCATGGAATCCCACGAAGAAGATTAAACCGTCCCTTTTCACCGCTCTCCCCTGCCCCTTCCGGGCGCGGGAGGGCGGTTTTGTTTTTGGCAGAATGCCGGGGAACGCGCTGCCCGTTTCGTGCAGAGCACCAAAGATTTTGCCATTTCTTGACAGCATTCCCAAAGCGCGGTATCGTTGGGGCAGATAGGAAAGGAGTGGCACGCATGAATTCAAATCCGGCACTTGCCCACATCAGCGAGGATAAAGCCCGCACACAAACCGTCTATGAGCACCTTTCCGGCACAGCTGACCTGGCCGGAGAGTTTGCCGCACCCTTCGGCGCAACGGAGGAAGCCCGCTTCGCCGGCTGGCTCCACGATATCGGCAAATACAGCACTGCCTTCCAGAAACGGCTGCTGGAAGACGGCCCCCGGGTGGACCACGCCACCGCCGGGGCGCAGGAAGCCATGAAATGCCGCCCGCCGCACCCGCAGGCGGCCTTTGCCGTTGCGGGCCATCACACCGGCCTGCCGGACGGCGGCAATCAGCGGAATGCGGACCCGGAGGACGGCACCCTGTTCGGCCGCCTGAAAAAGCCCGTGGAGCCTTACGGCGGCTGGCAGGAAGTGCCCCTGCCGCAAAGCGCCCCGCCCGCCTGGGCCAACCGCGACCCACTGGATTTTGCCTTCTTCACCCGGATGCTCTACTCCTGCCTGGTAGACGCAGATTTTCTTGATACCGAGACCTTCATGAACGGCCGGGCCGCGCCCCGCGGCGGCGGCGAGGGCATCCCCGCCCTGCTGGAAAAGGCCCGGACACAGGCAGAGCGCTATCTCGGCGCGGAGAGCACCACCCCGGTCAGCCGCCAGCGCAACGCCGTGCTGCAAGCCTGTCTGGACAAAGGGGCCCACGGGCCGCAGGGGCTCTACACCCTCACTGTGCCCACCGGCGGCGGCAAGACCTTTGCATCGCTGGCCTTCGCGCTGGAGCACGCCGCCGCGCAGGGCATGAAGCGGGTGATCTACGTCATCCCGTATATGTCCATCATCGACCAGACCGCTGCAAACTTCACAAAGCTTCTGGGGGAGGAAAACGTCCTTGCGGATTACTCCAGCGCCGAATACAAGACCACCAACACCGAAGACCTGACACCCGCCCAGTACCGCCAGCTGCTGGCCAGCGAAAACTGGGATGCGCCGGTCATCGTCACCACCGCCGTGCAGTTTTTTGAGTCGCTCTATGCCAACCGCAGCAGCCGCTGCCGCAAGCTGCACAACATCGCTGACAGCGTGATCATTTTTGACGAGGCACAGACTCTGCCGCTGGACTACCTCAAGCCCTGCATCAGCGCCATTGCCCAGCTGGTGCGGCATTACCACGCCACCGCTGTGCTGTGCACTGCCACCCAGCCTGCGCTGGAATCCCTTTTCAAGGAATTTGCCCCGGAACTGCGGATGCAGGAGATCAGCCCGGACACGGAAACGCTCTATGAGACCCTCCGCCGCACGACCATCCGGGACATTGGCACGCTGCCGCAGGAAGAACTTGCAGCACAGCTGGCCGCCCTGCCGCAGGTGCTGTGCGTGGTGAACCGCCGCAAGACGGCGCAGGAACTGTATGCTGCCCTGCCCGAAGAAGGCAGTTTCTGCCTGACCACCCTGCTGTGCGCCGCAGACCGCCGCCGCCAGCTGGAAGAAATCCGGCAGCGGCTGGCGGACGGCCTGCCCTGCCGGGTGGTGTCCACCTCCCTGATCGAGGCCGGTGTGGACGTAGACTTCCCCGCCGCCTACCGGGAGCAGTGCGGGCTGGACTCGCTGCTGCAGACCGCCGGGCGCTGCAACCGCGAGGGCCGCCGCAGCGCGGCAGAGAGCCGGGTATCCTGCTTCCGGCTGGAAGGCTGCGCGGTGCCGCAGATGCTGCACCAGCATGTGCACGCCCTGCAGTATGCCGCCCGCTGCCATGAAAATGACTATGCGCAGCTCAACACCCCGGATGCCATCCGCACTTATTTTCAGGAGCTTTACTTTGCACGGGGTGCCGAGGCACTGGACAAAAAAGGCATTCTGGATGCGTTCCGCCACGGCATTTCCGGCTGTCAGTTCCCGTTTGCGCAGGTGGCCACGGAATTCCAGCTGATCGAAACGCCCACCCGCACGGTCTATCTGCCCATCGGCGAAGGGGAAGCACTCTGTGCCCAGCTGCGCAGCGGCATGGTCAGCCGCAGTTTGTACCGCCGTCTGGGCACCTACAGCGTGGCCTGCTATGCGCCGCAGTTTGAAAAGCTGGACGCTGCCGGGGCGCTGGAACTGCTGCCAGAAGGCAGCGCCATCCTGACGGACCTGAACCAGTACAGCGCCAAAACCGGCCTTGCGCTGGACGCGGAGACCGGCATTGGCCTGTTTTTCTGAGAAAAAACAGCTGAAAACAGATAGAAGTCCTGTGTATCGGACTTTTGTTCCGGTAGAATACAGACAAAGAGAGAAGCGGCCGGGCAGCTTCTTCCTTTGCGGGCATCTGCGCTGCACTCCCCATTTTGCGTCACATACGCCAAACAAATTGACAGCTGTCTGCCTGTATGCCAAGATAACGCCAAAGACCTTTTTCATGAAGCTTGAAACAGAAAGGAGTGAACGTTATGGCTAAGACAAGTTCCTGCCAGACTGCACGACCGGATTCAGAAAGGAGGCGGTACCCATGTCAATGCTGATCGAAGTGTGGGGCGATTACGCCTGCTTCAGCCGTCCCGAGATGAAGACAGAGCGCGTGAGCTACGACATCATCACGCCGTCCGCGGCAAGAGGGTTGGTGGAAGCGATCTATTGGCACCCGGGCATGAAGTACCATATTGATCGCATCTACCTGCTGAACCCGGTGCGGTTCACCAACATCCGCCGCAACGAAGTCAAATCCACCCTGCTTTCCTCGGCGGCGCTCAGTGCGGCCAAGGGCGGTGCCGCGCCGGTGCTGTACACCTCGGCAGACATTCAGCAGCGGGCCGCGCTGGTGCTGCAGGATGTGCACTACGTCATCGAGTGCCACTTTACCATGACGGACAAGGCCGCACCCGGCGATAATCCCGGCAAGTTCCAGGACATCCTGCGGCGGCGGCTGAACAAAGGCCAGTGCTATCACCAGCCGTGTTTCGGCTGCCGGGAATTTCCGGCCAACTTCCGCGAATGGCCCGCCGGGGAGCCCATCCCTGCCCTGCCCGTCACGCAGGACCTGGGCTTCATGCTCTATGACCTGGACTACGCGGACCCGGAAAACATCCAGCCTCAGTTCTTCCGGGCAAAGCTGGTGGACGGCGTGCTGGACTGCCGGAATGTGGAGGTGTTCACATGATCCTGCAAGCATTGACCGCCTACTATGAGCAGCTTTTGCGGCAGGGCAAGATCGCCGCACCCGGCTGGGACGGCCGCTTCAAGGTGAGCTATGAGCTGCGTCTGAACGATGCCGGACAGCTGGTGGACGTTGTGGACCTGCGCGTCAGCGAGACCAAGGGCAAAAAGACGGTCATCGTCCCCCGGGAGCTGCGGGTACCCGCCCACGTCAAGCGTACCGTCGGCATCGCTGCCAACTTTTTGTGCGACAATTCGTCCTATCTTCTGGGCGCAGATGAAAAGGGCAAACCGGACCGCGCCAAACAGTGCTTCGAGGCCTGTGCCCAGCTGCACCATAAATTGCTGGACGGCGTGGACGACCCCGCCGCAAAAGCCATTCTGGCTTATTTTGACAGCTGGGACCCGGCGCAGGCGGCAGAACATCCCCTGCTGAACGCAGAATGGAAAGATCTGACCGGAAACTCCAACCTGATTTTCGGTTACGAAGCGCCAGACCACCACCACATTCTCGCCAACGATGCCCCCGCCATTCAGGCGGCCTGGCAGGCCCACTATGGTGCCGCAGACGCAGACGCCGCCACGATGCAGTGCCTGATCACCGGCAAGCAGGCCCCTGCCGCATTGGTGCACCCCGCCATCAAGGGCGTGATGGGCGCGCAAAGCGCCGGTGCCGCGCTGGTCTCCTTCAACGCACCGGCCTTCTGTTCCTACGGCCACGAGCAGGGCGAGAATGCTCCCGTGAGCGAGTACGCCGCCTTTGCCTACACCACCGCGCTGAACCTGCTGATTGCAGACCGGAACCACTGCAAGCGCGTGGGTGACACCACCATCGTCTGCTGGGCCGAGAGTGCGGAGCCTGCGTATCAGGATGCGTTCAGCCTGTTCCTGTTTGGTGCAGAGGAAGCTTCCGGCATTGAGGAAGCGGATGTGCAGGCGGCGCTGAAACGGCTGGCCGCCGGGCAGACCGTGCCGTTCCTTGAAAAAGAGCTTGCGCCGGATCAGCATTTTTATGTGCTGGGGCTGGCCCCCAATGCCGCGCGGCTCTCGGTGCGGTTCTTCTTGCGGGATACTTTTGGAACCTTTGCCCGGAACCTGCAAAAACACGCCGACGCACTGGAGATCACCCGCCCGGCCTATGATAACCGCAAAACGCTGTCCGTCTGGGCACTGGCCATGGAGACCGTCAACCGCAAGGAACGCAGCCCCTCCCCCGCACCGCAGCTGGCCGGTGACCTGCTGCGTGCCGTGCTGACCGGCGGGCGCTACCCCGCCACACTGCTCAACGGCGTGACGATGCGCATCCGCGCCGAGCAGGACGTGACCCGCGGGCGTGCCGCCATTCTGAAAGCCTATTACCTGCGCAATTCCCCCACCGATCTGAACAAGGAGGTCTTTACTGTGAGCCTGAACGAAACCACCAATGTGCCCTACATTCTGGGGCGGCTGTTCTCTGTGCTGGAAGCAGTGCAGAGCGATGCCAACCCCGGCATCAACACCACCATCAAAGACCGGTATTTCAACTCGGCCTGCGCCACCCCGGCTCTTGTGTTCCCCACCCTGCTCAAGCTGGCACAGAAACATTTGCAGAAGCTGCCGGACGGCAAGGCGGTCTTCTACAACAAGCAGATCACCGAGCTGGCCGCCCTTGTGCCGGAAAGCGGCTTCCCCGCCCGGCTGAGCCTGCCGGACCAGGGCAAGTTTGAGATCGGCTATTATCATCAAACCCAGAAACGCTTTGAGAAGAAAAACAAGGAGGAATAAACCATGTCTGAGCCCATCAAGAACCGCTACGATTTTGTCATTCTGTTCGACGTGGAAAACGGCAACCCCAACGGCGACCCGGATGCCGGCAACATGCCCCGCATCGACCCGGAGACCGGTTACGGCCTGGTGACGGACGTCTGCCTCAAGCGCAAGATCCGCAACTATGTAGAAACATTGAAAGAGGATGAAGACGGCTACCGCATCTACATCAAGGACGGCGTGCCCCTGAACCGCAGCGACGCTGCAGCCCTGACCGCCTGCGGCCTTGCCCCGGACGAAGACCTGAAAAAGGCCAAGCGATCCGACCCGGACATCGACCGCAAACTGCGCGACTATATGTGCGCGAATTTCTATGATATCCGCACCTTTGGTGCCGTGATGACCACCTTTGTAAAGGGTGCACTGAACTGCGGTCAGGTGCGCGGCCCGGTGCAGCTGAGTTTTGCCCGCTCGGTAGACCCCATCCTGCCGCAGGAAGTCACCATCACCCGCGTGGCCATCACCACCGAAGCCGACGCCGAAAAGAAGGGCACCGAGATGGGCCGCAAGCACATCGTGCCGTACGGCCTGTACCGCGCCGAAGGCTATGTTTCGGCTAATCTGGCCCGCAAGACCACCGGCTTCTCGGAAGACGACCTGCAGCTGCTGTGGCAGGCCATCCTGAACATGTTCGAGAATGACCACAGCGCCGCCCGCGGCAAGATGGCCGTGCGGGAACTGATCGTGTTCAAACACGATTCCGAACTGGGCAACGCCCCCTCCTACAAGCTGTTTGATGCTGTTAAAGTCCAGCGGAAGGAGGATGTCATCGCGCCCCGCAGCTATCAGGATTACACCGTCACCGTTGCGGACACCCTGCCGGACGGCGTGACCTGCAAGAGGTTCAACTGATGGACGCGCCGGACGACTACCTGCTGATGTCCGGCATCCAGCACTTTGCCTTCTGCCGCCGTCAGTGGGCATTGATCCACCTGGAGCAGCAGTGGGCGGAAAATCTGCGCACCACCGAAGGGCAGCTGGACCACGCCCGCTGCCACGACGACACCCAGACCGAGCGCCGCAAAGATCTGCTCATCACCCGTGGAATGCGGGTGGTCAGCCATCGGCTGCGGATGTCCGGCAACTGCGACGTGGTGGAATTTCGGGCCAGCGAGGCGGGCATTTCCTTGCAGAGTGCCCCCGGCTTCTGGCAGCCATATCCGGTGGAGTATAAACACGGGCACGCCAAGGAGACCGACGCCGACCGGCTGCAGCTCTGCGCCCAGGCCATGGCGCTGGAGGAAATGCTGGTGTGCCGCATCCCGGAAGGTGCGCTGTATTACTGCGAGACCAGGCGCCGGGAGGTGGTGCCGTTCACGGAAGAACTGCGCGCCGCCACCCAGCGCATGGCCGACGAAATGAACCAGTATTTCGCCCGCGGCTACACCCCCAAAGTGAAGCCCGGCAAGCACTGCAGCGCCTGCTCGCTGAAGGAGCTCTGCCTGCCCGTGCTCTGCCGGAACGCGGACGCAAAGGCCTATCTGCGCAGCCATCTGGACGAAGCGGCCACGGAGGTGACATCATGCGGCAATTCCTGAACACCCTGTTCGTGCTGAACGAAAGCGCCTACCTCTCGCTGGACGGCGAAAATGTGGTCGTCAGCTGCGACAAGGCCGAAGTCGGCCGAGTGGCGCTGCACACGCTGGAAAGCATCCTCTGCTTCAGCTACGCCGGTGCCTCCCCCGCCCTGATGGGCAAGTGCGGCCGTCTGGGCATCGACCTGTGCTTTTTCTCACCGCAGGGGCGCTTTCTGGCCCGCACGGTGGGCGAGGAACGCGGCAATGTTCTGCTGCGGCAGACGCAGTATGAAGTTTCTGCCAGCGAGGCCCGCAGCTGCACCTACGCCCGCAATTTCATCCTGGGCAAGGTTTACAATGCCCGCTGGGTGCTGGAGCGTGCCACCCGCGACCACCCCCAGCGGGTGCCGGTGGAGCAGCTCAAGCAGACCAGCGCACAGCTGGCCGCCGCACTGCCGCTTTTGGAGACCTGCGAAGATTTAGAGCAATTGCGCGGTCTGGAAGGCGAAGCAGCGCAGCGGTATTTCGACCGGTTCCATGCGCTGATCCTGCAGCAGAAAGAAGATTTTGCTTTCACCTCCCGCAGCCGCCGACCGCCGCGGGACAACGTGAACGCGCTGTTGTCATTTGCGTATTCCCTGCTGGCCAACGATTGTGCCGCCGCGCTGGAAGGGGTCGGACTGGACCCTTATGTGGGCTTCCTGCACCGCGCCCGCCCCGGACGGCGCAGCCTGGCGCTGGACCTGATGGAGGAACTGCGTGCCGTCTACGCGGACCGGTTCGTGCTCTCCTGCATCAACCAGAAGGTCGTAAACGCGAAACAGTTTGAAAAGCAGGAAAACGGTGCCGTTCTGCTGACCGAGGACGGCCGCCGCGCCTTCCTGCACGCCTGGCAGCTGAAAAAGCGGGAGGTCATCACTCACCCTTTCCTGAAAGAAAAGCTCAGCTGGGGTCTTGTGCCCTATGTGCAGGCGCTGCTGCTGGCACGGACTTTGCGGGGCGATCTGGACGTATATCCGCCGTTTTTCTGGAAGTGAGGTGCTGTTCATGCTGGTTCTCATCACCTACGACGTCAACACCGAAACGCCTGCAGGCCGCAAGCGCCTGCGCAAGGTGGCGAAGAAATGCGTCAACCACGGCCAGCGGGTGCAGAACTCGGTGTTCGAGTGCCTGCTGAACGCTTCGCAGTACGCCGTTTTGAAGGCCGAGCTGACCGCGCTGATCGACCCTGCACTGGACAGCCTGCGGTTCTATCAGCTGGGCAACAACTACCAGAGCAAGGTGGAGCATGTCGGCCTGCACCCCGATTTTGCGCAGGATGACGTGTTGATGTTCTAGCATCCCCCGCCGTGCGAGGCACAAGCTCCCATGGTTTCCCCGGGCGCTTCGCACTGCAAAAACAGACACCTTAGCACGATTTGTTTTGCATTTTGCCGGAACCTTTGTAAAGTTCCTTTTCAAATTGTGCACAAGCGTGTATAATGGAACAAAAGCATTGGATTTTTTCGCTGCTTTTGCTGTCGCTCTCCTCGCGGAGGGCGTGGATTGAAATAGCAGCACAAGAAAATTGCCGCAAAAATCCGCATGTCGCTCTCCTCGCGGAGGGCGTGGATTGAAATACCAGCGGCGTGAGTGCAGTGGTCGATTGGTTCAGGTCGCTCTCCTCGCGGAGGGCGTGGATTGAAATCTGTCCAGAATGCCTACACGGTCGGGAATTGCAACGTCGCTCTCCTCGCGGAGGGCGTGGATTGAAATATAGATATACTCACCAGTCAGCTTTTTCTCAGCGAGTCGCTCTCCTCGCGGAGGGCGTGGATTGAAATAGGCCAGTGCCGACCACCTTTGTGCGGTTGGTGTGTCGCTCTCCTCGCGGAGGGCGTGGATTGAAATAAACTGGCGCACGATAGCGCGGCCCAGCTTTTTCGTCGCTCTCCTCGCGGAGGGCGTGGATTGAAATCGCAATAATCCCCGCCGAATGTGCATTTCCCGCGTCGCTCTCCTCGCGGAGGGCGTGGATTGAAATATGTAGTACACGCACCTCACGTTCACACGGGCAGTCGCTCTCCTCGCGGAGGGCGTGGATTGAAATTTTGAACTTGCCGACCATCTCCCAGTACCTGTCAGTCGCTCTCCTCGCGGAGGGCGTGGATTGAAATGCATACCACAGCTGCCAATTGCCAAACCATCCCTGTCGCTCTCCTCGCGGAGGGCGTGGATTGAAATTCCTTTCGAAGGACGGCTTCAGCGTGGGCGCACCGGTCGCTCTCCTCGCGGAGGGCGTGGATTGAAATTTACTGCCACGATACGGCACACCATATCTCACGGGTCGCTCTCCTCGCGGAGGGCGTGGATTGAAATATGCATGGAGCGAGAAGGCCAAGAAGGAAATGCTGGTCGCTCTCCTCGCGGAGGGCGTGGATTGAAATCTCTGCACGGCGAAGCTTTTCCCGGCTGGACTGCAGTCGCTCTCCTCGCGGAGGGCGTGGATTGAAATTTCCATCGTGTGAACGTGCTCCAAAAGCAAAATAGTCGCTCTCCTCGCGGAGGGCGTGGATTGAAATCTCGTAGCTGGCGCGGGTGCGGTCCTTGCGGTAGAGTCGCTCTCCTCGCGGAGGGCGTGGATTGAAATCTTGATGTGAGCGCCGTCTACTTTTGCCATCTTTGTCGCTCTCCTCGCGGAGGGCGTGGATTGAAATACTCATGGGTGGTGTCCTCCTTTATCGTCCATGGTCGCTCTCCTCGCGGAGGGCGTGGATTGAAATCCATGTGATACCGGCCTCCCGGAGCTGTGCGCCCCGTCGCTCTCCTCGCGGAGGGCGTGGATTGAAATTCCGCTTTGGTAGTTGTATGCCTGCTGCAGCCATGTCGCCCTCCTCGCGGAGGGCGTGGATTGAAATCACCTCACCCATGAACTGCTTCCAGTGGTACCAGGTCGCCCTCCTCGCGGAGGGCGTGGATTGAAATCTGTCTTCGCAAATCTGGGAGAGCAAGCAGTACTGTCGCCCTCCTCGCGGAGGGCGTGGATTGAAATTTAAAACGTCTTAGAAAGGCCTCTGAGCCGGGATGTCGCCCTCCTCGCGGAGGGCGTGGATTGAAATAGCTACACGGCAGGCTATGTAACGAAAAAAATAGTCGCCCTCCTCGCGGAGGGCGTGGATTGAAATTTCGAGATAGCTCTGAATCTCTGCGTCTCTGTCGGTCGCCCTCCTCGCGGAGGGCGTGGATTGAAATGTAGTAGTGCTGCACTGCCACTGCCTGCCGCAGGGTCGCCCTCCTCGCGGAGGGCGTGGATTGAAATTCCTCTGGTGGCTCTGGAATTCTTAGCGGAATCGGGTCGCCCTCCTCGCGGAGGGCGTGGATTGAAATTGCTCGTCGGTCAGAGCGGGAACCACCACGTCGGGTCGCCCTCCTCGCGGAGGGCGTGGATTGAAATAAGCATGAAGAAGATTGAAAAGGCTACGCTGAATGGTCGCCCTCCTCGCGGAGGGCGTGGATTGAAATAGTAGTTCGATCGGGGGTAAGGAAGCTTCTGCATCGTCGCCCTCCTCGCGGAGGGCGTGGATTGAAATACTATCCCCATCACCGGATGGAAAACGGACAGCGGTCGCCCTCCTCGCGGAGGGCGTGGATTGAAATTTCGCAGCTGAACTGGACATTTCCAACGCTGCCCGTCGCCCTCCTCGCGGAGGGCGTGGATTGAAATTGTGCTGTCCGGCGTGGTCGTGCCGGTGCTGGACGTCGCCCTCCTCGCGGAGGGCGTGGATTGAAATAGCTTACCCACCGGCTCTTTGCCGCGCGGGTGTGTCGCCCTCCTCGCGGAGGGCGTGGATTGAAATTATTTTAGCTGGCGTTTATGTGTCCGTCAAGCCTTGTCGCCCTCCTCGCGGAGGGCGTGGATTGAAATTCTGCTGTCCATAGCCTCCTGTTTTGTCCGTTGGTCGCCCTCCTCGCGGAGGGCGTGGATTGAAATCATAGCTCCAGTTTGATGAGTTTCCGCCGCCTGCGGTCGCCCTCCTCGCGGAGGGCGTGGATTGAAATTCCTGCCGGGTGGGCAGATTGTCCTTTTTCCACTGGTCGCCCTCCTCGCGGAGGGCGTGGATTGAAATGTTGATCAGATGGAACACAGCATATCTCCATCCAGCGTCGCCCTCCTCGCGGAGGGCGTGGATTGAAATATGCAAAGGAGCGGAAGACCGCCGCAACCCCGCCTGTCGCCCTCCTCGCGGAGGGCGTGGATTGAAATTTCGATGGACAGCAGCTATTGCGGTTACTGGAGTAGTCGCCCTCCTCGCGGAGGGCGTGGATTGAAATTGGAAAGAATGTGGAAAGAAAAAGATGTGGTTGGTCGCCCTCCTCGCGGAGGGCGTGGATTGAAATTTGCTGGCCGCTGTGCGATGAAATACACGCGGGTGTCGCCCTCCTCGCGGAGGGCGTGGATTGAAATACGATCGTCTGGCACATAAAACCTGATAAGAGGTTGTCGCCCTCCTCGCGGAGGGCGTGGATTGAAATCCTGAAGCGCCGACCGCGCTTTACCCGGAACGCGGTCGCCCTCCTCGCGGAGGGCGTGGATTGAAATCATCATCTATCAGCGGCACCAGCGGTATATCCTGGGTCGCCCTCCCCGTGGAGGGCGTGGATTGAAATTATTACAGCAAGAGCCGCCCCTCCCAGCTTCGAGGTCGCCCTCCCCACGGAGGGTGTGGATTGAAATCCAGATAAGCCGCAGGCAGTCGGCAATGATGGAGTAAGTCGCCCTCCTCGCGGAGGGCGTGGATTGAAATAGCAGCGTGTTGTTGGCAGAGTTATCGTTATAGGCGGTCGCCCTCCTCGCGGAGGGCGTGGATTGAAATTGAGATTGCAGGGTGACTGCCGTGATGCGGGCCGGTCGCCCTCCTCGCGGAGGGCGTGGATTGAAATATCAGCTTTTCGGACGAGTTTGCGCTCGTGCTGGCCGTCGCCCTCCTCGCGGAGGGCGTGGATTGAAATGTTCAGTGGGCCATGACATGCTACAGCGGTCAGCAAGTCGCCCTCCTCGCGGAGGGCGTGGATTGAAATTGAGCGGCATTCTGGACGTGCAGACCATGCTGCAGGTCGCCCTCCTCGCGGAGGGCGTGGATTGAAATTGAGCGGCATTCTGGACGTGCAGACCATGCTGCAGGTCGCCCTCCTCGCGGAGGGCGTGGATTGAAATCCAGATAAGCCGCAGGCAGTCGGCAATGATGGAGTAAGTCGCCCTCCTCGCGGAGGGCGTGGATTGAAATGATCACTCCGATCCGCTGGCGGCGCAGGCCCAGCCGTCGCCCTCCTCGCGGAGGGCGTGGATTGAAATTCGTTGTGATTTGCTCGAGTAAAGAACATTTTTTCGTCGCCCTCCTCGCGGAGGGCGTGGATTGAAATGAAAAAATCTTTACCGGAGGCGGCGTGGAAGCAGGGTCGCCCTCCTCGCGGAGGGCGTGGATTGAAATTTGTCCTGATACTGGCGGGTCTGGATGCGGCCCTGTCGCCCTCCTCGCGGAGGGCGTGGATTGAAATTTCCAGCGCGGCCAAAGTCCGCTCAACCGTGCGGGTCGCCCTCCTCGCGGAGGGCGTGGATTGAAATTTTCCGAGTTTGAAGCATGGTGGGCCCCCGTCGTCGTCGCCCTCCTCGCGGAGGGCGTGGATTGAAATTAACTGGAGCTATGGAAAAAGCCACAGTGAAAGCTGTCGCCCTCCTCGCGGAGGGCGTGGATTGAAATTTTGCAACTTTTTTTGTGCTGCATAATCGGTCTCGTCGCCCTCCTCGCGGAGGGCGTGGATTGAAATCACTTTCCGCCGTAAAGCGTCACATACCGGAGATGTCGCCCTCCTCGCGGAGGGCGTGGATTGAAATAGTCTGAACGGACAATCAAAAACGTGGCAGACAAGTCGCCCTCCTCGCGGAGGGCGTGGATTGAAATATCCGATGACATGAAACTATCTTTGAGCTTTATCGTCGCCCTCCTCGCGGAGGGCGTGGATTGAAATCTGCTGTCCGAGTATGAGGTTTTTGCAACGCACCGTCGCTCTCCTCGCGGAGGGCGTGGATTGAAATTATACCCCGGAGGAAGCCGCCCAGCTTGCAAAGCGTCGCCCTCCTCGCGGAGGGCGTGGATTGAAATCTTTTCGGACAGCGCATCTGCCTGTCGGACCAGCTGTCGCCCTCCTCGCGGAGGGCGTGGATTGAAATAACGCCAACAGAAGGAGAAAAACAAAATGAGAATTGTCGCTCTCCTCGCGGAGGGCGTGGATTGAAATAAGGTGAGTTTCGGCAGTAATATCGCTATTCCCACGTCGCTCTCCTCGCGGAGGGCGTGGATTGAAATACCAGCGCAGGCAGGATGTGGTAGCTTGCCACAAGTCGCTCTCCTCGCGGAGGGCGTGGATTGAAATAATGGTGCGATGGCCGATGGCCTTGATGCCGGCCGTCGCCCTCCTCGCGGAGGGCGTGGATTGAAATGATACCCAGCCGACGATCGTGCCGAGCACGTTTGGTCGCCCTCCTCGCGGAGGGCGTGGATTGAAATCAGACGCCAGTGACGGTCAGGCCATCAAGGCTGCGTCGCTCTCCTCGCGGAGGGCGTGAGTTGAAACGCTCCCCGCACAGATACGTTGCATGGCATCGTCCACCGCCTGTTCCGGGCCCATTCGGGGCGGGCGGAAAGGCCTTCACGGGCAAGAAAAAACCACGGTGCATCTCTGCACCGTGGTTTTTTTGGCGGCGGCATATTGAACTGCCGGGCGTATGAATTTTGTTTTTCTGTTCTCTGCTGTGTCCGGCAGCGGGCTTTCGTCTGCGATCAGCGCTTCTTCTGGGTGCCCTTGCCCACCGGGCCGCGGGGGCGGCGCTCGGCGGCCTTGGACTGCAGCGCGGCGCTGCGGGTCTGGGCGCGGCCCTTGGCAGCGGCGGCACGCAGGCCGTTGATCTCGGCCTTGGTCAGCTCGCGGTAGGTGCCGGGCTTGAGCATACCCAGCTTGACGACACCCTCAGCGTTGCGCTTCAGGCGCACCACCTCAAGGCCTACGGTCTCACACATGCGGCGGATCTCGCGGTTCTTGCCTTCCTTCAGGGTCATTTCCATAACGGTGCGGCCCGGCTCGTCGGTGACGACGTTGATGGCGCAGGGCATGGTCTTGGTGCCGTCGTCCAGCACAACGCCGCTGCTCAGCTTCAAGATCTGGCTTTCATCGGCACGGGGCTGCACGGTGACGCGGTACAGTTTGGAGATGCCGCCGGACGGATGGGTGACGGCCTGCGCAAAGGCGCCGTCGTTGGTCATCAGCAGCAGTCCCTCGCTGTCCTTATCCAGACGGCCCACCGGGTACAGGCGGGCCGGGATATCGCTCACCAGCTCCATGACCGTCTTGCGGCCCAGCTCGTCGCTGGCGGTGGTCACATAGCCGCGGGGCTTATACAGGGCCAGATAGTACAGCTGCTGGTCCTTTTTGATATAGATGCGCTCGTCATCCACATGCAGCACATCGCGGTTGGGGTCCATTTTGTCGCCCACCTTCACGGGGTGGCCGTTGACCTTGACGCGGCCCTCGGCAATGATCTGCTCGGCTGCGCGGCGGGAGCACAGACCCTGCTCCGCCATGATCTTCTGAATACGTTCTTCTGCCATAATCAAAACTCCTTGTGCGCCTCCCGGCGCTCAAAACGCGCACTGCTCCCCTGTTTTGAGGCACAGGTGCGCCTGTATCAAAAACTGCGGGTCGGAAGCCCGCAGTTACGGCTTGGGTTTACTGCTCTGCCGGAGCAGCAGGTTCTTCTTTCTTCTCGTCCTTCTTGACCATAGAGGCCAGCTTGTCCACCAGCTCCGGCAGCATGGTCAGGGCACGGTTGATGGTGTCGGCGTTGTCCGACAGCTGGATGGTGCGCACGCAGCCGTCCTTTACCACGAGGAAGGCCACCGGCTGGATGTTCACACCCGCACCGGAGCCGCCGCCGAACAGGTCCTTGTTGGCGGCGTTCTTGCCGTCAAAGTCGGTGCCGCCGGAGGCAAAGCCAAAGCTCACCTTGGAAACCGGCAGGATGGTGGTGCCGTCCTCGGTGATGATGGGCTTGCCAATGATGGTGTTGGAGTCCACCATCTGGTGGATCTTCTCCATAGTAACGTTCATCAGGCCCTGAATGGGATGCTCAGCCATAAAACAGCTCTCCTTTATCGGTTTGATTCGGGCAAAGGCCCGTTGTCTGCAGATCCGGATACCCTTATAGTGTACCACATTATAGGAAGATGTCCAATACTTTTTTGCGCCAGAACTCGTACAGCACCCGCACCGCCGCAAGGACGATGAACAGTGCCTGCGCGCTCACCCGGCAGGACACCCGGTCCTCCACGGTGGGCTGTCCGCTGCCAAAGTCCGGCAGGATGCGCAGCTCATCGAACTGCAGCCAGAGAAAGCGGTCCAGCACGCCCAGCACCGGGTACAGCCACGCCTGCAGCTTGCCGTAGCTGCGGGCAGCGGCGGCGGGGTCCTCCCCGCGCACACCAAGGCGCACCTGTATTTTTGTAATGCGCAGCGCACCGAACACAGCTTTGGTCAAAGTGCCCGCACCTTTGAGCATGGTGCAGAGGATCTCCAGCGTGATCTTTGCCTTTTTGCGCGGCTGGGCGGGCTTGTTTGCCTTGGCGGCAGCGGCGGCGGCCTTTTTGCGGGCCTTCTCCTCTGCCTTTTTCCGCTTGCGCTCGGCCCGCCATGCGGCAAACTTTGCCTTGACCTTGCCAAAGCCCCTGGGCGGCTCCGGGTTTTCCGGTGCGGGCGGCGGCTCCGGCTTCGGGTACTGGAACACCGGGAAGGTGATGCCCAGCGCACCGGCCTTTACGGTGAGCACGCCGTGCTCCCAGCACAGGTCTGCGCAGAAGGGGCACAGCAGCAACAGCACCAGTAAGATCAGCACCACCAGCAGCAGAATGCCGATCACCCGGAGGATGAACAGCAGCACTGCGCCCAGCGCGGCGAGGAATGCTCCCATGCGTTACCCCTCACTTTCTGTCGGTGATGCGTTCGTTTCCGTTTCCTGTCCGTGCACCGGCGGCAGGTCGGCCAGAGAAGAAAGGCCGAACACCCGCAAAAAGGTGTCGGTGGTGCGGAAGCTCACCGGCCTGCCCGGCAGGTCAAGGCGGCCGGCTTCCTCAATGAGGCCCTTTTCCAGCAGGCCCGACACGCTGGACGAGGAATCCACGCCGCGCACCTGCTCGATGAAGGCGCGGGACACCGGCTGGTTGTAGGCGATCACGGTCAGGGTCTCCATGGCGGCGGGGCCAAGGGGCACTGCGCGGCGGCTGTCCAGCAGGCGGCGGATGCAGTCGGCCCACTCGGTCTTGGTGGCAAGCTGCCAGCGGGTGTTCAGGTGCAGCAGGCACAGGCCGCTGTCCTCCCGGGCGTAGCGCTCCCGCAGGGCTTCCAGCGCGGCTTCCACGCTGAGCTGCGGCAGCTGCACCGCCTGGGCCAGCTTGTCGGCACCAATGGGGTCGCCGCTGGCAAACAGCATGGCTTCCACGGCTGCACGGATCTGTTTCTGGTTCATTCCTTCTCCTTATCACGTTGGATGCGGCCCCGCTGCATGGTCAGCCGGCCCTCGTCGTCCAGCTTTACACGGCCGCCGCGCACCAGCTCCAGCAAGGCCAGAAAGGTGGCCACGTTGGTGCTGCGGGTCTGCTGGCGGCTGAACAGCTGGCTCATTTTTGCCGCTGTACCGGCAATCAGGTGCCGCAGAATGTACACCACCCGGCTCGTCACCGACACCATGGGCGCTGTGACCAGCGGCTCGAACTGCTGCTGGGTAGGCTCCCGGCGCAGCTTGGTGCGGCCGGAAAGAACGGCCCAGTAATCCGCCAGCACCTGCGGCGCATGGTGCAGGTCGTAGGTGTTATCGAACTCCATCTCCATGGGCGGACGCACAAAAACCGGCGCAGCTTCGGCCTTTTGGCGCAAAAGCGCAGCCATGCGGCGGCACTGGTCGTACTCGATCAGCTGGCCGGTGAACTCCTGCTTCATGCGCTCGCCCTCTTCGCTGCGGGGCAAAAGCAGGTAGCTTTTCATCTCCACCAGCCGCGCGGCCATCTCGATGAAGGCGCTGGCGGCTTCCGGGTCCGGGTCGGCCCGCGCCACCGTGGCGGTGTACTGGTCGATCAGCTCCAGAATGGGGATGTTGTGCAGGTCCATCTTATGTTTGGCCACAAGCGCCAGCAATAATTCCAGCGGGCCGTCAAAATCTTCCAGATGGAAGGTCAGTTCTTCTGCCACGCTCACACCACCGTCCCAAGGCCGGCATAGTAGATGGAATACGCGATCTTATCAATGTAGCCGGTGCCCTTGCCCAGCAGCTCCCACACAATGTTGTTCAGGTAGTACAGGGGGGTATCCAGTGCGCCGAACCACACTGCCGCCAGCAGGGCGATCATGATATAGCGCTCGTACTTCATCAGGCCAAAGTAGATGCGCCGGGGCAGCAGCACCAGCAGGATGCGGCTGCCGTCCAGCGGCGGCACCGGGATCAAGTTGAACACGGCAAGGCTCACGTTCATCAGCACAAGGTACTGCAGGAACATGGCAATGTAGATGGTGGCATCGTTCACCGGTGCCCAGTAGTACATGAGCTTCCACACCACCATGCCCACATAGGCAAGGATCATGTTTGCCGCAGGGCCAGCCAGCGCGGTGAGAGCCATGCCCCACTTGGGGTTTTTGAAATTGCGGGGGTCGGTGGAGACGGGCTTTGCCCAGCCCACGCCCGCAAACACCATGCACAGCGTGCCCAGCAGGTCAAAGTGGGCAAAGGGGTTCATGGAGAGCCGCCCCTGCCGCTTTGCGGTGTCGTCGCCCAGCAGCCATGCTGCCAGCGCGTGGCCGCACTCGTGGAAGGGGATGGCCACCAGCGCCACCAGCGCGCGGATGAGATAATAGATGCCCTGAGAGGTCATTCGATATTCCTGCCTTTTTTCAGTATACCATATATAATACTATTTTTTGAGGTTTTAGACAAGGGGGTAAACTCCTTCAGTCTCGCATGCGCTCGACAGCTCCCTCAGTGAGGGAGCCCTTGGCAGAGAGAAAAACTTTGCCGTACTGCCAAAGCCTCCCTCCCCGAGGGAGGTGGCATTGCGTAAGCAATGACGGAGGGAGTTTCCAAAAAATCGCAATATTTTTTGAAAAAAGGCTTGCATTTTGCCCGGTAATCTGCTACAATAGTCAAGCTGATTATTTTGATTCCTTACTTCACTGCAGGAGGTGCAAGTACCATGGCTAAATGTGAATGCTGCGGCAAGGGTGTTGCCTTTGGTATCAAGGTTTCTCACTCTCATCGTCGTTCCAACCGTACCTGGAAGCCGAATGTCCGTCGTGTCAAGGCGGTCGTTGAGGGTTCTCCCAAGTACGTCTACGCATGCTCCCGTTGCCTGCGCGCTGGCAAAGTTACCCGCGCTGTCTAATTTGGTGTATGTGGCCGGTCACTTTGTCGAGTGGCCGGCTTTTTTTGTTGCTGTAAGGAGGCAAAACACATGGCTCTGCCCAACGATCCCATCATGCTGCTGAGCGTGGTGAACCTGAAGCTGCGTGATTTTTACAAAAACCTCGATGCTCTGTGCGAAGACATGGATGCCGACAAGGCCGACCTTTGCGCAAAGCTCCGGGCCGTGGGCTACGAGTACGATGCCCAGCGCAACCAGTTCGTGTGATATTTCCAGAGAAAGCTTTCTTTTGATCGCTAACGACCGGCACCGACGTGCAGCGACTACGCCTGGGCCGGTGAATATAGAAACAAGGAGTGCTTGATTTATGATCCAGGGTACCTATTACAAAGAGTGGAGCAGCGTGCTGAACCGCGAGATGGAGTTCAAGGTATACGGCAGCGCCGGTGTGCCGGTGCTGGCCCTGCCTGCCCGCGGCGGCCGCTTTTATGATTGGGAGAACAACGGCATGCCCGATGCCATTGCCCCGCTGCTGAACGAGGGCAAGGTGCAGCTGTTCTGCGCCGACAGCATTGACGGCGAGGCCGTACTGAACGGCGACATCCCGGTGCGCCGCCGCGCCGAGATGGAGGAAAAGTACTTCGTCTACCTTACCGCCGAGCTGGCTCCCCGGGTGCTGGCCCTGAACGGTGCCGCAAAGGATGCCAAGCTGTGGTGTGTGGGCATCGACCTTGGCGCTGTGCACGCCGTCAACTGCCGCCTGCGCCGTCCCAAGCTCTTTGCCGGTGCCATCGGCCTTTCCGGCATCTACGATCTGGCCCGCTTCTGGGGCAGTGAAGCCGACGATCTGGTGCTGCGCTGCTCTCCCCTGCAGTATCTGGCCGAGAACGGCATCGCCGACAAGCTGGCTCTGGCCAAGGCCAAGGAGAACAGCCTGATGCTCTGCGCCGGTCAGGGTGCCTACGAGGACGATGCCAAAGCCGACACGCAGGCGCTGGCCGATGTGCTGGCCGCACAGGGCCTGCCCGCCCACCTCGAGGTCTGGGGCGGCGATGTCTCCCACGAGTGGTACTGGTGGGGCAAGATGCTGGGCCTGTTTGTGCCGCGGATTCTGGAGAAGTAAAAGTGATTTGATAGAGGGAAGGCATTTGCAGTGCCTTCCCTCTTTTTGTTTGTATTTTTCAATTCCCTACTTGATTTATCGGGTTTGCTGTGCTATACTCATGCTGTAAGATGTATACCCCCTATGGGTAAAGGAGATATTTTATGGACAACGAGAAAAAGCCCTGCTGCTGTTGCAGCACGCCCGCCCAGCCCGAAGCTGCCACGGCTCCGGCCGTTGACGCATCCGCTGTGCCCACCGAAAGCGTCACCCCCTCCTGCTGCCGCCACAAGGACCGCACCCCTGAGGAACACAAGGCCCTGCTGAACCGGCTCAGCCGCATCGAGGGGCAGGTGCGCGGCATCCGCGGCATGCTGGAAAAAGATGCCTACTGCGTGGACATCCTTGTGCAGGTGGCGGCGGCGAACTCGGCGCTGAACAGCTTTTCCAAGGAGCTGCTGGCACAGCACATCTCCACCTGCGTGGCGGACGACCTGCGTGCGGGCAGCGAGGTAAAGCTGGACGAGCTGATGAATCTGCTGCCCAAGCTCATGAAATAAGAAGCCCGTTCCCGTGCATACTCAACGTAGGAGTGATATTTTATGGAACAATACAACGTTACCGGCATGAGCTGCGCAGCCTGCTCCGCCCGGGTGGAGAAGGCCGTGAGCAAGGTGCCCGGCGTTGCCAGCTGCTCGGTGAGCCTGCTGACCAACTCCATGGGCGTGGAGGGCACCGCCAGCTCTGCCGAGATCATCAAGGCCGTGCAGGATGCCGGTTACGGTGCCAGCCCCAAGCGTGCGGGCGCGGCGGCTGCCAGCTCCACCAGCGCCGACCTTGACGCGCTGGCCGACCACGAGACCCCCAAGCTCAAGCGGCGGCTCATTGCGTCGCTGGGCTTTCTGCTGGTGCTGATGTACTTCTCCATGGGCCACATGATGTGGGGCTGGCCCCTGCCCCGCTGGTTCGACGGCAACCACATCGCCATGGGCCTTGTGCAGCTGCTGCTGGCGGGCATCGTCATGGTCATCAACCAGAAGTTCTTCATCAACGGCTTCAAGGGGCTCCTCCACGGCTCGCCCAACATGGACACGCTGGTGGCCATGGGTTCCATGGCAAGCTTTGTGTGGAGCACCTACGCCCTGTTCGCCATGACCCGCGCGCAGGTGGACGGCAACAGTGAGCTGGTCATGCACTATATGATGGAGTTCTACTTTGAGTCCGCCGCCATGATTTTGACCCTCATCACGGTGGGCAAGATGCTGGAGGCCCGCTCCAAGGGCAAGACCACCGACGCGCTCAAGAGCCTGATGAAGCTTGCCCCCAAGACCGCCACCCTGCTGCGGGACGGTGCCGAAGTGACCGTGCCCATCGAGCAGGTGCAGAAGGGGGACATCTTTGTGGTGCGCCCGGGCGAGAACATCCCCGTGGACGGCATCGTGCTGGAAGGCACCAGCGCCGTGAACGAGAGCGCCCTGACCGGCGAGAGCATCCCCGTGGACAAGGCCGAGGGCGACAAGGTGAGCGCTGCCACCACCAACCAGTCCGGTTTCCTGCAGTGCCGGGCCACCCGCGTGGGTGAGGACACCACCCTTGCCCAGATCATCCGGATGGTCAGCGACGCCGCCGCCACCAAGGCTCCCATTGCAAAAATCGCCGATACGGTGTCCGGTTTCTTCGTGCCTGCGGTCATTACCATTGCGGTGGTCACCACCATCGTGTGGCTGCTGCTGGGCCGGGAGCTGGGCTATGCGCTGGCCCGCGGCATCTCCGTGCTGGTCATCAGCTGCCCCTGTGCGCTGGGTCTGGCAACGCCGGTGGCCATCATGGTGGGCAACGGTCTGGGTGCAAAGAACGGCATCCTGTTCAAGACCGCCGCTTCGCTGGAAGCTGCAGGCCGCACCCAGATCGTGGCGCTGGACAAGACCGGCACCATCACCAGCGGCGAACCAAAAGTGACTGACATTCTGCCCGCCGAGGGCGTTTCCGAGACGGAGCTGCTCACCCTTGCCGCCGCACTGGAGCGCAAGAGCGAGCACCCGCTGGCAAAGGCCGTGCTGGCCTGCACCGACGCGCAGAAGCTCACCGCCCCCGAGGTATCCGGCTTTGCCGCCCTGCCGGGCAACGGTCTGGCCGCAAAGCTGGACGGCGTGGAGATCTTTGGCGGCAATGCGTCCTTTATCGGCACCAAAGTCACCGTGCCCGCACAGCTGCAGGAGAAGGCCGCAGCCCTTTCCGCACAGGGCAAAACGCCCCTGTTCTTCGGCGGAGCAGGCCGTCTGCTGGGCATCATCGCGGTGGCCGATACCATCAAGGAGGACAGCCCCCGCGCCATCCGGGAGCTGCAGGCCATGGGCATCCGCGTGGTCATGCTCACCGGTGACAACCAGCGCACTGCCGACGCCATTGGCAGGCAGGCCGGTGTGGACGAGGTGATCGCAGGCGTGCTGCCCGACGGCAAGGAAGCGGTCATTCGCCAGCTGCAGGCATCCGGCAAGGTGGCCATGGTGGGCGACGGCATCAACGATGCCCCGGCCCTGACCCGTGCCGACACCGGCATCGCCATCGGCGCAGGCACCGACGTTGCCATCGACGCGGCGGACGTGGTGCTGATGAACTCCAAGCTGTCGGACGTGCCCGCCGCCATCCGCCTGAGCCGTGCTGCCCTGCGCAACATCCACGAAAACCTGTTCTGGGCGTTCATCTACAACATCATCGGCATCCCGCTGGCCGCAGGCGTGTTCATCCCCTTCGGCCTGACGCTGAACCCCATGTTCGGTGCTGCTGCCATGAGCCTTTCCAGCTTCTGCGTGGTAAGCAACGCCCTGCGCCTGAACCTGTTTGATCTGCACAGCACCAAGCGCGACCATGCGCCCAAAAATGCATCTTCCCTGCCCGCTGCCCTGACGCAGCCCGCAGCGGTTGAAAACAAAGAGAGTACCAAGGAGGACAATTCCATGAAGAAGACCCTGAACGTAGAAGGCATGATGTGCGGCCACTGCGAGGCCCGCGTGAAGAAGGCTCTGGAAGCCCTGCCCGAGGTGGACGAGGCCGTGGTGAGCCACGAGGCCGGCACCGCCATCGTCACCCTGAACGCCGAAGTGGCCGACGACGTGCTGAAGAAGGCCGTCGAGGACCAGGACTACAAGGTGACCGGCATCCAGTAAGCCAAAACCAGGCTCCCTTCCAAACGAGCGTGCGCATGGGCAGTGCCCCGTGTGCACGCTTGTTTTTTGTGTGTGCATAACGGCGGCGCTTTTCGGCCATACTCCCGGTATCTCACGCAGGAAAGGGAGTTTTTCTATGGACGAGCGGATGTTCTGTTTTCAATGTGAGCAGGCGGCGGGCTGCACGGCCTGCACCGGGGCAGCGGGTGTGTGCGGCAAATCGGCCGAGACAGCCGCCGCGCAGGACCGGCTCACCGGCGCGCTGATCACCTATGCCGGGCAGCTGGTGGACGCGGGCCGCGCCCCGGCCCCGGAGCAGGCCCTTTTGCTGATGCAGGGGCTGTTCACCACCATCACCAATGTCAACTTTGACGCCGCCACCGTGGACGCCCTCACCGAGAAGGTCCACGCCGCCTGCCCGGCCGTCGCGCCGGACTACGACATGCAGCGGCTGTGGCACGAGCCGGACCCGGACGTGCGCAGCCTGAAAAGCTTCGTGCTGTTCAGCCTGCGGGGCATGGCGGCCTACAACTACCACGCCCGGGTGCTGGGCCGCATCAGCCCGGAGCTGGACCGCTTTTTCTGCACCGCGCTGGAAACTCTGAGCGCCGAGGGCCTTTCCATGGACGAGCTGTGGGCGCTGGTGCAGAAGACCGGCGAAGCCAGCTACCGCTGCATGGAGCTGCTGGACGCCGCCAACACCGGGGCCTTTGGCGACCCGGTGCCGGTGGAAGTGCCGCTGACCATTGAAAAAGGGCCGTTCATCGTGGTTTCCGGCCATGACCTGTTCGACATGCAGCAATTGCTCGAGCAGACGAAGGGCAAGGGCATCCACATCTACACCCACTCGGAGATGCTGCCCGCCCACGGCTACCCGGAGCTGAAGCAGAAATACCCCCACCTGAAGGGCAACTTCGGCACCGCATGGCAGAACCAGCAGACCGAGTTTGAGGATATCCCCGCGCCCATCCTGTTCACCACCAACTGCATCATGCCCCTGCGGGAGAGTTACGCCGACCGGGTGTTCACCACCTCGGTGGTGTCCTACCCCGGCATCGTGCACATCGACGAAGGGCGGGATTTCTCCCCCGTCATCCGCCGGGCGCTGGAGCTGGGCGGCTACAAAGAGGACACCCTCGTGCCCGGCATGAACGGCGGCAAGGCCGTCGTCACCGGCTTTGCGCATGATGCCGTGCTGCGCCATGCGGGCGAGATCGTGCAGGCGGTAAAGGACGGCAAGATCCGGCACTTTTTCCTGGTGGGCGGCTGCGACGGCACACGGCCTTCCCGCCGGTACTACACCGAGTTCGCCAAGCTCACCCCGCAGGACACGGTGATCCTGACGCTGGCGTGCGGCAAGTTCCGGCTGAACGATCTGCCTTTGGGCAACGTGCCCGGCACCGGGCTGCCCCGCATTCTGGACGTGGGCCAGTGCAACGACGCCTACAGTGCCATCCGCATCGCACTGGCGTTGGCAGACGCCTTTGGCTGCGGGGTGAACGACCTGCCGCTCTCGCTGGTGCTGTGCTGGTTTGAGCAGAAGGCCGTGTGCATCCTGATCGCGCTGCTGGCGCTGGGCATCAAAAACATCCGGCTGGGGCCCACCCTGCCCGCCTTCCTCTCGCCGGGGGTGGTGCAGGTGCTGCAGCAAAAATATGACCTGAAAGCCGTCACCACGCCGGAAGACGACCTGCACGCCATTCTGGGCGGCTGAGCACCCCGCCGGACATTTCCCCTGTCATTTCTGCTTTGCTCCCGGTATTTTCCGGGAGCTTTTCATTTGTTGCAATTCGTGCACGTTTCCGGTACTTTTCGGCATGGATGCACGTTTTCAGGACCGTTTCGGCAGCACATGCCGGAGAAACTCCGGTACCGTTCCCAATCGGCGCAAAAAGCCAGCTTTTTTGTGGTGCAAAATCTTTCGGACCCCTTGTTTTTCCAGAATTCAGATGGTAATATATGAATGGTGCACAAAATGCACCATATTTTAGAAAGAAGGAGGTAATAAATTATGAAAAAAAGATGGTTTGTAGCGATACTGACCATCGGATTGCTGCTTTGTGTCATGCCGCTGAGTGCGCTTGCACTGAGTTCCGACCCCATCACGGATTCGGACGGCACCATTATTGGCTGGGAAGATCTTTCCACCGATCTCTGTTCCTTTGATGTTTCAGATGTTTCAGATGTTTCACAGGAACAGACCCCGGTGGCTGTGGACCCCGGCACAAATGCTGCTTCCGGCCCGGCGGAGACGGACCCGGTGGAGACGGACCCGGTGAAGGACGCTGCGGATGCAAACAGTGCGAAAACAGCGGCGGCCGCGACAACGCCGTTTGTGGAAGACCTGTATGCAGACGACCCCATCCCCGATCTCTACGCGGACACGCCCGGCTCTGCGGACGGCACAGGCAGCGATCAGGCTGTGTGTGCGATCAATGGCAAAACCTATGCAACGCTGACCGAAGCGATCGACGATGCAGCGGATGGCGCCCAGATTGATCTGTTGCAGGACATCGAGCTGAGTACGGGCCTTGAGTTCCATAGTAAGAACTTGACCATTTCCGGCGGCAATACCTACACGCTGACGCTGGAGCAGTATGGCATGTATGCGTATCAGAGTGATATCACGTTCCAGGATCTCACGTTGACCATTCATGCGGCTCAGCATACCCATGAACACAGCGCAGGCAATACGGCCAACCTGATCACCCATTCCAGCAAGCTGCATTTGAGCCATGTCGAATTCTCATTGACACCGGACCAAATCTTGGGCAGCGGCATTTTCCTGGAGCACGACAGTGATTTGTATTTTGAAGACAATACAAATGCTGAAATCTCCGGTTTTGCTGCCGAAGAAGCCAGCGGTATCTACGCAGAGAGTTACAGTGAAGACGGTCACGGCATCTGGGTCACTTCGTCTTCTCTGAAAGTCACAGACTGTGGCTGGTACGGAATGACCATCGACCCCATCAATCTCACGCTGGACAATGCCGATGTCTATTTTACTGGTAACGGTCTCTACGGTTATGGCGGTGCTCTCGGCTGTTATGGTGTAGGAAGCTATGGCGGCACGTTGACCATGATATCTTCCACGCTCACCGCAACCAATAACCCCGGCGGGTGGTATGGCTATGCCGTTTATGCTGGTGTCCTTGATATGGATGCTGCTTCTACGTTGTATGCTACTGACAGCGGCGGCTCTGGCGTCGGCATTGGCAACAGCCGTGAAGGTGAAAGTCATATTCGTGGACGGGTTATCTGCACGGGCAACGGTAAGGCTGACCTTTATGGTGCCACCGGCGGTTTTGTCGTGCACGCACAGCATGACGATGCCACCTACGAAGGCAACGTGACCATCGAATCCGGTGCGTATATCTATGCCCGCAACAATGTTGGTTTGTCCGGCCTTTTAAACGAATGGATTCTGAACATTGAAGGCGGTGCAACCGTCATCATCGATGGCAATAGCCAGCTTGGCTTTGCAAACAGTTTCGATGCTCGTACTACCATTAAAAGCGGTGCCAATGTCTCCGCAAACAATAATGATGTCGGCATCTACAACTATGCAGGCGGTGGCGATCTAGCGTGGGCAACAGGTTTCTTCCTCATTGAGGGCGGCGCACATGTCACTGCCAACAACAATGCGTCTGCTGGCATTTACAACACCGTCTACGGAAATTTCTCCACCCCTGCAGATGACTACTTTACAATTCAGAGCGGTGCAGATGTTTCTGCCGACCGTAACGAAGGCTACGGTATTTACAATGACGGTGGAGTTTTCACCATAGAAAATGGCGCAAATGTTTCTGCCGACAACAATAAATCTTTCGGTATTGGTAATTCCCTCGGAACGTTTATTGTAGCGACCGGTGCAAATGTTTCTGCCGATAACAACAATTCCTACGGTATTTATAACACCAAGAGTGGAACGTTTACTGTAGAAAGAGACGTTGACCTGCAGGTCGAGCACAACAAGAACAGCGGCATTGTCAATAACGAAAATGCGACCCTGACGCTGCTCTCCGGCCGTGTTCGTTATAACACCACTTCCACTTGGTATGGCGGCGGTCTCCGAAACTATTCTACTGCAACTCTTTCGGATGACGTGCAGCTGTACAACAACCATGCAAAGGTTGGCGGTGATGACATTGAGAATGGTGACGGCGCCACCATTACCTTTGGTGCTACCGGCAGCGACTGGGCACTGGACGGTTACCCGGACTGCTACCACCCCATTGACGGCTGGTACGACGACTATGAAAGCACCCGCTGGAACGCCCACGCGGAGGACGAAGCGGACCTGCACATGGTTCTCGTCGAACCCGTCACTTCTTATACCAACCGCCTGTCCCTCAAGGCCGCCCACGGCCCCACCGGCAGCCTGATCGTCCACAAGCAGATGACCGGTGAAATGCTGGTGGACGACTGCGACGCCGAGTTCACCTTCGTGCTCACGCTGGACGATGAGACCATCGACACCGTGAACGACGAGCGGTACGGCGTCCGGTTCGAAAACGGCAAGGCGACCTTCACCCTGAAAGACGGCGAAAGCAAGACCATCGAAAACCTGCCTGTTCGCATGGGTTACACCATCACCGAGCAGTCCAAGGGCGGCTGGCTGCTGGCCCGGGTGGACGGCGACGCCGAGGGCAAAGTGCCCTACCGCGCCACCGCCGAGATCGCGTTCGTCAACGAAAAGCAGACCGCAACCGGTTCCCTGGTGGTCACCAAGGAGCTGGCCGGTGAGCTGGACGCCGACGACGCGGACACCGTCTTCAACTTTATGCTGATGCTGGATGACAACACCATCACCACCGCAGACGCAGAAGAATACGGCGTGCAGTTTGAAAACGGCATCGCATCCTTCTCGCTGAAGGGCGGCGAAAGCATCACCATCGCAAACCTGCCTGCAGGCGTTGGCTACACCATCGCCGAGGTCCGCCAGACCGGCTGGACCCTGCAGAGCGTCAGCGGCGCAGACACCGGCGTTGTGCCCAAGAATGACACCGCCGAGATCGTCTTCACCAACCTGAAGAACGGCACGGACATCCCCGATGTCCCGGTCGTCCCGACGGAGCCCGAGGAACCCACGGAGCCCGAGAGTCCGGAGACCCCGGAGACCCCCGAGGAGCCTGCAGAGCCCGACGCACCTGCACAGGACGAGACCCCCGGCGAGGAACCGGCTCAGGACGACACCACCGTGCCTGCCCAGCCGGCTGAGACCCCCGCACTGGATACCACCAAGGCCGACACCCTGCCCCAGACCGGCACCACCGGCTGGCTGGCTGTCGTGCTGATGAGCTTCGGCTTCGGCCTGCTGGCCTGCGGATGGTTCTTCACCCGCAAACAGCGTGCTGCAAAGCACTAAGGGCGGAAAAACCACACGAGCGCACACAAACCGCTGCATCCCCTGCCCCGCAAAGGCGGCCGGATGCGGCGGTTTTGTTTTTGTACGGTGCACAGTTCGGGCCGTTCGCGGCGTTTCGCACAAGAAGCGGTGGAAAGCCGCCATCATATTTGGTGCAGCTGTCACTTGAAGATTTTTCAGCGCCCGCTATAATAGAAGGTACCGGAACAAAGGCGTTCCGCAAGGGTAAACTCTGCCCTTGCGGGGCGCTTTTCTTTTTTGTCAGAATGCGGAGGGTGCCGCATCCGGTGAGGATTTTGATAAAGGATGGGAAAGTCTATGGAAAACTTTACAGAGCAGAAAAACACCCTTGGCCTGTACGATCCACAGTTTGAGCACGACGCCTGCGGCATCGGCGCTGTGGTGGACATCAAGGGCCGCAAGAGCCACCAGACCGTGGACGATGCACTGGCCATCGTGGAGCGGCTGGAGCACCGCGCCGGTAAGGATGCCGAGGGCAAGACCGGCGACGGCGTGGGCATCCTGCTGCAGATCAGCCACAAGTTCTTCTCCAAAGTGGCCGAGGAAATGAACATCCGCCTGGGCAACGAGCGCGAATACGGCGTGGGCATGTTCTTCTTCCCCCAGAACGAACACCTGCGGGCCCAGGCCATGAAGCTGTTCGAGGTGGTCACCCGCAAAGAGGGCCTGGAATTTCTGGCCTGGCGCAAGGTGCCCGTGAACCCGGACGCCGTGGGCCAGAAAGCCCGCGACTGTATGCCCGCCATCTGGCAGTGCTTTATCAAAAAGCCCGCCAAGGTGAGCAAGGGCATCGACTTCGACCGCAAGCTCTACATCGTGCGCCGCGTGTTCGAGCAGGCCAGCAACGGCACCTATGTGCCCAGCCTGTCCAGCCGCACCATCGTGTACAAGGGCATGTTCCTGGTGCACGATCTGCGCCTGTTCTACACCGACCTGCAGGACCCCGACTATGAATCCGCCATCGGCATGGTGCACAGCCGCTTCTCTACCAACACCAACCCCAGCTGGATGCGCGCCCACCCCAACCGCTTCATCCTGCACAACGGCGAGATCAACACCATCAAGGGCAACACCGACGCCATGCTGGCCCGCGAGGAGAGCATTTCCAGCTCCATCATGCAGGACGACATGAACAAAATTCTGCCCATCATCAACACCTCCGGCTCCGACTCCGCCATGCTGGACAATGCGCTGGAATTCATGGTGATGAACGGCATGGACCTGCCGCTGGCCGTGATGATCACCATCCCGGAACCGTGGGAGAACAACAAGAACATCAGCCAGAAAAAGCGCGATTTTTACCAGTATTACGCCACCATGCTGGAGCCCTGGGACGGCCCCGCCGCCATCCTGTTCTCGGACGGCGACGTGATGGGCGCTGTGCTGGACCGCAACGGTCTGCGCCCCAGCCGCTACTACATCACCAAGGACGGCCGCATGATCCTGTCCTCTGAGGTGGGCGTGCTGGAATGCGACCCGGAGAATATCCTCGTCAAGGACCGCCTGCGCCCCGGCAAAATGCTGCTGGTGGATACCGTCAAGGGCGAAGTGGTGGATGACGAAAAGCTGAAAGAGTTCTACGCCAGCCGCGAACCCTACGGCGAGTGGATCGACCGCAACCTTGTGGAGCTGGCCAAGCTGAAGATCCCCAACGTGAAGGTGGAAAGCTACACCGGCGACCAGCTCACCCGCCTGCAGAAGGTGTTCGGCTATAAGTATGAGGACGTGAACACCATGATCCTTGCCATGGCCCGGGCAGGTGCAGAGCCTTCCGGTGCCATGGGCACTGATACGCCGCTGGCCGTGCTGAGCGACCAGCATCCCCCGCTGTTCAACTACTTCAAGCAGCGCTTTGCGCAGGTGACGAACCCCCCCATCGACGCCATCCGCGAGAAGGTGGTCACCTCCACCAGCGTGTACATCGGCGCCCACGGCAACCTGCTGGAGGATAAGCCCGAGAACTGCAAGGTGCTGAAAGTCCACAACCCCATTCTGACCAGCACCGACCTGCTGAAGATCAAGTACATGAACGTGCCGGGCTTCAAGGTGGCCACGGTGTCCATCAACTATTATAAAAACACCAGCCTGGAAAAGGCCATCGACCGCGTGTTCCTGGAAGTGGACCGTGCCTACAAAGAGGGCGCGAACATCATCATCCTGTCCGACCGCGACGTGGATGAATACCATGTGACCATCCCCAGCCTGCTGGCTGTTTCCGCCGTGTCTCAGTACCTCATCCGCACCAAAAAGAGCACCGCACTGGCCCTGATTCTGGAAAGCGCAGAGCCCCGCGAGGTGCACCACTTCGCCACCCTGCTGGGCTACGGTGCCTGCGCCATCAACCCCTATCTGGCCCACGAGACCATCGGTCAGCTCATTGACGAAGGTCTGCTGGACAAGGACTATTATGCCGCCGTGGAGGACTACAACAACGCCATCCTGAACGGCATCGTGAAGATCGCCTCCAAGATGGGCATCTCCACCATCCAGAGCTACCAGAGCAGCCAGATCTTTGAGGCGGTGGGCATCTCGAAGGATGTCATCGACAAATACTTCACCGGCACCGTGAGCCGTGTGGGCGGCATCAGTCTGGAAGATATTCAGGCCGACGTGGAAGCCCAGCACAACGCAGCCTTCGACCCGCTGGGTCTGGACATCAACATGGAGCTGGCCGACGGCGGTGCCCACAAGTTCCGCAGCGGCAAGGAAGATCATCTGTTCAACCCGCAGACCATCCATCTGTTCCAGAAGGCCTGCTTCACCAACGATTACGGTGCTTTCAAGCAGTTCACCAATACCGTGGACAACATGGGCACCGACGGCGTTCATCTGCGCAGCCTGCTGGACTTCAACTTTGCCCCGGACGGCGGCATCCCGCTGGAGGAAGTGGAGCCGGTGAGCTCCATCGTCAAGCGGTTCAAGGGCGCGGCCATGAGCTACGGTGCCCTGAGCAGCGAAGCCCACGAGACCATTGCCATCGCCCTGAACCGTCTGGGCGGACGCAGCAACACCGGTGAGGGCGGCGAGCCCGAGGAGCGCTACCACAGCGAGAGCAATTCCAAGATCAAGCAGGTGGCTTCCGCCCGTTTCGGCGTCACCAGCAAGTATCTGGTGAGCGCCGAAGAAATTCAGATCAAGCTGGCACAGGGCGCAAAGCCCGGCGAGGGCGGCAACCTGCCCGGTGCCAAAGTGTATCCGTGGATCGCCAAGACCCGTCACAGCACCACCGGTGTGGGCCTGATCTCCCCCCCGCCGCACCACGACATCTACTCCATCGAGGACCTGGCCGAGCTGATCTACGACCTGAAGAACGCCAACCGCAACGCCAACATCAACGTCAAGCTGGTGAGTGAGGCCGGTGTCGGCACCATTGCGGCCGGTGTGGCCAAGGGCGGCGCACAGGTCATTCTGGTGTCCGGCTACGACGGCGGCACCGGTGCAGCACCGCGCACTTCCATCAAGAACGCGGGCCTGCCCTGGGAGCTTGGCATCGCCGAGACCCACCAGACCCTGATTTTGAACGGCCTGCGCACCCGCGTGCGCATCGAGAGCGACTCCAAGCTGCTGAGCGGCCGCGACGTGGCCATCAGCTGCATGCTGGGCGCGGAGGAATTCGGCTTCGGCACCACCCTGCTGATGGCTGAGGGCTGCGTGATGATGCGTGTGTGCAACCTGGACACCTGCCCCATGGGCATCTGCACCCAGAACCCGGAGCTGCGCAAGAATTTCCGCGGCAAGCCGGAATACATCATCAACTACCTGACCTTTGTGGCCCAGGAGCTGCGCGAGTACATGGCAAAGCTGGGCGTGCGCACCATCGACGAGCTGGTGGGCCGCACCGACCTGCTCAAGGTCAAGCCTGCCGCACCCGGCAGCCGCGCCTCCAAGATGGACCTGGACTGCATCCTGCACAACCCTGCCATCGAGAACAGCAACGTGCACTTTGTGCCTGCTGATACCTACGACTTCCATCTGGAAAACACCCTCGACATGAAGGTGCTGATGAAGAAGTTCAAGCTGAACAGCAAGAATCCCCAGAGCGTGAATCTGGATGTCTCCAACACGGACCGCGCCTTTGGTGCCATCTTCGGCAGCGAGATCACCCGCAAATATGGCAACAGCCTGCCGGATGATGTTTACACCGCCCACTGCGTGGGTGCCGGCGGCCAGAGCTTCGGTGCATTCATCCCGAATGGCCTGACGCTGGACCTTGTGGGCGACTGCAACGACTACATGGGCAAGGGCCTTTCCGGCGGCAAGATCGTGGTGCGCCCGCCCGAGGGTATCACCTTCAAGCCGGAGGAGAACATCATCACCGGCAACGTGGCCCTCTATGGTGCTACCAGCGGCAAGGCGTTCATCTCCGGCATGGCCGGTGAGCGCTTCGCCGTGCGCAACAGTGGTGCTACCGCCGTTGTGGAGGGCGTGGGCGACCACGGCTGCGAGTACATGACCGGCGGCACGGTGGTCGTGCTGGGCCAGACCGGCAAGAACTTTGCAGCCGGCATGACCGGCGGCATCGCCTATGTACTGGACGAGAACTGGGACTTCTACCAGCGCGTGAACAAGGAGACCGTCAGCCTTGAGCCCGTGGAGCACAAATACGACGTTGCCACCCTGAAAGAGCTCATCCGCGAGCATGTGGAAGCCACCGGCTCCCCCCGCGGCAAGGAAATTCTGGACAACTTCAGCGAATTTTTGCCCAAGTTCAAGAAAGTTCTGCCTTACGATTACGACCGCATGCTGCGGGTGATCGCGTCCGTAGAGGAGCGCGGTCTGGACGGCGAGCAGGCGCAGATCGAAGCATTCTACACGGTGCAGAAGAAGAAGTAAGGAGGGCTGCGTTATGGGCAAGACAACAGGATTTATCGATTATACGCGCAAAACCAGCACGGATGTGCCGCCGCTGGAGCGCATGGAAAACTTCAACGAATTTCACGTCTGGCTCTCCCGCGAGGAGCAGCAGACCCAGGCGGCGCGCTGCATGGACTGCGGCGTCCCCTTCTGCCAGGCCGGCATGATGATCGGCGGCATGGCCTCCGGCTGCCCGCTGAACAACCTCATCCCGGAGTGGAACGACCTGGTCTACCACGGCAAGTGGGAGCTGGCCATGCACCGCCTGATGGCCACCAACCGCTTCCCGGAGTTCACCAGCCGGGTGTGCCCCGCCCTGTGCGAGGCCGCCTGCACCTGCGGCGATGTGACCGGCAGCAGCGTGACCGTGCGCGAGAACGAGCACGCCATCATTGAGACGGCCTATGCCAAGGGCTGGCTGCACGCGGCTCCCCCTCCGGCACGCACCGGCAAGAGCGTTGCCGTGGTGGGCAGCGGCCCGTCCGGCCTTTCCGTGGCCGAGTACCTGAACAAGCGCGGCCACGCCGTGACCGTGTTTGAGCGCGCCGACCGCGTGGGCGGCCTGCTGATGTACGGCATCCCGAACATGAAGCTGGACAAATCCGTCATTGAGCGCCGCATCAAGATCATGCAGGCCGAGGGCGTGGAGTTCCGCACCAATATGGACATCGGTGGGGCCGTGGCAGCCGAAGATCTGCTGAACGGCTACGATGCCGTGGTGCTGTGCTGCGGCGCCAAGAAGGCCCGTGACCTGAACGTGCCCGGCCGCGATGCCAACGGCGTGCATTTTGCCGTGGACTACCTGACCAGCGTGACGAAAAGCCTGCTGGACAGCCAGTTTGCCGATGGCAAGGCCATTGACGCCAAGGGCAAGAACGTTCTGGTCATCGGCGGCGGCGACACCGGCAACGACTGTCAGGGCACGGCCCTGCGGCAGGGCTGCACCGATCTGGTAGCACTGGAAATGATGCCTCAGCCGCCCAAGGAGCGCGCTGCTTCCAACCCGTGGCCGGAGTGGCCCCGGGTGCTCAAAGTGGACTACGGCCAGACCGAGTGCCTTGCCAAGTTCGGCAAGGACCCGCGCGTGTACCAGACCACCGTGAAGGAGTTCTTGAAGGACGAGGCCGGCAACCTGACCGGTGCCGTCATCAGCACCCTGAAGCCGGAGCGTGACCCGGAGACCGGCCGCACCAACATGGTGCCCACCGGTGAAGAATTTACCTACAACTGCCAGCTGGCGTTCATCGCCGCAGGCTTTACCGGCTGCGAAAGCTACGTGGCCGATGCATTTGGTGTGGAACTGACCGCCCGCGGCAACGTGGCCGACCACAGCTTCAAGACCAACGTGGAAAAGGTGTTCGTCTGCGGCGATATGCGCCGCGGCCAGAGCCTTGTGGTGTGGGGCCTGCGCGAAGGCCGCGACTGCGCCGCCGAGGTAGACCGCTACCTGATGGGCTACACCAACCTCTAACTAAGCCATTCTCTTTCCTATCCTAAACAAGCAGAAGCGGGAGCCTGAATTCAGGCTCCCGCTTCTGCTTTTATTGTGACCCCGCTTCCGTCTCCCCTTCGGCGGCAGGGGCTTCCGGTTCGGTGGTGGGTTCTGTCGCGGCAGGTTCCTCCGGCGTGGTGATCTGCACACTGGGGTCCGCGGCGATATACACGGTGATGACCGTGCCCACGGCAACCTTCGTGCCCGGCTCCTCGCTGGCGCGCACCACGCAGCCTGCGGCGTAGGAGCCATCGTTCACTACCATGAAGCAGCTGGCCACAAGGCCCCGAGCTTCCAGCTCCTTCACCGCGCCGTCCTGGGTGAAGCCGATGAGGTTCGGCATCTCCACCGTCTCCGGGCCCTTGCTCACCACAAGGCGGATGGTCTCCCCTGCCTTGAGCACGGTGTCAGCTGCCGGGTCCTGCTGGATGATCTGGCCTGCCGGGGCGGTGTCGCTGTATTCTTCGGTGACGTAGAACAGGTACATGCCGGTGTATTCCCGGTTGTTCTGCACCTGCGCGTAATCCATGCCAAGGAAGTCCGGCACAAGGTTCTGGGGTTCCAGCACCTCGCTGCTGGCAGGTTCCGGCTCCACGGCAGAAGGTGCCGAATCATTTTTGTGACTCATCATGCCCCACAGCGTGAGCAGGATGAGGATGGAAAGCAAGATCAGAATGCCCGCCAGCAGGGCTTTCAGGCTGAGCAGGTGTTCGCGGTGTTCCGGCTCCGGGGCAGCCGTGCGCACCGGGGTCTCCGGCTTCATGGTGCGGGTGAGCTCGGTGGTGTATTCTTTGGAAGAAAGGGCCTGATACAGCTGCGGCACCGTCTGGATGCGCTCCATGGGCTTGAGCCGCAGGCCCAGCTGCAGCACCTGCGAGACATAGCCCGGCACGGCGCTGTTCACCGTTTTGGCCCTGGGGTTCGAATCTGCCACCATGCGCTGCGCGGCCGGTACCGGGGCCTGCCCGCACACCATGCGGTAGAACACCGCCGCAAGGCTGTATTCGTCGGTATAGCGGCCTTCAAACTCGGCGGTGGAATACTGTTCCGGGGCCGAATAGCCCTCGTAGAGCTGCTCGTGCAGGCCGCTGCCCGCCGTGCGCAGGCCCACCGTGGCGTAACCCGCCAGACGGCACCGGCCGTCGCCCATCACGCGGATGTTCTCCGGGCAGATGCCCCGGTGCACCAGGCCGATCTTGTGCATGGCGGCCACACCCTCAAACACCGGCTGCAGCATGGCGCTGGTCTCCTCCGGCCGGAGGGGGCCGGGCCGGTCTTCCAGCCACTGGCTGAGCAGGGTGCCGCCGGGGTTCTCCATGACAGCATAGACCGTGTTGTTGGCCTCCACCACGTCCAGCACCGCTTCCAGACCGTTCGCTGGCGTGATGCGCTGGATGGCGCGGTAGAGGTCCTCAAAATCCATGCGGGTGGTCTTGAACAGCACTTCGCTGCCGGTCTTGGGGCACAGAGTGTTCTCCGCCGTGCGCTCGGCCGAGAGGGTGACGGGCAGATATTCCTTGATGGTCACCCGGAAGCCGCCCAGATTTTCCACGCCCCGGTACAGGACGCCCTCACCGTCGATGCTGCGCATCTCGCCCACGGTGTAGCGCCCGGCCAGCACGGTGCCCACCGGCAGGGTGCCGCCGGGGTTGCGGTCGGCGAAAACTTTGCCGCAGTGCGGGCAGCTCTGTGCCGCCGGGGGGATCGGCTGCAGGCAATAAGGACACAGGCGTTTTGGCTCCATCACAGGTTCTCCTTAAACGGTCTTGCGCCGCAGCAGGCTCATGGGCGGCAGCTCCGGCGTGGGGATGGTGTATTTTTCCATGGCATGAGGGGTGCTCTCCACCCGCTCACCGGCTTCGTTCTCGATCCATTCCGGCGTCAGCGGGATGCTGCGGCCGTCCGGGCAGAGGGCTTCGAGCCGGTCGCCCAGGCTCCACTTGCCGCGCTGCTGGCAGGAGGCGATGCCGTTCTCCCAGCCGTCCACGGTGCCCACGAACTCCCAATCGCGGATGTAGGCGGCACTGTCGGTGGACTGTTTTGCCTGCTCACGGCCAAAGTAGAAGCCGGGCGAATAGTGGCGGTGGCTGGTGCGGGTGAGCTCCTCGTACACCTCGGCGGGCAGTTCAAAGTTATCATTGAGCGGGTCGGCGAGGTAGGCGTCCAGCGCCTTGCGGTAAGCGGCGGTGACGCTGGCGACGTAGTAGAAGGTCTTGGCGCGGCCCTCGATCTTCAGGCTGTCCACGCCCGCCTTGCAGATGAGGTCGATGAAGGGCGCGGTGCACATATCGTTGGCGTTGAGGATGTAGCTGCCGTTCTCGTTCTCGCCGATCTCATAGAGCTGGCCGGGGCGGTTCTCCTCGCTGAGGAAGTACTTCCAGCGGCAGGGCTGGGCGCACTGGCCGCGGTTGGAGTCGCGGCCGGTCATGTAGGTGGACAGCAGGCACCGGCCCGAGACGCTCATGCACATGGCACCGTGCACGAAGGCTTCGATCTCCAGTTCCGGCGGGGTCTTGTCGCGGATGGTGGCAATGTCCTGCAGGGTCATCTCGCGGGCCAGCACCACGCGCTTTGCGCCCAGATCGTAGGCGGCGCGGGCGGCAGCCCAGTTGGTGATGCCGGTCTGGGTGGACATGTGCACGTCGATGTCCGGCGCAAAGGTCTTGCAGGCCTCCAGCACGCCCAGGTCTGCCACGATGAAGGCATCCACACCGGCCTTGGCGGCTTCCCGGATGGCCTCGGGCAGACGGTCGGCTTCCTCATTGGTGGGCAGGGTGTTCATGGTCAGGTAGACTTTGCGGCCGCGGGCGTGGGCGTAGATGACGCCCTCCGTCAGCTGCTCCGGCGTGAAATTGGCCGGGGCAGAGCGCATGCCGAACTCCGGCAGGCCGCAGTAAACAGCATCCGCGCCGTAGTTCACGGCATAGCGCAGGCGTTCCAGGTCGCCCGCCGGGGCGAGCAGTTCCGGGATTTGCAGCATATTCAAATTCCTCTCTTTTAATAACAATTATTTCGGCAGATGATCCGCCAGTATTTCTGTAGGGAGCGGATTTATCCGCTCCGCAGGGCAAAATGCATCTGCCAGGGAACAGGCGGAACGCATAAATGCGTTCCCTACAGAGAATTGGCCGCAATGCCGAGAGATCTTACCCTTTATTTCGGCAGATGATCCGCCAGTATTTCTGTAGGGAGCGGATTTATCCGCTCCGCAGGGCAAAATGCATCTGCCGGGGAACAGGCGGAACGCATAAATGCGTTCCCTACAGAGAATCGGCCGCAATGCCGAGAGATCTTACCCCTTTACGCTTTTATTCACCTCTGCTGCCGTCTGGCAGTTGGCGTTGTGTTCGCTCAGGGTGCGGGCATAGTAGTAGTTGCCCTTGAGGTCGGTGACGAAGAAATAGGCGTCTTTCGCATCCTCGTCGGGCTGCGGGTCCAGCGCCGCCTGGATGGCGGCAAGGCCCGGGTTTGAGATGGGCCCGGCAGGCAGGCCCTTACAGCTGTAGGTATCATACGCAGCCACGATGTTTTCCGGGATGTTATCCCAGCCGCCGTAGTAGGGTGCCACCCAGTTCCAGAGGTAATTGTTGTCGGCGTCGCTCTGGATGTAGCTGGAGGTGTTGCTCTGCAGGCGCGGGTAAGGCGAACCTTCCGCCAGACGGTTGCGGAACACCTGTGCCACGTTGGAGTCCTGGCTGTTGCCGGCTTCCTCCTGCACGAAGGACGCCAGCGTGATAAGCTCCGGCAGGGTCATCTCCTGCTTTTTGAGTTCGGCGTACATTTCATCGGTGATCTGAGCATCGAACTGAGCGTAGAAGGTGGCCACATAGTTGTGCACCGTGTCGTCCTTCAAGAACTCGTAGGTCTCCGGGAACAGGTAACCCTCACACTTCATGAAGCGGTCCGGCGCATCGGCGTCGTCCGGCACATCCTGCCAGAAGGTGTACGCACTGAAATCGCCCTCGTTGGCTTCCTTTAAAAAGTCCTCGGCGCTGCACAGACCTGCGGCTTCCATCTTCTGCGCAATGGCAATGGCCGTGGTGCCCTCCGGGATGGTGATCCGCACGGTATCTGCCTTGGCGTACTGGGAGAGAACGGCGATGATAGCATCGTAGGCGTTGGCCCCGGTCTGCAGGGTAAAATCACCGTATTGCAGCTTCCCGGCCACCCCCTTCTGCCCCACATACCAGCGGAACAGGTAGGTGGAGCGGATCACCCCGGCCTCCTTGAGCCGATTTGCAATGGAGGCCACGCCGCTGCCCTGGGGGATGCTGACAGTAACCTCGGTGCCGGGCTTTCCGTTGCCGTGGATCTCGTTGTAGGCAAACACCCCTGCTGCCCCGGCGGCCAGCACCAGCAACAGTACCACTGCCAGCAAAATCTTCCATGCACCGCCTTTTTTGCGGGCGGCATGGGAATGTTTCTGTGCCATGTGCACTCCTTTTTTCCAATCAGTTTTCCATCATCAGGCGCATGTAGCTTTCGGTCACATCGAAGGGCTCGCCGTCAAAGCGGATCATGCCGTATTCCTGCCGGGTGCCCTCGCCGAGGAACAGCGTCTGGGCAGCACCCACCGTGATGACCGCCTTCTCCACGATGACTTCCTTCTCGCGGGCGGCTTCCATCAGCACTTCGGCGGCACGGTCGGTATCGGCCTGCAGCTCCACGAAGTAGAGGGTGTCTTCCTCGCGGAAGTAGATGCCGTAGCCGTGTTCACTGGAAACGATGGTGGCACCGGCCGAGTAGAGGTCGCCCAGCACCACAGCCATGCGCTCCGGGTCCAGCTGCACCGTGTCGGGCCAGAAGCGCTCCCGCAGTTCACACAGCTTTTTGGCCGTGACCGAGTCGAACTCGGCCTGGCTCCACAGGTTGCGCTCCACCTCGCGGGGCAGGCACCGCAGCGGGAACGCCCAGGCAAAGCCCTTATCCTGCAGCAGGGCCGCCTGCTCGGGGCCTTTGGGCACCGCCACGGTAAAGCCCGCACCGCGCAGCTTCTGCTGGGCGCACAGGTGATCCAGCAGGCCCGCCAAAATCAGGCTGCCTTCGCCGCACAGGCCATATAAATAGTTGCCGGTACGGCCCTGCAGCGTGACCGGAACGGCCAGCGCCACGGCAACGATCTCGTCATTTTCCTCAGCGACGTAGACGTTCTGCTCGCCTGCAAACTGTTCCATGGCTTTTTTTGCAAATTCTTCGGATTCCTTGCGCTGGCTCTGCCACAAAGCCAGCACTGCCGGTTTGTCTTCCGGCTGCATCAGACGATACATTTCAGGATACCCCCTCTTATCGAATTTTATGTGCATGTCCGGCCTGTCAGCCGGGCGTATGATCGGTCAGCAGGCTCGCCCTCTCAGTCACCTGCGGTGACAGCTCCCCCAAAGGGGGAGCCAAGAACCTGACCGCAACGTTTCTTGCCTCTCCCTTTGGGAGAGGTGGCATTGCGAAGCAATGACGGAGAGGGCGAAGTCGCCTCAGAGAAACTCCCGATGCACCTGCCTTCATTTTATCATTT
This sequence comes from Faecalibacterium langellae, assembly GCF_002549775.1. Lineage (GTDB taxonomy): Bacteria > Bacillota > Clostridia > Oscillospirales > Ruminococcaceae > Faecalibacterium > Faecalibacterium langellae. The sequence continues at coordinate 521,858 of NZ_NMTR01000021.1, read as the reverse complement.
CAGCTGGCCCAGCACGATGCCCTGCACCTCGGCCTGAATGTCCTCAATGCTGCGCATCGCGCCGCCGCTGGTGCAGTGGACGGTCTGCCAGCCGAGGTGCGCGGCACAGTATTCGGCAGCGGCACGGCTGCGGGCAAGGTACTCGGTGTCTTTTTCGTGCACGTCCTTTTTGCTCTCATCGCCGTGGTAGCGCGCGGTCATCAGCTTCTGGCTCACAGCCGGGTCCACCTGTAAGTAAATCACCTTATCCGGCGCGGGCAGGCCCAGCAGATGGAACTCAAAATCGAACAGCCAGCCGAGAAACGCTTCCCACTGCTCCGGCGGCAGCTTCGAACACTGGTGCACCGCGTTGGAGGTGGTGTAGCGGTCGGCAATGACGATGCCGCCGTTCTCATAAAAGCTGCCCCAGTCCTTTTTGTAGCTGGCGTAGCGGTCCACCGCGTAAAAGCTGGAGGCGGCGTAGGCATTCACATCGTCCGGGTGCTGGCCGAACTGCCCGGCCAGATACATCTTGACCAGCGCGCTGGAATCGCTCTCGTAGTTCGGGAAGGTGACCTCCCGCACAGAAAAGCCCTGTGCGGCAAGATGCGCCGCCAGCAGCTTTGCCTGGGTGGCCTTGCCGCTGCCGTCCAGCCCTTCCAGCACGATCAGTCTGCCCTTGCTCATACGGCGGCACCTTCCTTGATCGCGGCATATTTTGCGCGCACCTCGGCCGTTTTGCCGCAGCACATCTTGCCCTCCGGGCAGGGGCCGCTGACGCAGGCCGGGCCGGACTTTGCAAAAATGTGCGGGGCCACGGGGTACACCAGCTCGAACATCTTTTCGGCCAGCTCCCGGATCTCCCACTGGGCGCGGCTGCAGCAGCGCAGGTGGAAGAAGTTCTGCAGGCTGCGGGCGTTCATGGTGACCACCATCTTGGTCTCGCAGGCGTTGGGCAGCACAAAACGGGCGTCCTCATTGGCCTGCTTGCTGGCCTTGGCGCGGGCCTGCTTTTCCGGCATTCCCTCGGCCATCAGGCGGGCAGTGTGGCCTTCTTCCAGCTTGTGGGCAAGGTCGAGGTAGCGCCTGGCGTCTTCTTCCATGCTGGCGAGGAAGGCCTCCTTTGCTTCGGGAATGGCCTCGATCTCAGGCGGCACCACATAGCGGAAATCGTCCAGACGCACATAGCGCTGGCTCTGCACGCTGAAGGACGCAATGCGGTGGCGGGTGATCTGGGCCAGCAGGGTGCGGCTGACGCCCTCGATGCCAAAGGTGAAGCTGGCGTGCTCAATGGGGCTTGCATGGCCGAGGTCGCTGAGCATGGTGAGGAACTTTGCGGTCTTTTCCTCGGTCAGGCCGTCCAGCAGGTCGGTGATGTGGGCGTCGGAATAGCACAGCTTTGCCGCAGCGGCCACCACCTTTTCCGGTTCCGGGGTATGGGCGATCAAACGAACGGTCATCATAAGCGTGTCATTCCTCCGTAATCTTGGTCAGCGGCGCAAAGTTCGCCATGGTCTTCTTGATGCCGACCTTGTCAAAGTTGATCTCGACGATCTGGTCCCCGGCGGCGGGTTTGACCGCCACCACCTGGCCGCGGCCGAACACCTTGTGCTCCACGATATCGCCGGGCTCGTAGTGTTTGGGGCCGCTGGAGACCGGCTTCGGGGCCGGTGTGCCTGTAAAGTTTATCTGCTTTGCAGTATTTTGCTGCGCTGCACCGTTTGTTTTTCCAGAACCATAGGCAGAGCCGTAACCAGAACCATATCCGGCGCTTCCGCCGCTGCGGCCATAGCCGGAGCCATAACCGCCAGCGCTCTGACCCCGATTTGCGTAGGCCGAGCCGAAACCACGGCCCTCACCGGCGTTGTATTCGCGGTTCAGATAGCCGCTGCGGCCGCCGGAACTGTAGCCCGAACCGTAACCGCCGCCGTATCCCCCGGCGCTGCGGCCCCAGCCGGACGGCCCGGAGTAACCGGACGCACCACCCGGCACCGTGTCGCTGTAGCCGCTGCCCCAGCCGCCCAGACGGGAACGCTGTTCCAGCACCGGGCTGCGGGTCTCCTCGATGTACTCGGGTTCGATCTCGCGCAAAAAGCGGCTGGGCTCGTTGCGCTGGGTGCGGCCATAGAGCATCCGGGACACGCTGTTGGAGATGTAGAGCTCCTTTTTGGCGCGGGTGATGCCCACATAGGCAAGACGGCGCTCCTCCTCAAGGTCCGCTTCGGAATACTTGCTCATCTCGCTGGGGAAGACGCCCTCCTCCATGCCGATGAGGAACACATAGGGGAACTCCAGGCCCTTGGCCGAGTGGATGGTCATGAGCACCACCTGATCGGCGCTCTCGTTGTAGCTGTCGATGTCGCTGATAAGGGCGATGTCTTCCAGATAGCCTTCCAGCGTGGCTTCCTCGCCGTGCTGGTCGCAGTAATTTTTCACGTTGTTCACCAGCTGGCCCAGGTTCTGCAGGCGGTCCGCCGCGTCCTCGTGGCCCTTGGCAGCGTCGGCTTCCAGCATGGCCTTGTAGCCGGTCAGCTCAATCACATCGGATGCAAATTCGTCCAGCGTGCGGGTCTCCAGCGAATCCTGCAGGCGCTGATAGATCTGCCAGAACTTCAGCAGCGGCATCACCGCGCGGCTGAGCTTTGCGTACTGGTCGGCATGGCTGATGATATCCAGCATGCTCACGCCCTCCTGCGCGGCAAGGTCGGCGATCACTTCCACCGTGGTGTTGCCGATCTTGCGGGCCGGTTCGTTGATGATGCGGCGCAGGCGCACGTCGTCGCGCGGGTTCGCCACGATGGACATGTAGGAGTGGATATCCTTGACCTCTTTGCGGTCGTTGAAGCGCTGGCCGCCCACGATCTTATGCGGGATGCCCGCGCGGGTAAAGTAGCTTTCGATGGGGGCCGACTGGGCGTTCATGCGGTAGAGGATGGCGTGGTCGGCCAGATGTCCGCCCTCCTTCAGGTGCTGGCCGATGACGTCCGCGATGTGGCTGGCCTCGTCCTGCTCGTTTTCGGCGGTGTACACCTGCACCTTGTCGCCCTCGCCGTTGTCGGTCCACAGGGTCTTGCCCTTGCGCTCGGTGTTGTGCTGGATGACGCAGTTGGCGGCGTTCAGGATGTTGGAGGTGGAGCGGTAGTTCTGCTCCAGCCGGATGGTCTTGGTGCCCGGGTAGAGCTTTTCAAAGTTGAGGATGTTCTCGATGGTGGCACCACGGAAGCGGTAGATGCTCTGGTCGTCGTCGCCCACCACGCAGATGTTGCGCTCCGGGCCGGTGAGCAGGCTCACCAGACGGAACTGCGCCACGCTGGTGTCCTGATACTCGTCCACCAGCAGGTAGCGGTATTTGTTCTGGTAGAACTCCCGCACGTCCGGGTGCTCGGCCAGCAGCTGCACGGTCTGGTAAATGAGATCATCGAAGTCGAAGGCACCGGCTTCTTTCAGGCGCTTCTCGTAGGCCGCATAGATGCGGGCGGTCAGGGCACCTTTTGTGTCCTTGGCGGGGCTGGCAAGGGCCTGCTCCGGGCTGACCAGCTGGTCCTTCCAGCGGCTCATCTGGTTGATGGCTGCTTTGATGGGCAGGAATTTGTCGTCCACGTTCAGGTCCTTGTAAACGGCCTTCATCACGCGCTGAGAGTCATCGGTATCGTAGATGGTGAAGCTGCGGGGGTAGCCGATCTCCTCCGCCCAGCGGCGCAGGATGCGCACACAGGCCGAGTGGAAGGTGGAGGCAAACACCTCGTCGCCTTCCTCGCCGCCCAGCATCCGGCGCAGACGCTCTTTCAGCTCCCCTGCCGCCTTGTTGGTAAAGGTGATGGCCATCACGTTCCAGCTGCGCACAGCGTTCTGGCGCAGCATGCCGTCCAGCCAGCTGGGCGCGTCGGTGCCGGTCATGATGGCATTGCGCAGGGCTTTCACGTCGTCCTCAGTGGCCGGACGGGGCGTCTGCCTGGAACCGTGGGCCGAGCCGAACCGGATGAGGTTTGCAATGCGGTTGACCAGCACGGTGGTCTTGCCGCTGCCTGCACCGGCGAGGATGAGCAGTGGGCCGTCGGTGGTGAACACCGCCTGCCGCTGCATGTCGTTCAGGCGGCCGAACTGCTTTTCAATATAGGTATCGCGCAGCGCGCAGAATTCCTGTGTGAGATCTGTTGCCATGGTTTCCCCTGTTCCTTTTCTGTTTATACTATCAAAGTACAGTATACCACATTTTAAAACGATTGAGAATAGTTCACAAACAAAAACCGCCCGGCGGTTCAGATGAACCGACGGGCGGGAAAATCGCTTTTTATGGAATGCTTAGCCGAAGATGTTGATCAGGATACCAGCAGCAACGGCAGAACCGATAACACCGGCCACATTGGGGCCCATAGCGTGCATCAGCAGGAAGTTGGAGGGGTTCTCGCTCTGGCCGACCTTCTGAGAAACACGAGCAGCCATAGGCACAGCGGAAACGCCGGCAGAACCGATCAGGGGGTTCACCTGGCCGCCGGTCAGCTTGTACATGACCTTGCCGCACAGCACACCGGCAGCAGTGCCGAAGGAGAAGGCGATCAGGCCCAGCACGATGATGAACAGGGTGCGGGTGTTCAGGAAGGTGTTGGCAGAGGTGGTGCAACCAACGGACAGTGCCAGGAAGATGGTGATGATGTTCATCAGCTCATTGCCGGCAGTCTTCTGGATACGATCCACGACGCCGCACTCCTTCATCAGGTTGCCCAGCATCAGCATACCGACCAGAACGGCGGCATCGGGCACGATCAGGGACACGATGATGGTGACCATGATCGGGAAGATGATCCTCTCGGTCTTGGAAACGCTGCGCAGCTGCTTCATCACGACGGTACGCTCTTTCTTGGACGTCAGAGCCTTCATGATGGGCGGCTGGATGACGGGCACCAGAGCCATGTAGCTGTAGGCCGCAACAGCGATGGAGCCCAGCAGCTCAGGAGCCAGACGGGAGGTAACGAAGATGGCGGTGGGGCCGTCGGCACCGCCGATGATGGCGATGGCGGCGGACTGCTTCTGGGTGAAGTCCACCAGGCCGGTCGCGGCCAGCAGACGGGCACCCATGTAAGTACCGAAGATGCCGAACTGTGCGGCAGCGCCCAGCAGCAGGCTCTTGGGGTTGGAGATCAGCGGAGCAAAGTCGGTCATGGTGCCGATGCCCAGGAAGATCAGCGGGGGGTAAATGCCCAGCTTGACGCCCATGTACAGCATATCAGCCAGACCGCCGTTGTTCAGGATCTCCACCCACATGGGGTGTTCCAGACCGTCACCGACGAAATATTCCATGTGGATGACGCCGCTGCCCGGCAGGTTTGCCAGGATCATGCCAAAGGCCATGGGCAGCAGGATCAGGGGTTCGAACTCCTTGACGATGGCCAGGTACAGCAAAAAGCAGCCCACCGCGATCATGATCGCGTACAGGTAGCCGCCCGGCTCGCCAAAGCGTGCAAAGCCGGAACTTTGGAAAATACCGACCAGAGTATCAATAAACTGTGTCATGTTCTTCCTCCTCTGTTAAAACGGTGCGGTCGTGTCGTTCACGCCCGCATTGCCCCAGCCGTTCTTGCTGCGGCGCACTGCCTTGAGGGTGTACTTGCCATTGCCCATGGCGTGGATGGCGGCCATGATGGCGGCGACCACGTCACCGGGGATGCCTGCCTCGACCTGCGGAGCCGGAGCGGCGGCAGCCTGCTGCACGGGTGCGGCGGGCTTTGCGGCGGGCTTTGCGGCGGGAGCCTTGGCAGCTTCCTTCGCAGCCTTCTTCTTGGCATTCATCGAATCGAAGATCTTGCCCTCCAGCGTGATGATCGCCATCAACAGCACGAGGATCAGGAACACCAGTACGATGCCGGTAATGGTAACGACCACGTCAAAACCTAAATCCATGGTTTTTCCTCCTGTTTCTTGTATACTGCGTCCGATACAAGCTCGTTAGCAGAAAATCAATTTGGGTATAGTATACCTTATTTTCCCATTTATTTCAACAAAAATGGACAATTTTTCTTTTTGACCCTTTGTGCCAGAAGCATGGACAAATGGTGCTGCCCGGCGCTCTGCGCCCGGTGCACGCATCTGCATTCTTTTTCTGCCGGTACAGGTGCATCAGCGGCGGCCGATGCGGGGCGTTGCGTCCATGAAGCCGGTCTCCAGCTTGTCGTTGATGCCCAGGCTCATGGCGGTGCCCAGCGCCACGCAGTTGACGGGGTCCGGCGAGACGGTCACTTCCACCTTGAGCTCCTCGCTGAGGTACTCGGTCAGGCCGTGCAGCTGTGCGCCGCCGCCGGTGAGCATGACACCGTTGCGGTAGATGTCGCCTGCCAGCTCCGGCGGGGTCTTCTCCAGCACCTGGTGCGCTGCGGTGCCGATCTGCTCGCTCAGCATCATCACAGGCTCGTAGAGGTCGTCGGTGGAGACGTTGACGCGCACCGGCAGGCCGGTGAGCAGGCTGCGGCCCTTGATCTCCATGGTCTCGTGGAAATCGGTCTTCTGGGGGCAGCAGGCCACGTTTTTCTTCAGTTCCTCGGCGGTGCGCTGGCCGATGGCCACGCTGTACTTGTTGCGCACGTACTTCAGAATTTCTTCATCGTAGTGGTTGCCTGCCACGCGCACGCTGGTGGCCTTGACCTTGCCGCCCAGAGAAAGCACGGCGATATCGGTGGTGCCGCCGCCGATGTCGATGATCATGCGGCCGTCCGGCAGAGTGATGTCGATGCCGGAGCCGAGGGCGGCGGCAATGGGCTCGTCGATCAGGTAGACCTGGCGGGCACCGGCGGCCACCACGGCCTCCACCACGGCGTCGCTCTCGATGCCGGTGATGGCGGCGGGCACGCAGACAGCCACCCGGGGCTTGACCATGTGGGAGCTGTACACCTGCTTGACGAAGCGGCAGATCAGCTCACGGGTCATGGTGTGGTCGCTGATGACGCCATCCTTCAGCGGGAAGATGGCGGAGATGTAGTTCGGGGTGCGGCCCACCATGGCCAGCGCCTTGTCACCGGCTTCCAGCACGGTGTTCTTGCGGGTATCCATTGCCACAACGCTGGGCTGGTTGAGCACAACGCCCTTGCCCTCCTGCGCGATGATGATGGTGGTGGTACCGAGGTCGATACCGATATCGTTCTGTGCCATAAGATCTCTGTTCCTTTCGTTCCTCTATCGTCATAACGGCCCGGCGGACCCGCCCGGCCGGAAAACATACCAGTGTACAGTATAGCATAGTTGCGGGAAAAAGTATACCGGTTTTGCAGCCTTCATGCGGGGTGCGGCAAAGTTCTGCCAACATGGGCAACGGCCTCGCCCTCTCAGTCACCTTCGGTGACAGCTCTCCCAAAGGGAGAGCCAAGGGCGTAACCGGAACGTTTCTTGCCTCTCCCTTTGGGAGAGGTGGCACGCCGTTAGGCGTGACGGAGAGGGCGAGGCCGCCGACCTGAGACACGGAAATTAACTTTTGCAGCTTGACCCGGAGCAAAAGTTGATCTCCGTGCAGCCTTCATTCCTCCACACGCACCTGCTCCAGCGGCAGCTCCGCCTGCAGCAGGGCGCACAGGCCGCTGTAGCGCAGGTTCTGGCGGATGTTGCTCATCATGCGGTTTACAACGTCCCGCCTGCCCGCCACGATGCACAGTTTCCGCGCGCGGGTGACGCCGGTGTAGAACAGGTTGCGGTAGCAAAGGCGCGGCGGCACCTGCGCCACCGGCAGGATCACCGCCGGGAACTCGCTGCCCTGGCTTTTGTGCACCGTGATGGCGTAGGCGATCTCCAGCTCATTGAGGTTCTCGGCCGGGTAGATGAGCCGCCGGTCGTCCATGCGCACCACCATGGAGCGGTCCCGCGTGTTGATGCTCTCCACGATGCCGATGTCCCCGTTGTAGGCACCCACGCCCTGTTCCCCGCCGATGCGGTTCCAGACGATCTCGTAGTTGTTGCGCACCTGCATGACCTTGTCGCCCACCCGGAACACCCGGGACGCGCTCTGCAGCTGGGGCTTGCCCTTCTGCTCCGGGTTGAGCAGGTTCTGCAGTTCCACGTTCAGCGCCTGGGTGCCGGTGGGCCCGAGCTTGGTGGGGCAGAGCACCTGAATATCCTTGATGGGGTCGAAGCCATAGCTGCGCGGCAGCCGGGTGGTGACGAGGTCGCACACCAGCTTCTGGGCCGCGTCGCCGTCCGACTCCAGAAAGAAGAAGTCGTCGGTCTTGCCGCCCTTTTTCAGCGGTTCACTGGAGATAATGCGGTGGGCATTCTCCACGATGAGGCTGCGGGCCGCCTGCCGGAAGATCTCGTTCAGGCAGACGGTGGGCACACAGCCGGAGCGGACGATCTCGCCCAGAATGTTGCCCGGGCCCACGCTGGGCAGCTGGTCGGCGTCGCCCACCATGATGATGCGGCAGCTGTAGCGCAGGGCCGCGATCAGGGCCTGAAACAGCTTCACGTCCACCATGCTCATCTCGTCCAGAATGACCACGTCGCACTTGAGCAGGTTCTTGTCGTTGTGGATGAAGCTGACCACCCCGCCGGTGTAGTCCACCTCCAGCAGGCGGTGGATGGTGCTGGCCTTGCGGCCGGTCAGCTCGCTCAGGCGCTTGGCCGCGCGGCCGGTGGGGGCGCACAGGGCCACCCGCTCGGCCTGATTTTCCAGCAATTGCAGGATGGCGTTCACGGTGGTGGTCTTGCCGGTGCCGGGGCCGCCGGTGAGCACAAGGCAGTTTTCCGTCATGGCCTTTCGGATGGCTTCCTTCTGCAGCGGCGCGTAGGCAAAGCCCTGCGTCAGCTCCAAAATCTGAATGTTCTTGTCCAGTCCGTGGGCCGTGTTTTTGCCCCGCTGGGCCAGCATCGCCAGCCGGTCAGCGATATCCTGCTCTGCGGCCAGCAGGTCCGGCAGGTAGATATACGGCACCCCGTCGAACATTTTCACGCAGAGTTCTTCGGTCTCAATGCATTTGTCCAGTGCGGCGGCCAGCTTTTCCGGCGGCTGGTGGATGAAATTGGACGCCGTTTCCAGCAGCTGGGCCCGGGGCAGGCAGGTGTGGCCGTTGCCCGCGTTGTGGCGCAGCGTGCGCAGCAGAGCCGCTTCCAGCCGCTGAGCGCAGTCCCCTTCCATGTGGTAATACTGTGCGATGCTGTCCGCGTGGCGGAAATCCAGCTGCAGCGGTTCGCCGCAGAGCAGATAGGGGTTGGCCGAGATGGCCTGCATGGCCCCGGGGCCGAAGGTGCGGAACACTTCCATCGCCTTGCGGGGGCTGATCTCGAACTGAGCGAGATAGGCGATGAGTTCCCGCATGCCGAACATGCGTTTGAACTCCTGCTGGATGCGGTCGGCCTTGTCCGGCGAGATGCCGGGGATCTCGGTCAGGCGGGCGGGGTCGTTGGCGATGACCTCCAGCGCTTCGGCACCAAATTTGTCGATGATCTTATCCGCCGTTTTCGCGCCGATGTAGGGCAGCGACCGGCTGGCAAGGAAGGCATAGACGGCTTCCAGATCCTTGGGCATGTCGGTCTCGCACTCCTGCGCGTGGAACTGGCGGCCGTAGGTGGCGTGGTTCTCATACCGGCCACGGCAGACCACGCTCTCACCTGCGTGCAGTTCGCCCACGATGCCGCACACTACCGTGACCACACCGCCGCCGGACACCTCGAACACGGTGTAGCCGTTGTCCGGATTTTCGTAAATGATGTCCTCCACGGTGCCCTCGAGCTGTTCCAGCTGCTGTTCGGCCATGCACTCACCTCCTGCCTTTTGCACAATCATAAGTAGTATAACGCTTTTGGCGGGATTTGTAAATCCGCAAAGAAACGAATGCGTCGGCAGAGGAAAGCCGAGCTGCCTTCTTTTAAAGCGCTTCCCGATTGGAGATGTTCTCTTTTGACGCCCAAAAGAGAACCAGAAAGGACGGCGGTGCCCGGAGGGCATGAAAGCCCCAGTGGGGCTTTTAAGCCGCAGACCGGTTTGCGAAGCAAATGCCGCGTGTTCAGCGCGGCAAGGTCACAGCGATTTCGACGCGCTGGATCCGACGGGTTGCGGCGGCAGCTCCCCGCAGGGGAGCGGGGGCGCCCTCTCCGTCTGCTCCCGATGGTCGCAGCCACCTCTCCCAAAGGGAGAGGCAAGAAGCACTCCCGTTACGCCCTTGGCTCTCCCTTCGGGAGAGCTGGCGCGAAGCGCCTGAGAGGGTTCGTTCCCCCGCAGGGAGCCAGCGCAGGCAATATGCCGTTTGCCGTTACGGCCCCTTCCCGTGAAAAAGTAAAGCTGGAAAATCCGCAGATTTTCCAGCTTTACAAATAAAAAATAATGTTCCGCTAAATATGCAACGGCGACGACCGCGGCCTGCGGCCGAAGCAGGGAGGAGCTGTTGGGGCCGTGGCCAGCAGGATGCAAGGCCCGCTCAAGGGCCGTAGCAGACGCTGGGTGCCACAACTCGGCCAAAGCGCACGCGGCGGCCATTTTCAATCGTTACGCCTTCTCGAGGTCCTTCTCGGTTTGCAGCTTCCTGCGCACCACAAAATAGGCAGGGATCAGGAAGAAGCAGGCAAAGAACCATGCCACCGGGTTTGCAATGCAGGCCGCAAAGTAGCCCCACAGCGGCACGAACCAGAAGCCCACCATGGCACGGGCCACCATCTCAGCCACACCCGCGAACATGGCAAGGCCGGAATAGCCCAGGCCCTGAATGGTGTAGCGGTAGATGATAAGCACTGCCAGCGGGATGTAGAACACGCTGTTCCAGAAGATGAACTCCTGCGCATTGGCCATAATGGCGGTCTCGCCTGCGTCCAGGAACAGACCGATGAGCAGTTTGTCCGTCACCCGCAGAATGAGGAAGGAGGCCACGCTGTACACGCAGCCGATGCCGAGGGCAGTGTTCACGCCGCGGTCCACACGCTTGAGGTCGTGGGCACCCATGTTCTGGCTGGCATAGGTGGTCATGGCGGTGCCGATGCTCTCCAGCGGCACGCAGAGGAACTGGGCCGCCTTGCTGCCGGCGGTCTGCGCGGCCACGATGTCGCTGCCCAGACCGTTCACGGCCCCCTGCAGCACCACGCTGCCGATGGCGGTGATGCTGCACTGCAGGCCCATGGGGATGCCCATGTTGCACAGCTTGGCGCAGTGGGTCAGGCTGAAAGCGCCCTCGTCTTTGCTCCAGTGCAGCTCGTGGTAGTGGCGCAGAATGTACAGCAGGCTGCCGATGCCGGCCACGCCCTGGCTGAACACGGTGGCAAAGGCTGCGCCAAAGGCCCCCATGCGGAACACGATGATGCACAACAGGTCGAGCCCGATGTTCAGAAAGCTTGCCACCAGCAGGAAGTACAGCGGGCGCTTGCTGTCGCCCAGGGCGCGCATCAGGGCGCTCGTCACATTATAAAGAAGGGTGAACGGGATGCCCCAGAAAATGGTGCGGATGTAGATATCCGCCAGGTCGATGATGTTTGCCGGGGTGTTGGTCCACACCAGCACCGGGCGGGTGAGCGCCACGGTGACGATGGTCAGCACCGCCGCAAAAAAGACGGACAGCCACACGGTGTTGGCGGTGTAGCGGCGCATCTCGGCGTAATCCTTCGCGCCGAAGGTCCACGAAATGGGGATGGAAAAGCCGCAGGCGATGCCGTTCACAAAGCCCAGCACCAGATAGTTCAAGCCGCCCACGCTGCCCACGGCCGCCAGCGCTTCCACGCCCACGAAACGGCCCACGATGATGGTATCGGCCAGATTGTAGAACTGCTGGAACAGGCTGCCCAGCATCAGCGGCACCGCGAAGGCAAGGATCAGCTTGAGCGGGCTGCCTTGGGTCATATCCTTTGTCATAGTGTAAAGTCCTCCTACCCGCCGGGAAACGGGGATTCCATTCGCATTCAAAAAGCGTATCTTCGTGATTTTGACCGTGAAAAACGCCCTGCCGGAAATGGCAGGACGTTGCGTACATTCATGAATGATATTATAGCGGACCGACGCCGGATTTACAAGATTTGCATTGCATCAACATTTCTGAATTTTTGCCGGAAGAATTGGGCATTTTGCGAAGAAAGGTCAGCCGGTCTTTGTTTCCTGCCAGGACATCGTAAGGCGGCGCTTATTATTCACGCAATCCTTCAGATACAAATTGATGAGCGTCTGATACGGAATGCCCACCGCTTCCGACTGTGCCTTGAAATAATCGATCGTACTGCTATCGATATTGATGGTGATCTGCTTTTTCAGTGCTTTTGCATAGGGGTTCTTTTTTGCATGAGAAAAATCATATTCATTCAGCATTATAACGCCCTCCTTACTTTTCATAGTATTTCGATTCGGTTTTGGTCGCCTTTCTGGCCGAGATAATACGGATAACGGTATCCGACGCACGGTAACAGTGACACACAACGAGCAGATTTGCCTGATTGCTCAAGCCAAGAATGATGAATCTGTCCTCCTGTTCAGAATGCTCCGGGTCATCGATCACCAGTGCTTCTTCGTCATAGAACACCGTTTTTGCTTCCTGGAACGAGATGCCATGCTTGCGCTGGTTGATCTGGTTCTTGTTTTCGTCCCATTCAAATTGTATCGTTTCCATAATTATATTATAATTATTTTACCAGCATTGTCAAGTTTTTTCGATACAGCGAAAAACTCCCCCAGAAAACTCTGAGGGAGCTATGCTTATTCCGAATAATGCGCCAGGAACTGCTTTGTGCGCTCCTCCTGCGGGTGCTCAATGAGCTGCTTGGCGGGGCCTTCTTCCACCACCACGCCGCCGTCCATGAACAGGATGCGGTCGGCCACATCGCGGGCAAAGTGCATCTCGTGGGTGACGATGATCATGGTGGTCTTGCGGTCGGCGAGGTCGCGCAGGACGCGCAGCACTTCGCCGGTCAGTTCCGGGTCAAGGGCGCTGGTCGGCTCGTCGAAGCAGAGGATGTCCGGGTGCAGGGCCAGCGCACGGGCAATGGCCACGCGCTGCTGCTGGCCGCCGGAAAGCTGGTGCGGGTAGTGGTTCGCCCGCTCCGAAAGACCCATCTGGGCCAAAAGTTCCCTCGCCTGCTGCTCCAGCTCGGCCTGGATGGCCTTTTTGTTGGCTTTGTAGTCCGGGCGTTCCTTCGCCAGCAGTTCGCCCGCCAGCATCACGTTCTGCAGGGCGGTGTACTGCGGGAACAGGTTGAAGTTCTGGAACACCAGACCGAAGTGCAGGCGTTTTTTGCGCACCTCGCTCTCCCGCTGGGTGGCGGGGTCGGCGGCGTCCCACATGGTCTCGCCGTTCACCTTGATGACGCCGCTGTCCGGCCGCTCGAGGAAGTTCAGGCAGCGCAGCAGGGTGGTCTTGCCGGAGCCGGACGAGCCGATGATCGCCAGCGCTTCGCCCTGCTCCAGAGTGAGCGAAATGTCCTTGAGGACCTTTGTGTCCCCGAAATTTTTGCCGATGCCGGAGGCTTCAAGCAATGCCATGATGTTGTTTCCTCCCTTTCATCAGCGGAAATAATCCAGTTTCTTTTCGGCCCAGCCCAGCAGCAGGGTGAGTGCGCCCACGAAGACCAGGAAGAAGATGGCGGTGGAGAACAGCGGCCAGATCAGGCCCTTTGCGCTGTACTCCTTGGCCATCATGATGATCTCCTTGTTGGCGATGGTATTGGCCAGCGAGGTGTCCTTGACGAGGGTGATGACTTCGTTGCCCATGGGGGCCAGGATGCGCTTGACCACCTGCAGCAGCGTGACCTTGAAGAAGATCTGGGTCTTGGTCATGCCCAGCACCTGACCGGCTTCGGTCTGGCCCTTGGGGATGGCCTCGATGCCGCCGCGGTAAATTTCGGAGAAATAGCAGGCGTAGTTGATGGCAAAGGCCACCACCGCCGCCACCATGCGGCCGCCGGAACCGGAGGGCCAGGGGTTCTCCATGCCCAGCAGGCCGGGGCCCAGGTAGATGACGATGATCTGCAGCATCAGCGGCGTGCCGCGGATGACCCACACAAAGGTCTTCACCACACCGGCCAGCGGCTTGCACCGGCTCATGGAACCAAAGGCCACCACCAGACCCAGCGGCAGTGCAAACAGCAGGGTCAGGGCAAACAGCTCACAGTTGAGCAGAAACGCGCCGGAAAGACGCCCCAAAATCACAGACACAGGAACACACCCATCCATCCAATTTTTTAAACGGTCAACAGGCTCGCCCTCTCAGGCGCTTACGCGCCAGCTCTCCCAAAGGGAGAGCCAAGAACACAGCGGCAAGGCCCTTGCCTCCCCCTTTGGGGGAGGTGGCATTGCGCAAGCAATGACGGAGAGGGCGAGGACGCTAAAACCAACGTTATCCTTTTTATTTCTCAGTCGGCCAGAGCCAGATCGTACTTCTCGGCCAGCGCCTGCATGGTGCCGTCGGCCTTCAGCTCGTCGAAGGCGGCATCCACAGCGGCGGCGGCGTCACTGCCCTTGCGGAAGGCCACGCCGTATTCCTCGGCGTTCAGCTCGTCCACGATCGCAAGGCTTGCGTAGTCGGTGCCCTCGCCGATCATGGCATTGGCCAGGGTCAGGTCCAGCACAGCGGCATCGGCAGTGCCTGCGGCAACTTCCATCAGGCAGTCGGTCTGCACGCTCTTGGAGACGTAATCGGCCTGGGCCAGATTCTCGTCGCCCTCAATGGCGGCCTCACCGGCGGAACCGGCTTCGGCGACGACAGTCTTGCCCACCAGATCCGCAGTGGAGCTGTAGTCGGTGCCGTCCTTCACGACCACGACCTGTGCGTTCTTGGCGTAGGCCTTGGTGGTGGCGGTGTTGGCCATGATGTCATCGGTCAGGGTCATGCCGTTCCAGATGCAGTCGATGCTCTTGGCGTCCAGCTCCACCACTTTGGTGTCCCAGTTGATCTCCACGAACTCCGGCTCCACGCCCAGCTTTTCGCACACAGCCGTTGCCAGCTCGGTGTCAAAACCGGTGAAGCTGCCGTCGGCGTCGGTGTAGTTCATGGGCTCGTAGACGGTGTAGCCGATGACCAGCTTGCCCTTTTCCTTGATGGAATCCAGGTCGCTGGCAGCGGTCTCGGAAGCGGCGGCACTGCCGGATGCGGCAGAAGAAGCCACGGTGGAAGTGGATGCGGCACCGCCGCAGGCGGCAAGGCTCAGCGCCATGGCACCGGCCAGGAATGCAGACACAAGACGTTTCATAAAAGGTTCCTCCCCTTTCGGTTTCCCAATGTATTTCCCTCTCGGTTTAGCATTTTATCATGCTAAAGTGTTAAACCGTGACTATAGAATAGCGCGTTTGCCGCCGTTTGGCAAGAGGGAAACGCAAATTTTTGCAGTTTCTCCTTTTTGCAGGCAGTTTTTATCCAGACGTTTAGCAGTTGTGCACAAAACGCACGGCATCTTCTCCCGCGGCCCGGCGCGCAAAAAGGCCCCGGAAGACCCACTCGTCTCCCGAGGCCCGGTTCCGCTTTTTTGTTCAGACCCGCCCGGTCAGCGCATCTCGCGCGCATCCGCGCAGGCACGCAGCACGGCGTTGCGGTAGTTCTCCACCGCGATGGTGCACCCGGACAGCAGGTCGGCGTCCTGCGCCTTGCCGTCCGTATCCAGTTCCAGCCCGCGCACCTGGTCTGCGGTCTTGCCGGTCAGCCAGCGGCCGAAGGCATCCACCTGCTCGGCCCAGCCCGCCTTCAGCGAGGAGACCGCTGCCAGCGGGTAGTCCTCGCCCTTCTGGCGCTTGGTGCGGTGGTCGGAGGGCAGGTCCACCTTGCCGGTGTCGTCCGCCGTCACCGTGAGCTCCAGCTCATCCAGCTGCACATCCCGGATGCGGCCCTCGCCGTCCAGCACCACCGCCGCCGTGATGGTGTTCAGCTTGCCGTTTTCGTCCTGCTCGGTCATCTCGGTGAGCACGCTCATGCCGGTGCGCCAGCCGGAGCGGTCTTCCGTCTGCGATGCGCCGCTGCCGGAAGCCGTGCCGCTCGTGCTGTGGCTCTGCGAGGCGCTGTTCGCGCCGGAATTGCTGTTCATGCAGCCGGTCAGCACCAGTGCTGCCGCCAGGGTGCAGCCCAGGATCATGCCTCGAACTGTCTGTTTCATCGTTATAACGCTCCCTTTCCTGCCCCATCGCAGGGGCTTTGAAGGTAGTGTGCCCGAAAAACGGCGCATTATTGCAGAGGCCAACTTTTCTATGCGAAACCAGAAGTCGGACTGTGGGCCGGTAGTTTCTCCGAAGACCGTCCGCTGGGGTGGGACCCTGTCGCCGTCAGGCGATAGGGCGGGCGATGGAATGGCCCGATTCGTGTCTGAGGAGAAAGCTGCCGGCACGCGGTCTCTCTCCTCCTACATCAAGGGGCTCAGCAGGCGCAGCACGCTGTCCAGCACGGTGCCGGGCAGGCTGGTGCGGCAGTCCGTCACCTGCACTTCGCGGCATTGGGGCAGCGTTGCCAGCACGTCGTCCCGCAGAACGGCCACCTGGCTGCTGTGCTGCAGCAGCACGCCGCACTCGAAGTGCAGAAACAGGCTGCGGTAATCCATGTTGATGCTGCCCACCACGGCGGTGACGTCGTCGCTCACCCAGCACTTGGCGTGCAGAAAGCCGGGCGTGAACTCAAAAATGCGCACGCCCGCCTGCAGAAGCGGCAGATAATAGGACCGGCTCAGCCGGAACACCAGCTTTTTGTCCGGGATGCCCGGCAGCACCAGCCGCACATCCACCCCGCGCTTGGCGGCGTTCCGCAGCGCGTCCAGCATTTCCTCGCCGATGGCAAGGTAGGGCGTGTAAATATAGACATACCGCTGCGCCTGCGCCAGGATGTTCAGGTATATCGTCTCGGCCACGGGCTCCTCGTCCAGCGGGCTGTCGGCGTAGGGCTGCACCACGCCGTCCGACACCGGCGGCTCCAGCGGCGCGGGGCGGAAGGGGCTGTAGTCTTCCTCGCTGGGGCGGAAGGCGTTCCAGAAGTTGAGGAACATCACGGTGAAATTCCACGCAGCATCGCCTTCCACCCGCAGGGCGGCGTCCTTCCAGTAGCCGAAGCGCTGCTCCTTGTTGATATATTCGTCCGCCAGGTTCACGCCGCCGGTGTAGGCCACCGTGCCGTCGATGACCACGATCTTGCGGTGGTCGCGGTGGTTCATCACCAGCGAGAGCAGCGGCACCACGGGGTTGAACGGGATGCACCGGATGTGCGCCCGCTCCATGCGCACCACAAAATCCGTGGGCAGGCCCAGCAGGCTGCCGAAATCGTCGTAGATCAGCCGCACGTCCACCCCCTGGGCAGCCTTGCGGCGCAGAATTTTCTCGATGCCGTTCCACATATATCCGTGGCTGACGATGAAGAACTCCAGAAAAATCGTCTTCTCGGCCTTTTCGAGATCGGCCAGCAGCTGCGGGTACATGGCCTCGCCGCAGGAGAAATACTGCGTGCGGGTGTTCCGCCAGGCCGGGTAGGGGCCGTATTTCGCCACATAGCGGCTCTGGCCCAGCCCGCGGGCGTCCAGCGTGTCGGCCGGGCCGGGCTGCTGGGCAAGGTCCTTTTTGTGGGCGTCGTCCACGGCCTGCATCTTCAGGCGCAGGCGGCGGGAGGGCCGCTTGTTGCCAAAGGCCAGGTACAGCGCCCCGCCCAGCAGCGGCAGGATGCCGATCAGCGCGATCCAGCCCACCTTGTAGGCGCTGTTCTCGTCCTTGCGCACCAGATACAGGATGATGAGCAGGCTCAGCGCGTTGAGCACGCCGTTCACCCACACCCGCCCGGTGCCGGTGGTGATGGCGAAGAACACCCAGCACAGCCACAGCAGCTGCAGCGCCACCAGGATCACCGTGACGGTGACGCGGTTCAAAATGCGGCTGAAAAATTTGACGAACGGCAGCCGGTAGAACATGCGGCCCGCCCCCCTTTCCTGCACTCCTTTATAATATGTGTAAGTATACCGCGGTTTTGCACCGTTTGCAAGGACACGATAAAACCAAAGCGGAGCAGCCAGGCTGCTCCGCTTCGGTTCCGTTATTGGTGTTATTGGTTTTCCTCATAGCCCACCATCAGGCCGCCCAGCTCGGCGTAGTAGCTGCACAGGCCGCCGCATTCGCTCACGTCCACCTGCGCGCCCTCGAACACCGCATGCAGCATCAGCTTCAGGCGCTTGGCGGCTTCCGGGTTGCCGCAGTGGGCGATGTGCACTTTGCCATTCGTGAAGCCGCCGGCCTTCATTTCCAGCACGATGCGCTCCAGTGCGCCGTGCTCGCCGCGGGTCTTGCACAGCACTTCCAGCTCGCCGCTCTCGCTTGCCCGGCCGATGACCCGGATGCCCAGCATCCGCGCCACGGCGGCAACGGCAGGCTTCACGCGGCCGTTGCGGGCCAGGTTTGCCAGCGATTCCAGCGAGAACAGCAGGTGGGTGTGCTTTTTGTAAGCCAGAATTTCCTCGCAGACGGCGTCGAAGTCCATGCCGCTTTCCACCAGCTGCTGCAGCCGTTCGGCCAGCAGGCGGCACTCCGGCCCGGCGGACAGGCTGTCCAGCACAAAGACCCGGGCTTCCGGGTGGTCGGCCTTGTACTCCTCGGCCGCCAGCAGGGCGGCGTTGTAGCTGCCGGACAACGTGCCGGTGATGGTGACGGCGAACACCTGCTCCGCGCCCTCGTAGGCGGCCAGCCAGTCGGCCACGTTGGGGCAGGACGTGGTGGTCTTGCCCTTGTAGCTGCGCAGAGTCTGGGCCATGCCCACAGCGTCCAGATGGCCGTCGTCCAGATATTCCTGCTCGTCGGTGACGATCTTCAGCGGCACACAGGCAAACTCCGCTCCCGGCAGCTCATACAAATTGGATGAGGAATCCACAACGATCTTGGTTTTCATAAAAGCACGCTCCCGCATCTATTTTTGTCTGGCAGGCGTCGGCCGCTGCAGGGGATCCCCTGCCCGGCGCGCACTGCCGCTCTGGTTTGTTCCGTTTACTGCAAACATCTTATCAGTTTTTCAAAAACCTGTCAAGCAGTTTCATAAAATCTTTAAAAAGTTTTTCTTGACCCGTTGACCTGCGCGGCAAAATGCATTATACTGGGACCCATGAAACCGACCATTTTCCCTCGGCTGCGGGCCATGCCTGCCGCCGGACGAGCTATCGGAATGCTGTATGAACGCTGAAACCAAACGCCGCGTTGCGGCCTGCGCCGCCGGGTTTGCCCTGCCCCGGTACGCCGATCTCCCGCAGGTGGGGCTGTATCTGGACCAGACCGTGCAGTACGTCAACGGCTACTTCCGCACCTTCTGCGGCGTGGAGCTCACCCCCTCCATGGTGAGCAACTACGTCAAAAAGGGCATCCTGCCGCACCCGGTGCGCAAAAAGTACAGCCGGGAGCAGCTGGCTTCCCTGCTCTACATCGCGGTCTCCAAGACGGTGCTCTCGATGGAAAACATCGACATCCTGTTCAAAATGCAGCGGGAGCACTATTCCGCCGGGGAGGCCTACGATACCTTCTGCAACGAGCTGGAAGCCTGCCTTCCGGTGGTGTTCGGCTACCAAAAGGCCGCCCCCCTGCCAACCGATGTGAACGACGAACGGATGCTGCTGCGCAGCACCATCCTGGCCGCCGCCAACAAAATGTACCTGGACTGCTGCTTCGATGCGCTGCGCCAGGAGGAAAATCTCTGGGCAGATATCCTGCCGGACCTTGTGTAAGAAGGAGGAATCGTTCGTGCGTGAGATCAGGATCGGGCGTGTTTACCGCCACTTCAAGGGCGACTATTATCTTGTGGAGGGCGTCGCCAACGACTCCGAGACCGGGAAGCCGTTCGTCATCTACCGCAAGCTTTACGGCGACGGCGGGCTCTGGCTGCGCCCGCTGGAAATGTTCCTGAGCAAAGTGGATAAGGCAAAATATCCCGATGCACCGCAGGAATATCGCTTTGAGTTGCAGGAGATCGAAAGCGCTGCGGGGCACTGAAACAAAAGGGGCGCTGTGCAGCAGAGCGCAAAGCTCTGTATCTTTGCTTCTTTTCTTTGATTTTTTGCCCTGTTTTCGCGCATTCCTTCGTTTGCAGTTTCTTTTGCATTCAAGTCAGAATCACAAACAAAAACACCTGTCTGCGTTTTGTTTTCGCAGGCAGGTGCTTTTTTGTTTCTCATTTTCCGGCGCACGGTCATCCACTGAAAAGTGCAGATAAAAAGTACGCCCTTTCCTCCCGCCGCTTTTGGCGCTATGCTGTTTTCGAACGAAAAATCTCTGCCAAAAAGGAGGAACCGCGCTTGGACATTGAACTTTCCCGCGGGTTCGTGGCGTTCCCGCGCGGCCTGACCGACTGGGAATGGTACACCGAGCCCAACACCGCCCGGCTGTATTTTCATCTTCTGCTCACGGCAAATTGGAGCCGCAAGCAGTGGCAGGGCATCACCATCCAGCCCGGACAGCTGGTGACGAGCCAGCCGCACCTTGCCGCACAGCTCAATTTGTCCACCATGCAGGTCCGCAGTGCCCTGAAACACTTGCAGACAACCGGTTACATAACCGTCAAAACAGGGCCAAAATACAGCCTGATCACGTTAGAAAATTACAATTTGATCACCGGGCTCAACAGGCTGGATAACAGGCAGGCAACCGGCAAACAACCGGCTGATACCAGTCTGGCAGCAACAACTCTACCATCAATACCATCAGAACCAGAAATACCATCATCATCTTCCGAAGAAACGACGACGACGAGCGAGCACGCTCTTGTTTTTGAGGAATACGAAGCAAATATCGGTCAGCTTGCGCCCCGATGCAAAACGGAGCTGGCTCAATATGCCGACCGTCTGGGGGATGAGGTGACGGCGGCCGTGCTGCACAAGTGCGGCGACCTTGGCGGGCACAGCTGGGCCTATGTGCGCAAGGCTCTGGAAGATGCCGCCGGGCTGGGATGCCAGACCGCGCAGGACTATCAGCGGCGCGCACCCATCGGCGGGAGCCGGGCCAAAGGCACCCGTGTAGACCGCGAAACACCCAGCGGCAGCGACTGGCTGCAAAACGCGGCCTTTCGCCGAAGACCGCTGACAAAAAGGCAATAAAAAAGCTCCCCCTTACGGGAGAGCCTTAAAGTTTCTTCTTTCATGCGCCGCAGCGCACATCATTTTGCAAAGCAAACATCATTGCGCACGCACATCATGCCACAAGCACATCATTTTTATCAGGTGTCCTGCAGTTCCCCGCGGCTGGCGGCCTTGAGGTAGGCAAAGATGAAACCGTCCAGATCGCCGTCCATCACGGCATCCACGTTGCCGGTCTCGTAGTTGGTGCGGTGGTCCTTGACCATGGTGTAGGGCATGAACACATAGCTGCGGATCTGGTGGCCCCAGGCGATCTCGTTCTGCACGCCCTTGATGTCGTCGATCTTGTCCATGTGCTGCTGCTTTGCGATCTGATAGAGCTTTGCCTTCAGCATTTCCATGGCGTAGTCGCGGTTCTGGAACTGGCTGCGCTGGGTCTGACAGTTGACCACGATGCCGGTGGGCTTGTGGATCAGACGCACAGCGGAAGAAGTCTTGTTGATGTGCTGGCCGCCTGCACCGGAGGAGCGGTACACCTGCATCTCGATGTCCTCGGGGCGGATGTCCACCTGAATGGTGTTGTCCAGCTCGGGCATGACTTCCAGCGAAGCAAAGCTGGTCTGGCGGCGGGCGTTGGCGTCAAAGGGAGAAACACGCACCAGGCGGTGCACGCCGTTCTCGCTCTTGAGCAGGCCGTAGGCGTTGGCACCCTTCACCATCATGGAAGCGCTTTTCATACCGGCCTCGTCGCCGTCCTGGTAATCCAGCACTTCCACGGTCATGCCGTGGGCAGCGGCCCACTTGTTGTACATGCGGTACAGCATCTCGGCCCAGTCCTGTGCCTCGGTGCCGCCGGTACCGGCGTGGAAGGTGAGGATGGCGTTGCTGTGGTCATATTCGCCGTTCAGCATGGTCATCAGCTGCAGCTCGTCCACCGCCTTGCCCACCGCGTTCACGGATTCTTCGGCTTCGGGGATCATGGCGGGGTCGTATTCCTCGTCCAGCATTTCCAGCATGGTCTCGGCGTCGTCGTACAGACCCTGCAGCTTTTCAAAGCGGCTCAGCTTGCCCTTCAGGTCGCCCACTTCGTCAAAGACCTTTTTGCTCAGGTCGGCATCGTCGTAGAAGCCGGGGCGGCTCATGGTGTGCTCCAGCTCCTGCACGCGCTTGCGGGAAGCGTCGATGGCCAGAGCTTCCTCCAGATCCTTGACCGCCTTGCCGTAGTCTGCAAGCTGCACCTTCAGTTCGTCAATCGTGATCATTCTCTTTGTTCCTCTCGCAATGGTAATAAGGTAAAGTCTTTTGGCCGGGAAAATGCCCCCTTGCGCTCTGCCAGGCAGCAGACGGAACGCATGAATGCGTTCCCTGCACCGAGGGAGAGTCCTCCAGTAGGGAACGGATCAATCCGTTCCGCAGGGCACACAGCATCTGCCGGGGAGCAGACGGAACGCATGAATGCGTTCCCTGCACCGAGGGAGAGTCCTCCAAAAGATACAATTTATACACAGATACTTCATTAGTATACCTACAATCCGTGTTAAAGTAAAGAGGTAAAACTATTATCCTGCTGGAATTTTGAAGATTTTCACCTTTTCTTTTCTTTTCTGGGGGAGTATAATACCAGTATGAACCAAAAAACAGGAGGATACCATGCCGAAATATTATGGCTGTCCCTGTGAGGGCTGCGCAAAGCCGCTCACCCTCAAAGACGATATCGTCGTCTGCCCCGACTGCGGTGCGCCCTACCACCGCGACTGTTACGAAAAACTGGGCCGCTGCATCCACACCCCCGCCCACGGCGCGGGCTATGAGTGGAAGTTCCCCTACCAGGACGCCGCGCTGCGCACCTGCCCGAGCTGCGGCGAACGCACCCTGCGCAGTGAGCCGAACTGCCGCTGCTGCGGGGCCGCCCTGCCGCCGGAATCTGCCGCCGAGCCCAACGACCGCCGGGCTGCCCAGAACGAGCAGAACGAGACCTTTGACTACGACAGCTTCTACCGCCAGAATGTGGCGGAGCCCACCCATCAGAATGTGCGCACCGCCTTCGGGCAGGAGGAGCTGATCGACGGCATCCCGTCCAGCGATTGGAGCGATTATATCGGCAAGGCGGCCCCCGCCTACCTGAACGATTACAGCCGGATGCAGCTGCAGCACACCAAAATCTCCATGAGCTTCTCGGCGCTGCTGTTCGGCCCGTTCTACTTTTTCTACCGCAAGGCCTGGAAGCCCGCCTTCGCCTTTCTGGCGGCGGAGCTGGTGCTGGCGCTGCCCACCCTGCTGGACATGATGCGGGTGACCAACAGCCCGCTGACTGCCGGGCTGAGCACCACGACGCTGGTCATCCTCAGCCGGGTAATGTCCATCCTGAGCTTCGTGCTGGTGATGGTGCGCACCCTGTTCGCCAAGTGGCTCTACCGCAAGAGCGCGGCCAGCCACATCAAGCGCATCCGCAGCGAGTTCCCGGACGAGGTGCAGCGCCGTGCCGTGCTGAACGCACAGGGCGGCGTGAGCTGGGCCGCCGTCGTGGGGGCCTTTGTGCTGCTGATGGTGCTGGGTGCCTGCTTCACCCTGCTGATGGGCCCCAATCTGAGCGCCCTGACCGGCCTTGTCGGCTGAGTTTTTCCGGCTGCACACCGGTGCGAGTTGTTAAGAATAGGAGAGTTGAACCATGAAGAAGGTCACAAAGGCCGTTATCCCCGCTGCAGGTCTGGGCACCCGTGTGCTGCCCGCCACCAAAGCCATGCCCAAGGGCATGCTGCCCATCGTGGACAAGCCCGCCATCCAGTATCTGGTGGAGGAGGCGGTGCGCTCCGGCATCACCGATATCCTCATCATCCTGAGCCGCAGCCAGAGCATCATTGAAGACCACTTTGACCGCAGCCCCGAGCTGGAAGCAAAGCTGGCCGCCCCCGGCAAGGAGAAGATGCTGGAAGAATGCCTGGGCATCTCGAACCTGGCCAACATCATGTTCGTGCGCCAGCACCAGACCCTGGGCCTGGGCCACGCGGTGAGCATGGCAAAAGCCTTTACCGGTGACGACCCCTTTGTGGTGATCTACGGCGACGACGTGATCTGGGGCGAGGACCCGGTCTGCGCCCAGCTGATCCGCGCTTATGAGGAGTTCGGCCGCCCGGTGGCCGGTGTCTCGGCGGTGCCCTGGGCCGACGTGAGCCGCTACTGCAGCCTGAAGACCACCCCCCTCCACGACAACTATTTCTTTGTGGATGACATGATCGAGAAGCCCAAGAAGGGTCAGGAGTTCAGCAACTATTCCATTCTGGGCCGCGTGCTGCTGACCCCGGAAATTTATGACATCCTCGCCCACACCAAGCCCGGCGCAGGCGGCGAGATCCAGCTGACCGACGCCATGGCCGAGTACTCCCGCACCCGCGGCGGCATGACGGCGGTGGAGTTCACCGGCAAGCACTACGACATGGGCAACAAGCTCAAGGTGGTGGAAGCCCAGGTGGAGCTGGCACTGCAGCACCCGGAGATCGGCGAGGCCTTCCGCGCCTACCTGAAAGAGTTCTGCAAGACACTGTGAGTGCTTCGCAATGATGTGCCTTCGGCATGATGTGCTGGCGCAATGATGTTTTGCTTCGCAAAAATGATGTGCGCTGCGGCGCATGAAGGACGATACGACAGCAGAAAAACACCCCGGAACGCGAAAGCTTCCGGGGTGTTTTCATTGCACCGCTGTGCGGTGCACATCATCTGCGCAGCAGACATCATGGCGTAAGCCACATCATTTGCGCAGCAACATCATTTATTTTACCTGGCTGGGATGCGGCACGGGCGGGTGCTTGGTGAACAGCGCCTTCAGCACCAGCGGGGTCGCCACACTGGACACCACGATCAGCAGGATGACGGCCGTGAAGTACACCGCATCCACCACGCCGATGGCAAGGCCCTTCTGGGCCACGATCAGCGCCACCTCGCCGCGGGTCATCATGCCGACGCCCACTTTGAGGGAATCGCCCCAGTTGAAGCGGCAGAGCTTCGCGGCCAGGCCGCAGCCGATGATCTTGGTGATCAGCGCCACGATGACGAAGCAGATGCAGAACAGCAGGATCTCCGGCGTCAGGCCGCTGATGTCGGTCTTGAGGCCGATGGACGCAAAGAACACTGGCGCGAACAGCACATAGTTGCTGATATCCACGCGGCGCTCCACATAGGATGCATCGTCCATGGTGCACAGCACGATGCCGGCAATGTAGGCGCCGGTAATATCGGCAATGCCGAAGTATTCCTCAGCGATGTAGGCCATGGCAAAGCAGAAGGCCATGCTGACGATGGTGATGCGCTGGGTGTGGGGGTTGCGCTTGTCCAGCCACTTCATGCCGTAGTGCACCGCAAGGCCCACGCCCACAGCGGTGGCAAAGAACAGCAGCGTGTTGACCAGCACCTTGCCCAGACCCGTACCGGTGCCGGAGCTTGCGCCCAGCACGCAGGTGAGCACCACGATGCCGATGACGTCATCAATGACAGCGGCGCTGACGATGGTGGTGCCCAGGAAGCTTTTCAGGTGGCCCATCTCCTGCAGGGTGGCCACCGTGATGGACACGCTGGTGGCCGTCATGATGGTGCCGATGAACAGCGCGCGGTAGAACTCAGGGCTGCCCACGGCCGAGAAGCCGTAGAAGGCGCTGTATAATAAGGTGCCGCCCACCAGCGGGACGAACACGCCCACGCAGGCGATCAGGGTGGCGATGGGGCCCGCCTTGATGAGCTCCTTGAGGTTGGTGCCAAGGCCGGTGGAGAACATCAGCAGCACCACGCCGATCTCGGCAAAGGTGGAGATGGAGTCATTGGTCTGCACCAGGTTGAGCACGCACGGGCCGATGAGCAGACCGGCCAGGATCTCGCCCACCACCTGGGGGGCCTTGCACTTGCGGGCCACCAGGCCGCAGAATTTTGCGCTCAGAATAATGATCGCCAGATCACGGAAAACCGAAGTCACGATGCATCCTTCCTTTACTTTAACAATATATTTTTTATCCCTTTGCTGCTTTCGGGAGAGAGGATATCCATCGCAGAAGAATCCCCTTTCTCAGGTTTTGGCGGTTCGCCCTCTCCCCAAAGCGATTCTATTATAGTCTTCTTTCACAAAAAAATCAAAATATTTTTTGTTGCATCTTTTTTCGAAAATCTCTTGACAGAATCCATCCCACTTGCTATAATAAATTGCTGTCTGAACAGACACGCCGCACAGCAGAAGCGACGCCGCATCCGCTGTGTACCCTTGGTCCTGTGATTGCAGGACCCTTAAGTCCAAAAGGAGGTGCTACAAAATGGCAAAGTACGAAACCATGCTGATTACCAGCGCCGCTCTCGACGAGGAGGCTACCGCCGCTCTGGTGGGTAAGTTCAAGACCCTGATCGAGGCTAACGGTACGATCGATTCCATCGACGAGTGGGGCAAGCGCCGTCTGGCCTACCCCATCAACGACGAGGAGGAAGGCGTTTACACCGTGATCAACTTCACCAGCGAGCCCAGCTTCCCCGCTGAGCTGGACCGTGTGTACAAGATCACCGAGGGTGTCATGCGCAGCCTGATCGTTGCTCACGAGGAGTAATTTCTCTGTGACAGAAAGGGAGACCGTAAAATGTTGAATGTTGTTGCTATCATGGGCCGCCTTGCGCGGGATCCCGAGATGCGCCAGACTACGACCGGCAAAAATGTTGCTTCTTTCCGCATTGCATGTGACCGCGGGCGCCGCGACGCCAACGGCCAGAGCGTTGCAGACTGGATCGACGTTGTTGCCTGGGACCGGCAGGCTGAATTCGTCTGCCGCTATTTCCAGAAGGGTTCTCTGATCGTTGTGGACGGCCGACTGCAGTCCCGCACCTATCAGGACAAGACCGGTGCAAACCGCACGGCCGTGGAAGTGGTTGCCAATAACATCAACTTTGCAGGCCCCAAGAACAGCAATGCAGGCGATGGAGCAGGCTATCAGAATTCTGCTCCGTCCTACCAGAACGCAGCGCCTGCCCGCCCGGCCGCTGTGGAGGCAGCTCCCAGCTATTCCGCCGGCAACGCAGACGATTTCGCCGTCATCGACGACAGCGACGACCTGCCGTTCTGACACGAAACGGTCAACCCGTGAAAAATCCAATAGGAGGTAATAAGCAATGGCTTTTGAAAGAACCGAAGGCTCTCGCCCCGCCCGCCCCATGCGCCGCGGCCGCAAGAAGGTTTGCAGCTTCTGTGTCGATCGCATCGACACCATCGATTACAAGGACGTGCCCCGTCTGCGTAAGTACGTCTCTGAGCGTGCAAAGATCATTCCCCGCCGTGTGACCGGCACTTGCGCTTATCATCAGCGCGCACTGACCATCGCCATCAAGCGTGCTCGTCACGTTGCTCTGATGCCCTACGTCAGCGACTAATCTTTAAAGAATCAACCCAATCAGAATAATCAGCAATCAGCAAAGCGCTTTCACCGATGACAAGGTGAAAGCGCTTTTTTGCGTTTTCATGGGCCGGAAGCTCCCTTCCCTACGGAACTTTTGCCAACTGTGAAAGTTTGGAGTCTTTGACCCTTCCCAAGCGGTACCGTTTCCGGAATCTTTTCTTGTGTACAAGATTCCATATTCCTGCACCATCCGTGCAAAAAGTTACAAAACGGTACGGTCCTCCCGGCGCATTCTGCTTTATCCCGGTAATTTTCGGTTCAACCGGCGCGTTTTGCTTTGTGGGCAAATCAACCTGCACAAAAGTGGTTGGTCTGGATGTACAGGTTGCACGAAAGTGTTTTTTCGCTATTGATTTTTTATACAAATTATGCCATACTATAGCCACTGGAAACGTTCCCGACAACGTTCCCGAATATCCGACCGAAAGTGAGGAACACCGACATGCCGAACATGACCATCAAGGACATTGCGCGGATCAGCGGCTGTTCGGTGAGCACCATTTCCCGTGTCATCAACGACCGCCCGGACGTCCGCCCGGAGACAAAAGAGCATGTCCTGAAGGTGATGCGGGACGCCGGGTTCGTGCCCAACACCAACGCCCGTCAGCTGAAGATCCAGCAGTCGCGCAGCCTGGCGTTCGTGGTCAAAGGCACCCGGAACATTTTCTTCTCGGATTTTCTGGTGCAGCTGCAGCGGGCCGCCACCCTTTACGGGTACAACGGCATCGTCTCCTACCTGGACGAGAACGCCAACGAGATCGACGCCGCCGAAAAGATCCTGCGCGAGATCAAGCCCAAAGGCATGATCTTCCTGGGCGGCAGCGTGTCGAACTTCCAGAAAGGGTTTGCAAGCATCAGCGTCCCTTCGGTGCTGGCCACGCTGGTATCCGACAAGCTGAACTTCCCCAACCTGTCCATGGTGGGCGTGGACGACCGGGCAGCCTCTTATCAGGCGGTGTCCTACCTCATCCAGCAGGGCCACAGCAAGATCGCCGTGCTGGGCGGGCCGGTCACGAGCTACCCCAGCATGATGCGCCGGGAAGGCGCACAGCAGGCCATGCGGGATGCGGGCATCCAGTTCAACGACAACCTCTACGGCCTGTCCAACTACGATTTCGAATCCGCCTACCACGCCATGAACAGTCTGCTGGCCCGCCGGGCTGAGTTCACTGCCCTGTTCGCCATGAGCGATGTGATCGCCTTCGGTGCCATCCGGGCGCTGGTGAGCGCCGGGTTCCGGGTACCGGAAGATGTTTCGGTGATCGGCTTCGACGGCATCACGATGTCCCGCTACTGCGTGCCGGTGATGACCACCATCGTGCAGCCCAGTGAGCAGATCGCCCTGCAGAGCATCGAGCTTCTGGTGCGGCAGATCGAGCACGGTGCCCCGGCCCAGACCATCACCCTGCAGCCCGAGCTGCAGCGGGGCGAGAGCGTTAGAGCCATCTGAATCTTGTATCCCCTCCGTCACGGGACGGAGATCAAATAGTTCATCATTTACAATTTAATAAGAAGGAGAACTTATTATGAAAAAGATGATCACTCGTCGTAACTTCCTGAAGGCTGCCGGCGTTTCTGCCGCTGCTCTGGGCCTGGCTGCCTGCGGCGGCTCCTCCAGCAGCACTTCCACTGCTGCTTCCGGTTCTGCCGCTGCTTCCAGCACGGCTGCTTCCGGTGCAGACGGCAAGGTCTACTACCTGAACTTCAAGCCCGAGCAGGATCAGGATTGGCAGGATCTGGCCGCTGAGTACACCAAGGAGACCGGCGTGCCTGTGACCGTTGTCACCGCCGCTTCCGGCCAGTACGAGACCACCCTGATGAGCGAGATGGAAAAGAGCGAGGCTCCCACCCTGTTCCAGGTGAACGGCCCTGTGGGTCTGGCCAACTGGAAGGATTACTGCTACGACCTGTCCGGCAGCCAGCTGTACGGTGAGCTGACCAGCGATTCCTTCGCCCTGAAGGACGGCGACGCCGTTACCAGCATCGCATACGTCATCGAGACCTACGGCATCATCTACAACAAGGAGCTGCTGACTGCCGCCGGTTACACCCAGGACGACATCAAGGGCTTTGCCGATCTGAAGAAGGTCGCCGACGACATCCAGGCCCGCAAGGCTGAGCTGGGCGTGGACGGTGCTTTCACCTCTGCCGGCATGGACGGTTCTTCTGACTGGCGCTTCAAGACCCATCTGGCAAACCTGCCCATCTACTACGAGTACAAGGCAGACGGCATCAGCTCTACCGATGCCATCAAGGGCACCTATCTGGACAACTACAAGCAGATCTGGGACCTGTACATCACCGATTCCACCTGCGACCCCACCCTGCTGGCTTCCAAGACCGGCAACGACGCTGTGGCTGAGTTCGTGGGCAAGAAGGCTGTGTTCTACCAGAACGGCACCTGGGCTTACAGCGATGTGAAGGATCTGGGCGACGACAATCTGGGCATGCTGCCCATCTACATCGGTGTGGATGGCGAGGAGAATCAGGGCCTGTGCACCGGTTCCGAGAACTACTGGTGTGTGAACAATCAGTCCAGCGAGGCTGATATCCAGGCTACTCTGGACTTCCTGTACTGGTGTGTCACCTCTGAGGCCGGCACCAGCGCGATGGCTGACAAGATGGGCTTCGTCATCCCCTTCAAGAAGGCAAAGGACTCCACCAACCCCCTGATCGCCATTGCAAACGACTACGTTGCAGCCGGCAAGACCAGTGTTGACTGGTGCTTCTCCACCATGCCTTCCGAGGAGTGGAAGAACGGTGTTGGTTCTGCTCTGACCGCTTACGCAGCAGGCACCGGCGACTGGGATGCCGTGGTCACCGCCTTCGTGGACGGCTGGGCTTCCGAGTACAAGCTGGCCAACGGCTAAGCCGCAAGACTCCCATCATTTCAATGAATTGAATCGGGAGGCGGGCGAAGAAGTTCGCCCCGCCTCCCTTTTTTGTTCAGGAGGTACATCACATGCAAAAAGCCATCAGCAAATACTGGCCGGTGTTCGTGCTGCCTACCCTCATCGCGTTCATCATCGGCTTCATCTGGCCCTTTATCTGGGGCACCTATCTGTCCTTCCAGCGGTTCACTACCGTGTCCAAGACTACCTTTGTGGGCATCCAGAACTACATCTCGGTGTTCCAGGATTCCACCTTCCTGCATGCGTTCGGCTTTACTGCGGTGTTCACCGTGGTGAGCACCGTGCTCATCAACGTGTGTGCCTTCGCCATCGCGCTGGTGCTGACCCGCGGCATCAAGGGCACTAACCTTTTCCGTACCGTCTACTTCATGCCCAACCTGATCGGCGGCATCCTGCTGGGCTATATCTGGCAGATCCTGCTCAACGGCGTGCTGGCAAACCTGCAGAAGCCCCTGCTGGCGCTGGACGCCAAGGCTGGTTTCATCGGTCTGGTCATCCTGATGTGCTGGCAGCAGATCGGCTACATGATGATCATCTACGTGGCCGGCCTGCAGAGCGTGCCCGGCGACCTGATCGAGGCCGCCAAGATCGACGGCGCCAATGACCGGGAGGTCCTGTTCAAGATCAAGATCCCCATGGTCATGCCCAGCGTGACCATCTGCACCTTCCTCACCCTGACCAACAGCTTCAAGCTGTTTGACCAGAACGTGGCCCTGACCGCCGGTGAGCCCGCCAACGCCAGTGAAATGCTGGCCCTGAACATCTACAACACCTTCTATGGCCGCTCCGGCGCTCAGTGGAAGGGCATCGGCCAGGCAAAGGCCGTGGTGTTCTTCCTGATCGTGGTGGTCATCTCCCTCATCCAGCTCCACTTTACCCGCTCCAAGGAGGTGCAGCAGTAATGCCGAAACAAAAGAAAATGTGGGATAACGTTCTCACGGTCATCATGAGCCTGCTGTGCCTGCTGTGGATCTACCCCATCGTGCTGATCCTGCTGAACAGCCTGAAGAAAGAGGGCACCTTCACCACCTCCACGGTGTTCAAGCTGCCCACCGCCGAGACCTTTGCGGGCCTTTCCAACTACGTTTACGGCGTGACCAAGATGGGCTTTCTGTCCAGCCTGGGCTACAGCCTTGTCATCACCATTTCCAGCGTCGTGCTGATCCTGCTGTGCTGCTCCATGACCGGCTGGTACCTCACCCGCGTGAACAACAAGCTGAGCAAGTTCATGAACCTGCTCATCGTCTTCTCCATGGTGGTCCCCTTCCAGATGGTCATGTTCACCCTGTCCAAGACCGCTGACCAGCTCAAGCTGAACACCCCGTGGAACATCTGCATCATCTATCTGGGCTTCGGCGCCGGTCTGGCCGTGTTCATGTTCACCGGCTTTATGAAAAGCGTTCCCATGGAGATCGAGGAAGCAGCCATGATCGACGGCTGCAACCCCATCCAGATCTTCTTCAAGATCGTCTTCCCCATCCTGAAGCCCACCATGATCTCCACCGCCATCCTTGAAACGATGTGGGTGTGGAACGACTACCTGCTGCCCACCCTGGTGCTGGACATCAAGAAGTACCGCACCATCCCCATGGCCATCCAGTATTTCCGCGGCGGTTACGGCCGCGTGGAGCTGGCCCCCATGATGGCCTGCATCATCATCGCGATCATTCCCATCATCATCCTGTACGCGACCTGCCAGAAATACATCATTGAAGGTGTGGTCGCAGGCGCTGTGAAGGGCTAAGGAGGTGCGCACACTATGCGTGCAAGCGGCATTCTGATGCCCGTTTTCAGCCTGCCGGGGCCCTTCGGGATCGGCACACTGGGAAAAGAGGCCTTTGCGTTCGTTGATTTTCTCGCCGAGGCCAAACAGACTTACTGGCAGATCCTGCCCATCGGCCCCACCGGCTACGGCGACAGCCCTTACCAGAGCTTCTCCGCCTTTGCCGGGAACCCCTATTTCATTGATTACCGTCTGCTGGCCGCAGACGGCCTGCTCACCGCCGACGAGGTGCCCGCCGCACAGCCCGTGGGGCCCATCGACTACGGTGCGCTCTACAACGAGCGGCCGGTGCTGCTGAAGAAGGCGGCCGACCGGCTGCTGGCTGCCCCCACCCCCGCCTATGAAGATTTCTGCGACGCGCAGGACTTCTGGTTGGAGGATTACGCCCTGTTCATGGCGGTCAAGGCCGCCCAGGGTCAGGCGGGCCTTGCCGACTGGCCGGACGAACTGCGCTGCCGCGAGCCGGAAGCACTGGCCGCCGCCGAGGCCGCCCTGGCCGAAAGCGTCAACTACTACAAGGCGGTGCAGTTCTTCTTCTACACCCAGTGGAACGCCCTGAAGGCCTACGCCAACGGCAAGGGCATCCAGCTGGTGGGCGACATCCCCATCTACGTCAGCCCGGACTCCAGTGACCTGTGGACCCACCCGGAACTGTTCCAGACCGACGGCCGGATGCACCTGACCCAGGTGGCCGGATGCCCGCCGGATGCTTTCGCGGCGGACGGCCAGCTCTGGGGCAACCCCCTGTACGACTGGCCCACCCACAAGGCCACCGGCTTTGCCTGGTGGAAGCAGCGCATGAAGCACGCCACCTCCATCTACGATGTGGTGCGCATCGACCACTTCCGCGGCTTTGAGAGCTACTACTCCATCCCCGCCGGGAACCGGACGGCGGCAGGCGGCCACTGGGAAAAAGGCCCCGACCGCGACTTTATCCACGCCATGCACGAAGCGCTGGGCGAAGGCAGCATCATTGCCGAGGACCTGGGCTACCTGACCCCGGAGGTCAAGGCCATGCTGGCCGCCAGCGGTTACCCGGGCATGAAGATCATGCAGTTCGCCTTCGACAGCCGGGAGTCCGGCAACTACCTGCCCCACACCTACCCCCGCAGCAGCGTGGTGTACACCGGCACCCACGACAACGTGACCACCGAGGGCTGGCGCACCAATGCCAGCGCCGAGGATGTGGCCTACGCCTGCCGCTACCTGCGCTGCCAGCCGGAGGACCTGACCGAGGCCATGATCTGCGCCTGCCTTGCCAGCGTGTCGGACACGGCGGTCATCCCGCTGGCCGACTGGCTGCACCTGGGCGCGGAGGCCCGCATCAACACCCCCAGCACACAGGGTGCCAACTGGCAGTGGCGGCTGGGTGAGCCGCTGCCGGCCTCCCTCGCTTCCCACATCGCAGAGCTGACCGCTTTGTATGAGCGGGCACCCCGGCACTGACCCAAACCGCATTCTCCCCTTTTCCGTGAGCGCCTGCAGAGCCGATCTGCGGGCGCTTTTTTGCAGCTGCGGCGGAACATTTTTTCAGCGGTGCTGCGGCGCATTTTTGAGATATTTTGTGCTTTCCTGTGTGGTTTTGGGCGTTTTTCTTCACAGTTTCTTCACAAATGTATCATCTTTTTGAACTCACGCTCTCTTGTTATTTTTGTACAATTATGCTACAATTCAGATAGTATATTGTCCGCTTTATGCGGGCTCTGCGAGCGAAAGGAGTTTTTCCATCATGGATCATCCCTACGAGAACACGATGCTTCTGCCGGCGAACTATGCCGTTATTCCCGAAGATGAAATGACCTACCTTGGCGGCGGCGAGGAGATCATTCTTGCGCGGATCGGCAATACCTATCTCACCCTGGACACCGAGCAGGCCGCCCAGTTCTGCATGAACGTGGTCGTCAACTTCGGCTATCTGCTGACCAATGCTTCCTTCAACTACATCAGCAACCTGTACCAGTCCGGCAAGACGAACGGCCTTTCTCTCGCCGGCACGATCTACCACACCTGGGGCAAGCTGGCCACCCCCGCAAGCAAGGCCGCAGCCATCGGCGTCGTGGGCCTGGCCGGCATCTCGGCCGGTCTCAAGGCTTACAGCATCTACAACAGCCTGAAGAACATCTACGACGATATCTTCAACCCCATGCCGGACTTCAGCGGCGCTGAGACCGCTGCTGCGGCCTGAGCCTTTGGATCTCTTTGAATAACCCGGAAAGGAGTCGAACCTCTATGAAAAATCTTCAAATGCCGCATTCCTATGCATCGCTTTCTGAGGATGAGCAGATGCAGGTTTCCGGCGGCGGCCCGCTGCGCGACGCACTGGATGCGTTCTTTGGCAGTCTCCATCTGGACGATCTGTTCTGGGAGGGCGGGCTCATTTCCTTCTCGTTCACCTTTGTGCCCATGCTCCTGTTCAACGTGGTCAAGACCGGCTTCGGATTTGCCATGGACATCTACGACCGCTTCTCGAACCGGTTCAGCTTCTCGCAGGAAGGCACCGATCTGATGCAGTTCCTCTCGGCACGGTACAAAGAGGAGCAGGACCAGACCCCGACCGTCTGACCCCCTTCCCCCTACAATGAAAAACGCCTCTGTGGAATCACTCCGCAGAGGCGTTTTGTTGTGTCCGGATCGTTCAGATCACCCGCACCGCGCCGTGCTCCCGCAGGCAGAGCACATAGCAGCTGCCCGGGCCGAACACCCGCTCGATCTCGCTGCGGTAGCGCGCCAGCCTTTCCTGCGGGACATAGGCCTGGATGGTGCCTGCAAAGCCGCCGCCCTGCATCCGCCACGCGCCGCCGCTGCCCTGCAGGATGCTCTGGCTCAGCGCCAGCGCCACCGAAAGCCCCTGGTGCCGCACGTCCGTGCTGCAGTAGACGTTCTGGCACAGCGCAAAGGAGGCGCGCCCGCTTTCCAGCACCAGCTGCGCAAACGCCGCAAACCGCTTTGCCCGCAGGGCGTCCCGCTGGGCAAGGGCCCGGGCGTTTTCTTCAAAGTAATGGATGGCCCGCAGCACGGCCCGGTCGCCGCAGCGCTGCCGCAGCCGGGGCAGTGCCGCCCAGAAGTCGGCCTCCTTCACCTGGCCCAGCACCTGCCTGCCCAGGGCCGCCGCCACCTGCTCCATCTCCT
Source organism: Faecalibacterium langellae (assembly GCF_002549775.1). Taxonomy (GTDB): domain Bacteria; phylum Bacillota; class Clostridia; order Oscillospirales; family Ruminococcaceae; genus Faecalibacterium; species Faecalibacterium langellae. The sequence continues at coordinate 486,699 of NZ_NMTR01000021.1, read as the reverse complement.
GCCGGATGGCCGCAAACTCCCCCGTGAGCTCGCTGTGGCTGCCCCGCGTGTCGGTGACGCACAGGAACATGCCCGGCGGCAGCAGACCGTCGGCGTGGATCTTCTCGATGACCGGGGCCTGCGGATCGGCAAAATCGGCAAAGATCACGCCGCCCACTGCGCTGGTCAGCTGGTCCAGCAGGCCGCTGGGCTTGCCGAAGTACGTATTCTCGGCATACTGGCAGATCTTTGCCAGCTGAGCCGGGGCAAGGCCGCAGCCGTATTCGCCGTTCCACACCGCCGCCATGCCCATCTCGAACGCCGCCGAGCTGGAAAGGCCGCTGCCCCGCAGCACATCGCTGGCCGTGTAGGCGTCGAAGCCGCCCACCGTTTTGCCCGCCGCCCGGAAGCCTTCGGCGATGCCCCGGATGAGGCTGGCCGAGTGGGTGCTCTCCCCTGCCTGCGGGCCCGAAACGGTCAGGTCGATGACGTCCAGCTTGTTGAAGCCGCGGCTCTTGACCCGCACATAGCCGTCCTCGTTGCGGGCCGCCACCGCCACAAGGTCCAGCGTCACCGCCGCCGCCAGGCCGTAGCCGTGCTGGTGGTCGGTGTGGTTGCCGCCCAGCTCGGCGCGGCCCGGTGCCGAGTACACCTGCACCTGCCGCCCCGGGCCAAAGTACAGCTCAAACTGCTCCAGCGCCGCGCAGTACCGTGCCCGCTGCCGCTGCAGCTGCTGTGCCCCGTACAGCGCCCCGAGAGCTTCATCCCATCTGCCTGCCGCGATCTCGCGACGGAGCTGTGCACTGGTTGCCATTGCGATCCCTCCTCCTGCGTCCCGGGCCGTTCAGCCCCTTGGAAAGCCGTTTGTCGGTTTGTTATGCCTATTGTAATGCATCCGCCTGCCGTTTTCAATTTCTATTGCAGAAATCGCTCGATTTTTGGCGTCCAGCTCAAAGAATAAGATGTACTTTTGTTGAATTTGCAGGGGGATTTGTGGTATACTGGTGTGAGAATGTGACAGGACGGAGGAAAGAACAGCCATGGCAGACGTTTACAAGCAGTCCTTCAAACAAAATTACACGAACAACATCGAGCTTTCCATCTTCAATTGCGGCATCGAGCGCTGCGCCCCGGGCCAGACCTGGGGCCCCGGCATCCGCGACCATTACCTCATCCACCTGGTGCTCTCGGGCAAAGGTGTGTTTGAGGTGAGCGGCCGCACCTGGGAGGTCAGCGCGGGCGATCTGTTCTTCGCGCGGCCCAGCCAGCTCATCCGCTATACGGCCGACGAGCAGCAGCCCTGGGAGTACAGCTGGGTAGGCTTCAACGGTGCCTGCGCCCACAAGCTGGCGGCGCAGCTGCCCTTTGCGGACGATGCCCCGGTGCACCGTGCCCAGGACCCGGACGCCATGCGCGTCGCGCTGGCCAACATCTACTCTGCCCGCGGGATGCAGCCGCAGGACGAGGCCGCCATGGTGGGCTATCTCTACCTGTTCATCGCCTCCCTGATGAAGGAGACCATTGCAGGCCGGCCCCACACCTTGTCCTCCTCCAGCCAGTACGTCCTGAACGCCATCAAGTACATCCAGTTCAACTACTCCCACGATATCTCCATCGACGACGTGGCCAAGAGCGTGGGCGTCTCCCGCAGCCACCTCTACCGTGTGTTCATGCTGAACGTCGGCAAGAGCCCCATCGACTACCTCACGGAATACCGCATCAACGAAGCCTGCAAGCTGCTGCGCGCGGGCCACCTCTCCATCGCCGAGGTGGCTGTCTCGGTGGGCTTCTTTGACCAGTTCTATTTCTCGCGGGTCTTCAAGCGCGCCAAGGGCATGCCGCCAAGCAAGTATTTCGCCTCCCAGGCAGATGCCGCAGCCGACCCGGCGCCCAGTGACCACCAGTAAAGGAGAACCCCCATGCCCTTACAGAAGAATCAGATCCTCACCCTGCAGGTGGAGCGCCTGTCCAGCGACGGCAGCGGCGTGGCCCACAGCCCGGAGGGCGAAGCCGTGTTCATCCCCGGCGCAGCCCCCGGCGACGAGGCCCGCGTGCGCATCGTGAAGGACTGCAAGCGCTATGCCTTCGGCATCCTGGACGAAGTGCTCACCCCCTCGCCGGACCGCATCCCGGTGGATTGCACCGTGGCAGGCCCCTGCGGCGGCTGCAGCCTGCGCCACCTGCGCTACGAAGCCGAGCTGCGCGCCAAGCAGGAGAGCGTGGCCGACGCCTTTGCGCGCATCGGCGGGCTGGAGGTGCCGGTGCTGCCCATCCTGGGCTCGCCGGAGGAAGACCGCTACCGCAACAAGGTGCAGTTCCCCGTGGGGCTGGACAAAAATGGCAGGCCCTGCATCGGCTTCTACGCAGGCCGCACCCACCGCATCGTCCCCTGCCCGGACTGCAAACTGCAGCCCGGCGTGCTGAACGAGATCGGCAATGTGCTGTGTGCTTTTTTTGCCGAAAAGGGCATCCGGCCCTACAGCGAGGAGACCGGCAAGGGCCTTGTGCGCCACATTTTCCTGCGGCGCGGGGCCCACAGCGGGCAGATCATGGTGTGCCTGGTCTGCACCAAAGCAAAGCTGCCCCACGCCGAGGAGCTCTGCGCCCGCCTGCGGGAGCAGTTTGCGGACATCCGCACCATCCTGCTCAACGTCAACGCGAAGAACACCAACGTCATCCTGGGCACCGAGACCCACACCCTGTACGGCCCGGGTTATATCGAGGACACTCTCTGCGGCGTGCCGGTGCAGCTGGGCCCGCTGTCCTTCTATCAGGTGAACACCCTCGCCGCCGAGCGGCTCTACGGCATCGCCGCCGAGTACGCCCAGCTGACGCCGGACGATGCACTGCTGGACCTCTACTGCGGCATGGGCACCATCGGCCTTTCGATGGTGGACCGCTGCCGGGAGCTGGTGGGCGTGGAGATCGTGCCCGAAGCCATTGAAAGCGCCAAGGCCAACGCCGCCCGCATGGGCGATGCTGTGGCCGCCAAGAGCCGCTTCTTCTGTGCCGACGCCGGCCAGGCCGCCACGCGCCTTGCCGCCGAAGGCCTGCACCCGGACGTGGTGATGCTGGACCCGCCCCGCAAGGGCTGCGACGAAGCCACCCTTTCGGCTGTGGTGCGCATGTCCCCCCGCCGGGTGGTCTACGTGAGCTGCAACCCCGCCACCGCCGCCCGGGACGCCGCCTGGCTGGAGCAGAACGGGTATCATGCCGAGAAGGTGCAGCCGGTGGATCTGTTTCCCCGCACAAAACATTGCGAATGTGTGAGCTGCTATACCAAAGTGTGATAGAAAAAATCGTATTGTTTCGGTGATAGTTGGTACGGAGTGAAGAAGATCAAAGATCAGAATTATTGACAAAATCTGTAATTATTTTTATTGCAACATTAACGGTGTTGCGAAACGTCATCAACCGAGAGAGGAACTAAATGGGAAACAATCATTCCAGGGCTGCCGCGACCTTCGTTTTAAATAAAGCAGAGCCCATCCATAGATGGTATCCTTATCTGGAGGGCTATTCTTCCCGTTTAGTCGAAGATATCGTAATGGAAATCGGGCCAGAAAATATTCATACGATTCTTGATCCTTTTGGCGGTTCAGGAACTACTCCGTTGGTTGCCTCCTCGCATGGAATCAAATCACTCTACTGCGAAACCAATCCTTTTATGCAGCAGGTCATCGAAGCAAAAATCAATTCGGTGAAACGCCTGCGTGACAGTCGGACCGGCAGCCGATATCTAAAGGAATTTTTAAAAGAACTGGAAAGCATCCCCGATCAGCTTTGCATTGACACCGCCACATGGGATGGTTTCGAAAAATATTTTGACCTAGAAGTTCTTGTACAGTTGCAGACTTTAAAAATGAAAGTCGAAAAAATCACCGATCCTGATACAAGAAGCATTGCCTTGATTCTTTTGGCTTCTGTTACCGTCAGAGCTTCCAAAATGATTCGGCAAGGTGATCTGCGTTTTGCCAAAGCGAACGAAAAAAAGCCGGATGATAAAAATATTTTTGCAAATTTTATCACAAAAATCAAAACAGCTATTGAAGACATTGAAAATGACGCTTGTCATCCCCGCGTCGAAACCATTCGGTTGGCAGAAGATGCCAGAGATATTGTAATGGAGAACAAAATTGATTGCGTCATTACATCTCCGCCCTATTTGAATGGAACAAACTATATCAGAAACACAAAACTGGAGTTGAAGCTCACAGATCACATTGTCACGGAAAAAGATTTGCCGATGTTTCACTCAAAGGGGATCATTGCAGGAATCAATAATGTATCCTCCCGCATGGCTCCTTTTGAAGTTCCAGAAATCATACGTCCATACATCGAAAAACTGATCCCAGTTGCCTACGATAAGCGTATTCCAATCATGGTTGCAGGTTATTTTCATGATATGAAAGCCGTAATTGAACGCCTGTCCCATGCAATGAAAGACAGTGGATATTTCATTATGGATATCGGAGATTCCCAGTTTGCTGGTGTCCATATTCCCACGCACGAAATACTCGTCAAAATTTGCGAATCATATGGATTTCAATTATATGACGACGTCATTTTAAGGGAACGTCGGTCAAAAAATGGGATGGTCCTTTCGCAGCGGTTATTAAAATTCCGCCTTCATAAAAAGACCTCTCCATACGAAGTTTTTCGCAGTGAAGCGCAGAATTTCATGCGTACTCTACCGTACAAATCCGAGCCATATTCGGGACGAAATTGGGGGCATCCCTGGCATTCCCTGTGTTCCTATCATGGAAAGATGAAACCTGCAATCGCTCATTTTCTGGTGGAGCAGTTCACTGAGCCCGGAGATACGGTTGTGGATCCATTATGCGGTGTTGGTACAATTCCTTTGGAAGCGTGCCTTCAAAACAGGATTGGAATTGGAAATGATTTAAGTGAGCTTGCTTTTTGTGTGTCAAAAGCAAAACTTGAAAAGCCCGATGAAACGAACTGCCTTCAGGTTTTGAATGCATTACATTCTTATATCACACGGGAAAAACAAAGCTCCACCATTGAGGCACAGCTTGAAAAATACAAAAGCTTTGGCTTTAATGGAAAGCTGCCGGACTATTTTCACCAAGACACTTTCCGAGAGATCCTTTGTGCACGAAACTATTTTGCGCCCCGGATCAAAACGCTGTCTTCTGCAGAGGCAATGGTTTTTTCCTGCTTGCTGCATATACTTCATGGCAACAGACCCTATGCCCTCTCTCGAAATTCGCATCCGCTTACTCCGTATGCTCCTACTGGTGAGTTTGTGTATAAGAATGTCGTCGAGCACATAAAAGAAAAGTTGAACGCTTCATTTCAAAAGGGGAACTTTGATCATTATAAACCCGGAAAAGCGCTATGTGGTGATTACAAAGAGCTGGGAACTCACAACATCTCTGCCGACGCCATCATCTGTTCTCCCCCATTTGCGGATTCCATGCGCTTTTATATGCAAAATTGGATGCGCCTTTGGCTGTGCGGATGGGAAGAAGCAGATTACAGGGAAGCAGACAACATCTTCCTTGACCAAAAACAGCGCAGAAATTTTGATGTATACGTTCCTTTTTTCAAGATGTGTGCCAGCATTCTGAACCCTAATGGAAAAGTCATTCTCCACCTCGGGAAAACAGAAACGATCGATATGGCAGAAGAACTCTCAAAACGAGCATCGCCATATTTTGTTGAAGTATATCGCGGTACTGAAAATGTTCAAAAAATCGAAAAGTACGGGATCAAAGACAAGGGAAAAACAATTGAGCATCAATACTTGTTTTTGATGAAAAAGTGACCACAAAAACGGGACTGGAATATTTCCAGTCCCGTTTTATAATTATCGGATCGTTACAGATGTAGGATAGTGCCCTGTTTTTTCACGATATTTTTCTGCAAGGTCAACTTTCCCAGAAATGATGCGTTTTAACGAATCATTGATTTTGTCAGCGGTCCTTACGCCATCTCTTACTTTTTGGTACTCCGGCTGCATTAAAAATTCATCATAGAACCACACAACATTTTCAACGAGCAAACCAAGAACTTTCGGATTGACCTCTTTTTTCTGAAGCTGCTCTAAGGACAATCCAGTAATTTCGCTCAGTCTGACAAGTTCTTCTTCACTATAATAGTCTACCGGGAAGTGGTCGCTCTTTTGGGAATTATGGCTGCTGCACAAGCAGGTCGCCGTTTCATCCAAACGATAAAGGTACGCCAGCGGCATAGTATGGTCCAATGCCATCTCCTCTAATGCGATCGGATTTGAATCCGGGCCGCACTTGAAGCAGCGCCTGTCAAATTTTTCCCAAATATAGCGTGAAAACTCCTTTTTGGTACGACGTTCAAATTCAAAGTGAATGAGATTTTTCTCCAGAAGTGTGTTGATCAATACTTCAATTGCCCTTCGTCTCAATCCATCTTCTTTAAATTGCTGCGCGTTGCGCTGTGGGTTCAAAGGCGTATTCACAAAGAATTTTTTGCAAGCTTTGCATTCAAGCTGATGCCCATAATAAGACACAACTTTTCCATCTTCAATTTTCAGGCCTTCGAGATCCGCCGCCTTTAAATCCGCATAGTTTTGTATTGTATACGCTCTAAAAGTCGAGTGCACACAGGGGGCACGTTTTTTGCAATGCAGCGAAAAGCTCAACGTCTTCAGTTCATTATCCATATTGATCGGCAAGTATCGCCCACAACGGTTGCAGCTTTTTTCAACAACGCGTCTTCCCTCGATAAATTCTTGCCTAGAGATAAGATAACGGCCAATTGGCAGATCAGAACGCAGATAATATAGATAGGGCACATGCATATTTGTTTTCTGGTAAAAACTCACTGCACAAGATGTATCCTGGAATTCCTCTTTCGATACCACGTCTAAATCAAAAGCGGTAAAATCAAAAATGCTGCCTTGTTTACTTGATATTGTCATTCTGACAGCAATGCCCTGAAACTGCGAAGCCTTGTTGATCAGTTGCTCTGCATGAATGCCAATGCTGGCCCAACTATCAGGTTCCAGTATCCACTTCTCCTTACCACTAAAAGTATACCGGACCCCCTCATAGTTATAGCTTATTTCCAGCGAAATCACTGCTTTTTCAGAAGAACAAACATATCCTCCAAAAGCAATCATTGAAATTTCTTTTTCAAAAAGTTCAACAACATCAAGCGCTGGGCGAGAAAATATAAATGTTGTGGTATCGCCTTTGGCAACATAGCGTTCTGCGTGGAGGATGCGGCATTCTCCACCGGTTGTTTCATTGCAGGCATGATACCCGCTTTTACGTGTTGTCTCCCGACGATGATAGGTTCGAAAGTCCTTTTGAGCCATCTGCATACTCTCCTTCCAAATCGTCAAACAGTTTGCTCAGAGGCGCCTCTAGTCCCTCTGCAATTTTTTGAATATTTCTGATCGAGATATTTCTTTTGCCAGCTTCTACCGATGCAAGATAGGTTCTATCCATGCCAATCAACAATGCAAACTTCTCTTGACTTAAGCCCTTTTCGGTCCGTAACTGCCGGACCTTCTTCCCGAATGCTTTTTGAACGTCCAAAAGTATCTCCTCTCCATGAAGATCATACGATCATTATTGTAATGAGTATATAGCGGCCGATGCAAATAAGGCAACGGATTATGAGCAACATTTTCTATCTGTTCCCACCTGTCCCAGCTCCCAAAAAAGAGAAGCAGCAAATAACTTTTGATATACAAAAAGGGCGGCGCACCGTTTGGTGCGCCGCCCTTTTCCTTTACCAGTGAATCGAACTGGCTCAGGCCCCATCGGGATGAAGCGATGGGCGTGATGAAGGAGAAAATAAATATGGGTATGAGGTCAGCTCTGGAAACGCGGGACTGGTTCAGAACAAAAGCCGCCCTGCTGCGCCGACGACCAGCAGCAATGCCGGATACGCCAGAGAATCGACGATGCGGTTTTCCGGGCCTTTTTCACCGTTGTAAAAGTGAATGGCCAGAAAGCCCATCGGCGCAGCCATGAAGAACAGCGAGAAGATGCAGCACAGGATGGACACTGCCGAGCCCACAAGGCTCTGGAAGGAGCCTTTGCCCCGGAACGCCCACAGCGCGGCGAAAAGGACCACCGTGCTGTTTCCATACCGGATGGACAGCATGGAACACCAGATGACTGCTGCAGCCGTTACCAGGACCCGGAGCAGCAGATGCGGTGCATTCTTCTCCGGGAATTTCTGGTACAGGTAGACCATCACCAGACAGACCACCAGCCCGAACACCGGGTTGCGGGAGGTCGTGTCCAGCAGTTTCCCACTGGTCGCCAGGTTATACGGCAGTTCGCTCAGAACCGCCAGGCCTGCAACACGCAGCGCATAATTCCGCAGGCTGGACGTGTGCTCTACCCCTTCCACCAGCAAAAAGGCGAAGATGGGCACAGCACAGGTCTCCATGGCCTGCAGGAGCAGCGCCAGCGTTGCATACAGCATCGCTGCGCGGGAGGTCTGCATCTGCTCCAGCAGCTGCCCGAAACTGACAGCGCCCAGGTTCAGCAGACCGTTCTGCAGGATGCTTTTGCCCAGCATCCCGGCCAGAAGAAAGAACATCCCCCATGTCCGCAGCCCATTGCTGCTGATGCCGGAAGATCGTTTCCTGACAGTTTCCATAGGGGTGTTCTCCTTTCCGGGTGCATCGGACGGGGCAGCCCGGGCATCAGCCCTTGACTGCGCCGCTCATTGCCTCCTGATAGAATTTCTGGGTGATCATGAACAGGATCGCGATGGGGATGGACACCAGCACCGCGCCTGCGCAGAAGCGGACGAACCAGGCATCGACGTATTCCTTTTCCAGCATGCTCCACAGGCCGATGGAGACCGTGAAGTACTGCGAATTGGTACGGCAGATGACCTTTGCGAACACGAAGTCCACCCAGGGTGCCATGAACGAGGTGATGATCTGATACACGATCATGGGCTTGCTCAGCGGCAGCGTGATCTTGGTGAAGATCTGCCAGCGGGTGCAGCCGTCCAGGGTGGCGGCCTCATCCAGCGCCTTCGGGATGGTATCCATAAAGCCCTTCATCACGAAGAAGCCGGTACCGGAACCCGACGAGAAGCAGATGATCAGTGCCAGCGGGATGCGGTTGCCCTCGGTCATGCCCAGCGCCTTCAGGATGAAGTAGACGGCGATCATGGTCATGAAGCCCGGGAACAGGTTCAGGATCATCGCCATGTTCATGTAAGGCTTGCGCATCTTCCACTTCAGGCGGCTGGTGCAGTACGCCACACTCAGCACGAAGAAGGTGGAGATGACGCAGGTGCAGCAGGCGATGAAGAAGGTGTTCATGAACATCCGGGGGAAGTTCATGACGTCAAACTGCGTGAACAGCGCCTTGTAGTTGTTCACGGTGTAGGCCTTGGGCAGGAAGGTCGAGATGAACTGGCCCTTGCCGTCACGGAAGGACTGCATCACCAGCCAGAAGAACGGGATCAGCCAGATGACGCTCAGCACGATCAGGAAGATATACGTAATAATATCGCCCATCACGCGCTTGGCGTGCATTCCGCCGTCTTTGATTTTGTTCGACATTACTTGAATCCCTCCTCATCCTTGTACGAGCCGCTGGAACGATAGGTGACCAGAGACACAATGGACAGCACCACAAAGGTGAAGATGCCAATGACGGCTGCCAGATTGTACTTCTGCTGATCGACCGACAGCTTGTACAGCCAGGTGACAAGCAGATCGGTCCCGCCTGCAGAGTTGCCGACATACATCGGCTCGCCGCGGGTCAGCAGGTAGATGACGTTGAAGTTGTTGATGTTGCCCGTGAACTGGGTGATGAGGTAGGGTGTCATGACGAACAGCATGTAGGGCAGCGTGATGTTGGTGAACTGCTGGAAGGTGTTTGCACCGTCGATGCGGGCAGACTCATACTGGTCGGCGGGGATGTTCTGCAGAATGCCCGTGACCTGCATGATGGTATACGGGATGCCGACCCACAGGTTGACGACGATGACCAGCACGCGGGCCCAGGTCACATTCTCCAGGAAGGGCAGGCGCTGGCTGATCCAGCCCGCATTGAGCAGCATCTTGTTCACGATGCCTTCGGGCTGCACCATCGAGCGGACGACCATCAGGGAAACGAACTGCGGCACAGCGATCGTCATGGACAGGCAGCCGCGCCAGAAGCTCTTGAACTTGATGGCCGGGCGGTTGATGATGAGCGCCACGATCGTGCCAAGGAAGAAGTTCAGGAAGGTTGCAAAGAACGCCCAGATCAGCGTCCAGAGCAGCACGCTGCCGAACTGCTTGCCGATGACCGACGAGGAGTCAAAGATGGTCATGAAGTTCTTCAGGCCCACCCAGTCGAACAGGACCAGGTGATCGCCCTCTTTGGAGTAGTTGGTGAACGCCATGCTCATCATGTAGAGCAGCGGCAGGATGGTGAAGATCACAAGGCAGGCCATCGGCGGGGTCATCAGCAGCATGTGGACGTTTTCGTCCAGCAGACTGCGCAGCTGCTCTTTGAAGTTGGGCACATGTTCGCCCATCTTCTTCAGAGCGGCGGCGCGGTAGCCGCTGCGGACAGAGGACTGCCAGACCAGGACCAGCAGCACCACGACGCACAGCGAAGCGATGCCGTACAGCAGGATCAGCTGGGACTGGTCGCCTGCAACGTACTCGTAGACGAAGGTCTTTTCGTTGAACACCTTCTGCTGCTCGCGCCAGCCAAGGCTGGGCAGCATCGAGATCCAATACAGGCCACCATTGGGGACTGCCAGAAAAACGATCACGCCAATCTCAACCGCCAGATAGATCAGACCCATGATCAGCTGGCCGTTCAGGATATTGGCCAGGCCCATGATGAGGCAGGAAGCCCACACCACCGGCCCACCGTTTTTCAGCGCAATGGACAAAGAATCCGGGATCTTCGGTTTGCGCTGGGGTTCGGTGTTCGTCAATGTTTTTGGCACATGATCATCTCCTTCAGCCAAATTCATGGGTTACATGCTGGCGTTGTTCAGAGCATTGTTGTAAGCCTCGGTCTTCTCAGCTGCGTTGTCCAGAGTGACCTCGCCGCTGACGATGGCCTTGCCCATGTTCTCGGAAGGAGTCCAGTAGCTGCCCATCTCCGGCAGAGTAGCCTGCAGCACGGAGGTGTTGGCGATGGTGTTGGCCTGTGCCATTGCAACGATATCGGCAGAAACGGTTGCGTCGTTGCTCAGAGCGTTGGAGGTGGGCACGATGCCGCGCATCTCATAGTGAGCCTTCTGAGCCTCAGCAGAACCCAGGTAGACGGCCAGAGCAACAGCAGCCTGCATGTTCTGGCAGTTGGGGTTGACACCGATGGCCTTGGAGCCTGCGAAGGAACGCATCTGCTTTGCTTCGCCGTCGATGGTGATGGTGGGCAGCTGGGTCGCACCGAAGTTGTCGCCCAGAGCTTCCTTGACAGCCTCGGCATTCCAGGTGCCGGAGAAGATGGCGTTGACGGTGCCCTCTCGCAGGCCGGACAGGCCGGAACCGTCGGCGTCCACAGAGAAGTTTGCGTTGTTGTACAGGTTCACCAGATACTTGGTAACTGCAACGGCCTTGTCGCCGCCGAAGTCGAAGCCGGCGTCGGCATCCATGCCGCTCTCACCGAAGATGGTGCAGCCGTTTGCGTAGTAGAAAGCTGCGATGTACCAGGAGTCGGTCAGGGGGAATGCGACCTTGCCCTTCTCCAGCATGGTGTCCAGAGACTTCACGTCGTCCTCGCTGAAGACGGAGGTGTCATAGTACATGAACCAGGTGTTGCCGGTGAAAGGCACGCCGTACACGCCGCCGTCGGTGCTGGTGACAGACTCGATCATGGTATCGGGGTTGTCGTTCAGGACCTCATCCAGGTAGCTGCCGCCCAGCTGTGCAATGGCGTTTGCCTGCACCAGGGTGCCCAGCTGGTCGTTTGCGAACATGTAGACGTCGGCAGCTGTGGAGACGTCCTGGGTGACGTTCTTGCTTGCGTCGCCCTCGGGGCAGACCTCATAGGTGAAGGTGATGTTCCACTCGGGGTGTGCATCGTTGAACTGCTCGCACATGGTGGGCAGCCAGCTGCTGGAATCCACCTGATCTTCCTGGGGGCCCCAGACCTTCAGGGCAACGTCCTGCACCTCAACGGAAGCAGCCTCGGAGCTGCCGGCTGCTGCAGAAGAAGCAGTGCTGGAGCTGCTGCCGCCGCAGGCGGTCAGAGCAGTTGCTGCGGCCAGAGTGCCGCAAACGGCCAGGAACGAACGACGCGAGATCTTTTTCATAATTTTTCTCCTCCATAAAATAAATGTTATTCAATACAGCGGTTGCTGTTCGAAACAAAGTTTATCCGTTCAGGATATCCCAGTTGACGCGGCCGGTGTGCTTCGTCAGCGCCATCAGCTCGTCGGCAAGGGCGTCGGTCACCTGACCGGGCGCAAGGCGCCAGCGCCAGTTGAAGCCCACGGTGCCCGGCTGGTTCATGCGGGCCTCGTTGCCCAGGCCCAGGTAGTCCTGAATGGGGATGATGCACTCCTTTTTGATCAGCATCCATGCCTCATAGGGGCGAATGGTCTGGACAGACGGTTCTTTGTAGTTGGAGACAAGGCACTCCGCGCCGCGGTATTCCGCCGGGAAGTCGAAGGAAGCTTCGCGCCCGGAGAAGTTGCAGACCACCAGCAGGTGCTCCGTTTCGGTGTCGCGGGTGTAGGCGAACAGCTGCTCGTCCTCGGGGCACAGCAGCGTGAACCGCCCATCCCGGAAGACCGGCAGCTCCTTGCGCAGGGCAATGAGCTTTTTGTAATAGTAGAAGATGGAATCCGGGTCGGCCAGAGCAGCCGCGGCATTGATGACGGTGTGGTTCTCGTTCACGGGCAGCCAGGGCGTGCCGGTGGTGAAACCTGCGTTCTCCCCTGCCGTCCACTGCATGGGGGTGCGGGCGTTGTCGCGGCCGCGGGCCCAGATGGACTGCATGACGCTCTCGGGCGAGTCGCCGCGCTCTGTCCGCTCTTTGTACATGTTGTGGATCTCCAGATCCTGATACTGTTCCAGCGGCAGGCGGATGTTCGTCATGCCGAGCTCCTCGCCCTGGTAGATGTAGGGCGTGCCCTGCAGGCCGTAAAGCATGGTGGCCAGCATTTTGGCCGACTCCACGCGGTACTCTTTGTCGTTGCCCCAGCGGGAAACGATGCGGGGCAGATCGTGGTTGTTGAAGAACAGGCTGTTCCAGCCGCAGCCGTACAGCTCCTGCTGCCAGCGGCGCAGGCATTCCTTCAGGCGGGGCAGCTCCAGCGGGATCATATCCCACTTGTCCTTGCCCGGCTCCTGGTCGAGACCGATGTGCTCGAACTGGAACACCATGCTCAGCTCGCTGCCGTCCGGCGCGCTGTAGCGCTTGGCGCGTTCGGTGTCTGCACCCCACGCTTCGCCCACCGTCACCAGACCTTCGTCGGTGAGAACGTTCTCGGAAATGCCGCGCAGATATTCATGCAGCCGCGGGCCGTTGATGGTGATATCCTTGTCCGGCTCTTTCGCGATCTGGTCAATGACGTCCAGGCGGAAGCCTGCCACGCCTTTCTTGACCCAGAACTTCATCACATCGTAAAGTTCTTGCCGCAGTTTCGGGTTTTCCCAGTTCATATCCGGCTGTTCCGGCGCGAACTGGTGGAAGTACCACTGGCCGATCTCCGGCACATAGGTCCATGCCGAACCGCCGAAGACGCTGCGCATCCCGCTGGGCGGGCAGTCCGGCGTGCCGTCCCGCCAGAGGAAGTAATCGTGATAGGGGTTGTCGCGGGAGCTTTTTGCCGCCCGGAACCAGCGGTGCTGGTCCGAACAGTGGTTCAGGGTCAGGTCGATGAGGATGCCGATGCCCCGCTTTTTGCTCTCGGCAATGAGCTCGTCCATGTCCGCCATGGTGCCGAAGCTCGGCTCGATGGCGCAGAAGTCCGAGATATCGTAGCCATTGTCCACCTGCGGCGATGCGCAGATGGGGCACAGCCAGATGGCGTCCACACCCAGCGTTTCGAGGTAATCCAGATGCGAGAGGATGCCCCGCAGATCGCCGGTGCCGCTGCCGGTCGTATCCTGAAAGCTCTTGGGATACAGTTCATAGAACACGGCCGATTTCCACCAGCCGCAGCGGCTCTTATCAAGTACCGCTCGTTCCATGTTTTCCTCCTGCACCTTCGATCCTTTCCAGCGCCGCATAGACCCGCAGCATCTCGCCGACGCTCCATGCCTGCGCAAAGCAGCCTTTGCTTTCCGCCGGGAAGTCGCCGCTGTAGATCTCGGGCAGCTGGCCGATGCAGCCTTCCCGCAGCATGGGAAGCACCGCGTCCAGCTCCCGGCGGACCTGTGCAGCCGCTTCCGGGGTGTTGTTGTGTACCTTTAAATAAGCCCGATAATAGGCACCCAGCGGGAACACCCACACCGTTCCCTGGTGATACGCCAGGTCCCGCGCAAGCTGTTCGCCGCCGTAGCTGCCGTGGTACTGCGGGTCTTCCGGCGAGAGCGTCCGCAGCCCGCAGGGCGTGTAGAGCTGCCGGTAGACCGTCTCCACCACGTTCTTTTCCTGTTCGGGAGACAGCGCGGAGAAGGACATCGACACCGCCCAGATCTGGTTGCAGCGGATCTGCTCGTCGGCGTCCGTGCCCGAGAGCACGTCCTTCAGGTATCCCTTCTCCGGCATGTAGAATTTTTCTGCGAAAGAGCGCTTCACCTTTTCGGCCAGCTGCTCGTAGTCGGCTTCTTTTCCCAGCTGCTTGGCAAACGCCGCCATGATCGCAAGGGCGTTGTACCAGTAAGCGTTGACCTCCACCGGTTTGCCGTGGCGGGGCGTCGGCAGGATGCCGTTCACACACACATCCATCCAGGTCACCTGGTCCAGTCCCTCACCGGCGGTGATGAGCCCATCCGCATCCATCCGGATGCCGTGGTGGGTCCCCTTCCGGTAAGCCGCGATGATGCGTTCCATCACCGGGTAGGCTTCGTGCAGGAATGCGCGGTCGCCGCTGCGCTGAATGTACAGCCACACTCCTTCCATGAGAAGGAGTGCCGCGTCCACGGTGTTGTACATCGGCTTCTGTGCGCCCTCCGGGAAAAGGTTCGGCACAAGGCCGTCTTTCTCGTAGGCCAGGAAGGTGCGCAGGATGCTCTTTGCATCCTCATAGCGGCCGGTCTCCAGGCAGCAGCCGGGCAAGGCGATCATCGTGTCGCGGCCCCAGTCGCTGAACAGCGGGTAGCCCGCCAGAATGGTCTTGCCGTTGGTGGAGGCCCGCCGTGCGATAAAGGCATCGGCCGCCGCAGCCAGCTGCGAAGCGGCCGGGTCTGCGAAGCCCGCCTTCTTCTCCAGCGCGGCCAGGCGCATTTCCTGCTGGCGCAGGAGCTCTGTGCCCGAAGCCGCCGTTTCGCCGGTGAAGAACACCACCTCGAACTGAGCGGTCTCGCCCGCCTCCACGGTGCGGGTGATGGAAAAACAGGATGCCGCATAGCCAAATGCAGGGCGGCCGTCCTTTTCGTCTGCCGTGTAGTGCAGCTTTTCCCACTGCACCGGGCGCGCGGCCAGCGCGGCGTCCGTGAAGACGTGCATCGTTTCGCCGCCGGAAGTGACCTTGCCGTTTTCGAAGCGGAAGGTCTTGTCCGGCTTTTTCAGCGCGTCCTCTTTGGGGGCGAACTTCAGCTGCGGTACGATCTCGAGTGTACAGGGCCGGCCCGAACGGTTCTCCACGGTGTAGAGAGCGGCGGCGGTGTTTTCCTCCCAGCCCAGGGCGAGCTTCCGCTCCACCATCACGCCGCCGACGTGATACCGCCAGCAGGGCGTATATTGATAGGTAAAGCTGCTGAGGTTTTTCCAGCCGTCCTCTGCCGCTTCTTCGGCAAAACTCTGGGTCGAGAGGAAGGTCTCCTTCTGCCCGATGCGCAGCACTTCTTTCAGCCGGTGCACCAGCATCACGCGGCGGTTGGGGGCCTGCACGGCTGCCGCCAGAAGTCCCTGATCGCACCGCGGTGCCGAGAACGCTGCCGTCGTGGACAGATAGCCGCCCAGACCGTTCGTCAGCAGGACACTGACGTCTTCTGCACGCTGCCTTGTGCACAGCTCCTGTTTTCCGTAAACGAACCGCATTCTCGTTCCCTCGTGTGGTGACCGTTTTCAAATGTTTCGCAAAGTTTCGTCACTGCAAAGTATAGTACCGTTTGGGTGTTCCGTCAATTCTTTTTTGCAAGGTTCACTAAAGTTCTCCCTATCCGCCAAATTATTTTGAAGATTTTTATGCAAGGTTTCTCTTGCTTTTTCCTGTGATCTATGTTCCAATTATCTTAACAGAAACATTACGAAACTTTTCCCGTGTAAAACCATGCCCTTTCGGGTTGTTTTGACCCGGCTGCTGTGGTAAAATATTCCACGAAACTTGCGAAACAAACGCAAAGGAAGGGATCCGATGGCAACTTTGGAAGATATCGCCCGCACGCTGGGCGTTTCAAAAGGTACTGTTTCCAAGGCGCTGAGCGGTGCAGGCGGCGTCAGCGATGCCATGCGCCAATCGGTGGTCGAGACCGCCGTGGAGCTGGGCTATTCCCGCATCTGCCGGAAGGACACATCGCGCCGCATCGCAGTTTTCATCACCAACATGGATTACGCAAAGCCGGAGGACTTCGGCTACGACATCCTGGCGGGGTTCCGGAAGCTGGCCGAGCCGGACGGCTACCAGGTGGTGGTCGTGCCGCTGAGCTGTGCATTGGAAAACAGCGTCCCCTACGATGCCTACATGATGCAGCACAACTACCTCGGCGGCCTGTTTCTGGGCCTTTCGTTCAACGACCCCTGGCTGGAGGGCTTCAAGACCTGCAAGACCCCTGCCGTGCTTTACGACAACTGTGTGCCGGGGAACCCCCGGGTCACCAGCATCAGCGTGGACAATGCCGAGGCCATGAATCAGGCCGTCCGCTACCTGAAAAGCCTGGGCCACAAGAAGATCGGCTACCTGAGCTACGCGCTGGAGTCCTACGTTTACCAGCAGCGCTACCAGGCGTTTTTCCGGGCCGCGCAGGCAAACGGCCTGCCCTGCAGCGAAAGCCTGGGCAAATGCGATTTCTTCACCTCGGTCTGCCTGTCGGAGCACCTGCCCGCACTGCTGGAGCAGGGCTGCACGGCCATCGTCTGCAGCCATGACCGCCTTGCCAACAGCGTCCTCATCGACTGCCAGGAGCGGGGCATCCGCGTGCCGGAAGACCTGAGCATCCTGGGCTTCGACGACCTGCCGCTGTGCCGGTTCACGCCGCCGCCCCTGACCACCATCCGCCAGAACCGTGCAGAGCTGGGCAAGAGCGCCTATTTTGCGCTGTCCAGCCAGCTGCACGATGTTTCCATCAGCCTGATCCAGCTGCACACAGAGCTGATCGTGCGCTCCTCCTGCGGCAAGGCCCCGCGGCGGCCGCAGGCCAAAAAACGCATTCCCCGGGCAGAGCCCGTCACCAAAAAGGAACGAAATGATGAAGCATAAGATCCCTGTAGAATGGATGCAGCGCTATGAAAGCGAGGCCTTTGCCCGCTGGATGACCGCATCGGTGTGTTCTGCGATAACACCCGCGACGCCATCAAGGGCCACTGCTTCTACGCCAGGGAAGCGGGCTATGTGAACGGCAGGCCGGACATGTTCCCGGAGATCCGGGCAGCGGTCACCGCGTGGTGCTGCAGCGATGCTTTGCCTGAACACGCACCCGGCCAGATCGTGAGCTATGTTTCCGCCCACGACAACTACACCCTGTGGGACAAGCTTCTGCTGGTGCGCACCGGACCCCGACACCCCCCGTGCCGTCCGGTTTCTCCCGGTGGAAGCACCGCTGGTGGGCTGGGTGCTGCCCGCCGGGCCGGAGCGCGCCGCCTGGAAGGCTCTGTGCGTATTTTACAATCCCCTGGCCGAGACCCGTGTCGTTTCGCTGCCGGAAGGCCGCTGGAAGCTTCTGAGCGACGGCACTTCCTCCACCCTGTAGCAGGGCGAAAGCACCGTCTGCACCGGTGAATTTTCGCTTCCGTCCTGCAGCGCCGTGATCTTCGGCCTCTTATAAATAAACGCGGCCCTTCAAATCAAAGAAACCCGGCTGTCGGCGTTCTGCCAGCAGTCGGGTTTTGTTGTTTTATGGGGTCACAGCCTGCACAGCAGCGCAGCCAGCGCTTCCAAAACATGAGGGTAGAGCCGCAGATGTTCCATGGACGCAATGCGGAACAGCTGCGCCGCATTCTGCCCCAGTCCCTCGGTGCAGATGCCCTTTTTCCGGAACAGCGCATCCATCACCTGCTCGAACGGGATATCCGGGAAGCACTCGTAGCTCTGCCCGGCCTTCGCCTGGCGGGCGGCCATTTCCCGTTCAAAGGCCCGCTTCAGCTCTGCGCCCGTGCAACGGGCACCGTAAAAGCCAAAGTAGAGGGCCGTCTTTTCCCAGACCTCCGCACTTTCCTCCGTGTGGATGTCCACCAGCGTGCCGTACAGGTCAAAGATCAGGTCGGTATAGGTCATCGTACAGCGCATCACTTGCCCAGGTGCCAGATGTCGCGGTCGTACTCGGCAATGGTGCGGTCAGAGGAGAACATGCCGGCCTTGGCGATGTTCACCAGGCACTTGCGGCGCCAGCCCATCGGGTCGCAGGCGTAGTCGCTCAGGGCCTGATCCTTGCGCACCACATAGGCGTTGAAGTCCGGCAGGGTCTGGAACCAGTCCTTGTGGATCAGCTCGTCGTGCAGGCGGGTCAGGTTCTCGGCGTGGCCTGCTGCCAGCATCTCCTCCCCGGTCAGGAAGTCGATGGCACGGCGGATGTTGGCATCGCCCTCATACCACTGCGCAGCGATGTAATCGCCTGCGTCGTAGCGGTGGATGACCTGATCGGAGGTCTGGCCGAAGATATAGATGTTCTCCTCGCCCACCTGCTGGCTGATCTCCACGTTGGCACCGTCCATGGTGCCCAGGGTCAGCGCGCCGTTCAGCATGAACTTCATGTTGCCGGTGCCGGAAGCCTCTTTGGAAGCCAGGCTGATCTGCTCAGACAGATCGCAGGCGGGGATCAGCTTTTCGGCGGCGGTGACGTTGTAGTTCTCCACAAACACCACCTGCAGCCACTTGGACACCTCCGGGTCGGCGGCAATGACCTTCGAGAGGGTCAGCAGGGCGTGGATGATATCCTTTGCGATGATATAGGCAGGTGCGGCCTTTGCGCCGAAGATGCTCACCAGCGGGGCAGCGGGCAGATGACCGGCCTTGATCTCGTAATACTTGTGGATGAGGTACAGCAGGTTCAGCTGCTGGCGCTTGTACTCGTGCAGGCGCTTGGACTGGATGTCGAAGACGGCCTCGGTGTTCACCTTCACGTTCTGGGTGCGCAGCAGCCAGTCGGCCAGAGCTTCCTTGTTGGCCTTCTTCACGGCGGTCAGCTCGCCCAGCACGGTCTCGTCGTCTGCAAAGGCCAGCAGCTTTTCCAGCTCGGAAGCGTCCTTGCGGAAGCCGGAGCCGATGCGCTGCTCCAGCTCGGCAGTCAGGCGCGGATCGCACTCCAGCAGCCAGCGGCGGAAGGTGATGCCGTTGGTCTTGTTGTTGAACTTTTCGGGGTACAGCTCGTAGAAGCCGTGCAGCTCAGAGTTCTTCAGGATCTCGGTGTGCAGGGCTGCCACGCCGTTGGTGGAATGGGTGAAGTGGATGTCCATGTGGGCCATGTGCACCCGGTCGTCCTTGTCGATGATGGCAAGGCTCTCGTCCTTGGTGCGGGTGCGGGCCAGCTCGTCCAGCTTCTCAATGATGGGCATCAGCTGGGGCACAACGGCATCCAGATAGGCGCGGGGCCACTTTTCCAGTGCTTCGGCCAGGATGGTGTGGTTGGTGTAGGCGCAGGTCTTGGTGACGATCTCCACGGCTTCCTCAAAGGCAATGCCCTTCTCGCCCAGCAGACGGATCAGCTCCGGGATGACCATGCTGGGGTGGGTGTCGTTGATCTGGATGGCGGCGTAATCGGCCAGGTCGTGGTAGTTGCAGCCGCGGGCAGCGCTCTCGGCCAGGATCAGCTGGGCACCGGCAGAGACCATCAGGTACTGCTGGTACACGCGCAGGCGGCGGCCTGCCTCGTCGGAGTCATCCGGGTAGAGGAACAGGGTCAGGTTCTTGTCGATGGCGGTCTTGTCGAAGGCAATGCCGTCGTGGACGATGCTCTCATCAATGGTGTCCAGATCGAACAGGTTCAGGGTGTTGGTGCGGCCCTCGTAGCCGGTGACGGCCAGCTTGTACAGGCGGGCGGTGTACTCCCTGCCTGCCAGCTCCACCGGGTAGGTCACGTCGGTCTTCTCGGCCCAGCTGTGGGCGGTGAGCCACGGATCCGGCTTCTCGTTCTGGATGCCGTCCTCAAAGGACTGGTGGAACAGGCCGAAGTGATAGCGCAGGCCCACGCCGTCGCCGGGCAGGTTCAGCGTTGCCAGCGAATCCAGGAAGCAGGCAGCCAGACGGCCCAGGCCGCCGTTGCCCAGGGACGGTTCGGGCTCCACTTCTTCAATGTCGGACAGGTTCTTGCCTGCGGCGGCCAGGGCCTCGCGGGCTTCGTCGTACAGACCAAGGTTGATCAGGTTGTTGGACAGCAGCTTTCCGATGAGAAACTCTGCGCTGATATAATACAGTTTGCGGCCGGTGACGGGCTGGACGCGGTCTGCGCTTTTCTGCCGGACGATCTCCAGCAGAGCCAGATACAGCTCCTGATCCGTGCAGTCTGCCAGCGGTTTACCAGTGAGGTTCTGTAACATTTCGGTGAAGTTCATAAACGAATCCTCCTTATCATGCGGAAAACAGGTTTCACGTCTGTACGCTTTGTACTTCAAGATATACCACATAAAAGCGGCAAAATCTTGCCAAATAAGCGCACGGTATGGTACAATCCTATCATCAGGAGGTAGCAGCGATGCAAAATCAGGCTTCTTTGCAGGAAACCAAGCAGCATGGTGCCGTGCGGTTTCCCTTCAACATTTACCCCTGCACCATCCCCGGGGATTTCCCCCAGGTGGCGCTCCACTGGCACGACAGCATGGAGCTGGTCTTCGTCAAGCGGGGCGCAGGGCTCATCCAGATGGGCACCGCCACCTACCCCACCCGCACCGGCGACATCTTTGTCTTTTCGCCCGGCACGCTCCACGCGCTGCGGCAGGTGCCCGGCAGCTCCATGGAATATGAAAACATCATCTTTGATCTGGAGCTTCTGGGCGGCGCGGAAGACCTCTGCGCCGAAAAGTATCTGCTCCCGCTCCAGAGCGGCCGCCTGACCCTCACCGGGCGGCTGAGCACCAACGACCTGTGTTACCCCAAAGCCGCCGCCTGCCTGCGGGAGGTGGAAGACGCCAACCGCTCCAAGCTGCCCGGCTATGAGCTGATCGTCAAGGGGGAGCTGCTGCATTTTCTCGCCCTGCTCATCGCGCAGGGCAGGCAGCACCTTTCCGCCGAGACCACCGACACCCAGCGGCTGAAAGCCCTGCTGCAATGGCTCTCGGCCCACTCTGCAGAAGACCTTCACATCGCCGACGCCGCGCAGGTCTGCTCGTTCAGCTCCAGCCACTTCATGCGCTGGTTCCGGCAGATGACCGGGCAGAGCTTCGTCGCCTACCTGAACGACTACCGCCTGAACATGGCAGCCGAGGCGCTCCACACCACCGACGACACGGTGCTTTCCATCGCTTCGCGCTGCGGCTTCGAGAACCTCTCCTACTTCAACCGCGCCTTCAAGGCGCACTTCCAGATGACCCCGCGGGAATACCGCCGGAAATGATCTGCCGGACCGGGCCAACACAACGCCGCAAAACAAAAAAGACACCGCACATTTCTGTGCAGTGTCTTAGGTCTGGTGGAGAATACCGGGATCGAACCGGTGACCTCTTGCATGCCATGCAAGCGCTCTCCCAGCTGAGCTAATCCCCCAGATGTCTTGGCGTCGTGCCTGACGACAGGAGTAATTATACCAGCGGGATGGCGCTTTGTCAACCACTTTTTTGAAAATAATGAAAGTTCTTTTCAGCTTCTGCCGAACGTTTACCCCCGGCGATACTTTTTCCGCGTAGCAGCGCCGCCGCGCAGATGGCGTTCCGCCTTGTTGCGTGCCAGAACTGCGCGCACCTGCCGGAACAGCTCCGGCTGCAGCGTGCGCAGGCGCGCGGACACATCCTTGTGCACGGTGGATTTGCTGCAGCCGAACGCTGCGGCTGCGGCCCGCACCGTTGCGCCGTGTGCCGTGATGTATTCGCCCAGTTGGACTGCCCGCTGTTCAGGATCCCCTTTCATGGCCAAATTCCCCCCGCATAAGCTATGCTGCATCCTATGCGGCGGCCAGACAAAATATTCTGCGGTTTGCCTTGACTTTTGGGCGGGCGGCGCTATACTAATAGCTGGACATAAAAACAGGGGTGCCGAAAGGCTGAGATCCGCATCTGCGGAGTACCCTTTTTACCTGACCGGACAATGCCGGCGTGGGAGTTTGCAGAACTGTCCGTTCTTTCACAAACCCCGTGCGCCTGCTTTCGAAAAAAAGCGGGCGCATTTTGTTTTTGTGTACTATTGAAAGAGAGAAGGAATCTCTACATGTCCAAGTCCTATTCCAAGACCCGCATTCTGGTGGAATGCGCGCTGATGATCGCGGTGGGCACCGTGCTCTCCAGCATCAAGTTCTTCACCCTGCCCAACGGCGGCAGCGTCACCCTGCTGAGTATGCTGCCGTTCGTGCTGGTGTCCTTCCGCCATGGCACCAAGTGGGGCCTGTTCACCGGCTTCGTGAACTCCTGCCTGCAGATGATCATGGGCTTCTACCCTCCTCCCGCCTCCACCTTCCTCTACTTCCTCGGTGAGGTGCTGCTGGACTATGTGCTGGCCTTTATGGCACTGGGTCTGGCCGAGCTGTTCGCCCGCCCCTTCAAGAACCGCACTGTGGGCGTAGCCGTGGGCACCTTTGCCGCCGGCTTTCTGCGCTTTATGTGCAGCTTTTTGTCCGGCGTTCTGGTCTGGGGCAACCTGAGCGATGGTCTGGCCGCATGGACTTACAGTCTGACCTACAACGGCAGTTATATGCTGCCCGAGACCCTGCTCACCATGGTGGCTGCTGTGCTGCTGTGCCGTGTGGCTCCGCAGCTCTTTGACCGCCAGACGGCAAGAGCCTGACGTTTTGGCTGCAAAGTTCCCTCGCCGTGCGCTGCCCGGCGGGGGAATTTTTATTTGCAGAATTTGAAAAAAGTGGTTGACAAAGCGCCATCCCGCTGGTATAATTACTCCTGTCGTCAGGCACGACGCCAAGACATCTGGGGGATTAGCTCAGCTGGGAGAGCGCTTGCATGGCATGCAAGAGGTCACCGGTTCGATCCCGGTATTCTCCACCAAAAGCACTGTACTTCGTAGGAAGTATGGTGCTTTTCTTTTTGCTGAAGCCGATTTTTGGGGGTTGCATTGCTTCGCCTGCACCGTTTTCAGGCTTTTGCAGGCGGTTCCTATACAACCCCCAACTTTTGACTTCACACCATTTTCAAAAAGGAATGTTTTCCGCCCGTTTTTTCAGCAGGCTGCTGTATCATCCCCTTCAATGTACGGCGTAAGGTCGAAGTTGAAGGTAATGTTGAGCTGATACCCACGATAAACATCTACCCTGCGGATAAGCTGATTGACGATCATTTTCTTTGCTTCAAAACTGGCACTGTCGTAGAGATCAGAAAAAGAAATCAGTTCTTCGTACAGTTTTGATACGTTGTCCATCAGTTCGGCAGTTTTTTCTGTTTCTGCATAGGAAGATTCATAAAGAGCATCCAATTCCCGAAGTTTTTCCTCCTGCGCTGTAATCATCTCGGCAAGGGTTTCTTTGGGAAAGACGCTCTCACCTTTGATACAGGCAAGAATCTCGGCTTTCAGGGAAATCAAGTCTTTTTGGGCTTTATCCCGCTCTACCTGAATAGTTTGCAGATGATTCTTGCGTTCGACAACTTCCCGCTCGTAACGCCTTGTAATGATCTGCTCTTTCGGGATGCCTCTCATTTTGGAAAAGATCTGACGGACTGACTTATCAATGATCTCATCCAAAATATGTACCGTATAACCCGTCTGCCCGGTGCAGCCGGTCTGCTTACGGAGCTTTCCGTAACAGGTATAACGGACACGGAGCGTATCGTCCAGTGTTCCATCGGAGAGCTTGCGCCACTTCCGGCTGGAAGTCAAGGTCAGCTTTGCACCGCAATGTCCACAATAAGCATTGCCCGAAAGCAGAGATTGTCCGTGAATGTTCAGCGGAACGCGATATTCGGATTCTTGTGCTGCACGGTTAGAACGATTTTCACGGATACGCTGGGCGGCTTCAAACTGCTGCGCTGGGATGATCTGCAACTCTTGCAGCAGTTCCGAATGGGCATCCCCACAGCGGAGAACGCCTGTATAGGTCAGGTTCCGAACCATTCCACGGATACTTGCCGGATGCCAGCATTTCCCAGACCTTGCACGGTAGCCGTTACCATTCAGATAAGTTGCGATATGCTGCGGTCCATAGCCTTCATGCACATACTTGTCGAAAATAATCCGAACTACGGCAGCTTCACGCTCGTTGATGTGCAGTTCATACAGTTCGTGCTTGCGCTTGTTGATGCGGCCACTTTTCACAAGGTCATAACCATACGGCGCACTGCCACCCTTGAAGTGCCCTTCTTCCACAAGCTGCCGCAGGCTGGTACGGGTACGGACAGAAGTTTTTTCGCTTTCGCCGTCCGCCTGCCAGAAGCGGATGTAGTTCAGCAATTTGTCAGTGTGGTTGTCGAATCGCTGCTCACCCTCTTGGGTACTCCATACCCGGATGCCGTTTCGTACAAACCATTCTACGACAAATGGCGTTTCATCTGCGATGCGTCCGATTCGATCGAACATGAACACCAGCAGAATGTCAAACTTGCCTTTTCGGGCATAATCCTTGGATGATTTGCAGCTTGTCACGGGCTTCTGCACGGACTTTGTGGCCAGACACGCCCTCTTCCTGTTCCTCATGGACGATGACCCAGCCCTTCGCTTCGGCAAATTTGTGACACGCCTTGCGCTGCATAGGAAGGTCTGCTTCATGATTCGAGTTGAAATCCACCTGTTTGTCGGTGGAAACACGGTACAGGCAGCAGACACGGTTTTTATTTTCAGTCATAGGGGGTTCCTCACTTTCGCTATAAAAGCGAGGATGAACGATATTCGGTTATCAAAGAACAGTTGGTAGTGGTTCATGGATTGCTCCGAATACCACTGCCATCCTCAGTATAGCGCGTTCTTTTGTCCTCGTCCACGATGTCAGCTGGTCTTTTTGGTATAGCTGGTGGCGAGCAGAATGTCACGGACACGCTCAAAGACACCCGGATTGGGTTCTTTTGCAAAATTGAGGACGACAGGATAGCCGTTAATAACGGTATATCGGCGATTTGGGTCGTTATTGGTCACCGGAACGTTGCCAGCGACCTGCGAAAACTTATCGACCATTGTATTATCACTCCTATATATTGTAATTTTCAATATGTAACAAGGGACATCCGCAGCTTGCAGATGCCCCTTGGCAGAGAGAATATGTTTTAGAACTTCATCGGCAGAGCGTCCTTGCGACCTTTGCCGTTGTAGGCCATGTAGATGGGGAAAACGTATTTCTTCCATCCGGGCAGCTTGGCGGGATTATCCCTGCCGACACGGTAGATCTCCATAGGATGGACGCTGCCCAGCGCACGGAGCAGCCGTTCTTCACTGAACTCGCCGTGGTACAGCTCCACAAAGTGCATCATGCCTTTCAGAACAGATGCCCGGAACGAATCCGGTTTGCCCTCCCATGCTGCCACGATCAGCCGCATCGTTTCACAGTAGAGCGGTTCGCCCATCTGCTTGTAGAGCCGGAAAGCCGTACCAACGCAGCCGATGCGGTAATCGGTCAGCTGCTGGCTGTCATATATTTCGCCGCTTGGGGCATCCACGAAAAACGGACAAACATAAAGCCTGCTCCTTTTCGGGAGCAGGCTTCCTGAAGCTATAAAAAAATAGCCGGACAACAGCCGACTGAGAGATTCTCAAGCGAAAATCACTCAATCAGGCTGTTGCCCGGCTATTTGGTGCTACGTTTCATACATCACCCGGAGGTGACGGCCCGTTGCTCGGTGCTAACAGTCCATATTCAGAGTGCTTTGCACCCGATTTATTGTTTTAGGGGGTCACTTCTTTCTTCGGAATGATAAATCAATGCGGAGGAGCGTATTGCAGCGGTGGCATTTCAGATGAATCATGCCGCTGCAGCCGTTGATTTTTTGATACCAAAAAAGACACCCTCGCTTTTGATAGGAATCTCATGCAGGGATGTCCATATCTCAACGCGAAGGTGTCTTAATAACGAGGGTCAGATGCCACGGAACGTAAAGGTGAACTCCACAGGTTTGGTCACATCAGGAATATACTCCGGGTGGACATTGGCACCCCAGCTGTCATCACCGCCAACGCCCATCTGCTCGCCGATGGCACGAATCACCGTGTAATGGACCGGGGGCAGCTCGTAGGGATGCTTGGCACTCTCCATTTCATGGGGAGTGTAGGGCAGCGCAGAGAAGAACATGGGCTTTGCGGCATCTGCGGTAAACAGCAGCCCGCGACCCTTGCGGTCCACTACCTTTGCCCAGCGCACAGCGGTCTTTGCACCGCACTCCTGCGGCACAAGGTACTGTGCCATGTTGTCTGCGACCTTGTTCTGGTAAATGCCCAGCTTTGCACCATGCTGACGATCCCAGTAGGTCTCCGCAGGGCCGTTTCCGTACCACTCCACCGTGTCGTAGTCAGCGTCGATCTTGAACAGTACGCCGAACTCCGGCATTGCTGCAAGTCCTTCCACCGGGTCATAGTGCAGGGTGGTCTGGATGCGGCCATCACCGAACACACGGTACTGCAGGCTGCACTCTGCTGCGGGGCTGGTCTGGAGGTTATAGAGATAGGTCACGACAACGCTGTCGGCTTCCACCTCGCAGGTGGGGTTCTGGAGGATGGTGCCGCCGTGAACAGACGGAATCTCCTTGCCGATGCCCTTGGCGGTAGCGTACAGGCTTGCCAGCTTCCACTGACCGCGAACGCCGCCCATGTTGTTGCCGCAGTCGTTGTCGGTGGGAGCGCGCCAGAAGTTGGGACGGGGAATCTCCTGAATCATCTCCTTGCCGGCATAGCGGTAGGAAGTCAGACCGCCGTTCAGATCGGAGAACAAAACATCGAAATTCTCACCCCGGACGCCGATGTTGTGTGTACCGTGCATAACGGTAAACGGCGTGACCTTCTTGCTGGGAATGGAATGAACCACAGCGATCACACCCTGTCCAAAGGCGACTTCATGACCTTTCTTTGCCCAGCTGGTGTCCTCCTTCAAACGGAAGCTGATGGTCACTGCATATTCACCGGGGAGCGCAGGAACCATAAACGGCAGCGGGAAGCTGGAACGCTCTTCGGGAGCAACATCAATATTGGTCAGTTCCTGCTGCTGATACAGCTTTCCATCGCGATGCAGCAGAGCAACGCAGTCGAAAGCACCCGTAGAGGTGAACAGGTTCTTATTCCAGACTTCAAAGCCAGAGTTGTCGATGGAAACTGCGATATTCTGATAGCAGAACTTGACCTCCTGCATCTTGGGAGAAGGAGCACGGTCACCACCGTAGGC
This sequence comes from Faecalibacterium langellae, assembly GCF_002549775.1. Classification (GTDB taxonomy): domain Bacteria; phylum Bacillota; class Clostridia; order Oscillospirales; family Ruminococcaceae; genus Faecalibacterium; species Faecalibacterium langellae. The sequence continues at coordinate 459,074 of NZ_NMTR01000021.1, read as the reverse complement.
AATGCCGTTTCCGCTGAAATTATAGTCGGTAGGACGCTCACCGAAGTCGCCGCCGTAGGCTTGGAACCACTTGCCGTAGCGGTCTTTTTTCCAGATGGACTGGTCGATGTAATCCCAGATGAAGCCGCCCTGATAGCCGCAGTCCTTCTGGTCGGCAAGTTCCGTGTACTTGTATAAAGCACCGTTGGAGTTGCCCATAGCATGAGAATATTCGCACTCGATATAAGGCCGCTTATCGCCCTGTGCCAGATACTCTTTAATGTCCTTGACCGTGCTGTACATATGGCTCTCGATATCGGTGGTTTCGAGGAAGCGGGGATCATTGACCACACCTTCGTAATGCACCAGACGGGTGTCATCAAAGCGGCGGACCATCTCTGCCATCTGGAGCAGGGTCTCACCGCCAAACGATTCGTTGCCCAGAGACCAGATCAGAACAGCAGGATGGTTTTTGTCACGCTGGTAAGTGGAATTCATGCGGTCAAACAAGACAGCTTTCCACTCCGGCTTATCATTGGGCAAAACGCCCTCGATGCCGCGAATGCCAGCCTCATGGATGTCCCATGTGCCATGGGATTCCAGATTGTTCTCTGCGATCATATACAGACCATACTCGTCGCACAGGTCGTACAGCGCATCCTGATTCTGGTAATGGCTGGTACGGATGGCATTGATGTTGTTCTGCTTCATGGTGATGATATCCCGAAGCAGTTCCTCATGGGTGTGTACGCCCACAGCACGACCCGTAATGGAGCTGAACTCATGACGATTGGCACCCTTGAACACGATGCGCTTGCCGTTGAGCAGCATCCGATTGTTCTTCAACGCGAACTTGCGGAAACCGACTTTCTGCCCAGTCACCTCTACCAGATGGCCTACATCGTCCAGTAGCTCGATTTTCAGTTCATACAGAGCCGGGTCCTCTGCACTCCACAGGTGGGGGTTCTCCACCGCATGGCTGAACAGAGCAGAGCCGCCGTTCAGTGCGATTTTTTCGGAGAACACTTCCAGTTCACTGCGGCGCAGGGTCAGACGGGCTGCGCCCTTACCCTCCACCTGCAGTGCAACTTCCAGCGTGGAATGAGTAAAATCATCCCCGGCAAACAGCGTTTTGACGGATATATCTTCCAGATGCACAGTGGGGATGGCGTACAGCCACACGCTGCGGAAGATGCCGGAGAAGCGGAAGAAGTCCTGATCTTCGCACCAGCTGGAGGAAGTCCACTTGAACACCTGCACGGCAAGTTTGTTCACGCCCGGCTGGAGATAGGGAGTCAGATCGAATGCGTGTGCGGAGAAGCTGTCCTCGGTATAGCCCACATAAGACCCGTTCAGCCAAAGAGCCATGCCGCTTTCCACACCCTCGAACTCGATGTGGACGGGCTTGCCCTGCATGGATTCCGGCAGCTCGAAGTATTTTACATAGCTTGCCACCGGATTGAACCGCTGCGGGATCTCGCCCGGCTGTACTTCTTCACGGCCATCCCACGGATACTGAACATTCGCGTACTGGGGAATGTCGTAGCCCTCCATCTGGATGTGTGCCGGAACATGAATGTCATCCCAGCCGCTGCAATCGTAATCCGTCTTTTCAAAGCCGGGGATGGCACTGGTGTAGTTCTTTGCGTAGGCGAATTTCCAGATACCGTCCAGCTTCAGCGCCAAAGAAGAGGAGCCTGTCCGATATTCTTCACGGGAAGCGTAAGTACGGAAACTTGCATGAGCATTCAGCACGTTTTCCTTGAAAAAGGTGGGGTCTTTTACTTTTGCAAAATCAAATGCAGCCATATTGTTCCTCATTTACCTTATTATGTGATTGAAAAAAATTCCTTCATCGTCCCCCAGAGGAGATGGGGATTCCTCTGGGGGAACAGCAGATGAAGGAGAAAAAGTGGGTAGCGAAAAGATAGAGAATTACTTCACCGCACCGGTAATGCCCTCTGCGAACTGCTTCTGCAGAACGAAGAACACGATCATGGTGGGGATGGAGCAGAACAGAACGCCCATCATCAACATACCGTAGTCGATGGAGTAGCCGGACGCAATATTGGCGATCAACATCGGCATGGTCTGTGCACGGTTATCGGTCATAACGACCTTCGGCCACATGTAAGCGTTCCATGCGTTCATGAACGTGATGACCGCAGCCGCCGCATAGGTGGATTTCATGATGGGAACATACATCCGGAAGAAGATGCCCGTTTCACTCAGGCCATCAATGCGCGCTGCCTGCATCAGGTCGTTGGGGAAGTTGCGGGAGTTCTGTCGGAACATCATGATCAGGAACGGAGTGGAAATGCTGGGCAGGATGAACGCCCAGACACTATTCAGCAAACCGGCTCTGGACATCATCTTGAACAAAGGAACCATTGTGGCAACCTGCGGCACCATCATGGCGAGCAGCAGGATGCTGAACAAGCGGTCCTTGTTCTTATCATGATACAACTCAAAACCAAATCCTGCAAGAGAGCAGACGAACATGGAGATCACAGTCTGCACGATCGCATACAGGAAGGAGTTGCCCATGGCACCTGCCAGATTCTGCGATGCGATCAGATTTTTGAAGTTCTGCATCGCATAGGTGCCGAACATGATCTTGCCGCGGGCAACATCCAGTGAGGTATTGGTCGCCGCAGAGATCATCCACGACAGCGGGAAAACCGAAATGAACGAGATGATGATCAGGAAGATGTAAGCAGGAATCAGTCTGCGCTGGATCATGTGCTTCTTGCCTTTTTCACGCTGCACAAGTGCGTGGGTTTCTGCTGTATTAGTCACGCTTGTCACCTGCTTTCATGCTGATAAAGGACAGGATGGCAACCATCACGAAGATGACGAAGGACAATGCCGAAGCATAGCCGAAGTTTGCAACGCCCTGACCCATGGAGTTGTTGTAGATGTAGTGCGACATGGTGATCGTTGCATTCGCCGGACCGCCGTTGGTCAGGTTGACCGACTCATCGAACAGCTGCAAGGTACCGTTGATGGACATGATGGCGGTCATCACGATGGTGGGCATCAGCAGCGGAACAGTGATCTTCCAGAACGTCTGCCAGCCGTTGGCACCGTCAATTTTGGCTGCTTCGTACACCGAATAGTCGATGTTCTGCAAACCGGCCAAGAAGAACACCATATTGTAACCCGTCCAACGCCAGATCAGAGCCAGAATAATGATGATCTTTGCGCTGGTGGGATTGCCGAGGAAGTTGTAGTGCGTTTGCAGGATGCCCAGCTTGCACAAAACCGTGTTTACCAGACCATCCGTTGCAAACAGGGACTTGAAGATCAGGGAGTACGAAACAAGAGAAGTTGCACAAGGCAGAAATACGCAGGTGCGGAAGAATCCCTTGAACTTCAAATCGTGATTGTTCAGCAGCTGTGCCAGCAGGATTGCCAGAATCAGCATGATCGGAACTTCCACGACCAGATACAGGAAGGTGTTTCCCATCGAGCGCAGGAACAGTGCATCCTTGAACATTCGGGTATAGTTGTAGGTCAGCGGGCTGGCCCACTTCATGCTTGCACTGGAACCCGTTTTCAGAGAGGTCAGAAAGCCGTTGATGATGGGGATAAAACTCATGATGGTAATAAGGACCGTGCCGGGCATCAGGTAATACCAGCCCGCACGACGCTGTTTTGCCATCAGAGAACCGCTTTTTTCGTTCTTCAATGTCAAACCCTCCTTCGGATGAATCAGAAGGTCTTAAAGACCCATCTCGAAGCGGAGCTGCTGTTCAGCATTTGCCAGTTCATCGTCCAGATTGGAGCCGTTGATGGTGTTGATCACAGCAGTGGTCAGATACACACCAGCACGGACGTGATAATCGCTCTGCTCGATGATGGGAACATTCTCACTCATCTCAACGATCTGCTTATAAATCGGCTCATTGTTGAAGAACTCAATGCCCTCGTTGTAAACATCGGAGTCTGCACACTTCAGAACCGTGGTGACAACGCCGCCGTCACGCAGGGCGTTATCATAGGTCTGGGTGCTGCCGCCAAAGGTGTAAGCGAGGAAGGACTTTGCCAGATCGACATTGCCGCAGTTGGCAGTGATATACAAACTGCTACCGCCGTTGGAAGCATAGCCCTCGCCGCCGTCCAGCTTAGGAATGGTGGTGATCTCCCACTTGCCGGAGTTCCCGGTGACAGCCTCCATGGTGGGGATGATCCAGTTGCCCTGCACAACACCGGCAACCATGTCACCCTGAATGCTCTGGTCGATGTAGTCGCTCCAGCTGTTCGCCAGATAGCAGACGTTTTTCTTTGCCATGTCAACGATTGTTTCGCAGACACGGTGCATCGTTTCATTTTCAGTGATGTAAGGCTCACCATCCTTGAACTCGGCAACGCCCTCAGACTGCATCATAATGTAGATCAGGTCGCCGTTATCGCCGCTGCAGGAGAACAGATACTTGCCAGTTTTGGCATAAACATCTTCACCGACTTTGGTTACATCGGCCCAAGTTGCACCGGTCATGTCATCGATAGTCTTGCCGACCTGCTCCAGCAGATCGGTGCGATATGCAAAGATAACGGTGCTGTTATCCACAGGCACACCGTAGTGAACACCGTCCACGATGGAGTAGGACAGCTTTTCCTTTCCGAAACCATCCCAGTCAACATCGGCACCTTCCATAGGAACGAAGGCGTCCGGATAATCGGAAACATAACGCTGAATGTAGTGATCCTGGAACTGCACGATGTCGGGCAGATTGGAATAATCGTGTGCAGAACCTGCCAGCGTGATGGCATTTTCGACATCACCTGCACCGGACTGCTCGATCACTTCCAGTTCAAACTCCGGGTCAACATTTTCCTTGTAGTCTGCGGCAGCAGCGTTCAGAGCAGGGATATTGAAATTCTTATCCCATGCGTAGGCAGTCAGCTTGTGACCACCGGGCTGAGAACCGCCAACACTTGCACTGCCGGAAGCAGCAGTGGAAGAACCAGAGCTGCCACCGCAAGCGGTCAGGGCTGCAGCTGCACCTGCAGCAGCCATAACGGACAGAAATGCGCGACGCGAGATCTTTTTCATAATGCCTTCTCCTTCATTCATGAAACCTTAAAAAAGTTGACGAATCCGAGAAATTTGAAGAAAGAATCGAACACATTCACAAGTTGAACAATTCTTTTCTCCAAGCTCTCGTTTGTTGTAGTCATTGTAACAGGTTTTGCGGTTGAAATGCGGGTGCATCCAATCAAAAAACACGCAGATTCAATCAGAATCCGGCCGTGTTTCTGCGCGTAAAACGATGGCTTCGTCATCTTGACCAAAGAAGAAAAGTTTTCTTCGACACAATGCCAAAAAGTCTTTCTCTTATGGATCGGATGGATGCTTCCATCCTTTCTTGGCAGAGATCTTCTTGTCCAATACTCGACCACGGTAGTCGCTGTTGTTTTTCTTATACTGGTATGGCGAAACGCCCATGATCTTCTGAAAATTGCGGTTGAAGGAGGAAACATCCTGATATCCGACCCGCAGAGCAACCTCCGTCATGGGATAATTGGTGGAATTGAGCAGTTCATAGGCTTTCTGGATGCGTACCATCGTCAGATATTCAACTGGCGACATATTGAGATATTCTTTGAACTTACGGCGCAGCTGTGCCTCGCTCAAGGAACAGATGGACGCAAGATCTTCCCCGGAGATTGGATTCATATAGTGCATCCCGATGTATTCAATAGCGGGTATGATCTGCTGCAGTCCAACCGTCATGGGGCGGATATGGGTTTTCTTCTCCGTATAGCTGCGGGTGATTAGGAGCAGCAGCGATGTCATAAGATTCTGTTCCACGGCTTTATGGTACTCATGCTTTGTCTGGCATTCGTTCAGCACCATGGTAATAAGCCGTTCCAGTTCTACTGCATCCTCTTGCGGAAGGCATAGAGCCTCACTGGAGAGCCGATGCAGAACAGATTCTACAAACAGAGGGTCGTTTGGAAAGGCACTGTTCAGGATTCCGGCAGGATCAAAGAAGAGATATTCCCATGAGTTCAGGCTTTTATCACGGCTCAAAGTTGTGTGCAGACAGTTTGCGGGAACCACTGTAACTGCACCATCGGTATAGTCGATGCGCTGATCTTCCAGAACCATGAGACCCTGCCCCCAGCGGCAGATACCAATCTCCATAACATTGTGGAAATGGACATCCTCGGCATAGGTGCCATAGGTGCAGACCCAGTCCTCTCCTGTAATGGCCTGCACCAGTTCGCCTTCCGGCAGCTCATAGTAGCGGTAGGTGATCCTTGGCTTATTTGCTTCCTTGTTAGGTTTCATATACTTCTTTCTCCACACAATATAAGGCGTTACGCAGGATACAGTACCTATTATAGAGGCTTCTGCCGGAAAGTATATGGAGACAATACAACAAAATATGCACAAAATCACTGGAATTTGTCAAAAGTGTTTACGGAGAAAGGTCGGCTTATTATAATAAACGTGCAGATTTCTACCTCTGGCTGTGTTTTATGCGTCTGCGGAGAGAAAACAGTTCTTCCTCGAAAAGAGATGCCTAAAAATACACAGGATACCACTGTAAATTTTTCGTAAATAACGGGAGATACCACTTGACCTTGTCAAATGAGTGCGCTATACTGCTGTGCATTCTACCTCAAAAAGGTGGGAGCCGGTCATAAGAACAGTTTTAACTTGGTGACCTTGTAGAAGAAGAACTGCCTGTTTTCGTGCCATTGCTGGAACGGGCAGGCGTAACCAGCTTCCATGTGACCTTGGCGAACCATTCGGCGTTGGAAAATACGATTCCTCCTGCAAACCACCCGTACTTTGGTCATCCCGGTTGTTTCCTCAAGTTCTGCAACGAAGTGCGTCAGTATACCGATCTCCCCATTTGCGGGGTGGGCGGCTTGAACGACCCGGATTTTGTGGAGCAGCAGCTTTTCGATGGACGTATCCAGTGCGCCGCCATGAGCCGCCAGCTTCTGGCAGACCCAGATTGGGTGAACAAGCTGAAAAATGGGCAGGCAAAACCGATATACCGCTGCGTCCGCTGCAACAAAAAATGTCTGGGCGGGCTGATGGCACATCAGGGAACCCGCTGCGTTTATGATGCTTTGCGAGAAAAAGAAACCCAAAAGGCATAAGCATAGTTGCACCCGTTGTAAGTGAGAACGATTTGCAAAAAAGAAAGGGCTACAAGATGCTGATTGAAAATGCGATCCACAGCCAACAAGTCTATGACCCCACGGATGATTCCATCATGGCAGAGCAGGAGCTTTGCATGGAGCGGCTGTATGATTACAATCATACCCGCCCTTCCGAACACGCAAAACGGGCGCAGCTTTTGAAAGAAATGCTTGCAGAGTGCGGCACAGGCTGCTGGATCGAGCCGCCATTTCACGCCAATTGGGGCGGAAAGCACGTTCACATGGACGATTATGTCTATGCCAACTTCGGGCTGACCTGCGTGGATGATACCCACATCTACATTGGGGAGCACACCATGATCGGCCCGAACTGTGTCCTTGCAACCGCAAACCACCCGATCCTGCCGGAACTGCGTGAGAAAGCATACCAGTACAATCTGCCCATCCGCATCGGACGCAACTGCTGGTTGGGTGCTGGCGTGATCGTGGTGCCGGGTGTTACTATTGGGGATAACACGGTGATCGGTGCGGGAAGCGTTGTGACAAAGGACATTCCTGCCGATGTGGTGGCAGTGGGCAACCCGTGTCGTGTGCTGCGCCCCATCAGCGAACGTGACAAGGAGTACTTCTATCGGGATCGGAAAATCAACTGGGAAATGTTGTAAACAAAGAGAGCCAACAGCTCCAAAGGAAAAGTTATGAGTTACGCAATCGTATTCAGCAGCAAAACAGGAAACACGGAATTACTGGCAGACACACTGCACAGCTGCCTGCCGCAGGCAGAGTGCTGTTATTTTGGCAACCCGAACCCTGCCGCCATGGAAGCGGACACTCTTTATGTGGGCTTCTGGACGGACAAGGGAAAAGCAGATGAAAGCACTTCGGACTTTTTGAAGCAGTTGCGGGGAAAACAGGTGTTTTTGTTTGGTACCGCTGGTTTTGGCGGCAGCGAAGAATATTTTAACAAGATCCTGAAAGCTGTGCAGAAAGATCTGCACAGCAGCAACACGGTGATCGGCAGCTTCATGTGTCAGGGAAAGATGCCGATGTCGGTACGCCAGCGGTATGAGAACATGAAAAAACAGCCGCTTCATCTGCCCAATCTGAACGCAATGATCGAGAATTTCGACAAGGCTCTTTCTCACCCGGATGCAGATGATCTGGAGCGGCTGAAACAGGCTGTGAAATAAGATGGGTTTTATGGATGTGTTCATCGGTTTGAACTTTGACACACTCCGTATCCCTATAAGAGACATCTCTAAAATAACGGCACATCGAAAATCGAATACGGCACGATAGACGGCAGCGTTCTCATTTTCGCTTTTGCAAAATCAGAACGCTGCTTTTTTGTGCCATCATTTGTGCTATCACCAGAAAAGCGGAAAGTTCCTGCTCCGCAGCATTTTCTGGCTGTGGCATACCATATCCGATTCATACGAATCAATTGGAGGCAGCTGTGTTGTTTTCTGTGTACTTAACTGTCCTTGAAGATAAAAGCGAAGAAGAACAATTTATAGCCGCTTATAATACCTACAAGCGGCTGGTCTATCATACAGCTTACAAGGAGGTCTCTTTATGTTAGAGCATTTTTTTAAATCGTTAGTTGCAACAGTTTCTGACCCTTACCAATGCAATCGCATCACGGATGCGTTGGCGGCAGCTGGAATTAAATTCTATTGCAAATCCAAAGATGTCAATCGGCATAACACATTTGACCAAGCGAGAATTGGAACTCTCGGCATAAAACCGAGGTATGTCACAGAGGTGTTTGTGGACAAAGAAAATGTTGATATGGCTCTGCACATTATACATACCCTGTCATAAGCCCGGAGTCCCCCCCTGCGAACCAAACATTCCGATATAAAAAGGACGCTGCCGCCTCTGGGTAAGAGGTTGCAGCGTCTTTTTGGTATCAGAGGGCGAATGATCAGTCAGACTAAACGGCTCCCAACGAATGCGATGCTTTTAGCTTGCGTCTTTCTGTTCGTCAAGAATGCGCCAGCCGTCCATCAGGTCTGAATTTTCCATAATAAAGGTGTGGGCGGTATCCTGTCCCCACGAGTTGTCGTATTTCAGCATCAGATAATCGCTCAACTCGGTTCGATTTTTGAACTTCAACAAGCGATACGGCTCCTGAAAAGCGACCTTTTCGACGAAATATACTGCATCTGATGTGGGAAACATAACGCCGACATGACCGATCATAAGAGAATTGTCCGTTTCAGAGAACTGATCGTGCAGGACTACGGAGACGAGACGGATCTTATCATCGTCAACGAAGGAGAGACCGCGTTTCTTCCATTCCCGTTGAATCGTTTTCAAATGGGTAGGAATATCGGTTGTATTGGTGGTTTTAACCGGAGCGAACAGTGCATCAAACTTTTGCCGTTCGTCGCCGCAAAGGGATTCCGGGTCAGAATCCAGCGTTTCATAGTCCATAAACAGGGTGTCCTCGGCTGAGTCAAGGTCTGCCTTGCCCGTGACAGTGATAAAATCACCGAACAGCCCACAGGCAGTGATCCGACAGTTCCAGCCGGGGAAGGCGTCATATTTTTCCGTCCATGCGTCCTGCATGGAGTAAGGATCGTATTTCAGATCCAAAGGCTTGGCATTTTCAAACCCTGTGGTGAGCCATGCCGGGTCCACAGTATTGTTGAACTTTTGCACATGATCAAAGAAGGTCTGTATCCGTAGGTCGGATACGCCGGCATCCTGCAAAAGCTTGGAAAGAAGATCTTGTGTATCCGAATCTGCCAAATTGGAGTATTCAATTTGCTGAAGGACGGGCTGAGAAGTTTTTTGAGTGCAGCCTCCTGCCAGAAGCGCACCGCAAAAAAGTGCAGCGGTGCAGACAAGAAAAGTTCGACGTTTCAAAAATGGTCACCTCGTTGTGTTTTTCGGAAAATTTCTTTGAGTGCCGGAGTCTCCACCATAGGCGAAGAGAGCAATGTTGGAGGTCTCGTAACGAATGGTATCACAGATAAACAAAGAAAATCAATGACGTCTGTCGTATTTGACCATATACAATGTTGCAGTATCCATATCCCATACGGCTAACGCCCATTTAGGAAAAGACAATGCGGCAGTTTTCTGAACGATTTTCTTCATGTCGGACACAACAGGAGTATACCCAAGTTGGAATAAGAATTTTCCGTTTTTTCCGAACGGAAGGTTCAAATCGCTTTCCAGACAGACAGAGGATACCAACTTGCGAAGCGCGGCACGGCAATCCCATAGATTCCCCCATGCTGCAGTGGAAGCTTGAAGAAAAGCCTCATCCACATTATAATAGGCCGTAATCGTGATGTGTGTGAGGCTTTCCTCCGTATAGGATTTGAAAAGCCAGGAAGACCGATAGGGCATCTTTTCCAGACCGATTTCACATAGATAATGCTGCTCCTCAGAGATGGTTTTCTTCTTTTTCATACATTCTTTCGCTTGTATAATGCCGGGCAGATGTTCTTCGGCGGGGCTTCTTCCAAGGCAACACCAAGACCCACACGATTGTGTCGTGTGGGTCTTGGTGTCTTATGGGTCGAGAGAGCAGGAACTGTTCTCAATTTTTCATTGCTGCACGAAACTGTTTGTTTGCTTCTTCAACTTTCAGACGAGACAGAATGAAGGTGATGATTGCATCCAGAGCGAAGGGAATCACAAGATACATGATCTTCAGCATTGAGATGCAGGATTCGGGCTGGACAGCCAGCGCACTATCGAAATGGCTTGCAGCCAGCAGCCAGCCGGTGATGGCGGTGCCAAGGCCGCCGCCAAGTTTTACGCCCAGAGAAGTGCAGGAGTACATCGTGCCATCCACGCGCTTATGCTTCGTCAGCCAAGTGTACTCGGAGCAGGCTGCGATCACGGCGTTCATGTCGCCCTGCCAAGGACCCTGACCCAGAGCAGCGATTGCGGTAAAGAGCAGCATCAGGGGAACATTACCGCTGCCCATATAACCTGCCACAGCGACCAGAGCACGGGCAACGGTTGCCAGAGTATAGCTCATGACGTTCAGCTTGTACATTCCGCTCCATTTGGCAACCAGCGTCGGGGTGAATACCAGAGCGATGATCAGAGGAATATTGACTGCCCAAGAGAACACGCCAAACAGATTCTGGTTGCCGAGAATATAGGTTGCATAGTAGGTGCCCATGCTGATCATGGCACCGTAGATCTGCTGCAAAATGTAGGTGATGCAAATCATCATATAGTATTTGTTACCAACCAGCAGCTTTGCAGCCTGAACTAGATTGTACTTTTCGTCCTGCTCGATTTCCTTTTTGTCGTTGGTGTCAACCAGTTCGCCTTCCGGCAGTTCCTTCACGGAGAAAACGGAGAGGGTGTTGACAAGCAGACCGATGATGGCGTAAATGATTGCAACAGTGCGCCAACTAGCAGCACCACCGCCCAGTGCCGTGACAGCACCCAGCGTAATGGACTGGATGAGCAAACTGGTTGCAAATGCGAACATGAAACGCCAAGAACCCATCTCGACCTGCTCTGCGCTGTTCTTGGTCACAAGAGCGGTCAGGGCGGAATAAGCGATGTTGTTGGCGGTGTAGAACACGGCGTTCAGCAGCGTGTACGCAATCAGGAACCATGCGTACTGTGCAAACTGACCGAGATTCGTGGGAATTGCAAAAATAGCCACCAGCGTGATGGCACAGCCGATATAGCCGTACAGCATCCACGGACGAGCCTTGCCCATCTTAGAGTGCGTTTTGTCGATCAAAGAGCCAAAGAAGATATCCGTTACACCATCCAGCAGCTTGGAGACTGCGATCAGGGTGCCGACGATGCCGGGGTTCAAGCCAACCGTGTTGGTCAGATAGATCATTACAAAGGATGACAGGAATGCATACACCACGTTGCCTGCAATATCGCCTGAACCATAGCCAACTTTGTTGTACCATTTCAAATAGCGCTTTTCCGTCATTTTCCGTTTCTCCTCATTTACTTCGATTTTACAAGGCTTACGCTTTTTCAGCAAGATGCCAAATTCTCTTGCGTTTTGTCTGAAAGTATTATAAAATTTATATTGACAAAATCATATTGAAAAAATGGAACAAAGTATGCACAAAATCACACAGTTTGTGGAAATCAAACAGAACGCATTCCGATTCCGGCGAAGTCTTTAAGAAAGAAGATGGTATTGAGATGTATTTCAACTCTGGCTACTTAAACAACTCTCGTCTTGATTTCAAGGATTACACAAAACCGTTGGTGGTAGGAAGCTGCGGCACCTACCGTCTGAAAAAGCGTCCCATGCTGCCGACATACTGGAAGAAGGGCCGCAGAGACTATCAGATCTTATATGTGGCATCGGGCAAGGCGCATTTCTGGTTCGATGGTGTTGAGGAAGTGGTGACTTCTGGACACATGGTGCTTTACAAGCCCAAAGAGGTTCAAAAGTACGTTTACTATGTTGAAGAGCACCCGGAGGTGTTCTGGGTTCATTTTACCGGCTATGACGTTAAGAACATTCTGGAGTACCATGGCATCTCTTTGGATCAGCACGTCTTTTACAGTGGAACCCTACCGGAGTATAAGATGTCGTTCCGAAAAATTATTCGGGAACTTCAGCAATGCGAATACGGGTATGAAGATTACATCGCTTCGTTGTTCAACAACATTCTGTTGCTTGTCAGCCGCCAGCAGCAGAACGGCGAAAACTATACCGTGACGATCCCCGAAGAAATTGAGATGGCGGTTTCTTATTTTAACGAAAACTACAATACGAAGATCAGCGTGGCGCAGTATGCCGAATCGCTGCATATCAGTACGAACTGGTTCATTCGTAATTTCAAACAGCACATGAAGATAAGTCCGGCGCAGTACCTTCTCTCCTTGCGGATGGTCAACGCACAGAGCTTGTTGGAAAATACCGATTACAGTGTCGGTGAGATTGCTGAGATCGTGGGGTACGATAACCAGCTCTACTTTAGCCGGGTGTTCAAAAAGGAGTATGGCATCAGTCCAGCGCAGTATAGGAAAAGAGCAGAAAACCAAAGTGCGGCACCGATGGAATCTGATGTTGGAGAAATTACCTGTGAAAATTAAAGCGGGAGTATTACGGTACGCAGTGCCAGCAAGCAATGTTTTCGTCTATACAAAAACACTTTTTGCGTTGCAAAATGCTTGTTGGGGAAGTGCCCCAAACCCCTTTGTTCTGCATTTTTCAATGCAGGCTGCGCGTCCCGGCGGGACACTTTTTATCCGATGATACGTTCAGGGTCATTGAGAACTTGCATAAGGTGCGATGTAGCTTCTGCCAGAGAAGCATACTTCATTTGTTCCGGGGCAGGCGCATCCAGAAGCAAAACGCCCCATTCCTGCATACACTCCGCAAGTTCTTTCTGTGCCAGCAGCGCAGCTTCTCGGCGTATCTCCGGGGAAGTGTTTCTGTCCAGAACGTAGGCAACATGAAATCTGCCGTTGCGATCTTCCGTCAATTGCACCATGGAATCGTGGTCAATCCAGAAATGGCAGAACCAGACCCTGCCGCCGATGTTCTCCATGTTATGGCGGAGATCTTCTTCACCGCTCCATTGCAGCACTTCGGAGAGAATACTCTGCAACTGCTCATACGCCTGCTGCTCATCGGGCGTGACTTTCTTGCCGGAATATTCCCGCTGGATGGTACGCTGCCAGAATAACGCCAGCTTGCCTTGTTTTGCCTGCTCGATCGCATCCTGAATATCGGCTAAAATGCTGTACCGTAGTTCTCTCATCTTGACCCCCAAAACAATCAACTCTTTAGAAAACAATGCATTCTATAAGAACTATTATAGCCGAAAGGAATGCAAAAGAAAAGCGCACCGGCTAAATTTCAGCCGATGCGCTTGCAAAGTTTGTGATTTTATTCCTCGTTTGTGAGATAAGGAAGATTGCCGATATAGGTGTCCAGCAGATCGAGTGCCGCTTTTTTCTGGATGGGAGTCAAACCTTCCAGCCGCTTGCAGATTTCATCGTCGGTCACATGGGATGCGCTGGGAACCAGATCGCGCAGCAGTGTGTCTGCGGAAATATTCAGAGCATTCAGAAGTTTAACAATGGTGGCAAGACCGGGTTCCTTTAAGCCGCGCTCTACCATGCCGATATAGTTGGAAGAAAGTTCGGATTTTTCCGCAAGCTGTTCCAGCGTCAACCCATGCTGTATCCGCTGCTCCCGTAGTCGCTGTCCAAAAAGCTCTTTCATAGTGCAACCTCATCCTATCGTGTTCTTTACACTCCATAGAATACCTGTTAGCCACACCGATATACACAATCGAAAGAGATGAACAATTCCGTTAAAGATTGAACTAACGAAAAAAAGATTGCCGGAAGCAGACCTCTTACGGTCAACTCCCGGCAATTTGTTCTTATCGAGCCTGCTCGTTCTCCTGTGCTGGCTTTTCTTCCGCAAAAAATCGTTCCACGTTTTTCTGTGCCCGAACCAGTTCTTGCATCTCGTTCCGTGCCTTGCGGTAGTCCGGGTAGGCTGCTTTCTTTTGGGTCAGTAGTTCTGCAAACTCCGCATCCAACTCCTTGACCTTTGGGAGCGTTTTCAAATTGGATTCATCAAACGCCGTTTTCGCCGCCTTGTGCAGGGTGATCTCCTCCCGGTGGGCTTCCAGATACTTTTTGCTGTACCCTGACTTGCGGTAGGCATCATAGACCGAGCGAGTCTTGGCATAGTTGATGATGTGGGTTTTCAGCACGGCAATCTCCGTCAGCCTTGCTTCTGCCGCCTTGATGGAATCGCCCATGGCATGATAGCGTTCCGTTGCCGCCGCTGCACGTTCTCGCAGTTCCTCGGCACTGCCGATTTTCTGCTCCTGTAAAAACAGCAGCGTCTTGGACATTTCTTTCAGGTTGAACTTCGTTGCCCACTTTTTGTAGCCGGCACTTTTACCTGCCGCCATTTTCTGTGGAATATCCACCAGCAACTGGAACGATTGTTCTTTGAGCGGCTGCTTCTGGTGCGGCTGGTGCTCAGCCTTTCCCGCCAGCACTGCCTTGATCTCGTCCTCACTGTACCCAGTGCCCAGTGTGCGGAAACGGATAAAGCGCTTCTGCCGTGCGCCCTTCACCGCTGTGTGCTTACCACGCTTCACCTCATAGCCCTGCTGCTCCAGCTTTTGCAGAAAAACTTCAAAGTCCTTCGGCTGCTGTGCAAGGATGGTGTCGATGATTCCGCACAGGCGGTCACGGTTACTTTCTTTCGGTGGGTAGACGATGCGCTTCTGCCGTTCCCGATAGGGCTTTTTCTCAATGACGGACAACTGGTGTTCCAAGCAGATCAGATTGCTCAACCGCTGTACTGCAAAGGTGGAAAGCCAGAAATTTTTGAACTTCCGGGTCCCATCCAAGGCAGTGGAATTATAAATAATGTGGTTGTGGATGTGCGCCCGGTCAGTGTGGGTAGCAACGATAAAAGCGTGCTTGCCCTTCAAAAAACGCTCGGCAAACTCGTAGCCGATGCGGTTGGCTTCCTCCGGCGTGACCTCCCCCGGCTTGAAGGATTGCCGCACCTGATCGGCGATGACATCACTTTTCTGGCTGCGCCCGGTGGTCTGCTCGTACAGCCGTTTCGTCAGCAGAAATTCCTCGTCTATGGTCAGCGGGCTGCACTGGTAGCTGCTGACCAGTTCGCCCTGCTCGGTCTTGTCCGGGTTCTGGATATAGCTGGTATGGTTATGCAGACAAACCCCGATGGACTTTCCTTTATTTTTCCGCATGGGAATCAACCGTGTTGCTGCCAGTGCCACCACCCCCTTTCAAAAAGAAAATGCCGCACATCGGCGGCATTAGGACTATTTGGATAATTTTTCGTGATCGGCAGCACCTGTCAAATACATGGCTTCCAGCCGAACACTCTCTAATTCGTTACTGATTGCATCCAATTCCAGATAGAGGCTCCATGCTTCTTCGCTGATAAGAGCTTTCAGCGCATTCTCTGCGGTGATCTTTTTCTGGATCAGTGCATGGTATTCATCATCGTCTGCAAATTGTCGTTGAAGAATATCTTTCAGATTTTCCCAATAATAGTCGGTCATAGCATCCGTGTCCATCGAATCCCTCACAATCCGGCAATCCAGCCATTAAAACGCTCCGCTGCCTCTACGATCAAAGCACCCATAAAAATCAGCGAAAAGCAGCCAAACTCTGCCACCAGCAAAATCAAAAACTGCAGCCACTCCCGGCAGTACAGCGTATAAAGACCGCAGCCGAAAATATACAGCATAGGCAGTGCTAGCACAAACGCTGACAGGTTCAGTGTCCATTTCAGCATCAGCACCAGAAACGCACTCAGGAGAACCACAGGAAACAGGAGAACCTTTGCTACGAATTTCATATTGACACCGCCTTTCTGCTTTCAGTATATGGATAGTGCATGAGCCTGTCAATGGTATTGTCCCTTATGTACCCCCGCAACCCTCCAACTGCGGGGGGAAATTTTAGAGTTCTGCCAGCCGTGCGAGAATTTTTCTGCCAATGTCAATCAGCTCATCCAGCCTCTGCCGCAGGTCCTCCATGTCCGCAGCATAGACCCGACCATTTTCATTGGCAGCTTTGGCATACTGGTTCAGGTTGTTGCTGCACATCTGCAAAAGATACGCCATGCGCCGCAGTTGCGGCAGGTCAAGGTTCAGGCAGTAGCCGTCCAGTGCCATCTTGCGGATATAGGCGCTCAGGCTGCGGATGCCCATGCCCAACATCTTTTCATAAATGTGGCTTTTCTCAGCTTTTGTTGTTCTCAGGATAATGATTTCATCCCGCTTTTCCCTCACCGGGCATCACCGTCCTTGTCGTAATAACTGCGGAAGGGCTTCACCGGCTCCGGCTTGTCCGACTTTTCCTCCAGTGCCGCCAGCACCGAGGGGCGGCGAGGTGCGTCCTCCTGTTCTTCCTCATCCTGTTCCGGGTCGTGGCTCTTTTCGTCCACATCCAACTGGGCGTTTAATTCGGCAAGGCGGGCTGACTTCTCTGCCAGTTCTTCTTCCTGTGGGAAGGGCTTTTCCACCTCGATCTGCGCCGCCGCCTGCTGCTGATGCAGAGTATCCAGTTCGTTTTCTGCGGCGGTGATGCGCTCCGGGAAGTTGTTCAGGGAATTATCCAGACGGATGATGTTGCCCAGAGGGTCGGTGCCCAAAGGCACCGTGTACTTTCGCTGCCCCTTCAAAAGTGCCTGATACTCACTGCGGAAGGTATCGAACCGCAGGGAAAGTTCAAAGCCCCGGTAGCTGCCGATCACTTTTTCTTCGGCGTTGGGCAGTTCGGAGCAGGCAAGCACCAGACACTCACCGGCGGTCTTTTTCTCATCGTAGGTCACGCCCTTGATGGTCATGCCGCAGAAACCCTCTTGCACCTGCGGATGGGCGGCGGCAAGCTGTGCGTCCGCTTTCACCCCAGCAATATAGGCGTTCGTTTCCCGAATGTCAGCCGGGAACTTCGTCAACAGCTTATCTTCCAAACGGAACTTCTGGCTCTGATGGTCGGCTTTCAGCACTTTCAGCTTTGCAACCTGCACATCCAAATCCATCTTCTCCTTGATGAGCGGATTTCCGGCGCACAGTGCCTTGATCTCCGCATAAGAAAGCGCCTGCTCGTCCACGTCTTCACAGGAGCGCACCGGGGATTTAGAAGTCATGATTTGGCTGATAAATCGCTGTTTGTTTTCCAAAGTTTGGAACAAATAACTGTCAAATGTCCCTTCCGTAACGTAATTGAACACCTTGACTTCCTTATTCATATTGCCCTGCCGGATGATGCGACCATTGCGCTGGGTCATGTCGCTGGGCTTCCAGCCAACATCCAGATGATGCACCGCCACAAGCCGGGACTGGACGTTGGTGCCCGCTCCCATTTTTGCAGTGCTTCCGAGCAAAACTCGCACATCGCCGGATCGTACTTTGGAGAACAATGCCGCCTTTTTCGCTTCGGTGTCGGCGTTGTGGATGAACTCGATCTCGTTTTCCGGCACTCCGGCAGCAATCAGCTTTTTGCGAATGTCATCGTAGACGTTGAAGTTACCGTCATTTTTCGGGGTGGAGAGGTCGCAGAACAAAAGCTGTGTCAGCTTCTGATCTTTGCCCTCCTCCCAGATTTTCAGCACATTCTGAACGCATACGTTCAGTTTGCTGTTGGGGTCGTCCGGCAGCATGGGGTTCATCAGGCGCACATCCAGACCGATCTTTCTACCATCATTGGTGACGCAGAGCATATTGTCCACGGACGCATCCACGATGCCGGAGTGGATATCTGCGGCACGTTTGCTCAGTTCCTGCACCATTTCCTTTTGAATTTCGGACGGCTTTGCCACCACGGTTTCAAACTTTGCGACCGGCACCGGCAGATGAAGCTGGTCGCTAGTTTTAATGTCCGCAACCTCCTTGAACATGGACATCAGTTCCGGCAAATTGAAGAACTTTGCAAATCTCGTTCTCGCCCGATAGCCTGTACCCTCGGGCTGGACTTCGTCAAGAGGTTTTCGGTAATTTTTCTAAATTCATCAGGTTGTCTGCAAGGAAGTCCCTTGTGACCTCATGTCTGCACATATCCTTGAACATCTTTTCAATCGGCTTTTTGGCGGTTTCGGACTGCTTCACACACACAATAAAGGTGGTCTTGCCAATCTGTACCGAATAACTCGAATTCTGATTCTCCATTCAATTCCTCCTTAAATCGTCATTTTCAAAATTTGGCTGGCAGACTGGCAACGGTGGGTGTACCATGATTTTCTTGCCAGCCAAAATTTTCTGCCAGTCAAATGGCTTATTCCATCCAAAAGACCTTTTTGCGGCCTT
Organism: Faecalibacterium langellae; assembly: GCF_002549775.1. GTDB lineage: Bacteria > Bacillota > Clostridia > Oscillospirales > Ruminococcaceae > Faecalibacterium > Faecalibacterium langellae. The sequence continues at coordinate 440,181 of NZ_NMTR01000021.1, read as the reverse complement.
CCACGATCTTGCTTTTCAGGGCATCGCCCAGTTCACGTTTGGCATCCCGGACGGTTCGACCGGGGATGCCCCTTTCCAGCGCCGCCTTGTCGATGTCCTCGCTGAACACCTGCCTTCCTCCGGCAAGCAGGGCGCAGATCAGGTCTTTGGCTTGCTGGGTCTTGGTTTCCCGCTGCGGCTCGATGCCGGACAGCATTTCATCTGCGGTAATGTCGTACTCGCCGACCCAGCGGAAGCCACCCTCGTCCCCCAGAGAGAACGCCAGTGACGCTCCCGGCGGGGCAAGAGAACTTTTCTCATGGGTCAAGATGCGCATGGTGGGGTCGTGCTTCAGCTTGCCGATGAACATGACGCTGCGCACGGCGGCAGCAATGTCGATGGAGCCGAGACCCCGCTGCAGGCTCTGCATTCCGGCGGCTTTGTTCAGGTGCCCAATCAGCAAAATAGCGCAGCCTGTTCGCTGCGCTACCTGTCCCAGCCGCATGAAGATGGGCCGGACTTCGTTCGCCCGGTTCATGTCCACATCGGCACCGAGATACGCCTGGATCGGGTCGATGATGACCAGTCGGGCGTTGTTCTCGACAATGGCTTTTTCAATTCGTTCATCGGAGAGTGTCAGCTGCACATCGCTGTCATCAATGACCAGCACCCGGTCAAGGTCTGCCCCGGCTTCGATCAGGCGGGGCTTGACCGTATCGCCCAGACCGTCCTCTGCGGTCTGGTAGATCACGTTGAAGGGTTCCATGCGCTCCATGTTGGGCAGCAATTTTCCGTTGGTACAGGCGGCGGCAAGGTGCATAGCAAAGTAGGTCTTGCCCTCGCCCGGATTGCCCTGCAGCACGCTTAGTTTCCCAAAGGGCAGATACGGTTTCCAGAGCCAGTCCACCGGGGTCAGTTCCACGTCGCTCATGCGGATGATCTTCACCGTTTCCGGTTTTGACGGCTCTTTCAGCACGATGCTTTTGAAATAATTGCGGTTCGGGATCTCTGCCCGGTGCACCAAAACTTCGTTCCAATCCTTCATGCAGGGCTGGATGCGGGTCACGTTCACGGTGTCCGGCAGCAGAGCAGCCAGACGCTTGCAGGCATCCTCTCCGGCTTTGTCTGCATCCAGACAAAGGAACACCCGCTCCACGTCCGGGCGTTCTGAGAGAAACTGCCGCAGCGCCTTGCCCGACACCCCGCCCAGCGACAGATAATTGTGCTGCTGCCAGTTTTTCGGAAACAGTTCGATGAAAGACAGCAGGTCGATGGGCGCTTCAAAGACCAGCAACTGTTTGTCGGTGCCACGATGGGCAAAGCCAAATGCCTTTTCTGCACCGGCTGCATCTTGCCGGAACTTCTCATGGATGCCACGGCTGCTTGCGTAGCGTGGGTGTCCATCTGCATCCCGCCCCACAAAGACCACGTTGTGATGGGCGGCGTCTTCGTAAATATCTCCGGCAACGATGAAGAAGTTCACCAGCGAGGGGCTGAGTTTCCGCTCCTGTGTCAGATAGTTCAGGATGTTGGCGTTGGTGACGTTCCGCAGCGGCAGACGAAACGCCGGAGAGGGGGCGGGGTCAGCCTCCGGCTGAACTTCGCCCGGCTCTCCGGTCAGCATCTGCACCGCTTCAGGGAAGGACTTGCCGTAAAACTCCATCACGAAATCCACCGGCAAGCCGCCCTTGCTCTGGCTGTGCCGGAACCATTTGTTTCCGCAAACGGTCAGGCTGTCGTGGGCTTTCCAGCGGTATTCTTTTCCGCTGCGCACCAGCGTTTCGCCCTGTGCCCGGAGAAATTTTTCCAAATCCACCGCATTGGCTTTGTCGATCTGGGCTTGGGTGTAGGTCATGCTACTTCCTCCTTAAAGCTCCTGTGTGTGATTTTTTTGCTCGGCCTTCTTCTGAGATTGCGCCGCCTTGGCTTCTTCCAGCGTTTTCAGCACCGATTTCTTCTCCGGGGCCTTACCGCCCGGTGCGGAAAGCTGCTGCTTATTCAGCACCATGTCAATATATTTGCGGATATTTTTCAGGGCAGAGACGTCCGGCTGCAAGGTTTCCAGTTGGGTGCGCAACTCTGCGCTGCCGGATTGCAGCGCAGAAAATTCGGCATCCAATGCCGAAAAATTCACCGCTGTGCTGCCGTTCAGCTTCATCAGGGTACGGACGGCTTTGTTGAATGCGTCCAGTTCGTCCTTGTGCTGGGCGGCGTAAGCGTCCTTGGTCAGCTTAAAGTTTTTCTTAATAAAGGTGTCATGGACGGGTTTCAGCTTGGCATGGACGGCAGCGGCGTCCTTGATCTGAGCAATTGCCCGCATACGGTTTTCGTTCTGCTTCAACTGCTTGCGGAGAGGGGCGGCGGTCTGGTTCAGGTTAGAAATTGCGGTATCCAGATCCTCGATGGTGTTCAGAGAATGGGCTTTCAGATAGTCCACCGCCTTTTTGACTTCCCCAAAATCCCGGACAGTGCATTTCAGTTTTGCCTTGCCAGACCAATCGCTGCGCTGCTCGTTGCGGAGATTGAAGTAGTCCACCAGCAGGTCGGACAGCGTGGGCTCCTTCGCCTTTTCCAGTGCGTCCAGAAGAATCTGCTTCTTTTCAGTCAGGTCTGCGATCCAGCGTTGCAGCCCACGAATTGCGCTGCGGATGGACTGCATCAGGCTGTTGGCAGCGCGAATATCCCGGTTCAGATTGCCGAGAAAAGTTTCCACTCCACGCTTTTCCATCTGGTGCGCAGCAGGGCCGAGATGCACGGTCGGTATCCGCTGGATGCCCTGCCGCTCAAAGGAGCGCAGGTCAACACGTTCCGGTCTTCCAGCAGCTTCCAGATAGCGGTTGGTAATGGTTTCCCAGCTATGCCGCCAGACCTCAGCGTACTTCTGGTCGTTCCAGTCCACGGTGTTTTCCTTGTGGCACTTCCAGTTCCCAGAAGGGAGCCGGATGCGCTCGCCGTTCTCGTCAAGGTCGTACACCTTTCGGGCTTTCGGGAGCCACCTGCCGTGTTCATCCATTGCCCGGAGCGTCAGCAGAATGTGGGCGTGTGGGTTTCCATCGCCCTTGTCGTGGATGGCAAAGTCAGCGATCATCCCTTTGGAAACAAACTGCTCCTGACAAAATTCTTTTATCATGGAAAGGTACTGCTCTTTCGGGACTTCCACCGGGAACGCCAGCACGATGCGCCGGGCAAGCTGGGAGTTCCACTGGTTCTCCACGGCTTCCACGGCGTTCCAGAGCGTTGCCCGGTCTGCATATCCGGGCGGCGCATGGGACGGCAGCATGACCTCGGCGTGGACAAGTTCTTTCTTCTTGTTGTAGAATTTGGTTTTCTGGTCATACTCGCTGAACAGCCGTTCGCCGCTCTGGTAAGCGGCCCCGGCAACGGCGGACTGCCCTTGGCTGCGCTTGACGATGGTGATTTTGAAATGCGGACACGGAATAGGCATCACCTCCTGATGACATTTGAATCGTTCTCTTGTAAAAATCACGGAATTATGGTACTATTATTTTGGATAAGTAAGCAGAAAGCTGGTGAGCCAATGTCGGAAAGAAAATCACAACAGGAACTGGATTTTGAACGGAAACATGAAGAAGATTTGCAGCGGTTGCGTGGATTGCGGTTGATTGATGATGATTTCATGGCTGCGGTGTTTGAAGAACGTGCCTGTGCTGAGTTTCTTTTGCAGATCATCTTGAAACGGAATGATTTGACCGTCAAAGAGGTTCACGGCCAGTACAGCATCAAAAATCTGCAAGGGCGTTCAGTCCGATTGGATATTTTGGCAGTGGATCGGGAAAACCGTGCATATAATATTGAGGTGCAGCGCAGTGACCGTGGTGCTAGTGAAAAGCGCGCACGGTACAATAGCAGTCTGCTGGATGCAAACTTGACTGATGCGGGCGATGATTACGATGCGCTGAACGAAACATACGTTATCTTTATCACTGAAAATGACGTATTAAAGGCCGGCCTTCCAATTTATCATGTTGACCGTACAGTTCGGGAAACGGGAACGTTTTTCAACGATCAGGCTCACATCGTTTATGTGAACTCACAAATCAAGGACGAAACCGCATTAGGAAAACTGATGCACGACTTTTTCTGTACCAACTCGAAGGATATGAATTATTCCATTTTGGCACAGAGGGTTCGTTATTTCAAAGAAGACACGAAGGGAGTGGCAGCTATGTGCAGAGCTATGGAAAAGATGCGGGATGAAACCGAGCATGAAACATCGGTCAAACACGCATTGGCAATGTTGGCAGATGGTGTGCCTTGTGAAAAGGTGGCAAAGTACACCGACCTTTCAATTGAGGAAGTCCGGGCATTAGCTGAAAAGAAATCTGCCTAACAAAAAGATAAGCCGATTGGAAATGTTTCTGTTTCCAATCGGCTTTTTCTATGCGTGTTTTATGGTAGCGGGCAAAAGGATAGCTGCAAAAGCAGCGCAAGGAAAATGCAGTTTTCCTTGGGATGGAATCGGGCTGGCGCACAAACGCCAGCTTCGATTTCATCGAGCCATCTGCAAGACCGCAATTTCACCGGAACGGTGTATAATTGCGCCCTTTATTCTAAAGGGTTTTGGACGTTGCTGCATTCGTGAACATCATGCACCATCTTTGCAAGTGCCAGCACGACTTCAGGTTGGCGGAACGAGATTTTCAGCAGTTCCATCACTTGATCATCGGTCAGTTCTCCCGGACAGACCAGAAAACTTTCCAGCATTCCGGCACGGGTACAAAGACGATGCACACGCTCTCTCCGGTTCAGCTCTGACATCTGACGTTCAAGGAACTTTTCCCGGTGCTGGAAAGAGCGCAGCTTCTGCTCTGCTTTGGATTTTTCGCTACGGAGGTAGGCAAGGTCGGTTTTCGGTTGGGTCACGGCATCAAACTCCTTTTTCAGTGATATTTATTTCGTAGGTTGTCATCATTACTTCGATCAATTCAGTAAGCTTTTTTTCCGAAACCTTATATGTATACTTACGTACTCCATCTCTTTCATTCAAATTACGATCCCGAATCCATGCGCTAAGTTTTTTTAAGTTGCACATAGTTTTGGAAATATCTGCCGTGCCAGGCTTCCGGAGCAGCTCTGTTAAATAGACCTTTAAACTATCAACAAGGTACAATCTTTTGTAATTGTCATTACCTTTGAACTTTTCCACAAACAAACTATATAATTCATCATCAAATACTGCCAAACGATGCACATAGTGATTTTCAAATTGGATTCGTGGACTTTCAAGATAAGCAATGTATTCTTTTCGAGAACGCGAATCGCTTACCTTATATTGTAACATCTCCAATTCATCATATACTCTTTTGGCCTCCGGAGAAAGTTCCTCCGGATTTTCTATAAATTTCCAACGTTCTGGCTCAACAATTTCACCAGATTCTATTTTTTCTCCACGCATGGAGAGTCCATCATATATTCTGTCGTAGTCAATGTGAGATGAAATAGTTACACCCATCTTTTTCAAATCCTTTATTCTTTGAATGAGGTTTATCAATTCATCTCCTGATAGATCTCCTTTATACGCCAATTCAAGTGTCAGTGGGAGAAATTTATTTATTTTGTCCTGCGTCATCGACCAAAAGTCTGACTGAACAAAATAGTATTCATCTTTAATCGGAATTTTTCTGTACGGTGCGCAAAGATTGATTTTTACAGTCTCCTCATCCCATTCGCCCGATACTATCCATTTTTCTAGTATTGCAAAACTTCTATATCTTGAAAGTCGTTTATATTTATCCGATGTGCGTTCAGGTTGAATATCAACACCCTTATACGCACGTTCATTCGATTTGAATTCAACCAGTCCATACCGGTCAAGTTCACACTTTGCCAATTTATATTCAAACATTACTGCTCCGAAATTATAAAAGACCTGATCAATATCCTTTAACGGAAGATCTAACTCTATCCATAATTTGTAAACTCGTTCGAAATCTGTAAGCCAAATTTTAAGTGTTCTTAGATTATCCGACTTACTCTCGCCAAATATTTCTTTAATAGTATCCTGATGCTTTTCAAGAAAGGCACAATATCCAACGACAGTCTCTTTATAATCTCGAACAATACATTGAATAATCTCCGAATAATTTGCTGCTATTTTTATGGTATGTGAAATTACTTTTTCTTTAAATTCTTTATAAGCTTCTTCGTCAATGTGATTTTCATCCGCGATTAAAATTGTTTTTATTTTTTTGTTTTCACAATAATTATTAATTGTGCCTAGCAATATTGTCTTATCCTGCTTTGAACGCTCAAAATCATCAAAAACTAGGACAAGTGTTTTTGAAACCATTGTCTTTCCGTTTTTAGAGAAGCACAGTAGTTCTGATTTTATATCAAAAAAGTCATATAGATTAATTGAAAGAGCCGCATTGATTCCCCTAAATCCCTGCCAAACATCGCTTAGCTCACTCGATAGTTTCTTTACGTTTTTTATCAAAGCCGACACCTTACTAGAAGAATCATTTTCTGATTTATTTATGGTTCTAACGTATAGGATAGCTTCTTTTACTTTTTTATCAAGTTCTTCAATGCTCTGCACTCCAAACAATGAAACAATCGCTACAGCATATTGGTCTTCTCCATTTAGACTATCCGCCAGTTGATGCATAATATATGATTTGCCGCATCCCCATTTTCCGGTTAAAAGAAGTGCTCCACATGTCTCTTTTAATTCAATATAGCTTTTTATTTCTGATGTTACATTCATAACACAACCTCACCTGCTAGTTATATAAGTATTCCTTCATCTGTAACTCTTGCATTTCCGTCTATAACCAACATAGGCCGAACAAACGGTGACTTGTGATTTTTCATAACGGATCTAGTGTTACTAACGAGTTTGTCATAATTGCTTTGAGATTCATAGAGTTCTCTCATAGGAAAGCGCAGTGGTATATATCGTGGAATCAACAGCTTTAAGAAATTTTCAATAGGAATTGCGTAGGCAATATCTCTAATATTGCCAATTTGAAGTTTTACAGGTGTTAGATCTTCAACGATTTCCTTTGAGGTATCAGAATTGATACCCATTGCAAATTTGTTTTCTCTTAATTCACAAAATGCCATTCGAAGCTCATTCTGATATGAATATTTTTCATGTTTTTCAAACAGCGGATTCGTTTCTCTGGTTTCTCTAAAATTGTAAAATTTGACGCGATCCATCATTGAAACTACAGAATCGTATTTCTTAAATAATGCCTTTCCAAAACGTTCGATAAATTCGTTATAGTCAGCTATGATGACAGCTGTATCTCCGAATTCGCACATCTTAGGATTTGGCTTTAGAAAAAAATTTGTAGACGGATCATATTCCATACAATACAAACTAAAAATCTTAAAATATTTTATATCAGTATCATCGATATACCAAATCTGCTTTATATATTTCTTTACGTTTTCATCGAAGCTATCATAAATTGGACACTCTTCCACTTCGCCAAAGATGCCAGACATTCCCTCACAGAGATCTCCACGAAAGCTATTATTCAATTGTTTGTCCTCTTTTTTTAAATTCCATGCGCCAAATTCATACAGTGGCCGCATAAACACTTCTCCATCTAAAAGTTTTTCGGCCCACTCTCGGTCTGTTACCTTTACCGGGATGAATTTCTTTTCTGCCATCTTAGCACCCTCTTTATGTATTTTCTTAATTATAGTCGAACATTATCGATTTATCAATAAAAAAGCCTCGGTCTATCATTTTTACAGACCGAGGCTTCACTTATGCACTTATCTGGTTTTAGATTAACATCAAATACCCCTGCACGATCGCCGCAGGCAGCAGGAATTTCTTTTCTACGCTGCCAAAGCGTACCGTGACCATATCGGGCTGGGTTGCTGCTACCGTGCCAACGCCAAACGCCTTATGCTTGACCTTGACACCAACCTTGATTTTGGAAACATCCACCTTGGCAGGCGGTTTTGGCTGAGCGGCTGGCTGGCTGTTCAGACCAAAGCTCGGCTTTACAGCTCCAATGCTGCCACTCGAACTCACCGGGCGGGGTGTAAAGTTGCCGGGGGTACCGGAAACCGGGCGAGGTGTATAGCTGTTGCTCGGTTTGTGGATTTTGCTGCCGGAAGCCTGCGTGTTTTGCGCCGTGTTGGTTTTGGGCGTAAAACCGCCATAGCTGATGATGGGCTTTGCGGGCTGTGGCGCAGGCTTCTTTGCAGGAGCCGGTTTCGGCTCGTCCTCGTCCGGGGTGAAATAGGGCTTTGCGGGCAGGTCATCCGGAGCGGGCGCAGGGGCTTCCATAGATGCCTGCTGCAAGGTAAACATCTTGTTGTAGTCGGCATCCGAGAGCACCGTATCCCAGCCGCCACGATCCTCGCCATCGTGACGATTAATGCCGGTGTAGCTCAAACTGGCATCTTCGTACCGCTTGAATTTGTACACAGCATCGTTCATCAGGGAATCGTTGAATACACCCAGCGATACCAGCAACTCAAAGTCCTTCACCGACAGACCGGTGACCTTCTTGAACAAGCCCGGCTCCAACTGGGTGATCACATCCTTCAGGCAGCGCTCCCGGTAGTCCGTCAGATACATGAACACCGGAATGCGGGTGGCGAACTTGATGAGCTTTTCCTGAATCTGCTTGCGCTTGGACTTGTACTCTTTTTCCTCGTCCGAAAGTTCCTTCTTCTGCTTCGGGGTAAGGTCTTTGGTGCCTTCCTTCTTCGCCTTCTTTACCTTTTCGGACTTTGCGATGATGGTTTCGATGTCTGAGTTCAGGCTGCGGAAGCCTTCGATCTTCATCAGAGCATCCATGGCATCCTTGTTGGCAATGAGGCGGGAGAGGGTCTCATTGTCCACGTTCACCAGAAGTACGCTTTCCCAGCGCTTTGCCAGCAGGGTGGCAGAGGTGCCAGCCATGGCAATGTCGAGAATATCCCCGGCGTTGATCTGCCGCATGGAGCTGCCATCATAGGCAATGACCGGCAGGAAGTTGATAAATTCCGCTACCTTCTTTTCCGGGTTGCCCTCGTGGATATTCAGACGGCAGCTATAATCGGAGATCTGCCGCAGAGCACGGTTGAGCGCAAAGTCGAACACATAGCACTCTTTCTTGATGATCTCCTTCTGCCCCTTGTCCGTGGTCACTTCCCAAGGGCTTTGCACACGGAATGCAGCCTGAAAATAGGTCTCCGGGCTGGAGAGGTTCCGCAGCATAAAGATGCCTGTCCACGGCTTCACCGTCACGCCGGTGGTCAGCTTGCCGCAGGAAAGGGTAATGGTCTTGGTCTCCAGCGGGTCGCCCATGGAACGCTGTACTGGTTCCAATGCGGCAGCACCAATGCCAGCCTCCGTACCGGCGCAGACATTGATCCGGTAGTCATGATAAAAGGTGTTTTTCCTGTCTGCCAGCAGGTTTGCCATAGCGTAGCAGGATGCCACATTGGGCAAGAACCACAGGGTATGTTGAAGCACATTCAGCAGACGGGAATCCGCAAAGGGCAGGGCGGGCTTCTTGGCTCCCAGCTTCAGCTCGTCCACAGTGGTTTCCAGATAGGAACCCCGAATCAGGTCCAGCCACTTCTGCACATAATCCTCGTAGACAAAACGGCAGTCCCGGCCTTTCCCCTTGGCGGAAAAGAACACGTTCAGGTCAAATTCATCGTATTCGCCCTGCTTGGCGATTTGCTGGATGCTTTCCGGAATCTTGTAGGTCATCATGACCATCCGGGGCAGAGCAGCGTAGGGGTTGTGCTCTCCCTGCCAGTTTTCTTTGGCACGTTGTTCATCGGAATAGGTCCAGTTGTAGATCTGCTCCTCGATGAACTCGCCGGAGTTGAGGGCACGGAAGGGTGTGCCGGATAGATACAGATAATGGTCGGTGGTGATGGGCAGCCATGTTTCATCGTAGGCGTCGGCACGGCTGTACTGCTCCATATTCTCGGAATCGTAGTCGTCCTCATCATCCTGCTCAAACAGCTTCTTGGCGTTCTCTTTCCATGCACCAAAGTGGTATTCATCGAAAATGACCAGATCCCAGTTGATGGTATGTACCCACTCATTGCGGCCCTTGATGGTGCCGGTGGTCTTATCCACGCCGAGATAGTCTTGGAACGAGCCAAAGCAGACGATGGGGCGGCTCTGGTCGGCGGTCTCGTAGGTCAATTCCGTGGTGCGGGAGATAAACTGCCAGCCCTCAAAATCCTTGTGGGTGTTCAGGTCCTCCTGCCATGCGCTGACCACGGCGGGCTTGAAGGTGAGCACCAGCACCCGCTTAAAATCCATCCGCTTTGCCAGTTGATAGGCGGCAAAGGTCTTACCGAACCGCATTTTGCAGTTCCACAAAAACTTCGGGTAGCCCTCGGCGGCTGCCGAGCGGAAATAGGCTTCGGTCTTATCCACTGCCTCTTTCTGCTCCGGGCGCATGGAAAAATCGTTGGTGCGGTTTTCCACGTTTTCGGTGCGGTTGCGTACCGCATAAACGGCAGCTTTTACATCGTTGACGGTACAGCGGAACCATTCATTCCGGTCCTCGCCCTCATTCAATTGCCGAAACCCTTTGCGGCGCAGCACAGCGTGGAGGTCTTTATCCGTAAAGCAACTGCCATCGCTACGCATGGCAGGCCACGTTTCCAGCACCCGGTAGGGCACGGCTACGGTGTGAGTTTGCTCCCGGATGCGGGTATCCACATCCCGCTCGGTGTAGCCGACCTTGATGTAGCCCCTGTGGGATGCCACCCCAATCAGCTCGTAAGCATAAATTTTAGGGCTTACCGGTGGACGCTGCGGGAAAAAGTCCATTACTCGTCACCACCTATCGCTGAGATCTTTGAATCAATTAAGGCCCATTCATCTTGTGTGATATTCCACATATTACAGAGTTGTTCATCCGTGTACTGTCCTATATATTTTCCAAGATCAGGAATAAAGCAATAATTCTTTTTTGAAATATTCTGTGAAACAACAGTTTGCAAAAGCAAGAAACGAACGGTTTTAGTGAATATGTAGCTTTTGTAAGCTTCAGTCTCAGCCATCGTATCAAAAGCACCTATTGCAAGCCAAGATTCAGTACAGCATTCTCCGGGAGCGGCAATAATTGTATTGCCATCATAATAAAAACCAACGGGCTTTGAAAAATCAGTTTGCCCGGCTATAGGTGCTTTAGGCACAAGGAGTTTCCACTTATCAAGAATGTTCGAAGGATCGGAAATATCTTGCTTTCTCACATACTTTCTTCCGATTCGCTGTGTGAAATAACAAGGGATTCCTTCATCTAAAGGCTGATATGTCGAGGGAATACCAAAGGGCATTCTTGAATAAACACGATTGCTCAAATTTTGAATTTGAGTTAACTTGCGTAACTTCCGAACGATGCTAACTGCTTTATTTTGTCTGATAAATATTTCGTATTCATCCAAAGGTCGTTCCATTATATCTTTTTTTCCGCCACTGATATTGGTAACTTCGCAAGTTCCCGGATTATCTCTGTTCCACAAGAAATAGCAGGCTCCGCCTGCAAGGTCAACACCCGGAAAAACTTCTCTGAAATTGTCATAGTCGACGATTTTTCGAATTCGTTTATCGTTCAGCATTTCCCTTCGGAAGTCATCTAATCCTTTTCCCCCTGAGAACCATCTTGCAGGAATAATCATTGTTAAAAATCGAGGATTAAGCTTTTTGGCATTTGAGACAAACAAGTGGTAAATCGGACGAGCGCTTTTTCCGTTTCCACCTCCATCATTCAACTGGTATGGCGGGTTTCCAATAATCACATCGAATTTCATCTTAAAAATATCCTCCGGTCGAATCGTATGAATAAACTCATAGGCGTGCGTTTCAAGATCATCGGAGCGTTTGTATTCGCTCTCAGATGCTCCACAAAAGGCGCACTTACCGTTTGACCATCGGTGGGATATTCGTTTGTATTCGATGTTTCCACTTGCATCATCAAAATGCGTAATGGAATATTTGCTGTTGGGATATTTCGAGCAATAGACGCTGCGGCGGGAAAGCAGGCTGGTCAGCTCCGTGATAGCAATGCCATAGAGCTGCTTGTGGAAGATATGATCCACCCGCTGCTGCAAATCTGGAATTTCATTTTCCAGCCCCACCAGCAGCCGCTTAGCAATTTCCCGCAGAAATACGCCGGATTTGCAGGCAGGGTCAAGGAATGTGGTGTCCGGGCTGCGGAACAGCTCCTGCGGCAGCAGGTCCAGCATCCGATTTGCCACCTCCGGCGGAGTGAATACCTCGTCGTTGGACAGGTTGGCAAGGCAGGACAGCACATCGGGGTTATAAAAATTCTGATAAACGTCAGCCATTTTCCTGCACCCTCCTGTAATCCACCGGTTGGTATTCACGAAGGGGACGCGGGATGGTTTCATGGGTGATTGGGTCGATCATCCAGTTTTCCGTGCCGTCCGGTTCATCGGCAAACAGGGAAAGCTGGTCGGAATAGGCATCGTTGTCAGTGTTTTCTTTCAGCAGGACATCCAGCCGGTAGTCCCGCCGCTTGATAAAGTTGCCGGTGGGAAAACTCCACTCCGCAAATACGATGGGACTGCCGTCGGACTGCTCCATGGTCAGCGCATCGCCGCACAGGATGTTCTTTTGCAGAATATACCGCACAGCTTCCCGGCACTGCGGGTTGGCTACCGATTTTACAACGGCGGTATATTCCTCATCCCAAAGCGCAAAAAGCCGCTCCCGACATTCCTGTGCGTTGTCTGCCAGAATATCCACGCCGTAAATGCTGGTCACCGCCAGCACAGAGTAACGTTCGTAATCGCTTGGGTTTTTGCCGTAGCGGCTTTTCACCACAGCCAGCTTGCGGCGCAGCACTTCCGCCAGAAAGTTACCGTTGCCGCAGGCGGGTTCCAGAAAACGGCTCTCGATGCGCTCCGTCTCGCTCTTTACAAGGTCGCACATCGCGCGCACTTCTCGTTCCGCGGTAAAGACCTCACCGTGATCTGCCACCCGCTGCCGGGATTTGACCTGTTTTTCTGCCATTCGTTCCACCTCTTTGAAGGGCTTGCCAAAAAGTGTACCTTTTGACAAGCGGCTCAAGAGATGAAACGAATAGCCAAAAATCTGTGGATTTAACCGGGAAATATGCTATACTTGGTACAAAAGCAAATCTGAGGGCATTTTGCAAGAAGGTACACTTTCTTGTAAAAAGAAGCAGTTACAAAAAAGTGGCTTTTTCGTAGATTTTAGCACGGTACCGAAAGGTAGACAGTGGCATTCCGCACGCTTTCGCGGCATCTGTACCCGTCATTTTGCCGGAGCGCCACTTCTGGTAGACACTGTGGAAGTTCTCCGGCAGGGGGCTGGGCGGACGTCCAAAGCGGACTCCCTTGCTTTTCGCCGCCGCAATGCCCTCCGCCTGCCGCTGCCGGATATTGGTACGCTCGTTTTCAGCCACAAAGGAAAGCACCTGCAGCACGATGTCACTCAGGAAAGTGCCCATCAGATCTTTGCCGCGACGGGTGTCCAGCAGCGGCATATCCAGCACCACGATGTCAGCGCCCTTTATCTGGGTAAGCAGCCGCCACTGCTCTAAAATTTCCGCATAGTTGCGTCCAAGACGGTCGATGCTCTTGATGTAGAGCAGATCGTCTTTTTTCAATTTCCGCACCAGCCGCTTGTACTGCGGGCGGTTGAAGTCCTTGCCGGACTGCTTGTCCATAAAAATGTTTTTCTCCGGGATCTTCAGTTCACGCAGTGCAATCAACTGCCGGTCCTCGTTCTGGTCACGGGTGCTGACCCGGATATAGCCATATAAATTTCCCAATAAATCGCCCCCTCTGCTAAAGGTAAATTTCATCGTTCTATGTAAAACGGGCAAAGCATCCCTCTTGACGCTTTGCCCGTTGTTCTTTATTCTACCATAGCAGATCGGTTATCGCTTTCAGGATGCCCCCACAGGCTGGACAGCCAGTGCTGCACCCCTGACCTGATACGTCACCCCGCCAGTTTCGCCCCTTGCTTTCCTCTGGCACACCTCCGGGTGCTGCGCTGCAAGGGCATCAAGCTGCTTCTGCAAGGCGGGATTCAGCGTAAATACGCTGCTTGTCCCGTCCTCGCTGGCGTAGATCATGGTTTCCAGCTTAAACATCGTCAATCAGTTCTTCCTCCTCAGATTCGTCAAAGATGGTCGGTCCCCAGTCCTCGTCCTCCTCGATGTCCCGTGACATTTTCTGCATCATGGTATAATGCTCCATCTCGGAACGGACGAAGTAGAACATCTGGTCGTACCAGTCTGCCAGCGTTTCGTCCTCCAGCTTCCGGCAGAAGTCAAGCACCAGCTTGTTCTGGTCGGGGTCAACCGTCAGCCCGGCAACTCCGCACAGCCGCTTGCGGGTCAACTCCAGATCGGCGCAGCCATAGGTGTAGAGCAGCTTCTTTTCATCAAACGTCAGTTTCATAGGCTTGTTCCTCCGTATTAAAAAAGGGCCTGCCCTGTGCAGACCCGATGTAACAAAAAGACCGCCGTGCGTTGTGCAGGGCGGTCAGAGATGCGATATTGTATCAGACAAAAATCAGCTCAGTCTTGATGATCTCTTCGGCACGGTTGCGGATGCTGTTCATCCGGCGCACCCATTCCAGTTGATTGGCAGCTTTCAGGGCTTCGGTCACGCCCTCAGACTCCTGCATCTGTTGGACGGTCAATGCAAGCTGTTCCTCGGCTTGCTTGTCCAGCTTGGCAAGGTAGCCGCCCAGTTCACCGGACAGGAGCAGTTGGTTGTACCGGATGGGATGCTGCTCCTTCAGATATTTCTTATGTAAGCGACCCCACCGCCCGGTGGGGTGCTCTGCCGGGGCTGCTACGGTCAGGTTCGGCAGATAGTGGTCGTTGACAAGGGTATAGTCCAGACCGTTGGCATTGTCATGGATGTGCTTTTTCAGTTCGTTCATGCGGATTCTCCTTTCATTTCTTCAGGCGTTTCAAAAGACGGTTCTAATTGAATGGGGACTGTATCAGCAGGCTCCTGTTGAGCCAGCTTTTTATTTTGGGCATACTTGCGGCATCGTTCACGGCCTTTCTGCAAGAGGGCTTCATACTCTGCTGCCGCCTGTGAATCAGTTTTAGCCGCTTCACGCAGAGCCGCACGTTTCTTTTTGCGGTTTTCCCCGGCAGTTTTCTGATATTTCTTACGCTTGGCAAGTTGCTGTTCTGTAAGATTTTTCTTGTCGCCGCGACTAATCTCAATTTGACTAGGGAACGTATCACCGATAAAATTGAAGTAGATGTCGATTTGCTGCTGACGGTAGATCGTCCGTCCGCCGGATGCGGAATGAATGACCACTTTTTCTACCAGTTCGTACAGCATTTCATCTGTCAGCGTTTCACAGTCCTTGTATTTCCGAATCAGTTTGATAAAGCGTTTCAGATCAACCTTCGTTGTTTCAACGACGTCCAGTTCTTTCTTCAACTCGGCAATGCGAGCTTCGCAGACAGTTTGTTCCTCATCATATTGTGCCATCAACCGCCGATACTGTCGTTCGGGGATTTTTCCTAAGACGCTGTTTTCATATAGGCTCCGAATCAAAGCATCCAACTCGTCTATTCTTTTTTGAACTGAATGCAATTCTTTTTTACTTTCGGAAGATACCTGTGTGTTTTGATTTTCCCATGCAGCTTGAAGCTGCTCGGCAAACTCATCCTCATTTTCAATAATTTCTTTTGTCATCGCTTTGATTGCATTGAGAATAGCGGTTTCAATGGTTGAGGTCTTGATAAAATGGGATGTGCAGGAAACGTACATATTACGGTATTTGCTGCACTGCCATGAAGAATCCGAATCATACACTACATCAGAATCCCGATGTTTGGATTCGGGGCTGGAAAAGCTCATTCGGGAGCCACAGTCGGCGCAGAATACCATTCCGGCTAACCGGTGCGAGTATGTTCCACTCGGAAGTTTTTTCGGATTCCTCTTGCGCAGCCTCTGTGCTTTATCCCATGTTTCTTGGTCGATGATAGCCTCATGAGTGTTTTTGAATATAATCCTTTCTTCCGGGGTTGCAGCACGGCGCTTTTTCAACTTGAAGTTCTCACGGATACTTTTACATAGCACTGTATGGCCGAGGTATTCCTGCCGGTCAAGAATATAGGTCAAGGTGGTCGTATTCCACCGATAGGGGTCGTGGTACGAATGGTTTCGGGCAGCTTCGGGATGATGCCGTTCTTCGTATGCAGACGGAATCAGCACTTTTTCGTCCGAAAGCGTCTGACCGATTTGCGCAAGACTGGCACCGCTGGCTGCCATATCGAAGATCCTGCGGACAACGGCAGCGGCCTCCGCATCTATATGAAGGGTTTGCTTATCACCGGGAACCCGCTTATAACCGTAGGGAATACTGCCGCTGCACCGTTTGCCATCCTGCATCCGCGATTTGAAAACGGCACGGATTTTATTGCTGGTATCCTTAGCGTACCACTCGTTCATGATGTTCAGGAACGGAGTAAAGTCATTGTCCGTGGGATTGGCGCTGTCAACATTGTTGTTGATAGCGATGAACCGAACACCCTTGGAAGGAAACTGAATTTCTGTGTAAAATCCAACTTCCAGATAATTGCGTCCGAAACGGCTCATGTCCTTTACAATGACAGTTGCAATGTGCCCGGCTTCGATTTCGGCAATCATGGACTGGAAGCCGGGACGGTTAAAATTCGTTCCACTGTATCCATCGTCCGTAAAATGCTGGATGTTGTTAAAGCCGTTTTTGCGAGCGTAATCTTCCAGATACTTTTTCTGATTCAGAATGCTGTTAGATTCACCTTGCAGCTCATCATCTCTGGAAAGCCTTTCGTACAGTGCCGTGATTTTTCCTTGGTTGGATTTTGCCATAGTTTCACCTTCTTTTATTTTTAGTGGGAATACGATATGTAACAAAGATACGATACTTTTCTGATTTTGTAAACGCATCTTTGCTTTATCCTCGATAATTATAACCCTTCGGGTCAGTGACCACATAGGAACTGTGGCATTGAAGCAGGTTCGGTTTCAGCCAAAACCGGGTCTTGCCGCTGCCGGAGCCGCCCACCACCAGCACATTTTTGTTCCGGGCATTCTTGGGGTCAGGCGGACGGTTGGACATCATCAGGCGCTCTGTTTTGGTCAGAATGATATTGTCCTCAAACTTCGGAGCCATGAACGGCTCAATGTCCTTGGGGGTGCCCCACCGGGCAGAGCCATACTCCATGCCGTGGCGGTACTTCTTGGCGTTTTTACCACGCAAATAAACCGCCAGCCGCAGCCCTGCGCCGCAGCACAAGCCCACCAGCAGATCCAGCGGATGCAAGCTGGGCAGCGGGTTCGCAAATGCCAGCGGGATAGTGCCCATCATGGACATGATCTTATCGCCCAGTTCTTTGCCCTCCGCAAGCCGCCACGCTTCACCGAAGTTCGTTGCCGCCAGTCCCAGCAAAATATAAGGCAGATACAGTGCCAGTAGCTTTGTCAGCTTTTTCGTGGTCACAGTCCACGCTCCTGTTCCTTGTGCCGGACTTTGCCGGGGAGTTCTGCTGCTGCCTGCACCAGTTCATGCAGTTTTGCCAGCACCGAGGGGCGTTTGTCCTTGTTCAGCAGGGATGCCGAATACTCCTTGAACGCCGAGTTGAATGCTTCTGCGTCCGGGGCTTTGAAAAAGACCAGATACCGGGGCGGCATTTCAGAGCTGTCCTTGCGGATAGCGTAGTCGATGCCGTACTTTTTGGCATAGCGTTCCAGACCACGGATGCCGGTCTTGCTGATCTCCACGCCGGACACACCCCGGTTTTGCCGCAGAAGGGTGCGGACGCTTTGCTTACCTTGGGATGCCTTGGACTGGTACAGCTGAAACGCCGCCTTTACCGCCCGGAGGACAGTCCGGGCGGACAGCTTTGTGGTGGAGATCATAATGTTGAATGACTTCTGTTCGATTTCTTCCTGCACTGCCATCACCTCCCGTGCAGCAGGGTGATTTTAGCGGTCATGCTCTGCCGGGGGCTTAGTGCGGGGCTTTTCTGCGGGAGGTTCATCCGGCACCGGCAGCACCAGCAGATGGTTGCCCAGTTTCAGAAAGGCTTCCGGCTGATGAAAAAGCTGCTCGTACTTCTGCGCCAGTTCCGGGGTCAGGGATGCGAAATCCTCCTCGCCCAGACCCACTACCAGAAAGTCTCCGGCAACGGCATCGTACATCTGCACGTCCTCGTCCCGCAGGGCACGGTTCAACGGCAGTCCCATGAGCTTACCATCGTCATTGCAGATGATAGCCACCGGGTCTGCAAAGGGGTAAACAGCAGCAATCGTGCCGCCCACCGCCTCCTGCAAGGCTTTCAGGTTGTTGTCAATCTCGACCTGCTGCGGATACTGTCCCGGCGCAATTTTCAGCACCGAAAGGGTATTTTCATTCTGTTCCATTATCATTCTCCTCAAAGATGGTGCTCTCCTGCCCGACATGGGCGGCGTTCAGCAGAGCCGCTGCGAAGAAACCGAAAATGGCACCCGCTTCAAAAAATGCGAAACCGATAAAAAAGTTCAGCATAGCACACCTCAGTCGATGCAGATGCAGGGCAACTTCTGGTCGTCTGCCATCAGGGTGATGCTGTGGCTTGCCAGATACTTCTGGAACAGGTAGACCTCATCAATGGTCAGCGAGATGACCTCGCCGTCCATGTTGGTGCGGACCAGAATCACCGGGCCGGTCAGGTAGTGCTTGCCGCCCATTTTCAGCACCTGCGCCGGATTGTAGCAGAGCAGCAGCGAGGTGTTGGGAAGGTTCAAGCAGGCATCGTCCTCGTCAAAGCAGGGCAGGATGTCGTGAGCCTCGTCCAGCGTGATGACGGTCAGTTCCATATCCGGGGCAATGGCTGCGAGGTAGACCTCGCCGCCCCGGTTTGCCGCCAGTGCAGCGCAGATACGCACGTCAATGGTGATCTCCTCGGAGCGGATGGTACAGGTAGCGTTGTTTTTCATAGGCTTTTCTCCTTTTGATTGCAAAAGAAAAGACCCCATCGGGTCTTTCGTTACGGTATAAGTCAGCGTTCATTCTGCCGTTGCTGTTTGCGTTGCCACTGTTCAAGCAGCTTGATGATAGTGTCCTCCATCTGCTTCGGGGTGAAGCTGCGCGGGAAATATTTCCGCAGGGTGTCGTTTTTGATGACAACCTTGTCCAGCTCGTCCTTTTTCTCTTCTCCCATGACCGCAAAGGCAACGTCATACGAGAAGTGCCCTTCCTGCGCCAGCTTTTTAAGCCGCTGCGCTTGGGATAAAGATGGTGCATTCTGGGTGTCGTTCATCGCTTCTAAAAAAATCCCGCTGTTGGCTTTCGTCCAGATAGGACAACTCCACAGCGGGATTGAAGGCAATTTTCTTTTCGTCCACCATGTCCAGCAGTTCCGGGATAAGGTTGGTCAGGCGGATAAAACGCTGGACTTGGTTGCGACTTTCACCTAAATCCTGCGCCACTTTTTCATCCGCTCGCAACTTCGTCCCAATTTGGGACGAAGTTAAATCCGACCTAGCACCTTGATTTTTTAGGGCTTCCAGCTTCATTTTGTAGGCGAAAGCCCTTTCACTGGGCAGGATATTCTCACGTTGGAGATTGCTATCCACCATGAGCAAAACGGCGGCATCATCATCCATATTGCGGACAATGACCGGCAGGGTTTCCAGCCCGGCAAGCTGTGCAGCGTGCTGACGGCGGTGCCCGGAGATGATCTCATAGCCACCCTCCGGGCGAGGGCGGGCAATCAGCGGAGAAAGCACGCCGTACTGTTCCACGCTTTCCACCGTGCGCTGCATGGATTCATCATCCAAAACCTTAAATGGATGATTCTTGAAAGGGAACAGCTCCCCGATGGGAATCTGCTGCACCTGCTCTCGCTGCTGCTCCTGCCGGGATTCTTCTGTGGAGAAAATATCATCTGCCCCTTTCAGCGACACGTTTAAGCTGCCTTTCGGCATTCGCCATCACCTCCTCGGTCAGAGATTTATAGGCTTCTGCCACCTTGCCTTTGGGGTCGTGCTGGAAAATGCTCTTACCCACGGCACTGATCTCCGCAGCGCGGACAGACCGGGGAATGGTCTGGTCGAACACCTTGATCTTGCTGCCGTAAGCACCCCGAATCAGGTTGTCGATCTGCTGCCCATAGTTGGTGCGGCTATCTGTCATAGTCAGCAGAATGCCCTCAATTTTCAGCTTCGGGTTGATCTGCCGCCGGACCTTTTGGACGGTCTGTAAAAGCTGTTCCAAGCCTTTCGCGGACAGGTACTGCGCCTGCACGGGAATTAGAGTGGTGTCTGCTGCTGCCAAGGCATTGACGGTCAGCATCCCAAGGGAAGGAGTGCAATCCAGCAGAATGAAATCATAGTCGTGCTTTGCACTGTCCAGCACCTGTTTCAGCATCTTTTCCCGGTTCATGCAGTTGACAAGGGAAACTTCCAGCCCTGCCAGTTCAATGTTGGCAGGGATCAGGTCAACGCCCTCTGCATGGTGCAGGATGCCTTCACCGGGCGGAATGCTCTGGTCATTCATGGCTTTTGCCATCAGGGTGGAAAGGGTGGTGGGCAATTCATCGGGCTGCTGCCAGCCCATGCTGATGGTCAAGCTGCCCTGCGGGTCAGCGTCTACCAACAGGACTTTCTTGCCCTCCATCGCCAGCCCAATGCCCAGATTTTCGCAAGTAGTGGTCTTGCCAGTGCCGCCTTTCTGGTTGACGATGGCAATCGTGGTTGCTTTCTTTGAAATTTTCATCACCCCCGCATCGCTAAGTCGTGGTTGGTTTGGTTCTGGTAGGAAAGCTGCATCGTGGTGGGTGCGTTGTACAGAGAAGCGAGCAGATATTGTTTCATGTTTCGGATTGGGCTGCTGTTCTCTGCAAGGCACTTCAGCACAAAACGGATATGGTCGGCGTTTAGCTTCATAAAGCGGCTACGCACCACCTCGGCAGGCTTATCGTCTCCGGCGATGTGTAGCAGCTTGCGGTTGGTGGCACAGGTATCCACCAGCAAATTCACGATTTGATAGATGGTATCCTCATCATCCGGGCAGAGCCGAAGCAATAAATCCACCTCTAAAGACTGCGAAAAATATTCTTCCAGTTGGTTGCGTTTGCTCATCCCCTCCGATTCTTCAGAATAGAAAGGATCCGTCTCACTCATTTCAGTATCATTCTCTTTAGTCTTATTACATCGTGATTTTGCAGGGTCTTGACACGCGATTTTGAAGCCACAAGAATCGTCATTATCACGATTCTTGACACGCTCTTTTGAAGATTCTGCCGAAAAGTTCTTCACATACACCAAACTTGGCTTTCCCTGCCCTCGGCGTTTTCGTTCAATCAGACCAAACTTTTCAAGTTCCCGGAGCAGCTTGGTCGCTTTGTTGTCTGCGCAACACAAAGTCCTCTTGACATCCTCTATCGTGAAGATGATGAACACCCGGTTCTGCTCGTCCAGCCAGCCATTTTTCACAGACAGGCTCATGCGGTCCAGCAGGATGCCGTACAGGGTTTTGGCATCGGTTGACAGATCTTGAAACCGCTGCTCCTGAAAAAGAGCCTTTGGAATGCGGAAGAACGAAAAGAGTTCTCCGGCCTGTCCGTAAAAGTAGTCAAGGGTCATACGGTTGTGTCAAGGGCTGAAAGCAACAATGAGATATAAACATTGTAAAAAACCTCCGGTGAAAAAATTTATTGAGGAATGAAAAAAGCGCAACTTCGATTTTGGCGGTCGAAATTGCGCTATGTAATTTGAAATAGAAGAGTATTGACTCACTTTAGCGGCATGAATGATATGAAACATCTTGACAGCAGGTAAATCCGACTGTAAAATACAGCCAAATGAATTCTGTGCCTAAATTGTTCTCATGCAGCTATGCTGATTGTTGGACAGAAAAACACTTTTCAACCGAATTTGGCGTATTAACGCCAAATCATACCCATTCACACACGCTTTTCTGGGGGTGCGTTTCAAGGTGGTTCGGGAGAGCGCTTGCATGGCATGCAAGAGGTCACCGGTTCGATCCCGGTATTCTCCACCAGACCTAAGACACTGCACAGAAATGTGTGGTGTCTTTTTTGTTTTGCGGCCACCCGGATCGCGTGCTGCTTTGTTTTTACCTCAACTTGTAAAAATGCGTTTCCCGGCGCGGCTGCCCGCCTCCCCCGCCCGATCGCAAAAACGCCCGGCAGGCTGATCCCAAACCAGCCGCCGGGCGTCGTTTTCTGTCAAAAAATTTCTGTGCGGGGGTTACAGCAGGGTGTCGAACAGGCCGATCATCACCGGCATCGACAGGATGGAAAGCAGGGTCGTCACCACATACAGTGCGCTGGAGTGGGCCGCGTCGCGGTCGTACAGCTGGGCCATGGAGGTGGTGGTGGTGCAGGCGGGCGTGATGGCCGCCAGATACACCGTCATGAGGATGTTCTTGCCGTCCGCCACAAAGGTCTGCGCATGGCAGGCCCACAGCAGCAGCAGGATGACGAACGGGCAGGCCAGCAGCCGCAGGAACGCCACCAGATAGTTGCGCTTTGTGCAGAACACCCTGCGCAGCGGGCTGTCCGCGATGGCCATGCCGGCCAGCAGCATCCCGATGGGGCCCACCATGCTGCCCATGCTGCTCACCGGGCTCTGCAGCAGCGCGGGCAGGCGCAGGTTCAGCAGATACATGGCAGCACCGGCCAGAATGGCCAGGATGTTCGGGTTTTCCAGCAGCTTTTTCCACTCAAAGGAAAAGCTGCCCTGCAGGCAGGCATTGGCGTGGGTCCAGATGAGCACCGTCTGCACGATGATGAACGCGCAGGAATAGATGACATACTCACTGCCCAGCAGCGCCTGCACCAGCGGGATGACCAGCGCACCCGCATTGCTGTAGATGGTGTTCACCTGCTCGATCACGTCCAGCTTCAGCGGGCGGCGCAGCAGCGCTGTCATGGCCAGCAGCACCACATGCATCGCCGCCGCAACGGCCATGGCGTAAACAAGGCCCCTGCGGATCTCGGGCGTATCGTCGATCTGGAACGCGTTCAGGATCATGCAGGGGCACACCAGATACACCATGAGCACCGAGACCACTTTGCTGTCGCTGGCTTTCAGCAGCCCGGTCTTCACCACGGCGTAACCCATGAGCAGGATCAAAAACAGCTGTGTGATCTGCTGGGCCAATAGAATGCTGATCTGCATCGTTTTTCCTCTTTTCCGCGTTTCATGCTGTTCTGCCCCTCGGCAGACGATTCAAGGCTAATATATCAGTTTATCTTTTCTTTTGCAATGTCACTTTTCTACAAATTCCGCACGGATTTTTTAGCGCTCTCGCCCACCCTTCTGCCCTTGCGCCGCCCGGGGCTGCTTGCTATAATGAAAGCGTCGCCCGCTGTGCCGTGCGCACCGGGCAAAACAGCTGAAACAACGGAAGGTTGCACCCATGCGAGTACCTTATGAAACCATGCTGGCCGAGTTTGAGCGCGTGCTGAAGAAATACGGCTTCAGCCCGGAGCGTGCCCACGAAGCCGCCGAAATTTTTGCCCAGAACAGCCTGGCGGGCGTGTTCAGCCACGGGCTGAACCGCTTCCCCCGGGTGGTGGAATACCTGCGCAAGGGCGAGATCGACCCCGCCGCCGAGGCCGTGTGTACTGCCAGCTTCGGTGCCATGGAGCGCTGGGACGGCCAGCGCGGCTTCGGCCCGCTGAACGCCCGCCACGCCATGGCCCGCGCCGTGGAGCTGGCCCATCAGTTCGGCATCGGCATGGTGGCGCTGGGCAACAACAACCACTGGATGCGCGGCGGCACCTACGGCTGGCAGGCGGCGGACGCGGGCTGCATCGGCATCTGCTGGTCCAACACCTGCCCCAACATGCCCGCATGGGGCGCGAAGGACAGCCGCATCGGCAACAACCCGCTCATCCTCGCCGTGCCGCGCGCCAGCGGCGAACACATCATGGTGGACTGCGCCCTGAGCCAGTTCAGCTACGGCAAGCTGGAGACCCTGCGTCTGGCAGGCAAACAGCTGCCGGTGGCGGGCGGCTACGACGAGAACGGCCAGCTCACCACCGACCCTGCCGCCATTGAAAAGACCCACCGCATGGTGCCCATCGGCTACTGGAAGGGCAGCGGCCTTTCCATCCTGCTGGACATGATCGGCACCATCCTCACCGGCGCAAACTCGGTGGCGAAGGTGGGCACCTTTGGCGACGAAGTGGGCCTGACCCAGATCATGATCGCCATCGACCCGGCAAAGTTCCAGTCGGCTGACCTGACCGACGCCGTCATTGACGCCATCGCCGCCGACGTGGCCGCCAGCGAGCCCGCCGAGCCGGGCCGCGAGGTGCGCTGCCCCGGCATGGGCGAGCACCGCAGCCGCAAAGAGAACATGGAACTCGGTATCCCGGTGGCCGAGGAAAAGTGGGCCGAAGTGCTGGCGATGTAAGCCGCCTTTGCCCGGGAAATACGCAGACAAAAACGGACTGCCGCACAAAAAACATGCGGCAGTCCGTTTTTTATCTCTGATGCTCTGCAAATATCCGGCCCAGCTGCGGCAGGATGTCGTGGGGCAGCATCCCATATTCGCCCAGAACTGCCGCAGTGCGGTCGGCGGCGGCACCGTGCAGGTACACCGCGCAGGCGGCGGCTTCAAAGGCGGGCAGGCCGCAGGCCAGCAGCGCCGCCGTCATGCCGGAAAGCACATCCCCGCTGCCGCCCCGGGCAAGGCCGGGGTTGCCGGTGGGGTTCACGCACGCCCGGCCATCCGGCGCGGCCACCACGGTGCGGCTGCCCTTCAGCACCACCACGGCATTCCATTTCTGCGCATAGGTGCGTGCAGTTTCTTCCCGGTCGGCGTTGATCTGTGCCGCCGAAAGCCCGGTCAGCCGGGCCATCTCGCCGGGGTGCGGGGTGACGATCAGCTCCCCCGCCGGGTGTGGGAAGGCTTCCCCTGCCGCCAGCAGCTGCGCGGCGGCGTTCAGGCCGTCGGCGTCCAGCACGGCGCTGCCCGCAAAGGCAGGCAGAAGGGTCTGCACCAGCGCGCGCGTCTCGGCCGCGCGGGCCGCGCTCTGAGCCGCCCCGCCGAGGCCGGGCCCCAGCAGCAGCACCGTGGCCTTCTGGCGCTGGATGCGCGGGATGCTCTCCGGCGAGATGCCGCCCTCGGCACCCGCGATGCAGGGGCACAGGCAGCACTCCGGCGTGCGGGCCACGGCGGCGGCCAACACCGGTTCCACGCTGGCCAGCGTCACGATGCCGGCCCCGGTGCGCAAGGCACCCTCGGCGGCCAGCAGCGCCGCCCCGCGGTAATAGGCACTGCCCGCCACCGCCAGCACGGTGCCGAAGGTGCCTTTGTGGCTGTCGCGGGCGCGGCGCGGGATGTTCTGCCAGACAAATTCTTCGGTGATCTCCACTGCCATAGGCACTCCTCCACGATTTAAAATGGCTTCCGCTTCGCTCTAGCCATATCAGCGGAATTTTCTTTTTTATATTCGCGTTTGTCGCGGCCTGCGGGCCGCTCCAAACGCCTTTTCACGGGTGGGGTCGTAACGGGAAACGGCATCTTTTCTCACACTTCGCCCTGCACCAATTGCCGTATCTGCTTTTCCACGTTCTGCACTTCCTCGTGGAACATCCGGGCCGAGACGCGCAGGGCCCCGTGGCCCAGGATGATGATCTGCTCCATGCCGTCCGAGGTGGCCACGCGGACGCGGCGGTTCTTGCCGATCTCGTGGGTGACGTGCTCAATGAACATGTCAGCGGTCTCGGCTTCCTTGGTGTACACCACATGGATGTTGTGGTACTGCTCGATGCTGCCCGGGCTGCCCGGCACGCGGTAGGCGTCGAACACGAGGATGAGGTTGCACTTCTGGTAGCCCTGATAGTTGCACAGAATGTCCATCAGCTTGTGGCGGGCAAGATCGAGGCTCTCCTTCGCGAGGGCGTTCAGCTCGTCCCACGCAAAGATGATGTTGTAGCCGTCCACCAGCAGATACTCCGGCGCGAGGGTCCACTGCTCGGCGGCAAAATCCGGGCGCTCGCGCTTTTGCACCGGGCGGAAGGCCGCCAGCGGGTCCCGCTTGATGGGCCCGTAGGTACGCTCAAAAATCTTGAGCAGCTCGGCGTCTTCTTCCAGCGTGGCGCGGTAGGCGGCGGCCCGGCGCTGCGGGGCGGCAGGCGCTTCCGGCCGGGCGGGCTTCGCCTTGCCCCAGCCGCTTTCCACATGCATATGGCTGCGCACCTCGTTCCACGGCACCACGAACCCGGCCCCGTGGGCGCAGAACACCGAGTCGGCGGGGTTGTCGAGGTCGTGCTCCGGCTCGTAGCCGCTGGCCTCGATCACCTCCTGCGCGTTGTGGCAGGGGCGGTAGCCGTCCAGCGTCAGACTCACACGGCCCCGGCCCCGGGTGTAGCTGACCACCTCCATGGGGTAGCTGCGCATGGCGGCCACCGGTGCAAAGCCGGTGAGCACAGCGGTGTCCTCCCCGCTTTCGGGCGGGTCGAAGCTGCCCTCCATGCGCTGGATGTCGGTCATGGCGCGGCCGATGTTCTCGGCGGGCACCTCCAGCCGGAAAGCGTACCACGGCTCCAGCAGCTGGCACTTTGCCAGCATCAGGCCCTGCCGCACCGCGCGGTAGGTGGCCTGCCGGAAGTCGCCGCCTTCGGTGTGCTTGAGGTGTGCCCGGCCCGCGATGAGGGTAATTTTCATATCAGTGAGCGGTGCGCCGGTCAGCACGCCCACATGCTGCTTTTCTTCCAGGTGGGTCAGCACAAGGCGCTGCCAGTTCTTGTCCAGCACTTCCTCGCGGCAGTCGGCGGCAAACTGCAGCCCGCTGCCCCGGGGCAGGGGTTCCAGCAGCAGATGCACCTCGGCGTAGTGGCGCAGGGGTTCGTAGTGGCCCACGCCCTCCATGGGCTCGGTGATGGTCTCCTTATAAAGGATGCCCCCGGGGCCGAACTCCACGTTCAGCCCGAAGCGCTGGGCCAGCAGGCTGCGCAGCACTTCCAGCTGCACCTCGCCCATGAGCTGGACGTGAATCTCACCCAGCGTCTCGTTCCACACAACGTGCAGCTGGGGTTCCTCCTCCTCCAGCCGGTGCAGCTGGCCCAGAGCGGCGTGCACGTCGGCCCCCTCCGGCAGCAGCACCTGGTAACTAAGCACCGGCTCCAGCACGGGCAGGTCACTGTCCCGCTCGGCACCAAGGCCCTCGCCCGGGCGTGCCTGGGTCAGGCCGGTGACGGCGCACACCTGCCCCGGGCCGATGCGTTCGGCCAGCGTATACTTTGCACCGGAGTACAGCCGCAGCTGGTTGGCCTTTTCGGCCCAGGGGGTGCCGTCCACTTCGCCGGTGAGCTGGGCTTTCACCTTCAGTTCCCCGCCGGTGACCCGCAGCCAGGTCAGCCGCGCGCCCTGCTCGTCCTGCGAGACCTTGAACACCCGGGCACCAAAGGCATCCAGCGCCGGGGCCGGGCGGGTGAAGCGGTCCAGCCCGGCCAGAAACTCGTCCACGCCGTCCAGACGCAGCGCCGCGCCGAACCAGCACGGGAACACATGCCGCCGCGCCACAGCGGGCATAATGTCGGCATCGGTCAGCTGCCCGGCTTCCAGCTGCTTTTCCATGAGCTGCTCGTCGCACAGGGCCAGCGCCTCGTCCCGGGCGGGCTGTGCCGCGCCGAAATCCACGAAGCCCTCCCCCAGCCGCCGGTTCAGCTGGGCCAGCAGTTCTTCCCGGCGCAGGCCGGGCAGGTCGGTCTTGTTCACGAACACGAACGTGGGCACCCGGTAGCGCCGCAGCAGCCGCCAGAGCGTCTCGGTGTGGCTCTGCACACCGTCGGTGGCGCTGACCACCAGCACCGCGTAGTCCAGCACCTGCAGGGTGCGCTCGGTCTCGGTGGAGAAATCCACATGGCCGGGGGTGTCCAGCAGGGTGATGTCCGTGCGGCCCGCCGTCAGCAGCGCCTGCTTGGAAAAAATGGTGATGCCGCGCGCCTTTTCCAGCGCGTCGGTATCCAGAAAGGCGTCCTTGTGGTCCACGCGGCCCAGCTTGCGGATGGCACCGGCGCGGTAGAGCATGGCCTCCGAGAGGGTGGTCTTGCCGGAGTCCACATGGGCCAGGATGCCCAGAACGATCTGTTTGCGGGTTGTTTCTTCCATCGGCTTCTCCTGTCTGCAAAAATTCTCTTTTATTGTAGCACGATGAAAGAAAAAAGGAAAGCGGCGGGCGCTTTTTGCCGCGCCCTGAAAAGTGCAGGAATTTCTTTTCCGCGTTGACATTATTGTACAATACAGATATAATAAAATCAGAATATTACTATATCTTACCGTGTTAAGGCAGGAGGTGCTTTTATGAATATCCGTCCCTCTGCGGCGATCCGCCAGAACTACAACGAGATTGCCGATTTATGTCGGAAGACCGCCGAACCGATTTTTCTCACCAAAAACGGCGAAGGTGATCTCGTTGTTATGGATATCGAAACCTATAACCGCCGTGAAAAAATGCTGAAGCTACGCGAAGAACTGCTCTCGGTGGAGGAAGACCGCCTGCGCGGAAGCGAAGGCTATTCCGTTGGCGAGGTCACTTCTATGATGCGCAGCGCCATCCGGGAGGCAGTCGGCGATGGAACAGCAGAATAAAAAATACCGCGTGGTCGTCTCGGCACGGGCGGCGCAGATGCTTGTTTCCCACGCCGCCTTTCTGGCACAGGCCAGCACAGCCGCTGCGCAGCGCTTGACCGCCGAGTTTGAAAAGGCTGCCAACTCGCTGGAATTCATGCCCCAGCGCTGCCCATGGCTGACCGGGGATTATATCCCACGAAACACATACCGCTTTATCTTATTCGAAAAGCGGTACATGCTCATTTTCCAAATCATGGAAAGCACGGTCTATGCCGATTATGTGGTAGACTGTCGGCAGGATTACGACTGGCTCCTCCGCAGATAAACAAGAAAACGGTGGCATCTGCAAAATTGCAGCGTGTCACCGTTTTTTAGCGGGCAAAAAATGTCTCCCCATGGGACACATCACTTGCGTGAGAGGTGCGGGGAGTCCTGTCGATATTATGTGCCCCATCCAAAAGAATGGGGCTAAACATTTGCACTCGACTATTTATCAGTCGCATATCGAGCAGCGACAAACATTTGAAAGGTCGGTCTTTCAACACGCTGTATCACCAAAAAGCGGTCTTACTGTACTGATAGGAACACCGTTGCGGCGCGCTTTATCATGTTCATATTCTACACGGGTCACTTCTTCAACAAAAGCCTTCTCCTTCGGCGTGGCTGTAGACCAGGTGACATTGAACCGGCGGCAGACCTGATAAAACGTGCGGTAAAAGGCATCGCGCTCCGTATCTCGCACAAAATATTCCTTTGCCTCCATCAAACAACACCTCATTTCAAATAGGTCACAAAAACCTTCATCGCGGCTTCCCCCGAAAGTTCATATCGAGGTGCGCCGCCAAAACTTGGCAGGGGACTTGCTCCATAATCTCGGACATAATGTTCTGCCAGTTCTGGGACTTTTGCTTCAAACGTAACCGTTCCACCACATTCATGATCAATCGAAAGCTTAATGCCATACGCGATAAGGACACGACCGATTCCCTGATATTTTTTAGTTCTTCCTACAATTGTCGGGTTGCTTTCCGGCTGACTCTCAATGTATGTGATATGGACCATGACATCATTTTCCAATATTTCATAAGCCGCAAGTGCAACCAGTTCGCCTTCGGCCGTTTTCAATGCATACTTCTCGAAGGCTGCATCCTGCATATAATCAGACATCCAGCTTGTCTGCCATACCGGTTCCTTTTCTGTTTGTTTTGCGTCGGATCGATTCATGCGTCTGATCTTCACATCAATTCTCTGAGCATCTTCCGATCTCACGATAAATGGCACAAATTTTCCCATATCATTTTCCTTGTCAAAACAAAACATCTGAGCGTCTCCAGTTTTATTATACTCGCTCCGTTCTGGAATCGCAACTGGTTTTCTGTTTTAAACATTGGATCTCGCTGGAAAAGCACAAGCTCTCCCTTCGGGAGAAGGCTTCCGGGCCGTAGAGCAAAGGTCCCGCCCTCTCAGGCGCTTACGCGCCAGCTCTCCCAAAGGGAGAGCCAAGGGCATTCCGGGAGTGCTTCTTGCCTCTCCCTTTGGGAGAGGTGGATGCGACCAACGGGAGCAGACGGAGAGGGCGATAGGCTCCCCCTTCGGGGACAGCTGGCAAACCCGGCAGGGTTTGACTGAGAGGGTTCCCGCACAACAAAAACCCCGCACACAGTGGTTGCCCATTGTGTGCGGGGTTCTGACTCAGCATTCCGCCAAATCAGCCGTTACCAGCTGCTTTGGTGTACACCTCAAATCAATTCAAATCCGTAGATTTAAACGATTACTTGTGGGCGATCCAACCGCCGTTCTTGCCAACAGTGTTGTCGTTCAGGGTCAGGCCGATATCGCCATTGCCCAGAGCGTAGATAGCAGACAGGTTGCCAGCAACCTGCAGGCCAACGTTAGCCAGAGCGTTCAGCAGGCCCCAGCCCTCGGTCTCGCCAACCTTCATGTTATTCTTCCACATGGTCTCAATGCCATCAGCATAGCCCTTGGTCAGAGCGCCAACGCGATAGCTGCCAGAGAAGATACCAGTCAGAACAGCGCCCAGGCCAGCATTCAGATAGCCGTTACCGACGATCATGATCAGGTTCTTGTTGAACTTCTGCCAGTTCTCAGCCTTCATGGCAGGAGCCAGGTAGTCAGCCAGAGAAGCGCCACCAACAACGTAGGTCAGTTCGTTTTCTGCAACAGCAGAGAAGTTTGCAGGCATCATCATAATGAATTACTCCCTTCAAAATATGAAAGATATTTTTGTAAGCCACTGTGGTGTGGCTTACTATCCTTGTTCGGATGGCAATAATATACCACACTTTCCAGCAATGTTCAAGCCCTTTTTGAAAAAAAGTGTGAAAACTGTGAAACTGTGTGAATAGATGTGAAATTTTTCTATCAAATTGCTTACAAAAGGTCCCATTTACCCCCGTTTGACAGA
Source organism: Faecalibacterium langellae (assembly GCF_002549775.1). Classification (GTDB taxonomy): domain Bacteria; phylum Bacillota; class Clostridia; order Oscillospirales; family Ruminococcaceae; genus Faecalibacterium; species Faecalibacterium langellae. The sequence goes on along the minus strand of NZ_NMTR01000021.1, from coordinate 409,222 downwards.
AATTTCCAGCCCAAAAACGGATACTGAAAGTCCCCCCACCCTGTGCCCCAAAGGAGGCTTGCGCGTGAAAACGGTGCTTTATCTCGACGAGCTGCTGCTGGTGAACTTTGCCCTTGGGGCGGCGCTGCTGCTGGGGGCCGGGCTGCTGGCGGGGCGCAGCTGCACCGGGGCGCGGCTGCTGGCGGGCAGCGGGGCGGCGGCGCTGGCCTCGCTGGGCCTGCTGCTGCCGGAGCTGCCCGGGCCGCTGGCGGTGCTTTACAAAGCCGCCACCTGCTGCGGGGCAGTGGCTGCGGCCTACGGCGTGCCGGGGCGGCGGGGCTTTGCCCGGCTGTGCGGGTGGTACGCCCTGCTCAACCTGCTGCTGGGCGGGGCGGTGCTGCTGCCCGGGGCCCAGAGCGCGAACCTGTGCCTTTACCTGCCGCTTTCCCCCGGGCGGCTGCTGGCGGCCTGCGCGGCGGTGTATGCCCTGCTGCGCGGGGTGGTGTACTGCTTTGGCCGGGCGCAGGGGCGCAGCTTTGCCGCCGTGCTGGTGTGCGGCAGCGCCCGGGTGCCGGTGCAGGCTTTTTGCGACACCGGCTTTGCCGTGCAGGACCCGCTCACCGGCCGGGCCGTGGCGCTGGCCTACTACCCCGCCGTGCGCGGTGCCCTGCCCGGGGCGCTGCAAACCTTTCTGGACGCCCACTTTGCGGGGCGCTCTCCCCTGCCGCCGCCGGGGCTGGGGGTGCGGCTGGTGCCCTGCACCACCCTTGCGGGGCCCTGCCTGCTGCCCGCCGTGCCGGGGCTGCGCCTGCAGGCCGGCCAGCGGCAGGCGCAGGGCTTCCTCACCGCGTTTTACTGCCCCGCCGCCCCGCCGGACCACTGGACCCTGCTGCTGGGGCCGGAGCTGGCTGAGAGGCTTCACCCCTTATAAAAAAGGAGGTCTGATCTATGTTCCACTGGCTGCGCACGCTCTGGCAGGCCTTGTGCGGCGCGCTGCGCCACAGCGGCGGTGCCCACTATGTGACGGGCGGGCCGGGCCTGCCGCCGCCCCTCACCCCCGAGCAGGAAAAAGCCCTTCTGGCCGAGATGGCCGCGGGCAGCGCCGCCGCGCGGGATGCGCTCATCACCCACAACCTGCGGCTGGTGGTCTACCTTGCCAAAAAGTACGAGAGCAGCGGCGTGCCCACCGAAGACCTGATCTCCATTGGCACCATCGGGCTCATCAAGGCCGTGAACACCTACAGCCCGGACCGCTGCATCAAGCTGGCCACCTACGCCAGCCGCTGCATCGGCAACGAAATTCTGATGTACTTACGCAAAAGTTCCAACCGCCGCCAGGAAGCCAGCATCGACGAGCCCCTCAACGTGGACGGCGACGGCAACGAGCTGCTGCTCTCGGACATCCTTGGCAGCGATGAGAACCAGATCAGCCAGCGGCTGGAGCAGGACGCCGAGCGGGCTGTGCTGCGCCGCGCCGTGGCGGCCCTCTCCCCGCGGGAGCGGCAGATCATGGAGCTGCGCTTCGGCCTGGCCGACGGCGTGGAGCGCACCCAGAAGGAAGCCGCCGACGCCCTGGGCATCAGCCAGAGCTACATCTCCCGCCTGGAAAAGCGCATCCTCCACCAACTGAAAGCGCAGCTGGCGGAGGAGTGAAAAAAGCCTGCAGTGCTTGACAAAACACTGCAAATCGTTTATATTAGAAGTACAAAAGGTGCTGGCCCTGCAAACGGCTAGCTCCTTACCAGATTATCAGTTTTCAAAAAGAAAAATGACCGCATCGGTTGAGAGTTGATGGCGGTCATTTTTTCTTTTTGTCATCACTGTGAGAAACAGTCCATGTAATCTGGAACGTTACGTAAATCGCCCCGCCGAGAAACAATGCCCTACTTGACAAACTATTGCAAATCGTTTATATTAGAAGTGCAAAAGGCGCTGGCCCTGCAAACGGCTAGCTCCTTACCAGATTAGTCAGATTTCAAAAAGAAAAATGACCGCACTGATTGGAACTCGTGGGCGGTCATTTTTTCTTTTTGTCATCACTGTGAGAAACAGTCCATGTAATTTCGAAGGTGACGTAAATTGCCCCGCCAAGAAGCGTGAGCAGAAGCACGACCTGTTCAAACGTCATGGTGCATCCCCCCCTTCCTGCCCTCAAGCATTCCGGGGAGAACGAGATTCCAAATGAAAAAATTCGCTCTTACCCGGTCCACCCAGGGTACGGGTAAGGAGCATAGCCGCCTGCGTTTGTGGGCACAGCGCCTGATGGGCAGCTTTGCAGCCGCCACTGATAGCTTACCATAAATTTCTGCAAATTACAATGTTTTTCTGCGCTCTCCTGCCCTGTGCGGGAGGGCGCACAATTTTTTCCACGCATAGTGCCCGGCCGCGGGGGCCATACTTCCGGTGAAGTTTACAGGAACCGGGGGCATGGGGATGTACAACAAAGTGGAGCTGTGCGGCCTGAACACCGCCGCGCTGCCCGTTCTGACCGAGGAAGAAAAGCGCAGCCTGCTGGTGCGCGCCCGCGCCGGGGACCGGCAGGCCCGGGAACAGATGGTGGAGGGCAACCTGCGGCTGGTGCTCAGCGTGGTGCAGCGGTTCGCCCAGCGGGGCGAGAACCTGGACGACCTGTTCCAGGTGGGGTGCATCGGGCTCATCAAGGCCATCGACAACTTCGACCCCGCCCAGCCGGTGCGGTTCTCCACCTACGGCGTGCCGATGATCATCGGCGAGATCCGGCGCTTCCTGCGCGATAACAACGCCCTGCGGGTGAGCCGCAGCCTGCGGGATACCGCTTACCGCGCCATGCAGAGCCGCGAAGCGCTGGAAAAGCAGCTGGGCCGCGAGCCCACCATGGACGAGATCGCCCAAAGCGCCGGGCTGACCCGCCGGGAGGTGACCGCCGCGCTGGAATCGGTGGTGGAGCCCATCAGTCTGGAGGAGCCCATCTACACCGACGGCGGCGACGCCATGTATGTCATCGACCAGGTGCGGGACCCGGACGGCGAGGACAGCTGGATCAGCGGGCTGCAGTTCCGCCAGACTGTGGCCGGGCTCACCCCGCGGGAAAAGCGCATCATGGAGCTGCGCTACCTGCAGGGCAAGACCCAGATGGAAGTTGCCCGGGAGATCGGCATCAGCCAGGCGCAGGTGTCCCGGCTGGAAAAGGGCGCGCTGGAGCAGTTCCACCATAAGGGGTAAAAAGGCTTCCCCCTCGGGGGAAGCCTTTTGCCGTTTCAGCGCTTCTTTTTGAGGTAATACCCAATGCCGATGGCATCCGCCAGCGCCCAGCCGATGGGCACGCTGAGCCAGATGCCGGTGACGCCCAGCGGCGTTGCCGAAAGAAGATAAGCCAGCGCCACGCGGGTGCCCAGCGACGCGATGGTGAGCACCACCGACATCTGCGGCTGGTTCACGGCGCGGTAATAGCCGTAGAGCAAAAACAAAATGCCGATGCCAATGTAGCACGCGCCCTCGATGCGCAGGTAGTGCACACCGGCGGCGATGATGGCGCTCTCGCCCGGGTCGATGAAGATGCCCATGAGCGGGGCCGCAAAGGCACACACCAGCACGCTGATGCACACGCAGAACACCGCGCTGCACAGCCCTGCGCTGCGGATGCCCTTTTTGATGCGGTCCGTCTCGCCCGCGCCGTAGTTCTGGGCCACATAGGTGGAGAAGGCGTTGCCGAAATCCTGCACCGGCATGTAGGCGAAGGAGTCGATCTTCACCGCCGCCGCAAACGCCGCCATGATCACCGTGCCGAAGCTGTTCACAAGGCCCTGCACCATCAGGATGCCGAAGTTCATGATGGACTGCTGCACGCTGGTCATCACCGAGAGGTTCAGGATGGTGTCCAGGTTCTTTTTGTCCCAGCGGCAGTCCGCCTTTTTCGGGCACAGCTGCGGGAACTTTTTCAGCGTATACAGCCCGATGCCGATGCCGGACACGAACTGCGAGAACACGGTGGCCCCCGCCGCGCCCTTCACGCCCCACTGCAGCACCAGCACGCACACGAGGTCGAGAATGACGTTCAGCACCGCCGACACCGCCAGAAACACCAGCGGCACCACCGAGTTGCCAATGGCGCGCAGCAGGTTTGCGAAGTAGTTGTACAAAAAGGTAGCCGTGATCCCCAGAAAGATGATGACGAGGTACTCCTTCATCAGGGGTTTGAGCTCACCCGGCACCCGCAGCACCCACAAAATGCTGTCCAGCCCCAGATACACCAGCGCGTTCAGCACCAGCGAGATGCCCGCGATCAGGCTGAACGAGAGGAACACGCTCTGGCGCATGCGGTCTTCTTCCCCGCTGCCGAACTGCATGGAGATGGCCGCGCCGCTGCCCATGCACAGGCCCAGCAGGATGGAGGTGAGGAAGGTCATGAGGGTATAGGACGAGCCCACCGCCGCCAGTGCGTCCGGGCCGAGAAAGCGGCCCACCACCCAGGTGTCCGCAATGTTATACATCTGCTGCAAAAGGTTGCCCAGCATCAGCGGCAGGGCAAAGAGTAAAATGCCCTGCGTGATGGGGCCTTGGGTCATGCTGCGCTGTGTCAATGGTCTGATTCTCCTTTTTTATACCTATTATAATAGGGAGCGATTAAATTTGGTCTGCTCTATGGAAAGGCAGGCCAGCAGGGAGCTTTCTCCGCGAACAGCGGCGGGTTGCGGCACCCAGCATCCGCATCGCGTTCGCTTGCGTCTTGCTGGCCGCGGCCCCAACGGCTCCTCCCTGCTTCTGCCGCTGGCAGCGGTCGTCGCCGCTGCAGAACTCCAGTCCCGCCCCATCAAGCAAAGCTTGCCGGGGCCCCACCCCCAGGTCATTCGCTGGAGAAACTCTCTGCCGTCCTGCCAGAAAAGTTACTGCGCCTCAAACCGTTGCCGATACTCCTTCGGGGTGCAGTGCTTCAGCTCCCGGAAGGTCTTGATGAAGTAGCTGCCGTCCGCAAATCCGCACTCGGCCCCGATCTCGCCGGTGCGCAGCCGGGTGGAGCGCAGCAGTTCGGCGGCCTTCTCCACCCGGAACTGCTTCACATACTGGATGGGTGTGATGCCCAGCAGCTGCCGGAAGCTGCGCAGGCAGGCGCTCTCGCTCAGGGCCACGCAGGCCGCGATGCGCTCCACCGTGAGCTCCTCGGCATAGTGCTCCTCCACGAAGCGCAGCATCTGCTTCATGCGCTCGGCCGCGATCTGCTCCTGCTGCGACACCTTGACGCCGCCTTCTTCGCACTGCGCGCCCAGCAGCCGCAGCACCGTGGTCAGACGGTAGCGTGCCTCGTTCTCGTAGTCCGGCGGTTCATCCGCCACGACCTGCCAGGCGTCCTGCAGGCAGGCAAGGGCTTCGCGCTGCCAGGCGGTGCCGCTGTCCAGCAGGAAAAACGCCGGGGCACCGGGCTGCAGCAGCGGGCGGATGCGCTTTTGCCAGAAGATGGTGTCCATGCCGCCCACAAGGCGCGGGTGGAACACCCCGGAGTGCAGCAGCGCGTTCCCGCTCTCGGCCTGTTCCACCGCGTGGAGCACCCCGGAGTTGATAAAGACGCCCTGCCCGGTCCGCAGAACGAGCTGCGTCTTGTTCACGTCCACGGTCAGCGGGCCCTTCACCGCAAGGATGAACTCGAATTCTTCATGCCAGTGCCAGGCCACCGAGTAGCTTTTGACGTCCTCCGCGTAGCAGGCAATGGGGAACAGTGCGCTGCCGTGCTGCACCAGCTCCCGCCCTTCGCCGTCTGCCACGATGTCCGGCGGGCAGTTGATGCCCCCCGCCGCAGCGCAGCTGGTCTGGAATGCCATGGCCTGTCCCCCCTTTCTGCAAAGTTTCCGGCAATTTCAGAAAGCCGGTTTTGTCGCATAAATCCGGTGCTTTTGTTCTACCTCTTGTGTCGATTTCGTGGTATTATTCTATCAGAAACCATGAGTACAGTATAACACCGTCCGGGAGGGAACTCAAGCATATGATCCAGCTTCTTCTGCCCATCATCTATCTCGCGTTCATCAGTCTCGGCCTGCCGGATTCCCTGCTGGGGTCGGCGTGGCCGTCCATGTATCCGCTGCTGGGGGTGCCGGTGTCCTATGCGGGCATCCTGTCCATGATCATCTCCTTCGGCACCATCGTCTCCAGCCTGAACAGTGACCGGCTCACCCGGGCACTGGGCGCGGGCAAGGTGACGGCCATCAGCGTGGGCATGACGGCGGCAGCGCTGTTCGGCTTCTCCATCTCCACGCAGTTCTGGATGCTCTGCCTGTGGGCCGTGCCCTACGGTCTGGGCGCAGGCAGCGTGGATGCCGCCCTGAACAACTACGTTGCCCTGCACTACGAGAGCCGCCACATGAGCTGGCTGCACTGCATGTGGGGCATCGGCACGATGGTCAGCCCCATGGTCATGGGCCGGGTGCTGGCGGGCGGCGGGCCGTGGACAGCCGGTTACCGGTACATTGCACTGTTCCAGATCGCACTGACCGCCGTGCTGTTCCTCAGCCTGCCGCTGTGGCAGAAGCGCACCGGTGAAGCTGCCGAGGACGGCACCGCCCCGCAGGCACTGAGCCTTGGGCAGGTGTTCCGCCTGCCGGGCGCAAAAGAAGTGATGCTGTGCTTTTTCTGCTACTGCGCGCTGGAAACGACTGCCGGTCTGTGGGCCAGCAGCTACCTCACCCTGACGCGCGGTGTGGCCGCCGACACCGCTGCCAGCTTCGCCAGCCTGTTCTACATCGGCATCACCGCCGGGCGCGCGGCCTGCGGCTTCCTCACCCTGAAGCTCAGCGACACCCAGATGATCCGTCTGGGCCAGGGCGTGCTGGCCGTGGGCGTGGCGGCCCTGCTGGTGCCCGGGCCGCAGCTGCTGGCGCTGGCGGGCCTTGTGCTGGTGGGCGTGGGCTGTGCGCCCATCTACCCCAGCATCATCCATGCCACGCCGGACCACTTCGGCGCGGACAGATCGCAGGCAGTCATCGGCATCCAGATGGCCAGTGCCTACGTGGGCAATCTGGTCATGCCGCCGCTGTTCGGCCTGCTGGCCAACAACATCACCCCGGCGCTGTTCCCCTTCTATCTGCTGGTGCTTCTGGTGCTGATGGTGGTCATGCACGAACAGCTGGTGCGCAAAACTTCACACTGACATCTCCTATTTCGTATACAGCAAAAGGCTCCCTGTCCGGCACGCAAACCGGGCGGGGAGCCTTTTGTTTTATATGAGCCAAACCATTTAAAACGGCTTCCGCTGCGCTCTAGCCATATTTAGCGGAATTTTCATTTTTAAATTTGCGTTTTGAGCAGCCCGCGGCCGCTCAAAACGCATTTTACGAGTGAAGCGATTCTGTTTTTACAGGATACACCGGCTGATGGCGTTGGCCACGGCGAACAGCTCCTGCTGGCCAATGAAGCCGAACTTTGCCTCGTGCTCGTCCGCAAAGCAGACCGTCAGCTGCGAAGCCTGCATCGGGTCGCCGAAACCGGCCGTCTGGATGCCGAAGTGCAGCACCTTTTTGTACGGCAGCACGAAGATCTGCTGCCGGGTGCCGGTGACGCCCTGCATGTCCACCATGATGATGCGGTGGGTGGTGAAGATCACCTGATCGCGCACCGTTTTGTACGCACCCACCACCTGCTCACCCTCCAAAAGCAGTGCTTTAGCGTTTTTGCAGATGTCCTTTTCCTGAATGCGAATGAGGTTCTCCATCGGTTTATCGCGGAATTCCATGGTCATTGTCCCCTTTCCTGCGGATGTTCTGCCCTTATTGTAGCATTCCGGCGGGCCGTTTACAAGGCCGCTCTCGCCTTTTGCGCCGGACTGTGCTATACTGTAGGGCATGAGACTTTGTACGAAATGAGGTTTGCAACACCCATGGAGATCATCATTCATCAGGCGATCCTGCACGTTCTGGACACCACCATGGACGCCCCCGTGCTGAGCGGCGGCGGCATGGAGATGACCGCTGAAAAGACCGCCTATTTTCAGTACCACATCGAAAAACTGCTTGCCAGCGACGATATCCGCCAGTGCCGCCCGCTGCCGGATTCTGCCTTCAAAAATGAGTTGGAGCACAACAAAGACTTCGTGGACCTTTCCTGCCGCATCGCGGGCGTGCTGTTCGACTACATGCACGCCCACACCACCATCCCCGGCGCAGACCTGGCCGTGGTGGATTTTACCCGCGACGGCGAGCCGTGGCTGGGCATCCTGAAGCTGAACTACAAAAACGGCTACACCCACTACACCGAGAATGTGGAAGGTGCCCCGGTGAACTCCATCATCCAGCAGCGGGCCTGCCTGCCCAGCCAGAGCGGCAAGGTGGAGGAAGGCGCGCTGGTCAACCTGACCGATTACTCCATGAAGCTGCTGGAAAAGAAGTTCGACATTGACGGCCGCAAGGAGTTTTACCTTTCCACGGTGGTGTTCCAGTACACCACCGCCCAGCCGGAGAAGAAAAAACTGCAGGCCATTCAGGAAGCCGCCGTGCAGGCCGTGCAGGAGAACTACGCCGACCAGCCCCATGTGGAAGCCCAGGTGGCCATGCTGATCGCGAATCAGGCTGCCGACAACGACAATCAGGTGTCCGTGCAGCAGGTGCGCCAGCAGCTGAAGGAGGAATACCCTCTTGCGGCCGTGCCGTTTGACGACTATGTGGAGAAAAGCGACGTGCTGGAAGCACCCGAGCAGCCTGTGACCGTGACGCCTGCACGCATCCGCCGCATGGAGAGCCGCAGCATCCACACCGCCAACGGCATCGAGGTGAAGATTCCCACCGAGCTGCTCAGTTCGGACAACGAGGTGGAGTTTCTGCACAGCGACGACGGCAGCATCTCGCTGCTGATCAAGAATGTGATCTTGTGAAGACAATTTAGAATTGTCTCCGCTTCGCTCTGACAATATCAGCGGAATTATTATTTTTATTTGCAAAGAGGAAAATCCTGTGGGATTTTCCTCTTTGCTGTTTCACGGGAAGGGGTTGTAAAGGCAACCTGCATTTTGCTGCTGCCGGTCTTGTGACCGTCGCGCAGCGACTATAAACCGGCGGAACAAAAAAGCCATCGTCTTTGCATTTCTGCATCAACGATGGCTTCGTGTTGGAGCGGCCGACGAGGCTCGAACTCGCTACCTCCACCTTGGCAAGGTGGCGCTCTACCAGATGAGCTACGGCCGCATATCCGGTGCATTTATCCCTGCACCCTCCCGCTCTCTTTTAACGGGGCCCCCGCGAAAGCTTGCGAAGCAAGATTTTGTGGGGAAAAGGAGAAAATCTGGTATTCATCACAGAAGTCTTGCTTGCAAGACTTCCCGATGAATGACAGGATTTTCGACGTGGTGCCTCCGATCGGAATCGAACCAATGACACGGGGATTTTCAGTCCCCTGCTCTACCGACTGAGCTACAGAGGCATAACCGGTGCAATTATCCCTGCACCCTCCCGCTCCTGTTTCAAACGGGGCCCCCGCAAAGATTTGCGAAGCAAAGGTTTGTGGGGAAAAGGAGAAAGTCTGGCGTTCATCACAGCAGTCTTGCTTGCAAGACCGCCCGATGAACCGCAGGACTTTCGACGCACGACCCGGATCGGGCTCGAACCGACGACCCCCAGCGTGACAGGCTGGTGCTCTAACCAACTGAGCTACCGGGCCACATGGTGGAAGTTAACGGGCTCGAACCGCTGACCCTCTGCTTGTAAGGCAGATGCTCTCCCAGCTGAGCTAAACTTCCACAAAAAATGGAGCGGCCGACGAGGCTCGAACTCGCTACCTCCACCTTGGCAAGGTGGCGCTCTACCAGATGAGCTACGGCCGCACATTCCATGTGTCTGCGCCGGTGTTTCCCGGCGACGTTGGTTATTATACCGCAGGGAGCGGCACTTGTCAACCACAAATTCGCATTTTTTCAAATTTTCTGCCCGTTGCGCGGCTCTGCGTGAAAAAAATTTCAGTTTCGGGGCGCACAGTGCGTCTGCGTTCAAGTTTGCCGTGACATACACGAAGAAAATTGATTTGCTTTCCTTTTTATAAAACATTATAATAAAGATGTCATTTTGTCGCTTGAAGCCATGCGTTTGCACCGCCATGCGGGCGGGCAGGCGCATTTTCGTGCGCAGAAATAGGAAACGCCAGCATAAAGGAGCAAACACGATGTATAAGATCACTGAAAAAGTCGCGCTGAACCCCACCGTGACGAAGATGGTCATTGAAGCCCCGCTCATTGCCAAAAAGGCAAAGCCGGGCCAGTTTATCATTGTGCGCCCGTTTGAGGACAGCGAGCGCATCCCCCTGACCGTGGCCGGTTACGACCGCGAAAAGGGCACTGTGGACATCATTTTCCAGATCGTCGGCGGCACCACCATGGAGCTGAACAGCCTGAAGGTGGGCGAGAGCGTCCACGATTTCGTGGGCCCGCTGGGCCGCGCCACCGAGGTGGAAGGCCTGAAGAAGGTGTGCGTCGTGGGCGGCGGCGTGGGCTGCGCCATCGCTCTGCCCATCGCCCGCGAGCTGCACGAGCAGGGCTGCGTGGTGCACAGCGTGGTGGGCTTCCGCAACAAGGACCTGCTCATCCTCGAGGACGAGTTCAAGGCCTGCAGCGATGAGCTGCGCGTCATGACCGACGACGGCAGCTACGGCACCAAGGGTGTCGTCACCGCTGCGCTGGACGAGCTGGTGGCTGCCGGCAACCAGTACGATCTGGTCATCACCATCGGCCCGCTGATCATGATGAAGTTCGTGGTCAAGACCTGCCAGAAGCACGGCTTAAAGAGCATCGTTTCCATGAACCCCATCATGATCGACGGCACCGGCATGTGCGGCGGCTGCCGCCTGACCGTGGGCGGCGAGACCAAGTTTGCCTGCGTGGACGGCCCCGACTTTGACGGCGACCTGGTGGATTTTGACGAAGCAATGGCCCGCGGCACCATGTACCGCCCGTTTGAGGCACACGCCCGTGAAGCGGCATGCAATCTGTTCAAGGCTCAGGAGGGAATGTAAGATGGCTTTCAATATGGACCCGAAAAAGTGCCCCATGCCCACCCAGGACCCGAATGTCCGCAACAAGAACTTCAAGGAAGTGGCACTGGGCTATACCGAAGAAATGGCCGTGAACGAAGCAAAGCGCTGCGTGCACTGCAAGAATAAGCCCTGCCAGACCGGCTGCCCCGTGGGCATCGACATCCCCGAGTTCATCGGTCATGTGGCCGAGGGCGACTTTGAAGCCGCCTATCAGGTCATCAACCGTTCCTCCTCCCTGCCCGCTGTCTGCGGCCGTGTCTGCCCGCAGGAGAGCCAGTGCGAGGGCAAGTGCACCCGCGGCATCAAGAACGAGCCCGTGGGCATCGGCCGCCTGGAGCGCTTTGTGGCCGACTGGCACCGGGAGAACGTGCACACCGCACCCGTCGTTCCGGAGTGGAACGGCCACAAGGTGGCCATCATCGGTGCAGGCCCTGCCGGCCTGACCGCTGCAGGCGACCTGGCCAAGCTGGGCTACAAGGTCACCGTCTACGAGGCTTTGCATGTGGCCGGCGGCGTGCTGATGTACGGCATCCCCGAGTTCCGTCTGCCCAAGGCCATCGTGCAGCAGGAGATCGACGGCCTGAAGAAGATGGGCGTTGATTTCGAGTGCAACATGGTCATCGGCAAGGTGCTGACCATCGACGAGCTCATGGGCGAGTACGGCTACGAGGCCGTATTCGTGGGCTCCGGTGCCGGTCTGCCCCGCTTCATGGGCATCCCCGGCGAGAGCCTGAAGGGCGTGTACTCTGCCAACGAGTTCCTGACCCGCTCCAACCTGATGAAGGCTTACCTGCCCACCAGCAAGACCCCCATCCGCACCGGCAAGAAGGTGGCCGTTGTGGGCGGCGGCAACGTGGCCATGGACGCTGCCCGCAGCGCCCTGCGTCTGGGTGCCGAGACCGTGTACATCGTCTACCGCCGCGGCATGGCCGAGCTGCCTGCCCGTAAGGAGGAGGTCGAGCACGCCGAGGAAGAAGGCATCATCTTCAAGACCCTGTGCAACCCCGTGGAGATCCACGCCAACGACGAAGGCTTCGTCAAGTCCATCACCTGCATCGAGATGGAACTGGGCGAGCCCGATGCTTCCGGCCGCCGCCGCCCCATCGAGAAGAAGGGCAGCGAGTTTGAGCTGGATGTGGATACCGTCATCATGAGTCTGGGCACCAGCCCGAACCCGCTGATCCGCTCCACCACCCCGGGTCTGGAGACCAACAAGCACGGCTGCATCGTCACCGACGGCGACGACGGCAAGACCAGCCGCGACGGCGTCTATGCCGGCGGCGATGCTGTCACTGGCGCTGCCACCGTCATCAAGGCCATGGGCGCCGGCAAGGCTGCCGCAAAGGCCATCGACGAGTACATCCAGAATAAGTAACCCTCTGTATCCAATGGCGGAACGGCTGCGGCTGTTCCGCTTTTTTATGTCTCCGCGCCCCTCCCGCAGGCAGGGCGCAGAAAAGGGGCCGCCGCACGAAATTTGTGCAGCGGCCCCTTCTTCTTGGGCTTGTTTTATTCTGCAGCGGCAGCCGTCTCCGTCGTCAGGGTGGGATACCCGGTGCGCACACAGCGCACGGCGCAGCGGGCACTGCCGCCGGTGGTGCAGGTGAACAGGGTCAGGTCCCAGGCATCGGAATCCTCGGTCTTGGTGGTCATTTTCTCGATCTGGGTGGGCTGCAGGTTCTCCACATAGGAGACTTCATAGCTCCAGACCATGCCGTCCATATCGGTGAAATAGACCTCGGCCCCCTCAGCCAGCCACTTGATGGGGCTGAAGTGCTTTGCATAATTGTGGGCGCAGACCACCATGTTGTCCGCATAGGTGGAGCCGGAGTAGCGGCCCGGCGCGACCTTCAGGCCCGCATAGCTCCACTCGCTCATCACGGGCAGCTGCAGCCCGACGGACGGGATGGAGAGGTAGCCGATGTAGTTCCAGCCGTCCAGCTCCACCTCGGTCATCGCCTGCTCCTGGTCCAGCTCGGGCTGCAGGACCAGGGTGTCGTCCTTCGTCTTGTCCTCAATGGTCTGGGTCAGGGTCTGCTCCAGCTCGCCCAGTGCCTGCTGGGCGGCCTTGTCCGCGCGGGAGGCGTCCCACTTGTTGTAGGCCAGCAGCGCTGCCGACGCCAGGATCAGCAGGGCCCCCAGGATCATGCATACTTTGCCGATTTTCTGTCTCATTTCGTTTCCTCTTTTCTGCGCCGCACCCGGCCGCAGGCAAGCAGCAGAGCCGCGCCCAAAACCATGATGCCGCCCGCCAGCACAAAGGGCGCCGTGCCCCTGCCGCCGGTGGAAGGCAGTTCATAGCCCGGGTAGACCGTGTTGGTGATGAAGATCTTGCCGGTCTTGGTCAGCGGTGCGGCATCCCGGTGCACCGTGGTGGTGATGGAAGCCTTCTCCTCCTCGCCCCACTTGGCGCGGTTGGTGTACGGCACATCCGTGGTGAGCAGGCTGTTCCAGCGGCTGTCGTTCTTGAAGCTGACCTGATAGAGATACTCGATGGTGTGCGCTTTTCCGTCGTCGCAGCCCTGCACCGACACTTTCAGCAAATGCCATTGGCCGCGTCCGGTGCAGAAGTGATCTGCCAGCCACCATTATACCAGTTTTGCTGCACGCCGTCCACAAAAAGTTTGTTGTTGCCGCCGCCGGTGCCCCACGCGGTGCCCTCCGGCAGAGTGTCCTCAAAGACGATCTCGCCGCTCTCGTCTGCCGAGGTCACCAGCGTGATGCGGTACAAAAGCGTCTGGTCCTTGACTTCGGCATAGTCCACGGTGGTGTCCCCCGTGAGGTAGGTCTCCCGCTTGCCGTCGATGGCCACGGCCTTTTCAAAGGAGCGGTGGCAGCGGTAGATATCCCGCGCCGAAGCGGCGGCGCTCTCTGCCCGCACAACACGCCCGCTGCATTTTTGTCTATGCCGCGCGGTCCGGGAGCAGCCTTGTCACCAGCCGCACCATCCGCCCGGTGAGCGGCAGCCACACCAGTGCACAGCACACATTGAATAATGTATGTGCGTTGGCGATCTGCCGGGCGATGACCGCGCACTCCGGCCCGGCGGGGGAAAGCCGCTGCACCAGCGCCGCAAACGGCCCCAGCAGCCCGCAGCACACCACCGCACCGCTCAGGTTGAAGATGGCGTGGGCCGCCGCCACCCGCTTGGCATCTTTCCCCTGCCCGATGGATGCCAGCACCGCCGTGATCGTGGTGCCGATGTTATCCCCCAGCAGCACCGGGATGGCCCCGGCAAGGCTCAGCAGGCCGTGCACGCCGTCCGGGCCCGGCTGGGCGGCCACCGTCTGCAGCATGGCAATGGTGGCAGAACTGCTCTGCACGGTCAGGGTCATACCAAGGCCCGCCAGCAGACCGAGGGCCGGGTTTGCCTGCACCCGCACCAGCCACTGCCAGAGCTGCGGGCTTTCGGTCAGCGGCTGCAAGGCACTGCTCATGACCGTGATGCCCTCGAACAGCAGCCCGAAACCGAACAGCGCTTCGCCTGCGCAGCGGCCCTTCTGCCCCTTGCAGGCAAAGCAGAGCAGCACCCCGCCAAACAGCAGCAGGTACCGTCCCTGTTCCACCTGAAAGGCCAGCAGCTGGGCTGTGACCGTGGTGCCGATGTTGGCCCCGAACACCACCGGCACGGCCTGCCGCAGCTGCAAAAGCCCCGCCGCCAGAAAGGCAATGACCATCACCGTGACGGCGGAACTGCTCTGCACCACCGCCGTCACGGCAGCACCGGTCACAAGCCCGGCCACAGGGTTCGCCGTGCACCGGGCCAGCAGGCTGCGCAGCCGCTTGCCCGCCCCCAGCTGGATGGCGCGGCTCATGCTGTCCATGCCGTACAAAAACAGCGCCAGCCCGCCAAACAATTGCAAGATCATGGAAATATCCTGCATCCGTTCCACCTCACTTGTTGTCCTGCTTCCATGTTTATGCACCAGTCCGGCGGTGCAAGCTGGAAAATGTACCAAATTGTTTTGTGAACTTTTGTTTAATATTTCAAAATCCGCTTGCAATCCGGGCCCGGCAGGTATACTATTATCAAGCGTCAATATTTAACACATGTTAAGCATTTTGCAGGAAGGAGGGATCGTGTGCCTGCTGAAACCGAAGAAGCGCTGAATTTTCAGGGCCTGTGCCACTATATCGGGCGGCTGAGCAAAGCTGCCAAGGCGGGTATGAAAGCCGCTCTGGCCGACACACCAAAATGCCACTTTGCCTGGCTGGAAGCACTGCTTCATGCCATCCGCAGCCGCGGGCAGGATGGTGCCATCTCGGTGTCCGACCTGGCCCACGAGGTGCACCAGCCGCTGCCGGCCATCAGCCGCGGGCTGCGTCAGCTGGAGGCCGACGGACTCATTGCCCGGGAACCCGCACCGGAGGACCGCCGTAAAACGCTGGTGCGCATCACGCCCAAGGGCTACGAAGCCTGCCGGCAGTACGAGGACGCCCTGAGCGACTACTTTACCTGTGTAATGGCCCGGCTGGAGCCCGAACAGGCGG
Source organism: Faecalibacterium langellae (assembly GCF_002549775.1). GTDB lineage: Bacteria > Bacillota > Clostridia > Oscillospirales > Ruminococcaceae > Faecalibacterium > Faecalibacterium langellae. The sequence goes on along the minus strand of NZ_NMTR01000021.1, from coordinate 393,775 downwards.
CCCAGCTGAACGCGCTGCGCGGCGCGCTGATGGATGCCATTCTTGCAGAAAATGCTGCGCGTACCACCAAACCGAAGGGAGAACCGAACCATGACGAAAATCTTTAAGCAGCTGGCCCGGCACTGGGCCGTCTGCCTTGTGGTGTTCGCGCTGCTGTTCGTGCAGGCGTACTGCGATCTTTCGCTGCCGGACTACACCAGCAAGATCGTGGACACCGGCATCCAGCAGGGCGGCATCGAGAGCCCCCTGCCGGAGACCATCCGCCAGAGCACGCTGGACGCCCTCTCGCTTTTGATGAGCGAGGAGGACGCCGACAAGCTGCAGAACGCCTACGGGTACTACCTGCAGGACGACGGCGTGCTGAAACTGCGCAGCGATCTGACCGCCGACGAGCGCACCGCGCTGGAAGATGCCATCACCACCCCGGACATCGTGCTGTATATGGCGGCTGCCCAGGCGGCCAACGCCCCCGCCGGGCAGTCCGCGATGGGCATGACGAGCCTGGCCGACATGCAGGCGGCTTCTGCGGACAGCACCGATACCGATGCTGAAGCTGAAACGGTCGCCCCCACCGCCGACGATCTGGACACCGTGTGCGCCCAGTTCGCCGCCATGACCCAGATGCCCGGTTTCAGCCGCGACGCCATCCAGCAGCAGCTGGCCGGTGCCTTCGCCAGCCTGGACGACACCGTGGTGGAGAACCTCAAGAGCCAGTCCATGCTGCTGGTGCAGCTGGAATACGAAGCCCAGGGCGTGGCCCACGACGTGCAGATGCGCTACCTTTATAAGGTGGGCGGCCAGATGCTGGGCCTGACCCTGCTGATGGTGGCTGTGTCCATCGCGGTGGGCTTCCTCGCTTCCCGCGTGTCTGCCGCCATCGGCCGCGACCTGCGCCGCGAGACCTTCTCCTCGGTCATCGGCTTCTCCAACGCCGAGATCGAGAACTTCTCCACCGCATCCCTCATCACCCGCACCACCAACGATATCCAGCAGGTGCAGTTCGTCTGCGTCATGCTGCTGCGCATGGTGGCCTATGCACCCATTCTGGGCATCGGCGGCGTCATCCATGTGCTGAACAGCAGCACCGGCCTTTCCTGGATCATCGTGCTGGATGTGGCCGTTCTGCTGCTGCTCATCATCTTTTTGATGAACATCGCCATGCCGAAGTTCAAGATCATGCAGAATCTGGTGGACCGCCTGAACCTCGTCAGCCGCGAGATTTTGACCGGCATCATGCCGGTGCGTGCCTTCAGCCGCGAAGCCTTTGAGGAACAGCGCTTTGATAAGGCCAACCGCGACCTGATGGGCACTCAGCTGTTCACCAACCGTGCCATGGTGGCCATGATGCCCTTTATGACCCTGATCATGAACGGCACCAGCCTGCTGATCGTCTGGTTCGGCGGCAAGGCCATGGATGCCGGTACCATGCAGGTGGGCGAGATGATCGCCTTCATCACCTACACCATGCAGATCGTCATGTCCTTCCTGATGCTGGCCATGGTGGCCGTCATGCTGCCCCGCGCCGGTGTGGCCGCCGACCGCATCGACGAGGTCATCCGCACCAAGGCCACCATCCACGACCCGGACGAAGCCACGGCAAAGCCCGCACAGGAACGCAAAAACTGGCAGGGCACCGTGCAGTTCAACGACGTGAGCTTCCGCTTCCCCGGTGCCGACAGCGACGCGCTGGAGCACATCAGCTTTACGGCCAAGCCCGGCGAGACCACCGCCATCATCGGCTCCACCGGCTGCGGCAAGTCCACCCTGCTGAACCTCATCCCCCGCTTTTACGACGTGACCGGCGGCAGCGTGACCGTGGACGGCATCGACGTGCGCGAGATGCCGCAGGCCAAGCTGCACGACCTGCTGGGCTATGTGCCGCAGAAGGGTGTGCTGTTCAGCGGTACCATCGACTCGAACCTGAAGTTCGGCGGCGACCACATCACCGACGCCGACGTGAAAAAGGCGGCTTCCATCGCGCAGGCCACCGAGTTCATCGACGCGAAGCCCGAGGGGTACCAGAGCCCCATCGCACAGGGCGGCTCCAATGTGTCCGGCGGCCAGAAGCAGCGCCTTTCCATCGCCCGCGCCATTGCGAAAAAGCCGAAGATCTATCTGTTCGACGACAGCTTCTCGGCCCTCGACTTCAAGACCGACGTGGCCCTGCGCCGCGCGCTGAAGGCCGAGACCGACAACGCTACCGTCATCATCGTGGCACAGCGCATCTCCACCGTGCTGCACGCAAACCAGATTTTGGTGCTGGACGAAGGCCGTCTCGTGGGCAAGGGCACCCATGCCCAGCTGATGGACAGCTGCCCGGAATATCAGGAGATCGCGCGCAGCCAGCTGAGCCAGAAGGAACTTGACCTCGAATCTCTGAATACGGAAAAGGAGGGTGAGTGATATGCCAAGACCCGGACGCCCCACGACCGAGCGCGCCAAGGACTTCAAAGGCACGCTGCTGCAGCTCATCCGCACCATGGGCCGCTATAAGCTCTCGCTGATCACGGCCATCGTGTTTGCTATCCTGTCTACTATCTTTAATATCGCAGGCCCCAAGGTGCTGGCAAAAGCCACCACGGCCCTTGCCACCGGCTGGATCGCCAAGCTGCGCGGCGCCGGCAGCATCGACTTTGTGTATATCGGCCGCATCCTGCTGTTTTTGCTGGGCATGTACCTGCTGAGCAGTGCGTTCAGCTTCATTCAGGGCTGGCTGATGACCGGCCTTTCGCAGAAAGTCTGCTACGACTTCCGCAAGCAGATCAGCGAAAAAATCAACCGCCTGCCCCTCGCTTACTTTGAAAAGCGCACGGTCGGCGAAGTGCTCTCCCGCATCACCAACGATGTGGACACGCTGGGCCAGAGCCTGAACCAGAGCATCACCCAGCTGATCACCAGTGTGACCACCATGATCGGCGTGCTGATCATGATGCTGTCCATCAGCCCCAAGATGACCCTCATCGCCCTGCTGATCCTGCCCGTCTCGCTGGTGCTGGTGCTCATCGTGGTCCGGTTCAGCCAGAAATACTTCAAGGCCCAGCAGGCCATCCTGGGCGTTGTGAACGGCCAGGTGGAAGAAGTGTACTCCGGCCACAACGTGGTCAAGGCCTTCAACCGCGAAGCTGTGGTGCTGAACGATTTCAACGCCGCCAACGATAAACTCTACGAATCTGCGTGGAAAAGCCAGTTCCTCTCCGGCCTGATGATGCCCATCATGAACTTCGTGGGCAATCTGGGCTATGTGGCTGTGGCCATCGTCGGCAGCATTTTTGCGGCAAACGGCGTCATCACCATCGGCGACATTCAGGCCTTCATTCAGTACGTCAAGAACTTCACCCAGCCCATCCAGCAGCTCTCGCAGGTGTCCAATATGCTGCAGAGCATGGCCGCCGCCGCCGAGCGCGTGTTCGAATTCCTGAACGAGCCGGAAGAAGACCAGACCGCCGACCCCGCCCGCCGCGCAGACCCCAGCTGCATCGACGGTCAGGTGACCTTTAACCACGTCAAGTTCGGCTACACCCCCGAAAAGACCATCATCCACGACTTCAGCTGCGAGGTGCAGCCCGGCCAGAAGGTGGCCATCGTGGGCCCCACCGGTGCGGGCAAGACCACCATGGTCAAGCTGCTCATGCGTTTCTACGATGTGGACTCCGGCTCCATCACCCTGAACGGCCACGATGTGCGCGACTTTGACCGCAGCGCTCTGCGCGAAGGCTTTGGCATGGTGCTGCAGGACACCTGGCTGTTCAAGGGCACCATCATGGAGAACATCCGTTACGGCCGCCTGGACGCCACGGACGAAGAAGTGATCGCTGCCGCCAAGGCTGCCAACGCCGACCACTTCATCCGCACCCTGCCCGGCGGCTACCAGATGGAGCTGAACGAGGACGCTTCCAACGTCAGCCAGGGCCAGAAGCAGCTGCTCACCATCGCCCGCACCATTCTGGCCGATAACCGCATCCTGATCCTGGACGAGGCTACCAGCAGTGTGGATACCCGCACCGAGCAGCGCATCCAGACCGCCATGGACCGCCTGATGGAAGGCCGCACCAGCTTTGTCATCGCCCACCGCCTTTCCACCATCAAGGACGCCGACCTCATCCTCGTGATGCGGGACGGCGACATCGTGGAACAGGGCACCCACGACCAGCTCATTGAAGCAGGCGGCTTCTACGCCGACCTGTACAACAGCCAGTTCGAGGACGTGGTGGACTGAGTCCGCCCGGCAAATTCCCCGTTTGGAATTACTCCCTTCATAATCCTGCCCGGAAGCCCTTTCTGCCAAGAGCTTCCGGGCTTTTTTTGCGGCGGTCTTTTTGCCGAATTTTGAACCACCTGCTGAAAAAAGAACTGCTATTTCACGCATTTTTTGTCGCATTATCGCTTTACCCCCCCCCCTATGATGTATAATAGAATAAGAAGTATTGGCCTTTTGAATAGAGCCATGCTTTTATCATCCATTAGGGGGTATTTGTGTGACAAACAAGAAGTTCAAATTGACCGCAGCCGCGGTTGCTCTTGCGGCATGTGCCGCCGCACAGCCCGTCTCTGCGTCCGCCGCAGATGAGCTGCCCGATGCCTTCCCGGAACAGGATGCCGTCGTGCAGCCGAAGAAAGCGCCCGCCGCCGACACGGCCGAGATCAACGACACGGTCAGCCCGTCTGCAGCCGATGCGGCGCAGGACACCACGCCTGGCGATGACTCTGACCCTGCAGAAGAACCACAGCCTGCCCTGCCCGTGCTCGGCCCGAAAGACACCATCGCCTACCCGCCTGCCGAAACCGTCCAGAACCCGGATGGCTCCACCACCGAAACGACCGAAGGCCCTGTGACGGACGGCGAGACCGGCAAGGACAAGGGCACTGCGGACAAGACCGAGACCCGCACCGACGAAAGCTCCACGACCTACGACCCCGCCGGAACGGTGGTGGATAAGACCACCACCGAAAACCCGGACGGCTCGGTCACCGAGACCACCACCACGGTGAGCCAGGGCACCACCACGACCACCACCACCGTGGAGGGCAGCGCGTCTTCTTCCACCAGCAAGACCGAGACCACGCCCAAGGATGAGCTGGATGCCGACGAAGAACTGAAGGACATCACCGTGGACTGGAGCACCGGCAAGGGTGCCGAGGTGGGCGGCAACTACATCGTGACGGGCGAATCCGAACTATCCGAAGACGGCAACTCCCGCCAGCTCACCCTGACCAAGGTCACCCACGAGACCGGCTCCATGGAGGGGCAGGACATTGCCAAGCTGATCGACGCAGGCTACGTTGACAACGGCGACGGCACCTATACCCTGACCAAGACCATCACCGACGCCAACGGCCGCCAGCAGCAGACCACCGTGACGGTGGATTCCAGCACCGCTTCCCGGACCGTGACCACCACCCTGATCGTCAAGGTGGAAAAAAGCACCCAGCACGGCCGCGAGGACGTGAAGCAGGACTACACTTACCCGCCCGAGACCACCCTGACCGACGGTGCCGGGAACTCCTACACCCTGAGCATCGCCGACCTGCTGGCCGACCCGGATGCGCAGCGCAGCGAGGACGGCAAGACCATCACGGTACAAAAGGGCAGCAAGACCTACACCCTGACGCTGGGGGATGAGACCACTGCCGGGCAGGCAGAGCTTTCCAACAAAGACCTTGCCGCTTTGATGGGCGGTGAAGAAAAGGGCTATACCGTCGGCAAGGACGGTGCCCTCTACCTGACCAAAGACGGCGAGACCTGCAAGCTGGATGCCGACCAGACCGCCCTGCTGCGCAAGCAGATGAAGGTGCATGTCAAGGTGGAAAACGACAAGGGCACGTTTGGCAGCCAGCAGCTGGCAGACGGCAGCCAGACCCCGGAGCAGGCAGCCGCCGCCGCAAAGCAGGCTGCGCTGGAAAATGCCCTGACCGCCGCTGCCGCCAAGGCCTCCGGCGTGGAAACGGTGTCTTTCTCCGAGCTCACCCTTAATGCAAACGGCAGTTACACCTATACGCATGACGGCAAGACCTACACTTTTGCGGTCACGGTCAGCGGCGAGACCAGCGAGACCTATCAGGTCACCGAAACGGCCAGTGAGACCAATAACGGCGAGTCCGGCACCCACACCGTCACCGGCAGTGCCACCGCAGGCGGCGCCGTCATTGCATGGAGCGAGAGCGGCAAGCCCTACTTCCAGCTTGACGGCAGCACTGCCGCCTCTCCCCTGACCGATGCTCTGGGTGCCCCGTCAGACGCCACCGACATCAAGACCGACGCCGAAGGCCGTGTGACCGAATACACCCGGACGGTGGACGGCAAGACGAAAGTCTACCGTTTCCATTACGACAGCAGTGCCAGCCTGACCGACGATGAAAAGCGGGACTACGCCCTGAAGCAGCTTGCCGCCGAAAAAGGCATGACGGTGGAGCAGCTGGTTGCCGCCGGGTATACCGTGACCGACACCAGCTTTACCGGTCTGACCCGCATTGCGTGGGACGTGTTTGAAAAGGCCGACAGCACGGAAACCCCGGGCACGGTCCAGCAGGGCAGCAGCTGGACCATCACGCCCGCAGGCGAGGGCGACGACGCCACCTACACCATCGTGAAAAACGGCCAAACCTACACCGGCCTGAAAAAGGACGGCGATACCTACACCAGCGAGGTGACCGACGCTTCCGGCAAGACCACCAAGACCACCATCACCCTGAAAAACAAAAACGACCTGACCGATAAGCAGATCCTTGCCCTGCTGGCGGACAAGACCGCCGGTGCCTCCGACCTTGCCGTGACCCGGAAGGACGGCAAGGTGACCGCGACCTACACGAAGGGCCAAACCATCTACACCATCGACTGCACCGACCTGCTGGAGCAGACCCTCAGCGTGGAGACCCGCGAGAGCTGGTCGCTCTCCGAGACCCGCACCGAGGACGAGAAGGACGATGCCTACCAGAAGCTGTGGGATCAGATTGACGCCATCCGCCAGAGCCTGAAACCCAACCAGGTGCTGAAGGTGGGTGATATGGAGATCACCTCCACAAGTACGAAAGAGGACATCATTAAGAAGATCACCACCGCCGTCAGCCTGAACAACATGAACGAAGATCAGCTGGCGAAAATCCTGAAAGAGCAGGAGAAGCTGGCGCAGGACCCCAACAAGAAGGTCTGGGTCAACGAGGACACCGTAGGCACGCAGTATGAAGCAATGTACCACGAGCTGCGCAAAAACTATTATACCGGTGGAACCAATGACGACCTCAAGCATCTGGAACTCATCACGGATTCCACCCTGCATCTGCTCCCGGATGAAGGCGGCAGCTCGAAAACAACCGATTGCCTGATCATCCGCAATGGCCTTCAGCTGGAATGGAACTACAACGTAGACGATCTGCTCAATAAGCCTGCAAGCAACCAGAAAGCCGGCCTTGCCAAGAATATCGGCTTCGACAAAACCGATGGCATCCAAGGCTTTTATGAATATGCCCGTACCGAAAACCAAGAGTATAACAACAACCCCACTAAGAGCGCTTTCTATAAGCTGACCGGCACCGTAGTCTACGATGCCCTCACCAATGCAGACGGCACCGTACAGCACTATGCCACTTACGGTGAAGCTGTCGCTGCCTACAAGGCTGCTATGGAAGCGCAGGGCAAAAAAGTCACGGATGCAGACATCCAGCGGCAGGTCGTCCGCCTTTCCGACCAGTCCTGGTATGACGCAAACAAGGGAACGCCTGAAACGGTCTGGTATCAGGTCTACCTCAACAATTCCAAGCTTTCCGCCTATGGTTATATGGATGTCAGCAGCAACAAATGTGCCAACGCAACCAAGGCACGCTGGAACCATTCGAATAGCTGGTACGGCGGTTACGACCTGAAGATCTCTGACCTTGTGCAGGTGGAAAGCGGCGAAGTGGTGGGCCAGAACGAATCCACCATCAAGACCTATGTTGCCCCGCTGACCGTTATCACCAAGGAGGACGACGCCGTGGGCACCTCCATGAGCACCCGCACCGCTTCCACCGCTGCCCACAGCGGCTCCGGCTGGCAGCAGCAGGGCAGCTACCGCGCCGGTTTCCGGCAGACCACCACCGAGACGACCACCGAGACCGGCACGGGTACCTACGATACCGTAAAGCCCTGGCAGCAGACCACTGCCGAAACGGACGAGACGGCCGAAAAGCTGGACGGCGACGTCACCTACACCTATCGCTCCGAGAAAGACCCGGTCGTGACGCTGGACGGCGACAAGACCGTGCAGACGGACACCAAAGCCTCCGTCCGCTATACTTACGGCTGCGTCTCCACCACCGACGCGGCCCCGCTGGTGACCACGACCACCCAGACAACACCCGGCACCCCGGAGCAGACCCCGGCCGACAGCCTGCCTGCCGAGACCCCGGCTGACACCGTTGTTCCCCCGGCAGAGGCCCCCGTCGTCGCCCCGGCTGCTCCTGCGGCTTCCACCCTGCCGCAGACCGGCGTCAACCGGCTGGCGGTGCTGTTCAGCGCCCTGAGCGGCAGCATCCTGCTGGGGCTTGGCGCTGTGTTGAACCGCCGCAAAGAAAACCGCTGAGCACCCCTTTGACCCCTTTGCATGTTTGCCCCTTCCCCGGAGAGCCCCATCGCCCTCCGGGGTTTTTATTTTCCGTTTCTTTGCTCCCCCGCCCCCTACACAAACGCCCCGGATTGTGCTATGATAAGCTTGAACAGCCGGTCAGTGATGTGAAACCGACCGGCAAAATCGAGGTGTTTGTACAAATGTCTGATCTCCTTGAGACTCTGCGGCAGGAGGGCGTTGACCCTGCCCTGCTGGAAGCGGTGCAGCAGTACCGCGCCGCCCACCCGCTGGCCGCCGAACTGCGCCCGCGCATCCCTTCCCCTGCCTTCACCTACTACGGCAAAGAGGTGTGGGAGCAGGCGCTGGCGGCCCTGCTCTGCGGCGAAAACCTGCTGCTGGCGGGCGGCAAGGCCACCGGCAAAAATGTGCTGGCCGAGAACCTTTCCGCTGCCTTTGGCCGCCCCGCGTGGGACATCTCGTTCCATGTGAACATGGACGCGGCGTCCCTCATTGGCATGGACACGTTCGCAGGCGGGCAGGTGGTGTTCCGCCCCGGCCCGGTGTACCGCTGTGCCCAGTGCGGCGGCTTCGGCGTGCTGGACGAGATCAACATGGCCAAAAACGAAGCGCTGGCCGTGCTGCACGCGGTGCTGGACTTCCGCCGCGCCATCGACGTGCCCGGCTACGACCGCATCCCGCTGGCGGAGGAGACCCGCTTCATCGCCACCATGAACTACGGCTACGCCGGCACCCGGGAGCTGAACGAGGCCCTCACCTCCCGCTTTGTGGTCATCCAGATGCCCACCATCACCCAGGATAATCTGGAAAAGCTGCTGCGGGCCCAGTTCCCGGACCTGACGGCGAAATATGTGCACCAGTTCGCGCTGCTGTTCCTCGACCTGCAGAAAAAGTGCGACAGCGCGGAAATTTCCACAAAAGCGCTGGACCTGCGCGGTATGCTGGACGCCCTGCGGCTCATCCGGCGCGGCATCCCGGCGGGCGCGGCGCTGGATATGGGCATCACCAACAAGGCCTTTGATTCCTACGAGCAGGGCCTGATCCGGGACGTCATCGCAGCGCGCATCCCGGCAAAGCTGGATGCCGGAAAGCTGTTCGGCTGATGGAAGCCCAGAGCTACACCGCCCAGGAGCGGCGCGCGGCCAATCAGGTCTGGGCTGCTGCAGGAGCCTATGGCTTTGAGCCGCTGTTCCTCGCCCGCTACACCGACGGCACCACCGATTTTTACATGAATACCGTCGTGGGGCTCATCCACAAATATTACGGAGATGCGCTCATCCGCAGCATCTTTGATGCATGGGACGGCGACATGCGGCAGACCATGCTGGACGACATGACCTGGCTGTACCTGGAAAACGCGGCTTACCGGCTGGAACTGCCCCGCCGCCCGGTGCTGGAAGCACTGCGCCATGCCCATGCGGACTACTTTTTTGCCATCCAGTACAAGCTTTCGCGGCAGGAATGGATGGCGAAAAACCAGCTGGTCTACACCATGCAGGCGGCGCGCTGGCGGCGTGTGCTGGGCCGTGCCGACCCGGTGATGACGCCTTATGAGTCCGGCCTTGCGGCGGCCCTTGCCCCCGAAAGCGCACCCGAACCGGAACAGCTGAAGGCCGAGATTTTGGCCGTCTACGCAAAATTCAACTTATTCGACGGCACCGTGCACCAGAAAGCGGCCCTGCATCTGCACCTGGACGGCCTGCTGGCAAAGCTTGCCACCAAGGCCATGCCCACCCAGATGATCAAGACTGACCGGGTGACCGTGGAGCACTCCAATTCTGTGGACGCCGCCGGCGGCGGGCTGGCCGTGGACAAGCGCAAAGCCCACATCACCTTAAAGCAAAACGCCGCGCAGGACCGCGCCTACATCGAGAGCTGCTTTGGCCGCTCCATTTACCCGCCGGAACGGCTGCGCAAGGCCGAGCAGGAGCTGTGCGTGGGCGACCATCTGGGCTGCCATTTGTGGTTCAGCGCCGGTGTGCCCAGCCCGGAGCAGGCCCCCACGCCGGAGGCAAGGCATCTGGCCGAACAGGCCGAGCTGCAGGCCGACCGCAACCGCGCCTATTACGCCAAAAACCGGGAACTGCACCGCAGCGTCGTGCTGCGGCTGACGGAGCAAATTCGCAACTGCATCCTCGTGCACCAGCAGCCCAACGCCCGCGTGGCCCGCAGCGGCAACTTAAACGCCGGGCGCATCTGGCGGGCCCCGCTGCTGAACGACGACCGGGTGTTTTTGTGCGCGGAAGAAGAAAACCAGCCCGCCTTCACCGTGGACCTTCTGCTGGATGCATCGGCCTCCCGCCTGCATTGTCAGGAGGTCATCGCTGCGCAGGGCAGCATCTTGGCCCAAAGCCTTGCGGCCTGCGGCATCCCGGTGCGGGTGTCCAGCTTCAGCAGCCTGCGGGGCTACACCGTGCTGCGGGTGCTCAAGGGCTTTGCAGACAAAAACCTGCAGAACATCAACCGTTACTTTGCCTCCGGCTGGAACCGCGACGGCCTTGCCCTGCGCGCGGCAGGCGACCTTTTGCAGTTTGCGCCCGGGCCGGCGCCGCGGCACCTGCTCATCGTGCTGACGGATGCTTCCCCCAACGACAGCCGCCGCATCCCGCCCAGTGCAGAAAATCCCCTCGGCTGCGGCTATGAGGACGCCGCCGGTGTGGCCGACACCGCCGCGCAGGTGCGCGCGCTGCAGCGCATGGGCATCCGGGTCTCGGCCGTGTTCATGGGGGAGGACAGCTCTGCCGGTGCCGCCGCACAAATTTACGGCAAGAACATGGCCCGCATTCGCGGCATGGACCAGCTGGCCCGCGCCGCCGGACGGCTGATCCAGAACGAGATCCGTGAACTGGGTGACTGATGATACCTTATTAGAATAGCGCCCGCAGGCGAGCGGTTTTGCCGTTCCGTCTGCGGGCGTTTTGCGTTCAAATACAACCGCGCGCATGTTTCAACAACCATATTTCGAGCCGTTCCGCCCCGGTTTGCAGAATTTTTTCGAATTTTGACAAACTTATAGTTGTTTTTTGTTGTGAGATGTGCTATACTATGTTCAGTCAATAAAACATTCCTGCGTAAGCCGCCTGTCGTGCACCGGGTCGTCTCACGCAGCGCCCGTCCGTTATACAACGAACCGCTGTATCTCATTTTTAGGGAGGAACCGCTCATGGATGCCAACCGTTATTTTGATGCCATGCACAACGCCATGTCAGCCCAGCACCCCGGTGCCCAGCTGCTTTTAACGGTAAAGCTGCAGGACACCTGCGGCAACGATGCCTGCCTGGAGCTCAAACAGCTGCCCGGCGAGAGCACCTCCATCCTGTGCTACTCCACCATGGGCCGCCGCTGCCTGAGCTTCCAGCTGTTCCGCAAAGGCTGGCAGCTGTGCCACAACGCCGACGGCCAGCTGGTGGGCCGCTTCCCCGCCAGCGCCAACGGTCTCATCGACGAGACGGATTTCCGCGCCTACTGCCGCGAGGACCGGCTGGACCTGGCCCGCACCCAGCGCATCCTTTCTGAGCTGCAGCAGTGTGCCGGTGTCAATTACCGGGGCCGCATCCCGCAGGATGCCCGCACCGGGGCCCAGATCACCGTGGAAAGCTTTGTGGGCACCGGTGCCCGCTGGACCTATTGGAGCCAGGACGCCGCACCCAGCCTGCCGCTGGCAGCCATCCTCTATTGGCTGGCCGATTTTCTGGCCGGTGCTGAGCGCCGCACCCTGCAGGCAGACCCGCAGGCAGCGCGCCTTGCGGCCCAGTGGCTGGCCGGTGACACCGCCGTGTTCTTTCACCCGACGGTGCCCCTGACCGCCATGAACGCGGCCGCTTCGGCCAGTACCAGTGCGCCTGCCCGCCGCAGCCGTTCTGCCGTGCCTGCCGCCCGGAACAAAAGCTGGCAGAGCATCATGGCCGTGATGGCAAGCATGTGAGAAGTTCTCTCCGCTTCGCTGCGCTCAGCAGCTCTCCCGAAGGGCGAGCTTTCTATATTCGGAAGCAAAAGCCGCCTGCAAACCAAACGCTTGCAAGCGGCTTTTTCTGTGTTTTTATTCCAGATACGGGTCCAGCAATTCGTCCACCGTCTTGTTGCGCTTGGGGTTCGGTTTTTTCACCACATGGCCGCGGCAGACCACCAGCTCCAGATGCTGCAGGGCACGCAAGTCTTCCAGCGGATTGCGCTTCGTCACGATGAAATCGGCGCTCTTGCCCGGCTCAATGGAACCGGTGATGTCCCCCACCCCGGCCAGCTGGGCGTTGCGCAGGGTGGCGGTGTAGAGGGCAAACTGGTTGCTCACGCCGCAGTACTTGTGGAAATAGCACAGCTCCCGCCAGAAGTCGTACTGGGTGATGTAGGGGCAGCCCACATCGTTGCCCAGGCCCACCGGAATGCCGTTGGCAAGGGCGGTCTTGGCGCTTTCCACCACACCGTCAAAGACGATCTTGCCGTTGTACTGGTCTTTTTCCGATGCGCCGGAGACGGCCGTATCGAACAGCGCATAGGGCAGCGCCGGAGAGATGGTGGTGCACACGAATGCGCCGCGCTCCTTGTACAATTTCACCGTTTCTTCGTCCATTTTTGCGCCGTGCTCAATGGAATCCACGCCGTTTTCCAGCGCCACCTTCACGCCCTCGGGCGATTCGGTGTGCGCCGCCACGGGATAGCCCAGCTTGTGGGCCTCGTCGCAGACGGCCTTGACCATTTCCGGCGGCATTTTCAGCTCGCCGGGGGTGCCCTTCTCGGTGGCGTCCAGCACGCCGCCGGTGATCATCAGCTTGACAAGGTCCACTTTCTGGCCGCTGGCCTTTTTCAGCTGGGCCAGTGCTTCGGCGTTGTTATGGGCTGCCACGGCCACCGAGCCTGCCATGTGGCCGCCCGGCACCGAGATGCCCTCGTTGGCGGCAAGGATGCGGGGTGCCAGCAGCTTGCCGGCTGCGGCATCGTCCCGGCAGCGGGTGTCAAAATCTGCGATGCCGCCCACGGTGCGGATGGTGGTCACGCCGCCCAGCAGTTCCAGCTTTGCATAGCTGCACACCAGCCGGTAGGCCACCGCCCGGGTCAGGGCATTGCTCAGGATCTTGCGCACCAGCGCTGCATTGTCGCGGGGCTTTGCGCTGGGCTTGCCGTTGCCCGCCAGGTGCACATGCAGGTTGATGAGGCCCGGCATCACATAATTGCCGTGCAGGTCGATGACCTCATACCCGTCCAGATCGGTGCCCTCGTCCGCCAGCGCGGTGATGGTGCCGTCCTCGCACAGCAGCACCTTGTGGGCCTGGGGTTCCATATGCTGGGTGCCGTCCAGCAGAATGCCGTTGATGTAGGCTCGCTTCATTGGTGGTTCCCTCGCTTTTACACGACAGCTGTCGTTTTTTCTTCCAGTATAGCACGTTCGTGCCCCGGGTGCAATCGGGCGCACAAAAAGGGCAGGCAAAGGTTTTGCCTCTGCCTGCCCTGTTGCTCTTAGATGCGGCTGAAACCGTGCCTCCCCGCCCGTACCGACAAAAGCCGATACGGAGGCTTTTAGATGCACGCGCGATTGCATTGCTGCATTTTATCAAAGCCTTAACCTTATCCATAACCTTGATCAAATAACAAAACAACCCAAATTTGTAACCTTGTACCAGAACCTTATGGCTCTCCCAGATTCAAATAAAAACGCATTCACCCCGGAATATCACGGTCACCCCTCCAGCTCCACTTCAAATTCCAAAAGCAGATTGGCGCGGTCCAGCGTCAGCTGCAAAGCCGTCAGCTGATCACTGACACGGCGGTACTCCTGTTCCACCTGTTCTGCATCGTAGTTGCGGCAGGTCATTTCCGGAGTGTTGCTGCCATAGCCGGGGGATGTGCGCACCAGCGACGGCACCTGCTTCATCCGTGCCAGACGCTGCTTCTTTTTTGTCAGCATTGCCATGCGCACCAGTGCCTCGTCGATGGTAAACCCAAATCCCTCCAACACAGTGGTGGTATTAAACACGTTCACTGCATGACGCAGCACAGCGATCTTCTGGTTCAGCGCATCCATCTGCTGCTGCATCCGAGCAAAGTCGTAGTTTGCGGGCAGCGGTTCCTCATTGATTCCATAGGTCGTTCTGCTTTCCGCTTCTTCTTTTTTCAGCAGCCCCTCCAGGTCTTCGTTCCATGCTTTGATCATTTTATTTGCGCCTGCGGATGTCAATTTCATGCGTTGTCCCTCCCTGTCGTTTTTTCTTCCAGTATAGCACGTTCGTGCCCCGGGTGCAATCGGGCGCACAAAAAGGGCAGGCAAAGGTTTTGCCCCTGCCTGCCCTTGAACCATTTTCCGGTTTACTGTGCTGCGGATGCGGAAGCAGCCTCGGAAGAAGCAGCCTCGCTGGAAGCGGCATCGTCCGAGCCGCCCACAACGCCGCCCTCGACGACCAGCTCGTCCTCGTAGTCCAGGCCGTAGGTGTCCACCAGAGTCTCCTCATAGTCCTTGTGGAAGAAGTTCTCCTCGCCCAGTGCCTTGATCTCCTCGTTCAGCCAATCCAGCACGGTGGTGTTGCCCTGGCTCACAGCGGGAGCAATGGTGTCGGCGCTGCCCAGCGAGGGGATGCCCACGGTGTAGCCGGGGTTCTGCTTTGCAAAAGCGATGACCTCGGTGTTGTCGTTGGCCCATGCCACGCCGTTGCGGTTCTCCAGTGCATTCTTTGCAGTTGCGTAGGAATCGTACTTCTGCAGCGGGATGTCGGGATACTCCTTGGTCAGGTAGGTCTCGGCGGTGGTGCCGGAGATGACGATCATCTGGTCATCGGCGTTCCAGTTGTCCAGCGTGGTGACAACGGCATCGTCCGGAGAAATGACGCCCAGGGCCACGTTCATGTAGGGCAGAGCGAAGTCCACTTCCTCAGCACGCTCGGGGGTGACGGTGAAGTTTGCCAGGATCACATCCACCTTGCCGGTCTGCAGGTACTCGATGCGGTTGGCAGCCTCGGTGGAAACGTAGTTGATCTCCACGCCCAGGTCTTCGCCCAGACGGTTGCCGAAGTAGATGTCATAGCCCTGATACTCGCCGTTCTCGTCCACATAGCCGAACGGGTTCTTATCGGAGAAGACGCCGATATTGATGGTGCCGGACTCCTTGATCTCGTCCAGGGTGCGGTACACGACGCCGCTGCCGGAAGCAGCACTGCCAGATGCTGCAGTGGAAGCAGAGGAGCCGCCGCATGCGGTCAGCGCGGCAGCAGCGGACACGGCACCCAGGCCCAGCAGGAAGGAACGACGCGAAATTTTGGACTGTTTCATAATGGATTCTCCTTTACAAAATCTTTCCCATGGCCCCGGAACCCCCGGAGCCGTTATATGATCTGTGACTCATTTCACAGCATCAAACGTGAAGGTGCGCAGGAAGCGCTGCGCGCGCTCGGTCTTGGGGTGGTCGAAGAAGTCCGCCGGGGCAGCTTCTTCCACGATCTTGCCGCCGTCCAGGAAGATGACCCGGTTGGCGATGGCGCGGGCGAACTGCATCTCGTGGGTGACGATGATCATGGTGCGGCCCTGCTTGGCAAGGTCCAGCATCACGTCCAGCACCTCGCGCACCATTTCGGGGTCGAGGGCGGCGGTCACTTCGTCAAACAGCAGGATCTCCGGGTGCATACACAGGGCGCGCACGATGGCCACGCGCTGCTTCTGGCCGCCGGAAAGCTCGCGGGGGTAGCTGTTTTTCTTGGCCAGCAGACCCACGCGGTCCAGCAGGGCTTCGGCTTCCTTCTGCACCTCGTCCTTCGGGCGCTTCTGCACCTTGGTGGGGGCCAGCAGGATGTTATCCAGCACGGTCAGGTGCGGGAACAGCTCGTAGCTCTGGAACACCATGCCGATGCGCTGGCGCAGCTGGGTCAGGTTCTTGCCGCCGTAGGCGACCGTTTCATTGCCCAGCCGGACGCGGCCGCTCTGGGTGGGTTCCAGACCATTCAGACAGCGCAGCAGGGTGCTCTTGCCGCAGCCGGAAGGGCCGACCACCACGATGACCTCGCCGGGCTTGACGGCAAAGCTGATGTCGTCCAGCACCGGGGTCTCACCATAAGCCTTGATCAGATGTTCAACAGTCAAAATAGGTTCTGCCATGTGCGGTCACTTCCATTTCTTCTCGAGGTAGCTTGCCAGCAGGCTGATGGGCCAGCAGGCAAAGAAATATAACACGAAAACCGTGAGATAAATGCCGAAAGCGGCGTTGGGGCTGGCGGTGCGGTTGGCTTCGATGATCTGCTGAGCCACCTTGATCACCTCCACCACGCCGATCATCAGCACCAGACTGGTGGTCTTGATCATGCGGGTGATCAGGTTGATGGACAGCGGGATCAGGCGGCGCACCGTCTGCGGGATGATGATGTACCAGTACGCCTGCGCGCGGCTCATGCCCAGCGCTTCAGCGCTTTCGTACTGGTGCTTCGGGATGGCGATCAGTGCACCGCGCACAAGGTCGCTCATCTCGGCGGTGCCCCACAGCACGAACACGATGACCGACGCCGTCTCGCCGGAAAGGTTCCACCCAAAGGCGCGGGTGGTGCCGAAGTAGACGAGGAACAGCAGCACCATCTGCGGCATGATGCGGATAAACTCCAGATACAGCCGCAAAATCGCCTTGATGATGGGGCTGCGGAAGGTCATCAGCACGCCCAGCAGGATGCCCAGCGGCAGGCTGATGAGCACCGAGGTGGCACTGATCTTGAGCGCCACGCCCAGGCCTCCCAGCAGACGGGCCAGGTTTTTGCCCTTGAACAGGACGTCAAGACCCAAATCCAGCATAGCGCAGCCTCCTTTCGATCAGGCTGCCCACGATGGACACCGGCAGCAGAATGATGAGGTAGAACACCACCAGCAAAAACAGGCACTCGATGGTCTTGGAGTACATGCCGATGAGGTCCTTGGCCGTGAACATCAGGTCCATCAGGCTGACCGCGCTGAACACGCTGGTCTCCTTGAGCAGGAAGATGACGTTTGCCATGAAGGCCGGCATGCTGGTGGACATGGCCTGCGGCAGAATGACGTACCGCATAGCCTGCCAGCGGTCCATGCCCAGGCTGTAGGCGCTTTCGGTCTGGATCGGCTCAATGGCCTCCAGACCGCTGCGGAATGCTTCGGCCATGTAGCTGCCGCCCAGGAAGGCCAGACCCGCGATGCCGCAGAGCTCGGCGTTGGTACGGATGCCCACCTTGGGCAGGCCGTAGTAGATGAAGAACAGCTGCACCAGCAGCGGTGTGTTGCGGGAAAGCTGGATGTACACCCCCACGATCTGCCGCAGCACGGGAATTTTGTCATACTGGATCACCGCGCACACAAGGCCGATGACGATGGCAAAGATGATGCCTGCGACGCCCAGCCGCAGGGTGAGCACGGCGGCTTTCTGATAAAGCGGCAAATATTGCTGGATCGCATTCCAGTCCATTGCCGGACCCCCTCCTTGTTATCCTGATACTGCGAAGGCCAAAACAAAAAGCCCGGAAGCCCTATGCAAGCTTCCAGGCAGTTGACGACCTTCGGGCTGCACCCTTTGTGCAGCGCTGCGGGACATGCTCAGAATGCACGCCCGTTTGCAAGGCAGCCGGTCCGGGAAGCGTTCGCAGAACAACAACACATTGCGCAACAACACATCATGACCGTTTCCTCCCTGCAGTTTTTGTTCCGGGCCGTTCCGGCCCATTGCTGGTAGTTTACACCCCATTCCCCACTATGTCAATATGATTAAGGGCATTTGTAAAAATCTCCGCGCAGCCAACAAAAAACCGCCTTTCTGCCCCGTGAAATTTATCTACTTTTGCAAGAAAGCTGTTTTTACTCCGCGGACAAAAATCGACCCGTCCGGGTAAGTTTCGGCTTACTCCTGCTGGATCTCCTCCACCAGCGGCAGATAGGCGGCGCAGAACTGTGCATACAGCGGCTGCACCAATGTGCGGAAGCGCTCCAGTTCTTCGTCCGAGAGGGTGATCTCGCGGCAGCCGGCGTCCAGCGCCTTCTGGCGGGCCGCCGTCTCCTCCTGCGCCCAGAGCCCGCGCTCATACTGCGCTGACTCCCGCGCGCACTCCCGCAGCGTTTCGCGGTACTCTGTCGGCAGCTTCGTCCAGGTGCTGTCGCTGGCCAGCTGGATCTCCGGCACGCGGCTGTGCTCGTCCAGCGTGTAATACCGCGCCACCTTGTAGTGGTCCATAGAGTAGTAGGCCGGCCAGTTGTTCTCGGCCGCGTCGATCTGCCCCGTCTGGAACGCCGCATAGACATCGCTGTAGGCGGTGGTTTCCGGCACCGCGCCCAGCAGCCGGATCATTTCCAGAATGACCGGCGAATCCTGCACGCGGACCGTCTTGCCCGCAAGGTCCGCAAGGCTGCGGATGGGCTGGCGGGAATAGAACGACCGGGCCCCGGCGTCGTACCAGCTCAGGCCCACGCAGCCGCCCTCGGCGAAAGCCTGCAGAAATTCTTCGCCAATGTCCCCGTCCAGCACCCGCCACATATGGCCGGCATCCCGGTAGAGGTAGGGCAGCATCAGCACATTCAGCTTGGGCAGATCGTCGGTGAGGACGGACAGCGAAAGCCGGGCAAAGTCCACCCCGCCGATGGCCAGCTGCTGCCATACCTCCTGCTCGGTGCCGTACTCGCCGTCGGCCTTTACCTGAATGACCACCTTGCCCCCGGTGCGCTCCCGCACAAGGTCGGCGAAATACTGTGCGCCCTGGGTGGTTGGATAGTCAGAGGGCTGGTTGTCGGCATAGGTCAGCACGTAGTCCGGCACCGTCTGCGGCGCGGTGCCGCAGCCTGCCAGCTGCAGCGCTGCAAGGCCCGCCCCGGCCAGAAATGTCCGTCTGCGCATGATGCACTCCCCCTTTGCCCTTGTAGTATAGCGCATTTTGCCTTCTTTGTGCAAGCGGTATGGAAAAGGGCGGTGCCTTTTGCAAGGCACCGCCCACGGAGAAGAAAAGGATGATATCTGTTTTACATCAGGCCCATTGCCTGGGGCAGTGCGATAGACACTGCGGGGATGAAGGTGACCAGCAGCAGGCCGCCGATGATGGCCACATAGTACATGAGCATGTACGGCATGACCTTGGACAGCGAAGTGCGGCCCACCTTGATGCCGACGAACAGGGCGTTGCCAACGGGCGGGGTGATGTTGCCGATGCACAGGTTGTACACGAGGATCAGACCGAACTGGATGGTGCTCATGCCAAAGCTCTGGCAGATGGGCAGGAACAGCGGGGTGAAGATCAGGATAGCCGGGGTCACGTCCATGAAGGTGCCGGACACCAGCAGGATCACGTTCATGATGAGCAGGATGATGTACTTGTTGCTGGTCAGGCTCAGCAGAGCGGCCGCCACAGCGTCCGGGATCTGCAGGAAGGCCATGACCCAGCCCAGAATGTTGGAAACGCCCACCAGGAAGACCACCATGCCGGACATCTTGGCAGAGTCCACAATGATCTTCCACAGGCTCTTGAGGTTGATGGAGCGGTAGCAGAAGGCCAGCACCAGAGCATAGACAACGGCAATGGCCGAGCCCTCGGTGGCGGAGAACACGCCGCCGATGATGCCGCCGATGACCACGATGATCAGCGAAAGGCTGGGCAGGGCGCGCAGGGTGCACACGCCCAGGTTCTTCCAGTCGAACTTGCCCGGTGTGCCCTTATAGCCCAGCTTGATGGCCAGCAGCACGCCCACCACGCAGCAGCACAGTGCCCAGATGATGCCGGGAATGTAACCAGCCATGAACAGGGCAGCAACAGACGTGCCGCCGGAAGCCAGCGAGTAGGTGATCAGGGCGTTGGACGGCGGGATCAGCAGGCCGGAGCAGGAGGAAGCCGCGTTGGTGGCGGCGGTGACGGCGGGGTCATAGCCCTGCTCCTCGGCACCGTCGCGGATCATGGAACCGACGGCAGCGGCAGCGGCGGAAGCAGAACCGGAGATGGCACCGAACAGGGCATTGGTGCCGATGTTGGTCACCAGCAGCGCGCC
This sequence comes from Faecalibacterium langellae, assembly GCF_002549775.1. Lineage (GTDB taxonomy): Bacteria > Bacillota > Clostridia > Oscillospirales > Ruminococcaceae > Faecalibacterium > Faecalibacterium langellae. The sequence goes on along the minus strand of NZ_NMTR01000021.1, from coordinate 373,268 downwards.
GGGCAGCTTGCCCAGAATGGCCATGACGAAATCGACCAGACGCTTTGCAATGCCGCCCTGGTTCATGATGTTGCCCGCCAGGATGAAGAACGGGATGGCGGTCAGGCTGAACTTGCTCATGCCCACAAAGGTGCGCTGGGCAGCGGTAAGCACGGCAACGTTCAGATCAATGGACGAGAGGATAGCGGTCAGAGAAGAAACCGCAATGGCGTACGAGATAGGCACACCGAGGAACAGCAGCACCAGCAGGACTGCCAGAATAACGAGTAATGCTTGAATTGCCACAGCTTAGTCCTCCTTGTTATCTTTATCAGCTTCGGCAGCCATTTCAGCTTCCACCTTGGCGAAGTCTGCATCCTCCGGGGTATCCAGACTGATGGAGCCGTTGGCAATGCCGATGATGTTGAGGATGGAGTAGATCAGGATGATCACACCGCAGACGGGCATGACCCAGTAGAACACGCCCACGGCCACACCCAGCGAGGATGTCTGCTGGCCCATGGCCAGCTTGGACACCTGGAAGCCGCCGAACACCAGAATGGCGGCGGAGAAGATGAAGGCGATGACCTCGGCAAAGATGTGGAAGGCCTTGCGCATGGTGGGGTTGAAGCGGTCCACCAGCACGGGGATGTTCATGTGGCCGCGCTCGCCGGAAACGATGGTGGCACCCAGCATGGTGCTCCAGCCGAACAGATAGCCCACCAGTTCTTCCGACCAGGTGGAGGGCGAATTGAAGATGTAACGGACGATGACCTGATAGGTGGTCAGCACCACCATGACGGTCATGCTCAGGCCTGCCAGCAGGTTGAGCACCTTGTTCAGGGTATTTCTCAGTTTTTCCATGATGCTCCTCCTCAGTCTGCGGTGTTGGCCGCGTTATGCTGCTGGATCAGGTCGTAAATGGGCTGCAGCTCCGGGTTTGCGGCCAGCACAGAGTCATGCAGGGGGGCCATTGCCTCCTGGAACGGAGCAGTGTCCGGGTAGATGAAGTTGACGTGCTGCTCGTTCTCGGCCTTATCCTTGGCCTCGGCTACAGCGTCCTCCCAGGCGCCCTGCTCGACCTGCTTGACGATCTCGAAGCCCTCATTGAAGATGGCGCGCTCCTCGTCGCTGAGGCCCTCCAGGAAAGCATAGTTCGCCACCAGCAGGTCCGGCACCATCTGGTGCATATCGTAGGAGTAATACTTGCAGATATCGCCGTGGCCGTTGTCGGTCAGGGCCAGCTCGTTGTTCTCGGCACCATCCAGGATGCCGGCCTGCAGGGCGGTGTACACATCGCCGAAGCCCATGGGGGTGGCGGTGCCGCCCAGCAGACGCATCATTTCCACGTTGGTGGGCGACTGCTGCACGCGGATCTTCAGGCCCTTCAGGTCGGAGGGCTGGTTGATGGGGGTCTTGATGGTGTAGAAATTGCGGGTGCCTGCGTCCAGCCAGGCCACCGTCTCCAGACCGGCCTTGGAGGTGGTCTTGAAGATGGGGTCCGTCACCTCGGGGTCGTCCATGGCCTCGTGGTAGGCCTCCACGCTGGAGAACAGGTACGGCAGGTTGAAGATCTGGTATTTGGCGCTGAAGGTCTCCATGATGGCAGTGGACGCCACCACAAAATCGATAGCACCGGTCTGGGTCAGCTGCACCATTTCGGTCTGGGAGCCCAGCAACTCACTGGGGTAGACCTCCACACGGTACTTATCGCCCAGCTTTTCATTGATGTGGTCGGCAAACGCTTCCAGGCCCAGGTGATCCGGGTGGGTCTGGGACTGCACATGGCCGATGCGCACGATCTTGCGGTCGTCATCGGAGCCGGCGCCGCAGCCGGTAAGCATCGCGCCGCTTGTCAGTGCCGCTGCGCCCATCAGCGACAGAAACGTTCTTCTTTTCATGAATTGCATCCTCTCTTTTCGCTTTTTCGCATTCTTTCATGTTTTTATTTTAACAAGCTGTGAATTTTTTCGAAACGGGAATTTTTTGCGAAAGCCAGCACGATTTTGTCTTTGTTGTATCCAAGTACAAATTTCGTGCGGTGCGGACGAAAGAAACTGGCAAAAAGTAAACCGGGAGCAGGCTGATTTCTCCGCCCGTTCCCGGTCATTTTGCACAAAATCAGTTTTATTGGATGCTCTGCTCTGCCGCTGCCGTCCGGTACTCGGAAGGCGTCTGCCCGGTGAGCCGCTTGAACACCCGGGTGAAGTAGTTGGCGTCCGCATAGCCCACCGCCGTGCCCACGTCCTTCAGGCTCAGGCGGGAATCCCGGATGAGCTGCTGGGCCTTTTTCACCCGGTACTCGTTCAGGTAGGCCGAAAAATTTACCTTGAAGCACTGCTTGAACAGCTTGCAGAAGTAAGCGTCCGAGTAGCGCAGGGCTGCTGCCGCGTCCTGCATGGAGATGTCCTCCCGGTAGTGATTCTCGATAAAGTTGCCGATCTCGGCCCGGATGATGGTGGTGCGCACATCTTCGTCTTCCTCCCGGCGCACCGGGGCCGGGGCGGATGCCGGGGCCGGGCGGCTGGGCCGCGTGGGCCGGGCCGTCACCTGATGGATGGCTTCCTCCACCGCAAACACCAGCTCCTGCTCGTTGTAAGGCTTGAGCAGGTAGTCCAGCGCCCGCACCGAGATGGCCTGCCGCGCGTAGGCAAACTTATCATAGCCGGTGAGGAACAGGATGGCACAGTTCTTATCCGTTTCACGAATTTTGCGTGCCACTTCCAGCCCGTTGGCACCGGGCATCTCGATATCCAGAATGGCCGCCTGCGGGGCTTCCCGCTCAAAAATTTCGATGGCTTCCCGGCCGTTCTTCGCTTCATACAGGGTGATAAGGTCGCCCAGATACTTCTGCAGCGTCTTGCACAGCACCTTGCGCTCGATCAGCTCATCTTCCGCCACCAGCAGCTTACACTTCATGCGAACCATCCTCCTCTCGGTCCTCCTGCGGGATCTCGAACCGGATCACCGTGCCGTGCCCTTCCCGGCTGAAGACCTGCATCCGGCCCTCCGGGTACAGCATGGTAATGCGGCGGGAAATGTTGCCCAGCCCGATGCTGCGGCCGGTGCGCTCGCTCTGGGCGATCTTTTCCTGCAGGGCGTCCAGCTCCGCCGGGGTCATGCCCCTGCCGTTGTCTGCCACAGTGAGGATCAGGGTGCGGCCCTGCATCCAGCCCCGCAGCAGGATGCGCCCGCCTTCCTCGCAGGACTTGAGCCCGTGGGAGAAGGCGTTTTCCACGATGGGCTGCAGGGTGAAGGACGGCAGCCGCACCGCCGCCGGGTCGGCTTCGATCTTCTTTTCCACGGTGATGCGCCCATCAAAGCGCATCTGCTGCAGGTAGATGTAGTCTTCCAGCCCGTCCAGTTCTTCTTCCAGCGTCACTTCCTGCTGCTTGGTGCGCAGGTTGTGCCGGAACAGGCTGCCCAGGTGCACGATCATCTGGTCGGTAGTGGACGCATCTTCCAGCCGGGCCATACAGGAGATCATGTTCAGGGTGTTGAACAGAAAATGCGGGTTCACCTGGCTTTTCAGCACTTCCAGCCGGGTGTGTTCCAGGTCCTTTTCCAGCGCCAGATTCCGCACCTCCTCCCGGTGCAGGGCGTTCAGGGTGGAGAGGTGTTCCGCCATGGCGTGCTTCATGCGGTTGAAGGTGCCGGTGAGCTGGCCCACCTCGTCGCCGCTGTGCACCGGCAGGTCCGCGCCGGTGTAGTCGCCGCCCGCAATGCTGCGGGACGCCTGCGCCAGCCGCAGCAGCGGCTGCACCACGGCCCGGTTCAGCACCCGGATGAGCAGAAGCATCAGTGCCACTGCCGCCGCCAGCAGCCCAAAGTAGAGCCACGGCAGCCGCTGCAGCCGGGTGGCCTGGCTGCTGTAGGTGGTGTTCTCCTGCTCCAGGGTGGCCTGGGTCAGCCGCAGGGCATACTCGGCCAGATAATCCTGCTGGTCCATCACGGCGTACATCCGCTCCACATAGTCTTCCGCCGAGGGGGCCAGCTGCAGGAAGGCGTCCCGCGCCTTCTGGTAGCCCGCATAGCCCTGCCGCAGGCTCCAGGTGCGGGCATAGCGGTCCTCGCCGATCTTGGCGTAGTCGAAGGGCAAAGCGGCAAGACTTTCTTCCGCCGCCGCGCAGGCATCGGCAAAGGTCTGACTGCTCTCCTGCGAGGGCTCCCGCACATAGTGCTCGAAGGCGCGGGTCTCCTCTTTGATGGCATCCTGCACGGCATAGCAGGCAGCGTTATCCTCCAGCAGGGTGTCGAAGGCCTTCACGGTCCACTGACCCACCGCCGTGGCAATGCCGATAGAGATCAGGGTCACCAGCAAAATGGCCGCAAGCCACCCGGTGGCCTTTGCGCGCAGTGACATCTGTTTTTGTGCCGTCGTCTGCTGTTCCATGCTGCTCCCCCGCCCTGTTCGTCCGTTTTCTATCAGTATAATAATTTTCCGCAAAAAGTGCAACAAAAAAGCCGCACCGTTTCCAAAAGAAACAGTGCGGCGGCAGTTCAGGCTATTTTAAGATCAATCGAACAGCATGTCGTGGATGGAGCTGACAGCCTTGTCGGCATCCTCACGGTTGATGATGCAGGAGATCTTGATCTCGCTGGTGGAGATCATCTTGATGTTGATGTTGTTGTTGGACAGTGCTTCGAACATCTTGGAAGCAACGCCGCTGTGGCTCTGCATACCGGCACCCACGATGGAGACCTTGGCGCAGGTGGTGTCCACACTGACATCCTTGAAGTGTGCGCTCTCCTTCAGCACGCGCATGGCCAGGTCGGCTTCACCCTCAGAGCAGGTGAAGCTGATGTCCTTCTTGCCGTCGCGGCCGGTGGACTGCAGGATGATGTCCACGTTGATGTTCTTCTGGGCCAGCAGGCCGAAGATCTTGAAGCTCATGCCCGGCTCATCGGGAACGTTCAGAATCGTGATAACAGCAACATCGGTGTCCTTTGCGACGCCCTTGATCAGCATACCTTCCATGTCTTTCGTAACCTCCTTGACCACCGTACCGGGGACGGGATTCAGGCTGGAGAGCACCTCCAGCTCCACGTTATACTTCTTTGCCAGCTCAACGCTGCGGTTGTTCAGCACCTGTGCGCCCAGAGATGCCAGCTCCAGCATCTCGTCGAAGGTGATCTCCTCCAGCTTGCGGGTGTTGCGCACCTTGCGCGGGTCGGCGGTGTAAACGCCTTCCACATCGGTGAAGATCTGGCAGCGGTCTGCGTGCAGGGCGGCCGCAATGGCAACTGCGCTGGTGTCGGAGCCGCCGCGGCCCAGGGTGGTGATATCGTCCAGCTTGTTCAGACCCTGGAAGCCTGCCACCACCACCACACGGTTGCGCTCCAGCTCGGAGGAGATACGCTCGGTCTCCAGGCGGGTGATGCGTGCCTTAGTGTAGGCGCGGTCGGTGCGGAAGCCTGCCTGCCAGCCGGTCAGGCTGATGGCATGGCAGCCCAGCTCGTTCAGGGCCATGGCCAGCAGCGAAATGCTGATCTGCTCGCCGGTGGCCAGCAGCATATCCATTTCACGCGCCGAAGGGTTGTGGGTGATCTCCCCTGCCTTGGCGATCAGGTCATCGGTGGTGTCGCCCTGAGCAGACACCACCACAACTACGTCATTGCCCGCGTTGTGGGTGTTGGCCACAATGCGCGCCACGTTGAAGATACGGTCACGGTCCTTCACCGAAGAACCGCCGAACTTCTGTACGATCAACGCCATATCTTGTCACTCTCCTCTTTTTGCCCCCGTACACACGGGGTCTCACCGGGCGGAAGCGGTTGGCACAGCCTTGCACTTCCCTTACCCGTTTATCATTCCACAGTCGCGCCGGTGTTATCGGCATCCAGTCGCAGCAGTGTAAATGCTTCACATCCGTCCAGACCTTCCAGCAGCTCCAGACCTTTTTCCAGCTTGGAATAGAACTTTTCGGCGTCGGCCTTCTCGGCCACCGCCATCACGGTGCTGCCTGCGCCGGAAACATAGACAGCCTTTGCGCCGCACAGCCGCGCCATGTCGAACACCTCTTTGGAGCCCGGCATCAGCGGCATACGGTAGGGCTGGTGCAGCTTATCCTCGGTGGCAATGGCCAGCAGGTCGTGGCGGCCCTCGCAGAACGCGGCGGGCACCAGCGCTGCGCGGGACAGGTTATACACCGCATCCCGGTGCGAGACTTCCTTCGGCAGGGCTGCACGAGCCGCTTCGGTCAGCAGCTTGTAGTCCGGCACGATGGCGGCAAAGCACAGCGTTTCGTCCACGTTGCGCTTGACCGAGTAGACCTTGCCATCCTCAAAGACGCTGCTGGTCAGGCCGCCCAGCAGGGCCGGGGCCACGTTATCCGGGTGGCCCTCGATGGAAGTAGCCAGCGTGAGCAGCTCCTGGGTGTTGAGCACATCGCCCAGCATCCGGTTCGCGCCAAGCAATCCCGCGATGATGCAGGCCGAGGAAGAACCCAGGCCGCGCGCCATGGGGATGGGGTTCGTCTGGGTGATCTTCAGGGGCGGGATCTGCTTGCCCACCTTCTCGAACAGGCCCTTTGCCGAGCGGTACACGAGGTTCGACTCGCCGCGCGGGATGCGGGTGCCGTCTGCGGACGAGATGTCCAGCACTTCGCTTTCCTCAAAGGTGACCGTATTATACAGCGTCACCGCCAGACCCAGTGCATCGAAGCCGGAGCCGATGTTCGCACTGGTGGCCGGGACAGAAACCTTGATCTTCATAGCCGCCGCACCTTTCTTTGTTCCGTTATCAGTTTTCTTCCGGCAGACGCTTGAGCACCAGCTTCACGCTGCCGCCCACGGCCTCCACCTTGCGGGCTGCTTCGGTCAGCGCCTTCTCGTCGGCGCGCTCCACGAAGTAGGCGCAGCCGTCGTAGCGCTCATCCACCACCTTGCCGTAACCGTAGATGGCTTCCACCACCGCCGGAGCAATGCCCGCTACACGCACATAATATGCGGCGGGTGCCGGGTCGGTGAGCATGCCTTCCACCGGCTCGGCGGGCTGCCAGTACAGGCTGTCGTGCACCTTGGAGCCATGCTTGAGGGCATCCACCACGTCGGCCACCACAGCGCTGGCGGTGGGCAGCTTGCCTGCGCCCTTGCCGTAGAACACCACGTCGCCCAGCATATCGCCCTTGACCAGCACTGCATTGAACACATCGTCCACGCTGGCCAGCTGGTTTGCCTTGGGCACCAGACACGGCTCCACACCGGCAGCCACGCTGCCATCCTTGCCGCGCTTCATCCATGCGATCAGCTTGATCACGCAGCCCAGCTTCTCGGCCGCTTCCACGTCCGCCGTGGTGATATCGCGGATGCCGCGGGTGGGGATGTTCTGAGGGTAGATCTGGTGGCCGCAGACCAGCGAGGACAGGATGGCGATCTTGCGGCAGGCGTCGCGGCCGTCCACGTCGTCGCTGGGGTCCTTGGTCTCGGCGTAGCCCAGCTCCTGTGCGATCTTCAGCGCGTCGTCAAAGCCCAGACCCTCGCGCACCATCTTGGTGAGCATGAAGTTGGTGGTGCCGTTCACGATGCCCTGCACCTCGGTGATGACATTGGCCGCCAGGCACTGGTGCATCGGCGTGATGATGGGCGTGCCGCCGCCCACCGAAGCCTCGAACAGGAAAGCGCAGCCATGCTCCTTGGCCAGAGCCAGCAGCTCGGCACCGTAGGTGGCCACCATCTCCTTGTTGGAGGTGCACACACTGCGGCCACTCTCCAGGCAGGCCTTCACATACGGGTAGGCGAAGCGGGTGCCGCCGATGGTCTCGACCACGACCTTGATCTCCGGGTCTTCCAGAATGGTGTCAAAGTTCTTGACGAACAGATGGGCTGCCGGGTGGTTCGAAAAATCCTTCGGGTCCAGGATATACTTGACCTCCACCGGTTCGCCTGCGCGGCGGGAGACGCCCGCGGCGTTGCGGCACAGCACTTCGTAGACACCGCTGCCCACCGTGCCAAAGCCCAGAATTGCAATTTTAGCCATTGTTGTTCTCCCTCGTTTCCCTATTTCTGCGATCAGAGATTGTATCCGCAGTGCACGCCCACCACCATGTGCTGGCGCGAAAGCTTTTCCGTGAGTTCCTCCGGGGTCATCTGCATGGTATCGGTGCGGATGGTGACAGCCACCAGTGCGGCACCGTTCTCCGGCGTGGACTGATTGATGGTGACGATACTTGCACCGGCGGCGCTGATGCCGGCCAGCAGGCTCTGCAAAGCGCCCGTCTCGTCCCGCAGGGTGGCCATGACGGTGATGACCTCGCGGCCGTTCTCGGAATCAAAGATGCAGTCCTTATACTTATAGAAGGCGCTGCGCGAAAGGTCCACGGCGCGGGTGGCAGCGGAAATGCTGCGTGCTTCCCCGCTGGCCAGCAGTTCTTTGGCACGGACCACCTTCAGGAAAACTTCGGGCAGGACCTGCGCATCGACCAGATAAAAGCGGCGTTCCAACTTGTTCACCTCACAAACACAAGTGTTCTTGCAGTGAATATAATAACATCCGGTCCCCTGCTTTGCAAGAGGCCGGATGCGTTTTTGGCAGATTATCCAGTTTTGGCTTGTGAAGTGCGGTGTTTCCTTGCCGGAATTATGGGCAGAAGCCGAAGTTGTACGACTTTTGCCCGTTTTGTCCGCGCGCGGGCTACAGAATCACTCGGTATCCAGGGCACTTGTATCCGACGGGATGACAGTCTGCTCCGGGGCCGCATCACCTGCCGGGGCGGCGGTGTCGGCCGGGGTCTCGGCTGCCGCACTGGCGTGAGAGTAGTTGCAGGTATCGGGCAGATCATCGGCGCGGTAGTAGCCCACTGCCGTGCTCGGGCAGGAGGCACCGGCCAGCAGACCGCTCTGGGTGCAGTAGCGGCGCTCCACTACGCCATCGGACGTGGGGAATGCCTTATAGGGCAGGTCTGCCTGCACCTGCTCCATCAGTGCCTTCCAGGCGTTGACGCAGGTGCGGGTCTTGGCCTGCTGCTTGCCCAGGGTCTTGGTCATATCATAGGGTGCGTCGTAGCCCCACCACACAGCGGTGACGTAGTACGGCGTGCCGCCCACGAACCACAGGTCCTTTTCGTCGCTGGCGGTACCGGTCTTACCAAAGGCTTCCATGCCGTTGGAGTTGGGGTAGCGGCCGCTGGCAGTACCCACGCTGGAGTACAGCACGTTCTTCAGCAGGCGGTTCATGACGTAGGCGGTATCCGGCGTCAGTGCCTGATAGCTGGTGGCGTTGTTCTCCAGATAGATGTTGCCATCGCGGTCCAGCACACGGGTGTACAGGTGCGGGGTGGTGTATTCGCCGTCATAGAAGATCTGGAAGGCGGCCGCCAGCGCCGTCGGGGTAACGCCGTGGGTCTGGCTGCCCATGACCATCTGGGCCAGACCCACATCGTTGGTGGGGTCCAGCGTATCCAGCTGCAGGGTGTTGTAAACAAAATTGAAGATATTGCTTGCGCCCACCAGGTCGCCCACGCGGACGGCAATGGTGTTCAGCGAGCGGGCCAGACCGTTCCACAGCGGCACATCGCTGTTGTCGCCATAGCTGCCGCCGTAGTTGCGGGGCCAGCTGCGCCATGCGTTGGGGTAAGCACGCAGCTGCTTGTCGGTCAGGCCCATCAGGCCGTTCTTGCGGCAGTAGTCCTCATCGCGGATGACCATGTCCTGCTTCTGGTACAGGGGCGAGTTGTTGAGCATGGTGGACCAGTTCACCAGACCATATTCAATGCCCAGTGCATAGGCACCGATGGGCTTGATGGTGGAGCCGGTCTGCCGGGTGACACTATAGGCGCGGTTCAGCGAGAGGCTCTTGGTCTTTTCGCCCAGACCGCCCACGATGGCGATGACGTTGCCGTCATAGTCCAGCGTGACCATGGCCGCCTGGGTGCGGACGTTGCGGTAATAGTAGACCGTGCCGTCGTCGCCGGTGCGGGTCTTGGGGGTGCCGTCGTCGTTCATCACCTGGATGTCGTCGTCCGAGATGGAGGTGACTTCTTCATCATGCCAGCCGGCCGGGAAGTAGGCATCGTCGGTGTTCAGCATCAGGTTCTCCATGGCGGACTGCACCTTGGTGTTGACGGTAGCCTCGATGGTGAAACCGCCGGTGTACAGCAGCTTCTGCGCTTCCGACTCGGTGATGTTCTCCTTCGCCATGATGTCCTGCACCACTTCGGTGAACAATGCATCGGTGAAGTAAGAGGTGACGGAGGAAGTCTTCTTGGTGTCCTCCTCCTCGGCCAGCACCAGCGGCTGCGCGGCCGCATTGCGGTACTCGTCCTCACTGATGACGCCCTGCTGCCACATGTTGTACATGAGGAAGTTGCGGCGGTTGATCAGGTTTTCCGGGTTCGTATAAGGGTTATAGTTGGTGGGGTTCTTGGTGATGGAGGCGATGGTGGCGCACTCCCACAGAGTCAGCTGGCTGACATCCTTGTTGAAGTACTCGTTCGCCGCCGTCTGCACACCCTGGATGGTGCCGGTGAAGCTGATGGTGTTCAGGTAAGCTTCCAGGATGGTCTCCTTGGAGTAGCTCTTGCTCAGGCACAGGGCGCGGTAGATCTCGCGCAGCTTGCGCAGGGCACCCTCGATGCCGCTGGCGCTGTCATCCTCGGTCAGGTTCTTGATCAGCTGCTGCTCCAGCGTGGAAGCGCCCTGCTTCGAGCTGTAGATGGGCAGCAGATATTCGTTGACCATGGCACCGATGGTGCGCTTGAAGTTGACGCCGGGCTCATTGTAGAAGTCCTTGTCCTCGGTGCAGATGAACGCATACTGCAGGTTCGTGGGGATCTGCTCCAGGTCTGCCCACACGCGGTGGCTGTTGGAGGAGCGCAGGGTGGCATACTCCACCTGGGCACCGGTGTCCGGGTCGGTGGCCATGACCACACTGGACTGGCTCAGCTGGATGTTGTCCAGGTCCAGCAGGTCGCCGTCGTTGGCGGTGGCCTGCACCACATAGTACACCATGCCCACGGCCACCAGGCTGCCGAGCATGACGCCCAGGCAGATCAGGGTGGCGATGGTGCGGCCGATGAACCGCAGGATGGGATGGTTCTTTTTCTCCTTCGGTTCCTTCGGCGGCTTGGCACCGCCCGGTTCCCGCGCGGGCTGTTCCCGGCGGCTGTTGTTCACGTTCACCCTACGGCCCGCCGGTGCGGCCGAATGTTCTTCGCCGCTGCGGCGGATCTTTCTCATCTCATTGTCGGAGATAGAAATCGCCTCCTATCATTACAGGCTGATGATCCAGCGCCACGCGCTGGGAATGTTTGTTTGCGGCGTGCACACTGCTGCACGCAATACCATATTATAGCACGCCCGCCGGACACGGGCAAGGACCAATCTTCGTCCGGAACGGTCCCAGTTATGGTTAGTATATCACATTCTGCCGGTCAAAGTACAGCATTCGGATGTGAAAAATGTTTACCATTCCCCTTTTCCGGCCATACTTTTTCCTGAAAGGAGCGTGTTTTCCCCATGCGCAAGCTGTACACCTGCCTGTTCTACGGGCTGTGCGTGTTCACCATTGCATTCAGCCTGTTCTGGATGGCCCTGCCGCGCCTCACTCTGCCCTCCCCTGCCGGGAGCGAAACGCCGCCCTCCTCGGCAGAAGAAAGCCTTGCTGCGCAGGCCCTGCCGGAGCTTTCGGCCCAGGGGTATCTGCTGCAGGACAAGGGCGGCCGGGTGGCCGTGTATCGCTGCGATGCAGACGGCACCGCCGGGGCCCTTCTGACCGTGACCGGCATCTACACGAACCTGCTGCCGGAAAACGACGCGCTGCGCATCAAGCAGGGCATCCGGGTGCACAGCGAGCTGGAGCTGGACCAGCTGCTGGAAGACCTGGGGGAGTAAGCCGCGCCTTAACTTTATATGTCAAATCTGTCATTTTTTATTGACATCGCAATGATGTAATTGTATAATAATTAAAGAGAGTAAAGTTTCTTAGCCAGTGTGAGAAGAAGGAAGTGTGGTCCCCATGTCCGAACCGATCCGGCTCCATTACCAGTGCCATTTCTGCGGGATGCAGACCAGCAAGGATCTGCAAAGCGGCCCGCCCAACCCCGGCGTGTGCAACAAATCGCCCAAAGTGGATGGTTTCCACACCCACCACAAGTGGGTCATCATCCCGCAGCGTGCCGCTCAGCGCTGAGTATTCTCATTTTGTCTGCCTCATACTTTTTCAAAAAACAAAACCCTCCGACGCACGCCGGAGGGTTTTGCTTTTTTTGTCGATTTACCTTTTTATGCTTCCATGGATTCCAGCGGGATGAGGTAGGCCTTGCGGCACTCCTCATACTCCAGCATGTAGTCTTTGGTGGGGTTGTGGTGCATGATGCTCTTGAGGGTGTGGGAGTCGTAGTCTTCGCCCGCATCCATGCCGATGAGCCGGGCTGCGATGTTGGAGCAGTGGTCCGAGATGCGCTCGGCGTTGTTCAGCACGTCCAGGAACACCACGCCGGTGTCGATGGAGCACACACCGTCCTTCAGGCGGCGGATGTGCTGGTCGCGCAGGCGTTCCACCATCACGTCGATGATCTCCTCCAGCGGCTCCACCTGAGCCGCCTTGTGCATGTCGTCGTTTTCAAAGGCGTCGTTGGTCAGGTTCAGGATGCGCTCCAGCGCCTGCTCCAGCAGCTTGAGCTCCTTCTGGGCACTCTCGCTGAAGGAAGCTTCCTTCTCGTTCAGCTCCTCGGCCTTTTCCATAATGTTCACGGCATAGTCGCCGATGCGCTCGAACTCGGTGACGAAGTTCAGCAGTTCGGTCACCTCGTGGCTCTCGTCGTCGCCCAGCTCCTGGTCGGTCATCTTAATAAGGTAGTTGGAGATGGCCACTTCCATGCGGTCGATCAGGTTCTCGCGCACCTTGATGGCGCTGACGGTGTCTTCGTCCAGCTTCAGCAGCATGGGCGCGGCAAGGTTCACGTTGCGGGCGGCGCGGCGGGACATCTTCACCACCGCGTTCTTGGCCTGCTGCAGGGCCACGGCCGGGCTCTTGAACAGGCGTTCGTCCAGCACGGGCATGCTCAGCTCCTGGGCTTCCTCGGCGTTGTCCGGCACGGTGAGCATGGCCAGCTTGGACAGCACGCCGCTGCAGGGCAGGAACAGCAGCATGGCGCAGATGCTGGACAGGGTGTGGATGTTTGCGATGGAGCTCTTGTTCATCACGTCATGCCACATGGGGATGCCAATGGTGAACTGCACCGCATACACCAGCGCCAGCAAGATCACGCTGCCGATGACGTTGAAATACAGGTGGATGAGGGCGGCGCGCTTGCCGTCCTTGGAGGAGCCGCCGATGGTCAGCAGCGGAGTAAAAGCCGTGCCGATGTGGGCACCCAGAATGATGGGGATGGCCGAGCTGAAGGTGACAAGGCCGGTGCTGGACAGCGCCTGCAGGATGCCCACCGAAGCCGAAGAAGACTGGATGATGACGGTGACCACCACGCCCACCAGAACGCCCAGGATGGGGTTGGTCATGGTGACGAACAGGTTCTGGAACACCGCACTTTCCCGCAGGGGGGCCACGCCGGTGTCCATCAGGCTCATGCCGGTGAACAGGATGCCGAAGCCCAGCATGATCTGACCGATGTTCTTTTTCTTGGCGTTGCGCAGGAACACATAAAAAATGCAGCCGATGAACGCCACCACAGGCGCAAAGGTCTTGGGCTGAATGAGGGTCAGCCAGAGGCTGTCGCCGGAGATATCCGCCATGCGGATGAGCTGGCCGGTGACAGTGGTACCAATGTTTGCACCCATGATGACGCCTACCGACTGCGTCAGGGTCATGATTCCGGAGTTGACCAGGCCGACACAGATGACGACGGTGCCAGCCGAGGACTGAATGACACCCGTGATAAGGGTGCCGAAGATAACGCCTTTGATGGTGGAGGAGGTCAGCTTTTGCAGCACGCCCTGCATTTTGCCGCCCGCCAGCTTTTCCAGACCGGCACCCATGATGGACATGCCGTACAGGAACAGCGCGATGCCGCCCAGCAAAGAGGTGATGTGAGTGATATCCATAACGATACTCCTAGCAGATGATCTTCCGTTTAACGCTTTTTTGACAGCACACAGCCGCCGGGGCACGCCTTGCATCGGTTTGTCCCGGCAGCCGTTCGGGCCGCCCGCCCATCCTTCCGGGCGGAGTGCACAGTTTTTGTGCCGCGGCCGCGCTTGCTGTTATTATATCATCTTTTCCCCTGCAACAACAAGGTTTATTTTACATGAAAACCACTTTTTCTACACATTTTTCCGCTTCTGAGCTTTTCGCAGACGGCTTCTTTTCAATTATTTTACATTGATTTTACAAACGCACCAAACGCGACCGCAGTTAAGCGGCGCTTACCCCGCCAGTTCTTCCATGGCCTCGCGCACCGTATCCGCCGAGAACAGGAACACCCCATTGCCGGTGTATACCTCCACATGGCTCCCCACATAACGCAGTTCATACTCTTTCATTCCTGTTCCCTCCTGTGCTGTTTTGTGTTAGTTTTTGGAGCGTTTTCGTTCCATGGCCGTATTATCGCACAGAAGCCATCCCATAAAACGGACTTTCAGGCTGTTTTGCGCAAAAAAGCTGCCCCGCACCGTTTTTCGTGCAGGGCAGCTCCCGTTACCTATTTATGATAATATATACCGTTTCAGTGCACCGCCGCATACTCCGGCAGGCGCTGGCTCTGCGGCTTTTGCTCGGTGCGGGCCTTTTCGTAGCAGTAGCGGATGATGGCCTGCCGCCGCACGATGCCGATGAAGCTGCCCCGGTCGTCCACCACCGGCACAAAGTTCTGGTTCATGGCGGCTTCGATCAGCTGGTCCATGCTGGTGGTGACCGTGACGGCCTTATAGTCGCGCTTATGCGGGAAGGCCGAGATGGGCACGTCCTCAGCGGCCTCCAGGTCCAGCCCGTGGAACTTTTTCAGCCCCCAGAGGATATCGCCCTCGGTCAGGGTGCCCACATACTTGCCCTGCCGGTTCAGCACCGGGATGGATGCATAACGGTTGTTCTCCCACTTTTCCAGCGTCTGACGAAGGGTGAAATCATCGTAAACGTACATCAGATCCTGCTTGGGAGAAAGGAAAAACAGAATGTTCATGACAACAGCTCCTAAAAATGTGATGATCTTGCAGCGCAAAAAACAGCGCAGTCTTTCCGCACAGCGGGACCCTGCGCCGCAGTCCCTATCCTTGGTTCCATTTTAGCACTTTTCCATAGACAGATAAAGCGTTCTCACCCACCTTTTATAATTTTTTAACAGATTGTTTGCTTTCTTTCGTCATACTTTCGGGTTTGATAAAATCGACTCGCGTCCGGTATCTTACCGCTTTTGCGGCGCGAAACGGCCCGAAAGCCGCGCCGCGCACAAAAAATGCCGCAAAAAACTGCGATGCCAGCAATTAGAACTGTACAACCGGGCTTTGAAGTTGTATAATGGAATGGGTATTTCTCGGTGAGCGCCGTGCTTTCGCGCCCGGCCGGGCACCCCAGACCTTGCATGTGTTTTACGAAACTAACATAAAGGAGCAGAGCGACTATGATCACTTCCCGTTTCCCTCTGGGGGATGTCAGCTTTACCTCCGGGTACTTTGCGACCCTGGTGGGTGAAGCAGCCAAGCAGTGTTACGGTGTTGCCGCAATGGCACCCCGCGATATGACCGATGCCGTCAGAAGCATGGTGCACGGTTCCGATTACCCGGAAAAAGGTGTCCGTGTCACGCAGGAAGATGGGCGTCTGGTGATCGAGCTGCACATCGCCGTGAGCTACGGCCTGAACATCTCCACTGCTGCCCGCAGCATCTCCCACCGCGTCAAGGACGAGGTGGAGCAGGCCACCGGCCTGAAGGTCGCCCGCGTGGTGGTCTCGGTGGACGATGTGATCGGCTGAGCCTGACGTTTCATCCCAGTGCCGGGGCGCTTTTCCCCGGCGAGATACAAGGAGTAATAAAGAATGATTTCTGGTAAGATCCTGCGCGACGCCATTATTTCCGGCGCCAACAACATCAACAATCAGCGCTCCCGCGTGGACGAGCTGAACGTCTTCCCCGTCCCGGACGGCGACACCGGCACCAACATGGGCATGACCGTGGGTGCTTCCGTGCGTGAGCTGGAAGCCCTGGACGACAGCTGCACCGTGGGCGAGGCCGCCAAGACCGCTGCCTCCGCCATGCTGCGCGGCGCACGCGGCAACTCCGGCGTTATCACCAGCCTGCTGTTCCGCGGCTTCTCCAAGGCTCTGGAAGGCAAGAAGGAAGCCGACGCTGCCGACATCGTCGAGGCCCTGAAGAAGGGTGTCGAGGGTGCTTACAAGGCCGTCATGAAGCCCACCGAGGGCACCATCCTCACCGTGGCCCGTGTGGCCAGCGAGGAAGCTGCCGCCTGCGGTGCCGCCGATGTGCCCGCCCTGTGGGACGTGGTGATGACCGCGGGCCAGAAGGCCCTGGACGACACCCCGAACCTGCTGCCTGTTCTGAAGAAGGCCGGCGTCGTGGACGCAGGCGGTCAGGGTATCCTGATCATCTTCGAGGGCATGGGCAAGGTGTTCCATGGTGAGCCCATCGTGGCAGGCGGCGAGCCCGCCCCCAACAAGGCCAAGCTCTCCACCGAGAACGCCGGCAAGGGCGTCTTCACCGACGACCTGATGAAGGTGGAGGACATCAAGAACGGCTACTGCACCCAGTTCCTCATCAACAAGAACGAGGGCGCCAGCGCCGCAAAGATGCGTGCCTTCGCCGAATCCAACGGCGACAGCGTGGTGTGCATCGAGGATGACGACGTCATCAACCTGCACGTGCACACCGCCGACCCCGGCAAGATCCTGAGCGAGGCCATCAAGTACGGCTACCTGACCAACTTCAAGATCGAGAACATGCACGAGCAGTTCCTGGCCCGCCAGCGCCAGGGCAAGAGCCTGGAAAAGCAGGCTTCTGCCGAGAAGGCTCCCGCACAGGCCAGCGAGTTCGTCTACGCCGCTGTGGACCCCAGCCGTGACTACGGCTTTGTGGCCGTGGCAGCAGGCGAAGGCCTGAAAGCCGTGTTCACCGATCTGGCAGCCGACGCTGTCGTTTCCGGCGGCCAGACCATGAACCCCGCCACCGAGGACATCCTCGCCGCCATCCAGAGCGTGCCCGCCAAGACCGTGTTCGTGCTGCCCAACAACAAGAACATCATCATGGCTGCCGAGCAGGCCGAGAAGCTGGCCGACCGTCAGGTGATCGTGCTGCCCACCCGCACCGTGCCCATGGGCATCACCGCTCTGCTGAACTTTGATCCTTCCGTGAACGCCGAGACCAACACCATCAACATGATGGCAGCGGCCGATAAGGTGTCCACCGGCCTGATCACCTACGCTGCCCGCGACAGCGAGTACGACGGCAAGCGCATCAAGAAGGGCGAGATCATGGCGCTGGAGAACGGCAAGATCGTCTCCACCTCCAACGACATCACCAAGGCCACCTACCGTCTGGCCCGCGGCATGTGCAAGAAGGACTCCAGCTTCGTCACCATCATCTCCGGCTGCGACGTCAGCGACGAGGACGCCGAGAAGGTGACCGAGATCGTCAAGGCAAAGTGCCCGAACCACGTCGAGGTCAGCCACATCCGCGGCGGCCAGCCCGTGTATTATTATATGATCAGCGTGGAGTAAGCACTCCCCTGCCCTGATCTGGCATTATCGCAAACTATAAAGAGGCTGCTGCATGGTATTCCGTGCGGCAGCCTCTTTTTCTAGTAAAAAAGCAAGGCTGGAAGTTCCGCAGAACTTCCAGCCTTGGAAATTATAAAATACCTTTCCGCTGAAAATGCCCAAAGCACACGCGGCGGGCATTCAAAATCGTCCAGACCTGACAAAAGGCCGCTGCACAAAATCTGTGCAACGGCCTTTATTTCTCAGAAAAAGCTCACCTGGCTGCTCTCGGGCAGGTCGCCCAGAGCGCCCACCTGGCGCAGGCGGTCCAGGATGCTGCTGCCGACGCCGGAGGCCTGCTGCAGCTCCTCCACCGAGATATACTCCTCGCCGTGGATGGTGGCCTTTTCCAGCGCATCGGCGGCCGCACCGCCCAGGCCTTTCAGCGCGCAGAAGGGCAGGCGCACCTTGCCGTCCTCCACGATATACTTGGAGCCGCGGCTCTTGCCCAGCTCGATGGGCAGGAATTCGAACCCGCGGGCCAGCATTTCGTTGACCAGCTGCAGGCTGACCAGCACATCTTCGTCCTTGGCGTTCTTTTCTTCCTTCAGGCGGCGCTTGACCTCCTCCATGTGGGCGCGGGCCACCGCTGCACCGCCCACAGCGGCCTCGTAGTCAATGTCGTCGCCGCGCACGGTGAAGTACACCGCGTAGAACTCGGGCGGGCGGTAGATTTTGAACCACATCAGGCGGATGGCCGACATCAGGTAGGCCACGGCGTGGGCCTTGGGGAACATATACTTGATCTTGCGGCAGCTCTCAATGTACCAGTCCGGCACATCGTGTTCCCGCATGGCTTCTTCCCAGCCGTCCTTGAAGCCGCCCTTGGCCACCTTGCCTTTACGCACGGCCTCCATGATGTCGAAGGCCATCTTGGGTTCCAGACCCTTGCGCAGCAGGTACAGCATAATGCTGTCACGGCAGCCGATGACTTCCGCGATGGTGCAGGTGCCGCTGCGGATCAGCTCATCCGCGTTGCCAGTCCACACGTCGGTGCCGTGGGACAGGCCCGAGATCTGGATCAGCTCGGAGAAGTTCTTAGGCCGGGCTTCCACCAGCATACCGCGCACGAAGTTCGTGCCCATTTCCGGGATGCCGAAGGTACCGGTCTGGCTGTCGATCTGTTCCGGGGTCACGCCCAGCGCTTCCGGGCTGGTGAGCAGACTGTACACCTTGGGGTCGTTCATGGGGATGCTGTCGATGGGGATGCCCGTGTACTCCTCAAAATATTTGTAGAAGGTGGGCATATCGTGGCCCAGCTCGTCCAGCTTGAGCAGCGTATCATGCAGATACTTGAACTCGAAGTGGGTGGTCAGCAGGCCGCCTGCCACATCGTCTGCCGGGTGCTGGATGGGGCAGAAATCGTAAATTTCGTAGGTGTCCGGCACGACGACCATGCCGCCGGGGTGCTGGCCGGTGGTGCGCTTGACGCCGGTGCAGCCCAGCGTCAGGCGGTTCTCCTCAGCGTGATTCACGGTGCGGCCGCGCTCGTCCAGATACTTTTTGACGTAGCCATAGGCCGTTTTGTCCTGAATACCGGACACCGTACCGGCCTTGAACACGTTGGCTTTACCGAACAGTTCCTCGGTGTAGCGGTGGACGTTGGACTGATATTCGCCCGAGAAGTTCAGGTCGATATCGGGCTCCTTGTCGCCGTAGAAGCCCAAGAAGGTCTCGAAGGGGATGTCGTGGCCGTCCACCAGCATCCGGGTGCCGCAGTTGGGGCAGTTCTTGTCCGGCAGGTCAAAGCCGTCATCCACGCTGCCGTCGGTGATGAACTCGCTGTGCTTGCACTTGGGGCAGCGGTAGTGCGGCGGCAGGCTGTTCACCTCCGAGATGCCGGAGAAATGGGCCACAGCCGACGAGCCGACCGAACCACGGCTGCCCACCTGATAGCCGCCCGCGTTGGAGTAGGCCACCAGCTTGACCGCAATAACATACAGCACCGCGTAGCCGTGGCCGCAGATGGAATCCAACTCTTTCTGCAGACGCTTTTCCACGATCTCTGGCAGCGGGTCGCCGTAGTCGCGCTTGGCGTGTTCCCACGTTGCATCGCGCAATTGCTGCTCTGCGCCCTCGATGCTGGGCGGGTAGGTGCCGCGCGGGATGGCGCGCACCGTGTTGTCGATCATGGCAGCGATCTTGCGGGGGTTCTTTACCACCACCTCGTAGGCTTTTTCCTTGGGCAGGTAGTAGAACTGCGCCAGCATGTCCTGCGTGGTGCGGAAGAACAGCGGCGGCTGGTTGTCGGCGTCCTTGAAGCCGTTGCCTGCCTGCAGCACGGCACGGTAGGCCGCATCTTCCGGCTCGGTGAAGTGCACGTCGCCGGTAGCAATGACCGGCTTGTGCAGGTCTTCGCCCAGTTTAATAACCGTGCGGTTGAAGTTCTTGATGTCCTCCTCGCTGTCCACCTTGCCCTCGCGCACCATGTAGGCATTGTTGCCCAGCGGCTGAATTTCCAGGATATCGTAGTAGGATGCGATCTTTTTCAGTTCGTCGTAGCTGGTGCCGTCCACGATGGCGCGGTACAGCTCACCTGCTTCGCAGGCCGAGGTGAGCAGCAGGCCGTCGCGGTACTTGTTCAGCAGGCTGCGGGGCACGCGGGGCTTTTTGAAGAAGTAATTCACGTGGGCTTCGCTGACGATCTTGTACAGGTTCTTCAGGCCCATCTGGTTCTTGACCAGAATGATGAGGTGGTAATACTTCTTTTTCAGCACTTCGCGGTTGCCGCCGAGACCCGTGTTGATCTCGCTGACCTTCGTCACCTGCTTTTCGGCCAGATCGTTCAGCATCACGCCGAAGATGCGGCCCAGCGCCGCCGAGTCCTCACAGGCGCGGTGGGCTTCGTAGGCGGGCAGCTCCAGGTGCTTGTTGATGGTGCCCTGCTTGTAGTTGTGCAGGCCGGGGTACATGGCCTGTGCCATGGTCAGGGTGTCAATATAGGTCGTGCCTTCCAGCGAGATGCCGCTGCGCTTCGCGGCGGCCCGCAGAAAACGCATATCAAAGGAGTGGACATTGTGGCCCACAAGGATGCGGTCACCCGCAAACTGCAGGAAAGCTTCCAGTGCTTCCTTTTCGCTGGGGGCGTTGGCCACCATCTCGTTGGTGATGCCGGTCAGCTCGGTGATCTTGGGCGTGATGGGCTTGCCGGGCTTGACAAAGGTGTCGAACTCGTCCACCACTTCCCCGTTCTTCACGATGACCGCACCGATCTCGGTCATATACTCCACGCCGGGGTCAAGGCCCGTCGTCTCAGTATCGAACACGCAGAACTCGCCGTCCAGCGGCTGGTCTTTCACGCCGTAGACGCAGGGCACCATGTCGTCCACAAAGTAGGCTTCGCACCCGTAGATCAGCTTGAAATCCGGGTCGGTCTTGTGGATGTCGTCCGCCGCCAGCATGGCTTCCGGGTAGCCCTGACACACGCCGTGGTCGGTGATGGCAATGGCCGGGTGCCCCATGCGGTGGGCCAGCTTGACGATGCCGCCGGGGTCGCAGAAGCCGTCCATGCTGGAAAGCTTGGTGTGCAGGTGCAGCTCCACCCGCTTGACCGGGGCAGTATCCTCCCGCTTTTTGCGCTCTACGATGAGCACATCGTAGGGGTAAACGATATAATCGTGCTCGTATTTATCGTAGGAGCAGTCACCGCGCACGATGAGGGTGGTGCCCTTGCCGAGAGACTCCCACTTGGAGCAGTCCTCGCCTTCCTGCGCGCGAATTTTCAGGTTGATGGAGCCCTGATAGTCGGTGATGGAAACGGTGTAAATTTTGCGGTAGTTGCCCTTCACCTCGGAGAAGAACACATCACCCCAGATGGTGCACTTGCCGCCCTCGCCGCCCAGGTCCTTGAGCGGGGTGAGGTTCTTGGGGGTGAACATCTTGCCGTGGAAAATGGTCACGGGCTTGTCGGTCAGGTCGAGGCCCTCCACCTTGATGGACGGGGCGGTGTTCTTCTTCTCGAACTTGACCACCGGCGGCGCGATCTTGCGCTCCAGCTTTTCTTCCATCTGGTGCTGCTCGGCTTCACTCACCGCGCTTTGCAGCGTCACCTGCGGCTTGACGCCGGTATGGGCCGCAATGCGCTCAGCCAGCAGTTTTTCAAAGCCCATCTCCTGCAGAAACTTCGTGCCGTGGCACACCCCGATGGTGATCTTCTGGCCGGTGATGCCGATGGTGCACCGGTCCAGAAAACCGTTGATGGGCACACCGTCCCGCTTCATCTCCTCCATCAGGTCCCGCAGGGCAGCTTCGTCCAGCATGGCATAGCCGAACAGGTTTTCAATTTTTAGCTCAAAGCCTTCATAGTCCGGCTGCAGGGAAGCCAGCAGACGGGCGCACAGGCCCTTATCCAGCGGGGCGGCGCTGCGCAGCGTGAAGATGACCTGCTGGCTCTGCCGCAGCATCCGGGCATGCTCCACGATCACCTGCCCGAAGCAGGACGCAAAGGCCGGGTCCACCATGAACTGCGGCCAGAGCTGGGAAACGAGTGGTGTCACAAATGGTACTCCTTTTTATGGTTTACAGCACAAACTGCCGCACCTGTGTCCGCAGGCGTGGCAGCAGAGAAAATACAGTGTTTACAGTTTATAGATCTCGTCCATGAACTGGTCGAGGATATTGTCCCCGGTCAGCTTTTTGATGGGCTTGCCATGGAGGAACAGCACCGCTTCACCCTTACCGCCGGCAATGCCGATGTCGGCTTCGCGGGCTTCGCCGGGGCCGTTGACCACGCAGCCCATCACGGCCACCTTGATGGATTTTTTGTAGCCCTGCAGCCGCTTTTCCACCTCGTTGGCGATGGCGGTGCAGGGGTACTGGGTGCGGCCGCAGGTGGGGCAGGTGATGACCTCCGGCCCTGCCACCGGGAAGCCCACGGCACGCAGGATGTTGTAACCGGCTTCCACTTCCTTTTCCGGTTCGGCGGCCAGCGAAACACGGATGGTATCGCCGATGCCTTCCAGCAGCATGCCGCCAATGCCCATGCCGCTCTTGAGCAGGCCCATCTGGTAGGTGCCGGCTTCGGTCACGCCCACATGCAGCGGGTAGTCCGTGACGGCGCTGAGCTGGCGGTAGGCTTCCATCATGCGGGGCACGTTGGAGTTCTTGATGGAGATGACGATATTATTGAAATCGAACTTTTCCAGCAAGCGCACATGATACAGCGCACTCTCCACCATGGCTTCCGGCGTGGGTGCGCCATATTTGGCAAGGATGTGCTTTTCCAGGCTGCCGCCGTTCACGCCGATGCGGATGGGGATGTTCTTGCGCTGGCAGGCGTCCACCACTGCCTTCACGCGGCTGTCGTCGCCAATATTGCCGGGGTTGATGCGAATTTTGTCCACACCCACATCCGCGCAGGCTAATGCAGCCTTGTAGTCAAAGTGGATGTCCGCCACGATGGGGATGCTCACGGCGTTCTTGACCGCTTCGATGCACCTGGCGTCCGCCGGGCTGGGACAGGTCACGCGCAAAATCTGGCAGCCCGCTGCCTCGCAGCGCTTTGCCTGTGCCACATTGCCCTCGATGTCCTCCACCGGAACATTCAGCATGGTCTGCACCGCAATGGGGTTGCTGCCGCCAATGGTCACGTTTCCAATTTTGACTTCCCGCTTTTTCTGCCGCATAAGGCTCCCCTTTCTGTTACATGGCTCCGGTCACGAGCCGGATGATATCATTGTAGGTTGCAAAGAGCATCAGCGCGAACAGCAGCCCGAACGCCGCAACGGTCAACGCGCTCTGCAGCTTTTCGGGCACCGCGCGGCCCGTGATGCCCTCAATGATGAGAAAGACCACCTTGCCGCCGTCCAGTGCCGGGAAGGGCAGCAGGTTGAAGATGCCCAGATTGATGGTGATGAGGGCCAGCAGTTCCAGCAGGTCCTGCCAGCCATAGCTGGCGGCCTGGCCGATGGCCGTCACGATGCCCACCGGGCCGGAAAGGTTGTTGATGCTCTCGCGGCCCCGCAGAAGGTCGGCCAGCGAGGTGAACACGATGCGCCCATAGTACAGGGTGCTGTTCCAGGCTTCCTTTAACACGCTGAGCGGTGTTTTTTCGATGCCGTACACGCTGAAGCCGAGGGTCATGTGCGTTTCACCATTTTCGTCCTGCCAGGTATCGAACTGCACATCCGGCAGCTCCACCTTCTGGCCGTCCCGCTTCACGGTGAAGTCGGCACGGTAGGCTTCGGTGCGCACCAGCTCATACAGGATGTCGTTGGCCACAAAGCAGTGCCGACCGTTCACAGCTAAAATTTCGTCGCCTGCCTGCAGGCCGGTCTGGCCGCAGAGGGCACCGTCCTGCACGGCATAGACCGTCTTGCTGGTGATGGCACCGTCCTGCGCCGCCACCAGAATGATGAGCACCACAAAGCCCAGCACAAAGTTCATGAAGGCACCGGCGGCCATCACCAGTGCCCGCTGCCATACCGGCGCTTCGGGCAGAGGGATGCCGGTGCGCTGCTCGGGCGGGATGGGGTTCACATCTTCCGCTTCCCGCTCGCCGCGGGCATCCTCAGCCTGCCGGCTCTCGGGGCTCTCCTCCCCTTCCAGCGCCACAAAACCGCCCACCGGCAGAGCGCGCAGGCTGTACTGGGTGCCCTTGTGGACCTTCTTCCACAGCGTGGGGCCCATGCCGATGGAAAACTCGTTGACCTGAATGCCGCAGAGCTTTGCCACCGCAAAATGCCCGAACTCATGGATGGCGATCACCGCGCTGAACACCACCAACGCCGCGATCAGGGTGATAAAAACTGACATTGCGTCTCCTAAAGTTTACAGATGTGCTCTCACAAATTCCCGTGCCATGCGGTCGCATTCGTACACATCGCTGAGGGTGTAGTCGCCGCCAAAGCTGTCGCTGTCCACGACGGCTTCCACCAGACGACCGATATCGAGAAAACCGATCTTATCCTCGAGGAACAGCTTGACGGCTTCTTCGTTGGCACCATTGGCAGCGCAGGGGCCGAGACCGCCCTTTTGGATGGCCTTTTTGCAGGCGGCCAGGCAGCGGAAGGTCTCGTCGTCGGCCACGTCGAAGGTGAGCACCTTCAGCGCGGCAAAGTCCAGCTCCGGCACCACGCCCGGCACCCGCTTGGGGTAGGTCAGCGCGTACTGGATGGGAATGCGCATATCCGGCACGCCCAGCTGGGCAATGACCGAGTTGTCGCTGAACTGCACCGCCGAGTGCACGATGCTCTGGCGCTGCACCACGATCTGAATTTTTTCCGGCGGCAGACCGAACAGCCACACCGCTTCGATGAGCTCCAGACCCTTGTTCATGAGGGTAGCGGAGTCGATGGTGATCTTCGCGCCCATGTTCCAGTTGGGGTGCTTGAGGGCGTCGGCCTTGGTCTTGCCGCGCAGCTCCTCCGTCTTCATGCCAAAGAAGGGGCCGCCGGATGCCGTCAGCAGAATTTTGGTCAGGCTGGGGGCGCTCTCCTTATCCTGCAGGCACTGGAAGATGGCCGAGTGCTCGCTGTCCACGGGCAGCAGCTGCACGCCATGCTTCGCCACAGCCTGGGTGACCAGATGGCCGCCGGTGACAAGGCTCTCCTTGTTGGCCAGGGCCAGGTCGTGGCCGTTCTCGATGGCGCACAGGCTGGCACCGAGGCCCGCGATGCCCACCACGCTGTTCAGCACCACATCCGGGCCGTCCAGTGCGGCCAGCTGCTTGAGACCTTCCGGCCCGATCAGCAGCCGGGGTGCATCGGCGCGGCCGGCCAGCTCTGCGTCCAGTCTGCGGGCAGCATCCGGGTCGGTCATACAGACATACTTCGGGTGGAACTCCTCGATCTGCTGCAAAATTTTCTCCACATGGCTGTGGGCCGACAGACCGAACACCTCAAACCCCTGGGCCCGGATGACATCCAGGCTCTGGGTGCCGATGGAGCCGGTGGAGCCCAGCAGAGTGATCTTTTTCGACATCACACGCGCCCCCTTTTAGGAATAGAACACCGCCGTGATCACCATGGTGACGAACGGTGCAATGAACATCACGCTGTCAAACCGGTCCAGCACGCCGCCGTGGCCCGGGAAGATGGTGCCGTAATCCTTGATGCCGCACTGGCGCTTGACCACGCTGGCAAACAGGTCACCATAGATGCCCAGCACCGCCGCCACACAGCCCAGCAGCGCAATGACGACATACAGCGAAACGCCGATGTTGGTGCGGGTGAACTCCTCCATGCGGTCGGCCGCCACCGAGTAAACCAGCGTTGCGACCACACCGAACACCATGGTGCCCAGCACGCCGCCAATGGCACCCTCCACGGTCTTTTTGGGGCTGACCACCGGGCACAGCTTATGCTTGCCGAAGGCGCGGCCTGCAAAATAAGCGCAGGTGTCGCCGCCCCAGGCAAAGCACAGGATGAGCAGGATGAAGAACATGGCGTCGTAGCCATACTGTTCTACCGGAAGGCGCTCTTTGAGCAGGATAAAGGAGTAGAAACAGAAGATCACGATGCCCGAGAACACCAGCAGGCCGCTGGCCTTCTGGTAGCTGATGGTGCCGTTGCGCACCACCAGATAGATGGCATAGAAGGTCACCAGCACAAACGACACCGGCATGACCAGCCGCCGCATGACGCTGTAGTTGGAAAACATGACCAGCAACGTGTAGGGCACCATGGCCGCATACATGAGCCAGTCCTTCTTTTCAAAGCCGAGGGCATTGTAAATTTCGTGGATGGCGATCAGGGTGATGGCCGCGATGACCAGATTGAAGATCATGGTGTCAAAGGTGAACATCACGCCGATCAGGACGATGATGCCCACGATTGCAGTAATAATACGAGTTTTCATAGGTTTTGTTCTCCTTTGCTCTGCCGGAGGGCCGCCCCTCTATCGGTGTCCCGCAGCCCGAGGAACAGTCGGGCATTCCGGTCCCTGCGCCGTGCGCAGGAGTGAATGGGTGATTACAATCCGCCAAACCGGCGGGAGCGATGATTGAATTCCTCAATGGCGGCGTCCAGGTCGTCACGGGTGAAATCCGGCCACAAAACGTCCATTTCCACCAGTTCCGAGTAGGCCGCCTGCCACAGCATGAAGTTGGAGAGCCGCTTTTCTCCGCTGGGCCGCAGGATGAAATCCGGGTCCTTCTGGCCTGCGGTGTACATGGCGTCGCTGAGCATCTGCTCGGTGATGTCCTCCGGCTTCAGCTCCCCTGCCGCGGCCTTTGCCGCCAGCTGCTGCGCGGCCCGCACGATCTCCGGGCGGCCGCCGTAGTTGATGGCAATGTTCAGGGTCATGCCGGTCTTGACCGAAGACTCCGCTTCCAGCTTATTCATCAGTTCCTGCAGCTTCGGGTCCAGCACGGTGCGGTCGCCCAGAAACTTGATGCGGATGTTGCGGTTCTTGTAGTCAAAGCCTTTCAGCAGATATTCGCCGAACAGCCGCATGATGGCGTTCACTTCTTCCAGCGGGCGCTTCCAGTTCTCGGTGGAGAAGGCATAGAAGTACACCGACGCAACGCCCAGCTCATCGCAGTAATCCGCGATGTCGCTGAACACCTCCGCGCCCCGTTTGTGGCCCGCGGTGCGGGGCAGGCCGCGGTTCTTCGCCCAGCGGCCGTTGCCGTCCATGATGATGCCAATGGAAAGCCCCTCGGCAAATTCTTTCGGGTGAGCCATTGTTTCCTCCCGGCAGCCGCAGCCGCCTTCAACAAAAGTGCCGCGCACCATAGAAGTCTTGACTCCTCCACCAGCGCACGGCACCTTGCGTTCTTTTCAGCTTTCCGCAGCCGATCAGACGGACATGATCTCCTTCTGTTTTTCTTCCACGGCAGCGTCAATGTTCTTGATATACTTATCGGTCAGCTTCTGGACATCTTCTTCCATGGTCTTCTGGCTGTCCTCGGTGAGCTCGCCGGCCTTCTTCATGGCCTTGGCCTTGTCCATGGCCTCGCGGCGGATGTTGCGCACAGCCACCTTGGCCTCCTCGCCCAGCTTGGAGACTTCCTTTGCCAGCTGCTTGCGGCGCTCCTCGGTGGGAGCCGGGAAGTTCAGGCGGATGGTGGAGCCGTCATCAATGGGGGTGATGCCCACATCGCTGGCCATGATGGCCTTGCTGATGGGGCGCAGCAGGGTGCGGTCCCAGGGGGTGATGGTCAGAGTGCGGGCCTCGGCAACGGCCACGGATGCCACCTGCTGGATGGGAGTGGGGGCACCGTAGTAATCCACGCTCACCTTATCCAGCACGGCGGGGTTTGCACGGCCTGCGCGCACAGCGCCCAGCTCGCGGCCCAGATGCTCGACGGAGCTTTTCATCTTGTCTTCGTAAACCTTGGTGTTGCTGCTCATTGCGGTAGTCTCCTGTTCCTTTTTATCTCAGGGCTGCGAATGCCGCCCTATAAAATGTATGTCTGCTGCGGTCCGCTTAGCCCTCGTAGACCAGCGTGCCCACGTTCTCGCCCTGCACGGCACGGGCAATGTTGTCCGGGTCAGCCAGGTCGAACACAAGGATGGGCAGCTTGTTGTCGCGGCACAGGGTGGCTGCGGTGCCGTCCATGACGGCCAGCTGATCTTCCAGCACCTTGGTAAAGGTGAGGGTGTCGTACTTCTTTGCGTCGGGATACTTGTGGGGGTCCTTATCATAAACGCCGTCCACCATGGTGGCCTTGAACATCACATCGGCGCTCACCTCGACCGCACGCAGGGCTGTGGCCGTGTCGGTGGAGAAGAAGGGGTTGCCGGTGCCGCCGCCGAACACGGCGATCTTGCCCTCGTCCATGGCGCGCAGGGCGTCCTTGCGGGTGAAAGGCTGTGCCACCTGCGGCATGGTGATGGAGGTGAACACCTCGGTGGGCACGCCCAGCTGCTCCAGCTTGTCGGAGACAGCCAGTGCGTTCATCACGGTTGCCAGCATACCGATCTTGTCGGCCAGGGTGCGCTCCATCTTGCCGCTGGAACGGCCGCGCCAGAAGTTGCCGCCGCCGACCACAATGCCGATCTGCACGCCCAGATCGTGGGCTTTCTTCACGCCGCCGCAGATCGCATCCATGGTGGGCTCGTCAAAGCCCATGCCCTTTTCGCCGCCCAGGGCCTCGCCGCTGATCTTAAGCAGAATACGCTGATATTTCAATGCCATAATCCAAACACCACCTGTTTTATCTTCCGTCGGGGCACACCCCGGCATTTTTACTATAGCTTATTTTACAATAAAACGCGTCCAAAGTAAACAGGAAATCTGCGCGGAAATTCCAAAGCTTTTATGAACGGATGCGCAGGCCCCGCAGCAGCCGCTTCCTTTCGTCCGGGATGCGGTAGCTTTCCACGGCTTTCTGGATGGTCTTGTTGTGGGTCCAGACGTCCAGCCGCTTTTCCGTGAGCCACGGCAGAGTTGCTTCCGGCTGCTTTGCCAGTGCGGTGGCAAAATACCACGCCCGCATCATATTGATGTAGTATTCCTCCCTGTGCACCCCGGCCACCCAGACAAGATACTCCGGCCGGAAGTCCGCGTCGAGGTAATACCGCATCAGCATCCCCATGGCATAGCGCATGGTGTAGGTCTCGCCGGAGTCCAGCCAGCGGCGGATGTGCGGGAGCAGTTCAGCCTTGTGCTTTGCAAACACTTTCGGGCAGAAGCAGTCGCAGGTGGCCCAGTTGTCGATATAGGGCAGGAATTTTTCGGTCTCGGCCAGCGCTGTGCCGTAATCCCGGATGGCTTCGATCAGGAAGGCATGAAGGTTGTTTTCTTCATAGTAGTCGTGCGGCAGTGCCTGCAGGAACGCTTCCGCCTGCGGGGTGCCTGCCAGCTGCTTTGCCAGCTTGCGCAGGGCCGGTGTCCGCACACCGATGACTTTTTCTTTCGGCACGGTGGGCATCAGCGCGCTTTGAAAGTCCCGGTATGTCTCATCCTGCAGGCCGAACAGCTGCGCCCGGACGGCCTGAACTTCTGTCTCCATCACGTCCCCCTCCTTTTGCATCTCGCCTTATTGTACCAGACACCGCCGCAAAAGCAAAGCGGTTTTGCCCGGTTTTTCCGCCGCTTTGCCGCGCGGCAAAATTCGGGCTGGACATTTGTGCCGGAACATGCTATAATACCGCTTGTGAATGCGGGCATCGTACATCGGCTAGTATATCAGCCTTCCAAGCTGAGGAGGTGGGTTCGATTCCCATTGCCCGCTCCATTTTGCGCAGAAAGAGCCGCAGTTCTTTGGAACTGCGGCTCTTTTGTTTTGCTTTATCGGTCCCACTTGTCGCACAGGGCGTTGATCTGGTCGGCAAACTTTGCCAGGTCCTTGTTAGCACCACCCTCGTTGTGCTCGATGACCCGCAGCAGCCGCTTGCCGGCGCTGACCAGCCGCTGGAACACGCTGGCGGCGCGGCTTTGGCCCTCGGACACCTTGTGCTCGATGCGGACTTTCGTGCCCTCCTGCAGGCAGACGGCCCCTTCGGCCCCGATGGCCCACTGCGCGCCGTTGTAGGGTGCACAGGCGGTGAAGCCCTCGCCGGTCAGGGTATCCACGAAAATGTTCTCCACCTCGTCCTCGCCGTGGATGACGAACACCCGCTTCGGCTTCTGTTCAAAGGCGTTCACCCAGCGCAGCAGGCCCTCTTTATCCGCATGGCCGGACATGCCGGTGAGCTGGCACAGCTCGGCCTGCACCTCGATGGGCTCGCCGAACAGCTTGACCGTCGTGGCACCGTCCAGCAGAGTGCGGCCCAGCGTGCCCACGGCCTGATAGCCCACGAACAGGATGGTGCACTCCGGCCGCCAGAGGTTGTGCTTGAGGTGGTGGCGGATGCGGCCCGCCTCGCACATGCCGCTGGCCGAGAGGATGACCTTCGGCACGCGGTCCGAGTTGATCATGCGGGATTCCTCGCTGGTCACGCTGACCCGCAGCCCCGGGAAAGTGATGGGGTCGATGCCCTGCTGCAGCAGCGCAAGGGTCTCCTCGTCAAAGCAGTCCGGGTCGGTATCTTTAAAAATGCGCGTTGCTTCGATGGCCAGCGGGCTGTCAATGTACACCGGGAAGTTGCCGTGCCCCTTGACAAGGCCTTTTTCTTTGATCTCGCGGATGAAGTAGAGCATCTCCTGCGTGCGGCCCACCGCAAAGCTGGGGATGACCACATTGCCGCCCCGGTCGAAGGTGCGCTGCAGAATTTTGGCCAGCTCGTTCACATAGTCCGGGCGCGGGCCGTGGCTGCGGTCGCCGTAGGTAGACTCCATGAACACATAGTCCGCTTCCTGAATGTAGGTCGGGTCCTTGATGATGGGCTGGTGCAGGTTGCCGATATCGCCGGAGAAGACCAGCTTCGTGGTGGTGTCGCCCTCGGTGATCCACAGCTCGATGCTGGCCGAGCCCAGCAGGTGGCCCACATCCACGAACCGGATCTCGATGCCCGGGGCAAGCTCCACCCGTCGCTCATACGCAACGCCCGTGAACAGCTTCATGGCCGCTTCGGCGTCCTGCACGGTGTACATGGGCTCCACCGGTTCCGCGCCGGAGCGCTTGCCCTTGCGGTTCTTCCACTCGGCTTCAAATTCCTGAATGTGGGCGGAGTCCCGCAGCATGATGCCGCACAGTTCCACGGTGGGGTTGGTGGCATAAATTTTGCCCCGGAAGCCGTTGCGCACCAGCAGCGGCAGCATACCGGTGTGGTCGATGTGGGCGTGGGTGACCAACACCCAGTCGATCTCGCCCGGTGCCACCGGGATAGGCTGGTTCTCGTAGACATTCTTGCCCTGCTCCATGCCGCAGTCGATCAGAAAGCGCCGCCCGGCGGCTTCGATCATGGTACAGCTGCCGGTGACCTCATGGTTCGCGCCCAAAAACGTGATCTTCATGCAAAACACCTCCGGTCTGGTTTCTGCTTTTAGTATAGCATATTTTAAAGGTACACGCCGCACAAATCGCGGGGCTTTTCTCAGGCATTTTGCCGAAAGCGTGAAAAAATTTTTATACAATCTTGACAAACCACCCCGTTCTGTTATAAACTTAGGATTGTATGACGTTCGTTCGTATTTTATGAGTTTTAATAATAGAGAGGTTGAATTTTATGGTTCGTAACGATTTGCGCAACGTTGCCATTATCGCTCACGTTGACCACGGCAAGACCACCCTGGTGGACGCCATGCTGCGTCAGAGCGGTGCGTTCCGCGACAATCAGGTCGTGGCCGAGCGCGTCATGGACAGCGGCGACATCGAGCGTGAGCGCGGCATCACCATTCTGGCCAAGAACTGCTCCTGCACCTACAAGGGCGTCAAGATCAACATCGTCGATACCCCGGGCCATGCCGACTTCGGCGGCGAGGTCGAGCGCGTGCTGAAGATGGTCAACGGCGTTCTGCTGCTGGTGGACGCTGCCGAGGGCTGCATGCCCCAGACCCGTTTCGTGCTGCAGAAGGCTCTGCAGCAGAACCTGAGCCTGGTGGTGGCCATCAACAAGATCGACCGTCCTGATGCCCGCATCAAGGAAGTTATCGACGAAGTGCTCTACCTGCTGATGGACCTGGGCGCTACCGACGAGCAGCTGGACTGCCCCATGCTGTTCTGCTGCGGCCGCGACGGCACCGCCAGCCTGGACCCGGATGTGCCCGGCACCGACCTGATCCCCCTGTTCGACACCCTGCTGAGCACTATCAAGCCGCCCGAGGGCGACCCTGAGGCTCCCTTCCAGATGCTGGTGTCCTCTGTGGACTACAACGACTTCGTGGGCCGCATCGGCATCGGCCGCATCCAGAACGGCATCGCCAAGGTGGGCGAGGAAGTCGTCGTCTGCGACTGGCACAACCCCGACCTGAAGATGCGCGGCCGTCTGACCAAGCTGTACGACTTCCAGGCCAACGGCCGTCAGCCCTGCGACAACATCACCGCAGGCGACATCGTGGCCTTCTCCGGTCTGCCCGATGTGACCATCGGCAACACCCTGTGCAGTCCCTCCAATGTGGAGCCGCTGCCCTTCGTGAAGATCAACGACCCCACCGTGGAGATGACCTTCTCCGTCAATGACAGCCCGCTGGCCGGCCGTGAGGGCAAGTACGTCACCAGCCGCCAGATCCGCGACCGCCTGCAGAAGGAACTGCTGAAGGACGTGGCTCTGAAGGTGGAAGACTCCGCCACCACCGATTCCTTCCGCGTCATGGGCCGTGGTGAGATGCACCTGTCCATCCTGATCGAGACCATGCGCCGCGAAGGTTACGAGCTGCAGGTCTCTCCCCCGCACGTTCTGACCAAGGTCATCGACGGCAAGACCTACGAGCCCATGGAGCATGTCGTCATCGACGTGCCCACCCAGTATCAGGGCGCTGTCATGACCGGTCTGGGCCAGCGCAAGGCCATCCTGCAGCAGATGGAATCTCTGGGCACCGATCGTGTGCGTCTGGAGTTCCGTATGCCCAGCCGCGGCCTGTTCGGCTACCGCAACCAGTTCCTGACTGATACCCACGGCGAGGGCATCATCAACCAGATCTTCGACGGTTATGACGTCTGGGCCGGCATGATCGCCAACCGCTCCACCGGTTCTCTGGTCAGCTTCGAGACCGGCGAGGCCGTCACCTACGGTCTGTTCAACGCGCAGCAGCGCGGCACCCTGCTGGTGGGCGCTGGTGAGAAGGTCTACGAGGGCATGGTCATCGGCTACACCGCATCCGGCGAGGATGTGGACGTGAACGTCTGCAAGACCAAGCACCTGACCAACACCCGTGCATCCGGCTCCGACGATGCTCTGCGCCTGATCCCCATCAGCAAGCTCAGCCTGGAAGGCTGCCTGGAGTTCCTGGCACAGGATGAGCTGCTGGAGGTCACCCCTGAGAATCTGCGCATCCGCAAGCAGATCCTGAACCACGAGCAGCGCATGAAGGCAAAGAGCAAGCTCAAATAACAAGCTGACGCAAGCCTTTCCGTTCTTACCTTATAAATAAATGCATTTGCACCCTGCAGAATCCACGTTCTGCAGGGTGTTTTTGTTTGTGCCGCAATTTCCTGCATCTTTTTTGCAAAAAAGCTTGCAAAAGGCCCTGTTCTGCGGTATAATATCTCTCGCAGTCACAATTGTGATCTGCCTCTTTAGCTCAGTCGGTTAGAGCACCTGACTGTTAATCAGGGTGTCGCCTGTTCGAGTCAGGCAAGAGGCGCCATCGGAGCAATGTTCTTTGTGGACATTGCTCCTTTTGTTTTACCCGGCATCTTGCGTTCTGCCGCAGTGCGATATCTCTGTTCCCTCAAAAGCAAGGCCCGGCGCGGCAAAAGAGACACACATTAATGATTTCTTAAAATTTGACCACTTGAAGATACTGTCATATTGTGGTATACTGCCTATGAGCTTTTGGGATTTGTGTACACTTTTCCAAAAGTCTGCACAGGAATCAAAGGGCAGGCGCTCCCTTCTTTTGATCACAGCAGACCGGTGCTATGCTCTGGTTCTTTGCAGGCCGGAGCACAGGCACCGGTCTCTTGCTGTCAAAACGGCGCGGCTCATTTTCTCTTGGTCAGATCCGCAGTTTTCGCTGTCCGGTCCCGGGCGGCGGAGCTGCTGTGTTTGAATAAATTTGTATATAGTCAAAGGAAGCATCTATGCGTTATACCTACGTCCGGCAGCACGACGCCACCGACTGTGCGGCGGCCTGCCTCGCAATGGTGTGCCTCCATTACAAAAAGGAAGTTACCATCACCCGCCTGCGCGACATGATGGGCACTGACCTGAAAGGCACGAACCTTGTCGGTTTGCAGAAGGCCGCGAATGAGCTGGGCTTCACCACAGCAGCCGTCCGCGTGGACCGCGAGAATTTTCTGAGCGACTTCTCCCTGCCCTGCATCGCCCAGGTCATCACCGACCAGGGCCTGGCGCACTTTGTCGTCGTCTTCAAAAAGACCACGATCAAAGATGACGCCGAGCGCCGCAAGCACATGCTGAAAGAAGCCGAGTCCGTCAAGGAAGACGAAAAGAACGGCAAAAAGCACAAGTGCAAGGATTACGTCGTCATTGGCGACCCCGCCTCGGAGCTGAAAAAGATCAGCCTGGACGAGTTCTACAAGAACTTCACCGGCGTGCTGCTGCTGCTGAACCCCACCTCGGAGTTCAAGGGCGGCAAGATCGAAAAGGGCGGCATGATGAAGCGGTACATCGACCTGCTTCTGCCGCAGAAAAAGCTCTTTGTGTATGCCATCCTGGGTTCGCTGATCGTCACGATCCTGGGCATCGCGTCGTCCATGTTCAATAAGATCCTGATGGATGAAGTGCTGCCATACGGACTAAGCAACCTGTTGGTGACATTGATCGTCGTGTTCAGTCTGGTGAGCATCACGAACACGCTGGTGGGCTTCGTCCGGCAGTGGGTGCTGATCTATCTGTCCATCAAGATCGACATCCCGCTGATGCTGGGCTACTTCGGGCACATCTTCAAGCTGCCCATGAAGTTCTTCGCTACCCGCAAGACCGGTGATATCACCACCCGTTATTCGGATGCGAACACCATCAAATCCATCTTCACCAGCATCGCGCTGAGCCTGGTCATGGATATCTCGATGGCCATCATCACCGGCGTCATCCTGTTCCGCATGAACTCCACCCTGTTCTCCATCTCCCTGTTCATGGCGCTGGTCAGCATCCTGCTGGTGCTGATCTACAAGCAGCCCTACAAGAAGATCAACGAGGAGACCATGGTGCAGTCCGCTGCGCTGAACAGTCAGATGATCGAGAGCCTGCGCGGCATCGAGACCGTCAAGTGCAACGCCAACGAGGACACCGAAATGGACAACCTCGAGCGTGAGTACATCAAGAGCCTGAAGATCAGCCTGCGGTCCAGCAAGATCAGCAGCACCCAGGGCCTGATCTCCTCCTTTATCTCCACCGGCTTCAGCATGCTGACCACCTATGTGGGCATCAGCCAGGTGCTGAACGGCGAGATGACGCTGGGCGGCTTCATGGCCTTCAGCACCCTTTCCTCTTACTTCACTTCCCCGCTGAGCAACCTGATCGGTCTGCAGATGCAGATCCAGGAGGCCAGTATCTCCATGAAGCGTCTGACCGAGATCATGGATTACCCCTCCGAGCAGGCAGGCGATGAAGACCGCACCGACCTGCCGAAGGTCGAGGGCGACATTGAGTTCAAGGACGTCACCTTCCGCTACGGCAACCGCGCCCCGGCGCTGGATCACATCAGCTTCACCATCCCGGCCGGCAAGAAGGTCGCGCTGGTGGGCAGCAGCGGCAGCGGCAAGTCCACCATCACCAAGCTTCTGCTCAAGTACTACGAGCCGGAGGATGGCGAGATCGACATCAACGGCGTGAACCTGGCCGAGTATACCAACGCTTCGGTGCGCCGCGCCATCTCCTATGTGCCGCAGAACATTGAGCTGTTCAGCAAGACCATCTACGACAACATCCGCGTTTCCCGCATGGACGCAACGCTGGACGAAGTGAAGGAGGCCGCCAAGAAAGCGGACGCTCACGACTTCATCCGCCACCTGCCCCTGCAGTACAATACCTATCTGGAGGAAGCAGGCAACGGCCTTTCCGGCGGCGAGAAGCAGCGCATCGCGCTGGCACGCGCTTTCCTGAAGAACTCCAACCTCTACATTCTGGATGAGTCCACCAGCAATCTGGACTTCGCGACCGAAAACCTGATCTTCAACATGATCTACAACGAGCTTGCAGATCGTTCCATGCTGATCGTGGCGCACCGCCTGTCCACCGTCCGTGACTGTGACCTGATCCTGGTGATGGATCACGGCAAGATCGTGGAGCGCGGCACCCACGACGAGCTGCTGGCCAAGGAAGGCAAGTATTACGAGCTGTGGAACATGCAGCAGGGTATCTTCCGCAAGAAGGCAGAGGCCCCCAAGCCGGTGGCGGCTGCAGTCGTGGAAGAAGACGACGACGGCGAGTCGATGACCTACTGATGCATTCCCGCTCCCCGGTGCTTCCCTGCTGAGGGGCAGCACACGGATCCGATCGGAATGTTCATCGGAAGGGCACTTGCCAAATCAGGTGACAATGCCTCGCTATGGTGTGCCCGGGGGCGTTCCGCCTCCGGGCACATTTTATTGGGCAGGGCCGCCGCTTTCCTTTTGTATATCCAACGAAAAAATAAATTTGAGAAACAGGGGTATCTATCATGAACGAGATCAAAGTTGCTGAAAACAAGACGCTCAAGCTCACCAATGTTCTGTCTCACGAAGTCCAGCCCACGGAGATGGGCAACATGCAGCTGGTGCTGACCCAGATGCAGAACTTCATGAAAAGCAACGGCGCACAGCCCATCGGCCCGCTGGTGCAGGCCATCACCTTTACCCCGGACCACCAGATGAAGCTCATCCTCATGCAGCAGGCCACCCAGTTCATCCCCCAGATGGAGCAGGGCTACCACATGGACGCTGTGCTGCGCGTGAAGAACTGCCTCTACGCCCATTACTGCGGCCCCATGAGCCAGAGCCAGCTGGCAGCTTCCAAACTGCAGATCCATGCATTTGAAAACGAGCAGACCCTCACCGGCGACACTTACACCATCTTTGTCCGCCAGGACGATGATGACGCCGTTGTGGATGTCTTTATGGAGATCAAGTAATTATGACGATGAATGTTCAGAACCTGTCTGACCTGCAGGATCGCCGCATCATGATGGAGAAAAAGCTGCCGCCCTTCGGCTACGCTTTTCTCATCCTGGTGGGCGTGTTCATGGCGTTTCTGGTGGTGTGGAGCACCAAGACCAACCGCATCTATGTGAGCCAGAACTCCGGCACTGTGCAGGCCAGCAACAAGACCTATATCATGTCCAGCTATTCCGGCTCCATCACCGAGCTGTATATCTCCGAGGGCAGCTATGTGAACGAGGGCGACCTCGTGGCCCACATCAAGAGCACCGACCTGGATATGCAGCAGGAAAACCTGGAGAGCCAGAAAAAGATCTACCAGACCCAGCTGGACCAGTACACAAAGCTCTTGCAGTGCGTGCAGGACGACACCAACTACTTCAGCGAGACCGATCCCGAAGATCAGCCCTACTACTACCAGTATGAGACCTACAAGAGCCAGGTGGCCCAGAAGACCTTTGATGCTTCGGCCTACCAGGCTGCCGGTTACTCCGACACCCAGATCAAGACCCTGATGGAGCAGAGCCAGAGCGAGCTGGAAGCGCTGTATTACTCCACCATGCAGACCATCTCCCAGAATATCACCAGCGCACAGACCAATGTGGACAACATCCAGGCGCAGATCGACTCGCTGAACAACGGTGCCAACGATTACTACATCTATGCCCCCACCTCCGGCACCATCCACATGGACAGCCCTTATAAAGAGGGCATGGTGCTCAGCGCCGGCTCCGCACTGGCCACCGTCGCCAGCGAGAACAACGATCTGGAGATCGTGGCCATGGTCACCGTGAGCGACCGCCCCCTGCTGCATGTGGGCGACCCGTGCAAGATCGCCATCACCGGCCTTTCCGAGTATTCCTACGGCACCCTGACCGGTACGGTCACTTCCATTGACAGCGACGTGACCTCCAGCACCAGCGGCTCCTACTACAAGATGACCATCAAGCCCGACACCACCTATGTGGTGAGCAAGAGCGGCGACAAGGTGGACCTTTCCAACGGTATGAGCGTCACCGCCCGCGTGGAGTACGACCAGGTCACTTACTTCGAATACGCGATGGAAGCTCTGGGCGTCCTGTTCCGCTAAGGCGTTTCCCCGGTGCTGCGCTGTCAGCCCGTTTCAAACCACCCAAAGAGGTATACAAAACATGAAATCAACCGCAAAAAAACTGGCAGTCTGCGCCGCAGTGCTCTGCCTGCTGGTGGGCGGCACCGCCGTTTCCGCTTCGGCGGCCTCCCCGCTGACGGGCCTTGCCCTGAGCAATGTCACCCTGCCGTGGAATCAGGATGTGCCCGCTGAAAGCATCGACGCGGGCAGCTACACCGCCAACATGCTGCTGGGTTCTTCGCAGCAGCTGTCCCCGACGGTGCGCCCCCGCAATACCACGGACACGGTGGTCTACATTTCGGATGATACTTCCATCCTGACGGTCAGCAACAGCGGCGTCGTGCAGGCTGTGGGCGTGGGCACCACCCGCATCACCGCAGCCGCCGGCAACCAGATCTGTGCCTACACCATCGCCGTTTCCATGGATTCTTCCATGATCGTCACCGAGATGGACCTTTCCCTCTCCTCCAACACCATTTATGTTGGCAACTCGGTCTCGGCACAGCTGCAGGTGCGGCCTTCCTCCGCTTCCAGCTATGCCACCGTCACCCTGACCTCCTCCAATGAAAAGGTGGCCACCGTGAACAACTTTGGCCGCGTCACCGGCATTGCGCCCGGCACCGCCACCATCACCGCCACCTGCGGCTCGGTGACGGCCACCACGAAGGTCACCGTCATCAGCATCCCCAGCACGGAGACGGGTTCCACCTCGACCAGTTCCAACAGCGGTCAGGTCGTTACCGTAGACCCCTCTTATGTGGTGCTGAAGCCCGGTGCCACCCGCACTCTGACGGCCAAGGCAACGCCTTCCTCGGCTTCCCAGAAGTTCACCTATAAGTCTGCCAACAGCAGCATCGCCACGGTCAGCCCGTCCGGCGTGATCACAGCGGTGGGCACCGGTGCCACCTCCATCACGGTTTCCAACGGCACGGCGTCCGCCATGGTGACGGTCATCGTCAACCGCTCCGCGTCTTCTTCCTCGGAGGATGGCAGCAGCGAGCCGACCGACGACGACAATTCCGTCACGCTGGACCCGGTGGTCCAGGCCATCCAGGACAGCGAGGACAACGAGATCGTCTTCACCCAGGCTGAGGTCCCCACCGTGACCGGTGACATCCTCAACGCGCTGCGCACCACCGGCAAGACCCTGTGCGTCGTGGGCGACGGCTACACCATGCAGATCGCAGGCAGCGGCGTCAAGAGCACCACCAGTGAGCTGGACACCATGCTCACCCTCACCGAGACCGATCAGGGCATTGAGTTTGAGCTGGACAAGGGCCACGCCCTCCCCTGCTCGGTGCGCATTGATCTGGACGTGAGCACCTACTCCCGCCTGTACCTGTACAACACGGTCTCCGGCAAGTGGCAGTACCTGAACAGCTACACCGACGGCATCATCACCGCAGACACAGCCGGCCGCTACCTGCTGACCAACCAGAACCTGAAGTTCGCCAACGTCAACTGGACCTTCTTCATCGCAGGCGGCGTGGTGGTCGTGATCATCGGCGTGGCCTACATCGCGTTCAAGAAGCGGTACTGGTTCTGGTAAGCCTTTCCCGCGGATCTTCCCCTGACATACAAAGAGGACATCTTCTGAACTTCAGAAGATGTCCTCTTTTTGTTTTTCCGTTCTATGCCGCCTGCGGAGCGTTTCAACGGGTTTATTCCACCGTCACGCTCTTTGCCAGGTTGCGGGGTTTATCCACGTCACAGCCGCGCAGAACCGCCATATAGTAGGCAAACAGCTGCAGCGGCACGATGAGCTGCAGCGGCATGAAGATGTCCTCATATTCATCCAGCCGCACCACGGCATCGGCCACGCCTTCCGGCACCACAGCGTCCTTCGTGGTGAACAGCAGCACCCGCGCCCCGCGGCTGCGGGTCTCTTTGGCGTTGGAGATGGTCTTCTCATAGACCTTTTTCTGGGTGGCCAGCGCGATGACCGGCACACCGTCGGTGATCAGGCTGATGGTGCCGTGCTTCAGCTCACCGGCCGCGTAGGCGTCCGAGTGCACATAGCTGATCTCCTTCAGCTTCAGGCTGCCCTCCAGCGAGAGGGCGTAGTCGAACCCGCGCCCGATGAAGAAGCAGCTCTGGGTATTCACATAGCGGCTGGCGAGGTACTTGATCTGTTCGCAGTCTGCCAGGCGGGGCTTGATGACCTCCGGGGCACGCAGCAGCTCGGCGGTGTAGCGGCGGGTATCGGCCTCGCTCAGCTCCCCGCGCGCATAGGCCAGACGCAGTGCAAAGAGGTACAGCACGCACATCTGCACCATATAGGCCTTGGTGGACGCCACAGCGATCTCCGGCCCGGCATAGGTGTACATGACGTAATCTGCCGCCCGGGCAATGGAGCTGCCCACCACATTCACGATGGCCAGCACCGGCACGCCCCGGCTCTTGGCCAGCTTGAGCGCTGCCAGCGTGTCGCTGGTCTCGCCGGACTGGCTGATAATGATGACCAGATCGTTGGGCCGCAGGATGGGGTCGCGGTAGCGGAACTCGCTGGCAATGTCCACCTCGGCGGGCACCCGGGCCAGCGCTTCAATGGCAGTCTTGCCCACCATGCCCGCGTGCATGGCCGTGCCGCAGGCCACCAGATGCACCGTGCCGATGTTCCGCAGCACCTCATCCGTCAGCTCCGGGATGCGCAGCACCGGCAGGCCGTCCTCCACACGGGGGCTGACCGTGGCCGTGATGGCTGCGGGCTGCTCGTTGATCTCCTTGAGCATGAAGTGCGGGTAGCCGCCCTTCTCGGCCGCTTCCATATCCCAGTCGGCGGTCAGCACTTCGCGCTCCACCGGCTCGCCGAACTCATTGTAGAACCGGATGCCTTCTGCGGTGCAGACAGCCATGTCGCCTTCTTCCAGCACGCTGTACTTGCGGGTGTACTTGAGCAGGGCCGGAATATCCGAAGCCACAAAGTTCTCGCCCTCGCCCCAGCCCACGATCAGCGGGCTCTCGCGCTTGACGGCGAACACGGTGTCCGGGTAGTCCCGGAACAGCACGGCCAGCGCATAGCTGCCGCGCACCTTTGCAAGGGCCTGCTGCAGCGCACGCAGCGGGTCGCCGGTGTAGCAGCTGTCGATCAGCTTCACCAGCACTTCGGTGTCGGTCTCGCTCTGGAAGGTGTAGCCTTTTGCGATCAGGCGCTCCTTGAGCAGGCCATAATTTTCAATGATGCCGTTGTGAACGATGCTCACGCGGGGCGTGGAATGCGGGTGGCTGTTCACATCGCTGGGTTCGCCATGGGTGGCCCAGCGGGTGTGGCCGATGCCGCAGAAGCTCTGGGCCAGCTGCTGTGCTGCCAAGCGCTCCCGCAGGGCGGTCAGGCGGCCTTTCGCCTTCACCACTCGGATGCCGCCGTCCAGCGCAAGCGCCACACCGGCGGAGTCATAGCCGCGATATTCCAGTTTTTCCAGGCCATCCAGCAGCACATCCTGTGCGCTGCGCTTCCCGACATAACCAACAATGCCGCACATACAAAACACCTCCATACCGGCCGTGCCCCGCGCCAAAACGCGCAGTGCCCCACGGCCAGCTTCTTGTCATTAGTTTATGTTCTTGTATGGCTTTCTTTGAAGGGATCTGTTGCGGTATCGCTGCCGTTTTTTGCCCTTCTCTGCGGCTGGTCTAGCCCTCAGCCGGAGAAACATCCGCCGAATCTTTCGATGATTCCTCTCCTCGTCACCCTCGCGGCTGTCACCCGCGTGGCCCGGCGCTTTGCGTCACCCGTATTGTCCACATTCCACCTTTCGAGGCCTTATTATAGCACAAAGGCTGGCTCAATGCCAGCCCAATGTTTTATGAAGCTTCGGCTGCCAGACCAGTTTGTACATCAGCAGCATGTTGTGCAGCGCCCGGTCGTAGAGCAGAAAGGCCACGTTGCCCATGGCCAGCGTGGCCAGCGCAGCGGCTGTGGCCGTGGCCCGCAGCTCCTGCGAGATGCTGCCCGCAGGCACCAGCAAAAACACCAGCCCGTACATAGCCAGCACCGCGCCGTTGCACAGCGCCAGCTTTGCCAGCCCCCGCAGCGCGGCCGGGCGGATGCGCTCGAACCACGGCTTTGCCAGCGGGTAATACCCCAGCAGGAACACGAAGATGAGCGCCACTTCCTTATCCGGCACAAAGAGCACCGCCAGCAGGCCCACCGCCGCATAGGCCGTGAGGGCCATGGTACGGCCGCACTCCACGCAGACCGTGGCAATGAGAAAGCCCGCAACGGCGGGCGCGATGAACATGGCAATGGGGATCACAGCGCCCAGCAGCATCAGCGCGACGCACAGCGCCGCCACGATGCCGCAGTAGGCCATGGCCCAGCTTTTTCGTTGTTGCTTTTTCATGGGATCTCCCAGTTTTCCTGCTCGGCACCGGCTTCCAGCGGGTCCACCGCGTGGTGCAGGCCCAGCAGCATGATGTTATCCAGCAGACTGCGGTTGAGCTTGATGTCCAGCATGCTGTACACCCGCATCAGGTCGTTTGCGGCTGCCAGCGCCTGGCGGCGGGCGTTCTCCACGGCGGCGGTCTGGCCCTTCAGGTCGTTGACCACGAACACGTTGTAGCGGCCGCTGCGCTTATCCTTCTCAAACCGCTCGGCCTTGTCCAGCAGATAAAAGATACGTCCGATGCTGCTGCCGATGTAGCGCATGCTCTTGCGCTGGCTGGGGTCGTCGGTGGCAAGGGTGGAGTACAGCGCGCCGTAGATGTTGCTCATGGGCTCGGCGGCCAGGCTGTAGTTCTTGGCGCTAAGGTTCATCTGCACCACAGCCTGCTCCCGCTCCTGGCCGAACAGCCGTTCCAGCGCCGGGTTCTCCTGCACGGTGCGCTCGTAGGCACGGCGCAGCAGCAGCCGGTCCATTGCGCGGCGCAGGCGCTTGAGGGGCCGCAGCTCGTCGTACCTGCGGTCCTGCAGGCTGTGCCACCCCAGCAGCACCTCCACCTGCGCCGCCTGCCGGATGCCCTGGGTCTGGCACATGAGCCTGCGCCAGACCAGCGTGCCGGGCACCCGCTTGCGCTGGCAGGTGGCTGCACGCCCGGCCAGACTGTCCGAAAGGATGGCAAACAGCACCCCGTTGGTGCGCAGCAGGTGGCAGGCGTAAAGGCCGTATTCCTCATAGAGCTGCCGCCGCACGCCCCGCAGATACTGCAGGTAGATGTTGTAATCCCGGATGGTCAGTTCGGGCAGATAGGGCCGCATCCTTCCCTCCATACGCACGATTCCTTTCTGCGGCGCACCGCTGGACGTTTATAATAAGGCTAGTATAATCCATTTTGCCTTCCGGTGCAACCGTCCGGTGTAAAATCCCGATGAATTTGTCTCATCTTTGCCGTTTTGTTTCCCGCACAAGTGCAAAAACTTCCTGTCCATGCGTCCATTTCCCTGTCAGGATGCATTCCTGTTTGTCCTAACTTTTCCCGGTACTTTTCAGGCCGGACGAAAAAAGCCGCACCGGTGCAGCCCGGTGCGGCAGGTAACAATTGTGAATTATTTGTTTTTCTCAAAGCGGTTCGGCGCGGTGCGCTTGCCGTCAAAGCCGGACTTCGGCATGGGCTTTGCGGTGTGCTCGAACTTGGGTGCGCTGTAGTACATGTACAGCTGGCAGGGGATCATGCCGTTGTACATCTTGCGGCGCTTGTTGGCACGCTTGCCGTAGTGGCTCTCAAAATCCATGTCGGCGGTGATGGCATACACGCCCGCGCAGGGATGCGCTTCCATCTGGCGGCCCAGGGTGCGGGCCAGTTTGGCAGCACCCTCGATGGTGCTCATGCGCTCGCCATAGGGCGGGTTGGTCAGCACGATGGCCTCCTGCTTCGCGGCAAAATCGGCCACATCGGCCACTTCAAAGTGGCAGCGCTTTTCCACACCGGCCAGCTTGGCGTTGGCGTTGGCCAGTGCCACGGCGGCAGGGTCGATATCATAGCCGAAGGCTTCAAAGCCCACATCCAGCTTGGACTCAGCCAGGGCCTTCTGGCGCTGCTCCGCCCAGATGGAAGCGGGCACGAAGCCGTAGCGCTCGGCAGCAAAGCGGCGTTTCAGGCCGGGTGCGATGTTCATGGCTTTCTGGGCGGCTTCGATCAGCAAAGTGCCGCTGCCGCAGAAGGGGTCCTCTACCAGACTGTCGCGGCGCACACGACCCAGGTCGGCGATGGTGGCGGCCAGCGTCTCGCGGATGGGTGCCTCCATAGCGTTGCGGCGGTAGCCGCGCTTGTGCAGGCCCTCGCCGGTGGTGTCCAGCATGATCTCGCACTGGTCTTTGCGCAGCATGAAGCGGATCTTGTACTCCGCGCCGGTCTCGGGCAGCACCGAAGTGTGGTGCTTGGCCATCAGGCGCTTGACCACAGCCTTTTTGATGATGCTCTGGCAGGCGGGCACACTGGACAGCTGGCTGTTCAGCGAAGAACCGGTGACCGGGAAGGCCGCGTCGGCGGGCAGCAGTTCTTCCCAGGGGATATCGTAGACGCCGTCAAACAGGTCGTCGAAGGTGGCGGCCTTGTAGCGGGCCAGCAGCAGCATGACGCGCTCGACGGTGCGCAGGTTGAGGTTGGCCGCCGCGATCATCTCGGCACCGCCGGCAAAGCTCAGGCGGCCGTCATCCACCCGGATGTTCTCGGCAC
Source organism: Faecalibacterium langellae (assembly GCF_002549775.1). Classification (GTDB taxonomy): domain Bacteria; phylum Bacillota; class Clostridia; order Oscillospirales; family Ruminococcaceae; genus Faecalibacterium; species Faecalibacterium langellae. The sequence goes on along the minus strand of NZ_NMTR01000021.1, from coordinate 328,378 downwards.
CGATGCGGGTCAGCTCGAATTTTGCAGTGGACTCGCACCCGAAGAAGCAGGGCGCGATCAGTTCAAATTTTGCAGGCATTGCAGTTCCTTTCTTGTTTTGTCCTGGCGAAAAAACAGACCTGCCCGATCAAAGACAGGTCTGTTCTGTTATTCAGATCGGGTGCGCGCTGGCGAAGCTCAACGGCGGCCGCCGCGTCCGCGGGGTGCATAACCGCCGCCGCGGCGGTTGTTGGTCTCGTGGTCGAGATCGGCCATTTTTTCCTCGCTCTGGCTCTTGAAGCGGCTCATCATGTCCTCAAAGCTCATGTTGTCGGACCGGACGGGAGCCTTGGGCTGCCACACACGGGGTGCACTGTCGCGCGGGGGGCGTCCGCCTTCCCGCGGGGGACGGCCGCTGCCGCCGCGTCCGGCACCAAAGTGACCACCCTCGCGGGGGCCGCCCTGACGCGGGCCGCCGGGGCGGGGGCCGCCTGCCGGGCCGCGGCCTTCCCGTGCGGGGCGCGGGGGCGGCGGCAGCAGACGCTTCATGGAAAGCGCGATCTTGCCGTCCGGTGCAATGTTGATGACCTGCACCTTGACGATATCGCCATCATGCAGAACCGCTGCAATGTCCTGCACGAACTCGTTGGATACTTCGGAAATATGGACCATGCCCACGCGGCCCTCCGGCAGCGCCACAAATGCGCCGAACGGTTTCACACCGGTAACGCGGCCTTCAAATACGTTCCCTACCTCAATTGCCAAAACTCAATACTCCTTGTTTTCGAAATAATGCTTGCCGCTCAGTTGCCGGTCACATCCACAAAGATGCGCTCATTGGGCGCGGCATAGTTGTAAGAATCCCGCGCGACCCACTCGGTGATCTGGTCTGCGTTGCCGCTGAGGATGCGCTGCATCTCCTCGTTCTCGGTCTTCTGCTGGGCGATCTGCTCGTTCAGCGTGTCCAGCTCTGCACGTTTGGAGCTGATGGTGACCTGGTTGGAGATATAAGCGGCCAGCATGCTCAGCAGCAGCAATACAAAAAACAAGCGCACAAACGTTCTCCAGACCACGTTCTTCTTGCGTTTTCTGCGGTCTCGCGCTGCCATCGTACTCTCTGCCCCCATTGCATTTTGACTCTTACTTTGATACGTTTGAATTATACAACATACGCTGCCGGTTTGGCAAGTTCTTTTTGGGATTTTTTGCGGTTCTTTTTGCGTTCCGGCGTCGTTTGCGGGCCTGTCTGTTTTCTTTGTGGCGGTCAAGGGCGGGCCGCAGCAGCCGCACCCGGACAAAATGCCCCGGCCAGCGCGCGGCGTGCCGCACCGCCCGGCCCACGGCCCGCAGCGGCACCCCCAGCACAAAGGCGGCAGCGCCTGCGCCCGCAAAGGCGGCGGCTGCCATGTACCAGCGCAGCACCCCGGCATAGCTTTCCCCGGCCGCATAGCTCTGCACGGCGGTGAGCACCGCGCCCACCCACAGCACATCCGGCAGGATGGCGGCGCGGCTTTTCACCGGGAAAAACGCCCGCACCGCGCCGGTGCACCCGCCCAGCACCGCGCAGGCCGCGATCTCCTGCCCCAGCGCCGGGGGCGGCAGCACCGGGATCATCGCAGCAGCCGATGCCAGAAGCCACCCGCCGGGGCACCGGACGTATACTCCAGCCCGTCGATGCGGCCGGTGAACTTTGCCTGCCCGGCTTCCAGATCCAGCTCGGTCATGTTCAGCTGCGCGCCGGCAAGGTGCAGCGTGCCCTTGCCCGTCTCGATGGCGGCACTTTCGGCGCTGCAGTGCAGCACCTTCTGCACGCCGGTGATGGTCAGGCGGGTGCGGCTCTCCAAAATCAGGTCGTGGGGCGCGGCGGGGGCGTTCGTTGTTTTTTCCGGCATAGGCGCAGCTCCTTTGGGGTGGTTTGCTGCATCCTATGCAGAACCGGACCGGATTTATTCCCGGGGCGGGTTTTCCGCCAGCACGGCGGGCTGCTCCATGATCTCGTACATCTCGCGGGCCACATCCTTCGTGCGGGGCTCCACGTCCGAGAGCACCCGCACCTTGATGGGCCGGTTGCCGAAGGTCACCTCGATGATGTCCCCGGCCTTGACGGCCTGACTGGCCTTGGCGGTCTTGCCGTTGATGAGGATGCGGCCTGCATCGGCCACCTCGTTGGCGACGGTGCGGCGCTTGATCAGGCGCGACACCTTCAGATATTTATCCAGACGCATCGTCTTTTTTCCTTTCTTTCCAAGAAAATGTCTCACAAAAAATGCCGCCGCACCCTCTTGCAGGCAGCGGCGGCAAAATGAGTACAGCTTACAGAGTGTCCTTCAGGGACTTGCCGGGCTTGAACACGATGCTGCGGGAAGCAGCGATGGTGATGGGCTCACGGGTGCGAGGGTTGATGCCCTGGCGCTCGGCGCGCTCGCGGACCTCGAAGGTGCCGAAGCCGGAGATGGTGATCTTCTCGCCATCGGCCATGGCCTTGCCCAGTGCCTCGAACATTGCGCCCACGGCACGCTCGGCGTCCTTCTTGCTCATTTCGGTGTTTGCAGCAACCTGCGCGATCAGATCAGTTTTCGTCATAAGAATACCCTCCAGATTTTTTGATTCAATTTTCTCTCACAGTTTGTTTCTCTATCGGAGCAGGTCCCTGGACCTGAGTACCGCTTTGGGTCTTCTGTTCGGCGCAGAAACGCTTGGAAGCAAAGGTCAGTGCTTCTTCTGCGTCCACACCGGCCAGGCGCATGGCATCCGCCGCCGCAAACAGCAGCCGGCCTGCCGCCTCGGCGCTGGACGTTTCGTTCCAGTGCGCCACTGCCGTCTGCAAAGCCTGCTGTGCCTCGGCCTTATCCGGCCGGGCACCGCCGCTGCGGGCTGCACGCTTCTGCAGCTTCTGGGCGCGCATCAAAGCAGGCAGGGTGGCGGGCACTGTGTCCAGCTCGTCGGCCAGAGTGGTGCGGCCCTTTTCCTTATTTTTGAGCGCATCCCAGCCGTTTATACCGGCATTTTCCGCCGCAGAGGAGGCAAAGATGTTCGGGTGGCGGAACACCAGCTTTTCACACACGGCGCGGCACACGTCCTCAAAGGTGAAGCGGCCGCGTTCTTCCTCCATGACGGCATGGAATGCCACCTGCATCAGCACATCGCCCAGTTCTTCCCGCATCATGTCCGGGTCGTCGGCGTCGATGGCTTCCAGCACTTCGCAGGTCTCCTCCAGAAAGTTTTTGCGGATGGAAGCGTGGGTCTGTACCTTGTCCCAGGGGCAGCCGTTTTCCGGGTCCCGCAGGATGCGGAGCACTTCCACCAGCTGCTCAGCCGTATAAGGCGGCTGCGGTTCCCAGTCCAGCACAGACTTCATCTCCCTTGCAAAAGATACTGTAAATTGTACCGCACCTTCTGCGGATTTGCAAGCAAAAGCCGCAATTTTCCCGCATTTTTCAAGGTTTTCTGCGCTTTCCACAAAAACAGGACGGCATCCTTTGGCGGGACGCCGCCCTGCTGCGGGCATTTGCTTCGTGCCGGCTGCTGCTTACAGCTGCGCGCCGCACTTGTTGCAGAACAGCGCATCGTCCGAGACGGGCGCACCGCACTGCGGGCAGCTCTTGTGTGCCTCGGCGGCAGGGGCCTCCGGCTCCTCGGCGGGCACATCCTCGTGGACGACATAGTCCACCTCAGCAGCTTCGGCCGGGGTCAGGCTTGCCTTCAGGCGGGCGATCTCCTGCTCGATGCTGTCGATCATTTCGATGTATTTATCCACCAGCGGCTGGTTTTCTTCCTTGCCCTTGGCCAGGCTGTACACCAGTGCGCCCAGCTGACGCTGTGCCTTGAGCAGCTTGCCCTGTTCGCTGACGATCAGCGCCTGGGTCTTGCCCTTCTCCGCCAGATCCAGCGCAGCGTTCTTGCCCTTTTCGGCGTATTCCAGACCCATTTCCTTGATCTTGTTGAAATCCATAAAAGACACCTCTCTTATTGCGATCTTCGCAGGCCGCGCTTTGCAAAGCAGCACGCCTGCGGTGTGCTCCTTACGAGTGTTCCGTGGATGCTGTTTTCATTATAGCGCACAGGGCGCAGCTTTGCAACGAACGGGCCGCACTTTTTACAGATTCGTGCCCATTTGGAAACAGATTTTTCGCATTTTTCACACGTTGGCCGGTCACTTCACCGCGCCGCCGTAGAATTCCCGCAGCATACTGTCTTCCGGCAGCAGAGCCAGCTCCAGCGGCATCACATGCTCAAAGCGGCGGGCCGTCTCGTCCCACAGCTCAGCATTGTGGCCTTCCAGTGTGAACTGCTGGCGCACCTGGCCCAGCAGCTTTGCGATGAGGCCCAGCTCATAGGTGAAGGAAGTGTCCAGCAAAAAATCCGCCGTGGTCTTGAAGCCCTTGATATACCGCGTCTCGCCGTCCAGCACACGCTCCCACATGGCCAGGGTCTTTTCCGGGCTGCGGCCGCGGGTGGCGGCGTCGCGCAGGGTGCGGCGGCACAGGCGGATGTCCTGGGTGTTGATGACCCGGCGGCCGTCGATGCAGTATTCCTCCCGCAGGCCCGCGTACACCCGGTAGATGTCGTCGCCCTTCACAAGGCCGGTCAAATCGGGGTTCAGCGCGTGGATGCCCTCCACGATGCACACACCGCCCTGCAGGTCCACCGGCTCCACCTCGGCCGAGCGCTTCTCGGCGGCGAAATCGTAGATTGGCAGCACGGTCTTGCCGGTCTCGCTGAGCTCCTTCAGGCACTGCTTGATGAGGGGCAGGTCCAGCGTGTCGGGGTTTTCGTAGTCCAGCGTGCCGTCCGGCAGGCGGGGGTAGAACTCTGCGCCCTTGAAAAAATTGTCCAGACTGATGACGTGGGCCGGGGTGCCGCGCTTTTCCAATGCTTTGGCGATGCAGTGGGCGCTGGTGGTCTTGCCGCTGGCCGATGGGCCGGTGAGCATGACGATCTTCGCGCCGGAAAGCTGGATCTTCTGGGCGGCATAATCCACCCGCTGGGCATAGCTGCGCTCGCTCAGGTCTGCCAGCGCCTGGGGGCTTCTGGCCGCCACATTGTAAAGGTCGATCTCAACCAATCGTTTCGGGACCCAGATCGTGATCATAAAAATCAGCCACTCCTTTTTTCCGTTCCAGCACCTCCGCAAACCGCTGGATATACTCGTTCGGATACTTGAAATTGAAGATGCGCTGCATCCGCCTGCCGCCGTCGGCCACCAGCTTGGTGCTGCCGCCCGCGCCTGCGGACAGGATGGTTTGGACTTCCTCCATAATATAGATGTTGTAATATCCCTCGTGGCCCGGCTTGCACCAGCCCACGTTTTCCAGGTTCTGCAGGGTGTTCTTCTGGCGGTAGAGGTAATAGGGCCGGTAGCCCGCTTCGGCCAGTAGATGGCACTTTTCCAGCATGGCGGCGACATCGGCGTAGTCGTTCTCCTTCTGGTCCTCAATGACGATGCGGGAAGCCCGCTTGAGGGTCAAGGTGTGGACGGTGATGTTTTCCGGGTCAAGGGCGATGGCCTGCCGCAGGCTGCGCTCGAAGCTCTCCACCGTGTCACCGGGCAGGCCCGCGATGAGGTCCATGTTGATGTCGTCGTGGCCGGCCTTGCGGGCCTCGGCATAGCAGTCCAGAATGTCCTGCGCCGAGTGCTTGCGGCCAATACCGGCCAATACTTCATCCGAGAAGGTCTGGGGGTTGATGGAGATGCGGGTGGCGCCGTATTCCTTGATGACCGCCAGCTTTTCGGCGTCGGTGCAGTCCGGGCGGCCTGCTTCCACCGTATATTCTACGACCTTGGAAAGGTCAAAATTCGCCCGGACGGTGCCCATCAGCTGGCGCAGCTGGTCTGCTGAAAGGCTGGTGGGCGTGCCGCCGCCGATGTAGATGCTGCAAAGGGAAAGCCCTGCCTTTTCGGCCTGGATTCGAATTTCCTCCACTTCCCGGCACAGGCAGTCCACATAGGGCTGCACCATCTTGCGGTCGCGGTCCAGGTTGCAGTTGACGAAGCTGCAGTAGCTGCACCGGGACGGGCAGAACGGGATGCCGATGTACAGGCTGTAGGTCTTCGGCTCGCTGCCCACTTTCAAAATAGGCTCCTGCAGGTCGGCAATGGCCTTGGCCATCTGGTATTTCTGCTGGGAGCAATCGAAGCGGTCGAGGAAAAAGCGGTCGATCTCCGCTTCGGTCCAGCCTGCGGCACGTTTGTCGTGGATGAGCCGCACCGGGCGCACGCCGGTCATCTTGCCCCAGGGCGGGCGGATGCCGGTCCACTGGCGCAACAGGTCGTAGGTCAGGCTGGCAAGAGAAAATTCCGGCGTTTCGCCGCCCTGCTCCACAGGCGCAGGCAGCGGAGCATACTTTTCGGCGCTCTTGCCGCCCTGCCGCACCAGTGCGTGCAGGCCGTCCGGCGTTTTTTCGGCCCAGACGCAGTCTTCGGTGTCTTCCGGCGGGGTAAGGGTGAGCGGTGCCATGGGGTAAAACAGGCGCACCAGATGCTCCACCTCGTAGCCGGAAGGCAGGCCGGTAATATAAATCTTCATGTTGTTCACTCTTTAAAATAAATCATTGTTGCCGCGCACAGCGCTGCGGATGAAGTAATTGTTGTCCAGCTCGTCGCCAAAGGTGGAAAACTCGCCGTGGCCGGGCAGCACCTGCGTCTCGCGCGGGATGGGCAGCTTTGCCAGCTTGCGCAGGCTTTCGGCCATCTGGGCACTGCTGCCGCCCTCGAGGTCGGTGCGGCCAATGCTGCCCGCGAACAGGGTGTCGCCGCAGAACAGATATTCCCCGCACAGCAGCACCACGCTGCCGGGCGTGTGGCCGGGCGTGTGCCAGACCGTGAAGGTCAGCTCATCCACCGCGATGCTCTCCCCTTCCGCATAGCCACAGTCGGCAGCGGAAAGCGGATACATGCGGTCACCTGCCAGATCGGCCTTTTCGCAGTAGAGCTTCGCGTTCCACTCGGCCTGCAGGGCTTTGGCACTGCCCACGTGGTCGTAGTGGCCGTGGGTGCACAGGATGGCGGTGAGGGGCACATGGTGCTCCTTCAAAATTTTATCATAGGTCTGCGCATCTGCCGCCGGGTCGATGACCACAGCATGGCCTGCATCCGAGATGAGCAGAAAGGTGTTGGTGTACAGCGGTGCCGCGCCCGGGATATGAAAAGCCTGCATGGAACTCACTCCTTTTTCTTCCACTCGTCGGTGTCGATGATGATGGTGCAGGGGCCTTCGTTCACCAGCGACACCTGCATGTCTGCGCCGAACTCACCGTGCTGCACGTCTTTGAGGCCCTGCCGGTTCATCTCGGCAAGGAACAGCTCGTAGGCGTCTACGGAGAGCGGCGGCTTGGCGGCCTTGATGAAGCTGGGCCGGTAGCCCTTTTTCGTGTCACCGTACAGGGTGAACTGGCTCACCACCAGCGCCGAATAACCCAGGTCGCGGGCGCTGAGGTTCAGCTTGCCCTCGCTGTCCGGGAAAATGCGCAGGCCCGCACATTTGTCGGCAAGCTTCGGCACGATGTCCAGACTGTCGGTGTCCCTGACGCCCAGTAAAATCATCAGCCCCGGGCCGATGGCGCGGGGTTCGCCGCCTTCCACCCGCACACTGGCCGAAGAAACGGCCTGAATGACTGCACGCATATATTAGCTCCTTGTCACCTTGAGCACATCCTTCACCTTGGAAAGTCTTGCGACCACCCGGTTGAGGTGCTCGGTATTGTTGATGCCGATGGTCAGGCTGACCATGGCGCAGCCGTTCTCCACCTGACGGGCGTTCACGGCATAGATGGGCACACGGATATCTGCCAGTGCCGCCAGAACGTCCTGCAGCAGCTCGTTGCGGTTCAGGGCGATGATCTCAAGGCCTGCCTTGTAGCTGTCCTTGACGCTGTCGGCCCAGTAGGCCTTGACCCAGCGGGGGGCATTGGTGGGGTCCTTCATGCTGGAGATGGCGTTCACGCAGCTCTGCTTGTGGATGGACACGCCGAAGCCCCGGGTGATGAAGCCCACGATGGGGTCTCCGGGCAGCGGGCTGCAGCACTTGGCAAACTTGATGGGGGTGTTGTCGAAGCCTTCCACCACCACGCCGTCGGTGGCGTGCACCCGGCTCAGGTCCACCTTGGGCAGGTCGTCTTCGGTCTTGTCCTCGGCAGCCTTCAGCTTCTGCCACTCCTCCTTGAGCTTGGGCAGGCAGTTGGCGATGGTCATGCCGCCGTAGCCGATGGCGGCATACAGTTCTTCGGCGTTGTTCTGGCGCAGACGGCGGCAGCAGCTGTTGATGAAATCATCCAGCTGGTCGTCCGGAACGAGGATCATCTCCCGCCGCAGCTCACGCGCCAACGCGTCACGTCCCTGCGTGATATTTTCCTCGCGGCGCATCTTCTTGAACCAGTTGCGAATTTTGCTCTTGGCCTCGCTGGTGCGCACGATCTTTAGCCAGTCGCGGCTGGGGCCCTTGTCCGCCGGGCCGAGGATGACCTCGATGATCTCGCCGGTGGAGACCACATGGTCGATGGGCACCATGCGGTTGTTCACCTTGCAGCCCACCATGCGGTTGCCCACCGCCGAATGGATGGCGTAGGCAAAGTCGATGCAGGTGGCACCGGTGGGCAGGTTGATGACGTCGCCCTTGGGGGTGAAGGCGAACACTTCCTCGGGCAGCAGGTCGCTCTTGAGGTCGTGCAGAAGGTTGCCGGAATCCTCGCTGACGCGCTGATTTTCCAGCAGCTGGCTCACCCAAGCCAGACGCTCGTCCAGCTTGTCGTGGCCGTCCAGACCCTCCTTGTACTTCCAGTGGGCGGCCACGCCGTACTCGGCCATCTCGTCCATTTTGCGGGTGCGGATCTGCACCTCGAAGGGGATGCCCTCGTGGCCGATGACCGTGGTGTGCAGGCTCTGGTAGCCGTTGGGCTTGGGGGTGGAGATATAATCCTTGAAGCGGTTGGGCAGCGGATGGTACATATCATGGATGAGGCCCAGGGTGCTGTAGCACTCAGCCAGCGTATCCAGAATGACGCGCACCGCATAGATATCATAAATTTCATCGAAGGACTTGTTCTGCATGATGGTCTTGCGGTAGATGCCGTAGATGCTCTTGACCCGGCGCTTGATGGTGGCGCCTTCGATGCCGCTTTCCACCAGACGCTGCTCGATGACACCGGAGACCTTGGTCAAAAACTCCTCGCCCGCACGCTCGCTGAGCATCCGGCTGATCTCCTCGTAGCCCACGGGGTCGAGGTAATGCAGGCTGCGGTCTTCCAGTTCTTCCTTCACGTTCAAAATGCCCAGGCGGTTGGCGATGGGTGCATACACTTCCATCGTCTCGCGGGCCTTGTCGCGGCGCTTCTGCTCCGGCCAGGCATCGCCGGTGCGCATATTGTGCAGCCGGTCGCACAGCTTGATGATCATCACGCGCACATCGCGGCTCATGGCCAGCAGCATCTTGCGCAGGTTTTCGGCCTGCAGTTCTTCGATGTTGGAGAATTCGATCTTGGTCAGCTTGGTCACACCGTCCACCAGCAGGGCCACTTCCTCGCCAAATGCGGCGGTCAGGTCGGCCAGGGTGGTGGGGGTGTCCTCCACCACGTCATGCAGCAGGGCGGCGGCGATGCTCTCGGTGTCCATGCCGAGGTCCAGCACCAGCCGTGCCACGGCCAGCGGGTGGCAGATATAAGGCTCGCCGCTGCGGCGGCACACGCCCTTGTGGGCGTCGTTGGCAAGGTTGTAGGCCTTTTCGATCATCTCCATATTGTAGGAGCGGCCGCTGGCCTTGATGGCCTCGCACAGCTTGTCCCAGGTGACGATCTCGGGCCGCACCTCAGAAGGCAGTGCGCCCTCCGGGGCATCGGCCAGCTGGGCTGTGGCCGAGACGGTGGCCGTCTCCTGCACCGGCACAGGCTGGTGCAGATGGGTCTTCGCCGAGTAGGAGTCCTCGTCCCGCACCGGGACGGGGGCCGGGACTGCGTTTTTCTTTCCCTCTGGCATTTACATTCCCTCCAAACATTTCAGGATCGGGGCATCGGCAAGGTTTTTCTTGCCCTGTGCGGGCACAAGCTCCAGATACTTTGCCCCGCCCTTTTCCACTGTGGCAATGAGGCCCACCTGTTCCAGGGCCGTGACCGCCACCAGCGTTTTGCCTGTATTTTCTTCGCCCAGCTTCGCGCACAGCGGCTGCAGGTCTTCTGCGTGCCAGCGGCGGGCCTGCAGCTCACGGTACACCGTGATAATGTGGCTGCGATCAGGCGTGATCAGCGTTTTCTGTTCAGCCGTCAGGGGCGTGCCGCGGCGCAGGGCGGCCACAAGGGCTGCCTGTTCGGACAGTTTGGTGCCAAGGCCCGCCGGGTGCAGGTCCAAAATGCGTCCGGAAAGCTGTGCGCCCCGGGCCGACTCGTAGACCGAGAGGTTCAGCGCGGCATCCACCACGTCGCCCATGGTGTAGGGCAGCTGTTCCGGCGGCATACCGAACCAGACCGCATATACGCTGGCATTGCCCTGCCGCAGGCGCAGGCGGCTGTGCCTGCCCTCGGACACCGGATAGACTCCATCCACCACGGCGCTCTGCAGCAGGAACACCGGCGTCGGGTTCTCGGCCCCGAAGGGGGCCAGCGCGTCGATGCGGCGCACGCTGTCCACCGTGACCCGGTCCAGATGGATGGGCAGGTCGCATTCCAGCGGGGCGGTGTGCAGCACCGGGCATTCCCGGGCGGCCCACTCGTTCAGGCGGCGGCGCAGCTCGGGCAGATTTTCTTCCCGCACCGAAAGGCCCGCTGCCATGGCGTGGCCGCCATAGCGGATGAGCAGGTCGGCGCAGGAGCCGATGCAGGCGTGCAGGTTGAAGCCCGGCACGCTGCGGCCGCTGCCCTTGCACTCGCCATGCTCGTCCACTGTGACCACGATCACCGGGCGACCGGTGCGCTCCACAAGGCGGGACGCCACGATGCCGATGACGCCGGGGTGCCAGTCGCGGCCCCACAGCAGCATCACCCGGTCTTCCAGCCGTTCGGGCTGTTGTTCCAGCAGCACCTGCGCGGCCTTGAAGATCTCCAGTTCCGTTTCCTGCCGCTTGACGTTGATCTCGTTCAGCTTGTGGGCCAGTTCTTCGGCCCGGTCCGGGTCCTCGCACAGCACCAGCTGCAGGGCCGTGACAGCGCTGTCCATGCGGCCCGCCGCATTGATGCGGGGCGCGATGGCATAGCTGATGTTCTCGGCCGTGATGGGGCGGCCCGCAAGGCCCACTTCTTCCAGCAGGGCTTCCAGGCCCGGGCGGTCGGTGTTCTGCAGCTGGCGCAGGCCGGATTTTACCAGCGTGCGGTTCTCGCCGGTCAGCGGCATCACGTCGGCCACAGTGCCCACGGCGGCAAGGTCGCCGCAATAATCCAGCATTTCTTCCGGCGGGCAGCCGTCCAGTGCGGCGCACAGCTTAAAAGCCACACCCGCGCCGCACAGGCCCTTGAAGGGGCTGGTGTCGTCCAGCCGGCGGGGGTCCACCACAGCAACGGCTTTGGGCAGCGTTTCCGGCGGCAGATGGTGGTCGGTGATGATGAGGTCGATGCCCAGTTCTGCGGCAAACTCCGCTTCTTCCACAGCAGAGATGCCGTTGTCCACGGTCACGATGAGCTGATAGCCCTTGTCGTGGATGGACTGGATGGCGTTGCGGGAAAGGCCGTAGCCGTCGCCCTCGCGGCTGGGCAGCATGCATTTCACCGTGGCCCCCATACCCTTGAGGTGCTGGTAGAGCAGGGCCGTGGCGGTCACGCCGTCCACGTCGTAATCGCCAAAGACCACGATGGTCTCGCCGTTATCAATGGCCTGCCAGATGCGCTCGCAGGCTTTTTGCATATCCGTCAGCAAAAACGGGTCGCTGAGATCTTCCTCCCCGGCCAGCAGGGTGAGGGCTTCGGCAGGGTCGGTGATGCCCCGGGCGGTCAGGATGCCCGCCAGCAGGGCGTTCTCCTTCTGCTGGGCGGAAAGCACGCTGCTGTATTTTGCGTCAGACCAGGGTTCTTCTTCCATAGCCTGCTGTTCCAGTTCTTCCACGGCCTGCTCGGCGATGGCCTGCGTCAGCTCCTTCAGGGCCGCGCGGTCCAGCGGCTTGAGCTCCCATGCACGGTAGGTCATTGAAAGTCCCCTCCCGTCAGGCCGTCGTTGGCCAGCATCCCCTGCAGCGCCGCGATCTCCGAGGAGACATCCATGGCCATATCCGAGAGCAGTGTGTTGTAAAGGGTGTCATACGCCTGGTTGAGGGTGTGCAGGATGCCCGCGATATCCCGGCGGATGGTCTCGGCATTCTCGCCCTTCTGACCCTGCACATCGTTGTAGGTGTGCAGCAGCTTGAGGGTGGTGGGGATATAATATTCCGCAAAGCGGCGGGCCTTGGGCAGGCTCTCCGGGTGGGCTTCCAGCCAGTCGCAGATGGCGGTGGTGGTCTTCTGCATATGCTCCAGTTCTTCGCGGCCCTGGGCATCCTGCATGACCTGCTTTTCCTGCGCCAGCACGGCGGCAAAGCGGCGGGCGGTTTCCAGATTCAGCGGTGTTTCGTCCGCTTCCGGCTTTTCCGGCTGCGGCTCTGCCTTGGGTGCGGCAGCAGCTTCCTGCGCGGCGCGGTAATCTTCGGCCGTCAGGTAAAGCTTCTGGGTCTTTTCGTCCAGCCAGGCGCGCAGCCAGCCCTTGCGGATATACTTTTGCAGCTGTTTCAGCGTTTTTTTCTTTTTCTGATGGGCAAGATCGGCCAGCATCTGCACCGAAAGGCCCTGTTTGTAGTCCATGCCTTCGGCCATGTCGGCATACAGGTCCATATTCTTGCCTGCCTTCATGCGGCTGGCCCCGGCGGCGATCATCCAGCAGAAGCCGAGAGCCACAACGGTAAACACATTGCCGCAGATCTCCAGCGCGGTCATGCCCGCACTGCTAAGCAGCCCGCTGCCCAGCGCATAGACCACGCCGTCTCCCACAGCCGCTGCCAGCGGCGTTGCCGCCTCCGCCACCGCCAGGCAGCTGATGCCGGCAGTGCCGAAGATGACCGCAAAGGTGATGCCGGTGGCCAGCAGCGCAATGCCCGTACCTCTGTACTTTTTTGCGCTGCTGCGGACGTTTTCCACCGGGGTCGGCTCCGGGAAGCCGAACATCTGGCGCGCCCACTGGGGCATGCCGGTGCTGCCTGCCGCAGCAGTGCCGTCCGCCGCATTCCGGCGGGCCTCCTGCTGGTTTTTATAGTAGGCGTCGCGGCCGCTGCGGAAAGCCTTGGCTGCTTCGCCGATGCCATAATTGGCCGCGTGCACCGCTGCCTTGCCCACACCGTAGGCCCGGTCGCCAATGTCCATGCCGCGGCCCTCAAAGCCGTGGGCAAAAGCGTCCGATACGGTGTCGCCAAAGGCGCGCAGCTGGCTTTCCAGCTCCTGCTGCACCCGGCGGCCCTCGTTTTCCTGCATTGTATCGTTTTCACGATCGTTCATCAATTTTTCTCACCCTTCTGCCGGTGCATACCGGCTGATGATGGCGCGGGCCACCCGCAGGCCATCCACGGCGGCGCTCATGATGCCGCCCGCATACCCTGCGCCCTCGCCGCAGGGGTACAGCCCTGCCAGCTGGGAACACTCAAAATTCTCCTCCCGCTTCAGCCGCACCGGGCTGCTGGTGCGGGTCTCAAGGCCGGTGAGGATGGCGTCCGGCGCGGTGTAGCCTGCGATTTTGCGCTCGTAGGCGCGCAGGCCCGCCCGCAGGGTGTCGGCCAGCTCCCCGGGCAGCAGGGCCCCCAGGTCGGCCGCCGTCACGCCGCGGTCATAGGTAGGCTGCACGCTGCCGATGCGCAGCTGGCCGCGTCCTTCCAGAAAGCTCTGGATGTTCTCGGCCGGGGCGGCATAGGGCCCGGCGGCATGGCCTGCCGCATAGGCTTTGGCTTCCAGCTCCCGCTGGAACGCGATGGCCCGGCGCGGGTCGTTTGCAAAATCAGACGCACCTACGCTCACCACAACCGCCGCGTTGGCGTTTTTGCCGTTGCGGGCGTGGTAGCTCATGCCGTTGGTGACCACGCGCCCTTCTTCGCTGGCCGAAGCCACCACCTGCCCGCCGGGGCACATGCAGAAGGTATAGACGCACCGCTCACCCACATGCTGGGAGAGCTGGTATTCGCCCCGGGGCAGAGCCGGGTGGCCTGCCGCCTCGTGGTACAGGCTCTTTTCGATCTCGCTCTGCAGGTGCTCGGCACGGAAGCCCACGCTGAAGGGCTTGCACTCCAGCTGCAGGCCGCTGTCCATCAGCATCCCGAAGGTGTCCCGGGCCGAGTGGCCCACCGCGAACACCAGCGCTTCACAGGGGAAGGTGCCATTTGTGGTAAAAATTCCGGTCAGCTGTCCGTTTTTCTGTTCAAAGCCGGTCAGGGCCGTGTTGAAGTGCACCTCGCCGCCCAAAGCCTCGATCTCCCTGCGGATGGAGGTGATGACGCCCCGCAGCAGGTCGGTGCCCACATGGGGCTTCTGCTTCCAGGCGATCTCTGCCGGTGCACCGTGCTGCAGGAACACTTCGGTGACAAAGCCGCACAGCTCGTCGCCGATGCGGGTGGTCAGCTTGCCGTCCGAGAAGGTGCCCGCGCCGCCCTCGCCGAACTGGATGTTCGCGTTCACGTCCAGCTCACCGGTGGCGGAAAAATGCTCCACAGCCTTCACACGCTCGTCCAGCGCAGGGCCGCGTTCCAGCACGATGGGCTTATAGCCCTGCCGGGCCAGCAGCAGCGCTGCAAACAGGCCCGCCGGGCCCAGACCGCAGACCACCGGCCGGTGGCCCAGCGGCAGGGTGCCGTTCTGCACCGAGAAATCAGCTTTCTCGTGCAGAGTCACGTCCCCGCCCCGGGCGGCAAAGGCCGCTTCGTCTGCCGGGTCCTTCAGGGTGACAGCCACGGTGTACACCAGCTTGGGCTGGCCATGGCGGGCGTCCACCGAGAGCTTTGCCACGCCCAGGTGCTGCACCCTGCCGCGCGGGATGCGGGCGGTGTGCAGGGCTTTTTCAAATGCCTGCGGTTCCCCGGCGGAGAGCGGCAGACGGATGTTGCGAACCAGAATCATGTTGTTATGCTATCCTTTTCAGTTGCTGTCGATGCGGCACTGCAGCACATAGCTGCCCAGTGCGAAAATTTTGCCGTTGGAGGGCACATACAGGCGGCAGGCGATGTTCTGCTGGCCGGTAGCCACCGAGAAGTCCTCGGCGTCGATCTCCACCACGACCTGCTCCGGCGTCAGCGTTTCCATCGCGCCCTTCGGGCCGCAGAGGGTCACGTTCATGAGCCGGTCCGTCTCCACTGTGAGCTGATAGGTGGAGGGCAGGTTCACCACCTGCACGCAGCTGCTGGGCAGGTTCATGGTCTTGGTCTCCAGGTTCGAGCAGTCGAAGCTGACCGTGATGGTGGAGATGTTATCCAGCAGGTAGATATCCGTCGGCAGCTCAATGGGCATCTCGTAGCTCTTGTTCAGCGCAAAGGTAGAAAGGTCGATGCTGCCGATGGGCAGGGTGGAAAGCTGGTCGATCTTTGCCGTGGGGCCCGCCACCTTGAGCTCTTTGCGGCTGAGGGCGTACACCAGCACAGAATCGTCAAAATCCTTCGGTGCATTGATGAAATTCACATTCACCGGCAGAGTGGCCATCTTGTAGACCTGCAAGGTCACGTCCACACTGCTTTCCTCCAGCTGGGTGTACTCGAAGGTCACTTCCTTGCCTCCGGCGGTGTAGAACCGCAGCGGCGTGCTCAGCGTGACCGATTCGTTCAGCTCGCCGGTGTAGGTCACCTCGGCGGTGCAGGTGGCCACCTTGTCCAGCTCGCTGCTGGGGCCGGACAGGGTCACGGTCTCCTTGGAGACATCGGTGCTGTAAAGGATGTAGCCGTCCGCGATGGTCAGATAGTTGGTGGTGATGGTCACGGGCAGGGTCTTCTCCTCCACCACGTCGAACACCACATCCACCGTGTTGTCGCTGCCTTCCATCGTCACGGTGACACCGTTCAGCAGGCCGTTGGCCCCGCGCACCAGCAGGCGCAGGTTCTTCTCTCCGCTGTCACGCACGCTGGAAAAATCCGGGTAGACCACGAAATCCGAAGCGGTCAGCCCGCCGATGGTGTAGCCGTCGCCGGAAATTTTCAGGTTCACGGTCTTGTCCTCGACGCTGACGATGCTCAGGCCGCGGGAAGTGTAGGCTGCGGAATCATAGGAATAATCCACCGGCACATTGTAGATGGTGTTGGTTGTGCCGGGCTGGACGATGATGGTGACCACCATCCACGCAATGACAGCCAGCAGGATCGAAAGTGCCAGCCGGATGCGGCGGTCATCCAGAATGTTTTTCTTGTGTGCGACGGCCTGCTTCGTGCCGTTCGCCTTGTTGGGCGTGTTGCTCATTGCTGCTCGTCCTCCTTCTGGCTGGCCCAGTTCCACAGACGGCTGAGCTGGCCCTTCCAGCCGCTGGCGGTCGTCTTCTCGGCGGCGGTCTCCTTGGGGATCATCTCGTCGATCAGGCGGGTGTAAAGGGTCTGGCGGTCAAAATGGCGGATCAGCACGCCGTTCTTCGCCATGGAGATGATGCCGGTCTCCTCGCTCACCACGATGGCGATGGCGTCCGAGTTTTCGGCAATGCCCAGGCAGGCGCGGTGGCGGGTGCCCATGTCCTTGCCGAGATCAAGATTATTGGAAAGGGGCAGCACACAGCCTGCCGCCTTGATGCGTCCGTTTTCGATGATGGCCGCGCCGTCGTGCAGCGGGGTGCCCTCGTAGAAGATGGTGCCCAGCACTTCCAGATTGACCGCACTGTTCACCGGGGTGCCGGTGCGCACGATCTCAGAAAGGTTCGTGTGGCGTTCCAGCACGATCAGTGCGCCGGTCTTGGTCTCCGAGAAGCGCTCGGCCGCGTCGCAGATGGCAATGATGGCGCTGCGCCATGCGCCCTTCAGGCTGGGGTCGTTGTAGCGGCCCTTCACGTTGAACAGCTTTGCCGTCCACTGGTCGGTCTGGCCCATGCGCTCCAGCGCGCGGCGGATCTCCGGCTGGAACAGCACCACCAGCGTCAGCAGGCCCACCTGCAGCAGTGAGTTCAGCAGCCAGGTGACGGTGCGCATGTTCAAAGTGTTGGCCACCAGATAAACGGCCAGCACGATCAGCGCGCCCTTGGCCAGCTGCCCGGCGCGGGTGCGGTTGATGATGCCCAGCACCTGATAGATCAGGAACGCAATGATGATGATATCAAGCAGATCCACGATCTTGAAGGTCTGGAAATTTGCAATGATCGCATTCAGAGTCATTGGTGCACACTCCCGTTACAGCGTTTCGATGAGGGCAACGGCATGGGCGGCGATGCCCAGGCCTTCGCCGGTAAAGCCCAGATGTTCCTCGGTGGTGGCCTTCACGCTCACGGCGTCCACCGGCAGGCCGAAGGCATCCGCCAGGTTCCGGCGCATAGCCGGGATGTGGGGCGCCAGCTTCGGGCGCTGGCACAGCAGCGTTGCGTCGATGTTTTCAATGCGCCAGCCGTGCTCCTTTAAAATTTCGGCCACGCGGCGGGCCAGCTTGAGGCTGTCGGCACCGGAGTAAGCCGGGTCATTGTCCGGGAAATGCTGGCCGATATCCCCCAGCGCCGCCGCGCCCAGCACGGCATCCATCACCGCGTGGGTCAGCACATCGGCGTCGGAGTGGCCCAGCAGCCCCTTCTCAAACGGGACGTCCACGCCGCCCAGAATGAGCCTGCGGCCCTCCACCAGGCGATGTACATCATAACCGTGTCCAATGCGCATTTTCGGTTCCTCTTTCTGTGCCGGGCGGGGCAGGTCCTCCCGGGTGGTGATCTTCAGGTTGGCGTAATCGCCCTGGGTCAGCTGCACGGCGCGGCCGGTCAGCTCGAACAGGCTGCAATCATCGGTGACGCGCCGGGCCTTCTCAGCGTCCAGCTCCCCCAGTGCTGCCAGATATTCGGCGCGGTCAAAGCACTGGGGCGTCTGCACCGCATACAGGGTGCTGCGGTCGGGCGTGGTCTGCACAAGGCAGGCCTCCGGCACGGTCTTGCCGTCACCGCGCACCGCCGTTTTGATGGTATCCTTCACCGGCACGGCAGGGGCAGCGGCCCCGCTGCGGGCGGCAGCTTCCAATGCCGCCGTGATGACCGGCTGGCTCACGAAGGGCCGGGCCGCGTCGTGCACCGCCACGATGTCCCCTTTTGCCGCCAGAACGCCATTTTTCGCGCTCTCGGCGCGGGTGGCACCGCCGGGCACGATCTGCACGGGCTTTGTGCAGTCCGCAGCCTGCTGCTCCACAAACGCACGGTTTTTGCCCGCCACCAGAACGATCTCCGTCACCAGCGGGCACTGCTCAAACGCACGGATGCTGCAGCGCAGCACCGTCTCACCGCCCAGATCAAAGCTGAGCTTATCAAAGCCCATCCGGGTGGAAGACCCTGCCGCC
Source organism: Faecalibacterium langellae (assembly GCF_002549775.1). Classification (GTDB taxonomy): domain Bacteria; phylum Bacillota; class Clostridia; order Oscillospirales; family Ruminococcaceae; genus Faecalibacterium; species Faecalibacterium langellae. The sequence goes on along the minus strand of NZ_NMTR01000021.1, from coordinate 309,988 downwards.
ACCAGCACCGCCGATACTCTCTTTTCCATTTTCTGCACCTGCCTTATCACACACCGCCGTTTTCCACTTTTCCGGCAGCTGGATAGAATAAGCCATATTTTATTATAGCGTATCACGCCCCAAACTGCAACCGAAAATCTACAGCAAAAATGCCCCTCCGCACACGGCAGAGGGGCACAAATGAGTCATGCTTTGGTTTTGCTTCGGGAATTACTTCAGGATGGGCTCGATGGCAGCGGCCAGAGCATCCTTCTGGGCCTGTGCTTCAGCCAGGTCCTTGCCCAGGGTGGTGAAGTAGGTCTTGATCTTCGGCTCAGTGCCGGAGGGACGCACCACGACGGTAGCACCATTTTCCAGCGTGTAGATCAGCACGTTGGCGGCGGGCAGGCCGGTCTCCTCGGGCTTCTTGTAGTCGGTGACCTTGACCACCTTGTGGCCGGCCAGCTCGGTGAGGGGCTGGTCACGCAGCTTCTGCATGATGGAAGCCATCTTCTCCATGCCGGTCAGGCCGGGGAACTCAAAGCTGTCCACCTTGTTCAGGTAACGGCCATACTGGGCATAAATTTCCTCCAGACGCTGCTTGATGGAGGAGCCGATGCTGCGGTAGTAAGCGGCCATCTCGCAGATGAGCATGGAGCCGATGATGGCGTCCTTGTCGCGGACATAGGGGCCAGCCAGGTAGCCGTAGCTCTCCTCGAAGCCGAAGATGAAGCGATCGACCTCACCGGCAGCTTCCAGGTTGGCGATCTGATCGCCGATCCACTTGAAGCCGGTCAGCACATTGCGCATCTCCACGCCGTAGTGCTTTGCCACAGCGTCGGCCAGCGGGGTGGACACGATGGACTTGACAGCGACCGGGTTCTTGGGCATGGTGCCCTTCTCGATGCGGCCGGCGCAGATGTAGTCCAGCAGCAGCACGCCCATCTCGTTGCCGGAGACAAGCTCATAGCTGCCGTCCGGGCACTTCATGGCGATGCCCACGCGGTCGGCATCGGGGTCGGTGGCCAGCATCAGGTCGGCACCGGTCTCGGTGGCCAGATTCAGGCCCAGCTTCAGGGCCTCGAAAATTTCGGGGTTCGGGTAGGAGCAGGTGGTGAAGTAACCGTTGGGGTACTCCTGCTCAGGCACGATGGTGATATCGGTGATGCCCATATCGTTCAGCACATGGGTGACCGGCACCAGACCGGAACCGTTCAGCGGGCTGTACACCAGCTTCAGGCCGGCGGTCTTGCACAGGCCCGGGCGCACCTGACGTGCCTCGATGGCATCATACAGGGCCTTCTTGCAGTCGTCGCCCACAAAGCGGATCAGGCCCTGCTCTACGCCCTCGGCGAAGGAGATGTACTTTGCGCCGGTGAGCACATCGGTCTTCTGGATCTCATCGTAAACGATGGCAGCGGCGTCATCGGTCATCTGGCAGCCGTCCGGGCCGTAGGCCTTGTAGCCGTTGTACTTGGCCGGGTTGTGGGAAGCGGTGACCATGATGCCTGCGTTGCAGTTGTAGTAACGGGTGGCAAAGCTCAGGGCCGGAACCGGCATCAGAGCATCGTAGATGCGCACCTTGATGCCGTTGGCCGCCAGAACGCCTGCGGCGGTCTTGGCAAAGATATCGCTCTTGAGGCGGCTGTCGTAGCTGATGGCCACGGTCTGGGTGCCGCCCTGGGTCTTGACCCAGTTTGCCAGGCCCTGGGTGGCCTGACGCACGACATAGATGTTCATCCGGTTGGTACCGGCGCCCAGAACGCCGCGCAGGCCCGCGGTGCCAAACTTCAGGGCCACAGCAAAGCGGTCCTTGATCTCATCGTCGTTGCCCTCGATCTTTGCCAGCTCGGGCTTCAGATCGGCGTCTTCCAGTTCAGCCGCCAGCCAGCGCTTATATTCATCCAAATACATCTTGCACACCTTACCTTTTGTAAATTTTTCCGCAAAAAGAACGCAAAAAGAACAGGTTTGGTTAAACCTACTTATAATATAAACTCTTGTGTCCATCGTGTCAATTGCGTAATCTGCCACAAGATTTTCCCTTCAAACCGGGCATATGGCACAAAAATCCAGATTTTCGCCCGCAAATCCCGCAAATTCCGGTTCTGCTGCCGGGTTTTGCAGCGGCTGGCAAACCTCGCCCGCGTCGGCCAGCACTTCCAGCCACTGCTCCGGCTCCACGCCGTTCTCGCACAGATAGCGCATCAGCTGCATGGCCCGGGCAAAGCTGCACCGGGCCAGCGCCGTGCGGCGCTCCACCCGGCCGCCCTGTTCGCTGCGCAGTTCCAGCAGTGCGCCCTGCGGGGTGGCAGAAGCGCAATAAATAAATGTGTGGGCGTGCTGCAGGCCATCCAGCTCGGAATATGTACGGATGTAACGGCAGTATTCTCTGGTGAACATGAAAAAACTCTCTCCTCTCTATCACATTGACAACTTTCCTGCCCTTTACTATAATGAACTTGAACATATTTTTGTGTCGAAGTCTGGCGTTTTTATCCAATATTTCCCATCTTTGCCAGTTCTTTTCCGACACATCATCTGCTGGAATGAGGAAAAGCATCATGTATTCTGTCACCAGAAGTTTCGGCCTGCGGGGCCTGAGCGGCTTTGCCGTGGCTGTGGAAGCGGACGTCTCCGGCGGGCTGCCCGCATTTTCCATCGTAGGTCTGCCGGATTCCGCCGTGCGGGAAAGCGCAGACCGGGTGCGCGCCGCCATCAAGAACCTGGGCTTCAAGTTCCCGGACCGGCGCATCACGGTCAACTTGGCCCCGGCGGATGTGCGCAAGACCGGCCCGGTCTACGACCTGCCGCTGCTGCTGGCCCTGCTGACGGCCAGCGGCCAGATCGAGGAAGTCCCTTCTGACACCGCCTTTCTGGGCGAGCTGGCGCTGGACGGCACCCTGCGGCCGGTGTCCGGCGTGCTGCCCATGGCGCTGGCTGCGGCCGAAAGCGGCATCCGTGCGCTGTATGTGCCCGCTGAAAACGCTGCCGAGGCCGCCGAAGCCTGCGGTGACGGCATGACGGTCTACCCTGCCCGCACGGCCCGGGAAGTGGTGGACGCTTTGCGCGGCATCGCGCCCATCGCCCCGGCAGCCGTCATCCCCTTTGACCCCGAAGACGCCTGGGCCCAGGTGCCGGATTTTGCAGACGTCATGGGCCAGTCGCTGGCGCGGCGGGCCATGGTGATCGCGGCCGCCGGCGGGCACAACGTGCTGCTCATCGGCGCGCCCGGCACCGGCAAATCCATGCTGGCAAAGCGCCTGCCCGGCATCCTGCCGCCTCTCACCCGAGAGGAAGCCGTGGAGACCACCAAAATTTATTCCATCGCAGGCCAGCTGCCCCAGGGGCGGGGCCTTGTGTCGGCCCGGCCCTTCCGCAGTCCGCACCACTCGGCCAGTTCGGCCGCGCTGGCAGGCGGCGGGGCACAGTTCCGCCCCGGCGAGTGCAGCCTTGCCAACTGCGGCGTGCTGTTCCTGGACGAGCTGCCGGAGTTCTCCCGCGAAAGTCTGGAAGTGCTGCGCCAGCCGCTGGAGGACGGCCAGATCACGGTCAGCCGCGCGGCAGGCAGCGCCACCTATCCCAGCCGGTTCCAGCTGGTGGCCGCCATGAACCCCTGCAAGTGCGGCTACTACGGCCACCCCACCCGGCAGTGCACCTGCTCCCCCAGCGCGGTGCGGCAGTACCGCAGCCGGGTGTCCGGCCCGCTGCTGGACCGCATCGACCTGTGCGTGGAGATGGACCCCATCGCCTTTGACGAGCTGCACACCGCTGCCCCTTCCGAGAGCAGCGCCGAGCTGCGCAAACAGGTGCTGGCAGCCCGGGCCATTCAGGCCAAGCGGTATGCAGCGCCCGGATTCGAGGGCATCCACTGCAACGCCCAGCTCACTGCCGGGCAGGTACGGCGCATCTGCCGCATGACCCCCGCCGCCGAGCGGCTGCTGCGGGCCTCTTACGATGCACTGGGCCTTTCTGCCCGCGCCCACGACCGCATCCTGCGGGTGGCCCGCACGGTGGCGGACCTTTCCGGCAAGCAGCTGCTGGACGAAGACGCTCTGCTGGAAGCGCTGCAGTACCGGGCACAGGAGAAAGTAGAAGTATAAAACGATTTTGAATGCCCTCCGCTGACGCTCTGGGCTTCTTTAGTGGAATAATATCTTTTTTATTTTGAGTTCCAGAAAAATCTGCGGATTTTTCTGGAACTCTTTTTCACGAGAAAGAAGTAAGCCGGAAAACCAAAACGGCTTTCCGGCTTACAGACCAGTAAATTATTTAGAACTTGCGCCAGGTATCCGGCAGGAACAGCACCAGCATCGGGAAAATTTCCAGACGACCGGCCAGCATATCGAAGATCATGACCAGCTTTGCCGGGTTCGTGAAGCTGCCGAAGTTCATCATCGGGCCCACCTGTGCAAGGCCGGGGCCGATGTTGTTCAGGGTTGCGGCAATGGCGGTGAAGTTCGTCACCATGTCGAAGCCGTCCAGGCTGATGAGCAGGAAGGACGCCACGAAGATGAAGAAATACGCTGCCATGTACACATTGGTGGTGCGGATGGTCTCATGGTTCAGCAGCTTGCCGTCCATGCGGACGGGGGCCACCACCTGCGGGTGCAGTGCCTGCTTGAGCTCTTTGCCCAGCGTCTTGCCCAGAATGAGGAGGCGGCTCACCTTGATGCCGCCGCCGGTACTGCCCGCGCAGGCGCCAATGAACATGAGCACCACCAGCACTTCTTTGGAGAGGGTGGGCCACAGGTCAAAGTCGCAGCTGGAAAAGCCGGTGGTGGTGATGATGGAGCCCACCTGGAAAGCCGCCTGCCGCACCGCCTCGCCAACGCTGTTGTAGAGACTGTAGATGTTGACCGTGATGATGCCCACCGCCGCCAGAATGACAAGGAAGTAGCCGCGCACTTCCTCGCTGATGACACGGCCGAACTTGCGCATCAGCAGCAGGAAGTAGGCGTTGAAATTGACGCCGAACAGGATCATGAAGATGGTAACGACCCACTGGATGTAGGGCGAAAAGCTCGTGAAGCTGTCGTTCTTGAAGCCGAAGCCGCCGGTGCCCGCCGTGCCGAAGGCCGTGAGCAGGCTTTCAAACACCGGCATGCCGCCCAGCAGCAGGAATACCACCTCCAGCACGGTGAGTGCAAAATAGATGCCGTACAGGATCTTTGCGGTAGACTGCACCTTGGGCACCAGCTTATCCACCTGAGGGCCGGGGCTTTCTGCCTTCATCAGGTTGACGTGGGAGCCGCCGGTCAGCGGCAGCAGCGAAAGCAGGAACACCAGAACACCCATGCCGCCGATCCAGTGGGTGAAGCTGCGCCAGAACAGAATGCCCTTGGGCAGATCCTCCACGGCGGGCAGGATGCTGGCACCGGTGGTGGTAAAGCCGGACACCGTCTCAAACAGGGCGTCCACCGGGTTCGGGATGCAGCCGGTGACCACGAAAGGCACCGCGCCCACGATGGAGATGACGATCCAGCTCAGTGAGGTGGCAGCAAAGCCCTCGCGCATATAGAACACCTTGCTGCGGGGTTTGATGCCGCGCAGCGCATAGCCCACAGCAGCACTGACCGCCGCCGTGACCAGGAACACGCCCAGCACAGACCACTCGCCGTAGAACCCGCTGGCCGCCGCCGGAAGCAGCAGCAGCGCGCCTTCGATCATGAGCACATAGCCCAGCAGGCGGAAAACGATCGCATAATTCATAGCCTGCCTCCGTCAGTTCTGGGCGGCATGGTCCACGATGTCGCGCAGGTCGTGCAGGCCATGCTCCAGCGTGACCACGATGACGTTATCGCCCACCTGGATCTGGTCGCCGCCGCGGGGGATCAGGATCCGGTCGCCGCGGGTGATGCAGCACAGCAGCAGGTTTTTCTTCAGGTGCAGCTGGCTCAGCGGCACACCGGTGGCCGCGCTCTCCTCGTGGACGGTGAACTCCAGCGCTTCCACGCGGTCGTCCAGGATGCGGTACAGGGTCTTGATGTTGCTGCCCGCCTCGTTCTGCAGTGCGCGCACATACTGCACGATGTAATCGCAGGTCATGTACTTGGGGTAGACCACGCTGCCCAGGTCCAGCCCGGCCAGAATGTCGTCGAACTCCAGACGGTTCACCTTGGTGACCAGCTTGCCGTGAGAGTGCTTTTTGGCAAACAGGGTCAGCAGCACGTTCTCCTCGTCGATGTTGGTCAGGGCCACAAAGGCTTCGGTGGACTCCATACCCTCGGAGAGCAGGAATTCGCGGTTGGAGCCGTCTTCGTTCAGAATTTGCGCGCCGGGCAGCTGTTCCGCCAGCTCGGTGCAGCGGTCGGCGTCGCGCTCCACGATGCGCACGCGGACGTGGTTTTCCAGCAGTTCCTGGCTCAGGTAGAACGCGATGGCACCGCCGCCCACGATGAGGGCGTTGCGCACCGGGCGCACCGGCAGACCGATGCGCTGAAAGAACTCATGGGCGTTCTCCTGCGTGGCAAGGAAGGTGACCTGGTCGCCGCTGCGCAGCACGAAGTTGCCGTTGGGGATGATCACGTCGCCGCTGCGCTCCACCGCGCACACCAGGATATCGCTTTTCAGCCGGGTGGGGATCTCGCGGATGGCCACGCCGTCCAGCGCCTGGGTGCCGTTCAGGGCAAACTTGATCAGGCGCACGCGCCCGCCCGCAAAGGTGTCGATCTTGCTGGCCCCCGGGAACCGCAGCAGATGGGAGATCTCCTTGGCGGCCGCCATTTCCGGGTTGATGATGGCCGAGATGCCGATCTGCTTTTTGATAAAGTCCAGCTCATGGCTGTAGGACGGGTTGCGCACGCGGGCAATGGCGTGGCAGTGGCCCGCCTTTTTTGCGAACATGCAGCACAGCAGGTTCAGCTCGTCCGAGCCGGTCACCGCAATGAACACGTCCGCATCCTCAATGCCCGCTTCCGCCAGCGTGGTGATGGAAGAACCGTTACCCACGATGCCCAGCACATCGTAGCTTTCCGTCAAATGTTCCACGCGGGCTTTGTTGGTGTCCACGATGGTCACATTGTGGCCTTCCTCGCTGAGCTGCCGCGCCAGCGCCGTGCCGACCTTGCCGCCGCCCACCAGAATGATCTTCATAACAAGTCCTTTCTCCTTCCGTGTCCCTTCGCCGGGACCGCATGAATGCAATCTAGTATATCACATCAAGAGACAAAGTTCCACTCTTTTCCACGATAAGCAACAAAAAACTGGCAAAAGACGCAAAAAGCCCCGGAGCAGGACGGCCCCGGAACCTTTTTGTTCAAAATCAGTAGCGTTCCACGCCGTCTTTGGTCACCAGCGCGTACACCAGCGGGGCTTCCTCCGGCTTTTCGCTGCCGTAGACAAGGCCGCTGCGGTACTCCTCGGCGGCTGCGGCAAACTTATCCGCCGCGCCGTAGAAGGTGGCAAGGCTCTCGCCCTTGTGCACATAGTCACCGCGCTTTTTGTGCAGGGTGATGCCGGCGGCAAAGTCCAGCGGGTCGCCCTTCTTCTGGCGGCCTGCACCCAGCAGCACGCTGGCCGAGCCGATCTTCTCGGCGTCGTTCGCCACAATGTAGCCGTCCTGCTCGGCCAGCAGCTCAAAGCTTGCCGCGGGCTTTTCAAACAGGCTGTAGTCGTCCAGCACGCGGGTGTCGCCGCCCTGGGCCGCGAACATCTCCTTGCACTTTGCAAAGGCGGAACCGTCCGCGATGACGGCTTCGGCCATAGCGCGGCACTCAGCAGGGGTGCCCTTATCCGCCAGCACCAGCATGTTCGTTGCCAGCTGCAGGCACACCTCGGTCAGGTCGGCCGGGCCGTGACCTTTGAGCACGTCCATGCTCTCCATCACTTCCAGGCTGTTGCCGATGTTGTGGCCCAGCGGGGTGTCCATATCGGTGATCATGGCGGCCACGCGGCGGCCGTGGTGGGTGCCGATGGAGACCATGAGCTTTGCCAGCTCAATGCTCTGGTCCACGGTCTTCATGAACGCGCCGGTGCCGGTGGTCACATCCAGCAGGATGGCGTCCGAACCGGAGGCCAGCTTCTTGGACATGATGCTGGACGCGATGAGCGGGATGCAGCTGACGGTGGCGGTGACGTCGCGCAGGGCGTACATCTTTTTATCCGCGATGGCAATGCCCTCGCTCTGGCCGATGACCGAAAGGCCAATCTTGTTCACCTGGGCAAAGAATTCTTCCTGCGAGAGGGCGGTCTTTGTGCCGGGAACGCTCTCCATTTTATCAATGGTGCCGCCGGTGTGGCCCAGGCCACGGCCGCTCATCTTGGCGATCTTCACGCCGCAGGCCGCCACGATGGGTGCAATGACCAGCGTGGTCTTATCGCCCACGCCGCCTGTGGAGTGCTTGTCCACCTTGATGCCCGGGATGGGCGAAAGGTCCACCATCACGCCGCTGTGGGCCATCACGTCGGTGAGCTCTGCGGTCTCGGCGTCGGTCATGCCGCGCAGGTAGACGGCCATCATCCAGGCAGCCATCTGGTAATCGGTCACTTCGCCGCTGACGTAGCCGTTGACGATGGTCTCCAGCTCGGCGCGGTCATGGGTGCCGCCGTCACGCTTTTTTGCGATCAGATCATAAATGCGCATTGTATCACGCTCCTAATTGAAATAGTACGACATTCTAATTTCAGTATAGCAAAAATCCAGACAAAGGCAAGCTGTTTTCTGTAAAATTTGTCCAATTTTAGCTTTTGGAAGCAAACAAAAGGCGCAGCCGCCGGAAAAGCAGCTGCGCCCTGTATCGTTTTGCGGAACCGTCCGGCCTTAGCGGGAACCCTTGTCGTAGGGGATGCCCTCTGCCTTGGGTGCCATGCTGTTCTTGGACGTGAAGGCCAGAATGACCATGGACGCCACGAACGGCATCATATTATAGATGTTGCTGGACCAGTGCAGCTGTGCCAGGAAGGTGGAGTCTGCAATGTTGGCCAGGCTCTTGAACACGGCAAAGAACATGGCCGCGCCGAAGATGTTGAAGGGCTTCCACTGGCCGAAGATCATAACGGCCAGGGCCAGGAAGCCTGCACCGGCCACGCCCACCTCAAAGTTCCAGGTCTGCACCGGGGGCACGATGTAAGCCATGCCGCCAATGGCACCCAGGGCACCGGAGAGCAGCACACCGGCGTAGCGCATCTTGTAGACGTTGATGCCCACCGAGTCGGCTGCCTGGGGGTGCTCACCGCAGGCCCGCAGACGCAGGCCGAAGCGGGTCTTGTACAGCACCACATAGCTGATGATGAGCAGGATGATGCCCAGCGGAACAAAGACGCTGAGCTCCAGCCCGCCGATGCTGAACAGGAAGGGCTTGTTGGTATAGTTCAGCTTGGCGCTGCCGCTGTCGCTGAAGTATTTGGCGATGACCACGGCAATGGCGGTGGCCAGCAGGTTCAGGGCTGTGCCGCCGATGGTCTGGTCCGCCTTCAGGTTGATGGAGGCAAAGGCCAGCAGCAGGCTGTACACCATGCCAGCCAGGGCCGCCGCCAGAATGGTGAGCAGCACCACCAGGAAGGGAGACATGTCGGCGGGCAGCAGGGTCAGGGTGAGGACACCCGCCACACCGCCGATGACCATGATGCCTTCCAGCGCAATGTTGATGATGCCGGAGTGCTCACTGAACATACCGCCCAGAGCCACCAGCATCAGCACGATGCCATACAGCAGCGTATATTTGATCAGAAGCAGCATATCACTTGCCCTCCTTCTTGGTTTCGGTCTTGGCCGGAGCGGGCTCTGCGTTCACATTGGTCTTGTCGGCATTCTTGAACAGCAGGCCGTGGATCTTGCCGCGGAACAGCATGGAGAATGCGCACAGATAGATGATGATGCCGCTGATCAGGTCCGAGATCTCCGTGGGGTAATACTTGGTGGACAGGAACGAGCCGCCCACCGAGATGTGCGAGATGAACAGTGCCGAGAAGATGGTGCCGATGGGGTTGGAGCTTGCCAGCAGAGCAACGGAAATGCCGTTGAAGCCCATGGCCGGCAGGCTGGTGGAGTTCAGCGGGTTCCACTGGGACACGTTGGACAGGTAGTACAGGCCCGCACCAAAACCGGCCAGTGCACCGGCAATGGCCATGGAGAGGATGATGTTCTTCTTCTCGTTGATGCCGGCATAGCGGGCAGCGCTCTTGTTCAGGCCGACGGCCTTGAGCTCATAGCCGAAAGTGGTCTTGTTCAGCACCACCCAGATCAGGATGGCCACCGCCGCCGCCAGGAAGATGGCGATGGTGGTGCTGTTGGTCTGGAACAGCTTGTTCAGGCCGAAGTCCGGGATGACGGACTGGGCATATTCAGCGCTCTTGCCCAGGTTCAGGGTGCGGGTGTTGCGCACATCGTACATGGGGCCGGTGCCGTTCTGGTAAATGAGCTCATTCACCAGATACAGGCCGATCCAGTTGAACATGATGGAGGTAATGACCTCGTTGATGTTGAAGTAGGCTTTGAAGAAGCCGGGGATCGCGCCCCAGATGCCGCCCAGGATGGTAGCGGCGATCAGGCAGACGAACCAGGGCATCTTGAGCATGATGGCACAGTACAGGGCACCGAACGCACCCAGCGTGTACTGGCCGGCTGCGCCGATGTTGAACAGGCCGGTCTTGAAGGCGAAGGCCACGGACAGGCCGGTCATGATCAGGGGGGCCGCATTGGCCAGCTCCTTGCCGACACCGTAGGGTGCGTCATGGAAGCCGCCCTTCAGGATGCGCACGAAGCCATCGGCCCATGCGTGGGCCGGGTTGATGGCCAGCAGCACCAGAAAGCCCACGAACAGGCCGATGAGAATGCACAGCAGAGCCGCCAGCACACTGGTGACCGAGCTTTGCAGACTGCTGTGGGAAAGTTTTTTCTTGTCCATTTGTTACTTAGTCTCCTTTCCCTGCTTGCGTGCACCGGCCATATACAGGCCCAGTTCCTGCACGGTGGTGGTCTTGGGGTCAAACTCGCCCACGATCTCGCCCTCGTACATGACCAGGATGCGGTCGGACAGGTTCATGACCTCGTCCAGCTCCAGGCTGACCAGCAGCACGGCAGTGCCCTTGTCGCGCTCGGCCACGATCTGCTTGTGGATATACTCAATGGCACCCACGTCCAGGCCGCGGGTGGGCTGCACGGCAATGAGCAGCTTGGGATCCCTGTCGATCTCACGGGCAATGATCGCCTTCTGCTGGTTGCCGCCGGACATGCTGCGCACGATGGTGGAGCTGCCCTGGCCGCTGCGCACGTCGTACTGTGCGATCAGCTTATCAGAATACTCCCGCACCTTGTCGGCACGGATGAAGCCGCCCTTCTGGAACTCGGGCTGCCAGTAGCGCTGCAGCACCATGTTGTTCTCCAGGCTGTAATCCAGCACCAGACCGTGCTTGTGACGGTCCTCCGGGATATGGCTCATGCCGTCCTTGGAGCGCTGGCGGATGGTAGCGTGGGTAATATCCTTGCCATCCAGCGTGATCTTGCCGTTGGTCAGCTTTTCCAGACCGGTCAGGCCGTAGACAAACTCGGTCTGGCCGTTGCCCTCAATGCCCGCCAGACAGACGATCTCACCGGCGTGCACCTGGAAGGTGACATCCTTCACCGAGTCTTTCTTGCGCTGGTCGTTGTGCATGGTCACGTTCTGCACGTCCAGCACCACGGCACCGGGATTTGCAGGCTGCTTTTCCACCTGCAGCTGCACATCGCGGCCCACCATCATGCGGGAAAGCTCTTCCTTGGTGGTGTCCTTGATGTCCACGGTGCCCATGTACTTGCCCTTGCGCAGCACGGTGCAGCGGTCGGCCACGGCCATGATCTCGTTCAGCTTGTGGGTAATGAACAGGATGGACTTGCCTTCCTTCTTGAACCCGCGCATGATCTCCATCAGCTCGTCGATCTCCTGCGGGGTCAGCACAGCGGTGGGCTCATCGAAGATCAGGATCTCGTTGTCGCGGTACAGCATCTTCAGGATCTCCACGCGCTGCTGCATGCCAACCGAGATATCGCTGATGAGCGCGTCCAGGTCCACGCGCAGGCCATACTTCTCGCTCAGGGCCATGACCTTCTTGCGGGCCTCGGCCTTCTGCAAAAAGCCCATCTTATTGGGCTCCACGCCCAGAATGATGTTGTCCAGAACGCTGAAGCACTCCACCAGCTTGAAGTGCTGGTGCACCATGCCGATGCCCAGAGCATTCGCATCGTTGGGGTTGCGGATGGCGACCTCCTTGCCGTTCTTGCGGATCTGACCAGCTTCCGGCTGGTACAGGCCGAACAGCACGCTCATCAGCGTACTTTTGCCGGCGCCGTTCTCGCCCAGCAGGGCGTGTACCTCGCCTTTGCGCAGCTGCAGGGTGATATCATCGTTTGCCTTGATACCAGGGAATTCCTTGGTAATGTGGAGCATCTCGATCACAAAATCCTCTGCCAATCTGCTCACTCTCCTTTCGTGCCATAGCGACACCTATACTATTCTATCTTTCATTATACCTGATTTTCGACAGTTTGCACACGGCTTTTTTCACTTTTGGCAAAAAGTACAGATAATAGTATTACTTTTGCAGCATTCTGGCGGAATATTCCAGCTTTTTGCCGTTTTCCTGCTGTTGCCAAAGCCATACATACAAAAACAGGGTGCTCCTGCCTGTTGGAGCACCCTGTTCTGAAAGGGACATATAATTCATTGGCAGGCAAGCCTGCCACCGGATAACAGAATGTTTGTGCTGTGCTTACTGGATGTAGTTGACAGTGGTGAACTCGCTGACGGTGGGCTTGGTCGCGTCGTCGGAGCTGTTGTCCACAGTGATCTCGCCATTCTTGATCTTGTCCTTGACTTCCTCGTACTCCTCGGTGGTGAAGGTCTCGAAGTTCCAGCTGTCGTCTGCGGTGGGCAGGCCGATGTAATCGCCGTCCTCCAGACCGAAGTTGCCGTTGGAAGCAGCGATGTCAGCCCAAGAGCCAGCCTCGATGTCAGCCAGAGCGGTGTTGACAGCCTCGCTCAGGCCCTTCATGGCGGAGGTGATGAACGGGTTGTAAGCATAGGTGCCGTCAGCCACGCCATTTGCGCCGATGTAGTTCTGGTCAACGTCCACGCCGATGACGTAGCCGTTGTTCTTCAGAGCAGCCTCCACAGCGGAGGTGTAGATGCCGCCGCCGCAGGCAAACACGACCTGAGTGCCGTTGGAGTACCAGCCCTCCATACGGGAGGTGATGTTGGCATCGCCGTAGAACTGGCCGCCGTAGAAGTAGTTGATCTCGATGTTCTGGCCCAGCTCCTGTGCGGCAGCATCAGCGCCCTGCACGAAGCCGTAGCCGTAACGGATGACAGCGGGCACAGCCATGCCGCCCAGGAAGCCCAACTTGGTCTTGCCGTCCTTGGCGATCGCGTAACCGGCCAGGTAACCTGCCTGCTCTTCCTTGAAGGTGATGCAGTAGCAGTTTGCGGGGATGGTATCGGTGCCGATATCGCCCTGGGTCACGTCAACAGCGATGAACTTGACATCCGGGTACTGATCAGCAGCCCAAGCCAGAGAAGCACCGTACAGGTAGCCGACGCAGACGATGACGTCAGCGCCGTCGTTGACAGCCTGGCGGATCATGGTCTCGCGGTCCTCATCGGAAGCGTCGGACTCGGGGATGTAGTACTGGCAGTCATCGCCCATGTAGCCGGAAACAGCCGTCCAGCATGCCTGGTTGAAGCTCTCATCGTCGATCGTGCCGGTGTCGCAGGTCAGAGCGACCTTGACGATCTTCTCGCCGCCCTCAGCAGCGGAGGAAGCGGTGGAAGCAGCAGCGGAAGAAGCGGTGCTGGTGGAAGAAGCGGAAGAACCGCCACAAGCGGTCAGAGCAGCGGCGGCGGCAGCAGCACCAGCCACAGCCAGGAAGTTACGACGAGAAATCTTCATAATGAAACTCTCCTTTTATTTTAAAAAATTACGTCAAACAAATAAAATGCGCAGAAAATGCACATTTACTGGCTTCAGTATAACGGCAAGCCGCACCAGATGCAAGCAGTTTTCGATTACAAAATCTTTACAAAAAATTTGTGAGAATTCGTGAAAAGTATTACTTTTGCACAAATCTGCCGCTGTGCCGCCTTTTCCGGCCCCGGCACTGTGCTGAACGCTGCATCGTTACTTTACTCGCCTGCAGTGCTCACTTGCCTTCCACGGCGGCATTGCCGGCCACGTTGGAGGGCCCAAAGCCAAAGGGCAGCAGCTCGTCCATGCTGCGCTCGATAAAATCCTCCGGGCTTTTGGCCATGATGACGTTCAGCTCCGGCCCGCCGAACTCGAACAGGGCCTGGCGGCATACACCGCAGGGCGAGGTGATCTGCCTGTTCACCTCACCGCGGCGGCTGCCTACAACGGCAATATCGGTGAACTCGGTCACGCCCTCGGCCACAGCCTTGAACAGAGCCGTGCGCTCAGCGCAGCTGGTGGGGGTGAAGGCGGCGTTCTCCACGTTGCAGCCGGTAAAGATGCGGCCGTCCTTGGCACGCAGGGCGGCGCCCACCATGAAATCGCTGTAGGGCACATAGGCCTTTTCCCGGGCGGCCAGCGCCATGCGGATGAGCTCCTTCTTTTCTTCCAGGGTCAGGTTCGTCATTGTATTTACCTCCTTTATATGGGGCGAAAACAGCGCGGCCAGCCCTTTTGCAGGCAAACCGCGCTGAATGTTCTGTTCTGGGCTTTAATATTCTGCGCCCAGTGCCACCTTCATCATGTCGGTAAAGCTTTTCTGGCGCTGCTCGGCCGTGGTGATCTCCGGGGAGACAAAGCTGTCCGAGATGGTCAGCAGGCAGGCGGCGTTCTTGCCCAGCACCTGCGCATTGGCAAACAGAGCGTAGCTCTCCATCTCCACGCACAGGCAGCCGCGCTCGTCGCGCAGCTTTTCCCAGTAGGTGGGCTTTGCGTCGGAGGGCTGGCGGTAGAACACGTCCGAAGAATGGACGTTGCCTTCGATCAGCGGGATGCCCTGCTTGGCAGCGGAAGCACGCAGCTTGTCGTTCAGGCTCTGGCTGGGGAAAGAGATGTCCTTGTCGTAGCCGCTCTGCACCCGGGCATAGCTCGACTCACTCACCGCGCCGGTGGCCAGCACGGTGTCGAACAGCTTAGCCTTGTCGGTGTAGCTGCCGGCAGAACCGATGCGGATGATGTTGTCCACATCGTAGAACTTGAACAGCTCATAGGAATAGATGCCGATGGACGGCATGCCCATGCCGCTGCCCATCACGCTGATGGGGCGGCCTTCATAGGTGCCGGTAAAGCCCAGCATGCCGCGCACGCCGGTCACCTGACGGACATCCTGCAGGAAGGTGTCGGCAATGAATTTTGCGCGAAGCGGATCGCCCGGCATGAGGACGGTCTTGGCGAAATCGCCCTTTTCGGCGGCGTTGTGAGGGGTAGACATAAGATCATCTCTCCTTTTTTCCTATTTACAGCAGATGGGCCTTTTCCCTTTTGGAAAAGCCCTTTCTGCCAAGTTACCTGTATTTGCTGCGGTTGAACACGTTCTGGGGCGCAACGTAACTGCCGTTGCGGCGGATCTCAAAGTGGCAGTGGTTGCCGCTGGAGCGTCCGGTGCTGCCCACATAGCCGATGAGCTGGCCCTGCTTGACCGACTGACCGGCGTGCACCACCAGCGACAGGCAGTGAGCGTACAGGGTGGTGTAGCCGTTGCCGTGGTTGATGATGATGGAGTTGCCGTAGCCGTTGCCCGCACCAGCCCGGTTGTAGCCGGCCTTGGTCACCGTACCGCCTGCCGAAGCATAGATAGGTGTACCGGCTGCGGCGCAGATATCCACGCCCTTGTGGCTGCCGCCGTACCAGCGGGAACAGTTCCGGTAGCCGGGCACCGGCCAGATGAACTGACCGCTGCCGGTGATGTAGCTGGTGCTGCTGGTCACCTTCTTGGTGCCCACCACGATCTGTTCCGTGACCGGCTCCTTGATGACCGTCGTCTCCAGGATCTGCTGCGAGAGCTGCACGCCGTCGGTGTTGTAGACGCGCTGCGCTGTCACGCTGCGGATGCCGTTCTCGCCGGTCTGGGTGGTCTTCTTCGTGCCCACCGTGTATTCACTGGATTTGGTCGTCTCGGTGGTGTAGGGGATCTCCTCCTGCCAGGTCTCGATCTTGGTGATGCGGATTTCCAGCATCGCCTCCTGTTTGGTGACGATCAGTTCATCGCCCGCCTGGATGTTGGAGGTCTCGGTCAGGGCCGCGCCCTTGAAGTTGGTGTTCAGGTCGCACAGCTCACGGAAGGTCAAATCATTCTTCTGCGCGATGCTCCACAGGGTATCACCGGCCTGCACCGTATAAATTTTTTCCTGCTGCTGCACACCGGAAAGTTCGTTCTCCACCTCAGCTTCGTCCTGGAAGCTCTCGTTGAAGTAGATGCCGTTTTCCAGCGTGACATCCTTGTTGAAGCCCACGGTCACATTGGGATTCTCCGGGTCTTCGTAGGGCTCCAGCAGGCTGCTGAGATAGCTCTGCAGGCTGGTGCCGTCGCTGCACACGGCGGTCAGCTCACCGTCCAGATACAGTGCTGTGCCTTCGCTGATCTCGTCGCTGGCACTTTTCAGGATGGCGTCGGCCATCTCGTTCTCGTCCATGGTCTTGTGGGCCACGGTCACCGTGTAGGTAGGCTCCACGGTCCACTGGGTCTTGTCGGTGCCGGCGTAGCTGATACGCTCCTGCACCGCCTCGCGGGCTGAGTTGAACACATCTTCGTTGGCCACATAGCCCACGGCCTCGCCGTTCACCTGCACTTCCAGTGCATAGGGCTGACGGATGGTGTTCTGCACCACCGTGACCATCCCGGCCAGTGCCAGCACCGGCAGGATGTACATGGCCATGCGCGGCAGGGTGCGCACATTGCGCCGCACGCCGCCGACCAGATAATGCACGCTGTCCTTTACGGCTGCGCCAAAGCCCTTTTCCTTCCGGACGCGGTGCGCATGTACCAGCAGCGAGCCCATGCCCCGGAAGAACAGCACGATGGGCCCGAACAGGTCCCGGAACACCTGTGCCGCCCCGGGGAAGGCCATAGCGGCAAGGTTTGCCAGCAGTTCCCGCCCGGCGTTCCATGCGTGGACGGCTGCACGCCGGATGCCGCGCCCCGCCCGGACAAAAACATACTCGGTCGAGAAGCCCAGCGCATACAGCGCTTCGCCGATCGCGGGTACGACCGGGTTGCTGGAAAGCTTCCGGCCCAGATCGCTCACATGGCTCTGGGTCTTACGGCGCAGCCGGTGCCGGTGCAGAAGCCCGATGCACTGCAGCTGTGCCCAAAGGGAGCGAAGCTTCTGTCCGCGCTTGGATTTTGAGGGCGCGGGGCTCTGCTGCTCCTGTGTCTTATCTTCGATCAAAAGGGTTTTCTCCTTCCTTGCCGCCTGCGGCACACCACCATGTGCACCCGTTGCCCAAAAGCCAGCGGCTCTATGAAACGTGCAGACAGCCTTCAGCACGCGTCTGCACGGAATACTCTTATTTTATTATACACCCTGCACGCATTGAAACAAGCATTGTCACAAAATTTGGGCGGTTCTTTCACTTACTTTTCACGAAAAGCTGCGCCATATCCGGCGGCAGCGGACTTTCCGCCGTGATGGTCTGCCAGTTCTTTCCAGTCATCGGCAGTTCCACCCGGATGCCGTCCGGCAGCGGCGTGCACACCGGCACCCGGAAGGTCTGCTTTGCGCAGTGCAGCGCCTGCCGCCCGATGCGCGCCCGGCTGCCGCCGTAGAGGTCGTCCCCGGCCAGCGGGTGGCCGATGGACGCAAAGTGCACCCGGATCTGATGGGTACGGCCGGTCACCGGCACACAGGCGGCAAGGCTCAGGCCGTCCTGCACCTTTATAATAGTATACTCGGTGCGGCTGGGCTTGCCCTCCGGGGTCACGCAGCGGCCGATGATGCTGTCGCCTCGGCGGCCGATGGGTGCGTCGATGACGCCCTCGCCCAGCGGCAGCTCGCCCTCGGCCACGGCATAGTAGAGCTTTTCCACGTTCTGGGCCAGCAGCGGCGCGGCATAGGCATGCTTTGCCGCCAGCACCAGACCGCTGGTGTCCTTGTCGATGCGGTTCACCGGGCGGAACACCGGGCTCTCGCCCCGGGCTGCCGCCCAGGCTGCGTAGCCGTTGGCCAGCGTGCCGCCGGGATAATTCAGGGTCGGGTGCACCGCCAGATGCGGCGGCTTTTCCAGCACCACAGCGAAGGCATCCTCGTAGACCACCTTTACCGGGATGTCCGGCTGCGGGGCCACGCCCTCGCCTTCCGGCGGCAGTTCGAAGCTGACCACCTGCCCGGGGTACACCCTGCGGTTGGCCAGGATGGGTTCCCCGTCCGCGAAGAACCCGCCGCCCCGGAACTTCACCGCGCGGGCAAGGTCGGTAGAGACGGCGCACTGGCGCAGAAAATTGCGCAGCAGCGCGCCGCCGTGGTTCTGTTCGGTGTCCGGCACCGCAAAGTATAACCGCATCCAGCCGCCCTCCCACACGAAAAAATACAGATTTATTATAGCAAAAAACGCTTTTGCTTGCAAATCTTGTTTTTTTATGGTATCATGAGGAGCGGAAAACGAGTGGAACATACGGCGGCGGGGCGGCTTTGACCGCTCTGAGGAAAGTCCGGGCCTCACAGAGCACGGTAACTGCTAACGGCAGCCGAGGGTGACCTCAGGGAAAGTGCAACAGAAAACAAACCGCCGCAGCAATGCGGTAAGGATGAAACGGCGAGGTAAGAGCTCACCAGCGCATGGGTGACTATGCGGCTTTGTAAACCCTACCGGAAGCAACGCCTATATGGGACGTACAGCGCTGCTCGCGTGTCCCGAAGGCGGCACGAACCTGTCAGCAATGGCAGGTCTAGACAGATCGTCGTTTAATACAGAACCCGGCTTACGGTCTATCTCGTTTTCCATTTTTTCGGCTTTTCAAGGCGCTGTCTGCACCCGTGCAGGCGGCGTTTTGTTTTGTCACAGTTCTTTTACCAAGCTGTCACTTTTCGTTTGTGTCCGTTTGTGGTATACTATGACCACTGCAAAGCTTTGCAGTCAACTATGAAAGACAGGATGTGAAATCCTCCGATGAAAGATGGTTTTTTGAAGGCAACTGCCCTCTCCCCCGCACTGCGGGTGGCAGACTGCGCCTATAACGTGCAGCAGATCACCGAAGCGCTGCGCTCTGCCGCTGCCCGCGGCGTGAAGCTGGCGGTGTTCCCGGAGTTCTGCCTCACGGGCTACACCTGCGGCGACCTGTTTTTGCAGCGCACGCTGCAGACCGGCGCGCTGGACGCCCTGAACGCCCTGCTGACCGAGACGCAGGAACTGGACGTGGTGGCGCTGGTGGGCCTGCCGCTGCTGGTGCACGGCAAGCTGTACAACTGCGCCGCCGTGCTGTGCCATGGCAGAATTCTGGGCCTTGTGCCCAAGACCTACCTGCCGAACTACGGCGAGTTCTACGAAAAGCGCCAGTTCACCCCGGGCAGCACTGAGGTGGAGCGGGTGGAGGTGTGCGGCCAGCAGGTGCCGTTTGGCACGTCGCTGCTGTTCCGCTGCCGCCAGATGCCCAGTTTTGTGCTGGGCGTGGAGATCTGCGAGGACCTGTGGAGCGCCCTGCCGCCCTCCACCTTCCACGCGCTGGCCGGTGCCACCGTCATCGCGAACCTTTCGGCCAGCGATGAGACCGTCGGCAAGGCCGAGTACCGCCGGGCACTGGTGTCCAACCAGTCGGCCCGCCTGCTGTGCAGCTACCTGTACGCTTCCGCAGGCCATGGCGAGAGCACCCAGGACATGGTGTTCGCGGGCCACGACCTCATTGCCGAGAACGGCACCATCCTGGCCGAGAACGCTCCTTTTGACGGCGGCGCGGCCGAGACCGAGATCGACTGCCAGCGCATGGAAGCCGAGCGTGCCCGCAACACCAGTTTTGAGCTGTCCACTGAGGGCTACACCACCGTGGAGTTCGACCTGGAGCCGGTGGAGACCGTGCTGACCCGCTGGATCGATCCGGCACCCTTCGTGCCCGGCGACCCCAAGCGCCGCGCCGAGCGCTGCGAGCTGATCCTGAAGATGCAGGCCGACGGCCTTGCCAAACGCTTGGAACACGCCCACGCCAAGACGGCGGTCATCGGCATTTCCGGCGGTCTGGACAGCTGCCTTGCCCTGCTGGTGGCCGTGCGTGCCATGAAGCAGCTGGGCCGCCCCACCAGCGATGTGCTGGCCGTGACCATGCCCTGCTTCGGCACCACCAAACGCACCCGCAGCAATGCAGAGATTTTGTGTGATGAGCTGGACGTTTCTTTCAAAGAGATCGACATCGCCAACACCGTGCACAGCCACTTCAAGGATATCGGGCAGGACGAGAGCGTGCTGGACGTGACCTTTGAGAACGGTCAGGCCCGCGTACGCACGCTGGAACTGATGGACACTGCCAACCGCACCGGCGGCCTCGTCGTCGGCACCGGCGACCTCTCCGAGCTGGCACTGGGCTGGGCCACCTACAACGGTGACCACATGAGCATGTACGGCGTGAATGCCGGTGTGCCCAAAACGCTGGTGCGCCATCTGGTGCGCTACGAAGCCGATATTGCCGCCACGGACGCCCTGCGCACCGTGCTGCTGGATATTCTGGATACCCCCGTCTCCCCGGAACTGCTGCCCGCCAAGGACGGCGAGATCGCGCAGAAGACCGAGGACCTTGTTGGCCCCTACGAGCTGCACGATTTCTACCTGTATCAGGTGCTGCGCTTCGGCTTTGGCCCGGCCAAGATCTTCCGGCTGGCAAAGGCTGCCTTCGCAGGCCGCCCCGAGTACCCCGACAGCGTGCTTTACAAGTGGCTGCGCAACTTCTACTGGCGGTTCTTCGCCCAGCAGTTCAAGCGCAGCTGCCTGCCCGACGGCCCCAAGGTGGGCAGTGTGACCCTTTCGCCCCGCGGCGACTGGCGGATGCCCAGTGATGCCTGCGCCGCGCTGTGGCTGGCCGAGCTGGAACAGCTTCAGATCAAGGATTGAATATGAGCAGCAACAAAAACACACCGAAAAAAAAGAGTATCCTCATCAATGTGATCTTCGTTGTGGTGGTGCTGGCCATTGCCGCCGCACTGCTTGTGGCGCGCAACCTGCGCTCCACCTCGGCCGCCCTGCGGGCGGAGCTGATCTACGGTGACGACAACACCACCATGAACCTGCCGCTGGACGTGAACGACACCTACGACGTGGACACCGGCTACTACACCGTCCACATCGAGATCAAGGACGGCGCGGCACGGTTCGTGGATTCCCCCTGCCCGGATCACATCTGTGAAAGCTTCGGCTGGCTTTCCCACGAGGACCAGACCGCCACCTGCCTGCCGGCCCGTGCGGTGCTGACCATCGTGCCCGCCGCTTGAGCAAGCCCGCTCAAAAGGAGATTTTCGTATGAAAGATGATTCCAACCGTTCCCTGCGGCACCTCAGCCGGAAGTCCGGCAAGGACGAGGACCGCACCGTTGTGGTGGACAGCTCCGCCTTTTTCTCCGAGACCCCGTCGGAGCCCACTCCGCCGCCGCGCCGTCCTGCCCCGCCGCAGCCGCCGCGCAATGGCGGCCGCCGCACGCCCCCGCCGCACGCAGGCGGGGCCGCCGCCGTGCCCTCCCGCTTTGGCAAGGTTTTGCTCACCGTGCAGGGCATTCTGAGCGTGCTGGCACTGGTGCAGCTGTGGCGCACCCAGATGCTGCCTGTGCTCTACCTTGTCATTCTGGCGGCGCTGCTGGCCCTGCTGTGGCTGCTGGTGAAACGCTGCCAGGAGTACAATGTGCCCGGCAAGGTGTCCCGCGTGTTCTCGGTGTTTCTGTGCGCCGCCATGGCCATGGGCTGCATCTGGGCCCAGCAGGGCCTTTCCGCGCTGGGCAGCATGACCTCCGGCCTGCTCACCGGTGCCGAGGCCAACAAGATCACCAAAGAGCCCTTCGTCATCTACCTCAGCGGCGTGGACACCCGCGGTGAGCTGACCGAAAATGCGCGCAGCGACGTGAACATCCTCGCCGCCGTGAACCCGGTGACCAAGCGGGTGGTCCTCATCAACACCCCCCGCGACTACTATGTGGACCTGGCGGGCACCAGCGACAAAGACAAGCTGACCCATGCCGGTCTGTACGGCGTGGAGACCAGCATGGAAACGCTGGGCAACCTCTACGGCGTCAACGTAGACCATTACATCCGCATCAACTTTGCAGGCTTCATCAGCATCATCGACGCGCTGGGCGGCGTGGATGTCTACTCCGATCAGGCGTTCACCTCGGTGGGCAGCCCCGGCTACTATGACCCCACCACCTTCGTGGAGGGCTGGAACCATCTGGACGGAAAGGCCGCTCTGGCCTTCGCCCGTGAGCGCCACGCCTTCGCTTCCGGCGACATCCAGCGCGGCATCAACCAGATGAAGGTCATCGACGCCATGCTGAACAAGATCAAGTCCCCTGCCCTGCTGATGGGCTTTTCCAAGATCATGGACGCCGCCGCCGACTGCTTTGTGACCAGCTTCTCGCAGGATCAGATCAGCGCACTGGTGCGCATGCAGCTGAGCGACTTCGCCGATTGGGACATTGAAAGCTACACCGTCACCGGCTCGAGCTCCACCAGCACCAAGTGCCACTCGGCCAAGGGGCAGAAGCTGTACGTCATGCTGCCGGACGACGCCTCGGTGAGCAAGGCGAAGGAGATGATCGCCTCGGTGCTGGGCGGCGAGGGCACCGTGGCCTCCACCAGCCAGAAGCCGGAAAAGGGCGATGTCTACACCCCCACCACCGACCCGGATGCCGCCGTATCCGTGCCGGAGGAATCCGCTGAGAGCACCGTGCTGGAGGAGCCTGCCGACAGCGTGCCGGAGGAGACTCCGGCCGAACAGCCCGCCGACGCAGAACAGCCTGCCGACACCCAGCCGCAAGAATCGGAGACGCCTGCCGCAGGTGAGACCGGCGGTGATACGTCCGCCGAAGCGCCGTCCATTTCCCTGCCCACGCAGGAGGAAGTGGAGCAGGCCGCTTCGTCCATCTACAATGCGGCTTCCACGATTTTGGACGCCATTTATAACGCGGCTTCCCAGCAGAACGACGCTTCTTAACGCTGCACAAAAAATGCCAGCTCTGTATGCACAGAGCTGGCATTTTTTTGCGCTATAAGATCAGGCCTTGATCTCGTTCCAGACGCTCTTGCCGTCCAGAGAAGAAGCATCCACGCCCAGATATTCGCAGATGGTCTGGGCGATGGTGCCGAAGCACAGGTGGGTGCCCAGGTCCACGCCGGGTTTGATGCCCTTGCCGTAAATGAGGTACGGCACATACTCGCGGGTGTGGTCGGTGGTCTTGGTGTAGGACGGATCGCAGCCGTGGTCAGCGGTGACCATGAGGATGTCGCCCTCCCGCATGCCGGGGATGAAGTCGGCCACGAACTTATCAAACTCGGTGGCGGCGGCGGCATAGCCCGCCACATCACGGCGGTGACCGTAGAGCATGTCGAAGTCTACGAGGTTCACGAACGCAAGGCCCTCAAAGTCGCGGGTCTGCAGGGCCTTGGTGAACGCGATGCCGTTGGTATTGCCGGTGGTCTTGATCTTTTCGGTGACGCCCTCGCCATCAAAAATATCAAAAATTTTGCCCACCGCGATGACGTCCTTGCCGGCATCTTTCAGCAGGTCCAGCATGGTGGCGCGGGGCGGCTTCAGGCTCAGGTCGTGGCGGTTGGTGGTACGGTAGAAGGTATCGGCGGTGTGGCCCAGGAAGGGGCGGGCGATGACACGGCCCACGCCGTACTCGCCCTTGAGCATCTCACGGGCGATCTCGCAGTAGCGGTACAGCTCGTGCACCGGCACCAGTTCTTCGTTGGCGGCGACCTGGAACACGCTGTCGGCGCTGGTGTAGACGATGAGGGCGTTCTCCTTCATGGCCTGCTCGCCGTAGTCCTTCAGCACCTGGGTGCCGGAGTAAGGCTTGTTGCACAGCACCTTGTGGCCGGTCTTCTCCTCAAATTCGTGGATGAGGGCATCCGGGAAGCCGTTCGGGAAGGTGGGCAGCGGCTTCGGGCTGACAACGCCCGCGATTTCCCAGTGGCCGATGGTGGTATCCTTGCCCATGCTCTGCTCCTGCAGGCGGGCAAAGGAGCCGATGGGCGCTGCGGCCTTTTCGCCTGCGGTCACGCCGTCGATGTTGAACATGCCCAGCTTTTGCAGGTTGGGGCAGTTGAAGTTCGGGTGCTTTGCAATGGCACCCAGGGTGTTGGTGCCCTCGTCGCCAAAGGCGGCAGCATCCGGCTCTGCGCCAATGCCGAAGCTGTCCAGGACGATCAGAAACACACGTTTTTCCATATCGTTTTTCTCCGTTTCCTCCGGGGCAATGCCCCGGATCAAAGTGGTGCTCAAAGTGTTACTTCTTACCTATCATTATAAGCAAATCCCGCAGCGGATGCAAGCTTTTTCGCCCCGCCGCCGATCTCCGTCATTTTCGCCAAAATGTTCGTCTCTTTTTTCACAATTTAACGAAGCAAACCGCGCTTTTTTCACGTTTTATCGTCACCTGGCGGCAAAGGCGTCTTTACCGGTGAAAAAATTGCATCTTTGGGTGAAGTTTTTCTTGCCCTATTGCATCCCAGCGATTATAATAGTAGCCGGAAAAGTTTTGCGCAAGGCTTCTTTTCCCATTTTTTCACCACTGCACGGGAGTTTTCCCGTTGGTCGTGCGCAGCTGTCTGCATGGCAGCGGACGGCTTGCCGCAAAATAAAAGAGAGACTGCGAAGTAAGTTGGAGGTAAGTATGAGAAAAACCAAGATCATCTGCACCCTGGGCCCGTCTACCGATCAGGAGGGCGTCCTGCGCGAGCTGGTCGCCAACGGCATGAACGTTGCCCGTTTCAATTTTTCCCACGGCTCCCACGAGGAGCACCTGGGCCGCTTTGAAAAGCTGAAGGCCATCCGCGAGGAACTGGGCCTGCCGGTGGCTGCCCTGCTGGACACCAAGGGCCCCGAGATCCGCCTGCGCGACTTCAAGAACGGCACCGAAATGCTGGAAGCCGGCCAGACCTTCACCCTGACCACCCGCGAGGTGGAGGGCACCAAGGAGATCTGCTCCATCACCTATAAGGACCTGCCGCAGGATGTGCAGCCCGGCGGCACCATCATGCTGGACGACGGCCTGATCAAGCTGCAGATCCAGACCGTGAACGACACCGACATCGTCTGCAAGGTGCTGAACAACGGCAAGATCAAGAACAAGAAGGGCGTCAACGTGCCCGGCGTCCATCTGTCCATGCCGTATATGAGCCAGCGCGACCGCGACGACATCATCTTCGGCGCACAGCAGGGCTTTGACTTCATCGCCGCTTCCTTCGTGCGCACCGCACAGGACGTGTACGACATCCGCAACCTGCTGAATGAGTACGACTCCAACATTCGCATCATCGCCAAGATCGAGAACCGCGAGGGCGTGAACAACATCGACAGCATCCTGGCTGCCGCCGACGCCGTCATGGTCGCCCGCGGCGATCTGGGCGTGGAGATCGACTTCACCGAGCTGCCCGGCATCCAGAAGAACATCATCGAACGCTCCTTCTCCTTCGGCAAGCCCATCGTCACCGCCACCCAGATGCTGGACAGCATGATCGTGAACCCCCGCCCCACCCGCGCCGAGATCTCGGACGTGGCAAACGCCATCTACGACGGCACCTCTGCCATCATGCTGTCCGGTGAGACCGCTGCAGGCGCTTACCCCGTGGAGGCCCTCAAGACCATGTCTGCCATTGCTGAGCGCACTGAGCAGGAGAGCCATTCCCGCTTTGCGCCCCTCACCGAGAACACTGGCAAGATCAGCGTGAGCGACGCAACTGCACACGCTGCCTGCCTGACCGCCAAGGACGTGAACGCCGCCGCCATCGTCACCGTGACCGAGTCCGGCACCACCGCCCGCCTGCTGAGCAAGTACCGTCCGGAGCAGCCCATCATCGCCTGCGTCATGAAGGAGCAGGTACAGCGTCAGCTGGCCCTGAGCTGGGGCATCACCCCGCTGATGATGCCTCTGGCACACAGCACCGATGAGCTGATCGAAATGTCCACCTCTCTGGCCAAGGAGAACGGCTACCTGCACAACGGTGAGCTGGCCGTTGTGACTGCAGGCGTGCCTGTGGGCGTGTCCGGCACCACCAACATGATCAAGATCCACATGGTGGGCAACTGCCTGGCCACCGGTGTGGGCGTCGGCCCCGAGAACGCCGATGTGACCAACGCCACCGGCAAGGCCTGCGTCTGCCGCACGCTGGAAGAAGTGCGCGCCAAGTTCAAGCCCGGCATGGTGCTGGTGGTGCCTTCCACCACCAACGAGATGCTCAGCTTCGTGCGCGACGCCGCCGCTCTGGTGGTGGAGGAGCCCGGCCTGAACAGCCACGCCGCCATTGCCGGCAAGGCCCTGCTCAAGCCCACCGTTGTGGGTGCCGCCGGTGCCACCAGCCACATCCGTGACGGCCTGATGGTCGCCGTGGACTGCGCTCACGGCAGCGTGCAGTGCCTGCAGGCCTAAGCCAAAGGAGAAAAACTCATGGAACGCATTGCAAGCTTCTGTGTTGACCATACCAAACTGGACCGCGGCATGTATCTGAGCCGTCAGGACGGCGATGTGCTCACCTGGGACATCCGCATGAAAAAGCCCAACCAGGGCGATTACCTGACCACCGGCGCAGCCCACACGCTGGAACACCTGTTTGCCACCTATGCGCGCAACAGTGCCTTCAAGGACGGCGTCATCTACGTCGGCCCCATGGGCTGCCGCACCGGTTTTTACCTGCTGACCCGCGGCCTGACCCCGGCACAGGCGCTGGAGCTGACGGTGGAGTCCTTCCGCTTCATGGCCGCATTTGAGGGCGATGTGCCCGGTGCCAGCGAGGTGGAGTGCGGCAACTACCGCGACATGGACCTGCCCGCCGCCAAGGCCGAGGCAGCCGCCATGCTGCCGGTGCTGGAAGCACTGACCGGCAACGACCTGCACTACTAAGCCATTTCCCTTCAAGTTCATCATCATAAAAAAGCGCTCTCCCGCCGGGGTTTCCCGTGGGAGAGCGCTTTCGTTTTGCAATCGTTTCAAAGGGTGTCCAGCGCCTGCCGCGCGGCGCGGATGTTCTGCTCACTGGTCTGCCACACCTCAAACTCCGAGAAGCCGGGCAGCCCCATGGGCACGCCCTCGCGCCGGAAGGTCATGCGGCTTTCCAGCACCTGCTTGCCAGAGAGGTGGAAGGCCCGGGCACCGGTCTGCGCAGCCAGCGCCGGGATGTTCCGGGCCGAGACGCCTGCCCCCGCCAAAATCTCGATGCTGTCCCCCGCCCGCGCCACCAGCTGCCGCAGCAGTTCCGCGCCCTCCGGTGCACTGGCCGCCTGCCCGCTGGTGAGGATGGTGGCAAGTCCCAGAGCCTTTGCCGCTTCCAATGCCGCAAAAGGGTCCCGGCAGACGTCAAAGGCCCGATGCAGGGTGCAGTCCACCGGGCGGCCCGCCTTTTCAGCTGCCCGGCGTGCCGCCGCATAGATGGGCCGCAGGGCGTCCACGTCCAGTTCGCCTTCCGGGGTGAGCACACCGGTCACGATGCCGTCTGCACCGGCTTCCACCAGCTCTGCCGCGCTCTGCTCCATCTGGGCCAGCTCCCAGTGATCGTAGCAGAAATCGCCGAAGCGGGGCCGCAGCAGGGCCCGCACCGGCAGGCCTGTCTCGGCTTTGATCTGGCGCAGCAACGGCAGGCTGGGCGTCGTGCCGCCCACGATCAGGTCGGCGCACAGCTCCAGCCGGTCGGCACCGCCGCGCTTTGCCGCCAGCGCGCTGGCGGTGCTGTCCACACACACTTCCAGAACAGGATGCATCTTGTTTTCTCCTCCGTTTTTGCGTTTTCGGTTTTATTTTAGCACGATTTCCCCATTTGGAAAACCCCTGCACAGCAAAAAAGGCTGCGGCACAGGCTTTTGCCCGTGTCGCAGCCTTTTTGTTTGTCCTCAGATCAGGCCCAGCGCTTCGAATTCTTTCGTGATGCCGTCCTCGTACACCGAGGGTGCAATGCGGTCGCAGCGCTGTTTCAGGGTCTCGGAGCCGTTGCCCATGCACACGCTGATGCCGGCCACATCGGTCATCTGCAGGTCGTTGTCGCTGTCGCCAAAGCCGATGGTATCGGCCAGCGTGCAGCCCAGATGGTCGCAGATGGCCTTGATGCCGGTGCCCTTATCGAACTTGCGGTTGATGAGTTCGCCGTTCACAAAGCCATCGGTCAGGCTGTCCAGCTTGCTCTCGCAGAACACGAACTGGTCGCCGTAAAGCTGCTTTGCTTCGGCAAGGTCGCTCTCGTGGTCGGCGATGAACACGATCTTATACAGCGGTTCGCCCCTGTACTGCTCCACCGGCGTGATGGACATGCCATCCTCCATGGCCTTGCGCCAGCGCTCGGCTTCGCTGTTCATCGCCCCGTCGTTTTTGTGGATAAAACTCCACCGCTCGGCCATTTTGGCCCCGCCAAAGGTAGTGTCCCGGGCTTCCAGTGTGCATTCCACGCCGTGGCGTTCCAGCGCAGCCCGCACTCCGGCGGCCTGCTGCGGCTCCATGGGGATATCCACCAGCACTTTGCCGTCGCACAGCACATAGCCGCCTGCGCTGCACACCGCACCTGCAAAGCAGTCGTGGCGCAGCAGCGGTTCGGTCATGCGGTAATTGCGGCCGGTGCAGAGGAACAGCTTGTGGCCGTTCGCCTTGGCGCGGTACAGCGACTGCAGGGTGCTCTCCGGCACCAGCATGTCGCCCGGCGGCAGCAGGGTGCCGTCGATATCCAGAAAAATCAGCTTTTGTTCCATACCTCTCCTTGTTCAGATGGAGCCGCGCTCCACCACCCGGTAGCCCAGCGTCACCTGACGCACCGGGCCGCCGGGCTCCTTTTCCTCCAGCATCTGCAGCAGCATCCGGGCGGCTTCCTCGCCCACCTGCTTCTGGTAGAACTGCACGGTGGTCAGCCCCGGCTCGGTCACGCTGCCGGCCCAGCTGTCGCCGATCCCGGCCAGGCTCACGTCCGCGACGATCTTCCGGCCCGCCTGCTTGAGGGCACGCATGGCACCAAACGCCACCGTGTCGGTCACGCAGACCACACCGTCCAGCGCCGGGCAGCAGGCCAGCAGTTCCTTCATGCAGCGCTCGCCTTCTTCCATCGTGAAGGCCGTGCAGCAGATGCGCGGCAGTGCGTCGCCATCCAGCCCGGCTGCGTTCAGCGCGTCCTGCACGCCCTCGCGGCGCTGCACGCCGGTGGCCTGGTCCCGCTCGGTGCCTCCGATGTACACGATGTGCCTGCGGCCGCGCTCCAGCATCCGCTGGGCCAGCTCCCGGGCGGCGCTGCGGTCGTCGTTGTACACGCAGGCCACCTCCGGGAAGCGCTGGCCTGTGACCACCACCGGCACGCGGCAGTTTTTCAGCGCCAGGGCCAGCTGCGGGCTGTAATAGCTGCCCAGCAGGATGATGCCCGCCACATGGTTGCGCTGCATGGCGGCCAGATAGCCCAGCTCCCGCTGGGGGTCCAGCTCGGTGTTGCCCAGCAGCAGCAGATAGTTCTGGGCGCCCAGTTCCCCGGCGATGCCCGCCGTGATCTGCCCCACCGACTGGGAGCCGATGCTGGGCGCGATGACGCCCACCTGGTGCACCCGGCCGGTGCGCAGGGTCTGGGCGGCAGAATCCGGGTGGTAGCCGGTCTTTTCCACAACTTCACGGATAGCCGTGCGTTTCTGTTCACTGAGCGGGCCGCCGTTCAGGTAGCGGCTGACCGCCGCGCTGGACACGCCCGCCATTTTTGCAATATCACTGATGGTCATAGCTGCGGTTACTTTCTCTCGTTTGGGATGCATGGTTGTGTGTAAACGTTTTCATCTTTATTATAAAACGCCTTCACGGTTCCTGCAAGGTGCGCTTTCCCGGTTTTCTCCGGGCGGCACCTTTATTTTTCTGGGTACTTTGTCCAAACATCGTACCCTTGCATCCGGCAAAACCGCCTGTTTGTGCAAAACCGTCGGCTCACACAAGGCCCATGGCAAAGGCGCGTGCCAGCAGTCCCAGCGCCACGACCACCAGCACCACCGCGAGGACGGTCTTGTTCTCCTTTGCGCGGCGGGCCTTTTTCTGGTCGGCAGCACATTTGCGGCCCGTGCCGTTCTTCGGGCGGGTGCCGCCTTTGGCGCTGCCCTCGCTGCGGGTGCGGCTGCCGCTCCGGGATGTACGCCCTGCCGTGCGCTGCGGGCTGCGGGCAGGCTTTTCCTCCTCGGCTGCCGGGCGGGCCGAAGCCACCGGCTCCTTTGCCCCGCAGCGGGCCAGATATTCCTCGGCCTGGCGGTAATACCGCGCCAGCTCGTTCTCGCGCAGGGCGGTGCCCGCATAGCCCTCCTCCAGGCTTTCGATCGCCTCGTTGAACAGAATGGCAGCCTGCGCGGCATCCGTGCGGTCGGCGGCATGGGCCGCCTCGTTGCGGGCGGTGCGCACCGCGTTGCAGGCGCGGCGGGCCGCACCCGGGTGCTCGGTGTTGCCCAGCAGGTCCAGGGGCTTGTCCACATCCGTCTCCGGGTCCAGCAACACCCGCATACAGACGGTGGTGTCCAGCTGCTGCCAGCTGTTCTTGCCGGAAAGGTCCGGCATGCGGTCGTAGTATTCCGGGCTCTCCTGGCGGCGCTGGGCAATGTGATCCAGCAATGCGCCCAGGCTGTGGCTGCCGGGCTTGTGCTCCCAGTGCCAGCGCAGCAGGCGGCGGCTGATCTCGTCGCAGGCGGTCTTGATCTCAAATGCTGCCTGCAGTGCTTGTTCGGCCATAAGGGGTCATCCTCTCTTTCTGATACGCAAAAGGCGGAGAAGACTTTGCAGCCTTCTCCGCCGGGGTCTTATCTTACAGCAGGAACTGGTAATAGACGAAGCCGCACAGGGCCACGGCCGCACAGATGATGGCGGTGATGGGCGGCACCCAGCGGATCAGCGCTTCGGCCACGCCGTCGCGCTCGTCTTCGTAATCTTCCTCGTCCTCCTCCACCGGCTGCGGCGGTTCCGGCACAGCGCGGCGGGCGGGTGCGGGCATCACGCGGGTGCCCTCGTCCGGCTCCGTATGCACAGCCTTGCCCGGGAACCGCGTGCGGGTCTCGGCGTCCAGAACACGGGTGTGTTCTTCTGCCGCCTGCGGCTGCGGTTCCGGTGCGGTGTGCGCCGCAGGCACGATCCGGGTGGGTTCCTCCCCGATGGACGCTGCCGGGCGGAAGCTGTTCACCACGCGGGTGGGCTCCTCGCCTGCTGCGGCAGCGTGCAGGGGCTTTGCCGGGGCCGGTTCGGCCTTTGCCGGGGCTTCCGGCTGCAGCAGGGTGTTCAGCGCATTCTGCAGCAGGATGCGGTCACAGCCGCACTCCGAGCAGTAGACGGTGTCTTCCTCCTTCGGGTGGAAGGCACCGCAGGCGCAGTACCAGCCGTTCTCGAACACCTGCGGCTGATATTTCAGCTCACTGCGGTTCATGCGGGCTTCCAGCGCCTTCTGCAGCTCCGGGGGCAGGCGGCGGGGTGCGGGCAGACGCACACGCTTGATGGCGTCCAGGTGCACCACCCGCTTGCCGTTGTACACGTTGCACAGCGAGACATCCACACTGGTGATGGCCTTCGCGGTGACGAACACGGCATCGTCCTGGCCGAACAGCTCACCGGGCTTCACTTCCAGATCCCGGTACTCGAACTGGTCCTCACACAGGATCACGCCATCCACGCCCTTGCACTTGAAGTGGATCTCCAGTGCGGTCAGGGTTACTTTGGAAATGTTCTTGAAGGTCAGACAGACGGCGTGTTCACCGCTGACGTCCCCCTTGAGCAGCTCCACGCAGACGAACTGCACCGGGCTGCCGGGGGTATAATAATTTGCGCGCGTCCGTGCGACCAGATCAAAATTTTCCTCC
This sequence comes from Faecalibacterium langellae, assembly GCF_002549775.1. Classification (GTDB taxonomy): domain Bacteria; phylum Bacillota; class Clostridia; order Oscillospirales; family Ruminococcaceae; genus Faecalibacterium; species Faecalibacterium langellae. Next base: position 278,113 of record NZ_NMTR01000021.1, on the reverse strand, counting down.
ACGACACTCGCTCCTTTCGTTGGTTGCCGGGATCACTCCTGCGGCTTGTCTGCATCGGCTTCCGGTGCAGGGGCTGCAGGCGTCTCCGGGGCAGTCTCGGCGGGCTGAGCCGCCTCGGCAGTCTCGGCCTGTTCGGCCTGCTCTGCGGGCTCGGCGGTCTCCACCGGGGCAGCCGTCACGGTCTGGGCAGGCTGCTCCGGGGCGTCGCCCTCACGCGGGGGCAGGGTGCCGCCCGCCATCACGGTGTTGAACTCCTGCTCGTTGAGCTTCTCGCGCTCCATCAGGGCCTTGGCCAGTGCATGCAGCTGGTCGATGTGCTCGGTCAGGGTGCGGCGGCAGGTCTCGTAAGCTTCGTCGATGATATCGCGCATCTCGCCGTCGATCTCAGCAGCGGTGGTTTCGCTGTAGCCCTTGCCCTGGCCCAGATCACGGCCCAGGAAGGTCTCCTCCTGGGAGGTGCCGTAGACCACGGGGCCCAGCCGCTCGGAGAAGCCGTACTTGGTGATCATCTGGCGGGCAATGTTGGTGGCCTGCTGCAGGTCGTTGGAGGCACCGGTGGAGATGTCATCCAAAATCAGCTGCTCAGCCACGCGGCCGCCCAAGCTGGAAACGATGTCCTCAAACATCTCGCCCTTGGTCACATAGCTGCGGTCCTTTTCAGGCAGATACATGGTGTAGCCGCCTGCCTGGCCGCGGGGGATAATGGTGATCTCGTGCACGCGGGGGTGATGCTTGCAGTAGAAGCCTGCCACAGCGTGGCCTGCTTCGTGATAAGCCGTGAGCTTCTTTTCCTCGGGGGTGACGACGCGGCTCTTTTTCTCCGGGCCGGCCATAACCTTCATGGACGCTTCCTCAATGTCCTCCATGGTGATGGCCTTGCGGCTGCGGCGTGCAGCCAGCAGAGCAGCCTCGTTGACGAGGTTCTCAAGGTCTGCGCCCGCAAAGCCTGCGGTGCGCTGTGCGATGACCTTCAGGCTCACATCCGGGGCCAGAGGCTTATTCTTCGTATGAACTTTCAGAATTTCCTCGCGGCCCTTTACGTCCGGCAGGCCCACATAGACCTGGCGGTCGAAGCGGCCGGGACGCAGCAGTGCCTTATCCAGAATGTCGGCACGGTTGGTGGCAGCCATGACGATGACGCCGTCGTTGGCCTCAAAGCCGTCCATCTCCACCAGCAGCTGGTTCAGCGTCTGCTCGCGCTCGTCGTGGCCGCCGCCAAGACCTGCGCCGCGCTGGCGGCCCACCGCGTCGATCTCATCAATGAAAATGATGCAGGGCATCGTCTTTTTTGCCTTGTCGAACAGGTCACGCACACGGGATGCGCCCACGCCGACGTACATCTCCACGAAGTCGGAACCGGAGATGGAATAGAAGGGCACGCCGGCCTCACCGGCACAGGCACGGGCCAGCAGGGTCTTGCCGGTGCCCGGAGGGCCCACCAGCAGCACACCGTGGGGGATGCGGGCACCCAGAGAATTGAACTTGTCCGGGCTCTTGAGGAATTCGACGACTTCCTTCAGTTCTTCCTTTTCCTCGTCCTCACCGGCAACGTCGGCAAAGGTGGCGGTCTTTTTGTTCTCGTGCTCGTCCTTCACCTTGGCCTTGCCGACATTCATGATGCCGCCGCCGCCCGCGCCGCCGCGCATCATGGAGAACAGCAGGAAGCCGGTGCAGCCCAGCATACCCAGATAGAACAGGATCTCCATCCAGGGGATGCTCTCCTTGACGGGGGTGTAGTCGTACTCCATCGGGGCGTCGGGGTTTGCCGCATCGTATTCCTCGATGTAGTCGCCCACATACTTGACGAACATCGAAGCATAGGGCAGCTTGTAGCGCATGGTCACGGTGCCGTCGCTGTTCTTCTCAGCGCTTTCGGACTCCGAGGAGGAGGACAGCATACCGCTCAGCAGGCCGCCGGTGGCCTGCGTGGTGCTCTGGGCGGTGGTGTCCGGCAGGGGCAGGTCATTTTTGCCGCCTTCTTTGATGTTCATGGTGATGACGCCGGTGTTCAGGTCCAGCGAGAACTTTGTCACCTGCAGGCTTTCAAAGTAATGCACCACCGTGGAATATTCCACAGACGAGCTGGCAGAGCTGCCGGTGCCGCCCAGCACCGACCACACCATCAGCACCGCGGCCAGCGCAAGCGCCAGCACCAGCGGGTTCAAACGGGGTCTTTTGGATTGCAAAAAAATCAACTCCAGTTCTTGGATGAATTATTGTGAGAGAAGCTCACTTCTCGTAGATTTCAGGCTTCAGCACGCCCACATAAGGCAGGTTGCGGTATTTCTCGTCGTAGTCCAGGCCATAGCCCACCACGAACTCGTCCGGCACCTGGAAGCCCTCGTAGTCGGGCTGAATGGCGGCCTTGCGGCGGCTGGGCTTATCCAGAATGGTGCAGATCTTCACCGAGTTCGGGTTGCGCATCTTGAGCATGGGCACCAGGTTCGACAGGGTGACGCCGGTGTCGAGGATGTCCTCCACGATCAGCACGTCCTTGCCGGACAGATCGCCGTCCAGGTCCTTGATGATCTTCACAAGGCCGCTGGTGGTGGTGTTGCTGCCGCCGTAGCTGGACACCACCATGAAGTCGATGCTGCAGGGGATGCTCACGGCGCGCATCAGGTCGGCCATGAAGACCACCGAGCCCTTCAGGATGGACACCAGCACCAGATTTTTGCCCTCGTAATCCTTGCTGATCTGTGCACCCAGCTGTGCCACTTTTGCTTTCAGTTCTTCTTCGCTGACCAATACGGTCTTGATATCATCGTGCATGCTCATGACATTGTTCCTCCCATAATTCCACGTCTGTTTCCAGCTGCAGGAGCCACTTGCTTTCCGCATCCGGCGCAAGGCCTTCGGCAAAGCCCGCCCCGCAGACCCACAGCACATTGCTGCCGTCTGCCAGCAGCGGCAGGGTGTCCCGCAGCCGGGCAGGGACCCCCGCCTCGTTCATCCATTTGCGCAGTTCCTTGCTCACGCCCCGCCCGGCAGGCCGGAACCGGTCGCCCGGCAGACGGCTGCGCAGCACAAGGCTAGTGTATAACGTAGTTATTCTAGCATAATCCGCCCGATTTTTTAAGTCTTTTTTATGAACGACTTGTATTTTTTCTTCAAAATTGGCCGGAAAAACCTTTGCCGTCACCTTTCCGGCCCCCGGCCACAGGTATTCGGCCTGTTTTTCGGGGCAGAAAGGCTGTGTTTCCGGCGTTTCCGGGGCAGCCGCCCGGGGCTGTTCTTCCCGCCAGAAAAGCCCGTTCCCGGCGCAGAAGCGCACCCGCTCCGTCAGCTGCACTGCACCGCTGCCGCGCCGCACAAGACCGCACAGCAGGCGGATGTATTTTTCCTCGGCGTCCCGCTCCGGGGCCACCAGCGTGTGCAGGGCGGCTTCCAGTACCAGCTCGTCGGCCGCCACAAGAGGTTCCAGCCGCCACACGGGCTGGCCATCCGTTCGTGCAGCCCGCGCCCCGGAAGGCAGGTGCTCTGCCCGGGCAGCGGCCTGCGCCGCCGCAGAAAGCAGCGCGTCTGCCTTCTTATAAAAGTACGCATCCGCCCGGGCGGCTTTCTCGCAGAAGCGGGCAAGGTTCTCCACTGCCGCAGTGTTCGTGCTCTGCAGGGCGGGCAGTGCCGTGCGGCGCACCCGGTTGCGGGCGTAGGCGTCGGTTTCGTTGGTCTCGTCGGTCATCCACGGCTGCCCGGCCGCGCGGCAGAAGGCTTCCGTGTCGGCCCGGGTCAGTTCCAGCAGCGGCCGCAGGTAGCACCCGCGTTTTGGCCGGATGCCCGCCGCGCCGTGCAGCCCGGTGCCCCGGGCCAGCCGCAGCAGCAGGGTCTCGGCCTGGTCATTTGCAGTATGGGCCGTTGCAACGGCGTCTATCCCCTCTTTGCACAAACGCGCAAAGCAGGCATAACGCAGACGGCGGGCCCAGTCCTCGCCCGCGTGTTCCGGCGGCAGGCCCATCTCGTCGGCCAGCTCGGCCGCGTGGAACACCCGCAGTGGCACGCCCAGCCGGGCGCAGGCGTCCCGCACAAAGGCTTCGTCCCGGTCTGCCGTCTCGCCCCGCAGGCCGTGGTTCACATGGCAGGCCGAAAGTTCATAGCCGAACTCCGGCTGCAGCTGCCGTAAAATCAGCAGCAGTGCCATGCTGTCGGCCCCGCCGGACACCGCCGCCGCCAAACGCAGCGGTGTGCCGGGCGTCAGCAGCCCTTCCCGCAGGAAGTATCCGCGCACCTGCGCAAGAATTTCTTCGTTTGTCATCAGCGTTTGAAGTCCACATCCATAAAGCGGGTGTGGGCACCATCCCAGCCCAGCGGCACCGTGCTGGTCTCGCCGTGGCGGTTTTTGGCCACGATGCACTCGGCGGTATCGGCATCCACCTCGGCACCATCCGGGTTCTGGCTGGCGTAGTAGGAATCGCGGTACAGGAACAGAACGCAGTCGGCGTCCTGCTCGATGGAACCGGAGTCGCGCAGGTCGGACAGCTGGGGCCGGTGGCTGGAGTTGTTGCCCTGCTTTTCCACCGCACGGGACAGCTGGGAAAGCGCGATGATGGGCACATTCATTTCCTTGGCCATGATCTTGAGGTTTCGGGTGATGGAGCTGATCTCCTGCACGCGGTTCTCGCTGCGCTGGCCGGTGGTCATCAGCTGCAGATAGTCGATGACGATCAGGCCCACGTTGGGGCGGGAGGGGTCCTGATTCACCCGGCGGATCTTCGCCTTCATCTCGGTGATGGTGATGCCGGAGGTGTCGTCCATATAGATTGGTGCATCGTGCAGTTTTTCGGTGGCGAGGGCCAGATACTCCCAGTCCTCAGCCCGCAGGGCACCGGTGCGGAACGCCTGACTGTCGATGCCGGCTTCTGCCGAGAGGATACGGTTCGTCAGCTGTTCCTTGGTCATTTCGAGGCTGAAGATGGCCACGGGCACCTTTTGCTGCATGGCCACGCGGGTGGCGATGTTCAGCGCGAAACTGGTCTTGCCCATGCCGGGGCGGGCTGCCAGAATGATCAGGTCGCCGCGGCCAAGGCCGGTGAGCACCGTGTCCAGCAGGCGGAAGCCGGTGGGGATGCCTTTGTACTTGTCGGCATCCGGGCCGCTGATTTTCTGCAGATTCGTCAGCGTTTCCACCATGCTGGAAGAAAGCGGCGTCAGGGCGCTGGAATCACGGCCGGAGCGAATTTCATAGATGCGCTGTTCGGCGTTTTCCAGCAGAAGGTCTGCGTCCGGCTCATCGCCCGCGTCCTGCAGGATGTCCTTCGCCACGCCCATCAGCTGGCGCACCAGATATTTCTCCTGCACGATCTGGGCATAGGCCTTCACGTTGGAGATGCTTGGCACCGTCTCGGCAAGGCCGGTCAGGTACACTTTTGCTTCGTCGGCGCTGGCAAATACGCCGTCCGAGATGACGGCGTCCAGCAGGGTAACAAAGTCGATGGTCTGGTCGCTGGTGAACAGGCGCAGCATCTCCGACCAGATCTGCGCATTCTGCCGGGTGTAGAACATTTCCGGCTTGATGATCTCCACCAGATCGGTCAGCGTTTCCGGCTTGAGCAGCACCGCGCCCAGCACGCTCTGCTCCGCCTGCATGTTGTAGGGCAGGTTGATGCCCACACTCTCCAGATTCAGTTCATTGGAATAACGTCGTTCGTTCGGCATGGTAGTTTATCCTTTTGCATCATTTCGCTGAAAAGCCAAAAAGCGCCCCCTGCTTTGAGGGGGCGCAGATGGCACATAGATCAGGCCTGTTCCACTTCCACCATGATCTTGAAAGAAGCGACCACACCAACGTGCAGACGGACCTTGCCGTTGAACACGCCGGCATCCTTGATGTCCTTGGTCTCCAGCTCGATCTTCTTTTTGTCGATGGGAGCACCGGCCAGCACAGCCAGAGCTTCGGCAACTTCCTTGCCGGTGACCTTGCCATGCAGGCGGCCGGAGGCACCGCCCTTGGCCTTGATGGTCACGGTCTTGCCCTCGATCTTTGCAGCCAGAGCCTTGGCAGCGGCCACGGTCTCGGCCTCGTGGAAATCGGCAGCAGCTTCCTTGCTGCGGGCGACATTCACAGCGCTGGCATCTGCCACAGCAGCCAGCTTGCGCGGGAACAGATAGTTGCGGGCGTAGCCGTCCGAGACCTCATGGATCTCGTCCTTCTTGCCAATGCCCTTGATATCCTGCTTGAGAATCACTTTCATGATGTTATCCCTCACTTCTCACCGGAAAACCGGTGCAGTTGTTGTGTTTATAGTATAGCGCATTTGCCGCTTTTGAGCAAGAGGAAGCGCCTGACCATTTAAAATGGCCGCCGCTCCGCTCTGGCCATATTCAGCGGAAATTTTATTTTTAATTTGTAAATCAGAAAAATCTGCGGATTTTTCTGATTTACTTTTTCACAGGAGGGGTCGTAACGGCAAACGGCATATGTTGCTGTCGGCCTGCGGTCGTCGCGCAGCGACTTTAAATCGGCGCAACACAAAAAATCCTTTAGCGCAGCGACTTGGATTTTTTGTATGGAGCCCAACTGCTTTGGGATTATTAAGGGCGTGCAGCCCTTAATTCGTGCCTCCCGCGCCTCGAAAGTAGCGGGTGCTTTTCTGGTTCTCTTTTGGCACGCAAAAGAGAACGTATCCGGCGGAGAGGCTTCTTGCAAAAGGCAAAAAAGCCTGCCCCCACACGACCACATCCTGCCCGGGAAGCGTTTACGCCAGTTCCTTTGCCGCCACGTCCAGCGCCACCTCAATGACCTTGTCCATATCGTAGTACTTGTACTCGCCCAGACGGCCGCCAAAGATGACGCCCGGCTCGGCGTCGGCCAGCTTCTTGTACGCGGCGTACAGAGCACCGTTCTTCTCGTCGTTGACGGGGTAGTACGGCTCGTCGCCCTTCTTCCACTCAGCGCTGTACTCGCGGCTGATGACCGTTTTGGGCTGGGTGCCGAACTCGAAGTGCTTGTGCTCGATGATGCGGGTGTAGGGGGTCTCGGCGTCGGTGTAGTTCACCACCGCGTTGCCCTGATAGTTGTCGGTGTCCAGCACCTCGGTCTCAAAGTGGACACTGCGGTACTGCAGAGCACCCAGCTTGTAGTCAAAGTAAGCGTCCACGGGGCCGGTGTAGACCACCTTTTCGGCCAGTGCGTTCAGCGCGTCGCGGTCGGCCAGATAGTCCATGTTCAGGCGCACTTCGGTGCCGTCCAGCATCTTTTCCACCATGGCGGTATAGCCGCCGTTGGGGATGCCCTGATACAGGGCGTTGAAGTAGTTGTCGTCGTAGGTGAAGCGCACCGGCAGGCGCTTGATGATGAAGGCCGGCAGCTCGGTGCAGGGGCGGCCCCACTGTTTGCCGGTATAGCCCTTGATGAGCTTTTCGTAGATATCGGTGCCCACAAGGCTGATGGCCTGTTCCTCAAGGTTCTGCGGGTCGGTGATACCGGCCTCTGCCTTCTGCTGCTCGATCTTGGCCTTGGCCTCGGCAGGGGTCACCACGCCCCACATCTTGTTGAAGGTGTTCATGTTGAAGGGCAGGTTGTAAATTTCGCCGTGGTAGTTTGCCACCGGGCTGTTGGTGTAGCGGTTGAACTCGGCAAACTGGTTCACATACTGCCACACAGCCTTGTTGTTGGTGTGGAAGATATGCGCGCCGTAGCGGTGCACATTGATGCCCTCCACCGGCTCGGTGTAGATGTTGCCCGCAATGTGGCTGCGCTTGTCGATGACCAGGCACTTTTTGCCCGCCTTCTTGGCTTCGTGGGCGAACACAGCGCCGTACAGGCCTGCACCAACGATCAGATAATCATACTGCTTCATAAAAAGAACCTTTCCCTGTCATTTTTCTGCGGCACTGCTCTTTTTCTGCGATGCCCAGTAGTTGTCGATGGCCGTCTCGATGCGGGAGCGGACCGCTTCCGGCGTGATATGCTTGAGCTGAGCCGCCGCCATGGTCTGATGGCCGCCGCCGCCCAGGCTCTCCATGATCACCTGCACGTTCACCGCGCCCAGGCTGCGGGCCGAAATGTTCACGCCTCCGCTCACCTGCACGGCCACAAAGCTGGCGTCCACGCCCTGGATGCGCAGCAGGTCGTTGGCGGCCTGCGCAATGGCCACACGGGCTTCCGGGGCGATCTCGCCGCCCACGGAGATGGCGCAGTTTTTGTACATCTGTGCCTTTTCCACAAGGTCGGCCTTGGTGTTGTACTCCGTCATGGTCACATCGAACAGCTGGCGCACCCGCTCGGTCTCGGCACCATAACGGCGCAGGGCTGCGGCCGCTTCAAAGGTGCGCACACCGGTGTGCAGGGTGAAGTCCTGGGTGTCCAGCATGATGCCGGAGAGCAGGCCCTCGGCCTCCACCCGGTTGGGCTTGTCGTCGCGGTCGCCGACGTACTGCAAAAGCTCGGTGACCAGCTCACTGGCCGAGGAGGAATAGGGCTCGTGGCAGACCAGCGCGGGGTTTTCAATATAGCCCACGCCCTTGCGGTGGTGGTCGATGACGGCCACCTTGCCGCATTTTTCCAGAATTTCCTTGCTCTCCACAAGGCCCACCTGGTATGTATCCACCACAACGCACAAGGTCTGCTTGGAGATGATGGGCAGCGCCTCTTTCGGGTCAATGAAGTCGTCCCTCTGGCCCGCGCGGCATAGCGCGTCGATCAGGCTGCCCGCCAGTGTGGCGTCCCGTTTGACGGCGATCACCGCCGGGACATCGCAGATCTTGCAGATGCGCAATACGCCCTCGGCGGCACCAATGGCGTCCAGATCGCTCATGCGGTGGCCCATGATGACCACATGGTCTGCTTCCTTGATGAGCTTGACCAGCTGGTCGGCCACGATGCGGCTGCGCACCTTGCTGCGTTTTTCCACGCCGTGGCTCACGCCGCCGTAGAAGGTGAAGCCGTCCGGCGTCATCTCGGCGGCCTGGTCGCCGCCGCGGCCCTGGGCCATGTCCAGCGCCTGCACGGCCATATCCTGCGCTTCCCGCAGGGTCTTGGCCCCGCGGCCGATGCCGATGGAAAGCGAAAGGTTCACACTGGGGTCCAGCGCACGAATTTTATCCAGCACATCATAGCCGCGCTTGGCGAACTGCTCCATCTGGCGTTCTTCCACCACGGCGATGTAGCGGCCGCTGGCCACCCGGCGCAAAAAGCCGCTGCCCCGGCCGATCATATCCTCCAGCGTGCGGTTGATGCCCTCCAGCAGGCGGGCACGCTCACTGTCCAGCATGTCGCCGAACACGTCGTCGTAGCCGTCCACCAGAAAGACCAGATAGCCCGGGCGGCTGGCTTTATATTCCGCCTCGATCTTCCGCAGGGCGGTCTCCTCGTTCAGCACCACAAGGGTCATGCTCTCGGCGTTGCCGGGCACGGTGGAGCTGTGGGCGCTCCACATGCCCTCCGCCAGGGTCAGCAGCTGGCCCTCCTGGGTGCGGCACTGCTGCAGGTCCAGCCCGGGCAGCACCTTCTGCACCCGGCTCACCAGCACATCCTGCCCGCGCAGCAGCCGGTCGCGGAACTGGGCGTTGTACCACAGCACCGTCTCGCCGGAAAGCAGCGCCGCCGGCTGCGAAAGCGGCTCCAGGCTGAACTGCACCTTTGATTTTTCAAACCCTGTGCCGCTCATCCACCGTGCCGTCCACCGGCGCAGCTGGTAACGGAACACCACCATGCAGATGCCCCACAGCACCACCAGCGCTGCCAGCACCGGCCACGCCGTCGGGCGCTGCACCAGCAGCACCAGCACCAGCAGGCCGCACAGCACCGCCAGGCTGGCCGTGAGCATCTCGAGGGTCCATCTCGGTTTCTGTTTCATCAAATCTCCTGCCTTCCGCCGCATTTCCCGCGGCAGTGTGCCCGGCTCAGACCTCCATCAGGATGGGGAGGATCATCGGGCTGCGCTTGGTGCGCCGATAGATATAGCTGCTCAGCGCTTCCCGCACACGGGTCTTGACGCTGTTCCAGTCGCGGACGTTCTCGTCCACGCAGCGCTGCAGCGCGTTTTCCACGATGCTCTGGGCACCGTCCATCAGGCTTTCGTTCTCGCGCACATACACAAAGCCGCGGCTGACGAGGTCCGGCCCGGCCAGCACCTTGCCGCTCTTGCTGTCCACGGTGGCCACGATGATGACCAGGCCGTCTTCCGAGAGGTGCTTGCGGTCCCGCAGGACCACATTGCCCACGTCGCCCACGCCCAGGCCGTCCACCATGACGGCACCGGCGGTGACCGGCTCACCCAGCTTCATCTCGTCCTGGCTGAGGATAACGTTGGAGCCGTTCTCAGCGATCAGGATGTTGCTGGTGGGGATGCCGAGGCTTGCGGCGGTGAGGGCGTGCTTTTTCAGCTGCTTGTACTCGCCGTGCACCGGCAGGAAATACTTGGGTTTGGTCAGGGTGAGCATCAGCTTCTGCTCCTCCTGGCAGGCATGGCCGGAGACGTGCACATCGTACATGCTCTCATAAATGACCTCTGCGCCCAGCAGCAGCAGACCGTTCACGATCTTGGTCACGCTCTTTTCGTTGCCGGGGATGGGGTTTGCAGAAATGATAATGAAATCGCCGGGGCCCACGCGCACCTGACGGTGGCTGCAGGACGCCATGCGGGAAAGGGCGCTCAGGGGCTCGCCCTGGCTGCCGGTGGTGATGAGCACCACCTGCTCCGGCGGGTACTGGTTGAGTTCATCCACGCTGATGAGGGTGCCCTCCGGGATGTGCATATAGCCCAGCTCCTGCGCCATGGCGGTGTTGTTCACCATGCTGCGGCCGCTGAAGGCCACCTTGCGGCCATCCTCCACGGCCAGATCAATGATCTGCTGCACACGGTAGATGTTGGAAGCGAACGTGGCAATGATGATGCGCTTGTTGCGGGCGCGGGCAAACAGGCTGCGCACACCGGCGGCAACCTTCTGCTCGGTGGCGGTAAAGCCCGGGCGCTCCGCGTTGGTGGAGTCGCTCAGCAGGGCCAGCACGCCGCGCTGGCCGTACTCTGCCAGGGTGGACAGGTCGGTGACGCCGCAGGCCAGCGGGGTATAGTCAATTTTGAAGTCGCCGGTCTGGATGATGGTGCCCGCCGGGCTGTCGATGGCAAAGGCCACCGCGTCCGGGATGGAGTGATTCACATGGATGGGCTCGATGGTAAAGCAGCCCAGCTTGATCTTCTGCTTCGGGGTGATCTCCACGAACTTGGTGCGGCCCGCCAAACCGAACTCCTCCAGCTTGTTTTTGATGAGGCCGCAGGTCAGGCGGGTGCCATAGATGGGCAGGTCGATCTTCTGCAGCAGATACGGGATACTGCCAATGTGGTCCTCGTGGCCGTGGGTAATGAGCAGGCCCTTGATCTTATCCTTGTTCTGCACCACGAAGGTGAAGTCCGGGATGACCATGTCCACGCCGTACATGTCGCTGTCCGGGAAGACCAGACCGCAGTCCACGATGATCATATCGCCGTTGCACTCGTAAACGGTCATGTTCTTGCCCACTTCGCCCAGGCCGCCCAGCGGATAGATGTGGATGGGCACAGCGGCCTCTTTGGGCTGCTGCGGACGGCGGCGGCGGTTATAATAAGGGCGGCGGGTGGTGCGGGGGCGCTTTTCGCCTGCCTGTGCGGTGGGTGCACCTGCGTTCTGGCTGGCTGCTGCCTTGCCGCGCGGGGTAACGTTCGTATTTTCTTTTGACTGTGCCATTCTGACCTCCAAAAATCATTGCAGCGCAGGCCGTTCCCTCAAACCGGGAGCAGCCGCGCTGTGCAGGGGAAGCACCTTGGATGTTCGCATCGGCTTCCGTTGGATGCACCGTATAGAATTTTCCTGTCAGCGTGATTTTTGTACACCGCTGTCTGTTCCGTAAGAATCCTTTGTGCCAGATGGGTCCATCTGTTCGATGCGACCGTGGCTTTTCTGTGGAACGCCCGGGCACACGCCTATGGTGCGCCCCTATACGTATTTTGTTAGGATAAGTATAGTATTTCCCGGCGTTTTTGTCAATTCCAAGGTTTGGCAGAACCGGGCCGAAGTATGCATTGGCTCTTGACAGAACGGCGAAAATGGCGCTAAATAGAAGCACTACCTATGATAAGGAGAACCGCATGAAACAGGTCGAAGTTTACACCGACGGCGCATGCAGCGGCAACCCCGGCCCGGGCGGCTGGGGCGCGGTGCTGCGCTATCGTTTCAACGGCAAGGTCTACGAAAAAGAGCTCAGCGGCGGTGACGACAGCACCACCAACAACCGCATGGAGCTGACCGCCTTCATTGAGGCGCTGCGCCAGCTCAAGGAGCCGTGCGAAGTGCGGCTGTGTTCCGACAGCCAGTACGTCATCAACGGGCTGCAGAAGGGCTGGGCCAAAGGCTGGCAGCGCCGGGGCTGGAAAAAATCCGACGGCTCCCCTGCCCTGAACCCGGACCTCTGGGCCCAGGCACTGGAACAGGAAGCCCGACACAAGATCACCTACGTCTGGGTCAAGGGCCACGCAGGCCACCCGGAGAACGAACGCTGCGACCAGCTGGCCGTGGCACAAAGCAAAGCACATGGCGGGAGGCAAGGGACATGAGCGATACTTTTCTGCCCGGGAACGGGTTCGACACCTACGAGAGCCAGGACAAGGTCCTGATCCAGATGGCCGACACCGCCGCCTGCGCCGTGGCGGTGCGCATTCTGCAGCAGCAGGGTTTTGCCGTGGCAGGCGCTGCCGTGCGGCTGGCAGCCGAACAGGCCGCCGAAGCGGAAGCTGCCAAGCAGGCGGCCGAAAAGCTGGGCATTGAGTGCATCGTGCTGAACGCCGAGGCCCTTGCCGGGCAGGACGCCGACGCGCTGGGCGAGGGCGTCAGCCCGCTGTTCGCTGCCCTGCTCACCGCCGCCGACAAGCTGGGGATGCAGTATGTGGCTACGCCCCACCGCGCCCGGGTGGAGACCGCTTCCGACGGTGTGCACACGGTCTGCCCGCCTGCAGGCGTGGGCGCTGACGACAGCGCCGCGCTGGCTGCTCTGCCGCAGGCCGTGCTGGCCCGGCTGATTTTGCCTCTGGGCGATTTTGCCCCGGAAGACGTGGCCGAGATGGCAGCGGACTTCAAAGTTTAAGTTTTTGCAGCAGAAAAGCGCTGTCCGGAACCAAACCGGGCAGCGCTTTTTTTGTTTGGGTACGCTTTTGATATTTTTATTCAGATCGGGTTATTTTGCAGCCGCAAGCTTCTGGGCCTTGTTCCACGCGCGGATGACGCTGACGCGGCTGACAAGGAAATTCGCTTTTCTATGAGCGTCGATCAGCTCATTTTCCACAGCCCAGGCCATTGCCTTCTGCACTTCGTCTGCGTCCGGTGCCAGAGCCGTTTCCGGTTCCGGGCTGCCGGCATTCTGCCACATCAGCTTTGCCAGCTGGCCATAAGTCACCGGGATATCCGCGCCCTCGGGCAGGACGTAATCCAGGTAGACGGTGGTGCCGAACTGATACGCCACGATGGCGGCGCCCGTGCCAATGGCCGCTGCAGCTGCCACCGAGCCCATCCAGGAAGCATCGCCGTCAAAATCGACGTCATCGGGCAGATCGTCGGCAGGGGCGTAGTTGTAATCTACCACGCCTTCCTTCTGCAGGATGCTGTTGTCGCCGCCGCTCTGGCACACCGCCCAGTCGATTGCGATGCTGTTCCACTGTTCTTCCGAACCGGTATAGTGCAGCTTGAATGCATCGTTCGCGGACTGGCTGTCCACTGCAAATGCCGCCGAGTCGATCTCGGTAACACCCGTCGGGAGGATCACTTCTTCCAGTGCCGGGCAGTCACGGAAGACTGCAATGTTGATCTTCTTCACGCTCTCCGGCACGACCACTTTCTGGAGCTTCCGGCAGTGGTCGAACAGACCGCTTTCCAGTTCAGAAAGCTGGATGCCCGCGCCGAATTCAATCGAAGTGACGTTTCCGCACCACTGGAATGCACCGCCGCCGATGCGGGTGACGCTTGCCGGGATCTTCAGTTTCGTCATGCCCCAGACCGAGCCAAATGCGTAGTTGCCGATGGTGGTCAGTCCCTCCGGGAATTCAACATCCTTCAGGCTGTTATTGTTCAGAAACGCGCTCGTTCCGATGGTTTTCAGGGTAGCCGGAAACTCCACCTCGATAACGTTATTTCCCGCAAAGGCATCCTGGCCGATCGCCGTGACGGTATACTGGTTCTCATCGCCGTCATACACCGTCTCTGGGATCTTCAGCGTTCCGGTGATGCCCGTGTTCTTGGCCACTTCGACCGTGGAATCGCTCGTCACCTTATAGTTCAGGGTCTGGCCTTCGTATTCATAGGCAAAGGTCTCCCCCGCCGCTGCCGCAAATGCGCCCACCGGCAGAACAGATGCCGCCATGCACACCGCAAGCAGAAGGCTGATCAGTCTTTTTTTCATGTTGCTTTCCTCCCTTTTTGCGCACTCAAACGGTGGTTGTCACACCCCCGGTTTGTCCCGGCATTTCCGGTCGTTCGAGGGCATTCCTGTTTTTATTTTACCCCCCCCCCCTATGTGGATGTCAAGCTTTTTCGCGTATTTTCACATATTTTTTTGTAAATAAAAAGGCACCGTGCCGTTTTGTGCGGTACAGTGCCTTTTCTTGTTTGTCTTGTTGTTTCTCCGCTTTGCGCTCAGTTCTGCGGGTGGACGATATCGCGCCAATCCAGATCGCCGCGCTCCAGGCCGTGGATGAGCACCTCGGCAGTGGCAATGTTGGTGGCCATGGGGATGTTGTGCACATCGCACAGGCGCAGCAGGGTCATCTCGTTGGGCTCGCTGGGCTTCGCGTTGATGGGGTCGCGGAAGAACAGCAGCAGGTCAATCTCATTGCAGGCAATGCGGGAAGCGATCTGCTGGTCGCCGCCCTGCACACCGGCCAGAAAACGCTGGACCTGCAGGCCGGTCGCCTCGGCGATCAGCTTGCCTGTGGTGCCGGTCGCCACCAGCTTGTGCTGGCTCAGAATGCGGCAATACGCCGTGCAGAACTGAACCATCAGCTCCTTTTTGGAGTCATGCGCAATCAGTGCAATCGTCATCCGTTACCCTCTCCTCTTTCGCTCTATGTGATACACCGTGTGGTAAAAAGTCCCTTTGGTAAAAATAATATCACAAAATCCAATCTATTACAACTGGTTTTTATACAAAATATTCAATTTTGTTTTCTTTTGGTCAAACGCGCGCCAAAAAGCCGCGCGGCTGCGCCCCCGTGCCGGGTCAGCCCGTCTCCTGCGGGACCGTTTCGGGCGCGATGGCGTCCGGGTTATCCTCGGTGTCCGGCTCTGCGGCGGACAGCTCCGTCTCGGCCGCAGCCGGCTGGGCGGCAGGTTCGGTCTGGGTCGGCTGGGCTGTGCCCGAAGTGCCTGCCGTACCGGCTGCATTGGCAGTGCCGGTGGTGGTCTGGGTGCCGTTGGCCGTGCCGGTGGACTGCTGGGTGTCGGCCGCCTGCTGGTCTGCCTGCGACTGCGCGGCTTCCTCCTCGGCCTGTTTTTCCAGCGTGCCGTCCTTCATGGCGAAGTAGGCGTTGGCGATGTCCACCACCAGGTCACCGGCGCGGGCACCGTAGCCGCCGTACTCGATGGAGATGCCGATGGCAATCTCCGGGTCATCCGCCGGGAGGTAGGCCACCATCATGGCGTTCAGATAGTGCTTGCCCGGGGCATAGGTCTCGCTGCGCTGGGGGGTGCCGGTCTTGCAGGCGATGGCGATGGGATAGCTGGAAATTTTGCCGCTGATGGTGCTGGGCACCTGCTTCATGCCCTCACGCACCAGCTCAAAGGTGTTGCCGGTGCCCTCGATCACATCCATCACCTCGGGCTGGGTCTCGCTGAGCACCTCGCCGGTGTTGGTGTCCAGAATGGCCTTGACAAAGTGGGTGCGGTAGCGCACGCCGTTGTTGGCCAGGGTGGCCGCATAGGTGGCCAGCTGGATGGGGGTGACCACCGTGTTGCCCTGACCGATGGCGGCCTGCACGTCCAGCGAGGCGGTGTAGTTGGAATCGTTCTTGGTGGTCAGGCGGCCGGTGGCCTCGCTCACCTCCACGCCGGTGCGCTGGCCCAGGCCCAGCTTGTAGGCGTAGGCGTCGTAGACATCGCTGGTCAGGCGGCGGCCCACATCATAGAAGAAGATGTTGCAGCTCCACTTGATGGCCGTCACCACGTCGATGTTGCCGCTGTGGCCGTGGCGGGTGCACTTGGGGTGGTAATCCTTGAAGTAGTTGTACACGCCGTTGCAGAACACCGTGGAATACTGGTTGATGAGGCCGCTGTCCAGCGCGGCCACTGCCACGGCGGGCTTGAAGGTGGAGCCCGGCGTATACAGGCCCTGCAGGGCCCGGTTGAACAGCGGCAGGCCCGGGTCCGAGCTGTACTCGCTGTAGTTGGTGGCGTAGAGGTTCTGGTCGAAGCTGGGGTAGTTGGAGGCCGCCAGCACGCCGCCGTCCTTCACGTCGATGACCACGGCCGCAGCCGCAGCCGCCTTCATGTCGCCGGTGTTGTAGACGCGGTTGATCATGTCGATGTTCTCCGCCAGCGCCTTGTCCACCGCCCGCTGGAAGTTGCTGTCGATGGTCAGCTGCACGGTGTGGCCCGGTTCCGGCACGGTGGTAAGCTGGGTGTCCACAATGACGCCGTCCGAGTTGCGGGTGATGGTCTCCACGCCGTCCTTGCCGCGCAGCTCGTCTTCATAGGCCGATTCCAGGCCCGAAATGCCCAGAATGTCGTTCATGTTGTAGCCTTTGTCCCGCAGCGGGTAGGTCACGTTGCCGTCCGAATCGGTCACCTTCCACTTTTCGGCGGTGATCTTGCCCACACGGCCCAGCACCGCCGGGATGATGTCGCTCTGCTCGTAGCTGCGGGCGCTGGTCTCCACGATCTCCACGCCGGGCAGCTGCAGGCTGTGCTCCTTGATGGTGGCCACGGTCGCGGCACTGACGTTCTCGGCCATGACAAAGTTGTTCACGTTGGAGAAGGCTTGCCGGTCCATCTCGTAGTGGATGCCGGCCAGCACCCGCTGCCATTCCAGCGAGAAGCCCTGCAGGTTATTCTTCTCCACCAGCATCTCCATCACATCGTCGGCGGTGGCGTACTGCTGCAGGCCGAGGGTGTCCTTCATGTCGGCCAGCTGCTTCTGGTCACTGGTGGACGTATCATCGTCGGTGAATTCATAGTGGCCTGCGGCATCCGGCTGGCCGATGAGCAGGGTGTCGTTCCAGCTCTCGCCGTTTTCCCGCAGCAGCTCCACGATCTGCTGCAGCATGGTGTCCAGGTCGCGGTCACCCATCAGCAGTTTGTTAAGCACCACGTTGTAGCTGGTGGTGCTGGTGGCGATGCGCCGCCCGCTGCTGTCCACGATGTCGCCGCGGGCCGCCGTCACCGTGAAATTATAATCGGTGGTGTTGGTGGCCTGCGCCTTGAAGTCGTCGCCGTTGACCAGCTGCAGAAAGATCAGCCGCAGCACAAACAGCCCCATGACGGCACATGCCGCGGCAATGAGCAAAATCATGCGGCGCACGACGGTTTTTCGTTCGTTCTGATTCATCCGTGTCTCCTCCGGCGGTTCAGACTACGCCGTTGTCGATCTTGAATTCTTCGTGGATGCGCCGCACCAGCCGGAACAGCACCAGCGAGGGCAGCAGCGTCAGCCCAGCCGAGGGCAGCACGAAGGTGAGCCAGCGGCTGCCAGCCCAGCTGTAGCCCGGCATATAGTAGAAAAACAGCCAGTCCAGCGAGAGCACCAGCGCCGCCGTGACCATGCTGATCAGGGCAAAGTTCCAGGTGCTGCCCTGCAGATACAGCTGCACCAGCACCGAGAGGGCAAAGCACATCAGCAGCAGTTCCAGCGCCAGCATACCCACGGTGCGCCCGGCGGTGTAGTCCCACAAGAGGCCGCACACCGCGCCGAACAGCGCGCCCGCGAACTCGCCTTCATACACGGCCACAGCCAGGCACAGCGGCAGGATGAACAACGGCTTTGCCTGCCCCAGCTGGAACAGGCCGGGGGTCGTTTGCAGCGCTGCGCACACGAACAGCGCCAGCACATAGCAGCCCCATTTCAGGATCTGGCTGCGGCTGCGCATGCGGCGTGATTCCATACAAAGCGCCCCCTTAATAATCGGTGATGATGAAGACATGCTTGACGGTGCGGGGGTCGGCACCCGGCTTGATGACCGCAATGGAGGATTTGCCGCTGGCTTCCGGCACCACCTCCTGCACGATGCCCACCAGCAGGTCCGGCGGGTAGACCCCGCCCAGGCCCGTGGTGATGACCTGATCGCCCTTGTGGGTCTCACAGCTGCGTTCGAGGTTCGTCAGGGTGCACAGGCCGTCCCCGGCATACTCGCTGCTGCCGTTGATGATGCCGTTCTCCCGGGTGCGGGACACCACGCCCGCCGCGTTGAAGCTGGGGTGCAGGATGGTCATCACCTTGCAGCTGGTGGTGTCGGCTTCCACCACCACGCCCACGAGGTAGCCCCTATCGCTGATGACGGCGTCGTTCACCGCCACGCCGTCTGCCGTGCCCTTGTCCAGCGTGAAGCCGCCGAACTCGTCCATCGTGTCGCGGCCGATGACAAAGGCCGAAGCATACGTTGCTTCGCTGTTTTTATCCTGGATGCGGGCCAGCGCCTTATAAGCGTCGTTCTCAGCCTTGATGCGGTCATAGTCCACCATCTGCTGGCGCAGCTCGGCGTTCTCGGCTTCCAGCTGTTCGTTCTGGTCCATGACCTCGTCGATGCGGGCATACTTCTCCCACACCGAGCCCACGCCGCCGCTGAGGGCCGCGCTGACCTTCTGGAACGGGGTCAGCACCACGCTGAGCAGCTCCTGCGGGGCGGCGGTCAGGCGGCCGTTGGCACCGGCATAGGCCATGATGCCCACCAGGAACACCGCCACGGCCACCAGGATCTTAAATTTCCATGTGTCAAAAAAATCCTTCAAGGGGTCTCCCTCCTGTCCGGCCTGCAACGCCGGAGCCACGAAAAAAGCGCGGACAGCCGCTGCCATCCGCGCAAGAAACTTTGTTTGCGGCGGAAGACCGCGCAGCTGCGGCGCAGAACTCTTTTCCGCAAAGGCAGCCGTTTACATGTGGCCGCCGTCGGTGTCCAGCACGTCGTGCAGGACATCCACATGATCCAGCACCGCACCGGCACCCTTTGCCACGCAGTCCAGAGGATCTTCCGCAATGTGTACGTCGATGCCGGTCTCGCTCTGGATCAGCTGATCCAGACCGCGCAGCAGTGCGCCGCCGCCGGTCAGGGTGATGCCGCGGTCGATGATGTCGGCGCTCAGTTCCGGCGGGGTGCGCTCCAGCGTCTCCTTGATGGCGCTGGTGATCTTGACAAGGCACTCCAGCAGGGCGGCGCGCACATCCTCGGAGTGGACCACGATGTTCTTGGGCAGACCGTCCACCAGGTTGCGGCCCTTGATCTCCATGGTCAGCTCGGGGTCCAGCGCATAAGCGGAACCGATCTCGATCTTGATCTGCTCGGCGGTGCGCTCACCGATGAGCAGGTTGTACTTGCGCTTGATGAAGGCGATGATGGCCTGATCGAACATGTCACCGGCCATGCGCACGCTGCGGGAGGCCACGATGCCGCCCAGCGAGATGACGGCGATCTCCGCCGTGCCGCCGCCGATGTCCACGATCATGCTGCCGGTGGGCTCACTGATGGGCAGGCCCGCACCGATGGCGGCTGCCATGGGCTCCTCAATGACCGACACCTGACGGGCACCGGCCTTCAGCGTGGCTTCACGCACGGCGCGGCGCTCCACCTCGGTGACGCCCGACGGGATGCAGATGACCACGCGGGGGCGGGAGAACATGCTGTTGCCGCAGGCCTTCTTGAGGAAGTTCTCCAGCATATTGGCGGTGATGTCAAAATCGGCGATGACGCCGTCCTTCAGCGGGCGGACCGCCACGATGCTGCCGGGGGTGCGGCCGATGACAGCCTTTGCCTCGGCACCCACGCAGCGCACCTCGTCGGTCTTGGTGTCCACAGCCACCACCGACGGCTCCCGCATGATGATGCCCTTGCCCTTCATATATACCAGGGTATTGGCGGTACCCAGATCAATGCCTACATCTTTCGAAAACAAGCCCATTGTAAAGTCTCTCCTTCGTCTTCCCTATGATCTATCCAGAGCGTGCGGCAGCCTCACACCTGCTGCCCTGCGCAGAATAACACAGTTCTATTATAGCCGCAAGCCGCTGATTTCTCAAGCGTTTGCGCAAGTTTTCTTCGTTTTTCCCATTTTTCTCACAGAAAATGGCCCAGCAGCTGTACGGTGCGGCTGAGGGGCAGGCCCATGATGGTGTAGTAGTCGCCCTCGATGCGGTCCAGCCACAGCGCCGCGCGGCCCTGGATGGCATAAGCGCCGGCCTTATCATAGGGTTCCTGCGTGGAAGCGTAAAAATCAATTTCCGCTGCGCTCAGCGGGAAGAAGGTGACCCGGCAGCTGTCCACAAAACTCTCGGTGCGTTTGCCGTCCGAGACGCACACACCGGTGTGCACTGCGTGGGTGGCACCGGAGAGGGCGCGCAGCATCCGTTTGGCGTCCTCCACACTGTGGGGCTTGCCGAACACTTCGCCGTTCACGTCCACCACGGTGTCGCAGCCGAGCACCACGTTGCCCGGGTGCTGCGCCGCGACGGCAAGGCACTTGCCCCGGGCCAGTTTTTCCACCAGCCGGGCAGGCGTATCGGCGGTGACGGCGCTTTCGTCAAAGTCGCTGGCGCAGACCGTGAAATCGGTAGTGTATAAGGAAAGCAGTTCCCGCCTGCGCGGGCTGCCGGAAGCTAAGATCAAATTCATAGGTTTCATCTTTCTTTTCAGCATCCTCGCCCTCTCCGTCATTGCTGACGCAATGCCACCTTGTCCCCTTTTTGTCGCTATGCGACATCTTCCCCCGACCGGGGGAAGTCTTTCAAAGGGAGAGGCGAGAAACATAACGGCCAAGTTCTTGGCTCTCCCTTTGGGAGAGCTGGACGCGAAGCGGCCTGAGAGGGCGAACCATTTTATTTACCCGTCGAGCCAAAGCCGCCCTCGCCGCGCTGGGTGCCGCCCAGTTCTTCGGCAGGCACGAAGGCGGCGGTGTACACCGGTGCAATGCACAGCTGGGCCACCCGCTCGCCGGGCTGGATGGTGTAGGCCTCGGTGCCCAGATTGACCATGGGCACCTTCAGTTCGCCTCGGTAGTCGCTGTCCACCACGCCCACGCCGTTGGCCATGCACAGGCCGTGCTTGATGGAAAGGCCGCTGCGGGCATACACCAGCGCCACGCTGTGGGCACCGGGCAGTTCGATGGCAAGGCCGGTGGGCACCAGCACCCGCTCCATGGGCTGGAGGGTGAGCGGCTCATCCAGCACGGCGCACAGGTCGGCGGCAGCAGAGCCGGGGGTGGCGTAGGCGGGCACCTTGGCCCGCTCGTCCAGTACCTTATATTTTACAGTGATGGGTTCCATAGTATACCTCTTTTTGATTTTTAGCGTCCTCGTCCTCTCAGGCCGCTTCGCGTCCAGCTCTCCCAGGGGGGAGAGCTGGCAGCGCGTGAGCGCTGACGGAGAGGGCGATCCCGCTTTAGTTCGTTCCCTTGAAATACAATCCGCGTGTGAAATCTTCTTCAAACGGTGCATGAACGCGGATCATGTCCAGGATCTTCGCTGCTTCGTCCCGGCTTTCCAGCGTGAAGTAAGCCACACCGTAGTCCACCGTCAAAGCGCCCGGCTTATCCCCCATATAAATAGGTACAGGGTTATAGATGGTGCGCACACCAAGGCCGCACCGCACTGGGAACTTCTTGGCCTTGCGGTCGGTCAGCACGCCGGTCTTGTCGCAGTGGGCACAGTCGTGGATGTTCTGCAGCGGGCAGGCGCGGGTGATCATCAGCGGCATGTGGCCGTAGACCAGCACACCGGTGGGCACCGGTTTGCCGTCGTGGGTGGGCGCAATGGTGCTGATGTCGCTGTCCTTCACCTCAGGCAGGATGAGCATGGAGCCAAGGCCGTTGTCCGCGTAGAACTGCGCGGCCAGCTGGTTCGTGATGTTCAGCCCGAAGCTGCCGCTCATGGGCAGACCCCGGCACAGCCGCAGGTGGGCAATGTTGCTGACCTCGTACCCGGCAAAGCCCGCATCCTGCGTGGCTGCAATGCGGCGGGCCGTGTCTTCCTCCAGCCTGCCGAACATGACGCGCGGCAGCTCCAGAAGGGTCTTTGCCCGCCACTCCCGGGGCACCCGGTCGGCCTGCGCGATGGGCAGGGTGAGATATTCCACGCCGTCAAGTGCACGTTCCGGCACCTGGTCCCAGCTCTCGAACCGGGCGCGCAGAGTGCGGTGGGGCGGCAGCGTGCGCAGCGGCAGGGCGGGCACATGCTCGTCCGTCGTGGGCCAGGGGCGCAGCACCTCGCGCTTTTTCAGCAAGGCATCCAGCGCTTCGCGGCGCAGCTCGTTCACGGCGCTGCCCGGAATGAACCACGGCCCGCCGTCCATTTCCACCGTGATGTCGTCATTTTCCACTGCAAAGGGCGTGCCGCCGGTCTTGGCAAGGCTGCGGTGCAGGCTCTCGGCGGGATCGGTGCGGGCGGGCTGCGGCTCGGCGTCGCCGTAGGCAAAGGCCTTGTTGCCGTCGGCATCGGTGACGGTGAGCTTCTCGCCGCCCTCCTCAATTTCCAGCTTCATCTTCACCGGCACGCGGCTGCGCTCGCGGCGGTAGAGCTCCCGCAGGGCGGGCAGGGTCTTTTTGGTCAGCTCGGCGTCTGCTTCGCTGCGCACGCCGAACATGGTGCCGTTGATCTTGCCGTCCAGATAGCCGGAGGTGAAGCCGGAACGGCTGAAGGCGTTTTTCAGCAGGTCCCGGTCGTAGGCGCGGCCCTCGCGGCCTGCCAGGCAGGCGCTGACCGCCGCCGCCACATACTCCGGTGTGCGCAGGCGGCCTTCGATTTTTGCCGATGCCACGCCCAAAGCCTGCAATTTGTCCAGCTTGTCGATGACCGAATTGTCCTTCAGCGACAGGTGGTGCAGGCGGCCCGGCTTGCCCTCCGGCAGGGCGTTTGCTTCAAACGGCAGGCGGCAGGGGCCTGCACAGGAGCCGCGGTTGCCGCTGCGTCCGCCCAGAAAAGCCGACATATAGCACTGGCCGCTGACGCACATGCACAGCGCACCGTGCACAAAACACTCGGTCTCAATGCCGCAGTGCTTCGTGATGTGCTCCACCTCGGGCAGGCTCAGCTCGCGGGCCAGCACCACGCGGGTAAAGCCCAGCTCTTTCAGTTCCAGCGCGCCCTGCAGGCTGTGCACGCTCATCTGGGTGGAGCCGTGGCGGGGCAGCTGGGGCGCGATCTTGCCGATCAGGGTAGCCACGGCCAGGTCCTGGCAGATGACGGCATCGGCACCGGACGCAGCAACGGCCCGGATGGCCTGTTCCAGCGCGGGCAGCTCGCCGCCGTAAACGGTGGTGTTCAGCGCCACATGCACGGCCACGCCCCGGGCATGGCAGAAGCGCACCGCTTCTTTCAGCGTATCGGCGTCAAAATTATTGGCACTGGTGCGGGCGTTGAAGCCCGAAAAGCCCAGATACACCGCGTCGGCCCCGCTGAACACGGCAGCGCGGAGCATTTCTTCATTGCCCACCGGGGCAAGGATCTCGATCTTTGACATACTTCTCCTTTATCCTGTAAACGGCTCACTCCGCCTTGTCTGCTTCCTCTTTGGCTGCGGCCTGCTGGGCGGCCCGTTCTTCCCGGCGGGCCTCCTTATTGCGCATCTTTTCCAGCTGCTCCCGCAGGGCGGCGGCTTCCCGGCGCAGCACCTCGTTCTCGGCCTTGGCCTTGTCCTCGGCCAGCTTTGCCCGGGCTGCGTCAGCGATGTAGTCCTGGATCTGGCTGCGCATGTTCTCGGCGCTGCCGGTGCTCTTGCGGTATTCATCCAGATAATCCATGGCGCAGAACACCGCCGCCTTGGTCACCGAAAGATTTTCGTTGCCGTCCAGCAGCTTCGTGATGTCCTCATCCAGCTTCTTCGCCAGCGTCTGAATGTACTTTTCCGAGTCCGTTGTTGCGATGGCATACGGCGTCCCGGCGATGTTCACCCGTACCTTATTGACCATGTCGATTCCCCTTTTATCCTTTCCGCCCGTCTGCGGGGCGGTTCATTCTGATTTTTCCGGGATTTTTGAGACCGTTCCCGGCACCGTTTTCCTGTCTTGACACCCGCCGAGTGAGTTTCCCGGCTCATTACCCCCGGAGTTTGTCTCCGAAAAAGTTTCGGACAGGGCGATTCCTTCTCCTATTATAATATAAATAAGCTGCAAGAAAAAGTGTATTTCCTGAATTTTCGGCAGATTTATCAGAAACTTCATAGAAAAAATAGTAGTTACGGAAAAAATCCCCTGATTCCTTGCATTTAGCCGCCCACCATATTATAATAGCTTTGTTATGTTGGCCGCAGTGCAAGTGAGGGAAAGTGCCTGTAGACGCCAATTATCTCAATTATTTTAGCAAAGTCAAACACTTATGCGGATAGGAGTACCTTTATGACATCGAAAGAATTTGGTAAAATTCTTCAGGACAAGCTCACCAGTGAGTACGGCGTGGAGCTGAGCGTTGCCTCCAACCAGCAGATCTACCGCTCCCTGGCCCTGATCTGCCGCCAGATGATGAGCGAGAACCACAAGAAGTTCCAGTCCAAGGCCATCGGCACCGGCACCAAGCAGGTCTATTACCTCTGCATGGAGTTCCTGATGGGCCGCAGCCTGAAGACCAGCCTGCTGAACCTGGGCCTGGACGAGGTGGCAAAGAAGGCCCTGTCCGACGCCGATATCAGCATCGACACCATCTTTGAGGAGGAGCCCGATGCAGGCCTGGGCAACGGCGGTCTGGGCCGTCTGGCTGCCTGCTATCTGGACGGTATGGCCACCACCGGCATCTGCGGCACCGGCTACTCCATCCTGTATGAGTACGGCATCTTCAAGCAGAAGATCGTGGACGGCTGGCAGCAGGAGCGCGCCGACAACTGGCTGCCCGGCGGCCAGGTCTGGCTCAAGAGCCACCCGGATCAGGCCGTGGAGGTCCGTTTTGACGGCGAGATCCGCGAGAACTGGGACAACGGCTTCCACTATATCCAGCACACCAACTACAACAGCGTCATGGCCATTCCCTCCGACATGTACGTTCAGGGCTACGACGGAAAGGGCGTTGCCAAGCTGCGTCTGTGGCAGGCAAAGGCACCCGACTTTGACATGTCCAGTTTCTCTCTGGGCAACTACAACACGGCGATGAGCAAGAACGCCAACGCCGAGCTGATCTCCAAGGTGCTGTACCCCAACGATAACCACGTGGAGGGCAAGATCCTGCGCCTGCGCCAGCAGTACTTCCTGTCCGCTGCTTCTATCGGCGATATCGTGCAGAACCACCTGTCCAGCTACGCTACGCTGGAGAACCTGCCCGACAAGGTCGCCATCCAGCTGAACGACACCCACCCCACGCTGGCCATCCCCGAGATGATGCGCATCCTGCTGGACGAGTGCGGCTTTGACTGGGACAAGGCCTTCAGCATCTGCCAGAAGGTCTTCTCCTACACCAACCACACCGTCATGGCAGAAGCTCTGGAAAAGTGGAACGTGGACATCTTCAAGATGACCCTGCCCCGCATCTACCAGATCGTGGTGGAGATGGACCGCCGCGCCCGTGCCGAGCTGGAGAAGGTCTTCCCCGGCGACAAGGGCAAGATCGACTACATGGCACTGATCGGCGACAATCAGGTGCGCATGGCCAACATCTGCGCCTACACCGCCAACAGCATCAACGGCGTGTCCAAGCTGCACAGCGAGATCATCAAGGACAGCGTCTTCCACGATTACTACCTGTTCAAGCCCCAGGCCTTCAAGAACGTGACCAACGGCATCGCTTACCGCCGCTGGCTGCTGGCTTCGAACCCCGGCCTCTGCAAGCTGCTGGACGAGACCATCGGCGACGGCTACAAGCACGACGCTTCCGATCTGACCAAGCTCAACAAGTTTGAGAACGACAAGACCGTTCTGAAGAAGCTGAACGAGATCAAGCTGGCCAACAAGAAGGACTTCGCCAACTATCTGGCCAAGAGCACCGGTCAGGTCATCGACCCGAACTCCATCTTCGACTGCCAGGTCAAGCGCATGCACGAGTACAAGCGCCAGCACCTGAACGCGCTGAACATTGCTGCCCAGTACCTGTACCTGAAGGAGAACCCCAACGCCGACTTCATCCCCAAGACCTATATCTTCGGCGCAAAGGCTGCTCCCGGCTACTATATGGCAAAGCAGATGATCCGCATGATCTGCAAGCTGGGCGACCTGATCAACAACGACCCCGCCGTGCGCGACAAGCTGCGCGTGGTTTATCTGGAGGAGTACTGCGTCTCCCTCAGCGAGCACCTGATGCCCGCCGCTGAAGTGTCTGAGCAGATCTCTCTGGCAGGCACCGAGGCTTCCGGTACCGGCAACATGAAGTTCATGCTGAACGGTGCCATCACCCTGGGCACCCTGGACGGCGCAAACGTCGAGATCGCCGACGCCGCCGGCAAGGAAAACGAGCTGATCTTCGGTATGCTGACCCCCGAGGTGAACAACCTCAAGCAGGTGGGCTACCACCCCAACGCCTTCATCATGGGCGACGATGTTGCCAACAACGCCCTGAACTTCCTGGAGCGCGGCTGGAACGGCGAGAACTTCCACGAAGTCACCGAGAACCTGCGCAGCAGCGACCCGTATATGGTCATGGCCGACTTCAAGGATTACCGCCGTGCACAGGCCGACCTGCAGAAGCTGTATGCCGACCGTGAGAAGTGGGCCCACATGAGCCTGAAGAACATCGCCAACAGCGGCATCTTCAGCGCGGACCGCTCTGTGTTGGATTACGCACATGATATCTGGTACGCTTCCCCCGTGCCCATGGGCAAGTAATCTCCCCTAAAAAATCCATCAGCCCCGGCGGCGTTTGGCCCGCCGGGGCTTTTTTGAGAAAGGACGACCGTTTTGTCTTGTCTGTTCAATAGCTACGACCCCTATTTCAAGCAGCCCTTCGGCGCCGTGCGGGCCGGGCAGACCGTACACCTGACCCTCTGCATCCCGGAAGAACTGGGCTATGTTGACCCGCACCTTGTGCTCCAGAAAGAGGGCCCCTACGATGTGCCGGTGCACTACCGCATGAAGTTCGACGGCCAGACCCCCAAGCAGAACCACTTTTCGGTGGACGTGACCTTGAACGACGTGGGCCTGTACTTCTACTACTTCGACCTCTACACCGACTTCCGCCGCATCGTGCGCGGGCCGGACAACTGCGGCGTGGTCAGCTGGCAGGACGGCGAAAGCTGGCAGATCACGGTCTACGAGCCGGATTTCCGCACGCCGGAATGCATCAAGGGCAAAGTGTTCTATCAGATCTTCCCGGACCGCTTCTGCGAAGGCATTGAGAACAAGCCCATGCCCTTCCCGGACCGGCTCTATCAGGCCGACAAGCACGCCGAACCTTTCTGGCAGCCCAACGAGACCGGCGGCCACCTGAACGAGGACTACTTCGGCGGCGATTTAGAGGGCATCCGCATAAAGCTCCCCTATCTGCGGGAGATGGGCGTGGATTATTTGTACCTGAACCCCATCTTTGAGGCGCACTCCAACCACCGCTACAACACCGCCGACTACCTGAACGTGGACCCGCTGCTGGGCACCAACGAGGAATTCGAGGTGCTCTGTCGCGAGGCCGCCAAGTACGGCATCGGCATCGTGCTGGACGGCGTGTTCAGCCACACCGGCTCCGACAGCCGCTACTTCAACCGCGAGGGCCGCTACGGCGAGGGCGGCGCTTACCGTGACCCCAGCTCCCCCTACCGCAGCTGGTACGACTTCGACCCCAAGTATAAGGGCGGCTACCGCAGCTGGTGGGGTTTCGAGACCCTGCCCGAGGTGAACGAGGAGAACCCCTCCTATGTGGAGTTCATCACCGGCGAAGGCGGCGTCATCGACACCTGGCTGCGCCGCGGTGCGGCGGGCTTCCGGCTGGATGTGGCCGACGAGCTGCCGGATGACTTCATTGAAAAAATTCGTGCTGCTGTCAAGCGGGTCAGCCCGGAAAAGTTTTTGCTGGGCGAAGTGTGGGAGGACGCCACCACCAAATTTGGCTACGGCCAGCGCCGCACCTACCTGCGGGGCAAGGGGCTGGACAGCGTGATGAACTACCCCTTCAAGAACGCTGTGCTGGATTTCGTCAAGGGCAAGCCCGCCGAGCAGGCCATGAACGAGATTTTGTCCATCTGCGAGCACTATCCTGCTCCGGCCATGGACACGGCGCTGAACTTCCTCTCCACCCACGACACCGAGCGCGCCCTGACCGTCATCGCGGACGAGCCCGCCAACGGCCGTGGCCGCGAGTGGCAGAGCGGCCGCTGCGTCACCGGCGACGCCTATGAGGAAGGTATGCTGCGCCTGCGCATGGCCTATGCCATCATCTACACCCTGCCCGGTGTGCCGTGCCTGTACTACGGCGACGAAATTGGAATGCAGGGCTACCGCGACCCCTTCAACCGCGCCTTCTTCCACTGGGACAGCCACGAGGAACGTCTGCGCCCGGTGCTTGCCCAGCTGGCACAGCTGCGCCATACCTGCGAAGCTTTCCGCACCGGCGCACTGCGGGTGCTGCGGGCCCAGGACGGCGTGCTGCACTACCAGCGCATCGGTAAGGCCGAGACTGCGGAGATCATCGTGAACCGCTCTGAACACATCATCGTGGAGCCGCTGGCCAGTGGCAAGCACACCGAGGTAAACCCCATGGGCTTCACCATCGTGGTGGAGGAGAACGGACACAACCCGAACCACAGCTATTACGATATCAAATAATTGAAGTTTAAGCCTTCCCCCTCGGGGGAAGGCTTTTTTATACGCTTTTTATCCTTATTTCGTTTTCTGCGCAACGTTCCAGTAAAAAACGCTTGACCTTCCACCCGGGGGATACTCTATAATAGGGCCATAAGGAGGGAGACCCATGAATCTTATCCCATTCTTCTGGCTGGCAGCCGCCGTGTTCTTTCTGGTGGTGGAGGCTTCCACCGTCAGCATGACAAGCGTCTGGTTCGCCATTGGTGCGACAGCGGCCCTGCTCACCTGCCTGTTCACCGGCTCGCTCCGGGCGCAGGCACTGGTGTTCATCGTGGTCAGCGCGCTGTGCCTGTGGGCGTTCCGTCCGCTGGCCGCAAAGCTGCACCGCAAGGCCGCCCCCACCAACGCTGACCGCAACCTGGGTCGGGAAGCCACCGTGCTCACCCCGGTCACCGCCGAAGTGCCCGGCCGCGTACGGCTGGACGGCGTGGACTGGAACGCCCGCTGCGTGACCCCCGGCGACCGTCTGGAGCCCGGTGAGCGCTGCCGCATCACCGAGATCCACAGCACCCTGCTCCTGGTGGAGCCCGTTCTCACCGAAAGCCGCAAGGCGTGATCTGCGCTTTGCGCTGAAACGTTACACGCATTAAAAAGGAGAACCATCATGATCATGTTTTTTGTGATCCTCGCGCTGGTCTTTATCGTGCTGCTGGTGGTCATCACCAACATCGTCATCGTGCCCCAGTCCAAGGTGTACGTCATCGAGCGGCTGGGCAGCTATTCGGACACATGGTCGGCAGGTCTGCACGTCAAACTGCCCTTCATTGAGCGCATTGCCAAGAAGGTCAGCCTGAAGGAGCAGGTGGCAGACTTTCCCCCTCAGCCCGTCATCACCCGTGACAACGTCACCATGCAGATCGACACGGTGGTGTTCTTTCAGGTCATGGACGCAAAGCTCTACACCTATGGTGTCAACCAGCCCATTGCCGCCATCGAGAGCCTGTCTGCCACCACCCTGCGCAACATCATCGGTGAGATGGAGCTGGACCACACCCTGACCAGCCGTGATGTGATCAACGGCAAGATCACCGCCATCCTCGACGAAGCCACCGACAAGTGGGGCATCAAGGTGAACCGCGTGGAAGTGAAGAACATCATCCCGCCGCGTGAGATCCAGGAAGCCATGGAAAAGCAGATGAAGGCCGAGCGCGAGAAGCGTGCCGTCATCCTGAAGGCCGACGGTGAGAAGCAGGCTGCCATCACCGCCGCCGAAGGCGAAAAGGAAGCCGCCATCCTGCGCGCCGATGCTGTGAAGCAGCAGCGCATTCTGGAGGCCGAGGGCGAGGCACAGGCCATTCTGGCTGTGCAGAAGGCCAACGCCGATGCCATCCGTCTGCTGAACGAGGCCATGCCCAGCGACAAGGTGCTGGCCATCCGCAGCCTTGAAGCGCTGGCGAAGGTTGCCAACGGCAAGGCTACCAAGATCATCATCCCCTCTGAGCTGCAGAATCTGGGCGGCGTTGTGCCCAGCATCAAAGAGCTGCTCACCGACCCGAAGGATGCAGAGTGATTTTGATTTGGAATGCGCTCTGCGCATATTCAGCGGAAATTTTATTTTTACTTGAGCAAATCAGGGCAGACTGTGGTCTGCCCTGATTTGCATTTTCACAAGAAAGGCCGCAATCAGGCACCGCATTTTTCGATTTCAGCCCTATTCGTGAAAAAGCAGCTCGGAAAAATCCGCAGATTTTTCCGAGTTGCAAATTTTAAAATAATTTTCCGCTATCGATGCGCAGAGCGAACGCGGCGCGCATTCCAATGGTTGCATCTTATCCCCGGCTATGATACCATACAAGTATTGGAATGTTTATTGAATGGAGGATTTTTTTCCATGATCTACGATACCCTGAACAACCTGCCCAACTATCTGGGCGTCAGCGACAATCTGGACACGGTCATTGAGTACATCATGGCCCGGGACATCACCACCCTGCCCACCGGGCGCACCCGCATCGACGGCGAAAAGGCGGTCGTTACCGTAAGCACCGTCACGCCCCAGACCTCCGATAAAGCCCTGTTCCAGCGCCACGATGCCCACATCGTGCTGGAGACCGACCTCGACGGCAGCGAGCTGTTTGAGGTGAGCCTTGCAGAGCTCACCCCCACCAAGCCCACCGACGAAGCCGCCGACACCACCGTGGGCACCGCCGGCACCAGCATCGCCGGGATGCTGTGCGAGGGCCGCTTTGCGCTGTATCTGGCCGGGGAGCCGTATAAGTCCGGCCTGAAGGCCCAGGGCTGCGGCAAGCTGAAAAAGGCTGTGTTCAGCATTGAGCTGGACCCGGACGAGCCGGACGACCAGACCGAAAACTGACAGGAGGACATCCGCATGGGATTTCTAGCCGTACTCGCCGCATGTCTCTTTGCCGTGTTCATCTTCACCGTGTTCGGCGGCTACTCGCTGCTGCTCTGGTGCCAGCAGTCTCTTTGGATGGTCGTCCCTCCCGCGCTGGTGCTTGCCGTGCTGATCTGGACCTTCCTCAAAATGGACGATAAGATCACCGCCCTGCAAAAGCGGGTGGACGAGCTGGAAGCCGCGCAGAAAAACGCCGAAAATCCCGAGAAATAAATACAGCGCCGCCCTTACCGGAGAAGCTTTTCCGGCAGGGGCGGCGCATTTTTACACCTTATTTTTTATCCTGCGGGTCATCCAGCCCTTCAAACATCACCATGCCCAAAATTGCAAAGCTGGCACCCAGCGCAAAACCCACTGTTCCCAGTGACACGCTGAACAAAACGCCCATAGCAACACCGAACAGGATGCCCGCGATTTGACTTTTCTTCATCTTACTGCTCTGCCTTTCCGTACCAGGCCACCGACAGCCGCCAAGAGAGGGAGTACAGCCCCAGAACGATCAGTACAATGCCCAGCAGAGCCAGTGGCGGAACGCCCTGCGGCAGAAAGTTCCGGGCCAGGCCGTCCTCATTGGCGGACACGCCAAACCCCATCAGAGCCGCAACCAGGCCGACCATAAGATAAAACGCATATTTTGCCTTTTCGTAGCCAAAACGGTAATTCAACGGCAGCAGAACGGCGCTGTTCAGCAGCGTTGTCATGCCTACCTGCACCAGCGTGGAAACCACAAGTGCATGGTCCACAGCTGTCCAGTGCAGGCTTGCCACGCCAAGGGCTGCGGCGGCGAAGAGTTCCGCCAGCACCAGCCCGCACAGGCCAATGATGTATTTGCTGCCCACCAGCTGTTCTTTTGTCACCGGAAGCACGCCGCTGTACTCGCTGAATTTGCTGGCCTGATCATAGGCCAGCAGGGTCATGGGCATCATGCCCATCAGAAAGCCCGCATATACAATAAAGAAATTGGCCCCATTCATGATGGTAACCACGCCTGCGCCCATCATGACCACGGCGGCCACAATGACACCTTTGGCATAGTGCCATATCTGATAAGCATCCTTTAGCAGCAAGCCTTTCATTCTGCACACTCCTCTTTCACCATCAGCACAAACAATTCCTCAATGCTTACCGGGGCAAGCTCTGCTCCGGCGGGCATTGCGTCCCGGCGCACAAGCGCCTCTGCCCCGTAGGGGGTGACCCGCTTGCCGTACACCGGCGTATCCAGTTCCGCCAGCTGCGCCGCCGTGCCATGCCACAGGGCGTATTCCTCTCGCAGGGCGTCCTTTTCCTCACAGAGCAGCAGTCTGCCCTTGTGCAGGAAGGCGATGGTATCGCACAGCTTTTCCAAGTCGCTGACGATGTGGGAGGAAATGAGGATGGAGTGGTTTTCGTCCCGGGCAAAGTCCAGCAGCAGGTCGGTCACCTCGTCCCGCACCACCGGGTCCAGCCCGTTGGTGGCTTCGTCCAACAGCAGCAGCTTCGGGTGGTGTGCCAGCGCCACGGCGATGCACAGCTTCCTCTGCATTCCAGCGGAGTAATCCTTATACTTTTTGTCCGGCGGCAGGTCAAATTTCCGGCAAAACGCCGTGTAGTCACCAGCGTCCCAGTTGCGGTAGATGCCCGCCATCACCTTGCCCACCTCCACAGCGTTCAGGCACAGGGGGATGCCATCGCTGCCCAGCACCACGCCGATCTCCTCCTTGCTGCGGACAGAAGCGGTGCGGCTGTCCCTGCCGAGGATGGTCACGGTGCCGCCGTCCCGCTGCACCATGTCCAGAATCAGCCGGATGGTGGTGCTTTTGCCCGCTCCGTTTTCGCCGATCAGGCCGCAGATGGTGCCGCCAGGCAGGGTCAGATCCAGCGGCCCAAGGGTAAAGTCCTTATAGTGCTTTGTAAGTCCCCGCAGTTCCAGTGCGTTCATGTTCAGCCCTCCCACAGCAGTTCCAGCATCTCCCGCAGCTCTTCCCTGCTCAGCCCACAGGAGGCGGACAGGCGGACGGCTTCGGTAAGATGTTCTTCAATCTTTTTCAGGTTTTCTTCCCGCAGCAGCTCGGTGTTTTTCGGGGCTACAAAAAAGCCCTTTGCCGGTACTGCGTAAAGAAAGCCCTCTTTTTCCAGTTCATCGTAGGCGCGCTTGGTGGTAATGACGCTGATGCGCAGATCCCGTGCCAGCCCCCGGATGGAGGGCATGGCCTCGTCCGGCTGCAAAGCCCCGCTGATGATCTGCTGCTTGATCTGGTTGTAGATCTGGTCATAGATGGGCGCGCCGCTTTTGTTGTTGATAAACAGTTCCATCGGCTGCTCCTTTGGTACTTGCGTTTCGTCTGTATATGTACAGTATATACAGTAGATACAGATTTGTCAAGAGAGTGCGCAAAAAAAAAAAAAAAAAATACACCCGCCGCCCAAAACGGACAGCGGGTGCAATTTTTATAGGTTTTACAGCGCCTTAATGGCCGCCTTGATGCGCTCGGCGGCCACCTTGGTCTTTTCGGCGTCGCCGAAGGCGGTCAGGCGGAAGTAGCCCTCGCCGCACTCGCCGAAGCCCACGCCCGGGGTGCCGACCACGCCGCAGTTCTCCAGCAGCCAGTCGAAGAACTCCCAGCTTTTCATGTTGCCGGGGCAGCGCAGCCAGATATACGGGCTGTTCTTGCCGCCGCAGTACCACACGCCGCACTCATCCAGTGCGTCGGCGATGACCTTGGCGTTCTTGCGGTAGTAGTCCAGGTTGGCCTGAATTTCAGCCATGCCGCTCTCGGTGAACACTGCGGCCGCAGCGCGCTGCACGACGTAAGGCACACCGTTGAACTTGGTGGTCTGGCGGCGCAGCCACAGCTTATTGATGTTCATTCCCTCGCGCTCCAGCTCCTTGGGCACCACAGTGTAGCCGCAGCGGGTGCCGGTGAAGCCTGCGATCTTGGAGAAGGAGCAGATCTCAATGGCGCACTCGCGGGCACCCTCGATCTCGAAGATGCTGCGGGCCAGGTTCTCGTCCGAGATGAAGCACTCGTATGCAGCGTCATACAGAATGATGGCATCATTCTTGCGGGCATACTCGACCCACTGCTTCAGCTGGTCGCGAGTGTAGGCAGCACCGGTGGGGTTGTTGGGACTGCAGATATAGATGATGTCTGCCTTCACGCTGTTGTCCGGCATGCCCAGGAAGCCGTTCTCCTGGCCGGTGCGGCTGTAGATGATCTTGCGGCCGTCGGTCACGTTGTCATCCACATAGGTGGGGTACACGGGGTCCGGCACCAGCACGGTGTTGTCCACATCGAACAGGCCCAGCACATTGGCCAGGTCGCTCTTGGCACCGTCGGAGATGAAAATTTCATCCTCGGCAAGCTTTGTGCCGCGGCTGGCGTAGTAGCCCTGAATGGCCTGCTTGAGGAAGGGGTAGCCCTGCTCCGGGCCATAGCCGTGGAAGCCCTCCTTGGTGCCCATCTCGTCGGCGGCGTCGTGCATGGCCTTCACCACGCACTTTGCCAGCGGCTGGGTCACATCGCCGATGCCCAGACGGATGATCTCCTTCTCGGGGTGTGCTTCCTGATAAGCGGCCACCTTGTGGGCAATGTCCACGAACAGGTAGCTTGCCTTCAGCTCGTTGTAGTGTTTGTTCATCTTCATGATACTTTCCCTCGCTTTACTTTATAGATTGCTCGCCCTCTCCGTCATTGCTTGCGCAATGCCACCTCTCCCAAAGGGAGAGGCAAAAAACACTCCCGTCAGGTCCTTGGCTCTCCCTTTGGGAGAGCTGCTGAACGAAGTGAAGCTGAGAGGGCGAAGCCGTTTAAACCTCTGTGGTTCCTTCACACACGGTCTCGGCCGCGCCGGTCATGAGCAGCTGCCTGCCGGGCAGCACCCGGATGGTCAGCACACCGCCGCGCAGCTGCACATGGATGTCTTCGCCCGCCGGGCACAGGCCCAGCTCGGTCAGGGCTGCCACGGTGGCGCAGGTGCCGGTACCGCAGGCCCAGGTCTCGCCGCTGCCGCGCTCCCACACCCGCATTTTCAGATGGGTCTTATCCACCACCTGCACGAACTCGGTGTTGATGCGCTCCGGGAAGTTCGCGTGGTGCTCGAACGCCGGGCCGATGTCTTCCAGCTTCAGGCTGTCCACATCCTCCACCACAGTCACGCAGTGCGGGTTGCCCACGCTGATGCAGGTCACGTTCCAATC
This sequence comes from Faecalibacterium langellae, assembly GCF_002549775.1. Lineage (GTDB taxonomy): Bacteria > Bacillota > Clostridia > Oscillospirales > Ruminococcaceae > Faecalibacterium > Faecalibacterium langellae. Next base: position 242,720 of record NZ_NMTR01000021.1, on the reverse strand, counting down.
CTTGCCTTCCACGGTCAGGGGCTTGTTCACGAGGGCATCCTCACCCATATTCACGGCGGGCAGGTCGGCGGGCATGGCGCTGTAAGCGCCCATCTCCACCTGCCACAAGCCCGCGCCCTGATGGGTGACGGTCTTCAGGCCGCTGAGGGTGTCGATGGCCAGCGTCTCCTTCGCGATGCCGTGGGTGTAGAGCCACTCGGCCACACAGCGAATGCCGTTGCCGCACATCTTTCCCTCGCTGCCGTCGGCGTTGAAGATGCGCATCATGGCATCCGCCCCGGCGGTGCGCGGTGCGCAGATGCAGATGATGCCGTCTGCCCCGATGGAAAAATGCCGCCGGGACAGCTTTTCTGAAAGAGCTGCGATGTTCTCCGGCACACCGCTTGCGCGGCAGTCCAGATAGATGTAGTCGTTGGCGCAGCCCTGCATTTTGGTAAATGAAAGCTTCATGCTCATTGCTCCTATTCAAGGGGGCAGTCAGTCCCCATAAACTCGCTACTCTATAATGATAAGAGCCCCGGGGCTTTCTGTCAAGCAAAAAAGCACCTTTCCGGCAATTTTTCGCAAAGGAACCGGCCAGAATGGAAAACAGGGCTTGACAATACGCATGGCATGGGATATAAAAAAAGAGAGCGTTCTGTACAGCTCGGTGGAGCCGCGCAGCATCCGCAGGCGCACCGTCACAGCGCCCGCACCCACGGCCCCAGGGTACAGACCGGCAAAACAACTGCAAAAAGGAGACCACAGGAATGGATACTTTTGAAAAAATCCGTGCATTGCTGGCGGAGCAGCTGGACGTTGATCCGGCAAAGATCACGATGGACAGTGACATCATGAGCGACTTCGAGGCCGACAGCCTGGACATCGTGGACATGGTGATGACGCTGGAAGATGAGTTTGGCATCGAGGTGCCAGACGACGCCATCGAATCCCTGCGCACCGTGGGCGATGTGGTAAAGTTTGTGGACAGCCACGCGCAGAATTAAATTCAGGTAAAAAGCCCCGCCTTTTCTGCACAGCACCCGGCTGTGCTCGTGGGTGGGGCTTTTAATATGGTTCGTGCGGAACGCGAGACGTTTGGCGCACGGCCTTAGGAGGAAAAAACAAAAATGGCAAAAGATTCAAAGAAGCTCGTACAGGCGATCACCAGCCAGGAAGAAAACTTCGCCCAGTGGTACACCGACATCTGCGTCAAGGCAGAGCTGGTGGAGTACTCCAGCGTGAAGGGTTTCATTATCCTGCGCCCCTATGGCCAGGCCATCTGGGAACTGATCCAGAAGGACATGGATGCCCGCTTCAAGGCCACCGGCCATGAGAACGTGGCCATGCCCGTGCTGATCCCGGAAAGCCTGCTGCAGAAGGAAGGCGAGCTGGTCAATGGCTTCGCGCCGGAGGTGGCGTGGGTCACGATGGGCGGCTCCGACAAGTTGGAAGAACGTCTGGCTGTGCGTCCCACCAGCGAGACCATGTTCTGCGACCACTGGTCCCGCGTGCTGCACAGCTACCGCGAGCTTCCCATGAAGTACAACCAGTGGTGCAGCGTGGTGCGCTGGGAAAAGACCACCCGTCCCTTCCTGCGCAGCCGCGAGTTCTGGTGGCAGGAAGGCCACACCATCCACGAGACCTCCGCTGAGGCTGAGGCTGAGACCCAGCAGCAGCTGAACTGCTACGCAGATGTCTGCGAGCAGGATCTGGCCATCCCCGTGGTGAAGGGCCGCAAGACCGATAAAGAGAAGTTTGCCGGTGCCGAAGCCACCTACACCATCGAAGCCATGATGAAGGACGGCAAGGCCCTGCAGAGCGGCACCAGCCACTACTTCGGCGACAAGTTCAGCAAGGCTTACGATGTCACCTTTACCGGCCGCGACAACCAGCTGCATCATCCGTTCCAGACCAGCTGGGGCGTTTCCACCCGTCTGGTGGGTGCCATCATCATGACCCACGGCGACGACGACGGCCTGATCCTGCCCCCGGCCGTGGCTCCCATCCAGGTGGTCGTGGTGCCCATCGCTGCCCACAAGCCTGGCGTCAGCGAGAAGGCTGCCGAGCTGGCCGAGAAGATCAGCAAGTACGCCCGCGTGAAGCTGGACGACAGCGACAATGCCCCGGGCTGGAAGTTCTCCCAGTGGGAGATGAAGGGCGTGCCCCTGCGTCTGGAGATCGGCCCCAAGGATCTGGAGAAGAACCAGTGCGTGCTGGTGCGCCGCGACACCCGCGAGAAGGTGTTCGTGAGCCTGGACGAGCTGGAGACCGCCATTCCCGCCCAGCTGGAGGCCCTGCGCAAGGACCTGTACCAGCGTGCCCTCGCCAACCGCGAGAAGCGCACCTGGGCTGCCACCACCATGGACGAGGTCAAGGAGCTGGCCAAGGCCAACACCGGCTACATCAAGACCATGTGGTGCGGCGATCTTGCCTGCGAGATGAAGATGAAGGAAGAAGCTGGCTTGTCCAGCCGCTGCATGCCCTTCGAGCAGGAGCATCTGAGCGATGTGTGCCCCTGCTGCGGTAAGCCCGCCAAGGCCATGGTCTACTGGGGCGTTGCTTACTAAGCAGCTGCTTTTTTGACCCGATACAAAACCCCCGGAGCATGAAAGTGCTCTGGGGGTTTTACTTGTCATTTGTCGAATTATATGCTATTATAGAATTGCTGCTTCGGCAGCAAGGCACTGCACATAACGGCAGGCGGTTCGGCCCCACTTCCGAAAGGAGGTGAAGCTCATGCCTATTACTTTGACGTTCCATATCTTCGGATTGGTATTTACCATCAAGGTAAAAAGCGAGAACCGCCACCCTGGCCGGTGACGGTTCTTAGTCTTTTAGTATTTAAGAACTTACATCAAAAGGGCTGACCGCTTGTCGCAGTGCCTTTTCTATTTACAGTATACCCACTTTTGAGGTTTCTGTCAAGAGCACGCGGCTTCGTTTCTGCGTGCTTTTTTCTTACCGTTCAAAGGTGGTGCTGAGGGTGGTCTGCCAGCTTTCGCCGGGGGCAAGGCAGGCGGCAGCGGCGCGCTGGCCCCACTCCTGCGGGTCGGTCTCGGCGGCAGGCAGGCTGTGCCACGGCTCAATGCACACAAAGCGCAGGGGCTTTGCGGCGGCGGACCAGATGAGCGAGTAGGGATAACCCTCCACCTTGCAGGTGATATTGCGGCCGGTGTCCTTCTCGCAGATGCCGATGGTTTTGGTGCGCAGGCCCGCCATGCAGAAGCTGTCGTTGTCGAACAGGTCGTCCGTCAGCGGGATGGCCTGCTGGTTCTTCCACTGGTAGTAGCACTTGCCGGAGAGCAGACCGTTCGGGCGGGCATCGAGGATGACCGGGCTTTCCGGCTGGTCGAAGCGGAACTCGTAATCCGTGGTGGTGTGCTCCGCGTCAAAGGGGATGTTGAACGCCGGGTGGTAGCCGATGCCGAAGCGCAGTTCTTCGGTGCCGGAGTTGCTCACTTCCAGCGTGTGGTGCACGGTCCTGCCCTCCAGCCGGAAGGTGCTGGTGAGCACAAAATCGAACGGGAAGCGCTCTGCCTTAATAGTCTCGTCCGACCGCAGTTCCAGCCGGATGGTGTCACCCTCGGCTTTCAGCAGGGTGTGTTCCAGGTCGCGGGCAAAGCCGTGCTGGCCGCCCTTCCAGGTCTTGCCGTCCACCTCAAAGGTGCCACCGGCCAGCTTACCGGTCCAGGGGAACAGGATGGGCGCATGGCGCTTCCACACCGCCGGGTCGGCCTGCCACAGCAGTTCTTCGCCCGCCGCATTTTTCAGGCTGACGGCTTCGGCACCGTGGGTGTCCACGGTCAGGGTCAGGAATTCGTTGTGAATGGTTGCCTGCATTTTCAGTATCTCCTTTGTCCTTCTTATTTTCCGGGGTCTTCTGCTTCCAGTTTACTCCCCCGTGTGCCAAAAATAAAGTCCCAGTCCGCCCAGTTTCAGCAGGGCTGTGCCAGCGGCAGGGTGACGGCAAAGGTAGTGCCGTTTTCGCTGCTGCGTTCCACGGTCACACTGCCGCCATGCAACACGGCAATCTCCCGCACAAGGGCAAGGCCAAGCCCAACGCCGCCCATCTCCCGGCTGCGGGACTTATCCACCCGGAAAAAGGGCTGAAAAATGCTCTCCCGGCAGTCTGCGGGGATACCCGGGCCGGTATCCGTAATGCGCAGTACAGCGGTCTGCTTTTCCTGTTGCAGGGTGACGCGCACCGCACCGCCGGGGCGGTTATACTTGATGCCGTTTTCCACCAGATTGAACACCAGCCGGTAGATCAGCGCATCGCTGCCCACCATGCCAAGCTCCTCGCAGTCCTGCTGCAGAGAGATGTTGTTTTTCTGTGCAAGAGGGGTCAGGTCAGTCAATATCTCCTCCACCAGCGGCGCAAGGGCAATGTGGTCGGTGCGGGAGACCGATTGCAGATTGCTCATTTCCAGCAAAGTGCGCACAAGAGCGGTCAGGCGGTCCAGCTGCTCCCGCAGAGAGCGGATCAGCCCGGCGGTCTCGGCGTCCATGGCCGGGTGCTCCTCTGCAAACAGTTCCAGCTTCGTCTGCAAAATGGCCAGCGGGGTGCGCAGCTCGTGGGCGGCATTGCCCGCAAACTGCCGCTGCAACTCAAAGGACTGCGCCAGACCATCCAGCATCCGGTTCACCGACCGGCTCAACTGCCCGAATTCCTGCACAGTGTTTTCGTCCAGACGGGTGGTGGCAATGCTGTCCTGATCGACCTGCTGTGCCTGCTGCGCAAGCTGCTGTAACGGTTTCAGCGCTCTGCCGCTGACAAAATAAGCGATGGCAGCGCTGACGATGGTGACCACGACGGTGATGCACCAGCCCTTGCGGCCAAAGACCACCTTTGCATCGTAGACTTCCTGCGAAAAATGCGCCAGCAGACTGGACATTTCCTCCTGCGGGATCTCGATGGTCAAGGAATCCGTACTGCCGGGCTGGTACTGCATCATAAAGCCGTTGAGGGCATCCATACCGGTAACGCCGGTGCGGTATAAAAGCAGGTTCATGCACACGCAGGCGCAGGCGATGAGCAGCGCGGTCAGCAGGGTGATGCGCCATTGCAGGGACAAATGTTTCATTGTACCTCGCCTCCGATCTCGTAGCCTTCCCCGATGCGGTTACGGATGGGATCGTAGCCCAGCGCCGCCCGCAGTTTTTTGCGTAGGGCAGAGATATGCACCCGGATGGAGTTGCTGAAGCTGTCCACGCTGCCATCCCAGACGTGCTCGATGAGCTCTTCCTGACTGACCGGGCGGCCCTGATGCAGCAGCAGATATTCCAGTACGCCGCTCTCCTTCCGCGTCAGGGCAAGGGTCTGGCCATCCACCGTGGCAACGCGGCTGCGGGTGTTGAAGCTCAGCCGTCCGCAGCACAGGCAGACATCCTGCTGGATGAACTTGCGCCGGGTCAGGCTGCGCACCCGGGCCTCCAGCTCTGCAAGGTGGAAGGGCTTGGAAAGGTAATCGTTCGCCCCGGCATCCAGCCCTTCCACTTTATCTGCAATTTCACTGCGTGCCGACAGGATCAGTACACAGGTCTCAAGGTCGTGCCGGCGCAGGGTGCGCAGCACCTGCATTCCGTCCACCTTGGGCAGGTTGAGGTCCAGCAGTACAAGGTCGTACCGCTCTGCTGCCAGTGCCTCCAGCGCGGCCTCGCCGTCTGCACAGGCATCCACCTCGTACCCGGACAGCCGCAGCTTTCGGGCAATATCCTCCCGCAGGGAGTGCTCGTCCTCTACCACCAAAAGGCGCATCTTTGTTTTCCACCTTTCCCATAAAAATTGCGTTTTTTTCTTCATTATAACAGATTATAGCAGACGGTGTTAAGATTCGTGTTAAGATTTTCTTAGCAGAGATTTTATCCCGCATGGTGTATACTGATGCCATCAAACAACAGGAGGCTATGATGTTCATGACAAAAAAACAGGCGCAGCTGCTTTTGCTGGCCGCCGGGGTTCTGATGCTGCTGTTCGGCTTATGGCGGGGCGAGGCAGACACCGTATTTTCAAAAGCCATCCGGCTGTGTATGGAGTGTGTGGGCATTGGATAAGAAAAAGAAAAAGCTTTCTCCCCTTGCCCGCTTCCGGGGCTTTATACAAGCCGGGGCTACCCTGCTGACCAATCTCCACCTGCCAAACTTTGCCAAAGGGACGCTGTATCAGGGCGGCGGAAAATACGTCTGCGTCCCGGGGCTGAACTGCTATTCCTGCCCGGGCGCGGCCGGTGCCTGTCCGGTGGGAGCATTCCAGGCGGTGGTGGGCTCCTCCAAATTCCGCTTTTCCTACTACATTACCGGCATCCTCATCCTCTTTGGGGTGCTGCTGGGGCGGTTCATCTGCGGCTTTCTGTGCCCGTTCGGGTGGTTTCAGGAGCTTTTGCACAAGATCCCATCCCCCAAGCTTTCCACCAAAAAGCTGAAGCCGCTGCGCTATTTAAAGTATGCGGTGCTGCTGGTCATGGTGGTGGCGCTGCCATTGCTGGCGGTCAATGAGCTGGGCATGGGCGACCCCTTCTTCTGCAAGTATCTCTGCCCGCAGGGCGTGCTGGAGGGTGCCATTCCCCTCTCCCTGACCAATGCGGGCATCCGCGCTGCGCTGGGCAAGCTGTTCACATGGAAGGCCTGCATCCTGCTGGCGGTCATCGTGGGCAGCGTGGTGTTCTACCGCCCCTTCTGCAAGTGGCTGTGCCCACTGGGCGCGTTCTATGCGCTGCTGAACAAGGTCTCGCTGTTCCAGATGCGCGTAGACACCCACAAATGCGTTTCCTGCGGAGCCTGTGCAAAGGCTTGCAAGATGGACGTAGACATTACCAAGACCCCCAACCACGCCGAATGCATCCGCTGCGGGATGTGCATGAAAGCCTGCCCCACAGATGCCATCCAGTACAAATTCGGGCTGGGAGACCAATCAAACACTGAAACAACAAAGGAGTAAAACCATGAAGCTTAACCGTGTAACCGCACTTTTGCTCAGCCTTGTGCTGGCTTTCAGCCTTGCCGCCTGCGGGCAGGGCGCATCTTCTGCATCCTCTGCTGCCGCTTCCTCTGCGGCAGCAGAAAGCAAAACCGAGGAGCAGCTGCTGGCCGAGGAAAACGAGATCCTTTCCGCAAACGATGCCCTGTGGGAGAAGGTATTCGCCTCTATGGACAAGAACGTGACCGAAACCACGATCAGCGCCAACTACGGCGATTTTCTGCTCAGCGCTGTGGAAAAGGCCAAAGATCAGTTCTCGGACGAGGAGTACAAGGCCCTGACCGCCGATGCAGAAAAGATTCGTGCCATCGAGGAGCAGATCGCCGCTCTTGCCCCCGCAGAGGATGCCGCTTCCAGTGCCGCCGCACAGGGCAACGCCTTCCCCAAGTTTGAGGGCAGCGATTTAGAGGGCAACCCGGTGGACAACAGCCTGTTTGCAGGCAACGCCTTTACGGTGGTGAATTTCTGGTTCAACGGCTGCAAGCCCTGCGTGGAGGAACTGGACGACCTGAACGCCCTGAACGAGAAGGTCAAGGCACAGGGCGGTGAGGTCATCGGCATCAACACCGAGACGCTGGACGGCAACCAGCAGGGCATCGATGCCGCCAAAAAGCTGCTGGAGACAACGGGCGCAAGCTACCGCAACATCTACTTTGCCTCCGGCAGTGAGGCCGGCAAGTTTGCACTGAACATCATGGCCTTCCCCACCACCTATGTGTTTGACCGGGACGGCAATGTTGTGGGCGAGCCGCTGCTGGGCGGCATCGACAAGGAAGAAAACCTTGCCGCCCTGCAAAAAAATATTGACGCCGCCCTTGCCAAGGATAGCGCCAAATAACCCTTTCTCCCCTGCCGCCTTCGGGCGGCTTTTTTATTTGCGGTGTGCATTGCCATGCACGCCCGGGTGCCGGACGGAATACGCTGGGGCAGAAGCATACTTTTACCAGCAAAGGAGCGTATCTCCATGAAAAACACCGGAACTCTCCGCATCCAGACCTTTGCGGCCCGCCAGTCTGCCCCCATGGAGGGGGTGACCGTTGCGGTGCAGGGGGACGGCTTTACCCTGCACTGTATCACCGATGCGACCGGCAGCGCCGCCGATATCCCCGTTGAAGCCCCCGCCTGCACCCTCTCGCTGGACGAGGACAACACCATCCGCCCTTACGCCGTTGTCAGCCTGACCGCCGCAAAATCCGGCTACCGCACCGTGCGCATTGAGGGCATCCAGATCTTTGCCGGGCAGATAACGCTGGCACAGCCTGCGATGATTCCGGTCACGGAGGAAGGCAAAGACATCCCGGACGCGCCCATCGTCATCCCGCCGCACCCTTTGTTTGCGGGCAGCGGCGGCAGCGGTGCACAGCCGGTGGAAAACTGCGTGCCCCGGGTGCTGGACAAGGTGATCATCCCCAAAAACATCACGGTGCATCTGGGCAAACCGGCCGCTTCTGCCCGCAACGTGACCGTGTCCTTCCGGGATTATATCGCCAATGTCGCGTCCAGCGAGGTATACCCCACCTGGCCGGAGCAGGCCCTGCGGGCCAACATCCACTGCCAGATTTCGCTGGCGCTGAACCGCATCTACACCGAGTGGTACCCCAGCAAGGGCTACACCTTCAACATCACCAACTCCACCAGCTACGACCAGTATTACGTCCACGGCCGCACCGTGTTCGACGTAATGGTGAAGATCACCGACGACATCTTCAACACCTATCTGCGCAAGCGCGGCACCGTGAACCCCTACTACTCTGAATACTGCGACGGCAAGTCGGTCACCTGCCCGGGGCTCAAGCAGTGGGGCACCGTCACGCTGGCCAATCAGGGCCGCACCGCGCTGCAGATTTTGAAGTACTACTACGGCAACGACATCGAGATCGTGCGCACCAATAACATCCAGTCCATCCCCCAGAGCTACCCCGGTTCGCCCATCCGGCAGGGCGACAGCGGCACGGCGGTGTTCACCCTGCAGCGGCAGCTGAACCGCATCACCAAGGACTACCCCTTCCTTGGCAAACTGACTGTGGACGGGGTATTCGGCAGCCGGATGGCCGCCACGGTACGGGCGTTCCAGAAGCAGTTCAATCTGACCGCCGACGGCATGGTGGGCCGCCAGACCTGGTATAAGATCAGCTATATCTATGTGTCGGTCAAGGATCTGGCCGAGCTGACCAGCGAGGGCGAGGTGTCCAGCGGCACTCTCTCGGACGGCACATGGGGCGGCACCGTGCTGCGCACCGGCTCTACCGGCAGCGCTGTGGAACAGCTGCAGTTCTGGCTGAATACGCTGGCACAGTATGAGTCTTCCATCCCATCGTTAACCGTGGACGGCGTTTACGGCACCGGAACGGCCAATGCGGTGCGGGCCTTCCAGCGCAAATATGGCCTGACCGTGGACGGCGTGGTGGGCCGTGCCACCTGGACGGAGGTGTACGACCAGTTCCGCAGCATCCAGTCCGACAACGGCACCCCCAACGCCTACCCCGGCACTGCCCTGCGGGAGGGTTCCAGCGGGCAGAACGTGCGGCTGGTGCAGTTCTGGCTCAAGATCGCCCGCACGGTGTACCCGAGCCTTTCCAACGTGACCGTGGACGGCAAGTTCGGCTCTGCCACCACAGCGGCCGTCAAGCGGTTCCAGACCTACTTCGGCCTGACCAGCGACGGCGTTGTCGGCCGCACGACCTGGAACAAGCTGTATGAGGTCTACAACGACATCGCCAACAAGCTGCTTTCGTCCTCCCTGCGCCCCGGCGAGTACCCGGGCGTGCTGCGCAATGGGTCTTCCGGCACGGCGGTGCGGGAGCTGCAGTTCTACCTCTACCTTATGAGCGCCTACGAGAGCAGCATCCCGGCCATTGCCATCGACGGACAGTTTGGTGCTTCCACCGAAGCCGCCGTACGGGCCTACCAGCGCTTTGCGGGGCTGACTGTAGATGGCATCGTGGGACGCACCACATGGAACAGCCTGTACGACAAGGCATCCACCCTGCGGGCATCCGGGCCGGTGGTCACCCTGAAGCGCCTGCCCTACCCCGGCACCCCGCTCACAGTAGGGTCTTCCGGCAGCGCCGTGCTCTACTACAGCCTGCTTTTGCAGCGCATCGCCTACTACTTTACCAGTGTGGTGAGTCCACCCCTCTCCGACCAGTACACCGACGAGACTGCCGCCGCCACCCGCAGCGCACAGGAGCTGCTGAGCCTGCCGGAGACCGGCATTGCGGATGCCGACACATGGACGGCGGTAGAAGCGCTGAGTTTGCAGCTGGCCGCCCACGCCCCGAACCCCGATAGAGACACCCCACCCAGCACCGCTTACCCGGGGCGCGCCATCGCCGAGGGCAGCGCCGGGCAGGAGGTTGGGCAGGTGGAACGCTGGCTCAACCGCCGGGCGCAGCTTTCCTGCGACGAGGACTATGTGGCCGACAATAACCGCTTTGGCGCGGCAGACGCCGCTGCCGTGCGGGCTGTCCAGCAGCAGGCGGGCCTGCTGGTGACCGGCACCGTGAACCGCGAGACCTGGGCCGCCCTGCAGGCCCAGAGCTGCAATTGCGACAAGGAGGAGTGAGCCATGGCACGGCTTCTGATCTACGATGCCTACGAGAACAAGGTATACACCTACGCGAACCTGAACGAGAACGACCCCATGCCCTACAGCACCGGCACCACCCTGCGGGTGCGGGAGTTCCGGGGCAAATCTGCCAGCCCCACCCTGTGGACCACCATTGCGGCCATGGAAGCGTGGAACCTGACCCGCCGCAAGTATGGCCGCGGCATCCCGGTGGGGTATGCTTTCCGCCGCATCTGGGAGGGCGGCCACGGCACCCGCAGCCAGCACTACGCGGGCGTTTCGCTTGACGTGGGGCAGTCGCTTTCCCAGTCCGAGCGCACGGCCATCTACAACGCAGCCCGGAACACCGGGGCCTGGGGCTATGTGGAGCCGCTGAGCCAGACGCCCACCTGGGTGCACATGGACCGCCGCTACGGCACGCCCGCCTGCAGCGGCACCACCTCGGGCTACCCCACCCTGCGCCGGGGCAGCCGGGGCTGCTATGTGATGATCCTGCAGGACGCACTCTCCACGCTGGGCTACCAGACCGGCAGCCGCATCGACGGCGTGTTCGGTGCCCGCACCGAGGAAGCCCTGCGGGGCTACCAGCGGCGCACCAGCCTTAGCGTAGACGGCGTGTGCGGCTGCAACAGCTGGAAGAAGATCAGCACCGCCGTGCTGGGCGTGGGACGCACCAAGACAACGATCGATTAACAATTTAAACTGGCCTCCGCTTGCACTCTGGCCATAATCAGCGGAAAAATTATTTTTAATTTGCAAAGAGGAAAATCCTGCGGGATTTTCCTCTTTGCTTTTTCACGGGAGGGACCGTAACGGCAAACGGCATCCGCTGGCGCTGGCTCCCTGCGGGAGCATTCGCGCCAGCGGAGAGAACGGGCAGCACTCCGGGGCGCAACCCCTCTCAGGCGCTTTGCAACGCCAGCTGTTCCCCTTCTGGCACTTCGTGCCACCTCCCCCGGCCGGGGGAGTCTTTCCCGAAGGGGGAGCCTTTCGCCCTCTCAGTCAAACCCTTCGGGTTTGCCAGCTCTCCCAAGGGGAGAGCCAAGACCGTGGTGGGCACGCTTCTTGCCTCTTTTTTGAAAGGGCACCAAGGGCATACTGGGAGTGCTTCTTGCCTCTCCCTCTGGGAGAGGTGGATGCGACCAACGGGAGCAGACGGAGAGGGCGCTCCCGCTCCCCTGCGGGGAGCTGCCGCCGCAGCGGCTGAGGGGCTTTCAAATCGGAGGAGCGCGAAAAATGCTTTTAGCGAAGCGGCTAGCATTTTTCCGCTTCGACAACTGCTTTGGGGTCTGAAAGGGGCGAGCATCCCCTTTCTCGTTGTGGGGTGGGTGGAGTCCAGAGGAAGGGAGGGGGGAGTCGAAACACCCCTCCCTACCTCTGGCCCAGCGGAGCGTCCTGCGCACTTCGCCGCAAGCGCAGCACTCTCCCCTCTGCAATGAATAAATTCAAACGGCAGCGGCAGAAAGTTGAAACTTTCTCCCCCATCGGCCCTTTTCATTGCACCCGCTGGCAAAACGTGCTAAAATAGCCCTATTGTAAAAATGATTCATGTCAAAAACAAGATGGATTCAAGAGGGGTATCGTATCATGGAATTTTCCAAACGACTGGACCTGTTCGGCGACGAAATCTTCGCCGCGCTGAACGAACGCAAGGTGGCGCTGGAAGCACAGGGCCGCACCATTTACAATCTGAGCGTCGGCACGCCGGACTTTGCCCCTGCTGAGCACATCCGCAAGGCCATGATGGACGCCGCCGCCGACCCGCAGAACTGGAAGTACAGCCTGCGCGATACGCCCGAAATGCTGGACGCCGTGTGCGGCTACTATAAGCGCCGCTTCGGCGTGGAGATCACGCCGGACCAGGTGGCCAGCTGCAACGGCAGTCAGGAAGGCTGCGGCCACATCGGCATGGTGCTGTGCGACGAGGGCGACACCGTGCTGCTGCCCACCCCCTGCTACCCGGTGTTCATTGCGGGCAGCCTGCTGGGCGGCGCAAAGCCCTGGTATTACCCGCTGACGAAAGAACACGGCTTCCTGCCTTACGTCAAAGACATCCCCGAGGACGTGGCCCGCAGGGCCAAGTATATGATCGTCTCGCTGCCTGCAAACCCGGTGGGCAGCGTGGGCACGCCGGAGCTCTATGCGGAACTGGTGGCCTTTGCCAAGAAGTACGACATCCTCATCATCCACGACAACGCCTACAGCGACATCATCTTTGACGGTGCCGTGGGCAACAGCTTCTTCAACACGCCCGGTGCCATGGATGTAGGCGTGGAGTTCTTCAGTCTGTCCAAGAGCTTCAACGTCACCGGTGCCCGCATCAGCTTCCTGGTGGGCCGCCGGGACGTGGTGGCCGCCTTCAAGAAGCTGCGCGGCCAGATCGACTTCGGCATGTTCCTGCCGGTGCAGAAGGCCGCCATCGCCGCCCTGACCGGCCCGCTGGACATGGTCAAGACCCAGTGCGGCCTGTACCAGCAGCGCCGCGACGCCCTGTGCGGCGGTCTGCGTTCCATCGGCTGGAACGTGCCGGACAGCCACGGCAGCATGTTCGTGTGGGCACCCATCCCGGCCAAGTACGCAAAGAGCATGGATTTCTGTCTGGACCTCGTGGAAAAGAGCGGTGTGCTGTGCACCCCGGGTTCCAGCTTCGGCCCTCTGGGCGAAGGCTATGTGCGCTTTGCCCTCACCCTGCCGCCGGAGCGCATTGCTGAGGCGGTAAAGTCTATCAAAGTGAGCGGAATCTTAGATTAAAAAACAACGGGAACGCCGCATGGACGTTCCCGTTGTTTTTTATGCGTTCACGATATTCTCTCCCCTGTCATCCAGCCAGGTACGCAGATTGTTGGTAGTAATGTCCATCAGCCGCTGCAGGGCTTCGTTTGTGGCCCATGCAATGTGCGGCGTCAGCAGGGCGTTGGGCAGGCCGCGCAGCGGGCTTTCCTGCGGCAGCGGCTCGGTGCCAAAAGCATCGGCGCCGTAGAAGTCAAGGCGTCCGCTTTTCAGTGCGTCGGCCACAGCCTGTTCATCCACCAGTGCGCCGCGGGCGGTGTTCAGCAAGATCATGCCGGGCTTTGCCTTGGCCAGCGTCCCGGCGCTGATGAGTCCCCGGGTCGCCGGGGTAGCCGGGCAGTGCAGGCTGAGCACATCGCTGCGGGCCAGCAGGGTGTCAAAATCCACGAACTCCACGCCGTCGGCTTCGTACTCCGGCCGCACCGTGCGGGTGCACACCAGCACCTGCATGCCAAAGGCCTTGGCGATGCGGGCGGTCTGGCGGCCAATGCTGCCGTAGCCGTAGATGCCGAAGGTCTTGCCCAGCAGCTCCACCTGGGGCAGCAGGCCGTAGGCGGCCGGGTCCTCGGTGCGCCACCGGCCGTCCTGCACAAGGCGGTCATACCGGTCGGCACACTGGCAGATGGCCAGCAGCAGGCTGAAGGTCATCTGCGCCACACTATAAGTAGAGTAGCCCGGCACGTTGGCCACGGCCACGCCATGACGGCGGCAGGCTTCGAGGTCCAGGTTATCGGTACCGGTGGCGATGATGCCCACCCACTTCAGGTTCGGGCACCGGGCCAGCACCGCTTCGTCGATGCGGCACTTGTTCAAAAACACGATCTCCGCATCCCCGATGCGCGGCACGACCTGCTCCGGGGCGGTGCGCCCATAAAAGGTGATGTCCGGCACCAGTGCTTCCACGCCGGACCAGTCCAGGTCACCGGGCTGAATGGCGTAATCTTCCAGAACGACTGCTTTCATTTCAACTTTCTCACTTTCCTGTCAGACCGGGTACAGCGCCAGCACGGTACCCTGCGGGCTTTCGCGGCTTTCCAGCGCAGCATAGCCCTTTGCCAGCAGAATGGCCAGATGCACCCGGTCGGTCATCGGCACCCACACCGGCGGCACGTTTTGCCCCAGACAGTCCGCCTGCAGCCAGAAGCAGGGTGCAAGGCTGTCCAGCGGACGGATGGCCCGCAGGGCAAAGCCCTGCTGCAAATAAAACGGCAGCATCTCCTCGGCCGTGCACTCCGCCACCGCCCAGCGCGGGCGATGCCGGGCCAGAGCTTTCTGCCGGGCGGCGGCAGCCTCCAGCAGGTCCGGGAACGCTTCGGCGCGGCCCACCGGCGGGGCCAGAAAATACCCATCTGCCGCATTGCGCCCCCCTACAAAACTGCGCAGGGCTGCAGCGGCAGCGGTATCAGCATCCATGGGCAGCAGAATGCAGGCCGCATCCGGCACACGGCGCGCCCCGCACACGCCCCACACTTCGCCCACCGTGAGCATCCGCAGCACTTCGCTGCGGGGCCGGTACACGCAGCTCACCTCGCTGCGGATCAGCTGGCAGAACTCCTCTGCCGAGAGTCTTCTTGCCTGCCGCGTGCGCGGCGGTTCACAAACCTGGATCATTTCGGTTCCCCCATTCGTTTCAGAATGCTCTCAGCATACCGCAGGGGGACCAAAAATGCGCGCGAAAAAGCGCCGACCGCTTTGTTTTATTGATCCAGTTTCACGTCCTCGCTCAGCACCTGGCCGATGGGCTTTGCGATGCACAGGTCGGCTTCGGCGTCGGCACCGGTGGGCTGCATGTTGATGACCACCAGATGGTCGCCCCGGAAGTAGCGGATGAGCCCCGCCGCCGGGTACACCACCAGGCTGGTGCCGCCGATGATGAGGGTGTCCGCATGGCGGATGGCATTCACCGCGCCGGAGAGCACCTCCTCGTCCAGCCCTTCCTCATAGAGCACCACGTCGGGCTTCACGATGCCGCCGCACTCGGTGCAGCGGGGCACGCCGGTAGAATTCGCGATAAAATCGACATCATAAAACTTGCCGCAGCGGGTGCAGTAGTTGCGCAGGGTGCTGCCGTGCAGCTCGTACACGGTCTTGCTGCCTGCGGCCTGGTGCAGCCCGTCGATGTTCTGGGTGACCACCGCTTTCAGTTTGCCCTCGCGCTCCAGCTTTGCCAGCCGCAAATGTGCCGCGTTGGGCTTTGCGCCCTTCACGATGAGCTTATCGCGGTAAAAGCGGTAGAACTCCTCCGGGTGTTCCTCCCAGAAGGTGTGGCTCAGGATCGTTTCCGGGGGGTAGGCGTACTTCTGGTGGTAAAGCCCGTCCACACTGCGGAAGTCCGGGATGCCGCTCTCGGTGGAGACGCCTGCCCCGCCAAAGAACACGATGCTGCTGCTTTTTGCAAGGATATCTTCCAATGCCTGTACCATAAACAAAACCGCCCCTTTCGCTGTGCGTGTGTTTGTGTTAAGATAATTCCAGTATAGCACAAACCCACAGGAAAGGAAGCGGAAACTTTTGAACGTCTGGTATGTGAACAGCCTTCTGGGCACCTTCCGGCTGGAGGAGGACAACGATGCCATCTGCGGGCTGACCCTCTGCCCGGACGGCGTGCCGGAGCTGGAGCCTTTGCCCCGCAAGGTGTGTGAGACGCCCCTGCTGCAGGAGGCCGAGCAGCAGCTGAACGAATACTTTGCCGGTGCCCGGAAGGAGTTCGACCTGCCCCTTGCCCCGAAGGGCACGGCTTTCCAGCAGGCCGTCTGGGCCGAGATGAACAAGATCCCCTACGGGCAGACCCGCACCTACGGCCAGCTGGCCGCCGCCATCGGCCGACCCAAGGCGGCCCGCGCCGTGGGCGGGGCGTGCCACTGCAACCCCATCGCCATCATCCAGCCCTGCCACCGTGTAGTGGGCAGCAGCGGCAAGCTCACCGGCTACGCCTATGGCGTGGAGATGAAGGAGTATCTGCTGGAGCTGGAACAGCAGGACGACAGATCGTTTCTCCTTGCAACTCAGCCTTGACAATATGGCAGATATGCCATATAATAAAATCGAGAAATCAAAATGGATCAGTTTACCGTTGAATTTTATGAAACAGCAGCCGGTGAGCGGCCTGCCGAAGAATTTCTGGATTCACTGGACGTCAAAATGCGCGGAAAACTTGTCATGACCTTGAAAGTTCTGCAGGAGCAGGGCAACCGTCTGCGGGAGCCCTACAGCAAGCATCTGGAAGACGGCATCTTTGAGGTGCGCGGCAAGGTCGGCTCGGATATTTCCCGTGTGCTCTATTTCTTTTACTATGGCGGGCGCATTATCCTGACCAACGGCTTTATCAAAAAGACGCAGAAAACGCCCCGCAATGAGCTTGAAAAGGCAAAGCTCTGCCGCAAAGACTTTATGGAAAGGTTTGGTGAATGAGATGAAAACACTGGATATGTACCTGAACGAACAGCTGCAGGACGATGCTTTCCGTCAGGAATGGGAAGAAAATCAGCCTGAAATGGATATCATCCGCGCCATGGCCGACGCACGCATTGCGCAGAACCTGACCCAGAAAGAGCTTGCCGAGCGCACCGGCATCGATCAGGCCGACATCAGCAAGCTGGAAAACGGCACGCGCAACCCTTCCCTGAAGCTGCTGAAGCGTCTGGCCGACGGCATGGGAATGGACCTGAAGCTCGTCTTCACGCCCAAAAAGAACGGTCATCTTCCCACCGCACAATAATGAAAAACTACACAGAAAACGGCGGGTGCATCACTGCGATGCACCCGCCGTTCTTTTGCTCCTATTTTATTTACTGTGCGCTGTACGCACTGCCCATGGTCCAGGAGTTATCAGCGCTGTACTTTGCGTGGTTGCGCAAGTAGGTCACCCATGCGCCGTAACCGTTGCCGGCCGAGAGGTGCACACCATCCGGTGCGGCAAGCATCTCTTTCAGGTTTCCTTCGCCGTCGGCGAGAGCTTCCCACAGGTCGAGGTAGACGCAGCCCTTGCTGGCGGCCAGCTGGGCCAGCTGCTCGTTGACGCCGCGCAGCACATCGCTGGCAAGGCCCGGCTTTTTGGCAACTGCCGAGGGGCGCACCGGCGGGATGGACTGCACATAGATCACGCAGTCGTCGCCCAGCGCTTCCCGCAGCATGTCCAGCATCTGGCCATAGTAAGCCAGGAAGCGATCCGATGCGCCCAGCGTGGTGAGGGTGTTGGTGCCCAGCAGGATATACAGCTTTTTCGGCTGGGCGGCGGCCAGCACATCCAGCGCCACCTCCTGCCCGCGGGTGGGGCTCTTGACCGCACTGCGGTTCACGATGGCGTCCGGGCCCACGCCGGTGTAGCCGCAGATGAGCGCCCCGCCCAGGTTGATCTGATAATCCGAGAAGCCCACGGTCAGGCTGTCGCCCAGGAAGGCCGCATCCGAGAAGTAATTCAGGTCCACCTGGCCGCAGCTGGGCTGGCGGATGACGCTGGCGTCGTAGGCTTTGACGGTATAGGCCCCGGCGCTCTGCTTTGCCGGGCCAAAGGTCTCCAGCGTGGCGGCCTGCGCACCGGCAGTGCCGTCCGTGGCGGCGCTGTCGGAAGCCGCTTCGCCCTGCATGGGCAGCGGGGCCAGAATGTTGGCCGCAATGCCGCTGGCGTTGGTGGCCGGGGTCTCGTCGGCACCCGCCGCACCGTGTTCCAGAATGGCGGTGATGGCGTAGGCCAGCAGCAGAATGGCAATAAACGCGCCCAGCAGCCGCAGCTTTCCGCTGACGCTGCCATGCTTTGCCCGGCGCGGCGCGGAATGATATTCGTGTGAAATGCCCATGGTATTTCCAGCTTTCTCCATTTTTCTCGCACGGTAAAAGGGTTTTACAGGCCCGGTGCCGTGCGCCTTTTCATTTTATCATAATTTTTTTGCCTGCGCAACCAATTGGGTCTTGCATACAACAGGCAAAACGGGTACAATAAGGATGTGGCAATTTTGCACATTTTACAAAAAGCGTGTGCACATGCCGCAAACTTTTTTGTATCACTTGCAACGTCCGGTTTGTTTGCCGCCGGTCTGCGGGCAGTGCAGGGCCCAAAGATCTCTCTCCTACGCACAGCGGCGCAGAGGCCGGAGACGTGCAGCGATGTACAAATGATAAGAACTGAATTTGTAAAAGGAGGTACTCATGGCCAAGAACGTCATCATTGGTCAGAGCGGCGGCCCCACCGCCGTGATCAACTCCAGCCTGGCAGGCGTGTACAAAGCCGCCTGCAGTCTGGGTGCAGACAAGGTGTACGGCATGAAGTACGGCATCGAAGGTCTGCTGAAGGAAGAACTGCTGGAACTGAACGTCCTGCTGGACGACCGCATGAGCATCGAGCTGCTCAAGCGCACCCCGTCCAGCTACCTGGGCAGCTGCCGTTTCAAGCTGCCGGACCCGGACGTGGATTCCACGCCCTTCGTCAAGCTGTTCACCCTGTTTGACAAGTACGATATCTGCGCGGTGTTCTACATCGGCGGCAACGACTCCATGGACACCATCGCAAAACTTTCCCGCTACGGCACACAGGTGGGCAGCAGCGTGCGGTTCATCGGCGTGCCGAAGACCATCGACAACGACCTTTGCCTCACCGACCACACCCCCGGTTACGGCTCGGCAGCAAAGTACATCGCCACCATCCTGAAGGAAGTCATCCGCGATTCTTCCGTGTATGACATCCGCAGCGTGACCGTGGCCGAGATCATGGGCCGCCACGCAGGCTGGCTTGCCGGTGCGGCCTGCCTTGCCGGCGGCGACGACTGCGAGGGCCCGGACCTGATCCTGCTGCCCGAAGTGCCTTTTGACGAGGAAAAATTCCTGACGAAGGTGGACCAGCTGCAGCGGGTGAAGCCCAACGTCATCATCGCAGCCAGCGAGGGCGTCAAGACCGCCGACGGCACCTATCTGTGCGATCTGGTGTCCACCGCCGGGCAGCTGGACGCCTTCGGCCACAAGGCCGTGCTCAGCGGCACCAGCCGCTACCTCTCGGAGCTCATCCACGACAAGCTGAACTGCAAGAGCCGTGCCATCGAGTTCTCCACCCTGCAGCGCTGCGCCAGCCACTTGGCCAGCCGCACCGACGTGAACGAGGCCTACGCGGTGGGCGGTGCGGCCGCAGCCGCAGCCTTTGCAGGCGAGACCGGCCGCATGATCGCGCTGGAGCGCATCTCCAGCTATCCCTACCAGTGCATCGCAAAGTCGGTGGACGTGCAGCAGGTGGCAAACCTTGAGAAAAAGGTGCCGCTGGACTGGATCACCCCCGACGGCATGCAGGTGACGGCGGCCTTTGAGGAGTACGCCCGCCCGCTGATCCTGGACGAAGTGACCCCCGTGTACGTCAACGGCACCCCGCGCCACATCCGCCTGTAAGTCCCCTTCCCCGCGTCTGTTTTTGTGCACCTGCACATTTGATAAATGCCAAAACAGAAAAACAAAAAAGGAGAAATCATCATGGGTAAAAATGCAATCGTTGGTCAGTCTGGCGGTCCTACTTCCGTCATCAATGCGAGCCTTGCGGGCGTCTTTGAAAGCTGCAAGAGCCGCGGTGCCGACATCGTCTACGGCATGTGCAACGGCGTCGCCGGTCTGCTGGAGGAGCGTGTGGTGGACCTTTCCACCGTGCTGACCGACGACCTGGACATTGAGCTGCTCAAGCGCACGCCGTCCAGCTTCCTGGGCAGCTGCCGCTACAAGCTGCCCGACTGGCACGAGGACGAAGCCGTGTACAAAAAGCTGTTTGCCATTCTGGAAAAGCTGAACATCGGCTACTTCTTCTACATCGGCGGCAACGACTCCATGGACACCATCGGCAAGCTGGCCGACTACGGTGCCCGCATCGACAGCGACATCCGCTTCATGGGCGTACCCAAGACCATCGACAACGACCTGATGGTCACCGACCACACCCCCGGTTACGGCTCTGCGGCCAAGTACATCGGCGTGGTGATGAAGGAGATCATCCGTGACGCCACCGTGTACGGCACCAAGTACGTCACCGTGGTGGAGATCATGGGCCGCAACGCTGGCTGGCTGACCGCCGCTGCTGCTCTGGCCAAGAGCGACGACTGCGAGGGCGTGGACATGATCTGCCTGCCCGAAGTGCCCTTCAACGTGGATCACTTTGTGGAGAAGGTGCGCGTGATGCAGGAGAAGAAGCCCAGCATCGTCATCGCCGTGTCCGAGGGCGTCAAGCTGGAGGATGGCCGCTACGTCTGTGAGCTGGCCGATGACGTGCACGCTGTGGACGCTTTCGGCCACAAGGCCCTGACCGGTACGGCCCGCTTCCTGGCCAACGTGGTGGCCCGCAATCTGGACACCAAGACACGCTGCATCGAGCTTTCCACCCTGCAGCGCTGCGCCGGCCATCTGACCAGCCGCACCGACATCACCGAGGCCTATCAGGTGGGCGGTGCTGCCGCCAAGGCTGCCTTTGAGGGCGTGACCGGCCAGATGGTGGCCCTGAAGCGCATCTCCAACAGCCCGTACCAGTGCACCACTGAGCTGCACCCCATCAGCGAGGTGGCAAACCTTGAGAAGAAGGTGCCGCTGAGCTGGATGAACGAAAACCACACCCAGATGACCGAGGAGTTCCTGGAGTACGCCCGCCCGCTGATCCAGGCTGAGCTGACCCCGCTGTACATCGCCGGTCTGCCCCACCACATCTACCTGAAGAAGCAGAAGTGATGGTTTCCCCTTTTGAACTGTTCTAAGGCATAAAAACCGCCCGCCCGGATGCATTTCCGGGCGGGCGGTTTGTTTATCTTATGGTTATACGGTCGCACCGACCTTCGGGGCACCGCCTGCGATTTCCTCGGCGGTCAGGGGCTTTGCCTCGGCCGGGGCGTTCAGCCGCTCCTTGGCCACTGCCAGCATCAGCTTGATGCGGTTTTCCTGGTTGACCTTGGTGGCACTGGGGTCGTAGTCGATGGGGGTGATATTGGCGCTGGGGTACAGCGCACGGATCTTGTTCACCATGCCTTTGCCCACGATGTGGTTGGGCAGGCAGCCGAAGGGCTGGGCACACACGATGTTGCCGTAGCCGCCCTGCACCAGCTCGATCATCTCGGCGGTCAGCAGCCAGCCCTCGCCCATCTTGGCACCCAGCGAAATGATGCCCTTGGGCTTTTCCACCAGTTCCTTGAAGGGGCCGGGGGCGTAGAACCCGGCGTCGGCTTCGGCCTTGAGCATGGCGCGCTCGATGCTGTCCAGCCAGTTCAGGAACTGGTCGATGCCGATCTTCACGGCCAGCTTGCCGCCGTACAGGATGTGGTCCTCGCCCATGTTGAAGGCGCAGTACTGCACAAAGCCCATCAGCCCCGGGAAGTTCACCTCACAGTCCTGACTTTCGAGGAACTTCTGCAGGTCGTTGTTGCCCAGCGGGCTGTACTTGACGTAAATTTCGCCCACGACGCCCACCTTCACCTTGGGCACCCGGGTGATGGGGATGTTTGCAAAGTCCGCTGCAATGAGCGGGAAGGTATGCTTCATCTCCTTGGAAGTGTAGCCCTTGCCTGCCAGCAGCACACGGCCCAGACGGGTGACCCACAGGTCTACCATCTTGTCGGCGGCGCCCTTCTCATTTTCATACGGTGCCACCTGATTGCGCAGAGCGCACAGCATATCGCCGTAGAAGATGCAGGCCAGCGCGCGGCGGGCCAGCGGCAGGGTCATCTGGAAGCCGCTGTCTTTTTCCAGGCCCGAGAAGTTCAGGCTGGCGACAGGAATTTGCGGGTAACCGGCCTTCACCAGTGCTTTGCGCAGCAGGTGGATGTAGTTGGACGCACGGCAGCCGCCGCCGGTCTGGGTGATAAGCAGCGCAGTGTGGTCGAGATCATACTTGCCGCTGTTCAGTGCGTCCAGGAACTGGCCGATGACCAGCAGGGCCGGATAGCAGGTGTCGTTGTGGACATATTTCAGGCCCAGCTGTGCCACAGCACTGCCGCAGTTGCCCAGAATTTCGCACTTGTAGCCGTCGTAGCGCAGGGCGTACTCCAGCAGGCGGAACTGGGTAATGGCCATGTTGGGGATGAGGATGGTGTGGGTCTTCTTCATCTCCGGGGTAAATTTGGGGTAATTGTATTCCATAGGTTCCTCCTATGTTCTCAGGCTTCTGCCTTGGCGGCGGCCTTTTCCTCGGCCACCTCGTCGCGCTCATCCAGCGCGGCAAACAGACTGCGCAGGCGGATGTTCACCGCACCCAGGTTGGTGATCTCGTCGATCTTGAGCTGGGTGTACAGCTTGCCGCCTGCCTGCAGGATCTCGCGGGTCTCGTCGGTGGTAATGGCATCCACGCCGCAGCCGAAGGACACCAGCTGCACCAGATCCATATCCTTCTGGGTGGTGCAGTATTTGGCGGCGGCATACAGGCGGCTGTGGTAGGTCCACTGGTTCAGCACACTGGTGGGGAACTTCTGCACCCGATTGGAAATGCTGTCCTCGGTGACAACGGCGGCCCCGTGGCGGGTAATCAGGCGGTCGATGCCGTGGTTGACCTCCGGGTCCACATGGTACGGGCGGCCTGCCAGCACGATGATGCGCTTGCCCTGACGGCGTGCCTCGTCGATGATGGCGCTGCCCTTCACGCGGATCTTTGCCATGTGGGCTTCGTACTCGGCGTAGGCGGCGTCGGCTGCAGCCTGCACTTCCTTCTCGGAGATGCCGCCGAAGTACTTGGGCAGGATGTTCTTTGCCATCTTGTGCACAAAGTCCTTCGGACGGTGGATGCCCACATAGTCATAGATGAACTTGGTGCCTTCCAGCTCCGGGCAGTTGCCGGCCAGAACCTCGGGGTAATAGGCCACCACCGGGCAGTTATAGTGGTTGTCGCCCAGGCCCTCGTCCACATTGTAGGTCAGGCAGGGGTAGAAGATGGCGTCCAGCTGCATCTGGCTCAAGGCCTTGATGTGGCCGTGGCTCAGCTTTGCCGGGAAGCAGGCGGTGTCGCTGGGGATGGTGGCCTGACCAGCCAGATACAGCCCGCGGCTGGACACCGGGCTGGTGTGCACCGCAAAGCCCAGCTTCGTCCAGAATGCCCACCAGAAGGGCAGCAGTTCGTAGAAGCCCAGGCACAGCGGGATGCCGATGGAGCCGCGCTTACCGGCCACCGGCTTATACTCAGCCAGCAGCTGCTGCTTGTAGGCGTACAGGTTCAGGCTGTCGTCGGCGCTCTTGCCGGTGACGGGCTTATCGCAGCGGTTGCCGGAGATGTACTTGCGGCCATCCGCAAAGGTGTTGACGGTGAGCTGGCAGTGGTTGCCGCAACCGCCGCACTTGACGCTGACCACCTTCTGCTCGAACTTTTCCAGTTCTTCCTCGCTCATCATGGCCGAGGTGGTGCTGTGGGCCTTCTGGCTCTGGCGCAGGCCGAACAATGCCGCGCCGTAAGCGCCCATCAGACCGGCGATGTCCGGGCGGATGACCTCCACGCCCATCTCCTTTTCAAAGGCGCGGAGCACGGCTTCGTTGTAGAAGGTGCCGCCCTGCACCACGATCTTGCGGCCCAGTTCTTCGGGGCTGGACGCGCGGATGACCTTGTACAGTGCGTTCTTGACCACGCTGATGGACAGGCCGGCCGAGATGTTCTCGATGCTGGCACCGTCCTTCTGGGCCTGCTTCACCGAGCTGTTCATGAACACGGTGCAGCGGCTGCCCAGGTCCACCGGGCGGTCTGCGAACAGACCCAGCGCGGCAAACTCCTTGACGTCATAGCCCAGGGCCTGCGCAAAGGTCTGCAAAAAGCTGCCGCAGCCGGAGGAGCAGGCTTCGTTCAGGAAGATGTTGCTGATGGCACCATCCTCGATCTTGAAGCACTTCATATCCTGACCGCCGATGTCGATGATGAAGTCCACATCCGGCATGAAATATTTGGCTGCGGTAAAGTGAGCAACCGTTTCCACCAGACCGTAATCGCAGCGGAAGGCGTTCTTCACCAGTTCTTCGCCGTAGCCGGTGGTGGTCACGCTGGCCACCTGCAGGCCCGGGTGCTCTTTATAAATTTTCAGCAGCTGCTCCCGGATGAGGGGCAGCGGGTTGCCGAGGTTCGGCTGGTAGTTGGTGTAGAGGATCTGGCTCTTTTCGTCCACGACCACCAGCTTGACGGTGGTGGAACCGGAGTCGATGCCGATGTGTACCGGGCCGCACTGAGCGCTGAAGGGCACGCGGGGCACACTGTGGGACATGTGGCGTGCGTGGAAGGCCTCGTATTCTTCCTTGCTGGCGAACAGCGGCGGCTCGCTGGCATAGGTGGCGGTGGCGGCGTACTGGTCCAGCGCGTCGGCCACTTCGCTCAGCACGAAGGCCTTGTCGGCATAGAGGGCAGCGCCCAGCGCCACATACAGCAGGCTGTTTTCCGGGCAGGTGCCGGTGACGTTCAAAGCTTCGTCAAAGCTCTTGCGCAGCACGGTGCTGAAGGTGAGCGGACCACCCAGATACAGGATGTTGCCCTTGATGGGGCGGCCCTGTGCCAGGCCTGCAATGGTCTGGTTGACCACAGCCTTGTAGATGCTGGCAGCGATGTCCTCGGTGCGGGCACCCTGGTTGATCAGCGGCTGCACGTCACTTTTTGCGAACACGCCGCAGCGGGACGCGATGGTGTAGGTACGCTGGGCATTCTCAGCGGCCTTGTTCATCTCGTCGGCACTCATCTTCAGCAGAGTGGCCATCTGGTCGATGAAGGCACCGGTGCCGCCGGCACAGCTGCCGTTCATGCGCACTTCGGTGCCGTTGGTCAGGAACAGAATTTTGGCATCCTCGCCGCCCAGCTCAATGACGCAGTCGGTCTCCGGCACGAAGCGCTTGACCGCCACGCGGGTGGAGAACACCTCCTGCACAAAGGGCACGCCGCAGCTGTCGGCCAGGCCCATGCCGGCAGAGCCGGAGATGCTCAGCAGCGCCTTCTCGCCATGCAGCTGCTCGGCATCAATGCGGCGCAAAAGCTCCTGCGCCTTTTCCAGGATATGACTATAATGTCGTTCGTATGTAGAATACAGCAGTTCATCATGCTCGCCCAGCACCACACACTTGATGGTAGTGCTGCCGATGTCAAGACCTACTCTCACGTTGTTTTTCCTCCTAAGGACAAATGCCGGAGGCCAGGCCCCCGGTAAACGGCAAAAACTCTCTGCCAGAAATTGTTCGTTAGCGAATCATCTCGTCCGTTCGCATACAGGTGTATTATAATCCAATTTTGCGGCACAATCAATGTGCTGGTCTTATTTTACACGGAAAAAATAGTATTTTCCGCTCGAAAAGTTAAACATTTTGTGAACTTGCCTGCTTTTGGGGCACTGTTTTTCCGCGCAGCAAAGTTTCTTTGCCACATCGCGCAAAAAAGGGCCGCTGCACGGATGGGGTGTTCCCACCGCACAGCGGCCCTGCTGCTTTTCTTCTTATAATGTGTCAGAGATCGTCGGGGTCGCCGCGCTCCGGCATGGTGCGCAGCTCCTTCACCAGCATGGTGCGCAGCTGATACCGCTTTTGCATCTGCGTGAACCCGCTGTCCGCGTGCAGCTCCACCGTCTGCCCAACACTGCGGTCGCTGCTGAGCGGGATGGTCACCACTGCCTGCGTGCCGCATTCCGGCGCTTTTTCCACCCGCAGGCCCCAGCCCATGCGGCGGCAGCACTCGCGGCAGAGCAGCAGGCCCAGCCTTGCCCCGCCCAAAAAGCACTGCCGGTTCCTCAGCCAGGCGTCCTCCCCGCTGTCCGGCAGGCCGCAGCCGTTGTCCAGCAGCGTCAGCTGCCAGAAGCTCTCGCTGCGCCGCAGCACGATCTGCACTTTGCCGCCCTCGCTGCAGGCGCGCAGCGCATTGGACAGCAGATGCAGCAAAAGCAGCTCGGCATCGCTGCGCTCGGCCAGCACATGGCAGGTGGTCCAGCCGCCGTAGTCCAGCGTCAGCTCCACCTTGAGCTGCTCCTGGATCATATCCGCCTGTGCCGCGATCTGCTGCAGAAGATCGCACAGGTCCATGGGGTAAAGACGGGGCAGTTCTTCTGCGCGAAGATACTCCAGCAGAGTCATCACCTCGTTCACGGTGCGGTCCAGCTGGGCGCTTGCCGCGCTGATGTCCGTCACCGCCTGCCGGGACTCCTGGTCGGCCCCGGTGCGGGCAAGGTGCTGGTCCAGGTATTCGCAGTTGCGGCTGATGAGGGTCAGCGCATGAAAGCACGCCTGCTCCACAGCCTTCTGCGGCACGGCCTGGACCGACAGCTCGGTGGGTTCATTCTGCAGCATCTGCTCCATTCTGTTGCTCCTCTCAGGCTGCCGGTCACGGCTCTTTCTGCCGCCGCAGCTGGTTCTTGACCGCGTAGATCAGCTTGCCCGTGGTCAGTTTATCCCCGGCAAAGCCGTTTTCCTGTTTGAAGGTGCTCCACGCCTCGTTGGGGGCGGCTTCCAGCTGGTCGATCATCCGCCGGATGCCGCTGTCCACCGCCGAGACCGAGACATTGTACTGCTGGCCCACGGCCTGCAAAATCTCCTTGCGGATGGCCATCTTCTGCGAGTTGCCGAACACCACGCCCACCGCGCAGGTCAGGTAGCCGCAGTTCACATCCGGCTGCTGCAGGCCCCAGCTGTCGTAAAGCGCGTGGCACTGGCGCTCCAGTTTCTGGCCCTGCTGGCCCGGCATCCGGTACAGCTCCCGCAGCAGGCTTTTCAGGTCTGCCTGCTCGACGCAGAAGATCCCTTCCTCCGTTTCCATGCACAGGGCCGATTCGTTGTTGCGCCGGGCCTCGTTGAACAGCAGCAGCACCGGCCGCTGCTCCAGCGCACGGATGTGCTCCATGAACTCCAGCCCGGTCATATCCTCCATCTCGTTGCACAGGATAGCCACGTCGAACGAGTGGTCCTGCTGCAAGCACCGGAACAGGCGTTCCCCGCTCAGAAAGCAGGTGCAGCTGATGGGAGCCCCTTCCTCCTCCAGATAATGCTTCTGGACACGCAGCTCTTTGCGGTCGTAGCTTGCAAGGGCGATCTTCAGTGGTTTGAACATGCGGTCATTGTCCACGCAGCGCCCCGCCTTTCTGCTCAAGCCGATCTGCCGTGGTCAGTTCCTCCATCACATCCTGCCAGATCTCCGGCTGCACGCCATTTTCACACAGATATTGCAGGATGCGGTAGCAGGATTCCGGCGCGGCAGCCAGATACAGGCTCTCCATGCGCGGCCCGCTGCCGGTGCGGCAAAGTGTCAGCCGACAGCCGTTTTCATCTTCGGCATCCAGTGAATATACCAGCGTATACGCCTTCTGCAGACCGTCGATCGCAGAAAACTGACGAATCATGGGTGAAAATGTACGTTCCATATGAGTTCCTCCTTGCTACAAGGCTTTCCAACGCTTTTCGGCGCCCCTTGTTTTTTCTTTTTCTATTTTAAAGAGCAAAGCGGGAACCGTACAATCCTTAAAAAGTGTCTAAAAACGTCATTTTCATTTTTGCGCTGTTTTTGTGTCGTTTTTCCGTTTTCTGCGACGAATCAGCGCGCGATCATACGTTTTATCGTGTTTTATTTGTGTCGTTTTTCCGACACATTTTTGGCCTCGGCGTGCCGTTTCAGCCCCGGCACGCATCACCTCTTTTAAAATAGCACGAATCCGGCGCAAATTCAACCGTCTGGGAATTCTTTCCCGCTTTTTTACCGGGAAAAGTCTGTTTTCTGCCCAAAATCATCGCAGGTGCAAATTTTCTCAGTGTATTATACATAGTTTCTTCACATTCTTCTGATAGAATAAAATGGTTTATTGTCAAACTGCGAGAAAAGTCTGTTTTATAATAGGTACAACGAACGGCGCTTTTGCGGAAAAGCAGCCGGAAAGGCACGGCACATGCTTCAACTCAACCACATCCGAAAAGAATACCGCACGGGCGACCTTGTCCAGAAAGCGCTGGACGATGTCAGCCTGAACCTGCGCGACAACGAATTTGTCGCCATCCTCGGCCCGAGCGGCTCCGGCAAGACGACGCTGCTGAACATCATCGGCGGCCTGGACCGCTACGACAGCGGCGACCTTGTCATCAACGGCGTCTCCACCCGGAAGTACACCGACCGCGACTGGGACTCCTACCGCAACCACACCATCGGCTTTGTGTTCCAGAGCTACAACCTCATCCCGCACCAGACGGTGCTGGCCAATGTGGAGCTGGCCCTGACCATCTCCGGCATCTCCAAGGCCGAGCGCCGCCGCCGGGCGGCCAAAGCGCTGGAAGATGTGGGCCTGGGCAGCCAGCTGCACAAGCACCCCAGCGAGATGTCCGGCGGCCAGATGCAGCGCGTGGCCATCGCCCGCGCCCTGGTGAACAACCCCGACATCCTGCTGGCGGACGAGCCCACCGGTGCGCTGGACAGCGAGACCAGCATCCAGGTGATGGAACTGCTGAAGGACGTGGCCCGGGACCGGCTGGTGGTCATGGTCACCCACAACCCCGAGCTGGCCGAGCAGTACGCCACCCGCATCGTCCGGCTGAAGGACGGCGTCATCCGTGCGGATTCCGACCCCTTTACGCCGGACACCGCCGCGCTGACGCCGCCGGTGCACAAAAACCTGGGCCATTCGTCCATGTCCCCCCTCACGGCCCTCTCGCTGAGCTTCAACAACCTGCTCACCAAAAAGGCCCGCACCCTGCTCACCGCCTTTGCAGGCTCCATCGGCATCATCGGCATCGCGCTGATCCTTTCGCTCTCCAACGGCGTCAGCAACTATATCAGCGATATGGAGCGCTCCACCCTTTCGGAATATCCCATCCAGATCACCTCCAACGGGGTGGACCTGGCCTCCCTGCTGGACCCGGAAAGCTATGCTTCCGCCGTCAGCGGCGAGACTTCGGCCAGCTCCGACTCCTCGCTGGAAGGCATGGTCACCGTGCGCCGCCTGCTCTCGCAGCTGACCGAGAACACCACCAACGTCAACGACCTGAGCGCCCTGCGGGACTATCTGGAAAGTGACGCTTCTTCCGTAAAGGAGAACGCGGCCTCGGTGGAATACGCCTACGGCGTTGCGCCCCAGCTCTACCGCCAGAATGCGGATGGCACCGTGCGCCGGGTCTTCCCGGACAACACCCTCTCGAGCCTGAACAACACCACCACGGCGGCCGGCATCGTCTCCTCCATGAGCAACCAGAACGTGTTCTGCGAAATGGCCGAGGAGCCCTCCCTTTACGAGGACCAGTACGACGTGAAGGCAGGCCGCTGGCCGGACCGCTACGACGAAGCCGTGCTGGTGCTGAACGCCGACGGCAGCGTTTCGGACTACGCGCTCTACCTGCTGGGCCTGCTGGACGACGCCGAGCTGGACAACTTCATCCGCGAATATACCAAGAACCACAACATCGACCTGCCCGAGGACTACGGCACCTACAACTACGAAGACTTCCTCGGCCTTTCCTATAAGATCATCACCACGTCCGACCTGTATGCCTACGACGAGGACCTCGGATTCTGGCGCAGCCACGCCGACGACGAGGATTATCTGGAGCAGCTGGCCGCCGAGAGCCCGGCTTTGACCATCGTGGGCGTGGTACAGCCCAAAGCCGACGCCTCCTCCACCATCCTGCCCACCGGTGTGGCCTACACCCACGCGCTGACCTACTACACGATGGACCACGCGGCGGAAAGCGAGATCGTCAAGCAGCAGCTGGAAAACCCGGATGTGAACGTGCTGACCGGTGAGCCCTTTGAGGCCGACGAAGATTCCGACGGCTTCGACATCACCTCGCTGTTCTCGGTGGACACCGACGCGCTGCAGAGCGCCTTCCAGTTCGACTCCAGCAAGCTGCAGTTCGACCTGAGCGGTGCCTTTACACTGAACGGCAGCTCGGTCGATCTTTCCAGCCTGCTGGACCCCGCGGATTTCTCGCTGGACCTGGACCTGAGCGACATCGACATGAGCGATGTGGAGCTGCCCACCATGGAGGATATGGACCTGAGCAGCCTGTTCGAGGACATGGACCTGTCCGTCTCGCAGGATGCGCTGCAGCAGCTGATGAAAGACATCATGAACGGCTACAAGCGCTATATCATCGGCAACGGCATCCTGAACCTGGACAAGATCGGCTTCTCCTCCTATATGGAGAGCGACCTGTTCAAGCAGATCCTGTCTGACTCCATGGGCGATCTGCTGGACACCTCTGGCCTGCAGGAGCAGTTTGCCGCTTCCCTGCAGCAGAACCTGCAGACCGTGATGACCAGCTATCTGGAATGTTACTCCGAACAGCTGGGCCAGAAGCTGGGCGAAGCGCTGCAGGCGAAGCTCACCGCCGCCATCCAGACCCAGATGAGCACGGTGATGCAGCAGCTGATGAGCCAGCTGGCCGGCCAGTTCAGCCAGCAGATCCAGACCGCCATCCAGACGAACATCGCCGCACTGGGCAGCCAGATGGAAGACGCCCTGCAGATCGACGCAGAGACCTTCCAGAGCGCCATCCAGCTCAACATGTCCAACGACGAGCTGGTGAACCTGGTGAAAAACACCCTGCAGTCCACCTCCACCACCAGCACCAGCGTGCTGGCTTCGCTGGGCTACGTGGATTACTCCACGCCGGGCTCCATCTGGATCTACCCAAAGAGCTTTGAGTCCAAGAACCAGATCGTGGACGAGCTGAACGCCTACAACGACGCCATGCGCGCCCAGGGCGAAGACGACAAGGTGATCGTGTTCTCGGATACGGTGGGCACCCTGATGAGCGCCGTGACCAAGATCGTGGATATGGTCAGCAATGTGCTGGTGGCCTTTGTGGCCATCTCGCTGGTGGTGTCCTCCATCATGATCGGCGTCATCACCTATATCAGCGTGCTGGAGCGCCGCAAGGAGATCGGCATCCTGCGTGCCATCGGTGCTTCCAAGCGCAACGTCTCGGAGGTGTTCAACGCCGAGACCTTCATCATCGGCCTGTGCTCCGGCGTCATGGGCGTGGGCCTGAGCCTGCTGCTGCTCATCCCGGGCAACATGCTCATCCACTCCATCTCCGGTTCCAGTGATGTGACCGCCTCGCTGCCGCTCTCTGCGGCGCTGATCCTCATTGCGCTGGCCACCCTGCTGACCATCCTGGGCGGCCTGATCCCCGCCCGCAGTGCGGCCAAGAGCAACCCGGTCATCGCCCTGCGCTCGGAGTAAGCGCTCCCTCAAATACCCGCATAAAACAGAACACCGCCGCGGCTTCTCCCCTGCTTTTTGCAGGAAGAACGCCCACGGCGGTGTTTTTTGTTTGTTATGGGGATCGGCGGCCAGTTACAGGTAAGCCACGGTCTCGCTCAGCGGCTTGCGCGAATCGTGGTTCGGCAGCGGCTTCACGCCTTCGGCAGCGTAGCCGAGGTCCAGGAGCATCAAGATTTCCTCGTTCTCCGGCAGGCCCAGGGCTTTTGCCAGCTGGTCCGGGTCGAAGAAGTTGACCCAGCAGCTATCCACGCCCTCGTTGGCGGCGGCCAGGATCATGTGAGTGGCCACGATGGTGGCATCCTCCACGCCGGAGGTGCGCTTGCCACCGGGGTAAGTGAACATGTTGTTGCGGTCGAACGCCGCCACTACGCAGGTGGGTGCGCTGTAGCGGCAGGGCGTAGCCTGGTCGATCTTCGCCAGCCCCTCTGCCGACTGGACGACATAGATGCGCTGCTCCTGGAAGTTTTTCGCCGTCGGTGCCAGCCGCCCGGCCTCCAGGATCGCGCGGAGCTTCGCGTCTTCCACCTTGCGCTGCCCGAAGTTCTTGCAGGAATAGCGTTTTTCAATGACCTGAGTAAATTCCATTTTGTTTCCCTCCTGTCGTTTGGAACGGTCCTTCTTTGTGTATTGTACCACGCCCTGCCAGAAAATTCCACTGCTGTCTTGTGCAGCGACGCGGCTGTGTGCAGGAGGGCGCAAAGCTGGCCCGTGAAAACCATGTAGACCTGATCCTTGCCGTGGGCGGCGGTTCCGTGTCCGACTGCTGCAAGGTGGTGTCGGCGCAGGCAAAGGCGGACTTTGCCTTCCTCGACCCGACCTATTCCCTGTCGGTTCCGTTCAAGCAGGTTATTTCCGGCGCATTCGATACCCTGAGCCACGCCATGGAAACCTACTTCGGCATCCCGGCAGACACCGACCTCAAGGCTGTGGCCGATTCCACCGTGCTCACCGGCGGCTGCTGCAAGAAGCTGAGCCGCGAAGAACTGCTGGACATCCTCAACGAGTGCAGGTAATATACAGGCCCTTGAGAGAGATGGCTCACATGGGAGTTCAAAGGAGGCCAGATCATGAGCATTAAGTACACTACTCCTGCCCAACACAAAAGCGACCTCCGCAATGTGTGCGGCACCTTCGCCATTGAAGGCATGACCATCAGCAAAGATACGCGCAGCAACCTTGACCGTCTTTTGTGAAGGTGATGAGTTACGGGATGGAGCACAGCTTTCTCCGCAATGATCTCGATTGAAAATCACTGCACATATAAAGCAAAAAAGGAAGATTCCTACTTGTCAATCTGCTGTAGAAAATCACCTAATTTTGAGTAAAATTGACAAAGTGAAAAAGAAATCCGTTTTCATCTTGACACTCCACAAAGAATATGGTATTGTAATTAAGTATAAAATAAATTGTTCTTCAAGTGCTTAATTTGTTCGTGCCTTACAAAAAAGAAAATTGTATGTGAGCAGCGTCGTTGGATTGTTACCGTTTGGCGGGCTAGACCAACTCTGCATAGCACAAGCCGAAAGCGTGTTTCAGCCTTCGGTATGTTTGCTGTGTCGAGGATGGTCTTTTTTTATTGCCTTTTTCAACTTGAGGAGGAGAAACAATGCAATATACCGTCAAAAAGCCGATCAACAACAACATTCTGCGCGTGGTGGACCCCACGGGCTGTGAGCTGATCGTCACCGGGCGCGGCCTGGGCTTTGGTGTTAAGCCGGGCTATAAAATCGAGGCTGAAACCGTGGAGCACAGCTACCGCATGACCAGCCCTGCCGTGCAGCAGAAGTTGGTGGAACTTCTGGAACAGATCCCGTATGAGCATCTGCTGCTCACCGACGAGCTGGTGGCAATGATCCGCAGCCGGGTGAACTACCCGCTGAACGAAAGCCTGCTCATCACGCTGGCAGACCACATCAGTTTTGCCATCCAGCGCAGCGAGCAGGGGATTCGCTTTTCCAACCCGCTGATGGCTCCTATTCGGGAATTCTACCCGGAAGAGTATCGCCTTGGCATGGAGTGCCTTGCCGCCATCCGCCAGCGCTGCCATGCAGACCTTTCGGACGACGAGGGCGGCTTCATTGCGCTGCACATCGTCAACGCAGAGCTCAACACCACCATGAGCGTGGTGAACGATGTCACCCGCTTTGTGGATGGCTGCGTGCAGGTAGTGGAATGCTTTTACAACTGCCACTTTGACCGGGATGCGCTGAATTTCAGCCGCTTTACAGTACATTTACGCTTTTTTGCGCAGCGCGTATTTCAAGGAAAACAGGAGCAGGAAAACGATACCCACGACGAAGTGTTCCGCGCCCTGATTGCCCGCAATTGCAGCGAACACTACAAATGCGCCTGCTGCATTGCGGAGTATGTCCGCAACACCTGGCACAAGGAGCTTTCGGACGAGGAACTGGTGTTCCTTACGATCCATCTGAAACGGATTCGGATGGGGAAGTAAGCTTTCTTGATTCACCTTCGATTCTCCACAGGGTCTTTCCTGTGTGGATATATATGCTGGATACGAACTTGAGAAAAGGAGAACTGAAGATGAAAGACAAGATCTTTGGCGTGCTGCAGCGCGTGGGACGCAGCTTTATGCTGCCCATTGCACTGCTGCCTGTGGCGGGCCTGCTGCTGGGTATCGGCAGCTCGTTCACCAACGAAACCATGCTGGCGGCCTATGGCCTGAACAGCGTCATCCACCCCGGTACCTTGATCTACACCATTCTGGACGTGATGAGCCAGACCGGCAGCGCTGTGTTCAACAATCTGGCACTGCTGTTCGCCATGGGCGTGGCCATCGGCATGGCCCGCAAGGAAAAAGAGGTGGCGGCACTGTCCGGCGCGGTGGCCTATATCATTATGAATACAGCCATTCAGGCCATGATCAATGCGGCAGGCGGCGTGGACGCAATGCCTGCCAATTCCACCACCACCATGCTGGGCATCACAACCCTGCAGATGGGTGTGTTCGGCGGCATCGTGGTCGGTCTGGGCGTGGCGGCGCTGCACAACAAGTTCTATAAGATCGAGCTGCCGCAGGTGCTGGCCTTCTTTGGCGGTACACGCTTTGTGCCCATCGTCAGTTCGATTGTGTATCTGGTGGTCGGCATTGCCATGTTCTATATCTGGCCGGTGGTGCAGAGTGGTATTGCTGCACTGGGCGCACTGGTGCTGGCTTCCGGCTACGCAGGCACCTTTATTTACGGCCTGCTGGAGCGTGCGCTGATCCCCTTTGGACTGCATCATGTGTTCTATATGCCGTTCTGGCAGACCGCTGTGGGCGGCACCGCCATCATTGACGGCGTCACCGTGACCGGCGCACAGAACATCTTCTTTGCTGAGCTGGCTTCCAAGTCCACCACGGTGTTCTCGGTCAGCGCTACCCGCTTCATGGCCGGTAAGTTCCCCTTTATGATGTTCGGTCTGCCCGGCGCGGCGTTGGCGATGTACCAGTGCGCCAAGCCGGAAAAGAAAAAGGCGGCAGGCGGCCTGCTGCTGTCTGCGGCGTTGACGGCATTCCTCACCGGCATCACTGAGCCGCTGGAATTTACCTTTATCTTTGTGGCACTGCCCATGTACGCGGTGCACTGCGTGCTGGCGGGCCTGTCCTTCATGCTGATGCATATCCTGAATGTGGACGTGGGCATGACCTTCTCCGGCGGTCTCATCGACCTGGTGCTGTTCGGTGTGATGCAGGGCAACGCCAAGACCCACTGGGTATGGGTGATCGTAGTCGGTGCGGTGTACTTTGTACTGTACTACATCATTTTCCGCTTTATGATCTCCAAGTTTGACTACAAGACCCCGGGCCGCGATGATGCCGAGGAAGTCAAGCTGTACACCCGTGCGGACGTGAACGCCCGCAGCGCCGCTTCCGGCAGCACCGCCCCCGCAGGGGATGATCCGGTCAGCGCCCTGATCGTAGAAGGTCTGGGCGGTGCTGCTAATCTGTCCGACGTGGACTGCTGCGCAACCCGCCTGCGCTGCACTGTCAAGGACGCGGCGCTGGTCCGGCAGGATGTGCTCAAAGCCTCCGGTGCCTCTGGCGTGATCTGCAAGGGCAACGGCGTGCAGGTGGTGTACGGTCCCAAGGTGGCGGTCATCAAGGCAAAGCTGGAAGATTATCTGGAAAATGCACCCAAGACCTCGGCGGCGACCGCAGCACCCGCCCCGGCAACGGCTCCCGCAGCCCCGGCAGCAGCCGCAAAGGATACCGTGCTGTCTGCCTGCCTGAACGGCACCGTCGTCCCGCTGGCCGAGGTGAAGGACGAAGCCTTTGCCAGCGGTGCGCTGGGCGACGGCATTGCCATTGAACCCATCGACGGTGAACTGGTGGCACCTGCTGACGGTGAGATCTCCTCCACCTTTGAGACCCACCATGCCGTGGGCATGACCACGGCTGACGGTGCCGAACTACTGATGCACATCGGCATCGATACGGTCAAGCTGGGTGGCAAGCACTTTACCTACCTCGTCAACGAGGGTGACAAGGTGAAGAAAGGCCAGCCGTTGATCCGCTTTGAACTGGAAGCCATTAAGGCCGAAGGATATCCTGTGACCACGCCGCTCATTGTCTGCAATACCGATGACTATGCTGCCGTCGCGGCTAAAGCCAGTGGCGCCGTAAAGCAAGGCGATGCGCTTCTGGAACTGAAGCACTAAGCGTTTCTCCCAAACTGTAAGGCAGGGTTGTTATAAAGGGGGCTGTTGCAAAATAGCCCCAACGAAAAAAATGAGATAGACTTCCCCGAAAGGGGTTGCCTATCTCATTTTTTGTTGTAAGCTGAAACTGCAATGAACCAACTACAACATGAACAGTATCGCAGAGTTAATCAATCGGAATATCCTTGTTCCGACCATCCGAAAATACCTTTGATGCGGACAGAAAGCTGTGCAGAAGGACGCTCGCTAAACGAATACCTCCGAGGAATCTCGATCACCCTGAACGCCAGCTTTGACCAAGTGGAGCAGCTCAAGGCGGTATCAACCTACGATGGTGCGGAAATTTTTGAAGAAATTTCCGAAAGAGGGGCATAAAAGCGATGCGCTTGCCCGCAACACCATGCAAAACATCGAGAAAGAAGCGTGAAAGCGATGAATTTTCAAAAAGTACATGGATGACCCCGCCCGGTTCGCATCCGACTTCAGGGTTCGGAGCCCGGCACGGTCTGCCAAGGTTTTTTGAACATAAAAAACGCCGCATCGTACAAAACGATGCGGCAAATTGGTGGACCTAGAGGGATTCGAACCCTTGACCTCTCGGATG
This sequence comes from Faecalibacterium langellae, assembly GCF_002549775.1. Lineage (GTDB taxonomy): Bacteria > Bacillota > Clostridia > Oscillospirales > Ruminococcaceae > Faecalibacterium > Faecalibacterium langellae. The sequence goes on along the minus strand of NZ_NMTR01000021.1, from coordinate 205,995 downwards.
CGAACCGAACGCTCTCCCAGCTGAGCTATAGGCCCATATTTAGGGGCGTGACTCGGTTGGGCGACCAACCGACATACTCCCCATTTAAATGCCCACAACTCTGTGGGGCACAAAAGCGATACGCTTGCACTCCCAACTGAGCTACAGGCCCATGTGATGACCCTGTAAGTGTAACTCTGTCGGGGCGATTTGTCAAGCAGTTTCTCGCACAAATGCGCAGCCGTTTGTCCACCGCTCAGCGGTTGCCCAGCTGCCAGAAGGCCACCGCGCTGGCGGCCGCCACATTCAGGGAATCCACGCCGTGGGACATGGGAATTTTGACGGTGTAATCGCAGGCAGCGATGGTGCTGTGGGCCAGGCCGTCGCCCTCGGTGCCCAGCACGACGGCCAGCTTCGGCTCGGCGGCAAGGGCGGCATCGTCGATGCTCACCGAGCGGTCGCTCAGAGCCATAGCGGCGGTCTTGAAGCCCAGTTCGTGCAGCTGGGCGATGCCCTTTTCCGGCCAGTCGGCCGGGCAGCCGCCGATCTGCGCCCAGGGCACCTGGAACACCGTGCCCATGCTCACCCGCACTGCCCGGCGGCACAGCGGGTCGCAGCAGGAGGGTGTGATGAGCACTGCGTCCATGTTCAGGGCCGCCGCGCTGCGGAAAATGGCACCCACGTTGGTGGAGTCCACGATGCCTTCCAGCACGGCCACCCGGCGGGCACTGCGGCAAAGTTCCTCCACGCTGCGCGGGGCCGGGCGGCGGAACGCGCACAGCACGCCCCGGGTCAGCTCGAAGCCGGTCAGACCGGCCAGGGTCTCCCGGTCGGCCGTGTACACCGGCGCATCCCCACAGCGGGCCAGAATGTCTGCCGCAGGGCCGGTGATCTGTTTGCGCTCCATCAGCAGCGAAAGCGGCTGGTACCCGGCGTCCAGCGCCCGGGCGATCACCTTCGGGCTCTCGGCGATGAAGATGCCCTTTTCCGGCTCCAGCCGATTGCGCAGCTGCGCCTGGGTCAGCCGGGCGTAAACGTCCAGCTCCGGGGCGGAAATGTCTGTGATCTCAATGATATTCGGCATCAGGGGGTTCTCCTTTGGCAATGCATTTTCTCTATTCTAGCACATCCCCGCCGGGAATGCAAAAAGGTTGTTTTGTCTGCGCACAAAGCGGCAATTGCTCACGCTCCGGGGTCGGCATCTTCCCCGCTGATCTCCTCGATCTCCCGGCCCCGCAGCGGCGCAAAGGGCGAGAAGATCTTTGCCCGGCTCTGCAGGCTCATGCGGGGGTGTTTGCGGCGGGACTCCGGGCTGTCCGGGCGGCTTTTGTCCAGGATGTCCGCATACTTGCGGGCAGTCTCGCGGCCCAGCGCACTTTCTTGATATTCCTTCATGCCTTGTGCCCTCCGATCTGGCCGTTGCGCTGGCGCATGGTGGCCCCTTCCTCATAACTGCTGGCCTTGAGCAGCGCGTTCTTGCCGAACCGGTTCCGGATGTCCAGCATGGTCTGCTGCAGGCGCTTTTCCTTTTCCTGCTTCTGGGTGTCGTGGAACAAGTCCACCTGCTCGACGCCTGCATCTTCCTGCACCCGGTTGGCCGTCAGGTTGATGCGCCGCACCGTGAGGGCCGGGTCGGTGATGCGGCGGAACAGCTTCACACTCTGCTCCACGATCTGGCTTCCCAGGTTCGTGGGCGTTTCCAGCCGCACGGTGCCGTGGGCCGCCTTCGGCAGGGTGCGGCCATAGCGGTCGGTCTGGGTGGTGCCGCGGTAGCCGCCGCTATCCACATTCTCCCGGTCGTAGCCCACTTCCAGCGTCAGCGAGTCGGTGACGAGCTTTTTCTCGGTCAGGCGGAACATGAGCAGCTCCGCCATCTCCCGCACGATGAGCGCCGCCTTTTCATTGGTGTAGGGGCAGCCCAGCACCTGCCCTTCGCTGATGCTGTTGGTGCTGGCCTTATAACTCTTGATCTGGGCCATGCCGCAGGGCTCATACCCCCAGGCGTGGTCGATGAGGATCTCTGCGTCCACGCCAAAGGTATCGTAGAGCCAGTCCTCGTTCTGCAGGGACAGCCGCGCCAGCTCCCCCATGGTGTGGATGCCGTGGGCTTCCAGCTTTTTCACGGTGCCGGGGCCGGTCATCCAGAAATCCGTCATGGGGCGGTGGTCCCACAACAGATAGCGGAAGCTCTCCTCGTCGAGCTGGGCAATGCGCACGCCGTCCGCATCCGGCGGGATGTGCTTTGCCACGATGTCCATGGCCAGCTTTGCGAGATACAGGTTCGTGCCGATGCCCGCCGTGGCGGTGATGCCGGTCTCGGCCAGCACTTCGCGCACCAGCTTCATGGCCAGCTCGTGGGCCGTCAGCTTGTAAAGCGGCAGGTAGCTCGTCACATCCATGAAGACCTCGTCAATGGAATAGGGGTGGATGTCCTCAGGGGCCACATAGCGCAGATAGATTTTGTTGATCTGCTCCGACACCTGCAGATACCGGGCCATCCGGGGCGGCGCAACGATGTAATCCAGCCGGAGGGAGGGGTCCGCATTCAGGCGGGCGGCATCCGACGACGACGCCAGAAAGTCGTAACTGCCATTTTCCCGGCGCACGGCCCGGCGCTGGCGGATGGCCGCCTGCAGCCGCTGGGCGTTTACCTCTTTTGTGCGCTGGACCACCTCGAACAGCCGGGCGCGGCCCGGGATGCGGTAGGCCTTGAGGGAGGGCGAGACCGCCAGGCAGATGGTCTTTTCGGTGCGGGAGGCGTCGGCCACCACAAGGTTCGTGGAAAGCGGGTCCAGCCCGCGGTCCACACACTCCACCGAGGCATAAAAGCTTTTCAGATCAATGGCCAGATACACCCGCTGCTGTTCCATCCTGCGCCCCTCCTTAAAACAACTCTTTGTTTTAGTTTATCATAATTATTTGTTGTTTTCAAGAGGTTTCTGCGCAAAAAAGACCGGCGGTCCTTCACGGGCTGCCGGTCTTCCGAAACCGCTTTTTACAGGTTATTGTAGCGGTTGTATGCGTTGCAGATCTTGTTGGAGTTGTTGATGAGGATGTTCGTGCCCACGAAGGTGCCCACAAAGCACAGCAGTGCACCGAACAGACGCCACATCAGCACGGTGGTGCCGTTCTCCTGGAAGGTCATGCCGTAGCGCGGGGCGTTGGCAGCCAGACGGTTGCCCAGCTTGTACTCCCAATACAGCGAGTAGAGGCCGCAGGTCACGATGGACAGCAGGATATACTGCAGCAGGCCGCCGGTCTCCTGGCCGTCGCCGCTGCAGGCAATGTTGACGTCATGGGCCATCTTGTAGACGAAATAATAGGAATAGATGCCGCAGGTGATGATGCTCAGCAGAATGTAGGAGATCAGGCCGCGGTTATCGGTCAGGCGCTCCCCGGCATAGACCGTGTCGCCCTTCTGGATGGTGTCGCGCACCTCGTTGACGGCGCTGGTCAGCTCGCCCTCGGCAGACTGGAACACCTTGTTGGCCGATTCCGTCACCTGGGTCTGGGCCGAAACGTCTGCGCCGCAAGCCGGGCAGAACTTGGTGCCCGGCTGGATCTCTTTGCCGCAATGTGAACAGAACATTTTCAATTTCCTCCTTGTAAATACGAGATCACCCGGAAGGCCAGGCCGCTGCGCGGGTCAAACGCCACAACATTCCCGTCCCCCCGGAACATTCTATATACATACACGATGAGGAAAGCACCGATCATCGCGTACATACATCCCTTCAAAAATTTTCGGGGCAGCTTTTTCCGGCACAGCCAGAGCGCCGCGCCCACCGGCGGAAGCAAAAACAGCGGGTGATAATAAAACGCCTGCCGCAGGTCCAGCCGCAGAACGCTCAGCCAGGCGCGGGTCATGCCGCAGCCTGCGCAGGAAACGCCGGTCACCAGACGGATGGGGCAGCCGAACAGGCGGTTGAGCACCGCCAGCAGTGCGGCACTGGCCGCAAGGTCCAGCACACTGCGCAGTTCCCGTTTCTTTGTCGTCTCCATCTGTTTTATCAATTCCGCCTTTTTGATGAAATCCACCCTCAGTTTACCGCGTCATGCCGGTTTCGTCAATAAAAAACACGGATTTTACTCAAACGTTTCCGGCCTTCCATGTGTGGTACACATCCCCTTCCAGCGTCTTCCACTGGAACAGTCCATCCTCCAGCGTCATATAGCTGTGGGCGCTGCCTTCTTTGGGGATGCTCAGGGAACCGGGGTTCAGGTAGAGGTTCCCATCGCCGAACTCGGTCCACGCCGGGATGTGGGTGTGGCCGTGCAGCAGGATATCCCCCGCAGCCAGCGGCGGCAGGTTTTTCAGGTTGTGCACATGGCCGTGGGTGGCGTAGATCAGCTTCTCGCCCACCGGCAGCACGGCGTAATCGGCCAGAATGGGGAAATCCAGCACCATCTGGTCCACCTCGGCATCGCAGTTGCCCCGCACGCAGAGCAGCTTCTGCTTCAGGCTGTTCAGCAGCGGGATGACCTCTTTCGGTGCGTAGCCTTCCGGCAGGTCGTTGCGGGGGCCGTGGTACAACAAATCACCCAGCAAAAGCAGGCGGTCGGCCCCCTCCCGCTCAAAGGCTTCGATCATCTTTTTGCAGTAAAACGCAGACCCGTGCAGGTCGGACGCGATCATCCATTTCATGGCAGCTTCTCCTTATTATAAAGTATCCATTTTTATTGTAGCGTCCCGGCGAAAAATGGTCAAGTCTATAAAAGTCATACTTTTATATGCAAGAATCTTGACAAGCTGCCGGAGATGTGGTATCTTTAAGCCAATAAAAATCGTGTGGATTTTTACAGCAGTATGCTACTTTTCGCCACACAATGGTTCCTGTTGGAGCCATTGTGTGGCTTTTTTGCGTTTTAAACTTAGGAGTTATGTTATGAACGAAACCTTTATGAAAGAAAAACCGGTGCTGCCGCTGCTGGTGTCCATGGCGCTGCCCAACGTCATCTCCATGCTGGTGAACAGCCTGTACAACATCGTGGACAGCCTGTTCGTGGCCCGCATCAGCGAGGACGCCATGACGGCCCTTTCGCTGGTGTTCCCCATCCAGAACTTTGCCAACGCCATTGCCATCGGCTTTGGCATCGGCATCAATGCCATGATCGCGCTGTACCTCGGCGCGGGCGACCGCCAGAAAGCCGAGACTGCCGCCACCCACGGCATGGCGCTCAGTCTGGTGCACGGCATCCTCATCACCCTTGTCAGCATTGCCATCATGCCGGGCTTTCTGCGCCGGTTCACCAGCGATGAAAGCCTGATCGCATCCGGCATCACCTACTCCACCATCGTCTTCCTGTTTGCCACCATCAACATGGCGGCGCTGGCCTTTGAGAAGATGTTTCAGGCCGTGGGCCGCATGAAGGTGACTATGGTGGCGCTGATCTTCGGCTGCGTGTGCAACATCATCCTGGACCCCATCCTCATCTTCGGCCTGGGCCCGGTGCCTGCCATGGGCATCGCGGGCGCAGCCCTTGCCACCGGCATCGGCCAGCTGCTGAGTTTGTGCGTCTACCTCGTCGTCTACGCCCGCACCGAGCTGCCCATCCGCCTGCGCCGCAGCTGCCTGCGGCCGGACGCCGCACTGGACGGCAAACTCTATGCTATCGGCGTGCCCGCCATCCTGAACCTGGCCCTGCCTTCCCTGCTGGTCACCTTCCTCAACGGCCTGCTGGCAGCCTTCTCTCAGAGCTATGTGGTGGTGCTGGGCATTTACTACAAGCTGCAGACCTTTTTGTACCTGCCCGCCAACGGCATCGTGCAGGGTATGCGCCCGCTTATCGGCTACAACTACGGTGCCAAAGAGCACGCCCGCGTGAAAAAGCTCTACGAACTCACCCTCATCATGAGCGCGGCCATCATGGCGGCAGGCACGGTCATCTGCCTGTTCGCTTCCCGCCCGCTGATGCAGATGTTTACTTCGAACCCCGAGACCATCGCCTACGGCGAAACTGCCCTGCGCATCATCTGTCTGGGCTTTATCGTGTCGGCGGTGTCCACCACCTCCTCCGGCGCGCTGGAGGGCTTGGGCAAGGGTGCGGAATCGCTGGTCATCTCGCTGTGCCGCTATGTCATCTTCATCATGCCGCTGGCGGCCGTGCTGTGCCGTTTCCTGGGTGCAAACGGCGTGTGGCACGCCTTCTGGGTCACCGAGGTGCTGTCGGCGCTGGTGGCCTACCCGGTGTACCGCAAGGCAGTGGCAAAACGATAAAGCTATCCTGATTTTACTATTTGCGAGCCGGAAAAATCTGCAGATTTTTCCGGCTCACTTTTTCACAGAAAGGGGCCGCCGCCGTTCACGGCATCTTTCACTACGAGCTTTTTCCTGCACAATCTCCTAGTAATACAGTCGGATATCTTTGGCTATTCTGCCGAAGTGTATGAACACTTTATGGCCTCCTCTTGCAATTCCTATCAAAAAGATATAGAATGCAGGCAGAGAGTTATCCTAGCGCAACACTCTGATATGCGTGTTCGCTGGTTCTACGTTATTTGGAGGTGCATTTTATGAGCAGTCCGCTGCTGGAAGTCAAAGATCTACAGGTCACCGTCGGCGAGGAGCAGAAAGTCCTGCTGAACGGGTTAAACCTGACCATCAACGCCGGTGAGACCCATGTTCTCATGGGCCACAACGGTGCCGGCAAGTCCACCCTGATGAGCGCCCTGATGGGCGACCCGCGCTATACTGTCACCCGCGGACAGATCATCTTTAACGGGCAGGATGTGACCCACGAACCCGCCGATGTACGTGCCCGGGCGGGCATGTTCCTTTCGTTCCAGACGCCGGAAGAAATTCCCGGCATCACGCTGGAAAACTTCCTGCGCACCGCGCAGAACGCCATCACCGGCAAGCCGGTCAAGGTGTTTGCCTTCCGCAAGGAGCTGGCCCAGCAGATGGAAGCACTGGGCATGGACCCGGCCTACGCCGACCGCTACCTGAACGTGGGTTTCTCCGGCGGCGAGAAGAAAAAGAGTGAAATTCTGCAGCTGCTCATGCTCAAGCCGAAGCTGGCCCTGCTGGACGAGACCGATTCCGGTCTGGACGTGGACGCCGTGAAGACCGTGGCACAGGGCGTGAAGGCCTACCACAACGAGACCAATGCCCTCATCATCATCACCCATAACGCCAAGATTTTGGAAGGCCTGAAGGTGGATTACGTCCATGTGCTGGACGATGCCCACATCGTGCGCACCGGCGGCGACGAGCTGGTGAACGAGATCATCGAGGAGGGCTTCCATGCGGTGAAGGAGGACGAAGCAAAATGAGAGCCTTTGAAACCGAAAAGACCGATGTCGCCGAGGTAGACCGCAGCATTTACGACATCAAGGACGGCGAGAATGCCGCCTTTGAGGTGAACTCCGGCCTGACCCGCGACATCGTGGAGCAGATTTCCACCGAGAAGCATGACCCCGAGTGGATGCGCGAGTTCCGCCTGAAGGCACTGGATACCTACAACAAGATGCCGGTGCAGAACTGGGGCCCTTCCATCGAAGGGCTGGACATGAACAACATCGTCACCTATGTGCGCCCCAACACCGAGATGCGCGGCAAGTGGGACGATGTGCCCGAGGACATCAAGAACACCTTCGAGCGTCTGGGCATCCCCAAGGCCGAGCGTGCTTCGCTGGCCGGTGTGGGCGCTCAGTACGACTCTGAGGTGGTGTACCACAACGTCAAGTCTGAGGTAGCCGAGCAGGGTGTCGTCTACACCGATATGGAAAGCGCCCTCACCGGCCCCTACGCCGAGATGGTGCGCACCCATTTCATGAAGCTGGTGCCGCCCACCGACCACAAATTCGCGGCCCTGCACGGTGCCGTGTGGAGCGGCGGCTCCTTTGTGTATGTGCCCGCCGGGGTACATGTGGAAATTCCGCTGCAGTCCTACTTCCGCCTGAACGCCAAGGGCGCAGGCCAGTTCGAGCACACCCTGATCATCGTGGACAAGGGCGCTTACCTGCACTTCATCGAGGGCTGCTCCGCGCCCAAATACAATGTGGCCAATCTGCACGCAGGCTGCGTGGAAATTTATGTGGGCGAGAATGCCCGCGTGCGCTACTCCACCATTGAGAACTGGTCCAAGAACATGTACAACCTGAACACCAAGCGTGCCAAGGTGGAAAAGGGCGGCACCATCGAGTGGGTGTCCGGCTCCTTTGGTTCTCACACCTCCTGCCTGTACCCCATGAGCATTCTGGCCGGTGAAGGTGCCCGCATGGAGTTCACCGGCATCACCTTTGCCGGTGCCGGACAGGATCTGGACACCGGTGCCAAGGTGGTGCACGCTGCCCCGGGCACCAGTTCCCACATCACCACCAAGTCCATTGCCCGGGACGGCGGCATCTCCAACTTCCGCAGTTCCGTCACGGTGCTGCCGAACGCGAAAAACAGCAAATCCGCCGTTTCCTGCGAGAGCCTGATGCTGGACGACCGCTCCCGCTCCGATACCATCCCCGAGATGGACATCCGCTGCGACGCCGTGGATGTGGGCCACGAAGCAAAAATTGGCCGCATCAGCGAGGAAGCCGTGTTCTACCTCATGAGCCGCGGCCTTTCCGAGGAGGACGCCCGGGCGCTGATCGTGGGCGGCTTTGCCGAGCCCATTGCCAAGGAGCTGCCCGTGGAGTACGCCGTGGAAATGAACAACCTGATCCATCTGGAAATGAAAGGCAGCATTGGCTGAGAAGGGGGCGTTTTTGATGAATGATACAAACATGAACCGCCTGCCGGTGCCCACCTGGAACCAGTGCGGCGTGAATACGGCCCCTGCGGCCGCCGCCCTGCCGGAACCTGCCGGGGACTGGGGCGAAGCAAACTTTGCCGTCACCCTGCCCGCCGGGGTCGGCGAGAGCGAAGAAGAATTTACCGCCTTTGCCGAGAGCGGCATGGGCGCAGAGACGGATGCCTTTGTTCTGGAAAACGCCACCGTGCGCCATGCGCTCACCGTGGCTGAGGGCGTGACGGTGGCCGAACCTGCCGTGTTTGAGTTCACGCTGGATGCCGCCCACCCGAACGCTGTGAGCGTGCTGGACGTGGACGTGAAGGCAAACGCCAGCGTTACCCTTGTGCAGGTGCTGCGCGGCGACGCCGAAAACGGCGTGGCGGCAAACCTTGTGCGCATCCGCGCCGCCGAGGGGGCCCACGTCAAACTGGTGCAGGTGCAGCTGCTGGGCAGCCGTGCCCGCCGCTGGGACGCCGTGGCTGTAGAAGAAAGCACCTCTGCCCGCGTGGAGCAGGTGCGCGTGGAACTGGGCGGCAGCGTTTCTGCCTGCGGCACCCGCGCGCTGCTGGACCACGCCAAGGCCGAGTATGACCTCGATGCCGTCTACTTTGGCGGTGCCGAAGCCGTGCTGGACTACAACGATGTCTCGGTGCACACTGCCAAGGACACCCTGTGCGAGATGCACACCGCCGGTGTGCTGACCGGCCATGCCAGCAAGATTTTGCGCGGCACCATCGACTTCCGCCGGGGCGCCAAGCGGGGCGTGGGCCACGAGAGCGAGGACGTGCTGCTGTTCAGCCCCAACGCCCGCAACCGTACCGCCCCGCTGATCTTATGCGGTGAGGAAGAAGTGGAGGGCCAGCACGCGGCTTCCATTGGCCGCCTGGACGAGGAAAAGCTCTACTATCTGCGCTCCCGGGGCCTTTCCGAAGCGCAGGCCCGCCGCCTGATGGTGGATGCCCGCTTCGCGCCCGCACTGGATAAGATTCCGCTGGAAGCTCTGCGCACCGAAGTGCAGGAAGAAGCAGCAAGGAGGCTGGATGACCATGCAGAATAACCCCTGGGTCAAGGATTTCCCCATCCTTGCCGCCGATGAAAACGGCAACCGTCTGGTGTATCTGGACAGCGCCGCCACCACCCAGCACCCCACCCAGGTGCTGGACGCCGTAACGAACTACTACAAACACGACAACGCCAACCCCCACCGGGGCGTCTACGAACTGGCCATGCGTGCCACCGACGCCCACGAAGGGGCCCGCCACCGTGTGGCGCAGTTCTTTCACGCGCAGGACGATGAAATCGTGTTCACCCAGAACACCACCGAATCCCTGAATCTGGTGGCCTACAGCTACGGCATGCACTTCCTGCACGAGGGCGACGAGATCGTCATCTCGGTGGCAGAGCACCACTCCAATCTGGTGCCGTGGCAGCGCGTGGCCGAGGCTACCGGTGCAAAGCTGGTCTATCTGTACCCCAATGCTGCCGGATACCTGACCGAAGAAGAACTGGACAGGAAAATTACCGCTAAGACCAGGCTGGTGGCCGTGGGCATGGTGTCCAATGTGCTGGGCCTGCGTGCCCCCGTGGAAGCCATCGTGGCTCGCGCCCATGCCGTGGGCGCCGTGGTGGTGCTGGACTGCGCCCAGAGTGCCCCCCATATGCCGGTGGACGTGAAGAAGCTGGACGTGGACTTTGCCGCCTGCTCGGCCCACAAGCTGTATGCCCCCATGGGCATGGGGGCCCTGTACGCCCGTGCTGAACTGTTGGACAAGATGCCGCCCTTCCTCAGCGGCGGTGACATGATCGGTGCGGTGCATGAGCACAGCGCCACCTGGGCCGAGGGCCCCCGCAAGTTTGAGGCGGGCACCCGCAACGTGGGCGGCGAAGTGGGCTTTGCCGCTGCGCTGGACTATATGGACGCCATCGGCTGGGACGCCATGATGGCCCACGAGCACACCCTGCTGGACCGGATGCTCAAGGGCATGGCGCAGATGCCGTGGCTCACCGTCTACGGCGACCCCACCGCTGCCAATCGCTTCGGCGTGGTGTCCTTCAACGTGAACGACGTGCACCCCCACGACGTGGCCACCATTCTGGACGCCGGCGGCGTGGCCGTGCGTGCCGGTCATCACTGCGCACAGCCGCTGATGGACTTTCTCGGCATCGGCTCCTGCTGCCGCGCCAGCGTGGCTGTCTACAACACCGAAGCGGACGTGGACGCCCTGCTGGAGAATCTTGAAAATGTACGAAAGGTGATGGGCTTATGAACCTGAATGAACTGTATACGCAGGTGATCACCGAGAACAGCCGCAGCAAGGAGAACCGCCACCCGGTGGAGGGCGCTACCCACAGCCTGGAGGGCGTCAACCCCAGCTGCGGCGACGACATCACCCTGCAGCTGCGGGTGAAGGACGGTGTCATTGAGGATGCCGGTTTCATCGGCAGCGGCTGTGCCATCTCGCAGGCATCGGCTTCGCTGATGATCGACCTTGTCAAGGGCCGCCCTGTGGAGGAAGCCCGCCGCCTGATCGGGCTGTATTTTGACATGATCAAGGGCAAGATCACCCCGGAACAGCTGGATGATCTGGAGGATGTGGCCGCCTTGCAGGGCATCGCCCATGTGCCCGCCCGCGTCAAGTGCGCGGTGCTGGCATGGCACACGCTGGAAGAAGCGCTGGACGGCGAAGGCAAAGTGAAATAAACTTTTTCAAGCAGTCGAGGGAGAGTTTGCCAAAAACTCTCCCTCTTTTTTGTGCATTTTATTTGACATCTCGTTAAAAAAGCGGTAGAATGAATTGTTTGTTTTCCGGCATTGCGGCTGGAAAAAGGCGTATTTTAACAGAGGATGTGGGAAAATCATGATCGAAACGATCACGGCCGTCAATCAGGCGGTCAACAGCTTTATCTGGGGCATCCCCGCCATGGTGTGCATCATCGGTGTGGGATTGCTGCTCAGCGTGCGCACGGGCTTTTTGCAGATCCGCAAATTCCCCTACGCCATCAAAACCACCATCGGGCGCATGTTCCGCAAAAAGGACGCTTCCGACGGTGCCATGACCCCGTTTCAGGCGGTCTGCACGGCACTGGCCGGCACCGTGGGCACCGGCAACATCGCGGGTGTGGCGGGTGCCATTGCCATCGGCGGCCCGGGTGCCGTGTTCTGGATGTGGTGTTCGGCGCTGCTGGGCATGTGCACCAAGTTTGCCGAAGTGACGCTGGCCGTGCACTACCGCGAGCGCAGCGAGACCGGCGAGTGGGTGGGCGGCCCCATGTACTACATTAAAAACGGCCTGAGCAAAAACTGGCAGTTCCTGGCCGTGCTCTACTCGCTGTTCGGCGTGCTGACCGTGTTCGGCACCGGCAACGCCACCCAGGTGAACACCATCGTGGCCGCCATCGACACCGCCCTGCTGGAATACGGCGTGGTGGGCGGCGGTGCCCTTTCCACCCTGAACCTTGTGGTGGGCATCCTGGTGGCCATGCTGGTGGCCATGGTGCTGCTGGGCGGCATCAAGCGCATCGGCAGCGTCAGCGAGAAGCTGGTGCCCTTCATGGCGCTGTTCTACATCGTGCTGGCCCTGGGCGTCATGGTGCTGAACGTTGAGCGCCTGCCCTATGTGTTCGAGTCCATCATTGCGGGCGCGTTCAACCCGGCCGCCTTCACCGGCGGCACCATCGGCAGCCTGTTCGTCAGTATGCAGAAGGGCGTCTCCCGCGGCATCTTCTCCAACGAAGCAGGCCTCGGCACCGGTTCCATCGCCCACGCCTGCGCCGACACCAAAAAGCCGGCCAAGCAGGGCATGTTCGGCATCTTTGAAGTGTTCGCCGATACCATCGTCATCTGCACCCTGACCGCCATGGTCATCCTGTGCAGCGGCACCACCGTGAACTACGGCACCGCTGCCGGTGCCGAGCTGACCATCAGCGGCTTCACCACCACTTACGGCGGCTGGGCCTCCATCTTCACCGCTGTTGCTCTGTGCTGCTTTGCCTTCTCCACCATCATCGGCTGGGGCCTGTACGGCTCCCGGTTCCTGGTGTTCCTGTGCCGCAGCGACAAGGTGGCAAAGCCCTTTTTCGTGGTCTACTCCTTCGTGTCCATTCTGGGTGCGACGGTAGACCTGGGCCTTTTGTGGAGCATCGCCGACACCTTCAACGGCCTGATGAGCATCCCGAACCTCATCGCGCTGCTGCTGCTTTCCGGCACGGTGGTCAAGCTGACCAAAGAATTTTTTGCATCGGAAGGGTAAGCTTTCCCAATTTATTCCAATAAAAAACGAGCGCACTGTGTTTCATGCGTGATCCACAGTGCGCTCGTTTTTTCTGTTTATTTGTTATTTGCACAGCGCACGGACGGCATGTGCAAATTCCGCTTCATCCTTCACAAAATGATACGGCGCATATTCGCCGTATGCATTCGGTCGACTGATCGTTACCAGCTGCACCCCTTTTGGCACAGCTTCTTTATTCAGCCCGCGCTTCAATTCCACAAGGGCCTTGCCGTGCGCCGTTTTCAATGCATAGCACCCATGTCCGTTTTTATTTTTGGCGATCAGATAGCACATCTTCAAGCGCCTCCTTAAATGCTTCCAAATTTGTGATCTGCCCCTGTTCGTACAGCTGCCGCATTTTTTCGCCCACCTCTGCCGGATGCGCCTTTTTGTAAACGTAGTCGTGCAGCCAATCGTTCAGCTGTCGGTCCAGAAACGTGTTGATCTGTATCTCAATGGGATAATGGAAGTTATCCTTCCGGTAATACAGATGAACCCCTCGGTATCCATCGTCCTTTGCTTTTCCGTGTGACATATCGATCACTTTGATCTGCGGCACGCACAATGCCAAAGCTTCCTCATAAGAAGCGCAAAGGGAACGGAAGCCAAGAAGGTCATTAAACACCTTCAGCACCGGGCGATCCGGGTAGTACCTTTCGTACTTTGAACAAATCGACTCCTCGGATTTGACCCGGTAATCTATCGCGACCTCTCCGAGCGCCTTGCTGGCATCAAACCATTCCGCCGCAGCAAATGCATCCTGCAGCAGGGATTCTTTTTCAAATGCGTTGAGGTTATTTTTCAGAGATTTCTTCAGCTGGCTCTGATAATATTTCCAGCGACAACCCATTTATTTCCAGCAGTCCCATCCCATCTTCTCCTGTTCTGCCGTTCTTGATCTTATTGTAAGAGATACGCTGATTCCACATCCGTGTCAAGCCATAGAAACAAATGGGAAATCGTCAAATATTTTACTCCGCCATCTTCACCGGCACCCGCAGCACATTGTGCACCTGCTTTGTGCCGCCTTTTTCGGTGTAGCAGAACACCCGGCGGAACATCACCGGCTCCGGCACGAGGTTCAGCGCCCGGGCGCGCTCCATACAGTATTGGTATAAGCCCTTCTCGGAGCCATGCTCTGCCGGGATCTCCCAGGAGCAATAAATTTCCAGCACACGGCCCAGATGCAGCAGCTGGGCCGGTTCCTGCGGCGCAAAGCCCAGCTGTGCGGCTTCCGCCTGCTCCAGCCCCAGGCCCCACTCCATGCGCTCGGCATGGGCGTCATTGCCCCGCGCGATCTGTGCCGAGGTGACCACCGGCATCCAGTCCAGCCACTGGGGCAGCTGGTCGTAGATGCGGCTGTCCTGCACGAACTCCTTGCCAATGGTGTGGGGCAGGTACCACACGTCCGGCACGGTGCGCACGCTCCACTCGCCCTGCTCGCACAACCTGAGGGCTACCCGCAGGTTCTGCAGGCCCTGCAGGTGCATCTGCTGCTCGTGGAGCTGGCTTTGGAGCACGTTTTCCCGCTGCTGCAGCATTTCGGCCACTTCCTGCTCGGTGCAGTCGTTGATGCCTTTTTCGATCTGCCGCACCGAAAGGCCCATGTTCTTCATGCGGAAGCACTCCAGCACAAGGCTGGCGTCCCGGATATCATAGTAGCGGTAGCCGTTCTCCTGCACCCGGGGGTGAAGGATGCCCTTTTCCTCATAAAACTTGAGAAAATGCGTTGATACACCGGCCTTTTTCGCGAAATCGCCGATGGCATAATTCTGGGCGGCCGGGTCTCGGAAGCGTGCACACATGGCAGGAATGCTCCTTTCGTTTTGTGGGATACAACATCGTTTGACAAATATTTTACGTTTTTCCTCTTGACCTGTGTCTTTGCCGCAGGTGTAAACTAAAATATGGCAAAGTTAAACTTTTCACGAAGGAAGTTTGACGACTTGTTTGAAGTACCAAGAAGAAAAAGGAGAACAACATGGAAAAACTCTCTCGTAAGGGCTTTCTGAAAGTCGCTGCGGCGGCTGCCATGTCCGGCGTGACGGCTGCCGGTCTGGCTGCCTGCAACAACGGAAAGGCAGACAGCACCCCTGCTGCCTCCGGCAACGCGGGCATCTATACCCCGGGCACCTACACCGCTACCGAGACCGGTACCGGTGCCGTGACCGTCACCATGACCTTCAGCGACAGTGCCATCACCGAAGTGAAGGTGGACACCTCCAAGGAGACCATCGCACTGGCGGTGGATTCCGCTGCGGACTTCCAGGAAGCACTGATGGCCGCCCAGAGCTCTGAGATCGACAGCATTTCCGGTGCCACCATCACCAGCAAGGCCGTGAAGAAGGCAGCCGCAAGCTGCATTGAGCAGGCCATGGGTCTGGCCACCACCGACGAGCCCACCGAGACCGTGGACGACGGCACCCCGAAGTGGCTGGGCACCGCTCCCGTCATCGCTGACAGCGACATCGTGGACACCTTCGAGACCGAAGTTCTGGTGGTCGGCGGCGGCACGGGCGGCCTGTTTGCAGCCTGCAGCGCTGCCGAGAACGGCGCAAAGACCCTGGTCATCGACAAGGTGACCAGCGGCGGCATCCGCGACGACCTGGGCGCCATCGACAGCCGTTACCAGAAGGAATGGGGCACCAAGATCGACAAGTTCGATTACATCACCGAGATGACCAAGATCGCAGCCGGTCACATCGACCAGCGCCTGGTGCGCCTGTTCTGCGAGGAGTCCGCTGAGACCATCGACTGGTACGGCGATCGTCTGGCTGACCGCGGCGTGGAGCTGTGGCACGAGGCCGGCGGCGACGACGACGGCGACCGCTACATTCACTTTGCTACCGGCCACTCTCCCCGCTGGACCGGTTCCGACGACGGCACCGGCGAGACCCTGAACGGTGCAAAGGTCCTGACCGATTATGCCACGGGTCTCGGCGTCGAGTTCATGTACAACACCCCCATGGTGGAGCTGGTGAAGGAGAACGACCGCGTGGTCGGCGTCATCGCTGAGAACGAGGACGGCAAGTACATCCGCATCAACGCTTCCAAGGGCGTTATCATCTGCACCGGCGGCTACTCCCTGAACTATGACATGATGGAAGCCCTGCAGCCGGAGAATCTGGCCATCGTGGGCCGCAACGGTTCTATCCCCGGTGCTACCGGTGACGGCATCAAGGCCTGCATCTGGGTGGGCGCAAAGTTTGATGACACCCACAGCATGATGATGTTCGACCGCGCCGCCCTGAAGCCCGACGCAGTGCCCGGCCGCGAGCAGACCGAGAACGGCGAGAGCGGCTTCTTCTGGATGGGCAGCCAGCCGTTCCTGAAGGTCAACTCCAAGGGCGAGCGTTTCTTCAACGAGTCCGGCACCTACGAGGGCATCCTGCACGCCGACGAGTTCAACAAGGATCACTGCCATTATACCATTTTTGACTCCGATTGGACAACCTATATTCAGGAGTTCAAGACCCATGGCTGCAGCCGCATGTTCCCGTTCCCGAACAATGCGGACCCCAACATTCCCTATCAGGCTGTTGAGAGCGGCATGCTGCCGGGTCTGGTGGAGAACGGCTTCGTGTTCAAGTGCGACACCATTGCTGAGCTGGCTGAGAAGCTGGGCCTGCCCGCTGACACGCTGGAAGCAACCGTCGAGCGCTACAACGAGCTGTACGACAAGGGCGTGGACGAGGACTTCGGCAAGGAAGCCCACCGCATGAGCGCCATCCGCACTGCTCCCTTCTACGGCGCAAAGAACACCGGCTACATCCTGTGCACCATGGACGGCATTCAGATTGACCTGAACATGAACGCCGTGGATACCAACAACGACCCCATCCCGGGCCTGTATGTTGTGGGCAACGACTCCGGCGGATACTTCTCCGGCACCTACCCCAACCTGTCCACCGGCGCAGCCTGCGGCCGTACCGTTACCTTCGGCCGCCGCGCAGGCCGCATTGCAGCCACCGAGGGCATCTGAGCTCTTGACCGGCTGACTCTCTAAAGCTTTTTTCTTTTTTCTTTCTTCTTTTTTCTTTTTTCTCATAGAAGGCACGGCAGCTTTCTCCGCAAGGGAGGGCTGCCGTGCCTTCATTTTTGCATTTTTCGTGGAATTTCGGCATTTTTCTCTTGAAGCGGGCCTGCGTTCGTGCTATTGTATACAAGCAAAGATTCTTAGTATCTGTTCAGTTTTGCTTTGGGGAGGAATGGATATGCCTGAATTTCCGCGCTCGGATTTCCGCCTGCATGTGGGCTGGCGCAATATCAAGACCTCGGTCACGGCCATGCTGGTGGCCATGGTCTACTGCCTGATCGGCCGCAACCCGGCCTTTGCCTGCATCGGCGTCATCTTCGGCATGGGCACCGACATGCCGGATTCCATCAAGAACGGCGGCAACCGCCTGTTCGGCACCCTGATCGGCGGCCTGCTGTCCATTGCCGTGTTCTGGGTGTACCTGCACTTTTATCCGCAGGGCGGGCACAGCATGCTGCTGGCCGTGCTGCTGGGCATCGCCACCGTCATTCTGATTTTGCTGTGCCAGTATTTCTGGCCGGGCGGCGTGCAGCCAGGCGGGGTGGTGCTGTGCATCGTGCTCTACTCCACCCCGGTGGAGACCTACGTCAGCTACGCACTGAACCGCATTCTGGACACCACCATCGGCGTCATCGTCGCGCTGCTGGTGAACTATTTCCTGCCCCGGGAGCGGGTGGTCGCCCTGTGGGAGGGCTTTAAAAAGCGCATCGGCGCGGCAAAATAAGCAAAAAGATGGGCTCTGCCAGAAAACGGCGGAGCCCATCTTTTGTTATCGCTTTTTTTTCGAAAGGAAACTTATCAGATACCTGCGGCGGCGTTCTGACCGGCAAAGCGGCCAAAGGTGGCACTGCGGCCTGCAGCGGCACCGGCCATCAGGCAGGGGTAGCTGCCGGAGAAGTAGTTGCCGCTCATGTCACCGATGACGTACAGGCCCGGGATGGCCTTGAAGTCGTGGTCGATGGCGTGCATGTTGTCGTCGATCTGGATGCCGTCTATGGTGCAGATGAGGTAGCCGCCGGCCTGACGCACACCGTAGAAGGGTGCTTCGCTCAGGGTGGACAGGCGGTAATCCTCCTTGCCGAAGTCCTCATCCTCGCCCTTGGCGGCCAGCTCGTTGTAGCGGTCCACAGTGGCAGTGAAGGTGTCCACCGGCAGGCCCAGCTTTTCAGCCAGTTCCTCAATGGTGTCGGCTTCCACGATGTAGCCCTGCTCCTGCAGGTCGGCGTTCAGCATCTGGATGTAACCCATCGGGAACACCGGGTCGGTGCCGTTCACATGGGGATACAGGCGGCTGCAGCCATGGGTGGCAAAGCGCTCGCAGTCCTCGGCATACTTGCTGTCCCACACAGTGCAGTAGGTGTGGTATGGCTGGCTGGCGGCGGCATGCAGCACCAGATCGTAGGGCATATACTCGTTCATAAAGCGCTCACCGTTCAGGTTCACCTTCAGGAACGGCTGGCTGCCCATCCAGAACAGGGCACCGTCGCTGGCCTTGCCGTACTCGCCGGTCTGGTCGGGCTTGATGGCACCGCGGTCAAAGATCATGGAGGTGTGGGTGGTGTCCATGATGGCACCGGCCCACAGGCAGGCCTTGATGCCGTCGCCCTTGGCACCGGGCTTGGAGTAGTTGATGCAGGTCTGCTCCACGCTCTGGGGCTGCAGGGCGTTCATCATCGTGTCGTTGCCGCTGTAGCCGCCGCAGGCCAGGATGACGCCCTTGGAAGCGTTGTAGCGCACATACTCGCCATCCGCATTCTTGGCGATCAGGCCGGTGACGCGGTCGCCATCCTTTTCCAGCTTGACCATGGTGATCTCGTACTGCACTTCCAGACCGTCGGCCTCAGCGTGCTTGAGCACGGCATCCATGGTCAGATGCTCATCATAATCCTGATACTGGGTGCTGTGGCCCACGTCCAGTGCCTTGTAGTTATCGTTGTCACGCTTTTCATCGATCTCATGACGGAAGCTGACACCACTCTCGGCCAGCACATCGGTGAACCAGTCGACGGTCTCACCGCTGCGGTCTGCCCACACCTGGGCCAGACTGCGGCGGGTGTAGCCCTGGCTCCAGTCGCACAGGTAGCGCACGGCGTCCTTCTTGGCAACGTCATCGCCGTCCTCCTGCTGCTGCTTGGAGCCGCAGGCTGCCAGCGTGTCGCGGATGCCGCTGGCCATGTCGTGGCCAAACTTCTCGATCAGAATGGTCTTGGCACCGGCCTCGGCAGCGGCGGCAGCGGCAAAGCAGCCGGAAGAACCGGCACCCACCACCAGCACCTCGCAGTCCACGGTGCTCTTGATATCGCTCTCGGCCACTTCGGGCTCCTCGCCCAGCCAGTCGGCGGTGGCAGAAGCTTCCTCGGTGGGCTGCTGGGCCGGGTTGATGACGCCGCCGCTGGCCTGCTGGATGCAGTCGGCCACGGCGTTTTGCACGGCCTTGCTGGTGACAGTGGCACCGGTCACGCCGTCGATCTGGCTGGTCTGGGCGTTCAGCACCTGCTCGATCAGCTTATCCTTGGCGGCCTGGCCGATGCTGTCGGTCTCGCCGGAGAGGTCCAGCTCCACCTTGGTGATGCTGGTGGCGTCGAAGGTGACGGTGGCGGTGATCTCGCTCATGCCCTTGGCGGTGGCGGTGTAGGTGCCGGGGGTGTAGATGCCAGCGGCACCGGACGAAGCAGCGGTGGAGCTGCCGGCAGCGTTGCAGGCGGCCAGACCGGCTGCGGTGACACCGCTCATGGCGGCTGCGGCGGCGATCTTCAGAAAGCCTTTGCGGGAGATCTTTTCCATGGTGTGTGATTCCTTCCTTTTCTTCTTTTGTGCGTATGAGCAAAATTTCTTTGCCTTTCTTGTTAAATTTATCACATTTACAAGCAAAGGAAAAGAAGATATAATATCCTTATAGGTATCAAGTAAAACTTGCGTTTTGAGAGGGACCGCCATGACCATCCAGCAGCTGCGCTATTTTCTCGCCCTGTGCGAAGATCTGAACTACACCCACGCCGCCGGGCGGCTGTATCTGTCCCGGCAGGCTTTGCGGCTGAGCATCGCCGCGCTGGAAGAAGAACTGTGCGGCCCGCTGTTCACAAACCGCCGCAACCGCCTTGCTCTCACCGCAAAAGGCGAGCGCTTCCGGGCGCAGGCCGCGCCGGTGGTGGAGCAGTTTGACCGCATGTGTACGCAGGCCTATCAGGACATTCAGGCCCCGCCGCTGCGGCTGGGCATCAGCGTGGCGCTGGTGCCGGACTACCTGCCCCCGCTGGGCGACGCCCTGGAAGCCTTCCGGCAGCGGTACCCGGGCATCCCGCTGGAAGTTTCTTCCCTTGCCAACGACGAAGTCCCGGCCCAGCTGCAAAGTGGCGCGCTGGACGCAGGCCTTGTGATGGACCTGGGCAGCTGTGCCGCCGTGCTGGCCCGCACCGCACTGACGAAGCACACGGCGGCCCTGCTGGTCTCCCGCCGCAGCCGGTTCTGGCAGCGGCAGGCCATCTCGCCTGCCGAGCTGGACGGCGAGACCCTTTTTGTGCCGGGCTTTGACCCGGACGCTCTGCGCCCGCTGTGGCAGGCATTTCTGGACGCTGACGCCCACCCCAAACTCGAGATCGGCGAAAAATTCTATCAGGTGCTGTACCAGACCCAGGAGCAGAACTGCCTTGCGCTGAACCGCTTTGAGAGCAGTTCCACACGGGAGACGGACAACGCCAAAGATGTGGTGCTGGAAGGGATGCCGCCGATCTGTTCGGCCTTTCTCTGCCCGGCACAGGCGCGCCACCCCTGTGCCGACCTGCTGTGCGGCTTTTTGAAGGACGCACTGAAGGCCGTGTGACCCCCGGCAGCGCACAGCTCTTTTCATGCCGGGCAGTTCGTGCTACAATAATCTTATCAAAACCGACGGAAATCAGGTGATCTTTTTGGAATTTTACGGTACCATCGGCCCGGCCTGCGCCCAGCCGGAGACCCTGCGGCAGATGGTGGAAGCCGGCATGACCGGCATCCGCATGAACCTTTCCCACGGGTCGCTGGCCGAGCACGCCGACTGGCTGTCCCTCATCCGGGCGGCAGGCATCCGGGAGTTGCTCATCGACCTGCAGGGGCCGGAGCTGCGCACGGGTCGGCTGGCGCAGCCTTTGACCCTGCCGGAGGGCGGCCCCCTGCGGCTGGGCCGCGGCGGCGTGGGGTGCCCGCCCGCGCTGGCCGCTGCCTGCAGACCCGGACAGCAGCTTCTGCTGGATGACGGCAGACTGCTGGTGCAGGTGACCGACGCCGCACCGGACGCCCTGACCTGCACGGTGCTGCGGGGCGGCGTGCTGCAAAGCCGCAAGAGCATCGCAGCCCCGGGGCTGACGGTGCCCTCCCCCACCCTGACCGAAGAAGACCTGCAGAACCTGAAAATCGCAAAGCAGTGCGGCGTCACCGGGGTGATGCTGCCCTTCGTGCGGGGCGCGGAGGATATCCGCACTCTACGCCGGGCCTTGCAGGACGCTGGGGCTGACGGCATCCGCATCTTTGCAAAGATCGAGAACCTCACCGGCGTGCAGGCCCTGCCGGAACTTCTGCCCCTCGTGGATGAGGTAGTCATCGCCCGGGGCGACCTGGGCAACGCCATGCCGCTGTGGGAGCTGCCCCGCTGCCAGAAGCAGCTCTCCGCCGCCTGCCGCGCCGCCGGGGTGCCCTTCATGGTGGTCACCCAGATGCTGGACAGCATGTGCAGCCGGGCCGTGCCCACCCGGGCCGAGGTGAGCGACATTTACAACGCTGTGCTGGACGGTGCAGCCAGCGTGATGCTCACCGGCGAGACCGCCGCCGGACAGTACCCCGTGCAGGCCATGGAATATCTGGTGCGCACGGCACGCACCGCTTTGAGCTGAGCGCAGGGAACATACCCTGCAAAAAAACATCCGCTGCCTTTCTGTGCCTGAGCAGCCTCAGAAACGGCAGCGGATGCTTCTTTGTTTTTGCGTTTTGCCCCGCCTTTTACAGCAGGATGCACAGCCCGGCAAGCATCAGTGCGCCCGCAATGTTCAGCGTGCCCACGATGCGGAACGGGGCCATCACTGCAAACAGCACCAGCAGGTTCAGCAGGCAGGCCCAGCGCGGCAGGGCGGTCAGGCCCATGGCCACCATCACCAGCAGCACCACCGAGAACACCAGAAAACCTACGAAGCAGGCCAGCATGGTGGACATGGTCTTTTTGAAGAATTCCAGGATCACCTGGCGGGCTTCCTCGGTGCGGCCAAGGCGGATGTAGAACCATTCCACCGTGCCGCAGAACACATGGTGCACCACGCCGGGCACGAACATGACCACCGTGCACACCAGCATGATCCTGGCCGCCACGGGCGAGAACTGCTGCATCCAGCTGCACAGCGCCAGGTAGCCCAGGAGTTCCACCGTCATGCTGGCGACCCCCAGCAGGATGGACACCAGCGGATTTTTCAGCGGGGCGTTCTCAAACAGCGCCGCCATCTTCGTGTTGTCCTGCAGCATCCCGAAATCGAACCGGCCGCCCGGCGTGTAGGTGATGATGCAGTCGCAGTGGCGGCACAGCACATGGCCGATGGCCCCCAGCAGCAGGCAGATCTTGATCGCAGTCAATGACATGGTCGTTCCTCCTCAGTGGTTATATGCAGCTAACTTTTTTCTATCAGGATACTACGAAACGCCCCGCCGCGCAAGGGGTTTCGGATATTTTCGGGAAAAGGGATGGATTCTGTCGGCAATATCCTGTATAATAACGGTAAATTATTGAAGCAGGAAGGTCGTTTTTATGGGAATCGTTGTACTTGGAGCCGTTTTTGTGGATATCAAGGGCTACCCCCTTTCCACCTACATCCCGGGCGGGCGCAATGCCGGCCGCATCGAGCAGGTGCACGGCGGCGTGAGCCGCAATGTGGTGGAGGACATTGCCAACGTGGAGCTGCGGCCCACCTTCGTCAGCCTGGTGGACGACACCGGCATGGGCCAGGACGTCATCGACAAGTTGGAGAACCACAAGGTGAACACCCAGTACATCCAGCGCGTGCCGGACGGCATGGGCACCTGGCTGGCCATCTTTGACAACGACGGCGATGTGCACGCCGCCATCTCCAAGCGGCCGGACACCACCCCGCTGACCGGCCTGCTGAAGGAAAAGGGCGACGAAATTTTTGCCGACTGCGACGCTATCGCCCTAGAGCTGGACCTGGAAAAAGAGACGGTCAAGCAGGTGCTGTACTACGCGAAGAAGTACCACAAAAAGGTCTTTGCCGCCATCTCCAACATGAGCATCGCCATGGAGCGCCGGGATTTCCTGCAGCAGATCGACTGCTTTGTGTGCAACCAGCAGGAAGCCGGGCTGCTGTTCTCGGATGATTACGGCCATCTCTCCCCGGACGAGATGTGCAAGGTGCTGGCCTCCAACGTGCACAGTGCCAACATCCCCAGCATGGTGGTGACCATGGGCGGCCAGGGTGCCGTTTACGCCTGTGCAGGCGGTGCGTGCGGCATCGTGCCCGCCAAGAAGGTGGACGTCATCGACACCACCGGCGCGGGCGACGCTTTCTTCGCCGGCACGACCATCGGCCTGACCTACGGCAAGACCCTGGCCGAAGCCTGCGAGATCGGAAGCCGCCTGGCTGCTTCGGTGATCTGCATCACCGAGAACGTCTGCCCGCGGTTCCGCCCGCTGGAGTTCGGCCTGGATATCCCCGTGGTGGACTGAGTTTCGTCTCATATAGAAAAAGACAGAGGAAGTTTTCTGCGCTTCCTCTGTCTTTTTTCTCGTGTATTGTTTATTTGATCCCGGCGTCTGCGCACCACTGGTCCATGTCTGCCTCCGAGACGGTGACGACCTTCTGGCCATACACGGTGCACTCTGTGAGCTGCACTTCGTCCGGCATGGCGGCTTCCAGCTTCTGCCGTCGGCCGGGCGTCAGCTTTTTCCGCCGCTCTTTGAAGTAGCGGTCAATGCGCACCCTTCCCCGGCCCTCTCCAGTCTCGTATGAGAGCCAGTATTCGGAAGGGGTATACTCCTTCGCGTTCCCGAAGCCCAGCGGCTCCACGAATGTGCCGTCCTTTTTGCGGTGACGGCGCTCCCCGCTTTTGTGTTTCTGGGTGACCCCGCGAATTCCATCAATATAAAGGAGCGAGATTGGCTTTACCTTTGCCATAGACGTATCCTCCTGATTTTGTTTTTTCAAGGCGGCCGCCTTCTGACCCATAGTATAGCACCCTTTCCCGCCACTGGGAATTGGGTAAAATCTTCTCCACTTTTTTACCCCTGCCGTTCCTCCCTGCAGCACTCCAGTGCCCGCTTCAAAAGCTCTGCCGAGGGCATCCCCCGCTTTTCCGGTGTGCTGGGCAGCTGCGCTCCCATCTGTGCGGCCATCTGCGCCCGCGCCTTCCGCTCTGCCTGCCGGTAGAGTTCCACCTGTTTTTCGCGGTTTTTGCGCAGGGCCTTTGCATCGCCTTTTTTCAGCTTCTTTTCGGCAGCAGTGCCCGCATTTGTTGCAAGGGCATCTTCCTGTGCCAGCAGTTCTCTGGCTTCGGGCAATGCACAGAAAATTTCCCATGTGCGGTTAGAAATTTCTTCCTCTGCCCAGAGCGCTTCCTGCCCTTCGCCCGACAGTGCTTCTTCCTCGCCCAGCGCCTGCAGTTCGTCTCCGCGCAGCTCCCGCATCTGCCGGTAAAGCTGCGCGTACTCTCCGACCCGCTCCTGCAGGTCGTTTTCCACATACCGAAGCCATTCTAGCTCGTCGTTCAGCGAGCCGGGCAGCTCCCAGTGGGGCTCCACCAGAAAGCGCCGCACCCGTTCCAGCGCCTGCTGGAGCGCATCGATGCGGGCGTTGAGCCGCCGCACCGGATACCGCAGCTTCACGCACAGCACGGCCAGCGCATCCTGCAGCGCTTCGCCCGCAAAGCCCCGCCGCCGCAGCATGGCCGCCACCGTTTCATAGAGCGCTATGGCGTCCCGGTCGGTCATGTCCCGGCAGCGCTGCTCCCGGACGCATTTGCACCACGCTTCCTTCGACGCAAGAACGGCCTTGACCCACGGCGTTTCTTCCTCGTAGAACCAGAAGATGTTTTTGCCCTGTTTCTCGCGTTTGAACGCTTCCAGCACATCGCCCAGCCCCAGCGCGCACAGGAACGCTTTCACGTCCTTCTGCTTGTTCTTTTTGAAGTCCTTCGCAAGGCTCTGCTTGTTTTTCTCCCGATGGTATTCCCCGATCAGGTCCGTGAGAAATGCGCCTTTTTCGTTTTCCGGCATCTGCATCCCACCTCCATTTTCAGCGTACCACAGGTTCCCTGCTTTTACAAGCAAAAAACTCCGAAGTGCCGCCCTTCCCTATGGGAAAGTGCACTTCGGAGTTTTGCATTCGGAATGGTTCGCGCTTACTTCAGCTCATCCGGGATGTACCACAGGCCGTTGTTGTTTTCGTCCATGTACTTCTTGAACTCGTCGGAGTGGTAAGCGGCGACGATGGCCTTGGCCCAGTCGGTGTCGGCGTTGTCCTTCTTCACCACCACCTGCAGGATCAGCTGCGGCAGCACGTCCTCGGTGAGCAGGGCGGTGGAAGCGTCGATGCCGGCGTTGTAGACGATGCTGCCGGTGATGACCGCATAGTCAAAGTCCTGCAGGGCGCTGGGGATGTTCAGGCTGGCCATCTCGGTGAACTCGATGTTGTGGGGGTTCTCCACGATGTCGTCCTGGGTGACCACGGCCAGATCCACGCTGCTGTCCAGCGTGATCCAACCGGCCTTCTGCAGCAGGACATAGGCACGGGCGGTGTTGGAAGCATCGTTGGGCACGGCCACCTTGGCACCGTCGGCGATCTCGTCCAGGCTGGTGTGAGTGTCCGAGAAGATGCCCGCCGGGACGGTGGGAATGGGGCTGATGGGGGTCAGATCGCCGTTGTAGCTGGCGTTGAAGTTCTCAGCATAGGCGGTGTGCTGCTCCACGTTCACATCCACTTCGCCGTCGTTCAAGGCGATGTCGGCGGTCAGCAGTTCGGAGAAGTCGGTGCCCTCCACGGTGTAGCCCTCTTTTTCCAGAATGGGCACGATGGCAGCTTCAAACAGCTCGGTGTAGGGGCCCTGCGACTTGCCGTAACGGATGGTGCCCGCAGAACCGGCGGCTGCACTGTCGGCAGCGGTGCTGGAAGCCGCAGCAGAGGATGCGGTGCTGGTGGAAGCGCTGCTGCCACCGCAGGCCGCCAGAGCGGCAGCTGCGAGGCCCGCAGCGGTAAGCTTCAGGAAGGAGTTGCGGCTGATCTTACGAGTATTCATAGTAAATTCCCCTCTAATTTTTTCTCAATTTTTAAGTCCGCCTGTTCCCAATGACAGGCCGGACGCAAAGCTTAGTTGTGTTCGCGCAGGCAGCGGGAGAGTCCGTTGCCCAGTGCCTGCAGCAGCTGCACCACGATGATGAGGATGACGACCGTAAAAATCATCAGCGGCGTGTTGAACTTCTGGTAGCCATAGGTCAAAGCCAGGTCGCCGATGCCGCCGCCGCCCACGTAACCGGCCATGGCGGATGCGCCCAGCAGGCCGATGGTGCCGGTGGTCAGCGCCAGAACAATGGAGCCCAGCGCTTCCGGCAGAAGGAAGTTCCACACGGTCTGGAAGGTGGTGGCACCCATGGCGCGGGCGGCTTCAATGATGCCGTCGCTCACTTCGAGCAGACTGTTCTCCACCAGACGGGCCATGTAGGGGCTGATGTAGAAGATCAGCGGCACCAGCGCCGCCGTGCTGCCGATGGTGGTGCCCATGATGGCACGGGTCAGCGGCATGATGGTGACGATGAGGATGACGAAGGGCACGCTGCGCACGATGTTGACAAAGGTGCTCACGATGCCGTAGACGATGCGGTTTTCTTTCAGGCCGCCCTTGCGGCACAGCACCAGCACCAGCGCCAGCAGGATGCCGAGGATGGCACCGAAGAACAGCGACAGCCCCACCATGTAGATGGTCTGGCCGAAGCTGGCGGTCAGCTTTGCCACGGTAACGCCAAAGATTTTCTGTTTCATTTCAGCACGACCTCCTCCCGCAGAACGCCGGTCTTATCAATAAAGGCTTCGGCGGCGGCAATGGCGCTTTCCTCGCCCAGCAGCCGCAGCAGGAACACGCACATCACGCTGTCCTGCATCTCCTGCACGCTGGCGCAGAGGATGTTCACCTCCACACCGCTCTGCTGGCAGATCTCGGCGATGACCGGCTCATTGACCGTGTTGCCCACGAACTTGAGCTTTTCGATCTTGCCGCCCTTGCCGTCGGCCTTGACGATCTTCTGGATGCTCTGGGGCACCTCATCCTGAATGATGGCCCGCACAAAGCTGCGGGTGATCTCCTGTTTGGGGCTGCCGAACACGTCCAGCACGGTGCCCTGCTCCACGATGCGGCCGTTTTCCATGACGGCCACCTTGTTGCAGATGCGCTGCACCACCTGCATCTGGTGGGTGATGAGCAGGATGGTGACCCCCAGCTCCCGGTTGATCTTTTTCAGCAGGGCGAGGATGGACTCGGTGGTCTGAGGGTCCAGAGCGCTGGTGGCTTCGTCGCACAGCAGGATGGAAGGCGAGAGGGCCAGTGCACGGGCGATGCCCACGCGCTGCTTCTGACCGCCGGAAAGACGGCTGACGTAGGTGTTGGCCTTGTCGCTCAGCTCTACAAACTGCAGCAGTTCTTTTACCCGGGCGGCGCGCTGTTCCGATGCGATGCCCGCCAGCTTCATGGGAATTTCAATGTTCTGGGCCACGGTGCGGGATTCCAGCAGGTTGAACTGCTGGAACACCATGCCGATCTTGCGGCGCACCGGGATGAGCTGGGCTTCGGTCTGACCGGTGAGCTCCACCCCGTCCACCTTGATGCTGCCGCTGTCGGGCCGTTCCAGCAGGTTCGCCATGCGGATGAGGGTGGATTTGCCCGCGCCGGAAAATCCGATGACACCGTAGATATCACCATTCTCCACAGTCAGGCTCACGTCCTTCAGGGCTTCCACCTTTCCGGCACGGCTGACGAAGGTCTTGTTCAGATGCGAAAATTCGATCATGCCTGCTCTGCTCCTTCCTGCAGCCACCACAGGGCCACCTGTGCATACAGGGCCGTGCCGTAGGGCAGGGCCTTTTCGCCAAGGTCAAAGCCGTCGTTGTGGTGGGCCAGGGCGGTGTTGGGGTTCTCCGGGTCGCGGGTGCCGAGGTAGGCATAGACGCCGGGCACCTTCTGCTGGTATTCGGCAAAGTTGTCGCCGCCCAGTGAGACGGGGCGGTTGGTGATGACGTTCACGCCTTCCAGCTTGCGGGCCTGCGCCTGCACGTCGGCGCTGAAGTCGGCCGGGTTGATGAGGGCGGGAGTGATGTCGGTCCACTCCACGTCGGCGGTCGCGCCGTAGAGGGCGGCAGTCTGTTTTGCCAGCGCGTCGATCTGCTCCCGCACAGCGGCGCGAGTCTCCGGGGTCAGGGTGCGGGTGGTGCCTTCCAGCTCGGCGTGACCGGCCACGATGTTATAGGCCGTACCGGCGTTCAGGGTGCCGATGCCGATGACCATAGGTTCGGTGGGCACATGGCGGCGGGTGGTCAGAGCCTGTGCCGCCACCACGATCTGGCTGGCCACATACAGGGCATCTGCGCCCAGCTGCGGGGTGGAGACGTGGGCATTGACGCCGTGGACGATGATCTTGAAGCCGTCCACCGCGGCGTTGTTGGAGCCTGCCGTCACACCGATGGTACCCACCGGCAGGTCGGAGGCTGCGTGCAGGCCGAACACCCGCTGCACGCCGTCCAGATGACCGTCCCGGATGAACTCCTTCGCGCCCTTGCCGATCTCCTCAGCGGGCTGGAAGAACAGCCGGACCGTGCCGCCGAAGTTTGCCTTCTCGGCGGCCAGCAGCTTCGCCGCGCCCAGCAGGGCAGCGGCGTGAGAGTCGTGGCCGCAGGCGTGCATCACGCCGGGCGTCTGGGATTTATAGGGCACCTCGTGGGTCTCGGTAATGGCCAGCGCGTCGATGTCGGCCCGCAGGGCAATGATGCCGGTGCCGGGCCGCTCCCCCTTGATCTCAGCGTAGACGCCGGTCTCGCCGCTGCGCTGGTGGGGGATGCCGAGCTTGTCCAGTTCTTCCTCAATGCGCTGTGCGGTGCGGTATTCCTTCAGGCTGATCTCCGGGTGTGCGTGGAAATCGCGCCGGAGCGAAATGATGTAATCCTGTTCGGCCAGAGCCTTCTGTGTGATGGACATCTTCAAAACCTCTCTTTTCCTGATACAAAAATACCCGGGAGCCGAATGTTCAGCTTCCGGGCAGATACGATACAAAGGCGGTTGTTCACCCATAGAGCCCTCCGGCCCCTTTCTGCGCGCACAGTCTGTTTTCCCCGTATGCATTCCATGCCCGGCGACCCGACATTCGACAGCAACACATTCCGTATTCCATCATCATGGTGCGCGCTCCTTTCTCCATCAATCTTGTAGGTTTGTAGGTGATGGCTGTATTATATCCCCACTTTCCTATTTCGTCAATAGGTTTTTACCATTTTTCCAACTTTCCCACTCATTTTGTCACTTTCGACGGTCGGTCCCCATCTCCGTGGACTCTTTTTGCAAAGTCAGACTCATTTTGTCCTCTTTTCCGCTTTTCCGGGCGCAAAAAAGCTGCTGCAACAGCGTTCTTGCCATTGCAGCAGCTTTTGATCTTATTATGTATTCGCCCGTTCCCGGTCAGGTGCCCATCATCTGGTCGAACCAGTTCATCAGCTCTGCGGCACGATGTTCCAGTTCGGTCTTCGGCTGCCATTCCGGTTCGGCAGGCGGCTGGGCCGCAGCCTGCGGTTCCGGCTGGACGTCTTCCGCCTGCACCGGCTCCGGCTGAGCTGCCGGTGTCTCCGGTGCGGAAAGTACCTCCGGCGGCGCGGGCTGGGGCGCTTCCTGCTCGGCAGCCTGCAACTGCTGCAAAAGCGCCTGCTCGCGGGCGGCGGTCTGCTCTGCTTCGGTGCGGGCCTGCTCCCCGGCCGCTTCCAGTTCCGCATTTTCCCGCCGCAGAGCGATCATCTGCCGCTCACAGGCAAAAAGACGGGTCTGATAGCGCCGGATCTCGGCCTGGGCCGCTTCCAGCCTGCGGGCCATCTGCTCCAGCTGTTCGCAGGCCACCCGGGTGTTCACCGCCTGGGCCGTCGGCATCAGGGTCGGCTGGGCATAGCGCGACCGCAAAGCACTGTTCTGCTGCCATATCTGCGCCATGATGCCCCTCCGTTCCATGCGATGTGCCGCAGGGCAAGCGGACTTTCCCGCACTGCTCCTTCACAGGCGTCTACCGAGGTCGTGACTGCCGTGCTCTCAGCGGCGCTTGTTCAGCATCGCCATGAGCTGGTCGTAATAACCGTTGTCGCTGTTATCTTCCTCCACGGGCTTTGCAGCAGCCGATGCAGCCGCGTCGGTCTGTGCAGCGGGGGCCGGGCTTGCGGTCTCACTGCTGAAGACAGCCGACGGGGTGGACTGTGCGCCGCCCATGGCGTTGTTGATGCTGTTGCGCAGGTCGCTGGCGCTCTTGTTGTCGAAGCCGGTGGCCACGACGGTGACGCGCATCTCGTCCGAGAGGTTCTCATCGAACGCAGTACCCCAGATGATGTTCGCATCGGGATGTGCGCTCTGGGTGATGAGGCCGGCTGCGGTCTCCACATCCTCCAGACCGATGTCCGGGCTGGAAGTGATGTTGATGATGACGCCGTGTGCACCGGCAATGCTGGTCTCCAGCAGCGGAGAGGAAATGGCAGCCTTGGCGGCGTTCTCCGCCTTGCCGGCACCCTTTGCGCTGCCCACGCCCATGTGTGCGTAGCCCGCATCCTTCATGATAGAGCGCACGTCGGCGAAGTCCAGGTTGATGAAGGCAGGCACATTGATCAGGGCAGAGATGGACTCAACGCCCTGACGCAGCACGTTATCGGCAGCCTGGAAGGCGTTCATCAGGGTGATCTTCTCCTGGCTGATCATCTTCAGGCGCTCGTTGGGGATAACGATCAGACTGTCCACGTGCATCAGCAGGTTTGCGATGCCCTGCTCGGCCAGGCCCATCTTGCGCTTGCCCTCAAAGGAGAAGGGCTTGGTGACGATGCCGACGGTCAGGATGCCCAGGTCGTGGGCCACCTCGGCCACCACAGGAGCCGCACCGGTGCCGGTGCCGCCGCCCATACCGGCGGTGATGAAGACCATCTGCGAACCCTTGAGGGCATTTGCGATCTCGTCCTTGCTTTCTTCCGCGGCGCGCTGGCCGATCTCGGGGTCTGCACCTGCACCGCGGCCCTTGGTCAGCTTGGAGCCCAGCTGCACCTTGGTGGCAGCATGGTTCTTGGCCAGAGCCTGCTGGTCGGTGTTCATTGCGATGAATTCGACGCCCTGCAGGCCGTCACTCACCATGCGGTTGACGGCGTTGCCGCCGCCGCCGCCCACGCCGATCACCTTGATCGTCGTAACGTTTTCGTCCATTTCTTCGTCGAGCATCAGTGCCATAACTTTGTCCTCCATCGGATTTTATCGCAGAACTGCGCAGTGCGCAGAGTTTCTCTTACTACACTTATATAACTGTATCGTATCATCTTTTGGCCCTGATTGCAAGTCAAAATTGGTTTTTTGAAGGTGTTTTTTTCGTTTCTCACGCCCCGGGCCGCATTTCCCGTGTTATTTGAGCGCCCAGCTGCCCCAGCTTGCGCGCAAAATCGGCATAGCCCCGGTCAATGAAACCGGTTTCGCGCACCCGGCTCGTGCCCTCTGCCACCAGCGCCGCGATCACAAGCGCTGCCCCGCCCCGCAGGTCCGGCGCGCGCACCTCGGCGGCCGAAAGGCGCCGTGCCGGGGCGATGTGCAGGGTGCGCCCGGCCGTTTCCACCCGCCCGCCAAAGGCCGCAAAGCCCTCGGCGCAGGCGAACCGCCGCTCAAAGATCACGTCTTCGATGCTGCTTTCACTCCTTGCCGTCAGCATTGCCGCTGCCAGCAGCGGGGCCGCATCGGTGGCCAGTGCCGGGTACACCCCGGTGAATACTTTTCCCACGCCGTGCAGCGCCCCAAAGCGGGAAATGACTGCAGTTTCCGGCCCGCATTCCACACTGCACCCCATTTGTGCCAGAATTTCCAGCAGCGGCGCATAGGTGGCGGGTGCACAGCCGGTCAGTTCCACCCGCCCGCCTGCCGCCGCGCAGGCGCAGGCGTAGGTAGACGCCACGATGCGGTCCGCCATGGGTGCAAAGGTGCAGCCTGCAAGGGTACGCCGCCCTTCCACCCGGATGGTGCTGGTGCCCGCGCCCCGGATGCTGGCCCCGCAGCGGCAGAGAAACGCTGCCAGGTCGGCGATCTCCGGCTCCCGCGCGGCCCCGCGCAGGGTGGTGCTGCCCTGGGCCGTGGCCGCCGCCAGCAGCAGCGTCTCGGTCGCGCCCACGCTGGGGAAGCGCAGGGTGATGTCCGCTCCCCGCAGGCCGGAGGGCGCGGTAAGGATCAGCCGTTCGCCCTCCTCCCGGCACTGCGCGCCCAACGCTTTCAGCCCGGAAAGGTGCAGGTCCACCGGCCTTGCCCCAATACGGCAGCCGCCTGGCAGCACCGTCTCGGCCCGGCCCAGCCGCGCCAGCAGCGGCGCACAGAACAAAATGGAGGCCCGCATCTGCGCCGCAGCCTTCGCGTCCAACCTGCAGGTTGTGGGCGCGCGCTCCACCAGCACATCCCCGCCCTGCCGGCAGGCCGCGCCGCCTGCCCCGCGCAGCAGCCGCAGACTGGTGTCCACATCGGCCAGCGGCGGCACGTTCCGCAGCCGCACCGGTCCGCTGCACAAAATGGTGGCTGCCAGCAGCGGCAGCACGCTGTTTTTCGCCGCCGGGATGCGCACCGTGCCGCTCAGCGGCCGCCCGCCCGTGATGATGAAGTCTCCTGCCATGCAAATGCCCCCGTTCCGCAAAAGATACCTCATGCTATGCGGAGCGGGGGCGTTTTGTCCGTCGGGCGGGCAGAATGCGCGTTTTTATTTGTCCGATCATTTGTCCTGTTTTTCTCCCGTTTTCCCGCCGTTTCGGTGGAAAGGAGTGGGTTTTTATGTCTCCCCGCGGGAGACGGAAAGCACGATGCCCATTTCTCCCAGCAGCATCATCAGGCTGGTGCCGCCGGAGGAGAAAAACGGCAGGCTGATGCCGGTGTTCGGGATGGTGTTCGTCACCACAGCCATGTTCAGCACGGCCTGCAGCGCCACCTGCACCACAAAGCCCACCACCAGCAGGGCCCCGAAGCGGTCCGGCGCGTGGGCTGCCAGCGTGATGCCCCGCCACAGCAGCAGGGCAAACAATACGATCACCGCACAGGCCCCGACGAAGCCCAGTTCCTCGCACAAAATGGAAAAGATGAAGTCGTTCTGCGGCTCGGGCACAAACAGGTGCTTCTGGCGGCTGTTGCCAAGGCCCAGCCCTGCCGCGCCGCCGCTGCCAATGGCGTACAGGCTCTGAATGGTCTGGTGGCCGTCGCCCAGCGGGTCGGCGAATGGGTCCAGCCAGGAGCTGAGGCGGCTGGCCGCGTAGGGCACAAGGTCCGGCATGATGACAATGGCCGCCCCGATGGCAGCGGCCCCGCCCACGCCCGCCAGCACGAACCACCGCAGCCCGGTGCCGCCCACGAACATGAGTACCGCGCCGATGCCTAAAATGAGCAGCGTGCCGGAAAGGTGGGGCTCCAGCAGCATCAGCACCGCCACCACCCCCAGCACCAGCACAAAGGGCACCACCCCCACCGCAAAGCTGCCCATGCGGTCATGGTTCAGCGAGATGATGTGAGAAAACACCAGCACCACCGCAAATTTTGCGATCTCGCTGGGCTGCAGGGTGCCAAGGCCCGGCAGCACCAGCCAGCGCTTGCAGCCGTTATACTCCGGCATGAACAGCACGATCACCAGCAGCACCAGCGAAAGGGCCAGCAGCGGCCAGGCCAGTTTATGGTACACATGGTAGTCCACCCGGCTGGCCACCCACATAGCAAAAATGCCCAGCGCCGCATACAGCACCTGCGGCCGGGCGTAGGCAAAGGCATCGCCGCGCCGGTACAGTGCCACCGCACTGCTGGCGCTGCACAGCATCACCAGCCCAAAGCCCACCAGCGTGAGCACCAGCACCAGAAAGGGCAGGTCCATGGCGGGCAGCACACGTAGCGGCAGGCGGCGCTTCGGGCGAGTGGGCAGCGCGTGGGCAGCCCGTTGCAGTTCCATCCCCATCACCTCCGTTCCTTTATTGTACGCAGGCGGCGGGATGGTTAGTCATACGCCCGGCGCACCGGCGCATACACTGTCCGTGATATCATAAGGAGGTGCCGCCCATGCCGAAGCCGGAACCAACGCCCCGTCCCCTGCGCACCCTGCCGGAGCGGGCCTTCCGCGCCCGGGCACGGCTGGTGGCCGTACTGATGTGCTGTATCTGCTTTGCGGGGCTGGCCGCACGGCTTTTGTATCTGCAGCTGTTTTCCGGCGGCTGGTACACCGACCGCGCCCTCGGCCAGCAGTTGCGGGACACCGTGGTCCCCGCCGACCGGGGCCGCATCTACAGTGCCGACGGCGTGCTGCTGGCGGCCAACAGCAGCTGCTGGACCCTGCGGGCCTCGCCCCGCGAGATGCCCGCCGACAAGCTGGAGCTGGCGGCGAGGGGTCTTGCTAAGATTTTGGAGCTGGATGAAGCGAAGCTGCTGGAAAAATTCAGCGACCGCGCTTCCAACGACTGTCTTTTGCGCTACCGGGTGGAGCGGGACACCGCCGACGCGGTGCGGGACTTCTGCGAAGCGAACGGCATCACCGGCATCCGCATCAATCAGGACTCCAAACGCTGGTACCCGCAGGGGGAATTTCTGGCGTCGGTGCTGGGCTTCACCAATGTGGACAACGCCGGGGTGAGCGGGCTGGAGCTGAAGTATAATGATGTGCTCACCGGCGACAACGGCGTGGTGCTGACGGCGGTGAATGCCTGGGGCTATACGCTGGAACAGAGCTACGAGACCGAGAAAGTGCCGCTGGAAGGCAGCGGCCTGCGGCTGACCATCGACGCCAACATCCAGCACTACCTTGAGAATGCGCTGGATTATGCCGTGAAGGAGCACCATGTCTCCGCCCGGGCCGTGGGCATCGTGATGGACGTGAACACCGGCGCGGTGCTGGCCATGTCCACCACGCCCGCCTACGACCCGAACGAGCCCCGGGTCATCTACGACAGCGCCGCCCGCAGCGCGGTGGATGCCCTGACCGGCGACGCACGGGCTGCCGCTTTGCAGCTGGCCCAGCAGACCCAGTGGCGCAACAAAGCCGTCAGCGACCTGTACGAGCCGGGCAGCGTGTTCAAGCTCATCACCTGCGCCGCCGCGCTGGACACCGGGGCCGTGAGCAAGCATTCCACCTTCTACTGCGGTGAGTCCATCTCGGTGGCGGGCACCCGGTTCCACTGCGCCAACCGCAAGCGCCACGGCAGTCAGACCGTGACCCAGGCGCTGGAAAACTCCTGCAACCAGAGCTTCATCCAGATCGGCGCGCGGCTGGGCAAGGAGGCCTTCTGCGATTACTTTGCGGCCTTCGGCCTGCGGGAGCCCACCGGCATCGACCTGCCCGCCGAGCCGAAAAAGAGTCTGTACTACACCGCCGACCGCATGGGCCCGGTGGAACTGGCGTCCTGCTCCTTCGGGCAGAGCAGCAAAATTTCCTATCTGGAAATGGCCGCTGCCGTGTGCGCTGTGGTGAATGGCGGCAGGCTGATGCAGCCCTACCTCGTCAGCGACATCCTGAACCCGGACGGCACAACGTTGCAGCACATCGACCCGGTGTGCAAACGGCAGGTGATCAAAGCCGAGACCTCGGCCACTATGCGGGAGATGATGGAGGCCGTGGTGCTCTACGGCGGCGGGCGCAACGCACAGATCGCAGGCTACCGGGTAGGCGGCAAGAGCGGCACCAGCCAGAAGCTGGACAGTGCCGACGAAAAAGCCCGCATCGCCAGCTTTGTGGCAGTGGCTCCCATCGACGACCCGCAGTTTCTGTGTCTCGTCTGTCTGGATGAACCCCACAGCTGGACGACAGCCGGCGGCAGCCTTTCGGCCCCGGTGTGCGCCGAGGTGCTGGAACAGACGCTGGTGTACAAGGGCATTCCCCGCGCTGCCATGGAGGAAAGTGCCGACTCAGCCCAGACCCTTGCCGATCTGCCCGCCGACGGCGATAGTTTTGACGGGGTGTAGCCGTGAAAAAAAAAAGACCGCC
The DNA here is from genome assembly GCF_002549775.1 of Faecalibacterium langellae. GTDB lineage: Bacteria > Bacillota > Clostridia > Oscillospirales > Ruminococcaceae > Faecalibacterium > Faecalibacterium langellae. The sequence goes on along the minus strand of NZ_NMTR01000021.1, from coordinate 169,775 downwards.
GAAGCGGTCTCAAATGCCCATAATATCATGAAAAAGCGGAGCCAACTCTTGAGTCGACCCCGCTTGATTGCTTCGCCCGGTCAATTTTTATTTTACCGATGTGTCAGAACCGTCACACATCATCTTCACTCGGTCACGTTTTATTTTACCGACGAGTCAGAACCGTCACTCGTCATCTTCAGCGAAGATGGAAAAGCCGAAACTTTTCTCATATACAGTATATCACAGCGCTCATTAAAATGCAACGTCTTTTTGTTCAATTCTGGTGCGGCTGGTCGCGGAAAACGATCTCGCCGGTGGCGCTGTCCATGGACTCTACAATGGCAAGACTCTCCAGCTGGATGCCCTTGCTGCGGATCAGCTCGCCGCCCTGCTGGAAGCCCTTTTCCACCGCGATACCGATGCCTTCCACAGTGGCACCGGCTTCCTTTGCCAGGTCCAGCAGGCCCATCAGGGCGCAGCCGTTGGCCAGGAAGTCGTCGATGATGAGGATGTGGTCCTCCGGGGTGAGGAACTTTTTGGAGACGATGACGTTGTAGATCTTTTTATGGGTGAAGGACTGGATCTTGGTCTCGTAGTTGTTGTAGTCCAGGTTGATGCTCATGGATTTTTTGGCAAACACCACCGGCACGTTGAACTCGCTGGCTACGATAGCGGCAATGCCGATGCCGCTGGCCTCGATGGTGAGCACCTTGTTGATGGGCTTGCCCGCAAACAGGCGCTTCCATTCCTTTGCCATCTCGCGGAACAGCGGGACGTCCATCTGGTGGTTGATAAAACTATCGACCTTCAGCACATTGCCCTCGCGCACAATGCCGTCTTTGCGGATACGATCTTCCAGCATCTTCATAATGAACCAGTTCCTCCAACCTATTCTTTTTTCCATCTGCAATGGTGAACACTGCTGCATTTTATTTCACCTAGTATACCGGAACGCGGCCGTTTTTACAAGGGGCTTTCTTGCCAAATCCGACAAAAATTGCACCGCAGTTTCGGGCACTCAGCCAAAATGCGGCCCTCTGTTCAAAAGTGCTGAAACTTGCGGCGGGCGGCGCACAATTTTGCATTTTTCGGCTCTTGTACTTTCTGCAAAATCGAGTATACTGAAGATAATTATAGATGTTCCGGCCGGATCTGTGCCCCGGCCGACGGGAGAGGGAGAGCTGTTATGAAAACAGGACTTGTGCTGGAAGGCGGCGCCATGCGCGGCATGTTCACTGCGGGTGTTCTGGATGTGCTGATGGAGCACGGCATCGTGCTGGACGGTGCCATTGGTGTGTCGGCCGGTGCGGTGTTCGGCTGCAATTATAAGTCGCACCAGATCGGCCGCACCATCCGCTACAACACCGAATACTGCCAGGATAAGCGCTATGCCAGCTTCGGCAACCTGCTGCGTACCGGCAACCTGTACAGTGAGCAGTTCTGCTACCACACCGTGCCGGAAAAGCTGGACCCCTTCGACGCAAAGACCTTTGCAGAGAATCCTATGGATTTCTTCGTGGTCTGCACCGATGTGCGCACCGGTGACCCCATCTACCACAAGTGCCGCACCGGCGACGCCGAGGACATCCAGTGGATGCAGGCTTCGGCGTCCATGCCGCTGGCGGCCAGGATCGTGAAGATCGGCCACTACCAGCTGCTGGACGGCGGCATTGCGGACTCCATCCCGGTGCGCTTCTTTGAGTCCATCGGCTACAAGCGCAACCTCATCGTGCTGACCCAGCCCAAGGGCTTTGTGAAAAAGAAGAACAAGATGCTGCCCGCCATCCGGGCACGCTACCTGCGCTACCCCGCCTTCGTGGAGGCCGTGGCCGACCGCCACGAGCGCTACAACGAAACGCTGGAGCACATCTCCATGCTGGAGCAGACCGGCCAGGCCTATGTCATCCGCCCGCCCATCCCGCTGGAGATCGGCTCCATGGAGCGCGACCCCGCCCAGCTGCGCCGCGTCTACGAGACCGGCCGTGCGGTGGCGGAAATTCAGGTGGACAAGATCGCGGCCTTTGTGACGGAATCCAAGGCACTGAACGAAGCATGATAACAGGAAACGGCCCGGCCGGAGTTTTTGCGCTCCGCGCCGGGCCGTTTTGTCATGTTTTCGGGCATGCCTCCTGCCGGTATTCCAGCGGCGTGCAGCCGGTCGCCTTTTTAAAAGCGGCCGCAAACTTTCCGGCATTGCGGTAGCCCACCTGCGCGGCGATCTCGGCCACGCTGCCGCCGCTGCGGCGTATTCCATGCGGCCCTCGCGGCAGTAGTCCACCGCAAACAGCCGCTGCCGGGTGGAAAAGCTGGAATCAAAGGACGCCATGTGGAAATCGTTGAAGCTCAGCGCCACGCCGGGGAACAGCTCGTAGGTGGTCATAGTGCCCTCGCCGGTCTCATTGCGGAACTGCCACACGCTCGCGTCGCCGGTCCGGGTCAGCAGCACTGCGCCCTGCCGGTGGAACTCCTGTTCATAGGGCATCAGCGGCCTCCGTTTCTGCGGGCGGCTGGGCCGGTGCGGCCCCGCGGCTGCTCTTGTAGGCTTCGCCCCAGGTCCACATGGCGTCCAAAATCGGTTTCAGGCTATACCCCAGCTCGGTGAGGGTGTATTCCACCCGGGGCGGCACCTCGGCATAGACCTTGCGGGTGAGCAGGCCGCTGGCCTCCATCTCGCGCAGCTGGGCCGTGAGCACCTTCTGGGTGACGTGCCCGATGGATTTTTTCAGCTCGCCGAAGCGCTTCGTGCCCTGCAGCAGGTCCCGCAGGATCAGCACCTTCCACTTGTCGCTGATCAGCGTCAGGGTCGTCTCCACCGGGCAGGCGGGCAGTTCCTGCATCCTTTCTTGTTCCATAGTTTCCTCCAATGGTATCCTTTTGGTAACTACCGCACAATATTGTGCTTACTTTACGAAATGGCTCTACAGCGCTATTATAGTGTCAGCGAGTGAAAAACGCAACCGCTAACAACCACTTTTTCTCATCTGGAGGTAATTTTCCCATGAACAAGGTCGTAGAATTTCTGAACGCAAACCCGGTGCAGTATCTGGCCACCGTCGGCCGCGACGGCAAGGCCAAGTGCCGCCCCTTCATGTTTGCCGGTGAGCTGGACGGCAAGCTGTGGTTCTGCACCAACAACCAGAAGGAGGTCTACAAGGACCTGCAGGCCAACCCGAACATCGAGATCTCCGTCTCCAGCCCGGAGTACGCCTGGCTGCGCCTGCACGGCAAGGCTGTGTTTGAGAGCAACATGGCGGCCAAGGAGATGTGCATCGCGAACCCCATCGTGAAAAGCCAGTACGGCGAGGCCACGAACCCCATCTTCGAGGTGTTTTATCTGGAAGATGCCCACGGCGTGATCGCCGATTTCTCCGGCAACCCGCCGTATGAGTTCTAAGTTTTCCGCATGACCCGCAGGCCTCACAGGGCATTCCTGTGGGGCTTGTGCCGGTTGCTGCGGTTTCGGGAAAGGAGCCTTGCATGAACCAGAGCGAGCGGCGGCTGTTTCTCATCCAGTCGCTTTTAAAGGAAGACCCGGCCTACCGGGACATCTGCATCCCGGCCGACACCGACGGCCAGCGGCAGCTGCTGCGCGGGCTGCTGAATGTGCGTGCGCCGCAGCCCGGCAGGGAAGACTTTTTGCAGGTGCAGGACGCCTACCTGCAGCAGCGGGCTGCGGAGAAGGGCATCACCGATGCCGCAGCCCTTGCCCCCATCCAGCCGGGGCTGTACCTGTGGCAGGGCGACATCACCACCCTGCGGTGCGACGCCATCGTGAACGCCGCCAACAGCGGCATGACCGGCTGCTACTGCCCGAACCACCGCTGCATCGACAACGCCATCCACACCTTTGCCGGCGTTCAGCTGCGGCAGGCCTGCGCGGAACTGATGCGCGCTCAGGGCCGCGAGGAACCCACCGGGCAGGCGAAGATCACGCCCGCCTTCAACCTGCCCTGCCGCTTTGTGCTGCACACCGTGGGGCCCATCGTTACCGGCCGCGTGACCCGGCAGGACCGTGCCCTGCTGGCCAGCTGCTACCGCTCCTGCCTGCAGCTGGCGGCGAATCATGGGCTGGAAAGCGTGGCGTTCTGCTGCATCTCCACCGGGGAGTTCCACTTTCCCAACGAGCTGGCGGCAGAGATCGCCGTGCACACCATCAAAGAATTTCTGGTGCAGGACACCAGCGTGAGAAAGGTGATCTTCAATGTTTTCAAAGATCTGGACTACGAAATCTACCGGCGTCTTCTCGGCGCAGGCTGAGCAGCTGAGGCAGCTGCTGGCAGACGCCGACGCCGTGGTGCTCGGGGCCGGAGCCGGGCTTTCCACCTCCGCAGGCTTCGTCTACGACGGGGCGCGTTTCCGGCAGTATTTTGCAGATTTTGCCGTGCGATACGGCTTTGCCGATATGTACTCCGGCGGGTTTTATCCCTACGCCTCTCTGGAGGAGCACTGGGCCTACTGGAGCCGGTACATTTATATCAATCGCTATCAGAACGCACCGAAGCCGGTCTACAACGATTTGTTCCGCCTGGTGAAGGACAAGGACTATTTCGTGCTCACCACCAATGTGGACCACTGTTTCCAGAAAGCGGGCTTCGACAAAAAGCGGCTGTTCTACACCCAGGGCGACTACGGGCTGTTCCAGTGCGCAGAGCCCTGCTGCCCGGAGACCTTCGACAATGAAGCGCTGGTGCGCCGGATGGTGGAAGCGCAGGGGTACACCATCGCACCGGACGGCAGCCTGACCGTGCCGGAGGGCGTCACACTCAAAATGCGCATCCCGGCAGAGCTGGTCCCCCGCTGCCCGCACTGCGGCCGGCCGCTGACCATGAATCTTCGGGCGGACAACACCTTTGTGGAGGACGAAGGCTGGCACCGCGCCGCCGGGCGGTACAGCGATTTTCTGCGCCGCCACGAGGGGCAGAAAATTTTATTTTTGGAGCTGGGTGTGGGCTACAACACCCCCGGCATCATCAAGTATCCCTTCTGGCGCATGACCGCCCAGAACCCGCAGGCGTTCTATGTCTGCATCAATCCGGGTCCGGCCCAGCTTCCGCCGGAGATCGCACCGCGCGCGCTGTGCATCCGCAAGGATATCGGGGCGGTTGTCAAAGAGGTATAAGGTACAGTCCGCACACCCGCGTGCCCCATTAGAGACGGACACAAAACAAAAAGCTCAACGCAATCGTCCCCCATTGAAATGGTCAGTTGTGGGGCAACCGTGGATTCGCGAGCCGCGCTGCTAAAAAGGAGCACGGGTTGCGGCTCCCTGCGTCTGCTTCGTGCCTTGGGCGGCACTCGCATCCTGCAGGCCGCTGCCCCAACAGCTCCTCCCTGTTTCGGCCGCTGGCCGCGCTCGTCGCCGTTGCACTGGGCTGTTTTTGCGCCGTCTTCAGCGACGTCGCCGCAGCTGTTCGAATCCACCCGCGTCTATGGCCGCAACGGAGTTACATAAGAAAAACGCCTGTGTATTTCTACACAAGCGTTTTCTTGGTGGGCGCGGGTGGATTCGAACCACCGAAGCTGAAAGCAGCAGATTTACAGTCTGTCCCCATTGGCCACTCGGGAACACGCCCATATTCACTTTTTGCTGTCCTGCGGACTGCCTGTATATATTACCACCGGTTCAGTAGTTTGTCAATATTTTTCGTCCAGATTTTCAGATTTTTGCGCTGCCCGGCAGGCAGCACCCCGGCTCCGGTTTTGTTGGCTCGTTTGTTCGCTTATCGTTCGTTTGTTTGGCTGCCCGCGGCCTTCCCCTGCATGGACCGGCGCTGGCGCGTTCCTTCTTTCGGGCCATCCGCAGGCCCGTCATTTCCCGCTTTACAGCAAAAAACGCTCAGGAATCAGCGTTCCTGAGCGGTTTTTCTTGGAGCTGGTGACAGGAGTTGAACCTGCAACCCACTGATTACAAATCAGTTGCGCTGCCATTGCGCCACACCAGCATGACCCGAACGGTTTTTTGATAGGATACCAAAAAAGCGGCGGGTTGTCAATATCTGCTCACCGGAAACTTTCACTGTCCCGGCGCAGCAAAGCGTCTGCGGCCCGGATAAAGCCCGGTTGCCGGTGCGCACCGTCAGCGGGCAAGGGCCTGCTGAAGCTTTGCAAAGTCTTCCAGCGTGAGGGCCTCCGGGCGGATGCGGGCGTCGAAGCCCGCGGCCTCAATGGCGGCGGTCACGGCGTCCTTGGGCAGGCCCAGGCCGCTGGCGATGGCGTTGGCGGCGGTCTTGCGGCGCTGGCCGAAAGCCGCACGGATGAGCGCAAAGTAGCCCGCCTCGTCCTCCACCTGCACGGCGGGGGTGGGGCGGATATCCATGCGCACCACGGCGCTGGTCACCTTCGGGGCCGGGTAGAAGCTACCCGGCGCGGCGGTGAACATGAGCTTTGAGGTGGCGTAGTAGTTCACCGCGCAGCTGATGGCGCTGGAAGCGCGGGTGCCGGGCACAGCGGCCAGGCGGTCGGCGGCTTCCTTCTGCACCATGACGGTCAGGCTCTCGATGGGCAGGCGGTCACCCAGCAGCTTCATCACGATGGGGCTGGTGATGTAGTAGGGCAGGTTGGCGCACACGGCCACCGGCATGCCGGGGAACTCCTCGGCAATGAGGGCTTTCAGGTCCACCTTCAATACATCTTGTAATACCAGCTTGAAATTATCCACGCCAGCCATGGTCTCGGCCAGAAGCGGCGGCAGGCGCTCGTCCACCTCGATGGACACCACCTTGGCCGCGCGCTTGGCCAGCTCCCTGGTCAGCACGCCGATGCCGGGGCCGATCTCGATGACGCCGTAGCGCTTATCCACGCCGCTGGCATCCACGATCTTGGTGGGGATGCCCGGGTTGATGATGAAGTTCTGTCCAAAGCCCTTGGACAGGGCAAAGTCGTATTTTTCGCACAGGGTGCGGATCACCGAAATGTCGGTCAGTTCGGGCATTGGGGGGCCATCCTTTCTCAGAAAAAGGCTGTTGCAGAGTTTGCAGCAGCCTTTTTAGGTGTTACGATTTGAATGCCCTCCGCATTCGCTCTGGGCATCTTCAGCGGAAATATTATTTTTATTTTGCGTTTTGCCGCACCCTGCGGGGCTCTCCAAAACGTCTTTTCATGAGAGGGGCGCACGGACGGCGATCGGCAGCGTACCGCTTTACGCGATCCTTACTCTGCGCTGGATGCGGCCTCACCGGAAGCTTCCGCTGCGGCAGAAGAAGCCGTTTCTTCGCTGGAAGCGCTCACCGCACCGGCGGCCTCACTGTCCGCCGCCTCAGAGGATGCGGCGCTCTCAATGACGCCGCCCAGGGTGGAGGTGCCGCTCAGCTGCTGTGCCGCGCTGACAGCACGCTGCACCTGCGGGTCAGTCTCCGGGGTGTAATCGTAGTAGTTCGCGGCTTCCTCGGTGGTGTAGGCCTTTTCCACATCCACGCTCAGGCCGGTTCCGTCAAAGCTGGTGCCGTCGCCGCAGATGAGCTTTGCCACCGTGATGCTCACGGCGCTGCCGTCCGAAAGGCGCTGCGGGCTGTTCTGGATGGTGCCCTTGCCCATGGTGGTGGTGCCCACCAGGCGCGCGCCGTTCATGCTGCGCAGGCTGGCGGCGAACAGCTCTGCCGCGCTGGCAGTGTTGCCGTTGACCAGGCAGACCATGGGCAGGTCGATCTTGCTCTCGTCGTCGCTACTGCCGAGAACGGTGCGTTCGCCGTTCTTATCCTCGGCATAGGCCACGGTACCCTCCGGTGCGATCAGGTCGATACAGCTGATGGCGTCGTCCAGCACGCCGCCGCCGTTGTCGCGCAGGTCAAACACCAGGCTCTGGACGCCGCTGCTGGTCAGAGAACGCAGGGCATAGTCCAGCTCACTGGGGGTGCTGCCGTCGAACTGGCGAATTTTGATGTAGCCCACGTTGTCCAGCACCTGGTAGTCCACCGTGGTGCTGCTGTAGCCGGAGTGGGTCAGCTCGGCCGTCTTACTGGCCGCCTCGCTGTTCAGCCAGGTGACGGTGACGGTGGTGCCGGCCTCGCCCTGCAGGCGGGTCTGCACGGCATCCACGCCGGAAAGGCTCTTGACGTCGGTGTCGCCGATGGCCGTGATGTAATCGCCCACCGCGATGCCGGCCTCCTGTGCGGGAGAGCCGTCGTAGACCTTGGTCACGCGGGCGTAGCCGGTCTGGTCCATGCCCAGCTCCACGCCAATGCCCATGACCTTGCCGCTCTGGATATTGATCAGTTCGGTGTAGGCATTGGCGGTGTAGTAGCGGGCATACTTGTCGCCGGTGCCCAGCAGGTAGCCTGCGGTCAGGCGGTCGTACAGCATCGTCTCGTCGATGGTGTAATAATCGTTGCTGCGGACATAGCGGTCCACCTCAGCGATCTTGTTGTACATGCTCTCCTTTTCCTTGACGCTGTTCACCGTGCTGTCGAACAGGCGCATGGCCACCAGCATCGTGATGGAAAAGGTCACGGTCATGGCAAGGATCACGATGGTGACCGCCATGCCCACAGAGATCTTACGATTCATGCTCGGCCCCTCCCTGTCAGTACAGCAGCATCATGACGACGCTGCCCAGCAGCGAGAGCGCGAACACGCCCGCCAGAACAAGGCAGCCGATGCGCAGCCAGCGCTTTTGTTTTTGTTCTTTCATAGAAAACCAAACTCCTTACAACACTCAGTTATGCGGGAACGGGATATAACCACGCGGATTGACAGCGTTGGCCTTGCTGCCGCCCTTCCAGACCTCCAGATGCAGATGGTTGCCGGTGGAGTTGCCGGTGGAGCCCACATAGCCAATGAGCTCACCCTGCTTGACGTACTTGCCGGCACTGGTAGCCACCGACTTCATGTGGCCGTAAAGGGTGCTGTAGGTATTGCCGTCCGACATTTTGCCGTGGTAGATGATGACATAGTTGCCGTAGCCGCCGCTGGACCAGCCCGCCACCTGCACATAGCCGCTGGCGGCTGCGTAGATGGGCGTGCCGCCTGCGGCCGCCAGGTCGATGCCGGCGTGCAGCTTGTTCACGCCGGACACCGGGTTCTTGCGCCAGCCGTACTCGCTGGAGATGCGGGTATAGCTCTTGAGCGGGCAGGCAAAGCCAGTAAAGCTCAGCTGCGGCTGGCTGGAAGCAGCGGACGCGATCAGCTGCTGGATCTGCTTTTTGACCGCCTCATAGTTCAGCTCATCGGACTCGATGGCTGCCTGAGCCGCTGCCTGGGCCTTCTTTGCGTCGGCCGCCGACATCTGCGCGGCAGAAATGCTGCCGTTCAGCTCGCTCTGCTTGGACTTCATCTGGCTGTTCTGGGCGTCCAGATCTGCCTTCTGGCTCTGCAGCTCGGCGCGCTGGTCTTCCAGCTCTGCCTTGTCGCTTTCCAGCTGGACCTTGTCCGCTTCCAAGTCGGCCTTGGCGGCCTTCATGTTGTCCATGATCTCGGTATCCTTCACCGAGATATCCTGCATGACCTCATTGAAGGTCAGCAGCTCATACAGGTCGTTCACCGCGCTGAGCATGGCGATGCTGCCGCCGTCCCGCAGCTCCTGCATGGCGGCCATGTGCTTTTTGAAATCGCTCCACTGGCCGTCGATCTCGGTCTGCTTGTCGGCGATCTGGCCTTCTTTTTCGGTGATTTCGGTTTCCTTGCCGCTGATCTTCTGCTCGGTCTCGCCGATGCTGTTCTGCACGGCGGCGATCTGGCCGCTGAGAACGGCGATCTGATCCTGGATGATACCCACCCGCTCGGTCAGCTCACTTTCCAGTGCCTTGGCGGCAGACTCCTGCTTTTTGGCGTCGGAAAGTTCTTTTTTGTGCTGGTCGATGGACTGGGAAAGCTTGTCCAGCTTGTTCTGCAGGCTGGACATGCTGGTGGCTGCCGAGGCGGGGTACACCGTGACGCTGAGCAGCAGGCAGGCTGCTGCCACGCACAGGCTGACGCCCCGCACAAGGCGGGTACCGGCAGGCTCCGGCTTTGCGTGCCGGGCTCTGCGGCCGGTCAGCTGGAACCGGAACGGCTTTGCATGACGTGCTTTTTTCATGTTCGGCTCCCTTTCCTTACACGTTCAGGTGCTTGCGGATGGAGAACATACTGCCCAGACCACCCACGATGGCACCGCCTGCCAGGCTGTAGGTGAGGATTGTGGGCCAGACGGCACTCACCGGCACCAGCGCCTGGCCCATGATCATCTGCCACACGCCGCCCAGGCCGTCAGAGGCCTGCACCATATAAGAGTAGGCACCCACGGTGACGGCTGCGGTCAGCGCGCCGGAGATCAGGCCCATGGCCAGGCCTTCCACCACGAAGGGCAGGGTGACCAGCCCGTTGGTGGCACCCACATACTTCATGATCTCGATCTCGCGCCGCCGGGCAAACACGCTCAGGCGGATGGTGCTGCCCACCGTGATGACGCTGACGATCATCAGCACCAGCACGATGCCGCGGCCCACCCGGGTGACGGACTGCTGGATCTGCACGAAGACGTTGGTCATCTCCACCGGGGCGGTGACGCTGTACACACCCGGGATGGCCTGTAGCTTTTTGCTCATGGCTTCCATCTGGCTCAGGTCGCGGATGGAGACGCGGTAGTTTGCCTTAAAGGGGTTGTCGGTCTCAAACTCATCCCACAGGGAGGAGTAGTCCTGCATGTAGCCGCGGTAGGTGTCCAGCACATCCTGCTTGGAGACGTACTGCACGTTGGTGACGCCGTCCATGGCGGCAATGGTATCACCCACCTGCTGGGCCGTTGCGTCGTCGCAGTCCGGGTCCAGGTAGACCACGGTCTCGTTCTGGTTGCCCAGATAGTTCACCATGCTGTCCACATTCACCTCTGCAAGGCTTGCGAAGGTGTTCAGGGTCATGCAGACGCTGAGGGAAGCGATGCAGGCAACGGTCATGGCCCAATGCTTGCCCAGGTTGCGGATGCCGCGCCGGGTGAGGAACCAGAAAGTCGAAGGTCTCATCATACGGTGGCCGCCTCCTTTTCTTCCGATTCCAGCGTCAGCTCCATGGGCTCGTCATAGAGCGCCCGGTCTTTGTGGTCGGGCCGGGCACGGATGGCTTCCTTGTCGGCGGGCACATCCGAGATGATGCGGCCCTTTTTCAGGGTGACGACCCGCTGGTGGAACTTGCGCACCAGGTCGTGCTCGTGGGTGACCACCAGCACCGTGATGCCCATCTCGCTCACCCGCTCCAGCAGCTCCATCATCTCCAGGCTCAGCTCGGGGTCGATGTTGCCGGTGGGCTCGTCGGCGATGACCAGCTTCGGGCTGTGGGCCAGGGCGCGGGCCACGGCCACGCGCTGCTGTTCGCCGCCGGAAAGGGTGTCCGGGTAGGCGCTGGCCTTGTCTTCCAGATGCACCAGCTCCAGCATGTAGTCCACACGGTCGGCGATCTCCTTGCGCTTCACGTTGGTGACGTGCATGGCAAAGGCGACGTTCTCATACACCGTCATGGACGGGATGAGGCGGAAATCCTGGAAGATGATGCCCATCTGACGGCGCAGATAGGGCACCTGATGGCGGCGCAGGTGGGCAACATCCTTGCCCAGCACGGTCACCTTGCCCTCGGTGGGGGTCTCCTCCCGCAGGATGAGCTTCAGCAGGGTGGATTTGCCCGCGCCGGAATGGCCCAGCAGAAACACGAACTCGCCTTCGTCCACGTGGAAGTTGATGTCTTCCAGCGCCAGCGGCCCGCCCTTTTTATATTCCTTTGAGACGTGTTCAAAGTCTATCATTTGATCTTGCTACTCCTGACGTAATATTTGGTCAAGCTTCCAACGCCAAAAAAGAACCGGCCAGCATCGGTTGCGAGCGGCCGGTTCCGTGCCGCAGCAGATGCGGCAGAAAATCAATATTTGGCCGGGTTGTTGGACAGGTACTTTTTGACCATCAGCGCTACCTTGAAGACGATAGCGTCGTCGAACTCGCGCAGGTCCAGGCCGGTCAGCTTTTTGATCTTTTCCAGACGATACACCAGCGTGTTGCGGTGCACAAACAGGCCGCGGCTGGTCTCGGAGACGTTCAGGTTGTTCTCGAAGAAGCGCTGGATGGTGAACAGGGTCTCCTGATCCAGGCTCTCGATGCTGCCCTGCTTGAACACCTCGCGCAGGAACATCTCGCACACGGTGGTGGGCAGCTGATAGATCAGACGGGCAATGCCCAGGTTGTCGTAGCGGATGATCTGCTTCTCGGTGTCGAACACCTTGCTCACTTCCATGGCGATCTGGGCCTCCTTAAAGGAAGTGGCCAGGTCCTTCACGTTGGAGATGGGGGTGCCGATGCCCACGACAGCCTTGATGTAGTGCTCGCCGGACAGGGTATCCACGATGCTGGCGGCCAGCTTTTCCATGTCGGTGCGGTCGATGCCCTTGCGGATCTCCTTCACCAGCACGGTGTCGGTCTCGCTGATGTTGAACACAAAGTCCTTCTGCTTGTCGGGGAACAGGCTGCTGACCACATCATAGGCCGAGATGTCGCCGCCGGAAGTCACGCGCACGATGAACACCACGCGGGACACGTCGGTGGCAAAGTGCAGCTCGCGGGCCTTGGCGTAGATATCGCCGGGCAGGATGTTATCCAGCACCACGTTCTTGATGAAGTTGGATTTATCAAACTTTTCATCGTGGTACTGCTTGATGCTCTGCAGGCTGATGGACAGCACTGCGGCGAACTGACCAGCCGTCTCGTCTGCGCCTTCCACGAACACTGCATAATCGTTATGCTTGGCACTGGAGAACTGCTGGTAGGTGTAGCCATCGCGCACAAAGCGGTCGCCTGCGGTCAGACGCTCCGCCATGAAGCCTTCGCGCACCTCGCCGATCAGGTTCAGCTCCGAGCAGGAAATAACAGCGCCGGTCTCATCCACCACGCCGACCACCCGGTTGATCGCGTCTTTCATCTGGTAGATCACGCTTTGAAATACTCTATTGGCCATAATGGATACCCCTTTTCCTCGTTTGTGCAAACCGCAGCGGCAGCCGGTTGTGATTTTCAACAATTTAGCTGCATTACATTTTATATTTTACACAAAAGAATTTACTTTTGCAACATATTTCAACAAAAAAGATAGTTTTTTCTTGTGAATATTATCTTTCGGGGTACTTTCAAGCCAAAAAAGTGCCTTTTTGCGTGGTTCTCGTTGTCTATTCTACCGGCAAAATGTGTTGCTTTTTTGAAAAACGGGTGAAAAGGCCGCCCCTTCAGCTGGTAATTTTTGACACTTCTTCGGCAGAAAGCTCCCGCCACTGCCCCGGGGCCAGCCCTTCGTCCAGTGCAAGGCCGCCGATGGCGTCCCGGTGCAGCGCGTTCACCCCCGCGCCGTACACGCCGAACATCCGTTTGATCTGGTGATAGACGCCTTGCTTGAGCACCACCCGCACGGTGAGGCCGTCGGCGGTCAGCGCCGTCACCTCGGCGGGCGAAAGGGCCGTGCCGTCGGCCAGGGTGACGCCCGCCGCAAAGCCTGCTTTCATCTCGTCGGTCAGCGGCGTGTCGAGGGTGACGGTGTAGGTCTTGGCAACATGGCGCTTCGGGGCCAGAATGTCGTGGGCAAAGGTGCCGTCGTCGGTCAGCAGCACAAAGCCGGTGCTGGTCTTGTCCAGCCGCCCGGCCGGGAACAGCTGCCGCCGGGGGTAGGCATCCCCCACCAGGTCCACCACCGTGGTGTCGCGCTTATCGGTGGAAGCGCTCACCACGCCCTCGGGCTTGTTGAGCATGAGGTACACGAACTGCTGGTAGCACAGCACTTTGCCGTCCACGGCCACGGTGTCCGACTCTTTCAGCTGGGTGTCGCCCTTTTTGCACACAGCACCGTTCACCTGCACGCGGCCTTTGGAAAGCATCGCCTTTGCCTCGCTGCGGGTGCACTGGGCCGTCTCCGCTAAGTATTTATCCAATCGCATGATGCGGTTCTCCTTTTTGTATGGGTTTGGTTTTAGTGTAACATGATGGGAGAATTTGTGCAAGGGACGCAAAAAAGGCCGCCGCAGATGCGGCGACCTTTGATATCCAGTTACCTGGTCAGTGGGCCGGTTATTTCTCCGAGGACCGTCCGCTGGGGTGGGACCCTGTTGCCGCAGGCAATAGGGCGGGCGATGGAATGGCCCGATTCGTGTCCGAGCGAGAAATTACCGGCGCGCTGGCCTTACACACTCAAACTTGCATGCTGCTCCACAGCATCGGGGTTGGCATCAAAGATGGGCTGGAGCACATTGGCGATGAACTCCTCCACCTGCTGGGGTGCGCGGCCCACGAAGTTCTCCGGCACAAGGCCCGCCACGATCTCCTCTTTGGTCAGGCCAAAGGCCGGGTCGGCAGCGATGCGGTCTACCATGTCGTTGGGCAGGCCTTCTTCCTTGACCTGCTTACCTGCAGCAATGGCGTGCTGGCGCAGGCGCTCGTGCAGCTCCTGACGGTTGCCGCCCTTTTCCACGGCCTGCATCATAATGTTCTCGCTGGCCATGAAGGGCAGTTCTGCCATCAGGCGGCTGCGCACCACCTTCGGGTACACCACGATGCCGTCAGTGACGTTCAGCATGATATTCAGGATGGCGTCCGTGGCAAGGAAACCCTCGGCCATGGCCACACGCTTGTTGGCGCTGTCGTCCAGCGTGCGCTCGAACCACTGGGTGCCGGTGGTGAAGCTGGGGTTCAGCACATCCACCATCAGGTAGCGGCTCAGGGCGCAGATGCGCTCGCAGCGCATGGGGTTGCGCTTATAGGGCATGGCAGAGGAGCCGATCTGGTTCTTCTCAAAGGGCTCCTCCATCTCCTTGAAGTTGGCCAGCAGACGCAGGTCGGTTGCGAACTTCATGCAGCTCTGGCCGATGCCGGCGAGGGCGTTCAGGATAAAAGCATCCACCTTGCGGCTGTAGGTCTGGCCGGACACCGGGATGACGGCATCCGGGGCAAAGCCCATCTCCTTGGCGATGGATGCATCCACGGCGCGAATTTTCTCGGCATCGCCCTTGAACAGCTCCATGAAGGAAGCCTGGGTGCCGGTGGTGCCCTTGACACCGCGCAGCTGCAGGGTGGCAAGGCGGTGGTCGATCTCGGCGAGGTCCATCACCAGCTCATTGGCCCACAGGGTAGCACGCTTGCCCACGGTGGTGGGCTGGGCAGGCTGGCAGTGGGTGTAGGCCATGCAGGGCATGTCCTTATACTCCTCGGCGAAGCGGGCCAGCTTTGCCAGCACGCCGATGAGCTTCTTGCGCACCAGCTCCAGGCCCTGGCGCATCACGATGATGTCGGTGTTGTCGCCCACGTAGCAGCTGGTGGCACCCAGATGGATGATGCCCGCTGCCTTGGGGCACTGCTGGCCGTAGGCGTAGACGTGGCTCATCACGTCGTGGCGCACCAGCTTTTCGCGCTCAATGGCGACCTCATAGTTGATGTCGTCCACGTGGCTTTCCAGCTCTGCCACCATCTCGGGGGTGATATTGGTCAGGCCCTGATTCATCTCGGCCCGGGCCAGCGCTACCCACAGGCGGCGCCAGGTGCGGAACTTGTTGTCGTCGGAGAAGATATACTGCATCTCGTCCGAGGCATAGCGGGTGGAAAACGGGCTGATATAACGATCATGCTGAGACATTGGTTGTTTCCTCCTGAACGTGTTATAGCGGCAACTTCTCCGCGTCCTCTTGGCTCCCCCCTTGGGGGAGCTGGCGCGAAGCGACTGAGAGGGCGAGCCCGTGCATCTTTGGCAGCGTCCTCGCCCTCTCCGCCTCACATTCGTTCGGCACCTCTCCCAAAGGGAGAGGCAAGTCGAACGTCCTGTTGGCGTTACGCTATCTTTATTTTACCATCAAATCTTGAAATAGTCCACGCCGCCCTCAAAGATCGGCTGATACTTGTCGCCGGTGACGTTCTTGTACAGGTACTCACCGCTGCGCTCCGAGTGGCCCATCTTGCCAAAGACGCGGCCGTCCGGGCTGGTGATGCCCTCGATGGCCAGCACAGAGCCGTTGGGGTTATAGCTCTGGTCCATAGTGGGCTCGCCTGCCAGGTCCACATACTGGGTGGCGACCTGGCCGTTCTTCACGAGGGTGTCCAGCACTTCCTGCGGGGCCACGAAGCGGCCCTCGCCGTGGCTGATGGCCACGGTGAACTGGTCGCCCACAGCGCACTTGGACAGCCACGGGCTGCCGGTGGAAGCGATGCGGGTGCGCACCAGCATGCTCTGGTGGCGGCCGATGGTGTTGAAGGTCAGGGTGGGGTCATAGGCCGTGATGGGGCGGATATCGCCGTAGGGCACCAGACCCAGCTTGATGAGTGCCTGGAAGCCGTTGCAGATGCCCAGCATCAGGCCGTCGCGCTGCTGCAGCAGGCGGCGCACTGCCTCGGTGACTTCCGGGTTGCGGAAGAAGGAGGCAATGAACTTTGCACTGCCGTCCGGCTCGTCGCCGCCGGAGAAACCGCCGGGCAGCATGACGATCTGGCTTGCATCAATGGCCTTGACGAGGGCCTTGCAGCTCTCGGTAACATCGGCAGGGGTCAGGTTGCGGATGACCAGAATCTCAGGGTCGGCACCGGCGCGGGCAAAGGCCTTGGCGGTGTCGTACTCGCAGTTGGTGCCCGGGAACACCGGGATAATGACCTTGGGCTTTGCCACGCCGATCTTGGGTGCGGCGGGCGCGGTCAGCTTGCCGTTGATCTTTTCCACGGTGGAGCCAGCCTTGCGGTAGGGGTACACCGGCTCCAGCTTGCGCTCCCAAATTTCCTGCAGCTCGGCCATATCCAGCGTTTCGCCGCAGGACTCAAAGACGTACTCCTTGGTGGTCTCGCCCAGAATTTCACCGGCAGGGGCATCGGAGACCATCTCCAGCACGATGGAGCCGTACATGGGCTTGAACATATCGTGGGTGGCAAGGTCGGCACGCATCTTGAAGCCGATGTGGTTGCCAAGGCCCATCTTGAACAGGGCCTCGGCAATGCCGCCGTAGCCCACGGAGGAAGCGGAAGCCACCATGCCGGCTTCGATCATGTCCTCCACGATCTTATAGTTTGCTTTCAGGGAGAAGAAGTTCGGGCAGCCGGTCTCGGGGTCAATGATGGGACGCACCAGCACGACGGTGCTCTCCGGCTTCTTGAACTCGGTGGAGACCACCTTGTTGGCCTTGCCGATGGCGGTTGCAAAAGACACCAGCGTCGGGGGCACATCCAGCTTTTCAAAAGAGCCGGACATGCTGTCCTTGCCGCCGATGGAGGCGATGCCAAGGCCCATCTGGGCATCCAGTGCGCCCAGCAGAGCGGCCAGCGGCTTGCCCCAGCGCTCCGGGGCGGTGCCCAGACGCTCGAAGTATTCCTGGAAGGTCAGGTAGGCGTCCTCATAGCGGAAGCCGGAAGCCACCAGCTTGGTGACGCTCTCGATGACGGCCATCTGTGCACCGCGATACTGGTCGGCGCTCATCAGGTAGGGGTTAAAGCCCCAGGCCATGCCGGAGCAGGTATTCGTTTCGCCGTCCACGGGCAGCTTTGCCACCATGGCGTTCTGCGGGGTCAGCTGGTATGCACCGCCGAAGGGCATGAGCACGGTGGCGGCACCGATGGTGGAGTCGAACCGCTCGGAAAGGCCCTTCTTGCTGCAGATGTTCAGGTCGCCCACCATGTTCTTCATCTTCTGGCTGAAGGTCAGGCCTTCCCACTGGGGCTGCCAGACCGTGGCCTTTTCCACATGCACCTTCTGGTGCTTCTCGGCACCGTTGGAGTTGAGGAACTCGCGGCTGATGTTCACGATGGACATGCCGTTCCACACCATGTTCAGGCGCTTCTCGGCAGTCACCTTTGCCACGGGGGTAGCCTCAAGGTTTTCTTCGTTGGCCAGGGCAATGAACTTGTCCACATCCTCGGGGGCAAGGGCCACGGCCATGCGCTCCTGGCTCTCGCTGATGGCCAGCTCCGTGCCGTCCAGACCTTCGTACTTCTTGGTGACCTTGTTCAGGTCGATGTACAGGCCGTCGGCCAGCTCACCGATGGCCACGGACACGCCGCCTGCGCCGAAGTCGTTGCAGCGCTTGATCATGCGGCAGGCGTCCTCGCGGCGGAACAGGCGCTGCAGCTTGCGCTCGATGGGCGCATTGCCCTTCTGCACCTCAGCGCCGCAGTGCTCCAGACTGTCCAGCTTGTGGGCCTTGGAGGAACCGGTCGCACCGCCAACGCCGTCACGGCCGGTGCGGCCGCCCAGCAGCACGATGACATCACCCGGGGCCGGGCACTCGCGGCGCACATGGGAAGCAGGGGTAGCGCCCACGACAGCGCCGATCTCCATGCGCTTTGCCACATAGCCGGGATGATAAATTTCGTCCACCTGACCGGTGGCAAGGCCGATCTGGTTGCCGTAGGAGGAATAACCGGCGGCAGCGGTGGTCACCAGCTTGCGCTGGGGCAGCTTGCCGGGCAAGGTCTCGCTGACGGGCTTGAGCGGGTCGCCTGCACCGGTGACGCGCATGGCCTGATACACGTAGCTGCGGCCGGACAGCGGGTCGCGGATGGCACCGCCGATGCAGGTGGCCGCGCCGCCGAACGGCTCAATCTCGGTGGGATGGTTGTGGGTCTCGTTCTTGAACAGGAACAGCCAGTCCTCATCCTTGCCGTTCACGTCGCACTTGATCTTGACGGTGCAGGCGTTGATCTCGTCGGACTCGTCGAGGTTCTTCAGAATGCCCTGCTTTTTCAGCTCCTTGGCACCGATGGTGGCAAGGTCCATCATGCAGCGGGGCTTGTTCTCGCGGCCCAGGTCGGCACGCATGGCCATGTAGCGGTCAAAGGCAGCCTGCACCACGGCATCGTCGATCTGCACATCGTCCAGAATGGTGCCGAAGGTGGTGTGGCGGCAGTGATCGGACCAGTAGGTGTCGATCATCTTGATCTCGGTGATGGTGGGGTCGCGCTTTTCCGAGCGGAAATAGGTCTGGCAGAACTCAATGTCGCCCAGGTCCATGGCAAGGCCGTTGTCGGCGATGAACTTTTTCAGTTCCTCCTCGCTCAGCTGGTTGAAGCCCTCCAGCACCTTGACCGGGGCGGGCACGGGGTACTCCATTTTCAGGGTAGCCTTCTCGTCCAGAGAAGCCTCGCGGGCCTCCACCGGGTTGATGACGTACTTCTTGATCTCGGCCACCTGTTCATCGGTCAGGGTGCCTTCCAGCAGGTAGACGCGGGCGGAGCGCACCAGCGGGCGTTCACCCTGGCTGATGAGCTGGATGCACTCGGCGGCAGAGTCGGCACGCTGGTCGAACTGGCCGGGCAGGTACTCCACGGCAAAAGCCGCGCCCTCGTGCTCGGGCAGCTGGGCATAGGTGTTATCCACCGGCGGTTCGCTGAACACGGTGTTTGCACACTGGTTGAACAGTTCTTCGTCGATGCCCTCCATGTCGTAGCGGTTCAGCAGACGCAGGCCGGACAGTTCTTTGATGCCCAGCAGGCTGGTGAGCTCATTTTTCAGGCCGGCGGCTTCCACATCGAAGCCGGGCTTTTTTTCCACATAAATACGATAGACCATGGGTAAGTATCCCCCTTATGATAAGTTGATGTGTTTTTCGCCGCCGTTGGCGGCGAAAAACACTTTTTATTTACCCTCTGCCAGTGCCTTCAGCGCCCGCAGGCCGATGTCACTGCGCTTGTGCAGCTTTTCAAAGCTGATCTTCTCCGCCGCTTCGTAAGCGTGGCTCAGGGCGTTGGTCAGGCGCGGGCCGGTGGCGGTCACGCCCAGCACACGGCCGCCTGCGGTGACAAGCGTGCCGTCGGCGGTGATGGCCGTGCCGGAGTGGTAGACCGTCACATTTTCCTCGCCGGGCAGCTGGCCGTCCACAAGGCCGGTAATGGGCTTGCCTTTCTCGTAAGCCACCGGGTAGCCGCCGGAAGCCAGAATGACGCAGGCCGCGGCACCGTCCGAGAACTTGACGTCCTCGCTTTCCAGCGTGCCGTTCGTGCAGGCTTCCATGATGTGCA
Source organism: Faecalibacterium langellae (assembly GCF_002549775.1). Taxonomy (GTDB): domain Bacteria; phylum Bacillota; class Clostridia; order Oscillospirales; family Ruminococcaceae; genus Faecalibacterium; species Faecalibacterium langellae. The sequence continues at coordinate 149,880 of NZ_NMTR01000021.1, read as the reverse complement.
AAAGGTCGCCTTCCAGCAGGGGCAGTACCACCTGCGTTTCAGGGTCGCCGAAGCGGCAGTTGTACTCAATGACCTTCGGACCGTCCGGGGTGAGCATCAGACCGAAGTACAAACAGCCCTTGAAGGGGCAGCCCTCGGCATTCATGGCCTTGATGGTGGGCAGGAAGATCTTCTCCATGCACTCAGCGGCCACTTCCGGCGTGTAGTAGGGGTTCGGGGCAATGGTGCCCATGCCGCCGGTGTTCAGGCCGGTGTCGTGGTCGTTGGCACGCTTATGATCCATACTGGATACCATGGGCTTGACCACCTTGCCGTCGGTGAAGCTCAGCACGCTGACCTCCGGGCCGGTGAGGAATTCTTCCACCACAACATGGTTGCCGGAAGCGCCGAACTTTTTGTCCAGCATGATCTCCTTCACGCCGTCGGCGGCCTGCTGCTCGTTCTCGCAGATCAGCACACCTTTGCCCAGGGCCAGGCCGTCCGCCTTGATGACCACCGGGTATTTGCCCTCCGCCTTGATGTACGCCATGACCTTGGCGGGGTCGTCAAAGGTCTCGTACCTGGCGGTGGGGATGCCGTATTTCTTCATCAGGTCTTTGGAGAACACCTTGGAAGCCTCGATGCGGGCTGCGGCCTTGTCCGGGCCAAAGGCCGGGATACCGACAGCTGCCAGTGCGTCCACCATGCCGAGGGCCAGCGGGTCGTCCTGCGCCACCACCACATAGTCAAAGGCTTCCTCTTTCGCAAAGGCCACCATGGCCTCCACATCGGTGGATTTGATGTTCTTGCATTTGGCGTCGTAGCTGATGCCGCCGTTGCCGGGTGCGCACCAGACTTCGCCGCAGTCGGGGCTCTTTTTCAGGGCCTTGATGATGGCATGTTCGCGGCCGCCGCCGCCAACCACCAGAATTTTTTTGCTCATTTTTACACCTTCTCTTAGTGATGGAACAGCCGCAGGCCGCAGAAGGCCATGGCGATGCCGTACTTGTTGCAGGTATCAATGACCTGCTGGTCACGGATGGAGCCGCCGGGCTGCACAATGGCGGTCACGCCGGAGCGGCGGGCACGCTCGATGTTGTCGCCAAAGGGGAAGAACGCATCCGAGCCCAGGCACACGCCGGTGACCTTGCTCAGGTATTCCTTCTTTTCCTCTGCAGTCAGCGGCGCAGGCTGCTCGGTGAAGGTCTCGGCCCACACGTCGTCGCCGATAACATCTTCCGGGGTATCTCCAATATAAACGTCAATGGCGTTGTCGCGGTTGGGCTTTGCCACGTCGTCGCGGAAGGGCAGGTTCAGCACCTTGTCCATGTGGCGCAGCTGCCAGTTGTCGGCCTTCTGACCCGCCAGACGGGTGCAGTGGATGCGGCTCTGCTGGCCTGCGCCCACGCCGATGGTCTGGCCGTGGTAAGTGTAGCACACGCTGTTGGACTGGGTGTATTTCAGGGTGATGAGGGCAATGACCAGATCACGCTTCTGCTCGTCGGTCACGTCCTTGTTCTCGGTGACCCAGTTGGTCAGCATGGTGTCGGCGTTGATCTCCAGCTCGTTGCGGCCCTGCTCAAAGGTGATGCCGTACACCTGCTTGTGCTCGATGGGTGCGGGCTTATAATTGGGATCGATGGCGACCACGTTGTAGTTGCCTTTCTTCTTGCCGGACAAAATCGCCAGTGCTTCCGGCTCGTAGCCCGGGGCAATGATGCCGTCGGACACCTCGTGCTGGATGAGCTTTGCGGTGGGCACATCGCAGATGTCAGACAGGGCGATCCAGTCGCCGAAGGAGGACATGCGGTCCGCACCGCGGGCACGGGCGTAGGCGCAGGCCAGCGGGGACAATTCAACCTCCGGGGCGATGTGGTACATTTTGCGCTCCACCTCGGTCAGGGGCAGACCCAGTGCTGCGCCCGCCGGGGAAACATGCTTGAAGGAAGCCGCTGCGGGCAGGCCGCAGGCCGTTTTGAGTTCCTTGACCAGCTGGATGGAGTTGAGCGCATCCAGAAAATTGATGTAGCCGGGCTTGCCGTTCAGCACGGTAACGGGCAGGTCCGAGCCATCTTCCATGTAAATGCGGCTGGGCTTCTGGTTGGGGTTGCAGCCGTATTTCAGTGCAAGTTCATTCATTGGTGCATCCTCCTTTGATGTTCTCTCAGTTTTCTTCGGCGTCCAGCTTGTTCAGCAGTTCCAGCTCCTCAGGCAGCAGCTCCGGCTCCTCGGGGTCGTCCAGATCGCTGCACACGGCGTCGTATTTGTTGAAGATCATGTCGCCGCTCTCGCCGGTATCCAGGTCGATGACACGGGCGAACAGGCTGACCTTGTTGTCCATGTTCAGGCTGCTCCACATATCGGTCGCAAAATCGCCGATGGTGCGGGGGCAGGCAAAGCGCAGCGGCTCGCCCTCAAAGCTGGGGATGGGGCTGCCGTTGTGCTTGTAGGTGCTGATGAAATGGCCCTCACCGGCAACCGGCTGGGGGTAATCAAAGAAATAGCGCTGCACGCTGTCGCCGTTGCCGTCAGCAGACTTGAGGATGCTCATCTGGTAGCTGCCGTCCTCGTACACCACGGCCGAAATGCGGGGGGTGTAGTTGGGGCCGTCCGGCTCAAAGGTGCGGGTACGCAGGCTGTCGGCAAAGCTCTTGCCGCGGCTCATACCGTCGTAGATGGTATCGGTCTGGTCGCCGTTGGTCACGATGTGGGTCTTGCCCAGCGTGAGCACGGGGTTGTAGATGATCAGGCTGGGGTCCTCGAGCTTTGCCGGGTCGGCTGCGATGGTGCAGATGCCGCCGCGCTCGGGCACGGGGTCAAACACACGGTTGCGGCTGTTCTCGCTGCGGCCCATGATAAAGTAGCCGATGAACATCTGCCGGCCATCCGGGGCCTTTGCCACCGCGATGCCGCGGCCCGGGTACTCGTTGGAAGCAAGATATTCGTTCAGGTTGATTTTTTCCATTTGTTGTTCTCCTTTGATTATCCATATATAAAAGAGCAACTCTTGGCTCCCCCTTTGGGGGAGCTGGCGCGTCAACGCCTGAGAGGGCGAGCCCGTTTCTCTCAGGCAGCGTCTTCGCCCTCTCCGTCACGGCTCACGCCGTGACACCTCTCCCAAAGGGAGAGGCAAGAACAACGTCTCTCTGTCTTTTATTGGATCTCTCCGCTGCACACCATAGCCACAGCCTTCGGCAGCAGCTTCCACTCGGCCTGTTCCATCACGCGCTTCTGCAGCACCTCCGGGGTGTCGCCGGGCAGGATGTCCACGGCCTTCTGCAGCAGGATGGGCCCGCCGTCGCACTCCTCATTGACAAAGTGGACGGTGGCGCCGGTCACCTTGCAGCCGCGGGCCAGTGCGGCTTCGTGGGGGCGCAGGCCGTACATGCCGGGGCCGCAGAAGGACGGGATGAGCGCCGGGTGCACGTTGAGGATGCGGCGGGGATAGGCTTCAATGACGCTGGGGCCCAGTACGGACAGAAAGCCCGCCAGCACCACCAGATCAATGTTGTGTTCTTTCAACGTTTTCAGCAGGGCAGCGTCGAAATCCTCACTGCTGGCGTAATCCTTGCGGCGCACCACACAGCTTTCCACACCCGCCTTGGCGGCACGCTCCAGCGCGTAAACGCCGGGCTTGGACGCCACTACCAGCGTAATTTTACCGTTGGGGTTCTCGCCCCGGGCTTCGCTGTCCAGCAGAGCCTGCAGATTGGTGCCGCCGCCGGAAACTAACACTGCAATGTTCAGCACAGCTCCACACCCTCACCTTCTGCGATGACGCCCAGACGGTAAGCTTCGGGTTCCCCATTTGCGTGCAGGATGTCCAGCGCCTTGTCTGCCTGCTCGGCGGGCACGGTGAGCACCATGCCAACGCCCATATTGAAGGTATTGAACATATCATGCTCGGAGATGTTGCCGGTCTTCTGCATCAGGTGGAACAGGGCCGGGGTACGGACATCTTCCTTCTTGATGCGGGCGCAGCAGCCCTTCTTCAGGCTGCGGGGGATGTTCTCGTAGAAACCGCCGCCGGTGATGTGGGAGATGCCCTTCACGTCCACTTCTTCCAGCACCTTCAGCACGGGCTTGACGTAGATTTTGGTGGGGGCCAGCAGAGCCTCGCCCAGCGTCTTGCCGCCCAGCTCTGCGGGAGCCGTGTGCAACACGTCGGGGTTCGAGTCAATATCAAAGATCTTGCGCACCAGCGAGAAGCCGTTGGAGTGCACACCGGTGGAAGGCAGAGCGATGATCACATCGCCGGGCTTCATGGTGTCGTTGTTCAAAATCTTCTCTTTGTCCACAACGCCCACGGTGAAACCGGCCAGATCGTACTCGTCCTCCGGCATCATGCCCGGGTGCTCGGCGGTCTCGCCGCCCACCAGAGAGCAATCTGCCTGCACGCAACCCTCGGCCACGCCCTTGACGATCTCGGCGATCTTCTCCGGGATATTGCGGCCGCAGGCGATGTAATCCAGGAACACCAGCGGCTTTGCACCGGCGCAGATGACATCGTTGACGCACATGGCCACACAGTCGATGCCGATGGTGTCGTGCTTATCCATGATCATGGCGATCTTCAGCTTGGTGCCCACGCCGTCGGTGCCGGAGATCAGCACCGGGTGCTTGTAGCCGGTGCAGTCCAGTTCAAACAGACCGCCAAAGCCGCCCAGACCACCAATGCAGTGCTCGTTCATGGTGCGGGCCACATACTGCTTCATCAGTTCAACGGAACGATAACCGGCGGTGATATCCACACCGGCTGCTGCATAGCTTTCAGAATAGCTCTTTTCCATGGTCTTACTCTCCTAACTTTTTCTCGTCTTTGGGGCGGTCGTTCAGGTGGCGTTCGTGGATATCGGTGGAAAGCACCTCGTCCGGCTTCACGGCATATTCGCCGGTGAAGCAGGCAGTGCAGAATCCGCATTTTGCGTCCTTGGCCAGCTGCACCACATGTTCGGTGGACAGGTAGCCCAGCGTGTCGGCCCCGATGATCTCGTTGATCTGGTCTACGGTGCGGCCGGTGGCAACCAGAAGCTTCTGGTCCGGGATATCGGTGCCGAAGTAGCAGGGGTACTTGAACGGCGGGGCGGACACCATGAAGTGCACCTCGGCGGCACCGGCGTCCCGCAGCAGCTTGATGATGCGGGCAGAGGTGGTGCCGCGCACGATGGAGTCATCCACCAGCACCACACGCTTGCCCTTGACCGTGCTGGAAACAACGTTCAGCTTGATGCGCACGCTGTTCTCGCGCTGCTTCTGGCTGCCCTGAATGAAGGTGCGGCCGATGTACTTATTTTTGATAAAGCCGATGCCGTAGGGAATGCCGCTCTCCTGCGAGTAGCCGAGGGCTGCATCCAGACCGGAATCCGGCACGCCAATGACCACATCTGCTTCCACGGGGTGCTCCTGTGCAAGGAACCGGCCCGCCTGCTTGCGTGCTTCGTGCACCGAGCAGCCCTCAATGATGCTGTCCGGTCGGGAGAAGTAGATGAACTCGAACACGCACATCTGGGTGTCCGGGCGTCCGCAATGGTCTTTGATGCTGCGCAGCTCGCCGGTTTTTGCGTCTGCCACCACGATCTCGCCGGGCTCCACGTCCCGCAGCAGGGTAGCACCGGCAGCGTCCAGTGCACAGCTCTCGCTGGCAAACACATAGCCGCCGCCGGGCAGGGTGCCAATGCACAGGGGCCGGTAGCCGCGGGGGTCACGCACTGCAATGAGCTTGGTGGCCGACATGATCACCAGACTGTAGGCACCTTCCAGCACATCCATCGTCTTGCTGATGGCGGTCTCGATGCTGCCCATGCGCAGGCGGTTGCGGGTGATGAGGTAGCAGATGACCTCGGTATCAGAGGAGCCGTGGAAGATGGCCCCCTCGTTTTCCAGCTGACGGCGCAGCTCGATGGCGTTGGTCAGGTTGCCGTTGTGGCACAGGGCCATGGTGCCGCGGCCATGGCGGACGATCATGGGCTGTGCATTGGCCCGCACGCGGCTGCCAGCAGTGGCATAGCGCACATGGCCGGTCGCCATGTGCGCATTGGGGTTTGCCAGACTTGCCAGCACCGCCGGGGTGAACACCTCGTTCACAAGGCCGAGGTCGCGGTGGCCGTTGATCACGCCATCATCGTTGACGGCGATGCCGCAGCTCTCCTGGCCGCGGTGCTGCAGCGCATACAACGCCGAGTAGGCGGCAGCGGCCACGTCCTCGGTACCGGCGCGGTCATAAATGCCGAAAACGCCGCATTCTTCGTGCAGCGGATATGCAAAATCAGACATTGGTTCTCCTTTTACAGTTCAGCGATCTCGGCCTGCAGCTTTTCTTCCTTGGCGGCGATCTGTGCAGCCATGGCGGTGCGCTCGGCGGCCAGCTTTTCGGCAAGGGTGTCATCGCTGAGGGCCAGAATTTCCGCCGCCAGCCAGGCGGCGTTCTTCGCGCCGTTCAGCGCCACGGTCGCCACCGGGATGCCGCTGGGCATCTGGACCGTGGCAAGCAGGGCGTCCAGGCCGTCCATGGCACCGCCCTTCATGGGGATGCCGATCACCGGCAGGGTGGTGTTGGCGGCAAAGGCACCGGCCAGATGGGCTGCCATGCCCGCCGCGCACAGAATGACGCCGAAGCCGTTGGCGCGGGCGCTCTTGGCAAACTCCGCTGCCTCGGCAGGGGTGCGGTGGGCCGACAGGATGTGCGCCTCAAAGGGGATGTCCAGCGCCTTGAGCTGGGCGCATGCACCCTTCACCACGGGCCAGTCGCTATCGGAACCCATGATCACTGCCACTTTACGAATCATATCTCCAGACCTCTCTTTCTCAAACCCGACAAACAAAAAAGGCTGTGGTACACCTGCACCACGGCCTTTATTTCTGCATGATTTTTCCCGATGCTCCGCACAGAGCTGCACGATGCCCCTGACATGCATGGATAGCGCTTTGACCCATGAGACCCGGCAGCATCTTCTTCATAGAAGTTCTCCTCCGCAGTTCGTTGTGCTGGCATTTTTCAGGGGGGTGCAGCGGGGCATTTTGCGCCCCACCGTCCCCGTGCTACATACAGTTTACGGCAAAAGGACCGCTTTGCAAAGGGTGTTCGGGCAAATTCTCCCTTGTGTTCTCATGCCGCCAAAAAACTTTCGAAAGTTTTGTGCAGTTTCGACACCGTTTTTCTTTTTAAGTATGACTTATGGTTTGAGTATATTTTATGTAAAACCATTCGTGTGAACTTTTGCGGAATAGACGGACTTTTTAAAAGATAATCTTTGCCGTGGTCGCCCGGGCGGCGCGGATGAGGTCGGCCGGGGCACAGCACACCTGGGTACCGATGCGCCCGCCGGAGACATAGACCTTCTCCTGCGCGAGAACGCTCTCGTCGAACACGGTCTTGTACTGCTTTTTCATGCCCACGGGGCTGCAGCCGCCGCGCACATAGCCCGTCACCTTGTTGATATCGGCCACATGGATCATGGCCACGCTCTTTTCGCCCACGCTGCGGGCGGCAGCTTTCAGGTCCAGCTCCGCCGCCACCGGGATGACGAACACAAAGTAGTTCTTGCTGCTGCCCTGGGTCACCAGCGTTTTGTACACGCAGGCCGGGTCTTCGCCCATGCTGCCCGCCACGTCCACACCGGCCACGGCCACGCCCTCCTCGTGGGCGTACTCATGGGCGGTGTAGGGCACCTTTTCGCGTTCCAGAATGCGCATGGCGTTGGTTTTTGCTTCTTTTCCCATAATATCTCTGAATTCCCTTCTATCGGTTTAACGGCTCCCCCGCCCTCTCCGTCACGGCTTACGCCGTGCCACCTCCCCCAAAGGGGGAGGCAAGAGCTTCGCCTTCACGTCCTTGGCTCTCCCTTTGGGAGAACTGTCGAGCAACGCGAGACTGAGAGGGCGCAGCACCTTTTGTCTATTCTACCACTTTCTCCACAAAAATTCAAAATTTCCTCTTGACTTCAGTCTCCTGAAGTGATATGATAGCCTCACCGCTTCAGGAAACTGAAGTTTGACGAAACAAGCTGCGGCAAAGGAGCCGGTCTCCCTCGCCGTTTGGATTTTTTGAAAAGGCAAAGGAGACAAAACACTATGATCATCGTACTGAAACAGGACGCCCCCGAGGTACAGGTACGCGAGTTCTGCCACGAACTGCAGGATATGGGCCTGCAGATCAACGACTCCAAGGGCAGCGAGAGCCACATTCTGGGCCTGATCGGCGACACCAAGGCCGTGGCCGAGAGCTGGGTGCTGGCAAACCCGGTGGTGGAGGCCTGCCGCCGCGTGTCCGAACCTTATAAGAAGGCCAACCGCAAGTTCCACCCGGACGACAGCGTCATCGACGTGGACGGCGTGAAGATCGGCGGCGGCAACTTTGCCGTCATCGCGGGCCCCTGCAGCATCGAGAGCGAGGACCAGATCACCTACTGCGCCCAGCGTGTGAAGGCGGCCGGTGCTTCCCTGCTGCGCGGCGGCGCGTTCAAGCCCCGCACTTCTCCCTACTCTTTCCAGGGCATGCGCAGCGAGGGACTGGACCTGCTCAAGCTGGCCCGCCGCGCCACCGGTGCCCCCATCGTCACCGAGATCATGAACACCGAGCACCTGCCCCTGTTCGAGAATGTGGACCTCATTCAGGTGGGTGCCCGCAACATGCAGAACTTTGAGCTGCTCAAGGCCGTGGGCCGCCAGAAAAAGCCGGTGCTGCTCAAGCGCGGCCTGGCAAACACCCTGGAAGAATTCGTCATGAGCGCCGAGTACATCATGGCCGAGGGCAACGAGAACGTCATCCTCTGCGAGCGCGGCATCCGCACCTTCGAGACCAGCATGCGCAACACGCTGGACCTTGCCGGTGTGGTGATGCTGCACAAGATGACCCACCTGCCCGTGGTGGTGGACCCCAGCCACGCCTGCGGCCACGCATGGATGGTGCCGGAGCTGGCCAAGGCCGCCGTGGCCGCCGGTGCCGACGGTTTGATGATCGAGGTGCACAACAACCCCGCCAAGGCCAAGTGCGACGGTGCCCAGAGCCTGACGCCCGACCAGTTCGACGAGCTGATGCAGTTCATCGGCAAAGAGGTGGAGTTCTTCGGCAAGAAGCTGAACTGAGTTTTCCACAGTTCCACACGCAAAAGACCGCCTGCAGCGCGATGCCGCAGGCGGTCGTTTTTTTGGGTTTCAGCGTTGATCCATTTCACCGAGAGGGCCGTGAGATGATGCGCTGTGCTGTGCCGTCAGCCCACAAGGCCGCGGTCCCGCGCCATGTCCCACACAAAGCAGGTGCGCAGCTTGGTCACATAGCCATAGGGTTTGAAGCTGCCGTCGTCCCGTGCTTCCATCAGGCCCTGTTCTTCCATCCAGCTGGCGGCCTTGCGCAGGTAAATGTCGCTTTCGTCCACGTCGCTGTAGGTCTTCAGGGTCTGGGGTTCGGGCTGACCGGCCTTTTCCCAGATGAGGGTGGCCAGACCGGCGCGGTTGGAAGGCATGGGGATGCCCCGCATGTTCAGCACGCGGTAAATGCCGGTGGCGGTCTCGTAAAGGCCCCAGGCGGCAACGCCGGTCACGGCGGCTGCCTCAAAGAACTCGGTCACAGGGTCGTCGCCGCCGCCGGGGTTGACGGGGTCCGGCGTGTTGTTCTGGTACAGGGCGGCAACGGTCACATTGCAGCCGGGCATTTTAAAGGTGATGGTCTGGGGGTCGTCCTCAGCCGGGGTCCAGTCCAGTGCTTCGCCGTCGGCACGCACAACGCTCCATTCCAGGAACTCTGCCCCTGTCGGGATATCCGCCGTCACGGTCACCGTGGTGTTTTCGGGCACAACGTCGGTGGTGTCCAGCTGCTGGGCACCGGCACCGAGGTTTGCCGTCGCCTTTGCGTCCTGGGTGGAGACAGCATTGCCGTTCGCATCGGCGAGGTAGCGGTATTCCACGCCGTCCTCGCGCTTATAGCCGACGATATAACCCTCGTTGTTGCTCACAAGGTTCAGGTCCTTCTGGTAGCGGGTGTCGTCGTTTTCCTGGGTGATCCGGCGGCCTGCTTTGGCATCGTCCACCAAAATCTTTGCCTTGCCGGTGAAGGTCTTCTTGATGTTGATCTGCTGGCCCTTGCCCAGGTGGATATCGTTTTGGCTGCCCTCAAAGGTCACCTGCTGCAGGGTCACTTCGGAGCTGCCGAGGTCGCGCACATAGATGCCGTCTTTGATGCCTTTGATCGTGCCGCCGATGAGCTTGATATCGCCGTAATTGCCGGAAGCATCAATGACAACGCCGTCTGCTTTCGTGTTGGCGACCGTGCCGCTGGTCATGCGCAGACCGCCGCGATTGTAAATAGTGCTTTCCGCACCCGAAGTGAAGGTGCCGCCGTTGATTTCTACAAAGCCCCGGTTATTGATGCAGCTGGCACTCTCAGATTCAAATTCACCTTTCGTTGTAGTACCTTCATTGATTGTCAGGCTGGAAGCACTGAGAACAAAGCAGCTTTTACTGCCAGTGCTTTTAAAATTACCGCCGTTGACGATTGCAGTGCTGTTCGCAAGTTTGAGCACCGTTCCTGTCGAGTTTGCTGTAACATTGTTCAGCGTTATGGTTCCACCCGCTTCACCATAAAAAGCGGATCGGTCATTTGCCGTGGAGCTGTATGTATATTCGCCTCCGTTCACGGTTGCAACACCAGAACTACCAACGTAAATGGAGTAGCAGTCCGACTCCATCTTTGCATCATTTACAGTAAGTGTTCCTGCGTGCACCATGATTATATTGAGGCTTGTTGACTTATATTGGCCTCCTGTTATCGTTACCTGTGCCCCCGCGTCTCTTTCATACATGACATGCTTTCCGGAACAGTCAACATCATAGCCTTCATTGACGATGTTCACAACACCTGCATTTGTCACATTAAATAAGGGGTCGTCCAGAGTTTCGGCTACATTTCCTTTGATTGTAATATTCACAGGCTTCGTCGTGTCGGTCATATTGATTTCGATTCGGCCGTAATTTCCTCCCAGAAGTTCGTAATTACCGCCTTCTGCAATAGTATAAACCTTTGTCTCCGTAGGAATCGTCGTGACCGTCTCTGCAACCGTCTCCTCTGCCTGCGTGCTCACGCCGCTTTCCGGTGCGGTGTCCCCCTCCAGCGCGAACGCGCCCACCGGCAGGGTGGATGCCATCATGCACGCCGCAAGCGCTGCACTGATGAACCGCATACTCTTTTTACGCATAGTCCTCGCTCCTTTAATTTTTTGCTTTCTTCTTCGGGCCGTCCCCTCTCGAAAAAACGACGTCCCATCTTCATTTTACCCCCCCCCCCTATAGGTTTTTCAATGGTAAATCGCACGTTTTTCTGTAAAAGTTTTTTCCGTTTTTTTAGCAGTTTGCAACACAACGCGCAAAATGCCCCCTTGCCGCATTTTCTTTTTCCCGCGTTTGTGGTATACTATAGTGTATTTCGTGTATTTGCACCCACTCTGAAAGGAGTTTTTTACCGATGAAAGCACATATCGCACGCAACCAGAACGCCGGTGTGCCGCTGGCGCTGGGCTGGAACCTTTCCCCCGCCGACCGCGGCAAGCTGGAGGGCATGGCTCCTGCTTTTGGCATGAAGCTGCTGCTCGTCTCCCCTGCCGATGCAGGCAGGACCGTGGCCCAGCTGCTGGGCGAAGTGGAGACCAAAACCGCCCGCACCCTGGTGCTGGAGCCGGGCGCTTACCCCCCGGCGCTGGTGCTGGCCAACTTCAAGGACAAGGACGTGGACACCCTGCTGGACCTGATGAAGCAGGCCCAGGTGAACATCCCCCTCAAGGCCGTGGTGACGCCTGCGAACCGCAGCTGGGTCTTCGGCGACCTGCTGGCCCACCTGCAGGAGGAGCACGCCGCCTTTACCGCCGCAAAGGAGAGCAAGCCCTTATGAAACTGACCTGTGCCAAACGCCTGCTGGCCGCCGTGCTGGCCGGGGCGCTGTGCCTGAGCCTGCTGGCGGGCTGCAGCGCCAAAAAGCCCACCCAGGAGCGCTACACCGCCGTCTTCTACGACGTGTTCGACACCATCACCACCGTCATTGCCTACTGCGACAGCGAGGACGAATTCAACGCCCAGATGGACGCTCTGCACGCCGACCTGGTTGCCTACAACCAGCTCTACGACATCTACAACGACTACGACGGCGTCACCAACGTGAAGACCATCAACGACAACGCGGGCAAGGCCCCCGTGGAGGTGGACGACCGCATCCTGTCCATGCTGGAGCTGGCCGACCGGATGTACCAGACCACGAACGGCAAGTTGAACATCGCCATGGGCAGCGTGCTGCGCATCTGGCACACTTACCGCGAGGCCGCCGAGGCCAACGAGAACGAGGCCGACAACAAGCTGCCCACCACCGAGGAGCTGGAAGCCGCCGCCCAGCACTGCGACATCAACGACCTTGTCATTGACGAAGACGCCAAGACGGTCTACCTGGCCGACCCGGAAATGTCGCTGGACGTGGGCAGCGTGGGCAAGGGCTACGCCACCGAGATGGCCTGCCAGGCCGCCGAAGCCCGGGGCCTGACCAGCGCGCTGGTGAGCGTGGGCGGCAACATCCGCGCCATTGGCACCAAGCCCGACGGCACCCAGTGGACCGGCGGCGTGGAGGACCCCTGGAACGCTTCGGACTACTACACCTCCGACACCATGCTCACCAGCCCCATCAACATCAGCGATATGGCGCTGGTGACCAGCGGCGACTACCAGCGGTATTATGTGGTGGACGGCAAGCGCTACCACCACCTCATCGACCCGGACACCCTGTTCCCGGCCGCTTACTTCAACAGCGTCACGGTGCTGTGCAGCGATTCCGGCCTTGCCGACTGCCTGACCACCGGCCTGTTCTGTATGCCGCTGGAGGAAGGCCAGAAGATCGTGGAAAGCCTGGACGGCGTGGAGGCCCTCTGGTGCACCAGCGACCAGCAGGTGGTCACTTCCTCCGGGTGGGATGAATATTTGAAAAAGTAAGCAAAAAGGCAAAAAGAAAAGCATCTGCAGTGTTCGCTGCAGATGCTTTTTTTCGTGTGCACGTGCTCTGCGCCCTCTCCGTCTGCTCCCGTTGGTCGCAGCCACCTCTCCCAAAGGGAGAGGCAAGAAACGCTCCCTCCACGGTCTTGGCTCCCCCTTTGGGGGAGCTGTCACCGAAGGTGACTGAGAGGGCGTAGTGGGCGTAGAGGTCCCTCACAGCCTCGTCGGCGGGACGCTTTCGCCGGGCTGGCCTGCGGGCTGGTTTGCCGCGCCCGCCGCCTGCTGGCGCAGGGCCGAGCGGGTGACCTCGGCCCAGGAATACTGGGTCATATACTCGCCCCGGTAGGTGTTGGCGGACGAGCGGTCGCCCCGCAGGTAGTTGTAGTAATCGCAGTCCACCTTGCCGGTGTCGATGGCCAGCATGCTGCGGCCGCGCACCAGCAGGCCGGTGACGCCCGCGCCCTCCAGCGTGTGGTTGAGATCAAAGATCAGGTTGCGCAGGTGGCTGTGCAGCGAGGCGGTGTCGGGCCGGTCCTCCCACAAAACGGCCAGCATCTCGCCGTTGGTGCAGGCAGCACCGTTGCGGTCCACCAGATAGGCCAGCAGCTCCTTGCTCTTGCTGCGCTTGAAGGCCAGCGGGCGGCCGCCCACAAAGATCTCAAAGTTGCCGAAGCACTGAATTTTGATGCCTGCGGGGGCTTCGGCGGGCGGGTAGCGCAGATTTGCCAGCACGGCGCGCACATCGGCCTCGCCGGCCGGTTTGAGCAGAAAGCCGCTCACGAACATCTGCAGTGCTTCCAGCGCATACTCCGGGTGCGCGGTGGCCACGATCAGGTTGCAGCGGGGCTGCAGTTTTTGCAGCGTGCGTGCCACGGCAAGGCCCCCCATGCCCGGCATTTCCAGGTCCAGGAAGGCCGCGTCCAGCGGGCCACGGCGCGCCAGGCGCAGGGCGTCGGCGGCGGTCGGGGCGCAGAGGTATTCGCTGCCGGGTGCGGCGCGGCACAAGGTGCGTGCCAGAGAGCCGGCGGCCTGCTGCCCATCCTCCACAACAAGTATCTTCATCTCGATCCCCTCCGCATCACAGCCCGCTGCCCGGGCAGATCCACCCGTTTACTCTTTGTCAGTTTACCATGCAGGTCGGTAATTGGCAAGCACCCTGCAGCAAAAAGCCCCGGCAGCTCAGAGGGTGTCCAAGCTGCCGGGGTGTGTTTCCCGTTTATTTGATGTCCAGCTCCGGCGGCACATCGAGCTGGTCGGAGACGTATTTGCCGTTCTTCTTGCGCTGGCGCACGCACTCGGTGAGCAGATATTCGATCTGCCCGTTCACCGAGCGGAAGTCATCCTCTGCCCAGGCGGCAAGGGCATCGTAGAGCTTCGCGTTCAGGCGCAGGGGCACCTGCTTTTTGGGTTCTGCCATCAGTACAGGCTGCCGCTGTTCACAACGGGCTGGGCATCACGGTTGCCGCACAGCACCACCAGCAGGTTGGAGACCATCGCCGCCTTGCGCTCGTCGTCCAGCTCCACCACCTTGTTCTCGTTCAGGCGGTCCAGAGCCATTTCCACCATGCCCACGGCACCGTCCACGATCATCTTGCGGGCGTCGATGATGGCGCTGGCCTGCTGGCGCTGCAGCATCACGGCTGCGATCTCGGGCGCATAGGCCAGGTAGGTGATGCGAGCTTCTACTACCTCGATACCGGCCTGCTCCACGTTCTTCTGGATCTCATCCCGGATGCGGGCGGCCACCACCTCGGAGGAGCCGCGCAGGCTGCCCTCGTCGGCCACGCCGTCGCCGGTGGTGTCCACATTGGGGGCCACATCATAGGGGTAGACGCGCACCACATTGCGCAGGGCGCTGTCGCACTGCAGGGAGAGGTACTCTTTATAGTTGTCCACGTTGAACACGGCCTTGGCGGTGTCGGTGACCCGCCAGATGACCGCGATGCCGATCTCCACCGGGTTGCCCAGGCAGTCGTTGATCTTCTGGCGGGAGTTGTTCAGGGTCATCATCTTGAGGGAAATTTTCTTGCTGGTCAGCTCCGTCGTCTGGATACTGCTGCCGTTGCCGGCCTTGAGCAGGGCGGCCATGCCGCCCTCGCCGCTGTTCACATCGCCGCTCTGGCTCAGCTTGGTGCCCGCAGCAGGGTTGACTGCGGTGCAGAAGGGGTTCACCCAGTAAAAGCCCTCGCCCTTCAGGGTGCCGATGTAATCGCCGAACAGGGTGAGCACCAGCGCTTCCTGGGGCTTGAGCACCCGCAGGCCGCAGAACAGGAAAATGCCTGCAATGCAGTAGGCGATGGCCAAAATCAGCAGCAGGACGCCCGGAAACAGGCTGTCGTCCAGCAGCACGATGCTGTACACGAACAGTGCCACGGCGGCCGCATAGCCCAGCAGCGTGAGCAGCAGCACAGCCATGCCGTTCTTGCGGGTCTGCAGAATCTTTTCTTCCATAACAAGTCCCTCCTTCTCAGGGTGCGGAAGTGTTTCTTTGTGATATCAAAATCATATCACTTTGCAGGAAGATTGTCAAGGGGGAACCCTCTCAGTCATCTCACTTCGTTCGATGCCAGCTCCCCCGAAGGGGGAGCCTTTGGCGATCCATACAGACTGCATCGTTAAGCCAAGGCCTCTCCCCTCGGGAGAGGTGGCTTTGCGGAGCAAAGACGGAGAGGGTTCAAACAAACAAAACAAAAAAAACCCGTTTCCCCAGAAAAACTCCGGGAAATCGGGTGTTTTGTCATCTTGCTGCTCAGCGGCGGTACTTTGCCGAAGTCTGTAGGCGCTGCATGGCACGGCTGAGAGCGATCTTGCTCTGGTAATACTCGTGCATGCTCTGCTTGTGCTGCAGGCGCTCCTCGGCACGGATGCGGGCTGCCTCGGCGCGGTTCTTGTCGATGTCCTCCGGGCGCTCGGCGCTGTCCACCAGCACCATCACGTAAGCCGGGGTCACCTCGGCGATGCCGTCACCCACCAGGATGTCGCGGCTCTCGCCGTCCACCACAAAGTGCAGCATGCCCATGTGCAGGGCCACCAGCACCGGGCTGTGGCCGGCCTGCACGCCGTACACACCGTCGCCGGTGGGCAGGGTGAGGTCCTCGCAATAGCCCTGGTAGAACTCGCCGCTGGATGCCGTGATGTTCAGGATGAACTTGTTCATCAGACGGCACCGCCCTTTTCAGCGGCCTTCTGGCGGGCATCTTCCAGCGTACCCACGTTGAAGAAGGCCCACTCCGGCAGGTCGTCGGCCTCGCCGTCCACGATGGCGGCAAAGCTGCGCACGGTATCCTTCAGCGGCACATACTTGCCCTGCAGGCCGGTGAAGTTCTCGGCCACCGCAAAGGGCTGGGAGAGGAACTTCTGCAGCTTGCGGGCGCGGACGACGGTGAGCTTGTCGTTGTCGTCCAGCTCGTCCATGCCCAGAATGGCGATGATGTCCTGCAGCTCCTGATAGCGTTGCAGAATGGACTGCACCTTGCGGGCCACGCGGTAGTGCTCCTCACCCACGATGTCTGCTTCCAGAATGCGGGAGGTGGAGGCCAGCGGGTCCACAGCGGGGTAAATGCCCTGCTCCACGATCTTACGGGACAGCACGGTGGTGGCGTCCAGATGGGCGAAGGTGGTGGCGGGGGCCGGGTCGGTCAGGTCGTCAGCGGGGACGTAGACAGCCTGCACCGAGGTGATGGAGCCTTCCTTGGTGGAGGTGATGCGCTCCTGCAGAGCGCCCAGCTCGTTGGCCAGGGTAGGCTGGTAGCCCACGGCGGAAGGCATGCGGCCCATCAGAGCGGATACCTCAGAACCTGCCTGCACGAAACGGAAGATGTTATCAATGAACAGCAGCACGTCCTTGTGGGTCTCCTCACGGAAGTACTCTGCCATGGTCAGGCCGGTCTCGGCCACGCGCATACGGGCTCCGGGGGGCTCGTTCATCTGGCCGAAGACCAGCGCGGTCTTGTCCAGCACGCCGGAAGCGTTCATCTCGCCCCACAGGTCGCAGCCCTCGCGGGAGCGCTCGCCGACGCCGGTGAAGATGGAATAGCCGCCGTGCTCGGTGGCCACGTTGTGGATCAGTTCCTGGATCAGCACGGTCTTGCCGACGCCTGCGCCGCCGAACAGACCGATCTTGCCGCCCTTTGCATAGGGAGCCAGCAGGTCGATGACCTTGATGCCGGTCTCCAGAATTTCCGTTGCAGGCTTCTGCTCTGCAAAGCTGGGTGCCTTGCGGTGGATGGGCCAGTGCGGCACGTCATCCACGGGGCCCTTGCCGTCGATGGGGCGGCCCAGCGGGTCGAACATGCGGCCCAGCGTACCCTCGCCCACCGGCGCGGTCAGGCCGTGGCCGGTGGCCTGTACGGCCATGCCCTTTCCAAGACCCTCGCTGGCGGAAAGCATGATGCAGCGCACCGTCGTCTCGTTGACGTGCTGCGTCACTTCCATCGTGCGCTCGGTGCCCTCAGCGGTCACGGTGAGCGCCTCCTGCAGGGCAGGCAGCTTGCCTGCGGTGAACTGCACGTCCACCACAGGGCCCGCTACGCGAATAATAGTTCCCTGTATCATACGATTGCCTCTATAATCATGTGTAAATACGTTTTAATCTGCCCGGTTCTGCACTGCAGCCGCGCCGCCGATGATCTCGGTGATCTCCTGCGTAATCGAGCCCTGACGGGTGCGGTTGTATTCCAGCTGCAGCTCCCGGATCATCTCATTGGCGCTCTTGGTGGCGGAGTCCATGGCAGTCATGCGGGCACTGTGCTCAGCGCAGTAGCTCTCGGTCATGGCACCAAAGATCATGCCGTGCATGTAGATGGGTGCCGTCTGCTGGAACACGGTCCAGGCGTCTGGGAACAGCTCCACCTCGCCCTTGGGGTCGCCCAGGCCTTTCGGCGCAGGCTGCAGATGTTCGCGGTCCAGCGGCAGCAGCCGCACCATGGTGGGTTCGCTGGTCAGCGCGTTCTCGATCTTGGTGTAGATGAGGTAGATCTCATCCAGCTTGCCGGACTCGAAGTCGTCGATAGCGTCCACCGTGATGTCGCGGGCACGCTGCAGCGTGGGAGCCGTTGCGCCGTAGTGGAACTCCTCCACCAGGCGCGGGTCCCTGTGGTACAGGGCGCGGTAGCCCGTCTGGCCGATCACATAGAACCGGGCATTCGGGTCATCCCCGGCCTGCGCCTTCAGGAACTTGATGATATTCTGGTTGTAAGCGCCCGCCATGCCCTTATCGGCCGTCAACACGATGTAGGCCCGCTTGGGGTTCGCTGCATTGCGCTGGTGGAAGTAAGGGTGCACCGGTTCTTCCGGCAGGTGGGGCACCACACGGGAGATGGTGTCCCGCATACGGTTGAAGTAGGGCTGCACGTTCTGATAGTTCTTGCGCGCCTTGCGCAGCTTGGACGAGGAGATCAGATACATGGCGTTCGTGATCTTCATGGTGTCCTGGATGCTCTCAATGCGCTCTTTCAGCAGCTTACTGGACGGCATGGCTGTCGCCTCCCGCATAAGCTTTCCAGGCGTTCAGGATGGCATCGACCATTTCAGGTTCCAGCTTGCCGGTGGCGGTGATCTTATCCATCGTGCCGGACACATCCGCACGGAACTGACGCACAAATGCGGAAGTTTTGCTGCGCAGCTCCGCGGTGGGCAGGCTGTCCAGCATACCATGGGAAGCCAGCACCAGGGTGACCACCTGCTCGGCGTCGGACTTGGGCTGGTACAGCGGCTGCTTGAGCATCTCCATCAGGGCCTTGCCGTGGTCCAGCTGGCGGCGGGTCTCGGCGTCCAGATCGGAGCTGAACTGGGCAAAGGATTCCATATCCTTGTACTGTGCCAGCTCAATACGCAGGTTGGCGTTGGCCTTCTTCATGGCCTTGGTCTGGGCTGCGCCGCCCACACGGGACACCGACAGTCCCACATTGACGGCGGGGCGGTTGCCTGCGTTGAACAGGGCGCTCTCCAGGAAGATCTGGCCATCGGTGATGGAAATGACGTTGGTGGGGATGTAAGCGGAGACATCGCCTGCCTGGGTCTCAACGATGGGCAGGGCGGTGATGGAACCGCCGCCCAGGTCGTCGCGCATCCGGCAGGAGCGCTCCAGCAGACGGGAGTGCAGATAGAAGACGTCGCCGGGGTAAGCCTCACGGCCCGGAGAACGGCGCAGCAGCAGCGAGATGGCACGGTAGGCCACGGCGTGCTTGGACAGATCGTCGTAAACGATCAGCACGCTCTTGCCCTGTGCCATAAAATACTCGGCCAGTGCGGTGCCGGCGTAAGGTGCGATGTACTGCAGCGGAGCGCTGTCGGAAGCGGTAGCCGCCACGATGGTGGTGTAGCTCATGGCACCGTGCTTCTGCAGATCACCTGCCACGCGGGCGATGGAAGAAGCCTTCTGTCCGATGGCCACATAGATGCACAGCACACCGGTGTCCTTCTGGTTCAGGATGGCGTCGGTGGCAATGGAGGTCTTGCCGGTCTGGCGGTCGCCGATGATCAGCTCACGCTGGCCGCGGCCGATGGGGAACATGGAGTCGATGGCCAGGATGCCGGTGTGCAGCGGGGTATCCACGCTCTGGCGCTCCAGAATGCCGGGGGCCTGCTTCTCGATGGGGTTGTAGCCCACAGACTCAATGGGGCCCTTGCCGTCGATGGGCTCGCCCAGCGGGCTGATGACGCGGCCCAGGAAGCCGTCGCCCACCGGGATGCCCGCGCGCTTGCCGCTGCGGGTGACCAGAGTGCCCACGCCGACCTTTTCAATGTCGTCGAACAGCATGACGCCCAGACGATCGGGCTCCACGCTCTCCACCATGCCCTTTGCGCCGGTGTCGAAGGTGACGATCTCGCCGTAAACGGCTTTGTCCATGCCCTTGACTTCCACGACGCCGTCGGCAGCGGAGACGACCGTGCCGCCCTCGCTGGCCTCGGCAGCGGGCTTGTAGTCCTCTGCGCGGGTCTGCATGGTGGCAAGGTCCGGGGTGCCTGCGGTGATGGTCTCCAACATGTGTTTTGCGGAGTTGTCGATCACCTTGTCGCCCACCTGCAGCACATAACCGGAGAGCAGCTCCGGCTCCACGCTGACGGTGAGCTCTACATCCGTGCCGTACTGCTTTTTCAGCTGGGCACGGATGCGCTCCAGCGCCTGCTCAGAAGGGGTGCGGGCGCTGTGCAGATAAGCCTTCAACGTTTCAGCTGCGCTTGCCATCGCCGTCCCCCGCTTTCTGCAGCAGGTCCGCCAGCAAACGCTCGTCGTCCTGCTGCGTCAGGTTGCGTTCCAGCACCTTGGCGCACACGGTACGGGTCAGGTCGGCGATCTGTGCATCGGCCTGACGCAGCTTGCTGGCGCGCTCCGCCTCGGCAGCTGCCTTGCCGTCTGCGATGATGGCATCGGCCTGGCGCTGGGCGTCGGCCAGCAGCTGCTCTTTCTGCTTTTCTGCCTGCTTCTCGCTGGACTGGCGGAGCTGTGCAGCTTCGATGTCCACGTTGTGCAGTTTATCTTCGGCTGCGCTCAGTGCAGCCTGTGCCTTGTTCTGTGCTTCCTGCGCATCGGCCATGCTTGCATCCACCATCTGCTGGCGCTTGTCCAGCACGTCCTGCACAGGTTTGAACAGGAACTTGCGCAGCAGCGCGTACATGATGAGGACGTTGACCACCGTATACAGCAGGTTGATATCCAACTTCAGCATTCGTTCACGCCTCCATTATCAGCCCAGGAACAGGATGATCAGCAGTGCAACGACGAAGCCGAAAATTGCAGTACCTTCTGCCAGAGCAGCGCCCAGCAGCAGGTTGGTCTGGATCTTGCTGGCAGCTTCGGGCTGGCGGGAGATGGCCTCCGTAGCCTTGCCAGTTGCAATACCAATGCCGATACCGCCGCCAATGCCGGTCAGCGCTGCAATGCCAGCGCCCAGAGCAATCAAACCGTTCATAATAAAATCTCCTTTATTCAATCATTTTCAAGGCTTCCCTCTCGGGGGAAGCTGTCGCGTGAGCCTTTTATTCCTCTCCGCCGATGCTCTCTTTCATGAACAGCGAGGTAAGGAACACGAAAACGTAGGTCTGGATCAGGCCATCGAACAGGTCAAAATACAGGCTGAACACCGCCGGGACGAACACGGGCACCACCAGCTTGATCAGCTCCATGATGACGAATGCGCCCAGCACGTTGCCGAACAGTCGCATGCACAGGCTGGTGGGGCGAATGGCGATCTCGAGGATGTTCATGGGGGTCATGACCGGGGTGGGGGCAGCCAGGCTCTTGAGGAAGCCGACGCCGCCGCGGGCACGGATGCCGGAATACTCGATGAGGACGATGCTCATCAAAGCCAGCGCTGCGGTCACGTCCAGGTCCTTCGTGGGGGGCTTGACGCCGAACACGCCGATCAGGTTCGAGCAGGCGATGTAAATGGCCACGGTCATCAGGTAAGGCACATAACATGCACCCTCCTTGCCCAGCAGGCCTTCAAAGAAATTTTTGCCCGCCGTGTAGGCCAGCTCCAGCACAGCCTGACGCTTGCTGATGTGGTCCACCTTCAGGTTGCGGGTGAGCAGGATGGAACCCAGCACCACCAGCACCATGATCACCCAGCTGATGACCACGGATTCCGGGATCTGCAGCGGGCCGACCTTGACGTACTCGACGGTCAGTTCTTCCATCAACGCTTGAGTCAACTTGTTCATTTATTTCTCCTCCTTCCTGAAGAATCAATTTCCGGGGATTTGGGTCGTCCGCGCCGCTTGAACGGCACGGCCTTCTTATCGCTGGAAGAAAAGGCGCTTCTTCGTGAAAAAAGCAAGGAAGGCGCTGGTTTTGAACCGCTTGGCGCCCTCCTTTGCTCTGGTCACTTCGTCTTTTTTCGTTCGATATCATAGTACGAATGTCAAAAATTCGCAAGTCCCTTTGTGCACATTCTACATTTTAGGTGATTCTACTGCATTGATATATTAAAAAAGTTGTGCATCTTGTCCAACAAAGTGTCCTTTGCATGTACTTTTTCCACAAATTTCTTAGCCAGTTCTTAGGTTTCGATGGTTATTTCAGGACATTCCGGAAAATATTTCCATCAAAAATGCCCTATTGTACATGCTTTATATGCCAGATATATAAAAATCGTATAGGTGTCTTGTCCGGTATTGCGCCCTCTCCTATACATATTTATTATAACTGCATATCTAAAATCTATCAGTCCGCCTGTTTTGCGCTGCGGCGGAACACCAGCCGGAAGATGGCACGGGCAAGCGGGCCGCAGTACAGCATCTGCCAGCACAGTGCCATAGGCATATTGCAGCCCCAGGTATGCACCCAAGTGCCAAAGCCGGGTTCTTTAAACAGCACCGTTGCGATCAGACTCATCACTGGGCACATGATGCACACGATCATCAGAGAGATGGCATAGGTGATGAACTGCGGACGATCTGTGGGCCGCATGAACATAAACGCCAATCGGGTGGCCAGTTTCTCCACCACGAAAAATTCCAGCACGCAGGCAACGGGCACCATAATGGGCATTTCATGCAAAGCCATCACAAAGGTGGCATTGGTGACGCCATTGGTGTTCAGCGCCACATTGTAAACGATCATGCCATACACCATAATGGCAGCCATGACAATGGTAAAGAAGATACGTTCCGGTAAAGTTTTAGGCATTTTGATTGTGTCTCCGTTTCTTTTATGTGTAAATTTTTGCCGCAAAAAAGCCGCCCCGCGAAACTTTCATCTCGCGGGGCGGCGGCGACTACCATTCATTGGCGCTATTTTAGCACAAACGAAGCCATCACATAATACCCAGCGGACACTTTCTCCCGTTTTGCGTAAAATCCTCCACAAACGGCCCGGAACTTCTGGGCAACTTTGCTGTGGTTCCCCAGCACCCCTCCCTGCTGGGAACAAAGTTTCTCTCCAAAGGTTCCGATCGTCCGGACAGGCCGGCAGAAAGCAGCATTTTGCACGTTCCATCTGCTGTTTTTCAAGAACTGCACAATTTTATATTTCTATCCTTGTGCACTCTGCGAATAGACAAATCGTTCAGGAATATGTATAATAAAGCCAGAAACCAGAGAAGTACAGCAGAAGCTCAAGAGAGAGCTAATCCCGCTGACTTGAAGCAGAAAGGAGCGAGACCGATGGTCGATATGGAACCCGCACAGCAGGGACAGGCTGTCGGGGTTCGCTGAGAAGCAAAACAGAGGCTCACCACAAACGGGATGTTTCCCCCGTATAAAAACACAACAAAACATGAGCCGGTCTTGAGCATCAAAAACGCGAAACACGACAACCTGTCGTTAAACAAAATACCCCAAGGCAATTCAAATAGATCCGCCGGAGATGGTTCTTATGAAAGTACCTGCAATACGGAGAAGCTTATTTGAATAGCTGAAAAGGAGTTCTACCAATGTACTGAGTAAGATGCCCCTTAGCAAATCTAACTCGAAAGAATGTGGTAATATGAAATTCATTTTCCGAATCTCGGTGCCGCACTCCATCAGTTAAGAGAAGGGTCAATCCAATGTACTAGAGTAATCAGTCCCCTTGAAATCGTTTCTCAGTTTCCAGTAGTTTCCAAGGAGAGTCACCCTATGAAACGCTTACTCCGAAAATGAGAAAACCCAGGGAGAGAGGCTTATGACTCCGAAGAAGTAAGGATCCAGCCGGACGATGGCTTGCAACCGCATCGTCCGGCTGGTTTTATTTTGTGCTGTTTTCACCAACAGTCAACGTCCGATTTGTGCAAATTTTACGCTGCGCGGTTGAATACCGTCCTTTGTTTTTGCACTTTTCTGTGGTATACTGTGGAAAAAGATGGGAGGTGCATTCCATGGAGTCGTTCTTGTCGTTTTCCACCCTGTTTAACCTTGTGCTGACCGTTATTTGGTTTGTCTCCGGCATTCGGGATTTTCAAGGCAAAGACCCGCTCATCAATCTGCCGTTCAACCAGTATAACCGTGACCCGGAATACCGCGCCATGTGGCAGAAAAAGAACGGCGTGTTTTACATGCTCAACGGCATCGCCTTTCTGATCTTAACGTTCACACCTGTTACATCGCTGCTCTACCGTATCATCTTCGGCGTCGCCATCGGAGGCGATCTTCTTTATCTCGTCGCTTACGAAAGCTGGAACCATAGCGCGGACTGACCGCCGGAAAGGAGTGTCTATGAGTAATTGGCTAAGCCTTCTCTGCGGTGTGCTGTTTGTGTATCGCGGTATCCAAGACCTGCGCAATGGCGGCGGCACCGGCTGGAGCAGTGAGGATGAAAAGAAGCATTTCAGCAAATTTTCCGGCATTGCGCTGCTGCTGTGCGGGGCCGTTTATCTTGTAAATGTATTTCTGCCCCGGGTCGAACCGCTGCACACCATTTTAATGGTCACCGCGCTGCTGGTCTGCATCGGCTTTTTGATCTCCAATCTGTGCTATCATGGCACACGGAATGATGGCAAAAAGTGAGGTGCCGCCATGGACACGATTCTTCTCATTCTGCTGTTGTTTGTTTGCATCGGGTTCGGGCTGTTCTCGTTTTTTCTGCCGGAAGAAGCCATCTCTTTGCAGACCCGCTGGCGGTACGACCGGGCCGAACCTTCTGAAAAATACATTCGCTACACCCAGATCGAGGGCATTTTTATGGCCGTCGCCGGTGCGGTGTTTCTGGTCGTGCTCCTGTTCTTTCCACCATCTTAACGTTTTCCTCTTGCGTTCGTTTTCTCACCCTGCTACAATGAGAAAAAACGCAGGAGGATTTTTTGTTATGGTCAAGCATGTCATTCTCTGGCAGCTGAAAGATGAGCTGTCCGACGCCGAGAAAGCCGCTGTGAAAGCGGGCATCAAGGAAGGGCTGGAAGGCCTTGCAGGCAAAATTCCCGGCCTTGTGGAAGTGCACGTCAACATCAATGGCCTGCCTTCTTCCACCGCCGACCTGATGCTGGACACCACCTTTGAGAGCGCTGAAGCCCTCAAGGGCTACTCCACCCACCCCGCCCATGTAGCCGTGGCCGACGGCAAGGTACGGCCCTACACCAAGGCACGGTTCTGTCTGGATTACGAGGTTTCATATTGACAAACCCACCGTTTTTGCGTATTATAGGCATAACAATGTAAATTGGCTGCGATGAGGAGAGTACGCACCGTCTGCGCCTGACAGAAAGCCCGAAGGATGGAACCGGGCAGGCTGCGCGGAGCGGAACATGGCCTCGGAGCTGCGCGGGCGAACAATGAGCCTGCGACGGGTGCGCCCGTTACCGCGCTGCGCCGGGAGGCTTCCCGGCAAAAGGCTGTGCCTGCAAGGGCACGGCGAAGCAAGGTGGTACCACGAAAGTTTCAGCTCTCGTCCTTGTCCGGCATCTGTCCGGCAGGGCGGGAGTTTTTTCGTTGCAGCGCCAAATCAGGAAAGGAAGATTTTATCCCATGAGTGAGCACAAGACATTCTACATCACTACCCCCATCTATTACCCCAGCGATAAGCTGCACATCGGCCACAGCTACACCACCGTCGCCTGCGACGCACTGGCCCGCTTCAAGCGGATGCAGGGCTACGACGTCATGTTCCTGACCGGCACCGATGAGCACGGCCAGAAAATTCAGGACAAGGCTGCCGATGCCGGTGTGACCCCCAAGGAGTATGTGGACAAGATCGTAGCCACCGTTAAGGACCTGTGGAAGCTGCTGGACGTGAGCTATGACCGCTTCATCCGCACCACCGACGACTACCACATGGAAAGCTGCCAGAAGATTTTCACCAAGCTGTACGAGCAGGGCGACATTTATAAGGGCGAGTACATCGGCCACTACTGCAAGCCCTGCGAGAGCTTCTGGACCGACAGCCAGCTGGTGGACGGCAAGTGCCCCGACTGCGGCCGTGAGGTCTACGATGCCCACGAGGAAGCCTACTTCTTCAAGACCAGCAAGTATGCCGACCGCCTGCTGAAGCTCTACGAGGAGAACCCCCAGTTCATCCAGCCCGAGAGCCGCAAGAACGAGATGATCGCCTTCATTAAGCAGGGCCTGCAGGACACCTGCGTGTCCCGTACCTCGGTCAAGTGGGGCATCCCGGTGCCCTTCGACCCCAAGCACACCATGTATGTGTGGGTGGACGCCCTGAGCAACTATATCTCCGCGCTGGGCTACGGCAACGAAAAATATCACGACTACGACAAGTTCTGGCCCGCCGACCTGCACATGGTGGGCAAGGAAATTCTGCGTTTCCACACCATCCTGTGGCCTGCCATGCTGATGGCTCTGGACCTGCCCCTGCCCAAGCGCGTGTTCGGCCACGGCTGGCTGCTGATGAACGGCGGCAAGATGTCCAAGTCCGTGGGCAACGTGGTGGACCCCGTGATCCTGTGCGACCGCTACGGCGTGGATGCCATCCGCTACTTCCTGCTGCGTGAGATCCCCTTCGGCAACGATGGCATGTTCACCAACGAAGCCCTGATCACCCGCATCAACAGCGATTTGGCGAACGATTTGGGCAACCTGCTCAGCCGCACCGTCGCCATGTGCGAGAAGTACTTCGGCGGCACCGTGCACAATGTGGCCGGTACCGAAGCCATCGACACCGAGCTGGAGACCATGGTCAACGAGCTGACCGCCAAGGTCACGGCCGACATGGACAGCCTGACCATCCCGCAGGCCCTGATGGAGATCTTCGCGGTCATCCAGCGCGCCAACAAGTACATCGATGAGACCGCTCCCTGGGCGCTGGCCAAGGACGAGGCCAACAAGGCCCGTCTGGAGAGCGTTCTGTACCACCTGTGCGAGGCACTGCGCGTGTGCGGCATCCTGCTGAACGCCTACCTGCCCACCACCGCCCCCAAGATGATGGAACAGCTGGGTCTGGACGCATCTGCTCTGGACCTGACCAAGACCACCTACGGCGCACAGGAGACCTACACCGTCCACAAGGGCGATGCTCTGTTCCCCCGTATCGACGTGGCCAAGGAGATCGCCCACCTGAAGGAAGAAGACGAGAAGCGCAAGGCTGCTGCCGAAGCCGCCAACAAGGCCAAGGCGGAAGCCGAAAAGAAGGCTGCCGCCCCTGCTGCTGAGGAGAGCGGCGTGGACTTCACCCACGAAGCCGAGATCGACTTTGACACCTTCTGCAAGGTGGAGCTGCGCGTGGCCGAGGTGCGCGCCTGCGAGAACCTGAAGGAGAGCAAGAAGCTGCTGCACCTGACCGTGTTCGACGGCGAGCGCGAGCGCTGCATCCTGTCCGGCATTGCCAAGTGGTTCAAGCCGGAAGACCTGATCGGCAAGAAGATCGGCATCGTGTGCAACCTGGCACCCCGCCCGATGATGAAGGGCAAATATGTCAGCGAGGGCATGATCTTTGCTGCTGATACCGCCGACGGCGGCTGCTCCATTGCTTTCTACGGCGATGATGTCCCCGTGGGCAGCCGCATCCACTGAGCCGCCATGCAGGAAAACAAGACGCTTTCCAGAGCGGAAAAACTGGATCGTATCTTCGGCACACCGGTGTGTGCCGTGCTGCTGGCTATTTTCTGCAATGTGCTGTGGGGCTCGGCCTTTCCCTTCATCAAGCTGGGCTACCGGCTGTTCTCCATCGGCACCGGCGACACCGCCTCCATCTTCTGCTTTGCGGGGGTGCGGTTCACACTGGGCAGCTTTCTGGTGCTGCTGGGCAGTGTGCTGCTGCAAAGCCGGATGCCCCGCCTGCCCCGGGGCAAGGTGGCGGCAGAGTGCTGCGCGCTGGGTCTGTGGCAGACCACCGCACAGTATGCCTTCTACTACATCGCCGTGGCGATGCTCACCGGTGCCTTTGGGGGCATCCTGAACAGCACCCAGAGCTTTCTGGGGGTCATCTTTGCCCACTTCCTTTATGGCAATGCGGACCGCATGACCCCTGCCAAAACGCTGGGCTGCGTCGTGGGCTTTGCGGGCGTACTCATCGGCACGCTGGGCAACCACGGCAGCGGCAGCGGCTGGGGCGTATTCTGCATGATGGCGGCAACCGTCATCTTCACCCTGTCCGGCCCGTGGAACAAGTCGGTCACCAAAAAGGCCGACAGCTTCGGCGTCTGCTTCATCAACCTCTTTGTGGGCGGCGTGGCGCTGTTCCTCATTGGCACTGCCATGGGCGGTCGGCTGCAGGTGCAGAGCGCGCTGGCGGTGGTGGTCATGCTGTATCTGGCCTTCATCTGCGGCGCAGGCTATGTGCTGTGGGCCCTGCTGATGAAGAACAACCCGGTCAGCCGCATTGCCATCTTTGGCTTCGTGAACCCGGTGGTCAACGTACTGCTGAGCGCCGTGCTCAACGGCGAACCCCTGTTCCGCTGGCAGTATCTGGCGGCGCTGGTGTTCGTGTGTGTGGGCATCTGGCTGGTGAACAAGGCCCCCGCCAAAAAGGAGGGCAAATGACCGGCCCCATTTTTGACACCCACGCCCATTACAGTGCCCGCGCCTTTGACACCGACCGATTTGCCCTGCTGGACAGTCTGCCCGGCAAGGGCGTGGTAGGCGTGTGCGAGCAGGCCACCCACTCCGGGGACGCGCCCTGGGTGCTGGGGCTGGCGCACCGCTACCCGTGGGTGGTGGCAGCTGTTGGCATCCACCCGGAAAGCCTGCTGCCCGCCGCCGACTGCGGCGAGGAAGGCCCGGCTCCTACGGTCTCGGTGTACGGCGGGGACTGGGCCGCAGAGATGCGCGCTCTGGCCCCGTATTACGAGGACCCCAAGGTGGTAGCTGTGGGTGAGTGCGGGCTGGACTACCACTGGCCTGTGCCCAAGGATGCCCAGCTGGCCATGTTTGAGGCACACATCCGGCTGGCGCTGGAACTGGACAAGCCCATCATCGTGCACGACCGCAACGCCCACGCCGACGTTTACGCCCTGCTGAAAAAATACCATCCCAAGGGCATCGTCCACTGCTATTCCGGCAGTGCCGACGACGCTGTGTGGCTGGCAAAGCAGGGGCTGTATATTGGCTTCGGTGGTGCCTGCACCTTCAAAGGTGCAAAGCGGGCAGCCAAGGCCATCAGCGCCCTGCCGCTGGAACGCATCGTGCTGGAGACCGACTGCCCCTACATGGCCCCGGAGCCGGTGCGCGGCACCCGCTGCGACAGTTCCCTCATCCGCTATGTGGGCGAGTACATCGCGCAGGTGAAGGGCGTCCCCGCCGAGGATGTGTTCCGTGTAACCACGGAAAATGCCCGTCGGGTGTACGGACTGTAAAATTTTTTCGCAAGTTGCACAGGTTCAGGCCCGTGCTTCTGTATAAATGAACAAGTAAAATCCAAACTGTTATAAGGAGATTTCTACCATGAAAGCACGTATCCCCAAACACCGCGAGTTCATCATCAACTTCCCCGACAGCATCGACAACGCCAAGGCCAACGAGGGCTGGGCAAAGCTGCAGCAGATCGTGGAGGACTACAAGAAGGCTCACAACGGCGCTTCTGTCTATGCTCCCACCTTCATCGAGGACTGCGAGCCCGAAGTGAAGAAGCTGCAGGAGGAGTACGGCTTCGAGTACACGGTCGAGTACGTTCAGTAATTTCTTGCATTGAAAATCCCCTCTGTGCATCTGCACAGAGGGGATTTTTGTTTTTCCTATAATTACGGCTCTACCTTGCTCAGCAGGATGCGGTCATTGTCCAGATTCTTGCCGGCATTCTCGCGGAACTTCTCTAACAAATCGTCCACAGTCATCTTGCTGCGCTGTTCGCCCTTCACGTCAAAGACGATGCAGCCCGCATCCATCATCAGGGTTCGGTTGCCCAGCTCCAGCGCCTGATGCATGTTGTGGGTGACCATCAGGCAGGTGATCTTCTTTTCGGCTACGATGCTCTTGGTCAGCTCCAGCACCTTTTCGGCGGTGGCCGGGTCCAGGGCGGCGGTGTGCTCGTCCAGCAGCAGAAGCTTCGGCGTGACCAGCGTTGCCATGAGCAGGGTCAGTGCCTGACGCTGGCCGCCGGACAGCAGGCCCACCGGCTGCTTCATGCGGTCCTCAAGGCCCATGTCCAGCAGCGCCAGCTTCTCGCGGAACACATCCTTATCCTTGCGGGAGATGCGGGAGAAGATGGCGTGGGGGGCGGTGCCGGCCCGCAGGTAGGCCAGCGCCAGATTTTCCTCAATGGTCATGTTGGGCGCGGTGCCCTTGAGGGGGTCCTGGAACAGGTGGCCGATGTATTTGCTGCGCTGGTGTTCCGGTTCAAAGGTGATGTCCTGCCCGCCCAGCAGGATGCTACCCTCGTCGGCGATGAAGCCGCCGGTGATGGCATTGAACAAGGTGGATTTGCCCGCGCCGTTGGAGCCCACGATGGTGGCAAAATCGCCTGCTTCCATGTGCAGGCTGACCCCGTTCAGGGCCACCTTTTCGTTGACGGTGCCGGGGTTGAAGGTCTTGTGCAGGTCATTCAGCTGAAGCATTTCCATCTTACTGTCCCTCCTTGCCGGTGGTCACGCGGCGGCTGCGTGCCCCGCGCTTGCGCTGCTCGAAAGCAACTTTTTCCTTGATGGCGGGCATCGAAATAGCGATGGCCACGATGATGGCAGACACCAGCTTCATGGCGGCAGCGGGCACATTGAAGCGCAGAGCCACGGCCACGATAAAGCGGTACAGGCAGCTGCCGAACACCACGCCGATGATGCGGCGCAGCATGGTGCGCTTGCCAAGCAGGGTCTCGCCGATGATGAGGGACGCCAGCGCGATGGTCACCATGCCGGTGCCTACGTTGATGTCGCAGCTTTTCTGGTACTGTGCCAGCAGACCGCCGGACAGCGCGCACAGCGCACCGGAGATGCACAGACCCACCGTGATGGTGAAGGCCGGGTTGATGCTGGAAGCGCGCACCATGGCAGCATTGTCACCGGTGGCGCGGATGGACAGGCCCAGCCGGGTGCCGAGGAAGCCCAGCATCGCTGCGCCTGCCAGCACGATGATGACCAGCGCGATCACCAGCTTATACCAGCCGCCGAGGAAGCTCAGCGAGCCCTTTGCCAGCAAGAAGATGGTGTCGGTCTTGACCAGCGACATGGTGGACGAGAAGCCCATCACGGCCAGATTGATGGTGTAAAGGCCGGTGTTGACGATGATGCCGGCCATGATGCTCTCCACGCCGAGGCGGGTCTGCAGAAAGGCCGTGACAAAGCCGGAGCACACGCCCGCCGCCATGGCGGCAAACAGGGCCAGAACGGGGTGGCCGGTCAGAGCCACCTGGCAGGCCACCGCGCAGCCCAGGGTAAAGCAGCCGTCGGTGGACAGGTCTGCAATGTTCAGAATGGAATAGCTCAAGAACAGCGCCAGCGCGACCAGGGCATAGATACAGCCCAGTTCCAGCGCCGTCTGCAGGACGTTGAGCGAAAAAATACTCGCCAGCATGTGTGTGCTCCTTTTAACATTATGTATTTTAGAACGGCCCTCTCAGGCCGCTTCGCGTCCAGCTCTCCCGAAGGGCAAGCTTTTATTGGGACGGAAAACTTTTCCTATAGCCGCCAAAAGCTCCCCCTTTCGGGGGAGCTGGCAAAACCGTCAGGTTTTGACTGAGAGGGTTATCTTTAAGAGAAGTTCTCTGCGGTGGTCACTTCCACGATCTCGGTGCAGTAGGGCTTGAAGGCTTCCTTCACGGTGTCGAGGTCGAGGCCCAGGGCTTCGCAGGTCTCAGTGTTGATGGTCACGATGCCGTTGTCGAAGGTCTGGTACGGCATATCGGAAGCGCTCTTGCCATCGCACAGGATCTCGGCCACCATGTCGGCGGTGGCTTCGCCCAGCTGGACGTAATCGACGCCGTAGCCCACGAAAGCACCGTTCAGGGCAAAGCTGTCGGCACCGGTGTAGTGCTGGACGCCTGCTTCGGTGAAGGTCTCGTAGATGGACAGCTCGGCGGTCATGACGGTGTTGTCGGTGGGGGTGAACACCGCCTTGACACCGGCAGCGATCAGGGCCTCGGCCGCCATCTGTACCTCGGCGGTGGTGGTGCCGTTCTTCTCAATGTACTTGATGCCCTTCGCCTCGCAGAAGGCCTTGGCGTCTGCAATGGCCTGCGTGGAGGCATCCTGGCTCAGGTCGTACAGCAGGCCGATGGTGTCGATGTCCGGGTCCACCGCAAGGATCAGGTTCATAATGGCATCGGTATTCAGGGCATCGGAGGTGCCGGTGATGTTCTCGCCATCGTCAAAGCCTGCGGCAGCGGGGTCGGTGACGGCGGAGTAGACCACCGGGATGTCGGTATCCTCCACGGCAGCCAGCATGGTGGCGGCAGTGGGGGTCGCCACAGCCACGATCACATCCACGCCATCGCCCACCAGATCGGCACCGATCTGGTTCAGGTTGGACTGATCGGCCTGTGCGTTGGCGTAGTAATCGGCGTAATCGAAGGTGACGCCCTTCTCCTTGCCCAGCTCGTCCAGGCGGCTCTCGACGGACGCCACGATCTGGTTCAGGGATGCATGGTCCACATAGTTGACGATGCCCACCTTGAAGGTCTGGCCGCCCTCAGCTGCAGCAGATGCGGCAGCGGAAGAAGCGGAGCCGCCGCAGCCGGTCAGTGCCAGTGCGGAAACGGCGGAAGCTGCCATAGCGGCCTTCAGGAAGCTGCGGCGGGAGATCATGGTAACGTTTTTCATAATAAATGACTCCTTTCCCGGAGCGGGCGGCCCAAAAAATTATAAATAAAAGACCCGCTCCCTTTGCGGGACGGGTCTTACAAAAAAACGACCCTGTCCCTGTGTGTTCATCCACAAGGACAGGATCGGTAAAATACGATTCTGCGGTGCCACCTTGCTTGCCCTGCTCTCAAAACGCAGAGCCTCTCACGGAGAGCCAACACTCCCCTGCCCTGTAACGGAGGCTTCCGTCCCAAGCTACTGAAAATGCGCTGGCATCTCGTTTGCCCGGCCCTCGGCGGCCCACGAATCTCTGCCCCGCTCTCGCCCGTTTTCACTGTCCGGGCTCACTGAAGATGCGCTGTGCAGGTTCTCCTCCGCCTCATCGGTTTGATTGCATTATACACTTTATCCGGATAAAGTCAAGGGGCAACTGCAAAATTTTATTTTTTCTCCGGGGCAAAGTCATTCTTCCGGCGCTTGCGCCAGACAAAGTATGCCGTGTACACCAGCCACACGCCGATGCCGCCAAAGGTCAGCGGGCGGCTCAGCCGGATGCCGTCGGGCTGATACACAAAGTCGATGGTGTTCTCCCCTGCCGGGCAGAGCACCGCCATCAGGCCTTCGTCCACTTCCACGATCTCGGTCTCCTGCCCGTTGACATAGGCTGTGAAGCCGTCGTCGTAGGGCACCGAGAAGAACACAAGGTTCTCTTTGCCCAGCGTGATCTCGGCGTGGAAGCCGGAATTGTTCATCTGGAACACGCTGGCGGCCGTGGCGCGGCGGTCGGCGCAGTCCTGCACGTACTCCTCGTAGTACAGGTCATTGAGCTTGTCGTCCGGCAGATGGGTGAGATACTTGCCATAGGTCTCGGCGGCTTCATCCGGCAGCACCAGCGCCCGCATCAAAAGGTTTGAGCGGGTGGACTTGACCGTGTCCTCGTACTCGTTCTCGGTGAGGTAGTAGTCATAGGTGAAGCCCATGGGCACATAATTCGTGTTGCGGTAGAGCACATAGCCGTCCTTTGCGCTGTCGTAGACCCAGCCGTCGTCGGCTTCGGCTTCAAAGGCACCCTGCTTTTCCGGCGTGGTGATGAGGTATTCCACGCTCAGCAGGCCCCGCAGGGCGTAGTTGGAAAGCTCCGGCTCGCTGCGCACATCCCGCTTGACACCCAGTGCCGGATAAAAGCTGAGGATGCTGGGCGCGGCCGTGCTGCCAAAATACTGCAGGCAGCTCTTGTCCAGCCACATGCCGATGTTATCATGAATTTTGTAGGTGTCGATGCGGCAATCGCCCTCGGGCAGGTCATTTTTCAGCAGCAGGGCGTTGGTGTCCTGCTCCACGAGGTCGCTGTCGGTGTACCACTGGCCGAACTTGCCAATGCCGATGTGCACCACGCTGAACAGGAAGGCGAAGGCCAGCACTGCCGCCGTCATGCGCTGGGCAAAGCGGCTGTCTGCCCGCCATTTGCCACAGATATAGCGGTAGACCAGCAGCCCCAGCAGGCCGAAGCCCAGCACCGCGCAGTACTGGCCGGGGTTCTTGAGCACGCCGAAGGACCAGCTGCCGGTGTCGCCGTCCTGCACCGGCACCACGGCAAAGGCCAGCGTGGCGATCATCAGCCAGCTGATGCCGCCCGCAGGGGAATCCAGATCGGTGTTGTGGTCTTCCAGCGCGTTCACCGTCATGGCAGCAAGGATCAGCACCGGCATATAATACCAGCGCGCATAGTAGCTGGAATTGAGGGCGTAGAAGGCACTGTTCAGGATAGGTACCAGCGCAAAAACGGCGCAGGTGGCCACGATGCGCTTTTTGCTGTCGCCGCGGCGGGCGCGCCAGTAGGCCACCGCACCGGCCAGGCTGCACAGCGGCAGGTAGGCCGACATGCTGGTCCACTTGATGACGCCCTCGGACCAGATGGAGGTGAGATAGGGCGAATCCGGCGGCATGATCCAGCTGACGAGGATGGCAAGGTACTGCTGCACCTTGCTGTAGGTCAGGAAGCCCCAGCCGGAGGAAAGGTCCACCGTGCGGGGGTTCTGCAGCAGCGAGAGGATGGCCGGCACCAGCAGCAGGCTGCCCATGGCCACGCCCAGCAGGCTTTCGAAGGCCAGCAGGCCGAACTTTTTCACCGTGAGACGGAAGTCGCCGGTACTGAGCTTGCACACAAAGTAGATGGCAAGGAACACCACCTGCCCGATGAAGAAGAAGTAGTTGTTGAAAAGGTTCACCGCCACCCAGAAGGCAAACCAGCTGTGCTTGTTTTCATAGAGCACTTCGTCCAGCGACCACAGCAGATACGGGAACAGGGCCACCACGTCCACAAAGTGGTTGAAGAAAATGTTGTACACCGCAAAGCCGGAGAAGGTGTAAAGGCAGGCACCCAGCACCGCATAGTCGATGTTTTTGACGTAGCGGCGCAGGTAAAGGTACGCGCCGCCGCCCGCCACGGCAAATTTGAGCACGAGCAACGGCACCATGAGGTAGGGCAGCCACTTCTGCGGGAAGATGAGCGAAAAATAGAAGAACGGCGAGCCGTACAGGTAGAACGAGTAGGCATTCATGACGCCGCTGCCAAGGTCGGTGGCCCAGGAGAAGGTGTTACGCACCGAGGTGAACGCACTGTCCGGGTAACCGGCCCCCTTGAAAAAGCCGTTCATATAGCGGTAAAAGCTGATCTGCTGGCTGTTGAAATCGCCTGCATAGTGGAAAAAGCCGCCGTCGATGATATAGAACGGCAGGAAAAATAACGCGGCCGTCAGGGCACACAGCGCCACCGTCCGCCAGAATTTATCCTTTTTTTGCCCCAGCAGCTGCGGCTGCCGGGCGGTACCAGACCACTCCATGGGTTCCTCTTTTCTCTGCCGCTGGGGCAGAATGTTGATGTTCTTTCTGTATAGTATAGCACGGGCACGCGGTTAAAAAAAGAACTTTTCTTCACCAAAGGCTTGACAAGCCCCTGCCGGGCAGGTATGGTGAAGAAAAGTCCGCATCTGCAAAGGAGGAGACCGCCCATGCTGTATCCGTTCAGCGCCCTGCTGGCCCGCATGAAGTACATCACCCGCTGGAGCCTGATGCACTCCACCCGGGCCGAATCCCTCAGTGAGCACACCTGTGATACCGCGCTGCTGGCACACATGCTGTGCCTGATCGCACGGCGGTACACCGGCACCCCCTGCCGCCCCAAAACGGTGGCAGTGGCGGCGCTGTACCACGACGCACCGGAGATCATCACCGGCGACATGCCCACGCCCGTCAAGTATGCGAACCACGCCCTGCGGGACGCCTACAAGGCGCTGGAGGCCGAGAGCGTGCGCAGCATGACCGGCCTTTTGCCGGAAGAACTGGGCGAAGAAATTTCTCCCTTCATCTCCGGCGAGCTGCTCACCGCCGAAGAAAAGCGGCTGCTGAAAGCCGCCGACCGGCTCAGCGCCCTCATCAAGTGCATGGAGGAGCAGCGCAGCGGCAACCACGAGTTCGACGCGGCCTTTGCCCAGCAGAAAGCGGCGCTGGAAGCCATGCACTGCCCGGAAGCCGACTGGTTCATGGCCCACTGCCTGCCCTGCTACACCCAGAATCTGGATGAGCTGACCCGGCAGGACGTTGCAGTAGGGTCAGTGTGTCGGTAGTTCCTCCTCGGACACGAAACGGGCCATTCCATCGCCCGCCCTACCGCCTGCGGCGGCAGGGTCCCACCCCAGCGGACGGTCCTCAGAGAAACTACCGGCCCACTGGCTCAAAACTTATTTCTTACGGGAACGGCACTTCCCGCACATCGTCGGGGTCAAGGCCGGCCTTGCGCTGCTCCTCAAACACCGCGTCGATCAGCTCGTCCAGGTCTTCCAGATGGGTCAGGGTGCAGCAGTAGCGCCGCAGGCTGGCCGCCCCCTTCAGGCCCTTCATATAGTGCATGGTCTGGGCGCGGGCCTGGGGCATGGCCACGAACTCGCCCTTCTGCTCCACCATTTCCTCCACCTGACAGCGCAGCGCGTTCATGCGGGCCTGCAGGTTCGGCTCCTTGGGTGCGGGCAGACCCTCGATGGCTGCATTCACGCGCTCAAAGAGCCACGGGTCGCCCAGCGCTGCCCGGGCGATCATCACGCCGTCGCAGCCGGTGGCCTGCATCATCCGCACGGCATCTTCGGCCGAATGGATATCGCCGTTGCCCAGCACCGGCACCTTGACGGCGTCCTTCACCCGGGCAATGATCTCCGGGTCGATGCCGGGGGTGTACATCTGCTCCCGGGTGCGGGCGTGCACCGCAATCAGCGCCGCGCCCGCCTGCTCGCAGGCTTTGGCGCACTCCACGGCAGTGATGTGGTCGGCGTCCCAGCCCTTGCGCATTTTCACGGTGACAGGCCGTTTTGTGTGGGCCACCACCTGCTCTACGATCCGCCCGCAGCGGTCAGGGTCCAGCATCAGCTTGCTGCCCGCGCCGCCGGAGACGATCTTCGGTGCCGGGCAGCCCATGTTGATGTCCACAAAGTCAAAGTCATACTGCTCGATGGCAGCGGTGGCTTCGCCCATGATCTCGGGCACCTCGCCAAAAATTTGTACGCCGTAGGGGGCCCCGTTGGGTTCCGCCTTGAGCAGGCTGACCGTCTTGTGGTCGCCGTAGACCAGCGCCCGGCTGGACACCATTTCGCTGACGGTAAAGCCCGCCCCGTGCTGGGCCATCAGGCGGCGGCAGGGAGCATCGGTAAAGCCCGCCATGGGGCCGAACACCGCCCGGTGCGGCAGAACGATATTGCCAATTTTCAAAGGTTCCATGGGTTCTCCTTGTATCTGTTTTGGGGGGATAGACGATTTATAATGCCCTCCGTTTCACTCTGGGCATATTCAGCGGAATAATTATTATAATTTCGCAATTCTGGAAAATCTGCGGATTTTCCAGAATTGCCTTTTCACGGGAGGGAAACTCCCTCAGTCAAAGCCTGACGGCTTTGCCAGCTCCCTCTGGGAGGGAGCCTCTGGCGAAACCGGAAACTTTTCGCTTGAATCGGAAACTTTGCCGCTATGCCAAAGGCCCCATCTCCGAGGGGGCTGTCGCCGCAGGCGACTGGGGGAGTTCCTGCCATACACCGTAAAAAGGGGCTGTTGCGCCAAATGCTGTGCAACAGCCCCTGTGGTTTTATGTTACATCTTCTCGGGCACGTTGATCTTGAACATGGTCAGCACGTTGAAGATGACATTCTTCACGCCGATGCACAGGGCCAGACGGGCCTGCTGCACAGCGGGGTCTGCGCCCTGGATGCGGCAGTTGCCATAGAAGCGATGGAAGGCACTGGCCAGATCAATGACGAAGCGGTTGATGCGGCTGGGGTCGTACTTCTCGGCGGCCATCACGATCTCCTGCGGGAAAGCAGCCAGCATCCGGATCAGATCCATCTCGCTGGGCTCAGTCAGCAGGGCGGCGTTCACCTTCTCGGCACCGGCAAACTGCACGCCCTCGCTCTCCATCTTTTTCAGGATGGAGCAGATGCGGGCGTGTGCATACTGCACATAGTACACGGGGTTATCGTTGTCGGTCTTGACGGCCTGGTCCAGGTCAAAGTCGATGCCGCTGCCGGCGTCGTGCATGTTGAACAGGAAGCGTGCGCTGTCGATGGGCACTTCCTCCAGCAGGTCGGTCAGGGTGATGGCATTGCCGGTGCGCTTGGACATGCGGACAGGCTGACCGTCGCGCATCAGGTTGACCATCTGCATCAGCACCACGTCCAGATCCTCGCCGTGCAGGCCGATGGCATCCATGGCACCCTTCATGCGGGCCACATGACCATGGTGGTCTGCGCCCCACACGTCAATGGCCTTGGCAAAGCCGCGGGTGGCCAGCTTGTTGTAGTGGTAGGCGATATCAGCGGCAAAGTAGGTGGGGATGCCGTTGGCGCGCACCAGAACCTCGTCCTTGGCCTCCTCCTCGGTGCCGTCCTCGGTCTTTTTCTTGTTGACGGTGCCGTACTTCGCAGCATACTGGGCACTGCGGTACATGATGGCACCGTCCTCGGCCTTATAGCATGCGCCCAGCTCCAGCAGCTTATCCACCACGGCGTGAACTGCGCCGGACTCGTGCAGGGTGCTCTCGTGGAACCACACATCGTAGTCGATGCGGTACTTGCCAAGGTCCCGCTTGAGGGCGGCGATGTTCTTGGGCAGAGCGTAGGCCACCAGTGCATCCTTGAGGGCTGCAAAGGCTTCGCTCTCGAACAGGGCTTCCTCGCTCAGGCCCTTGCAGGCGGCCACGTACTCATCGCCGTGGAGGTCGGCGAACTCACCGGCCAGCACCTTGATGTCGCCGCCCTGATAGCACTCGGCGGGCAGCGGATAGGCTTCTTCGCCGCAGTACTTCTGCAGGTAGCGCACGGCCAGGCTCTTACCGAACTTCTGGATCTGGTTGCCGGCGTCGTTGATATAGAACTCGCGGGTCACATCGTAGCCGGACCAGTCCAGCACAGCGGCCAGGCAGTCGCCCAGTGCGCCGCCGCGGGCGTTGCCCATGTGCATGGGGCCGGTGGGGTTGGCAGAGACGAACTCCACATTGTACTTTGCACCCTTGCCGTGGTCGGTGCGGCCATACTCCTTGTTGGCGCAGGCACCCAGCACCACGCCAGCCCAGAAGCTCTGGGACAGGAACAGGTTGATGAAGCCGGGGCCGGCCACTTCCACCTTAGCGAACACGCTGTTCTCGATGGAGGGCAGGTGAGCCAGCAGGGCGTCGGCGATCATCTTCGGGGCCTTGCGCCAGGTGCGGGCACCGGCCATGGCGATGTTGGAAGCGATGTCGCCGTTCTTGGTATCGGCCGGGATCTCCACGATAAAGGCGGGCAGCTCCGCTTCCGGCAGAGTGCCGTCGGCCATGGCGGCCTTGGCGGCAGCGGTCAGCAGAGCGCGTGCCTCGTCCAGTGCAGCCTGCCGGGGGTTGTAGTTCTGATAGGTCTTTTCAAATTCAGTCATTGGTCGGATTCCTTTCACAGTCTGGGGGAATATCTCAATTTACGTGGGTCACGGTCACTTCAAGACGGTTGCGGCTCACAAGGTCGGCGCTGTTGGCATCCAGCAGGTAGCCAAACTTCGCTGTGCCGCCCTTTTCGGTCAGCCCGCAGACGATCTCGTCGGCGGTCACACCCAGCGTCATGGAGCCGTAGCCGGTCTCGTAATGGCAGAGGTTGCGCTTGCCCTTTTCAATGATCAGCTGGGTGCCTGCCCCGCCGCCTTTGCCAAACCGCAGCATCGCCACGCGGCTGCCGTCGGCGGCAATTTTCAGGGTGGTGGTGCAGCCCTCGTAGCCGGTGGTCTCGGTCTCTTTATAGGTAATATAATAGCTGTCGCCCTTCTGCACAAACTGGCCCCGGGTCATCAGCTCGACGAATTCTTCCTTTTCGTCGGTCTCCACCGGCTCCTCCACATGCTGCTCGATGCGGCTCTTGATGCGGATGATATAATCTTCCTTCAACGGTTTGCTCACGTTTTCGTTCCTTATCAATATTTGTCAATGGCGATCTGGTCCACCGGGCCGCCCTTGTACTCGCCCAGGAACAGGTCTGCCGTCTGCACAAAGCTGTCCGGCACATCGCTCACGTAGAAATGCGCCTGACCCTCCTGCTCCTGTGCGGCGCGCAGGCCACGCTCGGAGAGGGTGCGTTCCAGGTGGTGGGCGGCGGTCTTGGCCGGGTCCACCAGCGTGACAGCCGGGCCCATGAATTCACCGATCATGGTCTTGAGCAGCGGATAGTGGGTGCAGCCCAAAATCAGGGTGTCCACCCCGGCGTTGCGCACCTCGGTCAGGTACTGAGCAATGACCAGCTTCGTCACCTGCTGTTTGGTCTCCTCGCTGTGATCCACATAGCCGGCTTCCACCAGCGGGACGAACAGCGGGCAGGCCCGGGCGGTGATCTCCACGCCGGGCACCAGCTGACGCAGCAGCTTTTCGTAGCTGCGGGAGCGGATGGTGGCCGCCGTGCCGATGACGCCGATGCGGCGGTTGCGGGTGGCAAAGGCCGCTTCCCGCGCGGCGGCATCCACCACGCCCAGGTACGGCACCGGCAGCCGGGCCGCTTCGGCAGCCGGGTAGGTGCTGGACACCGTGCCGCAGGCCGCCATGATGCACTTTACATTTTTCGAAAGCAGAAATGCAATGTCCTGCCGGGCATACTGCAGAATGGTCTCCGGGCTGCGGCTGCCGTAGGGTACGCGGCCGGTATCGCCAAAATAGATGATTTCCTCATGGGGCAGGCGCTTGCGCAGCTCGCGCACGCCGGTCAGGCCGCCAAGGCCGCTGTCGAATACGCCGATGGGGCGGTTATCCATGCTGCTTTTCCTTCCTTTCCAGAGCCAGCTCGATCAGCCGGTCGATCAGAGCGGGCACCGGCAGACCTTCGTGCTCCATCAGTTTGGGGTACATGCTGATGGCGGTAAAACCGGGGAAGGTGTTGATCTCGTTGATGAGCACACGGCCGGTGCCCTTTTCCACAAAGAAATCGCAGCGGGCAAGGCCCTCGCAGTTCAGGGCCGTGTAGGCCATGGCGGCGTAGGTCTTCACCTCGTCCAGCTTTGCTTCCGGCAGGTGGGCCGGGATGACGGTCTGGCTGACGCCGTTCTTGTACTTGTCGTCATAGGTGTAGAACTCGGCACCGGCCAGGATCTCGCCCGGGCGGGTGGCCACGGCGGGGTCAGAGCCGATGACGGCGCACTCCACTTCCTGGCCGTCCACAAAGGCTTCAAACACCACCTTGCGGTCGTTCTCCAGTGCCAGATCGATGGCCTTCTTCAGCTCGTCGCGGCTGTTGACTTTGGAGATGCCCACGCTGGAACCGGCGTTGGCAGGCTTGACGAACACGGGCCAGCCCAGCTTCTTTTCCACGCCCTCGCACACACCTTCGAGATCGGACTCGATCTCCCAGCGGTTCGCAGCCAGCCACTTGGTGTGGGGCACGCCGTTGGCCTCGAACAGGGCGTTGGCCACCGCCTTATCCATGCACACCGCGCTTGCCAGCACGCCGCAGCCCACATAAGGGATGCCGGCCAGCTCCAGCAGGCCCTGCACGGTGCCGTCCTCGCCCCACAGGCCGTGCAGCACCGGGATGACCACATCAATGTGCAGCTTTTCCACATGACCTTCCGGCGTGAACAGGATCATGCCGTGGTCGGCACGGTCCGGGCTGATGACGCAGGGCATGTTGCCGGCCAGTTCTTCCCAGCTGCCGTCGGCCATCTGGGCTGCGGTAGCCTCGGTGTACAGCCAGCGGCCCTCTTTGGTGATGCCCACAGTGAGCACCTCATATTTTTCACGATCAATGTTGTTGACAAAATTGCCCACCGAAACACGGCTGACTTCGTGCTCACTGGACATACCGCCGAACAGCAGGGCAACGCACATTTTCTCAGACTGCATGATAACTCTCTCCTATTTATAAAGCCCCATGATGCGGGGCGGGTTCAACCGGTAAAAATGCCGTTCTGGCTTATTATACAATATCTATGCGCACGATGCAAGCGCAATGCGCAAAAGCAGCCGCCAGAACAGAAGTGATATTTTTCAAAAAAACTTTCCAAAAAGCGCAAATTTCTGCTTGACGGATGGAAAAGTGCGTGGTACAATGATATCACCTCTTTTGCGGGGTTATTAAGTGCGCCTGTTTTACAGGTACCACCCGCAACCCGAGGGAGGTTCAAAACAACCGTTATAATGGAGGTGTCAACAAATGACCGTTAAAATCACTCTGGCCTGCACCGAGTGCAAGCAGCGCAACTACAACACCACGAAGAACAAGAAGAACAACCCCGATCGTCTCGAGATGAAGAAGTATTGCCGTTTCTGCAAGAAGCACACCGTTCATCGCGAAACCAAGTAAGAAAGGCGGACGCATCATGGCAGACAAAACCGAGAAAAAGCCGGGCTTTGTGGCCAGAGCAAAGGCCGCTGTGAAGAACTTCTTCGGCAAATGCGCCAAGTTCTTCCGCGACACCAAGAGCGAGCTGAAGAAGGTGGTCTGGCCCTCGAAAGAGGACACCAAGCAGAACACCGTCGTCGTGCTCGTGACCGTCGCACTTGCAGCGGTCGTGATGATCCTGCTGGACACCGTCTTCGGCGGCATCCTCGGCCTGATCATCGGCGCCTGAGAATCATCTTGAAACGGAGGGCAGACCAAAATGGAAGAATCAACCAAGCTGGTGGATGAGTCCACTGAGGCTCTTTGGTATGTTGTGCATACCTATTCCGGCTACGAGAACAAGGTCGCGAACGACCTGCAGACCATGGTGGAGAACCGCCACCTGCAGGACCTGATCTGCGACGTTAAGGTTCCCGTCGAGATGGTTCCCGAGATCGACAAGAACGGCAAGCAGAAAATGGTGGAACACAAGCTGTTCCCCGGCTACGTTCTGGTCAAGATGGTGATGAACGACGACACCTGGTATGTGGTGCGCAACACGCGCGGCTGCACCGGCTTCGTCGGCCCCGCTTCCAAGCCCGTTCCCCTCTCTGCTGAAGAAGTGGAGAAGATGGGCGTGGAGAAGGCTGCACCGCTGGCCGTTGACTTCAACGTCGGCGACACGGTTCAGATCACCGCCGGTCCTCTGGAAGGCTTTATGGGCCTTGTGGAGGCCATTGATACCGAGAACTTCAAAGTGAAGCTCAAGGTCAACATGTTCGGCCGCGAAACTCCCGCTGAAGTGGAGATCGGCCAGGTCGAGCTGCCGTAACCAACCGGCAAGGAACGTTTACCAAGGTAAGACCGCAGTGCGGTTCTTATAGAGCGTGTGCAGCGTGCACGCGCTCGTGGGAGGCACGGAGACACCGTGCCGCAACTCACCACAGATTTTTGGAGGTGCATTTACTATGGCACAGAAAGTTACTGGCTACATTAAGCTGCAGATCGAGGCCGGCAAGGCGACTCCGGCTCCCCCTGTTGGCCCTGCTCTGGGTCAGAAGGGCGTCAACATCATGGCGTTCACCAAGGAGTTCAACGAGCGTACCAAGAACCAGATGGGTTATGTCATCCCCGTCGTCATCACCGTGTACGCTGACCGCTCCTTCAGCTTCATCACCAAGACTCCTCCGGCAGCCGTTCTGATCAAGAAGGCCGCTGGCATCAACACCGCTTCCGGCAAGCCCAACAAGGAGAAGGTTGCCTCTCTGACCGCCGCTCAGGTGGAGGAGATCGCAAAGACCAAGATGCCCGACCTGAACGCTGCTTCTCTGGAAGCTGCATGCAGCATGGTCCGTGGCACCTGCCGCTCCATGGGCGTCACCGTCGAGGGCTGAGACATAAACAGTGGGAGGGCATAACACTGCCCGCATGACCACACAGGAGGATATACAATGAAACATGGCAAGCACTATGTCGACGCTGCAAAGCTGGTCGATTCTACTAAGGCATATGATGTGAACGAGGCTCTGGAGCTGGCTTGCAAGACCGCTTCTGCCAAGTTCGACGAGACCGTTGAGCTGCACGTCCGTCTGGGCGTTGACGGCCGTCACGCTGACCAGCAGGTCCGCGGCGCTGTCGTTCTGCCCAACGGCACCGGCAAGACCGTGCGCGTCTGCGCCATCGCTAAGGGCCCCGCTGCTGCTGCCGCTGAGGCTGCCGGCGCTGACATCGTTGGTGATGACGAGCTGATCGCAAAGATCGCAGGCGGCTTCATGGACTTCGACGTCGTCGTGACCACTCCCGATATGATGGGCCGCGTTGGCCGTCTCGGTAAGGTCCTGGGCCCCCGCGGCCTGATGCCGAACCCCAAGGCTGGTACCGTTGCTCCCGACCTGGGCAAGGCTGTTTCCGAGGCCAAGGCTGGTAAGATCGAGTACCGTCTGGACAAGCAGAACATCATCCATGTGCCCGTGGGCAAGGCTTCTTTCGGTGCAGAGAAGCTGTACACCAACCTGGACACTGTGATGGAGGCTATTGCCAAGGCAAAGCCCGCTGCAGCAAAGGGTACCTACTTCAAGAGCGCTACCATCGCCACCACCATGGGCCCTGGCATCCGTCTGAACACCCTGAAGTACGGTGTCTAATTTGAATTTCTGATCGTTTTTCTGCCGTTCTGTTGGGCGGCAGAAAAATTTTGTCAGAAAATTTCAAAAACCACTTGACAACGCCGCACGTTTGCGGTAATATAATCATGCTGTTTTTGAGACAGCAGGTGCTGGAGTCCAGCGTAAGGCTATGCCGCCTGCCGAGAAACGTGCGTAAAAGTTGTTTTTATGCCTCTTTCTCGACTGAGTGCGGGAAAGAGGCTTTTTTGATGCTTCGCTCCGGCTTTCGATACAAGTTTTTGAAACGAGGTGAAACCGAATGCCCAGTGCAAAGATTCTTTCTGAGAAGCAGGCTTATGTCGCTGATCTGAAGGCAAAGTTTGAGAGTGCGGTTTCCGGCTGCGTCGTCGCTTACGGCGGCATTAACGTCGAGAACGACACCAAGCTCCGTAAGGAGCTGCGTGAGGCAGGCGTCGATTACATGGTCGTGAAGAACACCATGCTGCGTCTGGCTGTCAAGG
Source organism: Faecalibacterium langellae (assembly GCF_002549775.1). Classification (GTDB taxonomy): domain Bacteria; phylum Bacillota; class Clostridia; order Oscillospirales; family Ruminococcaceae; genus Faecalibacterium; species Faecalibacterium langellae. Next base: position 104,914 of record NZ_NMTR01000021.1, on the reverse strand, counting down.
GTACCTCTCTGGAGGGCCTGGCTGAGCAGTTCAAGGGCGATACCGCTATCGCTTTTGCTCACGAAGAAGATCCCATGTCCGCTGCCCGCATCCTGTGCAAGTACCAGGACGGCGACAAGTCCAAGAAGTTCGTCGTGAAGGCTGGCTTCATGGAAGGCAAGGTCATGGATGCAGCTGAGACCAGCGCAATCGCAAAGCTGCCCAACCGCGAAGGCATGCTGTCCATGTTCGCAGGCGCCCTCACCAGCACTCTGTCTGGTCTGGCCGTTGCAATGCAGGCTTATGCCGACAAGCAGGAGGAGCCCGCTGCCTAATGGCTGCGTGACCGCTGCTTAAACAAAACAAGAAATCAACAAACAAACCATTTATATTGGAGGGTTACTACTATGGCTTCTGAGAAGATTACTGCCATCATCGACTCCGTCAAGGAGCTGTCCGTTCTGGAGCTGAAGGAACTGATCGACGCTTACTGCGAGGAGTTCGGCGTTTCCGCTGTTGCTGCTGCTGCTCCCGCTGCTGCTGGTGCTGCTGCCGGTGCTGCTGAGGAGGAGAAGACTGAGTTCGACGTCATCCTGGCTGAGGCTGGCGCTACCAAGATGCAGGTCATCAAGCTGGTGAAGGAGATCACCGGTCTGGGCCTGAAGGAAGCTAAGGCTATCGTCGATGGCGCTCCCAAGGCTATCAAGGAGAAGGTCTCCAAGGCTGAGGCTGAGGACATCCAGAAGAAGCTGACCGAGGCTGGCGCTAAGGTTGAGGTTAAGTAATTTAACCTTTTCTGGAACCGTTCATTCTTGAACAATGAGGTGCTCGTACCGAAAGGTGCGGGCACCTTTTTTGTTATACCCTCTCAGGCGCTGACGCGCCAGCTCCCCCGAAGGGGGAGCCTTATTTGTGCTGACCGGAAGATATAAAAAGTTCTCCCCTTCGGGAGAACTGGCATCGCGCAGCAATAACCGAGCGTGTTCAGCCCGCTGTGCGGATGCCGTTTTCCTTTGCGGCCCTTCTCGTGAAAAAGTGTTCTGAAAATGTCCGCAGACATTTTCAGAACATAAATAAAAAATAATTCTTCCGCTGATATTGTCAGAGCGAAGCGGCGACAATTCTAAATCGTTATGCCTTTTACGGATCGCTCAAATATGTTATACTTGTTCTGACAGGAGGTCACTTCCATGGAATACCGCAACTGGAACAAAAACGGCGCGCGCACTTCCCTGCTGGGTTTTGGGTGTATGCGCTTTCCCACCAATGCCGACGGCACCATTGATGAACCCCGGGCCGAAGCGCTGCTGAACACCGCCAAAGCGGCCGGCGTCAATTACTTTGACACGGCCTACCCTTATCACAATGGCCAGAGTGAGCCGTTTGTCGGGCGGGTGATCTCCAAATGGGACCGCAGCAGCTTCTACCTTGCCACCAAGATGCCGCTGTGGACCTGCAAAAGCCTGGACGATGCCAAGCGCGTTTTTGAGGAACAGTTCCGGCGGCTGGGCGTGGACTACATCGACTTCTATCTGCTGCACTCGCTGCACAAGGCCCGGTACGAACAGGCCAAGGCCATGGGTGTCGTAGACTGGCTGTGGGAGCAGAAGGCCGCAGGCCGCATCCGAAACTTCGGTTTTTCCTGCCACGACAACTCCGCAGGCTTCGAGTTCATCCTCAGGGACCAGCCCTGGGACTTCTGTCAGCTGCAATACAACTACCTCGACCGGGATGACCGTGCCGAGGAGATCAGCGGCGACCGGGGCTACCACCTCACCGAGGAATGCGGCGTGCCGCTCGTCATCATGGAGCCCATCAAAGGCGGCACGCTGGCTTCCCTGCCCGCAGACGCCGCCGCGCCGCTGCACGCCCTGCGCCCGGACGCCACCGATGCTTCGTGGGCCTTGCGCTGGGTGGGCAGCCACAAAAACGTGCACGTCATCCTCTCCGGCATGAGCGCCGAGGACCAGCTGGCCGATAACCTGTCTACCTTTGACCATTTTGAGCCGCTCTCCCCTGCCGAGAATGCCGCCGTGGAAAGCGTGGCCGACGAGCTGCACCGCCGCATCAAAATTGGCTGCACCGGCTGCCGCTACTGTATGCCCTGCCCCATGGGCGTGGACATCCCGGACAATTTCAGCATCTGGAACAAGCTGGGCATGTTCGGCCAGAAGGACGCCGTCAAGACCCAATGGACCACCCGCTTCCCGGACAGCGAAAAGGCCTTGCACTGCGTGCGCTGCGGCAAGTGCGAAGCCGTCTGCCCGCAGAAACTTCCCATCCGCAATTCGTTGGCACAGCTGCAAAAAGAACTGGATAATCTGTAAACAAAAAGAACTCCTGCACATGGGTGCAGGAGTTCTTTTGTTTACTATGAATCTTTTACCACAGGCGGATGACCTTAATGACGCCCTCCGCCTTATCGCGGGCCAGCTCCAAATGGTGCTGCAGGGAATCGGCAGCGCGGTCCCAGTCCTCAGACAAGGCAGCATCCAGGATCTCCAGATGTTCGCCGCAGGTCTGCTCCTGATTGATCATGCTCACCTTGCCGGTCATGATGCGGAAGCGGGTGTTCAGGCCGGTGATGCGGTCGTAGGCCGAGCGCAGATACTTGTTGGGCAGGGTGCTCATCAGCAGTTCGTGGAACTCATCGTCCGACTCGCAGAAGTCCTCGATCTGGTCCGGGTGGTGCATCAGCTCGGTGTAGGCTTCCAGCTTTTCGCGCGGGATGCTGCTGCCGTAGGTGCGCAGCGCATAGGGCTCCACCAGCAGGCGCATCTCGAACATGCTGTGCACGTCTTCCTCGGTGATGCCGGAGACCATCAGGCCCTTTTTGGGCAGAATGGTGATCAGGCCTTCCTGTTCCAGGCGGCCCAGGGCGTCGCGCATCGGCGTGCGGCTGATGTTGCCCATTTCTGCACAGAGTTTCTGCTCGTTCAGAAATTCGTTGGGGCGGTACTCACAGTTCAGGATGCGCGTTTTCAGGTACTGGTACGCCTGCAGCTTCAGGCTGAGCTTCGACTGCGTCTCCATTTCTTTCATGCTCTTAACAACTCCTATTCCCTCTCCCGCCGGGCGGGCAGAGGCTTTCTTCTCCTATAATACTCTGGGGCGCATGCTTTTCTTCTTCAAAAGCGTTGATGTATTCTTGCTGCAATCCAAGTAGTATTCCAATCCTATTATTTCATATTAGGACAATTATTACAATACTTTTTTATAAACTTTGGTGCATTTTCCGTTTTCGCTAAAATTTTTATCTTATTTTTGCAAAAATCAACAATATTTTTTGTGCTTGTAGCCAATCGTTCGGTTTTTGCGTCTGTCCTTTTGCATCCAACACAAAAATATGCTACAATGAAAAAAACAATGCAAAGGGTGTGTTTGTTTCTCATGGCACGAAGCGACGGCTACAATACCAAAACGCGGCAGCTGATCCTGGATTATCTCATCAACAATCGCCAGCACGCGGTGAGTGCTTCCAACATTCTGGAGCACCTGGAAGAACAGGGCGCCAGCCCCAACCCCACCACGGTGTACCGCTATCTGGACAAGCTGGCCGGGGAGCAGCGCATCATGAAATACGTTGCCGACAAGGGCGAGAAGGCCGTGTTCCAGTATGTGGACGAGAGCCGTCACTGCCGGGAGCACCTGCACCTGAAGTGCGTGCAGTGCGGGCGCATCTATCACCTGGACTGCCACTTCATGGACGAGGTGCGGGCCCACCTGATGGCAGAGCACGGCTTCACTTTGCAGTGCGAGGGCAGCGTGTTGTACGGATTGTGCCGCCACTGCGCACAAAAAGAGGGCCAGCCCGAGCAAACCGCACAAAAATGCCCCTGCTGTGTTGACACGGACAAAAAGCCGTGATACAATGCAGGCAGAAAAAAGTTTTGACCGGGAAAAGTAAGGTCCCAAGGTTCTTTCGCAGAGAGCGCGGGCAGGTGAGAGCCGCGCAGAGAACGAGGCCCGAACGAACACCCGCGAGCTTCCCCCTGAACCTGCGCACGCAGCAGTAGGGGCAGACGTGCGCCGCTCGTTATCGCGGCAGTGCTTTCAACGGGGAGAGCGCACAAAAGTGACTGGCATGGGTTTTCGTGCCGGTAATTTAGGTGGCACCACGGATACGGCAGCATATTCGTCCTAGCAATTGGGATGAATGGGCTGCCGTATTTTTTTATTCACCGTGTTGTAAAAAGAGGGGTAAGAAATATGTGTTGTGTTATGGGCTATACCGGGCACGATCTGAGTGCCGCCAAGTTCAAAGAGTATCTGCTGCGCACGGTCATGCGCGGCCCGGACGACCAGCGGGTCGTGGAAGGGCCGTTCGGCCTGATGGGCTTCGGCCGCCTTGCCATCATGGGCCTGACGCCGGAGGGCATGCAGCCCTTCTACCGCGGTGCCGACTGCGTGGTGTGCAACGGCGAGCTGTACGGCTTCCGCTTTGAGAAAGAGATCTTGAAGCGCCGGGGCTACAAGTTCCAGTCCGACTGCGACTGCGAAATTCTGCTGCCGCTGTACTATGAATATGGCCTGGACATGTTCCGCCACATGGATTCTGAGTTTGCTCTGATCATGTACGATTCCCGCAAGGATCGCCTGATCGCCGCCCGTGACCCCATCGGCATCCGTCCGCTGTTCTACGGCTACTCCAAGTCCAGCCACCAGATCGCGTTCGCATCCGAGATGCAGAACCTCATCGGCTGGTGCGACGATATCCGCCCCTTCCCCATCGGCAGCTACTACTGCGACGGCCGCTTTGTCCGCTATGAGGACATCGCCGATGTGCCCGCCCCCATGGAGGACGACATGGACACCGTACTGAAGAACATCCGCGAAAAGCTGATCGCAGGCGTGGAGAAGCGTCTGGACGCCGACGCCCCGGTGGGCTTCCTGCTGTCCGGCGGCCTGGATTCCTCGCTGGTGTGTTCCATCGCTTCCAAGAAGCTGGGCAAGCCCATCCGCACCTTTGCCATCGGCATGGACACCGACGCCATCGACCTGAAGTATGCGCGCCAGACCGCCGAATACCTGGGCAGCGAGCACCACGAGATCATCATCAACCGGGATATGGTCATCCAGAGCCTGGAGGAGGTCATCCGCCTGCTGGGCACCTGGGACATCACCACCATCCGTGCCAGCATGGGCATGTATCTGCTGTGCAAGGCCATCCACGAGCAGACCGATGTGCGGGTGCTGCTGACCGGCGAAATTTCCGATGAGCTGTTCGGCTACAAGTACACCGACTACGCCCCCACCGCCGACGCCTTCCAGCAGGAGAGCCAGAAGCGCATCCGTGAGCTGTACATGTACGATGTGCTGCGCGCCGACCGCTGCATCTCCGCCAACAGCATCGAGGCCCGCGTGCCCTTCGGCGACCTGGACTTTGTGCGCTACGTCATGGCCATCGACCCGGAAAAGAAGCTGAACAGCTACGGCAAGGGCAAGTACCTGCTGCGCAAGGCTTTTGAGGGCGACTGGCTGCCGCCGGAAATTCTGTGGCGTGAGAAGGCAGCCTTCTCGGATGCCGTGGGCCACAGCATGGTGGACGACATCAAGGAGTACGCCGAGAGCCTTTACACCGACGAGGAGTTCCAGCTGCGCCGGGCAAACTACTCGGCCCACTGCATGCCCTTCACGAAAGAGAGCCTGTACTACCGCGAAATTTTCGAGAAGTACTATCATGACCAGAGCCGCACCATCGTGGGCTTCTGGATGCCCAACAAGGCATGGCCCAACTGCAACGTCAACGACCCCTCCGCCCGCGTGCTGGCAAACTACGGCGCTTCGGGCGTGTGATGCGTAAACAAAAAAGAAGCATGGCATCTGCCATGCTTCTTTTTTGTTTACATCCGTATTTTTTGTGCCGCGCGGGCGATGGACGCCAGCAGGGCCACCAGACGTTTTTCATCCATCTGGCCGCAGTAGCTGGTGAAGGTGTAGTAGCACCCCTGCACGCAGAAGGAGAGCACGATCTTGCGCACCACGTCGTTTTCAAAGGCGGGGTCGCTCTCTGCGATGCACTGGCGCAGTGCTTCTTCCACACGGTTGATGAACAAGCCCTGCCGGGAGCCGGAGAACAGGGTGTTGATCTCCTTCTGATTGGTCATGAAGGCTCGGAACATCTCCCGCGCCAGCCATTCGGTGCGCTCGCTCACATCGCTGGCGGTCAGCTGCGGCAGGCTGGCCACCACGGCCTGCACCATCTCGTCCTCCATGGCGTTGGCCAGAGCGTAGATGTCCTGATAGTGTGCATAAAAGGTGGATTTGTTGATGCAGGCAAGGTCGCACAGCTCCTTGACCTTGATCTTTTCCACCGGCTTTTGTGCCCGCAGCTCCATAAAAGCCTGCTTGATGGCGCGCTCGGTCTTTTCAATGCGAATGTCCAGAAAACCCACCTCTTTTGCATTTTCGTTGATTATCCAACCTTTTTCCGGTTTTGCGGATAGACAAGCTCCACCGCGTTTTTTATACTGGATTCAAAGCCCCGGCGCTCACTCCCGGTGGTAGACGATGCCCTTTTCTTCCAGCGCTTTTTTGATGCGGTCAAAGCTCTCGGCGTCCGGGCAGTGCAGGGTGTGCAGATGCACGCCGCCGGTCATGCGGCTCAAAAGTGCTTCGGGCGTGTCCTTGGCCTGCTGGATGAAGTTGTCCACATCGTAGCGGCTGGCAAGGTTCAAATTGCCCCGCAGTTCACCATACAGACTGTTCTCCACGGCCACATCCACCACCACACCGCCCTGGTCCACGATGGTGTACAGCTCGGTGCGCATCTCGTCCTCGGTGCTGTGCACGCAGGCCAGGATGCCGGTGTAGCCTTTTTCCGCCGGGTGCAGCTGGTAGCCCCGGGGCGTAGCGTCGATCTGTGCGCCGCCCGCCCGCAGCAGGGCCACATCCCCCACCACGATCTGGCGCGAGACGCCCAACTGGGCCGCCAGTGTGCTGGCGCTGACCGGTGCCGTGGCTCCGCTGAGCCGCTCCTGAATGGCTTCTCTGCGCTGCGCTGCGTTCATAGTTTCAACGCTTCCTTTCCAGTCTCCGACATTTTCACTGTTATTGTAGCAAAAGACGGCAGATCATGCAAGGATGCATTTATTTTTCCAGCTTGAGGATGGTGGCGTAGTTGGAGGGCAGCTGCACCTTCATGCGGCCCCACTCGATGCCGGTCATGATCGGCTGGGCCCCCACGGTGTCGGTCAGCAGGTCTTTCGCGGCGGATGCTTCCACCGGCAGCTGGAACTCCAGCTGGGCCGGGCTGTCGCCGTTGTTCAGCACAACAACGCAGGCCTCGCCGTCAAGCACCCGGGCAAAGGCGTAGCACTGGGTGGTGAGCTGCAGCTCCTTCACCTCGCCCCAGGTCAGCTCCGGCAGCTGGGCCTTGAGTTTGCCCAGTGCGGCATACACGCTGGTGACAGGATTGGTGTTCACGGCGTCTTTGTAGTCGGAAAGTTCCAGGCATGGGCGCAGGGGCCAGTCGCTTCCCCACTCTTTTTTGCCCTCAATGCCAAATTCTGAGCCATAATAGATGGACGGAATGCCCCAAAGCGTATATACTAGAATGGCAATGTGGCGGATGTGCTCCCGGTTGCGCAGTTTGTTGGGCAGGCGCTCCACATCGTGGTTGTCCGAGAAAGTGTAGAGCCGGGTGTCGTGGCACAGGCCCTGCAGGCGGCGCATGGTGTGGGCGATCTCGAAATAGTTGTGGTCATTGTGGCCGCTCCACAGGCCCTTGTGCAGCTCGTAGTTGGTAACGGAATGCAGCATCTCGGGGTTCGCCCAGCGGCTGTAGTCGCCGTGGATCACCTCACCCATGAGCCAGAACTCGGGTTTGATCTCGTTGGCAAGGCGGCGCAGCCCCCGCATGAAGTCAAAGTCCAGCACGTCGGCCGCATCCAGGCGAATGCCGTCGATGTCGAACTCGTCCACCCAGAAGCGGATGGTATCATAGTGGTAGTTCTGCACTTCCGGGTTGCGCTGGTTCAGCTTGACCAGCAGGTTGAAGCCGCCCCAGTTGCCATAAGAGAAGCCGTCGTTGTACTCGTTGTTGCCCCAGAAGTTCACATCGCAGAACCAGTCCTTATAGCGGGCGTTCTCGCGGTTGGCCTTCAGGTCCTGGAACGCAAAGAAATCGCGGCCCACATGGTTGAACACGCCGTCCACGATCACCTTCTGGCCCCGGGCGTGGCACTGGGCCACGAAGTCCTTGAACTCCGTGTTGGTGCCCAGGCGGCGGTCCACCAGCCGATAGTCGATGGTGTCGTAGCCGTGGGAGCCGCTCTCGAACAGCGGGCCGATATAGATGGCCGTGCAGCCGATGTCGGCCGCGTGCTGTGCCCAGGCGTTCAGCTTTTCGAACGCGCCGGGCGTGGGCTGCCCGTCGTTCTCGTGCGCGCAGCCGCACAGGCCCAGAGGATAGATGTGATAGAATACTGCATTGTCATACCAAGCCATTGTTTATACCGCTCCCGTCTTATACTGATACAGAAAAAATCCACCGCTGTCTGGAACAGCGACAAGGATAGTATAGCATAGAATCTGTAAAATATGTTAATATTTACCGATTTTTGTCAAGAATTCCAAAGAATAACGGCCAGTGTGCTGGTCACGCCACGATTTCATTGGATAAATTGCTGAAAAACTTTTTCGTCAACTGCAGCGCCGCGTGCGCTGACGATCATAGAACGTAAGGAGATCTTTGCATGAATTACCCCGCCATTCCCCGTGAATTCTTCAATGGAGACTGCTTCGATGCCTACCGCTTCCTGGGCGCGCACCCGGCCGCCGACAACGGCGTGGAAGGCTGGCGCTTTGCGGTGTGGGCACCCGGTGCCACCGCTGTGGAAGTCTGCGGCGGCTTCGACGGCTGGGAGGCAGGCGTGCCCATGCAGCGCGCCGACAGCGGCGTGTGGAGCGCCTTCATCCCCGGCCTGGCCGAGGGCGACCTTTATAAATACCGGGTGCATGGTGCCGACGGCAGTGTGGTGATGCGCAGCGACCCTTATGCCTTTGCGGCCGAGCTGCGCCCCGGCACCGCCAGCAAGCTGGCAAAGCTGGACTTCGCCTTTGACGACACCGCGTGGATGGAGCGGCGGGACAAATGCCGCAACCGCCCGCTGAACATCTACGAGATGCACGCGGGCAGCTGGAAGCATCGCTCCGGCGGCAAGGAGCCGGACGGCTCGGACAGCTGGTACAACTACGAAGAACTGGCCAAGGAGCTGATCCCCTGGCTGCTGGACCATCACTTCACCCATGTGGAGCTGCTGCCCCTGGCCGAGCACCCCTTTGACGGCAGCTGGGGCTACCAGACCACCGGCTACTTTGCCGTGACCAGCCGCTACGGCTCCCCGGCCCAGTTTGCCAGCTTTGTCAACGCCTGCCACCGCATGGGCATTGGCGTCATCATGGACTTTGTGCCGGTGCACTTTGCCTCCAACGGCGACGCGCTGGCAAAGTTCGACGGCACCCACCTCTATGAATACGACAGCGATGTGGGCCAGAGCGAGTGGGGCACCTGCAACTTCAACTACTACCGCCACGAGGTGTGCAGTTTTCTGAACAGCGCTGCCGCCATGTGGATGGACGTATACCACTGCGACGGCATCCGCATGGACGCCATCTCCCGGGCATTGTACTGGCAGGGCGACCCCAGCCGCGGTGTGAACCAGGGCGCGGTGAACTTTTTGCGCGGGCTGAACCACGGCCTGAACAAGCACTGGCCCACCGGCATCTACATGGCCGAGGACTCCACCAACTTCCTCAAAGTGACGGCCCCCACCCGGTACGACGGCGTGGGCTTCGACTACAAGTGGGATATGGGCTGGATGCACGACACGCTGGACTACTTCGCCACCCCCTTCGGCGAGCGGCCGGATGCCTACGGCAAGATCGTGTTCAGCATGCATTACTTCTACAACGAGCTGTACCTGCTGGCGCTGAGCCACGACGAGGTGGTGCACGGCAAAAAGACCATCATCGACAAGCTCTGGGGCAGCTACGCCGAAAAGTGCGCCCAGCTGCGCACCCTCTATTTCTATATGTACATGCACCCGGGCAAGAAGCTCAACTTCATGGGCAACGAGCTGGGCCACTTCCGTGAGTGGGATGAAAAGCGGGAGCTGGACTGGGGCCTGCTGCAGTACCCCTTCCACGATGCCTTCCAGAAATACTTCGCTCACCTGTGCCGGGTCTACGCCACCGAGCCCGCCCTCTATGACGGCGAGTACAACCCGGACTGCTTCGAGTGGGTGGCCTGCGAGAGCCGCGACGAGGGCGTATACGCCTGGCTGCGCAAGGGCCGGGGCGAAAGCCTGCTGTGCGTCATGAACACCCAGGACCACGCCCACAAAAAGTTCCCGCTCTACCTCAAGTTTCCCTGCGGTGCCGAAGAAGTGCTGAACACCGAAGCCGCCGAGTGGGGCGGCGCGCTGAAGGGCCGCCGCAAGACCAAGCTGCACACCACCGACGGCGGCGTCTACGGCCGGGACTACACCCTCACCGTGGACCTGCCCGCCATGGGCAGCTGCCTGCTGCGCCTGACCCCGGAGGCACCGAACCCGGACGCCGCCCGCATCAGTGCCAATAAGGCCACGAACCAGAAGCGCCGCACCGCCAAAGCAGCCGCAGTACCCACAGAGGTCAAGAAAAAGTAATATTCCGTGCAAAATGTCCCATCTGTTTTCAAAACGATGGGGCATTTTGTTTTTTCCGGCGGGCATTCACTGGACAGTGCAGGGTTTGGTTGCTATACTGTAGCTGTGATATTCTGCAACTGCGAGGTTTTGAGGATGACAAAACTCCTTTCCCGCCTGCCGCTTTCCGGCAGAGTCGGGCTGGGCTTTGCCGCCGGGGCGCTGGCACTGCTCGTTCTGGGCATCGCCGCGCCGGGCAGCAGCCTGTTTTTCCCGCTGGTGAGCCTGTGGTGTGATCTGGCCCTGTTCGCAGGCGTCCTGGTGGTGCTGCGGGTGGCCGGGGTCCGGTTCGACCTGTTCCACTGCGCGGTGATCGTGGGCCTGTGGGCTGCAGCGCTGCTCTACTTTTACTGGTCACTGAGCCGCCGGGATTTTATCTATTACTGGGACTACGCCAACTACATCCAGAAGCAATACGCCGCCGAGGCCGCCTTTGCCCAGAGCCCGGCCGCCGGCTTCGGGTTGATCTTCGGCTCCTTTGCCGAGGACTACACCAACTTCATCCCCTTGTTTCTCGAGTTCCCGTTCTGCCTGACCGACCGCACCGGCGACAGCTTTGCCTTCTGCCAGGTGTTCAGCGTCCTGCCCATGCTGCTGACGCTGCTGGCGGGCCTTGTGCTCAAGGTGGGGCAGATGCTGCGGGTGAAGCACCGGTTCTGGTATTTTCTCATCGGGCTTTCGTGGCTTTTCACCTATCCGTACCTGCGCATGAGCGCCCTGCTGGCCCAGCCGGACTGGTTCGGGCTGATCTTTGCCTTTTCCATCCTGCTGCTCACGCTGGATTTCCGCTTTGAAAGGCTGGAGCCGCTGCGGTTCGTGCTGCTGTTCGCGGCCACAGCTGCGGTCATTCTGTCCCGCCGGTGGTACTTATATTTTGTGGTCGGCTATTATTTTTCCTACGCCGTGCTGGTGCTGGTGAGCAGCTTCAAAACCGGCAAGGCGGGTCACAAGCGCCAAGCTCTGCGGCAGGTGCGCAATCTCGTGTTGTTCGGCCTGCTGTCCCTGGCCGCCATGGTCATCCTGCTGTGGCCCATGGTGAGCCGCATCCTGCACTACAGCTATGCAGACCGCTATGCCTACTACAACGGCGGCGGCCTTGCCTGGGAGCTTTACCTGCAGACCTTCCGTGTCGGCCTGCTGAACTTCATCCTCATCGGTCTGGGCCTGCGGTTCGCTCTCCGGTGCCGGAAAGCGCCCGCCCTGCCCTGCCTTGGCGGCATGAGCCTGCTGCTCAGCGTGCTGCTGTTCACCCGGGTGCAGAACACCAGCTCCCATCAGATGCTGCTGTTCCTGCCCGCGTGGTTTCTGCTGCTCCTGCCCGGTGCCGCCGCGCTGGCCGAGGGCATCAACCGTCGGCGGGGGTTCAAGATCGCCTATTGGGCGTTCACGCTGGTGTTTGCCGTGTCGGTGCGCAGCACGCCCCTGACGGTCGTCGATCACCTCCCGCTGCGGGGCGTCCGGGAGTTCGTCCGGCTGAACGCCCTGACCTCCGACCGCAAGGACCTGCCGCAGATCAAAGCCATTGCGCAGTGGATCGACACCCACTGCGCCGAGGGCGAGACCAGCTACATGATCCCCCACGACATGCTTTACTGTTCGGACCACTTCAAGAATTGCCAGCTGCCCCAGATGCCCATCAACGACAAGCTGTCCTTCGGCTTCTCGGTGCCGGGCACCCACGAGTTCCCCATGCAGTTCTTTGAGGCGAAGTACGTCCTCACCGCCGACCCCTTCCCCCAGACCTATGTGGGCAGCAGCGATCTGGCCAACACCTTCAACGACCTGTTCCTGGCCGTGCGGGACCAGTATTTCACGCTGGCCGCCACCTTTGACATGGGCAACGGCACCACCTTCACCATCTGGGAGCGCACCGCCGCCCCCACCCGCGCCGAGGTGGAGTATTATCTGAGTGCCTTCTCCGCTGAAGACGCGCTTTACCCCGAACTGTTCTCCCAGGTGGCAGAACGCTGGCTCGTCGAACGGGGACTTTAAAAAAGAAACGCTGCAACGCTTGTGATAAAAGAGAAAAGGAGTATTTCTGATGGAACCAACTGCAAATGCCATGCCCAGCGCAACGCTTGGGCAGTATAAGGGGCTGCCCATCACCCGCCGGGTGCGCCCGGTCACGGAAAAATCTGTGGAGCAGGAGCTCCGGCGGCTTGCCCGGGCCCACGCGCCGTTTGCCCCGGTGGAGCAGCCTGCCGCCCGCGGGATGCGCGTCACGCTGGATTTTGAGGGCTTTCTGAACGGCGAAGCCATCCCGGACAGCAAGATGGAGAACGTCACCGTGCTGCTGGGCACCGGCGAACTGATGCCCGCCGCCGAGCAGGCTGTCTACGGCCACAAGGCGGGTGAAAGCTTCCGCTTTGATTTTACTTACCCGGCCGAGTTCCGGGTGCCGGAGCTTTCCGGCCAGACGGCACAGTTCCAGATCACCCTGCACCGCGTGGAGCAGCAGCAGGCCCCGGCTGTGGACGACGCCCTGGCAAAGGAGCTGGGCTTCGATTCGCTGGAAGCGCTGCAGGCGGATATCCGCGCCAGGAAGCGCGCCATCCACGAAGCCAACGCCGACCGCCTTGCCGGGGCCGCCCTGCTGGACATGGCCGGGGCCAACCTGACCGTCGCGCTGCCGGGCGCTGTGCTGGACCAGAACGCCGAGCGCGACATGCAGCAGCTGCAGCGCAAGCTGGACCGCAGCAAGTTCACGCTGGAGCTCTACTGCCAGGTGAACGGCACCACGCCGGGCCAGCTGCGGGCAAACTTCCGCCGGGATGCCGAGCGCCGGATGCGCAGCGTCCTGGCCGCGCGGGCCATCGCCGAGGCGGAACACATCACCGTGAGCAATGAGGAAGCAGACGCCGAGTACGCCCGCCTTTCCAAGCTGCACGGCACCCCGGAAGCCGAGATCCGCCAGGTGCTCACCCGGGAGGCCATCGCTTCGGCCGTCACCACCCAGAAGGTGCAGCGCTTTCTGATCGATCATGCAGACATCACTTCTGTTGTGGAAGGGGAGTAAGCTATGGGCTTTTTTACACGAACTGCGATGGATGCGCTGATGAAGACCACCCATCCCGAGATCAACCGCCGCCAGTGCTGGAACCTGCACCCGCACCGCAAGCCCTGCACCGAGTGCAAGGATATCTGCCCTTACGGCGAACAAATTTTCACCCGCCCGAACCTCGTGAAGGACTGGGACCCCTGCACCGACTGCGGCCTGTGCGTTTCCGCCTGCCGCAGCGGCTGCATCTCGCCCTCGCCCGAACAGGTGCAGCGGGACACCTCCGCCGCCGACAGCGACAACGACACCATCTGGATCGGCTGCGAAAGATCCAGCCGCAAAAACGCCGTGGTGCGCGAGTGCATCTGCGCGCTCTCCTGGGAAGCGCTGGCCTATCTGGCGCTGAACAAGAAGATCGTGCTGGACCTGACCCCCTGCGGCGAGTGCGAGAACGACGTGTGCGCCGCCCAGCTGCGCAAGGAGCTGACAAGACTGGTGGAGTTCTTTGGCGAGGCCGTGTTCGAAGCCCGGTTCTCGCTGGCCTACGAAGCGGACGACTACCCCTACCACGTCAAGGAGCTCAGCCGCCGCGAAATGTTCGAGCAGGTGAGCCACGGCTCCAAAAGCGGCACCAAAAAGCTGCTGCAGATGCTGCCCGGCCTGCGCAGCGCGGACGACTCCAGCACCGACTTCCGCCTGCTGCTGCACCAGCGCACCAAACAGCTGAAGGCCGCCATGGAAACGCCACTGAAATACGGCTACCACCTGCCCAATTTCACAGACAAGTGCTTCGGCTGCGGCAAGTGCGAAAAGGCCTGCCGCGCCGGTGCCCTGAAACTGGAAGACCTGCCCGACGGCCAAACCCGCATGGTGATCACGCCGTGGAAGTGCAGCGAGTGCGAGCTGTGCGTGGCCGCCTGCTCCAGCCACGGCCTGGACGGGCTGAAGCTGCGCCAGCTTTCCACCCTGGGCCCGGTGAGCATCCATAAATGCACCAAAACCCTGTGCAAGGAGTGCGGCAAGCCCATCGCGCCGGGCAGCGTGGACGGCGTGTGCACCGTCTGCCGCATCAAGGCCCGCACCAAAAAGCGGCAGGAGGAAGCCGCCGCCCGGGCAAAGCAGCTGCGGGAGGAGCGCGAGGCCAAAAAGGCCGCCGAGGAAGCCGCCAAGGCCGCTGAAGCCGGTGCCGATGCCGCCGTGCCTGCTGCAGAACCGGCTGCCGCTGCCGTCAACGCCGCTGTGGCTGCGGGACCGGCCGTGCCCGAAGCCGCTGCGGCAAAGGCTGCAGACCCTGTGCCGAAAAACGATTGACGGCGCACCCATTCAATGCTATACTGACATCATAAGACCACGCACCGTGGCCGCGGACTTGTTACAGAGGGGTAACGGAGCTTGTTTCCGTTACCCCTTTCTTCTCCGAAAACACGAAGAAAACCTTTTCACTCATTCACGAAAGAAGGATTTTTATCATGACGCATTCGATCTCCCGCCGCCAGTTCCTGAAGGGCAGCGGCGCTGCCGCCCTTTCCGTGGCAGCCGCCGGCCTGCTGAGCAGCTGCGGCGGTTCTTCCACGGACGGCGGCAGCAGCGCCGGGGACAGCTCCACCTACACCGTGCTGTATTCCCGCCAGCCCGCCACCCTGAACTACCTCATCTGCTCTGCGGACCCGGACCTGTACCACGGTACCCAGTGCATCGACACGCTGGTGGAGTACGACAGCCGCGGCAAAATTCGCGAAGGCCTTGCCACCAGCTGGGAGTGGGACGCCGACACCCTGACCTGGACCTTCCACCTGCGGGATGAGAACTGGGTGGACAGCAACGGCGAAGTGCTGGGCCCCGTCACCGCGCAGGACTTTGTGGACGCACTGGCCTATGTGCTGAACCCGGACTACGCTTCCGCCACCGCCAGCCTCGTCACCGGGTATGTGGCCGGTGCAGAGGAATATTTCAACTACCACGTCTACAGCAGCCGCGCAGCCAGCGGCACTGTGGACGAAGACGGCACCTCCTATGCCATGGCCGCCGACGGCACCGTTACCGTGACGGCCGCCGACGGCACCGCCGCCAGCTACCCTGCCGTGGAGTTCGACGCCGTGGGCGTCAAGGCCGTGGACGACCACACCCTGACCTATACGCTGAACTTCGATTTCCCGGGCTTCCTCAGCCTGCTGAGCTACACCCCCTATGAGCCCGCCTACGGCCCGCTGCTGGAGGAATATGGCGACCAGTTCTGCACTTCCGCCGAGACGGCCTGCAGCTGCGGCGCGTTCTATCTGGCCGAGTATGTGCCGCTGGAAAGCTGGGTGATGAAGAAGAACCCCGAAAACTACGACAAGGACAGCGTCTACATCGACACCATCCGCTACATCTACAACCAGGAGGAGCTCATCAGCGGCCCCGAGATGGTCAAGCGCGGCGAGATCGACCAGGCCACCATCAGCTCGGACATCCTGGACAGCTGGCTGGCCGACGACACCACCAAAGATATGGTGTCCATGGAGCGCCCGGAGACCGGCAAGAGCTACTTCTACATCTTCAACTTCCTGCCCTACAAGCACGAGTTCACCAACTGGACCGTCTCCGGCGTGGACGCCGAGTATGAGCCGGACAACTGGGTGAAGGCCATCAACTGCACCAGCTTCCGCAAGGCGTTCCTCTACGCCATCAACCCGTCCGTGACCCTGGCCGTCACCGCGCCGGAGGGCTACGACAACTACAAGCTGCACACCATCACCCCGCCTTCCTTCTGCGCCAACAGCCAGGGCGTGGATTACACGGAATGCGGCGGCCTGGCAAACCTGTCCGACTTCTTTGACGAAGCCAAAGCCAAGGAGTACCGCGACGCTGCCGTGGAGGAACTGACCGCCGCCGGGGCCACCTTCCCCATTAAAGTACAGTACCCCTACAACCCCGCTGTGGTGGACTGGGACAAGCAGTGCCAGGTGTTCAAGCAGCAGGTGGAAGGCGTGCTGAACGACGGCTTTGACTTCATCAACATCATCATCACCCAGGGCCCGTCCGACAACTTCCTGAACGCCGTGCGCCGCGTGGGTGCCTACGAGCTGATGTCCTACTACTGGGGCGCCGACTACTCCGACCCAGAGACCGAGTCTGACCCGTTCTACCAGGCCCCGGGTGAGCGCGGCACCTGCTACGCCTTCCTGCGCACCGGCGTGGAGGACGGCATCGTCACCGGCGAGACCGCCGACTGCGTGCTGCAGTACATGTCCATGATCGAGAACGCCAAGACCATCACCGACGATCTGGACGCCCGGTATGAAGCCTTTGCGGATGCCGAAGCCTACCTCATCGAAAACGCGCTGGTCATCCCGCTGGGCATGCCGGTGCCGCCCTACATCGCCACCCGCCTGAACCTGTGGGAAGGCCAGTATGCCCCCACCGGCCTGTCTTCCAACCGCCTGAAGGGCGTGCACATCCTCGACCACTATGTTTCCATGGACGAGTACAACGCCAACCGCGACGCGCGCTGATTTGTAAAAGAGGTCAGGGAATGCCTATCGGCGTTTCCTGACCTCTTTTTTGCTGCAAAATCTCTGCAAATCACTTTCCAAATGTAAAACTTTGCGGTATTCTATTCTTATCTGTATTTCAAAAAGAAAAGAGAGGTGCACACACATGGTGCAATATCTCGCAAAACGCATCGGGCGCTCGATTTTGACCCTGTTCATCATCGTGACGCTGGTGTTCTGCCTGCTGCGGCTCATGCCGATCGAGGGCTATTTTGCAAACTATGAAAAAATGACTGAAGCACAGATTCAGGCTGGTCTGCAGTCCATGGGCCTGCTGGACCCGCTGCCGGTGCAGATCGGGCACTTCTGGCAGAACGCCCTGCACGGCAATCTGGGCGTGAGCCACATCTACAAGGTGAACGTGCCGGTGACCGAAATTCTGGCCCAGAAGCTGCCCATCTCCATTGAGATGGGCGTGCTGGCCATGCTGCTGAGCCTTGTGCTGGGCATCCCGCTGGGCCTTGTGATGGGCCGGTGCAAGGGCCGCTGGCCGGATAAGCTGGGCACGGCACTCATCGTGCTCATTCAGGCGGTGCCCGCCGCCGTGTACTTTTTGTACATCCAGATGTACGGCACCTCGGTGGTGGGCGTGGGCCTGCTGTTCGACGCCTCCAACTGGCGGTATTGGGTGCTGCCGGTGTGCAGCATGAGCCTTGCAAACCTCGCGTTCTACGCCATGTGGCTGCGCCGCTACATGGTGGATGAAAGCAACAAGGATTACGTCAAGCTCGCCCGGGCCAAGGGCGTGAGCGAGAACAACATCGCTTTGCATCATGTCTTCCGCAATGCCATGGTGCCGCTGGTGCAGTACATCCCCTCGGCCTTCCTCAACACCGTGGTGGGCTCCATTTACATTGAAAGCCTGTACAGCATCCCCGGCATGGGCGGATTGCTGGTCACCTGTGTGCAGCGCCACGACAACACCATGGTGCAGGGCATCGTGCTGCTGTACGCCTGCGTGGGCATCATCGGCCTGATTTTGGGCGATGTGCTCATGGTGCTCATCGACCCGCGCATCAACTTTGGCAAGAAAGAAGGTGGACGCTGATGCTTTCCTTTCTGAAACGGGAAAAATCGAAGCAGCTGGAAGACAAGCTGAATGACGCACAGCGCCGCACCGGCTGGGAAGACCTGCCCGAGGACGAGCTGTTCACCCCCGCCGGGTTCCGCTCCGAAGACGCCGAGGCCACAGCCAGCTCCAACTACAGCTACTGGGGCAGCACCTTCCGCGCCTTTTTGAAAAACAAGGCCGCCGTGGCCCTGCTCATCGCGCTGGCCGCCGTGGTGGCCTTTGCCTTCCTGCAGCCCTATCTCCCCGGGCAGGCAGACCCGAACCTGTGCGCCGTGGACCCCGTCACCGGCATCCAGTACCGCAACATCGCCCCGGGGCAGGACGGCTTTGTCTGGGGCTCCAACTCCATCGGGCAGGACCTGTGGGCCCGCATCTGGGCCGGTGCCCGCACCAGCCTGACCATCGCCTTCTTCGTGGCCCTCATCGAGGCCGTGGTGGGCATCACCGCCGGTGTGCTGTGGGGCTATGTGCGCGGGCTGGACTTCGTGTTCACCGAGCTGTACAACATCTTCGATAACATCCCCACCGCCATCGTGCTGATTTTGATCTCCTATGTGGCAACGCCCAGCATCTGGACCATGATTTTGGGCATGTCCATCAAGGGCTGGATCGAGATGGCCCGCTTCATCCGCAACCAGATTCTCATCATCCGTGACCGCGATTATAACGTGGCATCCCGCTGCATCGGCACGCCCACGGTGCGCATCGTTTTCCGCAACCTGCTGCCGTATCTGGTGTCGGTCATCATGCTGCGCATGGCCCTCACCATCCCGGAAGCCATTGGCAACGAGGTGTTCATCACCTACATCGGCCTGGGCCTTTCGGTGGAGACGCCCTCGCTGGGCAACCTGGTCAACGACGGCCGCAAGGTGATGATGCAGGCGGGCCTGCGCTACCAGCTGCTGTACCCCACCCTGATCTTGAGCTTTGTCACCATCGCGTTCTATCTGATCGGCAACGCCTTCTCGGATGCTGCCGACCCGAAGAACCATCTGCAGTAAGGAGGGAATATCATGGAACACGACCAGCTCATTCTCTCCGCAAAAGATGTCAACATCCGATTCAACCTGCGTGGAAAAGTGCTGCACGCCATCCGGGGCATCGACCTTGATTTGTACCAAGGCGAAGTGCTTGCCATCGTGGGCGAGAGCGGCTCGGGCAAGAGTGTTTTTACCAAAAGCTTTATGGGTCTGCTGGACGCCAACGGCTCCATTACCGGCGGCACCATTGATTACTACGGCATGGCGGACGGCAAGCCGCTGCGCCTTTCCGACCTGAAGACCGAGAAGGACTGGCTGCGGGTGCGGGGCCGCGAGATCGCCATGATCATGCAGGACCCCATGACCAGCCTGAACCCGCTCAAAACCATCGGCGACCAGATCATGGAAGCCGTGACCCTGCATCAGGGCCTGAAGGGTGCTGCCGCCAAGGAAAAAACGCTGGAATACCTGCGGGATGTGGGCATCTCGGACCCGGAAAAGCGGTTCAAGCAGTACCCGCACGAGTTCTCCGGCGGTATGCGCCAGCGCGTGGTCATTGCCATTGCGGTGGCCTGCAGCCCGAAAATTCTCATTTGCGACGAGCCCACCACCGCACTGGACGTGACCATTCAGGCGCAAATTTTGCAGCTTTTAAAAGAAATGCGGGTCAAGTACGACCTGACCATCGTCATGATCACCCACGACCTGGGCGTTGTGGCCAACATTGCAGACCGGGTGGCCGTGATGTACGCGGGCGACATCGTGGAGATCGGCACCGCTGACGACATTTACTACGACCCCCGCCACCCCTACACATGGGCGCTGCTTTCCAGTATGCCGCAGATGGGCGTGAAGGGCGAAGACCTGTTCAACATTGTGGGCACCCCGCCAAACCTGTTTGCGGAAATTCGCGGCGATGCCTTTGCGCCCCGCAACCCGCAGGCGCTGAAGATCGACTTCGTCAAGCGCCCGCCTTATTTTGAAGTGTCGCCCACCCACAAGGCCAAGACCTGGCTGCTGGACCCGCGCGCACCGCACATCGAGCCGCCTGCTGCGGTGAAAAAACTGCAAAAGGAGGGGCTGTAAGATGGAAAATGAACGCGAAGTTCTGGTGGAAGTGAACCACCTGAACGTGACCTACGGCTCCGGCAAAAAAGCCTACCCCGCCGTGCAGGACGCCACATTCAAAATCTACAAAGGCGAGACCTTCGGCCTTGTGGGCGAGAGCGGCAGCGGCAAAACCACCATCGGCCGGGCCATCCTGCGCATCCTGCCCACCTCCGGCGGCGACATCCTGTATAAGGGCCAGAAGATCAACGGCAAGATCAGCCGCACACTGGACAAACAGATCATCAAGGAAATTCAGATGATTTTTCAGGACCCGCAGTCCTCGCTGAACGAGCGCGCCAAGGTGAGCTACATCGTGGGCGAAGGCCTGCAGAACGTCCGGCCCGACCTCTCCGCCGCCGAGCGTGCCGAAAAAGTCCGGCAGGCGCTGCTGGACGTGGGCCTGCTGCCGGAGTTTGCCTCCTGCTTCCCCCACGAATTTTCCGGCGGGCAGCGCCAGCGCATCGGCATCGCCCGGGCCCTCATCGTGGAGCCGGAGTTCATCGTGGCCGATGAGCCCATCAGCGCACTGGATATGTCCATCCGCGCCCAGGTGCTGAACCTGCTGCGCCGCCTGCAGAAAGAGCGCGGCATCACCTACCTGTTCATCGCCCACGACCTTTCGGTGATGCGCTATATCTCGGACCGCATCGCGGTCATCCACAAGGGCCGCATCGTGGAGCTGGCCGAGGCCGAAGAACTGGTGGCCCACGCCATCCACCCCTACACCCGCAGCCTGCTCTCTGCCATCCCCATGCCGGACCCCCGCCGGGAACGGGAGAAAAAACTGCTGGTCTATGACCCTTCCATGCACGATTACAGCCGCGAAGCGCCCCAGTGGCGCGAGCTGCGGCCTGAGCACTTCGTGCTGTGCAGCGCGGCCGAAGCCGAGCAGTGGCTGCCGCGCTGACCTCCGATATTTCGGGCTGGATCGTTGTTTTACGGCTCTTTTACGCAACATTCATAGTTTATTTCTTGACATTCTCAGGCAGCTCCACTACAATAGAATCTGCATCATTGATTCTAATTTTTGAGTTATTAGCGTGTTCTGACCGGCGGCTTTCATCTTCTTTGCAAAGCTGTCGGCTTTTAGCAATGAAAAGAAGAAGAAGAAAGAAAAGAGGACTTGATTCTATGACTACTGAACAGCGTGAACCGCTCTATGCGTCCACTGCGAAGCCCTGGCTGAAATACTACGACCAGAAGTTCATTGACCTGCCCCTGCCGGAGTGTTCGGCCTTTGAGTACGTCTGCCGCCAGAACAAGAACCACCTGCCCGAGACTGCGCTGGAATACTATGGCCGCAAGATCACCTTTGCAGACCTGATCGTCAACGTGAAAAAGACGGCCGCCGCCTTCCGCGGCATCGGCGTGAAGAAGGGCGATATCATCACCGTGGTCAGCGTCATGACCCCGGAGGTCATTTACTCCTTCTACGCCGCCGACATGATCGGTGCCTCGCTGAATCTGGTGGACCCGCGCTACAGCGCCGAGGGCATCCACGAGTACATCGAGGAGGTGGATTCCCGCCTGCTCATCTGCCTGAACGTCACCTACGAGCGCTGCCACCAGGCCGCCAAGCGCACCAGCGTGGAGCGGGTGCTGGTCATCAGCCCGGCAGACTCGCTGCCGCTGCATCTGGCCATCGGCTACAAGATGACGAACCCCGACCGCAACAGCTACAAATCCAACGTCCTCCACTGGAAGGACTTCATCGCGGCCGGCAAAAACCAGAGCATGAACGCCGAACCCTACGACCCGCAGCACACCTGCGTGGTGGTGCACACCGGCGGCACCACCGGTTCGCCCAAGGGCGTCATGCTCACGGACCACAATTTCAACGCACTGGCTCATGAGTTTGCCGCCCAGAGCCGTCTGTTCCACCGCGGCCAGAAGCTGATGAACATCATGCCGCCGTTCATCGCCTACGGCTACGCCTGCGGTGTGCACATGCCGCTGGTCATGGGCCTGCATGTCATCATCATCCCCAATCTGGACCCCGACAAGCTGGGTGCCCTGATCTGGAAGCACAAGCCCGAACACATGTTCGGCGTGCCCGCCCACTACCAGCAGATGGCCGCTTCCCTGCTGCTGAAGAACAAAGACCTCTCCTTTATCCGCAACTACGCCGCCGGCGGCGACTCGCTGCCGCTGGGTGCCGAGCAGACCGTGAACGAGTTCCTCAAGGAGCACGGCGTGGAGTACCCGCTGGCCAAGGGCTACGGCATGACCGAAGTTTCCTCGGCCGCCACCATCGCCGCCGGCAACGTGACCAAGCCCGGCAGCGTGGGCATCCCCATGCTGAACACCGTGGTGTCCGTTTTTGAGCCCGGCACCGAGACCGAGCTGCCCATCGGCGAGCGCGGCGAGATCTGCATCTGCACCCCCACCGCCATGAAGGGCTACTACAACAAGCCCGACGAGACCGCCATGGTGCTGCGCCGCCACGCAGACGGCCAGCTCTGGGTGCACACCGGCGACCTGGGCTACATGGACGAGGACGGCTTTGTGTATCTGGATGCCCGCATCAAGCGGATGATCATCCGCCACGACGGCTTCAAAGTGTTCCCCTCCATGATCGAAAACGTCATCAGCCGCCACCCCGCCGTGCACCAGTGCTCGGTGGTGGGCTGCACCGACAAGGACCATGTGCAGGGCCGCCTGCCCTTCGTCTATGTGGTGCTGGACCCGGAAGGCGACAAGAAAAAGCGCCAGATCGTGCGCGAACTGCGCCAGCTGTGCAAGGAAGAACTGCCGGAGTATGTGCAGCCCGTGGGCTACAAGTTCATCTCCGAGATGCCGCTGACCCCCGTGGGCAAGGTGGATTACCGTAAGCTGGAGGAGGAGATCACCTCCCGCGATTACTGAATTTGAATCTGGGGGGCATGCCCCTCTCCGGCGCCAACGCGCCCGCTCCTCCGTTTGGGGGAGCTTTTTTATTTTTGCGGGTGCAGCGCGCCCTGCACGGATTTTGAATTTTGTCAGTTGACAATTTTTGCTTTCCATTTTATCATAGAAGCAAAGCCTGCGCTCCCCCTGTGCAGGCACCCCGGAAAGAAGGAATCACAATGAAAAACAAAAAATTTGCCAGCTTTCTGGCCGCAGCAGCAGCGCTTGTGCTGCTGGCCATGCCTGCATTTGCTGCCGACGAACAGACGGAGCTGCCTGCTTCCGAAGCGGCAGAGGTGCAGCAAGAGCAGACCGCAGCGCCTGCCGAGCAGGAGACCGCCCTGCCCGCCGATGCACAGACAGACGGCGAACCGGAGCCGCAGCTCACCTACGTGGCGCTGGGCGACAGCATCGCGGCCGGTGTGGGGCTGCCGGGGGTCCTCTGCACCCAGACCGAGTCCGGGCTGGACTATTCGGCCAACTTTGAGGGCTACCCCGCCCAGAGCTACACCGCGCTGGTGGCTCAGGGCCTTGGGCTCGACCGGCAGCACGCCATTGATCTGGGTCTGCCGGGTCTGATGAGCGCCGACCTTCTGGACATGGTGCAGAACAGCGGGATGTCCCAGCCGAATCAGGCCACCGGCAGCACCTACACCTACCCCCAGTTTCAGGACTATCTGCGCAAAGCCGACATCATCTCCATCCAGATCGGCTCCAACGATGCAACGGTGCCCTGCGTCATGGGGCTGGGCGAGGCGACCCACTGGAAGAGCGAGAAGCTGGTTGAACTGACGGTTAGCGGCGATTTGCGGAACTTCAGCCTTGAAAACCTTCAGGCCATGACCAACGCCTTGCGCCAGCTGCGCCTGACCCCGGAGGAGACCCGGGACACCAACCGCCTGCTGTTCCACGGCATGGACGTCATCTGCCGCGATGCCTACACGCAGGTGACCACGAACCTGCCCCTGATCCTGCAGGAGATCCGCAAGCTGAACCCGGACGCGACCATCCTGCTGGTTGGCTGGTACGACCCGGTGCCCCTGCTGCCCGCATGGAACCGCTATTTCTGCGACCTGAACCGCTTTGCCAAAGAGCTTGCCGCGCAGCAGGAGGGCGTGACCTACGTCCCCGTGACCTTCACGCAGACTTCCAGCGATGCCCACCCCACCGTCCGGGGGCATCGGTACATCGCAAACCAGATCCTGAGCGCACTCAAGTAAGAATAAAAATAACGCCTGTCCCAGCCGGGACAGGCGTTATTTTTTAACTCTGCATCAACTCAGGCGTCCGCTCTCCACCGAGAAGCTCACGTCGGCTGCCGCCATGGTGGACTTGCGGTGCGACACCAGCAGCACCGTTTTGTCCCTGCACTCAGCCCGGACGGCCTTGAGGATCACGCCCTCGTTCAGACTGTCGAGGTTCGAGGTGGGCTCGTCCAGCAGCAGGAAGGGTGCATCGTGCAGAAAAGCCCGCGCCACGCCGATGCGCTGGCGCTCACCGCCGGAAAGGGCTCCGCCCAGCTCTCCCACCGGGGTGTCATACCCTTTGGGCAGGCTGCGGATAAAGCCATCCAGTGCCGCCTTTTTGCAGGCGGCTTCCACTTCCTCGTGGGTGGCGTCGCGCTTGGCGATGCGGATGTTGTTCTCGATGGTATCGTCGAACAGTTCCGTCTCCTGCGTCACAAGGCTCTCCTGGGCCCGCAGAGCAGCGGTATTCACGCGGCGGATATCTTCCCCGCCAAAGCGGATGCTGCCGCTGGAAACGTCCCAGAACCGCATCAGCAGCCGCAGGAAGGTGGACTTGCCGCTGCCGGAGCGTCCCGTGATGCCCACGATCTTCTTTTCCGGGATGGTCAGGCTCAAATCATGCAGCACTTCCTCGTCGGCGTAAGCAAAGCTGACGTTCTGTGCCTCGGCCCCGGCAAAGGCCGTGTCGGTGCCGTCGATCACGTCGGCGGTGACGGGCTCCTCGTCCAGCAGGTCCAGCACGCGGTCTGCGCTGGCGAACACCTGGGTCAGGCTGGCACCGAGGTTCGCCAGCGCCACCACCGGGCCGAAGGAGCTCAGGGCCGACAGGGTGCACACCAGCACACCCTCCACGCCCAGCTGGCCGTTCTGATACAGGCGCAGGCTCACGCCCAGCACCGCAATGACGGTGAACAGGATGAGGGTATTGGCGATGGCCGCCGTGAGGCCTTCGCGGTACTTGAGGGCCTTCTGCTTTTCGCCCAGCGTCTCGCTGTGGGCGTCGATGCCCTCGGCGCGGGACGCCGTATCCTGGTACTGCAGGGTGTCCCGCAGGCCGCGAAGACTTTCCAGCACATAGCTGTTGGTGTCGGCCAGGGCCTGACGGTACTCCCGGGCCACCCGGTCGCCGCGCTTGGCGCTCCAAACAGGCAGAGCCACGCCCACCAGCAGGTAGCCTGCCAGCAGCACCAGCGCGGGCAGGATGTGGTAGCTGCCCACAAAGCCCGTCATGCCGATGACGCAGAGGATGGCGATGCAGATGGGCGAGATGGTGTGGGCGTAGAACACCTCCAGCGCCTCGATGTCGGCCGTGATGAGGGAGATGAGGTCGCCGCGGTCACGGCCCTCCAGCTTTGCCGGGGTCAGGCGGCGCAAAGCACCAAAGACCTTATCCCGGATGAGGGCCAGCAGCTTGAAGGCGATATAGTGGTTGGACGCCTGCTCGGCATAGCGCAGCACGCCGCGCAGCAGGGCAAACACCAGAATGCAGGCAAAGGCCGCGCCCACGGTGCCCACCGGGCTGGCAAGGCCCAGCGCACGCAGGATGCCAAAGCCGCCGAAGATGGTGATGAAGGTGGCGCAGAAGTGGCCCGCCACACCCATGACGATGGCCGCCAGCATGATGGGCAGCATGGGCTTGACCAGCACGATGAGCCGGCCCACAATGGCAAAGGGGCTGCGGTGATTTGTGTTCTTGTTCATATCAGGCATCCTCCTTTCCCAGTGTTTCCAGCTGTTTCTGAGCAGTGTACAAGCGGCTGTACGCGCCCTGTGCCGCCAGCAGGTCGGCGTGTTTGCCCTGCTCCACGATGCGGCCCTTGTCCAGCACATAGATGCAATCGCTGTCCACCACATTGGCCAGACGATGCGAGATGAGGATGACTGTCTTTTTGCCCGCCAGACTGTGGATGGCGGTCATGATGTCGTTCTCGCTCTCGGCGTCCACGTTGGAGGTAGCTTCATCGAACAGATAGATGGGCGTATCGTGCAGCAGCGCTCTTGCCATGGCAAGGCGCTGGCGCTGGCCGCCGGATAGATTCGAGCCGCCCTCGTGCAGGGCCGTCTGCAGGCCGTTCTGGCTGCGGCAGAAGTCCGCCAGGTTCACCTGCTCCAGCGCGGCCCAGAGCTCGCTCTCGGCGGCATCGGGCTTTGCCATGCGCAGGTTTTCTTCCACGGTGCCCTTGAAGATGGTGGCATTGTGAGGCACCACAGTCAGGGTGTGCAGGCGCTGCTCCTGCTGCAGCTCCCCTACCGGCACGCCGCCCAGGGTCACGCTGCCGGTGTAGCCGGTGCGGCTGCCCGCCAGCAGGGCCGCAATGGTGCTCTTGCCGCAGCCAGACTCGCCCACCAGCGAGACGAAGCTGCCCTGCGGGATGGTGAGGGACACCTCGTGCAGGATGGTGCGGTCTTTTTCGTAACCGAAGGTAACGTGCTCCAGCCGCAGGGCGGTGTCCTCGCCGGGCACGCGATCGCCGTCGGCGGGTTCGTCGGCCGCCAGCAGCTTGAAAATTTTCTCGGCCGAGGCCGCGCCGTTCATGGCAATGTGGAAGTAGCTGCCCAGCAGCCGCAGCGGCAAAAAGAAATCTGCCGCCAGCAGCACGATGGTCAGGGTAGCCGTCAAACTGAGCTGGCCTTTTGCAAAGGCCGACACTGCACTGATGATGCCAAGGCCCGCACCGCCGTAGGCCATCAGGTCCATCAGGGTCACCGAGTTCAGCTGCATGGTCAGCACCTTCATGGTGATCTTGCGGAAGCGCTCGGCCTGGGCGTTCATCTGCTCGTGCTTCCAGCCGTCGGCCTGATAGATCTTCAGGGTGGTCAGGCCCTGAATGTTCTCGAGGAAGCTGTCGCCCAGGGTGGTGTACTCGCCCCAGTATTTGTTCAGCAGCTTTTTGGCGAACTTCTGCACCGCCACGATGGACATGGGGATCAGCGGCACGCAGCACAGCAGGATGATGGCCGACCGCGCGTGCACGCCCACCAGCAGCACGAACAGGGTGACCGGGGCCAGCAGGCTGTAAAACAGCTGGGGCAGGTACTTTGCAAAGTAGGTGTCGATCTGTTCCACGCCCTCGCTGGCCAGCATGACCACCTCGCTGGTGGCCACCGTCTCGGTGTAGTTGGAGCCCAGACGGGTGAGTTTGGCGTAAATATTGCTGCGCAGGGTTCGCTTGACGTCCTTCGAGGCCTTGTCGCTCATGCCGGAGGCCAGCATGGTAAAGCCGAAGCGCAGCGGCACCGTGCCTAGGCAGAGCACCAGCTGCTGCCACAGCAGAGCGCTGGTCAGGCTGCCCGCAAAGGCTGCGCCGATCAGCCGGGCAACAGCCGTGACGAACACCACGTTGCACAGCATGCCCAGCCACTGGAACAGCACGTTCAGCCCTACATAGCGCAGGGCACCGCGGTCAAAGGAAAGCAGTTTTTTGTTGATCACTGAGCTTTCTCCGTTTCTGCCTTTTCAGCGTCTTCGCCGAACAGACGGTCGTATTCGCCGGTGAAGATGCGGTCCGGCAGGGCACTGGTCATGGCCAGCGCCGCGTTCCACTTTTCTTCCTCGGTCAGCGGCGCGCTCACCGGCGGGAAGTGGGCCAGAATGTTCTGCAGCTCCTGGTCCACCTGTTTTGCCACCCAGATGCCGCGGTCCGTGAGGTAAATTTTGCCGTAATGCTCCTTGACGATCATGCCGCGGTCCATCAGCAGGTTCATGATGCGCACCACCGAGGGTTTGGTCACCCCCAGCTTTTCCGCAATGCTACGGGAGCTGATGTCCAGGTGGGTGCGCGAGACCTCATAGATCGCCAGCAGATAGCGCAGATGTGCCGACGTCAGTTCCATGCCGATCACTCTCTTTTCTGATAGATTTTCCAATGTTATCCAAAGCTAACTTTTTGTTTCTGAAAAAAGGGCGCGAGCCGAATGTTCCAGCCCGCGCCCTTTGCGGATCATTTCAATGCTCAGTGACAGCCGCTGCAGCTGCCATTGCAGCCGCCTTCGCCGCAGCCGCTGCACCCACTGCAGCCGCCGCCATGCTTGTGGGAGTGCCATGTGATCCAGCCCACACCGCCAAACACGATGACTGCCACAATGATCGTGGGCAGATTAAAATTTGCAGCGAGGAATTCCATCATACAAAACACACCCTTTCACATATCGTGCAGTTTGATCAGATCTTGGTCACGTCGATCTTGACTTCGTTGTTGCCCGCGTACTTGTTGGGACGCACCATCAGGTAGATGAAGGCCACCAGAACAACAGCAGCCACGATGGTGAAGAAGTTGAAGCCAATCTCACCGGTGATCAGGCCGCCCAGCTGGTACACCACCAGAGCGGCGCAGTAAGCCAGAGCGCACATATAACCAATGGCGATAGCGGTCCACTTGCCGTTGTTCATCTCGCGCTTGATGGCGCCCATCGCTGCGAAGCAGGGAGCGCACAGCAGGTTGAAGATCATGAAGGCGTAAGCAGACAGTGCGGTGTAATCCTGTGCCACAGCGGCCCAGATCTCGTCGCCGTTCTCAGACAGCTCGCCGCCGAAGTGATACAGAACACCGAAGGTACCAACAACGTTCTCCTTGGCGATCAGGCCGGAGACGGAAGCAACGGTTGCACGCCAGTTGCCGAAGCCCAGAGGAGCGAAGATCCATGCGATCTTGGTGGCGATGGCAGCCAGGACGGAGTTGTCCTGATCCTCGACCATGCCGAAGGCACCGTTCTCGAAGCCGAAGCCCTGCAGGAACCACAGCACGACGGTCGCCAGCAGAATGACGGAACCGGCACGCTTGATGAAGGACCAGCCGCGCTCCCAGGTGGCACGGAACACGTTGCCCCATGCAGGCACATGGTAAGCGGGCAGCTCCATGACGAAGGGAGCGGGGTCGCCTGCGAAGATCTTGGTCTTTTTCAGGATGATGCCGGAGCAGATGATGGCAGCCATGCCGATGAAGTAAGCAGAAACAGCCACCAGCGGAGAGCCGCCGAACATGGCACCTGCGATCAGGCCGATGATGGGCATCTTGGCACCGCAGGGGATGAAGCAGGTGGTCATGATGGTCATGCGGCGGTCACGCTCGTTCTCGATGGTACGGGAAGCCATGACGCCCGGCACGCCGCAGCCGGTGCCCACCAGCACGGGGATGAAGCTCTTGCCGGACAGGCCGAACTTGCGGAAGATACGGTCCATGATGAAGGCCACACGGGACATATAGCCGATGTCCTCCAGGATGGACAGCAGGAAGAACAGGACCAGCATCTGCGGCACGAAGCCCAGAACTGCGCCGACACCGGCGACGATGCCGTCCATGATCAGGCCGTACAGCCAGCCTGCCACGCCGATGCTCTCCAGGAAGCCGCCCAGCGCGCCCGGCACGATCTCACCGAACAGCACATCATTGGTCCAGTCGGTGGCAAAGGTGCCGATGGACCAGCCGCCGTCTGCAATGGAGGTGCCCATGGACAGGGAGTACATCAGGATCATGACCAGCGCGAAGATGGGCAGCGCCAGAATGCGGTTGGTGACGATCTGGTCCACCTTATCGGAGACGGTCAGGTGCTCCACGCGGGCCTTCTTCTTGACGGCCTTGGAGACCACGGTGTTGATGTAGGCATAGCGCTGGTTGGTGATGATGCTCTCGGCGTCATCGTCCATCTCAGCTTCGCAGTCCTTGATGTGCTGGTCGATGTGGTCGATCAGGCTCTTGTCGAGCTTCAGCTCGTCCATGACCTTGTCGTCGCGCTCGAACAGCTTGACGGCGTACCAGCGCAGGAAGCGGTCATCGACCTTGCCCTGAATGGACTCCTCAATGTGAGCGATGGCGTGCTCCACACTGCCGGTAAACACATGGGGCAGCTCACCGGCCTTTTTGCCCTGGGCAGCGGTCACGGCAGCCTTGGCAGCTGCCTCGGTGCCCTCACCCTTCAAGGCGCTGATCTCGACCGCCTCGCAGCCCAGCTCGGCGCTCAGCTTCTTCAGGTCGATCTTGTCGCCGTTCTTGCGCACCAGGTCGATCATGTTCACAGCCATGACCACCGGGATACCCAGCTCGATCAGCTGGGTGGTCAGGTACAGGTTACGCTCGATGTTGGTGCCGTCGATGATGTTCAGGATGGCATCGGGCTTCTCCTTGACCAGGTAGGTACGGGAGACGACTTCCTCCAGCGTGTACGGAGACAGCGAGTAGATACCGGGCAGGTCCTGGATGATGACATCCTTATCGCCCTTCAGCTTGCCTTCCTTCTTTTCCACCGTAACGCCGGGCCAGTTGCCGACGTACTGATTGGAGCCGGTCAGATTATTGAACAGGGTCGTTTTACCGCAGTTCGGGTTACCGGCGAGTGCAATCTTAATGCTCATTGCGTTACCTTTCCTCCCTTTGGAATCAGACGATTTCGATCATTTCGGCGTCGGCCTTGCGCACGCTCAGCTCGTAGTTGCGCACGGTCAGCTCCATGGGGTCGCCCAGAGGTGCCACCTTGCGGACATAGATCTCCACACCCTTGGTGATGCCCATGTCCATGATGCGGCGCTTCACGGGGCCTTCGCCGTGCAGCTTTGCCACGGTGACGGTCTCGCCGACCTTGGCGTCTTTCAGAGTCTTCATTGTAAATCCTCCTCTACTTGTCTTTATTGGAGACGAGTCCAGTTTCGGAGTGTCTCCCAAACGGTGTTGCGGACACCGTTCAGCCAAATTTAACCGATCATAATGCGATTTGCCATGGTCTTGTCCAGCGCGATGCGGCTCTCCTTGACCTGGATGATCAAGTTGCCTGCGATCTCGTTGACCACGGTCACCTCACTGTCCACCACGAACCCCAGCTCTGCCAGATGCAGCCGGACTTCGTCCTTGCCGGTGATCTTTTTGATGGTGACCGTTTCTCCTGCTTTTGCCATCGTCAGAGGCATCATATATTCCGCTTCCCTTCTCATTGAATCGGAGATGTGCGGCGGTTAGTCAGCCGCAACTATCAGCATGGATAGTTTACACTCCCTAACCGCTCTTGTCAATAATTTTTTCATAATTCAAAGTTAGTTTATATAAACAAACAAATTTTATGCCCCGCAACTCTCCGGATTTTATCACAATCAACAACAACTAACTCAGCTTTTTGATGCAAAGTTCGTGCATGTTAACATTCTGGTACCCGTTTTGCGGTCACCGGCTGTGCACTCTGCCAAAGCCGGTTTCCGGAGCGTTTTTCTGCCGAGAAATATTGCGCCGACCGGCCGGTGCGGCGTGAAAAATTTTTCCGGAAAGTGACACAGCCGCACGGTGCAGTGGTCAGTCTGCACCGCGCGGCCGCGTGTCAAAAGGAGGATTTCTTCCCATCGGTGCGTGGACACCGGCGGGCGCCAGGATAAAAAGAGAGTATTTGAAAAGAGAATGTCAGTGTTAAGCCGCCACAGTAAGGCGGAGAATGGGGGTACCGCTGTGGAACAATCGCAGATACACGGCTGTACACTTGCGCAGCTGTGCAAAGTGACGCTGTGCCGCCTGCGGGTCCCCGTAGGCTTTCCAGCAGCCGCAGCAGGTAAAGTTCCGGCCGCTGTTTTCAATAAAGCCCACCACGTCGCTCAGGGGGTAGCCCAGAAAAACGCCGATCTCGTGCGGAAATTCTGCCGAGCAGCACAGCCGCCGGGACAGCTGGGTCAGCAGGCCGTGCACATCCGGCACGCCGGTTTCGGGCAGACGGTAGCCCTCCTGCCGGAGAAAGCTCTGCACCTTTTCGTCCGCAAGGACGGCGCACAGTTTGCTCTCGCGGTAGACATACACAAGATAGCGGTGGGTGCGCACACAGCCCTTCAGTACCCGGACCTGCAGGCCCTTGGGGTTGAGCTGGGCGTTCCAGTTTTTCACGCGGCGGGCAAGGTCGGCGCAGTCGCCGGTCTCGTAGCGGAACAGGCCCGCAGGCTTGAGCCCCGCCAGCACCGGGGCACATTGCTCCACCATGACCGTTTCAAAATTGCGCTCCATGGCTGTGCCCTCCCGTGTGATGGTTCCGAGTCAGTATGCCCGGACACCCGATGGTTTATGAGTTAGACATTTCTAACCGATTGTTCAAAAAAGAAACGGCTCTGTGCGCGTTTTGTGTGATACACGCATCGTACAGCTCCGCTGTCCTTGTTCCTCTCAGTTAGTTATCTCTAACGTGACTGTATCTTACCACAGCCGGGGCCGTCTGTCAACACTTTTTTCGAAAAAAGTTATTTATGGCAAACCGCATCTTCTCCGGGCCCAGTTTTTCGGCAGTTGTACCGCCGGGAGCGGTTGTGGTATAATGCGTTTGAACCCTTCTCAGGCGCGGACGTGTCCGCTGTTCCCCTTCTGGCACTTTGTGCCGCCTTCCCTGCCCGGGGGGAGCTTTTCCCGTGTGTCCAAAAGGCTCTCCCTTTCGGGAGAGCCGGCACTGCGAAGCAATGACTGAGAGGGTTCCATTCCGAACAAAAGGAGCTTTCCCACTATGGCGCAGAACATTACACTCGAGACACTTTGCAGCATCCTCACCGCCGCGCTGGACCAGCACCCCACCAAACCGCTGGTGCTGGCGCTGGATGGCCGCTGCGGCAGCGGCAAGACCACCCTCACCAACGCACTGGCCCGGCAGTTCCCGGCCAGCGCCGTGCTGCGCACCGACGATTTCTACCTGCCGCCTGCCCAGCGCGCCCACGGCTGGGAGCAGACGCCCTGCGCCAACATGGATCTTGCCCGTCTGCGGGACGAAGCCCTGCGCCCGGCCTACGCAGGCCAACCGGTACAGTACCGGGCCTACTCCTGCCGGAAGGGCGCGTACCAACCCGCGCAGGAGCTTGCCGCACAGCCGCTGGTGATTCTGGAGGGCAGCTACAGCCACCACCCGCTGCTGACCGGATACGAGACGCTGCGAGTGTTCGTGACCTGCTCGAAAGATGAACAGGTCCGCCGCCTGCAGGAGCGCGAAGGTGAGCGCTACGCAAACTTTGCCGCCCGGTGGATCCCGCTGGAAGAAGGCTACTTTGCAAAGTACCAGATCGCGGAAAACGCAGATTTTGTGGTGGATACCACATTATAACGCATAAAGCAGCGATGCAAAAAACACCTGCCGTGGAAAAATCTCCGCAGCAGGTGTTTTTCTTTGTTTTTAACGTTTTACAGGCTGTTACTTATTCTTGTACATATCCTGATAGTAGTTCTGGTAATCGCCGCTGGTGACGTGGTCCATCCACTCCTGATGGTTCAGATACCAGTCGATGGTCAGCACGATGCCCTTCTCGAACGGGGTCTCGGGGTACCAGCCCAGATCGTTCTTGATCTTGGTGGGGTCGATGCCGTAGCGGCGGTCGTGGCCCAGACGGTCGGCCACATGCTTGATGAGGTCCTCGCTGATGCCCTCGTCCTGCAGGCGGTCGTGCAGCTGGTTGATAATGGTCTTGACGATGAAGATGTTGGGGCGCTCGTTGTGGCCGCCCACGTTGTACACCTCGCCGATCTTGCCGCCGTTGGTCACCATGTCGATGGCCTTGCAGTGGTCCTCCACATACAGCCAGTCGCGGATCTGCATACCGTCGCCGTAGACGGGCAGCTGCTTGTGGTGCTTGACGTTGTTGATCATCAGGGGGATCAGCTTTTCCGGGAACTGGTAGGGGCCGTAGTTGTTGGAGCAGCGGGTAATGTTCACGGGCATGCCGTAGGTGTCGTGGAACGCCATAACGAACATATCCGCGCTGGCCTTGGAGGAAGAATAGGGGCTGTGGGGGCACAGCGGAGTAGTCTCCATGAAGAAGCCCTCGGCACCCAGAGCACCGTACACCTCATCGGTGGACACCTGCAGGTACTTCTTGCCTTCCTTCCAGGTCTTGGCGTCGGCATCGTACCAGGCTTCCTTGGCGCGCTGCAGCAGGTTGACGGTGCCCATCACGTTGCTCTGCACAAAGATCTCGGGGTTCTTGATGGAGCGGTCCACGTGGCTCTCGGCAGCAAAGTTGATGACGTAATCGAAATCGTACTTCTGGAACAGGCTCTCCACCAGCTCCTTGTCGCAGATATCGCCCTGCACGAACACATGGCGGGGGTCGCCCTCCACGTCCTTCAGGTTTTCCAGGTTGCCTGCATAGGTCAGCTTATCGAGGTTGACCAGCAGGATCTCCGGGTACTTCTTGAGCATATAATGCACAAAGTTGGAACCAATAAAACCGGCACAGCCGGTGATCAGATAGGTTTTCATAATAATAAAATCCTCTAGTAATTGTCAGTGTCCACGCCCTCTCCGTCAGCGCTCACGCGCTGCCATCTTGTTTTCCTCTTTATCACCTGCGGTGACATTTCTCCCCGGCGCGGGGAGAATCTTTCAAAGGGAGAGGCAAGAGCTGTAGCCGAAACGTCCTTGGCTCCCCCTTCGGGGGAGCTGGACGCGAAGCGGCCTGAGAGGGCGAGCCTATTCATCTTATTGCTTTAATCTTTCATCCCGTTGTCGCCATCCCAATGGGCGAAGAAGCAGGCCAGCGCGTCCTTCCAGTCGCGCACGTCGTTGCCCACAGTGCAGCGCAGCATCCGGTTATCCAGTGCGCTCCACTTGGGGCGGTCGGCGCTTTCCGGGTGCTTTGCCTTGTACTCCTCGCTGGTGCAGGGGGCCACGGTGGCATCCACGCCGGACAGCCGGATGATCTCGGACGCAAAATCGTACCAGGAGCACACGCCCTCGCCGGTGCAGTGGTACAGGCCGTACTCGTGGGTCACGCACAGCTGCAGGATCTCGTGGGCCAGATCCACCGCATTGGTGGGGTTGCCGCACTGGTCGTTGACCACTTCCAACTTGCCGAACTTCTTACCGGCATTCACGATGGTCTTGACGAAGTTCTTGCCGTAGTAGCTGTAAAGCCACGCCGTGCGCACGATGAAGTGGCGGTGGCAGAACTGCTCCACATACTTCTCACCCATGAGCTTGGTGGAGCCATAGGCGCTGATGGGGCCGGGCAGGGTGGCTTCGTCCTGCGGGATGCCGCCGTTCTCCCTGCCGGAGAAGACGTAGTCGGTGGAGACGTGCACCAGACGGGCACCGATCTTCTCGGCCGCCTGGGCCAGATTGCGCGGGCCGATGGCGTTTGCCTTGAAGGCGGCGTCATGGTTCACTTCGCACCCGTCCACGTTGGTGTAGGCTGCGCAGTTGATGATGACATCCGGGCGGTTGCGGCGGATGAACTCATCCACCATCTTATAGTTGGAGATGTCCAGGTCTGGCAGGTCCACGGCGATGACCGTGGCGCTCTGCAGCTTTTCGGGGATGGGGCCGATCTCGCTGCGGCCTTCGCGCAGCTGCTTGAGGATCTCGGTGCCCAGCTGGCCCTTGCAGCCGGTAACAATGATTTTCATATCCAAATGCCTCTCTTATCAGTAACGCAGTTTGCCGTCGGCCACGTTCTTCAGGTGCTGGCCGTAGGGGCTCTTGCCGTAGCGCTCGGCGCTTTCCAGCAGGGTGTCGCGGTCGATCCAGCCGTACTTGAAGGCGATCTCCTCCGGTGCGCTGATCTTGATGCCCTGACGCTTCTCGATCATGCGCACGAAGTCGGCGGCTTCCACCAGACTGTCCATGGTGCCGGTGTCCAGCCAGGCAAAGCCGCGGCCCAGCAGCTGAACATCCAGCTCGTCCTTTTTCAGGTACATGTCGTTCAGGGTGGTGATCTCCAGCTCGCCGCGGGCAGAGGGCTTGACCTGCTTTGCCATCTGCACCACTTCCTTGTTGTAGAAGTACAGGCCGGTGATGGCGTAGTTGCTCTTGGGGTGCTGGGGCTTTTCTTCCACGCTCAGCACCTTGCCGTCCTTGTCAAACTCCACGATGCCAAAGCGCTCGGGGTCCTGCACATAGTAGCCGAACACGGTGCAGCGGCCCTTGTTCTCGGCGTTGGCGGCGGCGGTCTTCAAAATTTTGGAGAAGCCGTTGCCGTAGAAAATATTATCGCCCAGGATCATGGCGCAGCAGTCGTCGCCGATGAACTCCTCGCCCAGGATGAAGGCCTGTGCCAGGCCGTCCGGCGAGGGCTGGACTTTATACTGCAGATGGATGCCGTACTGGCTGCCATCGCCCAGCAGCGCCTCGAAGCGGGGCGTATCGGTGGGGGTGGAGATGATCAGGATGTCCTGAATGCCTGCCAGCATCAGCGTGGACAGGGGGTAATAGATCATCGGCTTGTCATAGACCGGCAGCAGCTGCTTGCTGGTGACCATGGTCAGCGGGTAAAGCCGGGTGCCGGCACCGCCGGCGAGAATGATACCTTTCATTTTTGTGCACTCCTTTAATCTTTTGTAAAAAGTTGTGCAGCTGTACGCAGCCCGGGCGGCGTACCGGCCAGACTGCGTATGGATTCAAAGCGGAGCTGCGTCCGCTGTCAACTTGTTCAGCACTGTCCTCTCCTGCAAAAGGAGATAACAGCTCACTTTATTTTACTATCAATTCACATAAAAAGCAAGAAAGAACGGCCCTTCCGGCAAAATTTCCGGAAAAGCCGTTGCAAAAATTTTTTATCTTACCACGCAAAGCCCCATTTGGAAAAGTAGCGCATCAGGCTGCGCAGCTGCCACAAAAAAGGCTTCAGGCTGCGGTGGGCAGCACGGTGCCAGGCGTGGATGGCCGTATACTGGGGCACAAGATACGCCTTGCCTTTGGTGCGCATCTTCTGGGTGAGGTCGGCGTCCTCCACATACATGAAGTAGCGTTCATCAAAACCGCCCACAGCCTTGAACACGGCCGTGTCCACCGCCGAGAAGCTGCCGGTGCAGAACTCGATCTCGGTGGGCTTTGTCAGGTCCTTATCTGCCATGAGATAACGCTCGTTGTATTTGGCCCAGAACTTCAGGCAGGGCAGCTGGCGGTAGGCCATGGCCCGCACATTGCACCGGCGCAGCGGCAGGCGCTGGGGTCTGCCGTCCGGGAAGGTGAGGGCCGGGCGGGCCATGACGGCGTCCGGGTGCGCCGCCATCCAGTCGGCAAGGTCGCTGAGGGTGTCTGCCGTCAGCTGGATATCCGGGTTCAGGATAAAGTGCACTTTGCTCTGCAGCAGGCTGAGCACCGTATTGTGCCCGGTGCCAAAGCCGCCGTTCTCGGTGCGGCAGAGCACCTCCACCTTCTGGTTTTCGCGGATGTGCAAAGTGCCGTTCTTTGCCGCTTTGGCAATGCGGTCGCCGCTGCCATCCGGGCTGGCGTTGTCCACCAGATACAGGGTCAGCGGGTGGCGGCGGGTGCATTCCAGCACGGTCTGGGCCGCTTTCAGCGCTTCTTCCGCGCCGTTATAGACTACAATGCAGGCAGAAAGCTCCACTGCGGTTCCTCTTTTCAATCAAAAATCCCTCATAAGGCTCGCCCTTCGGGAGAGCTGTCTGCGCAGCAGACTGAGAGGGTTTTACTCCAGCGGCTTGATATCAAAGCTGAAGTCCTCTTTCATCAGGTCAAAGTTCGGGTTCATGCAGGGGTCGCCTGCGGCCAACTGCTTTGCCCACCGCTTCTGGAAGCGCTCCACCTCCGAGACGAAGCGCTTGCGCTTGACCGGGTCCTCGTCGAGACCCCGGCTCTTGCTCTCGTAGTGGTACAGCTGGGCAAAGGGGGTAAACACGTTGGTGTAGCCGGCCTCCCGCACGCGCACGCAGAAATCCACATCGTTGAAGGCCACGGCAAAGCTCTCGTCCAGGCCGTGGACAGCGTCATAAATTTCCTTGCGCACCATCAGGCAGGCAGCGGTGACGGCATACACATCGTGTGCGTAGACCAGACGGCCCATGTAGCCGGGGTGGCCCACCGGGAAGTTCTTGTGCATGTGGGCCGCCAGCGTCAAAAAGCCGAAGCCGATGCCCGCGTGCTGGATGGTGTTGTCCGGGTAAAGCAGCTTTGCGCCCACGCAGCCCACGCGCTGCTGCTGGGCATACATGACCATTTCTTCGATCCAGCGCGAAGAAATGACCTCGGTGTCATTGTTGAGCAGCAGCAGATATTCGCCGGTGGCGTACTTGGCGCCGAAGTTGTTCAGGGCGCTGTAGTTGAAGCCGGTGCCCTGCCAGGTGATCACCTTGAGGTTTTTGTGCTCCTTCTGCAGCTGTTCATAGCAGCGGAAGGTGGCCTTTTCTTTGCTGTTGTTCTCGATGACGATGATCTCAAAATCCTCGTAGGTGCTCTTGCGGTAGATGGACTCCACACAGGTGCGCAGGTCCGAGGAATGATCGCAGCTGGGGATGAGGATGCTCACCCGGCCGGGCTTCGTGATGGTGTAATCCGTCTTGTAGAAGCCCGGGGTGCCCGGGATCATGGTCACGGCGTCCACCGGCACGCCTACCCGTTCATAGTGGGCATACAGGGCCTTGACGGCTGCTTCCAGACAGTAGGTCTTGGCCGAGATATTGCTGGCCACGCTGGTGGGGCTGGAGCGCCAATAATACAGCAGGTGCGGGATATGCACGATCTTGTGTGCCTTTTCGGTCAGGCGCAGGTAAAGGTCGTAGTCCTGGCTGCCGTTGAACTCCGCCCGCTCGTCGCCGCCCACTGCCGCCAGCAGCTTTGCGCTGAACACGCTCAGGTGGCAGATATAGTTGTTGGAGCGGAGGTTGTCCAGCATGTAATCCGGCTTGAAGTGGTAAACGGTCCGATGGTCGATGTCGCCCTCAAAGGTGACCTCGTCCGTGTAGACGAAGTCGGCCCCCTGCTCGGCGATGGCCTGCGCCACATACCACAGCGCACAGGGGTGCAGGATGTCGTCGTGGTCCAGCAGGGCGATGAACTCGCCCGTGGCCAGCGCAAAGCCCTGGTTGGTGTTGCCCGCAATGCCGTCGTTTTTCTCCAGTTTCTGGTAGCGGATACGAGGGTCCGCAGCGGCACGTGCCTGCACGGTCTGACCCACGGTCTCATCCTGTCCGGCGTCCACAAGGCACAGCTCCCA
This sequence comes from Faecalibacterium langellae, assembly GCF_002549775.1. GTDB lineage: Bacteria > Bacillota > Clostridia > Oscillospirales > Ruminococcaceae > Faecalibacterium > Faecalibacterium langellae. The sequence continues at coordinate 65,534 of NZ_NMTR01000021.1, read as the reverse complement.
GTTCTGATAGGTCTGGTTCTGCACCGAATCCAGCAGCTCCACCAGGAACTGCTGAGGCGTATTGTACAGCGGCACCACGATGCTGATGCACGGCGCGGCGGGCTGGCTGGCCGCCTGCTTCACCAGCAGCTCGGCGCTGGCAAAACGGTCGGCCCGCATGGTCTTGCCCGGGAACAGCTTTGCGTATTCCTTTTTGGCTCTTGCCTGCGCCCGCACGCCGGAGATGCCCACCCGGCGCAGCTTACCCAGAAAGACCAGAGGCGGCAGGGTGTGGGCCAGGCTGCGGCACTTGCTGACGAGATAGCGCAGCGGCCAGGTGCCCTTCCAGAAGCTGGAGTTCACCACGCTGTTCAGCGTTTTTTCCAGATTCTGCTCGTGGCTGCGGCTCAGCGAAAGATCGCTGCGCAGGCGTTCCAGCTGGGCGGCCTGCTCAGCCTCGGTGCGCTCGGCCTGCAGCATCCGCTCCCGCAGGTCGTCCAGTGCCCGCTCATAATCCAGCATCATTTCCTGCGGGTCCTGCGCCGCCGGGCTGCGGCGGAACAGAGCCGTCTGCTGGGCCTTGCCGCGCGTTTTCCACCCAAAATCCCGGGCAAAGCCCTGCCCTGCCAGCTGGTGTGCGCAGCCGGCCAGCACTGCGCTGTCTGCGCACACCAGCAGCACCTGATCGCACTGCACGGCGGGCAGCTCGGTCCACTCCGGGTCCTCCGCCACCAGCAGCGCGCCGCCCTCGGCCTGCTGCGTCATCCGGGCACCGATCTTTTCCAGTGCCTTTTCCAGCGAACCGCTGCCGCCCAGCACCTGCACCCCGGCGGGGGTCAGCTCCCGCATGATGCGCTGCGCCAGCTCACGGCTGCGCTCTGCCTGTTGTCTGTTTTCCTTTTCCTGATCCATTCTGCTCTCTGCTCCTATGGGGTTTTATCTTCAATGATCTCTCACAAAATCACAAACATTGTATAGTATACCAAATCCGGCCGGATTTGAGAAGGTTTTGCCTGCAATTCTTTTTGCTGGCACTGCTTACCAGTGGAACAGGCTGTGCAGCCAGCTGAAGAAGCCGCCGCCGGAACCGCTGGTAGAGATGCCGGCGCCCGGGTAGTAATGCTGCAGGATCTTTTTGTAGTTCATGCCCTGCTCCTGCGCATAGCCCACTGCGCCGCACTGGCTCATGCCCACGCCGTGGCCGTAGCCATAGTAGGTCATGCAGGGGGTGCCGCTTTCGTCCGCGCCGAAATCGAAGCAGTAGCGCGAGGAAACGAACTGGCCGATGTAGCGGTATCTGTTCCCGTTGGAGACAAAGGTGTTGTACTGCACGAAGCCGCCCAGGCTCTTGTGGGTGGTGTCGGCGCTGACGTAGGGCTCGCCGGTGCGGCTGTCGTTATATTCTGTATAGGTATAATCCTTGCCGATGACCCGGCGCAGCTTGTTGTGGTACTGCTCCTCATAGGGGCTCTCCACGCTCTGCAGATAGGGCACATCGGTGCCCCAGGCGTCCAGACTGGAACAGGTGCCGTAGACGCCGGTCTGGGTGTTGTAGCCTGCACTGGCCGACCACACCGCGTCGCAAACGCTGCCGTTGTAGGTGAGGATCTCGTTCTTGACCGGCTCCACCGCCTTGCGGATGGCCTCCCGCGCCGCGGAGGGGATCTGGTCCACCGGGGTGTAGATGAGGGCGTTGGCCGAGGAGCCGTACTGCTTCTGGTACTCCAGATAGGAGTGGACGGCCACCGCCTGCGCCTTCCAGGCCTGCTGGGCCGCGCTGGCGCTGACATAGCTGCCAATGGAGCCCAGCTCCGTGTAGGTGATGCCCACCAGACAATCCACAAGGTCCAGCGTCACGTTGCGCCGCAGTCCCTGCCCCTTGATGTTCAGATACGGCATGGTGATGGTATCGCCGGAGCCGAACAGCCAGCTCAGACAGTTTTCCTCCTCGGCGGGGATCAGCGTGGTGTCCGCCCCGCCGATGGTGGTGGCCGCCAGCGCCGACGGTGCCGCAAGTGTGAGGCAGAGCACGAGCGCCAGCACAAGTGCCGCCGCCTGCCGCGCGAACCGATGCAGATGTTTCAAAGGTGGGTCCCTCCTGTTTTGTGCCCGGTGCAGGCACAGTTTTCTTCAGTGTACCACAGGCCGTGCCCCCGGGCAAGGACCGGACTTGTCTTTTCACATCTCGCCGCGCAAAAAAGGAGGGCGGACCGCTGCGGCCTGCCCTCCGTCTGTATCATTTTCTCCGCTCACGGTGCTTCCCGCGGGTCGCGCAGGGCTTCGTCGATCTCCGGCGCGATCTTCTGCAGGCAGCCCAGCAGCACCGGGCTGAAAGCCCCGCACGCACCCTCGCACAGCATCTTCACCGCTGTGCCGCACGGCACCTCCGGGCTGCTGCAGACGAGGGTCTCATAGGCATCCGCCAGGCCCACCACCTGGGCCGCAAGGGGGATCTGCTCGCCGGAAAGGCCGTCCGGGTATCCGGAGCCGTCGTACCGCTCGTGGTGCCAGCGGCAGATCTGGTATGCCGTCTGGACGAAATACTCGTCGCGGTAGGCTTCCAGTTCCTCCATCATCTGTGCACCCAGCAGGGTGTGCTGCTGCATCCGCGCCGCATCCTCCGGCGTGCCGGCATCGCAGCCGTTCGGGCGCAGATCGGCAAGCTCCATCTTGCCGATGTCGTGGAGCACCGCCGCCATGCCGATGATCTGGCACTGCTCACGGGTCAGCGGGTGGGCATCGTCCGCCCGGACCAGCTGCGCCAGCAACATCTGGGTCAGGATGCGGATGTGCCGGGCATGATCCCGGCTCTCGCCGCCGAGCCGTTCCATGGCCCGGCTCAGGATGGCGGTCATCATCTCGCTGCGCTTTTCGGTCGCATACACCTGCCCTGCCACCATGGCGCTCAGGCGGCGGTGCTTTGCGCGCATGTGGATGGTGTTGACCACCCGCTGGTACACCACATCTGTATCAAAGGGGCGGACGATGTAATCTGCCGCACCCAGAAGCAGGGCCCGGTGCATCGCGCTCTTGGCATCCTCCGTCGAGACCACGATCACCGGGATATCGTCCAGCAGTTCCCGCTTGTTCATGGCTTCCAGCACCTCAAACCCATCCATGCCGGGCATGTAGATGTCCAGCAGCACAACGGAAACACCGGTGGGGTTCCCCTCCAGCAGGCGCATGCATTCCTCGCCGCTGCCCGCCTGGGCCGTGTCGAACTGGTCTCCCAGCATTTGGCACAGGATCATGCGGTTTATGCTCGAATCGTCCACGATCAGCGCGCTCTGGCGGCAGTGCGGCAGCACGGCGGCCGCCTGCTGGGGCTGCTGCTCGACCATCGTCCGGTTCTTCTGGATGCGTGCATAGTTCATCAGCTGTTCCGCACGCTCTACCCCGTCGTCCAGATCCGCATTTTCCACCCAGACGCCGCCGATGCTTGCCGACATGCGCAGGTAGGAGCGCCCTGGCACGCTGGTCGTGTTGAGCTGCAGACGGATCTGCTCCAGCTTCTGGCTGAAGTCCTCCTGCCCGATGTCCGGCAGAAGCAGCAAAAGCATATCGCCGTCAAAGCGGATGATGCGGTCCTTTTCTTCCAGGCTGCGGCGGATGACATTGACCGCCGTTTCCAGCACGGCTTCTCCGGCGCGGCGGCCGTAGACATCCGTGGCAAGCATCATGTCATCCAGATCCAGCATGACGATGCCCGCCGTCATGGCACGGCCGTGGTAGTTTTCATTATAGTATTGGCGGTTGTATGCGCCGGTACTCTGGTCGCGGTAGGCGCGCTCCCGCTCGCTGGTAATGGCAGTGATGAACCGTTCGCTGTCGTTCGGGCCCAGCAGCAGGCTGCGGTCCATCTTCTGGGAAAGCTCCAACACGCAGGGCTTTCCGTCCACCTCGATGTAGCTGGCCGTCACCTCATACAGGTTCCTGCCCATATATTCCAGCTTGCTTTTGCGGCTTTTTTCCAGCAGTACGCGCCGGGCCACGCAGTTTTCGCACGGGCGGTCCCGCTTCCAGTGCGCATAGCAGGGCCTGCGGCCCTTCCTGCCCTGCACATTCTCCGCCGGGATCAGCCGCACCGAGCTGAACACCTTGCGCAGCTGACGCATTTCTTCTTCGACCTGTTCCCGGGTCGCAGTCTGTTCCTTTGCCATTTTTTCTCCCCTGTTTTCCGCTGCGGAATTTTCCCTATCATGATACCATTTTCATTTTATCTGCGTCAATCTTTGCGCCTCCTCGCCCGGGCACGCCCGCCGGGCCCCCATTTTTACAAAATCCACGTTGTCTGCATGTTTTTTCGTTTTACTTTTTCAAATGCGTCGTCCCGCGGTGCAAAAAGACGCAAAATACGGAGTCTTCCGCACCCGCCCGTGCGGCAAAATCCGCACTTGATTTTACCCGGCGAATCCTGTATAATAACTTTGTTCAGTCATTGGCCGGTGTGTCGGAATGGCAGACGAGGGGGACTCAAAATCCCTTGGTGGCAACATCGTGTGGGTTCGACCCCCACCACCGGCATAAAAAGCCCGCAAGTGGATGCTTGCGGGCTTTTTTCGTTGGCAGCAGGGCGGTCTCCTTTCCCCCGTCTTTCCCAAAACAAACAACGTCCCCGGGATGCGCCGCGTTGGCAGCTGCATCCCGGGGACGTTTTCGTTTTTTAAGAAGCGGCAAGCCTGCGCGCTGCTCAGAGCATCTTGACGGCCAGGGCTTCGTTGGTGCGGTCCTGCGCCGCGTTGGCGTTGGCCGGGTCGTCCAGCATATAGCGCAGCACCAGCACTTCGGCCACATACAGCACCGCCACCTTGATGGGGATGCTGCCGGAGTCCAGCGGGCTCTCCTGCGCGCCGCACTGCAGCACGATGTCCGCCAGCTTTGCGCCGGGCGAGTCCTCATAGTGGGTCAGCAGAATGATCTTCGCGCCCGCCGCTTTGGCCACGCGCAGAGTCTCCAGCATATCGCGTGTGGCGCCGGAATAGGAGACGAACAGCACCACATCCTCCGGCGTCATCAGGCTGGCCGTGATAAGCTGCAGATGGCTGTCGCCTGCTGTGCGGAACTTCGTGGAGATGCCCGCGAACCGGGCGCAGATATCGTTTGCGATCAGCATGCTGCCGCCCTGGCCCAGGCAGAACACCTGCCGGGCCTTGTGCAGCAGGGCCACCGCTGCGTCCACTGCCTCCGGCGAAAGGCTGTTCTGGGTGCCGTTGATGGCAGTCATGAACAGCGCGCTGGCGTGCTCGCACAGGGTGGCAGTGTCCGCGTCCGGGTCCGGCTCCCGCTGGTTGACCAGCGCACCGGTGGCGTTGGCCTGCGCCAGCGCGATGCGCATCTCGTGGTAGCCCTCAAACCCCAGCGACCGGCAGAAGCGGAACACCGTCGCCTCGGCCACGCGGCACTCCCGCGCCAGCGACGAGATGGACAGATACTGCGCTTCCGACGGATGCTGCAGCAGATAATCCGCCACGGTACGGCCCGATTTTGTCAGGTCGCTCTGATGCTGCTGCAGCAGTTCCCAAAAATTCGTTGCCATTTTTCCTTTTCCCCTTTTTCCGGTGCGGCAGCCCCAAATCGCCCGCCGCCCGGGTTCTTTACCTTCTATAAAAAGTATAAAAGAATTGCCTGCGCTTCGCAAGAGACGCATTGCCCACATTTTGTGCCCGGCTTCTGTGCAGAGTTTCCAGTTTTGGCAGAAAAACGGCCCTCTTTGTGAAAAAGTGTTTCAAAATGGTTTCATTTTTCGAAATTATTTTTCACTGCTGTTTTGATGGGTTTGTACCATTTTGTAATATTTTTTTGGTTACAAAATGGTAAATTCTTGACATTTTAACATATATCCCACATTTTTGTGCAAGATGTACAGTCCCATTCTGAAAACTTATGAAAAGCGCAAATGGACAAAATGAAAATATTTTTCTATAATAGAGCCATCAAGAGCGGCTGCTGGCACGGCAGGCCGCCACAATGTGAAGCATTGAATGCGAAGGAGAAAACCATTATGAAAAACTGTATTTCCCGCCGTTCGTTCCTGAAGGCCGCTGGCGTTCTGGGTGCAGCCGGTGCTCTGGCTGCCTGCGGTGGTTCTTCCGCTTCCACTTCTACCGCCGCTTCCTCCACCGCCGCAAGCACGGCAGCTTCTGAGACTGCAGGCGGCGCAGCCAGCATCAAGCTGTGGACCTACCCCATCGGCGGCTGGGGCAATGACGACACCGTTCAGGGCCTGATCTCCAGCTTCAACGCAAAGTACCCCGACATCAAGGTCACCGTGGAGTACCTGGACTACACCAACGGCGACGACCAGGTGAACACCGCCATCGAGGGCGGCAGCGCACCCGACCTGATCATGGAAGGTCCCGAGCGTCTGGTGGCCAACTGGGGCGCAAAGGGCGTTATGGCTCCGCTGAACGATCTGTGGACCGACGACGCCAAGAAGGACATCTACGAGTCCGTTGAGTCTGCCTGCAAGAACGACGCCGGTGACTACTACGAGTATCCCCTGTGCATGACCGCACACTGCATGGCCGTGAACATGACCAAGGTCAAGGAAGTGGGCGCAGACCAGTACATCGACACCGACAAGCACACCTGGAGCACCGACGGCTTCCTGAAGACCGTTGACGCACTGTACAAGGGCGGCTACGAGAACGTGGCAGCCATCTACTGCAGCGGCCAGGGCGGCGACCAGGGCACCCGCGCCATCATCAACAACATGTACGGCGGCACCTTTACCGATGCAGCCCACACCAAGTACACTGCGGATTCCCCCGAGAACATCAAGGCCATTCAGGCTCTGTACGACGCCGACGGCATCAACTTCGACGCTTCCATCAACGGCGGCGAGGAGATCACCCTGTTCCGCAACGGCACCCTGCAGATGGCTTTCTGCTGGAACATCGCACAGCAGATGAACACCGACAACAACGACGCCGGCCTGACCAACTCCGGCGACGAGATCTTCCCCATGGCCTTCCCCACCGAGAGCGGCGACCCGAAGCTGTGCGGCGGCATCTGGGGCTTCGGCATCTTCGATAACGGCGACGAGGCCAAGATCGAAGCCGCCAAGACCTTCATCGACTTCATCGCTGCCGACCCCGATCAGGTCAAGGACAGCGTGCTGGCTTCCACCTACTTCCCGGTCCGCACCAGCGTGGGCGACATCTACGCAGGCAACGAGATCATGAGCGAGTACAGCAAGTTCATGAACTATCTGGGCGACTACTACCAGATCACTCCGGGCTGGGCAACCGCTCGTACCGAGTGGTGGAACATGCTGCAGCGCGTTGGCACCGGCGAGGACGTCACCACTGCCGTTCAGACCTTCGTGGACAACGCAAACGCAGCCGCTGCTGCCGAGGCATAAGCGCTCTTTGAGCTGAATCATTCGATCAAAAACTGAACCGTGCCCCTTCCTCCGGGTGAGGGAGGGGCTTTATTTGTGAAAAAAACGCTGCAATCGAAAGGATTGGTGATTTTCTTGGCTGCAAAAACGGCGATCAAGGAGCCAAAGCGCAGCAGTGCGCTGGTCCGGCGCGAGACCTTTGCTTCCTATTGCTTCCTGCTGCCCAGCCTGATCTTCTTTTTGGGCTTCGTCATTTACCCCATGGTGCTGTGCGTGGTGACCAGCTTCTTTGACTCCACCATGAACCGCGCCGATGTCTTTGTGGGTCTGGCAAACTACAAAGAGCTGTTCACCGACCCCATCTTCCTCGGTGCATTGAAGAACACCATCATCATCGTGGTGGTCTCGGTGCCCATCACCTGCATCTTCTCGCTGTGGGTCTCCTCCGCCATCGTAGACCTGCCCGAGTGGGCCACGAGCCTGTTCCGTTGTGTGTTCTACCTGCCCGTTGTCACCGGCTCGGTGGCCGTCACGGTGGTGTGGAAGTGGATGTACAACAACTACTACGGCATCTTCAACTACCTGGGCAAGACCCTCGGCATCATCGACAAAAACATCAACTGGCTGGGTGACGAGCGGTTTGCACTGGGCTGCATCATCCTCATTCTGCTGACGACTTCCGTCGGTCAGCCCATCGTGCTGTACGTCTCGGCTCTGGGCAATGTGGATCAGTCCATCGTGGAAGCCGCCGAAGTGGACGGTGCCAACGACTTCCAGTGCTTCTGGAAGATCAAGTGGCCTGCCATCATGCCCACCACCCTGTACATTCTGGTCATTACCACCATCAACTCCTTCCAGTGCTTTGCGCTGATCCAGCTGCTGACTTCCGGCGGCCCCAACCACAGCACCGATACCATTATGTACTACATCTACTACACCGCCTTCAAGCTGTACCGCTACGGCTACGGCAACGCCATGGGCGTGGTGCTGGCGGTCATCATCGCCATTCTGTCGGCTGTCCAGTTCAAGCTGGGCAACCAGGATAATTAAAGGAGGTGCCGGGCAATGAGTGCAAATGCAGCCGCTGCAAAAAAGCAGAAACCGTTGAAGCGTCACCCCAGCAAGCTCAAGAAGATGAGCGCCTATGCCATTCTGGCCATCATCCTCATCAGCATCCTTGCGGTGCTGTTCGCCTTCCCGCTGTACTGGATCATCACCGGTTCCTTCAAGACCGGCGCAGCCATCAACTCCACCACCCCGGTGTGGTGGCCGGATAAATGGGTGCTGACCAACTACCAGAAGCTGTTTGCCGGCAAGAGCGCGCCGCTGTGGCAGCTGGCCGTGCCCTTCGGCAGTCACTTCAGCGCCGACGGCGAGCCCATCTACTTCTTGGTGGGCCCCACCGTGCCTGCCGCCATCCGCTGGATGGTGAACACCGTGTTCATGGCCGTCATGTCCATGATCCTCACCTGCATCACCGCCGCCATGGCAGGCTATGCACTGGCAAAGAAGCGTTTTGTGGGCCGTAAGCTGCTGTTCACCCTCATCGTGTGTGCAATGGCTCTGCCCAAGCAGGTCATCCTGATCCCCCTGCTGCGCGAAATGAGCAGCCTGAACCTGTACAACACCATCTGGGCCGTCATTTTCCCCATCGTGGGCTGGCCTTTCGGCGTATTCCTGATGAAGCAGTTCAGTGAGGGCATCCCCACGGAGATGCTGGAAGCCGCCCGCATCGACGGTGCCAGCGAGGCCCGCACCTTCGTCAAGATCGTGCTGCCCATGGTCAAGCCGGGCATCGGCGCACTGGCTATCTTCACCTTCATCAACAGCTGGAACGACTACTTCATGCAGTTGATCATGCTGTCCAGCACCAGCAACCTGACCATCTCGCTGGGCATCGCAAAGCTGCAGGCAGAGAACAGTACCGACTTCGGCCTGATCATGGCCGGTGCCGCGCTGGCTGCTGTGCCCATCATCATCATCTTCCTCATTTTCCAGAAGTACTTCACCAAGGGCATCGCAATGGGTGCTGTCAAGGGCTAAAATCCCGACCGCCGCCTGCGAGCAAAGACTTCCCCCGCTCCGGGGGAAGATGTCACGCAAGTGACAAAAAGGGGAGTACAGGGAGCAATTTTTGGCTCCGCGGTCTGCAGGATGCAAGGCCCGCACCAAGGGCCTTGCAGACGCAGGGCACCGCAAGAGGACCCCATTATTTCCCGTTCAAAATGCATACAAAGCTTAATGAATTATTGCAAAGAAGGGTGAATCATGAAAGACATTACGAAATACCAGGGTGTTATTCCTGCTTTCTACGCCTGCTACGACGCAGAGGGCAACATTTCCACCGAGGGTGTCAAGGCTCTCACCCGCCACCTGATCGCCAAGGGCGTCAAGGGCGTGTATGTGGGCGGTTCCTCCGGCGAGTGCATCTACCAGCATGTGGATGAGCGCAAGGCTGTGCTGGAAGCCGTCATGAGCGAAGCCAAAGGCAAGCTGACCGTCATTGCCCATGTCGGCTGCAACAACACCGCCGACAGTGTCGAACTGGCCCGCCATGCCGAGAGCGTGGGCGTGGACGCCATCGCATCCATCCCGCCCATCTACTTCCACCTGCCGGAGTACGCCATCGCCAAATACTGGAACGACATGTCTGCGGCGGCTCCCAACACCGAGTTCGTCATCTACAATATCCCCCAGCTGGCAGGCACGGCGCTGACCATGAGCCTGCTGAACGAGATGCTGAAGAACCCCAACGTGGTGGCTGTGAAGAACAGCTCCATGCCCACCCAGGACATCCAGATGTTCAAGGATGCCGGCATCGCCGCCCGGGGCGAGGGCAACTTTGTGGTGTTCAACGGCCCGGATGAGCAGTTCGTTTCCGGCCGCGTCATCGGCGCAGACGGCGGCATCGGCGGCACCTACGCCGTCATGCCGGAGCTGTACCTGGCTATGAATGACCACATCAACAAGGGCGAGATCGAAGCCGCCCGCGCCATCCAGTACGATGCCGACCGCATCATCTACAAGATGTGCGAAGCCCACGGCAACCTGTACGCTGTGCAGAAGGAAATTCTGCGCCGGATGTACGGTCTGGAGCTGGGCGGCGTGCGCGAGCCCATGCCCGGACTGATCCCCAGCGATGAGCCCATCATTGCCGAAGCACAGGCCATGATCGAAGCCGCCATCGCAAGACTGTAAAATCAAACAGCGCCCCTCTCCAACTCTGCCGCAGAGGGGAGAGCGGGCGCTTCTTTTTGACGGAGGAAACACACATGATCTGCGACGATCTGAAGCACCTGAAACGTTATCAGGGGCTTAACAAAAACCTCGACACTGCCATTGACTACCTACAGACCCACGACCTTGCCGCCCTGCCGGATGGCCGCACCGAAGTGGACGGCGACAACGTGTTTATCAACATGATGGACGCCACGCTCCACTCCGACCACGGCTTCCACCCGGAGTACCACAAAACCTATGCCGATCTTCAGATCGACATCACCGGCGGCGAGGGCTGGGGCTACACCAACATTCCCGGCAAAGAGATCGGCGAGTTTACCGGCGACTGCGGTTTTCAGGACAGTGCCAGCGTCGTGACCGGCGCTCTGGGCGAGGGGCGGTTCGTACTGTTCTTCCCCACCGAGCTTCACAAACCCGGCCTTGTCCAGCACGGCTGTGTGGGCGTGCGCAAGGCTGTTGTCAAGATCAAAATGGAGGGCTGAAAAAATGGATAAGGAAAAACTGTTTGCTCAGATCAAAGGCGGTCTGATCGTCTCCTGTCAGGCATTGGAGACCGAACCGCTCTACACGAAAGAGGGCGGCGTGATGCCTCTGATGGCAAAAGCTGCCGCCATGAGCGGAGCTGTGGGCATCCGCGCCAACACCGTGCGGGATATCACCCAGATCAAGCAGGTGGTGGACCTGCCGGTCATCGGCATCATCAAAAAGGACTACCCCGGCACCCCCATGTACATCACCGTCACCATGAAGGAAGTGGACGAGCTGGTGGCCTGCGGGGTGGATATCCTTGCCGTGCAGGGCACCGGTGCCCTGCGCCCGGACGGCTCCACCTCCGCCCAGTTCATCCGCGCCGTCAAGGCCAAGTACCCCGACCAGCTGGTGATGGCGGACTGCGACAACTTTGAGAACGCCATGCTCTGCGCCGAGGCCGGTGCCGACTTTGTGGGCACCACCATGCGCGGCTATACGCCGGAGACCCAGGGCATCGACGACATCGACTTTGACTTTGTGCACAAGCTGGCCACCGAGTGCCCGGCCAAGATCATTGCCGAGGGCCACATCCACTACCCGGAGCAGGCGGTCAAGGCGCTGGAAGCCGGTGCCTTTGCGCTGGTGGTGGGCGGTGCCATCACCCGCCCGGCGGAGATCACGGCCCGCTTCACCGGTGCCATCAACGCCATGAACAAGTAACGGAGAACGCTGCATGAAACAGTATTTTGGCATTGACATCGGCGGCACGTCCGCCAAGCTGGGCATTGTGGATGAAACCGGCAAGGTGCTGGCAAAAGGCGAAGCGAGCGTCAGCTTTGACGGCTACGAGACGCCCGTCCTCACCACCGTGCGCAAAGCCGCCAAAGAGTTTTTGACCGCCCAGAACGTCCCGGTGGAAAGCCTCACCGGCATCGGCGTTTCGGCCACCGGCCAGATCGACAGCCGCAAGGGCATGGTCGTCGGCACCTGCGGCAACTTCCCGCATTACATCGGCAGCCCCATCAAGGCCGCACTGGAAGAAGACTTCGGCCTGCCGGTCACCGTGGCCAACGACGCCAACTGCATGACGCTGGGTGAGGTGTGGGTCGGCGGTGCGAAAGGCTATACCGACGTCATCGGCGTGACCCTCGGCACCGGCGTGGGCGGCGGCATCCTCACCGGCGGCCGTCTGCTGGAAGGTGCCCGGGGCCTTGGCGGTGAGCTGGGCCACTACCGCACCCACGCACTGGACGGCGTGCCCTGCACCTGCGGTGCCACCGGCTGCTGGGAGCGCTATGCAGCCACCACCGCACTGGTGCGTGCTGCCAAAGAGAGGGACCCGGCCCTTGTAGACGGCCGCGCCATTTTCGCTGCGGCCGAAGCGGGCGATAAAACCGTGCTGGCCCTGCTGGACGACTGGACGGATGAAATTGCGCAGGGCCTTGCCGGCATGGTGCACATCTTCAACCCGCAGCTCATTCTCATTGGCGGCGGTGTGAGCGCCCAGCAGAAGCTGCTCATCGACCCGATTGCGGCCAAGGTCAAGGCCTCGGTGATGCCCGCCTTTGCCGAGGGGCTGGAACTTCGCGCCGCACAGCTGCACAACGACGCCGGTATGGTGGGCGCTGTCTACTACTTCAAACAGACGATGGAAAAGGAGTAATTGCTTATGAAAACCCATATCCTCTGCCTGGGTGATTCCAACACCCACGGCTATTGTGCTGACCCCAATGACTGCGCCGACCACGGCATCCGCTTCAACGAGGACGAGCGCTGGACCTGCCGCCTGCAGAAGGCGCTGGGCGACGAGTATCTTGTCACCGAGGAAGGCCTTTCCGGCCGCACCACTGTGTTCGTGGACCCCATCCACGAGTCCATGGACGCCCTCAGCGCCATTTATGCCCTGCTCAAGAGCCACGAGGTCATCGACCTGCTCATCATCATGCTGGGCACCAACGATGTGAAGGAGCGCTTTGGTGCCAACGCCGCCTGCATCGCGGTGGGCATGGAGCGGCTCATCCTCAAGGCCAAGAGCGTGGACTGCTGGGGCACCAAGCAGCCCAACATTCTGGTGGTGGCACCTCCTCCCATCGGCGCAGGCTTCCACGACGCTGTGATGGGCGACGGCTGTGTGGAGAAGTCGGCCGGTGTGGCCGAGCAGTTCCGCATCATCTGCGAGCGGCAGGGCGTGCACTTCCTCGACGCGAAGAACTGCGAGTTCAACCAGGTGGACTTCATGCACCTGACCCGGAAGGGTCATGCGCAGCTGGCAGAGCTGTTGGCCGCAAAGGTGCCTGAACTGATCTGATAAAGGCAAACTTTTGTCCCCTCGAAAGAGGGGACTTTTTGTTTGTCTTGTAAACGGAAGGAAAATCGGCTATACTTTCCGCAGAAACATTCATGGAAAGGAACTGCCCATGCCTGAACTTTTAAAAGCCCCTGTCACCAGCGCCCAGCAGGCAAGAGACACCCTTCTCGGTGCCCTCGTCGGCCTTGCCCGCGCCACCACAAGCGAACCCAAGACCGTCAATACGGACGAGGTGCTGAACGCCGGTCTGCGCCTTGCCGCGCAGCCGGATGCACCGGAAGAAAAACTTGCACGGATGCTTTCCATCGTCCGCGCCGAAAAGCACGCGGTGGCTCCCAATTGCGCCAGCTGCGCCATGCCCTGCGGCAACACAAACGACTATGACCTTGCCCGGCTGTGGAGCGCGCCGGAGCCCATCCGCCCCCTGAAGCTGCAGATGCTTTCCGCTGCCTTTTCTCTGGCGCAGCGCCACCCCCGCGGCGAAGCGCAGACCGCCATTTATCAGGTGCTGTTCACCCTGGCCGAGGACTGGGACGAAGCCCTTCTCCTGCCCGTTGCTGAGAACGCGCAGAAACTTTGCGCAGAGTAAATCCCGCCGCAAAAGGTCCGATTTTTACCCGTCGGGTTTCTCCCGGAACACTCCCGGGAACCCGTTGCGAACCGTGGATTTTCCCTCTTTTTCCCGCAAGCATGCCGCGTTTTGCACCGCATTTTTCTGCCCGCAGCATTTATATTGCAATTTCTGACCCGTTTCCGAAAGTTTTTTCGAAAAAAGACTTTACAAATGTCCCTCAAAAAACTATTATATATTTATCGGACTTCTATGGAGCCGTTCTGCGCAATCCCACTGCCAGAACAGAAAAAATATGAAGGAGGGTTTTGAACCATGCCTGAAAAGAAAAAGACCGCTGCGGCGGACCCCACTGCGGCCGCCCCCGCAGAAGCAAAAGAGACCAAGACCCGCAAGGCTGCCAAAGCACCTGCACGCCGGGGTCGTCCCCCGCTGGCCCCGGAACTGTATGTGGAGTTCGGCGGCAAGCAGTACAACATCACTGATCTCATTGACCGCGCCAAAGCAGACTACCGCACCACCCACAAGGTGGGCGTGCAGTCCTGCAAAGTCTACGTCAAGCCCGAGGAGGGCGCCGCTTATTATGTGATCAACAAAGTCTCCGGCAAGCTGGAACTGTAAGATCGCATCCCGCACCGTTCTGGCCCGGCACGCACCCGGACTGGGCGCTGCCTTTTCTGTTTTTACACAGGCTCCATTTCATCGTAAAAAACAGCCCTTGCAGATGTGCTTCTGCAAGGGCTGTTTTTATGCTATCCATCGTCAGGGCTCAAGCCATTTTTCCCAGAAATGTCTGGGCGGCGCGGCAGGGGCCGGGTCTGGGATCTCAAACACATAGCGTTCGGTGGCGTTGATGACCATCGTCTTGCCGCGGGTGCACACCCGGGGCAGCTTTGCATCGTAGTTCAGGTGCACATGCCCGTGCACGAACCACTGCGGCTCAAACTCATCCAGCAGCGCGTTGAAGCACTCAAAGCCTTTGTGGGCGTGGTCGGTGTTGTCGTTCAGACCCGCCGCCGGGGAGTGGGTCAACAGCAGGTCGATGCCGCCCGCCTTGTGGGCCTTGCGCCGCAGTTTGCGCACCCGGCCGCTCATCTCTTTCTCGGTGTACTGGTAGCTGTCCGGCCGCATGTTGTATTTGATGCTGCCGCCCAGGCCCATGATGCGCAGACCCTTCCACACATACACCTCGTCGTCCACGCAGATGCAGCCGCCGGGCTCATGCTGGCGGTAGCTGCAGTCGTGGTTGCCATGCACATACAGGATGGGTGCCGCCGTAAAGTTTGTGAGATACTCCAGATATTTCTGCGGCAGGTCCCCGCAGGAGAGGATCAGGTCGATCCCTTCCAGGTGTTCGCGGGTCCCATAATCCCACAGCGCCTTGGAGGGAACATCCGAAATTGCAAGAATTTTCACGTCAGATCTGCTCCGTTCTTTCGGCCGCGGCCGGTTATTTCGTCAGGCCTTTGAGGTTGCCCAGGCCGTTGATTGCCATCAGGGTGTGCGTCTTGACGTCCAGCTCATCGTAGTGCGGCAAAGCGCCCTCCACACATTCGTCCAGCCAGTCCATCTCCATCAGTTCCTTCGGCGTATATGCCGCCGCCGCGGGCGAGTGCAGCTCGTGGCCCTGGGCGTAGAGGTCCTCCGGGAAGATGCGCAGGTCGTCCTCGCTCAGCAGCTTTTCCATCAGGTCCAGCAGCTGCAGGGTGCCGGCAGGCAGGTCCGCGTCGTAGACGATCTCCTCTGCGCCGCTGCGCATACCCCACCAGTAGTTCACCGCACGGGCACCGGCCGCGTCGTTGTCCCAGGCGCCGTCGAAGATGGAGCGGATGATCTCCACATAAAAGGTGTCCCACCGCCACACGGGCAGGCCCAGCGGCTTCAGGCTGCCGTCCGGCAGGCGGCGGCACAGGCCGTAGTCCCGGTGGGTGCCCGCCGGTTCGCGGCTGTCGCGGGCGTAGAAGATGTCCACGTCCGGCCGGTCGGAGAAATCCAGCGGATGCTTTTCATCCGGCAGGCAGGCCCAGCGCAGCACGATCTTTGCCTCCGGCCGCACGGTCTTCAGGCCCTGCGCAAAGGCGTTGACCGCCGCCGGGATGCCATAGACCGGGTTCGCGGCCACATAGCCCACCCGCTCGGTCTTGGTCAGCACACCGGCCAGCAGGCCCAGCAGATAGGTCACCTCATAGGTGCGGGGGTAATAGGTGCGCACCAGCGGGTGCGGCGCGTTCAGCGAGCAGTTCAGGATGCGGGTCTTGGGGTGCTGGGCCGCCACCTTCAGGCAGGCGGTGTGCATCCGGGCGCTGGTGGTGAACACCACGTCGGCGTTGTCGTGGGCCACTTCCTCCAGCACCTGCTCCGCGTCCACCTCGGGCTCAATGTTCTCCTTGCAGGTGATGAACACCCGGTCCGGGAAAGCCTGCGCCAGCGCTTCGCGGCCCTTGTCGTGGGCGCGCACCCAGGCGCTGCTCTCGGCGTTGTGCTCGTGCAGGAACACCACCCGCAGCTCACTGGGCCTGGTGAAGATGTTCAGCTTGGAAAGCAGCGGTTCGCCCGGGCCCTGCTTGGGCTCCAGCGAAAGTTCCACGGCCTGCGGCTCAGTGAGCACCTTCACCTCGTTCCACAGCTTTTCCATGTTCTGCTTCATCTGCGCCGGGGTGGAGTCGCAGGCGTCCGAGTAGCGGTAGACGGACAGATAGACCAGCAGCGCATCGCCGGGCGTCAGGTCCAGTTCTTCGCCGCCCAGGGCGTGGAACTGCTGGCTGAACATGGTGTAGAAGGAAGCAAAGTTCAGCCGGTCGTCGTCGGTCCAGCTCTCGCCCGAAGCTTTGCACACCAGCGTCTGCAGCTTGGCATAGCCGCCCAGTTTGGAGAAGTGGACGTAGTTCACCTTGGACAGCTTGTAGAAATCCAGGAATTCATAATAAATTTTGTTTTCCAGGCTGTCGTTGCGCTCCGGGATCAGACGGGTGACAGTGCCCGCGATCTTGACGGCCTCGTAATATTTCAGCACCGAGACACGCTTGTTGCCTTCCAGCACATAGAACTTGTTCAGGAATTCATAGGCGATGATGGGCACACGGATGCCTTCCTCCAGATGCGCCTCACACAGGTTGGACCACTTGGCCGCGAACTCGGTGTCCGGCTCCAGCAGCGGCATGAAGTTGGACGCAAAGGCGGTGTGGCGTCCGCTGGTCTTTGTGCCCACAATGCTCTCGGCCGGGATCTCCACCAGGCCCAGCGGTTCCTGCGCCACGATGTTCACATTGACCAGAATATCGTCCAGCACCGCAAGATACGGCGACTGGCCGCGCGCCACGCAGGCGCGGTAAGCGCGCTGCCCCGCGCGCAGTGCACTCTTGTAATCTTCCAGCATAGTTACTCCTTTTTTACAGGGCCCTGTGCAGGGAGCGTTCCCTGCTGCATCGTACAGCCCAGTATACCATGAAATTTGGTGTTATGGGAAGTTTTTCGGGGCAAAAGAGTTGATTTATCTTGCAGTTTCAGGTACGATAAAAGAAACAAACTGATGATCGGAGTCAACACCCATGCAAACCGAAGCCCTTCCCCTGCTCGAAGCCGGTGAATACGCCGGCGGCATCTGGTATTATGAGCCCCACACCTACCAGCCTTACCGCTATGTGCTGGGCCGGGTGGGCCGCCGCCCGCTGGTGTGCATCGGCATCAACCCCAGCACCGCCCAGCCCGGCGCGCTAGACCCCACCCTGAAAAGTGTGGAGCGCCTTGCCGCCGCCAACGGCTTTGACAGCTGGATCATGTTCAATGTCTACCCTCAGCGCGCCACCGACCCCAACGATATGGACCGGGTGCCGGACCGTGCCCTGTGTGAGGAGAACCTGCGCTGGCTGAAGGCCGTTCTGGCCGAGACGGAGCCCACCATGTGGGCCGCCTGGGGCACCCTGATCGAAAAGCGGGATTACCTGCCCGGCCTGATGCGGGAGATGGTGGCCCTGACGCGGGAGCGGGATATCCCGTGGGTCACCTTCGGCAAGCGCAGCAAGAAGGGCCACCCCCACCATCCGCTCTACCTGCGCAAGGATTCCACCCCGGAACCCTTTGATGTGGAAAACTATCTGGATACCTGCTTTTGAGCCGTGCATCCTATTTGTTAAAATCTGACCCGATGCGGAGGGATCATTTTGACCGCAGAACACTATCACGCCCTGCGGGGCTGGTTTGAGGCACATCCCCTTGCCCGGCGCTGCGTCGTGACGCTGGACCGCTGGCTGCCGCTGATTCCATTTGTCTGCTACCCGGTGCTGCTGTGCCTGCTGAATGTGCAGCTGTTCCGACTGTTTTCCGGCAAAGCGGGCGGCGCGCCGGACTTCATGATGGAGATCGCGCGCTCGGTCTTCGTGCCGGGGCTCACCTTCTGGGGCGGCACCCTGCTGCGCGACAAGCTCAACTGCCCCCGCCCCTATGAGCAGCCCGGCTTTGAACCGCTGGTGCACAAGGAGACCCACGGCCATTCTTTCCCCTCCCGCCACGCACTGAGCGCCGCCGTGCTCTCCATGGTGTGGATGCGCTTTTACCCCATGGTGGGCTGGGTGATGGTGGGCATCACGGCGCTGATCTGCCTCATGCGCGTGCTCACCGGTGTGCACTACCCGCGGGATGTGCTCTGCGGCGCAGCACTGGGCTTTGCGCTGGGCTACGCCGGCATGTGGCTGCTGTGACAGAACGCTGCAGCGCTGTTTTGGCGGCCGTGCAAAAAAGAAAAAAGATTTTTCGATTTTTTCCTTGACAGAACCGGGTCCTTATGGTATTATACTTCTCGCAGCGTGTGCCGACACACGACTGCCGCCATAATGGAACCCAATGGGATAACAACGTGCGCCCGTAGCTCAGGTGGATAGAGCAACTGCCTTCTAAGCAGTGGGCCGGGGGTTCGAGTCCCTTCGGGCGCATCTATGTGGTGCCCATAGCGTAGTCGGTTAACGCGCCAGATTGTGGATCTGGAGACCGTGGGTTCGAGTCCCACTGGGCACCCCACCAAAAAGTCCGCTGTTTTCAACAGTGGACTTTTTTTGTTGGTTGGGTGCCCAGTGGGGCTCGAACAGCACGGCCTTGCCAAAGGCAAGGCAATCAACAGCCCAGTGGGCTGTTGATTAGCCCGCGGGTCCTGATCTTCAGGAATCTATAAATAGGGAGTCTCCCCGCTGATGCTTTTCAACAGCGGACTTTTTTTGTTGGTGGGGTGCCCAGTGGGGCTCGAACAGCACGGCCTTGCCAAAGGCAAGGCAATCAACAGCCCAGCGAGACTCTCAAACTCATTTTCCCCGTTCGAAACCGCAAACAAAAAGCATGTGCGAAGCACATCGGCCGGAATGGCCGTTCGTGCCCCGCACATGCTTTTTTCATTTTGTGTCTGCCGCGTTTCTCAGCGCTTCATCTGCTGCAAGATCTGCGCGATCTCCGCATTGGAGTAGCCCTCCCGCTGCAGCGCACCGGTAATGCTGCTGTCGCTCCTGCCCTGGCTGCGCATCAGCATGGCCGTGTAGGGCACAGCAACGCTGCCGTTTCTGCTGCCCGTGTTGCTCGTGCTGCCCAAACCCGCACCGGTATAGGTGCTGCTGCCGGTGCCCGCGCTGCTCGTGCCGGAGCTGCCTGCTCTGCTGCCGGAAGCGCTGCCGCCCGCCTGGCTGGCCTTCTGGGCGGCGGTGGACTTTTTCAGGTTCCACTCGCCCAGCGCGATGTTCAGCTTCTGGTTGGTGACGTCGTTGTTGAACTGCTGCTGGTTGAGTTTGTCCCGATATTCCCGCTCGTTGAACTCGTTTTCGTAAAGCTGCTGGTTCTGCTTGTCCTGATACTGTTTCTCCTGCATCTGCTGGTTCCACTGGTTATCCGCGCGGCTGGCCTCATACTGGCGGTTGCCGGAGTAGATGTTGTAGCCGGTGTTCAGCAGGCCGCTGAGCATGGAGCCGAGGCCCGTGGTGCCGCTGAGCGCGATCTGCACCACATCCCCCAGGAAGCCCAGCACGCTCATCACGTTGTTGAACCGCTGCTGGCGCTGGGCCGCCTGCTGCTGTTCCTGCGCCGAATAGTAGTCATGCAGGGTACCCAGCTGGCTCAGATAATCCTGATACTGGCCGTAATCCTGGGCGTAGGCGCTGTTGTAAGCATTGCCCTTCTGCTCCAGCTGGGTGTAGTAATCCGCCAGCTGGTCGTTGTAAAGGTTCTGGGCAGCCTGTTCGCTGCCGGTCAGCTGGTCCAGCTGGGTCACCAGATCGTTGCCGCCGCTTTCGTAGGTATCCAGCGCCAGGCTGTACAGCGTCGGGATGGCGTTGTTCAGCGCCCCGATCTGCTGCTGGTAGGCCTGCTGGGCCACGCTGGCAGCGTAGCTGGAGCCGTAGCCGCCGGTCAGTGCCGCAGCCTGCGCAGCAGCGTCGGCGCTGGCGTTGCGGGCGTTCTGCAGGTAGGTCTGCTCATACTGGCGGTAGAGCGGGTCCTGCGTGTAGCTGTACTGGAAGCTCTGGCGCTGCAGCAGCTGGTCCAGCAGCTGGTCGATCTTCTCCTGGTAATTACTCTGGTAGTCCTTCGGGCGGTTCGCCTGCCACTCCTTCAGTGCCTGCGCCGCGTCGGTGACCGACTGCCCGGGCTTGTAGCTGGCATTTGTCAGCGCATCCTCCACATCCTTGCGGCTGTTCAGCCCTGCGGCAGAGTAGCCGTCGGACGCATTCGCCGTGCCCTCGGCCCCGGCCTGCGCCTGCACGGCATCCAGCGTCTGTTCCTCTTTCTTTTTGTCTGCCATAACTTCTCCTTTCTGTTATAAGCCCTGCAGCTTTGTGCGCAAATCGTCGGACATGTTTTCCGTGTCCAGATTGGTCAGCACATACTGCAGCTGTTCCTGCATCTGGTAAAGATAGCTGCGCAGAGCCCGGGCGTCCTCGGGGTCCATGTTCTCGCCCAGCTTCGGCAGACCGATCTTGCTGATGCCCATCACGCTTGCCATTCGTCATACCTCCTGTTTCATTCTGTGATGCCGCCTTTGGCAGCGGCCAGTGTCTTTGCCATGCTGCGCAGGGTGATCTGCCCGGTGCCGCGCAGCCGCAGCCGCAGCGTGCCGTGCCGCCGGGGCACAAAGGGCAGATCGTAGCTGCGGCGGCTGCCCTGAGCGCACAGGCTGGCCACCGTCTCCCATGGGCCGCCGTCGTAGCTGGCAGCCACCTCCACGGTGCTGGCGCACCCGGCGTCCAGCCGCAGGGTCAGCCGGGAGAGGTAGCGGTCCTCGGCCCCGTCCAGCCCGATGTCGCCGGTGGTCAGCTCAAAGTGCAGCGCTTCCTCCACGCCGTCGGTGCTCTGCCAGTCGCGTTCCCGGCTGGGGTCTGCCGCCCACAGCGCCTGCCCGTCCCAGAGGTAGAGCTGCCCGCCGGTGCTGGCCATCTCGTAAGAGCAGACGTCCTCCTCACTCCACAGGCTGCGCTCGGTGTCATAGACCAGCAGCCGGGCCCGGTCACCGCCCGCTTCCGCGCGGGAAACGTGCAGATAGTAGCGGCCGTCCAGCGCACCGCCCACCGCCTGCTGCACATTGGCAAGGCGGCCTGCGTCCAGCACGCCGGAAACTTTTGTGGGGATGCTGCCGTCCCAGGCCATCACGCCGTCCGGCGAGAGGTAATAAAGCGTCTCGTTCAGCACGCACAGGCTGCGGGCCGCATTTTTTGCCACGCCCCGGCAGTGCAGCGAGGTGAGCTGAAAATCTGAAGGCTTCGAGCCGTAGAGCTTGTGCAGCGTGTTCTCTTTGAAGAACAGTGCATAGCCCATGCAGGTGGCCGCGCCTGTGAACGCCCCGTCGCTGCCCACGGTGACGGCATAGCTGTCCGCCGCGATGCCCCGGTAGCTGAACCAGTTGGTGGGGTCACCCAGGCGGCAGGCGTAGATGACGTTTTCCTTGCTGCTACAGCCCCACACCCGGTTGTCGCACTCGGTGATGTAATCGAGGTCCGGCACCCGGCGCTCCATGCGCACCGTGCTTTCCAGCGGGATGCTGCGCGTCTCGCTGCCGTCCAGGCTGGTCCACAGCGCACTGTCTGCACCCTGCACCAGCGTGCCGTAAAAGCAGTCGCCGCCCGGCGTCACCCGCACCCGCAGGGCATTTTCTTCCACGTCGTACACCACAAGGTCGCCGTCCAGTTCTTCCCACATGCCAGCCTGCTTCGCGGCGGTGCCCGCCACGGTCACAGTGTCCCACTGGGCAAACAGCTCCTGCGCGCCCGCCGCCGTGATACGGCAATATTCCAGCGGGATGGCCGTCCAGCTGCCGGAAACGGTGCTGTACACTTCCAGCGTGCCGGTGCTGCTCCAGGGGTGTGCCTCATCCTCCACCTTTAAAAAGAGCTGCCCGTCTGCGGGGTCTTCCGGTTCCTCTTTGCCGTACCCGCTCACTTCGTAGGTCTTGCCTTCGGCGTCGCAGGGCGCGAACTGCACGCTCTGGCCGTCGGCCTGCCATGCGGCCCCCAGCGGCTGCACACTGCCGTCGGCGGTGTCAAAGGCCGTTTTGTCCGGGAAGATGAGGATCTTCGTGCCGATGCCCACCAGTGCCTTGCGGCTGTCGGCCACGGCGTCCGTGCAGGTCACGGTGTCGCCGCCGCTGTCCGGCGTGTACACAAGGTCCCGGCCGCAGACGGTCAGCAGCCCGTTCAGGTGGTACATGCCGTTCAGCCCGGTCAGGGCCCGGAGTTTGCGGCGGGGTTTGCGGGTGCTCAGCGCCGGGAAGTCCCGGGCCGAAAAGTTCAGCCCCGCGCTGTACTCGGCCTCCGAGCAGGCGTAGGTCTCGTTCAGCCCGCCGAACACCCGCACCAAACTGCGGCTGTTCGCGAGCTTCGTCCGGTTCGCAAGAACCATGTTCTCACCTCCCTCACCAGCGCCACGGGCTGCCCGGGCGCACCGGGTAGCTGCGCCGCAGCCACGCCGCCAGCTCAGCCAGCAGGCTGTTGTACTGGGCCTGCTCTCCGGCATAGCGGTCGGTCTCGCCCAGAGCCGCGTCGGTCATGGCGCACAGATAATGCGGATACATTGCATCAAAGGGTTCCGGTGCCAGCAGCACATCCTCGTCCTGCAGGCCGTCGTCCCAGGCAAGGTCCGCCCCCACCTCGTCGTAAGCGTCTGTGATGCTGTTCTTGAAAAAGCGCTGGCGCAGCATGGCATCTGCTTCCTTCAGCCATGCGCAGCGGGTCGCGCGGGCAATGCGGCTGCCCGGGCGCAGTTCTTCGGCGCGTTCCAGCGCCTGTCCCACGGTCATAGGTTCACACTCCTTTTTTATAAGGAAAGCCCGGCCGGGCCAAGTTTCCCAGCCGGGCTTCCGGTTTGCGTTCGATTTGCCGGGCGGTTTACTGCGCGGTGTTTTCTGCCGCCGCAATGCGGGCAGCAGTCAGCTCGTCCTGCATCTGGCTGTGCTCCAGCACTTCGGCCACCTCGGGCGGCACTTCCACTTCCACGCCGCGGCGGATCTTATAGTTCACGCCGTTGACACTCACGAACAGGTCGCCCTTGTAGCGGCTGTTGTCCTTGAACAGCCGGATGCGCACGTTTTTCGTTTCAGTCATGGTTCACACCTCCTCAGTTGGCGGCAGCGGTGGCGGAATAGCTGGACGCGCTCTCGATGCGCACCATGTACTGCTCCACCAGACGCTCGGCGGCGCGCATGCCCTTCCAGCCCACGGAAGCGCGCTGATTCAGCGGGTCATCGCCGTAGCCCAGCTGCTTGACGATGTGTTCCAGGCCGCCGCCCTCCAGTTCGGTGACGCCGTAGGCGTGGGCACCCAGCACCAGCGTGCCGAACACCGCCAGACCGGTGGGACAGGTATCGTCCTTCCAGATCTTCGCCTCGCTGGTCTCGATGAAGCGGATGTTGCCCAGCTTGCCGATCTCGCCGCGGAACATGGTCTCGGGGTCAGCGTACTTGTGCACCTCAATGAACTCCTTGCTGGTCTTGAGGTCGTAAGCGGCATAGGGGTGGATGATGGCGATGTAGCTGTCGCCGATGGGGTCCGCGTTCATGGCACCCAGCTGTGCTGCCGCCTGGAAGAACAGCTTCGGGGTCAGGGTGCAGGTCTTGTCCAGCGCCTTGCGGCTGGCCACGGCGGTCTCAGTGCCGTCGGAAGACAGCTTGGGCGCATAGATGACGTTGGTGCCGCCCGCCAGCACATCGCGGGTGATGCTGTCCAGCGTGCGGCCCGCCTGGCTTGCCAGCACGCGGGTTGCCTGCACCACGTTGTTGTCGATGGCGGTCATCTGCAGCACATCGGTCAGCGGGGTCCAGCCGCCGTACTGGTGCAGGTCGCTGGTAATGGTGGTCACGTTCAGGGCCTGGCCGTTGGGGGTCACACCCTCGGTCAGCGGGGTGGACGCCTTGGGCAGGCTGTCGTACTTGCGGAACTCGATGGTCTTGCCGCCGTTCTGCGGCACCGGGTAGTAATCGGCGAACTGGTCGTGCACCAGACGCGGCTCGGCCTGGTCGATGAGACGCTTCTCGTAGAAGGTCTTCATCTCGGGCGACATGGTGGCGGTGGTGTTCTGGTTCTCGGCGAACAGCTGGATGTTGAAATCGTTGAAATTCTGGTTCATAGTCGTTTCCTTTCCTTTTTCTAAAACTGCTTTCACAATACGATCTGTGCCCCGTGGAGCACGCGGCGCTCCAGCGCTTCCCGCTGAGCGCGGGTCATGCTGGCCACATCCGGGCGGATGGTGGCCGCGCCGCCGGGCCGGATGCCGTTCTCGGCAGGCCGTGCAGCCCGCTGCTGGATGCGCTCCACGACCCCCTGCTCCACGGTCTGGGCGGCCGTGCGCAGACTTTCGTCATAGTGGGCCAGCCGGTAGGCGTCCTGCACCCGCATCCCGGGCAGCTGCATCAGGCGGCGCATCTCCGGGTTCTGCAGCTCCTGTTTCAGGCTGAAATCCGGTTGGCTGCGGCGCAGGGCAGCTTCTTCTGCGGCCCAGCGGGCATGCAGGCCGCGCACCGTGTTCTGTGCCATCGCGGGCAGATGCGGCAGCAGCGGCGGGTTCCGGTCCGGGCGCGGTGCGGGCGGTTCTGGCTGCGTCGGTCCGGGCAGATGCTCGGGCGGTGTTTCCGGTGCCTGCGGCACGGCGGGTGCTTCCGCCCCGCCGGGCTTCATGGTACCGGACGCCACCGCCTGCCGGGTCTGCGCTTCGCTCAGGGCCGGGGCTGTGGGGGCGGCACCGCCGTCCTCACTGGCAAAGAGCTGCAGGTCCATCATACCCTGTTCGCCCCGGCGGCTCACATCCGCAAAGCGGACATTCTCCGGGTAGCGCTCGGCCAGCAGCACAAAGCAGGCTTTTGCCAGCTCAAAGGCCCCCTGCACCCACTCGGCACAGGGTGCATCAGCCTGCACGGCCAGACGCGGACCATCCGGTTCGTCAAAGGCATCGCTGTGGGTGTTTTCCTCCCCGGCCAGCAGATACACCAGCCCCTGCATCACGGTGCTGGCCCCGGCGCAGACGATGTCCTGCCCGGCGGGCGCATAACCCGCGTGACCGGCGGCTTCCAACCGGCAGCTCAGCCCGGCAGGAGTGTCCATCTCACTGTAAACGATCTTCATCATAGTTCTCACCTCCTTCTCTTACGTCAGATCCATAGCTTTTGCGGCGGCAGCGGTGGGCAGGGCGCTGCCCAGCCCGGCAAGCTTCGTGCCTGCGGCCTTGCCGCCTTTCTGCGTGAACGCGCTGCTCACGCTGCGGGTCAGGCCCCCGGCGGTGTTTTGGCCGCCGCCCTGCATCTCGATCACTGCCGCCATCTGCACCATCTGATTCTGCATCTGCGCCAGCTTCTGGGCAAGGGTGCCGTTCTGCTGCACCCGCTGGCGCACCTTTTCGACGCCCTCAAAGTCCATCATATCCAGCGCGGCGAGGGCGGCGTCGGCGTTTTCCGGCTTGAAAAAGCCCAGCTGGTAACACTCCTTCGCGGTCTCATTCTGTGAAAGGCGGCTGAAGGTGCTCTTTTTTGCCGCGCTCACCACAATGTCAAAGATAGGCTCCCGGCTGCCCAGCTCCACCCCGCCCAGCGACCTGCCGGGCACGGGGCGCAGTGCGGCCGCCGAGAAGGGCACGAACTGGTTTTCGCCCCCTGCCCCCACGATGCGGAACACCCGCTGCTCGTCGTAGAACTGGCGCATCAGCTCAATGATGAGGTAACACTGCTTTGCAAAGGCGCGGTAGGCGCTCTTGAGCATGTCGCGGCTGAGCTTCGAGCCTGCCTCCTGCAGGGCCGCGATGGCACTGGCCGCCGTCACACCGCCAGCCGTGCCGCCCTGGGTCAGGTCGCGGTTGCCGCTGATCTCCTTCAGCTCCTCGATGCGGCTCTGGCGGTAGCTCAGGCTGTTACCCTGCAGTCCGGCCGTCTGCAGCGGGCGGAAGCTGTCGTCGTTCAGCCGGCCCGCCACATGGACGATGTCCCGGCTGAAGTCGGCCAGTTCTTCCTCGTTCACGCCCGCCGTGTCGCTGAGCACATACCGTTGCTTGGCTGAGAGCAGTACGTTCTCGTCCATGGCATGGTTCATCTTGTCGATGGCGGTCTGGCAGTCCTTCATCACGTCGATGTAGCCAAAGCCCGCCGGGCTGTCCTCCTCCACAAACAGCGGGTCGAACACGAAGGGATACTGCCCGTGGTCGTAGAGGCCACGGCCAGCCAGGGCCGGGTCGTTCTGGCTGGCGTAGAGCACCACCCCGTTGCAGAACTTACAGTAGTGCAGCACCATGCGGCCATTTTCATCCGGGCGTTTATAATACCAGTCCACCACGACGCTCTTGGTGCTGGTGTCCTGCCCGGCATCGTGGATGTAACGGGGCACGTCCAGCACGCTGGCGGTGCGGCCTTTCAGCTGCGGGTACTGCGCACACAGCCGGGCGGTGTCCTCCAGGCTCAGGCTGAAAAAGTCCGGCGAAGACTGGATGTCCTCCACACCCGGCTCCCAGTAGAGCATCAGCAGGTTGACACTGCGCACCGCAATGTCGCCGATGCCACCCCGTGCCGCCGCGTCCCAGAAGATGCCGGTGACCCCGGTGCCCTGTTTGAGCTTGCGCCACCAGCCGTCGCTGTACACCTTCTCGTAGTCGGCCTGCTCCAGCACCACCGGCAGCACGCTGGAAAGCGCCCGCGCCGTCTCCTCGTCGTCGGCCGCCCGGGGCAGCACGTTGGGTTCCGGGTAGTTGTCCATGGCGTCGGCGTGCTTGTTGGCGATGCTGTTGAACAGCCACCCGCTGGAAGGCTGGGCCTTGCCAGGCATCATGGGGTTCTGGTAATTTTTCCAGTGCCCCATGCGGAACCACAATTCGTTATCCACAATGCGCTTGTCCAGTGCCGCCTTTCCGGCCTTGTAGCGCTGCAAAGTCTGCATCGCCTCGGCCACCTGTGCTTCGCCCACCGGCAAAGCTTCATTCTCGTATTCGTCCATCGCGTTTCTCCTTTTCATCTTTATAAGCTCGCCCCTTCGGGAGCGCTGCCTGAGAGGTTCAAATTCGGTAAAATCTTGCCCGCTTGTGCAGTTCCAGCGGGTCGTCGGGCATGGGCGGTGCCGCACAGCGCACCGGCGGGCTGATGGGGTTTTCCATCAGCACATAGCGGCACTCGTCGTAAATGTGGTCCTCCTGCCGGGTGTCGATGTCCTCCACGTTGCTTTCGTCGTATACGAGGTTCGGGATGGTGCGGATAAAGTGCTTGCAGGTGTTGAATACCTGCAGCATGGGTCTGCCGTCGGTGTCAAAGTTCAGCCGGTAGTGGAACTGCATCTTGCCCGCAAGGCGGGTGTGGTCGCCGGGCGACCAGTGCAGAAAGTTCGGGCTGCGTTCCATCATGGCGGCGATGCTCTCGCCCCGGCTCTCGTCGAAGATGGCCGGGTCGGCGATGCCGTGAATGGCCCGCCCACGCAGCAGCGGGTCGTTCTGTTCTGCTTCCCGGATGCGGCGGGCCTGCTCCACCGGGTCGATGCGCAGGCCCTCGTTGGGGCGGCCGGTGCAGCCGTACAGCTCCTTGATGCGGTAGAGCCGCCCCTCCTCGTCGGCGGCATACCACCCCACCGAGAAAGGCTTCGAGAAGCCGAAGTCGAACCCGCGGTAGATGGCCCAGTGCTTCGGGATGGCGAAGGGTGCGATAACGTGGGTCCAGCGCTGGTCCTGGTAATGGGCCGGGTCGTTGCGCCACTCAGTGAACACCTGCCCGGAAAAGCTGTCCCAGCTGCCGTAGAGCAGGGCCTGCTTTTCCGCTTCCGGCAGGCTGGCAAGGCTGGCCAGATATCCCGGGTCGTTGGCCAGCAGGGCGGGGTTATCGAAGATGCTGGACGGGATGAACACCCGCGCCCTTTGCAGCTTCTGCTCGGTGCCGTCCGGGCACTTCACCGTATATTCCTCGGTGATGGGCGTGCCGGGCGGGGCGGGCGTGATGAACCGCGCCTTCACCCACCCGTGGCCGATGCCGCCGGGGTTGGTGGTGGCCCGCATGTACACCCGGGTGCCCGGGCCGGTGGGGCGGTTGCGGCTCATCATGTAGCTGTACTCCTCCCACTCAAAGTGGGTCAGCTCGTCGAAGCCGATGAAGTCGAAGGCTTTGCCCTGATAGTTCGTGCGGTCTTTTGTGTACTGCATGGAGCCAAAGTAAATTTTGGCCCCGCTGGGGAAGGTCCACACATGGGCCGTGGCGTTGTACTGTGCCTTCGGGAAGGCCCTGCGGTAGTACATCTGGCTCTTGTCCACCAGGTCCGAAAGCTGCGGGTAGGTCTTGCGCAGGATCAGCGCCCGGTAGTGTGGGATGTCCACCTGCCGCAGCGCTTCCACGATCAGCGCGTCGCTCTTGCCGCCGCCGGCTGCCCCGCCGTACAGTGCTTCCGGCTCCGGGCGGCGCATGAATTCGGCCTGCCGGGGCTGGGGCCGCCACACCACCGGCGTTCTGTTTTCTGCTGTGTTCATATCTCCTCCTCCACCTGCGGCAGCAGCACCACGCCGCACTCGGCCCCTTCGGTCTGGGTGCCCTGCTCGTTCAGGGTCTTTGCCACAGCGGCCAGATCTTTCAATACGGCGGTGGCCTCCTTCAGTCCCTTCATGGTGCCCGGGTCCGCCGTGCCTTCCCTCTTTGCGGCTTTCTGGCGGTCGTTCAGCTCCCGCACCTGCTGTGCCAGCAGGGTGCTCAGGGTGTCGGTGGCGCGGCCGAGGCTCGCCAGGCCTCTTGCCTGTTTTGTCTGCCCCATCGTGTTCAGGTCATCTCCTTTCCGGCGTTCCGCCTGTCCATGGCAAAAGGATACCACCCTTTCCCGCATCCCGACAGGGTGTACTTTTTCGGGCCCACAGAGTATTTTTTCACAGCCATTATTCAGTTTGTATAAAATCAGCTCATTTTTTATCATCTGTCATCGCTGTTTTTTGAAAAGCGTTGATTTTTGCAAAGAAAAAAACGTGCAGTAATTTTCCCGCCCGGGCAAAATTTCCTGCACGCTCTCTATAGTCATACTCATTTGCGAAATTTGGACAAAAAATGAAAAAACTGTGTTTTTTTCGTGGACAACGCCCCTTCAAACATGCTACAATAGGTACTGTTCTTCCCGCTGTTTCCCACTGGCGGGATATTTTATTTGGAATCAGGAGGTTCTTCATGTTAGAAAATGTCTTTCATCTGAAAGAAAACCACACCGATGTCAAGACCGAGATCATGGCTGGTATCACCACCTTCATGACCATGGCCTACATCCTTGCGGTCAACCCCAACATCCTGTCCGCTTCGGGCATGGACTCCGAGGCTGTTCTGATCGCCACCGCACTGGCATCCTTCGTCGGCACTGCCCTGATGGCTCTGCTGGCCAACTACCCCTTCGCCCTGGCTCCCGGCATGGGCCTGAACGCCTACTTCTCCTACACGGTCGTCCTGACCATGGGCTACAGCTGGCAGCTGGCCCTGATGGCCGTCTTTGTGGAAGGCATCATCTTCATCGTGCTGTCTCTCACCAATGTGCGTGAGGGCATCTTCAACGCCATTCCCATGACCCTGAAAAGCGCCGTCAGCGTGGGCATCGGCCTGTTCGTTGCTTTCGTCGGTCTGCAGAACGCAAAGCTGATCGTCAACAGCGATTCCACCCTGGTCACCTACCAGCACTTCAAGGGCGAGACCTTCCACAGCGTTGGCGTGGGCGCCATCCTGGCCCTGATCGGCGTGGTCATCACCGCTATCCTGCTGGTCAAGCGCGTCAAGGGCGGTATCCTGTACGGCATCCTCATCACCTGGGTGCTGGGCATCCTCTGCGAGCTCACCGGCCTTTACGTCCCGAACCCGGATGCCGGCATGTACTCCGTCATCCCCACCGCCTTCGTCAGCTTTGACTTCTCCGCCCTGGGCAAGACCTTTGGTCAGGTGTTCAAGACCGACTTCTCGGGCTTTGATTTCCTGAACTTCTTCGCCGTCATGTTCTCCTTCCTGTTCGTGGACCTGTTCGACACCCTGGGCACCCTGATCGGCGTGGCTTCCAAGGCCGACATGCTGGATGAGGACGGCAAGCTGCCCCACATCAAGGGCGCACTGCTGGCGGACTCCATCGCCACCTGCGCCGGTGCCGTTCTGGGCACCTCCACCACCACCACCTTCGTGGAGAGCGCTTCCGGCGTTACCGAGGGCGGCCGCACCGGTCTGACCGCTATGACCACCGGTGTGCTGTTCCTGCTGGCCACCATCTTCAGCCCGCTGTTCCTCACCATCCCGTCCTTTGCAACGGCTCCGGCCCTGATCATCGTGGGTTTCTACATGATGGGTTCTGCCGTCAAGATCGACTTCAATGATCCCAGCGAGGGCATCCCTGCCTTCCTGACCATCCTGGCCATGCCCACTGCTTACAGCATCTCTGAGGGTATCGCCATCGGCGTCATCTCCTGGACCCTCATCAATGTGATCACCGGCAAGGCCAAGGAGAAGAAGATCAGCCCGCTCATGTACGTGCTGACCGTGCTGTTCATCCTGAAGTACGTCTTCCTCTAAGCCGCTGATTTTATTGCACACAAAAAGCTCCCGTCCGATGGACGGGAGCTTTTTGCGCTGTTTATGATCTTAAATAGCCTCCGCGTTCGCTCTGGCTATCTTCAGCGGAAGCATTCTTTTTTATTCGCGTTTGTCGCGGCCCCGACGTTTGTCAGGGCAAAGCCCTTCCATCTGCTAACGCAGACCACTCGCCTGCTTAAAAGCCCCACTGGGGCTTTTATTGCTATGCAACCGCAGGGCCGCTCCAAACGACTTTTCACGATAGGAATTATTTGTGTCTCGGGTGGATATGGATCTCCGGGATGGCTACGTTATCGTAATGGATGGGCTTGTCCGCCGCAGGCGTCCCGTCCGCATCCGCGTGATGCGCCACCTTGCCGGTGTGCACCTCCGGCACAGCCACAGTTTCCTCCTCGTGGTCATGGGGCTGTTTTTTCCACAGCTTCTGCTGCAGCCACATTTTCAGATGGTGATAAAGCGACATTGCACGTCTCCTTTCCCGGTGCGGCTCCCCGCCCGGACCGCCAGATGCACTCTCAGATAAAATTGATGAACACCGTAATGACCAGGCTGTTCAGGAAGTCCGCAAACAGACTGCCCACCAGCGGGATCAGCAGATAGGCTTTGACCGAGGGTGAATACCGGTCGCAGATGGCCTGCATGTTGGCCATGGCGTTGGGCGTTGCGCCCATACCGAAGCCGCAGGTACCGGACACGATGACCGCCGCGTCATAGTCGCGTCCCATCACGTTGAACACCACCAGCGTCACATACAGGATCATGAACAGGGTCTGGCCCGCCAGCAGCACGATCAGCGGCAGGGCCAGCTCTGCCAGCTGCCACAGCTTCAGGGTGATCATGGCCATGCCCAGGAACAGCGACAGACAGATGCCGCCGATGTCGTTGATCTCGCCCATATACACGGTGTAGCCGCCGCCGTATTCGCCCACATTGCGGATAAACGCCGCCGCGATCATGGCACCGATATAGATGGGGAAGGTCATGCCCGTCAGGCTCAGCACCTTGGAAAGCACCGTGCCGATGCCCATGGCGATGATGAGCTGGAAGCTTGCCGCCGGGTACATGGTGGTGTGGCGCTCGTGCTTGATCTCCTCCTCCACCAGCAGGCTGTCGTCTTCGGGCACCACGGTGGCCAGCAGGTTGTGCCGCTCAATGAGCATCTTGCCCAGCGGGCCGCCCATCATGCTGCCCGCGATCAGGCCGTAGGTGGCCGCTGCGGTGCACAGGGTGGTTGCGCCCTGAATGCCGAAGTCTTCCAGCACCGGGCCGAAGGCACCGGCCGTGCCGTGGCCGCCCACCATGGGGATGGAGCCGGTGCACAGGCCCACCAGAGCATCCACGCCCAGCAGCTTCGCCAGCCCCACCGCGATAAAGTTCTGGCTGACGATCAGCACGATGACCACGCCCAGAAACACGATCATAGCCCTGCCGCCGCTTTTCAGCACCTTGAGGTTTGCCTGGAAGCCCACCGAGGTGAAGAACATCACCATGCAGACTTCCTTCAGTGTGTCGTCAAATGCAAACTCGGCCACGCCGGTCACATAGCACACGCAGGTGAAAACGGCGAACAGCACGCCGCCAATGACGGGTGCCGGGATGCAGAACCGCTCCAGCAGCCGCACCCGTTCCCGCAGGAACTTGCCCAGCATCAGCACCAGCACGGCAATGGCCAGCGTCTGATACATATCCAATTCGATCTTCATTCTTCGCTTTCCCTCTGTTCCCGGCCGCTCAATCGACCGTAATTCCCGCCGCCTTATAGTAAGCGGCCGCACCCGCGTGGAACGGGATGCCAACGCCCTCTACAGCATCCTGTTCCGCGTCCAGCGGAATGCCAAGCTGTTCTTCCATACCCTCCCGGCCGGAGAACAGCAGCTCGGTCAATTTCTGCACCTGCTTTGCGGGCAGCTCGTCGCTGGCCAGCAGAACGGCTTTCACGCCCACGGTCTGCACATCCGTGTCCTGGCCGGGATACGTACCTGCCGGCAGCGTGACCGCACTGTAGGCGCTGTAAGCGCTCGTCAGACGCTGGGCTGCCGCACCGTCCACATTCAGCAGACGGATGCCGCACTCCCCGGCAAGCTCGGTCAGCACCGGGCTGGGTGCGCCTGCTGTGATAAAGATGGCATCCACCTTGCCCGCTTTCAGCTGGGCGGCAGCGTCCTCATAGTTCAGGTTCACGGTGTCCACCAGCTTGTCGTTCAGGCCGTAGGCCGCCAGAATTTGCAGTGCGTTCTGCTCCGAGCCGGATTCCTCCGCACCGATGCTCACGGTCTTGCCCTGCAGGTCTTCCACGGACTGGATGTCCGCGTCTGCCCGCACCACGATCTGGCAGGCCTCGGTGTACAGCGCCGCCACCGCGCCAAAGCCGCGAGTCTCCTCCTCATCGGCAAAAATGCCGGTCTGGTCGTAGGCGTCCTGCGCAAGGTCCCCCTGTGCAATGGCCAGCTGCAGGTATTCGCCGGTCAGCAGGCGCAGATTTGCCGCCGAACCGGCCGTGGTCTTGAGCTCCACGGTACCGTTGTCCGTCTCGTTTTCCAGTGCGGCATACAATTCGCCAAAGGCGTGGTACACACCGCCCTCACCGGCCACGCCGAAACGCAGCCGTTTCGCCGTCTGTGCCGACGCACATCCGTTCAGCAGCAGCACTGCCAGCAATGTCCCGGCCAGCGCCGCTGCAAACCATTTCTTTTTCATTCGTTTTCCACTCCTCTCCCTGCCGCCGCAATGCGGCAGAGCTGTCAGGATAAATTATACGCATATTGCAGATGAAATGCAATCACTTCCCGCAAATCGGCAGCAAAGAAAAAGAAGGAGCGGCAAAACGGCCAAGGCCATTTTACCGCTCCACCCGAAAAGCGCTTCACCCTCCAAACAGCCCAAAGAAGCTGGTGTGGGTCACGCCCAGCACAAGGAACAGTGCGATCAGCGCAAACAGCACCCCGATGATGATATCCATCTGGTGCACTGTCAGCGGGAATTTATCGTACATTTTCTCCTTCGCGTTCACAAAGTTCTTGTCGCCGTTGTCCAGCAGGCTCTTTTTGCCCGCTTCAAGATCGGCCTTCCGGCCTGCCAGTTCAGCCTGCTCCTGCGCAAGCTTTGCCTCCCGTGCGGCGAGGGCGGCCTCGCGCCGGGCCAGTTCTTCCTCGCGCTGCTCCGGGGTCTGTGTCTGCTGTGCCATCCTGCACCTCCTGATGGTGTTTTCTTTTATGATACCACACGATCATGAACAAATAAACCAAAAAGCGGGCTGCCCGCCCGAAAGCAGACAGCCCGCCGGAAAGAGGTCTTACTTCTTTGCCAGGTACTTGCGGATATCGATGGCCACAGCCACGATGATGACAAGGCCCTGCACGATGTAGGTGTAAGAGGAGTTGACGTTCATGAACTGCAGAGCGACCTTCATCAGCTCAAAGACCAGAACGCCCACCAGAACGCCGGGCACGGTGCCGACGCCGCCGGTGGTGGAAACACCGCCGATGGTGCAGGCTGCGATGGCGTCCAGCTCATAGCCCTGTGCGGTGTTGACGGATGCGCCGCCGGACTTTGCAGCCAGCAGGCAGCCTGCCAGACCGAACATGCAGGAAGCCAGGATGTAGATGCGGATCTTGGTGGCGTTGACGTTGACACCGGCCACCTCAGCAGCAGCTTCGTTGCCGCCGATGGCGTACATGTACTTGCCGTGACGGGTCTTGTTGTACAGGAACCAGAAGCACGCGGCCACGATAAGAGCGATCCAGATCAGCACAGGGACAGCCAGAATGGTGTTGGATGCCAGAGAGGTGAAGTTCTTGTTCAGGGAGCCGATGGGGGTACCGCCGGTGTACACCAGGCAGATACCGTAGACCACCTGCTGCATGCCCAGGGTTGCGATGAAGGGCTGCACCTTCAGGTAGCTGACCACCAGACCGTTGCACAGGCCGATGATGGCGCAGATGGCGATGACCAGGATGAACACCACCGGGGTGGGCAGGGTGTGCATGTTGGGGTAGAACTTACCGGCTGCGCCCTCGGTCTGCGCAAAGATGCAGGCCAGGCAGGCGGCAAAACCAGCCAGACGACCGGCCGACAGGTCGTTGCCGGTGGTGATCAGGCAGCCGGAAATACCCAGTGCGATGATGTAGCGGATGGACACGTTCTTGAACAGGTTGATCATGTTCGTGCCTGAGAAGAAGTTGGGATGCATGATGCCGACGATCAGGGACACGGCCAGCATCATCACGATAATGGCGTTGTTGCTGAACCATTTGGCCACAGCCTTGCCATTCAATTTTTTGGTAGCTTCCACGATAGACAGCCTCCTTATTTACTGATTCGCCGCAGCGGTGGGTGCGGTCTCGAACTGGGTGGCCAGAGCCATGATGTTTTCCTGGGTGGCGTCCTTGCCGTCGATAAAGCCGGTGATGCGGCCATCGCACATGACCATGACGCGGTTGGACATGCCAATGATCTCGCTCATTTCCGAGGAGATCATGATGATGCTCTTGCCCTGCTTTGCCAGCTCGGCGATGATACAGTAAATTTCATACTTTGCACCAACGTCGATGCCGCGGGTGGGCTCGTCCAGAATGAGCACATCGGGGTTGTTGGCCAGCCACCGGGCGATCAGCACCTTCTGCTGGTTGCCGCCGGAAAGGCTCTTGATCTGGGTCTTGGGGCTGGGCACCTTGATGGCCATCTTTTCCTTGTTGGTGGCCACCAGATCCAGGATCTTCTTGTTGTCCAGCATGATGGGGCCCTTGCGCAGGGCGTCCAGCGAAGCGATGGAGATGTTGTCGGCTACGCTCAGCACACCCATGATGCCGGTGGCGCGGCGGTCCTCGGTCAGCAGAGCCACGCTCTTCCGGATGGCGTCGCGGGGCTGCTTGATGGTGACCTCTTCGCCCTTGATCCACACCTTGCCGGAGGTGTGGGCACGCAGGCCGAAGATGCCTTCCATCAGTTCGGTACGCTGGGCACCCACCAGACCGGCCACGCCCAGGATCTCGCCCTTGTGGATCTCGAAGCTGCAGTGGCGGAAGGAACGCGGGTGGATGGAAGTGAAGTCCTCCACCTTCATCATCACTTCGTCGGAGGGGTGGTTCTCCAGCGGGGGATACAGGTTGGACAGCTCACGGCCGACCATCTTTGCGATGATCTGCTCCTTGGTCATGTCCGCCACTTCCCACTTGCCGATGTACTGGCCATCGCGCATGATGGTGACTTCGTCGGCGATGACCTTGATCTCGTCCATCTTATGGCTGATGTAGACCAGTGCGACGCCCAGAGCCTTCAGCTCCCGCATGATGCGGAACAGGGATTCCACTTCGTTTGCGGTCAGGGAGGAAGTGGGCTCGTCCAGGATCAGCACCTTGCAGTTTGCGGAAACGGCCTTGGCGATTTCCACCATCTGCATCTGAGCGATGCTCAGGGAGCCGAGCTTTGCATGGGGGTTGATGTCCAGCTTCAGCTTCTTGAGCAGCTCCTCGGTGTCCTTGTACATTTTGGGGTGATCCACCACGGTGATGGGGCCATAGCTCTTGGTGGGGTAGCGCCCCAGCCAGATGTTCTCGGCCACGGTACGGGCCGGGATGGGCTGCAGCTCCTGATGCACCATGGCAATGCC
The DNA here is from genome assembly GCF_002549775.1 of Faecalibacterium langellae. Lineage (GTDB taxonomy): Bacteria > Bacillota > Clostridia > Oscillospirales > Ruminococcaceae > Faecalibacterium > Faecalibacterium langellae. Next base: position 29,010 of record NZ_NMTR01000021.1, on the reverse strand, counting down.
GCGGTTCAGTGCATCCAACGGGGTGGGGATGGTGACTTTTTCGCCTTCGTATTCGATCTCGCCCTCGTCCATCTTGTAAATGCCGAACATACATTTCATCAATGTGGACTTACCGGCGCCGTTTTCACCCATCAGCGCCATGACCTTGCCCGGGCGAAGCTCCAGCTGTGCGTGATCCAGCGCTTTGACGCCGGGGAAGGTCTTGACCACGCCTTTCATTACCAGACGGTATTCTGACATTCCGCAGAAGCCTCCTTTTCTTTTTTCAGGCCGCAGAAAAACCTTTTTTCAAAACAAGGCGCGTGCGCGGAGAAATTTTCTCGCACGCACGCGCTTTATAGCTTTGTTCAAGCTGTCAAGGTCCACTGCGCACCTTGCATTTGCGATCGGGGAACTTTGGTCTTACTTCACATACTCAGAAGCGTTGTCCTTGGTGACCTTGACGTAGTCGACCCAGTAGTACTGCTCAACAGCGGAGCCTTCGACGTACAGCTTGGCAGCCTCGGCAGCTGCAGTAGCCTGACCCACGTCATCGTTCAGAACGGTACCGGTCATGTTGCCATCCAGAACGTCCTGAACAGCCTCGGCCAGTGCATCGACGCCGACCAGATAGATGTCCTTGCCGACAGTACGGCCAGCCTGCTGGATGGACTGCAGAGCGCCCAGTGCCATTGCGTCGTTGTTGCAGAAGACGACTTCGATCTGATCGCCGTACTGAGACAGAGCGTTTGCAACGTCCTGCTGAGCGGTGGTCTGGTCCCAGTTGTCCAGGTACTCGTACAGGCAGTTCACCTTCTTGCCGGCATCTTCCAGAGCCTTGATGGAGTACTCGGTGCGGTACTGTGCATCAATGTTCTCGGGGTCGCCCTTGCACATGATGTAGGTGATCACGCCGTCGCCGTTGATATCGCCCTGGGTCTCGGTCTCCAGGATCAGCTCGCCCTGGTAAGTACCGGACTGACGTGCGTCAGCACCGACGTAGCAGCACTTGTCTGCGTAAGAATCCAGAACGCTCTTGTCGGGCTCACGGTTGATGAACACGATGGGAGTGCCGGAAGGAGAAACGGTGTCCACGATGGTCTGTGCGGAAGTGGTCTGCACGGGGTTGATGATCAGGACATCGACACCCTGCTGCAGGAAGGTGTTGATCTGCTCGGTCTGGGTGTTCTGGTCATTCTTGCCGTCCATGATGGTGACAGCATAGCCCATGTCCTTCAGGTAGCCTTCCAGATCGGCACGGTACAGGGTCATAAAGTTATCAGCAAACTGATAGATGCACACGCCGACGGTAGCGGAGCCGTTGGTGGCAGCAGCAGAAGCAGCGGTGGAAGAAGCCACGCTGGATGCAGCAGTGCTGGAGGAAGAGCCGCCGCAGGCGGTCATGGCGGCGGCAGCGCCGACAACAGCAGAAGCCTTCAGGAAGTCACGACGAGAAATCATTTTCATAATAGTGTTCTCCTTCAATCGTATACAGCATTTTCTACAGGCGTAATTGTCGCACACACCTGTAATTCCTGTGTGTATTATACCTTCGCACAGGGCAAAATGACAAGAGAACAAGTTCACAAGATTGAAGGAAATATTTTGTGAGGTTTCAACAAAAGGAAGCCTACTCTGACAAAAGCTTTTCTTGAAGCATCACAATTTTTCATGCTTTTGCAACCAACAGACAAATGTGCCGGAAACGTGTCAGAATTCTTGCAAAAGGATTACAAATTGTTGCATTTCCGGGTTCGGCGCTTTGAGGTCTGCCTTGTGTTTTTTGAAAAGTTTTTTCAGGAATACATAAAAAGAAAACTCCCCGTGCCGCGTTTGCGGGCGCAGGGAGTTCGTTCTTTGCGTTTTTACAGTTTCAGCAGTGCCTTTGCAATGTTGAAATACACCAGCAGCGTGGTGGTATCCACGATGGTGGTGATCAGGGGCGAAGCCATCACGGCGGGGTCCACATGCAGCTTTTCGGCCACCACCGGCAGGATGCCGCCGATCAGTTGCGAGAGCAGGATGGTGCAGATCAGGGTCAGGCACACCACCAGCGCCACCGGGGCCGCCACGCGGTCCAGCAGCAGCATCTTGGCAAAGTTGCACACGGCCAGCGTGCCGCCGCACAGCAGTGCCACGCGGCTCTCACGCCACAGGATGCGGGGCAGGTCGCGGGGGCGGATATCGCCCACGGCCATGCCGCGGATGATGGTGGAGGTGCTCTGGCTGCCCGCGTTGCCGCCTGCGTCGGTCAGCATGGGGATGTAGGCGGTCAGCACGGTCACAGCGGCCAGTGCATCTTCATAGCCCCGGATGACCAGGCTGGAGAAGGTGGCGCTGATCATCAGAAACAGCAGCCACGGTGCGCGGCTCTTGTACAGGTCCCACATGCTCTGCTTGAAGTAGGGCTTATCGGACGGGCCGATTGCGTTCATCTTGGCGATATCCTCGCTGGCCTCGTCCTGCAGGATGCTGATGGCGTCGTCAATGGTCACGATGCCCACCAGCCGGTTCTCGGCATCCACCACCGGGATGGCCAGGAAGCCGTACTTCTCGAACAGATTGGAGACATCCTCCTGGTCGGTGGTGGTGCCCACGCTGACCACATTGGTGTCCATCAGGCTGCGGATGGGCTCTGCGGTGTCCTTGGCCAGCACCAGCGCCCGCAGCGACACCACGCCGATCAGCTTGCGGCTGCCGTCGGTGACGTAGCAGTTGTTGATGGTCTCCTTATCAAAGCCGTTCTTGCGGATAGCATCCATGGCCTGCGCCACGGTCATGTCCGGCCGCAGCTCCATGAACTCGGTGGTCATCACGCCGCCGGCGGAGTCCTCGGGGTACTTGAGCAGTTCGTTGATCATGCGGCGGGTGGCCGGGTCTGCCTGGCCCAGGATGCGCTTGACCACGTTGGCCGGCATTTCCTCCACAAGGTCGGTGGCATCGTCCACGAACAGCTCGTCCACCACGGCCTTCAGCTCGGTGTCCGTCAGCCCGTCGATGAGCTTTTGCTGGGTCTCGGGCGTCAGTTCGGTGAACACGTCTGCCGCCAGGTCCTTCGGGCACAGGCGGAACAGCACCGGGAGCTTCTCGGCGGGCAGGTCTTCAAACACGGCGGCCAGGTCCGGCGCGGGCAGGGTCTCCATCACGTCCCGCAGGCTCTGGTACTTTTTGGCGTCATCCAGGTTCGCCAGCATGGTCTTCAGGGTGTTGATTGAAATTTCAGACATAAAAAGCTGCCTCCTTTTTTCCAGGCGGCAGCTTGAATCATCTACGCAGGGGAACACGAACACACGCCGTGCGCGTTCACGCACAGCAGGGCCATTTCCCGGCATTTCCAAAGGCTGCCGTCTGGTTCACTGATCGGGGATATAACGTGCTGCTACTACCGGCAGGTTCCATGACGACCACCTCGTTTCTGTGTTGTGAAAAGCATTTCAGTGTTTTCCGCCCATTACTTTACCACGGCTTTTGCACCGCGTCAACCCCGTGCCGAAAATTTTTCCGGTTCTTTACAAAAAGCAAAAGCGCCCGACGATATTTTTCGTATCATCAGGCACTTTTGTGGTTTTTCAGGGATTATTCGGCGGCCGTATCAAACAGGCCCTTCTGCTTTGCCTTTTCCCAGGTCAGGCAGACGCGCAGTTTGCTCACCGGGAAAGCCGGGTGGAACTTCTGCTCATCTTCGTTGGTGTCGTCCTTCAGCAGTTCCTGCTCCACGGCCCAGCGGGCGGCCTTCTGAGCGTCGGTGTCCTCAGCGCTGATATCGCTGTAGAGGGCCGTGCTCTCTGGCTCCGGCTTGCCTGCGCGCTCCCACAGCAGCTTTGCAAGGGCAAGACGGTTCGTGGGCATGGCCACGTCGTCCATCTGGGTGATGCGGTACAGGCCGGTGCCCACTTCGTAAGCACCCACAGCCGCGATGCCTCCAATGACCACACCGGCCGCGATATCGCCGCCGTAGTCGGTATCGCTGGGTCCAATCGGGTCAATGGGGTCCTCCTTAAAGTTTGCCTTCACTTCCACATCCTTATTCGGCATGGTGAAGCTCACCTTGGCGGGGTCGTTTGCGTCCGGAGTCAGGAAGGTGCTCGGGTCTTTCTCAACACCATCCACCGTCACCGTCCAGCCGGTGAAGTGCTCGTTGGCTTCCGGCTCCCTGCGCGTTGCTGTTACAGTATCGCCCATAGCAGCTTCGGGCTTATCCACAGTGCAGTCTACAGGCGTGATATTATACGGAATATTGCTATAATACGGTTCCACCTTAACATTATAGGCGGGCATGGTCAGAGTTGCAGTGGTTTCAGTGCCATTCTTCAGCAGCTTTGCAAGCTCTGTCGAGCTGGTAATTTCCGTCTCGGTGCCGTTTTCCACTTTATACAGTTTCCAACCGGCGAATGCCTTACCTTCGGGGTCGTTTCCAGCGATCAAAGCCACTTCAGTGCCTGCGGCTACAGGTGCATTCAGCACTTCGTCCTCAAGTTCTGCGGTAACATTCTCACCGGTGGTCACAGTGTACATCGGGCGCACATAGCCGCAGGTGTTGCAGTCAATGTCTTTTGCGTTGGTGTAGATATGGGGGCCTTCGGCCTCCTGGTCTGCCGTCAGGCCCGGGCAGTTTGCGGTGGTGCACACCTTCCAGTGTTCGGTGCCGTCATGTTTCCACTGGTAGTTGTGCCAATGCACATCCAGCGTAACAGGAAAATTAAACCCATCATCTTCGACTTCGTAATTATAAGTAACTGTAGTGCTGTTCGCTTTCAAAATCCATGTTGCCGGGTCAACCGTACCGCCTTTCCAGCTGCCGGTGGTAACGCCATCTAACTCAAATTTCCCCGGCAGCTGATGCAGATCATATGTCCGATCGTCGTTCGCCAGAATTTGGTAGCGTTGGGAACCAACCTGCAAATCCCCGATTTGGGGGTTGTTTCTCAAATCCAGCGATGTCAGGCAATTATTCTTGCACCGCAACCACGACAAGCTTTTATTTTCCCTTAAATCCAGAACTGTCAACTTGTTGTTGTTGCAATTCAAGCTTCTAAGTTTTGTGTTTTTGTTCAAATTTAATGACTTCAAACTGTTGTTATAGCATATCAACCGCCCCAGTTCCGGGTTTTCACTCACGTCCAGTTCCGTTAAATTATTGTCACCGCACAATAGGTCGGTCAACTTCGAAAAGTATTTGAGTCCCTGCAGGCTTGTGCATCCGCTATTGTTTATCCTAATTTCCTTAACGGCATTTCTTTCCGTTTGGTTCAGCGCACCATCTTTATCTTTGTCAAAATTATCTGCTACATATTGTCTAAATGCTCCATCCGGGAAGTTTGTCGCATCAATAGCAACAGCGTCTTCCTCCGCCTGCGTGCTCACTGCACTTTCTGTGCTGGCCGCAGCCGGTGCCGCTGCAAATGCGCCCACCGGCAGGGCGGACACCATCATGCACGCCGCAAGCGCCGCACTGAGAAACCGCGTACTCTTTTTTCTCATTGTTTATCCCTCGCTCTCTTTGTTGTCCGGGTACCTCCCCCGAAGGTGTGGCACCTCATCTTTATTATACCCCCCCCCCCCTATATTCGTTTCAATGGTTTCGGGATTTTTCACCCCACCAAAGTTTTCGTGTCTTTTTTGTCAATTTTCCACAAAAGCAGCCCTCAGCCGCCTTTCTTTCCCCTTTGCGCAAAAAAAAAAAAAAAATCACCGGAAAAGCATGTGCCTTCCCGGTGATTTTCAAAGCTTATTTTCTTTTATTTTTTCGCTTTCACAGCGTCGTCACGGTGTCAAACAGGTCCTTCGCGGCTTCCACAGCGTCCTTGCTGCCAAAGACCACCCGCGTGCCGGTAGCCATGGCGGCCCCCAGCTCAGCGGCCTGCGCCTTCAGCAGTTCAGCGTCCACAGCGCACAGGGCCTTGCGGTCGGCCGTCATCATCTCGTCGGTGATGCCGCAGAAGAACCGGCGGTCTGTCTCCCGGGCTTCGGCGCGGGGCTTGCGGGGCGTATCCAGCTTTGCCACCGTGCCCACGATGAAGTCGTTCAGGTCCTTCTCGGTGTAGTCCCGTGCGGCCAGCTCGGCCGGGCCCTTGGCAAAGGTGTCGTAGCTCTCCTTCACATGGGGGTCGCGGTAGGTGTAAAGGTACTCCACCCCGTCGGAGGAAAGCATCCCGGTGCCGTAAGCACCGCCCACCTCGCGGATGTTGTGCCACAGGTATTCGTAGCTCATCACCCGGGCCAGCACCTTGCGGTCGCTGCGGCGCTCCATGGGCCACACCAGTACATCGTAGCTCACGCCGCCGTCAATGATGAACGCTTCGTTCACCGGCGGGGTCAGCGGTTCGGTGTAGGGCACAGCTTCGCGGCGGCCCTCGGCGGCGAAGCGGCTGCCCGGCAGCAGGCTGCGCAGCTTTGCAAGGGCATCCTCGCTGCCGTACAGGCTCACGGTGAGCTGTGCGTTCTGCAGCACTTCGGTGCGCAGGGCATCCAGCTTTGCGCCCAGCGCGGCCCAGTCGGCCTTGGCCAGCAGGTCACACAGAAATTTGTAGTAGCTCACGCCGCTGCAGCGCTCGCTCACCGCGCCGTCCACCGAGTAGTGGGCGCTGGCGCGGGTGGCCGCGTAGGCGTTGCCCTGTTGGATGAACTGCTGTTCCATGTTCAGCTTCTGCTGGCTCAGCACCCGGGCAAAGGCTGCTTCGGCCGCCGGGCCGGTGAGCCTGGTGTCATACAGCCACTCGCCGCCCAGCTCCACAGCCTTTTCCAGGCTGCGTTCCAGCAGGCTCAGGCACAGGCTCAGCTTTGCGTGGCAGGGTGCACCCTCCTGCCGGCCGGTCCAGATATCCAGCTGCACGCGGCTGTCGCCCAGCCAGGTGCTGCGCAGGGTGTTCAGCTGCTGGGCGGTATGTGCGCTGCTGTCCAGCTCGTCCAGCACATCGGTCAGCAGGTCAAGGTACTGCATGTTCTCGGGCTTCACATGGCCGAGGTCGTAGTAGAAGTTCAGGTACAGGCTGCCCGCCGAGGGGTGATGCAGCAGCTGCGCACCGGCCAGCAGTTCCCGCTCTCCGGCGGCAGTCTTTGCACCGTCGCCGAGGTCGGCGGCCGTCAGCGGGTGTTCCAACACCAGCTTGCCGTCGGTGCGGATGGGCTCGCCCGCCTCGTCCTTTTGGGGCAGGGTGGGCACCTGCACCACCTGCACCGGGGCCGGGGCGAACAGCTGCCGCAGCAGCTCGTCGAACCAGCCGCCTGCCATCTTCTCCCGCAGGGACGCGAACAGCTTGTCCGTGTGCAGCAGCAGGGCCGGGTCGCCGGTGTGCAGCCAGCCGGTGGAAGCGTTGATGGCATCCAGCACGCCGTCCGGCAGGCTGCCCGGGCGCTCGAGGGATGCAAACTCCGCGCTGTTCAGCGAGGCCAGCAGCAGCTCCTGCGGGATGCCCTCGGCCAGAATGCCGTCCACGGCCTTGCGCACGGCGGCGGCAAACTTGCGGGCGCTCTCCTCGGTGGCACCGCGCAGAACCAGTTCCAGCGTGGGCTGCAGGGTGCTGTCGTCAAAGCCAATGTCGATGTCTGCGCCCAGATTTTCGGCCAGCAGGGCGGCTTTCAGCGGGGAGTTGTTGGTGCCAAGCAGGGCATCCAGCAGAATCTCCACGCCCAGCTGACGCTCCCGGTCGGCAAACGCGCCGGTGTACCACGCCAGGGCGCACTGCACCTCGTCCGGCTCCGGGTTCTCGGTGTAATAGGGCAGCTCCACGCAGGTGCCCGGCTGCTCGTTTTGCAGCGTCAGGCGCGGGCGGGTGCCGGTCTTCGGCATTTTGGAAAGGTAGTCTTTGTCCAGCAGCGCCAGTTTTTCGGCCATGTCCATCTTGCCGTACAGGGTGATGCAGCAGTTGTCGGCGCTGTAGTGGCGACGGTACACCCGCTTGTACTTCTCATAGGTCAGTGCCGGGATGCTCTCCGGGTCACCGCCGGAAACAAAGCCGTAGGCCGTATCCGGGAACATGGCCCGTTCCAGCGCGTCCTGCAGCTGCGCGTCCGGGGCAGCCAGCGCGCCCTGCATCTCGTTGTACACCACGCCGCTCACGGTGCCGTCGGCGTCCCGGTGCCAGCCTTCCTGCTCGAACACGCTCTTGTCCACCATGGCCAGCGGGCAGAACACCGCGTTCAGGTACACGTCCATCAGGTTCTTGAAGTCGGTCTCGTTGGGGGTGGCAAACGGGTATACGGTCTTATCCGGGAAGGTCATCGCGTTCAAAAAGGACGCCATGCTGCTTTTCAGCAGCTGCAGGAACGGCGAAGTGACCGGGTATTTTTCGCTGCCCGCCAGCACCGAGTGTTCCAGAATGTGGAACACTCCGGTGTCGTCGGACGGAAAGGTGCCGAAGCCGATGCCGAACGCCTTGTTGACATCTTCATTTTCCACCAGCAGCACGGTGGCACCGCTCACATCGTGGGTGAGCACCGTCAGGGTGCCGTGCTGTTCGGGGCAGTCCTCGGTGCGGAGGACAGTATAACCGGGGAATCGTTCCATTTCGTTTTCTCCTTTGCGGTTTTGAAATCGTTTGACACTATTGTATCATTCAAGGGCGAAAAACACAATTACAGGTTTGTTAATTATAACCGGCAGAACGCTTTTCAACCATTTGCTTCCCGTGCAGGGCGTTTTCGCGTGGGGCAGGTTCTATGGCTTTTGCAAAAGGCATTGCCGCCGGGTACGTTCTCTTTTGCATGCCAAAAGAGAACCAGAAAAGCACCCGCTACTTTCGAGGCGCGGGAGGCACGAATTAAGGGCTGCTCGCCCTTAATAATCCCAAAGCAGTTAGGCTCCATACAAAAAATCCAAGTCGCTTCGCTAAAGGATTTTTTGTGTTCCACCGATTTATAGGCCCTTCAGCCGCTGCGGCGGCAGCTCCCCGCAGGGGAGCGGGTTTGAGTTTCGTACTGCTTTATCTGCTGCGCGACAGCCGCAGGCTGACAGCAGCAATATGTTGTTTGCCATTGCGGTCCCTCCCGTGAAAAAGCAAAGGAGAAAAGCCCGCAGGCTTTTCTCCTTTGCAAATCAAAAATAATTTTTCCGCTGTCATTGTCAGAGCGAAGCGGAGACAATTCAAATCGTCCTTTTACACCTGTTTTGCCCCTTCGGTCCTGCAGGACACCCGGAACAGCACAAAGCCCACCGCGAACAGCACCGCCAGCATGCCAATGCCCACATTGGCGCTGCCGGTCAGCTGGCTGCCCACGCTGACGATCATGGTGCCCAGGAAGGAAGCACCCTTGCCGCAGATGTCGAACAGACCAAAGTATTCGCCGGATTTTTCCGCCGGGATGATCTTGGCAAAATGGCTGCGGCTCAGCGCCTGCACGCCGCCCTGGAACATGCCCACCACGACGGCCAGCACCCAGAACTGCCACTGTTTGGTCAGGAAGAAGGCAAACACCGCAATGCCGGTGTAGGCCGCGATGCATACCGGAATCAGCTGGCTGGACGGGTATTTTGCACTCAGCCGACCAAAGATCAGCGCCGAAGGGAAGGCCACGATCTGGGTCACCAGCAGTGCCAGCAGCAGGCCCGTGGTGTCCAGTCCCAGCGCGGTGCCATAGGCCGTGGCCATATCGATGATGGTATACACTCCGTCGATGTAGCAGAAGAAGGCCAGCAGGAACCAGAACACCTGTTTATCCTCGTGCAGGTGCTTGAGGGTGTGGCCGATGCGCACAAAGCTCTGCCGGATGGCGTGCTGCTCCACCTCCACATAGTTGATCTGCTTGTAGCGGCGCAGCAGCGGCAGGGTGGTGCCCAGCCACCAGGCAGCCGTGATGAGCAGCGCGATGGAAAGGGCCGTCATCTGGCTCAGACCGATGGCACCGCTGCCCAGCACCAGCGCCAGACACACCACAAAGGGCACGCAGCTGCCAATGTAGCCCCACGCATAGCCCTGCGAGGACACAACATCCATGCGTTCCGGGGTGGTCACATCGCCCAGCATGGAATCGTAGAACACCAGACTGCCCGAAAAGCCGATCTTTGCAAGGATAAAGATGATCAGGAACGGCAGCCATGTCGTGGCAAGGCCCATGGCACAGCAGCCTGCCACGCCCACGAACAGGCAGAGCATGAAGATGGGCTTCTTGAAGCCTCTGGTATCGGCCAGCGTGCCGAGGATGGGCCCCAGCACCGCAGTGATCACCGTGACCACCGAGCTTGCGTAGCCCCAGTAGGCCAGATAGTTCACCGAACTCAATCCCCCGGCCTCGGCCAGCGCATTAAAGAAAATGGGCACCAGTGTGGCGATCATCAGCACAAAGGCCGAGTTGCCCACGTCGTACAGGATCCACGCGCGCTCCAGCGGTGTCACCTTGAATTTTTCGTTTTGCATCTTGTTTCCTCTCACACCGCCGGGCGGTGCACTCTCTTTTTAGGTCTCACCATTTAAAATGGCCTCCGCATTCGCTCTGGCCATCTTCAGCGGAAAGTTTGTTTTTATTTTCGTGTTTGTCGTGCTCTGCGGAGCGCTCCAAACACATTCTCACCAAAAGGGTCGTAGCGGGAAACAGCATCTTTCCCTGCTGGCCTGCATCGACCTGCTCAGAACTCTCCAAATGTATGGTCGTAGGCTTTATCCAGCGGTTCGTCCGTGTCCAGCTTTTCCACAAATTCCAGAATGAGCCGTTCTGCCAGAGGTAGAGCCTTGGCGTACAGCGCTTCCAGCTGTTTGCCGCTCTCTACACACTTCGGGTTCGGCCGCGGGTTCGCCACAAGGCCGTGCAGCATGTCGTACTTGCCCACCACCTTCATGCCGGTCAGCACCACCCAGCGCTTGACCGGATTCGACGCCTGCAGAAGCCTGTGCACCGAGATCATGCCTTTGAGCGCATCCAGCGTCACCTGCTCTGAGATGCCCTCGTAGAACGGCGCGATCACCTTTGCATTTTTCTCCGACGGATGAATGTGGCTGGCCGTGAAGAACTTGAGCGGGTCGCAGCCATCCCGGCGCATCAGCATGTTGTCGAACTCGGTCTCAATTTCGCAATGGGTCACGCCGCTGGAACGGGTGAACTGCTCCACATAGGGGTGGCAGGTGCTGTCCAGCGCAAAGTGACAGATGAAGCCGATGGCATAGGCCAGCGCCGCGTCGCGGTCGCCTGCCGCCTTCACCACGCCCCGGGCGCGGTCGAAGAACACCCGGCCGGGCTTGTCGTGCATGGCATTGCCCAGCGCACTCACGGGGTTCGAGCTGGCCGCATGGTAATAAAACAGCAGGTCCGGCCCGTGCAGGCCGATATCGTAAAGTTCCCGGTTCATTTCCAGCTGCACCCGCACTTCGTCCGGCAGATGTTCCAGAACATTGGCACCAAAGCGGCGGTGCGCGTAGGTTGACGGCATGGCAGATTCCTTCCTTTCCCTCCGGCAGGGTGCACAAAACGCCCGCCGGTTTCGCGTTCTGTTTTAGTATAGCAGAAAGTTTCCCCACCTTCTACCCCTTTGTGTCTGGTTTTGGTAAAAAGTTTGAATGATTATTGCACTTTTCGGCCAGCGGACCGGTAGTTTCTCCAGCCGCGTCCTCCGCTTTCGGCCCCACTTGTGAAAAAGAGCTCCAGAAAATCCGCAGATTTTCTGGAGCTCCAATCGAAAAAAATCGACTTTCCTCTGTTCATGGCCAGAGCGCACGCGTCGGCCATTTTAAATCGTCATGCCTTAAACTTTTTCGTAGCCCTGCGGCATCTCGTTCTTGCGGTTGCGGTCCATCAGTGTGCGCAGAGCGTCGCTGGCACTCATGCCTTCCTTCACGATGGCGTTCACCGTCTGCACGATGGGCATTTCCACATTGTACCGTGCGGCCAGCTCCATGGCAGCGGGCAGAGCGTTGATACCCTCCACCACCATGCCCACTTCCTTCACGGCCTGCTCCGGGCTCTCGCCCTTGCCGATCAGGATGCCCGCACGGTTGTTGCGGCTGTGCATGCTGGTGGCCGTCACGATCAGGTCGCCGATGCCGGCCAGGCCCGCAAAGGTGTGGATGTTGCAGCCCATGGCCACGCCCAGCCGGGCGATCTCGGCGATGCCGCGGGTGATAAGGGCCGCGCGGGCGTTGTCGCCGTAGCCAAGGCCGGTGGAGATGCCCACACCCAGCGCGATGACATTCTTCAAAGCGCCGCTCAGCTCCACGCCCTTGATGTCGGCGTTGGTGTACACGCGCATACAGGTGTTGCTGAACACATCCTGCACGAACTCTGCCGCTGCTTCATCCGGGCAGGCCGAGACGATAGTGGTGGGCAGGTCCAGCGCCACTTCCTCAGCGTGGGTGGGGCCGGAGAGGGCCACCAGCTTCACGTTCTTCGGGCCATCTTCTTTGCCCAGCTCGTCCGCGATGACTTCCGTCATGGTGTAGAGCGTTTCCGGCTCCATGCCCTTTGCCACGTCCACGATGATCTGCCCGTCCGGGATGTAAGGCCGTGCCTTCGCCGTGGTGGAGCGCACGAACACCGACGGCACTGCAAACAGCAGCACATCCTTGCCGGTGCACACTTCCTCGATACTCTTGGTGAACTGCAGCTCGGCCGGGATCTTCATGCCCGGCAGGTTGGGGTGCACCCGGGTGGTGGAAAGGCTGTCCACCTCGGCCGGCAGCGCCGACCACACCTGCACCTCATTGCCGCTGACCGTCAGCATCCGTGCCAGAGCCATGCCCCAGGTGCCTGCACCCAGAACGCCGATTTTATGTTTCATTTCGTTGGTCCTCCGTTGGCACCGCGCGGCAGGCTCAGCCCGCAGGCGGTGGATTTGCGCCGTCGCCGGGCCAAAGCCCGCGGCGCTTTTGTTATGTCCATTGTACACGAAAGCCCGTGCGCCGTCAACCGGTTGCCGCATTGCACAAAGTTAACACCTGCTTTTCCCATTTTTTGTGGACTTCTCGCGTTTTATCCAAACTGTTTGCACTCGCTTCAAATTCATGTTATAGTATTTTGGTAGGTTTTGTAGGAATTTTGAAAAAGGTCTTGACTTCGACCATACTTCAAGTTCTATAATACTTTTATTCTCGTTCTTTTTAGAGTATTTGAACACCGTTCTGAGGGAACATTTTCCATGTTTGAAGCATTTCTTTCCAACCGCACGGTCAGCGTGCTGGCGGAAGCCCTGCCCCGCATCCTGACGGCAGGCCTCACCATGACCATCCCGCTGACCCTCGTCTCGTTCTTCTTTGCCATGATCATCGCCGTGGCGGTGGCGCTGGTGCAGTACGCCAACGTGCCGGTGCTGCGGCAGATTGCCCGGTTCTACATCTGGGTCATCCGCGGCACACCACTGCTGGTGCAGCTGTTCATCATCTTTTACGGCCTGCCCAGCGTGGGCATCATGCTGGACGCCTTCCCGGCGGCAGTTATCGCCTTTGCCTTTAACGAAGGCGCTTACTGTGCCGAGACCATGCGCGGTGCGCTGGAAAGCGTGCCCCAGGGCCAGCTGGAAGCCGGTTACTGCGTGGGCATGAGCTGGTGGCAGATCATGCGCCGCATCGTGCTGCCGCAGGCCCTGCGCACGGCGGTACCTGCCCTTTCCAACTCGCTCATCGGCATGATCAAGGACACCTCTCTGGCGTCCAACATCACGGTGGCCGAGCTGTTCATGGCGGGCCAGCGCGTGGCCGCCCGCACCTACATCTTCCTGCCCATCTACTGCGAGGTGGCGGTGGTGTACCTGCTGTTCTGCACGGTCATCACCAAACTGCAGGCGCTGCTGGAACGTCGGCTCAATGCCCACGGCTTCCAGTAAGAAAGGAGCGTGGGAACCATGTCCATGTTAGAGATCAAAAATGTCCGCAAGTCCTTTTTCACCTACGCGAAGCCCGGCCTGCAGGCGGGTATCTTCCACCGGCCCGGTGCCCGCAAAGTGACCAGTGAACTGAAGGTGCTGCAGGGCGTGGACCTGACCGTAGAAAAGGGCGATGTGGTGGCCATTCTGGGCCCGTCCGGCTCCGGCAAGACCACCCTGCTGCGCTGCCTGAACTTTCTCGAGACCGCCGACGCGGGCCAGCTGACCTTCGACGGTGAGACCTTCGACCTCGCCAGGGCCAGCCGCGCCGACATCGCCCGGCTGCGCAAAAAGACGGCCTTCGTCTTCCAGAACTACAATCTGTTCCGCAACAAAACGGCCCTGCAGAACGTCACCGAAGGCCTCATCGTCGCCCGCAGGATGCCCAAAGAGCAGGCCGACACGGTGGGCAGGAAGATGCTGGAAAAAGTCGGCCTTGCCGACCGGGCCGACTACTACCCCCGCCAGCTTTCCGGCGGCCAGCAGCAGCGCGTGGCCATTGCCCGTGCGCTGGCGTCCGACCCGGAGATCATCTATTTTGATGAGCCCACCTCTGCCCTTGACCCAGAGCTGACCGGCGAGGTGCTTTCCGTCATGCGGCAGCTGGCCGAGGAGGGCATGACCATGCTGGTGGTCACCCATGAGATGGGCTTTGCCCGCAATGTTTCTTCCAAGACGGTGTTCATGGAGAACGGCATCGTGGTGGAGCAGGCCGCTTCCCGTGAGTTCTTCGCGAACCCGAAGGAGGAGCGCACCCGCGAGTTTTTGCGTAAAATCGCTCACACAGAGTGATTTTACCATTTAAAATGGCCTCCGTTTCACTTTGGCCATATTTATAGGAAATTCTATTTTCTTGATTCGTAATTAAAAACGACTGCGGTCGTTTTTAATTACATTTTTCACCGGAGGGGCCGTATCGGGCAGCAGCATCCAATCAAACATTCTTGCTGCGATCCTTCACAGCCTTCTTCCGTGAAAAAGCAATCGAGAAAAATCCGCAGATTTTTCTCGATTGCAAAATTAAAAATAATTTTCCGCTAATCATGGCCAAAGCGAACGCGGCGGCCATTCTAAATCGTTTTTTCATCGAAAGGATATACAAATTATGAAACGCAGAACTTTTATCTCTCTCATGAGCGTCATGGCCGCTGCCGGGGTGCTGACTCTGGCCGGCTGCTCCAATTCTTCCAGCAGCACCGCCGCTTCCGGCACGGATGCATCCGTGGCCCCCGCTGCCGGTGACCAGCTGTCCAACATCCAGTCCAGCGGCAAGCTGATCGTTGCGCTGGAAGGCGCATGGCAGCCCTGGAGCTTCCACGACGAGAGCGACACCCTCGTGGGCTATGACGTGGAAGTCTCCCGTGCCATCGCCGAAAAGCTGGGCGTGGAGCCGGAGTATGTGGAAAGCGACTGGGACAGCCTGTTTGCCGGTCTGGACGCTGGCCGTTACGATCTGGTGTGCAACGGTGTCGAGGTGACCGACGAGCGTGCCAAGACCTACGACTTCACCACTCCTTATGGCTACATCCACACCGCTCTGGCCGTCCGCAAGGACAACGAGGACATCACCACCTTTGAGGACCTGAACGGCAAGACCACCGCTAACAGTCTGGCTTCCACCTACATGGAGCTGGCCGAGAGCTACGGTGCCACCGTGCAGGGCATCGACACGCTGGAGGAGACCATCCAGCTGCTGACTGCCGGCCGCATCGACGCCACCCTGAACGCTGATGTCTCCTTCTACGACTACCTGAACGTTCATCCGGACGCAGATTTCAAGATCGTGGCCCAGACCGAGGATGCTTCCCACGTTGCCATCCCGCTGCGCAAGAGCGACGCCAGCGCCACCCTGCTGGAGGCCATCAACACCGCCATCGACGAGCTGCGTGCAGACGGCACCCTGAAGGAACTGAGCGAGAAGTATTTCGGTCAGGATATCTCCGCCGAGAACTAACCATTGGAATGCCCTCCGCTTTGCTCTGGGCGTCTTTAGCGGTAAATTGATTTTGATATTGCAAGTCCCGGCAGACTGCGGTCTGCCGGGACTTGTCTTTTCACGGGAGAGGCTGCGACCGGCAGATGCATCCACTGCATTTTCTGCATCCCTGCACATTCACTGTTCCAAAATACAAAAAGCTCCCCCTTCGGGGGAGCTGGCGCGAAAGCGCCTGAGAGGGTTCTATGCGTGAAAATATTCGTAGATGGTCTGTGCCGTCTGTCTGCCCACGCCGGGGGTGTTTTCCAGCTGTTCAGGCGTGGCTTCCTTCACAGCACCCACACTCTTGAACTGAGCCATCAGCGCCTTGGCGGTCTTCGGGCCGATGCCCGGAATTTCCGTCAGGGTGGAAGAATAGCTTTTCTGCTTCATCTGCTGCTTGCGGTAGGCATTGGCGAAGCGGTGGGTCTCGTCCTGAATCGCTGTGATGAAGGTAAAGGTGCCGCGGTTCATGTTGATGGCGATCTCCCGCCCGTCGCTGTCCACAATGGCACGGGTGCGGTGGTGGTCGTCCTTCACCATGCCGTACAGCGGCACATCAGCCAGAGCCGTGCCCGCCAGTGCTTCCTTCGCCGCGCTCACCTGCCCGCGGCCGCCGTCCATCAGCAGCAGGTCCGGCTTCTGGCCGAACCAGTTGCTGCTGGGTTCGCCGTTCTTGGCAAGCTCTGCATACTTTTCGTACTCCGCCGCCCGCCGGGAAACAGTCTCGGCCAGCGACGCATAGTCGTCGGTGCCCGCCACGGTTTTCATCTTGAACTTGCGGTAGCCTGCTTTATAGGGCTTGCCGTCCTTGAAGGTCACCATGCCGCACACACTGGAACCGTCGCCCCAGTTGGAGATATCATAGCTCTCAATGGCGCGGGGCGGCTTTGCAAGGCCCAGCACCTGGGCCAGCTCGTCCAGCAGCTTTTCCTCCCGGGCGTAGCGGCCGCTCTCCCGGGCAAGGCGCTCCACCGCATTGGTGTGGGCCATCTCCACCAGATGGGCCTTGTCGCCGCGCTGGGGCACATAGAGCTGCACCTCGCTGCCGCGCTTTTCGTTCAGCGCCTGCTGCAGAGCATCGCTGTCCGGCGGCAGCTCGTCCACCGCAATAATTTTTGGAATTTGCTCGTCGTCCAGATAGTACCGGGGCAGAAATTCTTCCCGCACGGCGTCAATATCCGACGTATCGTGGAACAAAAACTCCCGCTTGTCGGTGAGTCTGCCGTCCCGGAACCGCAGCACCGCCGCGCACACGCTGCTGGGCGTGCCCGCCAGCGCCACCACATCCATCTCCACGTCCGGGTCCACGACCACCTTCTGCCCGGCGCTCACCTTGGTGATGGCCGCGATCTGATCCCGGATGAGGGCGGCCGTCTCAAATTCCAGCCGGTCGGAGGCTTCCAGCATCCGCTCGTTGAGCGTTTTCAGAATGTCCTTTTTGCCGTAGCGGATGAGGTGCACGGCGCTTTTTACGGCCTGGTTGTAGTTTTCGCAGCTGATCTTGCCGCTGCACACGGCCATGCACTTGCCGATGTGGGCGTTCAGGCAGGGGCGGCCTTTGCCGATCTCCTGCGGGAAGCGCTTCGAGCACCGGGGCAGCAGAAAGGCATCCATGGCCGTTTCTGCCATCTGCCGGGCCGCAAAGCTGGAGGTATAGGGGCCGATATACTCGGCATCGTCGTCCTCTTTTTGCAGCACGAAGGAAAGGCGCGGCCAGGGCTCTTTCGTCACCTTGATATAGCTGTAGCCCTTGTCGTCCTTCAGCAGGATATTGTACTTTGGGGTGTGGGCCTTGATCTGGCTGGCTTCCAGCACCAGCGCCTCGAACTCGCTCTGGCAGACGATGACGTCAAAGGCGTAGGCGTGGGCGATCATCTGGCTGACCTTGTTGTCGTGGGGCACGCCCTCGCGGAAATACTGGCTCACCCGGATGCGCAGGCGCTTTGCCTTGCCGATATAGATAATGGTGTCGCTTTTGTCCCGGATGATATATACGCCGGGTAAAAGCGGCAGCATACAGGCCTTCTGGTAAAGCTCGGCCTTGGTCATTCAGCGTCTGCCTCGGCTTCCGCTGCCCGCTCTGCCTTGAGCTTTTTGCAGTAGCGGATGTTCTGCAGGCACCCCAGGATGCCCGTGACATTCAACACCCAGGTCCACCACTTCATGTGTTGCTCGGTGAACAGCTCCACCAGGGCGCTGGCTGCCAGCAGCGCGCTGAACATGGCCAGGAAAACATACCAGGGCTTGCCGCTGTCACACAGCGCCACAAATTTTTCCATGCGTTCCTTGTTCTTCTCGCTCATAAAAGTGCCTCCTTCTACGGTGTCTTTTCCATCGCATCCAATACCAAAAAAGCGGCAGGAGACTTTCCCGCCGCTTTTGATTCCTTAATGCACAGAATTACTCTGCAAAGCCAGACTCCACCAGCTTAATCAGGCCGTCCACGGCAGCCTGCTCGTCAGCGCCGTCGGCGATGATGCGGATGGTGGTGCCGCCCACGATACCCAGAGACAGAACGCCCAGCAGGCTCTTTGCGTTCACGCGGCGTTCTTCCTTCTCGACCCAGATGGAAGACTTGAACTCGTTAGCCTTCTGAATGAAGAAGGTAGCCGGACGAGCGTGCAGACCAACCTGATTTTCAACGGTGACTTCTTTCACATACATAGTAAAGCGCTCCTATCTAATATCGTTTTGGGTACAAAATTTGTAGAGTGTGCCTGTTGCGTTACGATTATTTTAGCGCAAGTCGAAACGGTTGTACAGCCCTCCGGCGCATTTTTGGCGGTTTCTCCAATGAAAAGGGGGCCATTTTTCATTATTTGTACAAAGATAATAAAATTATTCCCCGAAGGTTAGAGGGTAGATACAAAAGTTTTCAACATTTTTTCGACCGTCGGGCGGATTCTCGACCGTTTTTGTGCGTTTTCGGCACCGGGCTTCCGGCTTCGACAGCCTGTTTTCGCCCTTTTCCGCCCCCGGCCGCCCGCGCATTTGCGGCCAAAATCACTCCTGCACCGCGCCCTCATACCGCATCAGGACAAGGGCACATTTCTTCACCACGGCGGGGTACTGCTCCGGGACAAATTCCAGTTCCATTTCCCCGGTCAGCTTCCAGCCCATGCGGGTGTAGAGGGCGATGGCCCGGCTGTTGGTGTTCAGCACGCTCAGCACCGGGTGCTTGTGCTCCGGCAGCTTTTTGCGGGCAAAGTCCAACAGCTTCTGCCCGATGCCCTTGCCCCGGGCGCTCTCGGTGACGAACAGGTGTTCCACATGGCCCACCTTGTGGTTGACGCTCACGATACCGTCCGGCACGTCCTTCGTGGTGTGCAGGTAACACGCCCAGCCCGCAGCCTTCTCCTGCCGCAGCTGCAGCAGATATTCTTCCTCCGTCATGCCCGCGCAGTATTCTGCGGTCCAGTTTTCCGCGCAGACGGTGCGGCGGCCTTCCAGAAAGATGCGGGCTGCAGCGGCAAACTGCTCGTCGGTCTTCACCAGGCGCACGTTCTCGCCGCGCTTCCACTTGGGCAGTTCGGTCACCGGGTGGCTGACGCACCACTGCTCGTACAGCTCCGGGCGGCGCAGGCGGGTGCGCTCCCGGCTCTTTTCGCCGCGCCAGGCGTCGATCTTCTGGTGGTCGCCGCCCAGCAGCACCTGCGGCACCGCGCGGCCTTCCCACACTTCGGGGCGGGTGTACTGCGGGTATTCCAGCAGGCCGTCCCAGTAGCTTTCTTCCTCGTAGCCCTTCTGCTCGGCCAGCACGCCGGGCTTCAGGCGCAGCACGCTGTCCGCCACCACAAGGCTGGCCAGTTCGCCGCCGGTGAGGATGTAATCGCCAATGGAGATTTCCTCGTCCGCAAAGGCCTCGATGACCCGTTCATCAATGCCCTCATAGTGGCCGCACACCAGCGTCAGGTTATCGTACTGGGCCAGGCGGCGGGCATGTTCTTCGGTGTAGCGCTGGCCGCCGGCGGTCAGGAACACGATATGCGGAGCCGGGCGGCCCTGCTGGGCCACTTCCTGCTGCACGGCACGCAGGCAGTCCGCGATGGGCTGGGCATACAGCACCATGCCGCAGCCGCCGCCGTAGGGGTAATCGTCGGTCTGCTTCTGCTTGTTTTTCGTATAGTCCCGGATCTGGTGGCAGTGGGTCTCAATATAGCCCTTCTTCGCCGCACGGCCCAGAATGCTGGCATCCAGCACCTGCTGGCACATCTCCGGGAACAGGGTCACGATGTCCACACGCATTCCCATGGTTCAGTTTTCCTCCCGTTCGCTGTCAAAATCGTCGTCCAGCAGGCCCGGGATGGGCGTGACGAGGAGATAGCCCTCCGGCGGGTTGCGCTCTTTCAAAAAGGCATCCACGCCTGGGAACATATACTCTTTGCCGCTGGGTGCCTTGACGGTGTAGATATCCTGTGCGCCGGGGTGGTCCACGCTGGTCACCACGCCGTACACCTTGCCGGTGTCGGCGTCCCGCACTTCGCAGCCGATGAGGTCGGCCACATACCACCGGCCTGCAGGCAGGGTGGCGTCATTGCGGTCAAAGTAGAACACCTGCCCGCGCAGCGCCCGGGCGGCATCCATATCGTTCACGCCTTCCAGCTGCAGCAGAGCCATCTGCCCCTGCGCACGGATGGAGACGATTTTATAGGCTCTGCCGCCCTGTGCCGAGGGGTACAGCCTGCCCACCTTTTTCAAAAAAGCCACGCCGTCGCACCAAAGCTCCAGCTTCATTTCGCCGCGCACCCCGTGGGTCGTCACGACCTTGCCTGCTTCCAGATATTGCTGCATTGTAATCTCCCTGTATCACGTCCTCGCCCTCTCAGCCGCCTTCGGCGGCAGCTCTCCCAAAGGGAGAGCCAAGAACGTTTCGATCAGGCCCTTGCCTCTCCCTTCGGGAGAGGTGGCATTGCACCAGCAATGACGGAGAGGGCGAGCCTGCTTATAACAAAAAAGGCCCCTTGCCGCAAGGGCAAAGGGCCTGTAGGGTGCTCAGTCGATCTCAACAAGGACCTTTTCATCGACCCGCACAGCAGCCGCGCGCATCACCACACGAATGGCTTTTGCGATCCGGCCCTGCTTGCCGATGACACGGCCCATATCTCCCTCTGCCACGCTCAGGTGGTAGACGATGGTGCCGTCCTCGCGGGGCTCGTCCACCGTGACCTTGACGGCGTCCTTGTCCTCCACGAGACCGCGGGCAACTGCCAGCAACAGCTCCTGCATGAGTCAGCCCTCCCTACTTACAGAACGTTGGACTTCTTCAGCAGGACGCGAACGGTATCAGTGGGCTGTGCGCCGTTGGCGATCCACTGCTTTGCCTTCTCAGCGTCGATCTTGATCTCAGAGGGCTCCTTGTTGGGATCGTAGGTGCCGATCTCCTCGATGAAACGACCATCGCGGGGGAAGCGGCTGTCAGCAACAACAACACGATAGAAGGGAGCCTTCTTGGCGCCGACGCGGCGCAGACGAATCTTAACTGCCATGGTAAATATCCTCCAAAAATTGTTTTGTGCGGCCCTTGCGGGCGCGTTGTTTATATTGTACAAACCCGCAAGGGGGTTGTATCACAAAGTCATTTCAGCCCGCGGAAGGCATTGGGGTTGCCCATCATGCCGCCCAGACGGCGGGCAAAGCCCTTGGGGCTTTTCTTGAACTGCTTCATCATCTTCTGCATCATCTCAAACTGCTTGAGCAGCTTGTTCACGTCGGCCACGGTGGTGCCGCTGCCGGCCGCGATGCGGCGCTTGCGCTTGGGGTTGATGATGGAGGGCTTTTCGCGCTCCTCTTTGGTCATGGAATAGATCATGGCCTCGATGCGGTCAAATGCCTTGTCGTCCACCTGGCTGGCGTCGATGCCGGAAGCACCGGGCAGCATGCTCAGCATGGCACCCGCGCCGCCCATCTTGCGGATCTGCGCGAACTGGTCCAGCATGTCGTTCATGTCGAACTTGTTCTCCAGCATCCGCTTGGCGGTCTCCTCGGCGGCTTTCTCGTCCGCCGTCTCCTGTGCGCGCTCGATGAGGCTCAGCACATCGCCCATGCCCAGAATGCGGCTTGCCATGCGGTCCGGGTGGAACACATCCAGATCGTCCAGCTTTTCGCCGGTGCCCTGGAACTTGATGGGTTTGCCGGTGACGGCCAGCACCGAAAGGGCTGCGCCGCCGCGGGTGTCGCCGTCGGTCTTGGTCAGGATGATGCCGTCGATGCTCACCTTCTCGTTGAAGGTCTTGGCCACGTTCACGGCATCCTGACCGGCCATGGCGTCCACCACCAGCAGGGTCTCGTCCACAGGAACGGCTTCCTTGATGTCCACCAGCTCCTGCATGAGCACATCGTCGATCTGCAGACGGCCGGCCGTATCCAGGATCACGATGTCATTGCCGTAATCCTTGGCATGAGCCAGCGCCTTTTTGGCAATTTCCGGCGGCTTTGCGCCCGGCAGCGTGAACACCGGAGCACCCGCCTGCTTGCCCACCACCTGCAGCTGATCGATAGCAGCAGGGCGGTAAATGTCGCAGGCCACCAGCATGGGGCGGCGGCCCTGTTTGATGAAGTATTTTGCAAGCTTTGCAGCGTGGGTGGTCTTACCATTGCCCTGCAGGCCGCAGAGCATGATGATCGTCTGGCCCTTGTTCTTGATGTTCAGGCGGGCTGCTTCGCTGCCGCCCATCAGAGCGACCAGTTCTTCGTTGACGATCTTGACCACCTGCTGGGCGGGAGTCAGGCTTTCCATAACCTCCTGGCCCATGGCGCGCTCGGACACCTTGGCGCAGAAGTCCTTGGCAACCTTGTAGTTGACGTCGGCTTCCAGCAGTGCCATGCGCACTTCGCGCATCGCGGCCTTGATATCTGCTTCGGTCAGCTTGCCGTGGCCGCGCAGCTTTTTGAACACACCGGCAAGGCGGTCGGTCAGGGATTCAAATGCCATTGTGCGGTGCTCCTTTCAGAATGGTTCTCAGCTCTCGTTCGCTTCGTCGATGGAACGGATCAGCGCCAGCATCTTCGTCAGCTGGTGCTCGTACTCGGTGGTGGTCAGGCCGCCGGGGCCGGTGCACTCGAACCGTGCATCAATGACCATCTGTTCCAGTTCTTCCAGTTTCTGCTGCACGCGGCGGTACCGCGCCGCAAAGCCGACCTTTTCCTCCAGCTCCCGCAGTGCGTTCTCGCCATGTTTGATGGTGTCCCGCGCACCCTGCCGGGTGATGCCGAAGTTCTCGCCGATCTCACTCAGCGAGAGGTCATCGTTGTAATATTGGCGCAGCATCTCGCGCTGTTTCTCGGTCAGCGCTTCGCCGTAGAAGTCGAGCAGATAGCCCATTTCCAGATCTTTTGCCATCGCCTGACCCCCGGTAAACTGCCTTCGCTTTCGAGAAGTGATGTAAAGACTTTTTGCTTTACGGATGAAGTATACCAGAACCCTTGTCCGCTGTCAAGAGTCTTTCAGAGATTTTTCCAGAAAATCTGCCAAAAATTCGCTGTTTTTGCCAAAATGCCGCTTGACGCGCGAGGGGCTTCTGCGTTAGGATAATAATGTTGTATCCCATGAGAGGAGGGCTTCTGTGCCGATCTACCCGAATTTTTATCAGACGCTCACCACCTGCCCCATCGTGGAGCTGCGGGGCTATGCCGCCGCCTGCGGGCTGAAGGGGCGGCTGTACGCCTATCTGGATTTTGCAGGCCCCACCGGCACCGCCCGCGACGGCCTTGCCGAGGGGATGCTGGCCCTCGCCATCGAGAAAAAGAAGCTGCTGCCCGGCCAGCCCATCATTGAAGCGGCGTCCGGCCCCTTTGCGGCGGCGCTGACGTTGGCAGGCCTGACGGCCGGACATCCGGTGGTGCTGGTGATGCCGGAGGACGCCCCCGCCCTGCGGCAGGAGACGTTGCTGCGGCTGGGTGCCCAGATCCAGCACAGCCCTTCCCGCAGTGGTGCCGCCGGTGCACGCCGTCTGGCCGCCCAGATGGCCGCCGACAACCACTGGTACGATATGAACTGGCTGGCCAACGACGATAACCCTGAGTACCACCGCCGCGTCACCGGGCCTGCCATCGTGCAGGCCATTGCCCGCGAGGGCAAAAGCGCCGTGGATGCCATCGTCATCGGCGTGGGCAGCGGCGGCACCGTGACCGGCGTGGGCGAGACCATCAAGGCCTGGACCAACGATGTGCGCATCGCCGCCGTGGAGCCCTATGAGTCCCAAGCGCTGGGCGGCGGGCTCACCGGCCCCCACGGTATCACAGACATGGGCTACGGCTTCGTACCGGACAACTTCAACGCCTACGTGGTGGACAACGTGGTGGCCGTGAACACCACCGACGCCCAGCGTGCCGCCCAGAAGGTGCTGCGCACCGATGCCATCCCGGCTTCGGTGGCTTCCGGTGCCGTGCTGCAGGCAGCGGCCCAGCTCATCAACGTAGGTGCCAGCCGCGCGGCCCTCGCCATCCTGCCCGGAAGGCAGTTCATCAATACATTATAAGGAAAGGATTCCCTGAAAACCCCCATGACAAACGACATGACCAAAGGAGCCATTACGCCGCTCCTCATCCGCTTTACCATCCCGCTGGTGCTGGGCAACCTGTTCCAGCTCACCTACAACGCCGCCGACAGCATCATCGTGGGCAAGTTCGTCGGCGAGGAGGCGCTGGCCGCCGTCGGCACCTCCAATCCCCTCATGACCCTCGCCATCCTGTTCATCAACGGCATGTGCCTGGGTGCGGGCATTCTGGTCAGCACGGCCTTCGGTGCCGGAGATACCAAACTGGTGGAACGCCAGGTGTCCACCACCGCCATTGCCGGTACGGTGTTCTCGCTGGCCTTCTCCGCCGCCTGCGTCATTCTGGCGAACCCTCTGCTGCGGCTGCTGCAGGTGCCCACCGATATCATGCCCATTGCAGCGGATTACCTGCGCATCGTGTTCGCTGGCCTGATCTTCACCTTCTTCTATAACTTCCTTGCCGCCACCATGCGCGCCCTGGGCGACAGCAAAAGTGCCCTGTACTTTCTGATGATCAGCGCCGTGCTGAACATTGGCGGCGACCTGTTCTTTGTGCAGGCGCTGGGCTGGGGCAGCAACGGCTGCGCCCTCTCCACCGTCATCAGCGAAGCGCTGTGCTGCGTGCTGTGCGTGGTGTACATCCGCTGGAAGGTGCCGGTGCTGCAGCTG
Source organism: Faecalibacterium langellae (assembly GCF_002549775.1). Taxonomy (GTDB): domain Bacteria; phylum Bacillota; class Clostridia; order Oscillospirales; family Ruminococcaceae; genus Faecalibacterium; species Faecalibacterium langellae. The sequence goes on along the minus strand of NZ_NMTR01000021.1, from coordinate 4,106 downwards.
GGCCGCCGCTGGCTGGTGTTCGATGGCTCCCTGCTGCGCAAAACGGTCAGCTACGGCTGGGCCAGCGCCATGCAGCAGGCCACCGTGCAGCTGGGCAAGATCGCCGTGCAGGCCATCGTGAACACCATGGGCGTCAACGCTATGGCTGCTTTCACCGCCGCTTCCCGCATCGACGATTTCGCCTACACCCCGCAGCAGAATATCGGCCACGCCATGACCACCCTCATGGCCCAGAACCGTGGTGCCGGGGAGCACGAGCGCGTGAAGCAGGGCTACCACTGCGGTATGCGCATCGAGGCCGCTTACGGCATCCTCATCGCGCTGGCGGTCCACATCTTTGCCAACCCCATCATGAAGATGTTCGTCACCGACCCGGAAGTCATTCACCTGGGCGTGCGCTTTCTGCAGACGGTATCCCTGTTCTACCTGATGCCCGCTGCCACCAACGGCATCCAGGGCTTCTTCCGCGGTGTGGGCGATCTGCAGGTCACGCTGGTGTCCAGCACCATCAACATGATCGGCCGCGTCATTGCCGCCGCCGTCTTCGTGCTGATGTGGAAGATGGAGATCGAAGCTCTGCCCTACAGCTACGTTGTGGGCTGGGTGCTGATGCTGCTCTACGAGCTGCCCATGCTGGTGCGCTACCTGCGCAGCCACGAAAACGATCTGTAAATCCCCTATCACGCAAAAATGCCGCCGCATCGTTCGATGCAGCGGCATTTCCTTTATTTTGGCTTACTTGCGGTTTGCCAGCAGATTCTCGATCTTCTTCAGCGGGTCGATGATGCTGGAAACGGACATATCGTGGTTCAGTGCCACCACAAAGTAGGCAGCGTACTTGGACACGTCCACGTCCACATACCAGTCGCGGGTCAGCAGTTCCGGCTTGCGGTAGGTCAGGTTGGTGCCCACAACATAGGTCAGAATGCCGTCTGCCACAGCCTTGTCGAACTTGTCCAGACCGCTGGTGAACAGGGGGAAGGTGGCGTTGGCGATGATGTTGGCAGCGCCGCGCTCCTTCAGGTTGCTGGCGACCTCCAGCATGCTCTCGCCGGAAGCAATGATATCGTCCGCGATAAAGACAGTCTTGCCTTCCACGCTCTCGCCCAGATACTCGTGGGCCACGATGGGGTTGCGGCCGTTCACCACGCGGGTGTAATCGCGGCGCTTATAGAACATGCCCAGATTGCAGCCCAGCACGCTGGAGAAGTACATGTTGCGGTTCATTGCGCCTTCGTCCGGGCTGACCACGGTGAACTTTTCCTTGTCGAAGGACAGGCCCGGGTCCTTCTTCAGCAGGCTCTTGAGCACCTGATAGGTGGGCATGGCGTTGTCAAAGCTCATCAGGGGCACTGCGTTCTGCACGCGGGGGTCGTGGGCATCAAAGGTGATGATGTTGCGCACGCCCATGGTCTGCAGCTCCTGCAGTGCCACAGCGCAGTCCAGACTCTCGCGCACCACGCGGCGATGCTGACGGCCGCCGTACAGGCTGGGCATAATGACGGACACACGGTGTGCCTTGCCTGCAACGGCCTGGATCAGGCGCTTCAGGTTGGCAAAGTGGTCGTCCGGGGACATGTGGTTCTCGTAGTTGAACAGCTTGTAGGTGACGTTGTAGTTGCCCGGGTCAACGACGATGAAGATATCGTCACCGCGCACCGACTCCTTCACCAGACCCTTGGCGTCGCCGCTCTGGAAGCGGGGGCAGTCGCAAGGAATAATGAAGGTATCTTTGTCAATTCCGGCAGCCTTGGCCCAGCGGACCAGATGCTTGTCGATCAGACCGGTCAGTTCCTCTGCACCGGGGCAGGAGATCAGCCGCATATCTGCCACACTGGGCTGCTCAAAGAACGACTTCGGGGAAATTTCAATAGACATAGTCATAACTCCTTATTGCTGTTTACGATCCGTATCATGCACACAAGAGCGCATATCTGGTTTTATTTTATCACATTTCGTCGATTGTGCCATATCAATTTGTTTCATGTCAGGATTTTCTGCGCCTTGCACATCTGTTTTGCTTTTTTCAAAAAGAGTCTGTGTGTTTTTTACAAAAGCCATACTTTTGCAGTCGTTTTCCCGTATTTTTCCCTCAAAAAAACGCTCCGCCGGACGGTCCCGGCGGAGCGCTTTTTCCATTTTACAGCCGATTCCGGTCCGCTCAGGCGTCCTGTTTCAGCTGCTGTGCCTTTTGCCACGCGTGAAGTGCCCGTGCACGGCTCACGGCGTAAGTCGGGAAGAACTTCTGCTCTTCCTCCGGCTTTCTGCTATCCCAGTTCAGATCCGGGATCAGCTCGTTCTCCATTGCCCAGCGGGCAGCATGCTGCAGATCCATATCCTCCTCTTCCTGCCCAATGTCAGGGTAAAGCAGCGTCGATTCCGGCATCGGGCGGTCGGCATCCTCCCACAGCATCAGAGCCAGCTCGCTGCGGTTTCTGGGCCAATAGGGCAGCCCGTAGCAATTCCTGAGCAGCTCGGTGCCCGCATAGTAGCCGACCACAGTCGTGCCGGCTGCAATGATCACCGCTGTGACCTCCCCGCAGCATCCCGGCCCTTCCGGCGTGTCCGGCACCTCAGGCGGCTCTTCGCCCCACTGCGCGGTCAGCTTGGTGTTAGCAGTCATCTTTATGGTGGCAGGATCCCCATAAAAATTGCCTTCTGTACCATCCCAGTAATGGAAAAAATAACCTGGCATTGTGGGGGCAGGCGCAAGCTCTACCTTTTCATTTTCCGGCACGATCTTTTCCTTGTATGTCTCGTCATCCGCGCCCTCAGCCGGATCACCGCCGTTCAGATCGTATTCCAGCTTGTAGCCCTTCTCCGTGCTCTTTGTTGTATAACCGCAGTAGCTGCACGTCGTGGTCACTTCGCGCTCATAGTGGTCAATCTTCTCTTTCCAATCACCTTCGACGCTTTCGACCTTCCCCTCCGCTTTGCCAGCACTATACTCGTGTGTTTTCAGCTCACCCTTTGTTGGGGGGGTGGTGCCTTCTTTCTTGCCCCACACAGGATTGCCGTCTACATACACCTCCGTGCGGCCGGTGTCAGTACCATATCCAAACACCCGCGAGCAGGTTCTGTAATCCAGCCCTGCTTTGACCGTATTGTTGCCGGAGATGTTGATGATATACTTGTAGTTACCCATGTTGGAGTCGTCGATCTTCAGCGCAGGCTTCGCCAAGAAGCCTTCGCTGGAGTTTACCGTACAGTTGTTGAAGTTGACCGTGATATCGTTCTTTCCTGCACCGTAATCAGTGTAAACATTGATCACCCTGCCGTCCGCATTGAAGGTGCAGCCGTCAAAGGTCATCACCGGCGAGGAGTACGTCCAGAGCGCATAACGGCCACTGGGAGCATTGAAGGTCGTGTTCTTGAACTCGGCACTCTTATAGCCCCAGTAGCAGGTCTCGCCGTTGATGACACAGTCCTCTACAACCGTTTTATTCGCACGGATGAAGCCCAGATAGTCCACATTACCGGAGCGGAGGGTCATGTTCTGGAAGGTGACCGTGCCCGCACCGTCAAAGCTGTAGTCACCGTTGTACTCGGTGCCAAAGTTTGCAGGGTCCGGGACCAGTGCACCGATGTTCCACGCCGTTTTGTCGGTGCCCTGACCAACGAAGGTCAGGTCCTTGCCCTTGGTCGTGCCAGCACTGGGGATGCTATACAAGGTATAGTTGCCCTCGCCCAGCTCGATGGTATCGCCGCTTTTCGCAGCTTCTACTGCATCTTTCACGGTGTTATATTCGTTTTCGCCGATCCACACCTTTGCCGCTTCCGGTACGGTTTCTTCCTCTGCAAATGCCAGCATCGGAAGCATCTGGAACATCATGGCAACCGCCAACAACGCCGCAAGAAACCTGTTATGCTTCTTCTGTTTCACTGTTATCCATTCCTTTCGTCTCACTGTTTTTGATCCGCTTGCATGGTCTGATCTCCCGCCCCGTCACCTCCTCTGATGTGTTTATTCCATTGCATACCACCCACATTATACCCCCCCCCCCCCCCCCCCCCCCCCCCCCCCCCCCCCCCACCCCCCCTACCTCACCCAACAACACCCCTCCTCTCCTTTTTTTTTTTCTTTTTCTTTTCTCTTCTTTTTTCTT
>NZ_NMTR01000005.1:3093-4486 GCF_002549775.1 Faecalibacterium langellae | reverse complement strand
AATCCGCTTTGAGATGGCCTCGCGTCCGATTAGCTAGTTGGTGAGGTAACGGCCCACCAAGGCGACGATCGGTAGCCGGACTGAGAGGTTGAACGGCCACATTGGGACTGAGACACGGCCCAGACTCCTACGGGAGGCAGCAGTGGGGAATATTGCACAATGGGGGAAACCCTGATGCAGCGACGCCGCGTGGAGGAAGAAGGTCTTCGGATTGTAAACTCCTGTTGTTGGGGAAGATAATGACGGTACCCAACAAGGAAGTGACGGCTAACTACGTGCCAGCAGCCGCGGTAAAACGTAGGTCACAAGCGTTGTCCGGAATTACTGGGTGTAAAGGGAGCGCAGGCGGGAAGACAAGTTGGAAGTGAAATCCATGGGCTCAACCCATGAACTGCTTTCAAAACTGTTTTTCTTGAGTAGTGCAGAGGTAGGCGGAATTCCCGGTGTAGCGGTGGAATGCGTAGATATCGGGAGGAACACCAGTGGCGAAGGCGGCCTACTGGGCACCAACTGACGCTGAGGCTCGAAAGTGTGGGTAGCAAACAGGATTAGATACCCTGGTAGTCCACACCGTAAACGATGATTACTAGGTGTTGGAGGATTGACCCCTTCAGTGCCGCAGTTAACACAATAAGTAATCCACCTGGGGAGTACGACCGCAAGGTTGAAACTCAAAGGAATTGACGGGGGCCCGCACAAGCAGTGGAGTATGTGGTTTAATTCGACGCAACGCGAAGAACCTTACCAAGTCTTGACATCCGTTGACCGACATAGAAATATGTTTTTCCTTCGGGACAGCGAGACAGGTGGTGCATGGTTGTCGTCAGCTCGTGTCGTGAGATGTTGGGTTAAGTCCCGCAACGAGCGCAACCCTTATGGTCAGTTACTACGCAAGAGGACTCTGGCCAGACTGCCGTTGACAAAACGGAGGAAGGTGGGGATGACGTCAAATCATCATGCCCTTTATGACTTGGGCTACACACGTACTACAATGGCGTTAAACAAAGAGAAGCAAGACCGCGAGGTGGAGCAAAACTCAGAAACAACGTCCCAGTTCGGACTGCAGGCTGCAACTCGCCTGCACGAAGTCGGAATTGCTAGTAATCGTGGATCAGCATGCCACGGTGAATACGTTCCCGGGCCTTGTACACACCGCCCGTCACACCATGAGAGCCGGGGGGACCCGAAGTCGGTAGTCTAACCGCAAGGAGGACGCCGCCGAAGGTAAAACTGGTGATTGGGGTGAAGTCGTAACAAGGTAGCCGTAGGAGAACCTGCGGCTGGATCACCTCCTTTCTAAGGAGTCAGGCGAAAGACAAACATCGAAGATGAGAGTCTTTCGGACAGGTAACAAACAAGCAGAGTAGATATTGTTCGATTTTGAGGGCCCTGA
>NZ_NMTR01000005.1:0-2804 GCF_002549775.1 Faecalibacterium langellae | reverse complement strand
AAGAACGTTTGAAAGGTCAAGCGAACAAGGGCGCAGGGCGAATGCCTTGGCACTGGGAGCCGATGAAAGACGTGATAAGCTGCGATAAGCTTCGGGGAGCTGCAAATAAGCATTGATCCGGAGATCTCTGAATGAGGAAACTCACCTGGGTTCATACTCAGGTACGTTATACTGAACTTCAAAATAGGTATATCGAGGGAACCGCCTGAACTGAAACATCTAAGTAGGGCGAGGAAAAGACATCAAACGAGATTCCGTAAGTAGTGGCGAGCGAACGCGGAAGAGGGCAAACCGGAAGTAGAAATACTTCCGGGGTATGGACTGCTTTTAGGACTTAATCTGTTAACCGAACGGCATGGGAAGGCCGGTCAGAGAGTGTGAGAACCACGTAGGTGAAAACGGAGAGAGCTGCGCAAGTTCCAGAGTACGGCCAGACACGTGAAACCTGGTCGGAATACGGGGGGACCACCCTCCAACCCTAAATACTACCCAGTGACCGATAGCGTATAGTACTGTGAAGGAAAGGTGAAAAGCACCCCGGGAGGGGAGTGAAAAAGAACCTGAAACCCTGTGCCTACAAGCACCTAGAGCACGTCAATGTGTGATAGGGTACTTTTTGTAGAACGGTCCGGCGAGCGATTGTATGCAGCAAGGTTAAGGACTTAAGGTCTGGAGCCGAAGCGAAAGCGAGTTTGAAAAGGGCGTTAAGTTGCATACAATGGGCCCGAAACCGGGTGACCTACCCATGGTCAGGTTGAAGTGGAAGTAAAATTCCATGGAGGACCGAACCGACCTCCGTTGAAAAGGCGGCGGATGAACTGTGGGTAGCGGAGAAATTCCAATCGAACCCGGAGATAGCTGGTTCTCCCCGAAATAGTTTTAGGACTAGCCTCAAGTTAGATACCTGGAGGTAAAGCACTGAATAGCCTAGCGGCCGAGAGGTTAGCGAAGCTTATCAAACTCAGAATGCCAGAGTATTGATGCTTGGGAGTCAGACAGTGTCAGATAAATGTCATTGTCAAAAGGGAAACAGCCCAGATCTACAGCTAAGGTCCCAAAGTCAGGTTAAGTGGAAAACGATGTGAAGATACGCAGACAACCAGGATGTTGGCTCAGAAGCAGCCACTCATTCAAAGAGTGCGTAATAGCTCACTGGTCGAGCGTCTTTGCGCGGAGAATTTAACGGGGCTAAACCTGACACCGAAGCTTAGGCAATACACTTTGTGTATTGGGTAGGGGAGCGTTGTATACGCGGTGAAACAGTAGCGCAAGCGGCTGTGGAGTGTATAGAAGTGAGAATGCCGGAATGAGTAGCGCGAATGCAGTGAGAATCTGCATGGCCGAAAGCCTCAGGTTTCTGGAGGAAGGTTCGTCCGCTCCAGGTTAGTCGGGAGCTAAGGTGAGGCCTAACGGCGTAGCCGATGCACAGACGGTAGAGATTCCGTCACCACCAAAAGAGTTAAACACAGGGACACATTTGAAGTCTCGGAGCCGGGTGTTGGTTCCGGTAGCGATCGAGGGAAGTTAGTACCGAAGTCTGAGATGGAAGATGGCGAGAAAAGCTGTGTGTATTTCTGCGGTGCCCGTACCGCAAACCGACACAGGTAGGTAGGAAGAAGATTCTAAGGCCAACGGGAGAAGGGTTGTTAAGGAACTCGGCAAATTGACCCCGTAACTTCGGGAGAAGGGGTGCTGCAGCGATGCAGCCGCAGAGAATCGGCCCAAGCAACTGTTTACCAAAAACACAGGTTTGTGCTAAATCGAAAGATGACGTATACGAGCTGACGCCTGCCCGGTGCTGGAAGGTTAAGAGGAGATGTGCAAGCATTGAATCGAAGCCCCAGTGAACGGCGGCCGTAACTATAACGGTCCTAAGGTAGCGAAATTCCTTGTCAGGTAAGTTCTGACCCGCATGAAAGGCGTAATGATTTGGGCACTGTCTCAACAGCCCGCCCGGCGAAATTGTAGTACCGGTGAAGATGCCGGTTACCCGCGACAAGACGGAAAGACCCCATGGAGCTTTACTGTAGCCTAATATTGGGTTTCGATGTTGCATGCACAGGATAGATGGGACTCTGGGAAACCGATGCTTTGGCGTCGGCGGAGAGGCCGTTGGGATACCATCCTTGCGATATTGGAATTCTAACCTGCGCCTTTGAATCAAGGCGGGGGACATTGTTAGGTGGGCAGTTTGACTGGGGCGGTCGCCTCCTAAAGAGTAACGGAGGCGTTCAAAGGTTCGCTCAGCTTGAACGGAAATCAAGCAAAAGAGTGCAAACGCAGAAGCGAGCCTAACTGCGAGACTGACGGGTCGAGCAGTAACGAAAGTTGGAGTTAGTGATCCGGTGGTATGTGAGTGGAAATGCCATCGCTCAACGGATAAAAGTTACCCTGGGGATAACAGGCTGATCTCCCCCAAGAGTCCACATCGACGGGGAGGTTTGGCACCTCGATGTCGGCTCATCGCATCCTGGGGCTGTATTCGGTCCCAAGGGTTTGGCTGTTCGCCAATTAAAGCGGTACGCGAGCTGGGTTCAGAACGTCGTGAGACAGTTCGGTCCCTATCTGTCGTGGGCGCAGGATATTTGATGGGAGCTGTTCCTAGTACGAGAGGACCGGAGCGGACGTACCTCTGGCGCACCAGTTGTTCTGCCAAGAGCATAGCTGGGCAACTATGTACGGATCGGATAAACGCTGAAAGCATCTAAGCGTGAAGCCGACCCAAAGATAAGATATCCCATTGTTTCAAACAAGTAAGACCCCTTGAAGACTACAAGGTTGATAGGCACGATGTGTAAGTGGAG
>NZ_NMTR01000024.1 GCF_002549775.1 Faecalibacterium langellae | reverse complement strand
CCCAATGTATTACTACATTGCCTAAGCTTCGGTGTCAGGTTTAGCCCCGTTAAATTCTCCGCGCAAAGACGCTCGACTAGTGAGCTATTACGCACTCTTTGAATGAATAGCTGCTTCTAAGCTAACATCCTAGTTGTCTGTGCAACCCCACATCCTTTTCCACTTAACATATATTTTGGGACCTTAGCTGGTGGTCTGGGCTGTTTCCCTTTCGACTACGGATCTTAGCACTCGCAGTCTGACTGCCGATTATATCTCATTGGCATTCGGAGTTTATCTGAGATTGGTAATCCGGGATGGACCCCTCACCCAAACAGTGCTCTACCTCCAAGAGACTTAACATCGACGCTAGCCCTAAAGCTATTTCGGAGAGAACCAGCTATCTCCAAGTTCGTTTGGAATTTCTCCGCTACCCACAAGTCATCCAAGCACTTTTCAACGTGCCCTGGTTCGGTCCTCCAGTGAGTTTTACCTCACCTTCAACCTGCTCATGGGTAGGTCACATGGTTTCGGGTCTACGACATGATACTAATGCGCCCTATTAAGACTCGGTTTCCCTACGGCTCCGTCTCTTCAACTTAACCTCGCATCATATCGTAACTCGCCGGTTCATTCTACAAAAGGCACGCTCTCACCCATTAACGGGCTCGAACTTGTTGTAGGCACACGGTTTCAGGTTCTATTTCACTCCCCTCCCGGGGTGCTTTTCACCTTTCCCTCACGGTACTGGTTCACTATCGGTCACTAGAGAGTATTTAGGGTTGGGAGATGGTCCTCCCAGATTCCGACGAGATTTCTCGTGTCTCGCCGTACTCAGGATACTGCTAGGTATAAAGACTATTTCGAATACGAGGCTATTACTCTCTTTGGCCTACCTTCCCAGGTAGTTCTTCTATAATCTTTAAGTCCACGTTGCAGTCCTACAACCCCGAAGAGTAAACTCTTCGGTTTGCCCTCTTGCCGTTTCGCTCGCCGCTACTAAGGCAATCGCTTTTGCTTTCTCTTCCTACAGCTACTTAGATGTTTCAGTTCACTGCGTCTTCCTCTACATTACCTTAACAGTAATGAGTGACAGGCATTACCTGCCGGGTTCCCCCATTCGGACATCTCTGGATCATTGCTCACTTACAGCTCCCCAAAGCATTTCGTCGTTAGTCACGTCCTTCATCGGCTTCTAGTGCCAAGGCATCCACCGTGCGCCCTTATTAACTTAACCTTATTTTTGGCCTTTCGACCTAACTCATTAAATATTCACAGCGTTTCGGTTTATTTTCTTGTTACTATCTATATGTAATTACTTACATATGGAATTTGATATAGATATTCAATTTTCAATGGACAATACTTGAATCTTTCGATTCAATGGAGCCTAGCGGGATCGAACCGCTGACCTCCTGCGTGCAAAGCAGGCGCTCTCCCAGCTGAGCTAAGGCCCCACAAGACCTCTCAAAACTAAATAAGAAACTCAAGTACATTCCGTTTTTCCTTAGAAAGGAGGTGATCCAGCCGCACCTTCCGATACGGCTACCTTGTTACGACTTCACCCCAATCATCTGTCCCACCTTAGGCGGCTGGCTCCAAAAGGTTACCTCACCGACTTCGGGTGTTACAAACTCTCGTGGTGTGACGGGCGGTGTGTACAAGGCCCGGGAACGTATTCACCGCGGCGTGCTGATCCGCGATTACTAGCGATTCCGACTTCATGTAGGCGAGTTGCAGCCTACAATCCGAACTGAGATTGGCTTTAAGAGATTAGCTCGCCGTCACCGACTCGCAACTCGTTGTACCAACCATTGTAGCACGTGTGTAGCCCAGGTCATAAGGGGCATGATGATTTGACGTCATCCCCACCTTCCTCCGGTTTATTACCGGCAGTCTCGCTAGAGTGCCCAACTGAATGATGGCAACTAACAATAGGGGTTGCGCTCGTTGCGGGACTTAACCCAACATCTCACGACACGAGCTGACGACAACCATGCACCACCTGTCACCGATGTACCGAAGTAACTTTCTATCTCTAGAAATAGCATCGGGATGTCAAGACCTGGTAAGGTTCTTCGCGTTGCTTCGAATTAAACCACATGCTCCACCGCTTGTGCGGGCCCCCGTCAATTCCTTTGAGTTTCAACCTTGCGGTCGTACTCCCCAGGCGGAGTGCTTAATGCGTTAGCTTCGGCACTGAATCCCGGAAAGGATCCAACACCTAGCACTCATCGTTTACGGCGTGGACTACCAGGGTATCTAATCCTGTTCGCTCCCCACGCTTTCGAGCCTCAGCGTCAGTTACAGACCAGAGAGCCGCTTTCGCCACCGGTGTTCCTCCATATATCTACGCATTTCACCGCTACACATGGAATTCCACTCTCCCCTTCTGCACTCAAGTTTGACAGTTTCCAAAGCGAACTATGGTTGAGCCACAGCCTTTAACTTCAGACTTATCAAACCGCCTGCGCTCGCTTTACGCCCAATAAATCCGGACAACGCTCGGGACCTACGTATTACCGCGGCTGCTGGCACGTAGTTAGCCGTCCCTTTCTGGTAAGCTACCGTCACAGTGTGAACTTTCCACTCTCACACCCGTTCTTGACTTACAACAGAGCTTTACGATCCGAAAACCTTCTTCACTCACGCGGCGTTGCTCGGTCAGGGTTGCCCCCATTGCCGAAGATTCCCTACTGCTGCCTCCCGTAGGAGTCTGGGCCGTGTCTCAGTCCCAGTGTGGCCGATCACCCTCTCAGGTCGGCTATGTATCGTCGCCTAGGTGAGCCATTACCTCACCTACTAGCTAATACAACGCAGGTCCATCTTGTAGTGGAGCAATTGCCCCTTTCAAATAAATGACATGTGTCATCCATTGTTATGCGGTATTAGCTATCGTTTCCAATAGTTATCCCCCGCTACAAGGCAGGTTACCTACGCGTTACTCACCCGTTCGCAACTCATCCAAGAAGAGCAAACTCCTCTCTTCAGCGTTCTACTTGCATGTATTAGGCACGCCGCCAGCGTTCGTCCTGAGCCAGGATCAAACTCTCATTAATACTTTAATAATTGTTCGAGCGTTAACTCATTACCGTCGTCTGACGATTTATTCTTGTAAATTGACAGGTTATAATTCTTCTATCATAACCCTGCACTTGGTTTCTTATTCAGTTCTCAAAGGTCTTTGCCTCTCTTGAGACAACTTCTATATTCTAGCAAAGACAGAATATCTTGTCAACACTTTTTTGAAGTTTTTTCTCTTCTTCTCTTCGTGCTGGCCGTCTCTCACGAAACAGCTTATTTATAATATCATCCCTTCTTAAACTTGTCAATAGCTTTTTTTAAAGTTTTGGAACCTTTACGAGTTAGAGACAAATCGCTTAAGACAACTTTTATATCTTAGCACCCTTTTGGATAGCTGTCAAGAGGTTTTAAAAACTTAAATATACAATACAAGAGATAAGTACACAATAAAAACTCATAAGATTTTCTTGTAAAATAGAATTGAACGAACTAGTTACGAAAGGAAGTCTTATGAGCTACCATCATTTTTCTATGTCACTTCATCGTCATCGTGCTCGTGCCAGTATTCGTAAGCACCGCCATCGTGGCAAAAAGCGTCATACAAAAGGTTATGTCGAAAATAGAGGGAAAATCTCTATATCTCATACAATTCAAGAAAGACCCAAAGATGCTAATAACCGAACTAGAATAGGAGATTGGGAAGACGATACTGTTGCAGGTAAAACTGGAAAATCTTGTTTAGTGACTCTAACTGACCGTTATTATCGTTTTCTAAAAATCCAGAAGGTAGCTGTCAAGAAAAGTAAGTTGGTAATAGAAGCTATGGTAAAAATGCTAGAACCCTTGACCAAGCATACTGTGACTTCTGATAGAGGGAAAGAGTTTACCTATCATCAGAAGTTGTGTGATCAATTAAAAATTGAAGTCTATTTTCCTGATCCCCATGCTCCATGGCAACGAGGGACTAATGAGAATACGAATGGACTACTAAGAGAACATTTTCCCAAAGAGAGTGATGTAACATTGGTTAATGATCAGATTATTCAGCTGTGGAAGAACAAACTTAATAATAGCCCACAAAAATATCTTAACTGGAAAACACTTTATGAAGTATTTTATGGGGAAAGTATGCACTTAATTTGACAATTCAAGATATGAAAAAACAAGATCCTTTCTGGATCTTGTTTTTACAGTCTAATTAAGCTTTGTTTGCTGAACCAAATACATCGATACGTTCTTCAACAGCTTCTGTAATAGCTTCGAAACCTGGTTTCAAGAATTTACGTGGGTCGAAGAGTTTCTTCTTGTCGTATTCTGCTTCATTTGCTTCGTATTCAGCAACAAATTTACGTGTTGCGTTAGCAAATGCGATTTGACATTCTGTGTTAACGTTAACTTTAGCAACACCAAGTTTGATAGCTTCTTGGATTTGATCATCAGGAATACCTGATCCACCGTGCAATACGATTGGGAAACCTGGTACAGCTT
>NZ_NMTR01000022.1 GCF_002549775.1 Faecalibacterium langellae | reverse complement strand
CCTAGAATGTGGTTGGCAAACCCACACTCTATTCTACGGGGAGGTTTCTCTTTGTCTAGGGCTAAAGCCGTTTTTATTCCACCAGCGGAGCTGGTGGTTGTCGCTCGCTCAAGCTACCCAAGAGAAACAGAGCGTCCCCGACGGGGAACGCCATGTTGTACATATCGCTTGTCTGTGGTCTTTTGCAGGGTGCGTCCGCAAGGCGCACCCTGTTTTTTTACTATGCTTCATCGTTTTCCACACGAAGCATCCGGTATCCGACACCAACATGGGTCTGGATCAGATGCGGCGCATCCGGGTATCGTTCCAATTTTTTGCGCAGGGATGCCATATAAACACGCAAGGAAGCAATGTCATTTTCCTGTGTACTGCCCCATATTTGCTGTGTGATGGATGTATGCGTCAGAACTTTGCCCACATTACGAGCCAATACACACAGCAGTTTATACTCGATCGGAGTCAGGTGCAGCTCATTTTCACCCAACCAGACGCAGCCTGCCGAAAAATCAATTTTCAAAGAGCCATTGACAAAAATCGGACTATTCACCCCGCCAGTAGCCAGTAGATTCAATCTGCGTTGTGTCACACGTAGTCTTGCCAACAATTCATCCACGGAAAACGGCTTTGTCAGATAATCGTCTGCGCCGTTGTCCAGTGCTTCGATCTTATCAGAATCTTCGCTCCGGGCACTCAGGACAATGATGGGCAGGTTCGACCATGTGCGGACGCTGCGGATGACCTCGATGCCGTCTATATCGGGCAGCCCAAGATCCAGCAGCATGATGTCCGGATTGTGGCTGGTGGCCATCATGATCGCCGTTTCCCCATTGGAAGCAGTCAGATATTTATAGCCGTGGGCCTTCAGGGTCGTTGTGATCAGACACCGTACAGGAACATCATCCTCTACGACCAGAATGGACGGCTTATTCATGAATGTTCACCTCGCTTTGCGGCAATGCAAAGGAAAAGACACTGCCATTGGGAATGTTGTCACGCAGGGTCAATGTTCCGCCGTGAGCCGTCAAGATTGCACGGCAGAGGGGCAAGCCCAGTCCAAGGCTGCGGTGACTGTCTGCAATACGGCTCTGCCCGGTATAAAACATCTCGAACACCTGTGCTTTTGCGCGATCCGGAATGCCGGGGCCGTTATCTGCAACGTCCACTACGACCTGATGGTCTTTCCGGTAAGCCGAAATCTGAATGACCGAGCCTACGGGGGTGTATTTGATGGCGTTATCCACCAGATTGACAACGACCTGCATGATCAACCGTGCATCCACATTGACCAGAAGGATCTCGTCCCCATACTGTGTTGTGATGGTGTGTTCGCAGCTTTTCCGGTTGACATGATGCAGCGCTTCTTCGACCATTTCGTCCATCAGCTGCGGCGAGATCTGCAGATTCATCCGTCCATCTTCAATGCGGGTGATGGAAAGCAGATTTTCCACCAGACCGATCAGCCATTGTGCATCATCAAAAATATCGGTGCAGATCTTGTTCCGGGTCTCTGTATCCAGCGTTTCTCCGTTGGAAAGCAGATTGCTGGCATTGCCGGAAATGGAGGTCAGCGGGGTGCGCAGGTCATGGGAGATCGTGCGCAGCAGGTTTGCCCGCAGCTCTTCATTTTTTGCCTGCACGGTTGCCTGCTCTTTTTCCAGCGCATTTCTGCGGTTTTCGATGGCCAGCGCACCTTCGCCCAGAATGGAAAGCAGCACACTGTTTTCAAAGGCATCCAGCGGTTTTTCGGACAGATCGATCCCGATCACTCCAAACACGCCGCCTCCGGTCCGAAGTGCAAGATAAAGTCCCTTTGCATCCGGGTAGCTATCCGTGCCTGCACCGGAACGCTTTTTGTTGGCAAACGTCCAGTTTGCTGCATCCCGTTCTTCCGGTGCAGAAAAGATGTTTTGCGCCGTTTTCCCGTCAACTCCAAAAACCTGTTCTGCCCCAAGACCTCCGTTTTGTTCCAGGTAGACGATCAGGCTCCGGTTCAGCAGCTTCATCAGCTGGGAAGCTGTCAGCGAAAAGATTTCTTCTTCACTTTTGGCTTTCTGTAAAAGCTGATTCGTATCAAATAGTACTTTTGTCCGGAATGCTGCCTGCGCAGACATTTTTGCATGGTCTTTCAACCGTGTCGTCAACGTACAGGTAATCATTGCAGAGGTCAGCATCAGGGCAAATGTGACCTGATAACCGGGGTCATACGCATGGAATGTCAGGTATGGCTCGGTCAGGAAGAAATTGTACAATGCTACACTGGCAACGGACCCCAGCACACCGCAGGTATAACCGCTGGTACACAATGCGGTGAACAGCATCCCCAGCATATAGAGCATAATAATGTTATAACGCGCAAAGTCCAGCTGCAGGAAAAAGAAGCCGATGAGCGTGATGCAGCTCAAGATGCCTGCGGTGATCAGAAGATCACGGACAGACGGCAGAAGCGGACGGGTGAACAGCTTCCGTCCTGAACCGTAGCCGTTCTCTGCAGAAGCATCCGGGATGATGTAAATATCCAGATTAGGCGCAGTCATCGTCAATTTTTCAGTCAGTGACGGTCCACTCCAGAAATGGCGGCGATGTACGCTGGAGCTTCCCAGTACGATTTTTGTAATGCCGGAGATGCGGGCAAACTCTGCGATCTGCTGCGGAATGTCATCCCCATAAATCGTAGAGATGTCGGCACCTGCCTGCTCTGCCATACGAATGTGCTGCTGCAAACGCCGACGATCTTCTTGTCCCATCTGATCCGAATCCGGAGTCCGGACATACAGAGCTGTAAAGGTCCCTCCAAACGCCTTTGCCATCGTTGCTGCCGTCCGCACGATCTTTGCATTGGAGGGAGAGGACGACAGACACGCCAGAATATGTTCAGTGGGTGGGTCGTTCTGATTCATAAAAATCACCTGCCTTGCCCACAGTATAGCACAATTTGATGGTCACGACCACCAGCCACGTCTTTTTCCTTCCTGTTGAAGGATCTCCTTCCGCATGTGATCCAGCGCATCTGCTGCCCAAAAACCACTCAACATGACTCCAAGAACCATCAGTAACAAAACGACATCCATATGATCCGTCCTATCTTTTCAGAGCCGGAAACACTTCTGGATCGATGCGTATTTTCCCAAAACCAGCATACTTTCATCCCGGCACAGCTGCGTATCCGGCGTAATGCTCATATCGAGCTTTCCGTCTTTTTTCAGCGCAAGAATGTTGATGTTATACTTTTTTCGGATATTGATCTCACCGATCGTGCGATCCATCCATTCCGGCGGAATGGTCACTTCCATGATGGCGTGGTCGTCCTGCAGCTCGATATAATCCAGAATGTGTTCGGAGCTGTATCGGATCGCCGCCCACTTTGCCAGCTGCTTTTCCGGGTAGACCACTTCATCCGCACCGTTGCGCAGCAGGAACTTGGCTTGTACATCCCGCTCTGCACGCGAGACCACAAGCTTTGCTCCCAGCTCCTTGAGCAGCGATGTTGTTTCCAGTGAGCTTTGAAAATTGCCGCCGATGGTTACGATACACACATCAAAATTGCCAACACCAAGGGAGCGCAGAAAGTATTCGCTGGTGCTGTCACCGATCTGTGCATTCGTCACATAGGAAAGCACGGCGTTCACACGGTCTTCGTTGCTGTCGATCGCCATGACCTGATGACCCAGCTCATTCAGTTCCTGCGCAATATGGCGGCCAAAACGGCCAAGCCCAATCAAAAGAATCGATTTCATACTTGTCTCCTTTATCCGATTGCGATCTTCTCCTGCGGCAGACGAGAGTGGGCAGGGCTGCTGCCAAATGCCGCATAGATCAACGTCAATCCACCAACACGTCCCAAAAACATCAGTGCGATCAGCACCCCCTGCGAAAGGATCCCCAGTTGCGGTGTGATGCCCAATGTCAGACCCACCGTTGCCACAGCCGAAGCAGTCTCATACAAACAGACTGACATCGGCAGCTGCTCTGCCGCAGCAATGACAAAGGCTCCGAGGAAGAACAGCGTCAAATACATCCCTGCAATCGTGGCAGCATTCTTGACCGCAGAACCATCTATGCGCCGCCCGAAAAATTCGGCATCTTCTCTGCGGCGGAAGGTCGCCCACATATTGGCCAGCAGAACGGCAAATGTTGTGGTTTTCATGCCGCCTGCCGTAGAGCCGGGCGAACCGCCTAACAGCATCAGAACCACCATCAATGCCTGTGAAGTGCTGCCCATCGCAGCAAGATCGGCGGTGTTAAAACCGGCAGTACGGGGGGTAACGGATTGAAACATCGACAATAAAATGCGCTGCCGGGCAGAGCCTGCCGTGAACTCGAAGCAATAAAAGTACAGCGTCGGCAATACCAGAAGAAATGCCGTTGTGACAAGGATCACCTTGCTCTGCATCCGGTAACGGTGAAAATCAAGGCGATATGTACAAATGTCCTCCCATGTCAGAAAGCCAAGGCCGCCAAAGACGATCAGGGCCGCGATCACTGTGGTAAGCAATGGGTTTCCTGCATACCGTGTCAGCGAAACAAATTTTGCACCCTCTGTTCCCAGCAGGTCAAAGCCGGCATTGCAGAACGCCGAAATGGAATGAAACAGCGCGTACCAGATCCCGCGCAAACCATAATCGGCGCAAAATGTCGGCAGCAGCAGTGCAGCGCCGACCAATTCAAACAGGGCGGTGATCCGCAGAATAAAGCCTGTCAGCCGCACAATGCCGCCCATCTGCGGGGCAGCCGTAGCTTCCTGCATTGTGCTGCGCTGCTTGAGGGAGATCTTTCGCCCGGAAAGCAGCGCAAAGGCAGCGCCCACTGTAATGACGCCCAATCCTCCGATCTGGATCAGAAGAAGGATCACGCTTTGCCCAAAAGCCGACCAGTAGCTGCCGGTATCCTGAACCACAAGTCCGGTCACACAAAGGGCGGAGGTGGAGGTAAACAGCGCCTCATGGAACGGTGTGACGCACCGCTGCTGTGCAGCAACCGGAAGCATCAGAAGCAATGCGCCCACCAGATCGACTGCCGCAAAACCTGCAATAATAACCTGAAAAGAAGAAAAACGGTGCCGCTTGTAACGAGGATATTGAATCATAAAAGCTCCTTTACCTATCCGTGTGCATAAAGATTAGCACGGAATAGATAAAAGAGCCGTAAAGAAAATTGTAGAAGTATAAAGATTTCATTAAAATCGATCGACCAACGCCAAATAACAAATGCTGGACATCACCAGCGCAAAAAACGGTAATGTCCAGCATTCATTTAGATTTCTAGTCTATGGCTTCCGGTCACATTCTTCAAATATTCCTCTGGGTCACCGTTCAGAATCAAATCAGCATAGCCCAGCGGATCATTATAGATAAGATAATCCAGTTCTGACCTCTGCGCCACGGTCACATCCAGTGCATCCTCGACCCCGGTGCAGTCAATGGAAACTTTTCTCCCATCCCAGAGCAGCAGCTCCACGCACCCGGTGTCCATGTTGAATTTGCAGGCTCTTGTATCGTACTTCATATTTGTGTCCTTTCTGCCTTACGGCACCTTTACGGTTGTGACTTTTGTGATACGGTCTTTTTTCTGATAAGGTTTCGGACACACAGCGGTCGGGAAGGAGCCGGAATTATCATTTCCGAAGAAAATAAAAAATCCGAACCCTTCTCCTATCGGAAAAAAGTTCGGATTTTGTTGTTGTGGTGCACCTCCAGGGACTCGAACCCTGGGCCCACTGATTAAGAGTCAGTTGCTCTACCAACTGAGCTAGAGGTGCAAATATGACCCGTACCGGAATCGAACCGATGTTAAAGGCGTGAGAGGCCTCTGTCTTAACCGCTTGACCAACGGGCCATATAAAAGTCGGCGACTACCTATTTTCACGCGCCGTTTCCAGCGAACTATCTTCGGCACAAGTGAGCTTAACTTCTGTGTTCGGAATGGGAACAGGTGGAACCTCACCGTCATCGACACCGACCGA
>NZ_NMTR01000015.1 GCF_002549775.1 Faecalibacterium langellae | reverse complement strand
AAACAAGTAAGACCCCTTGAAGACTACAAGGTTGATAGGCACGATGTGTAAGTGGAGTGATCCATTCAGCAAGCGTGTACTAATAGGTCGAGGGCTTGACCACAATTCGCTTGAGACTTTTAAGTCAACGAAAAAATGTGAGCAGTGATTATTCAGTTTTGAAGGCACGTCCTTCAACAAATACTGGACAGCGGCACAGAAATGTGTTATACTGATTCAGTCAGATCGGTCGGTGTCGATGACGGTAAGGTTCCACCTGTTCCCATTCCGAACACAGAAGTTAAGCTTACTTGTGCCGAAGATAGTTCGCTGGAAACGGCGCGTGAAAATAGGTAGTCGCCGACTTGAACAGAAAACGCTTCAGAAGAGATTCTGAAGCGTTTTTCTTGTATATCTAAAACCGCTCGCCTGGCGAGTGGTTCGATAAAGATACTATCGGTGAGTATTGTATGAGTGCTCATTAAAGTTTGCGAACTTTGAAGCTCGTAGAGCGACTTAAAATCAATAAATCAGAGGATGCCTATCTTGTGCGTTTGACGCATGGCCTGCCCACATAGGAACAAAGCGAACAGGGGGAGGAGCCGGTCGTGGCTCCTCCCCCTGTTTTTCTGAGAGTAGAATGAAAGGAAATCAGTGCTTATTAGCCAGCTTTCCGCCGAGGATGAAGGAGAGGATTGCTGCGATCACAAAGGTAGCGGCGATGCAGACGACCATCATCAGCAGATTGAGAGCGCCGCCGTTTGCATAGGTGGGCAGTGAAGTAATGCCCGGCATGACAAAGGCATAGCACTTGGCACCCAAAACAACGGTCAGTGCGCCGCCGATGCCATTGGCGATCATAGCAGCGATGAGGGGAGTTTTGTTGGGCACCTGTACGGTGAACAGAGCAGGCTCGGAAATGCCCAGGAACGCGGAAAAGCTGGTGGTGAGGGCTGCAGAGCGCAGCTCCTTATCCTTCATGCGCAGCGCAGCACCGAAGGCGGCACCGGATTCGGCCATGTTGTGGCAGAAGGAAACGGGCAGAAGATAATCATAGCCCAGAGTGGCAATGTTGGAGATCTGGATGGGAGAGGTGGACTGGTGCATACCAAACAGCACGATCAGCGGCATAAAGAAGCCCAGCAGGAAACCGGCGACAGGGCCCAGCAGGCTGAACAGCCAGACGATGCCGTCTGCCAGTGCCAGACCGCCGTAGGCACCCAGAGGCGCAAACACCAGCAGAGTCAGCGGCACAGAGATGACCAGAGACAGCATGGGCACCAGCACCATCTTGAGAACATCGGGGATAAAACGGTCGATGATGTGATAAACGATGGCCAGCAGGCCTACGCCCAAAATGACGGGGAAAACGGAGTCTGCATAGGAGAACACCGGGACTGTGATGCCCAGGAAGGTAAAGGGACTGGGGTCTGCACCTACAGCTTCCACAAAGGTGGGGTACATCAGTGCACCAGCCATGCAGACACCGAGGTATTCATTCACCTTGAACTTGCGTGCTGCAGAGATGGCCAGCAGGAAGGGGAGGAAATAGAACGGCACATCCGAGATCATGCTCAGGATCTGACAGGTGCCGCCGCCGGTATTCACGCCAAAGATCTCAGCCAGAGCCAGCAGACCCTTGAGCATACCGCCTGCCACCAGGGCGGGCAGAATGGCGGAGAAGATGCCGGTGATGATGTCCAGCACCTGAGCGCCCTTGACCTTTCCGGCAGAGGAAGGCTTGTCCGCCGCCGCGGAGCTGTCCAGCAGGGGGACCACTTCGTCATATACGCGGTTGACATTGGGCCCAATGATGACCTGATACTGACCGTCCTTGATCTGCGCGCCCAGCACGCCTTTGAGCTGGCGGATATCGTCCAGCTTTGCAAGGCTGTCGTCCCGCAGATTGAAGCGCAGCCGCGTTACACAGTGCAGAGCGGTGGAGATGTTGCTGCTGCCGCCCAGCAGCTCGACGATACTGGCTGCAAGTTCCTTGTTGTTCGTTGCCATAGGGATGTCCTCCTTTTACGGTAATATTTCTCAGGCGAGGTCTTCACCATTGCTTTCAATGCACTTTTTATACCAGTAGAAGCTGTCCTTGCGGATGCGCTTGCCGGTGCCTTTGCCGCCGTTGTCCAGATCGACATACACAACGCCATAGCGCTTGTCCATCGTCAGCGGTCCGCAGGAGACGATATCCAGAATGCCCCACATGGTGTAGCCCAGCAGCTCCACGCCATCGCGCACAGCTTCCTTCATCTGCTGGATGTGCCCGCGCAGGTAGTCGATACGGTAGGGGTCGTGCACCGTGCCGTCAGCCTCCACCACATCCGAGGTCCCAAGGCCGTTTTCAGCCACGAACAGCGGCAGGCCGTAGCGGTCGTACAGCTGGTTCAGGGTGATGCGCAGGCCGATGGGGTCTTTCTGCCAGCCCCACTCACTGGTCTCCAGATAGGGGTTCTTATTGGCCATGATGAGATTGCCGGAGGTCTTTTCCCAGCCTTGGTCGCTGGTGGACACCTGTGAGAAGTAATAGGAGAAGGATACAAAATCCACCGTGCCCTGCTGCAGGATCTCTTCATCGCCCGGTTCCATCCGGATGTCGATGCCCAGCTTGTCAAAATAGCGATTCATGTAGGCGGGATACTTGCCGCGTGCCATGACATCGGTGTAGAACCAGTTGGAATACTGGTCATCCAGAATGGCCTGCATGTTGTCCTCCGGGCGGCAGGTGGCGGGATAGGTGGTGAAGCGTGCGATCATACAGCCGATCTTGGAGCCGGGCAGCAGCTCATGGCCCATTTTCACGACCCGCGCGCTGGCAAGGAATTGATGATGAAGGCACTGAAAGATCTCCTGATCCATGTGCGGCTCCTGATCGCGGATCAGGCACACGCCGTCCCATGGAGAGAAACGGCCTGCATTGATCTCGTTGAAGGGCAGCCAGTAGTCTACCAGATCGCCCAGTTCACGGAACAGCACTTCCACATAGCGGCAGTAAAAGTCGATGGTCTTGCGATTCTTCCAGCCGCCGTACTTCAGGACCAGCTGCACCGGGATATCATAGTGCAGGATGGTGGCAAAAACCTTCATGCCATGCTTCTTGCACTCGCCGAACAGATCTTTATAGTAGCGGATGCCTTCGGGGTTCGGCTGAGCGTCATCGCCGTTGGGAAACAGCCGGGCCCAGCAGATCGAGGTGCGAAAGATCTTCATGCCCATTTCTGCGAGCAGCGCAAGGTCCTGCTTGTAGGTGTGATAGAAGTCGATGCCGCGGCGATTGGGATAATAAGTGGTGTCCATATCCTGAAGCGCCTGATCGAACTCTGCTTTGGAGAACGGACTGCCGTGATGCTTTGCCTCGACTTGTTCATGGTCCCATGCGGGGTCGAGGTAGCGGAGATCCTGTGTGGAAATGCCCTTGCCGCCATCGCGGAAGCCGCCGTCTGCCTGAGAGCAGGAAATGGCACCACCCCACAGAAAATCGGCATCAAAACCGGAGCTTGTCTTATAAGCCATGAAAATGCACTCCTTTTACAACAAGTTGTCACGAGCTGTGGATTCTTTTTGTTGAAAAAGCTCTTTCTGTATGTTATTATAGCAGAAAGAAAAAATATGATAATGACATAAAAAATGGAAAATAGTATCAAAATCGGAGATATTGCCATGAATCCTGCTGAATTGGAGTTGTTCCTTTACCGCCATACCGAAAGCGAAAACTGGCATTTGCAGCACCCCGGGCAGCTGAGCTGCCTTTATGATAAGTTGAAACAGGAGAAATTCCGAGGCGAGATGGGCTACTGTTTTGACTTTGTCAACACCCTGAAAAAAGATATGATCGGCATGATCAAGGAGACCCGGTTTACCGTTATCCCGAAGCACCACCATGTGGATATGGAACTGAACTATATTTACAGCGGGTCGTGTACCTTTGTCATCAATGGCAGAGAAGTTACTCTGAAAAAGGGCGATTTGTGCATTCTGGACAGTGACGTTTGGCACAGCGCCACCAGTTATAAAAAAGAACACGATATCGTCATCAACATCGTGTTCCGCAGGCAGTTTTTTGATGGAGTGTTCCTGAGCAGGCTGTCACAGCAGGGAGTGGTGGCAGGTTTTCTGGTCGATGCAGTCTCCCGCAATCGCAGGCACGATAAATATCTCATCTTCCATACACAGAACGAACCAAAGATCCACTCTCTTATCCAATTCCTGCTGTGTGAATATTTTGACCGAAGCAGCTGCTATGGTGAGCTGGTCAAAGCCTATGTCACCGCACTGTTTCTGGAATTGGTGAACGTGATGCACTCACAGGCGGAGCGGACCATATCCGACAGCAATGAGATCCTTGTGCCGGTGCTGCAATATCTGGAAAAGAACTATAAGAGCTGCACCCTTACACAGCTGGCGGAAAAGTTCGGCTATAACCCGAACTATCTCAGCGCCCAGCTCAAGTACATTACAGGCTGCTCTTTTGTGGAACTGAAGAACCGTCAGCAGTTCTCAGAGGCGGCGTTTCTGCTGGCAAACACCGAAACCTCCATCAGCGAGATCATAGAAAAGATCGGCTGCAGCAATCGGACATTTTTTTACCGGAAGTTTGAGCAGATCTACGGCATGACCCCGCGGGAATACCGTGTGCAGGCTGGGAAGCTGCAGGAATAAAAAAGAAACCCTGCGCAGTGCACAGGGTTTCACGGATGGACAGGGAAAGATCAATCGTCGGTGCTGTCCAGCTTGAGCACGGCCGTGAAGGCTTCGCTGGGCAGGGAAACGCTGCCCAGCTGGCGCATCTTCTTTTTGCCTTCCTTCTGCTTTTCCAGCAGCTTCTTCTTGCGGGTGATGTCGCCGCCGTAGCACTTGGCCAGCACGTCTTTGCGCATGGCCTTGACCGTCTCGCGGGCGATGATCTTGCCGCCGATGGCCGCCTGCACCGGGATCTCGAACAGGGTGCGGGGGATGTTGTCCCGCAGCTTTTCGCAGATGCGGCGGCCCTTGCCGTAGGCGTTGTCGCGGAAGACGATCATGGACAATGCGTCCACCGGCTCGCCGTTCAGCAGGAAATCCAGCTTGACCAGATCGCTCTCGCGGTACTCCTTGAACTCGTAGTCGTAGCTGGCGTAACCGCGGCTGCGGCTCTTGATGGCGTCAAAGAAGTCGTACACGATCTCGCCCAGCGGCAGGGCATAGTGCAGGTCCACGCGCACATCGTCCAGATATTTCATGTCGATCAGTGCGCCGCGCTTCTGCTGGCACAGGTCCATCAGGCCGCCGACGTAGTCATTGGGGGTGTAGAGGTGCACGTCCACGAAGGGCTCCTCCTGCTTGACGATGTTGGAGGGGTCCGGGTAGCTGGAGGGGTTGTCGATCATCTCCACGGTGCCGTCGGTCAGGGTCAGGCGGTAGCGCACGCTGGGCGTGGTGGTGATGATATCCAGATCGAACTCGCGTTCAAGGCGCTCGGTGATGATCTCCATGTGCAGCAGGCCCAAAAAGCCGCAGCGGAAGCCGAAGCCCAGCGCCGCACTGGTCTCCATATCAAAGGTGAGGGAGGCGTCGTTCAGCTGCAGCTTTTCCAGCGCGTCCTTCAGGTCCGGGTATTTGGCACCGTCGGCGGGGTAGATGCCGCAGAACACCATGGGTTTGACCTGGCGGTAGCCGGGCAGAGCTTCCGGGGTGGGGTTCGCGGCCAGCGTGACGGTGTCGCCCACGCGGGTGTCCTGCACGGTCTTGATGCTGGCGGTCAGGTAGCCGACCTCGCCGGCCTGCAGCTGGCTGCAGGGGGTCAGGCTGGTGGCACCCATGTGGCCCACTTCCACCAGCGTGAACTCGGCCCCGGTGGCCATCATGCGGATGGTGTCGCCGGGCTTGACCGTGCCCTCAAACACGCGGATATAGACGATGACGCCCTTGTAGCTGTCGTAGATGCTGTCAAAGATCAGGGCCTTCAGCGGGGCGTCCGGGTCGCCGGTGGGGGCGGGGATGTCGCTGACCACCCGCTCCAGCACCTGGTCCACGTTCAGGCCGGTCTTGGCCGAGACGCGGGGCGCGTCCAGACAGGGCAGGCCGATCACGTCCTCCACTTCCTGCGCCACCTCGTCCGGGTGGGCGCTGGGCAGGTCGATTTTGTTCAGGATGGGCACCAGCTCGAGGTCATGTTCCAGCGCCATGTAGGTATTGGCCAGCGTCTGGGCTTCCACACCCTGTGTGGCGTCCACCACCAGAATGGCACCCTCGCAGGCGGCCAGACTGCGGCTGACTTCGTAAGCGAAGTCTACATGGCCCGGCGTGTCGATGAGGTTGAACTCGTAGGTCTTGCCGTCCTTGGCGGTGTAGTTCATGGTGACGGCGCGGGCCTTGATGGTGATGCCGCGCTCGCGCTCGATGTCCATGTTGTCCAGGATCTGGTCTTCCATGGTGCGCTCGTCCACGCTCTTGGTCAGTTCCAGAATGCGGTCCGACAGGGTGGACTTGCCGTGGTCGATGTGTGCAATGATGCAGAAGTTGCGGATGTTGTCTCTTGCCATGTAGTTCCTCCAATGGGAAAAGATGCTCATTCGTTCTTGGCTCTCCCTCTGGGAGAGCTGTCACCGAAGGTGACTGAGAGGGCGGTTACGCTTCCAGTATCCAGTTCTCGATGTCCACGATCTTGCCGTTCTCGCGGTAAACGCGGGGCACCCGGCGGGAAACGCCGCACAGCACTTCGTAGGAGATGGTATCGGTCTTGCGGGCGATGGTCTCGGCGTCGTCGCTGACTTTGCCGCCCCACAGGATGGCTTCGTCGCCCTCGTGGATGTCCGGGATGCCGGTCACATCCACCATCATCTGGTCCATGCACACCCGGCCCAGCACCGGGCAGGCTTTGCCGTGAACCTCCACGATGCCCTTGCCGCAGCTCAGCTGGCGGGGGTAGCCGTCGGCGTAGCCGGTGCACAGGGTGGCCACAAGGGTGGGCCTTTCGGCGGTGAAGCGGCGGCCATAGCTGGCGCACTGACCGGGCTGCATCTCCTTGACCATGCTCACCACGGTCTTGAGGGTCATGACGGGCTTGAACTGCCCGAAGCGCACTTCGTCGCTGGGGTCGTAGCCATACAGGATGATGCCGGGCCGGGCCATGCAGCGCTCCCGGGGCAGGCCCTCGGGCCAGTCCGGGTGCAGCATCACGCCGGCCGAGTTGTCGCAGTGCACGGTCTGCGGCTCGTGCCCGGCGGCTTTCAGTGCGTGGAAGGCCTTCACGAACAGCGCGTGCTGCTCGGCGGTGTAGGCCACGTTTTCTTCCGCGGTGTCGTCGGCAACGGAAAAATGCTGGAACAGGCCGGTCATCTCAAGGCCCGGCAGATCGCACACGGCCAGCATTTCGCGGATGGCGGCGTCAAAGTCGGTGCGCAGGGCAAAGCCGATGCGGCCCATGCCGGTATCCGCCTTGAGGTGAATTTTCACCTTGCCGCCCGCCTTTACGGCGGCTGCGGAGAGGTTCTGCGCCTGTTCGGTGGAGTAGCAGGCCACCGTGATGTTTTCAGCAATGAGGGTCTGGGCGTACTCGGACTGCACATGGCCCAGAATGAGGATGGGCAAAGTCTGGCCGTCGGCGCGCAGCTGCAGCGCTTCGGTCAGGCAGCTCACGGCCAGCCAGGCCGCGCCTTCCTCGGCAAAGACCCGGGCGCACTGCACGGCACCGTGGCCGTAGCTGTCGGCCTTGACCACTGCGCACAGCGGCAGGGCACCGGCACGGGCTTTGACCGCCCGGAAATTATGGCGAAGGGCGTCGAGGTCGATCTCGGCCCAGACATGTTTTTCAAAAGGATGTGTCTGCATGATTCATTCTTCCTCGTTTGTAATGGAAAAGCTGCCGCGCCCGGTGTGGACGGGCCGCCAGCCGTCGATGCCGCTCTCCTGCAGCGCGTGCAGGGTCTTTTGCCGGAAGGCGTGGTCGGTGCGGCAGCGCTCCCGGACGAATTCTTTGGTCTGTTCGCGCACGGTGACGCCGTCAGCGGGGCAGACGCTTTTTACGATGGGCAGGCCCTCGGCGTGCACGGCCCCGATGACCTCCTGTTCGGTGGCCAGCAGCATGGGCCGGATGAGGGTCAGCTCCCGGCGGGAGAGATACGTCACCGGCGAAAAGCAGCCGATGCGGCCTTCCCGCCAGAGGTTCATATAAAAGGTCTCCACCGCGTCGTCCAGATGATGCCCCAGTGCCACCTTGTTGCAGCCCAGCTCCTGCGCCGCCGTGTGCAGCGCGCCGCGGCGCAGCTTGGCGCACAGGGCGCAGGGGTTCTTTTCCTTGCGGTAGTCGAACACCACGGGGCCGATCTCGGTGCGGCGGATCTCATAGGGGATGCCGTGCCGGGCAAACAGGTCCTGCAGCACGGTGTAATCCATGGGCCTGCCGCCGAACTGGGGGTCCAGCGTGACGGCCTGCACGGTGAAATCGAAGCCGATGTACCTGCGCAGCTCGGCAAGGCCGATGGTCAGGGCCACGCTGTCCTTGCCGCCGGAGACGCCCACCATCACCCGGTCGCCCGGGGCGATCATCTCATAATCCTGCACCGCCTTGCGCATCAGGCCGCACAGGCGTTGCATTGCACGGGACTGGTTCATGACAGGGTCACGCTTTCCACAAGGTTCACCACGTCGTTGATGGACGCAAGCTTGGTCAGGCCGGAAACATACACCACGTCACCGCTGGGGTAGGTGATGGTAGCCAGCACGGCGTAATAGGTCTGGATGTCGCAGCGCACGGCTTCCACCTCGGCCCCGTCCACGGTCAGGTTGACCTTGCGGGGTTTGATGACGCCGTAAGCCTGCTTGAGGTCTTTTTCCGAAGCGCCGATGAAGTCCTCGTAGGTATCGGCGGTGCCGCGCTGCAGCAGCACGGCCTCGTAGTCCTCACCGTCCGAGGTGTCGGCGGTGGCCACTTCCAGCACGGTGCCGAGGGTGTCGTCCTCGGTCATCTGGCAGACAGACCAGATGGAACTGTCGTAGTAGACCGAGATGCCGTTGGTGCCGGTATAGCGGGTGTCGGGGTTTGCGGGCACGCTGCGGTTGACCAGCAGCGTTAAAATAATGTAGGCGATGATGCCCAGCCCCACGAAAATGCCCATGGCGGTGAGCAGTTTGGAGGTGCGGCGCTGGGCGGAAGCGTTGCGGTCGATATCGTTTGGCATGTAGAAAGCTCTCCTTGTTTTGCGTGGCGCAGCGGATGCTGCCATATCCTTTATAGTATAGCACAACACAGGGCAAAATTGTAGCGTGCAGCGCGAGAAAATCTGCCCCGGCGGGCAGAAAAATTTACAGAAAATGCGATGTTTGAAATCGTGAGAAATCAAGAGAAAACAAGAGAATTTGAGAGATTGCAAAATTTACACTGAAAAAATCAAAAATTGCTGTTGACAGGCAGCTTTTTATGATGTATACTGACACTCGCGCCCCAAACAGGCGCCTGAAACGTTACAAAAAGCTTATCAGGAGGAAATAGATATGAGCACTACTCTCGTGAAGCCCGCTGAAGTCGAGCGCAAGTGGTACCTGCTCGACGCTGCCGGCAAGAGCCTGGGCCACGTCGCTGCTGAAGCCGCTGTTCTGCTGCGCGGCAAGCAGAAGGTCGATTACACCCCCAATGTGGACTGCGGCGATTTCGTCGTTGTCATCAACTGCGACAAGGCTGTTTTGACCGGCAAGAAGGCCGAGCAGAAGTTCCACATCACCCACAGCAAGTACATCGGCGGCCTGAAGAAGGTCCAGTACGGCAAGCTGATGGCTGAGAACAGCGATCTGGCTATGACCTACGCTGTCAAGGGCATGATCCCTTCCAACACCATCGGTGCTAAGGCCCTGACCCGCCTGCACTGCTACCAGGGTGCCGAGCACGCTCACGCAGCTCAGAAGCCCGAGAAGATCGAGTTCTAAGAAGGAGGCAATCGAACATGTACGAAACCAAACCTTATTTCTACGGCACTGGTCGTCGTAAGGATTCCGTTGCCCGCGTTCGCGTTTACACCGGCACTGGCAAGATCACCATCAACGATCGTGATATCGACAACTACTTCGGTCTGGAGACCCTGAAGCTGATTGTCCGTTCTCCGCTGGTCCTGCTGGGCCTGGAGGGCAAGTATGACGTCGTCGTCCGCGTTTCCGGCGGCGGTGTTTCCGGCCAGGCTGGCGCTATCCGCCACGGCCTGAGCCGCGCTCTGCTGCAGCAGAACGATGAGAACCGTGCTGCTCTGAAGAAGGAAGGCTTCCTGACCCGCGATCCTCGTATGAAGGAACGTAAGAAGTACGGTCTGAAGGCTGCTCGTCGCGCACCTCAGTTCAGCAAGCGCTGATTTACCCCGTATTGCAAACTTGGCAGTTCTGCTTCGGCAGAACTGCTTTTTTGTTGCCAGCTTTCCCGCTGAACTGAGGTGCGCGACTGCGCATGTCCGGCGGCATTCAAATCACTTGTATTCTCCCGCTCAAATTTTCAGCAATTGCCCCGGATTGCTGAATGCGCATTTTCCACATCCGCGCTATACTGTTGTGGAAAACGAAAGCGAGGGAAGCGTATGAAAACCGGCATCATTGATGTGGGCGGCGGCCTGCGGGGCATTTACGGCGCGGGCGTGCTGGACCGCTGTATGGAAGAAGGCGTGCGGTTCGACTGCTGCATCGGCGTGTCGGCGGGCAGCGCCAATATGTCGTCCTATGTGGCCGGGCAGCATGGCCGCAACAAGCCCTTTTATCAGGATTACTCCTTCCGCAAAGAGTACATGAGCGTGGGCAATCTGGTGCGCAAACACTCGTATCTGGACCTGGAATACGTCTACGGGGCGCTGAGCAACCGGGGCGGTGAAAACCCGCTGGATTACCCCGCCGTGGTGCGCAGCCCGGCAGAGCTGGTCATCGTGGCCACGGAAGCCCGCACTGGCAAGCCGCGCTATTTTACCAAAGCGGACCTGCGGCAGGACGATTACCGCCCGCTGATGGCGTCCTGCTGCATCCCGGTGGTGGATCAGCCCTATTTCATGGACGGCGTGCCCTACTATGACGGCGGTCTGGCCGACCCGGTGCCGCTGGAAAAAGCCTTTGCGCTGGGCTGCGACCGGGTGGCCGTCATCCTGACAAAGCCCGTCGCGCCGGAGCAGACCGGTGCCCGGGACAAGAAGCTGGCAAAGCTGCTGCGGCACCGGTATCCGGCAGCGGCGAAGGGGCTTTTCCTGCGGGCAGAGCGGTACAATCAGACCGTGCGCCGCGCGCTCAAGCTGGAACAGCAGGGCATCGTGTGTGTCATTGCGCCGGACAGCACCGAGGGCATGGCGACCCTGACGAAAGACAAGCAGGCACTGGAAGCGATGTACCGCAAGGGCTGGCAGGATGCCGGAAAGCTCATTGAATGGTATAAGCAGGCTTAAATTCTGCAAACAGCACAATGAAACACCCCCGCTCGGGCAAACGCCGGAACGGGGGTGTTTCATTGCAGTGTATCAAGAATGAGGAGATGGCAGAGAAATAGGGGGCCCATGCACCTGTCAGGGGCGTGCCGGGCCTTTAGTGGCGGGCGTTCTTGCCGGTCAGGCTGGCGAAGGCACCGGCGGCCATGAGGATGAATCCGCTGACCGCCATGCAGAATGCGGCCCACCAGTTCACACCGGTCTGCGGCAGGGCGTGGGCGTCCTGCACGGGCCGCACGACGATGTCCAAAGGCAGGACCGGGGCGTCCGGCACGGTGTCCTGCACCGGCTGCAGTTCGGGCGTCTCAGGGGTCTGCGGAGCCTCATCCGGGGTCGTGGGCGGCACGACCACCACGGTGCTGTCGTCGCGGTAGGAAGTGCGGGTCTCGGTGGTGGTGTATTGGTAGCTCACGTTCGCCACGGTGTGGTACGCGTCTTTCTTTGCAACGACCGCGGCAGTGTAGTCGCTGTCGGTGGTGTAGGTGTAGTTCAGCGTGCCGTCATAGCGGGTACCCTCGGTGGTGCCGGTGAAGGCCTTTTCAAAGAAGCTGCGGATGGACTCAAAGATGCCATGGCCCGTGCCTTTGACGCCCTTGCCGCCGCACTCGGTGGTGGTGAAGTCGGTGTGGTCCGTCGTGGTGAGGTCGTAGCTGCCGAAATAGCCGCTGCCTTCCGAGCTCTCGATGTGGGAAAGCCCGGTGATCTCCAGCAGTCTGCCGGAGGCGGTGGAGCACTTGCTCTTGGTAAGAGTGGCGGAATAGGTGGTCTTGCTCTGCGCAACGACTGTGCCGTTGATCAGGGTGAGATTCTTCAGCAGAAGGTCGTAGCCGTTGCCGGGCTTATCGTGATCGCCGGGGCCCTTGTGGCCTTGTGTGCTGGGAGCGGCGGGGTCAGGTTTGTTGCGGCAGGTATTGCTGTCGCTGTCCATATAGCCGTAGGCGAGCAGGTCGGCGGTGTGCTGGAAAACCGTCCACATCCCGCTGCTGGTCTGGACGGCAATGGCATCGCCGCCGAGCTCTTTGACGCGGGAGTCAGCCTTGTTTTTAGCATCCCGGCCGTTGAAAGACTGGTCTTTGCCATAAGCGACTTTACCGGTGACGGAGTAGTAGTTGTTGGCGGTGTAGTTGTATCTGGTGCCGCGGTATTCCATCTTTTTGGAAAAATCGTCGTAGGTTGCGTTAGATGCAAGTTTGGGGCCGGTCGCTTTGCCGTCCACGACGGTGGAAGCGCTGTGGCCGAAGGTGTAAGTGGGGCTGTCGATAATAAAGGCCTCACCCAGGTCGTTACCTTTTTCATCTTTCAGATTGGTTTCAATATCAAGGTCGGCGTGGTCGAACGAGGTGGACTCGGAGTAGGAAAGCCCGGCTTTATCCGCGTCGGCCTTCGCGGCTTCAAGATGCTGGATAAGTTCCGCGCGGCTCATGTTCTTGAAGTCAACAAACGAATGAACGGCATCATTGATGATCCGGATAATGTCTTCCTCCGTTGCCTTCTCGGTGTCAGACAGCCAGAGTTCTTTATTTCTCCGGGTGACGACCTGATTGCCGACCTTGAGCTGCCAGCCTTCTTCCAGAGAATCGAGCTCTTTTCGGATCTCGGTGCGCAAAGTTGCTTCATCAACATTGATGATGGTCTTCATTTCGCTCCGGGTGATCAGCAACGTGCGATTGCCGCTGGTGAACCGGATGGTGTGTTCCACGTTGTTTTCGTCCGTGTAGGTGGCAGTGCCGATGCCAGTCTCTTTATTGAAGCTGGTCACGGCGGCATTTTTATAGGATTTACTCAGGCGGCCTTCGATCTCTTTCAGAAGTTCATTGAGCTCGTTCTTGTCGAGACCTTCATAATACGTTTTGTTCTTCTTAACGGTGACGGTGCCATCCTTTTTGGTGTAGGTGTCGGAATCTTTGTCATAAGTCATGTCCTCAAAGACATCGGGTTCCCGGCCGTCCGCATAAGTGATGGTCAGCGTGCCGCTATTTTCGTTAAAATCCCATTTGTCGCCGGTGGAAAGGTCGGCCTGTTCCGGGTCCTCCTGCTTTTCCTCGGTGACGGTCCAGCTCACCATGGTAAAGCTGTCGCCGGAGACGACGGTGCCTTCAGCCAGACCGGCCTTGAGGTCATCGGGAAGTTTCTGCCCGGTCGTGTAGGTGAATTCAAAGGTACGGCCATCCTGCAGGGTGTATTTTTTCAGATACTGGACGCCGTCGATCTTAATATATTCCACACTGTCTTCGACGACGTTCTCCGGCAAAGTCTTGAAGTCGCTGCTGATGCCAGAAACCTCCCCGGAGGTGATGGTGGGGCCTTCCTCATGGAGACCGGTCCGAATGATCGTCGAGCCGGAGACATACGCCGTGCCGTTGACGGTATCCTTGCGTTCGGTTGCATCGTCAGCGGCGTCGCCCGTACTTATGGTCGTGTTGTCTACGGTGTATTCGTAACGATACTGCCGGTTGGCGTCTTCGTCTTTGTAGCTCCATTCTTTGGTGGCCGAACTGATTTTACCGGCATCCTGATCGCTCTGGAGCTGGGCCTGCAGCAGGGCTTTTTCCTCAGGGGCAAGATGCTCGTCTTTGCGGATGGCGTCTCTCAGCGCGTTGAAAATGGCTTCTGCTTTCGCGGTTTCTTCTGCCTTTTTTGCGGCGTCTTCGTCCGCAGGCGTCCAATCGGTGCTGCCGGTCTGGGTGAGCTTGACGGTCACCTTGACCGTTTTCAGCAGTTCCTGTTTTTCGCTGACCGTCAGTTCGTGGCCGTCCTTGTCGAAGATCTTGCCGTCTTCAGCGTGATAGCCCTTATCCCGGCCCAGCAGGTCGCAGGTCTGGTCAGGGCCCAGGCCGGAAAGATCGCCGACCGCCTTGCCGGAGGTCTCGTCAAAGGTGATCTCGTAGGTCTTGTCACCCTCGGTGACGGTGTAGCCGGTCAGCGCGCCGTTGGCGTCGCGGTGTTCCTTCACCTTGCGGGTGTCCGTCTCGGTGAGCAGCTCGGAAAGGTCAACGGTAACATCGGGCGCGGGGTCCGTGATGTCTTCGTCCTTCAGATCGACTTTGGTGTTGCCGCCCTCGATTTTGGTGTCGGTCTTGACGTCCTCACTGCCCTCCAGCTCCTTCTTTTTCATGCAGATGGTCAGGGTGGTGGTGGTCGTCGTTTCCACCGACGTGCCGATGATGCGGTAGACCGTGGTGCGTTCGCCGATCTGGTTGCCGTTTTCGTCATAGATTGGTTCGGTGCGGGTCAGCTGATAGCTGCCGTCGGCGGCCACATCGGGCTTTTCCAGGTCCAAGAGCTTTGCAATATCCTCGGCAGACATCTTTTTCCCCTCCGGCGGGGTCGTCTTGCGCAGGGTCATCTCGCCGGTGTTTTTGCCGGTTTCGGTAAAGCCGGTGATCTTGTAGCCGTTGATGCTGCCCGTGTTGGTACCCCACTTCAGGCTGTCTTTGTAGTTTTCGCCCAGCACATCTTCGGGCGTGATGTTTTTCAGCTCGTCTTCGGTGTAGGTGTGGTCGGTATCGGTGGTGGCGCTGGCGTCACCCGTGCCGGTGGTGGTGGTCATGGTGGTCTCCTCGGTGATGCTGGGTGTGGTAATGGTGGTGCTGCCGTCGGCATTCTTGCCAATGACATCGCTGCCGGTGACGGTGCCGCTGGTGGTGGTCTCGGCGGTGCTGCCAAGTTCGGTCTCGCTCTTTTCGGCTTTGCCGATCTCCCTGCCGGGTTCGCCGGTCTTCTCGTTTTCCCTGGAGGTGTCGAGCACATCGCCGGTCTCGGTGGTGGTGGCGCCCGTGGTGGTGCTTTCGGTGTAGTCGATCTTCACGTCATCGGTGTCGGTCTCCGGGCCGAAAGCCGGGGCCTGGACGTCTGCATCCGCCTCGGTGTTTGCCGGGGCCTCCGGGGGGAGCGCTTTCGCGTTCGCGGCGGCATCGGGCGCGCCGCCGGTGCTGTCTTCGGGGGCCGCGTTCTGGTTCTGGAGGTTGAGATCAGCCGAAGCCTCCGGCGCGCTGCCGGTCTCGGCTGCATTTGCCAGCAGGGGCTGTGCGGCGACACAAGCCGTCAGCGCCATGGACATTGCTGCAAATTTAAACTTTTTGTTTGTCATGATCTTCCAATCTCCTTTCTTATCGCCAAAGGCATGAAAGCCCTATAAAAAGGACATAGAATGGCCTTGACTCCACACACCGTTTTATATCATGTTCCGAAAGTCGAATACAAGAAACTGTGTGTCGAGGGCGAAAATGATGCAAGGGCGGACCGGCACGATGCCGCCGCACTGCAAGGAGCGGAAGATGACGGGAGATGCTGTTCAAATGCGCGCTGAAGCGATGAATTCGCTTGCACATCCACCGCTTGCAGGATGGCGGAATTTCCAGAAAATGTCATCCAAAACTGCGTGAAAGCGCCTGGAAATGGCACGAATCGCGCCGTTTGCACGCAAAACAGCCCCGGGGAAGGCCGAAAGACCGCCCCCGGGGCTGCTGCATTTTTCAGGAAAAACGGTGCTTAAAAACAGTTCAGTGGAGTTTCTCCTGTTTCAGGCGGTTGAATTCCTCATCGGCCTGAATGGCTTCTGCGGTGAAGCTGTTGTTGTTCCACCAGCTCACCAGCGCGGCCACCGTGGTGATACCTGCGGTGATCAGCTGCTCCACGGTCTGGCTCTCGATGGGCAGCATGGGCTTGCCCAGAGCGCTCAGCACCTGGTTGGTCAGCGCCAGCAGCAGCACGGCGGTGCGGGCGATGGTGGCGGCAGAAATTTTGCCAAAGTTCATATCAATTCCTCACTTTCTCGTTGTGTTCCAAATCGGCGATGCGGTGGTTGGCCACCTTCATCTGTTCTTCCAGGATGGGCACCCGGCGGGCGAAGTGGTTGTGCTCCCGCACCTCGCGGGTGAGCTCCTCCAGTTTTGTATCGGTGACGGCCTGGCTGCGGCTGTTTGCGATCAGCACGCCGATCAGGGTCACCGCCCCGGCAATGACGGCGGACAGGATGCTCTCCATGCGGTCCACCCCCTTTCAGCCTGTCCAGCGGGCCTTTGCCGCGCGCACGTCCAGGTGCACCCAGCCGCAGGCGCGGCCCTTCTTTTCCGGGTAGCGGCCGATGCCGCCGGTGCCGGGCAGCAGCGTCTCGGCGTAGTCGGCCAGCGTGTCCACCGCCACCTCCTTCACCCGGATGTCGGCGGCCCGGCCGTAGCAGTGCTGGCTGAAGGCGGCCCCGCCCACGGCCGCGTTGTGGCGGGCCGTGCGGTAGCCGCTGGTGATGGTCACCGGCTGGCCGAAGTGGTCCCGAATGCGCTGCAGCAAGTCCACCAGTGCACTGTCGATAAAGACCGGATCGCTGCCGTCCCGGCAGGCGAATTCCCGCACCCGGAAGTTCGGGCTGAGCAGGGTGCCGCCGTCCTTTGTGCGGGAGTATGCTTCCAGACTCATGGGCCGCCGCCTTTCAGGCCACCCGCAGCCAGATGTAAACGTAATAGGCTGCGGGCTGGACGGTGTCGCTGCGGCCGTAGACGGCGCTGGAGCGGGAAGCGTCGATGGCAAGGTCGCGGGTCTGCGCGGTGTTGTTGCCGGTCAGAGCACCGTTTCGTATGGATGCGCCGGGGAAGACGCAGCCGGAAGAAACGGCACTGTTTGAGCTGACCAGGCCGTGGCTGCTGTTGTAGGCGATCTGGCCGGTGATGTTGGGCAGGCCGGCCTCGACGGTGGAGCCTGCCTTGTGGCTGCCGCTGGCACCCATCAGCACGCGGTCCTGGGCGATCTGCTCCCAGGTGCCGCCGAACAGGGCGGCCGGGCTGGCGGGCAGGACGCTCTGGTAAATGCTGCCCACCGGGTAGGCGGCAAGGCTCGGGGCGGCCAGCAGGGCATCCACATCTTCCTTCGTATAATAGGATGCCAGTTCCACCCCGAGTGTGCGGCGGGCGGCGGACTTCTCCTCCGCAGACCATGGGGCGGCTGCCGCTGCGGCGGTCAATGCCTTCTTGACGCCGTAGGGCAGCAGGGCAGGCGTCAGCGGGGCATAGGGGTCGGCCATGGCGTCCAGCGCGGCTTCGTCGGCCGGTGCGGTGGCCAGGGTGCCGTCGGCCCGCACCGTCACGCCGAAGGCCGGGTCTGCCTTCACCGCGCCGGGCACCGCCGCAGTGGGCACCGTGCTGCTGCGCACATAGGGGGTCAGGTCCGGCGGCGGGGTGGTGTCGGTGCGCACAGCGCCGGTGTCGGGGTCTGTGCTCAGCACCCGCAGCAGCTGCCCGGCCACCGGCTGCGCGGGGCAGGGCAGAGCACCCACGTCCTGCGCCGTCAGCCGGACGATGCCCGCCTTGCCGTTGACGCTCACCACCCGGCCCTCCTCCGGGGCCAGTGCTTCGGCCCGGGCGGCAGCGGTCTCGGCACGGCCTGCGGCTTCCAGCGCAGCGGTGCGGCCGGTCTCGGCACGCTGGGCGGCGGTCTGGGCCTGGGCCGCGTTGGCGGTGCAGCTGGCCGCGCTTGCGGCGGCGCGCTGGGCAGCGGTGGAGGCCGTGCTGGCGCTTTCCAGCACCCGGGCCACGAACTGCTCATACAGCGAGGGCGGCAGCTCCTCGGCGCCGCCGTCGGTGGGCAGGATGGCGTAGGTGTCATAGCTGCCGGGGCGGGTGTAGGCGGTGTAGTCTTCGCCGCGGATGGCCGCCAGCATCCACTGCCCGCCGGTGCTGCCGGTGAGCCGCCGGTCCACCGTCACCCGGCCTTCGCCGTCCAGCGACACCGGGGCCAGCAGGGTGCCGTCGGCGCGCCGCAGGTAGAGCGCCGCGCTGCAGCCCGCCCAGGCTTCGGGCAAAATGAAGTGCAGCTGGTCCACCCCGGCGGCGTTCTGCGCGCCCAGGTGCAGGCGGTGGGGCCGGGCAAGGAACTCGGTGCCGCCGCACTGCTTTTGTGTGATTTGGATCTCCATAAAAACCTTCCTTTCTGCTTTTTTCTCGATTGTACCGGCGGGGCGGTTTTCTATCCAGTGCGTACTTTTTTTCAAAACATTTCTGTGCTTCGGCATTTTGCCGGAGAGCATTTTTCGGGAGAAATTCGCGCAGTTTTCTTTGGGTGAAAAAGCGCGTTTTGCAGGGGTGGTTTTAAATGGAAAACCTGCGATTTTGGGCATCTTGTCCGTGCGGAAATGACCCCGGAAGGGCCTGTTTTCGGGGCAAAAAATCAAATTTAAATGTTAAAAATTCGTGAACGAAACATGCAATGAAAAATGAGAAAAATCAGAAGGAAATAACCTAAAAAACAATATTTCGGAGAAAACACTGTTAAAATTGCACAAAAAAGAACGTCAAAGAACTAACAAAGTGCGGGGGCCGGATTTGACAAATGCGTCAAGGGCTGGTAAAATAAGACCCGCTCAACGAACGTTGCAGCGTTTAAAATTTATCTGGATGAAGTGAAATGCCGTCCCACGGGCGGCGCGGCGCGGGCAGATGCGGCCCGGCCGGACGGGAATGCAATGGCTGCCCCGCACGGAATCCAAATTGGAATACGATGCTCGATTTTACCAAAAAGAGGGCATCGTATTTGATTGTGGGGCATCCCAACTTCTGCCGCCCCGCAGTCCGGGCGGCCGGGGCATTTTTGCAGTGTCCGCGGCCGCACAAAATACGAAAAGAGAGGAGTTGTCTCGTATCGCTTCCGTAAAAGTAAAGAAAGCTCTGACCGCCTGCAAGCAGGCTGTCTCTCCCCGTGTGCTGGCGTTCTGTGTCATGGTCGTGTGCCTTGTGGCTACACTCAGTGTGACCGCTGCGAATCTGCGGCTGACCTACGTCACAGACTCCAATGGTGCCCGGCAGGTGATCCTCACCTCCGAGACCGACCCCGCACAGGTCATGAACCTTTCCGGCATCCAGTCCGAGGAAGGCGACAAGGTCTATTACACGGCCTACAGCGGCAACCTCGCCGCCCTGAACATTGAGCGCGCCTTCTCCGTCAGCATCACCGCCGACGGCCAGGAGTACCCGGTGAAGATGGTGTTCGGCACCGTCGCCGACGCCCTGCAGCGCGCAGGCATCACCCTGGAGGGCGATGACTACACCGAACCCGCGCTGGACCAGCTGGTGGCTGCGGGCACCAAGATCACGGTGCACCGCGTGGACTATCAGGACCGCGTGGAGACCCAGGCCATCCCCTATGACACCGAGTACGTCTACACCAGCCTCTACTTCCGCAACACCGGCCGCACCA
Source organism: Faecalibacterium langellae (assembly GCF_002549775.1). GTDB lineage: Bacteria > Bacillota > Clostridia > Oscillospirales > Ruminococcaceae > Faecalibacterium > Faecalibacterium langellae. The sequence continues at coordinate 14,736 of NZ_NMTR01000015.1, read as the reverse complement.
CCACCGTGCAGCACGGCGCGGAGGGCCAGCAGACCGTCACCACCCGCGACCGCTATGTGGACGGTGAGCTGGAGAATAGCATCGTGGTGGATTCCACCACCACCGTGGAGCCCACCAGCCACGTCATCAAGACCTATGGCGCAGGCGCGCCGGTCTCCCCGCTGACGGGCCCGGACGGCACCACCAACGCCCCTGCTTCTTACAGCAAGGTGCTCACCGGCAAGGCCACCGGCTACTACTCCAAGACCGGCAAGGGTTCCTCCGGCCTGGGCCTGGGCTACGGCACCGTTGCGGTGGACCCGGACGTGATCCCCTACGGCACCAAGCTGTACATCACCTCCACCGACGGCAAGTTCGTGTATGGCTACGCTGTGGCCACCGACACCGGCATTGCGGTGCAGAAGGGGCAGATCCTTGTGGACCTGTTCTATGAGACCTATGCCGAGAGCGTCATCAACGGTGCCATCCAGGTGAATGTTTACGTGGTAGGCTGACCGATTACCGGAAAAACCGGGAACGAAAATTTTTAACCAGAGCACTGAGCTTCTGTGCACCTTCCCCTTGGGAGGGTGTGCGGAAGCTCTTTTTTGTTGCCGGATTGGCAGGATTCACCATAAAATTTGTAAAAATTTGGGGGGTATGTATATAAGGGAGAAATATCGCGGAAAAGATTATGGTAATTTTTGATGAAATCCCCTTGAAAAACAGCCCGAAATTCTTTAATATAAAAGGGTAAAAAGCTACAGGTGCGCGGTTTGCACCTGTACGGGGAGGAGCAGTCTATGAAACCGACTGAAGAAAAGATCCAGAGCAATGCATCGGACCTGCCGGTGTATCTGTTCAAGCAGGGCAATAACTGTGAAGCGTATCGTTACTTCGGTGCGCACATGGAAACGCGCGCGGGCGAGGCCGGTGTCGTGTTCCGGGTGTGGGCTCCGCACGCTGTGGCCATCAGCGTGGTGGGCGACTTCAACAGCTGGAAGCCGGGCAGCCACCCGATGCGCAAGGTGGATGGCGATTCCGTGTGGGAATTGTTCATCCCCGGCATGAAGGAATATGACGTTTATAAATACTGCGTGACCACCCGCGCGGGCGACCTGGTCTACAAGGCCGACCCCTATGCGTTCCACGCAGAGACCCGCCCGTCCAACGGCAGCAAGGTCTATGATATCTCGGGCTTTGCCTGGCACGACGATGCCTGGCAGGCAGCCCAGAAAAAGGCGGACGTGATCAACGGCCCCATGAATATCTACGAGATGCACGTCGGCAGCTGGAAGATGAAGGAGGGCAATGTGCCCTACAACTATTCGGAGCTGGCGGATGAGCTCATCCCGTACATCAAGGATATGGGCTACACCCACGTGGAGCTGCTGCCGGTGATGGAATATCCCTTCGACGGCAGCTGGGGCTACCAGGTCACCGGCTATTTTGCACCCACCAGCCGCTACGGCACCCCGAAGGACCTGATGGCCTTTGTGGATAAGCTGCATGCCGCCGGCATCGGCGTCATCATGGACTGGGTGCCCGCCCACTTCCCGAAGGACCAGTTCGGTCTGTACAACTTCGACGGTGAGCCCTGCTATGAGGACCCGAACCCCAAGCGCGGCGAGCACAAGGAGTGGGGCACTATGGTGTTCGACTTCGGCCGCAGCGAGGTGCAGAGCTTCCTGATCTCCAGCGCGCTGTACTGGCTGGAGCAGTACCACATCGACGGTCTGCGCGTGGACGCTGTGGCCTCCATGCTGTATCTGGACTATAACCGCAAGCAGGGCGAGTGGGAGCCCAACAAGGACGGCGGCAAGGAAAACCTGGAGGCCGTCGCCTTCCTGCGCAAGCTGAACAACACCGTGCTGGGCCGTCACCCGCACAAGTACATGATCGCGGAGGAATCCACCGCGTGGCCTATGGTCACAAAGCCCGCTTCGGACGGCGGCCTGGGCTTCAACTTCAAGTGGAACATGGGCTGGATGAACGACATGCTCAGCTACATGAAGACCGACCCGCTGTTCCGCGCGGGCAACCACAACAAGGTGACCTTCAGCTTCTTCTATGCATTCAGCGAGAACTTTGTGCTGCCCATCAGCCACGACGAAGTGGTGCACGGCAAGGGCAGCCTGATCAACAAGATGCCCGGCGAGTACGAAGCAAAGTTTGCCAACCTGCGCACCTTCTTCGGCTACATGATGGCGCACCCCGGCAAGAAGCTGCTGTTCATGGGCCAGGAGTTCGGCCAGTTCGCCGAGTGGAACGAGGCAAAGCCGCTGGACTGGATGCTGCTGGGCTACGACAAGCACACCGAGCTGAAGAATTACGTCAAGACCCTGAACGCCTTCTACAAAGAGCACCCCGCCTTCTGGCAGGTGGACTACAGCTGGGAAGGCTTCCAGTGGATCGTGCCGGATGACTCGCAGCAGAGCGTCATCGCCTTCCTGCGCAAGGATGCTTCCGGCAAGCAGATCCTTGTGGTGTGCAACTTCAACCCCGTCCTGCGCGAGGGCTACACCCTGGGCGCACCGGTGGCCGGTGCCTACAAGGAAGTGCTGAACAGCGACGACGAGGAGTTTGGCGGCTCCGGCGCAGTGCATAACAAGAGCGTGCGCACCCACAAAAAGCCGCTGCACGGCTTTGAGCAGAGCATCACCATCACCCTGCCGCCCATGAGCACCCTGTACTTCGAGGTGCCCACCAAGCGCACCCGCAAGGCCGCGGCGGATAAGGCCGAAAAGCCGGTGAAGAAGACCGCAGCCAAAAAGACCGCCAAGGCAGCCGAAGCCGAAAAGGCCGTGAAGAAGACGACCCGCAAGGCAAAGGCCGAACCGGAAGCGGCTGCTGAAAAACCGGTGAAGAAGACCACCCGCAAGGCGAAAGCCGAGGCCGAACCTGCAGCCGAAGCGCCGAAGAAGCGCGGCCGCAAGCCCAAGGCCGAGGCGGAGACCAAGGCGGAAAAGGCAGCCGCAAAGCGCACCCGCAAACCGAAGGAGCCGAAGGAATAACTCCGGCACCCCGGACGACCCGCAACCGCACATGTTGACGCTCATTTCCGCAAAAAATCAAAACGCGGAAATGTTAATGTTAAAGGGGAGAATAAAGCTATGGCAAAAGAAATTGTGGCAATGATCCTTGCCGGTGGACGTGGCTCGCGTTTGTACGCGCTGACACAGAAAACGGCAAAACCCGCAGTGTCCTTCGGCGGTAAGTACCGCATCGTGGACTTCCCGCTGTCCAACTGCGTGAACTCCAACATCGACACCGTCGGTATCGCGACCCAGTATCAGCCCCAGAAGCTGAACGAGTACATCGGCAACGGCCAGCCCTGGGATCTGGACCGTCTGCACGGCGGCGTGCACACCCTGCCGCCGTATGAGCAGGCAAAGGGCACCGACTGGTACAAGGGCACGGCAAACGCCATCTACCAGAACATCGGTTTCATCGACAGCTACGATCCCGAGTATGTCATCATCCTGTCCGGTGACCAGATCTGCAAGCAGGACTACGCCGACTTCCTGCGCTTCCACAAGGAGAAGGGCGCAGAGTTCTCTGTGGCCGTCATGGAAGTGGATTGGAAGGAAGCTTCCCGCTTCGGCCTGATGGTGGCCGACGAGAACGACCGCATCACCGAGTTCCAGGAGAAGCCCCCGGTGCCCAAGTCCAACCTGGCATCCATGGGCATCTACATCTTCAACTGGGATGTGCTGAAGAAGTACCTGGAAGAAGACGAAGCAGACCCCAACTCCAAGAACGATTTTGGCATGAACATCATCCCCGCGCTGCTGCGCGACGGCCGCAAGATGTACGCCTACCGCTTTGCCGGCTACTGGCGTGACGTGGGCACTATCGACAGCCTGTGGGAAGCCAACATGGAAGTGCTGGACCCCGAGAACTCCGGCATTGATATCTTCGACAAGAAGTGGAAGATCTACAGCCGCAACCCCGTTCTGCCCCCGCAGAAGATCGGCCCCCGTGCCGTCGTGCAGGATTCCCTCGTCACGGAAGGCTGCAAGATCTACGGCAACGTGCATCACTCGGTGCTGAGCGCAGGCGTTGTTGTGGAAGAAGGCGCTACCGTTGAGGATGCCGTGCTGATGGACGGCGTCGTCGTCAAGGCAGGCGCGGTCGTCAAGCGCTGCATCCTGGCGGAGGATGTTGTGGTCGGTGCAGGTGCCAAGATCGGCGGCGAGGGTGCCATTGCCCATGTGGGTACTGGCCTGACCGTGGGCGCAGGTGCCATCGTCAAGGAAGGCGCCAAAGTGTTTGAATCCGTCAAGGAGGGTATGGAAGTATGCTGAGCCAGAACACCAATGCGTTGGGTATTATTTTCCCCAACAGTTATGATAATACCGTTCCCGAGCTGGTGACCGAGCGCGCAATGGCTTCGATCCCCTTTGCAGGCCGTTACCGCATGGTGGACTTCGTTCTGTCCAGCATGGCAAACTGCGGCATCTCCAATGTTTCCATCGTGGTGCGCAAGAACTACCACTCCTTGATGGATCATCTGGGCACCGGCCGTGAGTGGGATATGGCCCGCCGTCACGGCGGCCTGAACATCGTGCCTCCTTTTGCAGAAAAAGGCGTGCGCATCTATTCCGGCCGTGTGGAAGCACTGGGCTCCATCCTGAACTTCCTGGAGAACCAGAAGGAGAAGTATGTGGTCATGAGCGATGCCAACATCGCCCTGAACTACGACTTCAACGCCCTGCTGGCTGCCCATCAGGCAAGCGGTGCAGACGTGACCATCGCTTACCAGAAGACCGAGATCCCCGAGGGCCGCAAGAACGACAACTACACCCTGACCGTCGATGCCGACGGCCGCGTGACCGAGCTGCTGTTCAACGATTACCGCCCCGGCGTGCAGAACCTGGACCTGAACATCTACGTGCTGGAGCGCGAGACCCTGATCAAGCTGGTCAAGGACGCCACCGCCCGCGGCCTGATCTACTTCGAGCGCGACATCCTGGCCCACAACGTCAACATCCTGAACATCCATGCGCTGGAGTACACCGGCTATGTGGCCCATGTCTGCGACATGAAAAGCTACTTCGATGAGAACCTCAAGCTCACCGATGACGAGAACCTGGAGAAGCTGTTCCCGAAGAACAGCCCCGTCTACACCAAGATCCGCGACGATAACCCCACCCGTTATGTCACCGGCTCCAAGGTCACCGATTCCATCGTGGCCGACGGCTGCATGATCGAGGGCACTGTGGAGAACTGCGTGCTGTTCCGCGGCGTCAAGATCAAGAAGGGCGCTGTGGTCAAGAACTGCGTGCTCATGCAGGACACTGTCATTGAGCCCGACGCAGCACTGGACTGCGTGGTCACCGACAAGAACGTGAAGATCACCGCCGGCAAGAAGCTGTCCGGCACCGAGAGCTTCCCGGTCTACGTCCAGAAGAACCACACCGTCTGATCGTTGTTATCCAATAGGGGCGGCTTCCTCCCCGGTGGCCCCTCATAAGAGGGGCGGGGGCGTTTGTGCCCCCGCCCGCTCTTTTTCTCGTGCCGCTGGCAGCAGCGGTGGGGAGCGCGAGACACGATCAATTCATGGAAGGAGCGATCCTATGAGAATCCTGTATGCTGCTTCGGAAGCCAATCCCTTTGCAAAGTCCGGCGGTCTGGCCGACGTTGCGGGCGCACTGCCCAAGGCACTGGTCAAGGACGGCGTGGATGCCCGCGTCATCATGCCCCTGTACGGCGACCTGAAGCACCGTGAAATGCTGGAGTACGTCACCAACTATTCCGTCCCCGTGGGCTGGCGCAGCCAGTACTGCGGCCTGTTCAAGGCCGAGGTGGACGGCGTGACCTACTACTTCCTCGACAACGAGTATTACTTCAAGCGCCGCGGCCTCTACGGCTTCTACGATGACGGCGAGCGCTTCGCCTTCTTCTCCCGCGCCGTTTTAGAGACCCTGTTCTACATCGACTTCACCCCGGACATCATCAACTGCAACGACTGGCAGACCGCTCTGGTGCCCGTGTACCTGAACCTGTACTACCGCCACCTGGATAAGTTCAACCGCATCAAGACCATCTTCACCATCCACAACATCGCTTATCAGGGCAAGTACGGCACCGACATTCTGGAAGACACCTGCGGCATCGGCCGCCGCGACCAGCACATCGTGGAGTACGATGGCTGCGCCAACTTCATGAAGGGTGCCTTCGAGACCGCCGACAAGATCACCACCGTCAGCCCCACCTACGCACAGGAGATCCTCGACCCGTGGTTCAGCTACGGTCTGGACGCTTTGCTGCGCGAGAAGCAGTACAAGCTGTGCGGCATCCTGAACGGCATCGACATGGACGCCAACGACCCGGCCACCGATAAGCACATCCCCGCCAACTACGACATCAACACCTTTGAAGTCGGCAAGGCAAAGTGCAAGGAGGCCCTGCAGGATAAGTTTGGCCTGAACAAGGACGGCAGCCCCGTCTTTGGCATGGTCAGCCGCATGGTGGGCATGAAGGGCTTTGACCTGGTACAGAGCATTGCTGACGGTCTGGTGGACCGCGGCATTGAGCTGGTCATTCTGGGCAGCGGCGAGGGCCAGTACGAGAACTTCTTCTCCGACCTGTGCGCACGCCACCCGGGCCGTGTGGGCACCTACATCGGCTTTGAGCCGACCCTCTCGCAGGAGATTTACGCAGGTGCCGATGCCTTCATCATGCCGTCCAAGAGTGAGCCCTGCGGCCTGGCCCAGATGGTGGCCTGCCGCTACGGCACGCCGCCCATCGTGCGTGAGACCGGCGGCCTGCGTGACTCCATCCACGACAGCACCATGGGTGAGGGCAACGGCTTTACCTTTGCAGGTTACAATGCCCACGAGCTGTACATGGCCTGCTGCAACGCACAGGATGCCTACAACGACAAGGAGAACTGGAAGAACCTCGTGCACCACTGCATGGAGTGTGACTTCAGTTGGGATGTCTCCGCCAAGAGCTACGAGGGCCTGTACAACGAGACCGCAAACCTCTGGTAAACCATAATTCCCAAAGCACTTTCAGCCGCCCGGTTCGTTATGAGCCGGGCGGCTTTTTTGCACCCTGCACAACAAATCCATCAAATTTTTGGTATTGATGCGCCCGCTGGCGCACAAACTCCACATGGGGTGGACAATTATGGCGTTAGCATGAACAAACTATGAAATTTTACTAGAAATCAGTGGAAAATTGATTGAAAAAACCACCGGTTTGAATTATACTATCCCTATAAGAAATTTTACCGATGGAAAATCCGAGGCAGAGGACCCCGTTTCCGATGCTTGCCGGGAACACAGCAAAGGGAGGAACGGTGCATTGAAGGGCTGGTATAAGGCGCTGGAAGATATCGTCTGGCTGACCCAGCTGGGCCTGAACATGCTGCTGCCGCTGGTGCTGTGCCTGGGCGGGTGCTGGTGGGCTGTGACCAACTGGGGCTGGCCGGAATGGCTGTTTCTCCCGGCGGTGCTGCTGGGCCTTGCCGCCGGTGCACAGAACTTCTGGGTCTTTTGCAAGGAGCGTCTGGACCGCACGAAAAAGGAAAAAAACGACCGCGTCGGTTTCAATTCGCATCAGTAAAATAACAGGAGGTTCCTTATGAAACTGCAGCCGGAATCCAAAAAGGAGCTCACGCGCATTGCGTGTGGTACGGCGATCTGCACCGCAGTGATGTGGGTGATCTTTGCCGCCCTGCATCTGGTGGGCTGGGCAAAATTTGATTCAACCGTTATTCTTGGCAGCCTCATCGGCTCCGCCGTGGCCATCGGCAATTTTGCCGGCATCTGCTTTGTGGTGCAGAAGGTCATCGACGAGCAGGATGAGAAGCGCCGCAAAGCGACCCTGCAGGCATCCTATAACATCCGCATGCTGCTGCAGGCGCTTTGGGTCGTCATTGCCATTGCGGCACCGTGCTTTCAGCCGTTTGCCGGCGCACTGCCGCTGCTTTTCCCGCGCGTTACGATCTATTACCTGCAAATAACCGGCAAGTACAAGCCTCTTGCCCCGGCCGGGCCTTCGGTGGATGTCTCTGTGGAGGACGACGCCGAGCCTGCACCGGAGCCGGAAGCCGAACCCCGTGACGAAGGGGGTGAAACGTAACAAATGGAACTGAACGGCGCAAAGATCCTGTATACCATCCATACCGACATCCCCTTTCTGGGCGATTTCAAGATCACCCAGACCCTGGTCAGTACCTGGATCGTCATGGCGCTGCTTTCGGGCCTGGCCATCTGGCTGGGGCATGGCCTCAAGCTGGAGAATGTCTCCAAGCGGCAGGCTGCAGCCGAGTTCATCGTGACACGGCTTGACCAGTTCGTGCACGACAACATGGGCTTCCACTTCGATCAGTATATCCCCCTCATCGGCTCGATCTTCGCACTCAGCATCGGGTGCAACCTGATCAGTGTCGTCGGCCTGTGGAGCCCCACCGCCGACCTCAACACCGAAGCGGCCTGGGCCATCGTGGTGTTCGTGCTGATCATGTATTACAAGATCAAGACCAACGGCATCCTTTCTTATCTGAAAGGCCTTTTGGACCCCATCTTCATCATGGCACCCATCAATGTGCTGTCGGAGGTATCCACCCCCGTCAGCATGGCGTTCCGTCACTTTGGCAACATCCTGTCCGGTACGGTCATCTCCACACTGCTGTACTGGGCGCTGGCCGGTCTGAGCCATGTCATCTTTGGCTGGCTGCCGGGCGTTCTGGGCGACATCCAGCTGTTCCAGATCGGCATCCCGGCCTTTACGGGCCTGTATTTCGACTGGTTCGGCGGCTGCATCCAGGCGTTCATCTTCTGTACCCTGACCGCCATCTTCATCAAACGTGCTGCCGGTGAGGAGTAACTCCCCCCGGCATCTCCCAAAACAAACACATCTTTTAGGAGGACAAAACTTATGGTTACGGATTTCCAGTATCTGGCTCGTGGTATCGCTCTGGCAGGCTGCGGCATCGGCGCAGGCTGTGCACTGATCGCAGGTATCGGCCCCGGCATCGGCGAAGGCAACGCAGCAGCAGCTGCCTGTGAGGCCGTCGGCCGTCAGCCCGAGTGCAAGAGCGACGTGACCAGCACCCTGATCCTGGGTGTTGCACTGTCTGAGACCACCGGTATCTACGGCTTCGTCACCGGCCTGCTGCTGATCTTCCTGGCACCGGGCCTGTTCATGAAGCACCTGTAAGCGCAAGCCTTTGAAAATCTGAACGAAAGGAGACGCTTATGGGACTGTACCAGGATTTGATCACACTGGACGGCTGGACCTTTCTGGCCCAGATCTGCAACCTGATGATCCAGATGCTGATCTTCAAAAAGTTCCTGTTGAATCCTATCAAAAAAGTCATCGCAGACCGCAAGGCCAAGGCGGACAGCGAGATCGCCGATGCGCAGAAGCTGCGCACCGAGGCCGAGGCCATGAAGGCGGAGTATGAGCAGAATTTGCAGAATGCCCGCGCCGAGGCCAACCAGATCGTTGCCAATGCCCAGAAGACGGCCACTGCCCGCAGCGAGGAGATCGTGGGCGAAGCCCGCGCCCAGGCTGCTGCCCTGAAGCAGAAGGCCGAAAGCGACATTGCGCAGGAGCGCAAGAAGGCCGTCAACGAGGTCAAGGACGAGATCGGCGGCATCGCCATGGAGATCGCCTCCAAGGTGGTGGAACGCGAGATCAGCGAAAAGGACCACAAGGACCTGATCGACGAATTTATCAAAAATGTGGGTGAAGCATCATGACCGAGATCGCAAGGATGTACGGCGGGAGCCTGTACGACCTGGCTGCGGAGGAAGGACTGGAGACCCGCATTCTGGGTGAGCTGGATGAAGTGGCAGCACTGCTGAAGGCAAACCCGGACTACCTGCATCTGCTCAGCACCCCCAGCATCCCCAAGAAGGAGCGCTGCGGTCTGCTGGATGAAGCCCTGCGGGACAAGGTCCACCTCTATGTGCTGAACTTTCTCAAGATCCTGTGCGAGAAGGGCACCCTGCGGGAGCTGCCCGGCTGCGCACGGGCCTACCGTGTGCGCTACAACGAAGCCCACGGCATTCTGGAAGCAACGGCCACCACGGCGGTGGCTATGACGGAAGCACAGGAAAAGAGCCTGCACGAAAAGCTGGAAAAGCTCACCGGCAAGACCATCGACCTGAAAACAAAGGTCGATGCCAAAGTGCTGGGCGGTATCCGGCTGGACATCGAAGGCACCGAGCTGGACGGCACGGTGCAGAATCGCCTCGCCACCCTGCGCAAGGACATTGCTTCCGTGACGCTTTGAACCCTCTTTACTTGGCTCTCCCCACTGGGAGAGCTGGCTGCGAAGCAGACGGAGAGGGCGAATCAAAACCAATCGAATTTCCACCCGAAATGATTTTTAAGAATTGAGTGGTGAACAAACAAAGATGCAACTGAAACCTGAAGAAATCTCCAAGATCATCCGTGCGCAGATCAAGCATTATGAAAATGCCATCGAGCAGAGCGAGACCGGCACGGTCATCATGGTGGGCGACGGCATCGCCCGCGCCAGTGGTCTGGAAAAGTGCATGGCAGGTGAGCTGCTTCAGTTTGATAACGGCGAATACGGCATGGCCCAGAACCTGGAGGAGAACACCGTCTCCATCGTTCTGCTGGGCTCCGACGCCGGCATCAAGGAAGGCAGCACCGTCAAGCGCACCGGCAAGGTCGTGTCCGTGCCGGTGGGCGATGCCATGATCGGCCGCGTGGTCAACGCGCTGGGCCAGCCCATCGACGGCGCAGGCCCCATCGAGACCACCGAGTTCCGCGCCATTGAGAGCCGCGCGCCCGGCATCATCGACCGCCAGCCGGTCAAGGAACCGCTGCAGACCGGCATCAAGGCCATCGACTCCATGATCCCCATCGGACGCGGCCAGCGTGAGCTGATCATCGGTGACCGCCAGACCGGCAAGACCACCATCGCATCCGATACCATCATCAACCAGAAGGGCAAGGACGTCATCTGCATTTACGTTGCCATCGGCCAGAAGCGCTCCACCGTGGCAAACCTTGTGCAGAGCCTGACCGAAGCCGGTGCCATGAGCTACACCATCGTGGTGTCCGCTACCGCTTCCGAGCTGTCGCCCCTGCAGTATATCGCACCGTACTCCGGCTGCGCCATGGGCGAATATTTCATGCATCAGGGCAAGCATGTCCTGATCATCTACGACGACCTGTCCAAGCACGCGGTCGCTTACCGTGCCCTGTCGCTGCTGATCCGCCGTCCCCCGGGACGTGAGGCTTACCCCGGCGACGTGTTCTATCTGCACTCCCGTCTGCTGGAGCGCGCCGCAAAGCTCTCCAACGAGCTGGGCGGCGGCAGCCTGACGGCTCTGCCCATCATCGAGACGCAGGCGGGCGACGTTTCCGCCTACATCCCGACGAACGTCATTTCCATCACCGATGGTCAGATCTTCCTCGAGACCGAGCTGTTCCACTCCGGCGTCATGCCGGCCGTGAACCCCGGCATCTCGGTGTCCCGCGTCGGCGGCAACGCCCAGATCAAGGCCATGAAGAAGGTGGCCGGTACCCTGAAGCTGATCTACTCCCAGTACCGTGAGCTGCAGAGCTTTGCACAGTTCGGCTCCGATCTGGATGCCGACACCAAGGCCCGCCTGGCTCAGGGTGAGCGCATTGTGGAAGTGCTCAAGCAGAACCGTTCGGCCCCCGTGGCTGTGGAAAAGCAGGTGGCCATCCTGTACGCCACCATTCACGATCACCTTGTGAAGGTCAAGGTGCCGGATGTGGCCGAGTACGAGAAGGGCCTGTATGAGTATCTGGACAACGATGCGGCCGGTGCCGCCGTCATGGAGACCATCCGCACCACCGGCAATCTGGATAAGGACACCGAGGAGCAGCTGAAAAAGGTGCTCACGGCCTATACCGACAGCTTCGTCAAGGCACACTGAGGAAGGAGGCGTAACGCATGGCTGGTTCCATGAAGGACATCAAGCTGCGCATCAAAAGCGTAGAGAGCACCATGCAGATCACCAAGGCAATGGAACTGGTGGCTTCCTCCAAAATGCGCCGCGCCAAAGAGCGGGTCGAGCACAGCCGACCCTACTTTGAAACGCTGCATGAGACGTTGACCAAGATCGCCGCAGCAGACCCCCGCGCCCGCAACCCCTACCTGCGCCGTGACGAGATCAAGCGCACCCTGCTCATCGTCATTGCAGGCGACCGCGGCCTTGCCGGTGGATACAATTCCAACGTGCTCAAGCAGGCCGGGGCCGAAGAAGGCGAAGTGGTGGTGCTGCCCATCGGCAAGCGCTCGGCCGAGTATTTCGTCCACCACGAAGTGCCGCTGTTCACGCAGGAAGTGCTGCTGGCAGCGGAGATCTCGGTGGGCGAATGCTTCCAGCTGTCCCGCCAGATCACCGAAGGCTACCTCAAGGGCGAGTACGATGCGGTGAAAATTTGCTACACCCGGTTCGACTCCATGATGACCCAGACGGCCACCACCATGGAGGTGCTGCCGCTGTCCATCGAGCCCACCGAGCAGCAGAAGGCGGAAGCCCGCCGCAGCCAAATTTTGTACAAGCCCAGCAGCGAGGAAGTATTCAGCGCGATCATCCCGGAGTATGTGGCCGGTATCGTCTACGGTGCCGTGTGCGAGAGCGTGGCCAGTGAGCTGGCCGCCCGCCGCACCGCCATGGACGCCGCCACCAAGAACGCCGGTGAGATGATCGACCATTTGAACCTGTATTATAACCGTGCCCGTCAGGCCGCCATCACGCAGGAGATCACCGAGATCGTGGCCGGCGCGGAGATTTAACAAGATAAGGAGTTGTAGCCTATGTCCGAAAAACATATCGGCAAGGTGCTTCAGGTCATCGGCCCGGTGCTGGACATCCAGTTTGAGGATGGCCAGCTGCCGGAGCTGCTCAACGCCATCGAGATCGACAACCACGGCGAAAAGCTGGTGGTCGAGGTGGCACAGCACACCGGCGATAACGTGGTGCGCTGCATTGCAATGAACAGCACCGATGGTCTGGTGCGCGGCACCGAAGCCGTGGATACCGGCGAACCCATCAAAGTGCCCGTGGGCGACCAGTGCCTGGGCCGCGTGTTCAACCTGCTGGGTGAGCCTGTGGACAACAAGCCTGCCCCGGCCCCGGAGGCCTACTGGCCCATCCACCGCCCTGCTCCCAGCTACGAGGAGCAGCAGTCCACCACCGAAATTCTGGAGACCGGCATCAAGGTCGTGGACCTGATCTGCCCCTACGCCAAGGGCGGCAAGATCGGTCTGTTCGGCGGTGCCGGTGTCGGCAAGACCGTTCTGATCCAGGAGCTCATTTACAACATCGCCACCGAGCACAACGGTTACTCGGTGTTCACCGGCGTTGGTGAGCGCACCCGTGAGGGCAACGACCTCTACGGCGAAATGACCGAGAGCGGCGTTATCAACAAGACTGCTCTGGTCTACGGCCAGATGAACGAGCCCCCAGGAGCACGTATGCGCGTGGCACTGTCTGGCCTGACCATGGCAGAGTATTTCCGCGATGTGAAGAACCAGGACGTGCTGCTGTTCATCGACAACATTTTCCGTTTCACCCAGGCCGGTTCTGAGGTGTCCGCACTGCTGGGCCGTATGCCCTCCGCCGTCGGCTACCAGCCCACGCTGGCCACCGAGATGGGCGCTCTGCAGGAGCGCATCACCTCCACCCGCAAGGGCTCCATTACGTCCGTGCAGGCTGTCTACGTTCCCGCCGACGACCTGACCGACCCGGCCCCCGCCACCACCTTCACCCATCTGGACGCGACCACGGTCCTGAGCCGTGATATCGCTTCGCAGGGCATCTACCCCGCTGTGGACCCGCTGGATTCCACCAGCCGCATCCTCAGCCCGGAGGTCGTGGGTCAGGAGCACTACGAGATCGCCCGCGCCGTGCAGAAGGTGCTGCAGCGCTACAAGGAACTGCAGGACATCATCGCCATCATGGGTATGGACGAGCTGAGCGAGGAAGACAAGCGTACCGTCAGCCGCGCCCGCAAGGTGCAGCGCTTTTTGAGCCAGAGCTTCCACGTGGCAGAGCAGTTCACCGGTATGCCCGGCCAGTATGTGCCGCTCAAGGAGACCCTGCGCGGCTTCAAGATGATCCTGAACGGCGAGTGCGACGACCTGCCCGAGAGCGCCTTCCTGTTCGCGGGCACCATCGACGACGTGTTCGCAAAAGCGAAGAAAGGGTAAACCATGACGACCTTTCATCTGACGGTGGTCACGCCGGACGGCTGCGCCTTTGACGGGCAGGCCGAGCGCATCGTCTGCCGCGCCATTGACGGCGATCTGGCCATCCTTGCCAAACACGGGGATTACTGCACCGCGCTGGGCATGGGCGAAGCCCATATCGTGGATGCCGAGGGCCAGCGCCGCCGCGCCGCCTGCATGGGCGGGCTGCTGAGCGTGCTGGATGGCGAAGTGCGTCTGGTCGCCACCACATGGGAGTGGGCCGAGGAGATCGATCAGGCTCGCGCCGAGGCTTCGAAGAAGCGTGCGGAAGAAATTCTGGCGCAGAAGAACCTCGATAAGCGGGACTACGAGCTGGCACAGGCACGCCTCAAGCGCGCGCTGGTGCGCACCTCTGTCCGTTAAACCCGTATGCAAAAAGGCACCCGCAGCCGGATGGCTGTGGGTGCCTTTTGTTTTGGGTAGCTTGAGCGAGCGACAACCACCAGCTCCGCTGGTGGAATAAAAACGGCTTTAGCCCTAGACAAAGAGAAACCTCCCCGTAGAATAGAGTGTGGGTTTGCCAACCACATTCTAGG
>NZ_NMTR01000010.1 GCF_002549775.1 Faecalibacterium langellae | reverse complement strand
CCCAGCTATTTCACTGACCCGGAAAAGCAGAAGGTTCTCCGCTTCGCAATGCAGAGGCCTGCTAACTACCTGACTGAAATCGAAACCTATCTGGAAAAGGCTCTTGCAGAAGCCCTTGAAGAAGAAAAGACCGCATAACAACAGACACCTGTAAGCCATCAACGAGCCCCCAGCCGCAAGTGCAGGGCGGAAAGCATCCGCGCCCTTGCGCCTGATAAAAATTGGAACTTTGATTTTCTCGCCCGGCTTTGCCACGGTGGGACGATCAAAGGAGCGTGCGTTTGAACAAAAAGAAAAAGTCCACAAACATTTCCCCTTACCCCGATGATGTCATCGACCGTCTGGCACGGGCGTTCTACCCGGCCATCCTTGCCTGCTGGAACAGCGAGGAAGGCCAAAGGGAGTTTGCCGCGTGGCAGGCAGAACAAGCTCATCATGCAAACAACGAAAAACAGGAAGTTCCCACTGGGGAACTCCCTGTTGTACATATCGCTATCGTCTGTGGTCTTTGGCAGGGTGCGTCCTATTCAGGGGCGCACCCTGTTTTTTGTTTTGCCCTTAATCTTCTAGCCCATGGCTTCCAGCCACATTCTTCAAATATTTCTCCGGGTCACCGTTCAGAATCAAATCCGCATAGCCCAACGGATCGTTGTAGATGAGGTAGTCCAGTTCCGTCCTCTGCGCCATGGTCACGTCCAATTCATCCTCGACCCCAGTGCAGTCAATGGAGATCATTCTCCCATCCCGGAGCAGCAGCTCCACGCAGCCGGTATCCATGTTGAATTTGCAAGTTCTTTCATCGTACTTCATAATCGTGTCCTTTCTGCCTTACGGCACCTTTACAGTTGTGACTTTTGTTATACGGTTCTTCTGATAAGGTTTTGGACACACAGTCGTCGGGAAGGAGCCGGAATTGTCATTTCCAAAGAAAACAAAAAATCCGAACCCTTCTCCTATCGAGAAAAGGTTCGGATTTTCATGGTTTGGTGCGATGGAAGGGACTCGAACCCCCGGCCTACTGATTCGTAGCGCACGCCGGGCGATTCCCTCAATTTTTGGAAGTTACGTTTTAACGTCATTTCTTCGCGATATATCGCAGGTTTTGAGCTTCGAGTTTCTGCACCCTTTGTCCGATTTTGCAACGATTTGCACCCTTTGCACGTTTTGAAACCGTGCAAAAACCGTGCACTTACTCCCGGACAAACTAAAAACCACTTCATCCGACAACGACTTGACGGCATTGGTTCGAGTGACTACACACCAAAAATCAAGTCTTGGAGGATACTACTATGACAAAATTGCTTACCTGCCGCTACAACATGGACACTAACCGGGTGGAAGCCCGGTTCGAGGATGGCACCACCATTGCCATCGACTGCATCGCCGTTGAGGACGAGTACGGCAACACCCCGGCACAGCGGGCAGAACTGGACTGGCTGCTCTACAACAAGCCCTTGGAGTACGCACAGATGGTGCTGAGAGGGGAGATGGAGCGTTATCTGTCGCTGGGGTGTGACCACGGCAGGCTGGAAGATTGAGCCTTAGAAAACGCGCGGCAAAACCGCTAATCGCGCGGCGCGCGTTTCAGCGCGCGATTAACGATTTCTGTTTTTATCGAATTGCAGTCATTTTCTGTCCTTTCCCAAGAAAATCGCGCGTTTCTTTGCGCGTAATAATCGCGCGGCGCGCGTTTTTATCGCTGATTTTCTTTTAAGCAGTATCTCCTTCCGCGCCCTGCTCCTTTTACTTCAATCTTCCCTTCTTCTACAAGCTTTCGAAGAATACGGTATGCCTGATCTTTTGTGTATCCACACAGCTCTTGTGCTTTCTGATTCGTAATCGACGGCTTATGCTTCAGATATTCAAGAATCCGATCCTTTGCCTGAATCTGGCTGACCGTCTTGTCCTGCACATAGGCCACATCGGTTTTCACCGTTTCGTAGACCTTGAGGGACAGCATATAGGTCTTGCCGTTGAGTTCCAGAAGCCCCTCGTCCCGGAGAGCATTCAGAACCTTGTGGGCATTGTCATCGGTTTCCTGAATCGTCTTTGCCGCCTGCTTCAAGGTGATTTTCTGGTGCTCCCGGAGATAGTGCAGAATCATCAGCTCCGACAGCGTGAACATCTTGGAACGCTTATCCTGCGTCTCTGCGATAAAACGCACGAAGTTCTGATTCTCCATCGTGCTGCGAAGGGTCAGCCGGACGGAGTTGGGCGTGCTGGCGTACTCCGGGTAGGGCTTGCCCTCGGTGAGCATACTCTGGAACATAATGTCCACGCCCTGCCCGGAACGCTGCACATACTTCAGGTGCTGAAGGGTCATGGCGATCAGCTTGTTCCGGGGAATGGACTGGTGGGTGATGATGTTGCTTTCGTTGATGTCCCCCGGAAAGCCGCCGGGGTTCTCAATCACGATCTTTGTGGGGTAGTGCTTGACGTAGATCGGTGCCATGTCCTCATAGGAGCGGTGCGCCAGCGCATTCAGCAAAGCCTCCTGAAAAACCGCTTCGGAGAAATCGTACACCTCCAGCCGGAACAGCCCCACCTGCACATTGGTCAGGCGGTTATAGGTGCGGATGCGCTCGGTCAGCTTATCCAGAATCGAGATCACCGGCTCCTGCATATCCATGCGGTTGTCGTATTCCGTCTGCGCCTCGTCGCTGTAATGGAGGTAGATCACCTCTGCCTGAGGCAGCAGCCGTGCAATGGAAGCCGCCTTACCCACAAACAGCAGCCCTGCCACCGTTACACGCACCTCGTCCTTATCCATGCGGATCAGGTTCAGGTTGTCCAGAAAGGTGGTATCTGCCAAATCCGGCAGGGCAGAGCCTGCATCCCGAATCCGCAGTTTCTCTTTCAGGCGGTACACTTCCAGCAGGTCAATGTCGTTTTCGGTTGCGCCCGCCACGATCTTTGCCGAAAAATCCGGGTTGTCAGCAGGGGAGTACACATCGTTTGCAGGGTAGTCGGGCTTTGTCACGTTCCCCAGCCGTCTGTAATAGATGCCGCCGGTGGTGGCAACATGAGAATTGGATTTCTCCACCGATACCACCAGCACCACACCGTCAGAGGTTTCTACCGGCTCGATTTCGGTAAACAGGCTGGGCCGGGTCATATCGTAGATGGCTTCCATCAGTGCCTGCGGGTCGCTCTTGGGGCAGCCCGTAATGGTGCCGTCATCTTCTACGCCAAACAGCAGAACGCCGCCCTTTGTATTTGCCAGCGCAACCGCACTTTTCACCGCAAGCTCTTTCCGCTGCCGGTAGTCCTTGCACTTCACCCACGACTTAAACTCCTGCCGGGTGCTTTCCCCGGCAGCAATCATTTTGCGGAGCGCTTGTTCGGTCATGGTAGAGACCTCCCCTCAACATACATTGCATTTCTGCCCTTAAAAAGAAAACAGGACGTACAGCCATAAACTGCACGTCCTGTTTTGGACTAATTAGCGGTTCTTGTTAGACTGCGAGAGAACGCTGCCTGCAAGAGTTTTGGTCGTGCTGCTGTATTTCGGGCTATTCAAAGCTGCCGATGCAACGCCTTCCATTTTCTTTCCCGTCTGATGACCACTCTTTGCCTGCGAGAGTGCACTTCCGGCAAGCTGCCGCTGAATCTTGGAAGTGCTACTGCTACGCAGCGCACGAGATGCCTGAGATGCAACAGACGAAGATGTTTTCTTAGAATTCATATCAATTCCTCCATGCTATATAAAACAAGGAGGGTGAAGCTACTCCCGATACCCTCAACGATCAAATCACGCAAGAATCACCTGCGTTTGCGGTGTTTGTTGTCACGAATGTGAAGTTCAAACGCCTTTTTGCCGTACTGCTTTGCGTACAGGCGATGACCGTTACGCAGCGTAATATACGCAGTGTAGACGATGGTCACATTCTCATCCATCCGATTGTCTCGCATAGTTACACTCCTCCTTTCAAGCAACGCTCGAACACGCCGCAAGCAAGTTGCAGACGAATCCGTGAAATGCTTGAAAAAGCCGGAGCAACCGGGTATACTAACCGTGTTAGTCGAATTAGTTTTGAGCTTCTGCTCTAGCTTTTTCAAGGAAAGCACGTGTCGGACAGATTAGGCCCTGTCTTGATGCGTGCTTTTTTATATGTCAAACAGTTGGAAACTGTCAGACCAAAGTTTTTGCGGCATTCAAGTCGAAAAGCATCATACCATCTCCGACAAGTTCGCCATCCACACGGTAGCCATGCTGCAAATCAGAATTCAAAAGACGCTTAAACGTCGAAAGCAAATCCATGGAATTCCAGCGCACAGACATCACGCCGTTTTTTTTGGGACGAAAGAAAGCCACCGCACGGGGCGTATCTTCGTCACAAGCCTGAAGAATAATTTGACGGCTGTCTCCATTTATGAGTAACCGAACATAGGCCGGTGAGCCCATTTTCAGCGTGACCGCCTTGTTGAAGGTGACGCCGTTAGCCGTGATCGAACAATAAGGCACACCTTCGCTAAAATCAAAAGCAGTAAAGCCGCTCAGGTCAACCATGCTATCCCCTCCTTGCTTACTAATTATATTCCTTCTTTTCTGCAAAGTCAAGAAAATTCAACCAGATCTTGCGTTTCTTTTGTCATTTCATCGTCTGATACTTGCATTTGTAAACAAGGTGTTAACATCTTTTATTGTCAAGGTCTCTTACGCAAAATTTTGCTCAGAATTTTTGTTTGCATTTTTGTGCACGATGTAGATTACACGCTTTTAGTCTTGCGTTTTACTCCATCGCTCTAGTCGTACTCTCAATAAACGCAATCTCATCTTCCGTCAGCTCGTACTTCTTATACAGTTCTTCATCCGTCCAAGATTTGCTGAAATCTTGCAAAGGAACAAAGCGGTATGTGCTGCTGGGCGTGTGCTGTGAAATTTTGCAAGCAGATACCAGAACACGGAAGAATCTTGTTTTAAGATACGAAATGAAATTCTTTGCCTCCATCTCCGTTTTGAATGCAACATACAGGAATGTTTGTGAACACACAGCGGTTTCACCGATGTATTCTGGCTTTCCCACAACATACGGATCATTGCCAGAGCCTGCCGCTTCAGGAATAAACACCTTGGGACAGTCAATATCACCCATATTCTTTTTGATGCTTTCTCTGGAAACATAGGCAATCGTCCGAACCATATTGTCAAGATACAGCAGTTTCACATTATGCTCTGGTGTGGAATCTTCATAAACCGCCGTTGCATTCTTTCCGCTCGTCTTGGGGTTAGTCGGAATACCAAACGGCGTATCATTGGACACAATCGTTGAAACAGTGTCTGTTTCTGCGGTGCCACTCATAACTTTCTTAACGATATTCGCAAGTTCTGGCTCACGCACCAAAATGTCAAGGTCGTTCAGGCTTCTAGTCGTTGTTTTCTCCTTGCCATTTTGTGCAAGGGTATATTCGCAATCTCCATCATAGCCGTTATCAATCAAATAGTAGCACAAGCCGCCTTTAATATCGACCGTTGGGAAAATATCCTGCGAAGATGGATAGACATACATCTTACGAATTTTACGATTTGCAAGCATCTGTGTGCGGAAGTCACCCAGCAAATTCTTTCTGCCAGCAGAAAACCAACGAGACGGAATAATCAAACTAATATAATGTGGCTCCACTTCCTCTGCAAGAGAAGCAAAATACTGGTAGATGGGCGCATCATTCGTTCCGCCAGAACCACCCATAAGCTGATACGGCGGATTGCCCACAATGGCATCAAAATTCATGGGCTGTCCCTCCTTTCCCCATGTATCGGTTCGCTGCAGCTTCTTTGCCAGACGCTGCGGGTCTTTTTCCATCCGTTCCAGCAGGTGCGGAATGTAGGTGGTGTTGACCGTCCAATCCTGATAGCCCACCAGCGTTCGCCGGGTGATGCTTTCTGCCATCCGGGTCTTGCACAGAACAAAGATCTGCTGCTCCACGGTCTCCTGCCAGAGAGCCTGTGTCTGCTCCAACGGCAGCTTGTCCTCCGGGCCGGGCAGCTCCATGGCGTACAGGCTGTATGCCATATACAGGGGATACAGGCCGGATTTGGAGTTCATTTCCAGAATCCGTGCCTCCGGGTTGAGGAAGATGTCCTCCGTGACCTGCCCCTGATCCACCAGACGAGGCACCTCCAGAACCTCCTGCGAATCGAACTGCTCGTTGAGGAAGCAATAACCGCCCACCATGTTGCTCAGATGGAGGTTCACCACCCGCCACGGGGTCAGAACGGTTTCCTTGTCGGGGTTGCGGAAGTGGCTGAAGATCTCGGCAATGCGCTTCACACGCTCGGTGGGCGGCAGCTCGTCCGCAGCCTTTGCCATGCGGCGAATGCGCAGACCCGCCCCGCTGACCACATCCTCGTCGTAGTATTTCAGCAGCTTGCGGAACAAAGCAGTGCTTACTCCTTTTGGCATGAACTCCTGCCAAGATTCAGGGTCTACCAAGTCGATAAAATCCGCCATGTGGATTTCTTCGGTCAAATCGACCTTTGCGCCGTAAATCAACAGCGGCAGACGAATCGAAACATTCCGCAGCAGCCGAATGACCTTATCGCGCTCCTTGCGCTGGTCTTGCAGCTTTTTGAGCAGTTCTTCGTCCTCTTTGCTGCGCTCCCGCTTGGGCTTGTTGGAGAGCTTGGAGGCTTCTTCGTACTCTTCGTTGGTCAATCCTTGATTGTTGATGTGGATTTTTGTCTCTTTCTTGGCGGCTTTCTGCTCGCTGAGCTTGTCGGACAGGGTATGGAACAGCTCCACATCTTCCTCATCCATCACCATGCCGGTATCCTGCTTGTAGACCGATTCATCGTCAAAGCCGCTCTTGATGGCCTTGTCCACGGTCAGCCGCTTGATTTGGCGCATCATCTTCGGTACGCTGTACTCGGTCATTTGCGTACCGTCCACGGCAATCACCGGGCAGAAGTTCAGGAATTCGCCCAGAGCCTTACGGTATTCTTCCTCGTTGGTTTTGCCACGTTTGGTGACGCGGTTGACCTCGGAAAGAACATTCAGTGCGCGGTCGGGCGCAAAATCAAAGACGTAGCAGCGTTCTTTCTGCTTGCCGTCCAGCACTCCTGCCGACTGCACCCGGAAAATGGTCTGCATATAGCCGGGCGCAGCCGTGCTTGCCGACCCGGTCAGCATCATCACAGCCGTCCACTCCGGCACCGTCACGCCGGTGGTCAGCTTGCCGCAGGAAATGGTAATGGTATAGCGGTTCGCTTTGATGACCTGCTTTACCAGCGTCAGGGCGTTGTCGTAGGGCATTTCGGCATCGCCGTCGCCTGCAACGTTGGCCACCTTATAGGCTCCAAACACAGGATGCTCTTTCAGCAGCTTGCTCAAGGCACTGGCTTCTTTCACGCCCGGAACCATCCAGAGGGTATGCCGGAACATCTCCCGGTACTCCGGCGTGGAGTAAGGATAGTTGCTCTCCGGGTTCTCCGAAGAAATCAGGTCCAGAAAGCTGCGCACGTCGGCCTCGTGGACAAAATCACCCACCTGTGCGCCAGCAGGCAGAGGACGAAAATCTCGTGCAGGGTCGCCCGTCCACACCCGGAAAAACTCGGTAAAGTTGAACGCCATCTCCAAGGTCTCGTAGCGGTAGGAGGTAGGCAGACTTTTCCCAAGGTCAAAGGTCAGGATGCGAAGTTCCGGCAGGTCTGCATAGGGGTTATGGTCGCCGGGGTGCAGGGTATCCCACTCCCGCTTGCGCTTTTGCTCCATGACGTAGTCCCACGTGTAGACGTTGTTCTCGTACTTCTGCATCAAATTGTACGGCGTGCCGGATAACTGCAGAACCTTGGGAGCCTTGCCGTTCTTTTCCGCTTCCAGCAAAGACTGCACCTTCTGCCCTCGCTGGGTCTGGGTGCCCTCGTGGGCTTCATCGTAAATCACAAGATCCCAGTCCATATCGAAAACGGCGTTATTCTTGTCAAACTTGCCGTCTGCCCGCTGAGAGCCGCGCAGGTCCTGCATGGAGGCAAAGTAAACAAACGCCTTGCCGGAATTCTGGTAGGCTGTCAGGTTTGCATCGTTGCGTGCATCCATTGCCGCATCGTAAACGGACGAATCCGTATCGAAACGGTCTTTTTTCAGGAAAGCACGGTTGTCTCCTTCGCCAAAAATCAGGTCAAAATCGTTGCGCCAGCCATCTTCCACCACCGGGCGGTGGGTGACCACAATCACCTTCTGATAGTTTGCTTTTTTGATAAGCGCATAGGCCGTAACCGTCTTACCGAAACGCATCTTGCAGTTCCAGAGCATCGAGTTCTGCTTGCGGAAAATCGTCAGCGTCCGATTGACGCAATCTACCTGCTCGTCACGCAGGGTAATAGCTCTCTTTTTGGGCGCAGCAGGGACAGTCTGCGGCAGAAAGCTGGTCTGCCCTTCGCTCTTTTCGGCAGCAGTCAGCGCCGTGCGGCCTTCCTTGACCGCCTGAATTGCACGGATGGCAACGGACAGCGGCACCTCAAACCATTCGCTGTCCTGATTGGAATTGGAGAACTTCCGGGCCGAAAATCCAGAATTGTACAGCACGTTATGGACATCGTCATCATCGAACAATTCCGTATCGGTCGTACCATCCGGGAAGGTGACGGTTCTGCGTGCCAGCTCGGTATATTGCAGGTCGTATTCAACCATCGCCGTCTTGGTATACTGGTCGATGCGGTCACGGGCAGCACAATTCAGCTCCGCACAGTTGGGCGGAAGCTGTTTGTAGCTGTTCACGCTGTCAAAATTTGTCTTTCCGATCTTCCAGTAGCCCTCGTGCTGGGCATCGTGAATCGTAAAGATGTAAATCAACCGATACGACATGGTTGGTTTATACGCTGCCATTTGCACTTCCTCCCCTCACCATCGAAAGGAACGTCATTGTCTGGTTGGAACGCCAATCCTTTATGATGCTGTAAATCCCGTTGTGCGCCCGGATATTTCCGCTTTTGCATCCGGGACACAGGTCAATTTGTTCCTCACTGCCGAACCAGCTGATAATTTCAATTTTGTTTTCCTTACAGCTGCCCGGAACCACATACTTTGTGCCGTCCATCTGCCAGAGGTTCCACGCAATGATGTTAGCGATCACCTTCATCTGCCGCAGGTGGGGAAGTTTGCCAAAGCGTTCCCGGTAAACCTCCACGAAGGTCACAAACAGGTTTTCCCGTGCCAGCAGCAAGCTGTCGCCCTGATACTCAAAGCCGTACACGCTCTGGAACGCCCGCTTTGTCCATGTGAACCATTCTTCTTCGGTGTCCGTGTTTTCGCTGATAACACGCAGCTTGCGGTCCAGCAGGCCAATTCGTTGGGAAATGGGAATGGTTTCGCCCGTTACGGTGTCGTAGCGGCTTACCAGATAGGGAGCCTCGCCGCAGGAGATTTCCAGCCGCTGTGCATCCACATATTTTTGCCATGTGTGCTGACGGTCGTCCGGGAAGGCGATTTTGTCAGCCGTTGCTTTCCACGACATCTCCTTCTGGATGTTGAAAACATCCTTCCTGCCAAACCACTGCTCATCCACCAGATTGTTCTGTGCGTTGCAGATCCAACTGGGGGTAAACACCTCTGCTTTGTCACGGGTGCGGTTGGTCTGATGCTCCACTGCTTTTTCCACTCTGGGCTGGATCAGACTGTCCTGTTCGCCTGTAACCAGCTCCGGCAGGATTTCTTTTTTGAAGCTGTATGGTTCGCCCAGTTCGGCGTAATCATCGGTTGCCCAGATGATGTTTTTCTTGGTGGTTTTGTCCTGAAGCAAAATCTCAAGGAGGGTGCGTTCATGGTCCAAAAGTTCCTGCTCCAACAGGTCAATTCCTGCAATGCTGAACATCCGCCGCCCTCCCTTCCATTTATTGATGGTACTATAATAACACACCTTTCGGGGTTTGTGAATGTGTACCATCCACCGTTTTCATCAGGGCACCCCATTTTCCAGTGCCCTGCCGGGAAGAATCCAAAGAGCGGCGGAACGCTCGTTGGCACACGACTTTGCCTGCAAAGTCTAGTGTGTTACACCTTGGTTCCGGCTGACGCGGAAAAGGGGCTGCGAAAGGCTCCGGCAAGCACCTGTTCTGTGGCAGAAGGATGCGCGGATGGGCGTGGCAGTTGACGGTCTTTGCCCACCCAGCGCAGACTTGCAGAGGAACCAATGGTGTACGTTCTCCTTCCTGCCGCAGCAGCGCTCCCCCTATAAGGCGCAGGGCAAATGATCAGCGTCTGTGCTTGCCCCGGTTGCCTGCAAGTGTCCCCGGTTTCAGCATTGCCGTTTTATAAAGAATCTTCTTTATCAGCTTCCTTTCATCCTCTGTCAGCTTATCGTAGTTGATGCCGATCGCCTTCAATGCTGTTCGGATCTTCTTTTCATCCGCAGACCCTTCAAGTTTCTGTGCATCCTCCAGTTCCTTCATCAGGTTATCGACCATTGCACCATCCGAAGTGGTCTTGTCCTTGCGGTGTTCCGTCTTGATGTTCTTCAGGATAGCCACCAACTCGTCATACAAGACCCGACCAAAGTACTCATCTTCATCGATCTGCCCCAGCTTCAAGGTGCTCATGTACAGATCATTTTCATCTGCTGCATACTTCTTTTTCAGCATTTGCCGCGTTGCTTCCAGACCGGCATTGAGGTTTTGAATGTTTGCGCTGACATATCCATCCACATAGATTTCCAGATCGGTCATGAACCGCTGGAAATTCTCATGCACGATCAGCTCACACAGCAGCCGATGATTGAATTTTCCATTCCTTAATACGTCCACTGCGCCATCGCTCAGATGCAAGTCCGAAAGGACTGCATCTGGGCGTTTTTTGTTTTCCGTCACACCCAACAGGTAGTCCGTGGTCACGCCATAGAACTCAGCCAGCGTTGTCACCGCATAAATGCTGAGGTCGGTCACATCGTCGCTCTCGTATTTCGACAATGCCGATTTGGACAGACCTGTCTGCTCTGCCAGCATTTCCAGCTTCAGATTCCGCTCCACACGCAGGTCTTTGAGCCGTTCTCCCAGTGTCAGCTTGATGTTCATGGTCGCACCTCCGATGTTTTTTGCACAGTATACCACTTCCGGCGGTTCCTGTCCATAAGCGTGGAATTTTGCTGATTCTGCACCTGTTTTCCGACATTATGGATATACGGCACAGCGGCCATTGCAGTGCTATCCTATAGACAGAAAGAAAACATATTAACTCCCCAGCAGCGAACATATTAAGGGCTTCCCGCGAAAGCCCTCTGAAATATCTTTCATTATAGGACCTTGAGAACAGAATGACCGTCCGAACTGCCCAGACCGCCAAGACCTCCCATCGGGGGAGCGAGCGCCCTGCATGGGGCCGACACAGAGTCCAAAAAGATTTCCTGTCGGGAGGCAGCAAGGGAGACCGGCTTTGAACGTGGCAGGGATCAAATTGATCCGTGCCAGAGCCTTTGACCAAAGGAGAAATTTTGAGTTTATATCAAAAGATCAAGTCCGCCATCACCGTTCGGCAAGTGGGAGAGATGTACGGCATGGAGCCCGACCGCCATGGCATGGTGTGCTGTCCGTTCCATTCTGACAGCGACCCCAGCATGAAGCTGAACGACACCTATTATTACTGCTTTGGCTGCGGAGCCAACGGCGATGCCATCGACCTCACCGCCAAGCTGTTTGACCTGAACCCCCGGCAAGCCGCCGAGAAGCTGATAAATGACTTCGCGTTTGCGAAGCAATGCAGTCCCCAGTGGGGACTGCAAGTGACCGAGCGGTCTTGCGTCAGCAAGATGGAGGGGCCCCGCCCCGACAAGCTCTGGCTTGACCCGGATAAGCCGCCCGCCAATGCCATCGCTTTGCCGCCGCCCAAGTATACTTAACAGACGCTGCTATCTCTAGTAGAGTCATTTTGCTGTCTCTGCTGAAAAAGCATAGTATTATATGGATACTGAACTCTGGCTTTATTTTGCTCCATAATCTGGACTGCTTTTATCGAACTTTCAGTATCCTTCATTCGGAAAATTTTGTCTATTCCATTCCATAGAAAATCAACCATTTCATCTCCATGTCTTCTCCATCCTTCATATATAAGCTCTCGAGCAAAGACTTTTGCTATTTTTGTAATTCGATTGTCTACTTTTTCGTTGCCGCATACAGCGTTTATATTTCTTGTATACTGTGTTTTGTTTTCTCTTTTCAGGTAATTCTCTAATGTCTCCGGATTCTTGTATTGAATTTTCATTTTCCCATTTATACGCACACCACCTGGACCAAAGCTTTCGCCTTTTTCCAATTTATCTGGTGCATCAACAACCAGTTTTTGCATATCAATTTCTCCTTTATTCACCACATGACTCGGTTTTACACAGAAAAATCTCATTTGTATTTCTATTTTCATGCGCAATATATTCTTCTTGCTTAATACTCATCGCCCTTAGGTCAACAAGCATTACCGAAAGGTCTCCTGCAAATGAAATTTCATTTTTGAATTTTATCATCTCCGCATAGTAATCAACAGAGTCCGTCACAAGTGTAACCTTTCTATTATCTTTTAATGGAATTAAGACCGCCTCTGCCAAGCATTGTCTTGCATAGCGCATTGGAGTAATTTTTATATAAATACTACCATCTCGAATCACCGGTTCTGGTCCATGTTCTATAAACTTAAAAGTCCATTCCTGAATACTCGATTCCTCTAATACAACTGACATCTGTGGAGCAAAAAAGCGGTACTGCTTGTCTATAGTTTGTTTTCTAAAGCGAATGTCTTTTCGTATCAGTCCTCCAAGTACTAAAAGCTCCAGCTTATTAAAGAAGTCTCTACGTTTCGTTTCCTCATCTTCTTCGAGTTCCTTAGGATCTCTATATCCCGCAGCAAGCATCATTTCTCGATATAATTTATTTCTTTGGCGTTCATCCTTTTGCCCTTTGTCTCCAATGGATAATTTATAAATCGTTTCAGGTGTCGGTATGTACTGTTTGTGAACCAGTCTTTGAATGTTAGAATAACTGACACCTGTATCTTCGCCATACTTTCTGTATGTTCTATCCCCCTTGCCCTTTAGTATTGTTTCCCACAATGTATTTCTATCACTCATTTCCGAACCCCCACATAGTGTTTTTTATCTTGGTTACATTATATCACTCAAGGAGTTCAAAGTCAACACAATCTTGTTGCTTGCGAAACAAACCAAACTTCTTTATTCATGGTGGCCGCAGGGTGCGGGGTTTTGTAGGCATCGAACCGCTTGTCCACCCCTGCCCGTAAAAAGTGCATTTTTTACGGAAGAAGTTCGTACAACCTGTACGGTCTGTACTTGTACGCACCTGTACAGCGAATCGAAACGAATTAAAACGTGTTATCGTTTATATTTCGCATTTCCGTACGCCGTACAGACCGTACGGGTTATTTGAAGTCCGTACAGATTTTTTGTACACCCCAAGAAGGAGCGTGATCTATGAAAGCCCAATATGGAACTTGTCGGGGCAAGGTCCCTCCATCTTGCTGTCGCAAGACCGTTCTGTCGCTTAAAGTCCCCGCTGGGGACTTCATTGTTCCGCTGCGCTCCACAAACGCGAATCTTACGATTCAAAAAGTACAAGGGGCCTGCCACCAGCCCCATCGAAGCCCATAACGAGCGCACCAAGGAGCAGTACGCCAGCAACCCGGATATCGACACGAGCCGGAGCCGCTACAACCTCCATCTGGTGCAGCCGCAGGGCAGGTACCGGGAAGAAGCCGACCGCATGATAGCCGCTGCCCACTGCCGTGTCCGCAAGGACAGCGTGCGGGTGGTGGAGGCTCTTGTCACCGCCAGCCCAGAACTTGTCGGGGCGAGGCCCCTCCATCTTGCTACGCAAGACCGTTCTGTCACTTAAAAGCCCCACTGGGGCTTTCATTGTTCCGCTGCGCTTCACAAACGCGAAGTTTTTCAAGGACAAGACCAACCGGGAGATCAGAGCGTACTTTGCGTACGCCCTGAAATTTTTGGAGGGCAGACAGTGCCCGGATACCTTTCTCTCTGCTGTTGTCCACATGGACGAGAAAACGCCCCACCTGCACCTCTGCTTTGTGCCACTGACCCCTGACGGGCGACTGAGCGCCAAGGAGATCATCGGCAACCGCAAAAACCTTGTGAAGTGGCAGGACGAGTTCTGGCAGCACATGGTCAAGCAGTACCCGGAGCTGGAACGAGGTGAAAGCGCCAGCCAGACCGGGCGAGAGCACATCCCGCCCCGCATCTTCAAGGAGATGACCCAACTGACCAAGCAGAAGGAGCAACTGGATGCCCTGCTGGTGGGCATCACCCCCTTCAACGGTAAGAGTCGTGCAGCGGAGATCAGCAAGCTGCTGGACAGTTATATCCCCAACGTGGCACGGATGAAGGACCAGCTGCGAAAGTACAACGTCGCCTTCACCAAGACTGCCGCCGAAAACGAAAAGCTGAAAGAGAAGAACAAGACACTCTCTGCCTCGCTGGACAAAGCGAAGGAAGGGAGCGTCTTGAAGCGTCTGGAGGATGCCAAGCTGCGGCAGGACTACGAAGCCGCCCTGAAAACGCTGGACAGCATCCCGCCGGAGGTCATTCGATTCTATGAGAACCGCACGCAGGAATCTGTGGTGCGCCATGAAGTATAAGGAGAAAAGCATATGGATATGAATTTTGAGAAGAACGCATCTGTGAAATTTGAAGATTATACGAAAAACTTCTTGCAGTCGGACTCTGATCCGGCTACAATGGAGGTGGTCACTCGAACCAATGCCGTTAAGTCTCCGACCAACAGCCCTGAGACCACTAAGCTGGTGTACACGGTAAAGGAGGTCGCGCAGATGCTGGCCATCAGCCAGCGTGCCGCCTACAACCTGTGCAACAGCACCACCGAGTTCCGTGTCCTGCGGGCAGGCGGAAGCATCCGCATCCCGAAAGACAGCTTCGATGCGTGGCTCTACCGGGCAGCTTGATAAGGAGGCAAATCTATGGCATATATCACGAAACGCGGCAGTTCTTACAGCGTCCGCTACACCTATCAGGACGAGCACGGCAAGAGCCGCGACAAATGGGAGAGCTTTCCCACCAAAGAGGAGGCGGTGAAACGCCAGAAGCAGATCGAGCATGAACTGGCGACCGGCAATTTCCTGATCCCGTCCACCGTGACGGTGGCAGAGTTCCTGATGGACTGGCTGCCCAAGCAGTGCAGCAAGCACAAGTGGGCACCCAAGACCTACCAGTCCAATTTGGCGCTCATCCAGAACCTCATCATCCCCTATATCGGGGAGATGCAGATGCAGAAGCTGCGGCCCTACCACATCGAAGCCCTGTACGACACCCTGAGCAAGACCCCCTGCGGACAGTATGTGGGCGGCAAGCGGCGAGACCTCTCGCCCAAGCAGCAGAAGCGCACCCTTTCCGGCACCACCCTCCATGAGGTCCACCAGCTTCTGCACAATTCCTTTCTGCTGGCGGTGGAGTGGGGCATCCTCATCAAAAGCCCCGTCCCGGTGGAAGCACCCAAAAAGACCACCCAAGAGCGCAGCATCTGGGAGGTGGACGAGATGCGGGCAGCACTGGACAGCATGGAGGACCCCATCCTGCATCTGGCGGTGCACTTGACGCTGGTGGGTGCGCTGCGGGAAGGGGAGGTGGCAGGTCTGACCCCGGAGGACATCGACTTTGATGCTGCCAACGGCATGGGCACCTTCACCGTCAACCGTTCCATGCAGCGGGTACAGAAGGACACGCTGGCACAGGTGGACAAGGGCTGCATCCTCCGCATCTTCCCGGACAAGCTGGAGGGCAGCAAGACCTCCCTCATCCTGAAGGACACCAAGACCGAAGCTTCCTGCCGCACCATCTTCATGACCGCCGCCCTGCGGGAGGAACTGAAGCAGTGGCTGGAACGGCTGAAAAGGGAAGAAACCCTCGACCCGGAGCGGTACCGCAACAGCGGGATGCTGCTGCGGCTCCCCAACGGTCTGGCGGTGGAGCCGGTGCTCATCCGCAAAAAGTTCCTGAAATGGCAGGATGCGCACCCGGAGTTCCCGCGCATCGTATTTCACGGTCTGCGGCATTCCAGTGCCACCTACCAGTTGATGATCTCCGGTGGCGACATCAAGGCGGTGCAGGGGACCACAGGACACGCCAGTGCAGATATGCTGGTGAACACCTACGCTCATATCCAGCAGTCCTCCCGTGTGGAGCTGGGCAAGAAGTTTGAAAGCGGCTTCTATGCCAAGCCCGAAACCCCCAGCCCGCAGGCTGTACCCGCCGCAGGCGAACCCACCATCTCCATGACGGCTCTCTTGGAATTGCTCAAGGATGCCGACCCGGAAATGAAGGCAAAGCTCCGCTTGGCCCTGCTCACCTGATGCAAAAAAGGGCACTGATTGCAATGCAATACAGCGCCCTACATAATCGGACATGGAAAACACCGACCGTGCAAAAACCGTGCAGAAACCGTGCAGCCATGGCTTACAAAACAAAAAAGCCATGAAATCTTTCGATTTCACGGCATTTTCTGGTGCGATGGAAGGGACTCGAACCCCCGGCCTACTGATTCGTAGTCAGTCACTCTATCCAGCTGAGCTACCAACGCATACGTTCCGTTCGGAACATGATGTATTTTATCACGCGCAGCCGGGTTTGTCAACGGTTTTTTGCAATTATTTTTTGATTTTTTGAAAAAGAATGTCTTCTGCACGGTTCTGCGCACATTTTCGGTGCCGGGTGCTCTGCCCGGGGGCTGTTTCCGCAGGCAGAACGGCCGCCGTTTTCTGCGGCGGCTGCCTTTCAGGGTGCGCCGGAACGGCGCGGGAGCCCCCGCTAAAGTGCCGGTTCAGCCGGGAATTCTTTTCTTTCGGCCGAAAAAACGGCCCAAAATACAGCCAATCGGCGCTTTTTATGATTTTTCTTGTATCGCTTTTGTCATTCTTGTGCTATAATAACCTTACTATATGTTTTTAGAATGTGCTTTTGCGGGGATGCAGGTTTCTTCCCCGGCGAAAAGGCACCACGGAGGGTAGATCCTATGAAACTGGTAAGCGTGGAAACTCCTGAAAAGAGTGTCTGCAAAATGACTTTCAGCGCCAGTGCTGAAGAACTGGAGACTGCATCCAATGCGGTTTACGAGCGCACCCGCGCCTCTTACACGATCAAGGGCTTCAAAAAAGGCGAGGCTGACCGTGCACAGATCGAGGCTGACCGCGGCGAGCACACTTTCTGGTATGACGCCATCAACGACCTGATGGACAAGGACGTGCCCGCACTGTACGACGCCGCTCTGGCAGAGCATGGCTTTGTGCCGGTGGACGCTCCGGTCTACGATCTGGTCAGCGTGAAGAAGGATGAGGGCTTTGTGGCCACCGCCACCGTCGCCCTGCAGCCGGAGCTGAACCTGACCAAGACCACCGGCTTTACCACCGAGTGCGTCACCCCGGAAGTGACCGACAAGGAGATCGACAGCGTGCTGGAGCGCCGCCGCAATGCAGCCGCGGAGCTGGTGCCCCACAAGGGCCCGGCCGTCAAGGGCAACATCGTACATATCGACTACGAAGGCCTGCTGGAGGGCAAGCCCTTCCAGGGCGGCACCGCGCAGAACCAGACCCTGCAGCTGGGCAGCGGCCGCATGATCCCCGGCTTTGAGGAGGGCATCCTGGGCCACAAGGCAGGCGAGGAGTTCGACATCTTCGTCACCTTCCCGGCCCGCTACCACGCAAAGGACCTGGCCGGCAAGCCGGTCATCTTCAAGATCAAGCTGATCGACGTCTGCGTGCGCCAGATCCCGGCCCTGAACAGCGACTTTGCCAAAAAGGTCGCCAATGTGGACACGCTGGACGAGCTGCGCGCACAGGTCAAGCAGCAGCTGCACGACGGCAAGCACGCCAGCGCGCTGAACCGCGCCAAGGATCAGATCCTGACCCAGCTGGCCGACGCCGCCGAGGGCGATCTGCCCAGCACCCTGGTGGAGAGCACCTACCAGCTGCAGATGCAGCAGATCCAGCAGCAGCTGCAGATGCAGCGCCTGAGCCTGGACCGCTACCTGAGCCAGATCCACGAGACCCGCGAGAGCTTCACCGCAAAGGTGCGCACCTCTGCCGAGAAGACCGCCCGCGTGCGCATGGCTCTGCTGCAGATCGCACAGCAGGAAAACCTGGTGCCCACCGAGGAGGAGATCGACAAGCAGCTGGCTGAGCGTGCCGAGCGCACCAAGAAGACGCTGGAAGAAGTGAAGGCACAGGCCAACATCCACGCGATGCGCCGCAACGAGGGCATCCGCAAGGCCGCTGACTGGGTCATCGAGCATTCTACCATCGAGGACAAGTAATTTCATCCCGATACAGCAAAAACCGCCCGTGCAGCAGATGCACGGGCTTTTTTATCGAAACTATGAATTTTTATGGAAAGCCCTTGACTTTTTTGTGTTTCGGCATATACTAAAAGCAGCCAAAACTCGATGATGTACATGGCTGTTCGCAAAACGACCCCCGGAGAGGTTGCTTCTCTCCGGGGGTCTTGTGCTTACTTGCCCTTCTTGTCCGGGTCAAGCCACTTGCACAGGAAGTAAGCCACTACCTGCGCTGCGACCGAGACAATGAACTCGATGATGTATGCCACAGCCATTCACCTCCTCCTGCTGCATAGCACTCGGAGTCGGGGGACGAAGGGCAGCATAGACAGTATAACACAGATTACGACACGAAACAACAAAAGGCGGCTCGCAGGAACACGAACCGCCTTTTTGCATTTTATGCCACCAGCTTGAAGCCCATGATGACTACGCCCAGCACCACCAGCACCACGCCGGTGGCGCGGTTCAGGGTCTTGGGGTCGGCCTTGTTGGCGAAGACAGCCGCGATGCGGGCCCACAGCAGGGTGAACACCACGCACAGCGCCCAGACGAACCAGTCGGGCGTGCCACCGATCATGAAGTGGGAGACAGCGCCGGTCAGGGCCGTGAAGGTCATAATGAACACGCTGGTGCCCACGGCGGTCTTGAGCTCGTAACCCAGCACGCTGGTGAGGATGAGCAGCATCATCATGCCGCCGCCTGCGCCGATGAAGCCGCAGATGAAGCCGATGAGCACGCCGCACACCACCGACTGGATGGCGCGCTTCTGGGCGCTGACGCCCTGCATGGCCTCTTTCGTGGTCATGACCGGCCGCACGATGAACTTGACGCCCAGCAGGAAGGTCATGAACACCGAGAAGCCGCCCATGGTGGCCGAAGGCACCTTGCTGGCCACCCAGCTGCCCACCACCGTAAAGACCAGCACGCTGGCCATCATAATGAGGCCGTTTTTGATATCCAGATTCTTGTTCTTATGATAGGTATAGGCCGAGACGGCGCTGGCCAGCACGTCGGACGAAAGGGCGATGCCCACGGCCATGTAGGGGTCCATGTGCAAAAAGGTGATGAGCATGGGGCTGATGACCGCCGCCGCGCTCATGCCGGCAAAGCCGGTGCCAAGGCCGGCCCCCATGCCGGCAAAAAAGGCGACCAGCACCGTAAACAGCACGCTCATTTTATGCATTCTCCTTTAAGATGTCGTCCAGATTTTTCCCGATCAGTTCCATCGTCCGGAAAAAGACCTCCTGATCGGCTGGTTCCACATGGTCCAGCAGGCGCTTGAAGAAAGCGTTCTGCACGGCACGGCCCCGCGCGATGATGGGCCCGGCCTTTTCGGTGCAGAGCAGCTCGGTCTTGCGGCGGTCGCCCGGCACGGCGCGGCGCTCCAGCAGCCCCTCCTGCACCAGCTTGTCCACATTCATGGAGACGAGGTTCGCCTTGATATGCCGCACCTCCACGATGTCCCGGGCTGTTTTATAGTCCGGGTTGTTGGCAAGAAACAGCAGGATATCCAGCGCCGTCTGCGACAGGCCCAGCTCCTGACACAGCGGTTTGCAGACGGCATTGTACGCCTGCGAGGTCTTGATGGAAAATTCGATGTTCGGGTTCACGGCAGGTCTATCCTTTCATCTTTGAATGATTCATTTTTGAAATATTATAGTGCAGAGGAGGGGAGATGTCAAGAGAAAAAGAGGTCCTGAAAAGCCCGCAGGCTTTTCAGGACCTCTTGACCAAACCAATATTTCAGAACACCGCCACGGCGACCAGACGCACCAGCAGAGCGCACAGCCATGCCACGGCGCACTGGTTGACCACCATGATAGCAGCCCACTTGCCGCCAAGCTCCCGCTTGACCGAAGCCACCGCCGCGATGCAGGGGGTGTACAGAAGGCAGAACACCAGCAGCGGTGCCGCCTGCGCCGGGGTGAGGGCTGCGGTCAGGGCTGCGGTGGAGCCGAAGAGGATGAGCAGCGAGGACACCACGCTCTCCTTTGCCATGAAGCCGGTGATGAGGGCGGTGGAGATGCGCCAGTCCGCAAAGCCCAGCGGGGCGAACAGCGGGGCGATATCGCCCGCGATGCGCGCCAGAATGCTGGCCTGTGGGTCGGCGGTCAGCGACAGGCGCAGGTCAAAGTTCTGCAAAAACCAGATGACGATGGTGGCGGCAAAGATGACCGTAAAGGCCTTCTGCAAGAAGTCCCGGGCCTTTTCCCACAGCAGCTGCGCCACGTTTTTCAGGCCGGGCAGGCGGTAGTTGGGCAGCTCCATGACAAAGGGCACGGCCTCGCCCTTGAACACGGTGCTCTTGAGCAGCAGCGCTGCCAGCACGCCCACCAGAATGCCGGTGAAGTACAGCAGCACCATCACAAGCCCCGCGTACTTGGGGAAGAACGCTGCCGCAAACAGGCTGTAGATGGGCAGCTTTGCCGAGCAGCTCATAAACGGAGTGAGCAGGATGGTCATTTTGCGGTCGCGCTCCGAGGGCAGGGTGCGGCTTGCCATGACGCCGGGCACGGTGCAGCCAAAGCCGATGAGCATGGGCACGATGCTGCGGCCCGAAAGGCCGATGCGGCGCAGCAGCTTATCCATCACAAAGGCGACACGCGCCATGTAGCCGGTATCCTCCAGCATGGAGAGGAAGAAGAACAGCACCACGATGATGGGCAGAAAGCTCAGCACGCTGCCCACGCCGGTAAAGATGCCGTCGATGATGAGGGAATGTACCGCCGCGTTGACGTTCCAGTTGGTCAGGGCGGTGTCTACAAGGCCGGTCAGGGCGTCGATGCCCATCTCCATGAGGTTCTGGAAGAACAGGCCGATGACGTTGAAGGTGAGGAAGAACACCAGACCCATGATGGCGATGAACGCCGGGATGGCGGTGTACTTGCCGGTGAGGAATTTGTCGATGCGGTTGGAGCGCAGCTGCTCCTTGCTTTCGTGGGGCTTGACCACCGTCTGCGCCACCAGCTCCTGAATGAAGGCAAAGCGCATATCCGCAATGGCGGCGGCGCGGTCCAGCCCGCGCTCCTGCTCCATCTGCACGATGATGTGCTCGATCATTTCTTTTTCGTTTTGGTCCAGCTTCAGGGCCTCCTCAATGCGCTGGTCGCCCTCCACCAGCTTGGTGGCGGCGAACCGCACCGGGATGCCCGCCGCCTTGGCGTGATCCTCGATGAGGTGCAGGATGCCGTGGATGCAGCGGTGCACCGCGCCGCCGTGGTCATCCTCGCTGCAAAAATCCATGCGCCCGGGGCGCTCCTGATACTTTGCCACATGGACGGCGTGGTCCACCAGCTCGTCCACGCCCTCGTTTTTGGCGGCGGAGATGGGGATGACCGGGATGCCCAGCATGGCTTCCATCTTGTTGATGCGCACCGTGCCGCCGTTGCCGCGCATCTCGTCCATCATGTTCAGCGCCAGCACCATGGGGATGTCCAGCTCCATCAGCTGCATGGTCAGGTAGAGGTTGCGCTCGATGTTG
The DNA here is from genome assembly GCF_002549775.1 of Faecalibacterium langellae. GTDB lineage: Bacteria > Bacillota > Clostridia > Oscillospirales > Ruminococcaceae > Faecalibacterium > Faecalibacterium langellae. The sequence goes on along the minus strand of NZ_NMTR01000010.1, from coordinate 24,240 downwards.
GTGGCGTCCACGATGTTGATGATGCCGGTGGGCTTTTCGCCGATGATGAACTGCCGGGTGACGATCTCCTCGCTGGAATAGGGGGACATGGAGTAGATGCCGGGCAGGTCGGTGACCTCGGTTTCGGGGTGGCCCTTGATGGCACCGCTCTTGCGGTCCACCGTCACGCCCGGAAAATTGCCCACATGCTGGTTGGAGCCGGTGAGCTGGTTGAACAGGGTGGTCTTGCCGCAGTTCTGGTTGCCGGCCAGCGCAAAGGTCAGTGTCTGGTTTTCCGGCAGGGGGTGCTCCCCTTTTTTGATGTGATACCGGCCGCCCTCGCCAAGGCCTGGATGCTCCACCATTTTATCCTCGACCGGTGTGTGCACCGGCGGGACGGCCTCGGTGGGGGTGATGCCGATCTGCGCGGCATCCTCCAGCCGCAGGGTCAGCTCGTAGCCGTGGATGCGCAGCTCCATGGGGTCCCCCATGGGGGCCAGCTTGATCAGGGTGACCTCTGCGCCCGGGATCAGGCCCATATCCAGAAAATGCTGCCGCAGCGCACCGGTGCCGCCCACGGTATCCACACGGGCACTTTTGCCGATCGGCAATTCGTTTAACGTCATATGCTGTTTCCTTTTCTATCCGCTCAATCTGTGATTGTTAGCTTGTGTTAACAATAGTAATATAGGCTAACTGCAGGTGGATGTCAATAGAAAAAGATACAAAAAGCGCCCTGCACTCCGGGTGGAGCGCAGGGCGCAGGACAGAGCGGTGTTTACTTTGCAGTGTGGTAGCCGTCGGGGTTGTTTTTCTGCCAGTTCCAGCTGTCGGCGCACATCTCGTCGATGCCGTACTCAGCCACCCAGCCCAGCTCGTTCTTTGCCTTGGTGGGGTCGGCGTAGCACTCGGCAATGTCGCCGGGGCGGCGCGGGTCGATGACATAGGGGATCTCCTTGCCGCAGGCCTTGGAGAAGGCGTGGATGACGTCCAGCACGCTGTAGCCCTTGCCGGTGCCCAAGTTGCAGATGAACAGGCCGCAGTTCGTCTCCAGCTTCTGGATGGCGCAGACATGGCCGCGGGCCAGATCGACGACGTGGATGTAGTCGCGCACGCCGGTGCCGTCCGGGGTGGGGTAGTCGTTGCCGAAGACGTGCACCTTTTCCAGCTTGCCCACGGCCACCTTGGCGATGTAGGGCATCAGGTTATTGGGGATGCCGTTGGGGTCCTCGCCGATGAGGCCGGACTTGTGGGCACCGATGGGGTTGAAGTAGCGCAGCAGGGCCACGTTCAGGCTGGGGTCCGCCTTGCAGACATCGGTCAGGATGCGCTCGGTGAAGGCCTTGGTGGTGCCGTAGGGGTTGGTGGTGGCACCCACGGGGAATTCCTCGGTGATGGGCACACTGGCGGGGTCGCCGTAGACAGTGGCAGAGGAGCTGAACACGAAGTTCTTGCAGCCGTGGCGGCGCATCACATCCAGGATGACCAGGGTGCAGTTGAGGTTGTTATAATAGTATTCGATGGGCTTGGAAACGCTCTCACCCACGGCCTTGTAGGCCGCGAACTGGATGACCGCCGTGATGTCCGGGCACTCGGCGAAGATCTTCTCCACGTCCTCGTGCTTTGTCATGTCGGCGTTGTAGAAGCGGAAGTCCTTGCCGGTGATCTGTTTCACACGGTCCAGCACCACCGGGGAAGCGTTATAGAAATTATCAGCCACGACCACGTCGTAGCCTGCGTTCAGAAGTTCGATGCAGGTGTGGCTGCCGATATAACCGGCACCGCCGGAAACCAAAATTGCCATACTTCATACCCTCTCTCACGGATCACTTGTTCGAGCACTGCCGGGTGGGTCCCGGTCTGCCTAAAGGATACCGCGTTTTGCGGGCAGAATCAAGGGATGCGTTTTTTATTTGAATGTATTTTTGTTGCATATTTGGATTTGATTTTTTGATTTCAAAGGATTTTTCGCATCTTCACCATGGAGAGATAGCCCTCTTTGTGCAAATGGGAGAAAGAGAGGGAAAATGATGTGCTGCGCAATGATGTTTGTCGCAGGGCGGCAAAATGATGTTTTCGCTAACGCGAAAATGATGCAGCCGCCTACGGCGGCCATGCAGGGGAACGCGCCTTCCGTTCGGCTTCATGCGCCCGCAGGGCGTACATCATTGGTTTCGGAGAAACCACATCATTCTGCCGCAAGGCAGACATCATGCCGCAAAAAGGCCCCTGTCCGTCTGGACAGGGGCCTTTGCGGTGCATCATTCTTATAACTTCCCGCACTGCTTGCCGGTGAAGAAGCGCAGGGTGGTGGTGGCGCGGAACACCTTGCCCGCCCGCAGCACCGTGGAGGGGAACTCCGGGTGGGAGGGGCTGCAGGGGTAGTGCTGGGTCTCCAGCGCAAAGCCGCCGTACTTCTGCATGGGCTTGCCGCCCTTGCCGGGGGCGGGGCAGTCCTGCAGGAAGTTGCCGGTGTAGAGCTGGATGCCCGGCTGGGTGGTGTAGAGCTTCATACTGATGCCGGTCTTGTCGCTGGTGGCCCAGGCGCAGATGCTCTGGCTGGAGCCGCGGGCGCGGTCGATGACAAAGCAGTGGTCGTAGCCGCCGCCCACCATGGTGGTCTGGGAGAAACCGGTGTCGATGTCCCTGCCGATGAGCTTGCCCGCCGTGAAATCCATGGGGCTGTTCGCCACGGGCAGGATCTTGCCGGTGGGGCAGGTGGCGTTGTTGCCTTCCAGATAGTTGGAGGCGTAGAGCCGCAGCTTCTGGTTCAGCACGTCGCCCTCGCCGTCCAGGTTGAAGTAGCTGTGATTGGTGAGGTTGACGATGGTGTCCGCGTCCGACGAGACGCGGTAATCCATGCGGAAGGCGTTATCTTCGGTGAGGGTGTAGCGCACCGCGATCTTCAGATTGCCCGGGAAACCGTCCTCGCCGTCGGGGCTCTCGGCTTCCATGAGCAAAGTGTCACCGAAGGACTTCACCCGGTAAAGCTTGCGGGGGAAAGTGCCGTGCAGGTGGTTCTCGCCGTTGTTCTTTTCCAGCTGGTAGGTCTTGCCGCCCACGCTGAACACAGCGTTCTCGATGCGGTTGGCGTAACGCCCCACAAAAGCACCGCAGCAGGTGCTGCCGGAGGACGTGAAGTCGCTCTCATAGTCTGCCATGGTGTCGTGGCCCAGAACGACATCCACAGGGCCGTTTTTGGCCGGTACGATGATATTTTTGATGATGCAGCCGTAATCCAGGACATGCACCGTCAGTCCGCCGGGATTGGAAAGGATGTACTCGGTAACGTTGGCGCCCTCTTTGGTCACACCGAAGGGCTTGGAGCGGATCTGTGCCATTGGGCATTCGCCTCCTCAGATTTTTTCGGAATACAGTCGGGCAGACTCCCACTGTATTTGTATTGTATTTATGATTATATCACAGTTTTGTGCCGCTGTGTAGGAAACATTTTAGAATTTGCATCCAATTTTTCAGGCAATTTTTTGTTCGATTTGGAAAAAACACCGTACCACGCCGGGCGCAGCGCCGCAGGCACCGACCCGGGCGGGCGGGGGAGGTTCTTTCTTGTATACAGCAAGCTGGAATCTCGATGCCGGAATCTGCACTTTTTTGCCTTTTTCTGGTCATTTCATCCAAAGCAAGCGCTTCATCTTTGTGCAGTCGGTACAGGTTTACAGGAATCGCGCGGTTTTTCGGCACCGGGCGGCCGGTTTCGCGGCGGGGCCGTTCCCGGCGCAGCGGCGGGCAGAAGCGGCGGAAATGCGTCCCTGCCTTGTATACAGGAGCTGGAACTTTCTGGCCGCAGGCATTGACATTCGTCTCTGTACGGGGTACAATGGGTGGTACACCGCTGCCGCAGATTTCAGGCAAAGGAGGAAGGGCGCGCATGGCAGTACAGCAGAATACCGATGAGATCTATCATATTCTGGAGGATGAGATCTGCTCACTGGCGATCCTCCCCGGCGAAGCGCTGAGCGAGAACCAGCTGTGCAAGCGGTTCGGCATCTCGCGCACCCCCATCCGCAGCGTGCTGCAGCGGCTGGAGCAGAACCACTTCGTGCAGATCATCCCCTGCAAGGGCACCATCGTCACCACCATCGACCCCAGCGTGGTGGACCAGATCATCTACCAGCGCGTGGCCGTGGAGTGTATGGTCTTCCGCGATTTTGTGCAGATCTGCTCGCCCATGGAGATCATCGAGATCGAGCACCTGTACGACCTGCTCCAGCAGGCCGCCGAGGGCCGCGAGCACCCGGAAAGCTTCGACTTCAACCACTTCCTTGCCTGCGATCTGGAGATGCACCACTACTGGTTCCACAAGACCGGCAAGGAATACCTGTGGCACCTGCTCACCCTGCCTCAGGCCGACTACTCCCGGTTCATCCGGCTGGACGTGGTGGGCGCGCGCAATGTGCCCAGCGTGCTGAGCGAGCACGCAGAGATGCTGCGCATCCTGCGGGAAAAGGACCTGAACGCCATCGAGCCGCTGTTCAAAGTACACCTGTACGGCGGCATGACCCGCATGGGCGGCAAAATCTACTCGGACGAATACCGCATCTATTTCAACCACAGCTGAACCAGACAAAAAAGCGTCTGCGCCCCACACCCGGCAAGCCCGGGCAGGGCACAGACGCTTTTCTTTTTTCTGCTTTTCTGCGGGGCAGGGGGCACTCACGCCTCGGGCAGGAGGTCCGGGCTTTCGGCCGCCTTGCTGGCCGCGATGAACTCGGCCGCATCGTCCGGGATATCGTCCAGATCGTCGCCGCCCACATCCACGTTCAGCGGCGGCTTCCTGAACAGGATATCGTACAGGATGGGCACGATATACAAGGTCATCAGGGTGGCGTAGCTCAGACCGCAGATGATGACGATGGCCATGCCGCTCATCAGCTGGCTGGCCATATCGTTGCTGAAGACCATCTGCAGCATGGCCAGCACGGTGGTGAGGGTGGTCATCAGGATGGGGCGCATACGGGTCTTGCCGGTGGCCACCAGCGCGGCGCGGCGCTCCATGCCGCCCAGGCGCAGCTGGTTGGCGTAATCCACGAAGACGATGCCGTTGTTGACGACGGTGCCCATCAGCACGATGAAGCCCATCAGGGAGATCATGGTCAGCTGCTGGCCGGTGACCAGCAGGCCCAGCAGGCCGCCGGTGAAGGCCAGCGGCACCGTGAACAGCACGATGAAGGGGGACAGCAGGCTCTGGAACTGTGCCACCATGACCAGATACACAAAGGGCAGGGCCAGGGCCATCCACTGCACCATCTCCTCAACCATGAAGTTGACGTTGTTGCTCTCGCCGCCCATGGAGAAGGAGCAGCCCTCCGGCATCTCGTCGCTGAGGGCAAACTCGTTCAGCTTCTTTTCCAGCGCGCGGGCCTGCACGGTGGTGTTGTAGCCTTCCACCGTCTCGGCCGTGACCGTGACGTACTCGGTCTGGTTCTCGCTGGTGATGGAGTCCGGCGCGGTGCCAGTCTCCAGCGTGGCGATATCCGCCAGGGTGCAGGTGCCGGTTGCGGTGGTGCCGTCGGTGGACAGAACGCTGGTCTCAAAGGTCATGTCCATCATGTTTTCCTTGGTCAGCGGGTCCAGATCGTCGGTGATCTGCACATCCATGGTGGTGCCGTTCACGGTGACGGGGGTCTGGGCCGTGGTGGTGGTGGTGAGCTTGGCCGCGATCTGCTGGTACACCTGCGCCACGGTCAGGCCGTAGGCACGCACCTTATCGCGGTCGATCTTCAGGATGATGGTGGCGTCGCCTGCGCCCAGGCCGTTGGTGGCGTTCTGGAAGCCCTCGGTCTCGTTGACCAGTTCCACCACCTTCTCGGAAAGGGCGGTCAGGGTCGCGGAGTCGGCACCATAAATTTTGACCGACAGGCCGCTGGACAGCTGGCTGGTCAGGTCATCGGTCATGCCGTACTGCTTGACCGTAGCGGTGCAGTCCTCGATGCCGGCCACCGCTTCTTCAATGGCGGTGCAGGCTTTGTTCAGCTGGGACGAAGACAGGCTTTCGCTGAGCATCACGTTGATCTTATAATTGCCGTAGCTGTTGGCGGCGGCCAGCAGGCTGGTGATCTGCGAAGGCAGACCCAGCTGGCTGATGTCCATGCCGGCCACGCTGGTGTCGGTGGTGATGCCCACTTCCTCCACGCCGTCCACGGCCATCACGGCCTCCACGACCTTCCCGGCAACGGTGTAGGACTCCTCCTTGGAGAGGGTGTCGGTGGTGGAAAGGGTCACCACGGCCTCGTTGCTGGTGCTGGTGGGCAGCAGTTCAACGCCCATGGACAGCACCTGCACAGCGCTGAACACCAGCAGCACCACCGCCGCCAGCAGCGGGATGGCGCGGTGCTTCAGGCACCAGTCCAGACTGTGGGCGTATTTCTCCTGAATTTTCTCGAACCAGGGCAGGCGCTTGGGCTCTGCCTTTTTCAGCACGGTGGAGGCTGCCGCCGGCACCACCGTGACAGCCACGATGAGGGAGGCCATCAGGCAGTAGCCGATGCACAGGGACATGGGCTCCAGCAGGCTGCGCACCATGCTGGAGGAGAACACCACCGGCAAGAAGACGCACACCGAGGTGAGGGTGGACGCCACAACGGACATGCTCACCTGCTTTGCGCCCTGCACGGCGGCACGGGCGGCGGGCACGCCGCGGCTGCGCAGGCGGTAGATGTTCTCGATGACGACCACCGAGTTATCCACCAGCATACCGATGCCGAGGGAAAGGCCCGCCAGCGTCATGATGTTCAGGTCGAGCCCGGTGAAATACATGAGCACCACGGCGAATAGCACCGACAGCGGGATGCTGATGCCGACCACAAGGGTGGGCTTGACGTCCTTCAGGAAGATGGCCAGCACGAGGATGGCCAGCGCCGCGCCCACCAGCATGCTGGTGAGGATGCTCTTGATCAGCACATTGATATAGTTGCCCTGGTTGGACAGCACCACCACATGCAGGCCGTCGTACTGGGCTTCCAGCTCTTTGAACGCTTCCAGACAGTTGCTGGAAACGGTGCCGGCGCTGGAACTGTCGTCCTTATAAATTTTCAGCACCGAGGCCTGCTCGCCGTTCAGGCGGGTAAAGCTGTCGGCGGCGTTGTCGATGACCTCCACATCCGCCACATCGGACAGGCGCACATCGCCGTAGCCGTCCACATGCAGCAGCAGAGCACCGGCAATGTCATCCACACTATCGTATTCCTCGCCCACCTTCAGCAGCCAGGACTCGCCGTTTTTGTCTTCCACGTAACCGGCGGGCATGGAGAAGTTCTGGGCATAGATCAGGTTTGCCAGGGTGTTGATGTCCAGCTGCTTTGCCACGTCGGCCTGGGCCAGGGCGTTGGCCTTGGCGGTCTCGTACTCCTGCTTGGCCTCGTCCAGCTGCTTTTCGTACTCGTTCAGCATTTCACGCGCTTCGGTGAACTGCATATAGGCGTTGAGCTGCTGCTGGGAAAAGCTGCCCAGCGCGCTGGAGAACTCGGTCATCAGCTGGGGCACATTGTCCATGGCCTTGATGGTGCTTTCCAGCGTGTTGTAGATCACATTCAGGCTTTCCTGCAGCTGCATCTCGTTGGCAAGGTCTTCCGCCGTGCTGCCCTCGGAGCCGGTCTCGGTGTTCATGCGCTCCTGCAGCTTCTGCAGGGCAGTGGTGAGCTTATCGGTGATGGTGCGCAGCTCGCCCACGATCTCGATCAGGGAGTCGATGTCCCGCATACCGGTCTCGTTGAACTTGTCCATCACCTTCTGCAGGCCGTCGCGCACCTCGATGAGGGCCTGCTGGATCTCAGGCTCCTTGACCACGGCGATCAGGTCATTGACGCTTTCCAGCAGCGCCTGGGCCTGCTGGCGCACCGTCTCCACGGCGGCACCCACCTCGGTGCTCATGGAGCCCATGACCGAGTTGGACACGGTGTTGCCGAAGTTTTTCAGCTGCTTTTCATATTCCTGCCGTCCGGCCGCGATCTGGGCCTCGGCGCTTTCCAGCTGGGCGTGGGCCGCCGAAAGCTGGGTGTCGATGAGCTCCAGCAGCTGGGCGTTGATGGCGTCGATCTTGTCCTGATTCAGCTGCACCTGCACCAGCTGCTCCACAAGGCCGCTGGCCGAAGCGCTGGAAACGCCGCCCTTGCGCTGGACGTAGGGCACCAGCGTGTTCTTGACGAAGTCCGACAGCGCGTAGACATCGCTGCCCTCGCGGCTGACGGCCACCGTCATGAAGGCGTTCATGTTCAGGCTGTATTCGATGATGGAAGGGGTCAGCGCCGTGCTGGGCAGGTCGCTTTTGGCCTGATCCAGCTTGTTGGACACCTTGACCAGCGCGCTGTTCATGTCCGTGCCCTCGGTGAAATGCATCAGCAGCAGGCTGTAGTTCTCGGCCGAAGTGGCGGTGATCTTCTCCACGCCCGGCACGGTGAGCGCGTTCTGGAGCACATCCGACACTTCGCTCTCCACGCGCTCCGGGCTGGCACCGGGATACACCGTCACCACCATCAGGTACGGCGTGCTGACGTCGGGCAGCAGGTTCGTCTGCATCTTTGTGATGGCCACAAAGCCCAAGATCAGCACCATGATCACGGCCACCAGGACCGTGAATGGCTTTTTGACACTGAATTTTTCCATTATCTCCTACCGTTTCTCTGCCGGGCCCCTGGCCGGGCAGCCGTTCCCCTCGCCGGGAATGCCACACTTTAACAAGTTTTATTATACACGCAAGGGCCGCCCTTGCAAGCAAATGCCCGAATCTTTTGCTTTTCTTTTGACACTTTCGCAGTTTTTTAACAATTGCCGCTCCGTTTTTCCAGTTTCCGGCAGCGGATGCGACCAAATTCGGTCAGTCTCCCTTAGTAATACGCTGCAGAACGGCGGATTGTTGCACCCCGAAAAAATTTTGCCGCCGCGCTGCACTGAAATTTGCGTGGAAATGTGCATTTGAATATGTTATACTAAAGTACAGAATGGAGTAACAGGCCCTTTTGAGCGGGCCCTATCCGATAGATCGACATACAACACGAGGATTATTATGAAAAAAGTCATTTCTGTCCGTTTCAAAGAAAACGGAAAAAGCTATTATTTTGACCCCGCCGGGGCCGACATCAAGACCGGCGACTACGTCATCGTGGAGACTGCCCGCGGCATCGAGTGCGGCGAGGTGGTGCAGGGCGTGAAGGAGATCGCCGACGCCGCCGTGCCCAAGGCCCTCAAGCCCATCACCCGCATGGCCGACAGCGTGGACATCCGCCGGATGCGCCAGAACCGCGAGGACGAAAAGCGCGCCTACCGCACCTGCCAGGAGTGCATCGCCCGCCACGGGCTGGAAATGAAGCTGGTGGAGGCCGAGTACACCCTCGACCGCTCCAAGATCATGTTCTACTTCACCGCCGACGGCCGCGTGGACTTCCGCGAGCTGGTCAAGGATCTGGCCGGCATCTTCCACACCCGCATCGAGCTGCGCCAGATCGGCGTGCGCGACGAGAGCAAGATGATCGGCGGCCTGGGCATCTGCGGCCAGCCCTTCTGCTGCAGCCGTTTCCTCAAGGACTTCCAGCCCGTTTCCATCAAGATGGCCAAAGAGCAGGGCCTTTCGCTGAACCCCACCAAGATCAGCGGTGCCTGCGGCCGCCTGATGTGCTGCCTGGCCTACGAGGAGAGCGCCTACGAATACCTCAACAGCATCATGCCCATGGTGGGCAGCACGGTGCGCACCCCGGACGGCCTGGGCACGGTGCTGGAAGTGAACCCTGTCTCCGGCTACCTGCGGGTGCGCTGCGGCACCGAGAGCCTCTCGCCCCGTTATTATAAGGTGGGCGTGTGCGAGTATATCAGCGGCGGCAAGCGCGCCCCCCGCCGCCCGGACCCGGACGACGATTATTCCGGCGTGCGCAACCCCGCCCCGGTGGTGGCATCCTCCGACGATGAGAACCGCCGTTGCCCCGGCTGCGCCCGGAAACGCGCCGCTGAAAAGGAATAATGCTGCGGTGGGATCTCCGGGCGGTTAGTCTGCTAAAACTAACTATTCTTCGTGATTTTTACCGAAAATCTCCTGCAATTTTGGCTATAAGTTAGCCCATGCTTTTGTGCAACCCAACAAAAAGTAATCATTCTCCTTTTACGCCGCACGGTTAGTCTTGCCTTTTCAATCCAGCTTTGTTAAAATGCAGGCAAGGATATGATTTCCGGAGAGGCGTGCACAGCCGTGCCAATGTGCGTTTCTTCATACATCACAACGGGCACGGGGATAAAAGGAGAGTTTATTATGGCACACAAGGTTTCTGACGCATGTGTTGGCTGCGGCGCTTGCGAGGGCGCTTGCCCGGTTGGTGCAGTCGCCGTTGACGGCGGCGTTGCAGTTGTGAACGCAGACGCTTGCATTGATTGCGGCGCTTGCGAGGGCGCTTGCCCCACTGGTGCAATTACTGCTGAATAATCGCAGCTGATTGCCGAAATAACGCATCAAAAGCAGCAGACCTGTCCAAAGCGGGTCTGCTGCTTTTTGTTTTTGCACAAATTCCGGGAGTAATTCCCCTGATTTTTTTGAGAGGATTCGGTACACACTCTATGGAACATTCTACGGAAGTTTTGTATAATAGGACCATGGTATATTGTACCCCGGCCCACCGTTTTGGCTCGGATGCACTGCTGCTGGCCCGTTTCTGTGCACCGAAACGCGCCCAGAAGGCGGCGGACCTGTGCTCCGGCTGCGGCATCGTGGCGCTGGAATGGCACGACCGGGGCCACCGCGGCCCCTGCACCGCGCTGGAGCTGCAGCCCGAGGGCAGCGCATTGCTGGCCGAAGCTGTAGCCCAGCAGGGCCTTGACCACATCACACCGGTGTGCGCCGACCTGCGCAGCTGGCGGGAAGGCGAGGGCAGTTTCGACCTGTGCGCGTGCAATCCGCCTTACTTTACGGACGGGCCCCAGAGTGCGAACGCCGCCCACGCCCTTGCCCGGCACGAGAACACCTGCACGCTGGAGGATGTGTGCACCTGCGCCTTCCGGCTTTTGAAGGACGGCGGGCGCTTTGCGCTGTGCCACCGGCCGGAGCGGCTGGCCGAGGTGCTGGCCGTGCTGCGGGCCCACCGGCTGGAGCCCAAGCGTCTGGCCTTTGTGAAGAACAAGGCCGACGGCGCACCCTGGCTTTTCCTCGTGGAAGCGCAGAAAAACCGCAAGACCGGCCTGCGGGTGGAGCCGGATATTTTGATTAGTACAGGTGCAGCTCTTTATGGAAGGTGAGAGCGCCCTCTCAGTCATTTCGCTCCGCTTCATGACAGCTCTCCCAAAGGGAGAGCCAAGAGCTTAACCGAAAAGTGCCTGCCTCTCTCCTCGGGAGAGGTGGCACGGCGCAGCCGTGACGGAGAGGGCGAGGCCGTTCGGGGAATTTCAGGAGGTAAATTATGGCAGGAACTCTTTATATCGTGGCAACGCCCATCGGCAATCTGGACGACATGCCGCCCCGGGTGGCTGCCACCTTTGGCGCGGCAGACTTCATTGCCGCCGAGGACACCCGCGTGACCATGAAGCTGCTGAACTTTCTGGGCCTGAAAAAGCCCATGGTCAGCTACTATGAGCACGCTTTGCAGAAGGGTGAGGCCATTTTGCAGCGCATCGAGGCAGGGGAGAGCTGCGCGCTGTGCAGTGACGCCGGAATGCCCTGCGTCTCCGACCCGGGCGAAGTGATCGTGCGGGACGCGCTGGCCCGGGGCATCAAGGTGGTGCCGGTGCCTGCGGCGTCTGCCTGCGTGACGGCGCTGGCCGTCTCCGGGCAGGACACCTCCCGCTGGGTGTTCGAGGGCTTTCTGCCCGTGAACCGCAAGCAGAAAAAGGAGCGGCTGGCCGATCTTCTGCGGGAAAAGCGCACGGTCATCTTCTACGAAGCGCCCCACAAGCTGCGCACCACGCTGGACGACCTGACGAATGCCTTCGGCGCGGACCGCAGCATCACCCTCTGCCGCGAGCTGACCAAGCTGCACGAGGACATCTGGAAGACCACCCTCGGCGAAGCGGTGGAACATTATAAGGTGAACGACCCCCGCGGCGAGTATGTGCTGGTGATGGCCGGTGCGCCGGACTCTGCCGACCCGGAGCAGGAGCTGACGCTGGAGCAGGCCGCGCAGCGGGCGCTGGAGCTGACCGGCCAGGGCTTCGGCCCCACGGCCGCCGCCAAGGCAGCGGCCCAGGGCACGCCCTACTCCAAGAGCGAAGTGTACAAGCAGCTGCTGGTGCTGCAGCAGGAACAGGACTGACAGGCCATTCAGCCCTTCATGAGAGCAAATGATATCTGGTAAATAGAGGAGGACCCCTTTCGTGACAAAACTTCTGGTTCTGAGCGACAGCCACGGCGGACGCGACGCCATTGAGCGCATCCTGAAGGCTGAGAGCAAAAACATCGACGCACTGATCTTTCTGGGCGACGGCCTGCGCGATCTGGAGCTGGCGCTGACCAAATACCCCCGGCTGCGAGCCTACTCGGTGGCGGGCAACTGCGATTACGGCGCGCTGGAGCCCACCGACGGCCTGGCCGCCTTTGACGGCGTGGTCATTTTCTACACTCACGGTCATATGTACGGCGTAAAATACGATCTGGATACGCTGGCCGACGCGGCAGCCGCCCGGGGCGCGGATGTGGCGCTGTTCGGCCACACCCACGTCCCCCACGCGGAGGACCGCGGCAGCGTGTTCCTGTTCAACCCCGGCTCCTGCGGCCGGTGCTACACCGGGCCGGACACCTACGGCATCCTGACGCTGGAAAACGGCAAAGTGACTGCCCACGAACACAAAGAGGTACCGAAAAAATGAGCATCAATGAGGTGCGCTATCTGCCCGAATGCGGCAGCACCAACGCGTATGTGAAAGAGCATTTTGAGGAGTTTGGCCCCGTGGGGGCTGTGTACACCGAGAACCAGACCGCCGGGCGCGGGCGGCTGGGCCGCAGCTGGGTGAACGCCGAGGGCCGTGCGCTGTACTACACGGTGGCCATCCGGGAGCCGCTGGCCCAGCCGTCCACCCTGCCGCTGCTGGCCAGCCTTGCGGTGCGCACCCAGCTGAAGCTGCGCTACGGCGTGGACTGCCAGATCAAGTGGCCCAACGACCTTTTGCTGAACGGCAAAAAGATCGTGGGCATCCTGTGCGAGGGCGTGAGCTACGGCTACCAGCAGCAGGGCCGGGGCATTTTGTGCGGCATCGGCATCAACCTGGCCCAGCCCCAGAGCTACTTCGACGCGGCGAACCTGCCAAACGGCACCTCGCTGGAGCTGCAGGGGGCCAAAGTGGACCTTGCCGCCGACCCGGCCTGGCTGGCCGAGGGCCTGACCGACTTCGGCTTTGACCGCAACATGTATGTCTTTGCCCGGGACGGCTTTGCACCCTTCCGGGAGGAATATAAAGCCGCCTGCGTCAACCTGGGCCGCCGGGTCACCTTCGACCTGCCGGACGGCAGGCAGGGCGCAGGTGAAGCCATCGACGTGGACGAGGAGGGCCGCCTTGTGGTGCGCACCGACAGCGGCGAGGAACACGTCTTCACCGGCGAAGTTTCGGTGCACGGCATTTACGGGGCCGTGTAAACACCTGCTTCTGCCTTTGGCAGGGGCCTTGCGGAGGGATCCATTATGGATGCGGAATACTACAAGAAATACGAGCCGGTGTTCGGCAAATGGTACATCACAAAGCAGCTGGGAGCCGGCAGCTACGGCAAGGTGTTTGAGATCCAGCGCACCGACGCGCTGGACGGCACCGTTTACCGCGGCGCGCTGAAGGCCATCACCATCCCGTCTTCGCCGGAAGAACTGCAGAGCGTGCTGGACGAGGACGGACTGGACAGGCAGGGGGCCTCCTCCTATTTCCGGGAGACGGTGGTGGCCCTGAACCGCGAGATCGCGCTGATGAACAAGGTGAAGGGCCACAGCAACATCGTGAGCTATGAGGACCACGACGTGATCGAGCACACCGACGGCATCGGCTGGGATATCCTCATCCGCATGGAACTGCTCACCCCCATCAGCCAGTACTTTAAGCAGTTCGACACCATCCCCCGGCAGGCCGTGCTGCGGCTGGGCATCGACCTGTGCCGCGCACTGGAAGTGTGCGAGAAATACAGCATCATCCACCGGGACATCAAGCCCGCCAACATCTTTATCTCGGACACCGGCGACTTCAAGCTGGGCGATTTCGGCGTGGCCCGCACGGCCAGCGCGTCCACCGGTGCTTCCACCTTTGCGGGCACCGTGAACTACATGGCCCCGGAGGTGTTCCGCCGCGAGAAGTACACCGCCAGCGTGGACACCTATTCGCTGGGCCTTGTGATGTACCAGCTGCTGAACGCGAACCGGATGCCCTTCTACCCGCCTTATCCGCAGCCGCTGACTGCGCTGGCCAAAGAGCGTGCCCACGACCGCCGTCTGGCCGGGGAGCCCCTGCCGGACCCGGTGAACGCTTCCGGCCCGCTGGCTGATATCCTGCGCAAAGCCTGTGCGCCCTCCCCGGCGGACCGCTTTGCTTCGCCCACCGAGATGCGCCTTGCGCTGGAAGCCGTGCTGCGCGGTGCATCCGACGCCGCCCCGGTGCCGGAGGCAGGCGACGCCACCGTGCGCGCGGCCGCACCGGCGGCCCAAGTGCCCGCCGCAGATGCAGCGGCAACTGTGGCTGCCGCGCCCAAAGCGCCGGAGACCCCGGATGCAGCGGACGAGACCACTCGTCTGCCTTTCGGCCAGCAGCCCGCCGCACAGCCCACACCACCGGCAAAGGCCCCTGCCCCCAAGGCCGAGGACGAGACGGTGTTCCTGTTCGCCCAGCAGGAGCAGCAGCGCCGCGAAGCGGAAGCCGCCGCCCGCAAGGCGGAAGAAGACGCCCGCCGGGCCGAGGAGCAGCGCAAGGCTGAGGAAGCCCGCGCCGCCGCCGCAAAAGAGCAGGCCCAGCGCGCCGAACAGGAGCGCAAAGCCCGGGAAGCCGAAGAAGCGGCCCGCAAGGCAGAGCAGGAAAAGGCCGAGGCAGCCGAAACGCCCGCACCGGCAGGGGAGAAGAAAATTTCCCGCCGCAAAATGCTGGGGGTTATCGGCGGTGCCGCCGCTCTGGCTGTGCTGGGCGGGGGAGGATACGCCGTGTATTCGGCGGAGTCCTCTAAACCTGTTGCCGAAGGGAGTTGCGGCGACGGTCTGACTTGGAGCATTTCCGGTGCAGGCGTTCTTACCATTCAGGGCAGCGGCACCATTACTGGTACCCCGTGGGAGAAGCTTGCCGACCGGGTCACCGCCATTGACCTGCAGGCCTCCGTCCCCACAATCCCGCCCTACTGCTTTACCAGGTTTACCAGCCTGACCTCGGTCACCCTTCCGGAAGGGCTGCAGATCTTCGGTTCCTATTCCTTCTATTGTTGTGTTAGCCTGACCACTGTCACGATCCCGGACGGCGTCTTCTACATCGGAAATCGTGCGTTTGGCAATTGCAGCAGTCTTTCTTCCGTTTCCATCCCGGAAAGCGTGACCAGCATCCGCAATGGTGCTTTCTCCGGCTGTGCGCTGACAAGCGTCACCCTCTCCCGGGACTGCAAAGTGCATGAAAGTGCCTTTGACGAGGGCGTTACCATCAACTACTACGACTGAGCCAAAAAGTGAGGAAGTATCATGACTGCGGAATCTTATAACGAAAAATACGCGCCGCTCCTTGGCGAGTGGACCATCAAGCGCTGCATCGGCTCGGGCAGTTACGGCAGAGTGTTCGAGATCGAGCGGCGGGACGCGCTGGGCACCGTGAACACCAGCGCGCTGAAGATCATCAGCCTGCCCCAATCGGAAGACGACCTGCGCTCCACCATCGAGACCAACAACCTCACCGGCGACAGCGTTTCGTCTTACTACCGCTCCTGCGCGGACGCCATCACCAACGAGATCAAGCTGATGAGTGAGCTCAAGGCCCAGAGCAACATCGTGAGCTACGAGGACCACAAGATCGTCCCCCACAAAGACGGCATCGGCTGGGACATCCTCATCCGCATGGAGCTGCTCACCCCGCTGAACGTCCACCTGCAGCGCACCGTGCAGATGCCCCGGGGCGAAGTGGTGCGCATGGGCGTCCACCTGTGCCGCGCGCTGGAACTGTGCCAGCGGCACAACATCATCCACCGCGACGTCAAGTCCGAGAACATTTTCATCTCGGCGGACGGCAACTACAAGCTGGGCGATTTCGGCGTGGCCCGCACCGTGCTGGCCAGCTCCGGCGCGCTGACCCAGGTGGGCTCGCCCAGCTACATGGCCCCGGAAATGTTCCAGGCAGGCAAGACCTACAACGCCAGCGTGGACACCTACGCGCTGGGTCTGGTGCTCTACCGCTGCCTGAACGAGGGTCGTCTGCCGTTCTACCCGCCCTATCCGCAGCCGCTGACCCCCGAGGACCGGAACATGGCCGAGGGCAAGCGGCTGTCCGGGCTGGAGCTGCCCCGGGCGGTGAACGCCACCGCCGCGCTGGACGCCATCCTGCGCAAAGCCTGCGCGCCGGACCCCGCCGGGCGCTTTGCTTCGCCCACCGAGATGCGCCTTGCGCTGGAAAAGCTGCTGAACGCGCCGGAATCCCGGACCATGATCCTGCCCCTGGGCAAGCCGGACGCGGCCGTGAACGCAGCTGAAACGGAAAAGACCGCCGACATGTGGGGCGGCAGCGGCAAAGGCACCGGCGAAAAGGGCTTTGACACCGGCAGGGACCTTGGCGGCTTTGGCGGCAAGACCGGCGGCACAGCCGCAGACGACAACAAG
The DNA here is from genome assembly GCF_002549775.1 of Faecalibacterium langellae. Lineage (GTDB taxonomy): Bacteria > Bacillota > Clostridia > Oscillospirales > Ruminococcaceae > Faecalibacterium > Faecalibacterium langellae. Next base: position 7,522 of record NZ_NMTR01000010.1, on the reverse strand, counting down.
ACCCAGCGCATCTTCCCCGGCCCGGGCGGCGACACCGGCAGCGTTTCCGGCAGTACCGGCGGCACGGCCGCAGACGGCAACGTGACCAAGCGCATTTTCCCCGGCCCGGGCAGCACCACCGGCGGCAGCAGCGCTTCCGGCGGGACGGGCGGCGGCAAAAAGCACTGGCAGAACGCCAGCGACCTGAGCAAGGCAGACCTGCCGCCGAAGCCCGACAGCAAACCCGACACCCACAGCCCAGCGGGCGGCACCGGCAGCCACAACGACACCCCGAAGCCCGATGCCAAACCCGACACCAAGCCTGACGCAAAACCGGAAGAAACGACGCCCTTCACCCGAAAAAAGGTGCTCAGCGCCATCAGCGCCCTGTGCAAGGGCGCGCTGATCTTCCTGGCTGTGATGGGCGGTGTGGCCGGTATGACCATTGCAGGCGGCATTGCGCTGATATGGTTCGGCATCGCGGGCATTTGCCGCTACCTGCAGCAGAGCAAGACCTCCGGTTTCCAGCCCACGACCGGCCAGAAGGTGCTGCTGGTGCTGGACGTGCTGTGCATCCCGGTGGGCTTCCTCATTTTCCTGATCTGAGCAGCGGGGCCCCCGGGTGCCGTTAAAAGAATGTACGCTCCATGCGGACAGTTTTCTGCCTGCATGGAGTTTTTTTGCAGGTTTATGGCCGAATTTTACGCAAAATGCTTGAATTCACGAACTTTTTGTTGATTCCTTGTGAACATTTCCAGTTGCCTTTAGAGTCACACTTTAGTATAATAGAGAATGTGCCAGCGTGTCCTTTCGGGATAGGATGCGCGTGTTTTGGAAATAGGAATAGGAAAACAGACAGCACAAGCGCCTTGCTTTTTTTGCAGCGGGACGTTTGTGCTGTCGCAAGGAGTGCAAGCATGAAAGATCAAGAATCCTTCAAGCCGTATATTCCTGCGGAAAAGATCACCGCAGAAATGACGGCGACCTCTGTGATCATGGGCATCATCCTGTCCGTGGTCTTCGGCGCTGCAAATGCCTACCTGGGCCTGCGCGTCGGCATGACTGTTTCTGCCTCCATCCCGGCAGCAGTCATCTCTATGGGCGTCATCCGCGTCCTGCTCAAGAAGAACTCCATTCTGGAGAGCAACATGGTGCAGACCATCGGTTCCGCAGGCGAGAGCCTGGCCGCCGGTGCCATCTTCACCATGCCTGCGCTGTTCCTGTGGGCAAAGGAAGGCCTGTGCGATAAGCCCAGCATCCTGGAGATCACCCTGATCGCCCTGTGCGGCGGCATCCTGGGCGTTCTGTTCATGGTGCCCCTGCGCAACGCGCTGATCGTCAAGGAACATGCCACCCTGCTCTACCCGGAAGGCACCGCCTGCGCAGACGTGCTGCTGGCCGGTGAGGAAGGCGGCTCAAACGCTTCCACCGTGTTCTCCGGCATGGGCCTGGCGGCCATCTTCAAGTTCATCGTCGATGGCCTGAAGGCCATCCCCGCCGACATCGCTCTGGCGTTCAACTCCTTCAAGGGCGCGCTGGGCATGGAAGTTTACCCCGCTCTGCTGGGCGTGGGCTACATCGTCGGCCCCAAGACCGCTTCTTATATGTTCGCCGGTTCTCTGGTGGGCTGGATGGTCATCATCCCGCTGATCTGCCTGTTCGGCGCGAACATCTCCCTGTACCCGGCTGCAGCAGGCACCACCATTGCGGACCTGTACGCAGCGGGCGGTGCAGACGCCATCTGGTCCAACTACGTCAAGTATATCGGCGCTGGCGCCATCGCCACCGGCGGCATCATCTCGCTGATCAAGAGCCTGCCTCTGATCGCATCCACCTTCCGTGATGCCATGAAGAGCATGAAGGGCGGCAGTGCTTCCGGCACCTCCCGCACCGAGAAGGACCTGCCCATGCCCTTCATCCTGGGCGGCATCCTGCTCATCATCCTCATCATCTGGCTGGCTCCGGCAATTCCCGTCAGCCCGCTGGGTGCTCTGCTGATCGTCATCTTCGGCTTCTTCTTCTCCACCGTCTCTGCACGTATGGTCGGCATGATCGGCAGTTCCAACAACCCCGTCTCCGGCATGACCATTGCCACCCTGCTGATCGCTACCATGGTCCTGAAGGCCACCGGCAACGTGGGCATTGAGGGCATGATCGGCTCCATGGCCATCGCTTCCGTCATCTGCATCTGCGCTGCCATCGCAGCGGATACTTCGCAGGACCTGAAGACCGGCTACCTGCTGGGTGCGACCCCGGTCAAGCAGCAGATCGGCGAGCTGATCGGCGTGATCGCCGCAGGCCTTGCCATCGGCGGCGTGCTGTACCTGCTGGACAGCGCATGGGGCTACGGCGGTGCCGAGGTGCCCGCACCCCAGGCTACCCTGATGAAGATGATCGTTGAGGGCATCATGGGCGGCAACCTGCCCTGGAACCTGGTGTTCACCGGCGTGTTCCTGGCTCTGGCTCTGGAAGTTCTGCGCATCCCCGTGATGCCGTTCGCCATCGGCCTGTACCTGCCCATCTACCTGAACACCTCCATCATGATCGGTGGCGTGGTGCGCTGGTTCATGGACAGCCGCAAGAAGGTCGATGCCAAGACCAAGGAGGAGCAGAGCACCAACGGCACCCTGTTCTGCGCCGGTATGATCGCAGGCGAGGGCCTTGTGGGCATCCTGCTGGCCGTGTTCGCCGTGTTTGGCATCAACACTGCCCTGAGCTTTGACCTGGGCAACATCGGCGGCATCGTGCTGATGATCGTGATGATCGCATGCCTGCTGGCGTTTTCCCTCAAGAAAAAGAAGAACTGATGAAGCATAAGAACGAATCCATCAATTATCTGGACCTGATCCCGCAGCGTGCGGAGACCCTGCGCTGGCACACCGACGAGCAGACCGGCCTTATCACCCTGGAGGTGGAGAACACCGGCCTGTTCAATACGATCGCGCAAAAAGTGTTTCACAAACCACGCACCACCCAGGTCCATCTGGACGAGACCGGCAGCTACCTTTGGCCGCTGATCGACGGGCAGAAGACCGTTGCGGACCTTGCTGAATGCATGAAGCAGCAGTACGGCGAAAAGGCCGAGCCGCTGTATCCCCGCATCATCAAGTACTTCCAGATCGTGGAATCCTACCACTTTATCCGGTTCCTCAACAAGTAAAAAAGTAAGCGGCACATCGGGCCTTTTCCGCAAGGCTTGATGTGCCGCTTTTTTTGTTATAGAATAAGGTCAATGTCTGCGCTTTCTGCGCCGCAGGCTCAGCGCGCCGCCGCCCGCCGCAAGGGTGAGCACGGTGAGCGCGCCCAGGATGACCACCAGCGTGCACAGCAGCAGCAGGGTGGCTTTGGAGTCGGTGCGGAAGTCGGAGATATATTCCGCATGGGTCACAAGGTCCACGGTACCCACCTCGTAGCCGTCCAGATAGACGGTGGCGGTGCCCACCTTCTGGCCGTTTTTCACGGTGGCCGGGATGCTCTCGGGCAGGTCGAAGGCGTAGCTCACCACATCGTCTGCGTGGCCGTAGCCGCTGACAGGAGCCGCCGCATACAGCGCGGCGGTGGGCTGGGCGCGGCACTTGGTCAGGTCGATGGTGGTCAGCTCGGTCTGGGTGTCCACCAGCGGGCGGTCCGAAAAGCTCTCAAAGGCCCAGTCCAGCAGCTGGTCACACTCGGTGTAGAGGCTGGCGTTGTCCGCGTGGAGGATCACAAGGCCGTAGGTGTGGCCGCCCTGTTCGGCAAAGGCCACGGCGCAGCGGCCCGCCAGGGTGGTGAAGCCGCCCTTGACGCACTTGATGTAGCTGCGGTAGAACTCGCTGCCGGTGTCGGTGAGGGGGTTCGTGGAGTTGATGGTGCGCTCATTCTGGTGCAGATTGGTGGCGGGCATGGTGTAGGCCGCCGTGCCGGACACCTGCACGAAGGTGGGGTTTTTGTAGCATTCCGCCGCGATCCTGGCCATGTCCTCGGCGGTGGAAACGTTGCCGTAGTCGAACAGGCCGTGGGCGCAGGTGAAGTTGGTGCCGGTGCAGCCCAGCTCCGCCGCGCGGGCGTTCATCTGCCGGACGAAGTCCAGCACGCTGCCGCCCACATCGTAGGCGATGACGCTGGCGGCGTCGTTGGCGCTGGACACCAGCAGGGCATACAGCAGGTCGATGCGGCGCACCGTCTCACCGATGCGCAGGCCCGCGGTCATGCCGTTGGCGTTCTGGATGTCCTTGAACTCCTGGGTCATGGCGGTGGGCACGGTCACTTCGCCGTTCAGGTCCTTGCCGCTCTCCAGCAGCAGCAGGGCGGTCATCATCTTGGTCAGGCTGGCCACATACTGCTGCTGGTCGGCGTTCTGGGCCAGGATGGTCTTGCCGGTGTCGGCGTTGAACAGATACACCGCCTCGGTCTCGCTGGCCGTCTGGATGGGCATGGGGTAGGCGGCCAGCCCCGGCAGCGCCGCCGCGGCGGCAAGCGCCAGGGTGAGCACCAGTGCTGCGGCACGGCGGAAGAACCTGTTTTGAAACATGAGCGTACCCCCTTGATCGACGTCCCGGCCCAAAGCGCCGGAAATGATTTTGTTCTACCTTAAAGAATACCATAAACGAGCCAAAAGCGAAAGAGAGAAAGGCGGTTTTTAACAATGTTCCTGTCTTTTTGTGGAAAATTCCCCCGCGATGAGGGCGCAGTCTTCGTGGCCCCCAACGCCACCGTGCAGGGCGATGTGGTGCTGAGACCCGGCTCCACCGTCTGGTACGGGGCCGTGCTGCGGGGCGACGACGGCACTTTGACCATCGGCGAGAACACCAATGTGCAGGACAACGCCGTGCTGCACTGCGACGTGGGCGGGGCCGTGACGCTGGGCAAAAACGTCACGGTGGGCCACAGCGCGCTGGTGCACGGGTGCACCGTGGGCGACGGCAGCCTCATCGGGATGCACGCCACCCTGCTGAACCACTGCGTGGTGGGCAAAAACTGCATCATCGGGGCCGGGGCGCTGGTGCCGGAAGGCATGGTCATCCCGGACGGGTCGGTGGCTGTGGGCGTGCCCGCAAAGATCATCAAGCAGGTGACGCCCGCCCAGGCCGAGGCGAATGTGCGCAACGCCGCCCACTATGTGGAGCACGGCAGGCTGCACGCCGCCGAAGCAAAAAAAGATTTGACCTTTTGCCGCTGATATGTTATTCTGGAGAAAAGAATATCCGCTGCGCGGAAAAACGGCGTGCTGAAACGGCGTCCTGACGTTCTGCACGGTCTCTGTTTGAAAAATCAATTGATTTTTCGATTTTTTCACAAAAAAGCAATGACTTTTTACGGAAAATAGGGTATACTATCTTTTGTAGGGATGCGGGGCCGCAACCGCGCCTTACACATGATTCCTCCTCACACCAAAGCAATACCCCAAACAGAGACCCCTCCAGTGTACCGCAAGCGCTGGAGGGTGTTTCTGTTTCTATCCGACTGTTCCACCCAGAAGAAATCTTGAAAAGGAGAATCAATGATGTCTAAAATGATCAGCCGCCGCGTTTTTCTGAAAGCCACCGGCCTTGCCGTTCTGTCTGCTGCCGCCGCCGGCGCTCTGGCCGGATGCGGGGGTGGGGGAGCACCCAGCACTGCATCTCCTACCATGGATGGAAGCAAACAGCAGGGCATGGGTGATATCTACGTCAACATGGGCAGCTTTGTTCCGATGACGTTTAACAACGACTACTATAAGTACACCTTCTTGTATATCGACAACAAAGCAAACAACACTTCTTTTGAATTGAAGCTTTCTGATTTCACCTGCACGGTCGATGGCAGTCCGGCAACTGTCTGCAGTCTGGATAATATTGAAAAAAATGGCACGCTGCAGTTTACTGATTCCGTTTCTGTCGCCCCCGGAGCAATCGCCCCCCGCATTCCTCTCTATATCAGTCTCACGCCTGAGCAGTATCGGAACGACAATCGAACTGTCATTGTCTTCACTGCTGCAAGCAAAAACAAAAAAGCGACCTTCACCTACGAAGCCGCTTCCATTTACCCGGATATCCTTGTTGAAGAAGTATAAAGAAATCCCCGGCAGAAAGGGCCTTGCGCCTTCCTCTGCCGGGGATATTTTTGTTATGCAAGTTTTGCAGCGAACACGCTGAGCACGATCTTCGGGTTCACCTGCGCGCCCAGACGCTGGATGGCGGCTTCGGCCAGCCGCAGGGCCCGCTGGGCGTCCGCGCCCTGCACCGGGGCGTGGGGGCTGCCGCGCAGGCCTGCCGCCGCCACGGCGCGGAAATCCGCCAGCAGGGCCGCCGCACCGGCCTTGTCCTTTTCAAAGGCGGCCAGCAGCACGGCGGCGGCATAGCTGTCGTGGGCGGCGGCCGCCTTTGCCAGCTGCAGGGCCTTTTCCACCTGCGCGGTGCGGGCTTCGTCCCGGGCGGCAGCCAGCACCGTGCCGATGTGGCCGTCGAACAGTTCACTGTACAGGGCCGCCGTCTTTTTGTCCACCCCCTGCGCGACGCAGTAGCGGGCGCACTGCTCCGGCGAGACGGGCGCCACCGCAAAGCTGACGCAGCGGCTGCGGATGGTGGGCAGAACGCTTGCCAGCGAATCCGCCGTGAGCAGGAACAGCACCCCCTCGGGCGGCTCCTCCATGACCTTCAGCAGGGCATTGGCGGACTCCTCGTTCATGCGCTCCACATGGTAGAGCAGGACGGCGCGTCCCTCGGCGGACAGGCTGGTGTTGAAAATCTCACTGCGCATGGCCGTGACCTGACCCACAAGGTACCGCCCGCCGCTGCCCATGCCGGACACCGAGATGGCCTCGCGCACGATGCCCGTCTCCACCTGGCCGCTGTCGCGCTTGCCGGCCTTTGCCACAGCGCGGCAGCATTCGCCCCGCAGAAGCGCTTCAGCGGGCGCGCCGCCTGCGGGGTAAAGATAATCGGCGGCGATGCAGCGGGCCGCAAAACCGGCTCCCAGCCCGTCTTCGCCCACCAGAAGCACACTGTGGGTCAGCCGCCGGGACGCCAGCATCTGCCGCACGCTCGTTTTCAGTTCTGCATTGCCTTCCATGCGGTCCAGCATCATAAGCGGGTGCTCCTTTTTTGATTTAGAATTGTCTCCGCTTCGCTCTGACAATATTAGCGGAAAAATTATTTTATTTTGAGAATTTGAAAAATCTGCGGATTTTTCAAATTCTCTTTTTCACGGGTGGGGCCGTAACGGCAAACGGCATCTGCTGCCGCTGGCTCCCTGCGGGAGCATCCGCGTCAGCGGGGAGAACAGGCAGCCCGGCGGGAAGCCAACCCTCTCAGGCGCTTCGCGCCAGCTCTCCCGAAGGGAGAGCCAAGACCGTGGAGGGCACGTTTCTTGTCTCTTTTTCGAAAGGGTACCAAGGGCATACTGGGAGTGCTTCTTGCCTCTCCCTTAGGGAGAGGTGTCACCGAAGGTGACGGAGAGGGCGCTCCCGCTCCCCTGCGGGGAGCTGCCGCCGCAGCGGCTGAGGGGCCTTGAAATGGCGGAACACAAAAAAGCGTTAAGCGAAGCGGCTAGCTTTTTTGTATGGAGCCCATCCTCTTTGGGGTTG
>NZ_NMTR01000013.1 GCF_002549775.1 Faecalibacterium langellae | reverse complement strand
GTTCGTCCTGAGCCAGGATCAAACTCTTTATAAATGATATTTATCACTTTTAAAGTGTTAAATCTTGTTCGCTCAGCACGCAATCGCTTGCGTCCTGTGTGAATTACTTTTGGAATTGTTTAACGTGTTTTTCCAACACGAAAATAGGTTCCGTTACAAGTTTTTCGATATTGTTCAATTTTCAAGGTCCTGTGCGCCTCAGCCTTAGCGGCTGACGACTTGATTATTTTACCACAGAAGTGGTTTTTTGTCAAGTCTTTTTTCGAAGCTTTTGAACTTTCTGAACTTGAATCATCTTGAAGTTCCTCGGCGCTAACCGGTCTTTCTTGACGTTCATTGGTTCTTTTCAAGGGCTTCGTGCTGAAGTCATTCTTTTGCCTCCGCGCTTGGCGCTCAAGTATAATACCACACCCCGGGACAGTTGTCAACACTTTTTGACATCTTTTTTCCAATTTCTTTGCGGCGGGGTAAATGCTCCTGTTTTTCTCCTATTATAATAACCGTCTTTTCTTGACAAGGCGGCGGGCAGAACGTATTATGGAGTCATTCTAGTATCCTGTATGATGTAGTTATCCTTATTATATAAAGGAGAAGTGCCATGTCCTGTGTCAACATCCGCAGCTACCGCATCGGGGAGGGCCGTCCCAAGGTCATTCTGCCCATTGTGGAGCGCACCGAAGCTGCTATTCTGGAAAAGGCTGCGCAGTTTTCAACCTTGCTGGCCGATTGTGTGGAATGGCGGGCAGACTGGTTCGAGAGCTTTCAGTCCCCCGCTGCCATTGCCCGCTGTGTACAGAAGCTGCGGGTTGCCCTGCGGGACAAGCTTCTGCTGGTGACCTTCCGTACCAAGGCAGAGGGCGGCGAGCGGGCGCTCTCCCATCCGGAATACCTTGCCTTTCTGCACCTGATCCTCGATACCGACTGCGCCGACCTGCTGGACATCGAGTTCTTCACCGCCGGGGCAGACCTGCCCAAGCTGGTGGAGCAGGCACATTCCGCCGGGGTCGCAGTGGTGTGTTCCAGCCACGATTTTGCCAAGACCCCACCCCGGGCAGAACTTGTCCATCGCATGGTACAGATGCAGCAAGCCGGTGCAGACCTGCCCAAACTGGCCGTGATGCCCCAAACCCGCACCGATGTGCTGGAATTGCTTGCCGCCACTGCTGAGATGGCTGACCGGCACCCGGAAACGCCCGTCATCACCATGAGCATGGGCGCTCTGGGGGCTGTGAGCCGTCTGGCTGGGGAGACTTTCGGCTCTGCCATGACCTTTGCCAACCCCGGGCAGGCAAGTGCACCGGGGCAGGTCTCGCTGAACATCGTAAATGAAGTGCTGAATGCACTGCATTTGTAACCAACAAATCGGAAGTTGTACCTCAAAGGAGTGATTCACCATGAACATTGAACGAATTACCAGCGAAACGCATCCGTTGTATCAAAAGGCAATGGAACTTTATAATATCAGTTTTCCGGCACACGAGCAACGTGAAACTCGTTCACAGAATCAGATTTTGACGAAGGATGCCTACCATTTCGATATAATCTGTGATGAGGGAGAATTTATCGGTGAAATTCTCTATTGGGAAATTGCCGGTTTCTTTTATATTGAGCATTTTTGTGTTCTGCCTGCTATGCGGAACAAGCACTACGGACAAAAGATTCTGAACGCTTATCAAGCGACTCCTTTAATTCTTGAAATAGACCCACCCGTGGACGAAATATCCATTCGTCGGAAGGGATTCTACGAACGTTGTGGTTTTGTGAAAAATCCCTATCGGCATATCCACCCGCCCTATCATGCAGAAAATCAGGGGCATGAACTTGTCATTATGAGTTCGCCTAGAATGTTGGAGGCTGATGAATATGAGTGTTTCAACCATTATTTGCAGGACACTGTGATGAAGAACGTATATTGACAACTTCGCGTTTGTGGAGCGAAGCAGAACAATGAAAGCCCCAGTGGGGCTTTTAAGCGACAGAACGGTCTTGCGTAGCAAGATGGAGGGGCTTTGCCCCGACAAGTTCCAGTTTGTCGCACATCCTGCCTAAAACATAAACCGGAACGATCTTCCCTTTTTCGGGTGGATCGTTCCGGTTTTTATGTTATATTGAAAATCGTTTTATGCCAGCTTGGCTTCCAGACGCTCACGGATGGCCTTGATAAAGCCCTCGCTGTCCACAGCGGTGGGGGTGATGCCCTCTGCCAGACCGCACAGGTCCTTGGTCATGATGCCCTCGTTCAGGGTCTGCAAGCTTGCGGCTTCCAGCGCCTCGCCAAAGTGCACCAGCTCCGGCAGATTGTCCAGCTCGCCGCGCTTCTTGAATGCGCCAGACCATGCAAAGATGGTGGCCATGGGGTTGGTGGAGGTCTTTTCGCCCTTCAGATACTTATAGTAGTGGCGGGTGACGGTGCCGTGGGCGGCCTCGTACTCGTACTTGCCGTCCGGGCTGACCAGCACACTGGTCATCATGGCCAGCGAGCCAAAGGCGGTGGAGACCATATCGCTCATCACATCGCCGTCGTAGTTCTTGCAGGCCCAGACAAAGCCGCCCTCGCTGCGGATGACGCGCGCCACGATATCGTCGATGAGGCTGTAGAAGTAGGTGATGCCGGCAGCTTCGAACTTTTCCTTGTACTCGGCATCGTAGGTCTCCTGGAAGATATCCTTGAAGGTGTGGTCGTACTTCTTGGAGATGGTATCCTTTGCGCCGAACCACAGATCCTGCTTCACGTCCAGTGCGTAGTTGAAGCAGCTGCGGGCAAAGCTGCGGATGGAATCATCCTTGTTGTACTGACCCTGCAGCACACCGGCACCCTCAAAATCAAAGACGGTGGCGCGCTGCTGGCTGCCGTCTGCACCGGTGAACACCAACTCTGCCTTGCCTGCACCGGGAATGCGGAACTCGGTGCACTTATACACATCGCCGTAGGCGTGGCGGGCGATGGTGATGGGCTTTTTCCAGTTCTTGACCACCGGATGAATGCTGTCGATCATAATGGGTGCGCGGAACACGGTGCCGTCCAGCACAGCGCGGATGGTGCCATTGGGGCTTTTCCACATCTCGTGCAGCTTGTACTCATCCATGCGCTGGGCGTTGGGGGTGATGGTGGCACACTTGACCGAGACGCCGTACTTCTTGTTGGCGAGGGCGGCATCCATGGTCACCTTGTCGGCGGTGGCGTCGCGGTTGGGCAGGCCCAGGTCGTAGTATTCGGTCTTGAGGTCCACAAACGGAAGGATCAGCTCGTCCTTGATCATCTTCCACAGGATGCGGGTCATCTCGTCGCCGTCCATCTCGACGAGGGGCGTGGTCATTTTGATCTTTTCCATAGCAGGGTTCCCTTTCCTCTCTGATGTATATTCCCAGCCCCGCGCCGCCAAACGCCGCGCCGGAGCGGTTCGGCTTTTTATTTGCGGTAGGCCGCCGCCAGCTTTTCGAGGGCAGGCAGACTGCGGCGCACCTTTTCAGTGTCGATGCAGTAGGCAAGCCGCACATAGCCCTTGACGCCAAAGGTGTCGCTGGGCACCAGCAGCAGGTCGAATTCCCGGGCTTTCATGCAGAAGGCGTTGGCGTCCTCCTCCAGAGCCTTCGGGAAGATGTAGAAGGTGCCGCCGGGGCGCTCCACCTCAAAGCCCAACTCGGTGAGCTTATCGTACAGCAGGTTCATGTTGGTCTCGTAGACGGACAGGTCGCTGGTGACCTCCTGGCAGCGGCCCACGGCACGCTGGATGATGCTGGGCGGGCAGTTGTGGCCGGTAAAGCGGGAGATCTGGGCCATCATATCCACAAGGATGTCCTCACCCTCACAGCCCGGGCGCACCGCCACATACCCCAGACGCTCGCCGGGCAGGCTCAGGCTCTTGGAGTAAGAGAAGCAGGTCAGCGTGTGGGGGTAGAATGCCGCCGGGTAGGGCACGGTCTTGCCGTCAAAGGCGATGTCGCGGTAAGGCTCATCGCTGACGAGGAAAATGTTGTGTCCGAAGGCCCTGCTCTTTTCGGTCAGGATGTCGGCCATGCGGGTGAGGGTCTCGGCCGAGTAGACCACACCGGTGGGGTTGTTGGGCGTGTTGATGAGCACCGCCGTCACCTTCTCGGTGAGCATTGCTTCAAACGCGTCCAGATTGGGCTGGAAGGCCGGGGCCTGCGGCGGCACCCCCTTCAACTGTGCACCGGTGCCCTCCACATAGGGACCATACTCCGGGAAGTAGGGCGCGAAGGTGAGCACCTCGTCGCCGGGCTGGGTGACGGCACGGATGGCGTGGGCAATGGCACCCGCCGCACCGGTGGTGGGGAAGATGTGCTTTTGCTCATAGGGCAGGCCAAACGTTTTCGTCAGGTGTGCTGCCACATCGGTGCGGAAGCCCGGGTCGCCCTGACTGGGGCAGTAGCCGTGCAGGTTGACCGGTTCTTCATTGGCCAGCAGGTCCTGCATAGCTTCGGTGAACTGGGGCGGGCAGGGCACGCTGGGGTTGCCCAGCGAGTAATCGAACACATTCTCATACCCGATGGCGGCAGCGCGCTGCTTGCCGTACATGAAGGTCTCGCGGATGACGCTCTTGTTGCCGAGCATCGCGCGGTAAGTCTCGTTCAGCATAATACTTCCCCCTGAAATTCTTGTTATCCTGGCTCCCCTTTGGGGAAGCTGGCAAAACCGAGAGGTTTTGGCGGAGAGGGCGAGGCCGTGAAGCAGCAAGCACCGGCTCACCTTCAGAAAGCTGTTTTATTTGTGGGCAGCCGTATAGCTCTGCTCCACCTTGATGATGCAGCTATAGGCCGCATCCTGCTCTTTGATGAACTGTTCCAGCTGGCTCAGCAGCTCCACCTGATCGCCGGTGTAGCCCGCCGGGAGCACCAGATCGAACAGCACGTTCGTGTGGGTCTTGCCCGGCACGATGCGCAAATCGTGCAGCGAGAGCTCCGGGTCGAGCTGGCGCAGCTTTTCGGTCAGCCGGGCGCGCAGCACGCCCACAGCCGCATCCGAGGTGACGATGGGGTCATAGTGGATGGTGACCATCAGGCGGTCGTTTTTCAGAAAGTCCCGCTCGATGTTGTCGATCAAGTCGTGGGCATCCAGCGGGTCCTGCTCGGCGGGCAGCTCCACATGGAGCGAGGCGAACTGATGACCCGGACCGTAGTCGTGCACCATCAGATCGTGCATGCCCAGCACGCCGGGGTAGGAAAGCACCTTCTGCTCGATGTGGTCCACAAGGTCCTCGCTGGGGCTTTCGCCCAGCAGCGGGCTGAGGGTGTCCCGCACAAGGCCCCAGCCGGAAACAAGGATGAACACCGCCACGGCAACACCCATCAGGCCGTCCAGAATATCCCAGCCGGTCACATGGCACAGGATCGTGGCAAAGAGCACCGCACCGGTGCTCAGCACATCGTTGCGGCTGTCGGCAGCGGTGGCAATGAGGGTCTCGGACGCAATGATGCGGCCGATGGTGCGGTTGAAGCCGCTCATCCACAGCTTGACGAGGATGGACGCCGCCAGCACGGCTACCGTCAGTCCGCTGAAGACCACCGGCGTCGGGTGCAGCACCTTGACCACCGATTCCTTCAGCAGCGAAAATCCGATGCCAAGGATGGTCACGCTGACTGCAAGCCCGGCCAGATATTCATACCGGGCATGGCCGAAGGGGTGTTCGGCGTCCGGGGCCTTGCTTGCCAGCCGGAAGCCCACCAGACTGACCACATTGGACGAGGCATCCGAAAGGTTGTTCAGCGCATCTGCCGTAATGGCGATGGAGCCGAACAGGGTGCCCACGGTCAGCTTGCCCAGGCACAGCAGCAGGTTGCACACCATGCCCACCACGCCGGCAAGGTTGCCGTAGGCGGCACGCACCTTGGGGTCCTGCGCATGGTCGGGCTGGCGGATGAACAGACGAATCAAGAATTGTGTCATAATCTCCTCCACGGGCAGCGCTGGACACCTGCATACCCTGTCACAGCTTATAGTATAGCATTTCGCTTTAGCGTTTTAAAGTATTTTCCGTAAACTTTTGGCCCGTATACAAAGACCCCGGCAGAGCGTGACGCCCTGCCGGGGGTTCTTATGGGAACGGTAAACCGGGATTCTCTTGTTCCTTACTTTTCAGAAGGCTTGCTCAGGTCCACGCTGCGGATGATCTTGCGCACCGGCAGGATGCTCTTGGCGTTCATGGACAGCTCGTCCACGCCCATGCGCAGGAAGGTCTCGGTGAGGGCGGTGTCTGCGCCCAGTTCGCCGCAGATGCCCACCCAGATGCCGTGGCGGTGGCCAGCCTCGATGGTCATCTTGATGGCACGCAGCACAGCGGGGTGGTGGGGGTTGAAGAAGGGCTCCAGCTTTGCGTTCTGGCGATCCAGCGCGCAGGTGTACTGGGTCAGGTCGTTGGTGCCGATGGAGAAGAAATCACACTCGGCGGCCAGCTCGTCCGCGATGAGCACGGCGGCGGGGGTCTCGATCATGGTGCCCACTTCAATGTTCTGGCCCATCTTGACGCCCTCGGCGGCCAGCTCTGCACGGCACTCCTCCAGAACAGCCTTGGCGTCCTGCAGCTCCCGCAGGCTGGTGATCATGGGGAACATGATGCTCATGTTGCCGTAAGCGGAAGCGCGCAGCAGCGCGCGCAGCTGGGTCTTGAAGAAGTCCTTGCGGGTCAGGCAGATGCGGATGGCACGGTAGCCCAGGGCGGGGTTGTCCTCGTGGTCCAGCTTCATGTAGTCCACGGTCTTGTCCGCGCCGATGTCACAGGTGCGCACCACCACCTTGCGGGGGGCCAGGCTCTCCACCACCTGCTTATAGGCTTCGAACTGGTAATCCTCGCTAGGGTAGTCCTTGCAGTTCAGGTAGACGAACTCGGTGCGGAACAGGCCCACGCCGCCGGCGTCGTTCTGCTGCACAGCGCCCACATCGCCCATGCCGCCGATGTTGGCAAACACATTGATGGTCTTGCCGTCCAGCGTGGTGTTGGGCTTGCCCTTCAGCTCCTGCAGCAGGGCCTGCTTTTTCTGGTCCTCCTGCTGGCGCTTTTTCAGGCTCTTGAGCAGGTCGGGGGTGGGGTCCACATACACACAGGCGTTGTAGCCGTCGATGACGGCCATCTTTCCGTCCCAGTCGTCCTGGATATCCTTGCACTGGATCAGGGCGGGGATGTTCATGCTGCGGGCCAGAATGGCGGTGTGGCTGTTGGAGCTGCCCTCGCGGGTGATAAAGCCCAGCAGCAGGCTCTTGTCCATGCGCACCGTCTCGGAGGGAGCCAGATCCTCCGCCACCAGAATGCTGGGCTCGGTGCCCTGCAGGCTGGCATTGTCCACCCCCTGCAGAATATCCAGCATGGCCTGCGCAATGTCCAGCACATCGGCGCTGCGGGCCTGCAGATACGGGTCGTCCATGGCAGCGAAGACGGCTGCCTGGTTGTTGCCGGCGGTCTTGACGGCATATTCGGCGCACATCTTCTGCCCGTTGATGATCTCCTTGATGGCATCCACGAAGTCGTCGTCGTCCAGCATCATAGCATGGATGTTGAACACCTCGGCGATGTCCTCACCGGCTTCTGCCAGTGCCTTTTCATACAGTGCGGTCTGCTGCTCGATGGCCTTCTGCCGGGCAGCTTCAAAACGCTCCAGTTCTGCGGCGGTATCTGCCACAGGAGCGGTGGAAATAGCGGTATCTTTTTTCTTGTAGATCTTCAGCTTGCCAATGGCGATGCCATTGAGCACGCTTTTGCCGGTGCCTACCTGCATTGTGCACTCTCCTTCTTTCTCATCGGGACATTTCGTCCCGTACCGTCCAAAAAAGCCCCCGCAGCTCAACCGCGAGGGCTTTCGTCATCACGCTGCCGATCAGACGTTCTCGGTCAGGAACTTCTGGATTGCTGCGGCTGCAGCTTCCTCGTCGTCGCCCTCGACCTTGACGGTGATGGTCTCGCCCTGCTTGACGCCCATGCCCATCAGAGCCATCAGCTTGCGCAGATCGCAGCTCTTGCCGTCCTTCTCGAGGGTGGCGCTGCTGGTAAAGCCCTTGACGGTCTTGACGAGCAGGCCGGCGGGACGTGCATGGATGCCGCAGGCATCCTTAACGGTATACTGGAATTCCTTCATAATCATTTTCTCCTTACTTGATCCCACGGGACGCCGTTTTTTCGCGTCGATTGCGGCCGCGCCGCACCGTGAGTTGATACTTCTATTATAAACCCTGTCCCAAATTTTTTCACCATTTCATATTGCTAATTTTTTGCGCATTTTTTTGGTACAATTGAACATAAGAATGCGACAAAAATGCACAGGTTTCACTTTTATTTCCGATTGTGCGCAAATTTTAGGCATTTTGCTCTCCGGTTCGACGCAGTTTTTCGCCCGGTTCCCGGCAGTTCCGGCGCGCAGCAGGCGTTCCCGCGTCATTCCACCGGGTAGCCCTCGGCGTCCAGCGGCAGGTCTGCCGGGTCGATGGCTGCGGGCTGGGTGTCCGGCTCGCCGGAGGTCTGCTGGGCGTCCAGCTCCTCGTCATGGCGTTCGCCCCAATCGCCGCTGTAATCCTCGCCCGAGGTCTGCTGCGCCTGGCCGTCCAGCGTCTGGGCGTCCAGTTCTTCGTCGTGGCGCTCGCCCCAGTCGCCGCTGTAATCTTCACCGGAAGTCTGCTGGGCTTCGGCCTCGGCCATGGCGGCCTGCATATCCTTCAGCCCCACCACGACGCCGGAGGGCCGCTCCAGCAGGTAGGCCCCCACGGCCTTTTTCTTGTACACCAGCAGCACGCCGTAGCGGCTGGCGTCCCCATTGCTGGCCGCCGGGATCAGCGCCGTCCATTTCTCCACGGTCTTACCCTTGTAGCGGGCAAGGTCCATGCCGCTCTGCTGCACCACCCCGTTGAAGGCCGAAAAGCTGTCGTCCCACTTGCGGGGGATCTTGACCTTATCGGCCGTGATGGACGCGCCGTCCACATCCAGCCCGTAGCCGGTGAACCAGGTCTGAATGTCCTGTGCGCTCTCGATCTTGTTCACGGACGCCGACGCCGTGACGGTGCGGCTGCTGATATAACGCCCCAGCAGGGCGCTGCAGACCACCAGTGCGCAGCACATGGCCCCGAGACCCAGTTTTTTCAGGCTTGTTTTGCTCAATGTGACTACAAACATATCCCCATGCCTCCCCAGCCAGTTTTCTCTGAGAACAATTTATGGGGAATGTGCTTTGGATATGACAAAAGGCAGGCGTTTCGTGCCTGCCTTTGAATTGTTCAGTGTGCTTTTGTAAAATCTTCCGGGCTTACATTGCCGTGCTGGCGCAGCACGGTTTCCAGCACCTGCATCACGCCGTAGTCCCGGTGGGAGGGTGCCAGGAACGGCACATTCGCCCGCAGCGGTTCGCTGCCATTCTCCATCAAAAAGCCGTACTTTGCGGTGGTGAGCATCTCGGCGTCGTTGTAGGTATCGCCAAAGGCCATCATGCTGTCTGCCGGGATGCCCAGCAGGGCCCCCACCCTGGCCAGAGCTGCCCCCTTGTGCACACCGGGGTTCATCACGTCCACCCAGTTTTTGCCCGCCACGGCCACCGAGAATGCGCCGCCGTTGCCGGTGTGGAACGCACCATACGTTTCGTCAAAGGCCTCCTGCGCATTGTCGTGCGGCAGATAGACCGTGAACTTATCCGCTGCCGCTTCCACGGCGGTCAGGTCGTCCACATATTCCACCCGGGTGTAGAAGTTCTTGAACACGGCATCGTACTGTTCGTCCTGCTTTTCGGCATAGGCTGCCTGCAGCCCGCACAAAAGGCCCACATCTCCGGCCTGCTTTGTGCTGCGGGCAAGGCTGCGCCAGCCTGCGGCAGGCATCTCGGAGACGAACAGGTCCCTGCCCTTCCAGCGGGCCGCACCGCCGTTGTCGCCGATAAGGATGATCTCATCCAGCAGGTCCGGGAACATGGTCTCCAACGTATACAGCGGTCTGCCGCTGGCGGCGGCGAACAGGATGCCCTGCCCGGCCAGTGCGCGGATGGTGTCGGCAAACTTTAGCGGCAGCTGGCTGTGCTCGTCCAGCAGGGTGGCGTCCATGTCCGACGCGATCAGTCGAATGCGGTCCATAGGCTCCCTCTCTTACCCGATATAGCTGATGTTCACATCCAGGTCGCCCTTGTAGCCGGGCAGGCGCGCGGTGCAGGTGCCCTGCCACAGGGCGCAGTCGATGGGGCTGCTGGCAACACCATAATGCGCGTTCCAGATGGTATATTTTTTCAGGCTGTTCAGATTGACACGCTTGCGGTACCACAGGGTAGAGGCATACACACCGGGTTTGTAGCCCTGTGCCTTGACCTCCTCACAGAAGGCGATGGCGCACTTGGTGCGGTCCTCCATACCCAGACCGTCGGCGCGGCCGGAACCATTGGAAGCGCCGGATGCTTCGGTGTCAAAGAAGATGGGGTAATCCAGCTTGCGTCCGTTCAGTACGTAGGCGCAGGCAAAGGCTTCCTCCTTGGCTTCCTCCTCGGTGGTGGCCTGACTGAAGAAATACACGCCCACCTTCAGGCCCGCATTCTTCACATTGGTGAAATGCTCCTCGAACATGGGGTCCAGCACCAGCGTGCCGGAAGCACCATAGCCGCGGTAGCCGATGCGGACGATCACAAAGCTCACGCCTGCCTTTTTGATCTGCTCCCAGTCGATGTTCTTCTGGTATTTGGACACATCCACGCCGAAGGTCTTGCCCTTCTGCAGCACACCGTCGGCGTCAAAATAATAGAGCTTGTCGTCGATGCACTGGATGCCGGTCACCGGCTCGTGGGTGGTGGAGCTGTAATAATAGGTCTTGCCGCCCGTGGTGCGCCAGCCGGAATACACCGGTTCGGCCTTGTCCAGCCAGCCGAACAAAAAATTCACCAGCCAGGTCCAGAAGCCGTTCTCGCTGCCAAAATCAAGGCACTGGGCCTCGGCCTCGTTCAGCGCACCGGCGTCCAGTGCTTCGCTGATCTGTTCCGGCGTCAGCACCACGCTGTTTTCCGGCGTGTGCTGGTTCACGCTGTTCTCCTCGGCCTCGGTGGCCTGGGCGGGGGGTGCTTCCGGGTCCTCGGCGGCCAGCTCCGGGGTCTCGGGCAGCAGGGTGGGCCGGTCGGTCTCCTGCACTTCCTGCGTCTGCGCTGCCGCGGCAGTCTCCGGTTCTTCCGGCTGGGCCGCCAGCGCCAGCGGTGCCCCCAGCGAGAAGGTCAGTGCCAGCGCCAGCGCTGCCGCTGTGCCCCGGACCGTGCATTTTTTCCAGAACGTCTTTTTCATGCTGTGCTCCCAAACTTCATCTATTTCTCGGACGCCGCCCCGCAAAAAAGGACAGCATTTCATTTTTCAGTTACGCTTCCAGTATACACCCGCGGGCAAGGCCGCGTCAATTGCCGCGCACGGGGGCGCGCGGTTTTCTTTGCGGCGCACCCCGCACCCGAAAAATGCTCCAAAAGAAATACGTCCCGCGCCCGCAAATCATTGCACAAAGCCAAAATTTGCAGATATTTCCAGCAAAAATGCGGTTTTCGCTTGCTGTCTTGACATGTGTATGGTATTATACATGACATGCAGTTTCTGCACAAAACAAACATCTCTGGAACAGAAAGGCAGTTTCTCATGTCAAATGTGAAAGATTTCTTAAAACGCAAGGATATCGTCATCACGCCGCAGCGCTACCTCATCGAGGCGCTGGGTGCCATGGCACAGGGCCTGTTTGCCAGCCTGCTGATCGGCACCATCATCAAGACGCTGGGCCAGCAGACCGGTCTGGACGTGCTGGTGGATCTGGGCGGCTACGCCACTGCCATGAGCGGCCCCGCCATGGCCTGCGCCATCGGCTGGGCGCTGCACTGCCCGCCGCTGGTGCTGTTCAGCCTGATCACCGTGGGCTACTCTGCCAACGCGCTGGGCGGCGCAGGCGGCCCGCTGGCGGTGCTGGTCATTGCCATCGTCGCGTCCGAGCTGGGCAAGGCGGTCAGCAAGGAGACCAAGGTGGACATTCTGGTCACCCCGCTGGTGACCATTTTTGCAGGCGTGGGCTTGTCCATGCTCATCGCCGCGCCCATTGGTGCCGCCGCCAGTCAGGTGGGCACCCTGATCATGTGGGCCACCGAGCAGGCCCCGCTGGTGATGGGCATTCTGGTGTCGGTGATCGTGGGCGTGGCGCTGACCCTGCCCATTTCCTCCGCCGCCATCTGCGCGGCGCTGGGCCTCACCGGCCTTGCGGGCGGTGCCGCCGTGGCGGGCTGCTGCGCCCAGATGATCGGCTTTGCGGTCATGAGCTATAAGGAAAACGGTGTGGGCGGCCTAGTCAGCCAGGGCCTTGGCACCAGCATGCTGCAGATGGGCAACATCGTCAAGAACCCCCGCATCTGGATCGCCCCCACCCTTGCCAGCGCCATCACCGGCCCGCTGGCTACCTGCGTGTTCCACTTTGAGATGAACGGCGCGGCCGTTTCCTCCGGCATGGGCACCTGCGGTCTGGTGGGCCAGATCGGCGTGTACACCGGCTGGGTCAACGACATCGCCGCCGGGACCAAAGCCGCCATCACCCCCATGGACTGGGCCGCCATGGTGCTGCTGTGCTTTGTTCTGCCCGCCGTGCTAAGCGTGGTGTTCTGCGAAGCAGAGCGCAAGCTGGGCTGGATCAAAGAGGGCGACCTGAAGCTGAACTGACCTTTCGTCATTTTGTCCAAAACCGGAGCCTGTGCGCCGCCTTCCGGGGCGGTGCGCGGGCTTTTTTGTTTGGTTTTTGCGGTGCGGGGCAGCGAAAATGCGGCGAAACCCACCCACTTTTTCCATGCCTTGCACAAACTGCGCAAGTTTCTTTGTGAACTTTGACAAATTTCACCCTGCATCAGCATTTTTGTCACTTTTACTTCTTGAAATTTACCCCTCCCCCCCTATAATTAGGGCACAAATGACTTGTTCCCGGAGAAGCCGGGCGCACGCCATTGGAGAGTATACAGGCCGTTGGGGGCCTGCTAAAAGTGGAGGTAATTTCTTATGCGTGTAAAATCAAATAAGCTTGCCCTGCGGGTGCTTTCCACCGCCACGTTTCTGGCAATGGTGTCGTCCTGCGCCACCGCAGCATTTGCAGGCACGTATTACATGGAGGATGGCAGCATCAGCATCGTTGCCAAAACGGACGGCAACTACATCACGCAGGGTACTACCATCAACGATCAGAAGGACGCGGGCGAAACGGTCATCACGAACCACGACAGCGAAACCGCTTCTAAGAACACCGTCACCATCAAAGCGGAGGAGGATTGCACCGCCAATGTCACGCTGGACAACGTGAACATTGATGCCAGCGACACCGGCAAGGCCGCCATCCACACCGAGGGCAATGTGACGCTGGAGCTGGACGGCGACAACACCCTGACCGGCGGTACCGGACATGCGGGTCTGGAAAAGAACGACAATACCGGTAATGGCACCCTCATCATCAAAGACGATAAAAACGATGATGGCACTGAGAAAACAGAGGAGCAGAAAAAAGCTGAGACAGAAAGCGGCAAGGGTGCCGGTTCACTGACCGCCACCGGCGGCGCGGGCGGTGCCGGCATCGGCGGTGCAAGTTCCAGAAGCAGCAGCAACATCACCATCACCGGCGGCAACATCACTGCCACTGCCGGCAGCAACTCCGGCACTCGCCTCGTGTACTGCGGTGCCGGCATCGGCGGCGGTGGATTCGGCGAGGGCAACAACATCAAAATCACCGGCGGCACGGTGAACGCCACCGGCGGTGAGGGAAACGGCTTTTACCATTACGGCGGTGCCGGTATCGGCGGCGGTTATCAGCGCGGTGCCAACGATATCATCATCTCTGGCAATGACACCAGGGTCACTGCCACCGGTAAGGATGGCGGTGCCGGCATCGGCGGCGGTTTTGCCGGAACCGCCACCGACATCACCATCTCCGGCGGCACCGTGGACGCCACCGGCGGCTCCCATGGTGCAGGCATCGGCGGCGGCGGCAACAGCTACCAAAGTGCAGCCGGCAGCGCCAGCAACATCACCATCTCCGGCGACAAGACCCATGTCACTGCCACTGGCGGTCTCTGGGGTGCCGGCATCGGCGGCGGTGCGGGCGGCGGTGTCAAAAACAGCACTGCAGGCAACGCCAGCAACATTACCATCTCCGGCGGCACGGTCATCGCCACCGGCAACGGTTCGGCTGCCGGTATTGGCGGCGGTTCCGGTGTGGCATTTGTTAGGGTGCCCAAAGCCGGCAGCGCCACCAACATCACCATCTCCGGCGGCAATGTGACCGCCATCGGCGGCAAGGGGTTTGACTCCATAAGCGGCGGTGCCGGCATTGGCGGCGGCACGGACAGTCTGGGGCAAAGCAACGGCGGTGCCGGCAGCAACATCACCATCTCCGGCGGCACCGTGAACGCTGTGGGCGGCCGCAACAGTGCCGGCATCGGCGGCGGTGACGGTGCGGGCTGCAGCGGCATCACCATCTCCGGCGGCACGGTCACCGCAAGCAGTGAAGACGGCGCAGCCGGTATCGGCGGCGGGCGCTGGGCCGGTGCAGGCACAGCAGACAGCGCCGGCGTGACCATCACGAACGGCACCGTGACTGCCAACGGCGGTGCAGGCGCGGCAGGCATCGGCGATGGTGCAAATAATGTTTCCGACGTTGGCTCGGTCATTTCCATCACCGGCGGCACCGTGACTGCCAACGGCGGCGCAGGCGAAGCCGCAGGCATCGGCAACGGCGAAAACGATGCCCGTGATGCTGCCGTGAGCATCAGCGCCACCAATGCCGCTCTTGACGTCACTGCCGTGACGCAGGGCAGCGGAGAAGCCATCACCGGCGGCGATGACCTGACCATGGCAAAGCTGGACAACCTGTTCAGCGGCGTGGTGCGCTTCTTCCACGGCGAGGACCACTACAACACCGTGCACAACGGAAAGTATGTGGGCATGGACGACAACAACGCCGATGAACACAAGAAAACGGATGCCCACATCTGGGGCAGCACCGAGATCATCCGGCAGGCAACTCCCACCGAACAGGGCATCCTGCGCCACCACTGCGCGGTGGACGGCTGCAAGGGCTACTACGAGGAGTTCTTTGACTACGTTGCCCCCACAGAGCCTGTGACCCCCGCGCCCACGGACCCGGACACCCCGGATGTGCCCGGCACTTCGGACAGCACCCCGGGCACCCCCGCACAGGGCACCCCGGCAGATGCGGCAACGGCAGACGCCGTCCCGGGCGCTGCAACGGCGGAAGAAGTCTCTGTGACGCCCTCCGGCGCACAGACTGTCACCGCCGCCGCCCTGCCCAAGACCGGTGTCAACTGGCTGGCAGCGGTGGGCAGCGCCATCAGCGGCATGGTCCTGCTGGCAGCGGGCTATGTGCTGGACCGCAAGAGCCGCAGACAGAACTAATTGCAATCCCCGCCTGCCGCGCGGTTCCGCAAGCAGCGCGGCAGTTTTCCCCTTCATAACAGGAACAGCGCCCCGAGACCGCAATCCCGGGGCGCTGTTCTGTTTTTTATAACAATGGTTCGCCGTCCAGCACGGCCCGCGTGAGGGTGTCGCCGTCATACACCAGTTTGAGCGAGAAATACGGCCGGTTCTCGTTCAGCAGCCGGAAGAAGATTTTGTCCCCTTCCCAGATGGGCAGGGCCGTCATCTTGTCTTTCGGCACCCATTCCAGCACCCCTTCCCGGCAGGCATCGCGCGGCACCATCTCGCCTTCCCAGCGGTCGGCGGTGTACAGGTGGATGAACTCGGTCATGTTGCCCAGCACAAAGGTCAGCAGCCCCCGGGCGCGGTAGCGGGTCAGGGTCAGGCCGGTCTCCTCCCGCACCTCGCGCACAAGGCACTCCTCCGGGCTTTCGAACCGCTCGAATTTGCCGCCCACGCCCACCCATTTGTCGTGGTTGTAGTCGTCCTGCTTTTTGATGCGGTGCAGCATCAGATAGGCGTCCTCCCGCTCCAGATAGCACAGCGTGGTGCTGAAAATGGGGTATTCCGGGTCCAGAAACGCTCCTAAGTTCATTGTGATCTCCTTTTTGTGTGTAACCCTCTCAGGCGAAAACCATGCTGCCGATCGTCACGGCTCTTTTTGTGAAAATGCAATTCCGGGCAGACCGCAGTCTGCCCGGAATTGCTTATTAAAAATAATTTTTCCTCTGAATGTGCCCGGAGCATCGCGGCGGGCATTCTAAATCGTCAGGCTTTTCGGCCTGCCCTGCCCTTGCCCGCATTGTTCAGCTTGCGCACCAGGTCATTCTGGTGCTTGCGCTGCGAAGCCGTGGGCTGGGGGTCCAGTGCTTCCTCGGGGCGTTTGCCGGTCTGCACCGCGTCCGGGTCGATGCGCTCCAGCGTCCACTCCTGATTGCCGCCGGACACAAAGTTCCAGATCTGGGCCTGTGCACCGTTGGCGGTGTTCATGCCCACCAGATCAATGTATTTGTCCGCCAGCGCATTGCGGATGCGGGTGCGGCCATTGCGGGTGGGCTCCAGCTCCCAGCACTGGCTCATGCCGCTGGTGCGGCTCCACTGGTGCAGCCAGGTGCCTTCCACCACGCCGCCCAGGGCCAGGTCGATCATCTTGCCGGTGAACCGGTTGCAGATGCGCCAGCGCCCGCCGCCTGCGTCCACGAACTGCCACTGCTGCCACGGATGGCCTGCGTAGCTCCACAGCTGGATGGCGGCGCCGTTCTCCGTGTTGAAATTCTTTACTTCCAGCACCTTCCCGTTGGGGGCTTTGATGATGTAAAATTCGTTTTCCAGGATCAGGACCTGTGATGCCTTTGCCATAGAGCTCGACTCCTTTCCACTATGGTAGCCCTATTATACCCGATTTGCGCAGTGGCAACAAGAATGCTTTTCCATAATCTTTTTGCGTTTTATTGTGCATTTTGACGTGATTTTCGCAACTAAAACGTTTGCGTGCAACAGAAGTGTTTCACGCAAGGATTCCTTTGCACTCCACACCGTGTTGTGATACAATAAAGGCACACGTTTTAAGGGAGGGAATTGCTATGACCAACGAAACATTGGAAACCATCAAAAAACGCCGCAGCTGCCGCGCCTATAAGCCCGAGCAGATCACCGACGAAGAACTGAACGCCGT
Source organism: Faecalibacterium langellae (assembly GCF_002549775.1). Taxonomy (GTDB): domain Bacteria; phylum Bacillota; class Clostridia; order Oscillospirales; family Ruminococcaceae; genus Faecalibacterium; species Faecalibacterium langellae. The sequence goes on along the minus strand of NZ_NMTR01000013.1, from coordinate 33,817 downwards.
GCTGGAAGCCGGCACCTATGCCGCCAGCGCCATGGGCCGCCAGAGCGCAAAGATCGTGGTCGTGCAGGACGCTGCCACCCGCGCCCAGCTCACCCGCATGAACGCCGCTGTCATGGGCACGAACAACGACCCCATGTATGCAGCCCCCACCATTCTGGTGGTGCTGGCCGATGCAAACAGCAAAAACGCCGTGCAGGACGGCAGCCTTGTCATGGGCAACCTGATGCTGGCTGCCGCCTCTCTGGGGCTGGGCAGCTGCTGGATCAACCGCGCTAAGGAGGAGTTTGACTCCGACGAGGGCAAGGCCCTGCTCAAAAAGTGGGGTATCGAGGGCGAATGGGTCGGCGTAGGCCACTGCATTCTGGGCTATCCCGCAGCAGACCCCAAGCCTGCCGCACCCCGCAAACCCGATTATATCGTAAAAGTCTAAGGAGAACTATGAAGCCTGATTACAAGCTGGTCGCCAAGGCCAAATATATCCACGCCACCGCCGACCTCGCCAGCGAGCTCTGGCACGAGGTCTACAAGCGCTATTACCCTGCAAAGCAGCTGGACACCCTTGTGGAGGAGCTGCAGAGCGCCGACGCCATTGAGGAAGACATCGACAACGATGTGAACTACTTCCTCGTGGTGCTGGGCGGCAAGACCATCGGCTACTTTGCCTGGAAGATGGAGAACACCTCCCTGCACCTGATGCACCTCTACCTCAAGCCCGAGTACCGCGGCAAGGCGCTGGGCCGGGACATCGTGCTGTCCTGCGAGCGGCTGGCCCGGGGCGAGGGCAAGGGCCGCGTGTGGTGCACCGTCCACGCCAAGGCCCTGCCGGTGCAGCAGTTCTTCAAGGCGCTGCGCTACCGCAATCTGAAACCTGCCGAGCAGGAGACGGGCACCGTCCCCCGCGACGAGCTGGTGTTTGAGCACACACTGGGCTGATTTTGCCGCAAAACCCGCAAAAAGCTATTGAAATTTTTCTCCGTTTGTTCTACACTAATGTAGTGTAATAAAGTGCCCGCCTGTGGGCGGCATCTGCAAAAAGGAGAACGACATGGCAAAAGATCATCCCACCGGAAAATCCGGCCTGTATCAGGCATTTTTGCAGCTCAAGACCCCGGAACAGTGCTACCGCTTTTTGCAGGATGTGTGCAGCTATTCCGAGCTGAGCGCAATGGAGCAGCGCTACAACATCGCCGAAATGCTGGTGGACAAGCGCATCTACACCGAGATCATGGACAAGACCGGCGCGTCCAGTGCCATCATCAGCCGGGTCAGCCGGGTGCTGAGCGCCGACGACAGCGTGCTGCGCGCCCTGCTGGAGGCCGAAAAACCTGCCGACGAGCCCAAAAACTGAATCATCACGCAAGCTGTGCCGCGTGCCGCCCGTGCGGTATGCGGCCTTTTCATTCAACCGGGAAGACCGGAGTCCCCGCGTCAGCGGGGCCCTCTGGCCGCTTTCCCACATCAGGAGGTTTGATTAAAATGAGCAAAGCCGTAGTCTTTTTTGCCGAGGGCACCGAGGAGTGCGAAGCCCTTCTGGTAGTGGACCTGCTGCGCCGCGCCAAGGTGGACGTGACCATTGCCAGCGCCACCGGTAACCGCGCCATCACCAGCAGCCACAAAGTGCACATCACCGCCGACGCACTGGCCGAGGACATTGATTACTCCGACGTGGACATGGTGGTGCTGCCCGGCGGCATCCCCGGCACGCCGAACCTTGCCGCCAACAAGACGGTGACCGACACCTGCGTTTCCTTTGCCAAGAGCGGCAAGAAGGTGGCCGCCATCTGCGCCGCACCCAGCGTGCTGGCATCCCTCGGCCTGCTGGAAGGAAAAAAGGCCACGGCCCACGCCGGTTTCCAGGATAAGCTCACCGGTGCCGAGGTGCTGGACACCGAAGTCGTGGTAGACGGCAATATCACCACCAGCTACGGCCTGGGCGGTGCCATCCCCTTTGCACTGGAGCTGGTGCGCCAGCTGGCCGGGCAGGCCGAGGCTGACCGCATCCGCAGCGCCATCGCCTACCGCCACTAAAAGGAGGGAGCCGTCATGCGTTTTGTCACCTGTCTCACCCCGGACGGCGTGGAGGAACCCGCCGTCCTCTCGGCCGACGGCACCGCCGTCACCCCGCTGCGCTGGCTGGGCCTGCCCTGCGACACCCTGACCGAGGCCATCCCCCAGCTGACGCCCGCCGTGCGGGCCGGGCTGGCACTGGCCCTTTCCGCCATTCCGTCCGTGCCACTGGACGCGGTGCAGCTGCAAAGCCCCATCCCCTGCCCCGCGCAGGACGTGGTGTGCCTTGGCATCAACTACATGGCCCACTCGGACGAAGCGGAAAAATACTCGGCCGACGCCTTCTCGACGAAGCATCAGGACGCCATTTATTTTTCCAAGCGGGTTTCCCGTGCTGTGCCGGACGGCGGCTTCATTGAAGCCCACTCGGACCTTGTGCAGAAGCTGGACTACGAGTGCGAGCTGGCCGTGGTGCTGGGCCGCGACGCCAAAGACGTGCCCGCCGGGCAGACGAAGGATTACGTCTTCGGCTACACCATCCTGAACGATGTCTCCGCCCGCGATGTGCAGACCGCCCACAAGCAGTGGTATTTCGGCAAGAGCCTGGACGGTTTCACACCCATCGGCCCGTGCATCGTCACAGCGGACGAGTTCGACACCTACCCGCCGCGCCTGGGCATCCGCAGTTTCGTCAACGGCGAAAAGCGGCAGGATTCGAACACCGGCCTGCAGATCTTTGATATCGACCACGTTATCCACGAGCTGTCGCAGGGCATGACCCTGAAAGCCGGCACCATCATCGCCACCGGCACCCCGGCAGGCGTCGGCATGGGCATGGACCCGCCGCAGTTCTTAAAGCCCGGTGACACGGTGCGCTGCGAGATCGACGGCATCGGTGCTTTGACCAACACCGTGCGCTGAGCACTGGCATTTGTGCCAAAGTTCCGCCGCATTTTCCGTCCGTTTGCATGAAAAGCCGCTGCGGCACTGCTCTTTTACGGGCGGGTGTGGTATACTGAATGATATGAAATCTTGCGGCCAACGGCCGTCAAAAAAGGGGTAAATGAATCATGAAGGAATACGCATTCGGCATTGATCTGGGCGGTACTACCGCAAAGATTGGCCTGTTCAAGACCACCGGCGAGCTGCTGGAAAAATGGGAAGTGCCCACTGATACCTCCAACGCCGGAGAACACATTCTGGAAAACCTGGCTGCTGCCGTGCAGGGCAAGATGCAGGAAAAGGGCCTTTCCGCCGCGCAGGTGGAGGGCGTGGGCGTCGGCGTGCCCGGCCCCGTGCTGAACAGCCGCATCGTGCCCATCATCTGCGCGAACCTGGGCGGCTGGGGCAAGCGCAACGTTTCTGAGGAGCTGGGCGCTCTGCTGGGCGGCATCAAGGTGCTGGTGGGCAACGACGCCAACGTGGCTGCCCTGGGCGAGATCTGGATGGGCTGTGCCAAGGGCTGCAGCAGCGCGGTCATGGTCACGCTGGGCACCGGCGTCGGCGGCGGCGTCATCGTCAACGGCAAGGTCATCGACGGCTCCCACGGTGCCGGCGGCGAGATCGGCCACATCACCGTGAACCGCCACGAGACCGCCATCTGCGGCTGCGGCAAGCACGGATGCCTGGAGCAGTACTCCAGCGCCACCGGCGTTGTGCGCTGCATGAAGAAGCTGCTGGACGAGAACCCGGACACTCCCTGCACCCTGCGCGGCACCGACTTTGAAGCCAAGGACGTATTTGACGCTGCCCGCAGCGGCGACGCCCTTGCTGCCCGCGAGGTGGACGAGATGACCGACACGCTGGGCATGGCGCTGGCCAACGTGGCCAACACCGTGGACCCGGAAATGTTCATGGTGGGCGGCGGCGTATCCCGCGCAGGCGACGTGCTGTTCACCCCGCTGCGTGAGCACTTCAAGACCTACGCCTTCAAGTCCTGCCGTGAGACGCCCATCGTCGCCGCCACCCTCGGCAACGACGCCGGCATTTACGGCTCCGTCCGCCTGATCGTGGGCGAATAAGATGAATGAACCGATGGACAAAAGCTGGGTCACCCCATTGAATGACGAAGATCGGGAATATTTTGCCTATTTCCGCACCGTCTGCAAGCGCTACAACATCGACCCTTCCAGAGCCAATCGTCTGGAATACGATTTTGTGACGCGGGTGGCTGAAAGCGAATTTTATCTGCAGAAAGCTGCAACCTGATTTATTCTCCATACAAGAAGCGAGGCGCTGCCAATGGCAGCGTCTCGCTTCTTTATTTTGTGATAGCTGCCGTGCCCATTTCCCGGTCTTCCAGGTCATAGACCACCAGCACATCATCCTGCCCATCCACGGTTTTGGAGTACATCATCCCGTTCTTGATGTCCTGCAAGGTCTCCTCGTACAGGGCGATGGTCTCGTCGATTTTTTCCTGTGTCCAGACGAATTCCTCGCCGCCGTTCACAGAGCCCCTTTCCCCCAGCATACTCTGCAGCTGGATTTTTTCGTTGTCCAGCCATGCCTTGTATTCGTCATAGGTCCACCACTCGATGTCCTGCGTCGGGTAGAGCGCTTCCAATTCCGCGTCGGTCAGCGGGGTGAAAGTCTTGCCGTCGTCAAAACTGTAATAGGTTTTGCCGTCGTCCGGGTTCACATAGGACATCATGGTTTCTTCCTCGGTGACGGTATGCGATGCTTTTTGATTCATCTGCCGGTCTAATTCTTCTGTGCTTGCCGGTGCCGAGGTCGCAAAGGCCGTCGTGGTGCCCACAACGAGCGCACCTGCCAGCAGCACCGACACGATAGTCGTTTTTCCTGTTTTCATAATAGCCACGATCCTTTCTTCCATTGCATTGCTGCTGAAGCTGCTGCAAAGGGGAGCAAAACCGTTCCTGGTTTCTTCCATGCGGATGAGGGCGCGGGCGTAGTCGGCGCGGGCATCCCGGCCAAAGCGGTGCAGCACGGCTTCGTCACAGGCCAGCTCGATGTCCCGGTTGGCAAGGGCATACAGCACCCACACAAAGGGGTTCGGCCAGTGCACGCACACCGCCGCCGTGAGCAGCAGCTTTGTCACCGCGTCGAACCGCCGGATGTGCACAAACTCGTGTTCCAGCACATACTGCAGGGTGGCTTCGTCCCGCCAGTCGGTTTTCTTCGGCAGCAGGATCACCGGGTGCCGCACACCGAAGGTGAGCGGCGAGGTGATGAACGCACACTGCCGGATGGTGATCTTTCGCCGCAGCAGATGCGCCTGCAGCCACTGCCGGGCAAACGGCTGCTCCACCGGGAAGGACATCTGGAATTTCTGCCAGTTTTTCCGGTAGGCTGCGACGAAAAATGCAGCCAGAAGCAGCGCACCGGCCAGCCAGATAACCGCCCACACCGGCACCGCCTGCACAGCCGCCGGGTGCGGTGCAGCAGCTGCTTCGGCTGCCATGCCTGCCGTAAAATCACCCGGCAGGGTCGGGCCTGCCGCCGGGCGGTTTGTCCCGGTCACAGCCTGCGTGCCGCGCTGCACCAGCGCATAAACGCTGCCGCCGAAGGGCACGGAGAAGGGCACCAGCAGCCGGGCCAGCGCGATCTGCCACAGCACCAGAAAAGTCCTCTTGGGCAGGCGTTCCAGCAGCAGCGCCCGCAGCACCGTGATGACAACGATCATCACCGCGCCGGACACGCTCATTTGCCAAAGGCTCATACAAACTCCCTCATTCCAGTTCGTCCACGATCTGCTTCAGCTTGCGGATCTGCTCTGCCGAAATTTTGTTGCTGCCCAGAAGGGCTGCAAACAGCTTGTCGGCAGAGCCGTCGTAGACCTTGTTGATGAGCTCCTCGGTTTCGGCCTCCTGCACAGCGGCTTTCGGGATGAGCGCATGGCACACAAACCCCGGCTCACTGCGCCGGATCGCGCCCTTGTTGATGCACCGCTTGATGAGCGTGTAGGTGGTGTTCACGTTCCAGCCCAGCTCCTCGGTCAGCTTGTGGGCGATCTCGCGGGCAGGGGTGTCCCCTTTTTCCCAGAGAACGTCCATCACTTTCAATTCTGCGTCAAACAGTTTGACTTCCATGGTTCAGGTCTCCTTGGTTTGGATTTGCCCCGCCGTCATAAGACGGGTGTCGTAGCTACGCCTTGATACTACCACAGTCTTATTGCATTGTCAATACTACTCCAGTCTTATTCTTGAAAATAAAAATGCTGCGCAGCTCTGGCGGCTCCGCAGCAGGAGGTTCACTTCTTGAATGCAATGCTGTCTTTCTCGGTAATGAGCCGCAGCACCCTGCAGGGGTTGCCTGCGGCCACCACACCGGCGGGGATGTCTTTCGTCACGACGCTTCCCGCGCCAATGGTGGTGCCTGCGCCGATGGTCACACCGGGCAGGATGGTCACATCGCCGCCCAGCCAGACGTTATCCTCCAGCGTGATGGGCTTTGTGTTTTCCAGGCCCTTGTTGCGCTCCTCCGGCAGCAGCGGGTGGATGGCGGTGTACATGCCGCAGTTCGGGCCGATGAAGCAGTGCGTTCCGATGGTGATTTTCGCGCAGTCCATCAGGTAGGCCCCGTGGTTGATGTAGGTACCTTCGCCGATGCTGCAGTTATAGCCGTAGTCGGTGTAGAAGTGCGGCAGAATGACCACATCTTCGCCCATGCCGGGCAGCAGCTTGTGCAGCAGCTCGGCCCGCTTTGCCTTTTCAGACGGGCGGGTCTGGTTGAACGCGGTATAAAGTTCCTCGGCCTTTTCCCGCTCGGCGCAAATTTCCGGGGCGTAGTTGGCGTCGTACCAAAGGCCCGTTTCCCATTTTTCGCGTTCGGTCATGTTCAGTTCCTCCGTTTACAGCGTATCTTCCCCGGGCAGCTGGTTCCACAGGCGGTAATAGACGCCTTGCTTTGCCAGCAGCTCGTCGTGGGTGCCCGCTTCCACGATGCCTTCCTCGCCCAGCACCAAGATGCGGTCGTAGTCCTTGATGGTGGTCAGGCGGTGGGCGATGGTCAGAGTGGTGCGGCCATGGGCCAGCTTTTCAAGGCTCTGGCCCACCAGGATCTCGCTTTCGTTGTCCAGCGCGCTGGTGGCTTCGTCCAGAATGAGGATGGGCGGGTTCTTGAGGAACACCCGCGCAATGGCGATGCGCTGCTTCTGCCCGCCGGAAAGTTTGACGCCGCGCTCACCCACATAGGTGTCGAAGCCGTCCTTCAGGGCCAGAATGAACCGCTCGGCCCCGGCCAGACGGGCGGCTTCGATAATTTCTTCTCGGGTGGCACCGGGCTTGCCGTAGGCGATGTTCTGGGCCACCGTGCCGCTGAACAGGTACACGTCCTGCTGCACGATGCCGATGTCATTGCGCAGGCTGCGGAGGGTGACATGGCGGATGTCCTGCCCGTCAATCAAAATTTTGCCGCTGGTCACCTCATAGAAGCGTGGGATGAGGTTGCACAGGGTGGTCTTGCCGCCGCCGGAAGGGCCGACGAGGGCCAGCCGTTCGCCCGCCCGGATATCCAGACTGACGTTGTGCAGCACCTTATTGTGGTCGTCCGGGTACTCAAAGCTGACGTTCTCGAACCGAATGGCACCGGGGCCGGGCTGCAGCGGCACAGCGTCCGGCGCGTCGTCGATGGTGACGGGGGTGTCCATGATCTCGGCAAAGCGCTCGATGCCGGTCATGCCGCGCTGGAACTGCTCGGCGAACTCCACGATGCGGCGGATGGTGGCAATGAGGGTGGTGACGTAGAGCATATAGGCCACCATGTCACCGGCGGTGATTTTGCCGTACACCAGTGACAGACCACCCGCCAGAATGACCACCAGATACATCAGGCCGTCAAACAGGCGGGTGGAGGTGTTGAAGGCACCCATGGCGTAGTAGCTCAGGGTCTTGATCTGCTCAAAGGCCTTGTTGCCCTGCAGGAACTTTTCGCGTTCCTCATCCTCGGCGGCAAAGGCTTTTACCACGCCCTGCCCCAGCAGGCTGTCCTCGATGGTGGAGTTCAGCTCGCCGATCTGCACCCGCTGCTGGCGGAACCGTGCCCGCAGACGGCCGTTCAGGTACACCGACACCACGCCCATCAGCGGCACGCAGGCAAACACCGCCAGCGTCAGCGGCACACTGGCCTGACACAGGATGACAAAGGACACCACAATTTTAATGGCCGCAATGAAGAATTCCTCCGGGCAATGGTGGGCAAACTCGGTCACATCGAACAGGTCGTTGGTGATGCGGCCCATGATGGTGCCCACTTTTGTGTTGTTGTAGTAGGTGTGGTCCAGCTTGAGCAGATGGTCAAAGGCGTCGCGGCGCATATCGGTCTCGATGTGCACACCCATGATGTGGCCGATGCTGGACATATAATACTGGGCCGCGCCGTCGATGAGACGCAGCACAAAGTACACTGCCGCCAGCCGCAGCACGATCTGTGCCGTCAGGGTGATGCCCACGCCCATGGCGGCGTTGGTGATGGTGCTCATGATCTTGGGCAGCACGATGTCGCACAGGGTGGTCAGTGCCGCGCAGAACAGATCGAGGAACAGCGTTTTCTTATATTTTGCCAGATACGGCAAAAAGCGCCGGATGAGCGCGCCGCTGCTGGTGTGGTGCGCGCCGGGGTCGGTGATGGTCGTTTTTTGCTTGGACATGATACCTCCTGTTGGACACCCTCATCCGTCCGCTCGCTCTGCTCGCGTCCACCTTTCCCCGTCTGGGGGAAGGCTTTTCGGAAACTGCTGCGCACAGGAAGGCTTCCCCCGGTCGGGGGAAGCTGTCTGCGAAGCAGACTGATGAGGGCGAATTTTACACTTTCTTACTGTAATCCCGCTCGCCGTAGATGGCGGTGCCGATGCGCACAAGGGTGGCACCTTCGCGGATGGCGTTTTCAAAGTCGCCGCTCATGCCCATGGAGAGGGTCTCCATCTGCACGTTCTGATAGCCGCGCTCCCCGGCCTGCACGAACAGCTTGTACACCTCAGCGAGGTACCGGCGGTTCTGGGCATCGTCGTCGTTCACGGGCGGGATGGCCATCAGGCCCTTCACCCGGATGTGCTCCTCGGCGGCGGCAGCGTCCAGCAGCGGCCAGAGGGCTTCCGGTGCCACGCCGGTCTTGCTTTCTTCACCGCCGATGTTCACTTCCAGCAGCACATTCTGCACGATGCCCGCCTTGGCGGCTTCCTTCTCGATGGCGTTCAGCAGGTGTTCGCTGTCCACGCTCTGGATCAGGCTGGCACGGCCCAGCACCTTTTTGATCTTATTGGTCTGCAGATGGCCGATGAAGTGGCTGGGCTTGCCGCAGTAAGCGCCCGCGTCAAAGTTTGCGCACAGCTCCTGCACATGGTTCTCGCCGAACACATCAATGGGCAAAGCGGCGCTGGCGGCCACGGTCTGGGCGGTGCGGGTCTTGCAGGCGGCGCACAGCTGCACCGCTGCGGGGTCACGGCCCGCTTCCCGGGCGGCTGCGGCCATCTTTTCGCGGATCTCCGCCACAGCTTCCTTCATCTGTTCCAGTGTTTTCTCAGCCATACTGCTTTAGTCCTCCTCGGTATACTTGGCGCGCTCGCCGCCGATGAGCTTCGGGCGGGTGCGGGCACACAGGATATTCGCTTCGCCGATCTTATTCAGGCTCAGCCGCACCGGCACGGCCACCCGCTTGAGGTGCATCCCGATGAGGGTGCCGCCGATGTCGATGCCTGCGTGGGCGCGGATTTCTTCCACGGCCACCGGCTCTTTGAAGTTTTTCCAGCAGGTGGTAGCCCAGCTGCCGCCCGCATGGGGCCGGGGCACCACACACACTTCCTCCCAGCCGTATTTCTCGGCGGCTTCCCGCTCGAGGATAATGGCACGGTTCAAATGCTCACAGCACTGCGCTGCCAGCCAGATGCCGTTTTCCGCCAGCACCGGCGCAATGCCCGCATACACGGCCTGCGCGGCTTCCAGACTGGAATCCTTGCCGATGTGGCCGCCCACGATCTCACTGGACGAGCAGCCCACCACGAACACGTCACCTTTTTTCAGGTTTGCCTGGGCCAGCAGTTCGGTCACGGCCTGCCGGGCTTCGGTCTCGATTTGCTGTTTGAATGCTTCGGTCATTTCAAAACACTCCTTTTATACTCTTGCCTGCAGCAGGCGTGCAGAGCCCACTGCACCAAAATACACTTTGCTGCCCACCGGGCACGCCGCTGCGCAGCTGTTCATCGCCCGGCCGGTGATGGTGCGCTTCCACGCCCCGGTGGCCGGGTCCACTACAGCGGCGCAGGGCGCATCCGCCGTCATGCGGAACAGCTTCTGCTGCAGGTTCTGGCCTGCACGCAGGGCCACCCCGCGCAGGAAGGTGCTGTCGGCATTCTGTTCCAGCCAGTCGCTGCGGCTCCAGCGGAAGCTGATGTACAGCGCACCGTCTTCGTCCAGCGCCAGCGCACCGGGGTAGCCCGGCAGGCTGTCGGCGGCGCTCCCGCAGTCTCTGCCGCCCGCCGTCAGCTCCCGGGCGGCGGCGTCCACGCTCCACACGCAGCGGCTGCCGAGGTCCGAGACGTAGAGCGTTTCACCGTCGGCCGAGAGGGCCAGGCCGGAGGCCCCGGCCACGCCGCCCAGCACCCGCTGCACGGAACGGTCTGCCGGGTCGTAGACGTACACCCAGCCGGTGCCGGTGTGGGCCAGCAGCTCGGTGCGCAGGGCGCTTTCCAGCCCGTTATCCACCGGTTCATCTCCCACCACGGTAAAGTACACCTTGCCGTCCGGGCCCACTTCCACGGCCGAGATGGCTCCCAGCGGTGCCCCGTCGATCTGGGTGACCACCTGTTCCACCGCGGCCCCCCAGCTGTCGTGCCGGGCACGGCACAGCGCCCCGCCGGAGGTGGTCACCACGGTGAGCCACAGGTCGCCGTTCTGGTCAAAATCGAAGCCGGTCAGCTCACCCTCCACCGAGAGAATGGCCGCATAGTGGCCGCCGTCGGTGCGCACAAGGTCGCTCGTGCGCTTTTTCAGCGCCGCACCGTTGTAGGCCGCCGCGTACACAAGGCCGTCCTGTTCGCGGATGCAGTCCACGCCCTGGTACTCGCCCAGGTCCCAGCTGTCCTTGCTGTCGGTGGAAAGCGCGGTCTGCGCCGCGCCGGTGTCCTGCCGGGTCTCGGGCGCTTTGTAGCGCTGCGGCGGCGTGTCGATGGGCCGCAGCACCAGCGCATACACCAGTGCCAGCAGGATGCACACCCCAAACACGGTGCTGGCCGTGCGGAACCGCTTGAGCAGCGCGTCCCGCTCGGCGGCGGCCTGGGCGGCATATTCGGCCCGGCGGCGGGCAGCCTGAGCGCTGGCGCGGTTGGCGCGGCGCATCCAGCGGTCCACAAAGAGCGCCACCTGCGGGCCGACGGTCAGCGACGCAATGGCAAGGATGAGCAAAAATTCAACAAGTCCGATTCGCATAGGGCTTTTCCTTTATCTTCCAAAAGCTTCGGGCAGTGCGCTGCCCCTTATCGTTTCAGTATAGCATTCCCTGCCCGGCAGTGCAAGCGCCGGGCTTTTCTTCGCGCAAAATGCCCTGTGCACCCAGGCTTTTGTGTGGTATACTGAGAGCAGGAGACTGCTTTTTGCAAAGCATTCATGCAAACTTCACAGCTTTTTCCCATTCTTGCAGTATTATAAAACCGTGAAAATAGACGAATCTGAGGAAGGGGTCTGTCCTATGGCAAAAATCCTGATCGTTGACGATGAGCCGCGCATCCGCGAGCTGATCAGCGAACATTTACAATATTCCGGTTATGTGTGTGCAGAAGCAGGCGACGGCACCGCCGCGCTGGCCCAGCTTTCCGGCGGGGCCTTCGATCTGGTCATCCTGGACCTGATGATGCCCTTCATGGACGGCATGACCTGCCTGCGGGAGATGCGCGCCCGCCACATCAACACCCCCGTCATCATCCTCACCGCCCGCGGCGAGGAATACGATAAGCTGGCGGGCCTGGAGAGCGGTGCCGACGACTATGTGGTCAAGCCCTTCTCCCCCCGCGAGCTGGTGGCCCGCGTGAAGGCCGTGCTGAACCGCACCATGCCCAAGCCCGCTGCCGCCGACAACATCATGACCTTCGGCGAGCTGACCATCGACACCGCCAGTCACACGGTGCGGGTCTCCGGCGAGGATGTGGCCCTGACGCCCAAAGAGTTCGACCTGCTGGTGTTCCTGGCGTCCAACAAGGGCATCGCCCTCAGCCGCGAGAAAATTCTGCAGAAGGTGTGGAACTACGACTACTTCGGCGAGGACCGCACCGTGGACACCCACGTCAAGATGCTGCGCGGCCATCTGGGCAAGTGCCGCAGTTACATCGCCACCGTGTGGGGCATCGGCTACAAGTTTGACCCGGACGCAGTGCGCGGCTAAAAGGAGAACACATCCATGCGGCATCATCGTTCTCTCGGCATCCGCGGCCAGCTGATGTGGTTTTTGTGCTGCATCTGCCTGTTTTTGCTGGGGCTGTTCTGGTTCCTTTCCACCCAGCTGCTGGAGCCGCTGTACACCAAGCACATCGAGTCCCAGCTGACCACGCAGGCAGAGAGCATCGCCTCGGAGCTGGACAAGGCCCTCGCCGACGGCGAAACGCTCTCGTCCTGGTCCTTCGGGCGGCTCTATGTCAACGGGTCCTTCTTTGACAAGCTGGCCGCCCAGCTGTACGCCAGCGGCAACCTGAACAGCTTTTGTGTGGACATCTCAGATTCCACCATGCGCACCATCTACAAGATCGAGAACCAGTCCTACTGCAACCTGCACGAAACGCTGCTGTCGGACGCTTCCAACAATGATATGATCGTCTCCACCGCCGTGGCCATGCGCAAAAAATGCCGCACCACCGGCGGTTTCGTGCAGACGCTGAACCCGCCCCGGCTGTCCGGCTCGGCCCAGCTGCTGGTGGGGCGCAACACCTCCGGCGGTGAGTACACCGTGCTGGTCACCACCAGTCTGGTGCATGTGGCCGAGGCCGGCAATGTGCTCAGCACCGTGCTGCCCATGACGGCGGCGCTGATCTTCATTATGGCACTTTCGGCCGCGTGGCTGTTCAGCGCGTGGTTCACCAAACCCCTGCGCCAGCTTTCCAGTGCCGCGCGCCAGATGGCCCTGGGCAATTACGCCGTGCAGGTGGACAGCAGCCGCCGGGATGAGCTGGGCGACCTTGCCCAGGACTTCAACCACATGGCGTCCGAGGTGCAGCACGCAGCCCAGATGCAGCGGGATCTGCTGGCCAATGTCTCTCACGACCTGCGCACCCCGCTGACCCTCATCAAGGGCTACGCCGAGACGGTGCGCGACATCACCGGCGACGACAAGGCCCACCGCGATGAGCAGATGAACATCATCGTGGACGAGGCCGACCGCCTGACCGCACTGGTTTCCAGCGTGATGGAGCTGAGCAAGGTGACCAGCGGTGCGGACAAGTGCGAGCGGGTGCACTTTGACATGGGCCAGCTGTGCGACGAGGTGAGCGAGCGCTACGACGCCATCTGCGCCCAGAACGGCTGGCAGCTCAAGCTGGAACTGCCGGACGAGGAGCTGCCCGTCTACGCTGACCCGGACATGATGCAGCGCGCTTTGCATAATCTGCTGGGCAACGCCATGCACCACATCGGCAAGGATGGCATCTTCATCCTGCGGGCACAGCGCTGCACCGAGGGTGTGCGTGTGGAAGTGGAAGACCACGGCCCCGGCATCTCGGCCGACGACCTGCCCTACATCTTCGACCGGTATTACCGCTCCCGCTCCGACTCCGGCAAGCAGGGCACCGGTCTCGGTCTTTCCATCACCAAAGCCATCTTCCAACAGCATGGCTTCCGCTTCGGTGTGCAGAGCGCCATCGGCATGGGCACCACCTTCTGGTTCATCATGAACGACCTGCCCGCCAACGAGAAAAAGGCCGCACAGGAATAAATGATCCACAAAAGCCGGAACGACTGCAGTCGTTCCGGCTTTTGCTTTTCCACATCTATTTCTCGTGAAAAAGCAGCTCGGAAAAATCCGTGGATTTTTTCGAGCTGCAATTATAAAAATAATGCTTCCGCCGTTCATGGCCAAAGCGCACGCGGCGGCCATTCAAAATTGTTTACGAATTGGAATCCGTCGTGCGGTAAATCCCAAATGTATTGTCCGGTGCAGGCATCTCCACCCGGGAAGCCCGGTCGTTCACCTTCCACATCATCCAGCCCATGCCCACGAGCACCAGCAGGATGATGAGCCATTTGACAGAATTCGGCAGCTTTTTCATAGATATCCCTTATACATTCCTTTATCTTTTTCGCAATTATTCCGGTCTGCAGAGTTTCCGTGCCCGTTTGAGCAGGTCTGCGGCCTGGGCGCTGTCCAGCTGCTTCACCCAGCCGCCGCGCGCTGCCGCGCCCGCACCGGTGCTGCCCGCCTCGGCAAAGCAGGCAAGGTCCGAGTCGGTGCGGCTCTGCCACGGTGAAAAACCTTCCGGCGCAATGTGGGCCCCCAGGCGGCAGTCCAGCACGGCCGTCTTTCCGGTGGGCCGCCACGGCCTGCCCAGAAAGACGGTGCCCGCCGGGCAGCCGTCCGAGACGAAATCGCAGTCCCAGAACACAAAACCCAGCCCTTCGGCGGAGCCGGAAGGCGCGGTGACGTAGCTGGCCGGGAGGTGGTTATTCACGGTGCGGATGGTGCACTGCTCAAACAGCGCGTCCGCCCCGCCAAAGATGAAGTCGATATCGCCCGCGATCTCGCAGTGCTGGTAATACTGGGCCGTGGGGCGGCGGGGCGCAAGGCCGCGCGGGCCGAGGAAGCCGTCCTTCTCCCGCTCCTTCTCCGGCAGGGGCGCGCAAAAGAGGGTATCCTGATTGCCCAGCAGCCGCACGTTTACAAACGCCGCATGGGCGCTGTCCACATAGGCCGCTACGGCCTGCCCCACCTGCGCACCCGGCCCGGCGTCGTTCTCGATCGTCAAATCTTCCACCCGCAGGCGTTCCCCGCTGAAAAATGCGGTGTAGCTGCGGAAGGTGTGGGTGGGCCTGCCGTCCGGGTGCGGCAGTCTGCCGCCGTCCCCCCACACGATGCAGGTCTTATCCGGGCCTGCGCCGATCAATGTAATATCCTGCTTTTCGCAGACCAGCTTTTCCCGGTAAACGCCCGGCCCGATGCGGACCTCTGCCGCACAGGCATAAGGCACAGCCAGCACCGCTTCGGACACCGAAGCAAAATCGCCGCTGCCATCGGCCGCCACTGTAATGTTGAGCATTTTTACCGCCTCCTGTTCCTGCATTCATATCTACATAGTATACCCTCCCTCCGATCGAAAATCAACGAAAAACAGGACATCAGCCGCATTTTTCCAGCCGCAGCACCGCCGCCGTGATGTCATCCGGCCGGCCGGTCTTCTGCGCCCGGGCGCGGGCCGTCTCCACCAGCGTCTTTGCCAGCTTGTCCGGCGCTTCACCGGCGGCCGCCGAGAGTTCCAGCTGCTTTGCCACCCAGCCGGGGCCGTCCACCAGCAGCCCGTCCGACACCAGCACCGCGTAGTCCCCGGCAGTCAGGTGCACCACCCGGCTCTGGCCGTTCACGCCGCCCAGGATGCCCACCGGCAGGCTGGCGTCCCCCACGGCCCGCACCCGCCCGCCGTGCACCAGAAAGCCCGGGGCCGCCCCGGCCTTGAACAGCCGTGCCGTGCCGGTGTAGAGGTCCACACTGATGAGGTCCAGCGTCGCGCCGCTCTCGTCCTCACTCTTGAGGGCCAGCGCCACGTTGACGAGCCGCGCCGCCAGCTCGGCGGTAAAGCCCGCCTTCAAAAGCCGGGCGGTGAGTTCGGCGGCAAGGTTGCCGTCCACGGCGGCGGGCCGCCCGGTGCCCATGCCGTCACACAGGATCATCTGCGCCGCCGCCGGGCTGCAGAACTGCTGCACCGCGTCGCCGGAGATGCTGCCCCGCGCCGCCGCGCCCGCCATGCCGAACACCGCCCGCAGAGCCGGTTTTTCGCTGAACAGCAGGGTGGTCAGCCCCTTGCAGGAGAGCACCTGCGGCGTTTCCAGCGTGCGGCGGCAGATGCGGCCCACCTCTCCGGCCAGTGCGTCCAGCTCCTGGGCCGAGAACCGGGTGCGCGGCAGGGTAACGGCTGCATGGGTGCGGCCCAGGTCGTCCAGCGTGACGGCACACTCCTGCGGCGGGGAACCCAGCGCAGTGAACAGGTCGGCCACCCGGCCGGATTTGTAGGGTTCCGGGTCGCCCGGGCGGCCCAGCTGTTCGCCCAGCACACCCAGCGCTTCGGCCACAGCGCTGTACTGCTCGGTGAGGGCGGTGCGCATGGCTTCGGCGTGGATGCGGGCCTCCTTGCGGCTGCGGTAGAGCGCGAAAGACCGCCCCGCCGCCGCGCACAGCGCCGCCGGGTGGATGCACCGGGACAATTGCCCGGGCAATTGCGCCGCTTCCAGCCCGCCGTTTTCCAGCAACGGGCGCAGGGCCTCCATGCCCTCCATGGTGGCGGCATACTCCTGCTTCCAGCAGGTCTCCCGCCGCCCGCAGTTAAAACAAAGAGTATCATAAGTGTTATCAATTACCCAGTGGAAATCCTCCTGCCGGTGCGGCAGGGCGTCGTAGACATCGTTGACCGTCTCGGCCAGCGAAGAAAGGCTCTGGGCCACCTGTTCCAGCCGGGTGGCGGCGGCGCTGAACCGGGGCCGGTCCATGGGTGCAGGCGCGGCTTTTTCTTCCGGTTCCGGGGCCAGCCACCCGGCCGGCAGCGCCGACACCACCGCCAGCGCCCCGCAGACATTGAACAGGTATTGAAAGGCATTCCCGGGCGGTTGGACACAGAGCGCCCCGGTGACACAGCCGCCTGCATAGGCGGCGACGGTCTCGATGCGCTGACCCGGGGCCAGCACCGCCGCGGCCGCCGTCGCGCAGGAAAGGCCCGCCGCAGCCGGGGCGAAGGCCGGGTCGGCCCCGCAGAGGGCGGCACCCAGCACCGCGCAGGCCGCCAGCGCGGCTTTTGCCTGCCCCTTGCAGCACAGATACAGCTCCAGCGCGGCGCATACCGCCACCCCGGGCCAGAGCTTCCACAGCTGTACACTGCCGAGGGCTGCCGCCGCGGCAGCGCCCACCAAGAGCATCCCGGCCCCGGGCTGTTCCGGCGCGAACCGCCGCAGGCATAACCCCATGGCCGCCGCCAGCAGGGCATCTGCTGCGCTGTAGAACACCAGTTCTGCCCCGCCATTGCCGCCGAGGGCAAAGCACAGCGCCACGCCCACCAGCGTGCCGCAGCCTGCCAGCGCAGTCACGGCCAGCTTTTTGGCACCCATCCACCGCACGGCCACGGCGGCACCCAGCGCACACAGCAGGCAGATGCTGCGCAGCGAAAGCGCCCCGAAGCTGTGCAGCAGCACCCCCAGCGCCGCGCCTGCCGCGCAGGGCGCAAAGCAGTCCTCGGCAAAGCCCAGCACAAACCCAAGGCCAAAGGGCATCAGTGCACCGTACAGAACGGCCCAGCCGCCTGCAAATCCCACTGCCACAGCCGCCAGTCTGCGCGCCGCAGGCCGCAGCTCGGCCCGCAGTGTCCGCGGCGTAAACCGTGCCCGGCCTCCGTTCACCGATAAAAGCCCCATCCGCTCTGTCATCTTTACTCCCCGCTTTCCGGCGGGGCATTCTGTGGTTCTGTTCCCCGCGCTTTCTGCATATACTGTAGCGCGGGGCAGCGGCGTTTTTTGGCGCGGTGCGCAGAACCCCCGCAAACCGGCCCAAAGACGCAAAAAAGCCCTGCGGCTGTCATTTTGCCGCAGGGCTTTGGGGGGATTTTGTAAAACTTAACCGTTCAGCTTTGCAAGGGCATCCTGCACGCGCTCCAGGGTCTTCTCGCGGCCCATCATGCAGGCGAGGTCGGTGCCGCCGCCGGGGGTGCGCTGCTTGCCGGAGAGGGCAATGCCCAGCGGGTAGAGCAGCCAGCCGTTCTTCTTGCCCAGTTCTTCGGCCTTGGCCTTGCAGGCATCGAACACGGCGTCACGATTATCAAAGTCTGCATTTTCCAGCACAGGCAGCAGGGCTTCCAGCGCTTCCTTCGCAGTTTCAGGCGTGGTCTTCTGCTTCTTGTTGGCGTACAGGCTCACGTCGTAGTCCGGCATGGCGTCAAAGAAATCCAGCTGTTCGGGAATTTCACCCAGCACTTCGCACCGGGGCTGCAGGTTCGCGCACAGCAGCTTCTTGTTGATGGGAGTGTGCACGGCCTGGTCGATCCAGGGCTCTGCCTTCTTCTGGAACTCCTCGGGAGACAGGCGGCGGATATACTCCGCGTTGATGGCCCGCAGCTTGAGGGGGTCGAAGATGGCCGGAGACTTGGAGATGCCGTCCGGGGACCAGATCTTCACCAGCTCGTCCAGGCTGAAGATTTCCTGCTCGGCGTACTCACCCTTGGGGCTCCAGCCCAGCAGGCAGATGTAGTTCATCACGGCATCGCTCAGGTAACCCTTGGCCACCAGGTCCTGATAGCTGGCGTCGCCGTTGCGCTTCGAGAGCTTGTTCTGGGCGTCCTTCATGACCGGCGGGCAGTGGATATAGGTGGGGATGTCCCAGCCGAAGGCCTGATACAGCAGGTTGTACTTGGGGGTGGAGGACAGATACTCGCTGCCGCGGATGACGTGGGTAATGCCCATCAGGTGGTCGTCCACCACGTTGGCGAAGTTATAGGTGGGCATCCCGTCGGTCTTGATGAGGATCTGGTCGTCCATCTCGCTGTTGTTCACCTCAATGTGGCCGTACACCACATCGTCGAAGCCGGTCACGCCCTCTTTGGGGATCTTCTGGCGGATGACATAGGGCTCGCCTGCTGCCAGACGCTTTTCCACTTCCTCCTTGGGCAGGTCGCGGCAGCAGCCGTCGTAGTGGGTCATCTCGCCATTGGCGCGCTGCTCGGCGTGCAAAGCTTCCAGACGTTCCTCGGTGCAGAAGCAGTAATAGGCCTTGCCCTCGGCCACCAGCTGCTCAGCGTACTGCTTGAACATGCCCATGCGCTCGCTCTGCACGTAGGGGCCAACCGGACCGCCCACATCCGGGCCTTCGTCCCACAGCAGGCCGGTCTCCCGCAGGGTGTTGTAAATGACATCCACAGCGCCTTCCACATAGCGGCCCTGGTCGGTATCCTCGATGCGCAGGATGAAGGTGCCGTCCTCGTGCTTTGCCATCAGGTAGGTGTACAGGGCAGTACGCAGGTTGCCAACGTGCATATAACCCGTGGGCGAGGGTGCAAAACGGGTGCGGACTTTATTGCTCGGCATAGAAAAACGCTCCTTTATTCTCATGCAAAAAAATTTGCGGATAGCTATGTTTTATTGTACTGATTCTGCGCAGATTTGTCAATGCGGGATAATATCATGCACCCATGCAAAAAGGGGCTGCTGCATCAAATGATGTGCAGCAGCCCCTTTTTATAATATTATTCTCCGTCCTTCGGGTCATCCAGATGTTCGCGCCGTTTGCGTGTCAATGCGGCGCACAGCTGCAGCAATGCAAAGCACAGGATGCCGGTAAAAACACCGGTAAAAGCGGCACCGACCCAGTATCCACGGGAAAACCCGATGATCAGCGTAACCGCCACCGCAGCCACCAGAGACCACACGGCATTGGCCGGGGGCGTATCCGAAAAGTGGCGATCCCACAGACCATTGCGCAGACACGCGACACCCGTATAGATGCAGCCGATCATGAATACGACCCACTCTCCGGCGGCCTTGTCCGCAGCCCCGAACACCGTCTGCACGATCCACGCCGCCAGAAGGCTGCCCCATAGCAGCCAGAAGCCATGGCTTTCAATTTTGCGCATGGTCTGCTCCTGCATCTCGTCCAACTGGTTTTTCTTGCTATATAGTGAAAATTTCATAACTCATTCCTCCCAGAACAGTTCATCCAATGTCTTATCCAGAATTTTACAGATACTGCGGCAAAGGTTGATGGTGGGGTTGTACTCCCCTTTTTCAATGGCGTTGATAGTCTGGCGCGAAACCCCTGCCGCCTCGGCAAGCGCGCCTTGCGTCATGTCCTTTTCCGCACGGGCGACCTTTAATTTCAGGTTCTTCGGCATTGATACGCTCCTTTCCTGCCGGGTCGGCATTTGTTTTATCCTCTGGACATATAGTAGCATTTACCATTCTAAATGTCAAGTATATATTACAAAAAGTTTTTATGAGCAGACAAAAAGCACCCCAGCTGTTTTCAGCCGGGGTGCTTTGCGGTTATGATTATTTCAGCACGACTTCGCCGTTTTCATCGGCATCCACCACAAGGGTGCTGCCGGAAGCAAGGGTGCCGTCGATCAGGCGCTCGGCGGCGGGGTCCTCCACAGCCTTGCGGATGACCCGGCGCAGGTCACGGGCACCAAACTTGCCGCCCTGGCTCTTTTTCACCAGTGCCTTGAGGGCCGCCGGGGTGTAGCTATAGGCAATGCCCTTAGCGTCCATGCCGGACTTGTATTCGTCCAGCATCAGGGCCGCGATGCCCTGCAGCGTTTCCTCGCTGAGCGGCTTGAAGGCAATGACTTCATCCACGCGGCCAAGGAACTCCGGCCGCAGGAACTGGGCCAGCGCCTTGCGGGTCTTTTCCTCGCTGCGCTGCTCCTCGCTCTTGTTGAAGCCGAGGCCGCCGGTGGTTTGGTCGCTGCTGCCCGCGTTGGAGGTCATGCAGATGACCGTGTTGGAGAAGTCCACGGTGCGGCCCTGCGCATCGTTGATCTTGCCTTCGTCCAAAATCTGCAGCAGGATGTTCATCACATCGGGGTGAGCCTTCTCGATCTCGTCAAACAGCACCACGCTGTAGGGGCGGCGGCGGACCTTCTCGGTGAGCTGACCGGCTTCCTCGTAGCCCACATAGCCCGGAGGCGAACCGATCATGCGGGACACTGCGTATTTTTCCATATACTCGCTCATGTCCAGCCGGATGAGCGGGTCCGGGCCGTCGAACAGCTGGTTTGCCAGCTGCTTGACCAGTTCGGTCTTGCCCACGCCGGTGGGGCCCACAAAGATGAAGCTGGCCGGGCGGCGGCGGCCGGAGAGGTCGGCACGGCTGCGCTTGATGGCCTGCGCCACCAGATGCACGGCTTCGTCCTGGCCGATGATCTTCTTTTTCAGCTCGCCTTCCAGATTTGCCAGCTTTGCGAACTCGGTCTCGCGGATCTTCACCGCCGGGATGCCGGTCCACAGCTCGATGACCTTGGCCACATCGTCCATGGTCACCTGAATCTCGCTGGCAGCGGCCTGCTTGGCGGGCAGGTCGGCTTCCAGCTTGGCGATGCGGGTCTTGCGCTCGGCCACGCGCTCGTAGTCAATGGGCTCGTTGACGTCCGCATTCTCCATGTCGGCTTCTTCCTGCCTGAGAGCGTCCAGTTCCTTCTGCATCCCGAGGTATTCGGAAATGACCGGGTGGGCCAGATTGCAGCAGGCGCAGGCCTCGTCCAGCAGGTCGATGGCCTTATCCGGCAGGTAGCGGTCGGTGATATAGCGCTCGCTCAGGGTGACGGTGGCGCTGAGCACATCGGCAGGCACCTGCACATGGTGGTGCTGCTCGTAGTAGCGCTTGATGCCGTTCATCACAGCGATGGTATCGGCCACGCTGGGTTCCTCCACCCGCACGGGCTGGAAGCGGCGCTCCAGTGCCTGATCCTTCTCGATGTACTTGCGGTACTCGTTGAAGGTGGTGGCACCAATGACCTGGATCTCCCCGCGGGAAAGCGCGGGCTTCAGGATGTTGCCCGCGTTCATGGCACCTTCGCTCTCACCGGCCGAGGTGATGGTGTGGATTTCATCAATGAACAGGATGACATTACCGGCCGCCTTCACCTCGCTCAGCAGGCCCTTGACCCGCTGCTCGAACTGGCCGCGAAACTGGGTGCCCGCCACAAGGCTGGTGAGGTCCAGCAGATAAATTTCCTTATCTTTCAAACCGATGGGCACCTGCCCCTTGGCAATGCGCTCGGCAATGCCCTCGGCGATGGCCGTCTTGCCCACGCCTGCCTCGCCGATCAGGCAGGGGTTATTCTTCTGTCGGCGGCTCAGAATTTGAATCGTGCGGTAAATTTCGCGGTCGCGGCCAATGATATCGTCCAGCTTGCCTTCCCGGGCCTTGCGGGTCAGGTTCTCGCAATAGGTGTCCAGGAATTTGCGCTTGGGCGGCTTTTTGCCGTTCTTGCGGTCGGCTTTTTTGTCGCCGTCCTTTTTCTCGCTGCTGGTGAACCCCAGCGGGAAGGTGGCATTGCTGCCGGGAACAAGATCTTCGTCCATGCCGTCCGGGTCGGCGTCCTCGCCGCCATTTGCCATGTTCATCATCATGGAGAGCGGGTTTGCGTCACCCAGTTCTTCCATCATGCTTTCCATGCGGTTCTCCATGTTGTCAAGATCCTGATCCGACATGCCGAATTGCTTCATCAGATCATCCACCGGCTTGATGTGCAGCTCCCGGGCACAGTGCAGACAGTACCCCTCCTGCTTCATCTGACCATTGTCCATCCGCTGGATGAAAATGATCGCCGGCCGTTTCTGGCATCGAATACAGACCATAGTCCCTCCTTACTGCTCTGCCCGCCGTCTTACAGGAACGGGTTGAACAGATTAAACACTTTATAGTAAAGGCTGGTGCTCATCACCGTGTCGTTGAGCACATTCAGGTTGCCGCCGGTGACGACGATGATGCCCCACAGCACGCACAGCACCAGATAGATGTCCAGCAGTGCCGTGCCGCCGCCCACGATCCAACCCAGGGCGCGGTTCATCGTGCCGATGACCGGCAGCTTGTTCACAAGGCCCAGCACCGTGACCAGCATACTGACCAGCAGACGCAAAAGCGCGTAGAACAAGAAGAACAGCACCAGCGTGATCACCGGTGTGAGCAGCGGCTGCAGCACGTTTTCCACGATGGTATCGGCCAGCACCACGGCGTTGTCCGCCAGCACAGCGCCAATGGAGCGCTCGCAGGCTGCCACGATGGAAGCGCGGAAAGAAGCAGGCAGGAAGCCCGCATACTTTTCCGCAATGCCGGTCAGGTCCACGACACCTCCGGCGGAAAGGCTGGCCGCGATCTGGGTGCGGAACCCTCCGGCCAGCATGTGCTCGAACACCCAGCCCGCGCAGGCTGTGGACAGCTGCCGGGCACCCAGCAGACTGATCAGATTGCCCACCAGCTGCACCATGGACGAAAGAAAGCCCTTGTGCGCATAGCGGATCATCAGGATGATCCAGGCTGCCGTACATATGATATCAAAAAGAAATGACGGATTCTTGAACATACCTTGTTTTCCCTGTAATTTTTATCATTCTCGCCGCAGGAGTGCTAAAACGTGCGCGATTTCCCCCTCAAAAAGCAGCTCACTGGCTGCTGGAAGCTTCCTCCGGCGGGGTGACCGCCTGCACCGTGTTGCCGGTGAACACCAGGATCTGCTTGCCCTCGATCAGCGCCTGTGGCCGGGCCGGAAGGGTCTGGCTCCACTGGAACTGCCCCGCATGGTCGAACCGCTCCACCGTGCTGTCGGTCAGCAGGTAGAAGCCGTCGTTCTGCGCAAGGACGATGTGGTTGGCGGCAGGCACGCTGCCGCTGTACCCCACCTGAAGCTCCCCGTCCAGCAGCACGGCGGTGCAGGTCTGGCCGCTGCTCAGCAGCAGGGCCGCACCGCTGTTCCCGGCAGACACGCTCACAAGGGTGGCACCGCCAAAGTCATAGCTGGCGCGCTCGCCGATGCTGCCGCCGGTGGTGTTGTAGAGCACAGCACGGTTCTCATAGAGCACCAGCAGAAAGCCGTTGGACATCCAGCCCATCCACTGGGGCACGCTGGCTTCGGTGCCCAATTGCACCGGGTCTCCCTGGGAAAGGGGCAGCGCATAAAGGTTCGTGGCCAGCTGGCCGCCGGTGGCCGTCACGGCCGCCACCGCAAGGCGGCGGCTGTCCGGCGAAAAGGCCATGCGCAGCGGCGTGCCCTGTTCGCTGGTCAGGTTCCAGCTCAGCGCCTGCTCCATGGCGGAGTTATACACCGTCAGCTTCGCGGCGCTGTCCGTGCTGTCGGTGACCACGGCCACCTGCCCGGCGTCCGCCACGGCGCACAGCGCGATGGTGCTGTCCATGGTTTTGGTGTAGAGGTTCTGGGTGCGGCTCTCCACCCGCAGCTCGTTGCCGGAGCGGTTGTACAGCACGAAGCGGTTTTTGCCCACGGCGATGGCCGGGCGGGCGTAGCCGCTCTGGATGCTGTTCAGGCGGGTGCCGCTCAGGCTGTAGACCGCACAGCTGTCGCCGCCCTTTTCCACAAAACTGCCGGACATGGGCACCACGGTGTCCGGGTCGGTGATGCCGGTCTGCTGCGGCCAGCCGGAAGCCGGGGTCAGTGCGATGTGCACCGAATCCACCAGGTCCTTGGCCCGGGCGATGGAAGACCCCACCATGCCGGTGGCGAACAGGATGACGATGGTCAGCGCCGCCACGATGATGACCGTGCGGCGGATGTGCTTTGCCCGGGCGCGGGCACGGGCGGCTTCGAGGTATTCGACCCGCCCGGCCGAAAGCGGCTCGCCCTCGGCCGAGCGGCCGCCGCGATGAATCTTGCTCATAGGTTTTTTCTCCTTTGTGCCGGTCTGGCCGGCACTTCCGGTCAGGTTCTTGGCTCTCCCTCTGGGGGAGCTGCCGCCGAAGGCGGCTGAGAGGGCGCGGCCCCGTATTCCACACACTTCAAAAACAGGCCCTTTGCGGGCAGAGTGGGCCCGGCGCGGCTGCGGTCGCGGCTGGCGAGGATGGCTGGAATTTCCGCCGGGTCCAGCCTGCCGGCACCTGCTTCGCACAAGGTGCCCGCGAGGATGCGCACCATGTTGTACAGGTAGCCGTCGGCGGTCACCTCAATGTCCACTTCGTCCCCTTTGCGGGTGACATGACAGTCGGTGATGGTGCGCACCGTGTCGCCGTGGGCCGCCGCCGAAGACCCCGCCGCGCACAGGGCCAGGAAATCGTGCCTGCCCACGAACTGCTGCGCTGCCCGCTGCATCTTTGCTTCGTTCAGCCGCTTCGGCACACGGGTGTAATAGGCCGCATCAAAGGGCGAATCAATGGGGTGGTTGTGGATGCGGTATAAATAGGTTTTGGTGTGGGCCGCATACCGGGCATGGAAGTCCTCCGGCACCACCTGCGCATCCAGCACCCGGATATCCGGCGGCAGATGCTGGTTCAGCGCCAGCGGCAGCTTTGCCGGCGGGATGCGGGTGTCGGTGTGGAAGTTGAGCCGGAAGCCCAGCGCGTGCACGCCCGCGTCGGTGCGGCTGCAGCCCTTGATGTCAGGCCGGGTGCCCAGCACGGCTTCCAGCCCGTCCTGAAAGGTCTCGGCCACACTGCGCCCGTTGGGCTGCACCTGAAAGCCGCAGTAGTTCGTGCCGTCGTAGGCTAACGTAAGTAAAAAGTTCATCGAAGAAATTACAACTTTCCCGTTTCGTCTTGTTCAAAATCGGAAAACCACAAAAAGCGTTAAAGCGATAGCGCCGACTGGCGCAGCGCTAGCTTTTTGTGGTTTGACTTCTGCTTTGGGATTGTTAAGGGCGTGCAGCCCTTAACTCGTCAGGGGTAAGTGGAGTCCAGAGGATGAGAGGGGCGCGTCGAAACGCCCCTCTTGTCCTCTGGCCCAGCGGAGCGTCCCCCCGTTCCTTAAAAATTCGGGAACACCAGCCGGGAGGACAAAATCACCGCAAAGCAGGCGATGCACACAGCCAGGTCAATATAATCCCGCTTCGTGCAGCGCAAAACTTTCAACCGGGTGCGGCCGTCGCCGCCGCGGTAGCAGCGGCACTCCATGGCCATGGCCAGCTCGTCGGCACGGCGGAAGGCCGAGATGAACAGCGGGATCAGCACCGGCACCAGCGCCTTGACGCGCTCGGTCATCTTGCCGGTGTCCAGCTGGGCACCGCGGGCCTTCTGAGCGTTCATGATCTTGTCTGTCTCCTCAATGAGGGTGGGGATGAAACGCAGGGCAATGCTCATCATCATGGCAAGCTCGTGCACCGGGAAGTGCAGTTTGCCCAGCGGCTTCAGCAGCTGCTCGATGGCGTCCGTCAGCACGATGGGGCTGGTGGTGTAGGTGAGCAGGCTGGTGCCCGCGATCAGCGCCATGACGCGCACCGCCATCAGCACAGCATAGCGCACACCCTCGGCGTAAATGGTCAGAAACCAGATGTGCACCAGCGGTTCGCCCTCGCCCGACACAAAGAACAGGTTCAGCACCGCTGTAAAGATCACGATGGGCAGGATGGGCTTCAGGCTCTTGCCGATCATCTTGAGCGGAATTTTCGCCACTGTATACATCGCGGCCAGGAACAGGATGGAAAGGGTCAGGCCCAGCGGGTTGGACGCTGCGAACAGCAGCACGATATAAACGATGGTCAGCACCAGCTTCAGGCGCGGGTCGAACCGGTGCACCAGACTGTTGCCGGGGAAGTGCTGGCCGATGGTGATATCTCTCAGCATGTGGCAGCGCCCCCTTCCTGCTTTGCTTCGCGCGGCAGCACAAGGCTTTCGCCTGCGTCGCGGCGGCGTTTGGCTTCCACGATCATCTTGACGGCATAGGGGATGGTGTACACGTCAGCGGGTACATCCACGCCCATCTCCCGCAGTTTGAGGAAAATCTTCGTCACCTGCGGCACCGAAAGGCCCAGCTCCAGCAGTTCCGGGGCCCGGGCAAACACTTTCTCCACCGTGTCGTACATGGCGATCTTCTTATTGCTCATGACGAGGACGCGGTTGGCGTACTTGGCAATATCCTCCATGCTGTGAGAAACCAGCAGCACGGTGGTGCCGGTCTTTTTGTGGTACTCCTTCACTTCGGAAAGGATATCGTCCCGGCCCTCGGGGTCAAGACCGGCGGCAGGCTCGTCCAGCACAAGGATGCGGGGCTTCATGGCCATGACACCCGCCACCGCCACCCGGCGCTTCTGGCCGCCGGAAAGCTCAAAGGGGCTGCGCTCCAAAAGCGCCGGGTCTAAGCCTACAAAGTCTGCGGCTTCATGCACGCGGCGGTCGATCTCGGCATCGTCCAGGCCCATGTTTTTCGGGCCAAAGGCGATGTCCTTATAGCAGGTCTCCTCGAACAGCTGGTACTCCGGGTACTGGAACACCAATCCGGTGAGGAAACGGAAATCACGGATCTTTTCCGGGTCTGCCCACAGGTCGCGGCCGTCAATGAAAATTTTGCCGCTGGTGGGCTTGTTCAGGCCGTTCATGTGGGTGATGAGGGTGCTCTTGCCGGAGCCGGTGGCACCGATGATGCCCACAAAGTCGCCTTCTTCCACGGTGAAGCTCACGTCATCCAGCGCGGTGACTGCCGTCGGCAGGCCGGGGTTGTAGACGTAGCTCAGGTGTTCTACCTTGATGATATCTGCCATTTGCGTCCCCTCCCCTCACTGCAGCAGCTCATACAGAGCCTGTGCGCATTCGCCGGTGTCGATGATGCCCTCCGGCATCGGGATGCCAGCCTTCACCAGCTCGTCCCGCAGCTCGGCAGCCTGCGGCACATCGAGGTGCAGAGAGCGCACCTTCTCGGTCTGGCTGAACACCTCTTTCGGGGTGCCCTCCATCACGATGTGGCCCTTGCTCATCACCAGCACACGGTCGGCCTGTGCGGCTTCTTCCATATAGTGGGTGATGGACACCACGGTGATGCCCATGTTCTTGTTCAGGTGGTGGATGGTCTGCATCACCTGCTCGCGGCCGCGGGGGTCCAGCATGGCGGTGGCTTCGTCCAGAATCAGGCAGTCCGGCCGCATGGCCACAACGCCTGCAATGGCGACGCGCTGCTTCTGGCCGCCGGACAGGTTGTGGGGGGCACGCTCGCGGTATTCGTAGATACCGGCCATCTTCATGGAGTCATCCACACGGCGGCGCATCTCCTCGGGCGGCACACCGAGGTTTTCCAGCGCAAAGGCAACGTCTTCCTCCACCACGGTGGCCACGATCTGGTTGTCCGGGTTCTGGAACACCATGCCCACGGTCTGGCGGATGTCGTAAATTTTGTCATCGTCGGCGGTGTCCATGCCTTCCACATACACCTTGCCGCTTTCCGGCAGCAAAATGGCGTTGAAGTGCTTGGCCAGCGTGGATTTGCCGCAGCCGTTGGCCCCCAGCACCGCCACGAACTCGCCGCGCTTCACCTGCGTGGACACGCCGTCCAGCGCGTAGACCGGCTGGTCGCTGACGTCATAGCGGAACTTTAAATTTTCTGCTGTTAAAATCGTCTCGTTCATTTTTGTTTCTCTTTCTGGTGGTGCGCCCCTCCGAAAGGGGCTGTACCCCATTCTTAAGTCTTCCTGTGAAAATGTGTTTGGAGCGGCCCGCAGGCCGCGACAAACACGAAACTAAAAGAATATTTTCTTCTGAACATGGCCAAAGCGCACGCGGCGGCCATTTAAAATCGTTATCACTCTTCCCAGATGGCGGTTGCACCGCAGGGCACGACGCCGCCGGTGGCGGACACCGGCAGGCCGATCTCATCGCAGGAGGTCTGCCCGCCAAAGCGAGGGATGAGGGTGGTCTTGAGCATATACTCCATGACGGCCGGGGAAAGGCCGGTGGTGTAGCTGTTCACCGCGAAGAACAGCGGCTTGTCGCTCAGCACTTCTTCGCACTGGCTGATGAGGTCGTAGATGCAGTCTTCCAGCTTCCAGATCTCACCGCCGGGGCCGCGGCCATAGCTGGGCGGGTCCATGATAATGCCATCGTAGGTGTTGCCGCGGCGCTTTTCGCGGGCCACGAACTTGGCGCAGTCATCCACCAGCCAGCGGATGGGCCGGTCGGCCAAACCGCTTGCCACGGCGTTGTCCTTGCCCCATGCCACGATGCCCTTGGAGGCGTCCACATGGCAGACGGTGGCACCCGCCGCCGCGCAGGCCAGCGTGGCACCGCCGGTGTAGCCGAACAGGTTCAGCACCTTCACGGGGCGGCCGGCGGCGCGAATTTTCTTCTCGTACCAGGCCCAGTTGACGGCCTGCTCCGGGAACACGCCGGTGTGCTTGAAGCCGGTGGGGCTGACGATGAGGGTGAGCTTATCCTCGCCCTCGCCGCAGCTGATCTTCCACTTTTCGGGCAGGCGGCGCTTGTATTCCCACTCGCCGCCGCCCTGATTGGAGCGGTGGTACACCGCGTCTGCCTTGGCCCACAAGGGGCTCTGCTTGGGGGTCTTCCACACCACCTGCGGGTCCGGGCGGATGAGAATGGTCTCGCCCCAGCGCTCCAGCCGGTTACCCTCGGTGGCATCCAGCAATTCATAGTCTTTCCAGGTATCTGCAGGGCGCATAGCGTCCTCCTTTCAGTTTGCCGTTTCAGCCCTCTGCTTTTTCAGGCAAAGCCTTCCCCCGCCCGGGGGAAGGCGGCACCGCAGGTGCCGGATGAGGGCGCTTTTTACTGTCCCAAAATGCGCTTATTGATCTTATCCACGATGCGTTCTGCGCAGCGGTGGATGGCGTCCAGATCCTGGCCCTCCACCATCACGCGAATTTTCGGCTCGGTGCCGGATACGCGCACCAGCACGCGGCCCATGCCCATGAGCTTCTGCTGCTCGTTCTCGATGAAACCGGCCAGCACTTCGTCTTCCTTATAGGCGGCCTTCTGGGCGGCGTTAGCGGTCACGTTCACCAGCACCTGCGGGTACTGGGCGTAGATGCCGTTCAGCTCGCTCATCTTCTTGCCGCTCTCGGCCAGCAGCTTGAGCAGCTTGCCGGCGGTCAGCTCGCCGTCACCGGTGGTGGCGTGGTGCAGCAGGATGACATGGCCGCTCTGCTCGCCGCCGATGGCGTAGCCGTTCTCCCGCATGTTTTCCAGCACATAGCGGTCACCCACGGCGGTCTTTTCGGTGTGGATGCCCTGGCTCTCCATGTACTTGATGAAGCCCAGGTTAGACATCACGGTGACCACGGCGGTGTCGCCTTCCAGACGGCCCTTTTCCTTCATGTCCATGGCCAGCAGAGCAATGATCTTGTCACCGTCCATCTCCTGGCCCTTCTCGTCGCAGGCAAGGCAGCGGTCGGCGTCGCCGTCAAAGGCGATGCCGCAGTCAAAGCCGCCCGCGACGACCGCCTTTTCGAGGTTATCGAGGTGGGTGCTGCCCACGCCCTTGTTGATGTTCTCACCATCCGGCTCCACGCCCAGGAAGGTGCACTTGGCGCCCAGACGGGGGAACAGCTTCTGGGCCACGGCAGCGGAAGCGCCGTTTGCGCAGTCGATGCAGACGTTCAGGCCGGTCAGGTCGCCATGGATGGACTCGTACAGGTGGTCCACATAGTCCTGCAGGCCGTCGTCGCGGCGGTACACGCGGCCCACCTCCGCACCGGTCTTGAGTTCGATGCCCGCGCAGTTGTTATCAATGTAGACTTCGATCTCGTTCTCCACCTCGTCGGGCAGCTTGTAGCCGGTGCCGGCAAAAATTTTGATGCCGTTGAACTCCATCGGGTTGTGGGAGGCCGAGATCACGATGCCGGCGTCTGCATTGTATTTGCCCACCAGATAGGCCACGGCAGGCGTGGGCAGCACGCCCAGGCTCTCCACGTCGGCACCCACGCTGCACAAGCCCGCGGTCAGGGCCGCTTCCAGCATGTCGCCGGACTGGCGGGTGTCCTTGCCGATGAGGATGCGCGGGCGGCGGCCGGTGCTGCCGGTCAGCACAGCAGCTGCGCCGCGGCCGATCTTCATGGCCAGCTCACAGGTCAGATCAGCGCCCGCCACACCGCGCACGCCGTCGGTTCCAAAATACTTACCCATAATAAAATATACCCCACTTTCAGGTTTACGCCCTCATCCGGCCCTTTGGGCCACCTTCCCCCGTCCGGGGGAAGGCTTTTGAAGCATCATCTCGCCGTAAGGCTTCCCCCAGTCGGGGGAAGCTGTCACCGCAGGTGACTGATGAGGGTGCTTTCTTTAAAACAAACTCTGCTGCCCGTTGTCCTCGGGCGTGCCGGTCTCCGGGGCCTTCATGCCCAAATGCTCGTAGGCCAGCTTCGTTGCGCAGCGGCCGCGCGGCGTCCGGGTCAGAAAGCCCATCTGCATCAGATACGGCTCGCACAGGTCTTCCAGCGTGACGGCTTCCTCACCGAGGGCCGCCGCCAGCGTTTCCAGACCCACCGGGCCGCCGTTGTACATCTCAATGATGGCGCGCAGCAGGCTGCGGTCCAGTTCGTCCAGACCCAGCGCGTCCACGTCCATCCGCTTCAGGCCCATCAGGGCCACATCCCGGTCAATGACGCCGTCGCCCAGCACCGTGGCAAAGTCGCGGATGCGCTTCAAAAAGCGGTTCGCCACGCGGGGCGTGCCCCGGCTGCACTTTGCCAGCTCGTAGGCGCCTTCCGGCGTGATGGGCTGGTCGAGGATGCCCGCCGAGCGCTGAATGATGCGGGAGAGCTCCTCCGGGCCGTAGAGCTCCAGCTTGAGCAGCACGCCGAAGCGGTCGCGCAGCGGGCCGGTGATCTGTCCGGCGCGGGTGGTGGCACCCACCAGCGTGAAGCGCGGCAGGTTGATGCGGATGCTCTGGGCGCTGGGGCCCTTGCCGATCATGATATCCAGCGCGTAGTCTTCCAGCGCCGGGTAGAGCACTTCCTCCACCTGCCGGGACAGGCGGTGAATTTCATCAATGA
The DNA here is from genome assembly GCF_002549775.1 of Faecalibacterium langellae. Lineage (GTDB taxonomy): Bacteria > Bacillota > Clostridia > Oscillospirales > Ruminococcaceae > Faecalibacterium > Faecalibacterium langellae. Next base: position 2,258 of record NZ_NMTR01000013.1, on the reverse strand, counting down.
ACAGCACATCGCCCTCCTGCAGATTGGTCAGCAGGGCGGCCAGGTCGCCGGGCTTTTCGATGGCCGGGCCGCTGGTGATGCGGATCTGCACCCCCATCTCGTTGGCGATGATGCCCGCCAGCGTGGTCTTGCCCAGGCCCGGCGGGCCGTAGAGCAGGATGTGATCCATGGGCTCACCGCGCCGCTTGGCGGCTTCCAGATAGATTTTCAGGTTTTGCTTGACCTTTTCCTGCCCGATGTAGTCTTCCAGCCGCTGCGGGCGAAGGTTGTTCTCCTCACTGTCCGCAGCTGTCATGCCGGGCTGCATCATTTTTGCGCCGTACAGCGCGGTTTCGTCCTGCATTGTTTACCTCCTGCCTGCGGCCATGCTGCGCAGGGCCAGCTTGATGATCTCCTCCACGGGAAGGGTCGGGTCGATCTTGGAAATGGCCAGCGCCGCTTCGCTCTGGCTGTAGCCCAGCGACACCAGCGCCGCGATGGCCTGGCTGCTGCCCTGCGTGGCCGGAGTGTCGGCCGAAGCGCCCGCCACATCTTCCAGCGAGATGCCGTCCACAAAGCCCTTGGCCACTTTGTCTTTCAATTCCAGCACGATGCGCTGGGCCAGCTTCGGGCCAACACCGGAAGCCGACTTGAACGCCTTGTGGTCGCCCGCCGAGATGGCCAGCGCCACACGGTCCGGCTCCATCACGCTCAGGATGGCAAGGCCCACCTTCGCGCCCACGCCGGACACCGAAGTGAGCAGCTCAAAGCAGGCCTGCTGCTGCTCGGTGGCGAAGCCGTACAGGCTCACATCGTTTTCCGTCACGCTCATCACAGTGTAGATGGTGGCTTCCTTGCCCACGCCGGGCAAAGCGCCCGCCACGCTGGCCGGGCACTGGGCATAGTAGCCCACGCCGCCGCAGCTGAGCACCACGGCATTCATGCTTTTTTTGACGATTTTTCCAGTTAAGCAGTAGATCATTTGAAACCCTCTCAGTTTCTGTATCAGCCCGATCTTCCTCTATTCCCGGCTCCCCCTTCGGGGGAGCTCCGGCACCGCGCCGCCGTAGGCGGACGGGACCGGCGAGAGGGTCAGATTGGCCCGGCCACACGGCGGACGAAGCGGTTGAGCTGGTTGCCGTTGGTGTGGCAGAAGGTGATGGCCATGGCCAGCGCATCGGCGGTGTCGTCGGGCTTTGGGATGGCGGGCAGGTGCAGCAGCACCCGGGTCATCTCCTGCACCTGTTTTTTCACGGCCTTGCCGTAGCCGGTGACAGCCTGCTTGACCTGCATGGGGGTGTACTCGTAGATGGGCAGGCCCGCCTGCGCCGCCGCCAGCAGGATGACGCCGCGCGCCTCGGCTACGCCGATGACGGTGGTCTGGTTGTGCTGGTAGAACAGCTTTTCGATAGCCAGCGCCTCGGGCCGGGTGCGCTCGATGACCTCTTTGATGCCCGCGTACACCTCGTCCAGACGCCGCTCGAACGGTACGCCCGCGTCGGTGCACACCGCGCCATAATCCACCGGCGCGAACCGGTTGCCCGCATAATCCACCACGCCCCAGCCCACGATGGCATAGCCGGGGTCGATGCCCAAAACTCTCATGCTGTGATACCTTCCGATACTATTCCTATTATAAATCAGTTTATTATACCACGCCAAAACGGTGTGAGCAATACAAGGCTGGCCGGATTCTTGCCCGAGAAGGGCGCAGCTGCGTAAAAAAGCCGGGGTCCTCCCCGGGGTTTCAAAAAAGTTTTACAATTTTTGAAAAAATGCTTGCTTTTTTGAAGAAGGTATGGTAATATAGACAAGCTGATTTCGGCAGAAAACAGAATATGGACGGTTAGCTCAGCTGGTAGAGCATCTGCTTGACGTGCAGGAGGTCACAGGTTCGAGTCCTGTACCGTCCACCATACAGTTCGTACTCGAACCCGATTCTTTATGAAAAAGGGTTCGGGTACGTTTTTTGTTTACAGGAAGTTCTGCGGAGGGAGTACGTAGAACGGTAAGCAGGAGCAAGTAAAGGCAGGGTATCACCATGGCGGTGGTGCCCTGCCTTTTTGCTTTGTATTTCCCTATATTGCGCTTTTCGGACTAATCGCTGCGTACGTCCGTACATGGTCGGTACGCACGTACGCAGGAAAAAGGGCAGGGTCTGATATATAACAGTAGTCTTTTATTGTGTAATATGATATACTCAAGTCAACATAACAATTGTGAACGAGCGCAATTTCAAATGGACATCAATCGTATTTTAAGTGAACGAGCTATCTAAA
>NZ_NMTR01000020.1 GCF_002549775.1 Faecalibacterium langellae | reverse complement strand
TGAATTACGGATGGGCAACTGTTTTCACTTTAGCGGCATGGTTTGCAGGGCTTGTGATTGATGTAAATGTGCGGGTCGGCGACCTCGGTTTACGAACCGTGCTTCCCGTCATCGTGATGGGGTGCTGCGTTATGAAGTACATAAAGGGCAATAGCAAATAATCTTATCTCGATACACTTTCCGGCGGGCGACCACAAAAAGGTTGCCCGCTATTTTTATACCCTGAAAACTAAAGAAGGAGGCCAAAATGCCAAGCAAAACCGAAGAATATCTTGCCCTTGCCCAGCAAACGGCAAAAGAATTGACCCGGTATTGGGAAAACTGGACGGACTACCTGACCACTGCATCCCGGCTGTACAAGTACAGCTTTGCAGACCAGCTCATGATCTACGCCCAGCGGCCTGATGCCACTGCCTGCGCCAGCTTCGACATCTGGAACAATCGCATGAACCGCTATGTCCGGCGCGGCTCCAAGGGCATCGCACTGTTAGACCAGTCCAGCAGTGTGCCGCGTCTGCACTATGTCTTTGATGTGAGCGACACCGGGGTGCGCCGCAATTCCCGTGACCCGGAGGTGTGGCAGCTCGGCCCCGATCTGGTGCAGCCTGTGTCGGAAATGATTGCCAGAGAGTACGGCGTTTGCCATGAAAGGCTCAGCCAGCAGATTTCTGACCTGACGGGCAAGCTGGTGGATTCCTATTGGGACAACAACAGCGGCGACATTCTCGACATCGTTGACGGTTCGTTCCTGATAGATTATGATGAAGCCGGACAGGAGTTCCAGTTCAAATCTGCCGCCGCAATCAGCATCCTGTATACGGTTCTGGAACGCTGCGGCCTTGAGCCGGACGGTCATTTTGACCGTGACGATTTTCAGGCCATCTTCTCTTTTTCCACGCCTGCCGCCGTGTATGCGCTGGGCACCGCAGTCAGCGAATGCAGCCGGGATGTGCTGCGCAACATCGAACGAACCGTAAAAACGACAATCCGCCGCCGCAATGTAGAAAGGAGCCAGTATGAATACGAACAGCAGGAACGTGACCTACTCGACCGTCGGGGACTACCAGCTCCCGAACCTGACCCTGCCCCAGCAGGAGAAAGCACTGGGCAAATACGGCAGACTGCGCCGGACTTACCTGATGAAGCATCGCCCGGTGCTGTACAATTCGATGCTCCTGTCGGGGACTCTGCATCCGCACCTGTTGGAAGTGGAACAGACCGCAGAGAGCCGGATGCAGCAGACCATGCAGGAACTGCTGAAGCAGAACCCGGCTCCGGACAAGGAGCAGAATCAGATGTCGTGGGTGCGGCACATGAACAGCCTGAAAGCGCAGGCCGAGGAACTGGTGCTGACGGAGCTGATTTACAGCTAAGTTTCTTCGATGCCCACATCCCTACCGAAGCTGAACAAATTGAAACTATCGACCAAGCGGAGAGCGAAAAATCGCCCTCCGCTTTTGTTTTGTCGCAGGCGGAGATTGAAAATGCGCTGCGGAGAGGTTCCAATGTTGAAGGCAGCAAACTTCGGATATGGAAAATTTATCAGTTGCAGCCTGACCGAAAACTCCGGGCAAAAGCTCTTGCCAACGAATATGCACCGTATGGCCCCGGCGGTTCTTCACACACTTATCTGGACGGAAGCAGTGGTTGGCTTGACCATGACAGCAAGGGTCTGACGTTTGAGCATTATCCCGACCATCAGAAAGTGCTTCTCAGCTGGGATCGGGTCGAAAAATATATTGACCTGATGATTCAGTCTGACCGCTACCTGTCGGACAAAGAAAGAAGAGCCATCGACTTTCCCCTTGAACTGAACGCCGCCAGTGCAGCCGAATACACTGCATTAAAGGCGCAGCACCCGGATACTCTGGTTGGATTTGAAGCTGGCGGCAATTTTATGTTCTATGGAGAAGATGCTGCCAAGGTCGCAAAAGTTCTCAACAGTGCTTTATTTACGAGAGAAACAGCACTGGGCGAAGTTCAGGTCACAGGCTTTCCACCTATCTTATGGGCAAGAAAGTCAAAAGAATTGTGGTCTGCGGGCAATGATGTTTACCTTGCCGGATTGAACAAAGATGGGACTCATCACCAGACTAAACATTTGCACAAAGAGGACTATCTGCCCATCGGCTCCATCATCAATATGGATGGCCGGAAATTTCGGATTGACGGAGTGGATTTTGATAAGGGCAAGGTTTCCTTGCAGGATATGGCACTGGCCAACCTGCGGATGCCAATTTTTCGGGAAGAACCGCTATCTGTTGTCCGGGAATTGTACGAACAGCAGGACGAGGCCCTTGACGCTGCTCCCGAAAAGGCCGTTGATTACAAGGTCGGTGACAATGTTGTGGTCGAACTCCCCACTCGAACTATTGAGGGGAAAGTTGGCTATGTGGGGGAAACGGATGTGCGCATCGACACCAGTGCGCACGGGCAGTCATGGGATAACGAAGTTGTCAATAAGCAACAATTCGAGGAGGGCTTGCGGCAGAATGAACAGGTTACTACGCAGCCAGATGATACTGTAAAAACGGTTGCCATATACCCTGCTGAAGAAAACCGTATGCCTTATGATATTGTGATCCAGACGATTGGCTCAAAATCACCTACTCTGGATGCAGTTGAACCGGAACGATCCACACTTGAACTTGCCGGGAACTTCCACATCACGGATGATGATTTGGGTGTCGGAGGCCCCAAACAGAAATTCGCCCGGAACATCGAAGCTATCCGTACCCTGTTCAAGCTGGAAGATGAGCACCGGGGTGCCACCGCCGAGGAGCAACAGGTGCTTTCGCAATATGTGGGCTGGGGCGGTCTGGCAGATGCCTTTGACCCCAGCAAAGATAGTTGGGCAAAAGAGTACGCCGAACTGAAAGGGCTGCTTTCCGAGGATGAGTACGCTGCTGCCCGTTCCAGCACCCTGAACGCCCACTATACCAGCCCTACCGTCATCCGTAGTATCTACGATGCTGTGGAGCGCATGGGCTTCCGCAGCGGTAACATTCTGGAACCTAGTATGGGCGTGGGCAACTTCTTCGGAATGCTGCCGGACACCATGCAGGACAGCCGCTTGTACGGCGTGGAACTGGACAGCATCACCGGGCGTATTGCGAAAAAACTGTATCCGCAGGCTGACATTACCGTGGCAGGCTTTGAGACCACCGACCGCCGTGATTTCTACGATTTGGCGGTGGACAATGTTCCCTTTGGTCAGTATAAAGTCAACGACAAGGCGTACAACAAGCTGGGTTTTAGCATCCACAATTATTTCTTTGCGAAAGCCATCGACCAAGTGCGACCGGGCGGCATCATTGCCTTTGTCACATCTCGCTACACCATGGACAGCAAGGACAGCACCGCCCGCAAGCACATGGCAGAGCGTGCTGACCTGTTGGGGGCTATCCGTCTGCCGAATAATGCGTTCCGTGCCAATGCTGGCACGGATGTTGTCAGCGATATTATCTTTTTGCAGAAGCGTGACCGTCCCATCGACCATGAGCCGGACTGGGTGCAGCTTGGCAAGACCGAGGACGGCTTTGCCATCAACCAGTATTTCGTAGACCACCCGGAGATGGTGCTGGGCGAGCTGACCACCGAAAGCACCCAGTACGGACGGGAGGAATTGACCGTTGTACCCCTTGAGGGCACCAGCCTTGCCGACCAGCTTGCAGAAGCGGTGCAGCATATTGAGGGGCAATACGCCGAAGTTGAGGTGGAAACACCAGATATTGCGGATGCCGAAAATGAGAAGCACATTCTCCCGGCTGACCCGGAGGTCAAAAACTTCTCCTACACCGTGGTGGACGGCGAGGTGTTCTACCGGGAAAATTCCGTGATGACGCAGGTGGAACTGTCCGACACCGCCAAGGGGCGTGTTACCGGCATGGTAGAGCTGCGGCAGATCGTCAACGACCTGATTCAGCAACAGTTGGAGGATTACCCAGATGCCGACATCAAGGCAACACAGGAGCGTTTGAACGCCGCCTATGATGCCTTTGCCGCCAAATACGGCTTGCTGAACGACCGCAAAAACGGGCGGCTGTTTGAGCAGGATTCTTCCTATTATCTGCTGTGTTCGCTGGAAAATCTGGACGAGCAAGGGCAGCTTAAATCCAAGGCGGCGATGTTCACCAAGCGCACCATTCGCCCGGAGCGCACTGTCACCAGCGTAGATACCCCCAGCGAAGCACTGGCGGTATCTATTGGTGAGCATGGCAAAGTGGATTTGCCCTATATGGCAGAACTGCTGGGCACTCCCGGTGAGTACGGGCGCATTACCACCGAACTTTCCGGTGTGATCTTCAAAGACCCTGCCGCCGACCCCACCGACCCGGAAGCAGGCTGGCAGATGGCAGACGAGTACCTGTCCGGCGATGTCCGGGCGAAGCTGCGAATGGCGCAGTTCGCCACCGAAACGAACCCGGAGTTTGTGGTCAATGTGGATGCGCTGACCAAGGCGCAGCCCAGAGAACTGGAAGCCTCAGAAATTGATGTGCGGTTGGGCGCAACATGGCTGAACCCGGACATTATTCAGAAGTTTATGACCGAGACGTTCCAGATTCCCTACTATCTGCGCCATGCAGTCAAGGTGAGATATTCTCCTTACACCGCCGAGTGGCGTGTGGAAGGTAAGACTGCCACCGGGCGGGGCGATATTATCTCCTCCGAAACCTACGGCACCAGCCGTGCCAACGCTTATAAGATTCTGGAAGAAACGCTCAACTTGAAGGACGTCCGCATCTATGACACCATTGAGGATGCCGAGGGCAAGCCCAAGCGTGTGCTGAACAAACGGGAGACCATGCTGGCGCAGCAGAAACAGCAGGTCATCAAAGATGCTTTCGCCAACTGGATCTGGCAAGACCCCCAGCGGCGCATTGCGCTGGTAAAACAGTACAATGAGTTGTTCAACAGCACCAGACCCCGTGAATACGATGGCTCCCACATCCATTTTGTCGGTATGAACCCGGAGATCACCCTCCGAGAGCACCAGCGCAACGCCATCGCTCATGTGCTTTATGGCGGTAATACGCTGCTTGCACACGAAGTTGGCGCGGGCAAAACCTACGAAATGGCGGCATCCGCTATGGAAGCAAAACGGCTGGGGCTGTGCCAGAAATCGCTGTTTGTTGTGCCCAATCATCTGACGGAGCAGTGGGCAAGCGAGTTCCTGAACCTCTACCCCAATGCCAAGCTACTGGTAGCACGGCGCAAGGACTTTGAGACTGCCAACCGCAAAAAATTCTGCGCCCGCATCGCCACCGGCGACTACGATGCCGTCATCATCGGGCACAGCCAGTTTGAGCGCATTCCGCTGTCCTTTGAGCGGCAGGAGCGCATCATTCAGGAGCAAATTTATGAAACGCTTGCCGCCATCAATGAGCTGAAAGTCCACGCAGGCGAGAATTTCTCCATCAAGCAGATGGAAAAGACCCGGAAAACACTGGAAACCAAGCTGGAAAAACTGCGCTCCGATGAGCGAAAGGATGATGTGATCACCTTTGAGCAACTGGGCGTTGACAGGCTCTTTGTGGACGAAAGCCATTTTTACAAGAACCTCTTTTTGACCACAAAAATGCGGAATGTCGCAGGATTATCCACCAGTGAAGCGCAAAAATCCAGCGATATGTTTGGCAAGTGCCGCTATCTGGACGAGATCACCGGCGGGCGGGGCGTGGTGTTCGCTACCGGCACCCCCGTGAGCAACTCCATGACCGAACTGTACACGGTCATGCGGTATTTGCAGTACAGCACCTTGCAGCAGAAAAAGCTGACCCACTTCGACTGCTGGGCATCCACTTTTGGAGAGACCACCACTGCAATCGAGCTTGCGCCGGAAGGTACAGGCTATCGGGCGAGAACGAGATTTGCCAAGTTCTTCAACCTCCCGGAACTGATGTCCATGTTCAAGGAGGTTGCGGACATTAAAACATCCGACCAGCTCCATCTGCCTGTGCCCGAAGCGAAGTTTGAAACCGTGGTGGCGAAACCGTCCGACATCCAAAAGGAAATGGTACAGGAACTGAGCAAACGTGCCGCAGAAATCCACTCCGGCACCGTGGATGCCTCAGTGGACAATATGCTCTGTGTCACCAACGACGGCAGAAAGATCGGCTTGGATGTGCGCCTGATGAACCCCATGCTGCCGGACGACCCCAACAGCAAGCTGAACGTATGCGTTCAGAACGTGCTGAAGATCTGGGAGGAAGGCAAAGACCAGAAGCTGACCCAACTTTTGTTCTGTGACCTCTCAACACCAAAGAACGATGGCAATTTCAACGTCTACGATGACATTCGCAAAAAGCTGGTTGCTGCCGGTGTGCCGGAAAACGAGATCGAGTTTATCCACAACGCCGATACCGAAGCAAAAAAAGCGGCATTGTTCTCCAAAGTGCGCTCCGGCGATGTGCGAGTTTTGCTCGGAAGCACGGCGAAAATGGGAGCGGGCACCAACGTCCAGTCCCGGCTTGTGGCGGTGCATCATCTGGACGTTGGCTGGAAGCCCAGTGACATGACCCAGCGCAATGGTCGCATCATCCGGCAGGGCAATATGAATAAGGAAGTCAAGGTGTTCAATTACGTTACGGAAGGGACATTTGACTCGTACTTGTTTCAGACCCTTGAGAATAAACAGCGATTCATCAGCCAAATCATGACTTCCAAATCCCCGGTGCGCTCCTGCGAGGACGTGGACGAGCAGGCACTTTCCTATGCGGAGATCAAGGCATTGTGTGCCGGAAATCCGCTCATCAAGGAGAAGATGGACTTGGATGTGCAGGTCGCAAAACTCAAGGTCCTGAAAGCCGACCACCAGAGCCAGAAATTCCGTCTGCAAGACAAGCTGCTGACCAAGTTCCCGGCAGACATTCAGGAAACGAACGCCCACATTGCCGGGCTGAAAGCGGACGCACAGCTTGCCGCCGCCCACCCGCAGGGCAAGGAGGAGTTCTGCGGCATGACCATTAAGGGTGTTGCCTACGACGAGAAAAAGACCGCCGGTGAGCGTCTGGTGCTTGCCTGCTCCGAACTGCCCAATGCCGAGGAAAAAGTCATCGGCAGCTACCGTGGCTTTGAACTGTCCCTGCGGTTCGATACCTTCCGCAGCGAGTATCAGGCACTTTTGAAGGGGCAGCGGAAGTACACGGTACCTTTGGGCACCGACCCTCTGGGCAACATTATCCGTCTGGACAACTCCCTGAACAACTTCCCAGAGCGCATCACCGCCGCAGAAAACGAACTGGACACCCTGCATCAGCAGCAGGCGGCAGCGCAGATCGAGGTTGAGAAACCATTCCCACAGGAGGAAGAATTGGCAGAGAAGTCGGCACGACTTGCAGAGCTGAACGCCCAGTTGGATGTGGACGAAAAGAGCCACGAGCCGGAACAAGACGAGGAAGAACAGGAGGATTCACCTCGCCGCCCCTCGGTGCTGGCGGCACTGGAGGAAAAGTCGGATAAACCGGAGCCGGTGAAGCCCTTCCGCAGTTATTACGACAAGGACGGTGATGCCCGGTGAAAGAAAAGCGGGACGAGATCATCATCCTGAGGACCACAAAAGCCGAGAAGAACCGCATCTATGAAAAGATGCTGGGCATGGGCATCCGCAGCCTGAGTGCCTATATCCGCAAGATGGCACTGGACGGCTACTGCCTGAACCTTGACCTGCCGCAACTGCGGCGCATGGCATATCTTTTGCAGATGTGCAGCAACAATCTGAACCAGTACGCCAAGCGTGCCAACGAGTGCGGCAAGGTCTACGCCGCCGACATGGAAGATCTGCGGCAGCGTCTGGATGAACTGATTGACATTGGCAAGCAAATTCTTTCCAAGCTGGCAGAGCTATAAAAATTCCCGCAGTTGGAGGACTGCGGGTGTACATATAATGCTTGACATCCTTGCAACGTAGTAGTCGATACCTTTATAATAAGGGCGAACAGAAAGGAAGTGCTTGATATGATGTCTATGCTGAAGAAAATTGTTCTTTTCCCGATTTCTCTCTTTGTGGCGTTTCTAGCTCTGATGGCAAGGTGGCTGCTAACCCTGTCCAGCTATGTAGTTGCTCCGCTGATGCTCTACATCTTCGGCTGCGGCATCTACACTGCTTACCGTCAGACTTGGAATCAGTTCCTTATCTTGCTGGTAGCCGAATTCCTCTGCTTTGTCTTCTTTTTCGGCGCAACTGCCATCACCGAGGGCATCGGGCGGTTCAGTGAGTGGTTGGCCGAACTGTAAGGAGCATTTTCAACCTTTTGCCGCCTTCGGGCGGCTTTTTCTTTTATGGGGGTGATTTAGGATGGCCGCGACACGGCTGATCGCGCTGCACAAAAACAAAGGCAAGTCGGTTGCGGCCTGTCTGAAAAGCCGTACAGACTATGTACAGAATCCCGACAAGACTGAGCATGGCGAACTGATTAGCAGCTACGAATGCAGTCCTTTGACGGTGGATGAAGAATTCATGCTGTCCAAACGGCAGTATGAACTTGTCACTGGGCGCAGACAAAAAAGTGACGTGATTGCCTATCAGATCCGGCAGTCGTTCAAACCCGGTGAGATCACCGCCGAAGAAGCCAACAAGGTGGGCTACGAACTGGCAATGCGCTTTACCAAAGGCAAGTATGCGTTTATCGTTGCAACCCACACGGACCGGGAACACATTCATAATCACATTATCTACAACTCCACTGCATTGGACAGCACCCGGAAATTCCGAGATTTTTTATTGTCCGGGCTGGCTGTGCAACGGTTGAGCGATCTGATCTGCTTAGAACATCAGCTTTCCGTCATTGAGATAAAGCCCTATCGGGAGCGGCAGAAGCGCACACTCTACCCGCCCAGAGAAAGCAATCGTGACCGTCTATGTGGCGTGATTGACACTATTCTGGCGGAAAAGCCCAAAGACTACGAAGTTTTTCTGCAAGGACTGGAGCAGCAGGGTTATGAGGTCAAGCGTGGAAAATACACCTCCGTCAAAGGCGCACGGCAGAAGCGATTCATCCGGTTCCGCACTTTGGGCGCAGGATATAGTGAAGAAGAACTGAAAGCTGTTATCTCTGGGGAAACCGAACACCATCCCCGGCAGAAGCAGAAGCGCATCGTACCGGAACAAAAGTTTCAGATGCTGGTGGACATTCAGGCAAAGCTGGCCGAGGGAAAGAGCATGGGGTATGCTCGCTGGGCAAAGCGATATAATCTGAAAGAAATGTCCAAGACGCTGATTTTCTTACAGGAGCATAAAATCGGCAGCATTAAAGAAATGCAGGAACGTGTGGATGCAGCAACTGCTCGCTATCACGAGTTGGGCGATTCCATTAAAGCTGCAGAAGCGCGCATGACCGAGATTGCTGTTCTGAGGACGCACATCGTTAATTATGCCTGGACACGTCCGGTCTATGATGCCTACCGCAAAGCCGGGTACCGTAAGAGCTTTCTGGATGCCCATCGGGAAGAAATCACCCTGCACAAGGCTGCAAAAGCCGCTTTTGATGAAGCTGGATTGAAAAAGCTGCCAAAAGCCAAGGACTTGAGCATCGAATACGCTGCACTTCTTAAAAAGAAGAAAGAAGCATACCCAGACTACCGTAAGGCACGAGATGAGATGCAGGAGTTGATGAAAGCTCAGAAAAATGTAGAGATGTTTTTTGCAGAGGAAAAAGACACAGCCGAAAAAGAGCCAACACGATAAACGAAATCCACCGAGGATTCTTCCCGTTTTTTTCGGGAGGATTCCTCGGCGGATTTTTGCTTTTGAAAACTGATTTCTAAGAATGTGAATTCAAAATACCAAAATTATTCAGTCAAGCCAAAAAGGTAAACCACACAAATGCAGCAGTTGCACATATCATCAGAACCAGTAGTATCGTACTTGCAAGTTTCTTCTCAATGGAAACTTTCTGATTTTCGCATAGGACAATCTGCTGAAGATTGTGAAATTCGGCTTCGCTGACATTTCCATTTAATGCTTTCCATGCAGTGCAGCGATCTGTAACCAGCAAAAAATCGGACAGTATCTCCATAAAGATGACAGCGAAAAATGCCAGAGAAAAGAACCACATACCATTCCATTGGCTTGCTGTCAAAATATCTCGGAGTGTTGCCGGTTTCAAGGACTGTACCGCAATGACATAAAGTAACGTATCACAAACATCTTTGGTCAACGGACCCTTTTGCTTGAAGAATTCCATTTTGCTTTCTCCTTTTTTAGTTCTGATATTTAAGCATTCACTTATCACTTAAATGTGTATTCGAGAAATCCGTTGTGTTTTTAGGTCTGCATTGGAACTATCTCCATATTGATTTTTGTTCATGCTCTCAGGTATCAATCTTGACTTATTTTCATAGGGAGTGGGGTGATTTCAGACGTTTTATTTAGCTCATTCCATTCAATTGGATAGATTTTCTTGTCTTTTTCTCCTACTTCAACAATAAGTCTATCTTTTTTATGATGAACAATCACCGGAATACAACCATCTGAATTTTCCACAATTAAACAGGTGACTCCATTGTCCCATTTCTCGTTCAACTCCGTTGACAGCATAGAAATAATTTCTTCTCTTGTCATTTTGATTCGCTGTTTACCTCCAATTTTTTGCTTCCGATAGGGAGCTTTTGCTTAGTTAACGTAGTTCGCATCGTGTTTGTGACAGCTTTTTTGAAAAAAGTTTAGAGTCTGGTCAACTTTGGACGTTTCAACAAAAAAACGCCCACACATTTGTAAGCAATTACAAGTGTGGGCAAAAATTTAGCCAGTCAGGAAATGCTCTCTGCAATTTTTAGAATCTCTTCACGCGGTATCTTTCCAATAATCGTATGTGAAATGCCATCTTTCTCCCATACTAGCACATATCCTGTACGTCCTCCGCTATTGTTCGTTCCGAGTGTTGCATCGGCTGTTCCAACTTTAATGCGCTCATAAACCGTGTGCTCATTGTCGAAAGTTTCGACTTGTCCATAGTCTTGAATTACGGAACAGTCCACATAATAAAAGATGTTCTTATCATTGACATCAACATAGGCATGAAGAAAGGATATTTCGTTATCATATCCTTGTTCATAATCTCGTTCAAAGCCATCCGGCACATAATGGTCGCTGTATCCATTCGGAAGCTGTTCCAACGGTTCGCCGTCCACTTGATACGTCAGCTGCATCTCAATGGGCAGGAACTTCTGAATCATCGTGTAGACTGCCTTGCGGAAGTCTGCGCTTACTGCAAGTGCGCCGAGAGTTAAAATTACCAGCGTCATGGCTGCAACAAGCACTCGTTTCAGCACCGGACGGCGTTTATGCAATGCCGCTTTCAGGCGAGCATCCCATCGGAACGTGTCCGGGTAGCGTTCTTCAAGCTGTGCCGGAGTTGGCAGCTCGTCCAGTTCTTTCTGTGCATCTGCACGGAGTGCCATCATCAAAGCTGCATCAAAAGAGATTTCTGTCCGCTCACTCACGGCTGTTCAGCTCCTTCCACAATAGTTTTCTTCCACGGAAAAGCCGCATCCGAACCACTTCATCCGTCAGTCCAAGCGATTCGGCAATCTCCCGGTTGGTATAGCCCATTGCCAAAAGACGCAGAGGATCACGGTACATCGGTTTCATCTGCCCAATCAGTTCTGTCAGGTGTTGGATGTTATCGGTGCTGACTACTGCATCATCCGGCACCGGGGCGTCATCTGGTGCGTCCGGGACTTCCTCCAGCGGTTCTTCTCGCTGCTTGCGAAGCATATCGTATGCACGGCTTCTACTACAACTAACGAGATAAGCAGCGAGTTCGTGACAGTTTTCTCGATGAATTTTAGAAAAATTTTTGGCAACGTACAAAAACACCTCTTGCAGCACATCTTCTGCCAGATACGAATCGCCCATAATTTTGTAAGCGGTATGGTAGACCAGCCGTTTGTAGGTATTATATACATCTATAAATTGTTCTTCTTTGCTTTGATCGTCAAGAACAGCTAAGTACAGGGAAAGCAACACAATCACCTCCAACGGATTCGCATGGATTGGATGTAGTGTACCATGAACCAGCGGAAATGTCGAATGTTTTCCGTTCTGAACGAAGAACAGCCAGCATCATGACCTCACTTACCGTTGAGGCCGTTGCTGGCTGTTCGTTTGGCTTGAGATGTCTCCATCAAAATTGCAGAGCGCAACTGTCTTAAAACTCTACCTTATATAAATAGAAGCGTTTTGAAAAAACGCGCAGCCTGCATCGGCACGATGCAGAACAAATGGGGTTTGGGCATAGCCCAACAAGCATTTTTGCAAAGCAAAATAGCATTTGTATAGACGAATGCCCTGCTTGCTGGAACACTTCTTGATTTTAACACAATCGGATGTTATCCTATTCTTATAGAAATCTCCGAAGGGCAGGTGTTTTCATGTACAATCATCAGCTGGAAACCTTCATCCGTGTGGCGGATGCAGGCAGCTTCAACAAGGCGGCAGAGGAAAGCTACATCACGCCAACGGCCATCATCAAGCAGATCAACCTATTGGAAGATTCCCTTGGTGTCAAGCTGTTCAAGCGTACTCGCCGGGGACTAACACTGACCAAAGCAGGCCGTTCCATGTATCAGGATGCCAAGTACATCATTCAATACTGCCATGATTCTGTCATTCGTGCCCGGAACGCAATGCAGGAGGATTCCAACGTCATCCGCATTGGTTCCTCTCCCATGACACCTGCCCAGCTGCTCATGGAACTGTGGTCGAAAGTGCAGACCATCTGCCCGGACATCAAATTCCAGATTGTGCCTTTTGAAAACACCCCGGAAAATGCACGGGAAATTCTGGCGAACCTCGGCACGAACATTGATGTAGTAGGCGGCATCTTTGATGAAACGATGCTGCATCTGCGCAAATGTGCCGGTCTGGAACTGGTTCGCAGGCCGTTTTACTGCGCGGTTTCCATCCATCATAAACTTGCGGCAAAAGACCGCTTGCAGATCACAGACCTGTACGGCGAAAATCTACTGCTGATGCACCGTGGTTGGAGCCATTATGTAGATGAGCTCCGGGACGATTTATGGCAGCACCATCCACAAGTAAATATCGTGGATTTTGAATTTTACAGCATGGACATCTTCAACCGCTGCGAAAACACCAACGATGTGCTGCTGGCAATTCCGGGCTGGGCCAATGTCCACCCATTGCTGAAAGTGATTCCAGTAGATTGGGATTACGGCATCCCCTATGGTATCCTGCACTCCCCGAATCCAACGCCTGCCGTTCAGCGTTTTCTGGATGCGGCTAAAATAGCCAGTAAGGAATTGTATCGCTGATACGCCACTGCAACGAGAAGCTGCTGCATGAGAAATCATGCAGTGGCTTTTTCTTTTTACAAAAGATGCACTTGACCTAAAGCTGACTCTAAGTGTTACAATCAGAGGGTCAAGCGGGTTGTTTGAACCTTTGAGTTCAAACAAGTGAACAAAGTGGAGATTCCGGGAAATGCAGACTTGCGCTATACTGGAACCAGAAAAAGAGAGTACCTCAAAGGAGGAACGACCGATGAAGAAAGTCTTGATTTTGTCCGGCAGTCCCCGCAAGGACGGCAACTCCGACCTGCTGTGCAGTGAGTTTATGCGTGGTGCGCAGGAGAGCGGCAACGAAGTGCAAAAGATCTTCGTGCGCAGCAAGAAGATTGTGCCCTGCAATGCCTGCTATTACTGCCGCGACCACGGCGGCAAGTGTGCCCTGAACGATGACATGAGCGAAATTCTGGACGCAATGCAGGCGGCAGATGTTATCGTGATGGCAAGCCCAGTGTACTTCTACTCCATTGATGCACAGATGAAGATCATCATCGACCGCAGCCTTGCCCGGTGGACGAACATTCCGAACAAGGAGTTCTATTTCATCATGACCTGCGCGGACGATAACCGTGCTGCCATGGCCTGCACCTTGGAGTGTTTCCGGGGCTTTACCGCCTGCCTGAATGGTGCCAAGGAAAAGGGGGTCATCTACGGCACCGGCGTATATCGGCCCGGCGAGGTGATGTCCTCCCCGGCCATGAAGGAAGCCTACGAGATGGGCAAAAACGTCTGATTTCCCAGTTTTATATAAAGGAGTGTAACGGCTATGAACAATTTTCTGTTTGAAAACAAGACCAAGGTTTATTTCGGCAAGGGTGGCGTGAAGGAATATCTGGGCTGTCTGCTGGAGCACTACGGCGATACCGTGATGCTGGCCTACGGCGGCGGTTCTATCAAGCACAATGGTGTCTATGATGAAATCGTCGGTATTCTGAACGCCGAGGGTAAGCGCATCGTGGAGTTTCCCGGCATCATGCCCAATCCCACCTACGCCAAGGTGCAGGAAGGTGCAAAGCTGGCCCGTGAGAACCATGTGGATTTGATCCTTGCCGTGGGCGGCGGTTCCGTGTCCGACTGCTGCAAGGTGGTGTCCGCACAGGCCAAGGTGGACGAAGATTTGTGGGAGCTGGAAAACACCAAGCATACTCGTCCCACTGCGTTCATCCCGCTGGGCACCATCGTCACGGTGTTCGGTACCGGCTCCGAGATGAACAACGGCGCGGTCATCACCCATAAGGAAAAGAAGATTAAGGGGGCTCTGTGGGGTGCACAGGCCGACTTTGCTTTCCTCGACCCCACCTACACGTTGTCCGTTCCCATGAAGCAGGTCATTTCCGGTGCGTTCGACACCCTGAGCCACGCGATGGAAACTTACTTCGGCAAGCCGGACGAGAACAACCTCTCCGATGACATCAACGAAGCCGTCATGCGCAGCGTCATCCGCAACATCCGCGTCCTGTTGACCGACAAGGACAACTACGAGGCCCGCAGCGAGCTGGCATGGGCTTCGGCTATGGCCGAAAACGGCATCCTGAAAATCGGCAAGGTTACCGACTTCCAGTGTCACATGATCGAGCATCAGCTGGGTGCCTACACCAACTGCAACCACGGCGCTGGTCTGGCGGTCATTCACCCGGTACTGTACCGTCACCTGCTCCCGGCCAACACCGCACGGTTCGCCCGCTTTGCACAGAACGTCTGGGGCATCGACCCAGCGGGCAAATCCGAGCTGAAACTGGCACAGGCTGGCGTGGAGGCTCTGGCGGCCTTCATCAAGGAGATCGGGATGCCCACCACCTTTGCAGAACTGGACATCCCTGCCGACACCGACCTCAAGGCTGTGGCCGATTCCACCGTGCTGACCGGCGGCTGCTGCAAGAAGCTGAGCCATGACGAGATTTACGAAATTTTGAAGGAGTGCAGGTGACCATGAAGAAAATCACAGCAGGCAGAGATGTGCTTGGTGAATTTGCGCCGAAGTTCGCACAGCTCAATGATGATGTTCTTTTCGGTGAGGTTTGGAGCCGGGAAAGCGAGCTTTCTGCACGCGACCGTTCCCTCATCACCGTGACAGCACTGATGGCGCAGGGGCTGACGGATACCTCTTTCGGACATCATCTGCAAATGGCCAAGGAAAACGGAATTACCCGCAGTGAAATTGCGGAAATCCTGACGCACGCTGCGTTTTATGCGGGTTGGCCCAAGGCTTGGGCGGCATTCCGCATGGCAAAGGACATCTGGGCAGACGAGGAAAGCGCCGACGAAAAGCAGCGTCATCAAAACAGCATGGTATTTCCCATCGGCGCGCCCAATGACGGCTTTGCACAGTATTTCATCGGGCAGAGCTATCTTGCGCCAGTCTCCACGGAGCAGGTCAAAATCTTCAATGTAACCTTTGAACCCGGCTGCCGCAACAACTGGCACATCCACGAAGCTGACAAGGGCGGCGGACAGATCCTCGTCTGCGTGGCAGGCCGGGGCTACTATCAGGAATGGGGCAAAGAGCCGCAGGAGCTGCACCCCGGCGATGTGATCAACATTATGCCCGGTGTAAAGCACTGGCACGGCGCTGCGCCGGACAGCTGGTTCTCCCATCTGGCTGTGGAAGTACCCGGAGAAAACTGCCGCAGTCAGTGGTGTGAACCTGTTACAGATGAAGTCTACAACAACCTGAAATAAAAGGAGTTTTCGAAATGGAATATGTATCTCTGAATAATGGCGTAAAAATGCCGATGGAGGGCATCGGCACATTTCTTTTGACCCCGGACGAGGCAGAGGCCTCCTGCGTCAGCGCCTTGCAGAACGGCTACCGCTTGATCGACACCGCCAACGCCTACTGCAACGAAAAAGCCGTGGGCCGCGCCATGAAGAAGTCCGGTCTGCTGCGGGAGGAAATTTTCCTCGAAACCAAGCTGTGGCCGACCTTCTACACCGATGCCGATGCTGTGGACAAGACGCTGGCACGTCTGGACACCGACTACATCGACCTGCTGCTCATTCACCAGCCTGCCGGTGATTACGTTGCCGGTTATCGCCTGATGGAAAAGGCTTACAAGGAGGGCAAAGTCCGTGCCATCGGTCTGTCCAACTTCAACGAGGAGCAGATCAAAGAAATTCTGAGCATCTGCGAAGTCAAGCCTACCATCCTCCAGACCGAAGTTCACCCCTACGCCCAGCAGAAAGAACTGAAAGCCTTCCTCGCCGAGAATGGCATGGTGATTCAGGCATGGTATCCGCTGGGCCACGCTGACAAGGGCCTGCTGGAAGAGCCGTTGTTTACCCGCCTTGCAGCAAAGTACGGCAAGAGCAACGTGCAAATTATTCTGCGCTGGCACATTCAGGCAGGCAATGTGGTCATTCCCGGCTCCAAGAACCCGGCCCACATCCACGACAACTTCGATGTGTTCGATTTTGCGCTGACCGATGCAGAAATGCAGGAGATCACCACGCTGAACAAGGATAAACGGTATTATGAGGTCACGGAGGATAAGCTGGCGGCATTCGCCACCATGTTTCCTCCCGTGGACGATCAGAAGTAAATTTCAAGCAGTTTGTAGCTGGGTGCGGAGAGTTTTTTGCGGAAAATGAACCAGATGAAAGGGTAAATGCAGATGAATAAGCTGAAGAATAAAATTTCCCGCCGCCAGTTTTTGCAGGCTGCCGGCGCATCCGCTGCCGCCCTGCTGCTGGCTTCCTGCTCCGGCAATTCCGCTAGCAGTGTGAGCAGTTCTTCTGTGGCTTCCAGTGAAGCCGCATCCAGCGCGGCTGCTTCTTCGGAAGCTACCAGCACGGTAACGACTACGGGCAAAACGCTGGTGGTGTATTTCTCCGCCACCGGCACTACACAGGGCGTAGCGCAGACCATCGCCGATACCGTGGGTGCTGACCTGTTTGAAGTCGTTCCGTCTGACCCTTATACCTCCGATGATTTGAACTGGACGAACAATGACAGCCGCGTTTCCCGTGAACACAACGACGAGGGCCTTCGTGCTGTGGCTTTGGAAAGCACCGATGTGGACGGCTGGGACGATTACGACACCGTGTTCATCGGCTACCCCATCTGGTGGGGCATCGCCGCATGGCCCATGAGCAGCTTTGTTGCCGTCAATGACTTCACCGGCAAAACGGTCATTCCGTTCTGCACTTCGACTTCCTCCGGCATCGGCCAGAGCGGTGAGCTGCTGGCAGAATTAGCCGGGACTGGAAGCTGGCTGGACGGCCAGCGGTTCAGCCGCAGCAGCAGTGAAGCTGACATTGCAAGCTGGGTAAATGGCCTGAATCTGTAAGCAGAGCTTTTGTGTGAGGAGAATTTTCTCTTGCGGTAATTTTTGAAATAGAGGGTAAATCAAAAGGAGAATGTTTGTATGAAAGCATTGCTCATCAACGGCAGTCCGCGGCCCAACGGCTGCACCTTTACAGCCCTGACAGAACTGGCAAATACGCTGGAAGCCGAGGGCATTGAAACCGAGATCGTCCATGTGGGCAACAAGGACATCCGGGGCTGCATCGCCTGCCGCCGCTGCCACAGCACCGGCTCCAACAAGTGCGTCTTTGATGATATTGTCAACGAAGTAGCCCCCAAGTTGGCTGAAGCCGATGCCTTTGTCATTGGCGCACCGGTGTACTTTGGTTCCCCGGCAGGCGGCGCGATCTCCTTTATGGACCGCCTGTTCTTCAGTACCCTGAACATCGACAAGACCATGAAAGTGGGTGCTTCGGTCGTGACCTGTCGGCGCGGCGGCAACACTGCTTCCTACGATGTGCTGAACAAATATTTTACCATGTGTGGGATGCCAGTGGCCAGCAGCCAGTATTGGAACATGGTCTACGGCGGCTCTGCCGAGGAGGTCAAGAAAGATGCCGAGGGCTTGCAGACCATGCGCACCCTTGGCCGCAACATGGCCTTTTTGATGAAGAGTATCCAGATAGGCAAGCAACAGATCGGCCTGCCCGAAAAAGAACCTGCTATCTTCACAAACTTCCATCATTGAGGAAGTGTTCCATATTCCTCCTTCTTTGTTGCAGGGAAAGCCGGGACGGAAACGTCCCGGCTTTCCCATTTCCCTGATTTTTGCGAGGTGATTTTATGCGCAGCGTGATTTTCGCGGTTTCCACCGCTTTGACCGTTTTATTATCCGCCTGCACCGGGGCGGCATCCTCTGTGCCAGTCAATACGGTTTCTTCGGTTTCGGCCAGCACATCCATCACGACCTCGTCCGAAGTGGATTCGGCTGTTTCGGAGAGTGCTTCTTCGGAAACCGGAAACATCCAGACTGGGCTTGTCCGGGAGCAGACATTGGACAGCACTGAGGGGCTCATCCATTACAGCTACTACCTGCCGGAGGATTACGACCCCACCCGGAAGTACCCCATGATGGTGGTCATGCCCGGCTATAACATGATGTGGTTCGGGGAATCTTCCTCCGGCAGCAATCTGGACTGGACGGGGTTCACCAGCTGGACGAACCTTGGACAGGATATGATCGTAGTGTCTGCCCAGCTCACCGACTGGGGCGACACTTCGGCGCGGCAGGCCATCGCTCTGACGGAGTATTTCATCAATCACTTTGCCGTAGATACCGCCCGCATTTACGCCGCAGGCTACTCGGCTGGCGGCGAAACCATGTCGCGGACAGTTGCCATGCGGCCTGACCTGTATGCAGCTTATCTGCATGGAGCATCCCAGTGGGACGGCGGTTTTGCGCCCATTGCAGAAAACGGCGTGGCGGTCTACATCTACATGGCGCAGGGCGATGAATACTACGGAGTGCAGAAAGCACGGGATGCCTACAACGGTCTGCACGATGCTTACGCCGCCGCAGACTGGACGGATGAACAAATCGACACCGTGCTGCAAATGCAGACCCCGGACAACGCCTTTTTCGATGCGCAGGGACTTCACGTCTACCATGCTGCCGCAAATGTTGTCTTTGATGATGCCGATATTCTGAACTGGATCGTTTCCAAACACAAGTGATAGGAGAGAAATTTTGAATCGACGGCAATTCACAAAACTTCTGGCGGGTGCAGGGCTGCTTCTGGCAGGCTGCCGGGCAGGTGCTGCACCCAGTTCCTCCACCTCGGAAAGAAAGGATTCCATGCAAACGACCACCCAAACTTATACCCGCACCACGCCCATCGAAACCGTACGGAATGACCCGGTTTTCGGTGATTATGGGCGGCTGATCTTCCCTGTGGAACGCTCTTATTACAGCGGCGACACGCTGGAGCAGCTGCATCTTACCTACTATAACAACATCGACCCGGACGAAACAGTGGACATCTGCAACACCCTGCGCCAGCGTGCAGCGGACGGGCAGACCATCTTTTACGATATTTACACCGAGGACGAAAAAGCCGCTGACCCGGACAAAGCTGACACCGGCTTATTCTACTTCAAGGGTAATCCCGGCGCAAAATTTTCCATCTGCAACGCAGGCGGTGCGTTTGCGTATGTGGGGGCCATGCAGGACAGCTTTCCTCATGCACTGGAACTTTCCCGCAAGGAGTACAACGCTTTTGCGCTCATCTACCGCCCCGGCGCACAGACCGCCTGCGAAGATCTGGCACGGGCCATTGCCTTTGTCTTTACCCATGCGGAGGAACTGGAAGTAGACACCAGCGGCTACTCCCTCTGGGGCGGTTCTGCCGGGGCACGGATGGCGGCGTGGCTGGGCAGCTACGGCACGGCATCCTTCGGTGAACAGGCGTATCCGCAGCCGGGAGCCGTCATCATGCAGTACACCGGGCTGGGGGAAGTCTACGGCAACGAGCCGCCCACTTATGCCTGTGTGGGTGACCGGGACTACATCGCAGACGAACGCGTGATGCGCTGGCGCATTGAAACCATCCGCTCTCAGGGCACCCCTGCCGAGATCGAAGCCTTTCCGGGCCTTGCCCACGGTTTTGGCTTGGGCACCGGCACCTCTGCCGAAGGCTGGCTCGATCATGCCGTAGCGTTCTGGGAAGAAAACACCTGAAACCGTGAGGAAACTGTTATGACGAAAAAATGGACTGCACTGCTTCTCGCGGCAGTACTTGCTGTCGGCCTTTCGGCCTGCGACACCAGCCGCGCAGAAGCCCCCGGCAGCAATTTGGAAAGCGGAGTTTCCGCCATCGAGGATGATCTATTCGTTCTATGGGCGGCTCAGCGTGGGCAACATGGACCCGGACTGGCTGGCCGAGGGTGATCTGCCGCCAACATTCTACGTTTACGGCACGGAGGACCCCTTCTACCGCCAATTCCAGCAGCAGTATGATGTGATTCGGAATATGGGCATTTCCACCGGACGCATCGTGCTGAATGGCTGGCCCCACGGCTTTGGCTCGGATGGCGGCTGGGTGAACGATTACGCCGCATGGCTGGAAAGTGTTTTTGCAAATAAGGAGGAATTTTAACATGAAGTATCGTACTTTGGGCAATAACCTGACCGTTTCGGCTGTTGGTCTGGGCTGTATGGGCATGAGCCATGCCTACGGCGCACCTGCCAACAAGAAGGAAATGACCGAACTGCTGGCGCAGGCCGTGGGTATGGGCTATACGTTCTTTGACACCGCCGAAGTCTACGGCACACCGGATAATCCCCACGACAACGAGGAACTGGTGGGTGCTGCCCTGAAACCCTACCGAGATAAAATCGTTCTGGCGACCAAGTTCGGCATCCATTTTGACATGACCAGTACGGCAGTCAACAAGCCGCTGGTGCCGGATTCCCGCCCGGAAGTTATCCGTGCATCGGTAGATGCCTCCCTCAAGCGGCTGGGCACCGACCATATTGACCTGTATTATCAGCATCGGCTTGACCCCAAGGTGCCCATTGAGGAAGTGGCCGGTGTAATGGCTGACCTGATTCGGGAGGGCAAGATCACTCACTGGGGCCTTTCGGAAGCCACCGAGGAGACCATCCGCCGAGCACACGCAGTCTGCCCGGTAACGGCCATCCAGAACCGTTACTCCATGATGGCCCGCTGGTACGAAAGCCTGTTCCCGGTTCTGGAAGAACTGCACATTGGTTATGTGGCATTCTCGCCGCTTGCAAACGGTTTTCTCTCCGGCAAATACGATAAGACTTCCAAGTTTGAAGCAGGCACGGACTACCGCAGCGTCATGCCGCAGTTCCAGCCAGACAGCATTGACCAGAACCGCGCCCTGCTGGAACTGTTACACCGTCTTGCCGCCGAGAAAAATGCAACACCTGCCCAGATCTCACTGGCGTGGATGCTGTGCAAAAAGCCTTATATCGTACCAATCCCCGGCACCCGGAAACTTAACCGTTTACAGGAAAACGCCGGTGCAGCGGATATTGTGCTGTCTGCCGCAGAAGTGGCGCTGATTGACGAAGCACTGGCGCACATGGAAATGTCGCATGTGTTTGGCGGGAGCCGCATTGTGAAAGAGTAAGACAGCAGCTTTGACGATGAGCTTCAATAGATCATGCGGAGGTAATTGTTTTTGATAATGAAGAAAGCAAAGGGTATGAACCTTTGAGTACTAACAGGTGAACAAAACGGAGATTCTGCTCAGGGGGGCAAACGGTTATAATGAAACCAGAAAGAGTTCCAGCGCGGCAGGGAGCGGAAAAGCAGGATTCCGCTCCCCGATCTGGAACAAATCTAAAAAGAAAAGGAGAACACGATTATGGCAAGTAAGTACGATGGTCTTGCCCGCATCATCATCCAGAATGTCGGCGGAAAAGACAACATTATCTCTCTGACCCACTGCATCACCCGACTGCGTTTCACGCTGAATGATGAGAGCAAGGCACAGACAGAAATTCTGAAAGAGACCGATGGCATCGCTTCGGTCATCCAGAAGGGCGGTCAGTATCAGATCGTCATCGGCAATGAGGTCAGCGATGTGTACGATGCCGTGTGTGCTGTGGGGCACATCAAGCCCGGCGGTGCCGTGGACGAAGATGGTACAGCTGTTGCTGAAGCAGCTCCTGCGGCCAAGAAAAAGCAGAATCCGTTCGATGCCTTTATCAGTATCGTGACCAGCGTATTCACCCCCTGTCTGGGTGTGCTGGCAGCCTGCGGCATCATTAAGGGTGTGCTGGCCATGCTGGTAGCTGCCGGTGTGCTGGACGGTGCAGGCTCTACTTACAACATCCTCTACTCGCTGGGCGACTGCTTCTTCTACTTCATGCCTATCCTGCTGGCCTACACTGCCTCCAAGAAGTTTGGTCTGCCGGAGCTGGAAGGTATGACGATCGGTGCCGCTATCCTGTACCCCTATCTGCTGGGTTCCAGCACCATGGTGCATGACAGCCTGTTCGGTATCCCGGTGGTGATGCCCGCAACCGGTGATTATACTTCCAGCGTCATCCCCATCATCTGCTCCATTGCGTTCGCAGCATGGTTTGAAAAGCTGTATGCAAAGCACATTCCCAGCAGCATCAAGCTGTTTGCCGTGCCGCTCATCACCTGCGGCGTGACCTTCTGCCTGACGCTGTGGGTCATCGGCCCGGTCACTTCCATTGCCGCACAGGGTCTGAGCGCAGTCTTTACCTTCCTGAACAGCATCAGCTCCGTTCTGCTGGGTGCTGTGGTCGGCGGTCTGTGGCAGGTGCTGGTCATGTTCGGTCTGCACTGGGCACTGGTTCCGCTGGGTATCAACGATGTCAGCGTCAACGGCTTCACCTTCATCCTCGCCGGTATGCTGGGCACCACCTTTGCACAGACCGGTGCCGTGGTTGCTATCTGGATCAAGTCTAAGAACAAGAAGCTCAAGAGCCTCTGCCCGCCGGCCTTCATCTCTGCCATTGCCGGTGTGACCGAACCCGCTATCTACGGTATCACTCTGCCGAAGAAGACCCCCTTCATTATCACCTGTGTGGTTTCTGCCATCGGCGGCGGTGTGCTGGGCGCACTGAACACCGTGCAGTACAACATCGGCGCACTGGGTATCTTCTCGTGGCCTTCCTTCGTGAACACCGCTACCAACGATGTCAGCGGTATGATCGCAGCGGTCGTGGTTTCTCTGGCCTGCACCGTTGCAGCCTTTGTTGCCGTTCTGGTAACTTATAAGGACGAAAAATAATTCCCCATTCAGGCACCCCTAGTTATCCGTCATAGGAGCTTCACAGGTGCCGGAACAGAATCCTCTGTTCCAATCACGGAAGCGGAACATCTTGACCGGCCTGCGGGGAAAGATGTTCCGCTTTTTGCTTAAAAATAAGTCAACAAAGGAGTATTGCTATGAAACCGATTCAATTCCCGGAAAACTTCCTCTGGGGCGGTGCAACAGCCGCAAATCAGTGCGAGGGTGCCTACAACGAAGATGGCAAGGGGTTGTCCATTCAGGACATCATGCCCCACGGCATCAAGGGCGAACCAACCGCAGAGCCGACCCCCGACAACATGAAGCTGGTGGCGATTGACTTTTACCACCATTATAAGGCGGACATCAAGCTCTTTGCAGAAATGGGTTTTAAGGTGTTCCGCTTTTCGATGGCATGGAGCCGAATTTTCCCGAATGGCGATGACACTACGCCCAACGAAAAGGGCTTGCAATTCTATGACAATGTGATCGCCGAGTGCGAAAAGTACGGCATTGAGCCGCTGGTTACCATCAGCCATTACGAAACGCCGCTGAATCTGGCAAAAGAATACGATGGCTGGCACAGCCGTAAACTCATCGACTTTTATCTGAACTTCTGCAAGGTGTTGTTTGCACGGTATAAGGGCAGAGTGAAATACTGGTTGACCTTCAACGAGATCAACTCCATCCTGCATTCTCCGCTGATGAGCGGCGGCATTATGACCCCGATGGACAAGCTGACCCAGCAGGACTTGTATCAGGCCATTCACCACGAACTGGTAGCCTCGGCCAAGGCGGTCAAGTTAGCACATGAAATGATGCCCGGTGCTATGGTGGGCTGCATGATTCTCGCCATGCCTACCTATCCGCTGACCCCGAACCCGGACGATGTGCTTGCCGCCCTGAAAACCGAACAGAAAAACTACTTCTTCGGCGATGTGCAGGCCCGTGGCTATTACCCGAAGTATCTGAACGATTATCTGGACGAACAGGGCGTTCATATCCAGATGAAACCGGGCGATGAAGAAGCCCTGAAGAACACCGTAGACTTCATTTCGTTCAGCTATTATGTCAGTGCCTGCGAAACGACAAAACCCTATACCCCCGGCGAAGGCAACCTGCTGGGCGGTGCCAAGAACCCTTACCTGAAAGAAAGCGAGTGGGGCTGGCAGATCGACCCGGTGGGGCTGCGCGTTGTTCTGAACGAATACTATGACCGCTACCAGAAGCCTCTGTTCATTGTAGAAAACGGTCTGGGTGCCGTGGACAAGCTGGTGCCGGACGGCAAGGGCAGCTATACCGTCCACGATGATTACCGCATCGACTATATGCGCCGCCACCTCATTGAGGTGGGCAACGCCCTCCGGGACGGTGTGGACATCATGGGCTACACCAGCTGGGGCTGTATTGACCTCGTAAGCGCGTCTACGGCACAGTTGAAAAAACGGTATGGCTTTATCTATGTAGACCGCAACGATGACGGCACCGGTACGCTGGAACGCTACAAAAAGGATTCCTTTTACTGGTATCAGAATGTCATCAAAACCAACGGTGCATGCCTGAATGAACAGGTAAAAAGATAACAAGGCATTTTGTCTTGCGGAAGGAGAAGATTGTTCATGAAAAAAGTTGAAGTCATCGTCCGTACTACGGAGGACAATTTTCCTCCGCAGGAAAAAGTTGTTTTGAAATTCACAGAGCAAACGGTTTCTTCGGCAGAAAACGATGCCGTGCTGAGTTATCCCGGATTGGAAATCCATCTGGAGCATCATCGAGTATTCAAAAACGGACAGGAAGTGTACATGAGCCGTTACGAATATGGCGTTTTAAGTTTAATGGCACGGCATCCGGGGCAATTGTTTACAAAAGAGCAGATATTTGAAGCCGTGTGGCATCAGGATAGTGAAAGCTGCCTGACTGCTGTTACCAATACAATTGGACGCATCCGGCAAAAAATCGAGGATGATAGAGCTGTACCTGTCTATATTCGAACGATTTCCAACCTCGGCTACCAATTTATGCCGAACATTTCAGTGAAAAAAGATTCCTTATAACGATAAAAGCCATACTCAATGGGTAACTTAAACCTTGAGTATGGCTTTTATCGTTAGCTGGATAGATAAAAATTGACATCCTTGCAATCGGAAATAATCTTTTCTAAAATATAGAAAAAAGATTTTAGGAGGCGGTAAGATGCAATCCTTCGAAGATGTTCTGAGAGAGTTTGAAGTTTTTTTGCAAACGGCATCCTATTTAGAGGTTCTCCCATGTCGATGGGGGTATGTACGGCTTTTTAATGAGGGTGATCCTATCAACTTCTACGCAGTCTTATGCCGTACCCCACAAGAACTATATGATACGCTAGAAAATGATCTTGCCATTGAAAAAGAGGTTCAAAATCCACAACGAGACTGATTACGAGAAATTTATTGTGTAATTCGTTTGCTTTTCACGTGATTTTATTGAATGACCTGTTAGAATATTGCGTATTCAGACAAAAGAACGCCAGAGAGAAGCGTAACGTCCACTCTGGCAGCTTAGGTGTTTTTGTTCTGTTCTGAAAGTTCTGTCAAATGGATTGCGAGTGACCTTGTGGCATCCAACAGCGTTTTTCGCATTTCTGGCGGACAAGCAAAATAAATCGATTCTAACTCTCGACATTCGCGCTCTGCTTCTGATAAGTTCGGGTTGATAACCGAATCCAAGGAAAGTGGCAGAACATGGAGAATTGCACTTAAAATGTCAAAAGAAGGATTTTGCTTTCCGTTTTCAATATTGGCGATATACTTCACCGAAACATGGCTTTTTAGTGCCAGCTGATCTTGTGTCATTCCCATTGCTTTTCGGACAGCCTTTATCTGCTTTCCTAAAGCAATCGCATCCGCATTCGGCATCATCATCACCTCAATAGTATTGTATCGTTCTTGCGGAAAGAACGGTATAACATCATCATTCCAGTGATTTTGTCCTATCGTGCCGATTTTTACATTTCCCGGTCGAGTTATAAAAAAACGGTAACTCGTCTGGGCGATTTTACGCGCCATCTGATCACAGTTGCCGTTTGTGGAGGTAACTGTGATTTTTTATTGGGGTAACGCATCAAAAAAAGCCTGTCTGCTGCCGTAAGCCAGACCGCCCCGAAGCAAGCACAATCGTTCCGTTCCACCATCCACAATCGTGCCGATGTGTTATATTGCGCCAGCTTCCCGCCATGGGAGGCTGGCGTTTTTGCGCTTTTGGAGCCAAAGTGCCGCAGTCCGCCGTTTCTCCTATGATACAGCAGCAAACTTTATATTTGGGAGGGAAAGTCATGCTCAATCATAAGAAGGAAGCGATTACGGAACACTGGCAGTTTTGCCCCAAGTGCAATATAAAGCTCTATCGAATGACCGCCGACTGCACTGGATTCATCCACATAAAATGCTGGCGTTGCCGGGAAATGTTATGGCTCAACCTTTCCATTCGAGCCAAGTAAGCATTGGTTTCATAAAAATCGGGTGCAACGCACTCTGAATATGGACTGTTAGCACCGAGCAACGGGCCATTGCCACATGGCAATGTATGAAACGTAGCACCAAATGGCCGGGCAGCAGCTTGACTGAAAGATTTTCGCTTGAAAATCCTTCGGTTGGCTGTTGTCCGGCTATTTTTTATAGCTTCAGATGGCCTGCTCCCGAAAAGGAGCAGGTTTTATGTTTGCCCTCTTTTCGTGGCTGCCCCAAGCGGCGAAATATCCGTAGCATCTCCAAATTTTCGACTTTTCACGTTTTATCGAAAATTTGGAGGTTACACATGGGCTTTAATTATGGTTTGGAAAAGAAGAACTTTGACCGTCAGTGGGCTATCATGCGCAAGCAGTATGAGGACGCTGGCATGAGCATTGAAGTGATTCAGGCAATGTATGAGTATGACTGGTCTGTTTTCAATGCTGCGCGTTCTTACCAGAACCACACAGGAAATCGCTGCCCCGTCCTTTGAACAGGGCGAAGAATCCTACTCGCCCCTTATGAACAAGTATCAGGAAGCAATTTCTGTTACCGAACACTACCGCGAAACCAAGAGCCGCTTCACATGGATTGGCGAAATTGAGAATGAACGGCTGTTGTCTGCTCTTGAAAATTTGTCGGACGCAGACCTCAACCTTGTCACCATGTATGCCTATGAGGGGTACACCGTCACTGAAATTTCTAAAGTTTTAGGTGTCGCGCAGCCTACTATTAGTATCAAAATCAAGAGAATCACTAAATTTTTAAAAAACTTCAATTTCAATGCTATGGATTGACCCTTCTCGATGCCTACCAAGTGAGAGGACAATTCACCAGATGGCGAAAGCCACTGAGCGAAATGTCTGCACTCATGTTCTTTGAAAACTGAATAGTTCCGTCATCTGGTACTCCGATAATGATACTTCCGTAATTCGCGGCCCGGTCACAAAGCAGACGGGGTGGCTGAAATGCCAATGAAGCGGTACAAGTCCGCTGCCAGATGTTTATGCCCCACTCGCAGGGAGCCGAGGGCGAATATGCGAGACCTTAACTTATTAAATCAGGCGTGGCCGAATGCTGTTTTCGGTCTTCGTCCACGCCTGTTCTTTTTACTTATTCCATATATCCACATTTTCGTCCTACATAGGAGGTTTTATGAACGAAAACGACCGTACCACCTTAGAGCAAGCGATCTACGAGGAAATGGAACTGACCCCGGAGATGATCCGGTCCATCCGCACGCTCTGCGGTGTCTGCCTTTGCAGTTTTGTAGAATCCAAGGCGTTCAAAATCGCCATTGTTCCCAGCGCAGACCGAAGCATGGACACTTGCACAGTCTGCCAGACCCGGCGCGGTCATGACTACGTTATAATGAACCGCTGAACAAACACACCGCCCACTGCCAAGGAGGTGCAGCGGGCGGTGTACATATTGCAAAAGGAGGACAGCTTTTGATTCAAAACTGGAAATTCCAGCGCGGAGACATTTTCTTTACCCGTTTCGACAACGCCATCGGTTCAGAGCAAAGCGGGAATCGTCCGGCAGTCGTTCTTCAGAATGATGTGGGGAATTTTTACTCGCCCACGCTGATCGTGGCCACATTGACAAGCAAGGCGGCAAAAAAGTATACCCAACCGACCCACTGCCTGCTGGTGAACGAGTTTCTCTCCGTACCATCCATCGTTCAGGCAGAGCAGATTTTTACCGTAGACAAAAGCAGGGTGCTGAAATATCTCGGACACCTCACCCCGGAAGAAATGAGCCGGGTGGATGATGCTGTCCGTGCCAGCCTTGCCCTGAACCCGATGGGGAGCATTCAGCGGCTTCCACCCATCATCCGCTCTACGGCGGCTTACGCACCGCCTGAGGTGGTTGACGGTAAGCCGCCCATCTATCCCTACACGCCCATCAAATCGTCCTTTGAGGACGCTGGGAGCGTTGAGGACATGATGCTGTACACCGAACTGGAAGCTGCGGTACACGCAATGATTCAGCGGCTGGAATACAGCTTCACGTTTAACCCCAGCCTGCTCACCATCCCAAAGCGTAAGCAGCAGGTTGCGGAAATCCTGAAAGAAGCCGAAACGTACATCTGGAGGATCAAGGAGGAAATGCGATGCGCCTGAAAGACAACAACAATCCCTTCATCCATGTCAACCCGCCGTACCAGCTCATGGTCATCCACAGCAGCAAGCTGGTCTACCCCCGCGAACTGTATCAGCGCGGTGTGGAGCGCAAGCGTGTGGAACTGATTGCCGCCCACTTCAACGAATATGTGGCAAATGAGCCGAAGGTCAGTTTCCGCAACGGTCAGTTCATCGTAACGGATGGGCAGCACACCATCGAGGGGCGCATCCTCCGCAACGGCGGCAAAGATCTGCCGATCCTCTGCAAGGTGTACACGGGCATGACCGTGGAGCAGGAAGCCCTGCTCTTTGCCGAGCAGAACGGCTTCTCTGCGCCGCTGACGGCAGGCATCAAGCTCCGTGCCAAGGTGGTAGGCGGCGATGCCATTTCCAAGGCGTTTCTCGCAGCCACCAACCGGGTGGGGTTGAGTCTCAATTATGACAGCCAGCAGCTGACCGATTACCGCATCGGCTGCGTTGGTACAGCTTTCCGGCTCTACAAGCAGATGGGCGAACCGCTCTACTGTGAAACGATGCGGCTCATCGTGGCAGCATGGGAGGGCAAACCCGATTCGTTCCGGGCCTCTGTTCTGAAAGGCATGATGCACTTTGTGGAACTGTACCACGGCGAGTTCAGTGAAGAACGGCTGCTCCGTGCGCTGCGCAACATCCACCCGGTCGATATTTACCGCATCGGGCAGGACGACCCCGCAAAGCTGCGCGGATGGAAAAAATACGTTTTCCCCATCTACACCGCCTACAACGACAAGTGCAGAAAAGACGCGCTGCCGATGAAATTCTGATATTCACAGGCATTCCTCCCATATACACAAGGGGCATCCGCAAACCGCAGATGCCCCTTGTTACATATCAAAGTGCAATATATAGTGTTTCTGTATTCATTTAATACAACATATAGAGAAAAGAGGTATTCTATGCGCTCTCAGTTCACTTCGTATGAGCAGCTTCCCATCACCCTGACAGCCGATCATGTCGCTGCTGCGCTGGGCATCTCCCGCGCCAACGCTTACATCCTGCTCCGTTCGGACGGCTTTCCCACGCTCCACATCGGTAAACGGATGGTCGTACCCAAAGACCGTTTTCTTCAGTGGATCACGGACAGCGTAAATGGCTGATCTGACATCCTTGATTCAAGAGGTTTCTTTTTCTATACTATTCCCGAAACGACTTGACATCAGGAAGGAGGCAATATGCCAAGCAAACGTTCACACGGCGAGGGTACGCTTCGCCACCGCAGCGATGGTCGCTGGGAATTACGTATGATGGACGGCTACCAGAAAGATGGTTCGCCGCGCTTCAAGACCTTCTATGGCAAGACCCAGAAGGAGGTCAAGCTCAAACTGAAAGAGTATCAGGATGCGCTTATCAGCGGTGTCCAGCTGGACACGATCCTGTACTTTGAGGATTGGGCTGATACATGGTTCGAAGGTCACAAGGATAATATCGCTCCCACGACACAGGAAAGCTACAAATACTGCCTGAAAATGCTCAAAGAGGGATTTTATCATCGCCCCTTGACCGTCATACGCCCCATCGACATTGAAAACTTCCTGAAAGGGATGCGGCGCGATGGCCGCTCGGATTCTTACATCAGCAAGGCACGAGGGATGCTCTACCAGATCTTTCAAAAGGCAGAAGCCAATGACCTTGTGCGCCGTAACCCAGTTCGGCTTGCTGAAAAGATGCGGGCATCCGGCACCGCAAAACGCAAGGAGGCCTTTACCACAGCGGAAGTCGCCCACTTAATGAAGGTTCTCCCCGATGACCGCATGGGCTTGAGCATCCGGCTTTTGCTCGGCACTGGAATGAGAATGCAGGAACTTCTGGCTTTGGAGCCGCAGTTTATTGAAGAAGATGGCTCTGTCATTCACATCCGGCAGGCAGTAAAGGTCATAAAAGGTACCGTCAGCATCGGCAGTCCGAAATCCAAAGACAGTATCCGGGATATTCCGGTGCCGCTGAATGTCCGCCCGTGCGCCATCAAGCTGCGGGATACCACCGATCAGTTCATCTGGGAAAGCCCCAAGACCGGCTTGCCCTGCAATCCCACCCATTTCCGGGATGTGTTCCGCAAATCTCTGGAAGAAGCGGGCGATGTCCGCTTGCTCACGCCGCACAGCTGCCGCCACACCTATGTGTCGCAGATGCAGGCGTTGGGCGTGGATATTCAGACCATCCAGAGCATCGTAGGCCATGCCGATACCGAAATGACTGAGCATTATCTCCATGTTCAGGAATCCATTCGGCAGAGTGCGATCCAGTTGTTCAGCGAGGCATTTTCGGCCTGAAAATTGGACGGAACGGCACTAATTAGACCAGATAAAATCTTTGGCATTGTGGTCAAAATTGTGGTCAAAACCAAATGAGGCCAGCCTATAAACAAAAAAATCCAACGACTTCTAACGTGAAATCGTTGGATTTATGGTCCGAGTGGCGAGAATCGAACTCACGGCCTCTTGAACCCCATTCAAGCGCGCTACCAAAACTGCGCTACACCCGGATACCTGCAAGCGGTTGTCGCTCACAGCTCAATCAGTATATCCAATTCCGGGTGATTTGTCAAGCATTTTCTGCTAATTTTTTCAAATATCGGGGAACTGTTCATCCTCTTTCCAGGCATCCAACGGTGCAAGGTCCTTTTCCACGGTTGCCAGTGTCACCACGAACACGCTCGCTGCGCCGTCCGCCAGCAGTGCCTGCGCGCAGGCCGCTGCCGTGGTGCCGGTGGTGAGCACATCGTCCACCAGAATGATGTTCCGCCGCTCTACCAGCTCCGGGTCGGTCACCCGGAATGCACCTGCCACGTTGGCCACGCGCTCATAAAACGGCAGACCGGCCTGGTGCTTTTTCTTCCGGGCGCGGCACAGCGCGTTCTCATACAGCGGCACGCCGGTCGCTTCGGCCAGCGGCAGCGCCATCAGGTACGGCACATTGTAGCCGCGCTTTGTGCCGGAGGGCGGCACCGGAACGATGGCGTTGTACACGTGGGAGACGCCGTCCACCTTCTGGGGCACCGGCTCTGCGCCGCACATGCGGATCTCGCTGCCGTAGACCAGCTTTGCCATCCAGACGCCCAGCTCCACCGCTGCCCAGGGCGAGGCCTGATACTTTGCACGCAGAACACCCTGCCGCACGCAGCCTGCGTACTGGAAGGGTGCCGCGCCGCCGGACAGATTGCTGATGTAGTGCTTGGCCGGGTCCAACTTCATGCTGGGCTTCCGGCGCAGGGTGTCCAGCTCCTGCGCACAGTCCAGGCATTCCGGGATGCTGCCCAGCACCCGCCCGCAGAAAGGGCACCGCCGTGGGTAGACCACCTGCCGCAGCCCGCGCAGGAAGCGGCGCGGGGCGCTGTAGTAACCCATCAGTCGTTCTTGACGGCCACGATCACGCGCACCTTTTTGCCTGCGGCGCAGCCGAAGTTGTCGTACCAGCCGGTGAGCGAGTAGCCTTCCGTGTTGACCTCGGTCAGCTTGGTGTGGTAATACTGGCCCTTATACCAAAGGTAGACCTGGGCGTCGTCCGCCATCTCATAGCGTGTGCCGCCGCTCATCACCGAGGCTGCACCCACCTGGTCGATCTTCATGGGCATCAGCTGCACCATGGAGCGGACGCTGCCGGTCACTTCCTGCCGGACGGCCAGGCCGCCCACGAACACCGGGTACTTCACCTCTGTGGTAAAGGAGGTCTGCGCGCCGTTGACGTAGCACACATAGGTGGCACCGCCGCCCACATAACGGAACAGGGAGGCATAGGGCTCGCCCACCAGCGTACCGATCTGCCGCAGGCCGAGGCTCAGCAGGCTGTCGGTGTTGGCGGTCAGCTTCTGCCAGACGGTGGTCAGGATGTCGCCGTTGACGATGCCCCAGAGCACCTCGCTGGTGGTGGGCACCAGCACATCCTTCAGATCGCTGACGATCTTGGTCTGGCTGTCGTCGCTGTCCACCGTGCCGCCGGAAATGATCGTGCTCAGGTCCTTGAGCTGGCTGGCGTTGACCGCAAGGTTCTTGATGTCATCCAGCACACCGTAGGTCCACAGATCGCCGGTGACGTCGTTGAGGATCAAGCGGTCGATCTGGCCGCTCTCATTCAAGGTATAGTAACGGATGTTCAGGGCGTTCAGAGCTGTCCCCGATAGGCGGCTGGGACGAACCGTCCCAGCCACACCCTCCGCTGTTGTATCCAGGATCTGCACATCGTCCGCAAAGGCATAATCGCCCAGGCTGGACGCATCGCTGCTGACCGTGCCGCTGATCGACTTTGTATCCAGCTTTTCCACGCTCTCGCCCTCGGGCGTCACGCTGATCTCCACCAGCCAGCCCTTGGGAAAGTTCAGGCTCTTGTCCACGTTCACGGTGCGCACGATGCCGTCCGTGCACATGACGGACACCCGCTGCAGCACATCGGCACCGTTGTCTTCCACCAGGCTGCGGGATGAAGACTGCACCACGCCGTAGAACATGCTGTCGGCTTCCTCGCCGGTGACCACGTCGGCCACTTCGTTGTTCATGCCCAGCAGCAGGGTGACCACCTCACCCACGCCGCCGCCGTTCAGGCTGGACACCTTGGACGCCACCACCGTGCTGCCCAGCTGATAGCTGGTGCCTGCCACCGTGACGGCCGTCGGCGCGCTGGCGCTAGGCGAGACCGCCGTGATGCGGCCTGCCGCGCGGCGGGTGTAGATCCACACGGCCTGCAGGCTTTCGCTGTAGTAATACACGTCATACTTGTTGAGCTCTGCCGAGGAGGAGACTTTGTCGTTGCGGTAAATGCTCACCGGGGTGAAGGGCAGCTGGGCGTTGTCGCCCGCCACGAAGGGACCCTGCAAGCTCTTGAGCATGACCGAGGAGACGTCCACCTGGCCGTTCGCCACCGTAAAGCCCAGCGTGCTGCCATAGACGCTGCCACCGGCCGTGTTCGCGTTCAGGGCGTTGTAGAGCAGCACCGCGCAGTCCTCATAGTTCATGGTCTCGCCCTGGGCGCGGTTCAGCTGGCTGCGCAGGCCGATCTCCTGCGCCTTGTTCAGCTGGGCCTGCGGGAAGGCACCGTTCAGGTCGGTCATCTTGTAGCCCAGCAGCTTGAGCACCGCCGTGGCGGCTTCTTCCAGCGTGACGGCGTTATCCGGGCGGAAGGTGCCGTCGGTGTAGCCGTTCATCCAGCCCTGCTGCACTGCAATGCGCACATAGGGTGCCCACTGGGAACTGCCCGGCACATCTTTATAAAGGGTGCCCAGGCTCCCCTGCTTCGTCGCGCTTTCGCGGTAGGCCGAGAAGGACACCAGCATTTTTGCCAGTGCACCGCGGGTGACGGCCGCATCCAGGCTGCCGGTCTGGCCGGGCTCCATAGCGCCCAGCGTGACCGCCGTCTGGATGGCGGTGTTGTTCAGGCTGGCTGCCGAGGCCGGCAGCACCAGCATGGACACGCCGAGGCACACCGCCACAAGCAGGGCGAGAATTCGTTTTTTCATAGGTCGCGATACCTCCTTGATTCTTGGCTTCCCCTCGGGGAACGATCGGGCCGCGCCGCCAGGGGCGGACAGTGAGCCCGAGAGGATGTTCTTAGTCATAGCGCAGCGCTTCGATGGGGTTGAGCCGCGCGGCACGCCGTGCAGGCAGGTAGCCGAACAGCACGCCGATGCCCACCGAGATGCCGAAGGCCACTGCGATGGAGTTGAAGGACGGGCTCACCGTGATATCCGTGCCGCCGGCAAGGATCGGCAGCAGCTTGTTGGCCGCCATGCTCACGATGTAGCCCAGCGCGATGCCCAGCACGCCGCCCAGCGCCGAGGTGGTGGCAGCTTCCACCACGAACTGCGCCAGAATGGTGCGCTCCTTGGCACCCAGCGCCTTGCGGATGCCGATCTCGCGGGTGCGCTCGGTGACGGACACCAGCATAATGTTCATGATGCCGATGCCGCCCACCAGCAGCGAGATGCTGGCGATGCCGGTGAGCACCACGATGACCATGTTGATCATCTTGTTCATTTCTTCCAGCCATTCGCTGGCGCTGTAGACATAATAGCTGTTCTCCGAGCCCATCAGGGCCAGCAGGCCGTTCTCCACAACGGCCTTGGCCTCATTGGCGCGGCTCTCGTCGGCCATGACGGCCGTATAGTTGCTCACCGTGCTTTGATTGGAAAGGCGCATCACGGTACTGTAGGGCAGGAATACGCTGTTGTCGTCCGAGCCCTCCTGCATGTCCGGGTCACTGACCTTGGCCGCCAGCACGCCCACGATGCGGAACTTGTTGGCACCGATCTTCAGCGTCTGGCCCAGGCCATTGCCGCCGAAGGCAACGCGGTTGATGTAATCGCCGATGATGCACACCTGCTTGTTATCCTTGATATCCATGTACTGCAGGCCGCGCCCCTGGGCGATCTGGAAGTTGCGCATGGCGGTGTAGTGCTCATCCACACCGTTGATGGTGACCCAGCGGTAGGTGTTGGTGCCGATCTTCAGGCTGCCGGTGCCGCTGAAGTCGATCTCCGGCGAGATGGCCTGGATCAGGTCGCGGTTCTGGTCCACGATCTTATACAGGTCGTCCACCGATGCGGTGCGGGAGCCGTAGCCCCACACCTGAATGTTGAGGGTGTTGGTGCCCAGCGACGAAAAACTGTCGCGCATGCTCTGGGTCATGCCGTTGCCCAGGCCCACGATGACGATGACCGCCATCACACCGATGATGATGCCCAGCATGGTCAGGAAGGTGCGCAGCTTGTTGCTCCACACGTTCTGGATTGCCTGGCGGAACGTTTCAATGATCATGCCTTGCCCTCCTTGCCCGGCTCCTCCGGCAGCAGCGTGGGCTGGACGATGGCCTCCGGCGCGTGGGAATCGCCGTCGTAGACCACCTGGCCGTCCTCCAGACGGATGATGCGGTCTGCCTGCACGGCAATGGAGTTATCGTGGGTGATGAGCACCACGGTGTGGCCCTCATCGTGCAGCTGCTGCAGCATGCCCAGCACTTCGCGGCCGGTGTGGCTGTCCAGTGCTCCGGTGGGCTCGTCGGCCAGGATGACCGCCGGGTTGCGCACCAGTGCCCGCGCGATGGAAACGCGCTGCTGCTGGCCGCCGGAAAGCTGGTTGGGCTTGTTTTTCAGCTTGTCGCCCAGGCCCACCTGGTCCAGCACTTCCCGTGCGCGGGCATGCCGCTCGGCGCGGGGAACGCCCGCATACACCAGCGGCACCTCCACGTTCTCCATCAGGTTGAGCCTCGGCAAAAGATTATACTGCTGGAAGATGAATCCCAGCATTTCGTTGCGGATGGCCGCCAGTTCGTTGCGGCTCATCTTGCCTACGTCTTTTCCGTTCAGGCGGTAGGTGCCCGCTGTGGGCACATCCAGGCAGCCGATGATGTTCATGCAGGTGGATTTGCCCGAACCGGACTGGCCCACAATGGCCACGAACTCGCCTTTTTCGATTTTCATGGTGATATGGTCCGCCGCCTTTACCGTGGTGTCGCCCATCTGGTAGTACTTGCAGACTTCATCAAACTCGATCAGAGCGCTCATTTCCCCTCCTGCGTCAGTTCGGGATCACGGCATCCGCTTCGGACGGATCAATGCCGCCTGCCCCGTCTGCCCCGCCGATGACTTCGCCATCCGCCGTATCTTCTGCCGACATGGTATCTTCATTGTCCGCTGCATCACCGGCATCGGCCGTGTCATCCGCAGCGTCGGCGGTGTCGTCCGCACTGTTTCCGGTGTAGACATAGCCGCCGTCGTCATAATAAGTGTCGCTGCTCACGGCGGCGGAATCATAGGCCACGGTGTCGTTGCCGGTGACACCGCTGACGATCTGGGTATAGTTGTCGTCGCTGACGCCGGTCTTGACCGGGACATACACATAGCCGTCCGGTGCGATCATGCTTTCATCGGCGTTGACAGCGCTGGGGGAATCCTTGGTCACCAGCACATAGCTGCCGCGCACGATGGCGGCGTTGGGCACCGTGAGGGTGTTCTTGGCCTCGGCCACCACGATCTCGGCGTTGGCGTTCATGCCGGGGCGCAGGCCCTCGGTCTCGTCGATGCGGACGGTGACCGGGTAGGTGGTGGTGCCGCCGCTGGAGTTACCCTTCATGGAGACGCGGGTCACCTCGCCGATATAGGTCTTGTCCGGCACAGCGTCGGCCGTCACCTGCACGCTCTGGCCCACCGACAGGCTGCTGACCTGCAGCTCGTCCACGTTGATGGTCATTTCCAGATAGCTCAGGTCGTAGATGGTGCACAGATCCGCACCGGCGGTCAGGGCGTCACCGGCCTTGGCGGCCTTTTCAATGATGGTGCCGCTGATGGGCGAGGTGATGGTATAGTTGTTCATCGCTTCCTGCATGTTGTCCATGTTCAGCTCGGCGCTGCGCAGGCTCTCGGCAGCGGACTGCATTGCTTCGCTCAGGTCGTCGCCGCTGATCTGCAGCACGATGTCGTCCTTGTTCACCGCGCCGCCTTCCTGCACGTTGATGGCGGTAACGGTGCCTGCTACCATGGCAGTCAGGGTGCGCTCCGCCTGATAAGTAAAGTTCTTGGCCGCGATGCAGCTCACGCCGTTGATGGTGGCGGTGGCCGCCTGGGCGGTGGTCAGGCCGCCCGCGTTGCGCACCGAGATGGTCACGGTGCGGGTGAGCAGGTTGCCGGTGCTCAGGGCATCGGTGCCGGTGACGGCGGTCACGGTGCCGGTGATGGTCTCAAAGGTGCCATCCAGAGTCACCTCAGCGCTCTGCCCCACCGAGAAGGAGGCAGCATCCGCAGCCGGGAACTCCAGCTGCAGGGTCATTTTGGAGCTGTCGCGGATGACCGCCACCTCCTGGCCGCTGGTCACCTCGTCACCCTTTGCCACCTTGAGGGTGCTGACGACGCCCGCCACCTCGGCACGGACGTACTGGCGGTCCACCGTTTTATCATAGCTGCGCTGGGCCTGCTGCAGGGCAATGGAGGCCTGCTCGGCCTTCGTGGTGGCGTCGGAGGAGTCCACGGTGTAGAGCACATCGCCCTCCTCCACGATGTCGCCCTCCTCAGCGGTGCTGGTGAGCACCTTGCCCGCCACCAGCGACTTCACATTATAAGTATTGGCCGGGTTCAGGATACCGGTGCCGCTGAGGGTGTTCGTCACGTCCCGCTTCTCCGGCGTGGTCTGCACATAGTTGATGTCCACATTGGTGTTCTGTGCGGGGCTCGGGCGCAGGATGAACCAGCCGCCCAGTGCCACGACGCACACCACCGGCACCAGCCACTTCCAGTTCTTCTTCACGAATGCCGCCGGGCCGCCTGCCCCGGGCGCAGCCTTTTCTGCACCGGGGTCAGCCTTGGCCGCTGCATCCTTGCTTTTTTTCCAGTTCATGCTTGCTGTCTCCTCCTGTATCCTTCAGGCGCACCGTGCTGTGCCGGGGCCTGCGGTATTCTGATCGGCCGCGCAACACGATACGCCGCACGGAAAAAGGTGTTATCGTTAGTGTATCGCATTTTCCTGCGCGGCACAAGCGTCCAAATTTCACTTTGCCGCCTTTCCGATAAATTTAATCGAACTTTCACACAACAAAAAGGGCAGCACCCCGGTCTCCCGGAGCACTGCCCCAAAACACGATCTTATTCTGCGGTGGTCTCCACGACCACATACACCCCCGCAGGGACGCAGGCCGCCCAGGCACCTTCTTTGGAAAGCCAGCCGAATTGCTCGCACACATGGTCCGGGCACTGACTGTCCTGAAAGGCGATGGCGCCATCCTTCACCTGCAGATGCACGACGTAATCGCCCACATCATAGAGGTAGTCGTAATCCTTATCCAGCGAGAGGGTCTCGGACACGCCGCCGCCGAAATCGACGACCGCCTGCAGGCCGGTCCCCTTGCCGCTGTGTGCTGCGCGCACGCCGAAGTACAGCGCCGCCGCCAGCATGAGGATCACCAGCGCAAAGATCAGATTTTTCTTCCACGCGCCGCCCTTCGGGGCAGCGGTGTCCGTTTTCTTGCGGTTCAGGCTCATGCAGCGTAGTCGCTGGCAGCCTTGCCTGCAATGCGGCCGAAGACGGTGAAGTCGGCCACAGCGTTGCCGCCCAGACGGTTTGCACCGTGGACGCCGCCGGTCACCTCACCTGCTGCGAACAGGCCGGGGATGACGCTGCCGTCTTCCTTCAGCACCTCAGTGTTGGTGTTGATGGTCAGGCCGCCCATGGTGTGGTGCACACCAGCGGTGACCTTGATGGCGTAGTACGGAGCGGTATCCAGCTTGTTTGCAAAGCTGGTACGGCCGAAGTCGGGGTCATTCTTGGCGTCCACGTAGCCGTTCCAGGTGTTCATGGTCTCGGCGAAGGCAGCCTCATCGACGCCCATAGCCTTGCCCAGTTCCTCGTAGGTCTCACCGGTAACGGTGTAGCCCTTCTTGATGTAGCCCTGGATGACGCTGGAAGCATCGACCATGGCCTGGTCCACGACCAGCCAGCTGTAGCTGCCGGTCTGAGCGATCTCAGCAGCGGAGACCACGTCACGGGTGCCCACTTCGTCGATGAAGCGCTTGCCCTCAGCGTTGATCAGCACAGCGCCGTCGCCGCGCAGACCCTCGGTGATCAGGGCAGCAGTGTTGGCCTCCACAGTGGGGTGGATCTGGATCTGGTCCATATCCACGGTGCCGGCACCAATAGCAGTTGCCATCTCAATGCCCTGGCCCTGCGCGCCGGCAGCGTTGGTGGTCATGAAGCCCTTCAGCTCGGGCTTGTACTCGGTGACCATATCCAGATTTGCGCCGAAGCCGCCGGTGGTCAGCACCACAGCCTTGGCGTTGACGGTGACGGTCTCACCGGAAGCACCGGTAGCCTTAACGCCCACGGCAGCGCCGTTGGCATCGGTCAGGATCTCATTTGCGGTGGTGTTCAGCAGGATCTGAACGCCAGCCTTCTCGCAGTTCTCCTGCAGCAGGGGGATCATGTAAGAACCAACGGAAATGGTCTTGCCGTCAGCGTCCACCGGGCGATGGATGCGCTTGACGGATGCGCCGCCGAAGCTTGCAACGTTGTGCAGGGTGATGCCGTGCTCGTCCAGCCAGTCGATGGCGTCAGCAGAGTTGGAGCACAGGGTCTCCACCAGCTCAGGGTCATTGATGCCCTTGCCGCCGACCATGGTGTCCAGCTCCATCAGCTCAACGGAATCGAAGTAGCCGGTGGGGTTTGCCTGGTACTCGGCCCACTGCTCAGAAACAGTCTTGGCCAGAGCGGTGATGGTCTCGTTGTCGGCGTACTTTTCAGCAGCAGTCTTCAGGGTCTTCTCAACGCCTGCAGCCTCGCCGAACTCGTTCTCGTCCTGGTACACGGTCTTGCCGGCGTTCATGCCGCCGGTAGCGCGCACGGAGTTGCCGCCCACCATGGACTGGCTCTCCAGGATGACGACGCTCTTGCCTTCCTCGGCAGCAGTGATGGCAGCAGTCATGCCTGCGCCGCCTGCACCGACGATGACGATGTCAGCATCAACGGTGGAATCCTCGGCCTTTTCGCCATTGTTCTCCACAGCGGTCTTGAAGTCATCGGGGTTCAGGCCGGCAGCGGTCAGAGCAGCTGCAGCGGCCTCCTTGATGGCGTCGGAAGTGATGGTCGCACCGGTCACGCCGTCCACGGCGATGCTGCCGGTCTCAGCGATCTGGCCGGGCAGCTGGTCCAGCGCCAGGGTGCCGATGCCCTGGGTCTCGTCAACGCCCTCGGCAGTGCAGCCGGTGATCTTGCTGTCAGTCAGGGTCAGGGTAACAGTCACATCGCCGCCCATGCCCTTGGCGGTGCCGGTGAAGTCACCGGACACGCCAGCAGAGGAAGCGGAGTTGCTCTTGCCGCCGCAGCCGATCAGGCTCAGAGCCATGACGGATGCCAGCG
Organism: Faecalibacterium langellae; assembly: GCF_002549775.1. Lineage (GTDB taxonomy): Bacteria > Bacillota > Clostridia > Oscillospirales > Ruminococcaceae > Faecalibacterium > Faecalibacterium langellae. The sequence goes on along the minus strand of NZ_NMTR01000020.1, from coordinate 24,481 downwards.
CAAGCGCAGCAATGCGTTTTCTCATTGGAAAATATCCTTCTTTCTTCTGTTCTCGTAAGTTTGTCGTGTCAAACATCTATCAGCATAAAAAGGGGACTGCCCATTCGGAAGGCAGCCCCCTCTGCCGAACTAAGTAGGGGGCTTAGGCGTTCGCCTGAGCTGCAGCAACGGCACATGCGACGGTAGCACCGACCATGGGGTTGTTGCCCATGCCGATCAGGCCCATCATCTCAACGTGAGCGGGCACGGAGGAGGAGCCAGCGAACTGAGCATCGCCGTGCACACGGCCCAGAGAGTCGGTCAGGCCATAGCTTGCGGGGCCTGCGGCCACGTTATCGGGGTGCAGGGTACGGCCCGTGCCGCCGCCGGAAGCGACGGAGAAGTACTTCTTGCCGTTCTCGATGGCCCACTTCTTGTAGGTGCCTGCAACCAGGTGCTGGAAGCGGACGGGGTTGGTGGAGTTGCCGGTGATGGAGCACTGAACGTCCTCCTTCTTCATAATGGCAACGCCTTCCATGACGTCGTTAGCGCCGTAGCACTTGACGGCTGCGCGCTCACCCTCAGAGAAGGGGATTTCCTTCACGACGGTCAGGGTCTGAGAAGGAATGTCGTACTCAGTCTGCACATAGGTGAAGCCGTTGATACGGGAAATGATGTAAGCTGCATCCTTGCCCAGGCCGTTCAGGATGACGCGCAGGGGGGTCTTGCGGACCTTGTTTGCGGTGCGGGCGATGCCGATTGCACCCTCAGCAGCAGCAAAGGACTCGTGGCCTGCCAGGAAAGCGAAGCAGGTGGTGTCCTCGCTCAGCAGACGAGCGCCCAGGTTGCCGTGGCCCAGACCGACCTGACGCTGCTCAGCGACAGAACCGGGGATGGTGAAAGCTTCCAGACCTTCGCCGATGGCAGCTGCGCACTCGGCAGCGTCGGTCAGGCCGCGCTTCACAGCGATGGCGGTGCCCAGGGTGTAAGCCCAGACAGCGTTATCAAAGCAGATGGGCTGCACACCGCGGACGATCTTGTCGCAGTCGATGCCCTTGGCGAGGAGCATCTCGTTGCAAGCGTCCAGAGACTCCAGGCCGTTAGCCTTCAGGCATGCCTCGATTTTCGGCATGCGGCGATCCATAGATTCAAAAGTTGCCATGAGTTGTTCCTCCTCTCTTATTCCTCACGCGGGTCGATGTACTTGACAGCGCCTGCTTCCTTGCTGAAGCGGCCGTAAGTGCCCACGTTCTTCTCGTAAGCCTCGTTGGGGGTCTTGCCGTGACGGATATCCTCCATCATCTTGCCCAGCTTGACGAACTGGTAGCCGATGACCTCATCGTTGGCATCCAGAGCCAGCTTGTTGATGTAGCCCTCGGTCAGCTCCAGGTAACGGACACCCTTTGCCTTGGTGGAGAAGATGGTGCCGGTCATGGAACGCAGGCCCTTGCCCAGGTCGTCCAGACCTGCGCCGATGGGCAGACCGTCCTCAGAGAAAGCGGTCTGGCTGCGGCCGTAGACGATCTGCAGGAACAGCTCACGCATAGCCACGTTGATGGCGTCGCACACCAGGTCGGTGTTCAGAGCTTCCAGGATGGTCTTGCCGGGCAGGATCTCGCCTGCCATAGCAGCAGAGTGGGTCATACCGGAGCAGCCGATGGTCTCCACCAGAGCCTCCTCGATGACACCGTTCTTGATGTTCAGGGACAGCTTGCAGGTGCCCTGCTGAGGTGCACACCAGCCCACACCGTGGGTGTAGCCGCTGATGTCCTTGATCTCATAGGCCTTGACCCATGCGCCCTCCTCGGGGATGGGAGCCGGACCATGCTTAGGACCTTTGGTGATCGGGCACATATTCTGTACTTGCTGCGAATAGGTCATAATCATACTCTCCTTTTGACAAATGTTGCTTTGCAGCACAAAGCCGCCGCCGCGCCCTGCCGGCACAGCCGCTGCTCCATCCTGCTTGCATCTGACCGGGTGCGCCGCTCTCTTTCAGAGCCTTCACCGGTACTACCACGCATGGTTTTATTATAGAGAAACCGGACGGATTTTGCAATACATTTCCGGCAAAAAACCACAAAACTCTTTGCAGTTATTCTCATCTAACCGTCATTTCGGATGCTTTCATCACCGCAATCGTCAAGTTTTTGTCAATTTTGTCAGGGAGTCGATTTTCACGCTCCCGCGTCCGTCTTTCCGGCGGGCTTCAGTGCCCCCATGGCGGCAAAGCCCGCCGCTGCGCCGCCCACGGCCAGCCAGTGCCGCCCGGCGGAAAGGCCCAGCATATTTGCTGCAAACGGGAACACAAGGCTGCCCACGCTCTGCCCCAGCGCCAGAAAACCGTAGTTCACCCCTGCATGGGGGAAGCCGAACAGGTCAGTGGAGAGAGCAGGCAGCACCGCCGCAAGGCCCGAGTAGCAGAAGGTGAGCCCCGCATAGCAGGCCACCACCCACCAGCCCTGCGCGAAAGCGAACCCCACCGACAGCCCGGCCGACACCGCAAACAGCAGCATGTCCGTGGGGCGGCGGCCGATCTTATCGCTGAGCATGGGCATCAGCAGGCGGCCCGCCGCGCTGCCCACGCTGCCCAGCACCACGCTCCACAAAGCAGCACGCTCGTCAAGCCCCCGCTCCATGCCCAGCTTTAAGATGATGGGGCTGAACAGCAGCACCGCCGGGGTGGAAAAGCACACCGCGCCCGCACACAGCCAATATTGCCGGGTCTTCAGCATCTGCCACGGGGAAAGGTCGAGGGCGTTTTTGCCGCTTCCCTGCTGTTTCTGCGCACTTTCCGGCGGGTCCTGCAGCAGCAGGCTGCCCACCAGACAGATGGGCAGGGTGATGGCTCCCAGCGCCCAGAATGCGCCCCGGATGCCCTGCACGATCCAGAAGCCATTCACAGCCGTGCGCACGAATATCGTCAAAAACGCACCGGAAAGCCCCACCGCCCCGCCGATGACACCAGTAGCAAGGCCCTTGCGCCCGGCATACCACTTCTGGGCGCAGGACTGGATGGACGGGTACAGAAACGCCGTGCCCAGGCCCGCCGGAATGCTGAACGCCAGAAAAAACGTGCCCGCACTGCCGCCCGGCAGCATGGCCGCTGCAAAAAAGCCGCCGCACAGCAACGCTGTGCCCCACAGCCCTGCGCAGCGCGGGCCGTGCTTATCCTGCAGAAAACCGCCGATCACGCATCCCACGCCAAAGGCCGCGATCAGGATACCGAAGGCATAGCCTGCCCCCTGCTCGCTCAGGCCGTATTCGTCCATGACCGGCTGCTGGAACACGCCCCACGCCGCCGGGATGCCCGTCAGCACCTGAATGGCTGCACCTGCCGCAAGGATGGTCCAGGGGTGTTTTGCTGCAAATTGCTGTTTCATCGTCTGCCCTCCGAATGGTTTTTCTCATACAGTGTGCCCATTTCAATTGACAAAACGGCAGATTCCTTTATAATGAAAAGGTATTATAAAAGAATCGGGGAAAATATACCGGCATCTGCCGCAGCTTCCCCTCATCAGCCGCTTGCGCGGCAGTCTCCCCTTTCTGGCTACGCCATCTTCCCCCGGCCGGGGGAAGTCGTTCCCCGAGGGGGAAGCCTTTAGCTTAAGAATAGAGAGGAACCACAGCTATGAAAACACAGGCATTGAAGGGTATGCGCGACCTGCTGCCCGCAGAGCAGACCCTGCGCGATTACATTCAGGGCAAGATTCTGGAGACCTACCGTGCGTCCGGCTTCGAGCGCATCTCCACCCCCATGCTGGAGGATATGGAGAACCTCGACAAATCCGACGGCGGCGACAACCTGAACCTCATCTTCAAGGTGCTCAAGCGCGGCGACAAGCTCACTGCTGCCCTGAACACCGGCGACCCGAAACAGCTCTCCGACATGGGCCTGCGCTATGACCTCACCCTGCCCCTGAGCCGCTACTATGCCGCCAACAAGGACAAGCTGCCCAGCCCCTTCAAGGTGATCCAGACCGACCGTGTGTTCCGCGCCGAACGCCCGCAGAAGGGCCGTCTGCGCGAGTTCGTACAGTGCGATATCGACATTCTGGGCGATTCTTCCCCCAATGCCGAGGTGGAACTGATCGACGTGACCACCCGTGCCCTGCTGAACATCGGCTTCACCGGCTTCACGGTCAACATCAACGACCGCCGCATCCTGCGCGGCATGCTGGAGAGCATGGGTTTTTCCGCTGATACGCTGGATTCCGTCTGTATCACCTTTGATAAGATGGACAAGATCGGTGCCGATGGTGTGAAGGCTGAGCTGACCGAAAAGCAGCTGCCGGAAAATGCCATCAACGCACTGGCCGACTTCATTGCCGCAGGCGAAGTCACGCTGGATGCCGTGGCTGCCCGCTGCGCAGACCCCGCCATTGCCGACGACCTCAAGTATGTCCTTGCTACCGCCAACGCCATGGCGGCAGGCCGCTATCAGGTAGCTTACTGCCCCAGCCTTGTGCGCGGTCAGGGCTACTACACCGGCATGGTGTTTGAAATCACCTGCCCGCAATTCAGCGGTGCCGTGGCCGGCGGCGGCCGCTACGACAACATGGTGGGCAAGTTCCTGGGTACCCAGGTGCCCGCCGTGGGCTTCTCCATCGGCTTCGAGCGTGTGTGCGGCATCTTGTTGGAGCAGGGCTACCAGATCCCCGGTGCCAAGCAGAAAATTGCTCTGCTGTACGCAAAGGACGTCGACTTCCCCGCCGTGCTGGCAAAGGCAGCTTCTCTGCGCGACAGCTACAACGTGACCGTCCTGCCGCAGGGCAAAAAGCTGGGCAAGCAGCTGGGCCAGCTGGAAGCCGCCGGTTTTGCCGGTGCCGCCTTTATGGATAAAGATGAAGTGAAAATTTTCTGATTTTCATACAGAAAAGGGAGTCCCCTCGACCATCCGGTCGAGGGGACTCCCTTTATTTTTTATTATCAGATGGTAAACTGCACCACGCAGAACGCCGCATAGATGCACAGCAGCGCAATGCCCTGCGGGCGGCTCAGCCTGCCCTTGACGAGGGCGGGCACCGTCAGCAGCAGCATCACGGCGAACATCACCGGGAACTCCAGCACCAGCGAAGCGTTATGCCCCAGCAGCATGGAGTTCTGCGGGATGGTGAAAGGTGCCACCGTGGCAGAAACGCCGCTCACCAGCACCAGGTTGAACACATTCGCGCCGATGACATTGCCCAGCGACAGCGCACCGTGGCCTTTGGCCAGCGAGGTAATGGCGGTGACCAGCTCCGGCAGCGAGGTGCCCAGTGCCACAAAGGTCAGCGCAATGACCGACTCCGGCACGCCCAGCGCCTGGGCGATCAGGGTGCCGTTGTCCACCAGCAGGTTGGCACCCACGGCGATGAGCACCGCGCCCACGGCCAGCAGGCCAAGCTCCTTGGCAAGAGAGCTGTTTTCTTCCGGTTCTTCGTCTTCCGCCGGGGCGGGGGCGTTCTTCATGGCCAGAATGTTGCACACGATGTAGGCCACGAACATCGCCAGCAGCACAAGGCCCACCGGGCGGGAGAAATAGCCGGTGGTGTAGGCCACACCGGCGTAGAAAGCCGCGGCCACAAAGAAGAACAGCACCGGGGTGCGCAGGCTCTTGGGGTCCACCTTGCCCGGCTTGGCCACAATGGGAATGGCCGCAATGAGGGCGGAATTGCAGATGACCGAGCCGATGGCGTTGCCGTAGGCGATCTCGCCGTGGCCGGTGAGGGCGGAGGTGGTGGAGACCATCACCTCCGGCAGGGTGGTGCCGATGGACACTACGGTGGCACCGATGAGCAGCTCCGGCACATGGAAGCGGCGGGCAATGCCCGTGGCACCATCCACGAACCAGTCACCGCCCTTGATGAGGCACAGCAGGCCCACGATGAACAGCAAAACAGGGATGAGCATAAATTTCTTCTCCTTTTGTTTTTGGCAGAACAGCAATAAAAAAGAGACCTTTATTACAGCCTGCCCAGAAATGGGAAAGTGTAATAAAAGTCTCAAGCTTCCGGTGCTGCAGCGGGCATTTCTGCCGGGATGTCGCTGCAGCACAGCGCACCGTTTTTTGCAAACGCGCGCCCTTTACTCCCTTTTATCCGAAAGCTATTATACCGGTTTTTGCACCGAAGCGCAAGAGAAAAGTGGAAATTTATTCGCTCTTTACCACTTTTTTGGCATTGGGGTAGATGCGCTCCATGCGGTCGTTGTCAAAATGTGCATCCAGCAGGGTGTCGATGCTGTTTTTGGGCGTTTCGCCGCTGGTGCGGGCGTCGTAGCGGGCCAAGGCCAGCGCGCTGGTGAGCATGTTCACCGCCATGAACACCGACAGCACCACGGTCATCCAAGGGCGGATGTGGCTGCGCACCGCCTTCATGCCCCGCAGCACCAGCGGGTAGCCGTAGCGCATCCACACCACCGCCGCGATGCCCCAGAAAAAGCAGTACAGCAGGTTGATGCGGCCGCCCAGGTTGAACTTGAACTTGCTGTAATCCCAGAACACAGTGCCGAACAGCAGCTCGGTCACGGCGCTGCACACATATTCATAGACGCCGCCCATGATGGTGCCGAAGGCGAACAGATAGCGGTCGCTCTTGTCCCGGTTCTGGCGCAGCAGCACGGTGGCCAGCGCCAGCGCCAGACCCCACACCACGCTGAAGGGCCCCCACACCAGACTGGACCGGCTCATCCATACGCCCGCCGTCACCCGGCAGAAGATGGTCTCCACCACGTCGCCCAGGAACGCCCCGATGACGAACAACCACACAAGGTCCGACAGACTCAGAAAGTCGCTGGCATCCTTCTGCACAGCGGTCTGTTCCTGCTTTGCCGCCTCCGGGTAGGCGCGCTGGATGCGCTTTTCCACATACACGGTGATGCGGCGGCGCAGGGTGTCCGAGCCCTCGCCCAGGCGCTGGTTCAGTTGTTCCAGCACCGGGTGCTGCGCCGCATACCGCCCCACCAGCACCGCCGAGCCGATCTGGTCCAGCGCGGCCACGGCCAGCGCGGCCCACACCAGCAGGTGCAGCAGCCAGGCCGGCAGCAGTGCGCACAGCCGCAGCAGCAGGTCGTTGCCCCACAGCACGCTCACCGTGCCCAGCACGCCCCACAGCAGCGAATACTGCAGGCAGACATAGCCGTTCAGGTTGAACTTTTTGCCGGAGTAATCCCACCATTTGCGGCGGTGCAGCCGTTCCAGCAGCTTTGCGGTGAGCCACTCCACAATGGTGGCGGCCAGCGCGCAGGCAAAGAACAGGTAGACCGGGTCCGTGCGCAGATCGGTGAAGCCCACCGCCAGCAGCACGCCAGTGGTGCCGTAAACAAAGCAGAACGGGCCCGCCGCCATGCCGCGGTTGGCAAAGCGCTTGTCCTTCACGGTGACGACAACGGTCTCACCCACCCAGCCCAGAAAGGAATATATCAGGTAAATAACACCCAGCGTATAAAAGTTCAGCGTCATAAGCGTCCTTTCGCTTCCAGATTTTTCTCGATGGTTTGATTGTACCCGGTTTAAGCGTTTTGCACAATAGCTGGTGTAAAAAATTTACAAAAGGCCCTGCCATCCCGAAAGACAGTAGGGCCAAAGATCACAGATTCAGTTTACAGCGGGGGATCACAGCTGGCTCTTGTACAGCTCCACGATCTCCTCCACGCTGGTGTCGCGCGGGTTGCCGGGGCGGCAGGCGTCGGCGTAAGCGGACTCTGCGAGGAACTGGATGTCCTCCTCTTTCAGGATGCCGTGCAGGTTTGTGGGGATGCCCACGTCAGCGCTCAGCTGCTTGACGGCGGCGATGGTTGCATCCGCAGCAGCGGCATCGTTCATCTCGTCGATGTTCTTCACGCCCATGGCCTTGCCGACGGCGCGGTAACGCTCACCGGCCACGCTCTTGTTGTACTCCAGACCGACGGGCAGCAGGATGGCGCAGGCCACACCGTGGGGGGTGTCATACAGAGCAGACAGGCCGTGTGCCATGGAGTGCACGATGCCCAGGCCCACGTTGGAGAAGCCCATACCGGCAATGTACTCGCCCAGAGCCATGCCCTCGCGGCCTTCCGGGGTGTTCTGCACAGCACCGCGCAGGTTTTCGCTGATGAGCTTGATGGCCTCCAGATGGAACATATCGGAGATGGTGCAGTGGCCCTTGGTGATGTAGCCCTCGATGGCGTGGGTCAGAGCGTCCATACCGGTAGCGGCGGTCAGGCCCTTGGGCATGGAAGCCATCATATCGGGATCGACCACAGCGATCTCGGGGATGTCGTTGGTGTCCACGCAGACGAACTTGCGCTTCTTCTCCACATCGGTGATGACGTAGTTGATGGTGACCTCGGCAGCCGTGCCGGCAGTGGTGGGCACAGCGATGGTGAACACGGCGTGCTTCTTGGTGGGGGCAACGCCCTCCAGCGAGCGCACATCGGCAAACTCGGGGTTGTTGATGATGATGCCGATGGCCTTTGCAGTGTCCATGGAGGAGCCGCCGCCGATGGTCACGATGCAATCAGCTTCTGCGGCCTTGAACGCAGTCACGCCGTCCTGCACGTTGGCGATGGTGGGGTTGGGCTTGATCTCGCTGTACACGCTGTAAGCGAAACCGGCAGCATCCAGCAGGTCGGTGACCTTCTTGGTGACGCCGAACTTGATCAGGTCAGGGTCCGAGCAGACGAAAGCCTTCTTGTAGCCGCGGGCGGTCAGTTCAGGAACGATGTTCTCAATGGCACCGTGGCCATGGTAGGAAATGGTATTCAGAACGATACGATCAGCCATAATCTTTTTCCTCCAAATTCTCTTTTCCGGGCGGAACTCTCTGCCCCTCAGCATAGCATATCGTTAAAGATTTTACAATATGAAATTCTTTGAATTTATTGTAAATTTTTATAGTTGTGCAGTGATTTATAGATGTTTTCACCAAATTTCTGCAATTTTATTGCGGCGTTCTCTTTTTATTCCGGGTGAATCCTGCTATACTGAGAGCCAGAAAAACACACATGCAGGAGGTTTGTTTCCCATGTCCCGATACATCCTCGCCCTCGACCAGGGCACCACCAGCTCCCGCGCTATCCTGTTTGACGAAAAGCAGAACATCGCCGCCGTCAGCCAGAAGGAGTTCACCCAGTTCTACCCGAAAGAGGGCTGGGTGGAGCACAACCCCATGGAGATCTGGTCCAGCCAGTACGCCGTGATGATGGAGGTCATCGCCCAGAGCAACATCCGCGCTTCGGACCTTGCCGCCATCGGCATCACGAACCAGCGCGAGACCACCATCCTGTGGGACAAGGCCACCGGGATGCCCATCTACAACGCCATCGTCTGGCAGTGCCGCCGCACCGCGCCCATCGTGGACGGTCTGGTGGCCCAGGGCCTGACCGACCACATCCGGCAGACCACCGGTCTGTTGCCGGACGCCTATTTTTCCGCCACCAAGATCCGCTGGGTCCTCGACCATGTGGAGGGCGCACAGGCCCGGGCCGAGAAGGGCGAAATTCTGTTCGGCACGGTGGACAGCTGGCTGCTGTGGAAGCTCACCGGCGGGGCCGTGCACGCCACCGACGTGACCAACGCTTCCCGCACCATGCTGTTCGACATCCACAAGCTCGACTGGGACGACACCTTATTAAAGGCCCTGAACATCCCCCGCTCCATGCTGCCGGAGGTGCGTTCTTCCAGCGAAATTTACGGCTATACCGAGATTCAGGGCGTAAAGGTGCCCATCGCCGGCATGGCAGGCGACCAGCAGGCCGCGCTGTTCGGCCAGACCTGCTTTGACGCGGGCGAAGCCAAAAACACCTACGGCACCGGCTGCTTTCTGCTGATGAACACCGGCGATACCCCTTGCGAGAGCCGCAACGGCCTTGTCACCACCATTGCGGTGGGGCTGGGCGGCAAGGTGCAGTATGCGCTGGAAGGCTCGGTGTTCGTGGGCGGCGCGGTCATTCAGTGGCTGCGGGACGAGCTGCGGCTGTTCAGCGAGAGCCGTGACGCCGAATACTACGCCCAGAAGGTGCCGGACAACGGCGGTGTCTACCTGGTGCCCGCCTTCACCGGCCTTGGCGCGCCCAACTGGGACATGCATGCCCGGGGCTGCATCGTAGGCATCACCCGCGGCACCCGGCGGGAGCACATCATCCGTGCCGCACAGGAGTCCATTGCCTATCAGGTAGCCGACCTCGTCCGTGCCATGGAAGCCGACACCGGGCTGGAACTTTCTTCCCTCAAGGCCGACGGCGGGGCCAGCCGGGACCGCTTCCTGATGCAGTTCCAGTCTGACATCATCGGCCGCACCGTGCGCCGCCCGGTCATCCGGGAGACGACCGCCTTGGGTGCAGCCTACCTCGCGGGCCTTGCGGTGGGCGTGTGGAAAGACAAAGACGAGCTTCGCCAGCTGTGGAACTGCGAAATGGAATACACCCCCGCTATGGATGCCGCCCGGCGGGAAAAGCTGCTGCACCAGTGGCACCGCGCCGTGCAGCGCAGCCTTGCGTGGGACGAGGAAGAATAATTGGGTTTCTTTGCCATAACCACCGCTTTTGCCGGGAAATGAGGGTATACTAAACTATATTATATAGGCTTCCCCTGGGGGAGAAGCTGTCACCGAAGGTGACTGATGAGGGGGAAGCCCCCTTAAGAAGCCGTTTGCAGACAAAATCTGGACACTGCTGCCCCTCATCCGTCATTGCTTGCGCAATGCCACCTTCCCCCAAGGGGAAGGCTTAATAGAGGTATTTTATGTCCAACCAACCATTTACCCTTTCACAGGTGCGGCCCATCCGAGAGGCCATGACCGTCTCCCGCCCGGCACGCCTCGGGCAGGAAGTGCCCGTCACCTGGTTCTCACTGGGCGCAGGCACTTCCATCACCCCGGAATCCTACGACTGCACCACCCTGTACCTCGGCGGCGAGGGCAGCGGCACATTTGTTCTGGGCAATGACGGCCGCACCGTCGCCGTCTGCCCTGGCCAGCTGCTGGCCGTCCCGCCGAAAACCTTGTGCGGCACCCGTACCGACACCGGCATGATCTACACTGAAATCATTTTGAAAAAGGAGACTTTTACCATGAACAGCATCCTCAAAGCAGGCCAGCCCACTGCGCTGAAGAACCTCATCTCTTACGAAGAAGGCAGCATTGCCAATCTCGACCTCGTCCACGCCGACAACATGAAGTTCGTGCTGATGGCCTTTGACGAGGGCACCGGCCTGACCCCGCACCGCGCACCCGGCAACGCCATCCTCACCGCCCTGGAGGGCAAGGCCATCATCGGCTACGAGGGCAAGGACTATGAGCTGAACGCAGGCGAGAGCTTCCGCTTTGATAAGAACGGCCTGCACAGCGTTACCCCGCAGGGCAAGTTCAAAATGAGCCTGCTGCTGGTGATCGAATAAGTGAAACGATTTTAAATGCCCGCCGCGTTTGCTCTGGGCATTTTCAGTGGAAATATTATTTTATATTGAAGGTTCCAAAAGCCTGCGGGCTTTTGGAACCCTCTTTTTTCACAAGAAATTGCCTAACCCCCTTGACAAGCGGGGCAAATCGTGTATTATTGTATCAAGCGTTTAATACAGCAATACAAGGAGATGATACCATGGCTGAACAGTTCGATGCCAGCCGCCCGATCTACGCACAGCTGGTGGAACGGCTCAAAGCCAAAATTCTGGCGGGCACCTACCCGCCCGGCGGTCATCTGGATTCCGTACGCGACCTGGCCGCCGCCGCCGGGGTAAACCCCAACACGATGCAGCGGGCCCTGGCCCAGCTGGAAACCGAAGGCCTGGTGCGCACCGAGCGCACGGCAGGCCGCTTTGTCACGGAGGATACCGCATTGATCGAACAGCTCCGCGCCGACACAGCCCAGACGCTGGCGGCCGATTTTCTCGAAAAGATGCGCGGCATTGGCTACAGTCCCGCTCAGGCCGCCGCGCTGCTGGAACACTGGGACGCAAAGGAGAACCGCGATGAGTGAAATTCTGACCTGTGAAGCGCTGACCAAGCGCTATGAAAAAGACAAGACCGCACTGGACGGTGTGGACCTGCATGTGAGCTTCGGCCGCATCGTGGGTCTGCTGGGGCCCAACGGCAGCGGCAAGACCACCCTCATCAAGCTGGCCAACGGCCTGCTGCAGCCCACCGGCGGCAGCATCAAAATTGCCGGCATGGCCCCCGGCCCGGACACAAAGGCCCTTGTCTCCTACCTGCCGGACGCCGACTGGCTGCCGGACTGGATGCGTGTGGAGCAGCTGGTGGAGATGTTCGGCGATTTCTACGCCGATTTTGACCCCGCCAAGGCCAGCGAGATGCTGGCAAAGCTGAACCTCTCCCCCAAGGCAAAGCTCAAGACCCTCTCCAAGGGCAACAAGGAGAAGGTGCAGCTCATCCTGGCCATGAGCCGCAACGCCCGGCTCTACCTGCTGGATGAGCCCATCGGCGGCGTGGACCCGGCCGCCCGGGACTACATCCTTTCCACCATCCTGAACAACTACCAAAAGGACGCAACGGTCATCCTGTCCACTCACCTCATCGGCGACATCGAGCCCATTCTGGACGAGGCCATCTTCCTGAAGGACGGCAGAGTGTTCGCCCACCGCAACGCCGAGGAACTGCGCGAGACCGAGGGCAAGAGTGTGGATGCATATTTCCGGGAGGTATTCAAATGCTGAAGAAACTGTTAAAATACGAGTTCAAGGCCACCGGCCGCGTGTACGGCGGGCTGTATCTGGCCATTCTGGCCGTGGCGGTCCTCATGGGCGTTTCCTTCCAGATTCCCGCCCTTTTGGTGCACACCGCGCCCATTGCCGTGCTGATGCTCGTGTATCTGGCGCTTGGCGTGGCCATCGCCGTCATGACCGTTCTCAGCATCATCCAGCGCTTCACCCGCAACCTGCTGGGCCGCGAAGGCTACCTGATGCACACCCTGCCTGTGAGCAATGCGCAGCTCATTCTCGCCAAGCTCATTCCCAGCATCGTCTGGGTGCTGTGCAGCATTGTTGTCGTGCTGTTGTCCTTTGTTCTGTTCAGTCTGTTCGGGACCCTCAATTCCGCTGCCGTGTCCGAATTTTTCCACGCATTCTCCCGTTACGGCAGCGAGATCGGCAAGCTGCTGAGCTCTGTCATCAAGGGTTACGGCGTTACGCTGGTGCTCATGGTGCTGGAATGGCTGGCTTCCCTCACCTGCTCCATCCTGTGCATCTACACGGCCTGCATGATCGGCCACTGGTGCAAAAAATATTTCGTAGCGGTGAGCATTGCAGCCTTTGTGGTGCTGAACGTGCTGCAGAACCAGCTGCTGAACCTGCTGCCCTATAACACCACCAACACCGGCCTGGACCTGGTGTTCAGCACATCCGCCGGGGACGGCAGCATCGTGTACACGGTCACCGGCAACAAGACCTATCTCTGGGCCGTGCTGGCCGCACTGGCTGCCGACCTGGTGCTGTGCGCGGTCTACTTTGCCGCCACCAGCTGGCTGATGAAAAACAAACTCGATCTGGAGTAATCTTTCCACAAAGGAAGCCCCTCGCCAAATGGTGAGGGGCTTCCTGCGTTTTTATAAAGCTGTCAGCATTCGTCGTACTGCTTCTGCAGGTAGTGCAGGCACTGCACCGAGTTTTCCGGCGTGGTGTTTTCCAGCGTGGCGAAGATATAGGGCTTTTCCTGCTTTGCAAAGCGCAGGATGGTGCGGTAATCGCCCATGCCGCCCTGCCCGGCACCGGTGGCCGCCAGCTGGCCGCCGGCATCCTTGCGCAGGAAATCCTTGAAGTGGATCATCGCAATATCCTTGCCCAGCAGTTCGATGGCCTCGGCAAACACTTCCTCGCGGCGATCCACATTCTCCATGTTCAGCAGGTTGACCGGGTCGAACAAAATTTGCAGGTTCGGGCTGCCGATCTCGTCCAGCACGGTGCGGGCGCGCTTGGCGTCATACACGATGTGCTTGACCACCGGCTCGATGGCAATGGTCACGCCGTACTGTTCGGCGCAGCGCACCACCGGCTTGAAGTTCTTGATAAAAGTGGAAAGCGCAGCATCACTGCGGCACTCCGGGCAGAACTTGTACTCGGCGTTGGGCGCACCGGTCTCGGTGCCCACCATGCCGCAGCCCAAAAGGCTTGCAAAGCGGATATGGGCGTAATATTTTTCCTGAATGGCGTGCAGGGCGTCCGCATCCGGGTGGGCAAGGTTCAGGTAGTTGCCCAGCACCGCAATGTCAATGCCATTCTTCTCGAACTGGTGCCGCAGATACAGCGCATAGCCGGGTGTCAGGGCACCGGGCGTGTTGGGCACCTCTTTCAGGGACTTGCTCAGGGCCACGTGGGCGCAGGTGAAGCCCTTCTGGCGCACCAGCGGCAGCACCTGTTCCAGCGGCAGCTTTTCGGCGTCGTGCAGACGCAGGCCGAATTGGATCATGAAAACGTCCTCCTTTTCCCGCAGGGCGGGGATGTTGGCTCCATTATACACCAAAATGTCCCGGCAGAAAAGCGGCGGCCTTTGCCCCGGCCGCAGTTTTCCCTACTCTGCGGCGCGGGTAAGCCTTGCCAACCGCGCACCCTGCGTGTTAGAATAAGGTGTTACCTGCTAAAATTTTTTGCCGGGGAGGGAAAACGGTGCATCGTTCCATGACGCTGAAGCAGCGCATCACGCTGGGGCTGGCTGCCTTTCTGCTGGCACTGGCCGTCCAGATCTTTCTCAGCTTTTATCAGTCCGGCACCGTGATGCAGCGGCTGGACGACCAGATGGGCCAGTTCAACGCCATCAGCCGGTTTCAGGGCGGCGTGGAGCGCGGGCTGACCGTCCTTGGCGATTACCGCTGGGAGTACGGCGACGCCGACACCCTGCTCAGCGGGCTGGACAGCGCGTTTTCCACCACCGACGCCTGGCTGTGGCGCATCGACGGCAGCCTCGAGACCGTGAGTGAGGAAGAATATCTGCTCTACAGCGCCGTGTGCACCACCTATAAAAGCTACACCGCCCTTGTGGAACAGCTGGAAGCTGCCGTCCGCACCGGCGATGACGCCGGAGCCGCCCGGCTCTACTACGACCAGGTCCTGCCCTGCGGCAGCTACCTGCGCCAGTACACCCAGCAGCTGCTGAACACCGCCATCTCGGACGCCCAGGGCACCTACACTGAGGTGTCCGCCCTCAGCGGCCGGGTGAAGTGGGCCCAGACCGTGGTGGCCACCGTCTGCCTGGTGCTGGGCTGCTTCATGGCCTGGTCGGTGATCCGGCTGCTGGACCCGGTGCAGCAGATGATCGGTGCGTCCCGCAACATCGTGGCGGGCAAATACGATGCACCGGACGTGCCGATCCCCGGCGGCGGCCGCGAGATCGTCCAGCTGACCGACGCCTTCAACAAAATGAAGCACTCCATGGCCCAGCAGATGAACACCCTGCAGGAGCGCAACGAGATGGAGCGGGAGCTGCACCGCCAGAAGACCGAAGCGCTGGAGCTGCAGAACCGCATGGAGCGCAGCCGGATGCAGCAGCTGCGCAGCCAGATCGACCCGCATTTTCTGTTCAACACCCTGAACGTGATCCAGCAGACTGCAAGCACGGAGAAGGGCTACCGTACCCAGGCGCTGATCATGGCGCTTTCCCACCTGCTGCGCTACAGCCTGATGAGCAACGACGAGCAGGTGCCGCTGGCGCGGGAGGTGCGCATCGTCGACGAATACTACTCCATTTACCACGTCCGCTTCGGCGACCGGGTGCGGATGCGCTGGTGCATCTCGGATTCGCTGGACCTGACCGAGACCATGGTGCCCTCCTTCATCCTGCAGCCCCTTGTGGAGAACTCGTTCAAGCACGGCATCGCCCCCAAAGAGGAGGGCGGCACGGTGCGCATCCGCATCGCACCGCTGCGGGAAAAAGGCCTGCTGCGCATCAGCGTGTGTGACAATGGGCTTGGCATCGAGCCAGAAAAGCTGGCCCAGCTGCAGGAGGGCCTTGCCAGCCCCCGGGACCGGTGGGAGCATATTGGTGTGTACAATGTTGCGGCGCGGCTGCAGCTGCTGGACAAGCGCTGCCGCTTCGTGATCCGCTCGCGGCCCGGGTTCGGCACAGCCGTGAGCATCTATCTGCCCCTTGTGGAGATCGTAGAGGAGGAATTTGAGGATGATACGCCTGCTGATCGCAGATGATGAAAAACTGGAGCGGGACGCCCTGACCGAGATGGTGGCCCGCCGCTTTGATGAACATCAGGTGGTGCTGGAAATAGCGGAAAACGGCCGCAAGGCTGCCGACACCGCCATTCTGTGGGGCGCGGACCTGATCCTGATGGACATCGAGATGCCGGGCATGAGCGGCCTGGATGCGGCCCGGGCCGTGCTGGCCCAGCGGCCGGGCTGCCGGGTGATCTTCGTCACCGCCTACAGCCTGTTCCAGTACGCCCACGAGGCAGTGCACCTGGGTGCCTGCGATTACCTGCTCAAGCCGGTAGACCCGGACGAACTGGAAGCTTCCATCCGCCGGGCTATCCGCCAGATCGAGACCGAGCGCAAGCTGGAAACGCTGGCCCCGGTGCAGCCCGAGCCGGAACCCGCCGCAGCTGCAGAAGGCCAGCCGGAGGCAGACACCCCGGAAAGCAGCCAGAATGCCCTGGTCATGGACCATGTGCGGCGGTATCTGGAAGACAACTACATGTTCGACATCTCGCTGGACAGCGTGGGCGAGATTTTGCACATCAGCCCGGCATACCTGTCGGCACAGTTCAAAAAGTACCAGAAGATGAACTTTCTGGACTGTCTGACCGAGCTGCGCATCAATGCGGCCAAAGAACTGCTCACCGACCCGTTCCGTTCCTCGGCCGAGGTGGCTTCCATGGTGGGCTACGAGGACGCCAGCTACTTTGCCCGCGCCTTCAAAAAGCGCACCGGCGAAACGCCCACCCAGTACCGCCGCCGGGTCAGCAAAAAGATCGGCGAGCACCACCCGGAGGGCGTTCTGTGAGCGGGTGCATCTCCCGGCGGCAGGTGCTGCTGGCCGCCGCCGGGGCCGCGCTGGGCCTGTGCGGCTGCGCCGCCGCCCGGCAGGAAGAAGCTGCCTCCGGCCCGGAGCTCATCCTGCGCTATGCCGAGAACCAGCCCGAGGACTACCCTACCACCCAGGCGGCCCTTGCCTTTGCGGACCTTGTGAACGAGCGGACCGGCGGCCGGGTGAAGGTAGCCGTTTACAGCGGCGGTGAACTGGGGGCCGAGCAGAGCGTCATCCAGCAGATGCAGTTCGGCGGCATTGATTTTGCCCGCATCTCCCTGAGCCAGCTGGCCGAGTATGTCCCGGCGCTGAGCGTGCTGCAGCTGCCCTACCTCTACGAGGATGCCGCCCAGATGTGGCGGGTGCTGATCGGCACCATCGGCGACGAATTCCTCGCCATGCTGGATGCAGTCGATCTGGTGGGGCTCTCCTGGTTCGACGCCGGTGTGCGCAGCTTTTACACCCGGGAAAAGGTCACCCGCCTTGCCGACCTGCAGGGGCTGACCCTGCGGGTGCAGGAGTCGGACATGATGAGCGACATGGTGGAAGCCATGGGCGCGGTGTCGGTACAGGTGGTGTACAGCGATGTGTATGCCGCCCTGCACAACCGGAAGATCGACGGGGCCGAGAACAACTGGCCCAGCTACGAAGCCATGAGCCACTATGAGGTGGCACCCTATTTTCTGCAGGACGAGCACACCCGCGTGCCGGAGATCCAGATCTCCAGCCGGGCCGCGCAGGAAAAACTGGCCGCGCTGGATGCCTCCTTCCCGGCCATCGTGCAGGAATGCGCGCGGGAAAGCGCCCAGCTGGAGCGCTGCCTCTGGGCCCAGCGGGAAGCCCAGGCCGAAGCCGACCTGCGGGCCTGGGGCGTGGAAGTGACCCTGCTCTCCGACGCCGAGAAACAGAAGTTCCGGGACGCCGTCCAGCCGCTGTACGACCAGTTCAGCGAACAGGCCGAGATGATCCGGCGCATCCAGCAGGCATGAAATATCCATTCTTGAATCCAAGTCTTTGGTTGAATTTGCTAAAGACTTGGATTTTTGTTTGTTTATTTTCCACAGGGATTATCTTCACATTCTTTCGAAAAACAGGACATTTTTTGAAACCCCTTGTGAAAGTAAAAAAATTTTGCTAAAGTGTGAACAGTTGATGAAGGCGCTGCAGACCTGTGCAACATGCAGCGTCCCGAGGAAAATTTTTAGGAGGATAAACTTATGAAAATGATCTCTCGTCGCAGCTTCCTGGCAGCCGCCGGTGTTTCCGCCGCTGCCCTGGCCCTGACCGCATGTGGCGGTTCTTCCAACAGCACCGCTGCTTCCACTTCCACTGCAGCTTCCGCTGCTCCCGCAGGTGATGCCGCCGCTGCTGCAAACGATCCCGAAGTGACCCTGGTCTACGCCGAGGTCAACCCGCTGGACACCATCGTTGGCCAGACCGCTTCTCACTTCAAGGAGAAGGTCGAGGAGCTGACCGGCGGTTCCGTCGTCATCGACGTGCAGGCTTCCGGCGTTCTGGGTTCTGAGAACGACGTTCTGGACGCCATCCTGGGCGGCTCCACTTCCATCGACATCAGCCGTATCTCTGCTTTCGCACTGACCAGCTACGGCTGCAACAAGTCCAAGCTGCTGAGCATCCCCTTCACCTTTGAGAACCGCGCACACTTCTGGAACTTTGCCAACAGCGATCTGGCACCTGAGTTCCTGAACGAGCCCCAGGAGCTGGGCCTGCCCGTCCGCGGCATGTTCTACGGCGAGGAGGGCTTCCGTCACTTCTTCACCGTCAACCCCGTTTCCGGCATTGCGGACTTCAAGGGCCTGAAGCTGCGCGTGTCCAACGACCCCGTCATGAACGGCATGGTCGAGGGCCTGGGCGCAAACCCCACCGTCGTTTCCTTCGGTGAGCTGTACAGCGCACTGCAGACCGGCGTTGTGGATGGCGCTGAGCAGCCCATCGCAAACTACAAGTCCAACGCATTCCCCGAGGTCGCCAACAACCTGATCCTGGACGGCCACACCCTGGGCGCTGTGCAGGCTGTCATCACCGACAATGCATGGGGCAAGCTGACCGAGAAC
Source organism: Faecalibacterium langellae (assembly GCF_002549775.1). GTDB lineage: Bacteria > Bacillota > Clostridia > Oscillospirales > Ruminococcaceae > Faecalibacterium > Faecalibacterium langellae. Next base: position 5,490 of record NZ_NMTR01000020.1, on the reverse strand, counting down.
CAGCAGGCTGCCATCATGGAGGCTGCTGCCGACACCCAGTCCTTCAACGCAAACCTGTCCGAGACCGAGGAGAACAAGGTCCTGGATGAGCTGAAGGCTTCCGGCTGCAACGTTGTGGATGTTCCCGACAAGGCTCCCTGGCAGGAGGCTTGCTCCAAGGTCATCAGCGAGAACACCTCTGACCAGGCTGAGCTGTACCAGCAGCTGCTGGATATGAAGGCCTGATCGAATCGCCTTCGTGTTCTAAAGTAGTACATAGCCCGGCGGGGGACTACGGGAATACGCCCGCAGACCCGCCGGGTTTTTATATGGAGGAATTCCTATGCCGAAAATCTTTACCACTCTGGATAAGATCAAGCCGGCGTACGACATCACCTACAAGGTGGTCCTGTTCATCTGTAAGATCCTGCTGATCGCAGATATCCTCATTACCACCATGTCGGTCATCGGTCGTTACGTCCCGTTCATCCCGGACCCCTCCTGGTCTGAGGAGGTCGTCCTGACCTGCATGAGCTACATGGCTGTGCTGAGTGCTGCTCTGGCCATCCGCCGCGGTGCTCACATCCGCATGACTGCCTTTGATATGTACCTGCCCAAGAAAGTGGTCAAGGCTCTGGACATCCTGTCCGATGTGGCCGTGATGATCCTGGGCGTGGTGATGATGGTGGTGGGCTGGAACTACGCCACCACCCTGGGCGGCCGTGGCTTCTATGTGTCCATGCCCTGGCTGAGCCGCTTCTGGATGTACTTCCCAGTGCCTCTGGCTGGCGTTGCCATGATCATCTTTGAGATCGAATCTCTGTACAACCACATCAAGAGCTTTTTTGTAAAGGAGGAAATGTAATATGACAGTTCAGACACTGGCGATCATTGTCCTTCTTGTCAGCTTCTTCGTCATGATCTTCCTGCGCTTCCCCATCGCCTACGCCGTTGGCCTGTCCAGCGTGCTGTGTATGCTGGTGCAGGGCCAGGCATTGACCGACGTTTGCCGACTGATGGTCAAGGGCATTTCTTCCTTCAGCCTGATGGCAGTTCCCTTCTTCATCACCATGGGCGTGCTCATGGGCTCCGGCGGCATCTCTGAAAAGCTCATCGCTCTGGCTGACGCCTGCGTGGGCTGGATGCGCGGCGGCATGGCCATGGTCAACATCGTGGCTTCCTACTTCTTTGGCGGCATCTCCGGTTCCGCCTCTGCCGATACCGCTTCCATCGGCTCCATCATGATCCCCATGATGGTGGATCAGGGCTACGGTGCAGACTTCTCCACCGCTGTTACCATCACCTCCTCCTGCGAGGGTCTGCTGGTTCCTCCCAGCCACAACATGGTCATCTACGCTACCACCGCCGGTGGTATCTCTGTGGGCAGCCTGTTCCTGGCAGGTTACCTGCCCGGCGCACTGCTGGCCATCGTGCTGATGATCGGCTCCTACATCATCTCTGTAAAGCGCAACTACCCCAAGGGTGATCCCTTCAGCATCAAGCGCTTTATCAAGCAGCTGGGCACCTCCATCTGGGCTCTGGCCGCTGTTATCATCGTGGTGTTCGGCGTGGTCGGCGGCGTGTTCACCGCTACCGAGTCCGCTGCTATCGCTGTTATCTACTCCCTGTTCGTGTCCGTGTTCATCTACAAGGGCCTGGACTGGAAGGGCGTGTGGCACGCCCTGGACGAGTGCGTCAACACCCTGTCCATCGTGCTGATCCTCATCGCCACCTCTGCTGTGTTCGGCAACTGCCTGACCATCCTGCACGTGCCCGATCTGGCTGCTAACGCCATCACCGACCTCACCGACAACCCCTACATCATCGCACTGCTCATCGACCTGATCCTGCTGGTTCTGGGCATGATCATGGATATGGCTCCCATCATCCTGATCGCTACCCCCATCCTGCTGCCCATCGCCACCTCCATCGGCATCGATCCCATCCAGTTCGGTATCATCGTGGTGCTGAACTGCGGCATCGGCCTGCTGACTCCTCCCGTCGGCTCCGTTCTGTTCATCGGCTCTGCCGTTGCAAAGCGCCCCATGGAGAAAGTGGTCAAGGCGACCCTGCCGTTCTACCTGTGTATGTTCGTTGCACTGCTGCTGCTGACCTACGTCCCCGACATCAGCCTTGCTATTCCCAAGCTGCTGGGCGGTTACGTCAGCCCCATCGCAAACCCGCTGGGCCCTGTGTTCATCCACTAAGCATTCTCTCCTAAGAAATATCATCTGAAGCAAAACCCCGCCCCGTGCATTGCATCGCGCAGTGTATGGGGCGGGGTTTTTGCGTGCGGAAGTTTTGTTGAACGGGCCGTCTTTGCGTTGCTCCGGCCGCTGCCGGGCAGTGCGGTCGAGCATGGGGCAAGGCAGGCCCGGAGACGGCGGTCACAAAGATTTTCCATCCCTCTGCGGAATAGCCCCCGCGCTGCCCTCGGCGGGCTGCCTGGGACTTGCCGGGGAGCCAAGCGGAGACCTCTGTGAGCAGGTTTTCCGGTAGTCACGCTCATCCGGCAGCGCACCAAACGGTTCGCGGAACCAGCGGAGACCGCATTCCCGGCATTCGGGCATTCGGCTATCCGCTCGGAGCCAAATGTCTCTCCCGCCGCTCAATACCACAAAACACATTCCAGAAGAAAGTGCTGCGGGAGAAACGATCAAAAGACTACGCAAAGCTTCCGCTTCCCCGAAAAGAATCGCACGCCGTATCTGCTATCCCTTGCGAGTGCGCGCAGAAAAAATCCCCCCGTTGCAAAAGTGACCGCCCCGATCGGGACGGCCATTTTTGCAGAATGGAGAATGCAAGTTTATAAAGAAGGAGAAGAAAATAGCTTGAAAAAGGGCTTTCAGCGGTTCTGCACATCGTGAATCTTTGCTTCCAGGTGCAGGCTTTTCTCGATGGGTGCATACACGGCCATCATGGCCAGCAGATTGGGCACCCACAGCCCGGTCAGCAAAAACACAAAGGCGCAGCGCGGGATGACGGCCGCCATCAGCAGCCAGTAGCCCAGCTGAAACACGGCCGAAAGCACGGTCTGGGGCAGAAAGCCGAGCAGCATCCGCACGCAGTTGGAAAGCTTCCTGCTGACACAGCTCTCAAACAAAGCGCTCTGCATCCAGAAGTAACTGCCCAGCGTCAGCAAAAGCACGGCGTCCAATAACAGGATCCATACAAAGCTGGTGGACACATCGGCCATCAGCGGCAGGGCAAAGGCCGTATAACCCACCAGCGCCCACAGCACGGTGAAGATCATGCCGGGGAGAAAGCTGCTTTTGAAGCTCTGCTTCCACACCCGCTTGTAGGTATGCCACCAGAAACCCGGTTCATCCCGCAGGGCCCGGAGAATGGTGTCGTAAAGGCCGGTCAGCGCCGGGCCGACCAGCCAGCCGGTACAGCAGGCGGCCAGCAGGCTGCCCATCCAGAGGGCAATGCCCACCAGAGCCGCCGCCGGGACACAGGCCAGCAGTGCCAGCGAACCGGACAGAAAAATGCCGTCCAGGTCGCGGCTCATGATCTCGACCAATCGGGCAAGGCCCTTTTTGCGGGGCGTGTCCGGGCTGATGCCCGCGCCCTCCGGGATGAATTCGGACCGACCAAACAGCATTCTGCATTCACCTCTCTACGGCTCTATTGTAACATAGCAAAATAAAAAGCGGCTGCAAAAAAGCGACCGCTTTTCTGAAGAATCCCGACATCCGAATCCGGGTCATTCCGGTTGGCTGCCAGACCTCACAGTGACATTTTCAAAGCTGACATTTTGGCAGTGCTGCATCTGGATGTTCTGGGCAGGGCCGTTGTTGTCTTCCAACACCACATCCCTGAACCGGATGTTCTTCACTTCGTACCCCGGCTCGTCAAAGCCGCACAGCTCAATGGCCGGGCAGAAATGCCACACATGGTCGTGGTCGATGTACCGGCCCAGCAGAGTGACCCGTTCATACCTGAAGTTTTCCAGAATAGGCGGCACATCGGAGCCAATGCCATCATCGTTGTAGCCTACCGAATGTACCATCACATGGGAAAGGGTGCAGTCCCGCACTTCCACATCCCGGACGTAGCCGCCGCGCTTTTGGGTGGCTTTGATCTCCAGCCCGGAGGTGGACACCACCATATCACAGTCCCAGATCTTCACATCCTCCACGCCGCCACTCATCTCGCTGCCAATGCAGATGCCGTGGCCGAAACCGCTGTGGCAGTCGAACACCCGGATGTGCTTCGTCGGGCGATTGATGATGTTGCCCTCCGGGTTCTTGCCGGACTTGATGGCCACCGCATCGTCGCCGGTGCAGAACTCGCAGGCGAAGATCGTGCAGTTGGTGGAGGAATCCGGGTCCCAGCCATCGCCGTTCCATACGCCATCCGATTTGATAACACAGTGGTCGGTGACGATCTGGTCGGAGTAGACCATGTGCAGGTTCCAGCTGGCACCGTTGGCAAAGGTCAGCCCCTGCATCCAGATGTTCCGGCAATTGCTCATGTTGACAAGGCGCGGCCGGACGCGGCCCGGAATGGTGTCGGCGTTCTCGCAGGTGGACACGAGGTCTGCGTTCTGCGCAAGGTATTCTTTCAGGCGTGCCCGCTCATTTTCAATGATGCGGCTTGCCAGCAGCCTGCCGCCGGAGGCAATGGTGCCCTTGCCCCGCAGGATGATGTTTTCGCAGTTCGGCCCAGCGGTATGGTCGAGCGTGCCGAGATTCAGCAGGCTGCTGTAGCACTCCATCTCGGTACCCTCAAATCGGCTGGGGATGCGGGGCAGGTAATCTTCCGGCTCGGCAGTGCCCTGCAGGACGGCTCCTTCGTCCAGATACAGCTCCATATTGCTGTGCAGCCACAAAGCACCGGTCATGTAGATGCCCGCCGGAAAGTAGACGCACTCGTTTTCCTTGCAGTCGTCCATAGCTTTTTGCAGGGCGGCGGTGTTCAGGGTTTTGCCGTCACCTACGGCAAAATAGGGCGCAGCGGTCACATCCAGTTTCTGTTTGGTGGGGGTAGTGCGGACAGTCAGTTCGCCGATGCCGCCGCCCCGCCACTGGACGAACAGCACATACTCCGTCTCCGGCTGGAGATGTTCCAGCGTGAAATGCGTTTTGACGGTCGTGCCCACTGCGGCATCGTTCCGCAAAACTGTATAGGTCTCCACGGCCCCGGCGGCTGCAGGCTTATCCCAGAACAGAGTGATGGTGGTATCGGTACAGCAGGCGGTCAGGCCGTTCTTCGAAAAATAATGTTCAGCCATACAACGCTCCTTTGCGTTTTTACCCAGTATAGTCAAAACCACCGGCTGAGCCGGTGGCTTGAGTAAGCCCTAGAAGGGCATAATACTAGCAAAGCCCCTTAAGGGGCCACGAATGGGTCTGCCAACTGCATTCCGGTCTCGTGGCAGGCCCCTCAAGGGGCCCTTTTATTTACGCCTTAGTTTCCTTGCTACCCGTAAACGGGTCCACGAACTCCTTAAGGCTCAACTGATCGGCAATCTGGTCCTGTTGCAGTTGATTTTTAATGTACTCTTGG
>NZ_NMTR01000009.1 GCF_002549775.1 Faecalibacterium langellae | reverse complement strand
TCGCCGTGCCCTTGCCGCGCTAAACACGCGGCATTTGCTTCGCAAACCGGTCTGCGGCTTAAAAGCCCCACTGGGGCTTTCATGCCCTCCGGGCACCGCCGTCCTTTCTGGTTCTCTTTTGTGCGGCAAAAGAGAACAATCCCCGCCCGGCTGCAGCGCATCGAAATCGCTGCGGCCTTGCCGCGCTGAACACGCGGCATTTGCTTCGCAAACCGGTCTGCGGCTTAAAAGCCCCACTGGGGCTTTCATGCCCTCCGGGCACCGCCGTCCTTTCTGGTTCTCTTTTGGTGCCAAAAGAGAACAATCCCCGCCCGGTGAAACTCTTTCGCATCATCCAGAAACTTTTATTTATCTCCTGTTTTTCCGCTTCCACTGTTCGCGGCGAATCCACGCGCGGATGCTGCGGTAGGCCATCGGGCCGAAGAACAGCCAGACGTTCGCCATGCTGAGCAGCAGGCTCAGCTTCTGCAGCGGCGGCGCGCCCAGAAAGCTCAGCACCCACATCACGGCCGCAAAAAGGCCGAAATACTTCACCCGGATGGGGATGACGAAGAACAGCAGCAGCTGCACCTCCGGGTAGAGCATGGCAAAGGCCAGCAGCAGCGAAAGCGACAGGCAGTAGGTGCTTGCCGTCAGGCCGGTGACCAGGCAGGCCAGCACGGTGCCCAGCATCCCGGAAAGCAGGTAGACCGTGTAGCGGAAGTCGCCCCACTCCCGTTCCAGCGCCGTACCCACGAACCAGGTGAAGTAGATGCCCAGCACCACGCTGAGGATGCTGCCGCCGGAGAAGGGGATGAACACAAAGCTCACCACCCGCCACACCTGCCCCTGCAGCAGGAAAAAGCGGCTGAGCGCCAGCCAGGCCGTCACCGTCCGGTTCACGAACAGCTCGATGGCAAGGACCAAAATCTGCCCGCCCACCAGAATGTTGGTGAGGTTCGGGATGCCAAAGCGGCCGTATTTGCGCTCCAGCCTGTTCAGCCAGTTGTTCATGCGATTCGCCTCCATTGATCGGACCGGTGGAGACCGGCCGTTTTCTCACAGTTTTCTGCTGTTATTGTATCATGATTGGTCAAGGCATTCAAGCGCACACACCCTGCGTGGAAAACGCACCGCGCCCGGCCCAATACCACAGCATTCATGCGGGTTTTTGGGCCCAAAATCACAACCGAAAATTGTATGGAGTTTCCGTTCGGGAATGAACTTTTCACTTTTTCCACCGGGTTTTCCACCGTTTTTGTGAAGAAAAAGGGAAGTTTTCCATGCGGTTTTCCACTTTTTCCACCGGGTTTTCCACAATGCAAATGCAGCCGCTGTATACACGGCGTAATCCTTCGACAAGGTGCATGGGATGTTTTGGGCGAAAAAGAGGGCGTTTCACCTTTTATAAAAAAGAAAGTCGAAGCTTTTTCTTTTCATTTTACAGTCCGCTGCGGCGTTCCCGTTTTCGGTTCTCCAATCTGGAATGAACGGGGCCAAAGTTTTCAACACCGGGGCGGCTGCAAACCCCGCCTGTGGAAAATGCGGGGAAAAGCACAGTTTTCCACACCGCCGTTCCCGGGCGCGGAAAAGGCGGAAATCTTGCCTTTTTCTGTGCGATGTGCTAGAATCAGAACCGCAGAAATTGGAAGATTTACCAGAAGAATGGGGGATTTTGCGGCATGAAGATCGTGATCCGTGCCTATACCGAAAAAGACCTGCCCGCCATGGTGGAGATCTGGAACCAGGTGGTGGAGGACGGCGTGGCCTTCCCGCAGGAGGACGCGCTGACGCTGGACACCGGCCGGGCGTTTTTCGCCGCCCAGACCTACGATGCCGTGGCCGAGGATGCCGACACCGGCACCGTGCTGGGCCTGTACATCCTGCACCCGAACAACATCGGCCGCTGCGGGCACATCGCTAACGCCAGCTACGCCGTGCACCGCGAAGCGCGGGGATTGCACATCGGGGAAAAGCTGGTCTCGGACTGCCTGGCGCAGGCGAAGGCCCACGGCTTCCGGGTGATGCAGTTCAACGCCGTGGTGGCCTGCAACACCCACGCGCGGCACCTGTACGAGCGGCTGGGCTTCGTGCAGCTGGGCACTATCCCGGGCGGCTTCCGCATGAAGGACGGGCACTATGAGGACATCTGCCCGTATTACCATACACTGTGAACGATTTAGAATGCCCGCCGCTTCGCTCTGGGCATGTTTAGCGGAATTATTATTTTATATTTGCAAAGCGGAAAATCCTGCGGAATTTTCCGCTTTGCTTTTTCACGAGAAAAGCTGTAATTGAAAATTGCATCTTTATGCCTGCCGCGCGGATGCTCCCGCAGGGAGCCAGCGCCGGCAGATGCCGTTTACATTTACAACTTTTTTTGTGAAAAAGTAACTCCGAAACGACCGCAGTCGTTTCGGAGTTACAAACTATAAAAATAATCTTCCGCTGATATTGTCAGAGCGAAGCGGAGACAATTCCAAATTATAAAAGCAAAATTACATCATATTGCGGAACACCAGCTGTGCGATCTGGAAGTAGAGGATCAGGCTGCAGGCGTCCACGATGGTGGTGATGAAGGGCGTTGCCATGATGGCCGGATCGGCACCCAGCTTCTTGGCGGCCAGCGGCAGCATACCGCCCACCAGCTTTGCCAGAATGACGCTGAAGAACAGTGACACGCTGACCACGACGGCGTAACCCATGACGTTGGCGTACTGGCCGGGGAACAGGAAGGTGTACATCAGGTAGATGCGCAGGCCGTTCACGATGCCCAGCACCGCGCCCACGATGGCCGAGACCCGCAGCTCCTTGCCCAGCACGCGCATGAAGTCGCTGGGCTCCACTTCGCCCAGAGCCAGGCCGCGCACCATCAGGGTGCTGATCTGGTTGCCGCAGTTGCCGGCAGTGTCCATCAGCATGGGCATGAAGGAGACCAGCAGCGGCAGGCTGACAAAGGCTTCCTCGTAGTGGGTGGTGACCATGCCGGTAAAGGTAGCGGAAAGCATCAGGATCAGCAGCCAGGGGATACGCTGCTTGGCGTGGGTCCAGACGCTGGTGCCGAAGTAGGTGGTGGCGTCGTCATCCGGCAGAATGGCGGCCATCTTCTGCATATCCTCGGTGCTCTCGTCGGTCAGGACGTCGATTGCATCGTCGATGGTGATGATACCCACGAACATGCCCTCGTTGTCCAGAACGGGCATGGCGGTGAAGTCGTAGCGCTGCATCTCACGGGCCACATACTCCTGGTCGTCGGTGACCTTCACGGTGACCACGTTGTCGTCCATGATCTCGGCGATGGGGGTGTGGGGCTCGGCCAGCAGCAGGCTGCGGGCGGACACAACGCCCATCAGGCGGTTGCGCTCCACGACATAGCAGGTGTAGACCGTCTCGGCGTTCTCGCCCTGCTTGCGGATGGCTTCAAACGCCTGGGATACGGTCATCTCCTTGCGCAGGCGGACGTATTCGGGGGTCATCAGGCTGCCGGCGGAGCTCTCGGGGTAGTTCAGCAGCTTGTTCAGGCTCTCGCGGGTCTGCTTGGAGGATTTCTCCAGCACGCGCTTGACCACGCCTGCGGGCATATCTTCCAGCAGGTCCGCCGCGTCGTCCAGGCTCATCTCCTCGATGGCGCCCACCAGCTCCACATCCGAGAAGGCGTTGACCAGATCATCGCGGGCTTCGTCGGACATGTAGGCAAAGGCCTCGGTGGCCACTTCCTTTTTCAGCAGGCGGAACACCACCAGGCGGTTGTTCTCATCCAGTTCTTCCAGCAGTTCGGCCAGGTCGGCGGGCTGTTCTTCCTCGGTCACTTCGCGCAGCTTGACGTACTGCTTTTTGATCAGCAGCTTCAGCAGACGGCTCTTGGTGAGCATTTCGGGGTTGGCCTTGACTTCTTCATCGTTGGCTTCTTCCCGCTCGGCCTCGCGCATGTCCTGCTTGAGGTCCTCGGTGGCTTCCTCGTTCAGGTCCTGGGCCAGCTTCTGGCGCACCTCGTCGGGGATATCGGCGGGCAGCTCCTGCACCGGCAGGGTCTGCTCCGCAGCGGTTTCCGCAGCCTGCATGTTCTGCATCTTATCGTTCATTTCCATTGGGCGTACCTCCTCAGGGTTTGATGAGGACGCAGCAGATCGGGAAACAAAAACAGCGCCGCTTCGCCGCCGGAATGCCGCAAAAACCGCATTTCCGCGCACGCAAAGCTGCGCCTTACTCTATTTATTGAAAAATGGCACCAGCACCCTGGGGGTGCAGGCCGCTTTCAACAAGCAAAGAAGGCGAGCGCAGGCTTTTTTGTTGTCCGATCCACCGCATCCGTGGGTCTACTTCGACTATGATCCGGGTCCATTGTCCTGCGTTCACCTCCAGAATTTCACGTTTTCGGGGCACGAAGCGCCCCTGCAGGGCGTTCTGCTCCATCTTCTTTTTTATTATAGCGCCGCAAAAAAACACGGTCAACCCTAAACCATGGATTTACAGGAATTTTATAAAACAAAACACCCCTTCCGGCATTGCGGCATACCGGAAGGGGCGCTTTGTTTGGATATTGCCTTGGTGTGAGGAGGAATCATGTTACTCTGGGAAGCGGTTGCGGCCCCACTTCCCATGGCAAAAGTATAACAGCTTTCACAATTCATTTCGTTAAGAAGCTATGAAGAAACTGTAAAAAGGAAGCGGAAAATTCTGGAAGATTTTGTGATAAAAAATTTTCTTGACAATATTTGTTTTATCCTATATTATAATAATAGGATGTCATCGACCGGAAAGGATGCTGAAAACGTCCGCTTTTGAAGTGAATTTTTATTATAAGGCAGACGGCAGTTGCCCGGTTCGTGATTTTCTGGATACACTGGCGCAAAAATATCGTGCGGACTATTTTTATCGAAAGGAGAGCTCCTCATGAGTGATTTTCGGAATTATTTGAATGAACAGTTACAGCGGCCTTCCTTTAAGGCAGAATGGGATGCTCTTCAGCCGGAGCTTACCATTGCGCAGGCCATGCTCGATACCCGGAAGGAAAGCGGTCTGACCCAGAAACAGCTTTCGGAGCGCACCGGCATTGCACAGGCCGATATCAGCAAGCTGGAACGAGGGAATGCAAACCCTTCTTTGCGCACCTTGCAGCGCCTTGCCGCTGGTATGGGGATGAATGTCAAAATTGAATTTGTGACGAACAAATAACTTTTATTTCGTCAATATATAAGCCCGGAGCGTCTGCGGACACTCCGGGCTTATAGTTTCATTTACACAAAAATGCGCCCCGGTCACCTTGCGGTGAGCGGGGCGCTAAAAACGAGATTCGTTTTTCACTGCGGCAAGATGCCTGCCGAAACAGGTCTTATGCAGCAGGCGGAGCAAGGTATCTGCACGCAGACCTTATGCTCCTGACACACGCGGGGTGTGCTTTCAAGGACCCTCGCGGGCGCTTTGGTATCTCATATCCCATAGCCGTGCGCTACACGGAACAGCACACGGCACCGGGAAGTGAAATCAGGGTTGACCGTTTTGCCGGGTCTTGGGCCGGACGTTCAGCTTTTTTCTGCCGGACAGGACATCATTCACAGGTTCGCGCCGCTGCATTGCGCAGTAACCGCCGGCGCGGGGCTGCCGCCTTTCACTCCGGAAAAGGCAGGGGCCGCTGTTAAGAGTTCCCGTTATATGCAGAAGATAACTTACTTGTACAGCTCGACCAGACGGGTCAGGTGCTCGTAGCGGTCGTTTGCAACCTCCTGGTTGCGAGCGAACAGCTCCTTAGCACGCTCAGGGAAGGCGCGGGTCAGACGGCTGTAACGGGTCTCGTTTGCCAGCAGAGCCTGATACTTCTCGTTGTCCACAGCCTTGGAGGTCAGGGTGAAGGGGTTCTTGCCCTGTGCCTTGTTGGCGGGGTTGAAGGTGAACAGGTTCCAGTAGCCAGCCTCGACTGCCTTCTTCATCTCGTTCTGGCAGTTGGTCATGCCGCCCTTGACACCGTGCAGCTCACAGGGAGCGTAGCCGATGATCAGAGACGGGCCGGGGTAAGCCTCAGCCTCAGCGATTGCCTTGACAGCCTGGTTCATGTTAGCGCCCAGAGCGATCTGAGCAACGTAGATGTAACCATAGGTCATAGCGATCTCGGACAGGCTCTTTTTGCTGATTTCCTTACCAGCAGCAGCGAACTGGCAGACTTCACCGATGTTGGAAGCCTTGGATGCCTGTCCACCGGTGTTGGAGTACATCTCAGTATCGAAGACCATGACGTTGACATCCTCGCCGGAAGCCAGAACGTGATCCAGGCCGCCGAAGCCGATGTCGTATGCCCAGCCGTCGCCGCCGAAGATCCAGACGGACTTCTTGGCGATGTACTGCTTGCTCTTGAGGATCTCTGCAGACTTCTCGCAGCCAGCAGCAGCAGCCTTCTCCAGCTCAGCGATCAGGGCCTTTGCGGGCTCGTCGTTGGCCTTGGTGTTGTTCTTGGTTGCCATGAACTGCTCGAAAGCAGCCTTCAGCTCTGCAGAAGCCTTGTCGGAACCAGCAACCTCTGCGATTTCCTTGATCAGGTTCTCGCGGATGGTCTTCTGGCCGATGTACAGGCCCAGGCCATGCTCTGCGTTATCCTCGAACAGGGAGTTGCACCATGCAGGACCATGGCCGCTGTCCTTGTTGACGGTGTACGGAGAGATGGAAGCGGTGCCGCCCCAGATAGAGGAGCAGCCGGTAGCGTTGGAGATGTACATCTTCTCGCCGAACAGCTGAGTGATCAGGCGAGCGTAAGAAGTCTCGGCACAGCCTGCGCAGGAGCCAGAGAACTCCAGCAGCGGCTGGTTGAACTGAGAACCGATGACGGTATCGTCAGCAAACTTGGAAGGCTTCTTGGAGATGTTGGCCACGCAGTAGTCGAAGACTGCCTGCTGGTCGGCCTGGCTGTCCTGAGGAACCATCTGGATCGCCTTGGTGGGGCAGACGGTGACGCACTCGCCGCAGCCCATGCAGTCCAGAGGAGACACTGCCATGACAAACTTGTACTCGTTTGCCGGGCGGTTGTCGCGGCTCTTGGTCTGAGCAGGAGCAGCTGCCAGCTCGTCAGCGGTCAGCTGGAAGGGACGGATGGTAGCATGAGAGCACACGAATGCACACTGGTTGCAGCCAACGCACTTTGCAGCATCCCACTCGGGGACGTTGACAGCGGTGCCGCGCTTCTCGTATGCAGAAGCGCCCTGCTCCCACTCGCCGTTTGCATTTGCCGCGAAGGAGGAAACAGGCAGGCTGTCGCCGTCCATACGGGCAATGGGCTCCATGACGTCGCGGATCTGCTTGACCAGTTCCGGACGGCCGGTGAGAGCCTTGGGTGCGGGATCAGCTTCGGGGTTGGACCAGGATGCGGGCACGTCAACCTTGTGGATGGCGTCAACGCCTGCGTCAATGGCCTTCCAGTTCATCTCAACGACGTCCTGGCCCTTCTTGCCGTAGCTCTTCTGAGCTGCCTGCTTCATGAAGTTGACGGCATCCTCGATGGGCATGACGTCAGCCAGCTTGAAGAATGCAGACTGCAGAATGGTGTTGGTGCGCTTGCCCATGCCGATCTCGATCGCCTTATCGATAGCATTGATGGTATACAGCTGGATGTTGTTGTCAGCGATATACTTCTTTGCCTCGGCATTCAGGTGCTGGCCCAGCTCCTCATCGGACCACTGGCAGTTGATCATGAACACGCCGCCGGGCTTGACATCCTGGACCATCTTCATGCCCATGTGGATGTAAGCGGGGTTGTGGCAGGCCACGAAGTCAGCCTGGTTGATGTAGTAGGGGCTGCGGATGGGCTTGTCGCCGAAACGCAGATGGCTGATGGTCACGCCGCCGGTCTTCTTGGAGTCATACTGGAAGTATGCCTGCACATACTTATCAGTGTGGTCACCAATGATCTTGACGGAGTTCTTGTTTGCGCCGACCGTACCGTCGCCGCCCAGACCCCAGAACTTGCACTCCTTGGTGCCAGCAGCTGCGGTGATGGGAGCGGGCTTGACTTCGGGCAGGGACAGGAAGGTGACATCGTCGGTGATACCCAGAGTGAAACGCTCCTTGGGCTCGTCCTTCTCCAGCTCCTTGAACAGAGCGAAGATGGAGGACGGCGGGGTATCCTTGCTGCCCAGGCCGTAACGGCCGCCGGTCAGAACGACATCGTTCAGGCCAGCCTCACGCAGGGTAGCGGCAACATCCAGGTACAGGGGCTCGCCCAGAGAGCCGGGCTCCTTGGTGCGGTCCAGCACAGCCACCTTCTTGGCGGTCTTGGGCAGGACCTTCAGCAGGGAAGCGGAGACCCAGGGACGATACAGACGGACCTTGATGATACCGACCTTCTCGCCGCGTGCGTTCAGGTAGTCGATGACTTCATCCGCAACGTCGCAGATGGAGCCCATAGCCACGATCACACGGTCAGCATCGGGTGCGCCGTAGTAGTTGAACAGATCGTAGTTGGTGCCCAGCTTCTCGTTGATCTTTGCCATGTACTTCTCAACAACAGCAGGCAGAGCGTTGTAAACAGCGTTGCAAGCCTCACGATGCTGGAAGAACACGTCGCCGTTCTCGTGGGAACCGCGCATCTTGGGGTGCTCGGGGTTCAGAGCCTTCTTGCGGAACTCCTCCACGGCCTCCATGTTGCACATTTCCTTCAGATCGGCGTAATCCCACTTCTCGATCTTCTGGTACTCATGAGAAGTACGGAAGCCATCGAAGAAGTTCAGGAAGGGAACATGGCCCTCGATTGCTGCCAGGTGGGCAACAGGGGACAGGTCCATGACTTCCTGCACGCTGCTCTCGACCAGCATTGCGAAACCGGTCTGGCGGCATGCCATAACGTCGCTGTGATCACCGAAGATGTTCAGGGACTGGGTAGCAACGGTACGAGCCGAAACATCGAACACGCAGGGCAGCTGCTCAGCAGCAATCTTGTACATGTTGGGGATCATCAGCAGCAGGCCCTGAGAAGCGGTGAAGGTGGTGGTAACAGCACCTGCACCCAGAGAGCCGTGCACAGCGCCGGCAGCGCCTGCCTCAGACTCCATCTCGACGACCTTGACCTGGTTGCCGAAGATGTTCTTCTGACCGGCTGCAGACCACTGGTCCACAGAGTCAGCCATCGGAGAAGACGGGGTAATGGGGTAGATGGCAGCCACGTCCGTGTAGGCATACGCTACATGGGCGGCAGCGGTATTGCCATCCATCGTTTGCTTTGCTCTAGGCATTTTTCTTCCTCCATTATTCAGAATTTGGTACCTTTTGCGCGGGGCAATATGCCCGCTGGGACCGGAGAACCCCATAAAAGGCACTATTGCTTGTATACTATAATAGCAAATTCTGCCCGCAAAGTAAACGCAAACCGCCCAACAAACGCACCAAAAAATAAAAAAAATTTTTAGCGCTTTTGTACGTCTTTAGCGTGTTAAAGTGAGCGCTGGCGCGGATTTTCGGGTTTTGAGCAGGTTTGCTTTGACTGCCTTGCCAAATTCAGTAAAAAGCCGCTTTCATTTCAGCTGGATTTTGCATTTGGAAAACATGGATATTTTTTATGAAAGTGCGCTGCCGCCGGAGATGTTCTCTTTTGGCACCAAAAGAGAACCAGAAAGGACGGCGGTGCCCGCAGGGCATGAAAGCCCCAGTGGGGCTTTTAAGCCGCAGACCGGTTTGCGAAGCAAATGCCGCGTGTTCAGCGCGGCAAGGTCGCAGCGATTTCGATGTGCTGCATCTCGGCGGAGTTTGTTCTCTTTTGCCGCACAAAAGAGAACCAGAAAGGACGGCGGTGCCCGCAGGGCATGAAAGCCCCAGTGGGGCTTTTAAGCCGCAGACCGGTTTGCGAAGCAAATGCCGCGTGTTCAGCGCGGCAAGGTCGCAGCGATTTCGATGTGCTGCATCTCGGCGGAGTTTGTTCTCTTTTGCCGCACAAAAGAGAACCAGAAAGGACGGCGGTGCCCGCAGGGCATGAAAGCCCCAGTGGGGCTTTTAAGCCGCAGACCGGTTTGCGAAGCAAATGCCGCGTGTTCAGCGCGGCAAGGTCGCAGCGATTTCGACGCGCTGGATCCACGAATTAAGGGCTGCTCGCCCTTAATAATCCCAAAGGAGAAGTCGAAGCGGAAAAATGCTAGCCGCTTCGCTAAACGCATTTTTTCGTTTCTCCGATTTGAAGGCCCCTCAGCCGCTGCGGCGGCAGCTCCCCGCAGGGGAGCCAGCGCCAGCAGATGCTGTTTGCCGTTACGACCCTTCCCGTGAAAAAGCGAAAAAGAAAAGCCCGCAGGCTTTTCTTTTTCGCAAATTAAAAATAATATTTCCGCTGAAGATGCCCAGAGTGAAACGGAGGGCATTCTAAATCGTATTTTCTCTCCATCTTATTATTGACAACAAACCGCTCTTTGCCGTAAACTGAAGCCATAGAAAACCGGCGCTGTGCCGGGCAAAGAGGGTAATAAAATGGAGAAGACCACACATTACGAAAAAGCGCTCACCAGCGAGGTGCTCTTTGAGGGCCGGGTCATCACCCTGACCAAGGATACCGCCCTGCTGGAAAACGGCAAGACTGCCACACGCGAGGTGGTGCATCACCACGGCGGCGCGTGCATCGTGCCGTATTTTGCGGATGGCACCATCTGCATGGTGCGGCAGTTCCGCTACGCCATGCAGCAGGAGCTGTGGGAGCTGCCCGCCGGCAAGCTGGAAAAGGGTGAGGACCCCTTCGAGGCCGCCAAGCGCGAGCTGGAGGAGGAGTGCGGCCTGACCGCCGACAAGTACACCTCGCTGGGCGAGTTTTTCCCCACCGTGGGCTACGACACCGAGGTCATCTACACCTGGGTGGCCACCGGCCTGCACGAGACCCACATGCATCTGGACGACGACGAGTTTCTGACCCCCGACCGCGTGCCGCTGGAAAAGGCTTACGAGATGGTCATGAGCGGTGAGATCAAGGACGGCAAGACCATCGCGGGCATCCTGAAGCTGAAGGCCCTCCTCGCCGAGGGCAAGCTGTGAACATCCTGTACGAGGATGCGGCCCTTGTGGTGGTGGACAAGCCTGTCGGGCTTTCCAGCGAGGAAGGCGTACCCGCCGCCCTGCGGCAGCACTGGAACGCCCCGGACGCCTTTGTGGGCGTGGTGCATCGGCTGGACACCGGCGTGTCCGGCCTGATGGTGTTTGCCAAAACGCCGAAGGCGGCCGCAGAACTGAGCCGCCAGGTCACCCAGAGCCAGAACGCCTACGCCGTGCAGGACGGCCGGGCCGAGGGCAGGGCAGAAGCGCCGCAGTTCGTCAAGCAGTACCGGGCCGTCATCGCAGGCGGACCGGACGAACATCTGCCGGAAGGCGGCACCCTGCGGGACTACCTGTTCAAGGACAGCCGCAAGGGCCGGGTGTTCCCGGTGAGCCGCCCGCGCAAGGGTGTACGGGAAGCGGTGCTGGAATACCGCATCCTGCAGACAGCAGGGGAGAACAGCCTGACTGAGATCACGCTGCACACCGGCCGCACCCATCAGATAAGAGTGCAGTTTGCCTCCCGGAAGCATCCGCTGGCCGGGGACGGCAAGTACGGCAGCCGGGTGAAGGGAAATATTGCCCTGCAGAGCTGCGGCCTGCAGTTCCGGCACCCGGAAAGCGGGGAGCCCATGGCCTTCACCCTGCCGCTGCCGGAAGGGGAAGTGTGGACGAAGTTTTTATAAATGATGTATTTGCTGCGCAAACATGATGTTGTCCTTCGGACAAATGATGATTGCCGCTTTGCGGCAAAATGATGTGTGCCTGCGGGCACATGAAAAATTGCGAGGGGCCCGCCCCGAGCGCATCATGGCCGCTGCAGGCGGAAACATCATGCCCGAAGGGTGCCTCATGTTTGCCCGAAGGGCAAATGCATCATTCCAATAGGTGAGAGGTATGGAACAATACAAGACCGACGCTGAAATTTACGCCGTGCTGGAGCGGGAGATCATCGACCTGACCCTCCGGCCCGGTTCCTTGCTGAGCGAGAACCCTCTGTGTGCCCGGTTCGGTGCGCCGCGCAGCCTGATCCGGGTGGTGCTGCAAAAACTGCAGGAGAACGGGCTGGTGAAGATCGTGCCGTACAAAGGCACCACCGTCACCCGGCTGAACCGGCGCATCGTGGACGAGCTGATCTACGAGCGCACCGCCGTGGAAGCCCGGGTCCTGCGGGACTTCACACCCCGGTGCACCCCGGAACAGCGGGCGCTGATCCGCAGACGGGTGGACGCCTACACCGCCCTTGCCCGCGCCGACGCCCCGGACTTCAACCGTCTGTACGAGGCAGACCGCATCCTGCACGAAACATGGTTTGCCGCCATGGACAAGATGTACCTGTGGCGCACGCTGCAGAACGCCCACGCCGATTACAGCCGCTTCCGGATGCTGGACACCATGACCAGCGGCGGGCTGGATGAGGTGATCGCCGACCACCAGAACCTGCTGAATGCCATCGAGCGCTGTGATCTTGCAGCGTTTGAACCGCTGGTGGAGCGGCACCTTTACGGCGGCATCCGGCGGCTGGGCTCGAAGCTGACCGAGGAATATGCCGACTACTTTGAACCGGAGACGGCAAAATAAATTGTTCCGCGTGGAACATTCTGGAAGGAGAGCCTTGCCCCATGAGCATCACCGTGAACCTGTACTACACCGGCCGGGACGGCAGCGCCCGGAAGTTTGCCGAAGAAATGGTTTCTTCCGGCACCGTGGACGCCATCCGCGCCGAGCCGGGCAACCTGAAATACGACTACTTTACCCCCTTCGATGACCCGGAGACCGTGCTGCTCATCGACAGCTGGGCCGACCAGAGCGCCATCGACGTGCACCACGCTTCGCCCATGATGCAGACCATCGCGGCCCTGCGCAGCAAGTACGACCTGCATATGCGGGTGGAACGGTATATCTCGGACGAGGTCGGCGTGCCGGAGAAAGACCAGAAGTTTATTCGAAAATAAAGAAAGCCAGAAAATCTGCGGATTTTCTGGCTTTCAATTTTCACGGAAGGTGACGGAGAGGGCGCACCCCGCTCCCCTGCGGGGAGCTGCCGCCGCAGCGGCTGAGGGGCCTATCAATCGGAGAAGCGAGAAAAAAGTGCAACGGCGACGACCGCCGCCAGCGGCGGATACAGGGAGGAGCTGTTGGGGCAGCGGCCTGCAGGATGCGAGTGCCGCCCAAGGCACGAAGCAGACGCAGGGTGCCGCAACCCGTCTGAGCGAAGCGGCTAGCATTTTTCCGCTTCGACTTCTCCTTTGGGATTATTAAGGGCGAGCAGCCCTTAGTTTGCAACGGCGACGACCGCCGCCAGCGGCGGATGCAGGGAGGAGCTGTTGGGGCAGCGGCCTGCAGGATGCGAGTGCCTCCCAAGGCACGAAGCAGACGCAGGGTGCCGCAACCCGTCGGCTCCAGCGCGTCGAAATCGCCGTGCCCTTGCCGCGCTAAACACGCGGCATTTGCTTCGCAAACCGGTCTGTGGCTTAAAAGTCCCACTGGGGCTTTCATGCCCTGCGGGCACCGCCGTCCTTTCTGGTTCTCTTTTGTGCGTCAAAAGAGAACAAACGCCGTTAGAACACCCCGGAAATAAAGATCTCCAGCCCGATGCCGATGAGGATGACGCCGCCCAGAATGTTGGCCTTGCCGGAAAGCTGGGTGCCGAACTTTTTGCCGATGCGCAGGCCCGCCATACAGATGAAGAAAGTGACGGCAGCAATGATGAGGGATGCCACCAGCGCCATCAGCCAGCCATATTCCGAGATGGTAAAGCCCACCGAGAGGGCGTCTATGCTGGTAGCCACGCCCTGCATGAACAGCGCACCGGCGCTGAGCTCGGCGGCTTCTTCGGCTTCTTCGCCCCGGATGCCGTCTGCCAGCATCTTGCCGCCGATGTAGCCCAGCAGTGCCAGCGCGATCCACGGGATGAACGTCTCAAAGGACGCAAACAGCTCCACGATGGTGTGCACGCACACCCAGCCGATCATGGGCATGGCGGCCTGAAAAATGCCGAAGGTGCCTGCGATCTTCACCATGGTGCCTTTGCCCATGTGCGGGTCGTGCAGGCCGTTGGCCATGGACACCGAAAATGCATCCATGGCAAGGCCCACGCCCAGCAGGGCGCTGTTGAGGAAAAATACAAAACTCCATTCCATATTGTCTGCCTCCTGAAATTGACCAGAGATCTCGGGCAATACAAAACCCGGTCCAGGCGCGTGCACGTCCGGACCGGGTCAATTTTTTCTCATCGACTCCATGTGTACGGGTGCAGAAACTGCGCCAAAAACACATGAGTCTCGCAAATGAAAGCAAGCCAGACCGGAACCAACGGTCATTATGTTGACTTGCTGCGCCCTGCAAAAGCGCCTGCTACTCCCCCACGGGTATTGTGATCCCGTTCATCTTATCACACTTCGGGGCAGAAGTCCAGACGAACCGGCGTTTTTTCGTTTTTACCTCTCTTTTTTCCAGCGGCGGTCAAAATACCGATCCTGCGACAGGATAAAACAAAGGGTGTTCCCCAGTGCACGTAGGGTAATGGCATGTTCCTGCCGCAGTGCCCGGCGGGCGCGGCGCTCATACTCCCGCGCCTGCTGCATCCGGGGCGTTTTCCGCTCCTGTGCCGTCAGGTGGGTGCCCACATCGATGAGCGAGTGCAGCA
This sequence comes from Faecalibacterium langellae, assembly GCF_002549775.1. Classification (GTDB taxonomy): domain Bacteria; phylum Bacillota; class Clostridia; order Oscillospirales; family Ruminococcaceae; genus Faecalibacterium; species Faecalibacterium langellae. The sequence continues at coordinate 76,163 of NZ_NMTR01000009.1, read as the reverse complement.
GCACCCAGTACAGCTCACACAGCGAGCCCGTGACCCCGTGGCGGCGGGCGCACTCGAACACGGTGTAGTTTGCTTCCACCCGGTCGAGGTTGCGCAGGGTGACTTTGCTGTTCACGATGCTGCCCGCCACTTTGCGGTAGAGGTACAGCGCATCCGGGATATTGGCAATTTTCTCAGCCTTTTCGTAGGCGTAGGAGATGAGCATAGTGTCTTCGTTCAGCTTGCCCTCGGCAAAGCGCAGGCCGTCAAAAATGCTGCTGTGATACAGCTTATTCCACACTACCATATAGGGCAAAAGGGTACTGCGTTCCAGTGCCTGCGCGGGGGTGATGGTCTCCCGCCGCACATGCAGATACTGCTCCTCAATGGGCTGCAGCGCTTCGTCCACCTGCCGGTAATTGCACACGACCATCTGGGCACCGGTGTCCTGCACCGCCGCGTAGAGCTTTTCGCAGAAGTCCGGCGTGATGGTGTCGTCCGAGTCCACAAAGGCCACCCACTCGCCCCGGGCGGTGTCCAGCCCGGCGTTGCGGGCCCCGCTCAGACCCCGGTTTTTCTGGTGCACCACCCGGATGCGGCGGTCTTTGGCCGCCGCCGCGTCGCACAGAGCCGGGCAGTTGTCCGGGGAGCCGTCGTCTACTAAAATCAGCTCAAAATCCGCAAAGGTCTGGGCCTGAATGGACGCAATGCACGCGGGCAAAAAGCGTTCTGTCTTATACACCGGCACGATGATGCTGATGGCAGGCCGGGTGTTCTGTTCCTCTTTCACACTAAACTCCTCATTTCCGCTTTTCGGCACGGCGGCGGCACCGGTCCAGATACTTCTGTACCGACACCGCGCACACCAGCGCCGCCCAGATATTCCCGGGCGTGACGGCATGGGCCTGCCGCAGCTGGCGGCGGGCCGTGCGCTCATAGCCAAAGGCTTCCCGCATCCGAGGGCTGCGGCGCTGCTCCGGCGTCAGCTGGAACCATGTGCCCCACAGCGCCGTGAAAATCGGGCGGTAGGCCGCGCACAAGGTGTCGGTGATGCCGTTTTGGTACAGCACCTCGAATAAACAGTACCACGCTTCCACCCAGTCCAACGTTTTCAGGGTGGTTTTGCGGTGCATCGCACTGCCGGAGACGATGCGGTAGTTGTAGGGGTAGCCCGCCGTGCCGCACACGCAGGCGGCCCGCTCCAGCACCTGCGGCAGGAAAGCGGTGTCTTCAAAAGCTTTTCCTTCCGGGTAGCGCAAATCTTCGAACAGTTCCCGGCGGTAGAGCTTGTTCCAGGGCACCTGATATTCCGGCGTGACCAGCCGCCGCAGGGCTTCTTCCCGGTCCATCACTTCATCTGTGATGCGTGGCTCTCCCGGGCCGATGACCCTGCCTTCTTCATCCACACACTGCCCGCCGCAAAGGGCAATGTCCGCGCCTACCGCCAGCGCTGCCGTGTGCATCTTTTCCAGATAATCCGGCTGCACCGAATCGTCCGAATCCACAAATGCGATCCATTTTCCGCGCGCCATATCAATCCCCGCGTTGCGGGCAGTGCTGACGCCGCCGTTGGGTTTGTGGAACACCCGCACACGGTTGTCTTTTTCTGCCGCCGCGTCACACAGCACTGGGCAGCCATCCGGGGAGCCATCGTCCACAAGGATGAGCTCAAAATCCTCAAAAGTCTGCGTCAGAAGTGAGTCGATGCACGCCGGCAGAAAGCGCTCCACCTTGTACACCGGCACGATGACGCTGATCTCGGGTTCGCTTTTTTCCGTTCTTTCGTTCACAGTGTTTCTCCCGTTTTATTTCCGGTATTTCAGGTCAAAGTAAAGCTGCGGTTTTGCAAAGCAGAGTGCCGTTTCCAGCACATTGCGCAGGGTGCAGGCACCGCTTTGCCGAATCTCCATTTTTGCCTGTGCAATAAGCGTCTCCGCCTGCTTCACCCGGGCATCCTGCAGCAGTTCCGGCGAAAGCTGCTTTTTTATGTTGCGGAAATACCGTTTCATCAGCGCATATTGCAGATAAGCCGCGTCCTTTTTGCCGTGCCGCAGTGTGCATTGCAGCAGACCATAGTTGGCGTCGATTTCATCCAGATTTTTCAAGTTTGCCTTTCCATGCATAATACTTGCTGATTGCACCCGATAATGGTACAGCTTTTCCTCAACACAGGCAACCGCAGTTGCACGTTCAAAAATTTCCGGTGTAGTAAAGGCATCTTCATAGTTCTTTCCAACAGGGAAGACCACTCCTTCCAGAATATCCCGGCGGTGTAGTCTTGTTGTCGCCTGAATCAGTGGCGTAAGCCGCATCCGATGGATGGCTTCGTCCTGTGAAAGAATTTCTGTGCGAAGCGGCTGTTCCTGATACCGGCAAGGGATTCCATCCTCCTGCATAAATAAAAGATTGCAGGCTACTATCTCTGCACCGGACTGTTTCCCAGCACAATACAGCTTTTCAAGATAGGTTTTATCAATCACATCGTCCGAATCCACAAATCCAACCCAATTTCCACGAGCTGCTGCCAAACCAGCATTACGGGCCGTACTCACTCCGCCGTTGGCTTTATGGATCACCCGCACACGGTTGTCTTTTTCTGCCGCCGCGTCACACAGGGCAGGGCAGTTGTCCGGTGAGCCATCGTCCACAAGGATCAGCTCAAAATCCGTGAAGGTCTGGGCCAGAATGGAGTCGATGCACTCGTTCAGATATTTTTCCACCTTATACACCGGCACAATGACGCTGATCTCGGGATTTTTCAGGGGCTTCTTTTCTGCTGTCATACTTCCTCAAACCACTTTCTGTGTTCATGTTTATTCCGCAAAGGCTGGTTCTATTATAGCGGCTTTTCGCGCTTCTGAAAAGCCAAAGCTCTATTTTATCGCAAAAAATCCCCCGCATATCGTATCAAAACAATATACGGGGGATTTTCTCATGATTTAACCGGCAGAAAAATTATTCTTCTGTCTTTTCTTCCGCCTCAGGCGCCTCGGCTTCTGCCGCAGCATCGGCGGCTTCCATGGCGGCCAGCTGCTCGGCGGTGGGCTCGGCTTCGGCTTCGGAGGCGTCGATCTGCTCGGTCTGAGCCTCGTCGTCGTGGTCGGTGCGGGCCAGCACCATCACCTTGTCGTTCTCGCCCAGACGCATCACGCGCACGCCGGAGCCGTAACGGCTCTGCAGCGGGATCTCGTTCGCGTGCAGGCGGATGATGATGCCTTCCTGACTGCTCAGCAGCACATCGTCCACATCGTCCACGATCTTCACGGCGGCCACCTTGTCCTTGGCGGCGTCGTAGTTGCGGATGCCCTTGCCGCCGCGGGCGGTGACGCGGTAGGTGTCGATGTCGGAGCGGCGGCCCTTGCCGTTCTCGGTCACGGTCAGCACCGTGCCGCCCTCGCGGCAGATGCACACGCCCACCACTTCATCGCCTTCGGCCAGCTTGATGGCGCGCACGCCGTGGCCGCTGCGGCCCATGGGGCGGGCATCTTTTTCGTTGAAGCGGATGGCCTGACCGTTGCGGGTGGCAACGATGAGCATATCGTGGCCGGTGGTCAGGCGGGTCCATGCCAGCGCGTCGCCCTCGTTCAGGGCAATGCCGATCAGGCCGGTCTTGCGGATGTTGGCATACTGTTCCAGCGGGGTGCGCTTGATCAGGCCCTGCTTGGTGACCATGGTCACATAGCCGCCCTCCTGCTCAGCGTCCTTGCTCTGGCAGATCATGTTGGTGACCTTTTCGCCCTCGGCCAGCTGCAGCAGGTTGACTATGTTGCTGCCCTTGCTGGTGCGGCTGCCCTCGGCGATGGTGTAGCCCTTGATGCGGAACAGGCGGCCCCGGTCGGTGACAAAGAGCACATAATCATGGGTGGAACCGACGAACATCTCCTGCACGATGTCTTCTTCCTTGCGGGTCATGCCGGAAATGCCGCGTCCGCCGCGGCGCTGTGCCTGATAGGTGGCCTTGAGCTGGCGCTTGATATAACCGGCCTCGGTCAGGGTGTAGACACACTGCTCCTCGGCAATGAGGTCCTCGATATCCACCTCGCCGGTGACGGACTGGATCTCGGTGCGGCGCTCGTCGCCGAAGCGCTTCTTCATCTCCAGCAGTTCGTCCTTGACGATGGCCAGCACCCGGGCGTCGTCGGCCAGGATGGCTTCCCAGTTCTCGATCTTGGCGTGCAGGCCGTTCAGTTCTTCCTCGATCTTGAGAATTTCCAGACCGGCCAGACGGCCCAGCTGCAATTTCACGATGGCGTCTGCCTGCGGGTCGTCGAAGCCGAACTGCTCCATGATGGCAGCCTTGGCCTCGGCCATGCCGCCCTTGCAGGCGCGGATGGTGGCAATGAGTTCGTCCACGATGTCGGTAGCCTTCTTCAGACCTTCCAGAATGTGGGCGCGCTCCTTGGCCTTTTTCAGGTCGAACTGGGTGCGGCGGCGCACCACTTCGTCCTGAAATTCCACATACTTCTGCAGCATCTGCTTCAGAGTGAGGACTTTCGGCACCTTGTGGTCGATGGCCAGCATGATGACGCCCACGGTGTCCTGCAACTGGGTGTACTGGTACAGCTGGTTCAGGATGACCTGTGCGTTGGCGTCCTTGCGCACATCCACCACGATGCGCATGCCCTTGCGGTTGGTCTCATCGTTCAGGCCGGTGATGCCCTCGATGCGCTTTTCCTTGACGAGCTCCGCCATATTCTCGATCAGGCGGGCCTTGTTGACCATATACGGGATTTCCGTAATGACGATCTGGGTGCGGCCGTTCTTGGTCTCCTCGATGGTGGCACGGCCCCGCAGGGTAATTTTGCCGCGGCCGGTGGCGTAGGCGGCGCGGATGCCGCTGCGGCCCATGATGATGCCGGCAGTGGGGAAGTCCGGGCCCTTGATGTATTCCATCAGGCCGGGCAGGTCGATATCCGGATTGTCGATATAGGCCACGCAGCCGTCAATGACCTCGCTCAGGTTGTGCGGCGGGATGTTGGTGGCCATACCAACGGCGATACCCTGACTGCCGTTGACCAGCAGGTTCGGGAAGCGGCAGGGCAGCACGCTGGGTTCCTTCTTGGTCTCATCAAAGTTCGGGTCCCAGTCGATGGTGTCCTTCTCGATATCGGTCAGCATCTCCACGGCCATGCGGCTCATGCGGGCCTCGGTGTAACGGTAAGCAGCCGGGGGGTCGCCATCGACAGAACCAAAGTTACCTTGGCCATCCACCAGCGGGTAGCGCAGGGAGAAATCCTGTGCCAGACGGACCATGGCATCGTAAACGGATGCGTCGCCGTGGGGGTGATAAGAGCCCAGCACCGCACCGACGGTGTCAGCGGACTTGCGGTAGGGATGGCTGGGGTCGTTGCCGCGCTCGTGCATGGTGTACAGAATGCGGCGGTGGACGGGCTTCAGGCCGTCGCGCACATCGGGCAGGGCGCGGGACACGATGACCGACATGGAGTAGTCCAGAAATGCGGTCTCGATCTCCTTTTTGACATCGCGGATGATCTTTTTGGTTCCGCTGCCCGGTATCATCACATAATCTTCTTCCATTGTTTCCTCCAATTACACGTCCAGCTTTGCGTACTGGGCGTTGGTCTCGATAAAGCGGCGGCGGGGCTCCACCTGATCGCCCATCAGGATGGTAAAGGCTTCGTCGGCCTTCTCGGCATCGTCGATGGTGATCTGCACGATGACGCGGTTGTCCGGGTTCATGGTGGTCTCCCACAGCTGTTCGGGGTTCATCTCACCGAGGCCCTTATAGCGGTTCACCTTCGCGCCAGGCATCTCCTGCGAGAGCACGGCCATTTCGGCGTCGTTGTAGGCGTACTTGATGGTGTTGCCCTTCTGCACCTTGAACAGCGGCGGCTGGGCAACATACACATGGCCCTGCTCGATGAGCGGGCGCATATAGCGGAAGAAGAAGGTCAGCATCAGGGTGCAGATGTGGGAGCCGTCCACGTCCGCATCGGCCATGATGAACACTTTGTCGTAGCGCAGCTTGGAGATATCGAATTCATCACCAATGCCGCAGCCCAGTGCCAGAACCACGGGCATCAGCTTGTCGTTGCCGTAAATTTTATCGGCGCGGGCCTTCTCCACGTTCAGCATCTTGCCCCACAGCGGCAGGATGGCCTGAATGGCGGAGTCACGGCCCATCTTGGCGGAACCGCCTGCAGAATCGCCCTCGACGATGAAAATTTCAGTCTTGGTGGGGTCTTTCTCGCGGCAGTCGGCCAGTTTGCCGGGCATACGGCTGGTTTCCAGCGCGCTCTTGCGGCGCACCAGCTCGCGGGCCTTTTTGGCGGCGGCGCGGGCACGGGCGGCCTGGGTGGCCTTTTCAAAGATGGCCTTTGCCACACCGGGGTTCTCCTCGAAGAACTCCATGAGCTTTGCGTAGACCATGTTGGAAACCAGGGTGCGGATCTCGGTGTTGCCCAGCTTTGCCTTGGTCTGGCCCTCGAACTCGGCCTCCTGCAGCTTGACCGAGATGACGCAGATGAGACCCTCGCGCACATCGGCACCGGAAAGGTTCTCGTCCTTGTCCTTCAGCAGGCCGTGGCTGCGACCGTAATCGTTGAACACGCGGGTCAGGCTGGCTTTAAAGCCTTCCTCATGGGTGCCGCCGTCCGGGGTGTTGACGTTGTTGGCGAAGCTCAGCAGCAGCTCGTTGTAGCTGGAGTTGTACTGCAGGGCAATTTCGGCCATGCCGCGGTCGGTCTGGCCCTTGAGGTAGATGACGTTGGGGTGCAGCACGTCCAGCTTGCGCTTCTCGCCCAGATAGGTGACGAAGCTCTTGATGCCGCCCTCATAGCACATGACCTCGCTGCGGTAGCAGGGGTCGCCCTCCTTGCCGTCCTCCAGCACGGGGGTGTACATCTCGCGCTCGTCGGTGAGGGTGATCTTGACGCCGGCGTTCAGGAAGCTTTCCTCCCGCAGGCGCTTTTCCAGCGTGTCGAAGTCGTAGACGGTGGTGTCGCGGAACATCTCCGGGTCCGGCTTGAAGGTGACGCGGGTGCCGGTGACGCCGTCCGCCACGGTGCCGATGCACTTGAGCGGGCCGTCCGGGTCGCCGCGGCGGAAGGTCTGCTCGTACTCGTGGCCGTCGCGTCGCACGTTGACAGTCAGCCACTCGGAACAGGCGTTGACGACGGATGCGCCCACGCCGTGCAGGCCGCCGGCCACCTTGTAGCCGGAGTTCTCGCCGCCGAACTTGCCGCCGGCGTGCAGGATGGTGTAGACGACGGTGACGGCGGGCAGGCCGGTATCGGCCTGAATGTCCACGGGGATGCCGCGGCCATTATCGGTGACCTGGATGATGTTGTCCTTGAGAATTTTGACCTCGATGTGGTCGCAGTAGCCGGCCAGTGCTTCGTCGATGGCGTTGTCCACGATCTCGTACACCAGATGGTGCAGGCCGCGCTCGCCGGTGGAGCCGATATACATGCCGGGGCGCTTGCGGACAGCTTCCAGACCCTTCAGGACCTGAATTTCGCTGGCGTTATACTCGTGGTCGGTAGCGGTTTCGGCATTTGTGCTGGTAATGATTTCTTCTGCCATTTCCTTTCTCCCTTTTGTTCGTTATTCGTATGTTTGCTCGATCTATCGTAAAAGCAGGGCGTTTTCGCCTTGCCTGTTGGCTGTGTTTATTTATTCGATCATCTTTTCTGCCCTGCGGCGCATGGCGGCAGGGGACAGCTCAGAGAGATACACGGTATCCACCACGGCCCCATCCGCCAGAACATAGCTCTGGGGCAGCTCGTCGGACAGGCTCACCACGGCCCCGTTCTTCTGGGCATAGTTGAGGAACTCCCGCCCGCGGGGGGTGATGGTGGTGGTCTCGAGGTTGAAGATGCCGATGATGTCGCGGTCATTGATGACGTAATCCCGGCCCAGATGAATATACATACAGTATTTTCCTCATTCCGGCAGCTCATGCATAAAATGTGGTATATGCACATGGAGCGCATGTACTTTTGCATCATTTTTTCATGCTTTGCTCAGTACGCCGCCGTCCATGCGGTAGACCTCGCCGTCCGTCTTGAGGAAGGCGGTGTCATCGCAGCTGGTGACGAAGGTCTGCTTTTCCTTCATGCGGGTGAGCAGATACTGCTTGCGGCTCTCGTCCAGCTCGCTGAGCACGTCGTCCAGCAAAAGCACCGGGTGTTCGCCGGTGATGCGGGCAGCGGCAGCGGCTTCAGCCATTTTCAAGGACAACACCACGCTGCGCTGCTGTCCCTGGCTGGCAAACACCTTGGCAGGGTGGTCATCCAGCAGCAGTTCGATGTCCTCCCGGTGGATGCCGCACAAACTCTGCCCGGCCCGCAGTTCTTCGCTCTGGTGCTGCTTCAGGCATTCGGTCAGGCCGCCCGGCTCAAACTGGGCGGCGTAGCGGATGCCCATGCGCTCCGCCCCGTGAGAAAGCTCCTGATAATTGGCGCAGGCGAGGGGCCCCAGCAGGGCCAGATATTCCCGCCGCCGCTTCTGGATGGCCTCGCCCTGGGCGGCAAGCTCCGCATTCAGCACTTCCAGCATGGCGCATTTTTCGGCATAGGGGCGCTCGACCCCGTTTGCAGAATGGCGCAGCAGCGCATTTTTCTGCTGCAGCACCCGCACATACCGCCGGTAAGTGGCAAGGTAGCCGGGGTACAGCTGGCACAGGGCCGCGTCCAGAAATTTGCGGCGGCCCTCCGGCGCGCCCTTCACAAGGCTCAGGTGGCCCGGGTCGAACACCACAGCGGGGAAGCTGCCCGCCAGGCCCGCCGCGCGCTTGGGCGGGGTGCCGTTCACCGAGGCGTAGCGCCCCGGCCGCTGGGAATCCGGCGTGCCCACCGTGATGCGCACATGGCTGGGGTCGTCCCGCTCCTGGTCTTCCTGCCAGGCCCGCAGGGTGACGGCATCCAGCACCGCAAATGTTTCCCCGCGGCGCACAAGCTCAGCGTCCTTGCCGCCCCGGAAGCTCTTGCCGCCGGTCAGCAGCCAGATGGCTTCCAACAGGTTCGTCTTGCCCTGGCCGTTGTTGCCGCAGATGACGGTCAGCTCCCGGCCGGGCTCCAGCTGTGCCTTTGAAATATTGCGGTAATTCGTGACTTCCAGTGAGAGCAGACGCATTATTTGCCCTGCCCGACTTCCACGCTCTGGCCGTCCAGCTCGATCACGTCGCCGGGCACGCACTTTTTGCCGCGCATGGTGCACACCTCGCCGTTCAGCTTCACAGCACCGCCCTGCACCAGCTCTTTGGCTTCGCCGCCGGTCTCGCACAGGCCTGCATATTTCAGCAGGGCATCCAGCTTGATAAATTCCGTATGGATGAGAATTTTCTGCATAAAATCGTCCCCTTAGTCGTTCTTGAAGCGCACCGGCAGCACCAGATACAAAAAGTCATTGCCCTCGGCCGGCAGCACCTTGACCGGGCTCAGGGGGCCGCTGATCTCCAGACGGACCTTCTCAGTGCGGGCGTTGCGCAGGGCATCCAGCAGATAGCGGTTGTTGAAGCCGATCTCCACCTCGTCGCCCTCGCAGTCGGCGTTGAACTCGTCCACCACGCGGCCGAGGTTGGTCTGGCAGCGCACCACGACTCTACCCTCTGTAAAGGAGATGCGGAGGGGGTTCTTTAAACGCTCTGTAATAATCAGGGAAGCGCGCTCAATGGTCTCAATGAAGTCCTTGGTGTCGATGGTCACCCGGGTGCGGCTGCCGTCCGGAATGACGTTGCGGTAGTTGAGGAACTCGCCCTCGATCAGGCGGCTCATGATGGTGTAGCCCGCGGTCATGAACACCACATAGCGGCGGTTCGCGCTGATGTGCACCGGCTCCTCGTCGTCGTTGGGCAGCAGGTGGGCCACTTCGGTCATGGTCTTGCTGGGCACGATGATGCGGATATCCTTCACAGCAGTCACCGGCCGTTCCACGATGGCCAGGCGGTAGCCGTCCAGCGCCACGACGGTGAGCTTGTCGGGCAGGATCTCGAACAATTCACCGGTGTGCGCCGGTTTTTTCTCGTCCTGGCTGACGGCGTACAGGGTGCGGTCGATCATGTCCTTCAGCACGCCGGTCTTGATGGTCAGGGTCTCCTCGGCACCGGTGTTGGGCAGCTCTGGGAAATCGGTGGCCGGCATGGACTGGATCTCAAACTGGGCAACACCACCCTGGATCGTTGTTTTTCCGTTCTCGGCGGAGGTGATGGTGACCTGACCGGCAGGCATCCGGCTGATCATGCTGCTGAGCAGCTTTGCGTTCAGCACGATCTCACCGGCCTCCTTGACATTGGCCTCGATGGTGGTCACGATGCCCATTTCCAGGTCGTAGCCGGTGAGGGTGAGCTGGAAGCCCTCGGCTTTCAGCAGGATGCCTTCCAGCACGGGGATGGCAGAACGCATGGTGACGGCTTTGGATACGCCGTCGATGGCGGTGCTCAGAAGAACTTTATCGCATACGATGTTCAAGCTGAATTCTCTCCTTTGTTTTCCCCGGAACAGCAGACGGCTTTACAATGGAAAACTGTCTGCTGACCGGTGTTTCTATATTGAACTTGTTGTAGTAACCGTAGTAGGGGGTGGGGAACTTGTGGAAAAACCGGAAAAGCCTTGTCGGGATGCGGGGGTTTTGGTTTCCACGGGGTTGTGAATGCACTGTGAAGGAATTGTGGAAAAGGGGAAAGCGGCCCGGCTTTCAACGCCCCTTGTGAAAAACAGGGGTTGAATGTTGAAAAGTCTGTGGAAAGTGTGGAAAGGTTTGCGTTTTTACCACAAGATGTGGGCCTTTTTTCCGCATTTTGTTCCGTTTTTTCCCCATATTTTGGGGTTTGGCCCTCGAATAGGTATGACTTTTTGTCGAGGGCTGCGCTCAGGCCTTCACGTTTTTGATGATGTCGCTCACGGTCTCGCGCAGGTGCTGGTCGTTCTTCATGTCCCGCTCCATAGTCTTCAGCGAGTAGACGATGGTGGAGTGGTCGCGGCCCGAGAACTCGCGGCCGATCTCCTCCATGCTCATGCCGGTGACTTCGCGCAGGATGTAGATGGCCACGCGGCGGGCGGAGGCAACGTTGGCGTTGCGCTTGGTTCCGCGGATGTCGGCGGGGGAGACGTTGAAGGTGCGGGACACCTCACCGATGATCTTCTCAATGGTCACGGGCACCGGCTGGGTCTCGTTGAGGATGTCCTTGATGGCGTTCTGTGCCACGCTGATGACCGGCTGGATGCCTTCCAGCATGTAGTAGGCGTTCAGCTTCTTCACGGCGCCTTCCAGCTGGCGGATGTTGTTCTTCAGGTGGTTGGCAATGAACTCGGCCACATCCTCGGGCAGGTCCAGGTGCAGCAGCTCTGCCTTGCGCTTGACGATGGCCACGCGGGTCTCAAAATCCGGCGGCTGCACGTCGGCGGTCAGGCCCCACTCAAAGCGGGTGCGCAGGCGTTCCTCCAGGCTCTTGATCTCCTTGGCGGGGCGGTCGGAGGCGATGACGATCTGCTTGTGGGCGTCGTGCAGCGAATTGAAGGTGTGGAAGAATTCTTCCTGGGTGGATTCCTTGCCGGCGATGAACTGGATATCGTCCACCAGCAGCAGGTCCGCCACGCGGTACTTCATGCGGAAGTCCTCGGTGCTGCCAGCACGGATGGCGGCGATCAGCTCATTGGTGAACTGCTCACAGGTGACGTACATGATGACGAAATCGGGGTGGGTGCGTTTGATCTCGGTCTGGATGGCGGTGAGCAGATGGGTCTTGCCCAGACCCGAGCCGCCGTAGATGAACAGCGGGTTGTAAGCGCCGGAAGGGTTGGCCGCCACCGCCTGCGCAGCAGCAAACGCAAACTGGTTGGACGGGCCCTTGATGAAGTTCTCAAAGGTGAACTCGTAGTTGCCCTGGGGCGAGGCGGGGTTCGCCTCGTACTGCTGGGCCAGCACCACCTCGTGGGGCGGGGTGCTGGGCACCACCAGCGTGATGTCCACATCAAAGCCCAGCACGGTCTTGAAGGCCTCCTTGAGCAGGCCGAGGTAGCGGTCCGTCACGATCTTGCAGATGAAGTCGTTGCGCACCGAGAGGGTGATGTGGCTGGAGTCCTCAAAGCTGATGGGCTCCAACCCGTCGATATAGAGATTATAGGTCGGCTCGGCCATCTGTGTTTTGCAGTACGCCTGGGCGGCCTCTAAAACGTCCTTGAAAGAATCCATAAAACATCCACTCCGTTAAAGTTTTCAACAATGCTGCTGATACTAGGTTAGTATACCACAAAAACCGCTGTGAGTCCATATTTCTATAATGTAATTTATAATACATAAAAAAAGACTGCCTGCGGGCGTTGTGGCGGGGTGAAACCTAGGCCACAATATCTTGTGGCAAACAAGTTTTCCACGGCAAAATGGTGAAAAAGTTGAAAATCTTTTCACAAAAAAGTTTGCAAAAAGTTTGCGCGAAAGCGAAAAAAATGCTTGACAGAACGCCATACTATGCGATATACTGTTGAATTGCAAGCCTGTCCCCACTCTGGGGCCGCATCAGACCCCATACCGGGGATAAGTTTTTACGGAGGATACAAACCATGAAAAGAACTTTTCAGCCCAAGAAGCGTCAGCGCAAGGAAGTTCATGGCTTTCTGACCCGCATGAGCACCAAGAACGGCCGCAAGGTCATCAATGCTCGCCGTGCAAAGGGCCGCAAGAGCCTGACTGTCTGATCTTTCGCTTGAACGAGGGATCCGGCGCAGAAATGAATATGCGCACAAAAGACCGCTGATATTGGATTGGCGGTCTTATTTTTTTGAAAATTGAAAGATTTTTCGTAAAAATGCCCCCATGGGCTTTCAAAGTCGAAAAATTTTTGATATACTGACCTAAGAGTACCCTCTTTTCAAGGGGCGTACCGGTCACAGAAAGGAGGCGCGGAAATGCGCTATCGTCCCATCCGCCGCAACAGCGAGTTTGGCAGAGTGTATGCCCGCGGCAAGTCCTATGTGAACCAGGCACTGGTGCTGTATGTGCTCAAGACCCGATCCAAGCGCACCCGCGTGGGCCTGACCGCCACCAAGAAGATCGGCCATGCCGTGCAGCGCAACCGTGCCCGCCGCGTGATGAAGGCGGCCATCGACGAGCATCTGGATTACAACATCGGCGGCTACGATCTGGTCTTCGTGGCCCGGGGCATGACCCCCCGGCTGAAAAGCTGGCAGCTGAGCGCCATCGTGGCAAAGCTGTTCGCCCAGGCCGGGCTGCCGGATAAGGCAAAGCGGCCCGACGCGCCGCCGCCCGCCACGGTGCCCCCGGCCCGCAGAGCAAAGCCGGAGCCGAAGGCGTGAACCGCGTTCAGCTTGCCTGCCGCAAGGCCCTGTGCGCGCTGATCCGGGTGTATCAGTACACCCTCAGCCCGTGGATCGGCCGCAGCTGCCGGTTTACGCCCAGCTGCAGCAACTACACCATGCAGGCCATCCTGACCCATGGCTGCGTCAAAGGCGTCCTGCTGGGGGCCTGGCGCATCGCGCGGTGCAACCCCTTTGGCAAGTGGGGCTATGACCCGGTGCCGGAAAAGGGAAGGTGGCGCAGCGATAAGCGCAGGCTGCAGCCTGCAAAGCTGTTTTCCACCCGGCACAGACGGAATGTGGAAAAATAAAACGTGGTGCTGGATATGTTCTCTTTTGCCGCACAAAAGAGAACCAGAAAGGACGGCGGTGCCCGGAGGGCGTGAAAGCCCCAGTGGGGCTTTCAAGCAGGCGAGCGGTCTGCGATAGCAGATGGAAGGGCTTTGCCCTGACAAGCGTCGAGGCCGCGACAAACACGAAATCAAAAAATAAATTTCCGCTATTTATGGCCAGAGTGAAACGGCGGCCATTTTAGATATTATGCTTCTTGTGACGCGCTGCACTGTGGGCGGCGTGTCCTACGATAAAAAATAATGCGTCCCGGGCCACAGCCGGGGCAGAATGGACAAAGGTATGAACTTCTTTTACATCCTGAGCGGTCCTCTCGGCTATGTCATGGAGTGGATCTACAAGCTGCTGCCGAACTACGGCTGGGACATCATCCTCTTCACCCTGCTCATCAACATCGTCAAGATCCCCCTGCAGACCAGCCAGCAGAAGAGCATGGCGAAAATGTCTGCTTTCCAGCCCATGATCGCGGAGATCCAGACCAAGTACAAGGATAAGCCCGAAAAGCAGCAGGAAGAACTGATGAAGCTGCAGCAGGACTTTGGCTATAAGCCCACGGCCGGCTGCATGCCCATGCTGCTGAATTTCCTTGTCATGTTCGGCGTTATCGGCGTGGTGTATAACCCGCTGGAGCGCATTTTCCACATCAGCGCCGCTGCACTTGCCAGCGCAGGCGAGGCTATGACCGCCGCCGGCATCTCCTTTACCGCCATCACCCGCGATACCAACATCATCGCCGAGGTGGTTGCCGGCAACAGCGGCGTGCTGGGCTGCTTTACCGCACAGCAGATCGCTACCATCACCGAGTTCAGCCAGCACATGAACTTCTTTGGCATCGACCTGACCCGCATCCCGAAGCTGGGTCTTTCTCTGGATCTCGTGCTGCCGCTGCTGTCGGTCATCACCATGTTCCTGTCCACCCACATCAGTATGAAGGCCTCCGGCCAGCAGATGCAGGGCAGCATGAAGCTGACCATGTATATGATGCCGCTGATGTACCTGTTCTTCTGCTTTACCTACCCGCTGGCATTCTCTCTGTACTACGTCATTTCCAACATCGTCATGACCGCACAGACTCAGGTCATGCGCAAGTTCTACGACCCCGAGAAGATGCGCAAGGAAGTGGAAGCGGAGATCGCCGCCAAGCGCAAGCAGGAAAAGCGCGGCGTGAAGAACACCACCATCACGGTGACCGACCCCAAGACCGGCAAGAGCGTGGAAAAGAACCTTTCCGCCAGCGAGATGAACAAGCGCCGTCTGGAGTATGCCCGCCAGCTGGACGCCGAGCGCTACAAGGATGAGCGCACCGTGCCGCTGAGCGAGCTGAACAAGCAGGACAAAGAATAAGAGGAGGATGAACGGTTATGATCCGTAAGCAGGAAGCGACCGGCAAAACGGTCGATGAAGCCCGCGCAAAAGCCTGCGCTCTGCTGGGCGTGCAGGCCGATGATCTGAATGTGAGCTATGAAGTGCTGGAGATGCCCCAGAAGACGGGCTTTCTGGGCCTGAAGCTCACCCCCGCCAAGGTGTGCGTGAGCGTGGAGGAGCCGGATGCCCCGGCTGCTGCTCCTGCGCCTGCCGCCGAAGAAAAGGCCCCCGTGCAGCCCGTGAAGGAGGAGCAGGCCGCTCCCGCCGCACCGGCTGTGGAGGAGGTGCCCGCCCCGGCCGCACAGCCGGAAGCAGCGGCAGAACAGCCTGCTGCCCCTGCCGCAGAAGCTGCCGAGCAGCCCGCCGCAGAGGAGGAGACCGAAGTCCCCATCAACATTGCAGAAAACGCCAAGGTGAAGGCCGCTGTGGAGTACCTGCAGGAAGTCATCACCAAGATGGGCGTGGAGAACGTCACCTTCAGCGCCGTGCAGAAGGGCGAAGCCACCATCATCCGTCTGGACGGTGAAAAGCTGGGTGCCCTCATCGGCCGCCGCGGCGAGACCATGGAGAGTCTGTCCTATCTGGCAAGCCTCGTGGCCAACCGCCTGGAGGGCGATTACATCAAGCTGGGTCTGGACGTGGCCGGCTACCGCGACAAGCGCGAGAGCGACCTGACCGCCCTGGCACAGCGCATCGGCACCAAGGTGCGCAAGACCGGCCGCAGCTTTGCCATGGAGCCCATGAACCCCTACGAGCGCCGCATCATCCACTCGGCCATCAGCAAGATGGAGGGTGTGCGCAGCGAGAGCAAGGGGGAGGGCCGTGACCGCCGCGTGGTCATCTACTCCACCGCACCCGATGCCCAGACCGAGAACACCTACGGCGAGCGCCGTCCCCGCGGCGGCCGCGGCAACGGCCGTCGTCCCGGTGGAAACCGCAAGGACGGTTATCGCGGCGGCAGCCGTGGCGGTGAGCATGGCGGCCGCAGCAACGGCGGCTACCGTGGAAACCGCAGCGGTGCACCCCGCGGCCCGCGTCCTTCCAGCGTGCCCGAGCGCACCTATGCCCCCCGTGACGCTGAGAGCGCCGCACCGGTGGCACCCAAGCGCACCGAGCGCGTGGACGACTTTGCCGATTTCAGCTTTGGCAAGATCGAGCTGTAATGCGTTGAACTGATCCTGAGAGCCTTCCGCTTTTTGCGGAGGGCTCTTTTTAATGCGACAGAGAAAAAATACGGCCGGATTTTCAACCGTTTTCCGGGAAAACGTTGAAAAACAGTATCATTCGGCCGCGATTCGTGGTAAAATGGAACTGTATCGGCTGAAATGAATGAAATGAACAAGGCCGGACATGGGAAGGGAACGGGAGGAAGATCATGCAGGAAACGACCATTGCAGCCATCGCAACGGCACCGGGCGCAGGCGGCATTGCCGTGGTGCGGCTTTCCGGTGCCGAGAGCTACCGGGTGGCGGCACGGGTGTTCCGCCCGGCCAACCCGAAAAAGAGCGTGGAAGCGGCCAAGGGCTACACCGCCCTGTTCGGCCATTTCGTGGAAGGGGACGACGTCTTTGATGAGGGCGTGGCCCTGTTTTTCCGCGCACCCCACAGCTACACCGGCGAGGACGTGGTGGAGCTTTCCTGCCACGGCGGCAATGCGGTGGCGCGCCGGCTGGTGGAAGCCTGCTTTGCGGCGGGCGCGCAGCCTGCGGCCCGTGGTGAGTACACCCGCCGCGCTTTTCTCAACGGCAAGCTGGGCCTGACCCAGGCCGAAGCCGTGATGGACCTGATCTCCGCCGATGGCCGTCAGGGCGCGGCGCTGGCCAACGCGGCCCTGAACGGTGCACTGGCGAAGAAGATCAACGCCCAGAAAGATGCCCTGACCGGGCTGCAGGCCCACCTGGCCGCGTGGGTGGACTTCCCCGAGGAAGATGTCCCGGAGCTGGATGCCGCCCATCTGCAAAGCGTTCTGGGCGGCGTGAACGCCGAACTGGACGCCCTCATTCGGAACTATCAGGCCGACACGGTCCTGCGCGAAGGTGTGGACTGCGCCATCCTGGGTCGCCCCAACGCGGGCAAATCCACCCTGCTGAACCGGCTGGCCGGGTTCGACCGGGCCATCGTGACCCCGGTGGCGGGCACCACCCGCGATGTGGTGGAACAGGCCGTGCAGCTGGGGGATATCCGGCTGAACCTGTTCGACACCGCCGGTCTGCGCGAGACCGAGGACGCCATCGAAGCCGAGGGCATCCGCCGCAGCTGGAAGAAGCTGGAGGAAGCGGGCCTGATCCTGGCGGTGTTCGACGGCTCCGAGCCGCCCACCCGCGAGGATCTGGAACTGGCTCGGCGCTGCGCCGGACGCCCGGCCATCGCGCTGGTGAACAAAGAGGATAAGCCTACTCGGTTCGACGCGGAGCTTATCGCGCCGTATTTTGCCATGGTGCTGCCGGTCTGCTGCCGGGAGGAGGGGAGCCGCAAGGTCATTGCGGCGGCGGTGGCCCGTCTGCTGGGCACCAGCCAGATCGACCCCCATGCCGCCAGCCTGTCCGGCCAGCGGCAGCTTGCCGCCGCAATGCGGGCACGAGATGCCGTGGCCGGGGCGCTGGACGCCGCCGCAGGCGGCTTTGGGCTGGATGCGGTGTCGGTCTGCGTAGACGACGCGCTGGACGCCCTGTGCGAACTGACCGGCGAAAACGCTTCGGAAGCCGTCATCGAACAGGTGTTCGAGCGGTTCTGCGTGGGGAAATAAGGGCGGGGATGTTCTCTTTTGACACCAAAAGAGAACCAGAAAAGTGCCAGCGATTTCGACGCGCTGGAGCCACGAAAAAGGGGCTGCTCGCCCCTTTTAACCCCAAAGCAGAGGGCTACACCGGAAAAAACTGAAGATTCACGCCTGTTCGGCGTGAAGATCTTTTAACCGTTTTTTCCGGCTCCGCCGATTTAAAGCCCCTCAGTCGCTGCGCGACAGCTCCCCCCGGGGGAGCAAGCGCAGCAGCTGCCGTTTCCCGTTACGACCCCTCCTGTGAAAAGGCGAATCTGGAAAATCCGCAGATTTTCCAGATTTGCGAAATTAAAAATAATTCTTCCGCTGAATATGCCCAGCAACGACGACGACCGCCGCCAGTGGCGGAAACAGGGAGGAGTTGTTGGGGCAGCGGCCAGCAAGACGCGAGTGCCGCCCAAGGCACGATGCGGATGCTGGGTGCCGCAACCCGTAAGCAGCGGAGGGCATTTTAAATCAATTATTAGAGGAAACCCGAAAGTATATGAACCACTTAGGAGATTATGATGTGATCGTCATCGGCGCCGGCCATGCGGGCATCGAAGCGGCCCACGCCGCCGCGACGCTGGGCGCAAAGACCGCCGTCTTTACCATGAGCCTGGATGCTATCGGCAATATGCCCTGCAACCCCAGCATCGGCGGAACGGCAAAAGGTACGCTGGTACGCGAATTGGATGCTCTCGGCGGCGTGATGGGCCTTGCCGCCGACGCCACCTATCTGCAGAGCCGGATGCTGAACAAGGGCAAGGGACCGGCCGTCCACGCCCTGCGGGTGCAGACCGATCGCAAGCGCTACCACGAATATATGAAGCACGCCCTTGAGCTGACGCCCGGCCTTGCCATCCATCAGGCCGAGGTGGTGGGCATCGAGGTGGAGAACGGCCATGTGAAGGGTGTCGTCACCCAGCTGAACGGTGAGTACAGCGCAAAGTGCGTGGTCATCGCTACTGGAACGAACCTCGGCGGCAAGATTTTCGTCGGTGATGCGTGGTATGCGTCCGGCCCGGACGGCATGCACGCCGCCAACGCCCTGACCGACAGCCTGAAAGCAGCCGGTCTGCCGCTGCGCCGGTTCAAGACCGGCACCCCGGCCCGCGTGCACCGCCGCAGCATCGACTTCAGTCAGCTGGAATGCCAGCCCGGCGACCCGGACAGCGAGCTGCAGCCCTTCAGCTTCATGACCGATGCACCCATGCACAACAAGGTGGAGTGCTGGATCGCCTACACGAATCCGGAAACGCACAAGATCATTCTGGACAACATCCAGCGCAGCCCGCTCTACGGCGGCATGATCGAGGGCGTGGGCCCGCGTTATTGCCCGTCCATCGAGGACAAGGTGGTGCGCTTTGCAGGCAAAGACCGCCACCCCATCTTTGTGGAGCCCTGCGGCGAGAACACTGAGGAGATGTACCTGCAGGGCGCGTCCAGCAGCCTGCCGGAGGACGTGCAGAACGCCTTCTACCGCAGCATCAAGGGTTTTGAACACATTGAGATCATGCGCCCGGCCTACGCCATCGAGTACGACTGCGTAGACCCCACCAGCCTGGAAGCCACGCTGGAAAGCAAGGTGGTGCGGGGCCTGTACGGGGCAGGGCAGTTCAACGGCACCTCCGGCTACGAGGAAGCCGCCGCGCAGGGCCTGCTGGCGGGTCTGAACGCCGCCCGCAACGCGCTGGGCAAAGAGCAGCTGATCCTGCCCCGGCACACCAGCTATCTGGGCACGCTGGTGGATGATCTGGTCACCAAGGGCGTCATGGACCCCTACCGCATGATGACCAGCCGCAGCGAGTACCGCCTGACCCTGCGGCAGGACAACGCCGACCAGCGGCTGACCCCCATCGGCAGGGAGTATGGCCTTGTGCAGGATGACCGCTGGGCCAAGTACCAGCACACCCAGAGCATTCTGGAAGCGGAGCGCCGCCGCCTGCACGAGGCGCATCTGCGCACCGCCGACCTGCGCGCCGCCATGGAAGCGGCGGGCCTTGCGCCTGCAGCCGAGGGCGGCATTGCCGAAGAACTGCTGCGCCGCCCGGAGATCAGCTACCCGCTGCTGGCGGGCGTCATCGGCTGGGGAGAGGAGATCACCCCCATGCTGGCCGAGCGGCTGGAAACGGAGATCAAGTATGCGGGCTACATTGCCCGGCAGGACCGCATGATCAAAGACGTGGCCCGCCACGAGAAAACGCTCATCCCGGAGGATTTCGAATACGCCGACCTCACCGGCCTGACGCTGGAAGCCCGCGAGAAACTGGCCCGCATCCGCCCGAAGAACCTCGGGCAGGCCGGGCGCATCCCCGGTGTGTCGCCGTCGGATGTGGCACAGCTGAGCATTGCGCTGGCAGCAAGGAAGTAAAAGAGAGGGCAGGCCAACGGGTAGCTTTCTCCTCGGACGCGGTTCGGGCCATTCCATCGCCCGCCCTATTGCCTTCGGCAACAGGGTCCCACCCCAGCGGACGGTCCTCGGAGAAACTACCCGCCGTCCTGCCGAAAGAACCCGCTACGGCCCCACTTGTGAAAATGCGTTTGGAGCAGCCCTGCGGTTGCGCAGCAATGAAAAGCCCCAGTGGGGCTTTCAAGCAGGCGAGCGGTCTGCGATAGCAGATGGAAGGGCTTTGCCCTGACAAGCGTCGAGGCCGCGACAAACGCGAATATAAAAATAATATTTCCGCTGAAAATGCCCAGAGTGAAACGGAGGGCATTCTAAATCGTCAAACTTAGAAAGAAGCTGCAACCTATGGAAGAACTTCAATTATACGAGGGCCGTCCCGCCGACTGCACCGGGCGGCTGGAAAAAGAGGTCCGCACCTACGACCTGCTGGACAAGCTGGGCATCCAATTCTGGCGCACCGACCACGGCTGGATGAAGGCCGATACCATGGAAGACTGCCACATCATCGACGCCTGCCTGAACGCCACAGTCTGCAAAAATCTGTTCCTGTGCAACCGGCAGAAGACGAGCTTCTATCTGCTCATGATGCCCGGCGACAAGCCCTTCAAGACCAAAGAGCTTTCCCACCAGCTGGGCATCGCCCGCCTGAGCTTCGCATCGCCCGAGGACATGGAGCAGTATCTGGACTGCACGCCCGGCTCCTCCTCCATCATGGGACTTGCCAACGACACCGAAAACAAGGTGCAGCTGCTGATGGATGAGGACGTGAAAGCAGGGGAGTACCTCGGCTGCCACCCCTGCATCAACACTTCGTCGCTCAAGCTGCGCACGGCCGATGTGCTGGAAAAATTTCTGCCTGCCGTGCACCACGCACCCATCTTCGTGCATCTGACCGGCGAATAACAGAAAGGAAAAACTGCGTATGATCGATAAACAGCGCCTTGCGGAAAAATGTTCCACATGGAACATCGCCCTCACCGGCACCCAGCTGGATCAGCTGGACGCCTTTGCGGAAATTCTGGTGGACTACAACCAGAAGGTCAACCTGACCGCCATCACCGACCCCGAGGGCATTGAGGACAAGCACTTCCTCGACAGCCTGCTCTTTGCCAGCCAGCCCGAAGTGGCGGGCCGCATGGTGGACGTGGGCGCGGGCGCGGGCTTCCCGGGCATTGTGACCAAAATTTTCAAGCCTGAGCTGCAGCTCACCCTCATGGAGCCCACCGGCAAACGGGTGGAGTTTTTGAAGTACGCCTGCGCCCAGCTGGGCCTGACCGGCGTAGAGTTCGCCAAGGAGCGCGCCGAAGAAGCTGCCCGCAAAGGGTGGCGTGAGCAGTTCGATCTGGCGTCGGCCCGCGCCGTGGCGGCCCTGCCCATGCTGGCCGAATACTGCCTGCCGCTGGTGAAGGTGGGCGGCAATTTCCTCGCCATGAAGGGCGCTTCCGGTGAGGAAGAACTTGCCGCAGCCCGCGGTGCCATCAAAAAGCTGGGCGGCGAGTACAAAGAGACCCGCACCCTGCACCTGCCGGGCGGCGACACCCGCACCCTGATCCTGTGCAAAAAGATTTCGCAGACTCCGACAGCCTACCCCAGAAACGGCGGAAAAATCGCAAAAAGCCCGCTGAAATAACGACGCAACGCGAAGAATTTGCAAGACCCTGCCGAACGAATTGTCTGGCAGGGTCTTTTGTTGTGTGGTACACTGGGCCCAGAACGCGAGATTTTCCACACTTTCCCGGGAAAATGTGGAAAACAAAACCCATGCATTGTGTGAAAGGGGAGTGTATCCATGTTTGAACGCAGAAAACAGGCAGGCAAAATTTATTCCCTGCCCATCGACCAGATCCGGCCCTCGCCGTTTCAGGCCCGGAAAGAGTTCGACGAGCAGGAGCTGGCCGCGCTGGCCGTGAGCATCCGGGAGAACGGTCTGTTACAGCCCATCTCGGTGCGAAAGATGTCGGACGGCGGCTACGAGTTGGTGGCAGGGGAGCGGCGGCTGCGGGCCTGCCGTTTGGCCAAGATGACCACCATCCCGGCCATCCTCTGCACCTACGCCGACGAGCAGACCGCCGCGCTGGGGCTTTTGGAGAACCTCCAGCGTGCCGACCTGAACCCCTTCGAGCAGGCGCAGGGGCTGAAGGACGTGATGGTGCTGTGGGACTGCACCCAGGCCGAAGCAGCCAAGCGGCTGGGCATGGCACAGCCCACCTTTGCCAACAAGCTGCGGCTTTTGCAGCTGAACGCCGACCAGCGGCAGTTCGTGCTGGACAACAATCTCACCGAGCGCCACGCCCGGGCGGTGCTGCGTCTGCCGGAGAACCGCCGCAGCGAGGCCCTCATCAACATTGCCAAGCGCCGCATGAACGCCCGCCAGACCGACCTGTACATCGAGCAGCTGCTGAACAGCACCGGCAAGGGCGGGCACCGCATCTCCATGGTGAAGGATGTGCGCATCTTTGTGAACACCATTGACCACGCCATCCGCCTGATGACCGACAACGGCGTGCCCGCCACCGCCCACCGGGAGGAGAAGGACGGGTACATTGAATATACGGTGCGCATCCCCACCGCTGCGGCCGAGCGGTAATTGTTCCATGTGGAACAGGGGACGATAGAATGCTTCCCGGGCAGAGCGCGGGCGAGCGTTTCAAGTTTTATGGCTTTTACAAAAGGCAGCGCCTCTGGGACGCTCCGCTGGGCCAGAGGCAGGGAGGGGTGTTTCGACTCCCCCCTCCCTTCCTCTGGACTCCACCCACCCCACAACGAATTAAGGGCTGCGCGCCCTTAATAATCCCAAAGCAGAAGTCGAAGCGGAAAAATGCTAGCCGCTTCGCTCAGATGGGTTGCGGTGCCCAGCGTCCACTTCGTGCCTTGAGCGGCACTCGTGTCCTGCTGACCGCTGCCCCAACAGCTCCTCCCTGTATCCGCCACTGGCGGCGGTCGTCGCCGTTGCACTTTTTTCTCGCTTCTCCGATTGATAGGCCCCTCAGCCGCTGCGGCGGCAGCTCCCCGCAGGGGAGCGGGTGCGCCCTCTCCGTCACCTTCGGTGACACCTTGTCCCCTTTTTGTCGCTGCGCGACATCTTCCCCCGACCGGGGGAAGTCTTTCAAAGGGAGAGGCAAGAAGCGTTCCCTCCACGGTCTTGGCTCTCCCTTCGGGAGAGCTGGCGCGAAGCGCCTGAGAGGGCTCGTTCTCCCGCAGGCCGCGACAGACGCAAAATAAAAATAATTTTTCCGCTAAATATTGCCCGGAGCGAAGCGGAGGGCATTTTAAATCCGGTTTTTGTGGTTTTAAAATCACAAAACCCCGAAAAACCCGCACAAAAACGCTTGAAAGCGGTTCAAAAAAGATTCTGGATGTGCTATACTAACAAATGAGGTGCCCGTCCGGCAGGGAAAACGGCGGGCATGACTGCGAATGTTCCATGTGGAACAACTCTTTTTCCCGGAAGGAAGAAACGTGCGTGGCAAAAATCATAGCAGTTGCAAACCAGAAAGGCGGCGTTGGTAAGACCACCACCGCCGTCAACCTTTCGTCCTGCGTGGCGGCACTGGGCAAAAAAGTGCTGATCGTCGATCTGGACCCGCAGGGCAACACCACCACCGGTTACGGCATCCCGAAGCGCAGTGTGGAGTACGGCACCTACGAGGTGCTCATCGGCCGGGCGTCGGCGGCGCAGGCCATCCGGCACACCGAGTACCGCACCGATGTCATCGGCTCCAACACCCGTCTGGCCGGTGCCAGCCTGGAAATGATCGACCTGCCCAGCCGCGAAGGCCGTCTGCGCAAGGCACTGGCCGAGGTGCAGAAGGATTATGACTTCATCTTCATCGACTGCCCGCCCAGCCTGGACCTGCTCACCCTGAACGGCCTGACCGCCTGCGACAGTGTGCTCATCCCGGTGCAGTGCGAGTATTACGCGCTGGAAGGTCTTTCGGAGCTCATCAGCACTCTGAAGACCATCCGCAAGAAGTATAACCCCTATCTCGACATCGAGGGCGTGGTGTTCACCATGTTCTCGCTGCGCTACAACCTGACCATTCAGGTGGTGGAACAGGTGCAGAAATACTTCGGGAACAAGGTGTACCAGACCACCATCCCGCGCTCCATCCGCATCTCGGAAGCGCCCAGCTACGGCCAGCCCATCAACTTCTATGAGCCGAAGGGCAAGGGCAGCGAAGCGTACATGGATCTGGCGATCGAGTTCGTCAAGCGCAATCGTCCCCACGAGCCGAAAAAGACCCGTGGCCGCAGTGCGCCCGCCGCAGAGCTGGCGAAAAATGCTCTGGAAGACTAAAGCACAGGGGGAACAGAAATGGCAAGAGGAAAAGGAGGACTCGGGCGGGGGCTGGAAAGTCTGTTTGAAGATGCTTCGCCCATCTTCGAGTCCGACGCAAAGGTGGAGACCCTGCCCCTGCGCGAGATCGAACCGGACCCGGACCAGCCGCGCAAGACCTTCGACCAGCAGGCGCTGGGCGAGCTGGCGGCCAGCATCGCCGAGCACGGCCTGCTGCAGCCCATCGCGGTGCGGCCCCAGCCCCGGGGCGGCTACAGCATCGTGGCCGGCGAGCGCCGGTGGCGTGCCTGCCGCATGGCGGGCCTGAACGAAGTGCCCGTGGTGGTGAAGGATGTCACCGACGAGCAGGCCATGGAGCTGGCATTGGTGGAGAACCTGCAGCGCGAAGATCTGGACCCGGTGGAAGAAGCCGCCGGCATCCGGGAGCTGATGACCCGCTGCGGCCTGACCCAGGAGCAGGCAGCACAAAAGCTGGGCAAGAGCCGCAGCGCACTGGCCAACAGCCTGCGCCTGCTCAATCTGCCGGAAAACGTGCTGGAACTGCTAAAAAGTGGTTTTATCAACATCGGCCATGCCAAGGTGATCCTGGGTCTGCCCACGCCGGAGCTGCAGGAGCAGGCCGCGCAGATCATTGCGGACAACCAGCTGAACGTCCGGCAGGCCGAAGCCCTGTGCAAGAAGCTGGCAAAGCCCGCAAAGGAGCCCAAAGAGCCCGAGCCCCGCGGCACCCTGCCGGTGGAGGTGGAAGAAAGCCTCAAGCAGGCGCTGGGCAGCGAAGTGAACGTGGCCTACCACGGCGGCAAAGGCAAGCTGACCGTCCACTTCTACTCGGATGAACAGCTGCGGGCCTTCGCCAACCTGCTGGGGCAGTATCAGCTGGAACAGTAAAATGCTTCTTGAGGGGACTTCCCCTCATCAGTCACCTTCGGTGACAACTTCCCCCGTAGGGGAAGCCAAAATCACGCGATCCAAGGCGGGCGACCGCCTTTGAACGGCACAGGGGAGACCGCTTCTCTGTGCGAACCGAAATAGAGCAAGGAGAGTCAATCATGCTTGATATCAAATTTGTCCGTGAAAACCCGGACGCTGTCAAGGAAAACATCAAGAAGAAATTTCAGGATGCGAAGCTCCCGCTGGTGGACGAGGTCATCGAGAAGGATGCCAAGTACCGCGCATGCCTGAAAGAAGTGGAGTCCCTCAAGGCTGCACGCAACAAGCTGAGCAAGGCCAACGGCCCGCTGTTCGGCCAGCTGAAGAAGTGCGACGACGAGGCCAAGAAGGCAGAGCTGCAGGCCCAGATCGACGCCAACAACGCCGCCGTCAAGGCCGACGCCGACAAGATGGCCGAGCTGGAGAAGGAAGAAGAAGCTCTGGCTGCCCGCATTCAGGAGATCATGTACACCATCCCCCAGATGATCGACCCCAGCGTGCCCATCGGTCCGGACGATACCTATAACGTGGAAGCACAGCGCTTCGGCGAGCCGGTCGTGCCCGATTTCCCCATCCCGTACCACACCGAGATCATGGAGAGCTTTGACGGCATCGACATGGACGCTGCAGGCCGCGTGGCCGGCAACGGCTTCTACTACTTGCTGGGCAACATCGCCCGCCTGCACGAAGCAGTGCTGGCCTACGCCCGCGACTTTATGATCAACAAGGGCTTCACCTACGTGATCCCGCCCTTCATGATGCACGGCGATGTGGTGAAGGGCGTTATGTCCTTCCCCGAGATGGACGCCATGATGTATAAGATCGAGGGGGAAGACCTGTACCTGATCGGCACCAGTGAGCACACCATGATCGGCCGCTTTATCGACCAGACTCTGGACGAGGCCACCCTGCCTCTGACCCTGACCTCCTACAGCCCCTGCTTCCGCAAGGAGAAGGGTGCCCACGGCATCGAGGAGCGCGGCATCTACCGCATCCACCAGTTCGAGAAGCAGGAGATGATCGTGGTCTGCCGCCCCGAGGAGAGCGCCGACTGGTACGAGAAGCTGTGGAAGAACTCCGTCGAGCTGTTCCGCAGCATGGAGATCCCCGTGCGCCAGCTGAACTGCTGCTCCGGCGACCTGGCCGACCTGAAGGTCAAGAGCTGCGATATTGAGGCCTGGAGCCCCCGCCAGCAGAAGTACTTCGAGGTCTGCTCCTGCTCCAATCTGGGCGATGCACAGGCACGCCGCCTGCACATCCGCGTGAAGGGCAAGGACGGCAAGACCTATCTGGCTCACACTCTGAACAACACCTGCGTGGCACCTCCGCGTATGCTGATCGCCTTCCTGGAGAACCATCTGCAGGCCGACGGCACCGTCACCATCCCCGAAGTGCTGCAGCCGTATATGGGCGGCCTGAAGGTCATGGTGCCCACCCACAAGAAGGGCTGAGAGACGCCCGACTTTTCCACAAAGGCTGAATAACTGGTTGAAAATCCCGCTTTCTGTGTGCGCAGAGAGCGGGATTTTTTCGTAGATGCGTTTGTATTTTGGCCGAGCTGAAAAAATGCGAATTTTTTAAAAATATGTGTTGACAAAAGGGGTATCTGTGGGTATAATAATAAAGCACCGTTCAAGTGCGGCAATAATATGTGGCGGTATAGCTCAGTTGGCTAGAGCATTCGGTTCATACCCGAAGTGTCACCGGTTCAAATCCAGTTACCGCTACCACTTTTACAGAGTTTCGCTAAGGTTATGGGGGACGGTCGTCCGCAGTAGTGGACGATGAAAGTCGGAGGTTTTAGCGAAGCTCTGTATTTCTAAGGCCCGTTGGTCAAGCGGTTAAGACACGGCCCTTTCACGGCTGTAACATGGGTTCGATTCCCGTACGGGTCATAAAAATGCCTTTGTGCTTTTGCACAAAGGCGTTTTTTAATTTGACCCGTACGGGAATCTTCTTATATTTATTTTTTCACCTGTCTGGAACCTTCCAGACAGGTTTTTTTTTTTTAATTCCTTGGGGACGGTAACGCCGGTCTTTTCTGCGGAAGAAGCGGCAACAGGCTTTCTCCCGATACAGCTGCTGCTTAGAACGGGAGGATGTCAATGGAAGTATTTTTGCAAGCACTGGTCAACGGTATCCTGCTGGGCGGTTTCTACTCCCTGATGGGTATGGGACAGAACATCATCTTTGGCGTTATGAACATTGTCAACTTCTGCCACGGCGAAATGCTGATGGTGGGCATGTACATCACCTATGTTCTGTATACCTACTTTGGTGTGGACCCCTACGTAGCGCTTCCCATCGTCGCAGTGCTCATGTTCGGTCTGGGTTCGATCCCCGGCGCATTCTTCGCCGGCATTTTCCTTGGCCTGCTGGAGCAGATGAGCGCGCTGTTCATCAGCCCGTCCTACAGTGATATGATCGTGTTCGTCACCTTCATCATCATTCTGGTCGTGCGTCAGGTCATGATTCTGAGGAGGCGATAAGGTGGATACCAGAAAAGCAGTCAAAACCTACCACCGCTATCTCCACCCTGGACCGTCTGACCGACGAGGACCACAAGGACTACGACTATTTCTTCCGTCTGTGCCTGCTGAACTCCGTGTACGTCGAAGATATGCTGAAGTATCTGCAGGACTCCAAGGAGCAGACCGGCAACGAGATCAAGAAGGTCGCCATCTTCACCGATAAGGCAGCTATCGGTCAGGAGCTGATCCGCTGCGTCAACCTGTTTGCACCCGACTACGGTCTGGACGTTGTGGCTGAAGTGGACTACAGCTCCAACGCCACCGACCTGTCCTCTCAGGTGCTGGCTCTGAAGCAGGCTGACCCCGACGCCATCCTGTGCGACTCCTACATCGGCGACGCAACCCTGTTCGTCCAGACCCTGAAGGAGCAGAACTACAAGCCCAAGATGATCGTTGCAAAGGCAAACGGCTTCACCGATCCTTCCTTCATCCCGAACCTGGGCGCATCCGCAAACGGCGTGGCTTCTGTTGTCGAGTTCAACCCCGACCTGACCAACGGTGTCGAGATCAACGAGGACTTCAAGAAGGTCTACAACGTCAACATGAACGGCCACTCTGCTGAGTCCTACACCGTTGTGTGGCTGTTCAAGGCTGCCATCGAGAAGGCTGGCTCCACCGACGGCGCAGCGATCCGCGATGCTCTGGCAGGCCTGTCCATCGACGGCGCATTCGAGGGCGGCCGCAAGATCGTCCTGCCGTACTCCAAGATCGAGTTCACCCCCGAGTACGAGATCGGCGGCGTGAAGCACTACCGCGACAACACCTACGCTTCTGTTGCTATCGCACAGGTGCAGGATCAGGAGTGGAAGACCGTCTGGCCTTTCGAGTTCGCATCCTCCAAGATCCAGGAAGTCACTCTGGGCTAAGCCGGGAGAACACCAAAGAACACAAAAGGGAGCTGTCCTTCGGGACAGCTCCCTTTTTGTGTCTTCAGTTGTTTTTGATATACATAAAAATATCCTCCGGCACAGCGGCCAGGGCGTCGGCCCCGGCGGCGGTCAGCTCTGCGCGGCCCCGGAAGCCCCACAGGGCCCCCATGGCGGGCAGGCGGGCGTTGTGCCCGGTGAGGATGTCCACGTCGCTGTCGCCCACAAAAAGGGTGGCAGAGCGGTCAGCACCGATCTCGTCCATCAGCGCATACAGCCCGGCCGGGTCCGGCTTGGTGGGTACACCCGGGCGGCTGCCGCGCACGGCGGCGAAGCGTCCGGTGCCAAAGTAATGCGCGATGATCTTCCCGCACAGCGGGTCCGCCTTGTTGGAGAACACGGCGCACTGGATGCCCGCCGCTTGCAGCTGGTCCAGCAGCTCCGGGATGCCCGGGTAGGGGGCGGTTTTGTCCTCTTTGTGGGCGTCGTACCGGGCCGTGAACTCGGCCAGCGTCGCCGCCAGCTGTTCCGGGGTACGCGCATTTTCCGGGGAAAAGCGTTCCACCAGCTTCGGGATGCCGTTGCCCACCATGTGCTTGAACTGCTCCACCGTAAAGGTGGGCCAGCCGTGCTGTTCACACACCCAGTTTCCCGCATCGGCAAGGTCGTCGATGGTGTTCAGCAGGGTGCCGTCCAGATCGAATAAGATGGTTTTGATCACAGAAAAAGACTCCTTAAAGATCCATAAATGAGATGTCCTCGCACCGTACGCTGCGCACCTTCCGACGGATGCCGCCCGGGAAGGTGAGGGTCAGGTTCGTGCGGCGCACCGCCACCGCCCAGGGCGACTGCAGGGCCGTCAGGGCGGGCGTCGGGCAGAAGACACAGATGTTGTGCAGATGGAAGCCGTGCTGGATGCGCAGAAGGATGCGCCCGTCCTTCTGCCACACGCCCTCGCGGCGGTAGCCCGCCCATGCGCCCAGCAGGAACACGCCGGCAATGCCGGTCAGCACCAGCAGCGGCACGGTGAGCCCGGGCAGGGTGTAGCGGGACACTGCCGTCAGCAGTAAAAACAGCCCGCAGGGGATGCCCGCCGGCAGAAAGAACAGCTTGCTGCGGTTATGAGCATTCACCGGCTCATCCGGCGGCAGGGCAAAGCCAGGCAAAAGCTCCTGCAAAAACGGCCCGTCCTCCCGCCAGACCAGCAGCGGCACTTCCGGCTGGCAGCGGCTGGCCGTGACGTATACGGGGCTGTAGTGCAGCGCCCAGGTGGCCGGGGAGCGGCGCACATCGGCAAAGCTCAGATGCCGGAGCCGGATGCGCAGCTCGTACCGGCGCACAAGGCCGCCCCGGCTGCCCAGCTGGGTGTCGGTGCGCCACACGGTGTAGTGGGCCGCCTGCGCGGCGCTGCGGGCCAGACTGGCGCAGAACAGCACTCCGCCCAGCACCAGCAGCCAGGCCGTGCCCATGGGCAGCCAGCGCGCAGCCCATGCTGCCAGCCGGTTCAGGTGGGCGAAGGCGGCAGTCTGGGCGTCCGGCGCATAAGGTTCACTCTGGCGCAGGGCCAGCACCAGCAGCGCCAGCGTGGAAAGGCTGTTGGCACCCAGCACCGCAAAGGCCAGCTTTTCGCCGCCGTGGGGCGTGTGGGCCACCGCGTCCTCCACCGGCATCATCCGGTCGGCCAGCCACTGGGCGTCCTTCCGGGTCAGCATCAGGGTCAGGCTGCGCTTCTGCCCGGCGGGGTACAGCACCACCTTGCTGGCATTGGCCAGCCGGTAGAGCAGCGGCCGCTCAATGGTCAGCGCTGCCAGCTGGCCGGCCCGCAGGCTGCGGTCCAGCCGCACACCCAGCCGCCAGCGGATGGTCAAATTGCCCTGTGCATCCACCTGCCAGCGGCTGGCGTGGAGCGCGGCGGCGCTCACCAGTGCCAGTACGGTGAACAGCACTGCGTCCTGCACAAGGGCGGTCCACAGGGCTTCCCAGTTGCGTTCGAACAGCACCTGCACCAGCGGGATGAGGTACAGCAGGATGGTCTTGCGCAGAACATGCAGCACGGCAAAGGGGTGAAAGCCCCGTTCGGCGGTGGTCATGGTGCATCCTCCGTCAGGGCGGCGGCCAGCGCCTGTGCCTGCGGGGCCGGGACGCCGGGCAGGATGAGCTGTGCGCCCGGGCAGCGCACCACCAGCACGCTGCAGCCCGCCAGCCACAGCAGCGGGGTGCGCAGCGCAAACAGGCCGGTGACGGCCTGCCGGGGCAGCTGACGCGCCGCGGGGACGGCAACACCGGCCTGCATCACGAGGTCCTTGGGGGTGAGCCATGCCGCAAAGCTGCAGCTGCGCACCCACACTTCAAACACCAGCGCCGTCCACACCGCGCAAAACACGCACCCGGCGGCGATGCTCTGCCAGAACACGAAGGGCGCGCAGACAAGGCCTGGCACCCCGGCCCAAACGCAGAGCACGGCCCGGCCCCGGGGCGGGATGACCAGCGCGGTGCGCAGCAGTTCCCGCTCGGTCATTTGCCCGAAAGGCCCCATGCATCCATCAGCAGATGCAGGGTGTCGTCCTGGGTCAGGCAGAGGATGCGGTCCCAGGGCAGCAGGGTGGTGTTGCCGTGGGGGATGATGAACTCCGCATCGCGGGTGATGCACACCAGAATGGCGTCGCCCGGCATGGGGATGTCCTTCACGGCCTGCCCGGCAAACTGGAAGTTCTCGGGCAGCAGGATCTCGTTCAGGCTGGCGGTGCCGCCGCCCAGCGAGAGCAGCTGACGGATGGTATCCGTCTCGATCTCCCGCTCGAGGATGTGGCTCAGGTTGTCGGTGCCGCACACCACGGTGTCCACGCCGAGGGTGTGCAGCAGCTCGCGGTTCTTGGGGTTGGAGGCCCGGGCCACGGTGCGGTCCACGCCGAATTCCCGCTTGGCGATCTGACAGGCCACGAGGTTGTCTTCGTCCGCACCGGTCACGGCCACAAAAGCGTCGCAGCTGGCCACGTCGGCGGTGCGCATGGTGTCAAAGCTGACGGCGTCGCCGCAGATCACCGGGATGTCCAGCGAGTCCGCCAGCGAGCGGCAGAGCATCTCCTGCGGCTCGATGATGGTCACCTTGTGGCGGTGGGCCAGAAGGCTCTGGGCCAGATACATGCCCACTTTGCCGCCGCCTGCAATACAAACTTTCATATCATTACCTCATTCTACAGAGTGGAATGGAAAAACTGCCCTGTTTTCACTTTGCCAGCGCACGGAACACCGACTGCTCGGTGAGCACGGTGGGGCAGATGGTCTCGATCTCATAGGCTTTGTGGTACAGCACCTGCAGGTGCGGGTCGGAGACCCGGCAGATGACCTTTTCCTTCCGGAAGATACTGCGGGCGATCTGCGCCGCCATCAGGTTCACCGAGTCGTCCTCGCTCACGGCGGCCACGGCGTCGCAGTTCTCCACGCCGGCCCGGCGCAGCACGTCGGGGTCGGTGGGGTCGCCCACCAGGGCGGTTCCGCCGAAGCAGTAATCGTCGAAGGCGTCCAGCCGCTTGAGCTGCTCGGGGTCCTTTTCCACCAGCGAGATGTCGTGGCCGATGTGCTCCAGATCGCGGATGAGGGATGCGCCGACCTGATCGCAGCCGATAACCAGAATGTTCATGAAAGCTCACCTCATTGTAAAAAATGATAAACCGGGTTTAAACTCTGTTTTACGTTTCGCGTAAAATAAGGGGTGAAGGGTCTTTGCCATCAGTATAACACATTTCACGGCCCAGTTACAGCCTGCGGGGCAGAAAGCTTTCCGCCGCAAAATTTTCGCATTCTGCGTGCGAACCGCCGCATAGTATGGTATACTGGAAAAAACATGTGATCACGCGCACTGCGCGATGGGAGGGGTACTTACGTTTTTTGAGATCATCAAAGCGATCCTGATGGGCATCGTGGAGGGCATCACCGAATGGCTGCCCATTTCTTCCACCGGCCATATGATTT
The DNA here is from genome assembly GCF_002549775.1 of Faecalibacterium langellae. Classification (GTDB taxonomy): domain Bacteria; phylum Bacillota; class Clostridia; order Oscillospirales; family Ruminococcaceae; genus Faecalibacterium; species Faecalibacterium langellae. The sequence goes on along the minus strand of NZ_NMTR01000009.1, from coordinate 43,430 downwards.
TGCTGGAGCAGGTGGTCAAGTTCCACGCCAGCGAGGAGTTCATGTCCATGTTCCGCGTGGTCATCCAGCTGGGTGCCATCATGGCCGTGGTGGTGCTGTTCTGGGGCAAGCTGTGGCCCTTTGGCCTGAAGCAGGGCCGGGTCATCTCCAAGCCCAGCGTCTGGAACCTGTGGTTCAAGGTGGTGGCCGCCACCATCCCGGTGCTGATCATCAGCCCGCTGGACAACTGGATGGAAGACCATTTTTATAATTACATCACCGTGGCCGCCATGCTCATCCTCTATGGTGTGCTGTTCTTTGTGGTGGAGAACCGCCGCGCCGCGCCCAAGGTGACGCGCCTTGACCAGATCACCTACCGCGATGCCTTCATCATCGGCCTGTGGCAGTGTCTGGCCATCATCCCCGGCACTTCCCGTTCTGGTGCAACCATCGTGGGCGGCCTGCTGCTGGGCCTGTCCCGTGCCTGCGTGGCCGAGTTCACCTTCTATCTGGCCATCCCGGTCATGGCGGGTGCTTCGCTGCTCAAGGTGGTCAAGTTCGTACTGGGCGGTTCGGTCATGACCGGCACCGAGATCGCCGTGCTGGTGGTGGGCTGCGTGGTGGCCTTCGGCGTGAGCCTTGCGGTCATCCGCTTCCTGATGGATTACGTCAAGCGCCACGACTTCAAGTTCTTCGGTGCCTACCGCATCGTGCTGGGCATCATCGTGCTGGCGGTGGCGGCAGTTACCGCGATCGTCTGATTTTAAATGCTTGCCGCTTTGCTCTAGTATTTTTATAGTTTGCAACTCCGAAACGACTGCGGTCGTTTCGGAGTTGTTTTTCACGGGAAAAGGCCGTAAAGGCAAACGGCAAAAAACGATACCCGCCGCTTTTACGCTGCTCTTTTTCTTTGGAAAAAGTTGTGCTATACTGGAAAAAGAGAGTATGCGGCAGCGTGCCGCGCAACAAAATGGAGGAAACTGCTATGGAAGCATCCAAGGTCTATTATACAGATTTCCGCTGTCCCGTGGGCACCAGCCTGCTGGACAAGCTGCGCCGCGTGTGCATCGCCGCCGGGATCAAGGATATTGATATGGATGGCAAATTCGTTGCCATCAAGATGCACTTTGGTGAGCTGGGCAATCTGGCATTCCTGCGCCCCAACTACGCCAAGGTGGTGGCTGACCTGTGCAAGGAGCAGGGCGGTCTGCCGTTCCTGACCGACTGCAACACCCTGTATCCGGGCAGCCGCAAGAACGCACTGGAGCACCTCACCTGTGCCCAGCTGAACGGCTTCTGGCCCATGACCACCGGCTGTCAGGTCATCATTGCGGACGGTCTGCGCGGCACCGATGAGGCAGAGGTGCCGGTGCCGAACGGCGAATACTGCAAGACGGCAAAGATCGGCCGCGCCATCATGGATGCGGATATCTTTATCAGCCTGACCCATTTCAAGGGCCACGAATCCACCGGCTTCGGCGGTACTCTCAAGAACATCGGCATGGGCTGCGGCTCCCGCGCAGGCAAGATGATACAGCACGCCGCCGGACACCCGGAGGTGCAGCAGAGCCTGTGCCGTGGCTGCCACCGCTGCGCGAAGGAGTGCGGCTCCGATGCCATCACCTATGATGCAAACAACAAGGCCGTCATTGACCAGACCAAGTGCAAGGGCTGCGGCCGCTGCATCGGTGCGTGCAGCTTTGACGCCATCTATTCTCCCAACGAGTGTGCCAATGAGCTGCTGGACCGCAAGATGGCCGAGTATGCGGCTGCCGTGTGCGCCGGTCGTCCCTGCTTCCATATTTCTCTGGTGCAGGACATCAGCCCCAACTGCGACTGCCACTGCGAGAACGATGCTCCCATCCTGCCGGATATCGGCATCTTTGCATCCTTTGATCCGGTGGCGCTGGATCAGGCCTGCGCCGATGCCTGCCTGAATGCACAGCCGCTGCCGAACAGCCAGCTGGGCCAGAACCTTGCAAAGCCCGGCTGGAACTGCCACCACGACAACTTCAAGGATTCCAACCCCAACATCGAGTGGAAGGCCACGCTGGAGCAGGCCGAAAAGATCGGCATGGGCACCCGGCAGTATGTGCTGAAAAAGGTGTAAAACAAAAAAGGCGCTGACCAGTCGGTCAGCGCCTTTTGCTTGGCAAAACGAATTATGCTTCGCCGTTGGCTTCGGGTACGCAGTCGTCCAGCACGCTCTGCAGGGCCTGCCAGTTTTTCAGGGTGCAGCCGGGCAGGGTGCTGGCATCCAGGCCGGCGTCCTCAATGCGGCCGCTCATGCTCTCTTTATCGCTCAGCAGGGCCAGCGCGTCCGGCTCGATCATGGTCCAGGCCTCGGCAAAGCTCTCCTGCTCGTCGGCGTCCAGGCCATCGTACCATTCATAGAAGGCGTCCTGGATGGCTTCCGGCGTGCGGGAGGAAAGCCGTGCTTCCTCGGCCCACTGCAGCAGGGAAGCCGCCGCGATGACCGATTTCAGCGAGCAGCCGGACACGCCCGGCCCCCAGCCCAGGCAGGGCGCAAAGGCAGCGGATGTGCCGGTGATGGAGAAGATGGAGTTTTCGTCAAAGTCGCCGGGGTTCAGGCCGGACGTGTTGGCCTGCACGGTGGAGTCCGGCAAAGCCTCGCCGGAAGCCGCCGCGCTGCTGGACGCAGTGGCCGAACTGGAAGGCTCTGAGCCGGAGCTGGCGGCAGAGCTGCCGCAGCCGACGAGGGCGCTGCAGGCAATGGCCGCGCACAGCACCAGCGAAAGGATGCGTGTATATTTCAATTTCATAGCGGTGTCCTCCTTGAAGAACTGCGGCCGGAAAGCGGCGGCAGCGTCTCAAAACGATACACCCTAAGTATACGTTCTGCACCGGCGGTTGTCAATCAGCGCGGGAGGGACGAATTTCAACCCGCAGCAGCGGCTTTGCCGAAAGAAGAAAGCGCTTTTTGTGCAGTTTGCGGCCTTGACATTTTTCGCGGTTGGCGGTTGACTACAGATAGGTCCCCCGTCTGCCGCACGGGCCGGAAAAGCCGGAGAGACCGGGAAGGAGAGACGCAGCGTATGAAAAACAGGCTCACTCAGGCGCTGGAGCGCTTTTCCAAGGCGATGCTGGCCCCGCTTTCCTATCTTTCGGCGGCGGGGCTGCTGCTGGTGGCGGGTGCCCTGCTCACCAGTACGCCGCTGGCCGGAGTGCTGCCGTTTCTCCGCTGGCCGCTGGTGCAGCTGCTGGGCCAGCTCATCTACAAATGCCTGACGGCGGTCATCTCGAACCTCAGCGTGCTGTTCTGCGTCGGCATTGCGGCGGCGCTGGCTAAGCAGGAAAAGCACCAGGCCGGGCTCATCGCGCTGATGTGCTATCTGATCTACCTCACGGCGGGCAACGTCACCCTGACCGCGCTGGGGCAGCTGGCCAAGCCGGACGCCCTCACCGGCCTGTACAGTTCGGGCCAGACCACCGTGCTGGGCATCCAGACCGTGGACACCGGCGTGTTCGGCGGCATTTTGCTGGGCCTTGCGGTGGGCGGCATCTTCAACCGCACCTGCGATGTCACCCACAAAGGCATCCTGCCCGGCATCTTTTCCGGCACGCGCTGGTCCTTCACCTGTGCGGCGGCACTGGCAGCAGCCCTGGGCTTTGCGGCCTGCTTCGTCTGGCCGCCGGTGCAGCAGGGTACCACGGCGCTTACCGGCTTCATCGCGTCCTCCGGCAATGTGGGGCTGTTCCTCTACGGCTTTCTGGAACGGCTGCTCATCCCCACGGGATTGCACCACTTGGTGTACATGCCGTTCCAGTTCTCACGATTGGGCGGGCAGCTGGCGGCGGACGGCGTCACCTACGTCGGGGCCTATGTGGTCATGATGACTGAATATAACCTCGGCCTGCCCTTCTCGGAGGGCATCGTCTGGATGTACACCGGCTTCACCAAGACCTTCGGCTACTTTGGCATCACGGCGGCGTTCATCTTCTGCGCCCGGCGGGAAAACCGCAAAAAGACCGCTGCCCAGCTGCTGCCGCTGGCCTTCACGGCGTCGCTGGCGTCCATCACCGAACCGCTGGATTTCCTGTTCTGCTTCTCGACACCGGTGCTCTGGCTGGCCCATGCGGTCATCTCGGGCATCTTCATCGTGCTGCTGCACCTGTGCCACGTTACGGCCTTCACTTCGAACCTGTTGGGTTCGCTGCTGATGAACCTTTCGGCCGGCACGGCCCGGACGAACTACCCGGTGCTGTACCTGCTGGGCCTTGCGGAAATCGCGGTCTATTTCGTGGTGTTTACGGCCCTCATCCGCTGGCTGGACCTGCCCACCCCGGGACGCCGCCCGGAGGAGCCCGCCCGGCCGGAAGCGCCGCTGACTGCAGCAGACCTTGAAAAGCTCATTGCCGCCCTCGGCGGGCGGGGGAACATCCGCACGGTGGACAACTGCTTCACCCGCCTGCGCATCACGGTGCAGGAAGCGGCCTTTGTGGACGCGCAGGCTCTGCATGAGCTGCCCTGTAGCGGCGTGGTGCTGAACGGCTGCGAGGTGCAGCTGGTCTACGGCCTGCAGGCCGCGCAGGTCCGGCAGGCGGTGGAGGAGCAGCTGGGGAGAGTGGTTTGCTGAGAGGATGTTCTCTTTTGGCACCAAAAGAGAACCAGAAAGGACGGCGGTGCCCGGAAGGCATGAAAGCCCCAGTGGGGCTTTTAAGCCGCAGACCGGTTTGCGAAGCAAATGCCGCGTGTTTAGCGCGGCAAGGGCACGGCGATTTCGACGCGCTGGACCCACGAGAAAGGGGCTGCTCGCCCTTTTCAACCCCAAAGAGGATGGGCTCCATACAAAAAAGATAGCCGCTTCGCTTAATGCTTTTTTGTGTTCCGCCATTTCAAGGCCCCTCAGCCGCTGCGGCGGAAGCTCCCCGCAGGGAGCCAGCGGCTGCAGCTGCCGTTTGCCGTCACGACCCCTTCCCGTGAAAAAGAGAATTTGAAAAATCCGCAGATTTTTCAAATTCTCAAAATAAAAATAACATTTCCGCTGAAGATGCCCAGAGTGAAACGGAGGGCATTTCAAATCGTCCGGCGGCTGAAAGGATCACCATGCAAAACGAAACCCTTCCCATGACAAATAAAAACGAAACCGTCACCGGGCGCTTCGCGCCCAGCCCCAGCGGGCGGCTGCACCTGGGCAACCTGGCCTGCAGCCTGCTGGCGTGGCTCAGCGCCAAAAGCCGGGGCGGGCGCATCGTGCTGCGCATCGAGGACCTCGACGCCGAACGCTGCCCGCGCATCTATGCCGATTTGTTGGAGCAGGACCTCGACTGGCTGGGCCTTGGCTGGGATGAAGGCGGCAGCACCGGCGGCCCGCATGGCCCCTATTATCAGAGCGAGTGCGCGGAGATCTACACCGCAAGCTACCAGAAACTGGATGCCATGGGCCTTGTGTACCCGTGCTTCTGCTCCCGCGCACAGCTGCACGCGGCCAGTGCACCCCACACCTCGGACGGCAACGTCATCTATCCGGGCACCTGCCGGGGCCTGACGCCTGCCGAGATCGCCGAAAAGCGCAAAAAGAAGGCCCCGGCCTACCGCCTGATGGTGCCGGATGAAGATATCACCTTCACGGACGGCTGCATGGGCAAACACACCGAGAATCTTCTGCAGGACTGCGGCGACTTCTACCTGCGCCGCGCCGATGGTGTGTTTGCCTATCAGCTGGCGGTGGTGGTGGACGACGCCCGCATGGGTGTCACCGAGGTGGTGCGCGGGTCGGACCTGCTGTCCTCCACGGCACGGCAGCTCTACCTGTACCGTCTGCTGGGCCTGCAGGCACCGCAGTTTGCCCACTGTCCGCTGCTGCTGGCTGCGGACGGGCGGCGGCTGTCGAAGCGCGACGGCGACCAGAGCCTGGAAAACCTGCGGGCAAAGTACACCGCCGAGGAGATCGTGGGCAAGCTGGCCTATGCCTACGGCTTGCAGCCGGAGCCTGCGCCACGCACGCCGGAAAGCCTCATCCCGGAGTTTTCCTGGGCAAAGGTGCCAAAAGAGGATGTCTGCCTGCCGGAGGGATTGTTTTGATGGCCGCCGCGTTCCATTTGGCCATATTCAGCGGAAGTGTTTTTGATGATTTGAGCTCCAGAAAAATCCGTGGATTTTTCTGGAGCTCTTTTTCACGAAACGGCGGTTAAGGAAAACAGCCGTGCGTTTTGAAACAAAAAAGCTCTCCCAAAGGGAGAGCGGACAAAATCGAAGATCTTGACGGAGAGGGTCATACGCGGCGGGTCTGCAGCAGTTCGCTGTACTCGGAAGCGGCCGTGAAGGCGGCGTCCAGTGCCAGTGCCAGCAGGATGCCCAGCACCACGTCGATGCAGCTGTGCTGCTTGAGCAGCACGGTGGAGCACACGATGGAACCGCACAGCACGGCAGCGGCCGGGCGCATCCAGCGCAGGCGGGGCCGCTCAAAGAGGCGGCTGCGGTAGTAGGCCAGCAGCAGCGTCACCGAGTTGAAGACGTGGATGGACGGGCAGACATTGATGGGCGTATCGGTGCGGTACAAAAAGCGCACCGCACGGGCAAAGATGTCGCTGCCCGGCACATAGTACGGGCGCAGGTTCAGCCCGGTGGGCAGGATGACGTAGCACGCCAGCGCCAGGGTCATGCCGCCGAACAGCGGCAGGCACAGCCGCCAGAAGTCTTCACGGGGCGCCTTCCACAGCAGGAAGAACAGGGTGAAGGGGATCCACGGGAACCATGCAAAGTAGGGGATGACGGCATATTTGCAGAAGGGGATCAGATCGTCCAGGCGGCAGTGCACCAGCACATGGGGCATGTGGATCTGGGTGTTCAGAAAATTGAATGCAGAGAGATATAACAGTAAATACAGCGCCATGAAAGCGATGGGATGGCGCGAAAACCAATTGCGTTTCATTGAAAAAGCCTCCTTTTTGCGGTTGGGCAAACTCTTAGCGATAAGAAATTATACGCCCGGCGTGTGACAAAAACAAGAACGAAAGCGGACAACATTGTTAAAATTCACGCGAATTATTTGTGCGGAATGCGTAAAAATCCGGGGGATGAAATCCGCTTCTGCCTGTAATACGAACCAGAAGGCCGGTTTCCTGCACAAGGCGCAGAAAAAGAGCCTGCCCAAGGGCAGGCTCTTTGAAAAACAACGATGCTCAGATGACATGCTGCTCCAGCCACTTGCCGCGCACGAAGCGGACAAAGAAGCACAGGGAGCGGAAGGCCCAGTCCAGATACATGCCCATCCAGATGGAGAGCAGCCCGCCGTGGAAGGCCAGCACGCACAGGTAGCAGAAGCCCACCCGGAAGGCCCACATGGACACGATGCTCACGGTCATGGTGAAGCGGGCGTCGCCGGCGGCGCGCAGGATGTTGGGCAGGGTAAAGCTGGAAGGCCAGATGAACAGCGAGATGATGTTGAACCACACCATCACTTCCAGCGCCATGGCGTAGGCCTCCGGCGAGAGGTTGAACAGCCCCAGCGCGAACTTGTTGGCGAACAGGAAGGCCGAGATGTTCATGAACCATGCACCGCAGTAGGCAAACAGCATCAGGCGGCGGGAGTAGTACACGGCCTGGTCCTTTTCGCCCGCGCCAAGGCACTGGCCCACGACCGTAAGGGCGGCCATGCCCACGGCGTTGGCCGGGATGTTCAAAAAGGTGGTGGTGGTGTTCGCCACGGCATTGGCCGCGATGGCGGCGGTGCCCAGGGTGGAAGTCAGGCTGGACACCGACAGCTTGCCGATCTGGAACATGCCGTTCTCGATGCCGGCCGGGATGCCCACCCGTAAGATCTGCCGGATGAGCCGCCCCTGCGGGGCCAGCGCCTGCAAGCCATCCACCCGCAGCGGGCAGGCGGGGCGCTGCAGCAGGTACAGCACCGCAAAGCAGGCGATGGCGCGGGACACAAGGCTTGCCAGTGCCGCGCCCATGACCCCCATGCGGAAGCCGTAGATCAGCACCGCATTGCCGCCGATGTTCACCACGTTCATCACAAGGCTGGACATCATGCTCACCTTGCTGTTGCCCTGGGCGCGGAACAGCGCGGCCCCGGCGTTGTACAGGCCGATGAAGGGGTAGCTCAGGGCCGAGAGCAGGAAGTAGGTCTCGGCGTAGCGCATCACGTCCGCGTCGATGGAGCCGAAGATGCCCCGCAGGATGGCGTGGCGGCCCACGATGACCACCGCCGCCACAAGGCAGCTGAAGCTGGACAGGATGAACAAGATCTGCGCTGCAGCGTGCTTGGCGTCCTTGGGCTCCCCGCGGCCGATGTACTGGCTGGTGACCACCGCGCCGCCGGTGGCCAGTGCGCTCATGATCTGGATCATCAGGGTGTTGAAGCTGTCCACCAGGCTCACGCCCGAGACGGCGGCTTCGCCCACCGACGACACCATCAGGGTGTCGGCCAGGCCGATGGACACGCTCAAAGCCTGCTCTGCGATGAGCGGCAGCAGCAGGGCCACCAGCTGCTGGCGGGTGAACAGCGGCGGTTTGTTGAACTGGGATGGTTTGGTTGCTGTCATAGGTTCCTCCGTGACTGCGGCATAAAACGGTTGGATACATCGCCTTTATGATACACCGCCGCCGCCGAAATTACAAGAGATGTATACAAGAAAAAAGCAGAACGGCCGCACAAAAGCCGTTCTGCCGGGGATTTTCGGAAAGCTGCTTACTGGTAATCCTGGCTGCGGGTGGCCGGGTAGCCGTAGTAGACCACATAGTCGTAGGGGATCTCCGGGTGTTCGGTCACCTTGCCCTCGTAGCCGGACATGCTGTGGGTCAGCTCCTCGGGGGTGGGCAGCACCGGGCACAGCCTGTCCGCGCACACGGCGTTCCAGATGGCGGTGGTGAAGGCCACGCAGTTGTACACGCCGGACCACTTGTCGCAGTTGGGCAGTGCCGCATTGAAGGCGTCCAGCTGCTCCTGGCTCAGCGACACCTGCATGCTGTGCACATCCGGGTAATAGTCGTCGATGTAGTAATTGTAGAAGCCTTCCAGGTTGTACCACAGGCCGCCGTGCTCGTCGCGGTTGGCGCGGTTGCCGATGGTCATGGCGGTGCCCGGGGCGATCAGCAGGCCGCCCACATCAAGGTCGGCGTCCGAAACGTTGGTCACGATGAAAAACGCATGGCCGTCCACATTGACCGGCGCTTCGGAAGGGTGGAAGGAGGTGCAGAGCTGCAGCGTCGCCACGGCACCTTCGGCCGGGGCTGCACCGACGGCGTCCGCCGGGCTCTTGGTCTTGGCGGATTTGACGCGGAAGGGGGTGGCCGTTTTGGTCAGCATCGCCTTCAGGTTGCGCATGAAGGCGGCGTTGCCGCTCAGCTCGTTGAGCACCCGGGGCTCGTGGTCGGCGGGGATGGCAGCCGGTGTCTCGGCAAATGCGGGCAGGGCCAGCACGCCGCCCAGCAGGATGCAGGCGGCAAGGGCTGTGCAGAGGATCTTTTTCATGGTGTTCGCTCCTTTCCTTTGCTTCAACCATACCGGGATTTTGTCGAAATGTCAAGCATTCTGTCCAATAAAAAGTGGTTTTGCGGCATGTTTGTTTTTCTTTACCCCCGCAGGCAATTGTGCTACAATAAAGCCACGGCGGGCGGCTTCGTGCAGGAGGCTGCCCGCCGCAGGGAAATGAGATAAGATATATAAGGTAATAAGGACCCAAAGGGGGAAGAATATGCCCAAAGCAGCCCACAAAGTCGTGGTCATCGGCCACCGCAACCCGGACACCGACTCCATCTGCTCCGCCATCGCCTATGCAGAGCTGAAAAACAAGACCAGTGATCTGGTCTGCGAGCCCCGCCGCGCCGGCAAAATGAACCAGGAGACCGAGTTCGTGCTGAAAAAGTTCGGCGTCAAACCGCCGCGCATGTGCACGGACGTGAACCCCAAAATTCGTGATGTGGATTACCGCGAGATGCCCGGCATCCCGGGTTCCACCAGCCTGCGCAAAGCGTGGGAGATCATGCGCGATCAGAAGATCGACACCCTGCCCGTCACCAGCGCGGACAACGAACTGGAAGGCGTCATCACTGTGAAGGATATCGCCACGGCCAACATGGACGTGTTCGATACCGAAATTCTCGCCAAGAGCAAGACCAGCTACAAGAACATCCTTGAAACGCTGGACGGCACCATGGTGGTGGGCAGCGAGGACGCAGTGTGCGCCACCGGCCGCATCCGCATCGGCACGGCCACGCCGGAAATGCTGGAGAGCACGGTGGAGAAAGGCGACATCGTCATCCTCACCAACCGCTACGAGAGCCAGCTGTGCGCCATTGAAAAGGAAGCCGCGCTGCTCATCATCTGCAACGGCTCCAAGGTGGGCCGCACCATCCAGCGCATCGCCGAGGAGACCGGTGTGGCCATCATGACCACGCCCGAGGATACCTATGCCGTGGGCAAGCTCATCAGCCAGTGTGCACCCATCTCCTATTATATGACCCGCGACGATATCATGAAGTTCACCCTCGTCACCCCGGTGGCGGATGTCACCCGCGTGATGGCAAAGGTGCGCCACCGCTATTTCCCCATCCTGGACGAGGACGGCAAATACTGCGGCATGGTCAGCCGCCGCAACATCATCGCGCTGCGCAAGCGCCGCATCATCCTGGTGGACCACAACGAGGCCACCCAGGCCGTGGAAGGCTTCGACCAGGCCGAAATTCTGGAGATCATCGACCACCACCGCATCGGCAGTCTGGAGACCAGCGGCCCGGTCTACTTCCGCAACCAGCCCGTGGGCTGCACGGCCACCATCATCACCCAGATGTACGACGAGAACGGCGTGGAGATCCCCCAGAAGACCGCCGGTCTGCTGCTGGCGGCCATCCTGTCGGACACGCTGGTGTTCCGCAGCCCCACCTGCACCCCGCTGGACGAGGCCACCGCAAAGCGTCTGGCCAAGATCGCCGGGGTGGAGATCAACACCTTTGCCAATGAGATGTTCGAAGCCGGTGAAAAGCTGGACGGCAAGACCGCCGAGGAAGTGTTCCTGCAGGACTTCAAGGTGTTCATGTGCGGCGATATCCGCTTCGGCGTGGCACAGGGCAGCTACATGACCCGCAAGAACCTGCTGGCCGCCGAGGACTTGCTGCAGCCCTATCTCGAAGAAGCCCGCAACAAGCAGAACGTGGAGGACATCTACATGCTGCTCACCGACGTGCCCAAAGAGGAGAGCGTGGTCATCAGCAGCGGCCGCTACGCCGCCGAAGTGCTGGCGGACGGTTTTGAGACCCAGCCCGCCGACGACGGCAGCTTCACCCTGCCCGGCGTCGTGAGCCGCAAAAAGCAGTTCATCCCGGCCCTCATGACCGCCTATCAGGAGCTGTAATGGAATGATGCACCGTGCCTGCGGCACGGCATGATGTTCCCTGCGGGAAATGATGTTGCCCTGCGGGCAAATGATGTGTGCCTTGCGGCACAATGGCCGCCTGCGGCGGCTGCATCATTTCCGGCGCAGCCGGAACATCATTGCGAAGCACATCATGCTGCGCGCAGCGCAGTACATCATTCCCCCAAAGGGGGATCTGAGATGTTCGATTTTTTGACCAGAAAAGCAAAAGGTGCTGTTCCGCCCGCTCTGCCGGAAGGCACGGTGCGCCGCCGCTACTCCATTGAGGGGCAGGTGCAGGGCGTGGGCTTCCGCTACCGCGCCCGCTACGCGGCCCAATCGCTGGAGCTCACCGGCTGGGTGCAGAACGAGGACGACGGCAGCGTCACGCTGGAAGTGCAGGGCAGCCCGGACAAATTTATGACCCTGTTCGCCCTCATCCAGAAAAGCGACTATATCCAGATCACCGGCATCCGGCAGAAAGATCTGCCGCCTGACCCCTGGGAGCGGGGCTTCTCGGTGCGGGGGTATTGAAGCATGCGCAAAACAAAAATGGCTGGCACGCAGGTGCCAGCCATTTTTGCATGTATGATGATTTATCCTGCAATTTTCAGGGGAGAGTTGTTGGTCCAGATGGTGCCGTCCAGCAGCCGGGTCACGGCCAGCGTGCCGTTCACGTTCACCCGGGCGGGGTCCAGCGCGTAGAAATCGCTTTCCTTCAGGTTTGCGGGGTCCGCCCCGGTGCGGATGCCCACCACGCACACCCAGTGGCCGTAGGTGGCGCTGGTGGCGATGTGGGGGTAGCTGACCTGCTGCCAGCCGGAAGAAGTCAGGTGGTATTCGTAGCTGGAAGTGCGGTTCACATGCTTGGAAACGCCGCTTACCGTGGTGTTCTGCAAATGCACGATCACCGGCCGCCCGGCGGAAAGCTCACTGTAAAGCTTTTGCAGGCATTCGGACAGGCTGCTCAAGTAGCCGGTGTAGCCGCCCGCGGACCAGACCGCACCGTTCGACCACATGCCGCTGCCGGAGCTGGTCTTCCCGTCCAGGATGGTGCGGGCGTAGCGCAGAGCGTACCAGCTGCACTTGCCGGAGGTCTGGTTGCCGATGGAAAGGATCTGGCTGGCATTGAAGCTCAGCAGGTCGATGCCGTTCGTTTCCTGCAGCGCGGCTGCATGGGCGTGGGGGATGGCCATTGCCAGCAGCAGGCAAAGCGCCACAAGGGCCGCTGCCAGCCGCTGTGCCGCGCGGGCGGGGCAGTGCTGCATGTGTTCCACATCCTTTGTGATTTTCTGACCTGATTTTACCACCAAAACGTGGTAGAAATGTGTAAAAAGGCAAAATAAAGGGGGAATGGCTCGCCCTCTCAGTCACCTTCGGTGACAGCTCCCCCAAAGGGGGAGCCCTTGGCAGTCCACACAAACTTTATCTCTTTGCCAAGGCCTCTCCCTTTGAGGAAAGACTTCCCCCGCGCCGGGGGAAGATGTCGCGCAGCGACAAAAGGGGGGTGTGGATGCGAACGCAGTGAGCAGACGGAGAGGGCGAGGATGCTAAAGTTAACACTCCCTAACACAACATCTGCCCAAATTTAAGCGGCGGACCGCACCGCCTTTGCGGCGCAGCGGGACCGGGCGGGGGACGACGGCAAAGTTTCTTTGCGAAGTCCGGACGGAACATCTCAAAAGCGCAACAAATAACACCTGTTTTCATTCATTTCTTACGAAATGTTTCGGGAAAGTTTGGGGATGTTTCCGATTGACAAAACCGCCAAGAGTTGGATATAATCAGGGCAGAAAGAACCCCATGACCCAAGGGGAGCTTTCCTCAGAAAAAGAAACAAAGCCACAAAAAAACAGACTGGAGGGATACCCTATGAAGAAATTGTCGAAGATCGTTGCCCTGCTTCTGGCAGGCGCTCTGACCATGCTGATGTTCACAGCCTGCGGCGGCGGTGGCGGCGGCAGCTTTGGTCAAAGAATGCCGGAGGAAGAAAAGAAAGCCTTTGGCGAGTTCGCGGCGGTACAGGCAAGTGGCCTGAGGGAGAATGATAGGAGCCTGCAGGCTGTTGCGGAAGGATATCTGCAGAAGGACCTGAACTCCAGATTTGACTTCCTTGGCGCAAAGCTGGTTTGCAAGGTCCATGTGGATGGTAAGGATCAGGAACACCTGACCATTACGGTGACCGCACTGTATGACTATGGCATTGTTGTGAATAAGATCCTGACGAAGATTCAGGAAGAAGTCGGCAGGGAATTGCCCGGAACAAATGTTGACGTAAAGGGTAATGGCAGCTGGACGAAGCTCGGCGTTGTTGTCCGGTCGGACGGCACTCACAGCTACATCGCAATTGCATTCCAGATCAGGAACCCTAACAAGTAAATAATTTCTCACCCTTTCTCCCCGGAGAGCACCCGCCCTCCGGGGCTTTTTTGCGTTTAGGAGTAAACTCCCCCAGTCGCCTGCGGCGACAGCCCCCTCAAAGAGGGAGCCTTTCTCGGCGGCAAAGCTTCCGGTTTCGCCAGAGCCTCCCTCACTGAGGGAGGTGGCAAACCCGCAGGCTTTGACGGAAGGAGTTCGTCCCGCCCTCCGGGGCTTTTTTGCGCCTTTTGGCAGAGATGCCGTTTCCCGGTACGACCCCTTTCCGTGAAAAGGCATCTCCGAAACGACCGCAGTCGTTTCGGAGATGCAAAATTGAAAAGAATCCTTCCGCTGAATATGGCTAGAGTGCAACGACGACGACCGCCGCCAGCGGCGGAAACAGGGAGGAGTTGTTGGGGCAGCGGCCAGCAAGACGCGAGTGCCGCCCAAGGCACGAAGCGGATGCTGGGTGCCGCAACCCGATAGCGGAAGCCATTTTCAATCGTTCCTCCCAGCGGCAATTCTGAAGGGTTTCTCTGTCAAACCGTGTCGTTTTGTGGTACAATAAAAAGGTATCGAACCAAGACAGAAAGGACGATTCCATGCAGCTGTTTGAACTGGTGTCCCCGCGGCTGTTCCGCCCGCTGGCGGGGCCGAACCGGGCGTTTTATGCAGAGCTTTTGCTTCTGCTCTGGGAGGAATGCCGCCATACGGCGGACTACAGCATCTCCCGGGCAGAGGCGGTGAGCCGTGCCGAAGATTACTTTGCCGCGCTGGCAAAGCCGCTGGCGCTGGACGCGGACGGTGCGGGCGATGAGGACGAGCAGCCCACCCGCGACCCTCACACCCTGGCCGTGGGCTTTCTGCTGCGGCTGCGCCGCACCGGCTGGCTGGAAGAACAGCCCGGCAGCTATGAGGGCGAAGCGTCGCTCTCCTTCGTGCCGGAAGTGGCCCCGCTGCTGGAAGCACTGGAAGAAATATTGAACCCCCGCGTCGTCACCTACACCGGCAAGCTGTACAAGGCCTGGCAGCTGCTGGGCAGCATCGGGCAGGAGAAAAGCCCCTATGAGAACGTTCTGCGCGAGGTGGATGCCGACCTGGAAGTGCTGAACAAATCCCTGCGGGCGCTCAATGCGTCCATTGGCCACTACATCGACCGGCTCACCCGCAACCGCACCCCGCAGGAAGTGCTGGAACTGTTCGACCAGTACGAAGAAAAGGTGGTGGCGGCGGCCTACCACCGCTTCAAGACCAGCGACAACCTGTTCAACTACCGCGCCTATCTGGAAGAAGAACTGGACGACTGCGAGGAAAATTACCTGCCCCAGCTGGCCTTTGATTACGCCCGGGTGGAGCGCTGCGCCCCGAACGAGGCCGCGCCCCGGGTGAAGGCCCTGCTCCAGAAGCAGCGGGATGCGCTGGAGGAAATGAGCCTGCTGATGCGCGAGATCGACGCCAGCCACATCCGCTACCGCAAGCGGGCCGTGCAGCGGGCACAGTTTTTGCTGCTGAGCGACCGCTCGTCGCAGGGCAGTGTCACCGCCCTGCTGCGCCGCTACGCCGAGGATATCCGCACGCCGGAGCAGCTCTTTGAGCCGGACGACGGCCCCGTGGCAAAGCGGCTGCACCTGTACCCGGCGGCGGTGTTCGGGGAAAAGTTCCTCTACCCGCCCGCCGCCCAGCGCACCGCCGAGCCGCTGGCCCCGGTGCGCACCGAAGCGTTCGACCCCGAACAGCTGCGCAAAGAGCAGCAATTGCTTTTGGACTACGCCCGCCTTGCCGTCACCGAAGAAAACGTGGCCTTGCTGGCCCGGCAGGCGTTGGCCGCGCGGCCCAGCGTGAATGCGGCCGTCCTCGCGGACGAATACCCCCACGATTTTGCCCGCATCATCGGCCTGCACACCTACTCGCAGTCGCCGCACCGGGATTATGATATTACGCTCACCGGCAAGTGGGTGGAGCGCGGCGGCTTCCGCTTTGAGGACTTTGTTCTCACCCGCCGCAAGGAGGAAAAAGATGGCAACCATTAACATGCTGGAAGAAACCGCAAACTACCTGCTGAACCACTGCTTTTTGCTGGGCGGCGTGGAAGATCAGCGGGCAAAATATCTCTATGTGCAGGACCACCTCGACGAGGTGCGCGCCGTGTTCGCGCCGCTGGGGTATTCCGTGCTGCTGTACCCCGCGCCGCTGCAGGCGGCGGCGCTGGTCAACGGCCACGAGGGCAGCCAGGCAAGGCTGCTCAAGTATGAGAGCATCCTGCTGTTGGTGCTGCGCCTTTTGTACCTGCAAAAGCGCGAAAGTCTTGCCGCCAGCGCAGACGAGGTGCTGGTGACGGTGGAAGAAGTGCAGACCGAACTGCAGAAGATGAACCTGCCGCGCCGCCTCGACCAGAAAACGCTGGAAAACCTCATGCGCACCCTGCGCCGGTACAACCTCGCCCGGCCTGTGGGGCGGCTTTCCGGGCTGGACAGCCGCATTGAAGTGTTCCCCACGGTGCTGCTGGCGCTGCCGGACGCCGACCTTGCGGATGCCGCCGCCGAGAGCGGGCGCACCCGCACCGAACTGGGGCTGTGCGAACGACCGGACGAAGCAGGGGAGGGTGAAGAATGATCGAACTCAAGCGGCTGAAACTCATCAACTGGCACAACTTTGAAAACGTCACCTTCGACTGTGCCCGGCTGACCTATATGATCGGCGTCAACGCCGTGGGCAAGACCACCATTCTGGATGCCATCCGCTACTGCCTGACCACCAACCGCAACTTCAATGCGCTGGGCAATAAGAAAAGCGGACGCACCCTGCAGGGCTCGGTGCACGCCAAGCAGCGCGGCGAGAATGCCTACCGCCGCCCCGGCCACACGGTGGCCTACATCGGCGCAGAGTTCAGCGACAGCGTCAAACGCACCACCTTTGTCATTGCGGTGCGGGTGGAGTCTGAGGGCCCCATGCAGGAACTGCATCCCGGCGACCAGACATGGTATCTCTCGGAGGACGGCATCACGCTGGAACAGCTGCCCTTTATCGACCCGCACACCGGCGCGCCCAGCGCCAAGGAGGACTTCAAGCCCGAGACCGGACGCCTTTCCTACACCCGCAGCCCCAGCGAAGCGCGGGACCGCATCTGCCGCGCGCTGGGCATCGGGCGGGCGTCCAGCCCGCTGGGCAAAAAGTTCAATGAGGTGTTCCAGATGGGCACCAGCATGGACGAGATCCCCAACTTCCGGGAGTTTTTGTACCAGTACATCCTGCCCCAGCCGGAGCTGGATCTGGACGCGCTACAGGGCGACCGGCTGGAGCTGGAAAACCTGCACGCCGTGCTTGCCGAAGCCCAGACCCGCGCCAATGCGCTGGACCAGATCGTGACCTTTGGACGCGAAGCCGCCGAAAAGCAGACCCAGGCCCTTGTGAACCGGGGCGCGGCGCTGCTGGCACGGGCCGCTGCCGATGCCGGGGAACAGGACGTCTGGCAGGAGCGCCTGGACGCGGGCCGCCGTCAGCTGGAAACCCTGAATGCCCGCTATGCCGATGCCAAAAACGCCGAAGCCGAAGCCCGCCGGGCTTATCTTTCCGCCCACAGCGCCGCCGGGGACAGCGGCGAGGGCCGGGCACTGGATGCCCTGAGCGAGGAGCTTTCCCGCCGCAAAACGGCGCTGGACGCCGCCGCCCGCAGGGCCGAAAAGGCCGAGAGCGCCCTTGCCCGCACCGGCAGCCTGCTGGCCGTGCTGCGCCGCAGCGGCTTTGCATCTGGCGTCAAGGCCGAAGAACTCACCGCCGACACCCTGCCGCAGCTGACCGAGTGGCTCACCGCGCAGGAAAAGCCGCTGGAAGAAGCCTACTTTGCCGCCCGCCAGAACACTGCCGCCCTGCAGAAGGAGCAGGCCGCGAAGCGTGCTGAGCTGGACGCCGTCTCCGGCGGCAAGTGGGTCTACCCCCACGGCGACGCCGCCACCCGCGTGCGGGACGCCGTGAATGCCGAACTCAAGAGCCGCGGCATGCAGCCGGACGCGAAAATTTTCTGCGAACTGCTGAACGTGGAGGACGAGAGCTGGCAGGACTGCGTGGAAGCCTGCCTTGGCGACCGCCGCTTTGATATCCTTGTGCCGCCCGCCCACTACGAAGCCGCCAAGAGCGCCTTTGTGGCTCTGAAGGACAAGGTAGGCCCCATCAGCCTGCTGGACACCCCGGGCATCCGCAAGGCCAACCGCCGCGCGGATAAATACGGCCCGGACAGCCTTGCCGCGCAGGTGTCCAGCGAAAACCCGCTGGCCGCGCAGTACGCCAAGACGATCTTAGGCCGCATCGTCTGCTGCGACACCCCCGATACGCTGGAACAGTACCCGGACAGCGCCACCCGGGACCTTCTGCGCCACCACCCCTTCCGTCTGGAACGCCTGCGCACACCGCAGCGGTATATTGGTCTGGACGCCCGCCGCGCCCGGGCCGGTGCACTGGCGGCGGAGCTGGAAGCCCTCGGCGAGACGGCCCGCACTGCCGCCCAAACCGAGCAGAACCTGAAAGCTGCCTACAACCAGTACCAGACCCTTTTGCGCGGCACCGCGCTGGACGAACTGGCCGCCCTGTGGGATGCCCGTGCCGCATTGACTGCCGCACAGAAGGCTGTGGCCCAGCAGGAAGCAAAGCTCACCGAGTGCCGCGAGAACCCGCTGCTGCAGCAGCTTTACAAAGAGGAAGAAGCCCGCGAAGCCGCGTGGGAGGCCGCCCGTGCCGCCGTGGAGCAGGCCGGTGGCGACATCCGCGTGTGCGAAAAGCAGATCGCTTCCTGCGAAGCGGAGCAGGCCAAGGCAGGGGAGACGGCACAGCAGAGCGCCGATGCCGCAAAGAGCTTCTTTGCCGCGCACCCGCTGGTGGAGCCGCTGGCCCGCTCCCGGATGCTTGCCCTTGCCCCGGCAGACAAGCCCCGCGCCGCCGCGCAGGCCGCCGAAAAGGCACAGGCCAAGCTGGACGATGCGCTGGCCGTCTACCTGACCGGCACGCTGGAACCCGCCCAGAAGGCCTACAACGAGCACTACGTCTGTGATTACCCGCTGGGTCTGGCGGGGCTGGACCAGTACCGCGCCCAGCACGAGAGCCTTGTGCGCATTGACCTGGAACGCTACGCCGCCCGTCTGGAGCAGGCCCAGCGCGACTGCAAAGACCGTTTCCGCAAGGACATTCTGTTCCGCATGAAGGATGATATCTTCAACGCCCGGCGGCAGTTCCGGGAGCTGAACAAGGTGATGGAACAGCTGACCTACGGCGAGGAGGTCTACCGCTTTGAGCTGGAGCCCAGCCGCGACCCGCAGCTGGCCGCGTTCTATCAGGTCATCGTGGATAAGGGCAACCAGCAGATGACGGAGGGCGACTCGCTGGACAACCTTGCCGCCACCGCCGACCCGGCCTACGAGCGGCAGGTGGACGCGCTGATGGAAAAGATCATGGCCGATGTGGACGAGAACACCCGCGCCCGGCAGGAGGGCCGCACCGGCGGTGCCACCCTCTCGGATTACGTGGATTACCGCACCTATCTGGATTACGACATCAAAGTGACCAACCGCGTCACCGGCCAGCAGGCATACCTCTCCCGCGTCAGCCGCGACTCCTCCGGCGGCGAGAATCAGGCCCCCTTCTATGTGGCCATCTGCGCGTCTCTGCTGCAGATTTACGAAAAGAGCGAGAACAGCATCCGTCTGGTGCTGCTGGACGAGGCCTTCAGCAAGATGACCAGCGACCGCATCCGCCCCATGATGGAGCTGTTCCGCCGCCTGCAGCTGCAGGTGCTGCTCATCTCCACCGTGGAAAAGAGTACCGCCATCCAGCCCTACTGCGACATCACCTACTCCATCGTCCGCCACGGCGACACCAACGCAATAGCGCCCTTTATTCGCCTTGCGGCGGAATGATGTGCGCATTGTATGCGCAATGATGTTCCGGCTGCGCCGGAAATGATGTGCCCTGCGGGGTATAGAAAAGGAGTACCGATGCGGGAAGATAAACTGGCAGAACGCTCCATGGAGTTTGCGGTACAGATCATTGAATTGACAAAGACGCTGCGCATGAGAAAAGAATTTATCATGGCAAACCAGATCGGACGTTCCGGTACATCCATCGGTGCAAATATCCGTGAGGTACATTATGCGCAAAGCCGCGACGATTTTGTTTCCAAACTGGAGATCGCACTGAAAGAAGCAAATGAAACAGATTATTGGCTGGAGCTGTTATTTCGTACCGGCTATCTGCCTGACCAGCAGTTCCGGCAGCTGCGGGCACAGTGCGCGGAGCTGCGAGTGCTGCTGATTGCATCCTGCAGAACCGCCAAACAGAAGCCGCATAGTTGACCGTACTTTGAATGTGCGCCAGCACACATCATTTTGCGCGCAGCGCAAACATCATTGCGCAGCAACCTCATTTCTGCGCAGCAGAAACATCATGTAACAAAAAAGAAGCACGCAAAAGCGTGCTTCTTTTTTGTTATCTCAGCGGCAGCACATCTTCATCTTCATTGATCTCCTCCATGGTGCCGTCCGCGAAGTACCATGCTTTGCCGTACAGCGCCTCGCTGCCGTCGGCGCACAGAATGTAGGAGCCGTCCGGCAGGGCGAGGAAGTGCCGCTTTTTGCTGTCGGCAAGGGCAATATCCTCCACCTTCTGCCCGTCGAGCACATGCTCCCGGATGAACTGGTAGTGCGGCAGGATGCGGGTCTCGGTCAGGCCCAGGCCGTTCAGCCAGCGGGAATAGTGCGGGTCGGCGGCTTCGCCCGGTTCTTCCGGTGCGGCATAGACGATGCGGGCCGCATTCATGCTGCCGGCGCTCACGCCCATCACGATGCCGTGGTAGCTGTGGAACAGCCCGGCCAGCCCGATGCGGGCAAAGAAGTGGTTCTGGGTGGGCACATGCCCGCCGCACAGCATCACAAAGCCGCTCTGGGGCAAAAGGGTGCCAATCTCGTCCTGATTGCGGGCGTCGCAGGGGATAAGGTCGGTCAGCGGCAGGTGAGCGTCTGCGAAGCTCTGCAAAAACACCCGGCACATTTCGTCGTTTTCTTCATAGGCGTGGGGGTCTGCCGCAATGGCAAGGCCCAGCACCGCGTGGTCCGGCCAGACGGCCCGCAGGTTTGCCACAAGGTGGTTGCGGGTATCCAGCACCGGGATGTCCGGCCCCGGCTCAAAGGGGCAGCCGCTGGGGCTGCTGGTCAAAAACAATGTCATAATGGTTCCTCATAAATGGTGTGCATCAAAGCTGTGTCCATTCTAGCACGATTTGCCGTCCAGCGGCAGAGCCAGAATCACCAAAAAAATCCCCCGCTTTTCGCCGTTTCGCAAAAAGCAGGGGAGAAACTTATGCCTTGCGGTAATGGAACACCTTATCCTTCGTGATAAACATGGTCACGCTCACGGCCAGAGCCGCCAGCTCAGCGGCGGTAATGGCCAGCCAGATGCCGTCGATGTCAAGGAGCATCGGCAGGACGATGATGGCGATCACCTGGAACAGCATCGTGCGCAGGAAGGAGATCAGCGCACTGGTCACGCCGTCGCCCAGCGCCGTGAAGAAGGAGGACGCGTACACGTTGAAGCCCATGATGAGGAAGCTCAGCGCATACAGCCGGAAGGCCCTGTTGGTCAGCGCCAGAAGGCTGGCGTCGTAGCCCACGAAGATGCGGGAAACATAGGGGATGAACACCATGGAAATGCCGGTCATGACCACAGCCACCACGCCGATGAGCCGCAGGCTCTTGGAGTAAAGGTTATGCACCTCGGCGTGGTTGCGGGCACCGTAGTGGAAGCTGACGATGGGCGCACTGCCCACGGCGTAGCCCACGAACACGGCCACAAACAGGAAGGCAGCGTACATGATGACGCCGTAAGCGGCCACGCCGTCCTCGCCGCCCAGACGCAGCAGCTGGTAATTATAAAGGATGTTCACCAGCGACATGGAAAGGTTGGTCATCAGCTCGGAAGAACCGTTGATGCAGGCGTCCCGCAGCACACTGCCGTAAACTTTGGTTTTGCACAGGTGCAGGCGGCTGGTGTTGCTGTGGTCGATGAAGTAGAACACCGGCAGCACGCCGCCCACCAGCTGGCTGATAAAGGTGGCGATGGCAGCACCCTCGACGCCCCAGCCCCAGACGCCTACCATCAGCACGTCCAGCACCATGTTGGTGCAGCCCGCGCCCACAGTGAAGTAGAAGCCGAGATGCGGCTTTTCGGCGGTGACGAAAAAGCTCTGGAACATGTTCTGCAGCGCGAAGGTGGGCAGCGACACCATCAAAATGCGGCCATAGCGCAGGGCGTAATCCAGCAGTTCTCCTTTGGCACCCAGCAGCACGGCGATGGGCCGCAGGAACACGATGCCCAAAACGGCCAGCACGCTGACCGAGACAAGGGCTGCCAGCATGAACATGGTAAAATATCGGTCGGCCTTTTTCTGGTCGCCCTCGCCCAGGGTGATGCCCACGATGGCGCTGCCGCCGGTGCCCAGCATGAAGCCGATGGTGCCCAGCAGCATGGGCAGCGGCATGATGAGGTTGACCGCCGCAAAGGCCGTTTTGCCCACAAAGTTCGACACGCACAACCCATCCACGATGCCGTAGATGGAGGTGAACAGCATGGTGCCGATGCAGGGCAGCACGAACCGCAGCAGGCGGGAGTAGGTGAAATGGTCAGATAATTGGATTCTTTGCTTTGCCATGAAAAGTCCTTTCAATAAAACTTTGGTCATTCTTCGGGGCACTGCAAAAGGCCTTGCAGCTCCCGTTCAAAAAAGATGCACTGTTTTTCGCTCAGAGCAACCAGCGTCCTGCGGTCGAAATCGGCCAGCTGCAAAAGGCTGCGCTCCTCTGCCATCAGCAGCGAGGTGATCGCCTTGTGGCAGAAGGCCTCGCCCGCTGCCGTCAGCCGCACAGCTTTGCCGCTGCGGGCTCCGGGCCGCTGCTCCAGCTGCACAAGGCCCTTTTTCACAAGACCGGAGATGGTAAAATTGATGGTCTGCTTGGGGTACATCCACAGCGAGCAGATATCGTTCTGCGTGAGAATGGTGTCGGCCTCCCACAGGGAGTAGAGTACCCACAGCGCCGGGTCGGACAGACCGCAGTGCACAGCATAGGCGTGGTATTGCTCGTTCATGCGCTTGCAGAACTGGTTCAGCGCGATATTCTGCGCCTTTACTTCAGAGTCCATTCCCTCACTCCTTCCTATAGTCCAAGATTGGATTTTGCCAGCTGGGACAGTATAAATCCAAAATTGGACTTTGTCAAGGCTGATCTGCGGCAAAAAATAAAGTTATTGGGCCAAAGTTTAAGATTTGTCTATTTTCTAAATGCATCAAACCTGATAAAATGATAAATGTTCAAATTTGAAGGAAGGAGCTTTCCTGTTTTGCTGAAACGATTCTATACCGCCATCGTGCGCCGGCGCAGGCTGGTGCTGGCGCTGTTCGCGCTGGCGGCTGTGCTGTGCGTGTTTGCCTCCCGCGCGGTGCAGGTGGACTACGACATCAACGACTACCTGCCGCCGGATTCCCCCTCCACCACCGCCATCGAGGTGATGAATAGTGCCTTCACCGGCGGCATCCCCAACATGCGCGTCATGGTGCGGGATGTGACCATCCCTGAGGCGCTGGCGTACAAGGAAAAGATCGCCGCCATCGACGGCGTGGCGTCCGTCACCTGGCTGGACGACAGTCTGGACGTGACGGTGCCCCTGCAGATGCAGGACACCGACACCGTGGAGACCTATTACAAAGACAGCTGCGCCCTGTTCACCGTGACGGTGGAGGACGCCAAGCGTCTGGAAGCTGTGGATGCAGTGCGTGAGCTCATCGGCGAGGACAATGCGCTGGCAGGCACGGCCGTGTCCACCGCCGTTGCCACCAACTCCACCGTGACGGAGGTGGCGAAGATCGCGGCCATCGCGGTGGTGTACGTGCTGTTCATCCTGATCCTGACCACCGACTCCTGGGCCGAACCCGTTCTGGTGCTGGCGGGCCTTGGGACGGCCATCCTGCTCAACAACGGCACAAACCTCATCTTCGGCACCATCTCCTTCGTCACCAATGCGGCAGGCAGCATTTTGCAGCTGGCGGTGTCGCTGGATTACTCGGTGTTCCTCATCCACCGCTTTGCCGAGTGCCGGGCGGCAGACCCGAATGCCAGCCCCGAGGACTGTATGGTGGATGCCCTGTGCAGATCCACCGGCTCCATCCTGTCCAGCGGCCTGACCACGGTCATCGGCTTTCTGGCGCTGGTGCTCATGCAGTTCCAGATCGGCCCGGACCTCGGCCTTGCGCTGGCAAAGGGCGTGGTGCTGAGCCTTGTCACCGTGTTCACCTTCATGCCTGCGCTGACGCTGGCGTGCTACAAGTGGATGGATAAGACCCAGCACAAGCCGCTGCTGCCCAGCTTTGATAAGTTCGGCCGTTTCGTCTCCCGGGTGATGCTGCCCATGGCGCTGGTGCTGGCGATCCTGATGGTGCCCAGCTATCTGGCTTCCAACTCGAACCAGTACCACTACGGCGCGGCCCATATGTTCGGCACCAACACCCGTCTGGGCGCGGACACCGCCGCCATCGAGGAAATTTTCGGCAAGAGCGACACCTATGTAGTCCTCGTGCCGGAGGGCGACACTGCCACGCAGGCCGAGCTTTCAGATGCGCTGCACGCCATTCCGGAGGTGACCGGCGTGCTTTCTTATGTGGACAACGCGGGCGCTTCCATCCCGCCGGAGTTCGTGCCCGCCGATGCCCTCAAGCTGCTGGTCTCCGGCGGCTACACCCGCCTGGTGCTTACCGTGGACGCCGACACCGAGGGTGACGCGGCCTTTGCGCTGGTGGAGACCGTGCGTGCCACGGTGCAGCAGTATTACCCGGACAATTATTATCTGGCCGGGCAGGGCGTGAGCACCTACGACCTGATGGACACCATCACCGCCGACATGGTCAAGGTGAATCTGCTGGCCATCGGTGCGGTGTTCCTCATCCTGCTGCTCATGAAGCGGCAGCTGCTTCTGCCCATCATTCTGGTGCTGAGCATCGAGACGGCCATCTGGATCAATCTGGCTATCCCGTATTTCCGAGGCCAGTATGTGTTCTATATTGCGTACCTCATCATCAGTTCGGTGCAGCTGGGCGCGACGGTGGACTACGCAATTTTGTTCTCGGACCGCTATCAGGAGTTCCGGGAGATCTTGGGCCGCAAAGAAGCCGTTGCGGCCACCGTGTCGGCCGTGACCACCTCGGTGAGCACCACCGGCAGCGCCATGGCCGTGGTGGGCTTTTTGATGGGGGCCATCTCCACGAACCAGCTGCTTGGCCAGCTGGGCAACTTTCTGGGCGTGGGCAGCCTGGTCTCGCTGGCTATCGTGCTGCTGGCCCTGCCGGGCTTTTTGTACCTGGCCGACCCGCTCATTATCAAGAAGAAAAAACAGCCGAAGGAGGCTTGAACCATATGAAACAGCATTTTGTGCGCCGGGTGTCGGCGCTGGCGCTGGCCGGGTGCCTGCTGGTGGGCAGCAGCCTGCCGGCCTTTGCCGCGGCATCCACCGCGAAAGAAGAAGTGATCTATGCAAACCTGACGGCCTCCGGTGAGGTGACCGGCGTGTACGCCGTCAACAGCTTTGCGGTGCAGGCGGGGGACACCGTCACCGACCACGGCAGCTACACCGCCGTGCGCAACATGACCACCAGTGACGCCGTCAGCCAGAGCGGTGACACCGTCACGGTGAACGTGACCGAGGACGGCAAGCTCTATTATGAGGGCACCATGGACGCCGCCACGGCGCTGCCCTGGGTCGTCAAGCTGACCTATACGCTGGACGGGCAGGAAATTTCGCCCGACGAGCTGGGCGGCAAAAGCGGTGCCCTTGCCATCCGCCTGCAGGTGAGCCGTGACCCGGACTGCACCGGAGATTTTTTTGACAAATACGCCCTGCAGGTGACCATGAGTCTGGACACCGACCTTGCCCGGAACATTGAAGCCCCGGGGGCCACCGTGGCGAACGTGGGCAGCAAAAAGCAGCTGTCCTACATCCTGCTGCCGGGCGCGGACAGCGATGTGACCGTCACCGCCGACGTGACCGATTTTGTCATGGATGCCGTTTCGCTGAACGGCGTGCGGCTGAACCTGAACCTCGACCTCGGGGACGTGGACCTGACCGGCATGCTGGACCAGCTGCAGAACGGCTCGGTGCAGCTGGACGACGGTGCCAACGCACTGGCCGACGGTATTGCACAGGTGCAGGCGGGCATTGATACCCTGAACGGCAATTCCGGTGCCTTGACCGGCGGTTCCGCGCAGGTGCGCGCCGCCCTCACCCAGATGCAGACCGCGCTGAACGGCATCTCGGCTTCCACCGACGAGCTGAACACCCTGCTGGACGCATCCACCCAGATCAAAAACGGCATTGCACAATTGGACGAGGGCGCGGCTCAGCTGGAACAGCAGGTGAGCTTTGACGCTTACAAAGCCATCCTCAAGGAGAACGGCCTCGACCTTGACGTGGTGAAGGACGGCAATGCCAAAGCCATCGCCCAGCTGGAACAGCTCTCCAAGCTGATGCCGCAGCTGAAAGATGTCATTCTGCTGCTGCAGGGCTCCACGGCCAACATCGACGCGATGCAGACCTACCTCGACACGGTCAACGGAGGCATTGCCCAGCTGCACGAGGGCAGCAGCACCCTGAACAGCAGCTACGGCGAATTTGACGCGGGCGTGCAGCAGCTGGCCGGTGTGCTCACCGGGATGCTGGGCAATCTCTCGGTTCTCACCGACGGCGTGAACCAGCTTGCCAGCCAGTACGCGAAGCTTGACGACGGCCTGAACGCCTACACCGGCGGCGTGGCCCAGTTGAAAGCGGGCGTGGCGCAGCTGGCCGAAGGCGCTACACAGCTGACCGGCGGCACCGGCGAGCTGCGGGACAACGTCTCCAGCATCGACATGGGCGATGAGCTGGACAGCCTGCTGGCAAGCCTTTCCGGCAGCGGGGAAGCAGTGAGCTTCACTTCGGCGGAGAACACCGACGTGAGCGCGGTGCAGTTTGCGCTGCAGACTGTTGCCATCACCGCCCCGGAACCGGCCGCCGAGCCGGAAGCGGAGCCTGTGGTGCTGAACTTCTGGCAGAAGCTGCTCAAGTTGTTTGGACTGTATAAGGGATAATAAGCAAAAAGAAGCCGTGCACTGCACGGCTTCTTTTGTTATTCAAAATGATATTCCACCAGCTCACAATTCTTGATGCCTGCCATGGCGTATTCTTCATTCGTCATGTCGTAGAAATAGGACTGCACCACCCGGGCGATGCCGTTGTGGGCCACCAGCAGATAAGTTTTATCGGTGTCGGCCTTCAGTTCGTCCAGCAGGTTATAGATGCGCTGGGCCAGCTGCATCATGCTCTCGCCGCCGTCGTACCGGTCGGCAAAGTGGGTCTTGGAAACGCGGAACTCTCCGCCGTTGCGGGGCGTGCCCTCGTATTTGCCAAAGCACTGCTCCCGCAGGCGTGGCTCACACCGGGCGGGCAGGCCGGTGGCGTCCGCAATGGCCTTGGCGGTGTCGGCGGCGCGGGACAGGGGAGAGTACAAAATTTCGTCGATGTGCACCCCGCTGGTTTTCACTCTCTCGCCCAGTTGGCGCGCCTGCTGGCGGCCCCGCTCGGTGAGGGGGCTGTCGGTCATGCCGCAGATCTTGTTCTCCACGTTCCACACGGTCTCGCCGTGGCGGGTGAAATAAATTTTATGCATGGGCACTCCTTACTTGCTGTAGCCTGCTTCGATCTCCCGGATGCGGGTGTAGAAAAAGTCGTTGGCAGGGGTGGGCAGGCCGTATTTCTTAGCCCGCTGGCGCACTACGCCTGCGAACTCGTCCACTTCGGTCAGACGCTTTGCCAGCACATCCTGCCGCATACTGGGCATTCCCTCGGGGTTAAAGGTGGGCATCATGGCGTCGAGGAACTTCACGTCATTGTCCGGCGGCAGGGGCACGCCCTCGAGGTTGGCAAGTTTTATCACTTCCTGCATGGCTTTGCGCATCATGTCCTGTGCTTCGCCGCTCTGGCGCAGGCCGCCGTAAGGCAGGTCGAAGGCAGCAGCGGCCTGATTCAGGCCGTCGTTCACCATCAGCTTGTTCCACTGCTTATAAAGGATATCACTGCAGGGCTCGTTGGAAATGCCGCAGGCGTCCAGATAGGCGGCTACGGCCTGCACGCGGGGCGTCATTTCGCCGCTGCGCTCGCCAAACTGAATTTTGCCCGCCTGATTGAACACCAGCGTGCGCCCGGTGCGGGTGGCATCCATGCCGATGGCCACGCTCCACAGGGTGTGGCCGGGGTAGGCGGCTTCAATGTGCTCCTCGCTGGTGATGCCGTTCAGCACGCTGAGGATGACCGTATCCGGGCCCACGAAGTTTGCCATATCCTGGATGGCCTGCTCCAGCACGGTGGCCTTGACGGCGACGAGAAGCAGGTCCACCGGTTTGCCCTCGGCGGGGGTGACGTAGGAAAATTTGCATTCCTCGCCGTTGCACACCACCGGCTCGGCGGCGTAGCGGACAATGCGGCCTTCGTCGGCAATGACCTGCACGCCGGGCATTTTGCGCCCGAACAGGATGCCCAGGGCGCCCAGCCCGATCAGGGCAGAAGTTTCGATCTTTTTCATGTGTTCCTCCTGATTTATGCTTTTTTCAGCGTGCCGTCTGCGGCAAGGGCAACGGTGTCGCCCTCGTCGATGCCAAGGCGGGTGAGCTCTTTGTCCGGGTAAGGCAGGATGTGGGTGTTCCCGGCGGCATCGGCCAGTGTGACGTCACACAGCACCGGCTGCCCGGCGGGCAGTTCTTCGCAGCCATACATCTGCTCGTCGATGCGCACAACGCGGTAAACAGTTTCCATGCGGCAAAACTCCTTTTGGAATGATGTATTTGCCCTTTGGGCAAACATGAGACACCCTTCGGGCATGATGTTTCCGCTTGCGCGGAAATGATGCAGCCGCCTGCGGCGGCCATGATGCGCTCGGGGCGGGCCCCTCGCAATTTTTCATGTGCCCGCAGGCACACATCATTTTGCCGCAAAGCGGCAATCATCATTTGTCCGAAGGACAACATCATGTTTGCGCAGCAAATACATCATTTTTATTATAAAGCCCGCCGCTGGGCGCGTCAACCGCATTCGGCTTGACAGCCGGCCGACGAAATTGATAAAATGGTTGTAATTTGGAAAACGGAGGATGCACATGAATATCACGGAACTGCGTTATCTGGTGGCCATCCGCAAGTGGGGCTCGGTGAGCGCGGCGGCAAAGCAGCTGTATGCGGCGCAGCCCAACGTCAGCAAGGCACTGAAAAATCTGGAGGAAGAATACGGCATCCGTATCTTTGAGCGCTCCTCCACCGGCATGATCCCCACCGAACAGGGACGGCATTTTATCCGGCAGGCAGAGCGGGTGCTGGACGAGGTGGACCGGTTGGATCTGGATGCCCGCAGTCGGCAGAGCAGCTGTGCGGAGCTGCGGGTGGTGCTGCCCCACGCCACCTATGCTTCCTACGCGACAGTGGATTTCCTGCAGCAGGCGGCGGAAAGCGAACAGCTGCGGGTGCACATCCGGGAGACCGGTGCCATGGAAGCGCTGGACTTCGTGCTGCGGCGGGGCTACCATCTGGCCCTGCTGCGCTACGCGGAGGAGGACGAGGATTACTACCACCGCTACTGCGACCGTCACGGCCTGCACCGGGAGCCGGTGATGGAATTTGAATACCGGCTGCTGACCAACCGCGAAGGCCCGCTGGCAAAGTGCGAAGTGACCGACATCACCCAGCTGAACAGCTATATGGAGGTCCTGCACGGTGATTTCCAGCTGCCCGGCGGCGAGGACAGCGGCCTGCGCTGGCACACGAACCCGAACCGCCGCATCCATGTCTACGAGCGGTGCAGCCAGTTCTCCATTCTGCAGAATCTGCCCAGCGCCTATATGTGGGCTTCGCCCATGCCAAAGCGTGCGCTGGAACAATACCATCTGGTGCTCAAAAAATGCCCCGCCCAGCGCCAGCGCATGAAGGATGTTCTGGTCTATCCGGACAGGGGGACCCTGCGCCCGGAGGAACAGACCTTTGTGCAGCTGCTGCATAAGCAGGCCGCCCTCACCGTGAAGTGAGCGGAAAAGCGGCCCTTCGGGGCTCTGCACTGGCAAAGAACTGGCAAAACATTCGCCTGCGAAAAAACGGAAAAAGCAAAGAAACTTCACCGCAGACCCGTGCGCCTTTGACACGCGGGTCTGCTTTTTTGCGCACGTTCGACTGAAAAATACACGCAGAAGCGGCTAAAAATCTTTGCGGCCAGATGCTTTTTGATATGCCCCCATATCAGAACCATATTATCACTTTTATGAAAAATATGTTAACATGAAGGCAGAAAGTTGGCTGGGATAAATGGAAATTCTGGAGATTGTTTCCATTTGACTCCGGCAAAGAGAAAAAGGAGGTTTCTGGTATGATCAGTTTCTTACTCTGTCTGGCGATCCTGATCGTGGGCTACTTTGTCTATGGTAAGATCGTGGACAATACCTTCGGCCCGGACGACCGCGAAACGCCTGCTGTGCGCATCAATGACGGTGTGGATTACGTTGTGATGCCCCAGTGGAAGCTGTTCCTCGTTCAGCTGCTGAACATCGCCGGCCTTGGCCCCATTTTTGGTGCCATGCAGGGCGCATTGTGGGGCCCGGTGGTCTTTTTGTGGATCACCTTCGGCACCATCTTTGCGGGCGGCGTGCACGACTACTTCTCCGGCATGATGAGTGAGCGCAACGACGGCGCATCCATCGCCGAGATCACCGGCAAGTACTTAGGCCCCGTGATGCAGAACGTCATGCGCGTGTTCTCCGTTGTGCTGCTCATCATGGTGGGCACCGTGTTCGCGGTGGGCCCCGCAGGCCTGATCGTGGAGCTGTGCCATCAGAGCGGTGCTTCCGGCGTGCTCACCTCGCTGCTGTTCTGGCTCATCATCATTCTGGTGTACTACTTTATCGCGACCTTTATCTCCATCGACGCGGTCATTGGCAAGATCTACCCCATCTTTGGCATCTGCCTGATCATCATGGCCATCGGTGTCATCTTCGGCATCTTCACCAACCCCGACTACACCATCCCGGAGATCTGGGATCACTTTGGCAGCATGCATCCGTCGGGCACTCCCATCTGGAGCTTCATGTTCATCACGGTGGCCTGCGGTGCGATCTCCGGCTTCCACTCCACCCAGTCGCCCCTGATGGCACGCTGCATGAAGAGTGAGAAGCAGGGCCACTTCGTGTTCTACGGCGCAATGGTCTGCGAGGGCGTTATCGCTCTGATCTGGGCCGCTGCAGGCTGCAGCCTGTACGAAGTCACCGGCGGATTGAATACCGGTCTGGCTGAAGCGCTGGCCATGGGCCAGTCCAAGGCCATTTATGATGTCTGCTCCAAGACCATGGGCGGTGTGGGCATCGCGCTGGCAATGATCGGCGTTGTGGTGTGCCCCATCACCTCCGGCGATACCGCGTTCCGCTCCGCACGTCTGACTCTGGCCGACTGGTTCAAGATCGATCAGGACAGCTACGCGAACCGCCTGAAGCTCTGCATCCCCGTTCTGGGCGTGGGTGCATTCCTCGGCATCGGCAACGCACTGGGCTTCATCAACTACACCGTGATCTGGCGCTACTTCAGCTGGACCAACCAGACCCTGGCCATGATCGTTCTGTGGGCGGCTTCCATGTATCTCTTTAAGGAAAAGAAGAACTACTGGATCACCGCTGTGCCCGCCACCTTCATGAGCGCAGTGTCCTGCACCTACTTCGTGCTGGCACCCGAGTGCC
The DNA here is from genome assembly GCF_002549775.1 of Faecalibacterium langellae. Taxonomy (GTDB): domain Bacteria; phylum Bacillota; class Clostridia; order Oscillospirales; family Ruminococcaceae; genus Faecalibacterium; species Faecalibacterium langellae. Next base: position 11,953 of record NZ_NMTR01000009.1, on the reverse strand, counting down.
TGGGCGGCATGCTGAACAGCAAGACCGCCGAGGGCGCCACCATCTACAACACCGCAGTGGCATACCCCGTTGGCATCATCTTTGCCATTGCAATGCTGGCCATCTTCATCCACGCCACGAAGAAGGCGGCACAGAAAGCCTAAGATATATACAAACATATATACAATAATCTCCTGAACAAGGCGCTCTCCGCAAAAACAGCTTGGCGGAGGGCGCCTTGCGTTTTGCGGCATTTCGGGCAGAGAATCCACGATTGCAGGAGAAATTCAAAAACCTTTGAACAAATTGCACAAAAACGGACCAAAAAGTTTGGCAACGGCAACTTTGACGGTTCCCGGAAAAGGTCCTTTGCCCGCCGACTAAAGAAATTTGCCGAAAGGACGCCAAAAAATATTTGCTGCCATTCCAAAACTGAATGAGGCTATATATTTTTTGATATGGGAACCATACCAGAAAAATATTAACACACTTATGAAAAAAGTGTTAACATGAAGCCAGAGATTGGTCAAAGCGGCGGCCAGGCACGCAAAATGCTGGCTGCGGCTGAAAATCAAAAAGGAGGTTTCTGGTATGATTAGTTTCTTACTCTGTCTGGCGCTCTTGATCATCGGCTACTTTGTCTATGGCAAGATCGTTGACAACACGTTCGGCCCGGACGACCGCGAAACTCCTGCTGTGCGCATCAACGACGGCGTTGACTACGTCGTGATGCCCCAGTGGAAGCTGTTCCTGGTCCAGCTGCTGAACATTGCAGGTCTGGGTCCCATCTTCGGTGCACTGCAGGGTGCTCTGTGGGGCCCCGTGGTGTTCCTGTGGATCACCTTCGGCACCATCTTTGCAGGTGGCGTGCATGACTACTTCTCCGGTATGATGAGCGAGCGCAACGATGGCGCATCCATCGCTGAGGTCACCGGCCGTTACCTGGGCCCTGTGATGCAGAACATCATGCGTGTGTTCTCGGTCGTGCTGCTGATCATGGTCGGTACCGTGTTCGCAGTCGGCCCTGCCGGCCTGATCGTTACCCTGTGCAGCGAGAACGGTCTGGACGGCGTGATGACCCAGACGCTGTTCTGGCTGATCATCATCCTGGTGTACTACTTCATTGCAACCTTTATCTCCATTGATGCCATCATCGGCAAGATCTACCCCGTGTTCGGCATCTGCCTGATCATTATGGCTGTTGGCGTTATCTTTGGTATCTTCACCAACCCCAACTACACCATCCCCGAACTGTGGAATAACTTCCACAGCATGCATCCGTCGGGCACCCCGATCTGGAGCTTCATGTTCATCACCGTCGCCTGCGGCGCTATTTCCGGCTTCCACTCCACCCAGTCGCCCCTGATGGCGCGCTGCATGAAGAGTGAGAAGCAGGGTCACTTCGTGTTCTACGGCGCCATGGTCTGCGAGGGCGTCATCGCTCTGATCTGGGCCGCTGCCGGCTGCGCACTGTACAACATCACCGACGGCAAGATGACCGGTCTGGCAGAAGTCCTGAAGGGCGGCCAGTCTGCTGCTATCTACGATGTCTGCAAGAACACCATGGGCGGTATCGGCATTGCACTGGCAATGATCGGCGTCGTCATCTGCCCCATCACCTCGGGTGATACCGCCTTCCGTTCCGCTCGTCTGACTCTGGCTGACTGGCTCCACATTGATCAGGACAGCTGGGTCAACCGCCTGAAGCTCTGCATCCCCGTTCTGGGCGTGGGCGCTTTCCTGGGCATCGGCAATGCGCTGAAGCTGATCGACTACACCGTGATCTGGCGTTACTTCAGCTGGACCAACCAGACTCTGGCCATGATCGTCCTGTGGGCTGCTTCCATGTACCTGTTCAAGGAGAAGAAGAACTACTGGATCACCGCCGTGCCTGCAACCTTTATGAGCGCTGTGTCCTGCACCTACTTCGTGCTGGCACCTGAGTGCCTGGGCAAGATGATCAATACTTATGCAGACGGCAAGCTGGTTGCTTACAACACCGCCGTTGCATACCCCGTTGGCATCATCTTCGCAATTGCAATGCTGGCCATCTTCATCTATGCCACCAAGAAGCACACCGCTTCTCAGAAGGCATAAGGATGTCTGCCGCACCGCATAAGCCTTGAATTCTGACACCCCCGCCGCTGCACCCCGCAGTGACGGGGGTGTTTTGGCATAACCAACAAACCTTTTGTGCAAATCTTAGCAGCAGAAGGGGTTGCATTTCAGTGCCGGCAGTGCGAAAATAGAACTGGCAATTTTTATAGGGCTGGCGGCGGTAATACCGCCCGCAGGCCCGCCGCTGCAGCTGCCTTGGCAGCCGGTGCGGCACAGCAGAAATAACAGTAAAGAAGGGAACTTCCATGATTTTCAAACCTGCACAGCTGGGCATGGCAAAACTGGACAAACAGGAGCTGGTGGAGGACAAAAAGTCCTGCCGCAAGATCGGCCCCTGTGGCGTCGGCAAAAAGGCACTGTACCTCAACAGCTTTTACATTGACCGCCGATATTACCTGCCCTACGGCAGCATTTCCCGCGTGTTCAAGCGGGTGGCCATGAGCTCCGGCGGCTTCAGCGGCAAAGGCATGTTCGCCTCCATGGCCTACCTGGTGGTAGAGTACGACGGCGGCAAGCAGAAGCAGTGCAACTTCAAGGATGAGCGCGATGTGGACAAGCTGCTGGAAGTGCTGGCAAAGGAACAGCCGCAGATCCCGCTGCTGAGCGAGGCCGGTGCGCAGGCCCTGGAGAAAAAGGCAGCCGAAAAGGCGGCCCGCAAGCTGCCGGAAAGTGAGCTGACCGACGAAGCCCGCCACAGCATCACCCAGCTGCGCAAGGCGAAGGAGTATCTGGAGGCAAAGCCCGAACTTTCCGACGAGCTCAGCGCCGCCGAGCGCCGCAAGCGCGCCCAGCTGCAGAGCAAGCCGGTGTACCGCTATGTGGCACTGGCCATCTTCATCTTCGGTATTTTGTCAGCAGCCTATGGCCTGTATGCCATCACCAGCCACACCGGCAGTTATGGCATCTACTTTGCGCTGTTCGGCTTTGCGGCCATCTTCCTGTTCTCCAGCTACAACATGCTGCCCACGGCCCGCAACAACCACAGCGCCATCATGAAGCGGGCCGACAAGGCCGAAGCCGCCATGGCCGAGTATGTCAAGCACTACCCGGGCGGTGCCTTCCCGGTGGCAAGTTATTACGCCCACCCCATCGTGCTCAAGCAGATGACCGACGCCATTGAGGAGGGCCGTGCCGCCACCGTGCCGGAAGCCCTTGCCGCCGTGGAAAAGCGCCTGCAGTCCCTGAACGCCGATGTGCAGGTGGAGCAGGAGGAGTACGACGAAGTGGTGGTCATCAAGGCCATGTTCCTCAACCATGATTATCAGTAAATGATTTAGAATTGCCGACGCGTGCGCTTTGGCAATATCAGCGGAAAAATTATTTTTATTTTTACAACACCGGAAAATCTGCGGATTTTCCGGTGTTGTTTTTTCACGAGAAGGGCTCAAACCGGGAAATGATGTGCCGCCCGTCGCCGCTTGAAAAGCTCGCCCTTTGAGAGAGCAGGCGCAGCGAACGCTGCGACTGAGAGGGTTTGCGGCAGCTAATGCCTTGCGCGGCGAAAAGGTTCGTTTTATAATGAAAAAAGAGAGTATTTTGCACCCACGAGTGGAGGAAACAGCTATGGATATGGTCACCCTTGGAAGCACCGGCATCACGGTGAACAAAAACGGCTTCGGCGCACTGCCCATCCAGCGCATCTCGCAGGAGAACGCCGTCTATCTGGCCCGCAAGGCCTACAAGGCAGGCATCCGCTTTTTCGACACCGCCCGCGCCTACACCGACAGTGAGGTGAAGCTGGGCGAAGCCTTTGACGGCATCCGCACGGAGGTGTACATCGCCACCAAGACGGCGGCGCAGAACGCTGAGGACTTCTGGAAAGACCTGCACACTTCGCTTGCCAACCTGCGCACCGACTACATCGACCTTTACCAGTTCCACAACCCGGCCTTCTGCCCGAAGCCCGGCGACGGCTCCGGCCTCTACGAGGCCGCACAGGAGGCCAAAGCCAAAGGCATGATCCGGCACATCGGCATCACGAACCACCGTCTGGCGGTGGCCCACGAGGCCATTGACAGCGGCCTGTACGAGACGCTGCAGTTCCCCTTTAGCTATATCTCCGGCGAGCAGGAGCTGGAACTGGTGAATAAGTGCAAGGCCGCCAACATGGGCTTTATCGCCATGAAGGGCCTTTCCGGCGGACTCATCACCAACAGCGCCGCCGCCTACGCCTTTGAAGCCCAGTACGACGGCGTGCTGCCCATCTGGGGCGTGCAGCGCGAAAAAGAGCTGGACGAGTTCCTCTCTTACATTGACAACCCGCCCCGCATGACCGACGCCATCCGCGCCGTCATCGACCACGACCGCGCCGAGCTGTGCGGCGAGTTCTGCCGGGGCTGCGGCTACTGCATGCCCTGCCCGGCGGGCATCGAGATCAACAACTGTGCCCGCATGAGCCTGCTGCTGCGGCGTTCGCCCTCGGCCGAGCACCTCAGCCCCGCAGGGCAGGCCAAGATGAAAAAGATCGAGAGCTGCCTGCACTGCAACCAGTGCAAAGCCAAGTGCCCCTATGGACTGGATACGCCCGCCCTGCTGGCCCGCAACTACGAGGACTACAAGCGGGTGCTGGCGGGCGAAGTGAAAGTTTAAGGATAAAGCAAAAAGCTCCTGTCCGTTCGGACAGGAGCTTTTTGTTATCGCTGTTTGTAAAAATTTGTTTGTCGCGGCCCGCAGGCCGCGACAAACGTGAGATAAAAAATAAAATTTCCGCTAAGATAGCCAAAGCGCACGCGGCGGCTATTTCAAATCATACGGCGGCCTTCGGTTTTTCAAAGATCTTCATGGACTCTTTGTAGCAGTGGGCGAAGTATGCAATTTCGGCCAGAGCCGTCAGTGCCCAGCTGCAGGGGTACAGCGCATACAGCGAGGGGATGGTGTGGAAGTGGGCGAAGATAGTGTACACCCAGATCACCCGGAACACACAGGAACCCAGGATCACGATGATGGTGGGCACCACCGTTTTGCCCAGCCCGCGGGACGCCGCGATGGTGCAGTCCATGAAGGCCGAGATGCAGTAGGCAAAGCCCATGACGCCCACGCGCTTCATGCCCGCGTCGATGACGGCGCTCTCGGTGGTGAACAGGGCAAGGAAGGTGCGGCCAAAGAAGAACAGCCCGCCGCCTAAGAGCAGCCCCACGCCGAAGGAATAGGCAAGGCTGATGAAGTAGCTTTTCTTCACACGGTCGGGCTTGCCCGCACCGTAGTTCTGGCTCATAAAGCTGGCGCAGGCCATATAGAAGGCCGCCATGCAGTCGTAGATCATGGCGTCGGCGTTGGCGGCGGCACTGTTGCCCTTGACCATGAGGGAGTCGAAGGAGTTGACGCCCGCCTGAATGAACAGATTCGCAATGGCGAAGATGGCGTTCTGGAACCCGGCGGGCACGCCCAGACCCAGAATGCTTTTGGTGGTGGCGGCATCAAGGTGCAGCTTTTTGCGGTCCAGCCGGTAGCAGTCCTGCACCTTCGTCAGCGCCCGCAGGATGAGCCCGGCCGAGACGCACTGGGAAATGGCGCTGGCCAGCGCCACGCCCATCACGCTCAGCTGGCACACGATGACGAAGAACAGGTTCAGCGCGATGTTCAGCGCACCCGCGATGGACAGATACAGCAGCGGCTTTTTGGTGTCGCCGATGGCGCTGAACACCGCGTTGCCGAAGTTGTAGAGCGCCAGCGCCGGCATACCCAGGAAGTACACCCGCAGGTAGAGGATGGCACCGGGCAGCAGGTCGTCTTTCGTGTTCAGCAGCCGCAGCATGAAGGGCGAACCCAGCAGGCCGATGGCCAGCAGCACCACGCCTGCGATCAGGCTGACGATGGCCGCCGAGTGCACCGTCTTTTCCACGTCGCGGGCGTGCCGTGCACCGTAAAAGCGGGCCACCAGCACATTGATGCCGTTGCTCAACCCGATGAGAAAGCCGGTGAACAAGGTGACGAGGATGCTGGTGGAACCCACCGCACCCAGCGCCGTGGAACCTGCAAACCGACCCACCACGGCCACGTCCGACATGTTGAACAGCACCTGCAGCAGGTTGGAGAGGGCCAGCGGCAGGCTGACCAGAAAGATCTGCTTTGCCAGCGGGCCTTCGGTCAGTGTTTTGGTAGATGAACTCATATTCTCTTTCTTATCCTTTAGTCAAATCCAGACCGTGCCCGCGCACACCGGGGCACAGCTCTATTATAGAGGGCGGCAGAACTTTTGCAAGATGCAAAACGAAAAAAGCCGCCGCGCTTTCAAAACGCAGCAGCTCTTTTCACGGAATATGGACTCAGCCCAGGTCTTCGCCGTTGGTGGCGATGACCTGCTTGTACCAGTTGAAGCTCTTTTTCTTATAGCGATTGCCGGTGCCGGAACCGTCGTCGTTGCGGTCCACGTAGATGAAGCCGTACCGCTTGCGCAGTTCGCCGGTGGTGAAGGACACCACGTCGATACAGCCCCAGGGGGTGTAACCCATCAGGTCCACGCCGTCCAGCTCCACGGCCTTCTTCATCTCCTCGATGTGGGCACGCAGGTAGTCGATGCGGTAGCTGTCGTCGCAGGTGTGGTCGGGCTTCAGCTCGTCGATGGCACCAAAGCCGTTCTCCACGATGAACAGCGGCTTCTCGTACCGCTCGTAGAGGGTGTTCAGCGAATAGCGCAGGCCCACCGGGTCGATCTGCCAGCCCCAGTCGCTGGCCTTGACGTAGGGGTTCGGCACGGTGTGGGTGTTGCCGCCGCTCACGCCGTCGCTCTCCACCTCCACGTCCGACTGCACCGCGTTGGACATGTAGTAGCTGAAGCCGACATAGTCCACCGTACCGGCCGCGAGAACGGCCTCATCGCCCGGCTCCATCTCCGGTGCGGTGCCCTCGCGGGCCCACTCCTTCTTCGCGTAGGCGGGGTAGTGGCCGCGGCAGTGCACGTCGCTGAAGTAGAACCGCTCGTGCATGGATTCCAGTGCCATCATCACGTCGTCCGGGTTGCAGGAATAGGGATAGTAGGGCACGAAGGAGCACATGCAGCCGATCTTGAAATCGGGGTTGATCTTGTGGCCTTCCGTCACCACCATGGCCGAAGCCACCAGCTCGTGGTGCACCACCTGATACAGGGCCTTCTTCTTGTTCGCGAACTGGGAGAACCGCACGCCGGAGTTGGTCCAGCCGAAGATATCGTTGGCGGTGTTGGACTGATTGTTGATCTCGTTGAAGGTCATCCAGTACTTGACCTTGTTTTTGTAGCGCTGCATCACCGTGGCGGCGTAGTGCACAAAGAAGTCGATCGTCTGCCGGTTCATCCAGCCGCCGTACTCTTTGGCGAGGGCGTAGGGCATCTCAAAGTGGCTCAGGGTGACCACCGGCTCGATGCCGTACTTCAGCAGCTCGTCGAACAGGTCATCGTAGAACTGCAGGCCTGCTTCGTTGGGTTCGCGCTCGTCGCCCCGGGGGAAGATGCGGCTCCAGGAAATGGAGGTGCGGAAGCACTTGAAGCCCAATTCCGCAAACAGCTTCACGTCCTCTTTGTAGGTGTGGTAGAAGTCGATGCCCTCGTGGTTGGGGTAATGTTCGCCGGGCAGCACGCCGTCGGTGATGCGGCGGGCCACACCGTGGGCACCGCCGGTCATCACGTCGCTGACGGACGGGCCGCGGCCATCGGCGTCCCAGCCGCCTTCCAGCTGATGGGCAGCCACTGCGCCGCCCCACAAAAAGTTTTCAGGAAGCATGTTGTTTCTCCTTTTGGTTCAGGGATCAGTTGTTTTTGGGTCCCTTTTCGTCGCAGCCCACGATCTGCACCAGAATGATGGTGACGATGATGGTCGCCAGCACACCGATCATCATGCCGGTGAAGGAGGACGGGTTTGCGTCGCTCATGGCATTGACGGTGGTCAGCAGGCCGGGCAGACCGGCGTAGACGTAGTACTTGGTGTTGAAGAAGCTGATGATGAGGGCACCGATGGCGCCGCCCACGCAGCCGCAGACAAAGGGTTTCTTCAGGCGCAGGGTCACGCCGTAGATGGCGGGCTCGGTGATGCCGAAGATGCCGGTCAGGCCAGCGGACAGAGACACGTTCTTGATGTCAGCCTTCCTGGTCTTGAGGAACACGCCGAAGCAGGCAGCGGCCTGTGCAATGACGGCGCAGGTCTGGAAGGCCTGGAAGGAATCGCAGCCGTAGTTTGCGAAGTTGGCCAGGCACATCGGGGTGACGCCCCAGTGCACGCCGAAGATGACGAACACCTGCCAGATGCCGCCCACCAGAATGGCAGCCAGTGCGGGGACGGTGTTGACGAGGAAGTTGTAGGCGTTGGCGATGCCGGTGGCCAGCATGTCAGAGACCGGTCCGATGACCAGAATGGTCAGGGGCACCATGATGACGGTGCAGATGAAGGGCACAGCCAGAGCCTTGATGATGTCGGGCAGGTGCTTGTTCAGCCAGCGCTCCAGATAGCTCAGCACCAGCACGAGGAACAGCGGGGGCAGAACGGTGGAGGTGTAGGTGGTCTGGCTCATGGGGAAGGCCAGGAACTTGACCGTCTCACCGGAAGCGATGCGGGCCGCGATGGCACCCCAGTCGGAGTTGACCAGTGCCAGACAGCACCACATGGCGATGAAGGTGTTGCACTTGAAGTGCTTGGAGGCGGTGACGGCGATCATCACCGGCAGGAAGGTGAAGGGCGTCCAGCTGATGAAGCTGAGCACCGAGTATGTACCGGTCTCGGCAAAGGCGGGCGCAAAGTGGGTGATGATGATCAGCGCGCCCTGCACCAGACCTGCCGCCGCCAGAATGTACACGAAGGGGGCAAACACGGCGGACATGGTGGCAATGATGCGGCTGCCGATGCCCTGTTTGGTCTGCGGGGCGTCGGCGGCGTTCTCGTCCAGGTCCAGCAGCTGGGCCAGGGCTTCGTAAACGTCCTTGGCGTGGGTGCCGATGACCACCTGATACTGGCCGCCGCTCTCCATCACCTTGATGACGGCGGGCATCTCAGAGATGCGCTGGGTCACTTCGGCAGAGGGAGTCTCCTTCAGCACCAGGCGCAGGCGGGTGGCACAGTGGGCCGCACTGATGATGTTGTCCTTGCCGACGGCGTCGCAAATGTCGGCGGCAAGCTTGGGGTAATCGCGGATCGTGGTTGCCATGATGTTCTCTCCTTTTCATCGTATACAGGGGGTTCCTTGTGGCTTCATTATACCGGAGAGGACCGCGCTTTGTCAGGGCTTTTCTGTCGCAAAAAACAAAGGATACGGAGAAAAAACAGCTTGTTTTTTTGCCAGATGGATACAAACAACTGTACAATCTGCCGGCATCACTCCAGCAGACGGTTGTACACCCGGTGGGCCAGCGCTTCCAGCAGGTAGAGTGCGGGCATCTGGCTGGTCAGGTCGTATTTCTCGCTGCCCACCCGGCGGGCAGTGGTGTAATACGGCAGGGTCATGTCGGCCATTTTGGCCAGCGTGCTCTGGGGCGAGCTGGTGATAGCGATCAGGCTGCAGCCCCGGGCCTTGAACTGCTGGGCCAGATGCAAAATCTGCGCCGTCTCGCCGGAGACGGACAGCAGCACGGCGGTCATGGTCACATTGGGCGTGACCGTCACCGGGTAGAAGGGGTCGGTGACGCTGAGGGCAAACTTGCCCAGATTGGACAGATACCGTGCGCCATACTCCGCCATGCTGCCGGAGTTGCCGATGCCCACCAGAAACACCCGCTCGGCCCGGGCGATGAGCCCGGCGGCTTCGTCCAGCGCGGCGTCGTACTCCGGCGTGCCCACCCGCCACAAAAAGTTCTGCAGCTCGTTCAGGGTGTCGGGCAGATGAGTCTCCTGGTTGGTGCCCGCCTGCTCTTTGAGCTTCCATTTGAACTGCGCGTAGCCGTCGCAGCCCATCTTCTTGCAGAAGTGCAGCACCGTGGTGGTGGAAACGTGGGCCTCGGCAGCCAGCTCGCGGATGCGCATGAAGGGCACCGTGTTGGGGTGCTCGTTGATATAGCGGTAGACCAGCAGTTCCAGCTCGTTCAGGCTCTGGATCTGCTGTGCGGTGAACAGTTCCATGAAACGCTCCTCCTTTTGTCGGGAATACTCTGGTTTTATTATAACAAAAGGAACTGCAGAAAAACAGGGCGATGAATTGGGTTTGCATTTTTTCTGCGGCTGTGCTATACTACTTTACACTGATGGAATCAGAAGATGTGCGATCGTAGCTCAGCTGGATAGAGCGTTCGGCTCCGACCCGGAAGGCCAGAGGTTCGAATCCTCCCGGTCGCACCAAGAACCCCCGGCACACGAAAGTGTGCCGGGGGTTCTTTTATACTCCCAGGAGGGGAGTCATCCTTTTTTGTTTTTCAGCCAGATGCGGTACAACCCGTCCGTGATCAGCGTCTCCCGGTAGCGGATGGGCGTGCGGCAGGCGTCCCGGATGGCCAGCGGCAGATTGCCGGTGGCATAGAAGGCTGTCTGCGGCCCCAGCTCGGCGCAAAAGCGCGCAGCCAGACCATCCAGCTGGCTGGCCGTGCCCAGCACGAAGCCATTCTGCAGGCAGGCCGAGGTGCTCTTGCCCAGGATGGACTCCGGTGCCTTGGCGGCCAGGTCGATCTGCGGCAGCTGGGCGGTGTTCTTCACCAGTGCATTCAGCGACAGCTGCGGCCCGGGCAGGATCACGCCGCCCACCAGTTCCTGTTTATCATTGACGGCCATCATCGAGATGGCCGTATCGGCCGAGATGACCACCAGCGGCCCGCTGCACTCGGCCAGCGCTGCCACGGCACCGCAGAGCAGCTCTGCGCCCAGCTGGGCGGGGTTGTCCAGCCGCAGCTTGATGCCGCTTTTCAGCCCGGGCCCGACGGTCAGGATGCGGGTGTTGCACAGGATGCGCAGCGCGGCCAGCACACGGCCGCTCATGGCCGGGACCACGCTGCCCAGAATGCCGCCTTCGATCTGTGCCGGAGACGCACCATGCAGAGAAAGCAGGTTCACCAGCCGGATGGCGTATTCGTCGATGGTGGCGGCAGGGTCGGTGTGGAGCCGTCCGCAGAACCGGAGAGTGTCCTGTTCATAGCCGCCCACTGTGATGTGTGTGTTGCCGATGTTGACGGTAAGGATCATAACCAAAGCTCCTCCTGACGGTGCATATAATGTATATATTATATAATAGCGCACCCGGCGGCAATCTGCAAGAGAGGAACCGGGGCGCGCCAGCGCCGCCGCAGGCGGTGCTGGCGCAGTGGGCTTCTGCCGGTTTTGGCTCACAAAAAGAAGAAAACGAAAAACTTAGAAAAAAGTTGTCAAAAAGTGTTGACAGGAGGGGCGGGGTGTGGTATTATACTTGAGCGCCAAGCGCTGAGCGAAAAGAACGACTTCTTCAAGTTCAGCACGAAGCCCTTGAAAAGAACCAATGAACGTCAAGAAAGGCCGGTTAGCGCCGAGAAACTTCAAGATGATTCAAGTTCAGAAAGTTCAAAAGCTTCGAAAAAAAGACTTGACAAAAAACCACTTCGGTGGTAAAATAAACAGGTCGTCAGCCGAAAGGCTGAGGCGCACAGGACCTTGAAAATTGAACAATATCGAAAAACTTGTAACGGAACCTATTTTCGTGTTGGAAAAACACGTTAAACAATTCCAAACAAAGTAATTCACACAGGACGCAAGCGATTGCGTGCTGAGCGAAACAAGATTTAACACTTTTAAGTGATAAATATCATTTATAAAGAGTTTGATCCTGGCTCAGGACGAACGCTGGCGGCGCGCCTAACACATGCAAGTCGAACGAGCAAGAGAGAGCTTGCTTTCTCGAGCGAGTGGCGAACGGGTGAGTAACGCGTGAGGAACCTGCCTCAAAGAGGGGGACAACAGTTGGAAACGACTGCTAATACCGCATAAGCCCACGACCCGGC
>NZ_NMTR01000017.1 GCF_002549775.1 Faecalibacterium langellae | reverse complement strand
TCGCCGTGCCCTTGCCGCGCTAAACACGCGGCATTTGCTTCGCAAACCGGTCTGCGGCTTAAAAGCCCCACTGGGGCTTTCATGCCCTCCGGGCACCGCCGTCCTTTCTGGTTCTCTTTTGGTGCCAAAAGAGAACAATCCCCGCCCGGCTCCAGCGCGTCGAAATCGCTGCGACCTTGCCGCGCTAAACACGCGGCATTTGCTTTGCAAACCGGTCTGCGGCTTAAAAGCCCCACTGGGGCTTTCATGCCCTCCGGGCACCGCCGTCCTTTCTGGTTCTCTTTTGTCCGTCAAAAGAGAACATCTCCGCCCTGCGAAGCACCACCCAAAATGCACCCTTTTTGCAAATCAAAAATGCAGGCTTTTTGCGTTTCAGCGCAGAAAAACTGCATTTTTATTTTTTGCCCGGAAACTTTGCAAAAAGCCTTGACAACGGCCTTTCCGCATGCTATTCTGAACACATGAACAGATATTCATATATCGATGTGAAGGAGATGAGCCAATGACCGGGTTAGAACAGGCCGCCCCTGCGGTGCCGGAAAATGAACACCAGCCGGTGGAGATGCCGGACGATGAGGTGCTCTACGAGCTGGCCGATCTGTTCCGGGTGTTCGGCGATTCCACCCGCATCAAAATTCTGTATGCACTGCACGACAACGAGCTGTGCGTGCAGGACATTGCCAGCGCCGTGCAGCTGAGCCAGTCGGCCGTGAGCCACCAGCTGCGGGTGCTGAAGGATTCCAAGCTCGTGCGGTTCCGGCGCGAGGGCAAAACCGTTTTCTACGCACTGGACGATGACCATGTGCGCAGCATCCTCTCCATGGGGATGGATCATATCGAAGAATAACGAAAGGCTGGTACTCATTATGAAAAAGACCTACAAGATCGAAGTGGACTGCGCAAACTGCGCCCAGAAGATGGAAGATGCCGCCAACACCGTGGCAGGCGTGGCCGGTGCAACCGTCAGCTTTATGACCCAGAAGATGAAGGTGGAGTTCGCGGAGGGCGCAGACCCCCACGACACCATGGTGAACGTTCTGGCCGCCTGCAAGAAGGTAGAGGACGACTGCGAGATCTTTGACATCTGAGAACAAGGGAGCAAACCCTCTCCGTCATCGCTGCGCGATGCCAGCTCTCCCGAGAGGGAGAGCTTTTATTATCCGCAGCTGTTTCGTGTTGAAAAAATCCGCAGTTTTCAACACTTTCCACCCGGTTTTCAACACTGTTTGCGGAAAATCCACAAAACAGACGGCTAAAAGCGCTTTTTCGCCGGAAAAACTGCGTGGAAAACCCGGGTAAAACCGTGGAATATCCATTTTTATGGGGAAAAATTGTTGAAATCCCCCGCCCGCCGCAGCGGATGCGGCCCAGGATCCCGCAAAAAGGAGAGTTTTGTATGAACAAAAAGCAGAAAAAGACCCTGTACCGCATCATCGCTGCGGTGGTGCTGGTGCTCATCCTCAAGCTGCTGCCCCAGTTCCCCACGCCGGTGGAGCTGGCGCTGTACTGCATTCCGTATCTGGTGGTGGGCTGGGACGTGCTGCGCAAGGCACTGCTGGGCATCAAGAACCGCCAGCCCTTCGATGAGTGCTTCCTGATGGCCGTTGCCACCGTGGGTGCCTTCGCGCTGGGCGACTATGTGGAAGGCTGCGCCGTTATCATCTTCTACCAGATCGGCGAGCTGTTCCAGAGCGTGGCCGTGGGCAAGAGCCGCCAGAGCATTTCCAGCCTGATGGATATCCGCCCGGACTACGCCAACATTGAGGGCGAGGACGGCAAGCTGGAGCAGGTGGACCCGGACGATGTGGAGATCGGCACGGTCATCGTGGTGCAGCCCGGCGAGCGGGTGCCCATCGACGGCGTGATCGTGGAAGGCACTTCCGCCCTGAACACCGCCGCCCTCACCGGCGAGAGCCTGCCCCGCGACGTGCAGACCGGCGACGAGGTCATCAGCGGCTGTGTGAACATGACCGGCCTGCTGAAGGTGAAGACCACCAAGGAGTTCGGCGAATCCACCGTTTCCAAAATTCTGGACCTGGTGGAAAATTCCAGCATGAAGAAGGCCCGCGCCGAGAACTTCATCACCCGCTTTGCCCGCATCTACACCCCCGCTGTGTGCTACGGTGCTCTGGCGCTGGCCTTCATCCCGCCCATCGTGCTGCTGGTCCTGGGTCAGCCCGCCCGCTTTGGTGACTGGGTCTACCGTGCCCTGACCTTCCTGGTCATCAGCTGCCCCTGCGCACTGGTCATCAGCATTCCTCTGAGCTTCTTCGGCGGCATCGGCGGCGCTTCCGCCTGCGGCATCCTCGTCAAGGGTTCCACCTATCTGGAAGAACTGGCCCGCACCGGCATCGTGGTGTTCGACAAGACCGGCACCCTGACCCAGGGCACCTTTAAAGTGACCGGCGTCCACCCCGCAAACGGCACCAGCGAGGAACAGCTGGTGGAAGCCGCCGCGCTGGCCGAGAGCTGGTCCAAGCACCCCATCTCCCTGAGCATCAAGGCCGCTTACGGCAAGGAAATCGACCCCAGCCGCGTCACCGACGTGCAGGAGCTGGGCGGCCACGGCGTCACCGCGAAGGTGGACGGCAAGACCGTCGCCGCCGGCAACGCCCGCCTGATGGAAAAGCTGGGCCTGAAGGCTCCCGCTGTGAGCGAGACCGGCACCATCGTGCACGTGGCCATTGAGGGCATGTATGCCGGTTATCTGCTCATCGCCGACGTGGTGAAGCCCCACAGCGCACAGGCCATCCGGGGCCTGAAGAATGCCGGTGTGCGCAAGACCGTGATGCTGACCGGCGACGCAGAGCCGGTTGCAAAGACTGTTTCCGCAGAGCTGGGTCTGGATGAGTACCATGCGGGCCTGCTGCCGGGCGACAAGGTAGACCAGATCGAAACGCTGCTCGCCGCAAAGCGGCCTAAAGAGAACCTCGCCTTTGTGGGTGACGGCATCAACGACGCGCCGGTGCTGTCCCGCGCCGATGTAGGCATCGCCATGGGTGCGCTGGGCTCCGACGCCGCCATTGAGGCCGCCGACGTGGTGCTGATGGACGACGACCCGGCTAAGATCGCGCTGGCCATGCGCATTGCCCGCCGCACGTTGCGCATCGTGTACCAGAACATCGTGTTTGCGCTAGCCATCAAGTTCGCCTGCCTGGTGCTGGGTGCCATTGGTATGGCCAGCATGTGGACGGCCATCTTCGCCGACGTGGGCGTGATGGTGCTGGCTGTGCTCAACGCCACCCGCGCCCTCTACACCAAGGACCTGGCGAAGAAGAACGAGCAGTAAACCAGACGCCCGCCGTGGACGCCCGCTGAAAAGGCTCTCCCTTCGGGAGAGCTGGCGCGGCAGCGCCTGAGAGGGTTCGTTCCCATAAAAACAAAAATCATCTGCAGCAAACTTCCTCAGGCTTTTGCCCGAGAAATCACTGCAGATGATTTTTTTGTTTTATTTAATAGTAAGTGATTTCTGTTGTGTCGGGGAAAACCTGTTTACCCAGGGTACAGCTCTTGTTGATTTTTACACTTTTCAGCTCATCACAGGAGCGGAACGCCTGGTCCTTGATTTTTCGCACACTTTCTGGGATCGTAACGCTTTCCAGCGCATAACAGTTGGTAAATGCATATTCCCCAATCACACCTATTCCGTCCGGGATCGTGATGGAGATCAGCTTCGGGCAGCGATTGAACGCGCTTGTTCCAATCGTCTGCAGTGCGCTGGGCAGGGTCACTTTCGTCAGATTGGGGCAATCCGCAAAGGCATATCTTCCAACGCTTATAATTTCATCATCAAACTTGATCTGCTCGATCTGGTCCTGCACGTCTACCCAAGGCACCGAAGATTTATCCGGATAATCCGACATTCTGCCGGAACCGGAAAGCCGAAGCACGCCGTTTTCCAGCGACCACTGCACTTTATAACCGCAGCTGCCGGAAGCCACTGCCGCCGCGCTTTCCACGGCTTCGCTTGCACTGCTGCTTTCGCTGGCGCTGGCCGCCGGGGCGGCTTTGTCCTTGTTCAGCATGGCCACACCGCCCACACCGACACCCACGGCCACCACGGCCGCGCCGCCGAGGATGCCCAGCATCTTCCGGCGGGAGATCTTCGCTTCGGGCGCGGGCTTCTCGGCAGCGGCTTCCGCAGCCTTGCGGGCGGCTTCGGCCTGTTCGGCGGCGCGGCGGGCCTGCTCCTTTTCCGCTTCGGCGGCGCGGCGGGCGGCTTCCTCTGCATCCCGTCTGGCCTGCTCCTGCTTGCGGCGCTGTTCCGCCTGAGCGGCAAACAGCACGGTGGTCTTGTCCGGGTCCTGCATTTCCGGCACCTGCGGGGCGGGCGCGGCCACCCGCTCGGTGCGGTCTTTTTCCGGCGCAGGGGCCGGGGTCGGCTGGACGTCTGCAGGCATCAGCCGCACAGTACGGTCATCGGCCGGGGCGGCGGGCTGTGCCGTTTCCACCCGCACGGTCTCGTCCACAAGAGGGGCCGGGGCAGGCGAAAGGTGCGGGTCAAAGGTGGCCTCCGGGTCTGCTCCGTCGGCAGGCGGGTCCTGCACCAGCTGGCCATTGCGCCAGTGCCAGTCCGGCCCCGGCGTGCCAATGGTGTCGTTGAGGGGGTCCGGCCTGCCGCCGGGCGGGTCGATGGCAAGAGGAGCGGGCTGCTTCTGCGGCAGGGCTTCCAGCGCCTTGCGCAAAGCAAGCGGGCCGGCAAAGCGCTGGGCAGGGTCCGGCGCGCAGGCCTTGCACACCAGCTGCCCCAGTGCATCCTGTGCGCCGGAGGGCAGGGGCAGGGCCTCGCCCGCAAGCCGCCGGGCCCGGGCCTGCTCTGCCGCCGAGAAGGTGATGGGCTGAGGGTAGGGCGGGTAGAAGGGCATCCGGTTCGCGTTCAGCAGCTGGTACATCACAAGGCCGAGGGAATAGATGTCCACGTTGGCGGTGTATTTCTCGCCGCGGAACACCTCCGGGGCCATGTAGTTCACGGTGCCTGCCCGGGTGGACGCGCCGGTGGAAGCGCTGGCGATGCGGGCCACGCCGAAATCGCCCAGCTTGTAATCGCCGGTGTCCGAAATAAAAATGTTGGCGGGCTTGATATCCCGGTGGATGATGTTGTACTGCCCGCACACTTCCAGCGCGCGGCACAGGTCGGTGCCCAGGCGGATGACCTCGGCCCGGGTGAAGGACTTGTTCTGGCGCAGTGCGTCGTTGATGGGCTTGAGCAGCTCCATGCGGATGAGGATATCCCACCCGATGCCGTCCTCATGGGGGATGATCTGGTGGTCCTCATAGCTCACGATGTTGCTGTGGCCCTTCAGGCGGCTCATGAGGGCGATCTCGCGGTTCAACTCCTGCACATAGTCGCGGAAATAGGTGGATGCGCCCTCGCGGTCCATGCCGGCTTCCAGCACCTGCTCATACTCGCTTTTGTCCGCCGGGATGGTGATGGCCTTCAGCGCGCCGGTGAACACCATGTCGAAATCCCGGCGCTCGATCTCGAACACCTTGCCGTAGCTGCCCGCACCGATGAAACGCTTGATGTGCCAGGAGCCGAAGAAGGGCTCGTAGCGCTTATAGTATTCGTTGTCCATGATTCATTCTCCTCGCTGTGCAGAGATTTCTTCTGCTTGCAGTCACTTTTAGCCAGTTATTACGACTGTTATTGTTCTGCCATCCGCCAACCAGCCGGTCGCCACGCCAATCTCCGTGCCACTTCCGCATACAATATAGTAGTCCGAGGACGCGGTGTTGTTTCTTTCTTTCCATCGCTGTGTGTCAGATACCGTAATGCTTCCCGTTGTAGAAACATAGCCAAGACTTCCCCGCGCAGTACGCGTCGGCCCCATATCTTGCTGGTTCAGCTTATTTCTGGTTTCTTGATCAATTTCACCATTGTAATATTGCTGGTGATTCTCCATCACTTTTTGCGCGAGTGCTGTCAGTGTCGAACTTTCCGTCAACGCATTCAAACCATTGTTCGTGCGAGCTTCATTGATGACACTTATAATATTGCTTTTGGACGGAAGCGGTTTAGACGAAGCCGCTGTCGAAGCTGTGCTGCTAGACGCGGGTGCCGTACTGGATGCAACCGGAGCTGTACTGCTGGCCACAGGGGCTGTACTGGATGCTGCCGGAGCCCTGCTGCTGGCCGCCACACTGCTGGACGAGCTGACCGCCTTTGAGCTGCTTGCCGCACTGGACGAGCTGACGGAGCTGCTGGACGAACTTACCGAGCTGGAACTGCTCACCGGCTTTTCGCTTTCCGAACTTGCGGCGGCACTTTCGGCCACGCTGGCGGAAGCACTTTCTTCGCTGGCCGCGCTATGGCTGGCCTTCTCCGATGCGGCAGAGGATGCCGAACTGCTGGAAACGCTTGCGGTGCTTGCCGCCACCGGGAGCTGGCTGTTTCCGCGCCCGGCCAGAGCAAAGCCACCCACGGCCACCACGGCGGCAACGGCCACGCCGCCGATCGCCAGCGGCAGCTTGCTGCCCTTCTTCTGGGGTGCCGCAGGGGCTGCAGGGGTCTCCTGCTGCTGGGCTGCCTGCGCCGCAGCGGCCTGTTCGGCTTCCGCCTTGCGGGCGGCTTCCTCGGCGGCGGCCTGCTCGGCCGCGCGCTTCTCGGCGCGGATGCGGGCCAGCTCCGCTTCCTTTTCTTCAGCGGCCTTGCGGCGGGCAGCTTCCTCCGCTTCCCGCTTGGCCTGCTGTTCCTGACGGCGCTTCTCGGCCTGGGCTTCAAACAGGAAGGTGGTCTTGTCGCTCTCCTGCACGTTCTGCACCGGCTGCACCGGCGCTGCCACGCGCTCGGTGCGGTCCTCCGCCGGGGTCTGCACCGGCGCTGCGCCGGGCATCAGCCGCACGGTGCGGTCGTCGGCCGGGGCGGCGGGCTGGGCTGCTTCCACCCGCACGGTCTGGTCCACTGCGGGCTCCTGCGGAGCGGAAGGCACCGGCGCACCGATGGTCCCGCTGTCTGCGGTCTCCGGCTCCTGCGCGGGGCTTTCCGGCGCGCGGGCCGGAACCGGGCGGATGGTGCCCTCGTCCGGAACATTTTTGGCCGGGGCGGGCGCAGGCTGCAGGTCTGCCGTCCCGCCGGTGCCGGGCACGGGCACGGCGTCGCCGCCGGGGTAGATCACCCGGGCTTCGCCCTCGGTGTAGAGGATGGCTTCCAGCGCCTGCCGCATCACGGCGGGGCTGTCGTAGCGCTGGGCCGGGTCCGGGGCGCAGGCCTTGAGCACGATCTCGGCCAGGCGGCCGTCGGCGTTGGCCGGGGGCGGCAGGGCTGCACCGGAAAGCCGCTGGGCCTGGGCGCGCTCCCGCTGGGCGGGGGACATGGGCTGCGGGTAGGGCGGGTAAAGCGGCATCCGGTTCGCGTTCAGCAGCTGGTACATCACAAGGCCCAGGGAGTAAATATCCACGTTGCTCGTGTATTTTTCGCCCTTGAACACCTCGGGGGCCATGTAGTTCACGGTGCCTGCGCGGGTGGAAGCACCGGTGGAGGCGCTGGCGATGCGGGCTACGCCGAAATCGCCCAGCTTGAAGTCCTCGGTCTCCGAGATGAAGATATTCGCGGGCTTGATGTCCCGGTGGATGATGTTGTAGCGCTGGCACACTTCCAGTGCGCGGCACAGGTCGATGCCCAGGCGGATGATCTCGCGCCGGGTAAAGCTCTTGTTCTGCTTCAGGTAGCCGGTGATGGGGGTGAGCAGCTCCATGCGGATGAGGATATCCCAGCCGATGCCGTCCTCGTGGGCGTGGATGGCGTGGTCCTCATAGCTGACGATGTTGCTGTGGCCCTTGAGCTTGCTCATGAGGGCGATCTCTCGGTTGAGGTCCTTGACGTAATCCCGGAAGTAGGTGGACGCACCGTCCCGGTCCATGCCGTCCGAAAGGATCTCCTCCAGCTCGTCGGGCGAGGATGGGATGGTGATGGCCTTCAGCGCGCCGGTGAACACGGTGTCGAACTCGTCGCGGCGCTCGATCTCGAACACCTTGCCGTAGCTGCCTGCACCGATATAGCGTTTGATGTACCACGCGCCGAAAAACGGCTCGTAGCGCTTATAGTATTCGTTGTCCATGATGTTCCTCACTTTCACGCGGGCGATTCCCCGCTGTTGATGGCGGGCCGGGGGCTCACCGCTTTTCTTCGTCCGGGGCGTCCTGCGCCTTTTCGGCGGCGGGGGCCAGCTTCCGGGCGGGCTGCAGCTTTTTGGGCGCGGTCAGCGGGGCTGACGTTCTGAGCCCGGCGGCAGGGGGCGCGCCTTCCGGGGTGCGCGGCTTTTCCTGCCAGCGCAGCAGAAGGACCGTCTCGCCGGGGTCCCTTTCCGGGGCAGGCGCGGGTCCTTCCGCCGGGGGTGCCTCGGCAGGCCGGGGCGGCAGCGGGGCAAGGGTTTTGGCCGGGGCGTGGAAGCCGTGGGCCTTTTTCGGGGCCGGAACGGGCTGCGGGGCCGGCGTCTCGGCGGGGCGCGGTCCCTCCCGGGCCGGGGCGGGTGCCGCAGTCAGCGCTTCCAGCGCCTGCCGCATCTTGGCAGGGCTCGCATAGCGGGCCGCAGGGTCCCAGGCACAGGCCTTGAGCACCACCGCCGCAAGGGCCGGGTCTGCCTGAGCCGGGGGCGGCAGGGGCTCGCCGGAAAACCGCCGGGCGCGGGCGCGCTCCTGCTGGTCCGGCGTGATGTTCTGCGGCGGGGGCGGATAGAAGGGCATCCGGTTCATGTTCAGCAGCTGGTAGAGCACCAGCCCCAGCGAGTAGATGTCCACGCTGCTTGTGTAGCGCCTGCCCTGGAACACCTCCGGGGCCATGTAGTTCACGGTGCCCGCCCGGGTGGAGGCCGCCATGGACGCGCTGGCGATGCGGGCCACGCCGAAATCGCCCAGCTTGAAACTGCCCTCCTGGGAAAGGAAGATGTTGCCGGGCTTGATATCCCGGTGGATGATGTTGTTTTTCTGGCACACTTCCAGCGCACTGCACAGGTCGATGCCCAGGCGAAGGACCTCGGCCCGGGTGAAGATCTTCTGCCGGCGCAGGTCGTCGTTGATGGGCCGGAGCAGCTCCATGCGGATGAGGATGTCCCACCCGCGGCCGTCTGGGTGGGGGTAGGCCCGGTGGTCCTCATAGCTGACGATGGTGCTGTGGCCCTTGAGCCGCTGCATCAGGGCGATCTCCTTTTTGATGTCATCGACATATTTCTGGAAGTAGTCGGACACGCCTTCCTCGTCCATGCCGCTGGCCAGGATCGCGTCCAGCTCATCCTGCGAGGAAGGGATGGTCAGCGCCTTCATGGCGCTGGTGCTCACGGTGCCCAGGGCGTCGCGGCGCTCGATCTCGAACACCTTGCCGTAGCTGCCCGCGCCGATGAACCGCCCCAGCCTCCACTCGCCGAAAAACGGCTCATAGCGCCGGTAATATTCCTTCTCCATGGTGTCTCCTCGTCTTGAAAATAAACGGCCCGCCTTATCCCACGCGGACAAAAAGCAGGCCGTTTGCGCTCAGGCCGATGCGGGATCAGCTGAACATATCAATAATATCCTTCGTCAGCTGCACAACGTTCCAGATATCGTCTGCCGTCCAGGAGCCGCTGTCGTCACCGGAATCGGACGACGCAGAGCTGCTGGCCGGGGGCGTGCTGGCTGCCGGGGCCGAGCTGCCGCCGCCGGAAGAACCGCTGCCCGAGCTGGAGCCGCGGCCGCCCGAGCCGCTGCCCGAGCCGGAGGAAGACGATGCCGCCGGGACGGGGTCCGGCTCCGGCAGGATCTCCATGGCCTGCTCCTCCTGATAGGCGATCTTGCCCACAGCCACGCCGTGGCCGTCCGGGGAAGCGTCGTACCAGTAGACGTTGTCGAACTGGACAAAGGCGTACTGGCTGTCGCTGATCTGGCGCACCGTGGTGCGGCTGCCGTTGGCGGCGGTGTAGGTGCCGGACTGGCTGCCGGTGCTGTTGGTGGCCTTGAAGGTCATGGTGCCGTTCTCATAGCCGTCGGCATAGGTGCCGGTGAACTCCAGCGTGGTGCCGTCGGCGGCAGTCTTGCGGTAAGTGCCGGTGCCGTTGGGCAGGTCGTTGGACCACTGGCCGTTGTAGACGCTGTAATTGCCCGCGAACAGCTGGATGCCTTCGCCGGAGCGCTTGCCGTCCACCACCTGGCCGTAGTACAGGCCGGTGGTGTCCACCAGAACTTCCTTGGCGCCTGCGGGCAGGCTGGACTTGATGGCATCCCACTCGGTGCCGCTGCCCATCAGCCAGCCGTTGACATAGGACAGCACCGCGCCGCCCAGAGAATCGGCATTCGTGAACTGCTGCAGCACCACCTTCAGGGTGTTGTAATCGCCGCTTTCAAACCAGCCGATGACGCTGTTGTAGAGGTCCACCGTCTCCTTCTGCTCTTTCAGATAGGCGGCGGTATCCTCAATGGGCTTGCCGCCCACTGTCAGAGTGGCAAGGGCCGGGAGGGTGCTCAGCACCTGCACCTGGCACTGGTCCACGCTGAGGGTGGTCAGGCCCGTCAGGGCGGTGAGGGGGCTGTAATCCACGATCTGGTTGCCGGAAACATCCAGCTCCTGCAGGCCGGTCAGGCCCTGCAGGAAGGAAAGATCGGTGAGCTGGTTGTTTGCAAGGTTCAGCTTGCGCAGGCCATGCAGGCCGTCCAGGCCGTTGCACTGCTCACTGGTGAGCTGGCAGTTGGTCAGCGCCAGAGTGTCCAGCGCATCCAGGTTCGCCAGCTCGGACACGCCGTCCGGGAAGGTGACGCCGTCGGCGGAGAGCTGTTCCAGCTTTTGCAGGGCGGTGAGCTTCGTGAGCTTGTTCTCGTCCAGCGCGGTGCTGCCGCTGCCGGTGATGGTCAGGCTGGTGAGGTTCGGCAGGGAGCACAGGGCGGCCCAGTCTTCGTCTGTGGGGTCCTGCACGGCGAGCTCGGTGGTGTCCTCGATGCTGTAGGAAACGCCGCCGATGCTCACATCCTTGCTGACGCTCAGCTTCTTCCAGACGAAGAAGCCGCCAACGGCCAGCAGTGCGGCCAGCACCACCAGCAGGACGATCAGCAGGATAGGGGACTTCTTTTTGCGGGCCGGGGCCTCTGCCACGGGCTCCGGCGGCATGGGCGGCACACCGCCGCCTGCCTCCGGGGCAAAGAAATCGGCTGCGGGGGCCGCCGGGGCGCTCACGCCGATGCTGTAGTCATCGTCCTGCGGCGGGAGGAAGGCCCGCACCGTCTCATCGCCTGCGGGCGCGGCGGGGCCGTTCGGGGCGTAAGCCGCCGTATCATACACAGGGGCGGCAGGCTCCACCGGGGTGAAGACCGTTGCGTCATCCGCAGGAGCGGCGGGCTCCACCGGGGTGAAAGTCGTTGCGTCCTCTGCGGGAGCGGCGGGCTCCACCGGGGTGAAGACGGTCGCGTCGTCCGCGGGCGCGGCGAGCTCCACCGGGGTGAAGACCGTTGCGTCATCTGCCGGGGCGGGAGTCTCCACCGGGGTGAAGACCGTTGCGTCATCCGCAGGAGCGGCGGGATCCACCGGAGTGAAGACGGTTGCGTCATCCGCAGGAGCAGCAGGCTCCACCGGGGTGAAGACGGTTGCGTCCTCTGCAGGGGCAGCAGGCTCCACCGGGGTGAAGACCGTCGCGTCCTCTGCAGGGGCAGCAGGCTCCACCGGGGCAGCGGGTTCCGGGCTGAGGGAAGCCGCCCGGTGGAAGGACTTTGCACCGCTCGTTGCCGGGCTGATGGTGGGGCCGTTGTCCTCCTCCAGCGTTTCATAGGGCTCCGGCGCAGCCGCCGGGGCTTCGACTTCCGCCGGGGCCTCTGCCGGGGCAGGGGCCGGTTCCGGCGCAGCGGAGTGCACCGACGGTGCGCTCCAGAAAGGAGCCGACGAGATGGTCTGGTCGTTGGGGTCGTCCTCCGGCAGGTCCGGCTGGGGGGCAGGGGCGGCTTCCGGGAATTTATGGCCGCAGACTTTGCAGAACTTCTGCTCGTCAAAGTCCGCTTTGGTCCCACATTCGGTACAGAATTTCATCGCAAGTTTTCCTCCGTGTTCAATTCATTCCGGTCAAAACGCAATGTTTACGGCCACAGCTGCACATCCGAGACGATGATCATGCCGCACTCCTGCGTGTGCACGACGATCTTCAGATATTCTGCGCCCGCAATGGAAGCGGTGACGGTGAGCTGGTCGGTCTTCTGGCCGATGACCGGCGAGGTCTGCACCAGCACATCGTCGGCATAGATCTGCACATAGCCGGTGCCTTCCGTGGCGGTGTCCTTATAGGGTACCAGGTTGAAGGTCATGGACGAATAATTGCCGTAAACACGGTACTCTGCCGAGTAGAGCTGCTCCGATCTCCAATAATCATCGCCCAGCACAACATAGTTCACGGCGTCGGAGTAATCGTTGCCGAAGGGGTCTTCCGGGGCGGTGGCGTTCCAGTCCCAGCCGCCGTTCAGCACGGACAGGGTGGACAGGGACACCGGCTGCGAGGAGGACACCTGGGTCATCTTTGCAGTCAGGGTGGCGTTGCCGGGCAGCTCCTTCAGGGCGTTGGTCAGCAGGGTGCGGGCCCCGGCGAAGTCCTTGGCGGCGATCTTCTCATCCGCCTGGGCGGCGACGGCGGAGGCGTAGTTCTGGGCATAGAGCGAGAGCTTGACGTTCAGCGAGGAATCGCTGCCCACCAGATCCATCGCGGTCTGGATGGTCTTGTAGGCGTTCAGGTAGTCGCTGGTCTTTTCATACTGTGCTGCCGTCTCGAGGGCTGCGCTCTTGTAGCTCTCGGTGTACTCGGCGGTCTTCTGCAGGAAGTCGGCGTCGCTGCCCAGCAGCTTCTGGGCTTCCTGCACCGTCTCCAGCGCGGACTTGTAGTCCCCGGCGGCGGCGTACTGGGCGGCCTGGTCCAGGGCGTCCTGCTTGTTCTTGGCGGCCAGCGCCTCGGTGTATTCGGTCTGCTTTGCGGTGAGTTCTGCGTCCTCGGGGTACTTGTTCAGGCCGCCGGACAGGGTGCGCAGGGCGTTGGTGTAGTCGCCTGCGTCGGCGTAGGTGGCGGCATCCGCCAGGATGGACTCAATGTCCTGCTTGCGTGCGTTCTCGGCGTTGGCCTCGCTGATGGCACCGCCGATGAGCGGGATGCTCTCGCCGTTGTCCGTCAGCAGCGAGGGTACCACCACGGCCGCTGCCGCGATGAGCAGCACCAGGATCAGCAGCAGGATCCACTTGGCCTTGCCGCCCTTCTTTTTCTTCTTTTCCTTCTTGGCCTTTTTGCCCTTCTTGCCGGTCTCGGGGGCGGGTTCCGGCTGGGGCTGGGGCTGCGGGACCCGCATGGTAGGCTCCGACTGGGGCTGTGCCGCCGGGGCCGGGCCGGGCACGATGCGGGTGGTCTTTTCGTCCGCAGGCTGGGCCGCCGGGCGCGGCTGCGGCTGCGAAGAACGGGTGTTCACGCGGACCCGCGGTGCAGCGGCGGCTGCGGGCTGCGCAGCAGGCTGGGCCGGGCGCGCGGGCTGGGCACCGCTCTGCAGGTTCTGCAATGCGCGCTTCATGACCGCCGCCGAGCGGAAGCGGGCGTCCGGGTTGTGCGCGCAGGCGCACAGCACCAGGTTTGCCAGATCGCGGGAGGCGTTCACCGGGGCCGGCAGCGCATCACCGCGCAGGCGGCGGTTCAGCGCGTCGGTGCGTGCCTTCTGGTCCAGCATCAGCTGCTGGCTGGGCACGAAGGGCAGGCAGTCGTTGTTCAGCAGGCGGTACAGCACGATGCCCAGCGAGTAGATGTCCACCCGGCCGTCGTAGTTGGTGCCGCTGGCCACTTCCGGTGCCATGTAGTTATAGGTGCCCTTGATGGACTGGCCGCCCCGGGTGCCGGACAGCTTGCGCGCGATGCCGAAATCGCCCAGCTTGAAGAAGCCGAACTCGTTGATGAAGATGTTCTCGGGCTTGATGTCGCGGTGGATGATCTGCTTTTTCTCGCAGATCTCCAGCGCCGAGCAGATGTCGATGCCCAGACGGATGACCTCGGCCTCCGAGAGGGTGCGGGTGCCCTTCCAGTCGTTGAAGGGGGTGAGCAGCTCCATGCGGATGTAGATATCCCAGCCGATCTCGCCGGTGCGCTCCACCACCTTGTAGTCCTCGACGCTGACGATGTTCTGGATGCCCTTCAGGGTCTCCATGAGCTGGATCTCGTTGACGAAGTCATCCACGATGCCCTGCAGGTAGGTGCGGGTGCCGTCCTGGGTCATGCCGTCCGAGCGCAGGGATTCCATCTCCGAAGCGTCCTTCGGGATGGAGATCACCTTGATGGCGGCGCTGCTGGTCAGGTTGTGGTCACTGCGCACGGCCTTGTAGACCGAGCCGTAGGCACCGCTGCCGATCCGCTCCACGACCTTCCATTCGGGCCAGATCTTTTCAATTTCCTGGGTCATGTTTGGTTCCTCCTTCATTAAAACAGATTCCTGATCCGGTCCAGCAGCCCGGTCGCAGCGGGCCGCCCGATCTCGAGCACGATCAGGGTCACATTATCTTTTCCGCCGTTGTCCAGCGCGTTCTGCAGCAGGATCTGCGCCGCCTGCTCCGCCGGGAACTTTGCCAGGATGCGGGCGATGTCTTCGGGCGGGACCATGTCGGTCAGGCCGTCGGAGCACAGCAGATATTTGTCCTGGTCCGCATAGGGCAGCTCGGCGTAATACGGGCAGATGGTCAGCTCCTCCGGCGGGATGCCCAGATACTGGGACAGGGGCGCTTTCTCGCCGTAGGGCGCGATGGAAAGGTGATCTTCCGAGATCTGGTACAGGCTGCCTGCACTGAGACGGAAGATCTTGCTGTCGCCGATGTTGCACGCGCTCACGCCGTTTGCCGTCAGCAGCAGCATGGCGGCGGTGGTGCCGCAGGTGCCCAGGCCGTTCTCCTCGATGAAATGGCAGATGTCCAGGTTCGCGTTCTGGCACACCGCCTCCAGCGTCTGGCGGGGCGTGCCGCTGCGCAGGGTGCTGAAGGCTGCCTTTGCCGCAAGGTAGGAAGCCATCTCACCCCGTTCCTCGCCGCCCATGCCGTCGAACACGCCGAACAGGGAGGTCTGCGCCGAGGTGACGCTACCGGTGATGGGCGCGCGGCCCCGGCCGGGCTGATCCGGCTTTGCATAGATGCCGCCGCACAGGAAGTTGTCCTGGTTCATGCGCCGGCGCCTGCCGATGTGGCTCATGCAGGCATAGGAGATCTGATAATCCATGAAATTCCTCCTGCCGATGTTTCGGTTATTTGATCTGCGCCACGACCAGCGAATAGTTATCCGGTGCGCCGTGGGAGCAGACGATGGCGCTGATGCGGTCCAGCACCGGCTTGAGGTCGTCGGTGCGGAAAGCCTCGGCCAGCTCTGCCTGCAGCGAGACCGGCGGGCAGCAGCGGTAAACGCCGTCGCTGCACAGCGCGAACAGGGTGCGGCGCTCGGCCGTGCCGGTCTGCACGGTGTAGTGCGCCGTGTACTGGGAGCCGATGCAGTTGGTCAGCTTGCCTTCCAGCGCCGCGTCCTCGGGGCCTTTGGCGTGGTAGACGTCGTCGGTGCTCATCTGGCAGAACTCGGTGCGCAGCAGCCCCCGCCGCAGCCGGTAGCAGCGGCTGTCGCCCGCCGTCAGCAGCAGGTACTGCCCGCCGTTCAGCCACAGCAGCACGATGGTGGACCCGCAGTATTCGTCCTCCGGGATCTCGCGGTTGAGCTGGGATGCGCAGCCGTCCAGCAATTCTTTGAAGTGCTCGGCCAGCTCCTGCAGCGGCATCCGGCGCGCGGCCTCGTGGCAGCCGTCCCACCAGTCGGTCAGCGACTGGGCGATGAGGCCGCTGGCCTTTTCTCCGGCGTAGTGGCCGCCCATGCCGTCCGCGATGTAGCACAGGCAGGTGTCGCCGTCTGCCAGCATCCCGGCGCGGTCCTGGTTGACCTTGCGCTTCAGGCCGGTCTTGCACAATACTCCACCCTGCAGCATGGTCAGACGATCACCACCTTCATTTTCTCGTTGCCCATGGTCAGCACGCAGCCGTCCGGCAGCGGGGAAGCCGTGCCCACCGGGTGGCCGTTGACGCAGGTGGGGTTGGTGGCGCTGCGGTTGGTGATGCACACACGGCCGTTCTGCACAAAGATGTCACACTGGCTGTGGGAGACCGAGGGGCGGCTCAGCACCAGGCGGCAGCCGGCGCTGCGGCCGATGGTCACGATGCCGTCCAGCGGCACTTCGTAGGTGTTGGCCGCGTTGTTCAGGTCGGTCAGGCGCAGCACCGGGGTGCGGGCCCCGGCCGCCGCAGTCTCGCCGAAGGGAGTGCTGCGGCCGAACATGCGCACCGTGGCGTCGCCGGGGTCCACGGGCTGGGGCGGCGGCACCGGCTGGGGCTTTGGCCGCACCGGGGCCGGGGCAGGGCGCTTTTCAGCGTTCCAGGTCTTCTGCACGCCGGGGGTGTCATCGTCCACCGTGACCACCACGGTGCCGTGGCGGGCGGGCAGCGGCGGGTCCTTGGGGGCGTCCTTCTTTTTGGCGTCGGCCTTCTTTTTGCGGCCCAGCACCACGAAGACCACCACCAGCACGATCACCACCGCAGCGCCCGCACCGGCCAGCAGGAGGAGCATCCTCGTCTGGTTGGAGTTGTCCTGCACCGGCTCCGCGGCCGACGAGGCCGGGGCGCTGCTGACCGACGAAGCCGGTTCCGAGGCCGCCACGAAGGGCATCTTCAGCTGGGTGCTGTAGGCGGTGCCGCCGCAGGTGACCTGAATGGCCCGGGTGGAGCCGTCACACACCTCGTCCGGCAGCTTCGCGGTGACCCGCTGAGCACCGTTGTACTCACAGATGCCCTTTGCGATGGCAAAGGTGTCGTTGGTCTCGGCCAGATACCAGGACTGGCCTCGGTTCACGCGGGAGAGCGCGAACAGGTTTTCCAGCTTTGTTTTGCGCTCAGCCGTGTCGTTGGGGCCGCAGCCCACCGTGTAGATGGGGTAGCCGCAGCTGCGCAGCAGGTTTTCCAGCTCAGTGCGGGTGTAGCCGATCTGCTTGTCGTCCACGCCGTCCGAGATGATGACCACCCGGCACAGCTGGGTGGGGTCGGCATCATACAGCTTCTGCACCGCCTCATAGACGCGGTCGGTCAGCTGGGTGTTCTGGTTTTCATATGTAATGCCGTCAATGGCACTGCCCAGCGAGAGATAATCGCTTTCGGCAGAGCAGAGATAGCGGATATCATCGGAAATGGTGGCAATGGTATACAGTTCGCCCTGCATCCGGTTGCCCACCAGGTTGTCCAGAATTTTGGAGATGGTCTCCCGGCTCTCCTTCGGGATGGAGAGGGAGTTATCCAGTAAGATCAGCGTGTGGATGGGGTGCTCCAGCTCCGAGATGGCCTTGGACTGGACGCCGGTGCACTTCACGCTGCCCACAAGGCATTCGGTCACATCACCGGACTGCGGCAGATACAGCACCGCGCTCTGCTCGGTCTGCGCCGCCCACAGCACCGGCTGATCGCCCGCTGCAAAACTGCACAGCCCGCACCCCGCCAGCCACAGCAGGGTCAAAAGGAATACCGCCGTTCGTTTCAGTGTCCGCATGGTTTCGCGTACCTTCCTTATCCTCAAATCGTTCTGATAAAAAAGCGGCCCGCCTGCAAATGGTATTGCGGCGAGCCGCCCAACACTCACGTCATGTAAACAGCTGGGTCGCATCGTGCCTGAGCTGGGCCATATCATCCTTCATTTCCTGCTGCAGCTTTGCATATTCGGCCAGTGCGTCGTCGGTCGCAGTGATCAGTTGCGACAGATTCCGCTCCATGCGGTCCAGGCGCTGCTGAATCCGGATCAGCTCCTTCTGGTGCATGGTGTCGATCTTTTTGCTCTGCCGGACAAGCTCGGAAAAGCGCCGGACATGGCGCAGCTGTTCGCGCACGTTTTCATTGCGCTGTTCCAGCCGCTCGGGGTTTAGATAAAATTCCATCAGGACTGGAACAGACTCTGCACTTTCTTGCGGGCGTCTTCCAGCTTCTGCTTGGTCTCGCTTGCAATGTTGTTTGCGCTCTCGTCTGCTTCCTTGAAGGCCTTCATGTTTTCTTCCACGGCCTTGTAAGCGGTCTTGACGTTCTCAATGTTCTGGCCGATGACCTCATAGGCTTCGTCTCGTGCATCGCCATCCCAGAACTGGGGGATCTCGCTGCGGCGCTGGTCATACTCGCTGCGAGCCGATTCCAGTTCCTTCATTTTGGACTCCAGCTGGGTGACAGCGGTGGAGTATGCACTGGATTTGAAGTTCAGTTTGATGCTTTCAAAATTTGTTGCCATAATAATGTGCTCCTTTCGCTTTTAAGCCACACCATATCAGGATCAGACAAATACTGCCACGATCTTCGCCACAGTCGAAATAACACCGATGACCTTTTGTGCAAACTGGACCGCTTTTCCGATTTGTTCAGCAATTGTTGTTACAACATTTACGAACTGCTCAACCATCTGGCCGAACTTCTGCACATAGCCGGCTGCTGCCTTCACAAGCTTTTCGCCGATGCTGCCGCCCTCGTCGGAGTTGCCCAGATCCTCGACGATCTGAGCGACCTCGCTCATGATCTGCTGGACCTTGTTGTTGATCTGCTCCACTGCGTCACACCACTGGCCGCCGCGCTGGCTATCAATGTTCATTGCTGTAGTTGCTGCCATAGTACAATACCTCCAATTAAATGTGTTTTCGATCAGACATCAAAAATGATGCGCAGATCTTTTTGTATTCCATCAAGCTGCTGCAGAAGGAGATCTGTATTTTTTCTGTACGCGTCCAGCAGTTCTCCACCCACACAGCCTGATAGTTCGTCTTTGTCCTGCTCCAACAGCTGATACAGGGTATTCAGTTCGCTCACACAGCCTTCGTAGAGCTCGTCGATGTAATAATCCATGGGTCCTCACTGTTTCAGAACAGGATCAGATGGTCGCCCATCTGTACACCGCTGTCTTCCAGCGATACTTCCGTGGGCAAGACCTTCCGGTCTTCGCGCCGGCACAGCAGTTCTGCGCCGGAAGGGATGTAGGCCCCGCCCGTCAGCTCTGCCAGCACCTGATACAGCAGTTCGCGCATCAGGCCCGGCGTGATGGTCTTGGGGGCCGTAAAATCGAATATTTGTTCCACCGAAGGGACTTCGATGGTCAGCAAAAGCTTATCCATGCCGTTCTCCGCCTTACAGGTCCAGCGTGAAAATGTTCAGATCGTCCGGGTTTTCTTCCTCGTGGGTGCCGCAGGGCATCGTGATGCAGTAGTCTTCGCCGTTGTAGGTCATGATGCAGCTGCACTGGGTCTTGCCGGGGATGCCGTACTGGTACTCCTCCCAGCGGGCGAAACATTTTTCCTCCGGCTCCTCGTTGAAGCGCAGGATGTGCTGCTGGGGGTTGAACTGCTCCAGCAGGGAATCATCCTGCTGCTGCCCGCACTGGGAAAAGCCTTCCTTGAAGCAGCCGGTATAATACAGGTTGTAGCCGCGGCCTCGCTGCAGGTTAGCGTGATCCGTCATTTCTTCCTGCTTGCCGCCTGCCGCAAACAATGCACCCAGCGATGCTTTGTCCTCCGCTGTGAATATGGTCTCCAGCTCCTCAAAAGCTTCGAACCAGACCATCAGCGGCTTCGTTTTGCTGCGGATGAAGTCAAAGGCCTTCAATGCAGAAGTCGGATCGGCCGCATCCAGATCATGCTCCTTGCAGTATTTACGCTTCAGGTCCGCGCGTTTCTGCATTTCTTTTGTCAGTTTATCGACCAGACGCTTGCCATCCTCTGCCGCAGCTTCCAGCAGGATCATGTCGGTGCGCTTCTGGTAGGCCTGCAGCAGGGGCGAGCCCTCCCCGAACAGGCTGTTCTTCTTTTTCTTGAAGACCATCACCTGCATCCCCTCGCGGGCATAGGCTTCCAGAAGGTTTGCGTAGACCTTTTCCCGGGTCTCCGGCTCCTTCACCACCACCGAGAGGGAGAACATCTGCCGCAGCGGCAGGGCGATGGAGTTATCGCTCTGGTCGTCGTAGCCCAGCGGAATGCGGCCAGCCGGGAACTTCTCGCAGAACGCGGGATATTCCTCGCGGCCAAAGGTGATGCCGCGCAGCTTCTTGGCTCGCCACTCTGCGATCCGGACGCACTGCTGATACCGTCCCAGCTGCTTTTTGAGGTAATCCTTGTGGATCTTCATCGCATCTTCTTCGGGGAAGCGCTCGCAGACCTCTGCATACTGCTCGGTGCACATCTGCAGCAGCTGCTGCATCAGCTTTTTCTCCTGGGTCAGGTGTTCCAGCTCCAGCTGATAGCCTTCGGTCTGGACACTCTTTCTGTCAGCCATGGTCAATTCTCCTTGCTTTCTCAAATGATCGGCACTTCATCCGGGTCGGGTTCCACATGCACCAGCTCGCCGCAGGGCAGCGAGAGCCCGGCCAGCCTGCCCTGATAGTACATCACGCAGTGGTTGTAGTGCTCATCCGGCTCGTTGATCGCCAGGTAATCCCGCGGCAGCGGAACGGCGCCGCATTTGTCCAGCTGGCCGCCGAACATCAGGGTGAACTTCTGGGGGTTGAAGCAGTCTGCCATCGGCGTCTGGGCCGCCGTCAGCGTATACTCGCCGGGTCCGAAGCAGGCCGTATAGTAGATGTTGTAGCCATAGCCGTTGTTCTTCTTGCTGGTCGTGTTCGGGTCCTGCGCACGGAACAGCTCGGCAAACATCACCGCCTGGCCGTCGTACAGCGACTTTGCAAACTCGTAGTAGTTTTCAAAGATCACCATCAGCGGCGTGCTGTGGGCGTGGATATACTCAAAGGCACGCACCGTGTTCTGCGGGTCGCCACGGGTCAGGCCGTTCTGCTGCACGAACTCGTTGCGCAGCTGCATGCGCTCGCCCATGATCGCCATCAGGCGCTCGAACAGCTCCTGCAGGCCGGTCTCCTTATCCTGCTCGAACAGGGTGACCTTGGTCTGCGCCTGCAGCTGCTGCAGCAGGTCCGAACCGTCCGCATAGATGCTGTTGAAGTTGCGGCGCACAATGAACAGCTCCATGTGCTCGCGGCAGTACGCCTGCAGCAGGGTGCTCACGATGTGCTCGGCACCGGCCGGGTTGCCGTTGTAGACCGTCAGCGAGAAGGTCTGGCGCAGCGGCAGCGCCACCGGCTTTGCATCCGAGAGGTTGTAGCCCAGCGGGATGCGCATCGGCGCAAACTTTTCGCAGAATTCTGCGTAGCTCTGGCCTTCTTCCACCATCGGCAGACGCATGGCCGGGGGGTATGCTGCATCGCGGGCCGCGATCTCGTCCAGCGCGGCGCGCAGCTGCTGTGCGGCGGCCTGCTGGTCCTCGCTGTCCGAAAGGATCGCGCCCTGGAACTCCAGCGGCTGCTCCTCCCAGATGCACAGGCCGCGGCCCGGCAGGCAGGGCGGCAGATATTCGGTCTTGCAGCCCAGAATGTCGAAGTAGCCGTACTTGTCCTTCTGGTTCATGCCGATGTGCTCGCTGGCTTCCTGCCGCACACGCATACTGAACTCGTTGTAATGGCCGCCTGCCAGCACGAATTTGATGCCGTAGGGCGCGCCGTCACGCATGAAATCGTGGATGGTGCTGTAGTAGAAGTTGCCCTTCTTGATGCTGGTAAAGTTGACCACGCCGTCGATCACCACCACCCACAGGGGCAGCTTTTCCACCCGGCAGTAAGCCTCATAGCTGTTCACCTCGGCCTGCGCGAACAGCTTCTGGCGGCGCTTGGTCTCGTCGGTGATCATCTCGAACAGGCGGTCGATGGACGGTTCGTCCTCGTCGGTCAGCACGATGCCGCAGTGCGGGATGCGGCGGAACTGGGTCAGCAGCTTACTGGAGAAATCCAGAATGTAGAAGTTGACCTGCTCGGGCGTATAGCGCTGGGCCAGGTTCAGCAGCATGGTCTGGAGCATGGCCGTCTTGCCGCAGCCGCTTTCGCCCACCAGCAGCAGGTTGTGGGTGCTCTGCAGGTCCAGCTCCATCGGGTACTGTTCCTGCTTGCCCGGGTCGTCGATCATGCCCACGAGGGCCGAGATCTTTTCCGGCGTCTTGCCGGGGAAGCGCTCCTGCAGCTGCGCCAGCGTCAGCATGGTGGGCAGCGGGGGCGGCAGCAGGGTGCGCGGGATGATGTGTTCGCGCTTTGCCATCTCGGACAGGTACTGCACCACCGCCACGATCTGCTTGGACTCGGCCTTTTTCTTTTTCTTGATAGGCTTTGCCACCAGCAGAGTCTGGGCCGTGTCGTCGATGACCTGCACCGATTCGTCCTTCTGCTGGACCACTTCGTCCTGCGGGATGTATTCGGCGCCGCACCATGCGGACTGGCCCATGGCGAAGTATTCGTTGTAGCCCACCTGCAGGTAGAACCGGCCGGTGTCCTTCAGGCTGGCGGCGTCCGGGCGCTTGAGCATGTCCTGGCTGTCGCCGGTGTCCTGCACGCGCAGGCAGACGCGGAACTTGGTGTTGCTCCAGATCTGGTCGTTGACCACGCCGGAGGGCTTCTGGGTGGCCAGGATCAGGTGGACGCCCAGGCTTCGGCCGATGCGGGCGGTACTGATCAGCTTGTCCATGAACTCCGGCTGCTGGCTTTTCAGCTCGGCAAACTCGTCCGAGATGATGAACAGGTGCGGCAGGGGTTCCTCCACCCGGTGGGCGCGGTACAGGCGCTGATAATCGTAGATGTCCAGCGTGCCTTCGTTGCAGCGGCTTTTCGCCTCGTTGAAGATGCGCTGGCGGCGTTTCAGCTCGCTCTCGATGGAGATCATCGAGCGGGAGATGGCGGCACCGTCCAGGTTGGTGATGGTACCCACCAGATGCGGCAGATGGATGCCGCGGGCCTTATCCTCAAAGGCACCGGCCAGGCCGCCGCCCTTGTAGTCGATGAGCAGGAAGGCCACCTCGTCGGGGCTGAAGTTGACCGCCATGGACAGGATGTAGGTGATGATGAACTCCGACTTGCCGGAGCCGGTCATGCCGGCCACCAGGCCGTGGGGGCCCTGGCGCTTTTCGTGCAGGTCCAGCATGAACAGTTCGCCGTCGGTGCCCACGCCCACCGGCGCAGCCAGGCTGCGGGTGGGGTCGCTGTCGGCCCAGCGCTTGAGCAGGTTCAGGTGTTCCACCTTGCCCACGCCGAACATCTCCAGGAAGGTGAAGGTCTTGGGCAGGCTGTAGCTGCCTGCGATGGTCATCAGGCTGGTGTTGGCCAGCTTTTTCATGCTGGCAAGGTAGCGGTCCTCGCCGTAGCGGTCCAGCGCGAACTCCTGGGGCGGCTGGTCCGGGTGCAGCAGGTCGTAGGCATGATGGGTGCCGGTGGAGCTCATGCGGAAGATGCGGGTGGACTCCTTGGGCTGCTGCTCAAAGGCAGCCACCACCGAAAGGCCTACGTTGTGGTCTTCGGCCAGCACATCTTTCAGCACTTCCAGGTTATCGTAAAGGGATTTGCTCAGCGCAAACACCACATAGTGCGGGTGGGTGCGGCGGTATTTCGCCACATCCGCTTTTGCGCCGAAGGCCCCCTCCATCTCCCGGCGCAGGTATTCGCCGATGGCGCTGGCGCCGGGCTGGCTGGTGGCCAGGAAGCGGATGGTGCGCTCGTTGTTCCACACATGGGGCAGGTAGCGCACCTCGTTCAGGGCGGGCAGTTCTTCCTTTTCCAGCAGGAAGATGCACTTCACCTCGTCGTAGCTGTGGGTCATCATGAGCTGGGCCGCCAGGCTGCGCACAAAGGCCAGCACATAGGGCCGGTCGCCCACCACGCCGCAGACGTAGTCCTCCAGCAGGGAGGTCATCACCGGGGCCTTGGGGATGACGTAGGTCTGCTGCACCAGCGCATACATCTGCGCTTCCAGCGTGTCCTGCTCCATCTCAAAGCGCTCCTGCGGGTACTCCAGCGCGGCGCGCATGGGCACCGTGCCGGAGCCGATGCGCAAAGTGAGGAAGTCGTCGTCGGTGTTGCGGCGCTCCCACAGGCGGGAGACCATGCTCTCGAAGTAGCCCAGCACGCTGGACATGTTCGGGTAGTTGGCGTTCAGCACGTCGTATTCGTGCTTGCACTCCTTTTCGATCTCCTGCTTTTTGGCTTCCAGATATTCGCCGTATTTTTCCAGACGGCGGGCCTCATATTCCTTGCGCTCCTTTTCGGTGTAGCGCTGGGTCAGGAAGGGGAAGACCAGCGAGGTGAGGGCCATGCTGTAGCTGCCCATCATGATGGAGCGGCCGCCCATGACGGCCGACGAACCCATGCGCAGCACCAGCGGCATCTTGTCCGAGTTCATGGGCATGGGCGGCGCATCCACTGCGATGGCCGGCCACTCCATGGAATAACGGCTGCGGGGGCCGCGGTTGTACAGCCCGCCGCGGCGGGCACCGGTGGCAACGCCCACGTCGCCGCGGGGCGGGTCCAGCACCGGCAGCACCGACGGGCTGACGTACATTTTGGTGTCACCGGAGCAGATGGACAGAAAGTCCGTGCCGACGATGACGCGGGGGCCCATCAGGTAGACCACATCGCCCAGCTTCAGCGCGGCAGTGCCCCTCACGCGGCAGTGGTTGACATAAACGCCGTTGGCGCTCTCCAGGTCCTGCACCTCCCAGCCGCGCTCGGTGAGACGGAAGATGGCATGGTGGTGGCTGACGAAGCCGTTGGAGCTGACGATATCGTTGGTGTTGTCACGGCCAAAGCGGATGGGCACATTGTAGCGTGCGCGGTAGTTGCGGAACACGCTGGACGCCTTGGTGATGGTCTCGGCATACAGGATATACTGGCGGCCCGCATTGCGCAGGAAGTACATCTGCCGCAGTGCCAGCGGCGTCTGGCGGCAGTCCACCGACTGCGCGCCCACAAAGCAGGTGGCCGCGTCGCAGCACAGATACCACTGGCCGCCCAGCGCTTCGATGGAAAGGAAGCCGCTGCCCGCCTGGGAAAAACGATATTTGCCTTCTGCCACCCGGGGCAGCAGCAGCGCGTCGATGTGGCCGTTCTCGCCGATGAGGTTCACGCGCATGCCGAGGTATGCGGCGTCCTGCCCGACGTTTGCGGTCAGAGGTTTCGGTCTATCCATTCCATCCTCCCGTGATGTGGGGTATGCTCTTTATAAGTCGTTGGCTCAGTCCAGCTTTGCGCCGCAGTTGATGCAGAAGGTCGCATCCGCCGGGATGGGCTCACCGCAGCTGGGGCAGACCGAGGTCTGCGGGGCTGCCGGCTGGGCAGGCTGCTGGACCGGCTGCTGCACGGGCTGGGTGGGCTGCTGGAACGAGGGTGCCGGGGTAAATGCCGCCGACTGTGCCGGGGCTGCCGGGGCGGGAGCGGGAGCCGGGGTGGGAGCCGCGGGCTGCTCCACCCGTGTGCCGCAGCTGGTGCAGAAGGCTGCACCCGGGGCCAGCGGCGCGCCGCAGTTCTGGCAGAAAGCCTGTGCGGCGGGCTGGGCAGGCTCTGCCTGGACCAGCCGTGCACCGCAGCCGGAACAGAAGGCCATGCCCGGGCGGATCTTTGCGCCGCAGTTGGGGCAGCGGCTGGCTGCGTTGATGGTCTGGATCTGCATCCGGCAGTTCTCGATCTTATCGTGCAGGGCATTCACCTGCTCGATGAGATCGGCTGCCTCGGGCAGGGGGTGTGCGCTGTAGGCGCAGTACACCTCATAGCCGATCTGATTGTAGAGCTGGTTGATGCGGCTTTCTGCATCCGAGATCTCGCCGTTCAGCCGGGTGATCTCCGAAAACTCTTTGGCACTCTTGGCCGCGCTCTGGCTCGCCTGGGTGACCCGGTTCTTCATTTCATCGAAAAATGCCATGGTTGCGTCTCCTTTTCGCTGAATCTTAATAGCCGTACCAGCCCAGATCAATGGTGGTCCCGGCCAGCGTATCTCTGCACCACATCTGGTCCACATCGGTGAGCAGGCGGGTCTTCTCCTTGCCGTCGTAGCTGTACAGATCGTTGTCCGAAATGTACAGCGTGGTGTTCTTATCCACGCGGCGGACCCAGCTCACGCCGTCCGCGATCACGGTGCGGGTGCCGTCCTTGGCGATCAGTGCGATCTCCTTGTCGTCGTAGCTGTTATAACCGGTGTGCACCAGCAGCTGGCCGTCCTCGTACACCGTTGCGTAATCGGCTGCGATGTCCTGCGCCGCGCGGGTGGACTTGCCGTTCGCGTAGGTGTACAGGTCCGCATAAGAGGTGCCGTTGCTGTCGTACTTGTTCGCAACGTAGTACAGCACACCGTCTTCCACGCTGCAGATGGAAGCGTCATCCGACACGATCTCCAGGCTGCCGATGACATTGCCGCTGACCTTGGCAGCGTACAGGGTACCCTCGTCGCTGTCCTCAACCAGGACGTAATCGCCCACCATGGCGGCATCGTCCAGTTCGGCAATGGCCTCAAGGAAGGTCTTGGACATGTTCACGGTCTTGCCCGTATCCATGTTATACACATGCACATTGGCCGGTTCCATGATATCTTCCAGATAGTCGCTGCCGTCGCTGTTCACCACATCGTCCACGGTCACGGTGCCGGTGAGGGCGTCTGCGCCGTAGTAGAAGATCGTGTTCTGGTAGTTCACGGCCGCCAGCAGGTTCTCTGCGATCACGGTCGTGGTGCCGTCCTTGTAGTTGAAGCTGTAGAGGTTATAAACCGGGGTTTCCTCCTTCATGGACTGGACCAGCTCATAGCGGCTCTGGGCAGCATAGTAGGCATCGTAATCGGTGGTACTGCCAGCCTGTTCGCAGCCCACGCACAGCTCATGCCATGCGGTGTCGCCGTACTCGCCGTAAGCCTGCGCAATGGTGACGAGGTCTGCCTTGACGGCGTCGGTCAGCGGGAAGTAGCCGTCGCCGTCCTCCTGAGAGGAATACTT
Source organism: Faecalibacterium langellae (assembly GCF_002549775.1). GTDB lineage: Bacteria > Bacillota > Clostridia > Oscillospirales > Ruminococcaceae > Faecalibacterium > Faecalibacterium langellae. The sequence goes on along the minus strand of NZ_NMTR01000017.1, from coordinate 68,142 downwards.
GTCCACGAAGGACTTGCAGGCCAGCGCCACAGCAGAATCGGAAGAATACTGCATGTCGTCGATGGAAGCGTACTCGCCAAAGAAGCGCACCGAGGTCGAGCAGGAAGCAACGATCTGGTCATAGTCGCTCTCGTTGTCGTACTGGCCGAAGTAATAGTGCCAGTAGTAGGGGACAGAGTAATCGTCCTCGCTGGGCTCCTTGGTGTAGTTGTCGGCATCGGACAGCACCGAAGCCAGCGAATAGGTCTCGCCCGAAGCGCCCAGATAATACAGTGCGTCGTCGCCGTAGGTCACGGTCTCGTAGTCATCCACCAGCTTTTCGGTGTTGCCTGCGGTATCCACGCTGTAGAGAATGCTCTCATCATCGTCGTTTTTCTTGTAGTACAGGATGTGGTCCAGGTTCTGGGTGGACACCAGCGAGTACACGCTGCTCACCAGCTTGGTGGACTCATCCGGCTTCTTCAGGTCCACGAAGTAGAGGGTAAAGTCGCCGTTGTCGTCGGCGGTATAGTACATCACGCGGTTCTTCTCGGTGTCCACACGGAAGGAGTAGACATCCTTGCCCAGGGTGGTGGGCTGGTTGCCGTCGTAATAGTACAGCTTATCGTCGGAGTTCTTGTACACGACACCATTGTTCAGCACCGAGAAGTCCAGGTTCACGTTCGTTGCAATGGTGGTGATGTACTTGTCGTTCTTGTCCGAGCCGTCCTTCAGCTTGCCATACTCGGCACGGTTCAGGGTGCCGTAGCTGCCGTCCAGCTTGGAGATATAGTAGAAATACTTGCCGTCCGGGCTGAATGCGGTGCTCAGGCTCTCGTAATCGCTCTCGTCGGTCTTGGCCGAAGCGATCTCCACCGTGTCGGTCTTGCTCAGGCTGGGCAGCAGCTCATACTTGCCGTCCTGCAGTGCGACATAGGCGTTCTTGCTGGAGCCGCCCAGGTTGGGCAGCACGAAGAACACCACTGCCAGCACAGCCAGCACTACGGCCACGATGGCCACGATCAGCAGCGGCAGCTTGGACTTTTTGGCCGCAGCGGCACCCTGATCGGGCTGCACCGCGACCTCCTCCGGGGCCTGCACGACCGGGGCAGTGGGCTTGCGCGCCACGATGGTCTGGGTGGGCTCTGTCAGGCGTGCGCCGCAGCTGCCGCAGAATTTTGCTCCATCCGGGAGCTGCGCTCCACACTTTGGACAATTCATAATCTATTCCTCCATATTCTCGCAGGGCCGGGTGCTCTGCTCGTTTATTGAACGCGTTCGCCGTTCCGGCGATGCGATCCGGACTGAAAAAACGGGGGGCGTTGCGGGAAGAAAAAAGCAGTGTCAGAACGCACCGGAACACGCCCTGCCGCGGCGCTCCCCATGGGGAACCGCTGCAAAACGTGCAACACCGGTCAGACCGTTTCTGACACTGCCATAAAAACTTTTTTTCGAAATCTGCCGCATTTTATAATACCCCTATTATAAAATAAGCTCAGCCATCCAAGCGGACAGCCGCCACCGGCGCTCCATGGCCGCAAAACCATGCACAACGAGCGCCGATGCGTTCCTCCCATCCCCGGCAGCGCACCTTGCGGCTGCTACCGGGAACCAGCTTTATTATAGCGCAATGCCAGGTGCGGGTCAAGAAAGATGTCGTTTTTGCGCGAAGGCGTCTGCCCGCCAAAACAGCCCGGAAAAAGCCCGGGCTGCTCCCGCTGCGCTGCCGGCGATCAGACGATGCGCGTGCCCTTCTGGTAGACGGCCTGAATGTTCAGTTCCTTGTCCGCCAGGATGACATTGCCGTAGCGCCCGGCGGCCAGAGAGCCGTAGTCGGCGTCCACACCGATGCTCTTGGCGGGGTTCTCGCTGGCGGCACGCACGGCGCTTTCCAGCGGCACATTCATCTCCAGCACGGCGCGCTTCATGCAGTCGTACAGGCAGGTGTTGCTGCCCGCGATGGTGTCCGGGTGCTCGGTCAGGGTGGCGCGGGGTCCCTTGACCGTGATAGCCTGTCCACCCAGACTGTACTGACCGTCCGGCAGACCGCAGGACATGGCGCTGTCGGCGATCAGGCACACACGGTCATCGCCGAAGGTGTTGAAGGTGAACCGCACCATGGCGGGGTGGATGTGCACGTTATCGGTGATGAGTTCCACCTCGGCATCGTGCTCCATGGCAGCAATGATGGGGCCGGGCGCACGGTGGGTGATGCCGGGCATGGCGTTGTACAGGTGGGTCATGTGGGTGGCACCGGCCTCAAAGGCCTTGACGGCGGTGTCGTAGTCGGTGCAGGTGTGGGCGATGGAAATGCGCACCTCGTTATGGCACTCCTTGATAAAGTCCAGATTGCCCGGCTCCTCGGGGGCAACATCCACCAGCTTGATCAGGCCGCCCGCGCGCTTCTGCAAACGGCGGAACATGGCGGCGTCTGCGCCCTGCACATACTCCGGGTTCTGTGCGCCCACCTTTTTGGGGCTGATGAAGGGGCCTTCCATGTTGATGCCCACAAGGTCGGCGCCCTTGCCGTTTTTGTGGGCGGCAGCGGCGTCCATCACATGGTTCAGGAATTCCTCCGGGTAGGTCATGGTGGCGGGGCAGATGGCAAGCACGCCCTTGCTGGCTTCAAAATCCGCCAGCGTCTGGATGGCTTCCTCGGTGCCGTCGCAGAAATCCTTGCCCATCGCCCCGTGGAAGTGGATATCCACAAGGCCCGGCAGGGCGTACAGACCCTCGGCGTCCAGCACCTCCTCGCCCTCCTCCGGGGCGGCAAAGGGCACGATGCGGCCATTGCGGATGACGATGGTGCCGCGCTCAAAGGTGTGGCGCGGGGTATAGACCAGTGCATTCTGAAGGATCATACAAAACACCTCGTTCTTTTTTCTTTTCACCCAGTATAGCACGCCGGGTGTTTTTACAAAAGTCCTTTTGTGTGAACATTGTACCGCTGTGCATAAAAAGCGGGCCGCCGGGAGGGGGCGCTGTGCACCCCGCCCCCGGCGGCCCGGTTCATACTGCAAAATCAACCAGACTTTTGCAGTTCATTCTTTTCAGAAGTGCAGGATCACAGCATCTTCTTCAGCTCGTCGTACACGAACTGCACCTTGGTGCCGATGATGACCTGGCAAGCGTTCTTGCTGGGACGGATGATACCGGCAGCACCGGCAGCCTTGACAGCCTTCTCATCGACCTTGGTGTTATCCTTCACCTCAAAACGCAGACGGGTTGCGCAGTAACCAACGTCCTTCACGTTCTCCTTGCCGCCAATTGCAGCCAGAACAGCAGAAGCGACTTCGGTGTAGTTGTTGTTGGCCAGAACGACCTTCTTCTCAGCTTCCTCGTCGTCATCCTCACGGCCGGGGGTCTTCAGGTCGAACTTGGTGATGGCGAAGTAGAACACGAAGTAGAACACCAGGAATGCTGCGATGCCCAGAGGAATGATCATCCAGGTCTTGGCAGCTGCGGGCAGAGAAGCGGAGAACACCAGGTCGGTAGCGCCTGCGGAGAAGCAGAAGCCAGCACGGAAACCGGAGTAGTAGGTGATGATGGTGAAGATGCCGTACAGAGCGGAGTACACAACGTACAGCGGGAAGCACAGGAACATGAAGCCGAACTCGAAGGGCTCGGTAACGCCGCAGACGAATGCACAGATGGCAGCGGAGACGACCAGACCAATAGCAGCCTTCTTGTTCTTAGCGGTCTTGACCATAGCCAGAGCAGCACCGGCAATACCGAACATCATGCAGGGGAAGAAGCCGGACATGTACATGCCAAGGCTCCAGCCCACATCAGCGCTGGTCTCACCTGCCCAGAAGTGGGTCAGGTCGCCCAGACCGATGGTGTCGAACCAGAACACGTTGTTCAGAGCGTGGTGCAGACCGGTGGGGATCAGCAGACGGTTCAGGAAAGCGTAGATGCCAGCGCCGATGCCGTCCATGCCAGCGATGCCGTTGCCAATTGCGACCAGAGCGTCGAAGATGACGGGCCAGACGAACAGCAGAACAACAGATGCTACGATGGAGATCAGACCGGTAGCGATCGCAACGAAGCGCTTGCCGGAGAAGAATGCCAGCCAGTCAGGCAGCTGGGTATCCTTGAACTTGTTGTAGCAGGCAGCGCCGATGACGGCAGCCAGAATGCCGATAAAGGAGTTGCCGGCGACCTTCTGGTATGCAATGTAGGTAGCGGTGCCTTCTTCGATGTGGCGCACAGCGCTGACCACACCGGGGTTCAGCAGCTGCTGCATCATCAGGAAGCTGACCAGACCGGCCAGACCTGCGGTACCGTCGTTGTCGGCAAGGCCGACAGCGGCACCGATGGCAAACAGCCATGCCATGTTATCGATCAGAGCGCCGCCTGCCTTGATGAGCAGGAAGCCGACGGTGTATGCTGCGCCGGAAGTTGCGCCCTCGGCACCCATAACAGCGGGAGCCAGAGCGTAGCCGATGCCCATCAGGATGCCGCAGATCGGCAGCACAGCGACGGGAAGCATCAGAGCTTTGCCCAGTTTCTGGAGATACTTCAGCATAAGACACATTCCTCCTTAAAGAATGTTTGTGTTTACAGACGCCTCTGGTTGCAGGCTGTCCATAGTTCCGTAACAGAATAGTAACATATTTTTGCAAAAAAAGAAAGAGGTTTTTTCTTTTTTCTATTAAAATGCGTCAAAAGTCCTTATTTGACGGCGCAGCTGTCAGTATTTTTTGTTTTTTCTGCACGCGTTCTGATTTAAGTGCTGAAAATTCTTTTCTTTTTATGTCTATTTTGTCCAAAGACTTGCATCCCAGCGCGGCCGCCGCCCCGTTTCGCAGCGCAGCTCCCCTGCTCTGTGGGCGTACTGTTCCAGTATATGCTTTGCCGCCGCGCAAAGCGCACGGGCACGGGCTGTTCTCATCCCACCAGCAACTTCACTACACTGTGCAAAAAGAAAACCGCCAGCGCTTTTCTTCACGCTGACGGCTCTGGCGGAGATGGTGGGTTCTCCCGCGCCCTAAAAACAGCCCACTGGGCTGTTTTTGCCCGGCGGGACGCAAAGCGCCGGGCACGGGCTGTTCTCATCCCACCAGCAACTTCACTACACTGTGCAAAAAGAAAACCGCCAGCGCTTTTCTTCACGCTGACGGCTCTGGCGGAGATGGTGGGTTCTCCCGCGCCCTAAAAACAGCCCACTGGGCTGTTTTTGCCCGGCGGGACGCAAAGCGCCGGGCACGGGCTGTTCTCATCCCACCAGCAACTTCACTACACTGTGCAAAAAGAAAACCGCCAGCGCTTTTCTTCACGCTGACGGCTCTGGCGGAGATGGTGGGATTCGAACCCACGTGCCCGGTTAAGGACAAAACGATTTCGAGTCTTTGAAATTGTTGGATGAAGCTGGTTCCTCGCGGCTGTAATTGGCAGCTGAGGGCATTTTTGCAACCTCCAAAAAGGCACATCACACCACAATTTGCAGGCGAAAATCAGCCGTTTTTTGCGAAATGACGTTAGAAAAATCCTTTTTCACACGGGGCGTCAGCGGCTGCATGTCAGGTGTAGTTGTGTTAGATGTCCGTTAGAATTATGCAGTGCTGCCGTTGCTGTGCCAGCTCACAGCAGGCTTCCCTGTCTGAACGCAGCGTTTCCCGAAAGCCGGGAGATGCTGCGTTTTCTCTTGCCCGCATTGGGCTGAAAGGGAAGCCGCCATGTCAACATTCCGCGTCAATAAAAACGTCAACTACACCGTTATGAGCAACCACCACCTGCAGGATAAGAGGCTGTCCCTGAAAGCCAAGGGACTGCTGTCCTATATGCTCTCCCTGCCGGACGATTGGGATTACAGCCTGAAAGGGCTGACAACCGGGTGCAGGGATGGCATCGACAGTGTGAGAAGTGCGGTTCACGAACTGGAAGATGGCGGGTATCTGTGTCGGAGCAAAGTCCGTGATGCCCGTGGCCGCATTATTGACTACAACTATGAAGTCTTTGAACTGCCGCAGAAAGAACGGATTGAAAAACGCCCTGCTCCAGTGCCAAATTCACCATCATCGGAAAATCCAATGTCGGGTTTTCCAACGTTGGAGAATCCAACACAACAAAATACTAATAAACAAAATACTAAAAGACAAAGTACTAATCTATCAGGGCAGACGGACGAATCTGCGGATTTTGACCAGATGGAAGCACAGGTACGGGAGGAGTTCCGGGAACGGCTGGAGATCGACACTCTTGCCCAGCGGTACGACCCCGACAAGTTGGAGGAGTTGTTGGACAACATTGTGGAGATGTACTGCTGTCCTCGGCAGACCCAGTACGTCGGCAAGCAGCCGCAGACCACTAAAGCCATCCGGCTGCGGCTGGACAAGCTGACCAGCCAGCACGTTGAGTACATCTTCGATGTGATGTCCAACACCACCCAGCCCATCAAGAACATCATGGCCTATCTGCGCACCACCATCTTGAACGCCCCCACCACGATGGAGCACTACTATCAGGCGCAGGGCAACTGGCTGACCGCACAGAGCCGGAAGAAGTGAGCGTCGTTTTCCACAAAGGCCGCAAAACGCGTTGAAAATGCAAAGGAGAATTTCCATGAAGAACACGAACACTGTCCGCACCGAGATCCATTACGCACAGGCTGGGGAGTATCAGCTGCCCCTGCTCACCCTGCCGCAGACCGATGATTCCGAACCGCTGGGCAAATATGGCCGGATGCGGTTGGCCTATCTCAAAACTCAGCGTCCTGTGCTGTACAACCGGATGTTGCTGAACGGTACGCTCTGGCCGCATTTGCAGGATGTCCAGAAAACGGCCTGCAAGTGGCTGGAACGCACAATGACCACTCTGTTAGACAAGTACCCCGCGCCGGACAAAGAGCGCGCACAGCTTCTCTGGGTGGCGCACATGAATGGGCTGAAAGCGCAGGCAGAGGAGGTGGTGGTGAGGGAAATCGTGTATGCAGAGTGATTTCAACTGTTTTTCATGTTTCTGTTTCAGCATCAAAAACGCCTAGACACGATTTTATGTCTTGATTTTGAATATTTTCCGCAAATATCAATATTAAAATTTGATTTTCTGCCAAGAATGGAGTATACTGAACCCAGAAAACACTTGGGAGGTTTTGCGATGCTGCTTCAATTTTCTGTCACGAACCACCGTTCCATCAGGGATACCGCCGTCATTAGCATGAAGGCATCCACAGATAAAAGTCTGTCCGACTGCCTGATTTCGCCGGACGAGAAGAAACAGCTTGTGCCAGTGCTTGCACTGTACGGCGCAAATGCAGCTGGAAAGAGCAATGTTCTCCATGCCCTCCTGCTCATGCGCGAGATGGTCTGCGGGCGGTATGCCAAGTTGCTGAAAGGTGAGTTCCTTCCGCAAGAACCGTTTGCTTTCACCGACCAGCCTACACAGCCGACCAGCTTTGAAGCCATCTATTTTTATGGCGGCATCAAGTATGCCTATGGGTTCTCGTTTGACAAGTCCAAAGTCCTGACCGAATATCTCTATCACTGGCCCAACGGCCGGGAGGCTCTGGTTTTTTCCAGAGAAGGCAATGGTTATCAGTTCCGCGAGAATGTTCAGGAACAGCTTACCCTTGCCGGACGCACCGCAGAAAACCGGCTTTACCTGTCCAGCTCCAACGAGTGGAACTGCCCCCAGACTGAAAAGGCGTATCTGTGGTTCTTTGAAAAACTGACAGGCTTTATGGGAACCGAAATGCGGCTGGATGCTACATTGTCTGCCATCCGGCAGGGCGGCTCTGAAAAGAGCCGTATCCTGCATGAAATGCTGTATGCAGACCTCGGTATCAAGGACATCCGCATTACAGGCTCCAAGGAAGAGCCTATCATCTCCGCACTGCACATTCTCGATGCCGAAGATGGCGCTTCTGAGGGGTTCTGGCTCCCGTTGGGTCAGGAATCTGTTGGGACACAGCGTTTCTTCTCTCGCATCGGTATGTGGCTTGCGGCTTTGGAATCCGGCTCTGTTTTGGTAGTAGACGAGATAGAATCCAGTATGCACCCGCTGCTGACAAGGCATCTGATCGAGATGGTGCAGGATGACGCTATCAATACAAACCATGCACAACTCATCTTTACAACACACGATACCGGACTTCTCGACCTGACGTTGCTGCGGCGCGATCAGATCTGGTTTGCAGAGAAGAACGAAAAGACCATGCAGACCGATATTTATGCCCTGACCGAGTTTTCTCCCCGGAAAGGTGAGAACATCGCCAAAGGCTATCTGCAAGGCCGGTATGGGGCGATCCCATTCATTGGAGGGAATGCAGTATGGGCAGAATAAAAGAACTCAGCCGCAAACCCGCCCGAACCAGAAAGCGAAATCCTGTCGTATACCTCATCTGCGAAGGCAGTGAAACCGAGATTCGGTATTTCAAGCATTTCCGAAGTCGGGGCTGTAACATCGACATCATCCCGATTTCTTCTCAGTATAAATCTGCCGACAGGCTTGTGCAGAAAGCCAAAGCCACTATGGGCAACAATCCCTACTATCCCGATGAAGGCGATTCCATCTGGTGCGTCTTTGACCGTGACGATAATTCTAACGAGGTACTTCTGCGCGCCAAACAGTCCGCTCAAAAGGAAGGCTATCATTTGGCCTACTCCAATCCATCCTTTGAGCTGTGGTTCCTACTACATTTTGTAAATCAGCAGACAGAGGTTGAAGATTGCCAAGCATTAATTCGATTGCTGAAACAGCCGGGCAGACTTCCTGAGTATGAGAAAAACAAGGATTACTTTGACGTTTTGAAGCCTTTGCAGGCAACTGCGATTCAGAGAGCGAAAGCTCGTGCAGACCAAGTTCAGAAGCAGGTTCTCGAACCGATTTCACGGCAGAGCAATCCGTTGACAACGGTTTGGAAACTTGTAGAGCATTTGAACTCTAAAATTTAAGAACAAAACAATAAAGTCCACAGGTTGGATTTTATATCCGACCTGTGGACTTTCCAATATCTTGGACGTTTCGTTTGGACCTTAAAATGTGACGTAGAACCGTGAATTTAATGTCGTAATTACAAATACTTTTCTTTCAGTAATTTTGCAACTCGCACATGCGCAATATTAGAACTTTTATAAAGTTCTTCTACCACTTCCGGGACACTTCTATCGGCAAAAATTCCTTTATTATCTTTTTCGGTATCTATTCCGTAATAATTCAGAAAGGTTTTACTTAGCCAGCCATGATAATCATTTGTCCTAAATAGTTTGTACTCAATAGCTGCAAGACTAAGCCCTTGAAACAAATAATAATAAATAATCTCTGGGACAAGGTCATTTATGTTCCGATGGTCAAACAAATCATATGTCTTAAACATTTTGAGCCCCCACAGAATTTGATTTGGCAATATCGATAAATAAATCGTCCTCTATGAATTCCACATTGTCCAAGACACAATCATATTCGGCATTCGCCACACCACGAGGCGTGTTCTCTCTGAACTTGGGAATATCCGCTGCACGATAGATATGCCGATTTGCCTCTGTATAAGCACGGTTGAATCGCAGGTGCTTAAGGCGGCTTTCTTCTACGTTTTTCAACACATAGTTAATACGCAGCAATTTTCTTGAATCGTTCGCCATGATTTTTTTACAAGACATGAGTAGTTCAAACAATGAAAGTCCCTCATCGTCATAACGCAACAGATATGACAAAACAAATATATCATATACTTCTGTCATTAACTGCTCATGCCGGAAGTGATGTGTCCGTATGTTCTTTACTGTTGCTTTAACTTCAAGTTTCACTTTCTCTGAAATTGAGAAATCAAATTTCATACGGTCTCTCGACTGCCAGTATTTTTCAATTTCCAATGATTCATGAAAACTGCAAATTGTATACAATTCGGCATATAGCCCAATCAATTCATTATCCGAAAGTTCTTTTTTATCATTGAAAAATGTACGCAAAATATTAAACGTTTCTATTATAGCTTCTTCAGATTTATCGCCCTCCTGTATTAAAACCATCGAAAGTTCCAGAAATATATATTTTTCTCGTTTAACTTCAGATAAGCACCGAATAATGTGAACCGTGTCATCATACGGTTTTCCATTCAGTTCATAACAAACTTTCATATTGCACTCGATACTTATTTTTTGAGTTTTGTATTTGATTGGAAATCTGTGAAGACCTGAAGACTTAACAACAACACAAACGTGGTCAAACTTATCTATCCCAATAAAAAAGTTCGGCCTGTACTCTACAAGTGTAAAGTCATGGGTACTTGCATTCCCGCTTCCAAAGTGATTTTGGAAAGTTTCAACTATATCCACATTAGCACCTCGTTATGCTTGAATTACCAGATTTGTCAATTTTTCAATTACACTTTTAGGAATATAAAATGCTAATGTTGGACTATCAATATTCGTAATCGTATCTCGAATTTCGTGAATTTGAAGTTGCATAGTATCTTCTGATACAAACTGGTAATCATCACCAAGATATACTGGAGGTTTTTCAAGACTCTTTGGGCGGCGGCCAACACTATAATTAGGAATATGTCCACAGTCAATAGAATGCTCTGAGAAAGTTCCATCTCTCATCCAAATAATATCAACTTTCGGTTGCAAATTTTTACGTTTGAGTAGTATGTCAAGTTTGCTAATAACAGACTGATTGAATTTTTCTCCTGCAGCAAAGCAGAATTTATCAAAAATGCGTTCTTTCACATAGTCAAAGTCCATATTAGGAACAATCACAAACGGTGCGCCATCACCAAATCGTTCGACTTTAATTTGGTCTTTCTGTTCCGCGCGTACTGTTGCCAAAATCGCCTTATTACTATCAATATATTCTTGAACGTCTTGAAATTCTCTTTGTTTATTCCAAAACTTGAAGGTATAATTTTCCGTTTTGGCTACCGAACTACGAGTCATTTTCAAGTCATCACTGAGCGCAAAAATTCGAGCCATATTTTTAAAATTTGTTCCTTGACATTTGGCTGCTCGTACCGTTTCCCAGAGATCTTCTTCATGGTCTCGGATTTCTTGGAATTCTCTAATAATTTTTCCTACAGCAAATATTCTACACAGGTCCAGATACTTCATCTTATATCCAAACCAACGGGCTCTCTGCTGAACAGTATCCACTGTGGATACACCTTTTGCAGTTCGAATAATATACGTAATTGCGAGTCCCTTGAGCGTAAGGCCACGTCCCAACATGGTACCACCAACATAAATATTATAGTCATATATCTCATCTGCACCTTTGGGAACACTGTCACCGTTTACTTTATGCCTACCACACACATTCATCGCTTGAATAATATCATCTTCCAACGAATCAAAAGAAGGTAGACCTTGAACTCCCGCTTTTTCGTATTCACAGTATGCCGCAACTAGTATTCTTTTCAAAGAACCATAAGCGATATCTCGTTTATTTTCGGATTTTTGGCACCAGTCATTAATTAAACCCTCAACCTTATTAAAAACTTTTTCGTGATCTGCTTTCAACTGGCTTGGATGAACCAGCATAGATAATTTGTCTCCTGGCTTCATACCACGATTTTTGTATATTGCACAGGCAACAAAAAACATCGAAATAGCTTCAATAAACGATTGTGGAATGCCGTCATCCAGCAGGGAGGTTTCATTATCCGGTATTTTCTTTGTATACTTATTATCACTATGGTACACATCGAGGCCACAATATCCATTACCCGGATCAACAAGTACACCAAAATCTGGCGAGAGGACATCCAATGTATCAATCAGCAAATTTGCTTGCGGCGTTGCCGTAATAGACAAAAAGCAATGCCGATTCAGTCGAGCTTTTAAATTCTCGATTGCTTTATATGTTGAACTCTTTTTTCCTTTCTTCACAAGTGTATTTAAAGACGCTTCATCACCTTCGTCGTCAATAATTAGAACCGGTTTTTCTGCCAGAGTAGGATCAGAAAAAATATTGTCCGCAATGTAGTTAATCTGAGTTGGACTTTTGAGTGCAACCACTACAACTTTCTTATTCATCTTATTGAATTGGTGCATTTTTTGTGCGGTCAACTGGTCTTTAAAATCTGTTGTGTCCAAAACGAGGACATCTTTGGTTGCTTCAAAATACTCTTTTATCCGGTCTCGATTTTGCTTAACAAGAGGTTTCTTTGTTCCGCCAAAGACGATAACAATATCATAATTATTATCAAAAGCTAGTGCTGTGATTGAAATGAAGTTCGAAGTTTTACCACTCTGAACTTTTCCAATTACAATGCCAGTTTTTTGACATGTGCCGTTTCCTTCCGGATAAGGACAATACGAAAGGGTTTGAGCTGCATTTGAAACAATCCTCGTAACACCTTCTAGAGGGATTCCGTCCGCCAATAAATAGTTCTGTACAGCAGACATATATCGTCCATCAAGATTAACGGTCCATGTAGTTGTTTCCGGCTCATAGTAATTCATTTCAATACTATCGCTCATTAGTGTCCCTCCTTAATTACAGCTTTAAGTGTTTCATTCATCCTCATTCTGATGCTACTAGGATCAATTTTTCCATCCACACTTAGACGCATAGCCTCAATTTCAGATAAAGCAAGCGCAAATGTAAATTGCTCCATGATGGTTAAAAAATGTTCATCGTTAATATATGGCTTGAAAAACATATGGCGAATATTCCATTCAACAATATACTCATCTCCACTCATTGCAATATTGAGCCATCGACTATCAGGATCATCTTTTTTCAAAATAAAATTAAAGATATACTGTTTACCGTTACAGGAAAAGACAATACGTTTTCCTCTATCGCCCTCAACTTCAATGTCTGTAGGATCTGGTACAAGTTCAACTTTAGTAGTCGGCTTTATGTTTGACTGACTAATAGCCGTCTTCGAACTCTCTACATTAACATCCTCAGGGATCGGTGTAACCACCACATCATCAATAATACCAGCATTGGAGAAAGTATTTACTAAGGTTTCAATTCCTGTGTTAATCGAAGCCTTAGGGCGTTTACGATATTCCTTAGCCTTTTTTCTATAATCTTCACATTCGGCTTTTAATTTTTCAATTAATACATCTTCCAAACCACCATATAAATCAAACGCATCCTTTGTTTGCGTCACTCTCCATCCATCAAGATTTAGTTCTCCAAAGAGTCTTTGATAGACATAGGAGTTGGACTTTTCAAATATTTCTTCAGGCCGATATCCATTTTCGTAACCACCTACGATAACACGACCATATCGAATAAGTGTAAAACCTGCACCTGATGTACTACCTTCATCCAAAAGACCAATGAACCCATAAACACGCTTGGTTTCACCATTAAAATCAAAAGAAATATCTATATCTTTTTCCCATACTTTCTCTTTTCCGTCGGGTAAAATCTCGGTGAGTATTTTAGGCATCTCATAAACCAGTCCAACACCATTATATAGAATTTTGATTTTTCCGGAACGCAAATCTGTTCGATACATTCCCCTCAACTGGTCTTTAGTTTTTCCGATTTGTGTTCCAGAAAGTGTGCGATTCAAATTCCAAATAGTGATAGTTGTGCCATGATCTTTTGTGCTGCACGGAATTTCTTCCACGGTGATTTCTTCGTTTTTGTATTTGCTCAAGGCTTCGACATCTACAGTAGTTTTATATTTCACGCCAGAGCCCAGTGCAACAGACTCAACACTCCAACATTTTCCAAACCAACATGCGGCGGTTTTTAGTCCCATTCCAAACTCACTGCGAGATTTTTTTCTCGGCGGACTATCCAACATAATTGCCCGCTGAAAATCTCGAAAATCCATACCATACGCATTATCTTTTATGATAAGGTGATCGCCGCTTACTTTGTCTCTCTTGTATTCAATGTCAACGGCAAGGCCGTTCCAATATTTAGTTGAATTAAGTTTTTCAGTATTGTCATAATAGCTTTGCGTTGAATTGTCTACAAATTCCGCTATGGCAGTCCATGGATCATATCTTATATTTTTGTAGGTAGCATACACACTGGTTGTTGGTCGAATATTAATGCGTTTCGCCATCCAATTCACCATCCCATCCATTATTAGCCAATGCAAATAAACTTTCACCCAAAATTTTTAAAACTCGTACATTTACAGAGTTTCCAAGTTGCTTATATTGGATTGCATCTGTTCCTTGGAATTTAAAGCCACCATGAAAACTTTGCAGATTCGCAGCTTCTCTTGGAGTAATCCTTCTAAAATGTCCTTTATTTTTATCCCAAATTATCGGAGTGTTGACTATTGCGACAAGCGAAGGATAAAATGTTGGCCGTTTTGCACGAATACCAGATTGCCGAATCTGGATTAAGCAATCACGAATATCTGTAACATCTGTCCCACAATTCCATTCAAATTTCTTGTAGAGTTTAATTTTGTTGAGCATATCATATTTGCGTATCCATTTATCGATAAAAACTCTATTATCAAGATAAAGCTTTCTGTTATGCCTCAAAAATTTTTGCTTCCATGATGGCATATCATCATATCCTTGTGCACGAAACACTTCATTGTCATCGTCTATCCCAACACCAAAGCTATCAATCCAAATTGGAAAACCAATCACCTTTATTCCAGTTTCAATTCGGAACTCATCCCAAGCTAAAATCATATGCTCCTGTTCCTCAGGAATCACATACGTATCCTCCACATTATCTTCAAGAATTGTCCACGCATCCCCCATTTTACATTTTTTGAAATGCTTTTCTAATTGAAGATCATTTTTATGAATGAAGCCATTGCTTAGAATCTTCTCATTTCTAATGTCTTTTCGGATTCCAAGAATATATACTCGTTCTCGAATCTGAGGAATCCCAAAATCAGAGGGAGAGAGTATAATAGGTTCTTCCGTGATATAAAAATTGCGCCGCATTAATTCTGAGGTGATGATATCCCAGTTTTCAGTTTTGTCAGCTAAATTACGAACATTTTCAAGAATAATAAACTTTGCTTCAGGATGTCCATCAAGGATATCCATAATCGTATAGAACAGGTTTCCTCTAGTCTTATCTTTAAAACCTTTTTGTGCACCAGCCTTGCTGAAAGGTTGACAAGGAAATCCCGCACACAAAACATCAAAAGGCGCAATTGTCTCGGGTTGGATGTTTGTCACATCGCCACGTAGTTCTTTCTCCTCGGTATGGTAATTAAGTCGATATGTTTTTTTACATTCTTCGTTAATCTCAGCTGCCATTACACACTCGCCGCCGAGGTATCTCATAGCTTGATGAAAACCACCAATTCCAGCAAACAGGTCGATAAATCTAAATCGGGCTTTAATCTGTGTACTTTTACAAGATCTTCTATCATTGGGCTTCTTTGCATCTTCTGGAATATACCATCTATTGCCTTTACGTATAACCCCTTCAATTCTTCCTTTCTTACAAAGCACTGTAACCCAAGTAGCAGAGACACCCCATTTTAGAGCAATCTCTTTTGTTGTCAGAAACATATTTTCCACTCGCCTTACCTCAATCCACACAGGATTGTTCTATTTTCGAATTTTATCTATTTACAATAATGCGTTTATTTTTCATCTGGCACAATTTCCATGATGTCCTCGATTTGGCAATTCAGTGCTATGCAAATCTTTAGAAGAATCTCCGTGGTAACGTGACCGTTTCTTCCCATCTTAGTAACTGAAGCCGGGCTAATGCCAGCTCTTACACATAAGTCCTTCTTTTTCATGTCCTTGTCGATGAGCAGTTTCCAGAGTCTTTTATAACTGATTGCCATAAAATACCTTCTCCTTATCGATATACAAAAAATGCTCTGCCTTCCGGCAGAGCATTCGGTCTGTTATAGCCATACTGCCAAGGCATATTCCAACACTCGACAGCGTTGTTTATAATAATAGCATATTTGGTTAGAAAAAGCAAGAAAATGATAGATGCACACGATTATTAAGACATATAATATTGGGCGCATCTATGGTAACGACTGCCAACTCAACTTGTTTTGTGGCACAAACGTATAATAATAAAAGTTTCCAGTAATTCGACCTATATCATCGAAATGGCTGCTAAGTTTAAAAACATATCTCATCTTTATCTTTGTATCGTGGATTTGGATTTTTGTATAATTTACTGGCCTTCAATTTCAGAATCAGCATAACCTCAGCAAGCAGGGCCTCTGTGTGCACAAAGGCCAAATTCACACGCAGAATTAAAATTCTGCCGTGTTCATTTGCTTGTTGGGATGCAATCCCAAGCCCTGCGACCATCACGATTCCGTGATAGCTGCGCACTCCTACGACGCATCAAAAAAGCGTTTTGCAAAAAACGCGCAGCCTGCATCGGTACGGTGCAGATCTGAAAGGGTTTGGGATTTCCCAACAAGCATTTTGCAACGCAAAATGGTCTTTGTATATACGAAGACCCTGCTTGCTACGGCTATGAACGCCTTTTGAATTGCAAAATGATTTTTCAGTTGCTATACTGGGCTTATCAAAGTTTTTTCGGGAGGATGCCGCAGTGACCGCACAGACAATGCTAATCGGGAACCGATCTTGCCGCATTTACGGCGAACCCCATGCAGAATACCTGCTGCTCAAAATGACAGGCGAACATGAACTGCAAAGCATAGACCATAAAGTGGCTGCTATTGCGCAGAGCAGCTGGAATTTTTTGTTTGTGGCCGTGCCCGTGGAAAGCTGGAACGATGCACTTTCCCCGTGGGAAGCCCCTGCCGTATGGGGAAAGTAAGGATTTGGCGGCAAAGCTGGGGACACCCTGCGCTTTCTGACGGAACAGGTCATTCTCACACTGAAGCAGCAGTATCCTCTCCCGGAAAACGTCAAAATCATTCTGGGTGGCTACTCACTGGCTGGACTGTTTGCTTTGTGGGCATCCACCCAGACTGATCTGTTCTACGGTGTCGCCGCCGCCTCGCCCTCTGTATGGTTTCCGGGCTGGATGGAGTTTGAACAGCAGCACCCGATGCAAACACAGCACATTTATCTGAGCCTTGGCGACAAGGAGGAACACACGAAAAACGCCGTCATGGCTGCGGTGGGGGATAATATCCGCACCCTGCACAGCCGACTTGCAGAGCGTGGCACAGACTGCACGCTTGAATGGAACAGCGGCGGGCACTTTAAGGACGCTGATTTGCGTACCGCGAAAGCCTTTCGGTGGACGATGGAGGAACACACATGACCATTTTGATTGATGCAGACGGTTGTCCGGTCGTCGATCTGACTTTGCAGATTGCAAAGCGGTTTGTCGTTCCGGTCATCATCCTGTGCGACACCGCTCACCAGATTGAGCGGGAAGGTGCGCAGACGCTGGTGTTCGACAAAGGAGCGGACAGCGTGGATTTTGCTCTCGTCAACCGGGTAAAACCGGGAGATGTGGTTGTGACGCAGGACTACGGGCTGGCGAGTATGTGCCTTGCCAAGTGCGCCCGGGTGCTGAACCAGAATGGTCTGGAATACACCGCTGATAATATAGACGCTCTCCTGTTGCGGCGTTATGAAAACAAAAAGCTCCTCCGTGCCGGAAAGCACCCCAAGGGGAGCCCAAAGCGGACGAAGGAGCAGGATGAAGCATTTGTCGCCACACTGACAGATATTTTAGCGAGCGTCTGATTTTCTGAATCAAAAATTTGATATTGCAACCGCCACTCACTCTTTCCCGGAGTGAGCGGCGGTTGTTTCTTGTTCAGCGCATCTTGTTTTGTTAACTTTCTGTTAATTTTCAAAATAAAGGTTGTCAACGAGCCTTTCTCGATGCCTACCAAGTGAGGGAACGCTCTCAACCTTCAATGAAGGCAAAAAAATCAACGTCAACACCCCCCATTTTAGGCCGCTTTTTCTGTTAATAGTAGAAACGCTTCTTTGAAGGTCAGTCGTTTGTGACCTTTTTGTTAATTCTCAAAAACATGGTTGTCTTTTGCCCTTTTTCGTCGGCTACCAAGTGAGAGGACTTTTTCAAAAGTGGAGATTCGGCTTCAAGAATTACAATTCAATTATAATTTCCCCTTCGATGCTATGAAACAGGCGTTCTCGACGCCTACCAAGTGTAGGGCATCTTTTTCAAGACCACTTTCAACTTCAGACACTGCCAATGTTGCAAAGTTCCGTCCTCCATCGGTCGCCCATGGATCAATGTTATTTTAATCAAGCAGCCACTTCAACTATATTTTCCAAAAACTTTTCAACAAATTTCTTTTTCGGGCTACTTTTTGGCCGTTTTCGATGGCTCGTAAGTAGAGGGACAATTTTTCGGAAGCCTCAAATTCCGAAGATTTTCTATAAAACTCCGTCCTTTGAAAACAGAATAGTTCAATCGTCCGGTACTTCACAAAAGGTACTTCTGTAACTCGCAGCCCGGTCATAACGAAGACGGGGTGGCTGAAATGCCAATGGTGCGGTGCAAGCCCGCCGCCGGACGATTCCCCACTCCTAGGGAAGTCGAGGACCAATATGGGAGACCTTAACTTATTAACGCAGACGGGTTTGAACTTATCTGCGATGGGGGAGTTGGAACTACTGCCAGCTCTCTTTACATTGCCACCTGACCGCAGCTTTGCTGCAAAGGATATAACCGCAGGTAACACACTTTTTGACCTTAGACTACTTATGCTGAAGGAGTGCCTATGAAGTTTAACAATGCCTATTCCCAGATGTTTCCCGGCTACCCCGATGCCGTCAGCCTTCAGCAGGCTGCGGAGATGCTTGGTCTGAACCGCCACACGGTCGGGGAACTGATCCGTTCCCGCCGCCTGTTTGCGCTTAAAATCGGCCGTACCTACCGTATCCCGAAGCTGAGCGTGATTGAGTTCCTGCTCACCGGACAGAGCACCTTCCCGGCTGGAAATCCGCCGCTGGATGTGGTATGCTGTGGGTGCAGCAACGGACAGCACGCCTGTTGACCCAAAGGAGGTTTATGATGAAAACTACAGGGTCTGTCCAAGAGAAAAATGGACGTTTCTATTTCGTGGTCAATCTTTATGATGCCAACGGTAAGCGGAAGATCAAGTGGATCTCCACAGGTCTGACCGTCCAGGGCAACAAGCGCAAGGCGGAATCCATGCTCCGGGAAGTATTGCTCCACTATGATGAGACTGGGGAGCTGCCCACAGGGCGGGGCGGAGCCTACGAAAAAGTAGATGCTAAAACCGCCAAGCCCCTGCCGCTGCCCCTCCAACCCGTCAACAAGTCGGAGATGCTGTTTCTGGACTATCTCAACGAGTGGGTGCAAGTCCATAAGGCATCCATTCAGCCTGCAACCTTTATCAGCTACAATCGGATGATCACCGGGCGTATCACGCAGTATTTTGAACCGCTGGGCTTGAAGCTGTGCGAGGTCACACCGCAGGTGCTGGATGAGTTTCAGGAGAAGATCTTGCTGGAGGGCTACACTACCAACACGGTCATTCACTACCACGCCATCTTCGGCAAAGCGTTCAAGGATGCCGTCCGCAAGGATTATCTGGAAACCAACCCGATGCTGAAAGTTGACCGCCCGAAGAAGAACAGCTTCCGTCCCAACTTCTACTCCAAGGATGAAGTCCAGCAGCTGCTTGAAGTATCGCAGGATGACCCCCTGCATCTGTGCATCCTCATCACGGCCTACTACGGTCTGCGCCGCAGCGAGGTGCTGGGGTTGAAGTGGTCGTCTATCGACTTTGAGCGCAAGTCCATCACCATCAATCACAAGGTGACGGAACAGTTGGTGAACGGCAAGTACGTTCCTGTGGTCAGCGATGTGATGAAGAACAAGACCAGCTGCCGCACCCTGCCGCTGATCCCGGCTGTGGAAGAAGAACTTCTGAAGCAGAAGGAAAAGCAGCAGCTTT
Organism: Faecalibacterium langellae; assembly: GCF_002549775.1. GTDB lineage: Bacteria > Bacillota > Clostridia > Oscillospirales > Ruminococcaceae > Faecalibacterium > Faecalibacterium langellae. The sequence continues at coordinate 48,407 of NZ_NMTR01000017.1, read as the reverse complement.
ACCGCAAGCTGTTCAAGAAGAGCTACAGCACTGAGTATCTGGATTTCGTCTGCACCGATCAGGAAGGCAAGCTGATCCGCCCGAACTTCGTGACGGAGCACTTCGACTGGTTGCTGACCAAGTACGGGCTGAAGCACATCCGTTTCCACGATCTGCGCCACAGCTGCGCCAGCCTGATGGTGATGAACGGCGTATCTATGAAGCAGGTTCAGGAATGGCTGGGGCACAGCACCTTTTCTACCACCGCTGACATCTACGCACATCTCGATTACAAGAGCAAACAGGGGTCTGCTGGGGTCATTGCGAACCTTTTGGGAGAATCCAAGTTCCCCAAATAATTATGGATTTATCGTTCGTGTATAAAGCATACTGTGATGAGGCAAAAGCGGCCTTTCTCTGCTTGACGCAAAAGAAAAAGTCGCAGATTCGTTTGAATCTGCGACTTCTGGCGGAGATGGTGGGTTCTCCCGCGCCCTAAAAACAGCCCACTGGGCTGTTTTTGCCCGGCGGGACGCAAAGCGCCGGGCACGGGCTGTTCTCATCCCACCAGCAACTTCACTACACTGTGCAAAAAGAAAACCGCCAGCGCTTTTCTTCACGCTGACGGCTCTGGCGGAGATGGTGGGATTCGAACCCACGTGCCCGATTAAGGACAAAACGATTTCGAGTCGTTCTCGTTACGACCACTTCGATACATCTCCATATTGTAGCTTTTACAGTATAGCAAAAAAGGCAGGTCCCGTCAACCGTTTTTTGCTGCGCGCCGGGTGGGCCGGGGCGCAAAAATGCCGCTGCGGCGTGTGGGCTGCAGCGGCATTTCACTTTGCTTTTTTGTTCTCAGGTCTTCGCTCAGACAGCGCCGCCGGGACGGTAGGTGCTGTACTGCTGGGACTTCAGCCAGTGGTAGCACTGGGTCAGGGTCGCCTGATGATAGGGCATCACCCACAGGGTGCCGACGCCCAGGCACAGCGAGCCCACAAAGTACCAGCCGATGAAGCTCAGGTGCAGCACGAACAGATCGCCCTTGTGGCCGTTGGTCAGGGCAGTGCTGGCATCCAGGCACTGCTTCCAGGTGTACTCCGGGTGCTCGACCTTGATGTAGTAGGCCATGGACCAGCCCAGAGCCTTGATGATGCCGGGCACTACCAGCAGCAGAGACCACAGCGCGATGAAGATGGACATCAGCAGGTGCAGCAGGAAGTTGCCTCCGAAGTCATCCTTGAAGCCATCGAACATCTCCGCAACGTTCATGGCCTGGCCGTCCCGGCTCTGCTTGAGCAGCATCTTGGCGATGCCGTAGCTCAGCGGGCCGGTGAGCAGCAGGCCCACCACTCGGCCCAGCAGCGGGATCTGGCCGCCGACCAACTGGATCAGAGCATTGATGAAGAAGACCAGCACGGCATACAGCCACACCGACCCAAAAATACTTCCGCCCAGCTGTGCCTTTGCACGCTGTTTCAAATCCGCACGATTCATATGATTCGCCCTCCTTGGCTATTTTTCATGATTATACCATATTCTTCGGCCAGAGAACAGCTTTTTTGTGAAATTTTGGCCCCTGCGGGCAAAAAACCTTTTCCACTGCAATTTTGTGCTACCATTTTGCGCCGGGTCCGTTTATAATAAAGTATATGGGCAAAACAGGGCAGATGCCCTTTCTTTTATTCTATGACGCAGAAGGAGACACATTCCATGGCACAGACAAAACAGGATATGGGCACCGGGAACGTGAAAAAGCTGATGCTGCAGCTGATGATCCCGGCCGTGGTGGCGCAGGTGGTGAACCTGCTGTACAACATCGTGGACCGCATTTACATCGGGCACATCGCGGGCATCGGCGCAGCGGCGCTGACCGGCGTGGGGCTGTTCACTCCCATCCTGATGCTGCTGAACGCTTTCGCCATGCTGGTGGGCGCGGGCGGCGCGCCGCGCACCGCCATTGCGCTGGGGCAGGGCGAGAAGGAGCAGGCGGAGAAGATCATCTCCAACAGCTTCACCGTGCTGTTGTTCTTTGCGGTGGTGCTCACCATCGGCTTTTACGCGGGGGCCCCGGCGCTGCTGCGGCTGTTCGGCGCCAGCGACGCCACCCTGCCTTATGCGCTTTCCTACAGCCGCATCTACATTCTGGGCTCGGTGTTCGTGCTGGTGGTGCTGGGCATGAACCCCTTCATCACGACCCAGGGCTTCGCCCGGACCAGCATGCTCACCACGGTCATTGGTGCGGTCATCAACATCATTCTGGACCCCATCCTGATCTTTGGGTTCGGGCTGGGCGTGCGGGGCGCGGCCATTGCCACGGTGCTCAGCCAGGCCGTGGGCGCGGTGTGGATCCTGAAATTCCTCACCGGCAAAAAGACCATCCTGCACCTGCGCAAGGACTTTCTCAAGCCGGAACGGCAGATCATCCTGCCGGTGATGGCGCTGGGCATCTCGTCCTTCGTGATGCTCTCCACCGAGAGCCTGCTTTCCATCAGTTTCAGCTCCAGTCTGGCGCGGTACGGCGGCGACGTTGCCGTGGGTGCCATGACGGTCATCACCAGTGCATCCCAGCTGTGCACCCTGCCCATTCAGGGCGTCTGCCAGGGCGGCCAGCCGGTGATGAGCTTCAACTTCGGCGCGGGCAAAAAGGAGCGCGTGAAAGAGGCCTTCCGCTTCCAGCTGACGTTGTGCGGGGCCTACACCTGCCTGTTCTGGCTGGCAATGATGCTGCTGCCGGGGGCGGTGGCAGGCATCTTCACCTCGGACGCCGCGCTGATCGCCTACACCACATGGGCCATGCGCATCTACATGGCGGGCATTTTCGCCATGGGCTTCCAGATCGGCTGCCAGCAGAGCTTTATGGCGCTGGGGCAGGCAAAAGTCAGCCTGCTGCTGGCCTGCCTGCGCAAAATCATCCTGCTCATCCCGCTCATCTTCATTCTGCCGCACCTTCTGCCGGACGCCGTGTTCGGCGTGTTCCTGGCCGAGCCGGTCAGCGACATTCTGGCCGCCACCATCACCACCATCACCTTCTTTGCCCGGTTCGATAAGATTCTGGAAAAGGGTGCGGCGCGGGTGTGAACTTCTGCACAAAGAAAGGCGTCTGCCGGTTTTGTCCGGCAGACGCCTTTGTTGTTTGCTTTTATTTGTTTGCCAGCAGGATGGCCAGCACAGCCTTCTGCACATGCAGGCGGTTCTCGGCTTCGTCGAAGATCTCCGGCGCGTGCTGCTCAAACACGGCAGACGAAATTTCTTCGCCGCGGTGGGCGGGCAGGCAGTGCAGCACCAGCGCGTCAGGCTTGGCGGCCTCCAGCAGCTTGCCCGTGAGCTGGAAGCCCACAAAATCCCGCAGGCGCTGCTCGCTCTCGGCGGTGCCGGGCTTGGCGGTGTTCCAGACCGAAGTGGCCACCACGTCGGCATCTTTGATGCCCTCGGCGGGGTCACTGAGCAGGTGGAACGCGCTGCCGTACTTGTGGGCAAACATCAGCACGTCTGCCGCCGGACGGTAGCTCTCCGGGCAGACGCAGGTCACCTGCATCCCGGCAAGCAGGCCGCCCACGATCAGGCTGTTGGCCATGCTGCTGCCGTCGCCGATGAAGCAGAGCTTCCGGCCCGCAAGGGTGCCCCGGCGCTCGCGGATGGTCATCAGGTCGGCCAGCACCTGGCAGGGGTGGGCGTAGTCGGTGAGGCCGTTGATCACCGGCACACCGGCCAGCTCGGCAAACTCTTCCAGATCGCTCTGGCGGTAGGTGCGCCACACCACGCAGTCGTAATAGCGGCCCAGCACCCGGGCGGTGTCCTTGAGCGGCTCGCCGCGCCCGGCCTGCAGCTCGGCGGTGTTCATGTAGTTGCCCAGACCGCCCAGCTGGTACACACCCACCTCAAAGCTGGTGCGGGTGCGGGTGGACGCCTTGGAGAACATCAGAGCCACCGTTTTGCCCGCCAGCAGCGGGGCCGTGCCGCCCAGCTTCTGCTGTGCCTTGAGCTGATCGGCCACATCCAGAATGTGGGTCAGCTCGGCAGGGGAGAGGTCGCTCATTTTCAGCAGATTTTTCATGCCTGCTCCTTCGGAGCCGTCGGCTCCATCTTGGTCAGCACATCGCGCAGGATATCCAGCGCCATGTCCACATCGTGCTCGCTGAGGGTCAGCGGCGGCAGCAGGCGCAGGCGGGTCTTGGCCGTCAGCACCAGCAGGCCCGCTTCGCGGCAGGCAGCCAGCACGTCGGCGGCCTTGACATCGTAGAACTCGATGCCCACCATCAGGCCGATGCCGGAGATGCTCTTGACGTGGGGCAGCTTTGCAATGCCCGCACGCAGCTGCACGGCGCGCTCGTTGACGTTGGCGAGGAAGCTCTGGTCCATGCGGTCCACCACCACGTTGGCGCCGGCGCAGACCACCGGGTTGCCGCCGAAGGTGGAGCCGTGGGTGCCGGGGCCCATGCCCTCGGCCACCTTTTCGTTCATCAGCACGGCACCGATGGGCAGGCCGCCTCCCAGACCCTTGGCCAGTGTGACCACGTCGGGCTTGAGGTTATAGTGCTCACAGCACAGGAAGGTGCCGGTGCGGCCCACGCCGGTCTGCACCTCGTCCACGATGAGCACAAGGTCCTTTTCGTCGCACAGGGCGCGCACAGCCTGCACATAATCCGGGTCCAGCGCCATGACGCCGCCCTCGCCCTGAATGAGCTCCAGCATCACGGCGCAGGTGTGGCGGTCGATCAGGTCCTTCAGCGCTTCGATGTCGCCCGCGGGCGCATAGAGGAAGCCCTCGTTGAAGGGTCCGAAGTAGTTGTGGAATACCTCCTGACCGGTGGCGGTCAGGGTGGCGATGGTGCGGCCGTGGAAGCTGTTCACCAGCGTGATGACGGTGGTGCGGTCCTTGCCGTAGTGGTCCACGCTGTACTTGCGGGCCGCCTTGATGGCGCCCTCGTTGGCCTCGGCACCGGAGTTGCCGAAGAAGACCTTGCTCATGCCGGTGCGCTTGCACAGCTTTTTGGCCAGCTTGCCGCAGGGTGCAGTGTAGTAGAGGTTGGAGGTGTGCTGCAGCTTGTGGGCCTGCTGGGACACAGCCTCGGCCCAGTCCAGATCACAGTAGCCCAGACTGTTGACGCCGATGCCGCTGGTGAAGTCCAGATACTGCTGGCCCTCGGGGCCTTCAGCGTGGAGGCCGTGGCCCTTTTCCAGCACGATGGGGTTGCGGCCATAGGTATGCAGGACGTATTCGTTGTCCCGCTTGATGACTTTTTCAGAATCCATAGGTGGTACCTCCTATTGATGCTATTACAGGCAGTTGCTTGCATCACGGCAGCATCCTCGCCCTCTCAGCCGCCTGACGGCGGCAGCTCTCCCAGAGGGAGAGCCAAGGACGCATCCGAACCGCTCTTGCCTCTCCCCTTGGGAGAGGTGGCACGGCGCAAGCCGTGACGGAGAGGGCGAGCCCGTCTGCCGTCTATTTCTTCTTATTATACCGTTCGGACGCCATTTCCGCAATGCTTATTCCCGGTGACTTCTACGGTAGAAGCGGGTGCCGGAGCCGCGGTTGGAGAACAGCTCCAGCAGGATGGAGTGCGGCACACGGCCGTCGATGATGACGGCTTCGTGCACGCCCTGATAGATGGCATCGGCCATGCCGCCGATCTTCGGGATCATGCCGCCCGCGATGATACCGGCGGACTTGTAGCCCTCGATCTCGGAGACTTCCACCTCGGGGATGAGGGTGGTCTCGTCGTCCTTATCCCGCAGCAGGCCCGCGATATCGGTCATGGACACCAGCTTTTCGGCCTTGAGCGCAATGGCGATCTGGGCGGCGGCAGTGTCTGCATTGACGTTATAGGCCTGACCCAGGTCGTCCATGCCCACGGTGGCGATAACAGGGATGAAGCCGCCGTCCAGCAGGCTGGAGATCAGGGTGGCGTCCACGTGGACGATCTCGCCCACATGGCCCAGCTGGGGGTCCAGCTCGGTGCAGCGCAGCATCTGGCCGTCCATACCGCACAGGCCCACGCCGCGGCCGCGCAGCTTGGCCACGAGGTCTTTGTTCACCTTACCGGCCAGCACCTGCTGCACGATCTCCATGGTGGCGTCGTCCGTCACCCGCAGACCGTTGGCAAAGCGGCTCTCCACGCCCACCTTCTTGAGCATCTCGTTGATGGCCGGGCCGCCGCCGTGCACCAGCACAACGCGCACGCCCAGCAGCGTGAGGGTGACCAGATCGTTCATGACGGCATTTTTGAGTTCTTCGTTGATCATGGCGTTGCCGCCGTATTTCACGACCATGGTCTTTCCGTGATACTTCTGGATGTAGGGTGTCGCCTCAGAGAACAGGCGCGCCATTTCTTCGTTTTTCATATACGTCCCTCTTGCCATACCAAAATGATGTTTGCCGCTTCCCGGCAAATGATGCGCTTCGCAATGATGTTCCGGCTGCGCCGGAATGATGCACGCTGCGGCGCATATGGAGTTTCACCGTCAGCATTTCATCATTTGTGCGCAAAGCGCACATCATCATGTTCCGCTACTGCGGAATGCATCATGCCCGCAGGGCACATCATGTTCTATAATCGCCGTTGATCTTCACATAGTCGTAGGTCAGGTCACAGCCCCATGCCTTGGCGCTGGCCTCGCCAGTGCCCATGTCCACCTTGACCAGCACGTCGTGCTCAGCCAGCACCTTGGCGGCTTCGTCCTCGCTGTAGGGGTGGTAGGCAGCGTTCTCGCACACATACACCTCACCGGCTTTGCTGGACAGCCACACGCAGACCTTATCAATGGAGAAATCGCCGGGGGTGTAGCCGATGGCGCACAGGATGCGTCCCCAGTTGGCGTCGCGGCCGAACACCGCCGCCTTGAACAGGTTGGAGCACACCACGCTGCGGGAGACGGCACGCGCGGTTTTCAGGTCGGGGGCATGGGTCACTTCGCAGGTAATGAGGTGGGTAGCGCCCTCGCCGTCTCCGGCGTGCTCGGCGCACATGTGCTCTGCAATGGCGGTCAGCGCTGCCACAAAGGCATCGTAATCGGCGTTCTCCTCGGTGATCTCCGGGTTGCCGGCCGCGCCGGATGCCATGATGATGAGGGTATCGTTGGTGGAGGTGTCCAGATCCACGCTCATCTGATTGTAGGTGCCGGGCACGACCGTCTTGAGGGCCTTTTCCAGCAGGACGGGCGAGACGGCGGCGTCGGTGGTGTAGAAGGCCAGCATGGTGGCCATGTTGGGGGCGATCATGCCGCTGCCCTTGCCAATGGCACCCACAGTGCACATCTTGCCGCCCAGCTCGAACTGGATGGCGTATTCCTTTTTGTGGGTGTCGGTGGTCATAATGGCGGTGGCGGCATCGGTGCTGCCCTGCTCGGTAGCGGCCAATTTGGCGGCGGCGGCCGGGATGCCACGGGCAAAGGGGTCGATGACCATAGGCTGACCAATGACACCGGTGGACGCGGGCAGAACGTCCTTTGCGTCGATGTTCAGGGCCTTGCCCACCAGTTCACAGCATTCTTCGGCCAGCGCCACGCCGTTGGCGGCGCAGGTGTTGGCGTTGCCGCTGTTCACGATGATAGCCTGTGCATAGCCGTCCTTCAGGTGGGCGCGGTCCACCTTGATGGGTGCGCCGCACACTTTATTGGTGGTGTACACACCGGCGGCGGCACAGCGGACGTCCGCCTTGATGAGCGCCAGATCATATTTTTCGCTATGGTTTGCGCGGATGCCGCAGTGCACGCCAGCCGCCGCAAACCCCTTGGGCGCGCAGATGCCGCCCGCAACTTCTTTATACTGCATAAAGATTCTCCTTTCCCACAGGAAGAACCCTCTCAGTCAATGCCTTGCGGCATTGCCAGCTCCCCCGAAGGGTGAGGCAAGTCCCTGACGGTCACGTTCTTGGCTCCCCCTTCGGGAAAGACTCCCCCGGCCGGGGGAGCTGGCACGAAGTGCCAGAAGGGGAACAGCTGTCGCCGTCAGGCGACTGCGAGGGTTTTTATTTATTCCAATCCTGCCGTCTCGTCCATCCCCAGCATCAGGTTCATGCACTGGACGGCTGCGCCGGAGGAACCCTTGCCCAGATTGTCGAACAGGGACACCAGCATCATCTGGTCGCCTGCTGCGTTCACAGTCATGTACAGTTCCATGCGGTCGGTACCGGCCATGGTGTTGGAGTACAGGCCGTTTTCCGGCAGGGCCTCGTTCAGGGCGTGCACCTTGACGGTGGCGGCGTCCTTGTAGTAATCCGCAAGGGCGGCAGCCACGGCCTCGGCGGTAGTGCCCGCAAGGGTAAGATCCAGCGGCACCAGCACCTGCATCCCGCAGTAGTAATCACACACCACCGGCACGAACATGGGGGTATGGGCCAGACCGCTGATCTTCTGCATCTCGGGCAGATGCTTGTGAGCAAGGCCAAGGCCGTAGCTCTTGGGGGCGTCCAGCTTGCTGTGGGCCGGGCGGTCAGTGCTCTCGTAATCAGCGATCATCTTTTTGCCGCCGCCGGAGTAACCGGAAATGCCGGTGCAGCTGAAGGGGTAGCTTGCCGGGGCAAGGCCCAGCTCCACCAGCGGGCGGGCGATGCTGATAAAGCCGCTGGCATAGCAGCCGGGCACCGCCACACGGTAGGAGTTTTTGATTTTTTCCTTCTGGCCTGCGAGTTCCGGGAAGCCATAGTCCCACGCGGCGTCGGTGCGGAAGGCGGTGGAAGTGTCCAGCACCTTCACGTCCGGGCGCAGCAGGGGCATGACCTCTTTGGAAGCGGCATCCGGCAGGCAGAGGAAGGCAAGGTCCGCCGAGTTGATGACCTTGGCGCGCTCGTTCACATCCTTGCGGCCCTCGGCGGAGATGGACAGCAGTTCGATCTCCGGGCGCTGGGCCAGACGGTCGGCGATGCGCAGGCCGGTGGTGCCGGAGGAACCATCAATAAAAACTTTCACGCTCATGCGTTGTTCGCCTCCCAGGCTTTCAGCTGTTCGTTGGCCAGAGCGATCTGGTTCAGCACGCTGGCTTCGCTGGGGCCGCCGTAGCTGGTGCGGCCCTCGCAGCACTTGACCAGATCAATGGCTTCGTAAATGTCGTTTTCAAACAGGGCGCTGTAGCCCTTGAACTCGTCGAGGGTCAGTTCTTCGAGGGTCTTGTCCTTGGCGATGCAGTCCGACACCATGCAGCCGGTCAGCTTGTAGGCATCGCGGAAGGGCATGCCCTTCTTGGTCAGGTAGTCGGCGCAGTCGGTGGCGTTGATAAAGCCCTTGGCAGCGGCGCGGCGCATGTTGGCCGGGATGGTCTTCATGGTGTCCAGCATCGGGGTGACCGTCTTCAGGCACAGCTCGAGGGTATCCACGGCGTCGAAGATGGCCTCTTTATCTTCCTGCATGTCCTTGTTGTAGGCGAGGGGAATGCCCTTCATCATCACGAGCAGGGTGTTCAAATCGCCGTAGACGCGGCCGGTCTTGCCGCGGATCAGCTCGGTGACATCGGGGTTCTTCTTCTGCGGCATGATGGACGAGCCGGTGGTGAAGGCGTCGTCCAGCTCAATGAACTTGAACTCCCAGCTGCACCACAGGATGATCTCCTCGCTCAGGCGGGACAGGTGCATCATGCAGATGGAGATGGCGTTTGCCAGCTCGATGCAGAAATCGCGGTCGGATACGCCGTCCAGGCTGTTGGCGCAGGGTGCGGCAAAGCCCAGCTTTTCGGCGGTGAAGGCGCGGTCCAGCGGGTAGGTGGTACCGGCCAGAGCACCACTGCCCAGCGGGCACTGGGCGTCCATGCGGGCGGTAGCATCCTCAAAGCGGGCAAGATCGCGCAGCAGCATGGAGGCGTAGGCCATCAGCGCATGGCCGAAGGTGATGGGCTGGGCGCGCTGCAGGTGAGTGTAGCCGGGCATGACGGCGGTGGTGTTCTCACTGGCCTTTTTGCAGATCACCTTGATGAGCTCCACGATGTAGCCCTGCAGCATGTGGCTGTAGTCGCGCAGGGTCAGGCGGATGTCCAGTGCCACCTGATCGTTGCGGCTGCGGCCGGTGTGCAGGCGCTTGCCCGCGTCGCCGATGCGGGCGGTGAGGGTCTGCTCGACGAAGGTGTGCACGTCCTCGGCGTTGGGGTCGATCTCCAGCTTGCCGCTGGCCAAATCGTCGGCGATGGACGCCAGACCGTTGAGGATATCCTCACAGTCCTTTTCGGAGATGATGCCCTGCTTGGCCAGCATGGTGGCGTGGACGCCGCTGCCGCGCATATCCTGCGCGATCATGCGCTGGTCGAAGCGGATGGAGGAGTTGAAGTCGTTGACGCGGCTGTCCACCGCCTTGGAAAACCGACCCTTCCAGAGTTGTTCTGCCATAATATAAACTCCTTATAAAAACGGCAAAGCCGCCGCAGGGGAAAACGCTCCTGCGGCGGTGCCGCCGGCAACGATGCCGGTTGGATGAAACTTTCGTGTGAAAGTGTGAAAACACACGAAAGGGAAGATGTTAAAGCTTAGATCTCACTTGACCTCGGGCCAGTTCTTGCTCAGCTTTGCGCGCTCCTTGATGGACAGGCCGAACAGGTTGATGAAGCCTGCGGCATCGGCCTGATTGTAGTCCTCGTCCTCACCGAAGGAAGCGGTCTGCTCATCGTACAGGGTGTAGGGAGAGGTGACGCCGGCGTTGATCATATTGCCCTTGTAAAGCTTCAGCTTCACATCGCCGGTCACGGTCTTTTCCAGACTGTCAGCAAAGGCGTCCAGAGCCTCACGCAGCGGGGTGAACCACTGGCCGTTGTAGACGATGTCGGCGTACTTCTGGGCCAGCTGAGCCTTGAAGTGTGCGCTCTCCTTGTCCAGGGTGATGGTCTCCAGCACATTGATGGCCTTGTACAGGATGGCACCGCCGGGGGTCTCATACACGCCGCGGCTCTTCATGCCAACCAGACGGTTCTCGACGATATCCAGCAGGCCGATGCCATTCTCGCCGCCGACCTTGTTCAGGTACTCCACCAGCTCGACTGCGCCCATCTCCTTGCCGTCGATGGCGGTGGGGATGCCCTTTTCAAAGTGGATGGTGATGTAGGTGGGCTCGTCGGGAGCCTGCTCGGGGCTGACGCCCAGCTCCAGGAAGCCCTTCTTGTTGTACTGGGGCTCGTTGGCGGGGCTCTCCAGATCCAGGCCCTCGTGGCTCAGGTGCCACAGGTTCTTATCCTTGGAGTAGTTGGTCTCACGGTTGATCTTCAGGGGGATGTGGTGAGCCTCGGCATAGTCGATCTCCTCGTCACGGCTCTTGATGTCCCACTCACGCCACGGAGCAATGATGGCCATATCCGGGCAGAAAGCCTTCAGGGTCAGCTCGAAACGCACCTGGTCGTTGCCCTTGCCGGTGCAGCCGTGGCAGATGGCGTCGGCGCCTTCCTTGATGGCGATATCGGCCAGAGCCTTTGCGATGCAGGGACGGGCAAAGCTGGTGCCCAGCAGGTAATCCTCGTACTTAGCGCCGAACTTCAGGGTGGGGAAGATGTAGTTCTCGACGAAGTCCTTCTTCAGGTCCAGCACGTACAGCTTGGATGCGCCGGTAGCCTTGGCCTTTTCTTCCAGACCGTCCAACTCGGTGCCCTGACCCACGTCACCGGAAACAGCGATGACCTCGCAGTTGTTGTAGTTTTCCTTCAGCCAGGGAATGATGATGGAGGTATCCAGACCGCCGGAGTAAGCCAGCACAACTTTTTTGATGTTTTCCTTTTTCATGATAAACGCGCTCCTTTAATAAAAATACACTTTTGTTCTCTGATGCGCATTTCCCTTCGCATCCTCTGTCTTTCGTTTGCGGTTGATGCTTTTATTATACGCCGTGCGGCTTTTGCGTCAATGCTGAAAACCGACAAACCTTACAGGGATTTGACCGTTCTTTTGGTTTAATTTGCATCTTTATGCAGTTTATTTTAAATATATTCAGTTTTTATGCAATTAGAATGTATTTTTGCAGCGGTCTCTCACGCTCTTTTTTGCTGCAAAACGCCGCCCGGTCTGTCTGCACAGGCCGGGCGGCGTTTCGTTTTGATTTATTGTTTATCCCCGCCATCGGCGCGGGGCTGGCGGCCCTGCTCCGGCACGGCGCGCTGCTGGTTGTAGCGGATGAGCTGGGCGGCAGCCGTGCTGGCCGCAAGGCCCGGCCGGGTGACCATGTAGACATAGCGGCGGTAGCGGTCCTGTCGCAGGGGCACCAGCACCGTGTCCGGGCTGTACATCTGGGGGTGGTCGGTGCTGATGAACACTCCCAGCCCCGCCTGCACCATGCTCAGCAGCACCGAGTCCTCGTTGGAGTAGCCGCGGATCTCGGGCCGGATGCCGTATTCCCCCAGCATCCGGCGCAGAAGGTCGGAGTAGGCGGGCGAATCCGTGAAGACCATGGGCCGCCCGGCCAGCTGGTCCGGCGTGATGCTCGGGCACTTTGCCAGCGGGTCGTCTTTGAGCATGGCCACCACGAAGGGCAGCTCCACCACCGGGGTGAACCGCAGGCCGTTCTCGCCGGGCTGGTAGCTGCAGAACACCATATCATAGAGCCCGGCTTTCAATCCGGCCAGCAGCCGTTCGGTCTGGTCCACCCGGATGTCAAAGCAGGCTTTGCCGTTTGCGGGGGATTCGCCCTCTCAGTCACCTGCGGTGACAGCTTGTCCCCTTTTTGTCACCTTCGGTGACATTTCTCCCCGGCACGGGGAGAATCTTTCAAAGGGAGAGCCAAGAGGGGGTGCGCGGCGGCGCAAAGCGGAGGAAGCAGCGGCACACGGCGTACAATGGCGCACACGCAAAAAGGAGCGGCCCCCGGACGGGAGCCGCTCCTTTTGCGGTTTGAAGTTACTCGTTCACTTTCCAGGCGATCGCCACCACTGCTTCGGTGCAGAGGGTCAGGCTGATGCCTTCCTTCGTGACGGTGAGCGGGGTGACCACCACATCACCGGCGTTGTGGCCGTGGGAATCCGCCGTCAGCACCTGCACCGCATAGAAGGTGCAGTTCTTGTTGCGGGTGGCTTCCGGCTGCTTCACCATACCGGCCACGCCCTCCTCGGGGTAGCGGTCGTTGGGCAGGATGCCGATGGTGCTGTTCACCTGTGCGAAGAAGCGGGTGCTGCTGGCCGCATCGAAGCCCGCCTTGGTCAGGACTGCGTTGATGGCCGCATCCAGCTTCTGCTGGTTCTCATAGCCTGCCGCACGGATGTTCTCCGTCGTGACAGCGCTGGTGACCAGCCACTTGTCGGTGCGGGGCTGCAGGGCCGGGACGACCTGCTGGGGCTCCAGCACCGCGCCGCAGCGGCTGCAGTGGCTGCCTGCCGTCAGGCCTTCTTCCGTTTCGGTGGGGTCCACAGCGGGGTCTTCCACCACCACATGGCCCAGCTTTTCGTGGACGATCTTGTTATCGTCATCGGTCAGCTGCCAGTCACAGTTCTTGCACTGCTTCACTTCCACGCCGTCTTGGGTGCAGGTGGCTTCGCGGATGGTCACATATTCGTACTCATGGCCGGGGCAGGTGAGGTACTTGACGTACTTCTCAATGATCGCGCCGACTTTCTCATCGTATTCGCCCAGCTTTTCGTTCACAAGGTCTTCGGTGGCTTTGCCCACAAGGGTGCCGATGAACTCCGGGATCACCACGCCGGGCAGGGCCTTCGAAATGCGGTCCTTCATCTCGCGGTTGAGCATCTCACCGGCTTTGGTGCCGATGCGCTTCATCTCTGCCGAGACCACCGGCTTGAGCCCCATCAGGTCTTCGCGGGCCTTTGCCAGCAGCTGGCGGTTATCCTGGCCTGCGTCAATGCCCTCAATGGCGTTGTCGATGGTGGTGAAGAACACTTCCCGCACCTTGTCGATGGTCTCCTGGCCCACCTCGCGGTGCACCAGCTCATTCAGCGAAGGCTTGAGCTCGTTCAGCAGCTGGCTGACGAAGGGGTACTTGCCGTACTTCTTGTCCAGCTTTTTGACCACAAGGTCCACCACATCGTCCAGCAGACTGGGGGTCAGTTGGGTCCAGTCTGCCGTTGCCAGAATGTCGCGCGCCACCACAAGGATGACCTTTTTCACCGCCGGGTCCATATCGTCGCCGTCCAGCAGCGTGCGCACCAGCTTGTAAAGGCCGTCCTCAATGCTGTCACTGGCCACTGCTGCGTCCACGATGACGTCCACAGCCGCCTTGATGGTGTCCATGGAGACGAAGGAATCCTCCAGCACCTTTTTCAGGCTGTCGAGAGCCGAGCGCACCGGCGCAAGCTTTGCGGTAGCGTCCTCGTCCGACATACCGGCGCGGGTCAGCAGATCATGCGCCTGCGAGTAGATGGCTTCCATCTTGTTGATGGCGTCTTCCTTGCTCTCGGCGCTGTCCACAGCCGCTTTGACCGCCTTCAGTGCTTCCTTGATGAGGGTATCCGCCGCCGCTGCGGCCGCCTTGGCTACATCGTTCTTGGCCTGCTCGATCAGCTTATCGAACGGCTCAAGCATCTCAGCCGCCTTATCCGGGCCCACGATCTCGGCCAGCTTGGTGTGCAGGTCGTCGTAGAGCTTGTCCAGCGCGGCGATCTTTTGCAGCGCAGACAGGCTGTCATCGTTGACGATGCGGTTGATCTCGTTGACCGCATCCGCCACAAGCTTCGTCAGCTGTTCGTTCTTGATGGTCTCCCACAGGTCTTTCAGCGCACCGGAAGCGTCGATGTCCTTGATAAGGTCTTCGTACTTCTTGATGACATCCTTCAGCTTCTCCAGCTTTTCCTGATAGGTACCGTCTTCCAGCGCCTTTTCCAGCGCGTCGCGCAGGCCGTTGACATAGGTCTTCTTGATCTCCTCCAGCGCGTCGCGCAGCTTTTTCGCCACATCCGGGGCATAGGGCTCCAGCTGGTCGATGGCTTCCTGTGCTTTCTCAAACGCTTCCTCGATCTTGCTCAGGTCGCCGCTTTCAATGGCCTTCTTCAGCGCTTCCAGTGCCTTGGTGGCGGCGGCTTCCTTGATGGCTTCCTCTGCGTTCTTGATAATGGTATCCACCGCGTTCTTCAGGATGGGGTTTTCCTTGATCTTATCCACCAGCTTACCGGCCCGGTCGATCACATCCTGCACTTCCTTGAGGGTGTCCTCGCTGACGTTGCCGTTTTTGATCTCCTCCTGCAGCCGCTTGATCAGGGCGCTGGCTTCATTCACAAGGTCAATGGCATCAATGGCGGCCTGCACGGCATCCACGACCTGATCGTAGCTTTCTTTCAGGCTGTCGGGAATATAATCCTTCAGGTCGTCCAGCGTCTTTTTCAGCGCTTCCAGCTTGGTCTTATCCAGTGTGCCGTTCTTCAGATCGTCCCAAATGCTTTCAATGACCTTCTGGGCATACTTGGATTCGATCTCCTCAACGGTCTTTTTCAGCTCTGCAAGTTTTGCCTGCAGCTCTGTTTTCTTTGCGCGGCCGTCGTCCAGCTTGCCCACCGCCGTATCCGCAGCCACATAAGCACCGATGACCTTTTTCATTTCGTCATCGGTCATCTCGGACGGGCTTTTGTTGTCAATGGTCTCGTGAGCGGTCTTGATCGCTTCGCTGGCCGCAGCCTCATAACCGCGCTGAAGCGATTCATGCTCAAACTTATTGTACCGATCGGTCATGCCGTTCAGGCGTTCGGTGTACTTTTCGGTATCAAAGCTGGTGCCCAAATATTTGTTGGCATACCCCAGCACCTCAATTGCCGCTTTTGCGCCGTTATAAAGAATCTCTATATTTTCCAGCTCTTTATCCGTGGCCGTCAGCGGGTCTCCGTTCAGGGCTTCGTCCAGTTCATCCAGCTTCTTATCCGCAATATTGATCTTCTTTGTCTCTGTATGGCAGGTATCGCAGGTAGACTCGTAATACAGATACTGGCCGCTGACCGATATGCCGGTGCCCGTCCACGTTGTAAACTTGTGGGGGCTCAGCGGGCCGCTGATGGTTCTTGTATCCGTTTTTCCACAGCCGATACGGGTACAGGTGCCGGTCTCGGTCTGATCCTGGCAGGCGGGGTTGTCGTCTTTCACATAGTTCTGGAAGTCATGATTAAGCTTCGGAATCGTGCTTTCTTCCACTTCTGCACCGCAAACACTGCAAACGCGATATGTTCTACCTGTTTTTTCACAGGTCGGTTCTTCAGTAATCAAATCGCCCAGTGTGTGCGGAACATTTGCACTCAGGATTGCACGAGTCTTAGTGCCGCCTTCTTCTGTACCATGGCAGCGAATACAGTAGAGCGTCTCTACGCCGTCCTTATCACAGGTGGCAGGGTCTGTCTCGACCCAGTTTGCCGAGTCACTTTCGTCTGGGAATTTATGACCCAGTGCATCGTCAGTCTTTACAACGATGGGGTCATTCTCGTCATGCTGGCACTTCAGATCAATTTTACCCGAAAGCGTAAACTGGTCTTTGTCCAGCTGATTCACTATCGAGCTAAGTCCTATTTTTTTCAATCCAAACTTTATTGCAGCCTGTACTCCCCTGTTAAGTTTTTTATATTCGCTTGCGATCGGGTTTTTCACAGTTGCCTCTACAGGATAATCTTTCCATACTCGGGTGCATTTATATACTGCATACCCATTATACCGGCAGGTTGCAGCATGGGTTTCGAGTTCCTGCAAAACAGTCGATTTTTTCGGATCGTGATCATCTTTAAAATCCTTATTATTGTCAATGGCATTTTGTGCATCCTGTTTTGCTTTCGTAACAGCTGCATCATACTTTTTTTTCAGTTCATTATATGCATTTTTGAGCTCGTCTATATAATCCTGTGTGCCTTTTCTTGCTGCCAGCGTTGCAATGTCACCATCCGAATCGAATTCTGCGTCACTCAGGTCAATGGTATCCCCCTCGTCCTGGAAATCTGCCGCCGTATCGTCGTCCCACTCCGGGTACACCAGCGTGCCGTCTTCGTCCGCGACATCCACATTGCCCAGTTCATCCACGCTGTTTTCCGCATTCAACGGCTGTGCCGCGAATACGGTAGGGAGCACCGCCGAGGACATCATGCTTGCCGCCAGCACAAAGGCCGTTGCGCGCTGTGCCGCCGCTTTGAAACGCTTCATAGTCCTTCCTCCTTTTTCCTCGCTGTATCACATCTGCCCGCGTCTTTCGGGGCAGGGATAATCTACCATTCTATAAGTATCATATTCCGTGTCAAAAATCAATTGTTTTGCACACGAAAACCTCATTTTCCCTCATTTTCGGACAAGCGTCGGTCTGCTGTCGTCCGCTCTGTGCAGCAAAAGCGCCTGCCTGCAGGCAGACGCTTTCCGGTGTTCTTATTCCGTTTCTCCGGCAAAGGGTCTCCCCGCTGCCGCCCACGCCGCGCAAAGGCGTTCCTTCTGGGCCTTGGGCAGCTGTTTGAGGGCATACTCCCGGCGCATGGCGGCGGGCTTGTCTGCGCAGCGCTCCACATAGGCAAGGGCCGCCGCGCCCTTTGCCCGGGTGTAGCGGGCGCCTTTGCCGCTCTGGTGGGCCCGCAGGCGGGCGGCGGGGTCGGTGGACCAGCCGGTGTAGAGGGTGCCGTCGGTGCAGCGCACCATATACACGAAGGCCGCCTTCGGCCGTGCGGCATCAGATGCGGCCATTGTTCTTCAGCACCTGACGGCAGGCGGCAAGGGCCGTCTCCTTGTCCTTGGCCGTGATGAGGAAGCGGCTGGCGTGGCAGAAGCTGATGCCCGGGATGCCGCTTTTCTGCTCGATGACCTCCTGCGGCTGGCCTGCCCAGCTCTGGGGGAAAGGCAGCTTCGGGCGCTTGGTCTTGTGGTCGGTGACGCACTGGGCACTCCAGCCGCCGCGCTGGCTGGGGTAGACCACGAACAGCGCGTCCGTCTTGTACAGGCCGTTTTTCCACGGCAGGTAGCAGGGCAGCACCACGATGCCGTCCCGGGAGTTCTTATAGGCCTGCTGCACCTTCTCGTCGGCGCGGTTCACGGCGTTGGCGCTGGCGATCTGGTTTTCCAAGATCTGCTTTGCCACGGCCACCGCCTTGAAAAAGCAGGCGTCCTGATCTTCCTTCGAGTCCCACACTGGATTAAAGAAGCCGATGGCGTCGCACAGGCTGTTCTGCTCACCGGTGTTGTCGTTCAAATCCAGTGGCTGGATGAAGTTTTCGTCGATGAGCCGGGCCTGCCGCTCGCCCACAAGGCCCGGCCCCAGCACCCGCCACAGCAGGCCGAAGGCCGCGTAGGGCACGCCGTTGGGGCGGGTCTCGCGGGGCTCCTGATGGTGGTCGAACATGCCGAAGCCCACGTCATACACGATGCCGTCAAAGTCGTCCGGCACGGTGAAGCCGCGGGTGATCTCGATATCCGGGCGCAAGATCTGCAGCAGCGCCGTGGCAAACACATCGTCGGCGTGGAACTTGCCGGCGTGGGTGAAGCCGTTTGCGGGAATTTTCATGGATGATACCTCGTTCTCAATAGATTCTCTGGCCCCAGTATACCACATTTTGAAGAAGGGGACAACGAAAAGGGGCCGCCATCTGGCAGCCCCCGCCCTCTCAGTCCCCCAGAGGGAGCGCCAAGGGCCTGACCGCCGCTGTTGCACAACGGTCCTTATCTTCTGTTTTTCAGTCCACGGCCTTGCCGGAAGCGTCGTAGAGTTTGCCGTCGGTGCCCTTGGTGCAGACGGTGTAGCCCTCCGGCAGCTTCAGCAGGCTTTCGTCCACCTTATCCGACACCGAGAGGTATTCCAGCGATGCCTGCTTGCCGCCCACCCGGGTGATGAGGTAGCGCAGCGCGCCGCCGTCGTAGCAGTAGGTCATCTCCACGGGCTTGCCGTCCAGCGTCATGTTAAACACTTCCGCGTCGTAGGTCTTGCCGTGGACGGTCTTCTTCGCCTCGGCAAAGCCGGTGGCGCTGCCGGTGGAAAGAGACTTTGCCACCACCGTCTCGCTCAGGCCCATGGCCTTGTAGGCGGCGGCTTCATCCCCCAGGCAGATGGCCAGCTTGCGGGCGGAGTCCAGCTGATACGCCTTGCCGTCCAGCACCAGAAGGGTGAGCTTCTCGGTGCCGTCCTGCTCCTCGGCCTTCAGGTACATGTTCCCGCTGCTGCGCACCATGTCCAGAATGCCTTCCACGCCGTCCACCTTGATCTTTGCGGTGAACTGGTCCTTTTCCAGCTGCGCGATGACACCGGCCGTGCGGGTGTTGGCCCACGCCTGCATCCAGGCCGGGGTCTGCAGCGCAGCCGACGCCGGGACACTGCAGGGCAGCAGCAGGCACAGCGTCAGCCCTGCCGTCACGATGCGTTTTGCAGCCTGTTTCAGACATTTCATGGTTCGTTCCTCCGTTTTCGAGGTTTTTACTTTTTCTTTGCGGTGCGGGTGGTCTTGCGGGGCTTCGGCTGGGCCGCAGGCTTTGCCGCCGGGGCGGCGGTTTTTTCCACCGGAGCCGGGGCGGTCTCCGGCTCACCCAGGGCCAGAATGCTGCTCAGCTCCTTCTGTGCCTCGGCGTTGGCGGCATCGGTGGTCGCCAGCACGTCGGAATAGAACTGCTCCATCTCCTCGCGGGTGGAGAAGGTGGCAACGTACATCTGGTTGCCCATGGCGCCGCTCAGGGCGTCCGGGATGCGGTCCACCATGCGCATGTTCTGCTGATACTTCTGCATGATCTGCTCGTGGCTGTAGACGAAGTGCTTGCCGTCGCGGCGGCCTGCGAACGGGCAGTAGAAGTGCTCGCCCACCGGCATATCGGTGCCGCCGAAGGCGATCATGTCGGCCCAGATTTTATACACATTGGTGGAGCGGGCAAAGTTGATCATATCCGGGGTGAAGCCGCCGCAGGGGCGCATGTTGACTTCCAGCGCCACGATCTGGCCCTTCTTGCCCATGCTGGCCTGATCTTCGGTCATGCGGAAGAACTCGAAGTGGATGAAGCGGCTCTTGACGCCAAAGCTCTTGACGGCGGCGCGGCCTGCGGCGCGGGTATCCTCGGGCAGGTCCTTGATGATGTAGTAGATGGAGTTATCGTTGTCATTGACGATATCCATGATGGACATGGGGCTGACATTGCCGGCCTCAAAGATGGGGTTGCCGTTGGCGTCGATGATGGCGTCGTAGCTGTTCACCTCGGCGCGGACGAACTCCTCCATGATGTACTCCACATCCGGGTGATGGGCGGTCTTGTAGACCAGAAACTCCTTCAGCTGGGCATCGCTGGAAAGGCGATGGGTGTCCGAGGCTCCCACGCCGTTGTCGGGCTTGACCACCACCGGGTAGCCCACCTCATCCACAAAGGCCTTGCAGCCTGCGTAGTCGTCCACCATGTGGTAGCGGGCGGTGGCGATGCCGGCCTTCTGGTAATACTCCTTCATCTTGCTCTTGTACTTGATGCGGGGCATATCGGAAGTCTGGAAACCGCTGGTAATGTGGAAGTCGGTGCGCAGGGCGGCGTCGCGTTCCAGCCAGTATTCGTTGTTGGACTCCAGCCAGTCGATGCGGCCATACTTGAAGGCAAAGAAGGCCACGGCGCGGTAGACTTCGTCGTAGTTTTCCAGACTGCCCACCTTGTAGTACTCGTTCAGGCTGTCCTTCAGCTCCGGCTTCAGCTCGTCGTAGGGCTGGTCGCCGATGCCCAGCACGTTCATGCCGTTGTTCTTCAGCTCACGGCAGAACTGCCAGTAGTTGGTGGGGAAGTTGGGCGAAATGAAAATGAAATTCTGCATGGTTTTTGATTCCTCTTTCCTCTATAGCGTCCTCGCCCTCTCCGTCAAGCCGCTCCGCGTCTTGCCACCTCTCCCAAAGGGAGAGGCCTTGGCAGTCCCCGCAAAGTTCACGGTTTTGCCAAAGGCTCCCCCTTTGGGGGAGCTGACGCCGAAGGCGGCTGAGAGGGCGAGCCTGTTCACCCCAGAATATACGGCATGTAATATGCAGTCTGCTTATACCACCAGTTCCAGTCGTGGTTCACGTCGTGGCCCCACAGGTCCACCCAGACGGGGATGTTCTTGGCCTCGAAGATGCGCTTCAAGAACCAGGTGGTGTCCGGCTGCTCCCAGTCGCCCTGGCCGCAGCAGATGACCGCTTTCTGGCTGCGGAACAGCTGCATGTAGGGGTGATCTTCCGGGAAGTTCTTCATGTAGTCCACCGGGGAGTTCATGTACACCAGCTCGTCCATGTAATCGCCGAAACCGTAGTGGGCGGTATAAATGCCGCTGAGGGCCAAGCAGCCGCAGAACACGTCCGGGCGGCGCAGATACAGGTTGACGGCGTGGGTGGCACCCAGACTGCAGCCGAAGGCGATGACGCCGGGCAGGCCGTCCCAGCCGTTGCGCTCTTTGGCCATATACTGAATTTTGGGCACAGCCTCGTCCACGATGTAGCGCAGCCACTGCTCATAGCGGCGGATGCGCCAGTAGGGGTCGCCCTGGGTATCCGACCAAGTCTCCTTGTCCATGGTGTCGATGGAGATCACCATGATCTTGCCCGCGTCGATCCACGGGGCGAGGGTGTCGGCCATATGGAAGTCCTCAAAATCGAAGAAGCGGCCGTCCTGGCAGGGGATGTAGAGCATCGGGCGGCCTGCGTGGCCGTAAATTTTGCACTCCATGTCGCGGCCCAGCGCCGGGCTGTAATCCTTGAAATACTGCATTTCCATGGTGATTCCTCCTTTGGTTGTACTGATCATTTTTAGCGTGCTCGCCCTCTCCGTCAAGCCGCTTTGCGTCTTGCCACCTCTCCCAAAGGGAGAGGCAAGAGCGTAACGGTCAAGTTCTTGGCTCCCCCTTTGGGAAAGACTCCCCCGGCCGGGGGAGGTGGCACGAAGTGCCAGAAGGGGAACAGCTGTCACCGAAGGTGACTGAGAGGGCGAGGCCGCTACCCGTTATTCTTCCACCTCATACATCAGCGTATGGAACACGAAGGGCAGCTGCTTTTCCCAGCTGGCTTCGCTGTGGGTGCCGCCGGGCACAAGGCGGGCGGTCAGGTGGATGCCCCGGACCATGAGCTTTTCGGTCAGCTGCGCAAAGTCCTTGCGGATGCCCTCGTGGTTGCCCATCTCGCGGGAGCCGTAGTCCATGTAGAGCACGGTGCCGGGCTCCAGTTTGGCGCGGCCCACAAGGCCGGAGAGCTTTTCCGGCGACACCCAGATGGACGGCGACAGGGCCGCTGCACGGCTGAAGGTGTCGTTGTACTGCAGCAGGGCATACAGACTCATCAGGCCGCCCATGCTGCTGCCGCCGATAAAGGTGTGCTCCCGGTCCGGCAGGGTGCGGAAGTTGCGGTCGATGAAGGGCTTGAACCGGTGGATGTACCAGCTCATGGTGGCCTGCCCCTTGCCGTCAAAGTGGCCGAACTGCGGGTCATCGAACCGGTAGGGCGAATACTCCACCAGCCGCTCATTGTTGGCTCCGGCGTTGCATTCCACCGCCGCCACGATCAGCGGGGTGTCGGTGTAGTCCAGATAATCGGCCACGCCCCAGCTCTTGCCGTAAGTAGCGTCCTCATCAAAAAAGACGTTCTGGCCGTCGAACATGTACAGCACCGGATACCGGCGGTCCGGCTCCGATTCATACATGGTGGGCAGATAAACATACACTCTGCGCTGCTCGGTGCCATTGACGGCAGGGTAGCTCACGCTCCATTTTTTGACCATGGGTTCATCCCTCTCAATCTTTCCTGCTCAGGGCCTGCCGCAATGCAGGCCGCAGTTCTGAATCCAGTTTAGCACTGCAGGAGAAAGAAAGCAATGTTTTATAGGCTTCCCCCTCGGGGGAAGGCTTTTCCCAGATACGGCAAACGCCGCCGAGCAGTCGGGCTCCGGCGGCGTTTCTCCGAATTCTGAATAAAAAAGTTCTCTCCGGGAACTTTGTGGTTAGTTCTTCTTCTCCACCGGGACGATCCAGCCCTTGGTATCGGGGATCTTGCCCCACTGCATACCGGTCATGGTATCGTACAGCTTCTGGGTGACAGGGCCGATCTTGCCGTCGCCGATGTAAGCATGCTCGCCCTTCCAAACCAGCTCCTTGACGGGGGAGACGACAGCGGCGGTACCGGTGCCGAAGACTTCTTCCAGCTTGCCTTCGCGGGCAGCGGCCATGATATCGGCGATGGCCAGCTTGCCCTCGATGACCTCATAGCCCCAGTCCTTCAGCAGCTCGATGCAGCTGCGGCGGGTGACGCCGGGCAGAACGGTGCCGACGGTTGCAGCGGTGTAGACCTTGCCGTCGATCTTGAACATGATGTTCATGCTGCCGACTTCCTCGACGTACTTCTTCTCAACGCCGTCCAGCCACAGCACCTGTGCGTAGCCCTGCTCCTCGGCCAGCTCACCGGCCTTGATGGAAGCAGCGTAGTTGCCGCCGCACTTGGTGAAGCCGGTCAGGCCGGGAGCGGCACGGATGTACTCGTCTTCAACATAAATACGGACGGGGTTGATGCCCTCAGCATAGTAAGCACCCGAGGGAGCGCAGATGATGCAGAAGATGTAGTGCTTGGAAGCGTGGACACCCAGGCCCACGTCGTTTGCAAACACGAAGGGACGGATGTACAGGGAAGCGCCGTCGGTGTGGGGCACCCAGTCACGGTCCACGTCCACCAGGGTCTCAACAGCCTGGATGTAGTCCTCCACGGGGATCTTGGGGATGCACAGACGGTCGGCAGAATCCTGGAAGCGCTTTGCGTTGCAGTCCGGGCGGAACAGCTGCACGGTGTCGTCAGCAGTGCGGTAAGCCTTCATGCCCTCAAAGATCTCCTGAGCGTAGTGGAACACGACGGTAGCCGGGTCCAGCTCAAAGGGGCCGTAGGGGACGATGCGGGCGTCGTGCCAGCCTTCGCCCTCGGTGTAGTCCATGACGAACATATGGTCGGTGAACTTCTTGCCGAAGCCGAGCTTCGTCTCATCGGTGGGCTTTGCCTTGGGCGTAGCCGTGCGGGTGATCTTGATATCCAACATAGTGAGTTTCCCTCTTTCCTTTTATGCGCGTGCGCACGATTTCCGGCGCTTTATGACACAAATGTTGGTTTCTATTATAATATTCCGGAGCGGTTTTGCAAGGAATCGCAAAATGTTTCATCTTTCCACCGGTAAAGTTGCACCAGATTGTGAGCACAATGGTGTGCAAACTGCCAAATCTATGGTACAATAGGGGGCACAGAGCACTTTGCGGGGCACAGCCCCGCTTTTCTATGGAAGGAGCATACTGCCATGACCGACAGCGTTATTTTTGATATGGACGGCCTGATGTTTGACACCGAGCGGGTGTGGGCTACCCTGTGGGAGCCTGCACTTGCCACCCTTGGGCTTTCTTATAAGGAAGGGCTGGACGTTGCCGCCCGCGGCACGGCGGGCGACTCCATGCGGGCGGTGCTGCGGCAGTTCTACGGGCCGGGGTGCGACACCGACGCCATCATGGAAGCGCTGCACGCACAGGCCGAGATCGCGTTCCAGGCCCCGCCGCCCAAAAAGCCGGGCCTGGATGAACTGATCGCCTGGCTGGAAGCGCAGCACATTCCCATGGCAGTGGCATCCTCCAGCCGGATGGCGTCTATCCGGCATCATTTGGACGGCTGGGGCTTGACCCACTACTTCAAGGTGATCGTCTCCGGCGAGCAGTTCTCGGCTTCCAAGCCCAACCCGGAGATCTTTAAGCGGGCAGCGGAAGCACTGGGTACCCAGCCCGGCCGCACCCTTGTACTGGAGGACAGCTACAACGGCGTGCGGGCCGGGGCCCGGGGCGGTTTTGTCACTGTGATGGTGCCGGACCTTTCGCCCGCCGACGACGAGATGCGCCGCCTGTACACCGCCGAGTGCAAAGACCTGCACGAAGTGAAGCAGATGCTGGAAACCGGCAGACTTTAAAGAAAGAGGAAATGCAGCAGGGCCGCACCGGAAGGGTGCGGCCCTGCTGCGCTTGCGGAATAGGACAAAAAGAAGAAGGATGTTTGTGCAAATTTTATCTGCAAGCTTATTGTCGCACACTTTGCCGCAAATGGGAAGCGACCCGGCGCGAACGACCCCGAAACCGGCGTGAATCGCGCTGTGCACAAAAAATTCACATTTCCTCTTGACAAGCAAAGGGCGGGTTTTTATAATAACACTGTCGGTTAGTTCGTACTAATACAACCGATTTTCTTTTGCACCGGAAGTTAGTATATGCTAACAAGCTGTTTTTGCAAAGGGACGGTTGAAATTTGAAAGGAGTGTCTTTTCCGATGAGACTGAAAAAGATCGCCGCTCTGGCGCTTTCCGCAGCCATGGCTCTGAGCGTCATGGCCCCCGCTGCACTGGCAGCTGCCCCCGATGATTCCGAGAACTGCATTGCTGCAGTGCAGGAGTTCTTCGACAAGATGACCAGCTCCAACTACACCTATCTGTACGCCGCTCTGGACTGGAACGAGTACTGGGCAAACGAGAACGTATATGCCGCTGGCAGCACTGCTTCTTCCGCACAGGAGGACAGCCATGGCGAACACGATCTGGGCGCTTTTGATGCCGTGTCCCGTGCTACCGCTAACCACGGCCTGCACCGCGGCAGCTTCCAGCAGGTAGCTACCATCTATGCACAGGACGGCAGCACCTACACCGTGTCTCACTGGTCCGATGACGGCAAGACCTTCTACACTCCGGACGGCACCGCCTACGGCTGGAACCGCGGCACCGTCACCAAGCCCGATGGCTCCACCGTCAAGATGGACCACTATGAAGTCTCCGGCGTCAAGTATGTGCCTGTCCGCGTGGCAAACGCTGACCTCGCCGACTTCTGCTCCAAGTACGCTACCGTACGCAACGGCGGCCAGCTGGTGGGCGGCTATGCTGAGAACAAGCTGCCTACCTACGCTCTGACCGCTGCTGTGGATTACAAGACCAACGGCCTGAAGTACGCCACCAAGTCCGGCGACGGCTACACCTTCTCCGCTGCCCACAAGGGCACCGGTTCCGGCGTGGCTGAAGAAGGTCAGAAGACCGCTGACGGCCTGATCGTCACCGTCAAGAGCGGCGACGATGTGGGCAGCTACGGCGAGTTCATTCGTGTGGACCTGACCGGCAACTACGGCGAGCTGGGCTCCCGTCTGCAGTCCGTCACCTGGACCTACTACGGCAATGACAGCACCTACACCAAAGCCAAGGCTACTTACGGCACCAAGTTCGCAGCCGACAACTGGATGCACAAGGTCATGGGTATCCAGCTGGGCCTGACCCAGTCTGCACGCTTCCAGCTGCCCGAAGGCACCGACGGCACCGGTTACTGGACCCTCACTCTCCATGCTCTGGGCTATGCTGACACCGTCATCAAGATCCAGACCACTGCTGACAACCTGGCAAAGCACGAGCTGGCTGACGACGCTGACCGCGCCGCGCTGCAGGCTGTGGTGGACCAGGCCAAGGCTTTGAACAAGACCAACTACACCGCCGCAAGCTGGGCAAACCTCGAGACCGAGCTGGACGAGAGCGTTGAGCTGCTGGCAAAGAGCACCCTGTACAAGGCAGATGCGCAGGAGCAGGTCCCGCACCTGACGCAGGCTATTCAGGGCCTGCAGGCAAAGTAAGGCTTTCCTGAACTAAAAATCATCGAAACAAGGTCGCTCCCGGAAACGGGAGGGGCCTTGTTTCCGTGTCTGAGAGGGGTATTTCATGAGGGAAACAAAATCCGGGAAACGGCTGCTGCCGCTGGTGCAGCTGCTCCCCGCCGTGGCCGTGGCAGGCCTTGTGCTGGTCACCGTGCCGCGCACCGCGCCGGTGCTGGCCGCCGTGCCGGAACGTCTGGCCGAAGCCGCGTCCGCGCCTGCCGCAGAGCCCGCCGCATCCTCGGAAGAAGAAGCCGAGGGCCTGACCGCCGTGCTGCCCTATGCCGACGGCGTCTACACCGGCTCCTCCCGGGGCTTCGGCGGCACCGTGCAGGTGCAGGTGACCATGGAGGGCGGGCACATCACCGATGTGCAGGTGCTGAGCGCCGCCCACGAGACCAGCGCCTTCCTGCGCCGAGCAAAGCGGCTGCTGAACACCGTGCTGGACGCCCAGACCTGGGAGGTGGACGCGGTGTCGGAAGCCACTTATACTTCCCGGGGCATTCTGGGTGCCATCAAAAACGCGCTGACCGGCGAGGTGGTCAATAACCCGCTGCCGCCGCAGACGACGCCCGCCGCACCGCCGGTGGAAGAAGAATTCACCACGCCTTCCGCCTACCGCGACGGCGTGTACACCGCCTCGGCCGAGGGCTTTGGCGGCCCCATCACCCTGCAGGTGACCATTGCCGACGGTGTCCTTGCC
Source organism: Faecalibacterium langellae (assembly GCF_002549775.1). Taxonomy (GTDB): domain Bacteria; phylum Bacillota; class Clostridia; order Oscillospirales; family Ruminococcaceae; genus Faecalibacterium; species Faecalibacterium langellae. The sequence continues at coordinate 21,267 of NZ_NMTR01000017.1, read as the reverse complement.
GACATCACGGTGGTGAGCCATGACGGCGAGACGACCTCTTACTTCTACAAGGGCCGTCAGGTCATCGCCACCATTCTGGAGACCGGCACACCCGAGGGCGTGGACGCCGTTTCCGGCGCGACCTATTCCTCCACCGGCATCCTGAACGCCGTGAAGCAGGCACTGGCCAAGGCCGCCAACGACGCGGTTCCCGCCGAGACGCCGGACACCGCTCCGGCTGACGAAACGCCTGCCGAGCCCGCCGCACCGCAGTACGCCGACGGCACCTACTCCGGCACCGGTTCCACCGCCGACGGCCCGGTGAACGTGGTCATTACCGTGAAGGACGGCAGCGTCACCGATGTGCAGGTGCTGCCCACCGAGACCGAAGAACCCACCTTTACCGAGAAGGTGCGGGCCGCGCTGGAGGCCTTCTTCTCCGGCAAAGAGCAGAGCGCTTCCTCCGGCCGGGTGTACACCGCCGACGAGCTGGATGCCGCCGTGCAGGATGCCCTGCAGAAGGCCCTGACCACGCCCGAAGTGCCTGCGGCTCCGGAACCGGAAGCACCGGCTGAAAGCGAACCGGCTGCTGAGCCCGCTGCAGAAAGCAGCCCGGCAGCAGAGCCGCCGGAACAGGACCAGCCGACAGGGGAGGAGAACGCATGAAAAAGCATTGGAACTTTATCGTCCGGGCGGTGAACCTGCTGCTGATCCTGGCCGTACTGTGGCAATACCAGCAGGTGGCACTGGTGCGGGCCGACGCCGTCACCGCGCGGCAGAAGGAGATCGACGAGGCGAACGCATGGAACACCTCGGTGCTGCAGGCCCAGCAGGCGGCCGAGGAAGCCGAAGCCGAGTCTGGTCTGAAGGACGGCACCTATGAGGGCACCGCCCTCGGCTTCGGCGACGACATCACGGTGCAGATCACCATCTCCGGCGGGCAGATGACCGACATCACGGTGCTGAAGCACGACGGCGAAGACAAGCCCTATTACACGCAGGCGCTGACCATGCTGGACAAGATGCTCACCGCCCAGACCGGCGATGTGGACCTCGTTTCGGGCGCGACCCTCACCTGTGAGGGCCTGCGGGATGCAGTGCAGGACGCACTGGGAAAGGCGGCGGCATGATGCAGACGACAGAAAAAAAGCCGCTGACGGCGGCCCAGAAAAAACAGCGCACCCTGAAGCACCGGGCCTGGCTGCGGGCTGCGGTGCAGCTGATGTTCTTTATCGCGATGCCCGGTGCCTTTGTGGCGGGCTTTAACGGGGTGAAGCAGCTGTTTCTGCGCATCGGCCATGGCGAGGTGCTGCAGCTGGACAGCTTCACCCTCTCGCTTCTCGGCCTGTGCGGGTTCACTATCCTGTTTGGCCGCTTCTTCTGCGGCTATGTGTGCGCCTTCGGCAGCCTGGGCGACGGTGTGTGGTGGCTGTCGGGCCTTGTGCAGAAGAAGCTGCTCCACCGCAAAAAGCAGTTCCAGCTGCCGGAAAAGGCTGTGCGCCGGGGCCAGAAGGTCAAGTTCGTGGTGCTGGCCGTCATCGTGGGCCTGTGCACTGCCGGGGTGTACAGCCGTCTCACCGGCTGGAGCCCGTGGGAAGTGTTCTCCCGCCTGACCGCCCTGCGCACCCCTCCGGCCGGTTTTGGCCTTGGCATCGCGCTGTTCGTGCTCATTTTGATCGGCATGGCGGTGCAGCCCCGGTTCTTCTGCCAGTTTTTGTGCCCGATGGGCGCGGTGTTCGCCCTGCTGCCGGTGCTGCCCTTTGCACAGCTGCACCGGGACGGCGAGAACTGCATCCCGGGCTGTTCGGCCTGCGCCCACCGCTGCCCGGTGGACCTGAAGCTGGACGAGCAGAGCCTGCGCAGCGGCGAGTGCATCGCCTGCGAAGCCTGTGTGGGCACCTGCCCCAAGGGCAACATCAGCCGCTGGGACCTTGCCCTTGGCAAGAACTTCTGGCTGCCCATGCTGGCAAAGGCCGTGCTGTTCTTCATTATGGGCGTGTGCCTTGGCTTCTGCCGCTTCTTCTGAGAGATTCCTTATTATAAAAGCACAAGCAGCCGCTTCCTCGCAAAAAGGGGAAGCGGCTGCTTTCGTTTTATCTTTTTCTTATTCTTATTTTTCTGGGTGCAGCGGCAGCCACACCGTGGTCTTGGCCCCGTGGGGCACGGCCTGCCCAAACACCGCCTGCCCACCGTGGGCGGCGGCGATCTGCTCCACCACATGCAGGCCCAAAATGTGCGGGGCATTCTCGCCGGGTTCCGGCTCGTGCAGGGCCGCCAACACCTGCGACGGGTAACCCGTGCCGTCATCGGTGACGGTCAGGCAGAGCCGCCCGCTCACCACCTCGGTGCAAAGGCTCACTTTCACCGGCCCGGCGTTGTGCCGCACCGAATTGTTCAGCAGGTTTTCCAACAAACGGCCCAGCAGCGCCGGGTCGGCGTCCAGCAGGGCGCGCTCGGCGGCTTCGGTCTGGGTGAGGGAAAGCTCGCACCGGTCGGCCAGCGGGCTCTCGCAGAACTGCGCCGCCAGCTGCCGCACCAGCGGCCCGGCGGCAAGAGTCTGCCGCCGCAAGGGCTGTGCGCCGTACTGCAGCTTGCTGGTGAGGTTCAGGTCATCAATGAGCGACCGCAGCTTTTCGCTCTGAGTGCGGATGCCGCCTGCCTTCTGCCGAGCACTGTCGGGCAGGGAAGGGTCCCGTTCCAGCTGTTCGGCCCAGCCCAGAATGAGGGCCAACGGGGTGCGCACATCGTGGCTGACCCCCGCGATCCACTGGGTGCGGGCGGTGTCCCGCCGGGCGAGCATCTCGCCCTGCTTTTGCAGGTGGGCGCTGGTCTGGTTGAGCTTTTCGGCCACCTCCCCGGCAAAGCCGTCGGTGGGCAGCTGCACGGGCTGGCCCTCGGCCAGCGCATCCAGCCCGGCGGCCACCGTCCGCAGCTGCTTTGCGCCGCGCCCGCTCACCAGCAGACAGACCGCCAGCCCCAGCGCCAGCAGGCACAGCGCCGCCGGCAGGATGCTGTTCACCACGTCGGTGAGCAGCTGGGGCGAATTGTAGAGGTTATACTTCCAGATGCTGCCCTGCGGCATTGCGATGACGAACAGGCCGTAGTCCTCGGTCCAGCAGAACACCGGGTAGTCATCGAGGTACCACCGGGCAAAGCGGGCCACGTCGGCGGGGGTGTAGCGGCGGGCGAGATGCTCCGGCAGGGCATAGCTCCACACCACATCGCCGTCATCGTCCAGCACCATGGCCCAGGCGTAGCCGTCCATCCATTCTTCCGGGGTGTGCTCCGGCCCGAAGGCAAGGCCCTGCGCCGTCTGCACCATGGCGTCCGCGATGACGCCGGAGGAATATTCTGCTTGCGGAGTGTGGGTGCTCTCCCGCCAGCCCAGCCAGACGATGAACCCGACACACAGCACCGCCAGCACCAACACCATGCCCACTGCTGCCAGCACATACCGCCGGATGAGCCGCCCGAAGGTCTTCATGCCGTTTCCTCCTTTGCCAGCTTGTAGCCGATGCTGCGCACCGTGAGCAGGTGCTGCGGGCGGCTGGGCTGTTCTTCCAGCTTTTCCCGCAGGTGGCGGATGTGGACGTTCAGGCTGTTTTCGTAACCGTAGTAATCCGCGCCCCACACGGCGGTGCACAGCGCGTCGTAGGTGACGATGTGGCCCCGGTTCTCGGCCAGCTTGCGCAGCAAAGCCAGCTCGGTGGCCGTGAGGGCAAGGGTGCTGCCGTCCGGCAGGGTGACGAGGGCGTCGTTCAGATCGACGCTGCGCCCGCCCAGCCGCAAAGCATCGCGCTTTGTGCGGGACAGCTCGGCCCGGTAGGCCCGCTGCAAAATGTGCTGCACCCGCAGCAAAAGCTCCTGCATCAGGAAGGGCTTTGTCAGGTAGTCGTCCGCGCCAAGGCCCAGCCCGAACAGCCGGTCGGCGTCGGCGTCCCGGGCCGAGAGGAACAGCGCGGGCACATCCGCTTTGGCCCGCAGGGCCCGGAACAGCGAAAAGCCGTCCCCGTCCGGCAGGTTGATGTCCAAAATCATCAGCTCCGGCTGCTCGGCGGCAAAGCAGGCTCTTGCCGCCGAGCAGCTTTGCGCCGTGCGGATATGGCGGTACCCGGCGTCCTGCAATTGCTCGCACAGCAGCCGCAAAAGGTCGGCGTTGTCGTCCACGAGGAGAAGTCTGGCGTCATAGATGGTGGTCATAGTGTAAACCCTCTCAGGCGCTTCGCGCCAGCTCTCCCGAGGGGAGAGCCTTTGGCAGGCAGCCTGCCGGGCCGCGCCCTTTCTTTCGCTCTTACTATAACACACTTTGTCCCCCGCAAGGGCGAATGCCCGCAAATTTAAGCGCAGATTAAGCTGGGCTTCCGGTCCAATTAAGGCGGCGGGTGTAAGATGACAGCGTAGACCACAAACGAAAAGGAGCGAACTGCTATGAAACCTGTCATCGAGACCCATGGCCTGTGCAAGAGCTACGGCGGGCGCACCGTCGTGGACCATCTGGACCTGACCGTGCCGCAGGGCTGCGTCTACGGCTTTCTCGGCCCCAACGGCGCAGGCAAATCCACCACCATGAAGATGCTGCTGGGCCTTGTGCACCCCACCGGCGGCAGCGTGGAGCTGCTGGGCCACACCCTGAACGAAGAAAACCGCATCGGCCTGCTGCGGCAGACCGGCAGCCTGATCGAGTCGCCCTCGGGCTACCTGCACCTGACCGCCCGGGAGAATCTTGCCATTGCCGCCGACCTGAAAGGCGTGGAGCGCAGGGACATCGATCGGGTGCTGGACGTGGTGCACCTGACCAGCGCCGCGAACCGGAAAGTGGGGCAGTACTCCCTCGGCATGAAGCAGCGGCTGGGCATCGCCACGGCATTGCTGGGCAGCCCGAAGCTGCTCATTCTGGACGAGCCCACCAACGGGCTGGACCCGGCGGGCATTCAGGAGATGCGCAGTCTCATCGCCGCCATGCCGGAGAGCACCGGTGCCACCGTGCTCATCTCCAGCCACCTGCTGGGCGAGATGGAGCAGATGGTGTCGCAGGTGGGCATCCTGAACCACGGCAAATTGCTGTTCGAAGGCCCGCTTGCCGCGCTGCAGCGCCACGCCCGGGGCGGCGTGCTGCTGCGGGTGCTGGACGCACAGCGGGCCGCCGCCGTGCTGCAGGCGCAGGGCATCCGGGCCGTGACCCGGCCCGTCCAGCCGGACACGCTGGAACTGCCGCCGATGCCGGACGAAGCGCTGGCAGCCCTCGTCGGTGCCCTTGCCGGGAGCGGGGCCGGGGTGGTGGGCCTGACCAGCCAGACGAAGAATCTGGAGGAGATCTTCCTCAGCCTGACCAAAGGCGACGGGGAGGTGGCGTGAGATGGCAGCCTTCCGCGCAGAACTGCAAAAAGCCCGCCGTCGGCACGACCTGCTTTTGTGCCTGCTGCTGCCGGGCATCGTGGTGCTGTGGGTGGGCGGACTTTCCCCGTCCAGCCCCGAGGAGCTGGCCAACGGCTACAGCGCCCTGCTCTACAGCATCCCGGTCATCGAGGCCATTCTGCTGCCGGTGATGATGGCGGTGCTGGCCTCCCGCCTGTGGGATATGGAGGTGAAGGGCAATACCGCAAAGCTGCTCTACACCCTGCAGACCCGCCGCAGCCTGTTCGCGGGCAAGGCGGTGTTCGGCACGCTGGAAGTGCTGCTGACCGCTGTGCTGGAGCTTGCCTGCGTGCCGGTGCTGGGCCGGGTGCACGACTACACCGAAGCCTTCCCGAAAGGGCAGTTCGTGTACCTGTTCGTCTGCACGCTGGCGGTGGACCTGATGCTATTTTTCGGCGAGCTGCTGCTCATGCTCTGGTGCGGCAATCCGCTCCCGGCGCTGTGCGTGGGCATCGTGGGGGCGCTGGTGGGCCTGTTCTCGGCCTTTCTGCCGCCGCTGGTCAGCTATTTTGTGCCCTTCGGCTACTACATCCCGCTGAGCGCTTATGAAGTGGCAAACTGGGACCAGGCCAGCCATCTGGTCACCTACGGCACCCGGGCCCACAACTGGGGACTGCTGGCCTTTACCATCCTGCTGGGCATCGGGCTGTTTGCCGCCGCCTGGCGCAAGGTGCAGACGGAGGAGGTATAACCCATGCTGCAAAACTGCATCCGTGCGGAGAACCGCAAGCTCCACGCTTCGCCCATCTGGATCATGTTCTTTCTGCTGCCGGTCATCTCGGCGGGGTACGGCACCTTCAACTACCTGCAGAATCTGGAGATTTTAACGGACGGCTGGTACAGCCTGTGGACTCAGCACACCCTGTTTTACTCCATGTTCTTCTTCCCGGCCATGGTGGCCGCCTACGCCGCCTACCTGTGGCGGCTGGAGCATCTGGGCCACAACTGGAACTTCATCATGGCCGCGCCCGTGCACCCGCTGGCGCTGTTCGCGGCAAAGTTCGTGGTGGTGGGCAAGCTGGCATTGCTGACCCACGCCTTCGTGTTCGTGCTGTACGCCTTCTGCGGCAAGGTGTTCGCCCGCCTGCCCGGCACCCCGCCCCTGGTGCTGGCGCTGTTTCTGCTGCGCGGGGCGCTGGGCGCACTGGCGGTCATTGCGGCGCAGCTGGTGCTGGCCATGGTCATCCGCAGCTTTGCGGTGCCCATCTTTCTGGGATTGCTTGGCGGCATCACCGGCATTTTTGCCGCTGCCAAGGGCTTCGGCCTGCTGTGGCCCTACGCCCTGATGCAGGCCGGCATGAACGCCAACCGTAGCACCGACATGCTGGCGGGCCAGTACGCGCTGTTCTTTTTCAGCTGTGTGCTCTGGCTGGCTGCGATGTTTGCGCTGGCGTACCTCCTGCTGCAAAAGCGGGATGTGAAGGCGTAAAAGCGCAGAATAAAAGCAACCCCCGGGAGCGTTTCTTCGCCGTTTTGGTGCGGAAATGCTCCCGGGGGTTGTGCAATTTTTCAGGAAACGGCGCGGTTTTGGGGCGTGGCGCAAACGATCCGGCGTGCCATGCCGAAAAAGCAAAAAAGCCATGAAATCTTTCGATTTCACGGCATTCACGCACAGCTTCCACGTTAGACATTCCTATGGGATGGGACCCGCGGGCTAAGCAACAGCCCACTGGGCTGATTGCTTGCGGCGCTGCACGCCGCCGCCCTGTTCGAGCCCCTTCCATCGTGCAGACAAAAAGAAAAACCAGTACACAACGTGTACTGGTTTTTCTTGGTGCAGTAAAGCAATCCAAATCCGAACCATTTCCCTTTGATGCGGCTTCTGCCGCTTCTCCAAAAGTCACGGTCTGTGTTCCTTCTTTATAGTTGAAGGTTATCAAAACCTTATCATCGTACAGATAAATCGCATTGATGAAGGTATCCACCAGCGCCTGCCGCTGGTCTTTCAGGCTCATGTCCAGTTTACGGAACCGCAGCAGCCAGAACCGGATGAACTCCTCCGTGACCTTGGGCTTTGCCAGCTTCTCTTCTGCAATGCGGGCTTCAAGCTCACGCTTGGTTTCTTCCAGCTGCTCCAGCCGCTCCTTGGTGGAGCTGGTCAGGATACCGGCCTGAATCGCATTGAGCATATTCTGGATACCAGATTCAGCATCCCGAAGCTGTTTCTCATAGAGGGGAATGTTGGTGTTCTCCTTGTTTTGCAGTTCCATCACCTTGGCGATGATAGATTCCATGGCGGCATCGTCTTTGACAAGCTGCATCGTCTGGTTGACCACCAGATCTTCCAGCCACTGTTTACGGACGGTCTTTTTCTTGCAGCCCTTGTGCTTTTTGGCAGTGGCACATTTATAGTAGCGGTGGACTTCACCCGTCCGGCTCGTGCCGCTTTCGCCAAACATCAACGCCCCACAGTAGCCGCAGAACAGCTTGGTGGTGAGCAGGTAGTCATCCTCTGCCTTTCTACGGGCAGGGGCTTTCTTGTTTTTGGCGATTTTCTCCTGCACATCCTCAAACAGTTCCAGCGGAATGATGGGCGGGATAGCATCCGGTACGACCACATCCCGGAATTTCAGTTCTCCGATGTACCGCCGGTTTTTGAGCATATGTTCGACGCTGTTATAGGTAAACGCACCGCCCACCGGGTTCTTGATGCCGTTTTCGTTCAGCCAGTCCCGGATCTCCTTCATGGTGGAGCCTTCATTGTACTTCTTGAACGATTCCAGCACAAAAGGCGAGGTGAGAGGGTCAATATGGAACTTCCGTTCCGAATCCAGCGTGTAACCAAAGGTTCCACGACCACCGTTGCAGCGTCCTTTCAGGATGTTCTCGGTCTGTCCACGCACGACCTTCTCGGCAAGGTCAGCGGAATAATACTCGGCATAACCTTCCAGCACCGATTCCAGAATGATGCCCTCCGGCCCCTCGGAGATGATCTCGGTGGCAGACATGAGCTTGACACCATTCTTCTTCAGCTGGGTCTTGTACCGGGCACTGTCGTAGCGGTTCCGGGCAAAACGGTCAAGCTTCCAGACCAGCACAATGTCAAACAGCTTTTTGTCGCTGTCTTTTATCATCTGCTGAAACTCCGGGCGGTTGTCCGTTTTGGCAGAGATGGCACGGTCAATGTAGTGCTTGACGATGGTGATGCCATTCTTTTCCGCATAGGCAGTGCATTCACGAATCTGGCCTTCAATGGATTCTTCGCGCTGGTTATCCGATGAATAGCGGGCATAGATCACGGCGGTCATGGCAAGCACCTCTCTTTTATGCATCAATGGACGGTAGAGTGTTCATTTCAAAGCAATGTTTCGTATAATGTATATACCATACTTTTCATCCTATTGCAATAGGTTTATAGAATGTCATTTTTCCTGAATGTCATTTTTATGATGGACTCCTGTACAAATTTCGGCTGAACGGTATTCAAAAAGGATGTTCTATCCCATGACAGAGCATCCTTTTGAAACAGCTTTCTCTTATTATAGCTTTAAATCGTCCAATTCTGACTTGCTGATTGCAAATCAACCATGTGCGCATACAATCCGTTCCGAGCATAAAGCTCATCCGGTCTGCCTTGCTCCGCTACGATGCCATCCTTCAGCACAACAACCTTGTCTGCACCTGCCACGGTACGCATCCGGTGAGCGATGATGAGAACGGTCTTGTTTTTGATGAGGCGGGACAGAGCCTCCTGAATCGCCGTTTCGTTCTCAACATCCAGACTTGCGGTGGCCTCGTCCAGCAGAATGATGGGCGCATCCTTCAGAAAAGCACGGGCGATGGAAATGCGCTGACGCTCACCGCCGGAAAGAGCGCAGCCATTCTCGCCGATATTGGTGTTCCACTTGTCCGGCAGCTTCTCGGCAAATTCCTCGCAGTTTGCCAGCTTTGCCGCCGTAAGGACCTCCTCGTCGGTGGCACCTTTGCGCCCCAGACGGATGTTTTCGAGGATTGTGTTGTCAAACAGGGTCACATCCTGAAAGACGATGGAATACAGGCTCATGAGTTTTTCCGGGTCGATTCGGGAGACATCCATGCCGCCCACGGTGATACTGCCCTTCTGGTAATCCCAGAACCGTGCTGCCAGCCGGGAAACAGTGGTCTTGCCGCTGCCGGAGGGGCCCACCAGCGCCGTAACCTCCCCCTGCTTTGCGGTAAAGGAGACATCCCGCAGCACCGCTTCACCGGAGTCATAGGCAAAGCCCACATGGTCGAACACGATATCGCAGCCCTGATTGGTCAGCTGCTCGCTGCCGGTCTGCAGGGGAGCGTCCAGAATCTCATTCATCCGCCCCACATTGGTACGCATGGCGATGACCGCCGCCAGATTCTGCAAAGCCCCCTGCATGGGGTCGTACATCCGGGATGCCGCCATCAGGAACAGAAACAGGGTCAGTACGTCGATGCTGCCCTGCACCAGCAGCACCGAACCGGTGAGCGCCACCGATGCAATGCCCAGCTTGAGCACCATGCCGGCGGAGGACACAAACAGCGCTGTTTCCAGCTCTGCCACAATAGACTGCTTTTCCACTGCCCGAATTTTGCCGGAAAGGCCGGACAGATACTGCTGCTCCGCATTGCTGGCTTTCAGGTCCCGGAGAGTCTCGATGTACTCCTGAATACCGTCCGCACAGGCCATTTTCGCCGCCATGGTCCTGGCCTGCACCTTATCCTGTACCCGATAGCTGCCCACCACGATGGCAGCGGATACCGGAATGACCCACAGAGCCGCCAGTGCCATCCGCCACTCAAAGGCGAACAGGCTCAGGGCAATGAGCACCGTGGAAATGAGGGAGCCGAACAGACCGGGGATGAAGTGGGAGCAGTCCTTTTCCAGTACCTCGCAGTCCGCCATGATGGTGCTTGTCAGGTCGGCAAGGTCTCGCTTGCCGAAAAATGACAGAGGCAGCTTCCGCAGCCGCTCTGCAAGGGTCAGGCGGCGGGTGCCGCTCTCTTTATAGGTGGTAAAATAGGTGCCGTTGTACTGGAACCATGTGGTCAGTAAAATCAGTGCAAAGCAGGCAACGCATCCCAGCAGATAAAAGGTACTTCTCTCACTCGTAGAGCCTGCCAGCAGGTCTTTTACCAGAAGATACAGCAGCCCGGTGGGCAGCATGAACGCCATGTTCTGGAACGCACAGGCCAGAACGCCCTTTACAAGCCCCTTTGCGCCCTCCGGGGAGCTGGCTGTGGCGTGTTGAATTTTTTCGATCATTCCTTACCCCTCCTTTGCGACCTTCCACTGCACCGAGGCCTGATAGTCCTGCCACATCCGGGCAAACAGGCCGTTCTGCGCGCACAGTTCGTCCTTTGTGCCGGATTCCACAATCTGCCCATCCTGCACCACATAGATGCAGTCGGCGTTGGCTACGGTGGACAGACGGTGTGCGATCATCAGCACGGTTTTGCCCTTGGCAAGCTGAGCAAAGGCTGCCTGCACCTTTGCTTCATTGTCCGGGTCGGCAAAAGCGGTGGCCTCGTCAAGCAGCAGGATGGGCGCATTTTTCAGCATGGCGCGGGCAATGGCAATGCGCTGCTGCTCGCCGCCGGACAGATACACGCCTTTTGTGCCAATGACGGTATGGATGCCCTCCGGGAACTTTTCCACGATATCCATGCACTGTGCAGCTTTCAGCGCCGCCAGCACCTCGGCTTCGGTGGCCTGCGCTCTGCCCAGCCGGACGTTGTCCAGAATGCTGCCCTTGAGCAGGCGGCTGTTCTGGAACACAAAGGAGATGGTGTCCATCAACTCTTCCTTGGGGATGTCCCGCACATCCGCTCCGCCCACCCGGACGCTGCCGCTCTGCACATCAAAGAACCGGCAAATCAGGTTTGCCAGTGTGGATTTGCCGCCGCCGGAGGGGCCAACGAAAGCCACCATCTGACCCGGCTGAATTTTCAGCGAAACGCCCTTGATAACATCCGTTTTGCCATCATAGCTGAAATGCACATCCTTCAGGGACACAGAGGCATCTTTCGGATGCCGCGGATGATCGTTTTCTGGCACAGGTTCCGCATCCAGAACCGAATCCACACGAGCCAACGCATCTGCCACAACGAGTTCATTTTCGCTCATGTACATGATGCGGGTCAGGGTCAGGGAGATTACCGGGGTAATGATGATGTAGAACAGCAGGTTCAGCAGAAATTCCGAAGTCACACCGTTCCGGGTGAACAGAAGCCCACCTACAATCAAGAAAGCAAACACACCGTTGATTGCGGCAGTATAGAGCATCATCGGCATCCGCAGCTCTTTGGTGTAGGCAATGACCCACTTTTCGTACTCATCAATGGTCGCTTTGAATTTTTTGAACGAAAAGACGGATTGCCCGAAGGTCTTGACTACCGGGATGCCGCGGACATACTCCACGGCCTCGTTAGACATTGATTCCAACGCATTACCGTATTGCCGCATTTTGTCTGCCATCCGCCTTCCTGTCATGGCGGACATGATGACGAAGCCCAGTGCCACCGGAACGAGACTCAGCAGACCCAGCCGCCAGTCGAACACAAGCAAAAGAACCAACAGACCTATGGGTGTTGCCATTGCATTATATTTGTCCGGCAGCTGATGGGCGAGAAATGTCTCCGCTGCGCCAGTACTCTCGTGGATGATCTTGCGCAGCTTACCGCTGCCAAACGTCTCCGTAAAGCCCAGCGGCAGTGTGGCAAGGTGTTCGGAAACCTCCAGCCGCAGATTGGTCGCCACCCGGAACGCCGACAGATGGGAGCACATCAGTGCCGCAATGTAAATGAGGTAAGCCAGCACCGCAAACAGCACTGCCATCCAGCCGTAATGGGGGATGTTCACCGCCTGCGCATAGTCCGGCGCGGCGTTCAACACATCCCGCAGGATCTTCCAGATGTACACAAAAGGCACCAGCGCCACCAGCGCACTGACCGCAGACAGCACCCACGAAGCGTAGGTGAAATATCGGTAGTTCCCGGCGTAGCCCATCAGCCGGGAAAGATCGGACTGTTTTTTCACGGAAAGACCTCCTTCAAATCAGATTGCGGCAAAAATGTGCTGTGGTATTTCAACTCCACAGCACATTCTGCGTTTTAACCCGCCAGATTTTCGGTGCAGAACAGCTCAATGCAGTTGTCGATCATCGTCTGGTCACAGTCGGTGGAAATGCCGGAGGCCAGCCAGTAAGCATATTCGCCTGTATCGTACTGGCTCAGAGCTTCTGCATCCGAACCATAGCGAAACTCAATATGGTAAGTTTCCGCACTGGTGTCCGGCGCAAGGAAGAAGTAGGTGAACTCGCCGGAATCGGCATCATCGCTTTGAAACTCATACAGCCCACGCACAGGCTCCATGCCAATATAGTGATAGGTATGGGAGAACAGCACATTGCCGTCCTTATCGGTGCCGGAAATGGTAGAAGTTTCACCATCGAAGGTCAAGATCGCAAGGCTATTGGTAAAGCCGCAGAAATAGGCTCCGCCGCCGTTGGCATACGCTTTGACTGCATCTTCGCCGTAAACATCACCTGTCACCATAGAGGACAGCTTCTCAAAAGCAGCTTCGGCATTGTCCTCGCCCACGAGAGCGGTACAATCATCCAGCCATGTCTGCTTATATTCGTCCGCCAGAATCACCGGCCACAGTTCCTGATAGCTGCCCGTTAGGTCGTTCAGCAACTGTGCAGCGGCAGCTTCGTTTTCATCCACAGCAGAAGAGGCGGTCTCTTCTACGGAAGAAACAGTGCTTTCTGCGGCAGAACTTGCAGAAACGGGAACAGAGCTCGCCGTGCCGCTGCTGCAGCCAACCAGAAGAGAAGCAGACAGAGCTAGCACAGCAGCTGCACTCAGAATTCTTTTCATCAAACGCATTATCAATTTCCTCCACAAAATCAGAATATCGGCGTTAGTTTCAACTAATCGCGATACTGATTTTACTGGAACCGGACTTTCTGCGCAAGAACCAAATCGACAGAATCTATCCAATCGGACGCATCTTCCGATACTCCGTAGGCGTCATGCCGGCTGCTTCCCGAAATGCAGAAGAAAACTTATTCGGATTTTCGTACCCGACCCGATGGGCGATTTCAGCAACCGTGCAATCGGTTTCGAGTAGTAGCTTCTGTGCCAGCTGCAGCCGGTACTCTTTCTGATACGCATAGACCGAGCTTCCGTAAATGCCTTTGAAACAGCTTTTTAATGCCGTAGGCGAAAGGCCGACCTCCTGTGCAAGCTGTTCGATTGTACGGCGAACTGTCAGTTCCTGCGTGAGAAGAGCCGCAGCCTGCTTCACACACTCCACCTGATGCTGATTGAAATACTCTGTCTGCTGCACATCTTCCCTGTTTTTCAGCCGGGTCAGAATATGCAGCAACTCCAGCACTTTCAGCCGAAGATAGCCAGTGTCCGGCACAGAATGCGCTGTATAAAGCTCTGAAAAAATATGGGCAATGGTCGGTTCTGACCGCAGGATACAGCAGCGGTTTTCCGTGCAGATGTACCGCCGTATGACATCAAGGTCTACGCCGTACCATTCCATTTGTTTCCGCATTTCCGGCGAAATCGCATCCAGATCCAGTAGGATGGTGATGCCGTGGTAGTGCCGCAGCGGAAAGCAGGAGGACGACTTTTTGCGCGCCGCTGCACACACCGCAAAATCCCCTGCTGCCAGATAGCAGCAGCTATTTGCCCCAAAACTGCACTCGTAACGCCCCACGCGGCAGTGGTTGATCTCAATGACATTCCGCATTGGTGCCGTGGCTTCCTCAAAGAATGCAAGGTGCATATCGTTATAATACAGCTCTGCACCCAAAAACAGTGGACAGATAATCATACTCCCAGTTCCTGTCTCATTGGAAAATTTCACGGTGTGAGGCATTTCAGTCGAGGTCGTTTCTTCTATGGAAAGATCAAAAAGTGATTTATGCATAGCCATTCTCTTTTCCTGAAGATTCGCTTTTTCTTACTGATTCGCAGACGTGAACTGTCAAATTCCATTTCTCTGCAAAAATGTTTCCATCAAATCAAGATACCGTTCCGCCTGAACGATAAAGCCCACATGACCGCCCGGAACTGTGCGGATCTCCGCATCCAGTTTCCGGAACAGATCTGCGAACCGTTTCTGATCTTCCTTTTTGAAAATGTCATTTTCCGGGAGGAGGATCAGTATCCTCCCCCGCAGATATTCAAAATCATTTGCTTGGAAAGGCGGGTAATCCTTCAGCATATATACACACCGGAAGCTATGGATGCACTTTCTGCAAAAAACACAGACAATTCAGCAATCGCTGTCAGCCTGCGAGGTGCGCAGAGTGCTTTTTCTCATACACCGCAGCCGCGATGCACCAGCAGATAAAACGCTTTGTTTCTTCTTTCTTCATTTTCTTCGCTTCCTGTGCATCTATTTTATGGTTTTCATGCAAAAATCGCAGTGGTCATTTCCGCGCCCTAGCGTCATGCTTCTCTCCCAGATCAGCTTCGGATGCAGCCCGGTATAGCTGATGTCATCACTGTCACAAAAGCAGCGGCACAGCTCCGGGCAGCCGTATTCTGCGCAGGTGTCGTGATAGGGACACTTCATCATATCCACACGCCAGACGCCGTTACCGGTCTGCAGTTCTTTTGGGGCAAAGCCCGCCGCCGGGCCGAAAACGCTCCGGGTGGATTTGACGAAAACGCCGGGAACAAGGCGGTAAAGCCCCGGTATGTGCAGCAGGGCGGCAAGCTGTTTGTGGCTCGTTCTCGCCAAGTGCTCCACATAGCCGTGAACGGTTTGCAGTGCCTCCTCTTTCGGCATGACCCGCTGCAAGGTCTCGTAGGCCGAAATGCCCGGCAATATCTGCCGCTTGAGGTGATATTGCTTTTCCTTGCTTGCACCCGCATTTTCAGCCAGCAACGCACTCAGGCGTATATCGAAAGCGGTGTTCAGTTCCTTTGCCCGCGCGGGAAAGCGCAGTGCCACAGTCTCCCGGAAATCACGGGAGAGATAGGTTTCCTTCATCGTCCTGCCTCCGTTCCAGCTTTCACGAAGCCCTTCTTTTTATACCCGCAGTCGCAGTATGGGCCGCCGGAGGCGAGAGTGTACTGCCGCACAAAGTTCGTCGCAGCGCCCGCTTCGCTCATGGTGTAGTCCAGATGGCACAGGGCAGGGGTCAGATCGTACAGACCCAGTTCCTTCATCAGCACACAGATGCCGCACTTGGTAAAGCGTCCTTCATAGCCGCTGCCGTCAGGGTATTCGTAAAATTCCATGTTCCACGAGTAGGGGTTGCGGTCGGCGGCTTTCAGAGCAGCGGTGGCCTTCATGGCGGCAATATCCTTTGGGGTAAACTTGCTTTTTCCGCTCTTGCGGCAGAACCACTGCATGGGCTTTGTCATCATGGACTTTGCGTAGTAATCCGTCAGCCTGTCCACCTCCGGACGTTGCGGCATGGAGAGGATGAACGCGCCGAGCATTGCGCAGTTGACGATGTTCATCTTGAAGCGGTCCGCTTTTTCAAACTCCGGTAGCCTGCGGATGATCTGCCGGTATTGCGGCTTTGCCTTTTTCGTGATGGCTCTTGCGGTGGCTGCATCATAGCCCAGCACAGCGGTCAGCTGCTTTTGAAAGGAGCCTGAAAACAGCACCCACATTCCCATAGGCATCCCGGCGTATTTCATTGCAGACACCTCCCGGCTTCCGTTTCCAGTGCCTGCCATACCGGGTAGGCTGCGCCATGTTCATCGAAAAATTTCTTAAGATCCCGGTTCAGCGCACTCATTTCGTCGATGGCGTTCATGGCATGGTCGGAGGCGCAGAGTTTTCCCAGCGAGGTGGCGCACATCAGCTTGAAAAAGCGCAGGCAGGTCTTGCGGTATTTCTCCCCTTCAAAGTCTGCATCCTCCTTGGGCAGAATGGTGTGCCCGGCATCTCGGATGGCGCGGTATCCCTCGATGTTGGCATCCAGCACACGGTTCAGGTACGCGGTATCGCCCCTGAGCTTTTTCAGGTCGCCGTCTGTCTTATAGCAGGCGAAGGCCGCAGGCGTCACAAACGCGGCATGGCAGAGCAGATAGTCCTCCATGTTCGGCTCGTAAACGACCTTATATTTTGTGCCGTGGAAGATGCGCCCGATCAGCTGTTTATTGGAGATTGCACCCGGCAGCTGTCCGATGGTGATCTTTTTCAGGTCGATGGAGACAACCCGGTCAACCTCCCGATGCCCCGCAGAAAGCGCAAAGGCAAACAGGACGTTCTTTTCCGGAAGTGCCGCCGCCAATGCTTTTGTCTGTACGTTGTTGCCCACAAAAACGATGTTCTTCGTCCGGTTCGCCCGCAGCGTGTCCAGAACGGAATCCAGCTGTGTATAGCGCAGGACCACAAAGATCACATCGTACATTGCATCCGGTGCAAGTTCAGTCACCACCGGAATGCGGCTGACCGAGGTGCGGAGCGAAAATTTGTCCTTGATCCGCAGGCCGTTCTGCTTGATCTCCGCAGCCCAGTTTCCCCGCGCAAGCAGAGTGACATCCTTTCCGGCGCGCAGCAGATTTCTTGCCAGATTGCACCCCAGAACGCCTGCACCATATACCAGAATTTTCATAGCTTGCCTCCAAATCCGATCTTCACGATCTGCATTTTCATTCCGTTGTCACCGACCTTGGCGAGAAACCGGAAAAAACCGCTGACGGAAGGGTCTTTCAGGTCGCTGTAACCTAACATATAGCCCCGACTGGATACTCGCAAACGGTTGTCCCATGGGGTAAAGATGCACCATCCCAACAGCCCCTTTGCGGATGCCCGCAGCGCAGACCAGAACCAGCAGTGCCCCCAGCCCAAGACCTTCCAGAATCACCTGTAAAAGCATTACTTATTCCTCCTATATCCGTTTTCATCCCGGTATTCGGGATGTTCCTTTACGTATGGATCCTTATCGCCGCAGATGGTATAGTCGCATCGGCAGCCGTCCACGCAGGTGGTCGTCCGCACGAGCTTGGCATGGAGCAGTTCCATGGACGCATAGTCCACATTGCACAGGGCGGGCATAATGTCCGCAAATCCGAACCGCTTGGCAAATTCCGCCGCCGGACACGCCGTAAATTCATAATAGATGGGCTTGCTGTTTTCGTAAGGCGCAACATCCATCTCGTAATCATGCCATGTGTCACAGTGCTTTTGGGCGGTGCTGAATGCCCGATACATCAGCTTTTTCCAGAATGGCTTGTTGATGTCAACGAATCGCAGCTTCCAGAAGGACGGCAGGATCAGATTTTCTTCTATCTCTTCCATTTCGCGGAATGTGACCACATCCCGGCACACATCGTAAAAGCACATGATGGCGATGCAGTCGTAGGTGCCGCCTACGCCGTTGTGAAAATTCTTTTTACCGCCGAGGTCGGTGCGCCACTTGGAAAGAAGCTCTGCGTATCTCAGCTGCACCTGCTCCCAGACCGCCTCGCGCTCCACCTCCGGATAGTGCAGAGTGATTTTCGCCAGAATTTCCTTTTTGCAGGGTTTGGAATATAGCACATGGCAGCTACGGTCAATTTGTAATTCACTGTCCTTCATCTTCCCACGCCTTTCAGAAAACCACTCTTTGCATTTTCTTCGGTGTCGTCCGATTCGTCGTAGGCATCATAGGGTGCCGATGGGTCGTGGACTTTTTTCTTGAAGGGCGAGCACAGCTCATTTTTGTGCGCAAAGGCAAACTCCATGTTGTCCGTCCAGCCGGTGTGACCGGTAATGAACAGCGGATGCAGTCCGCGTTTTTTCAGCTTTTTCTCCAGCAGTGTCAGAGACTTCACTGCCAGCTTGTTATCCTCTGCCAGCGCAGAAATAAAACTGTAGCCGCCGTCCGCGCCAAACCACAGCGTGTCGCCGATAAAAATGTACTTATCGTCAATGAGGTAGACCATATGTCCCCATGTATGACCGGGAACCAGAAAACACTCGATCCTGACGCCGTCAATGTCAAGTACCTGTCCATCGTGCAGCAGTACCTTTTCGTTGTTGATCGTGACCTGCGGCAATTTATAGAGATGATAGATGACTTTTCGCCGCACCTCGCCGGTGAGATACCGGTTCTCGATCTCGCCGATGTACAGCTTCGCATTCCGGAACAGCCCCGGACTGTCTGCTTCCACCGCACCCACATGGTCGGTGTCCTGATGGGTGATAAGGATATGGTGCATCGACTTCGGATCAATCCCAAGCCAGCCCATTTTTTCGGCAAGGCGGTCGTAGTTATATCCCGCATCGACCATAATGGTCGTATCGCCTTTGCGGTAGAAGAAGATGTTCGCCACCCATTCGCGCACGCAGGCAACATTCTCGTCGATCCAGCCGGTGTTCAAAGGCTTGAAGATTTCCTTGCCCCGGTACATCCAGCTCATTGCTTTTCTTTGAAATTCCGTTGCTTTTTTCGACATGATCGCACCTCATTTCTGTGCTGTGATGCACAGCCAGCCCTTTTTATTTTTGTGGTTCTGGATCTTACAAAATCCTGCTTGCTCCAGATACTCTTTCAGTGCAGTGTCCGTATAGATGGTCATGCCATCGATGATCTGCGTCCATTTGTCGTCTTTTGTTGTTTCGCCGTTTGCTTCATTGCAGATGAAAAAGACCCCGCCGGGCTTCAGCACTCGATAAACCTCTCTGAAATTCTGCGCAAGTTCCGGCCAGAAATAGACCGTTTCAAAGGCGGTCACCACATCAAACTGCTCCGCTTCAAACGGCAGTTCTGCCACACTTGCCTGTTGCACGGTACACCGTCCTGCCGCAATGGCTCTGGCATTGACCTTTCGCGTTTTTTCCACGCTGACAGCTGAGTAGTCGATGCCCTGCACCTTGCCGTTGGGGCACAGTTTCAGCAGTGTCTTAATGTTCGCTCCACCGCCGCAGCCGCAGTCTAGCACCATGGCATCCGGGGCAGGCTTTAAAAAGCGCAGCCCCCATTCTGCCATTGCGCTGTGTCCAAAGTTCATCATAGCAACCATGATCTTCCCGCCAAAGCCTACGGGCTTTCGGGTGTTTTCAAAAAAGGACATATCACACCTCCGATTTCACACATTCCGTATAGGTCAGCGGAAAAGAGGCCTTTAGAACGACACTATTTCGTACTGCCCAGCCGTTCTGATGCAGGAAACTCAGGTATTCCTCATTCGTCCACTTGCTGTGAAGCGGAAAGCCTGCCAGCTTCATGAAAAAGGCTTTGACCTTGCCGGGAAATGAGTTTTCTGCGTGAGTAAAGGTGGGCGCGATCAGCACACCGTCATCCTTCAACACCCGTTTGATTTCTCGCAGTGATTTTTCTGGCTGCGGCACGATGTGCAGTGCGTTAGATACGATTACCACATCGAATGATTTGCTCGAGTATGGCAGAGAAAACATATCCTGCACGGAAAAATGCAGTTTCGCAGAGTAATTCCCCCGCTTGGCCTCTGTAATCATTTCCGGAGAGGCATCCGTCGCCTCGATGTGTGCCGTTGCTTTTACGATGTGCTTGGCGATCAGCCCTGTTCCGGTAGCCAACTCCAGCACCGTTTTGTCTTTCACGACCGGACAGATCAGCTCATACATTTTTTCGTATACTATCCTGTCTTTTCGCATAAAGCAGTCATACAGACCTGCATTTCTGTCCCAGAAATTCTTGCGTGCTCGCATTGCTGTCTCTCCTTTTATAGTTAGATTTATCTAACCACCACGTGCACCGATAAGTTAGATTTAGCTAACTTCCAACCCTATAAAAAGCCGCTTCTCAACGGTCCTTCTGCCAAAATAATACGCCCTGCCGTCTCCTCTGTCAAGAAGTTTAGGCATTTTCGGAGATTCCGAAAGAGATTTCGCTTTCGGGAGCCCCCAACCGTTACCCCAGTGCCACATCCAGCACCATCATCACGCTGAAGCCCACCACGAAAAGTACCGTGCCAACGTTGGAGTGCTGTCCCTGCGACATTTCCGGGATCAGTTCCTCCACCACCACATACAGCATGGCTCCGGCAAAAAGGTCAAGGGCTTTGCGGTACTATAAGCTCGGCGAGACTCCTGCCTACTACATTACCGCATGGTACAACCTGTTGAGCGGCAAGTGGGAGTTTGGCAAAGTCCACGCCACCGAGACTACCGTGGAGGGTGTTACTGTGGAGCTGACCACCAATGGCCGCCACGCGAATTACGAGATGAAGCTCTCCGGTTTTGGTCTGGACACCAGCGCCAACAAGGTCTACGGCGTAGTGCTGACCACCGCCGATGGCAGCGAGTATGGCCTGCATCATGTGACCAATATCTGGCGCGGCACCGAGCTGGGCTTCAATACGGACGAGACCTATCTTGCCTCCATCATCGGCAAGACTGTTACTCAAATCACCTACTACACCGCCGACGGTGTGTATGTTCTGCCGGTCAACGTAGCGTTGTAAAGTCGCGGGCAACTGCCTGATTTAGCAAAATACAGTACAAAACGGCAAGGTCACTTGGCAGCAGGCGATCTTGCCGTTTTTATTGCCGTCTGCGTCTTGAATGCACAAGCAACATCCTGTTGCAGCTGGCAGTAGAAGGATTTACCGCAGACAGAAAATGGGATTTGTTCTGATTCACATAGCGTATTTTTTCCTAAAGCCACAAGATGTGTCATACTTTTCTTGCTTCACTTCAACAAATTTTTCAAAACCCTCTTGACGATTTTCACACACAGTGGTATTTTTCTTGTAAATCCCACTGCTCTTGTGGATTGGTTTGAACCTTTCCACAAGATGTGGTCGTGTTCATTTTGAACACTGCCTCGCCGTGGATTATCCCTGAAAAATTCACCGCCCCGCAACACACCCGATTCATTTTGCCGCTGTTTCACCCGACAAAATCCATCGCTATGCTGCATGGGCGGTATTTTTCTTTTACGGGAAACGCACCTTGAAAATCTCATGAGCCGA
>NZ_NMTR01000002.1 GCF_002549775.1 Faecalibacterium langellae | reverse complement strand
TTTCCATTCCTTTCCTCTCCCTGTTTTTTATCCGCTTGCATGGTCTTTTCTCCCCCCCCGTCCCCCCCTCTGATTTGTTTTTTCCATTGCATACCACCCACATTATACCCCCCCCCCCCCCCCCATTTGCAAGAGCTCTGCGAAAAATCGTATTTATTCACAAAACGCATCCGGTTTCTTTGGTGATTTAGCAGTTTTTACAGCGGCTCCTTCTGTTCCCGATGGGCAGGTCCCCTTTTGCGAAAAAAAGCCCCTCTGTCTTTTCAGACAGAGGGGCTTTTCCTCATTTCCCTTCGATCGAAAGGGGAACTCTTTTTTGATTACAGGGCAGCCACAGCAGCCTTCAGCGCATCCACGCGGTCGGTGTTCTCCCACTTCACGCCCAGGTCCTCGCGGCCCATGTGGCCGTAGGCGGCCAGCTTGCGGTAGATGGGCTTGCGCAGGTCAAGGTCGCGGATGATGGCGGCGGGGGTCAGGTCGAACACCTTCTCCACAGCCTGCTCGATCTTCTCATCCGAGACGGTGCCGGTGCCAAAGGTGTCCACCATGATGGACACAGGCTTTGCCACGCCGATGGCATACGCCACCTGCACTTCGCACTGCTTGGCAAGACCTGCAGCCACGATGTTCTTTGCCACCCAGCGGGTCGCATAGGCTGCGCTGCGGTCCACCTTGCTGGGGTCCTTGCCGGAGAAGGCACCGCCGCCGTGGCGTGCATAGCCGCCGTAGGTGTCCACGATGATCTTGCGTCCGGTCAGGCCGGTGTCGCCCTGCGGGCCGCCCACCACAAAACGTCCGGTGGGGTTGATGTAGTACTTGGTGTTCTCGTCCAGCAGCTCGGCGGGGATGGTGGCCTTGATGACCTTTTCCATCACGTCTGCACGCAGCTGCTCCATGCTCACGCTCTCGCTGTGCTGGCTGGAGATGACCACGGCGTCCACGCGCACGGGCTTGCCGTTCTCGTCGTACTCCACGGTCACCTGGCTCTTGCCGTCCGGGCGCAGGTAGTCCATCTCGCCGTTCTTGCGCACCTCGGTCAGGCGCTTTGCCAGCTTGTGGGCCAGGCTGATGGGCATGGGCATCAGCTCCGGGGTCTCGTCGCAGGCATAGCCGAACATCATGCCCTGGTCGCCTGCACCGCCCACCTGGTCGTTGGTGCCGAGGGCGATGTCGGGGCTCTGGCCGTCGATGTTGGAGATGACAGCGCAGGTGTCGGCGTCAAAGCCGTACTTTGCGCGGGTGTAGCCGATGTCGGAGATGACCTCGCGGACGATCTTCTGGAAGTCCACGTAGCAGTTGGTGGTGATCTCGCCCATGATGTGCACCAGACCGGTGGATGCGCAGGTCTCGCAGGCCACGCGGGCGTCGGGGTCGTGGGTCAGAATTTCGTCCAGAATGGCATCGGAGATCTGGTCGCAGATCTTGTCGGGATGTCCTTCGGTGACGGACTCAGAAGTAAACAGGTGTCTTGCCATTTGTTTTGCCTCCTAGTGTTTTTTACAGCAGGGTGTGTATTTCTTGCTCCAACATTCCGTTCAAGCTTTTTGTGCGCGAAAAATAAAAGCGCCCAGAGCCCGAAAGCTCTGAGCGTTGCACTCTTATCTCTCGGTTTCCCGCAGGATTTGGCACCTTGCGTTTGCACGCAGGTTGTCGGGCTTCACAGGGCCTGTCCCCTCAGCCGCTCTTGATAAGTCGGTATTCAGTTGGTACGTTGAGTATTCTATCATTGCTTCGTCAGATTGTCAAGATAAGTATCACTCATTTTAGACAAGATTCCAAAATTGATGGAAAGTTTTCATGGTTCTCAAAAGAAAAGCACCACCAGCCCGGCAATGATCGCCGCACCGGCCACCCAGACGAGGGATATGGTCACCCGCTTTTTGATCATCTGGCCCCAGGTCTGCACATAGGGCATATCCTCCAGGCCGGGCAGCACCCAGAAGGAACTGTGCCCCACCCACAGCATGTCGATGACGATGCCGTCGAACCAGTTCATGATTTCCAGAAACAGCAGTGCCTGTAAGTACGCGGTCCTGAAGTCCGACACGCCGTTCCATCCGCCGATGAACAAAACCGGTGCCGCCGCCAGAAACACATAAAGGGCGACCATGCACCGTGTGCGCTGTCTGCGCACCGTTTCCCGGTCGGCCAGGCCGATCTCGAACGCTTTCTCCTGCACTGCCTTGGGGTAAAAGTACAGGCCGTTCACCGCATTGTCCCGCACCGCCGCCTTGACGATGACCACCAGCAGCAGACAATACAGCACCAGTTGAACAAAAATCATTGTACCGTACCTCCACGCAGTAGTTAGTTTCAACTATCCGCTTTTATTATAGCACGGTTCTTTCTGCACACAAAGGGCAAAAAACAACGGCACCGCCGAAACGATGCCGTTGCACAAAACGATATTGCTTAGTAGCCCTTGGCCTGCTCGCCGTTCAGAATTTTGACGGCGCGGGAGGTGCCCAGACGGTCAGCGCCCAGAGCGAGGAACTTTTCCATATCCTCCACGGTGGAGATACCGCCGGCAGCCTTGACCTTGCAGCGGCCATGCACGCCCTTGACCATCAGCTCCACATCGTGGAAGTTGGCACCTGCGGTGGAGAAGCCGGTGCTGGTCTTGATGTAGTCAGCGCCTGCCTCGCAGACGATATCGCACATCTTTTCCTTTTCCTCGTCGGTCAGCAGGCAGGTCTCAATGATGACCTTCAGGATCTTATCGCCCACCGCCTGCTTCACGGCACGGATGTCCTCGCGGACGGCGTCGTACTCCTTGTTCTTCAGGCGGCCGATGTTGATGACCATATCCACCTCGGCAGCGCCGTTCTCGATGGCAGTCTTGGCTTCAAAGGCCTTGCTGGCGGTGTCCATAGCACCCAGAGGGAAGCCGACCACGCAGCACACCGGGATGCGGCCCGCCATGTACTCCACAGCCTGCTTGACGTAGCAGGTGTTGATGCACACGGATGCGGTGTGGTTTGCAATGGCTTCGTCACACAAGGTCTGGATCTGGGGCCAGGTAGCCTCCGGCTTCAGCAGGGTGTGATCGACATGGGAGAGAATTTCTTCACGATTCATGTTGTTTCCTCCGTTTTACTTGCTGGCACGGCGCACTTTTGCCATGCCGACAGCGCTCAGGGCAATAGCCGTTGCAGAGACCGTTGCACCAATGATGCCCAATACCAGACCGGAGACCAGGAATGCAAAACCTTTCAGACCACGCTTCATAAAACCGTACCTCCTAAATTATATTGGATATTTTCTCCGCCCGCGGCGGAGAAAATATCTCACTTGCGATTTTTAAAGATGATCAGCTTGCTGAACACATAATTCAGCACGATCACCAGCACATTGGAAAACACCTTTACGGCAAGCCCCCACAGCGCCTGCGCGTTGTAGAAGCTGGTAACAAAGATGGCCGTCGGGCCGTCTGCACCGCCGATGACGGCAATGGCGGCAGAGCCATCCGTGACCCCCGCCGGCGTGCCCGCATAGGACGCTGCCATCTGGATGGCCGTATCCGGGCCAAGCCAGTGGGACACTGCACCCAATAAGCCCTGCATCATATTCTCCATCAGTGCCGCACCCTGCGCCGCCAGCAGATTGCCCAGCACCAGCATAATTGCGGTGTCCAGCAGCATTGTGCCCAGACGGCAGGTGACGAATGCACCAAACTCCTTTGCCATGGCCCTGCCCTGCGTCTTGCTGCGGAATACAAAGGCGCGGTTGGTGCAATAGGCAAACAGGATGCAGATGATGTTATCCAGCACATTGCCCCAGCTGTTGGCCGCGGTGTAGCCGAACAGGCTGTTGAACAGCGCATAGAGCACGATGTTCAGCAGGGTGGTCAGCACGCCAAAGATAAGGTAGCTGAGCACTTCCCAGTGTTTTTTGAAGAATTTTATCATTTTTCTTATAAAAACAGCCCCGCCGCCGTTTTCCCGGCAACGGGGCTGTTGATCGCATTGTGTCAGAAGATGATCTTCCGAACGAAGGACTGATTACTCAGCGTCGTCGTTCAGCAGAGCCTTCATGGACAGGCTGATGCGCTTCTTGTCGAAGTCAACATCCAGCAGCTTCACATCGACCATATCGCCGACCTTCAGTGCGTCGGAGACCTTCTCAACGCGGTCATTGCTGATCTCGCTGATGTGGACCAGACCGTCAACACCCGGCAGGATGCGGACGAAAGCACCGAACTTGGTCAGAGACACGACCGGAGCATGGAAGGTGCTGCCGATGGGGTAGTTGTTCTTCAGCTGCTCCCAGGGGTTGTCCTCGGCCTTCTTGTAGCCCAGAGAAACCTTGTGGTTCTCGGTGTCGATGTCCTTCACATACACTTCGATGGTGTCACCAACGGAGACAACCTCGGAGGGATGCTTGATGCGGTTCCAGCTCAGCTCGCTGATGTGGCACAGACCGTCCACACCGCCGATATCGACGAATGCACCGTAAGAGGTCAGGCTCTTGACAACGCCGGTGTAGGTCTTGCCCACTTCAACGTTTGCCCAGAACTCCTCACGCTTTGCCTTGTTCTGCTCAGCGGTCACCTTGTTGATGCTGCCGACGATCTTGCGGCCGGAGCACTCGGTGACGACCAGCTGAACGTGCTGGCCAACCAGAGCGGTGTAGTCCTCATCGCGGCGCATAGTAGCCTGAGAACGGGGAACGAACACCTTGGCGCCCTTGACGTTGACCACAACGCCGCCCTTGTTGAACTCGGTGACGTCGCCCTCGACGACCTCGCCGGACTCAGCGGCCTTAGCGATCTCCTCCATGCCCTTGCGAGATGCGAGCTTCTTGCGGGAGAGCTGGATGACGCCATCCTGATCCATAACCTTCTCGACGATGAGGTCCAGCTCATCGCCAACCTTCACCAGGTCTTCGACCTTGGCGGAGGAATCATCGGTCAGCTCGCTCAGCTTGACAAAGCCGGTCTGCTTCGCTCCGATATCCACCTGGATCTCGTTGGCAGAGATGCTGGTCACGATTCCTTTCACAATACTGCCTGCATGAACACGCTTTTCCTCGGATGCATTCAGCATCTCCTCAAAGCTCATGCTGTCATTGATTTCTGCGCTCATACTGTTAAGTACCTCCTCAATAATAGACGATGGCGTTGAAGCCCCGGCTGTCACGCCCGCCACTTTAACATCTGCAAACCATTCCGGCCGAAGTTCGCTCGCTGTCTCGACCGTTACGGCACGCGTGTGTTTTGCGGCGACCTGTACCAGCTTTTGGGTATTGGAAGAATGATGACCGCCAATGACAACAATGATGTCGCATTGTTGGCTGAGGTCTTCCGCTTCCTGTTGCCTCGCCCACGTCGCATTACATATTGTATCAAAAATTCGGGCGTTTGTATAGGCTTTTTTGAGAAACTCCGAACTTTCTTGCCATTTTGTTACCTGAAATGTGGTCTGTGCAACTGCAAACAGGGGTTTTTGCGGGTCCGAGGGGCCCTTCCAGGCCCGCAGCTCGTCCAGATCGGCAAAAACGAACACCTCTCCACGGGTGTGCCCGACGATTCCCTGCACCTCCGGGTGGGTCTTATCGCCCGCCACCAGCAGCACCGCGTTCTCTTTTTCGGCCTGCTCGGCGATGCGCTGGATCTTCTGCACGAAGGGGCAGGTAGCGTCGTGATAGCGGACGCCGCGGGCGGCCAGCGCGTCATACACGCTGCACGGCACGCCGTGGCTGCGGATGACCACCTCATACCCGGCGGGGATGTCCTCCACCGTGTCTGCCACCAGCGCGCCCCGGCGCTGCATGTCTGCCACCGCCTGGGGGTTGTGGATCAGCGGCCCGAGGGTGGCCACCCTGCGTCCCTCGGCCAGCAGGCCGTAGGTCAGCTCCACGGCGCGGTTCACGCCAAAGCAGAACCCCGCCGTTTTGGCGACTTTGATCTCCATATTATTCCCCCATCTTCTCCCACGCATCCAGCAGCGCCTGCTTGTTGGCGCGCAGCTTTTTGGTGTCGCGGCGGCCCTCCATGGCAAACTGGGCGGCGGGCATCGGCTCGCCATAGATCACCCGCACTTTGCACAGCAGGTGCATTTTTCCGTCCGGCGTGTCGTAGAGGATGCGGCAGGGCACCACGTCCACTCCGGCCTGCGCCGCGATGACGAACAGGCCGCTTTTCGGCGGCAGCAGCTTGCCTTCCTTCTCGCGGGTGCCCTCCGGGAAGATGAGCAGGGTTTCGCCGTTTTTGCACTTTTCCACGGTCTGCTCAATGACAGCCACCTCGTCCCGGGTGCCGCGCACGCACACTGCGCCGCAGCAGCAGAAGAACCAGCTCAGCAGGGCGCTGATCTCGAACAGTTCTTTTTTCGCGAACACGACCATCCGCCTGCCCCACCGCGTCACCACGATGAACACCGGGTCGATGGCGGAGATGTGGGTCGGCGCAAGGATATACCCCTTCGTCTGCACTTTTTTCAGGTTCTCGCGGCCCTCCACATGGATGCGGAAGCCGATGTGCCACAGCAGCCATGCGAAAGGCACTAAGATGTAATATAATATCATTTTATCGTTTTATTCCTGTGTTTTAGATTTATTCAGCCTGCGAACCGGAAGTTTCTCCGAAGACCGTCCGCTGGGGTGGGACCCTGTTGCCCGAAGGGCAATAGGGCGGGCGATGGAATGGCCCGATTCGTGTCTAAGGAGGAAGCTTCCGGTTCACGGGCGTTTCCTTCAGCCGACTTTCTGTGCAATGATCTTCTTCATTGCAGCAAGGCTCTGTTCAAAATCCAGCTCCGAGGTGTCCAGCAGCACGGCATCATCCGCCTGCTTGAGCGGCGCAGCGGCGCGATGGGTGTCCTGATAGTCCCGCTGCTTCACATCGGCCAGCACTTCCTCATAGGGCGTGTCGATGCCCTTTTCCCGGTACTCCTTCCACCGGCGGGTGGCGCGGGCTTCCGGCGTGGCCGTAAGGAAAATCTTCACCGTGGCATTCGGCAGCACCACCGTGCCGATGTCGCGGCCATCCATCAGCACGTCCTGCTTCCGGGCCATGTCCTGCTGCATCTCCAGCAGGAAGGCGCGGACGGCCGGGTTCGCGCCCACAGCGGAAGCTGCCATGCCCACCTGTTCGGTGCGGATGGCGGTGCTCACGTCTTCTTCCTTTAAATAAATGTGCTGCTCACCGTCGATGAACGCAAAATGCAGTTCAATTTCCGGCAGCAGCGCGTTGACCGCCGCGTTATCCTTGGGGTCCTTGCCCGCGCGCAGGGCATACAGGCCGATGGTGCGGAACATGGCACCGGTGTCCACATAGATATAGCCCATCTCAGCCGCCAGACGGCGTGCCAGCGTGGATTTGCCTGCGCCCGCAGGCCCGTCGATCGCAACAGATACCATTTTGTATCTCTCCTTTTTAAGCCAAACGATTTAAAATGGCCGCCGCTCACGCTCTGGCCATCTTCAGCGGAAATTTATTTTTAATATTTACAGATCCGGAAAATCTGATTTTTCACGAAGGGGGCGTGCCGAATCACTGCATCTTTCGGTTTGGACTTTTTTCGTGAAAATGCGTTTGGAGCAGCCCGCAGGCCGCGACAAACGTGAAATAATAAAATTCGATTCCTATAAATATGCCCAGAGCAGCGCGGAGGGCATTCAAAATTGTTTTGTCTGCAATTACAGATTATTTGCAAACGCCTGCGCGGTGCAGAAGGCGATCTGCAGATTGTAGCCGCCGGTGTAGGCATCCACATCCAGCACTTCGCCCGCAAAGTACAGGCCCAGCGCCTTCTTGCTCTGCATCGTCTTCGGGTCCACCTCGCGGACGGACACACCGCCGCTGGTGATGACCGCATGGGCCAGGTCGCCCCGGGCGTCGATGGACACCCGCCAGTGCTTGCATAACTGCACCAGTTCCCGCTTCTGCTCCCGGGTGATCTGGTTTGCCTTGGTGGCCGGGTCGATGCCCCAGCGCGCCACCATCACCGGCTGCATGCTGGACGGCAGCAGCTTGACCAGCGCGCCCTGCGCCGCGTGATTCGCCAGCAGGGCAAAATCCCGCGTGATGCGGTCATAGAGCTGTTCCTCGCTGAGGGCAGGCTTCAGGTCGATCTCCGTATAATACTTGTGCTTTTTCATGTCGCCCAGATGGCTGGACGCACTCAGGGTCAGCGGGCCGCTGATGCCGAAATGGGTGAACAGCATCTCGCCCTGCTCGTCAAAGATGGCCTTGCCGTCCTCAAACAGGGTCAGCGTCACGTTTTTCAGGGCCAGCCCCATCATTTTTTTGCAGTCGGCGTCATGGCTCACCAGGCTCACCAGACTGGGCACCGGCTCCACCAGGGTGTGCCCGGCCTGCTGTGCCAGCTTGTAGCCGTCGCCGGTGGAGCCGGTGGTGGGGTAGCTCACGCCGCCAGTGGCCACCAGCACCGCGTCGGCCCGGTATTCCCGGCCCGAAGTACCCCGCACGCCGATGCACCGCAGGGCCGGGCCGGTCTTTTTCTTTTTGGGGTGGCGCGGGTTCTCCGGCACAGCGGGAGCCGCTTCCGGCTCCGGCGTTACATCTTCAAGGATCAGCTTTTTCGCGCCGTCATGTACAAGTTCCGCATCCTGCGCGTAGCGCAAAAGGGCCTGCCGGATTTCTTCTGCCTTGTCCGACACCGGGAACACCCGGCGGCCGCGTTCCACCTTCAGCTCCACGCCAAGGTCCTCGAACAGTTCCATAGTCTTGGCGGGCGGGAAAGACCCCAGCGAGGAAAACAGAAACCGCGGGTTCGTGCGCACATGCCGCAGGAATTCCTCCGCCGGGCAATCGTTGGTCACGTTGCAGCGGCCCTTGCCAGTGACCAGAATTTTCTGGCCGGGCTTATCCATGTGCTCCAGCACCGTCACCTGATGCCCCTGCCGCACGGCGGCACCCGCCGCCATCAGTCCCGCCGCACCGGCACCTACGATCAACACCTTCGCCATCTGATTTCCTCCCAAAACGCCTAGTTCTACGTATATATCATACCAGAACCGTCCCGCAAAAGCAATGCAGCCCCGCCGGGAAAGAATGGATTTTTGGGCTGCAGACAGCGCAAAAGGCGGCAGAGCCGTTTCGCCCTGCCGCCTTTTCTGATGCTTTATCCGATGAGCTTTGCCGGGTCGAGGTACTTGTCCCCTTCCAGCACTTCCAGATGCACATGGGTCTCCTCGGTGCATTCGTTCGGGATGTTCCCCGCGCGGCCCAGCGTCTGGCCCGTGGACACGGTGTCACCGGCCTTCACCTGCACATCCGCCGTGCCGCACACCCGCCAGACGCGGCCTTCCCCGTCCTCGATGCTCACCACGCTGCCCCAGCGGCCATCCGTCTCCACGGCGGTCACCTTGCCGTTCACCGGGGCAGACACTGCCGCATCCTGGGCGCAGGCATAGTCCACGCCGTTGTGGGTGCGCCAGTCGCCCAGCGTCTTGTTGTAGACCAGCTCATCGCCGCTGCAGGCGTTGAGCACACGTCCCGTGACCGGCTGCGCGCAGGCAGGCGCTGCCGAGCTGCTGGCAGGCGCAGAGGAGCCTTGCAGTGCGGAGGGTTCGCGCACAGAACCAGCACCAGACACCGCCCCAGAAGACGAGCCAGAGGATGCGGCCCCACTCTCCGCTTTGGGCACACCGGCCACGCTGTTTGCTGCTTCGGTAACATCCTGCCATGGTTCATCCTCCACTTTCAAATCGGTATCCGGCACGGCGGCCTGCGGGGCGGAAGACGCCTCCGGCCGTGTCAGTTCTTCATAGCTTTTTTCCAGTTCATTGCGGACGGCGCGCACCGCCCAGACCCCCGCCGCGCCTGCCGCCACCAGGCAGGCCAGAAGCGCCAGCGCAAAGCCTTTGCCGCGCAAAAATCGTTTGATCTGCTCCATTTTCTTCGCTCCCATCTGTCGTGTTGTGTACGCATTGCTTCCGGGGTTAGTGTGGGGTGCCCGGCGGGATTTTATACAAAACACAGCCTTCTTTTCGCCTTTTATAAGGAAAAGTACCGGGATGCCGCCCATTTTCTTGCATTTCCCGCTGCGGTATGCTATACTGTCCTGCGAACTGAACAGAAAAACAGCAGGTGCCTTCTGCCGTTATGGCGGCGGGAAGGGTAAAAGGGAAGCGGGTGCAAATCCCGCACGATCTCGTCACTGTGATAAGGGAGCCCGCGTCAGGGTGCTTTGCACCAGCCATTGGAGCTTTGCTCTGAGAAGGCGGCGCCGGGCGGCGATCTTTCAGCCAGGAAACCTGCCTGCTGTTGGTACGGGAGCGAAAGCTCCAGATCACGAGGAATTGGTTGTACCAAAAAAGCTCTGAACCGTAAGGGCCTTTTTGTCATGCCATCCGCAGGACAAAAGGGCCTTTTTTTCATCTCTCTTTCCTGTACCCTTTGTTCGGTTCAGCCCGTAATTCATTCCACAGGAAAGGAAAAGACACACAATGAGAAAGATCGAAACCAAGAAGCTGGCTGCAGCCGTCACGGCTCTGGCCCTGTGCGCCGGTGTGCTCACCGGCTGCGGCGGCGCTGCATCCAGCACCGCTTCCAGCACCAGCACCGCCGCGTCCGCTGCTTCCAGCGAAGTGAGCAGCGAGGAGGCTGACGAAATGGCCGCAAAGAACGTGGCAGACCTGATCGACGCCATCTATGTGCAGGAGCGCAGCGATGACACCGACGCCCAGTGCGAGGCCGCCAAGGCTGCCTGGGATGCCCTGACCGACACCCAGAAGGAGCTGGTCGAGGGCGAGAACGCCGACCCCGACTACTTTGGCCGCGACACCGGCGATGCCTCCAAGGACGATGCCCGCAACGCCGATGAGATCGGTGAGAACGAGCTGCTGGTGGTGTCCTTCGGCACCTCCTTCAACGACAGCCGCGCTGCCGACATCAAGGGTATTGAGGACGCCTTGCAGGCCGCATACCCCGACTGGAGCGTGCGCCGCGCCTTCACCGCACAGATCATCATCAACCATGTGCAGGCCCGTGACGGCGAGAAGATCGACAACATGCAGCAGGCCATGGACCGCGCTGTGGCAAACGGCGTGAAGAACCTGGTCGTCCAGCCCACCCACCTGATGCACGGCGCGGAGTACGACGAGATGATGGAGATGATCGACTCCTACCGTGACAAGTTCGAGACCGTCGCCGTGGCTGAGCCCCTGCTGGGCGAGGTCGGCTCTGACGCCTCTGTCATCAACCAGGACAAGGAAGATGTCGCCAAGGCCGTCACCGCTGCTGCCGTGAAGGAAGCCGGTTACGACAGCCTGAGCGCCGCCGCTGAGGACAAGGTCGCCTTCGTCTTCATGGGCCACGGCACCTCTCACACCGCAAAGGTGAGCTACAGCCAGATGCAGACCACCATGCAGACCCTGGGCTACGACAATGTGTTCATCGGCACCGTTGAGGGTGAGCCCGAGGAGACCGCCTGCGAGAACGTCATCGAGGCCGTGAAGGCTGCAGGCTACACCAAGGTCGTTCTGCGCCCGCTGATGGTCGTTGCCGGTGACCACGCCAACAACGATATGGCCGGTTCCGACGAAGATTCCTGGCTGAGCCAGTTCACCGCTTCCGGCGCATTTGACAGCATCGACTGCCAGATCGCTGGTCTGGGCGAGATCGAGGACATCCAGAGCCTGTACATCGCTCACACCAAGGCTGCCATTGACTCCCTGAAGGGCTGATTTTCCCGAACCCTCCCCGTCTCGCTGCCGCCGCTGCGGAGCCCGATGGAGAGGGTTCATTTTTTCTTAGAATCATGCTATAATAAAATCCAATTCTTTATAATGTAGAGGTATTTCTCATGAAACGCATTTTTTCCTGTGTTGTGACCGCTTCTCTCGCGCTGAGCCTGCTGGCAGGCTGCGGCGCTTCTTCTGCTGCTTCCTCTGCGGCGTCCAGTGCTGCTTCCTCCGAAGCTGCGTCCTCTGCCGCTTCTGTGGTTGAGACCGCTGCTCTGCCGGACGGCATCTACACCGCCGAGTTTGACACCGACAGCTCCATGTTCCACGCCAACGAAGCCTGCGACGGCAAAGGCACCCTGACCGTGGAGAATGGCCAGATGACCTTCCACGTCAGTCTGGTTTCCAAAAATGTCGTCAACCTGTATCTGGGCAAGGCCGCCGAAGCCGAAGCCAACGCGTCCGACTGGCTGCAGCCCACCACCGATACGGTCACCTACTCCGACGGCACTTCCGAGGAAGTGTACGGCTTCGACATCCCGGTGTCTGCTCTGGATACCGACTTTGACCTGGCCATTCTGGGCAAAAAGGGCAAGTGGTATGACCACACCGTCAGCGTGCGCGATGCGGTGGAACAGGCCGCAGCTGAAACGCCCGCCGACGGCACCTACACCTGCGAGGTGACGCTGGAGGGCGGCTCCGGCCGTGCCACCGTGGAAAGCCCCGCCGCCCTGACTGTGGCGGACGGCAAAATGACCGCCACCATCGTGTGGAGCAGCCCCAACTACGACTATATGATCGTGGACAGCGAGAAGTATCTGCCCACCAACACCGAGGGCAACTCCACCTTTGAGATCCCCGTGGCCGCGCTGGACACCGCGCTGGACGTGACCGCCGACACCGTGGCCATGAGCACCCCCCATGAGATCGAGTACACGCTGACCTTTGCTTCGGCAAGTTTGAAGTAACATGAAAATCACCCGAAACCAATTTCTAAAGCTCATTCCGGCGGCAACGCTGGCGCTTTCCGGCTGCGGCAGTAAGGCAGAGCCTGCGAATACAGAAAGTCTTGTTTTCTCGCATCATTACCAGTTGGACTACGCGCAGCAGTTCACGGCGGACTGCTACGAAGGCGGCTATACCATGGTGAGCATCCCGGATTCCGGCCAGAAATTTCTCGTTGTGCCGCAGGATGCCGCCGAGGTGGACAGCCTGCCCGCCGACGTGACCGTGCTGCGTCAGCCGGTGGAGAACATCTACCTTGTCTCCACCTCGGTGATGGACCTGATTTTGCATCTGGACGCGCTGGACAGCGTGACCCTCTCCGGCACCAAGGCCGAGGGCTGGTATCTGCCCGAAGCAAAGCAGGCCATGGAAGAAGGCCGCATCGCCTACGCGGGCAAGTACAGCGCCCCAGACTACGAGCAAATCTTAGCCGCAAACTGCAGCCTTGCCATCCAGAACACCATGATCCTGCACACCCCCGAAGTGAAGGAGCAGCTGGAGCATTTCGGCATCCCGGTGCTGGTGGAGCGTTCCAGCTACGAGAGCGGCCCGCTTGAGCGCATGGAGTGGATCAAGCTGTACGGCATCCTGCTGGGCAAAGAAGACACGGCCGAGCAGGTGTTTGCCGCGCAGGAAGCTGCCATTGCGCCGCTTTTGGAGCAGGAGCCCACCGGCAAGAGCTGCGCGTTCTTCTCCCTCAGCTCCAACAACCTCGCCACCGTGCGCAAAGGCAGCGACTATGTGGCCAAAATGATCGAGATGGCCGGCGGGGCCTACGTCTTCTCGGACCTCACCGACAATGGCAACAGCCTTGCCACCATGAACCTGCCGCTGGAAGATTTCTACGCCGGTGCCAAAGACGCCGACGTGCTCATCTACAACAGCGCCATCGAAGGCACCATTGCATCCGTGAGCCAGCTGACCGAAAAGTTCCCGCTGCTCAGCGAGTTCAAGGCCGTGCAGAACGGGCAGGTGTGGTGCACGAGCCAAAGCCTGTTCCAGCAGAGCATGGAGCTTGCTGACCTCATCCTTGACATGAACAAGGTGTTCACCGAGGGCACACCCGATGCCGATACCCTGAAATTCCTCACCCATGTTGCCTGACGTTTTCTGCCTTCCCCCCGTCGGGAGAAGGTGGCGCGAATGCGCCGGATGAGGGCGTACCGTCACGCGTTCTGTAATAATCAAGTCTTATTTTACTGAAAGGACTGTCTATGACCCGTACCCGACGCCTTGCTGTCTCCTATCTTGCCCTTGCGGCGGCGCTGGCTGTGCTGTTTGCGCTGAACCTGTTCTGGGGCAGTGTGTCCCTTGCGCCGGGCGCAGTGGTGGCGGCACTGCTGGGCAAGGGGCAGGACACGCTTTCCATGAACATCATTCTGCAGCTGCGTCTGCCGCGCGCGGTGATGGCGGCGCTGCTGGGTGCGGCCCTCAGCGCGGCGGGCTACCTGCTGCAGACCTTCTTTGCAAACCCCATCGCCGGGCCCTTCGTCATGGGCATTTCCAGCGGGGCCAAGCTGGCCGTGGCCTTGACCATGGTGGTTTTCCTCAATCGCGGGATGCTCACCGGTTCGGTAACGCTCATCGTCGCCGCCTTCGTGGGCGCTATGGCCGCCATGGCCTTTGTGCTGGCGGTGGCGCGGCGGGTGCAGCGCATGAGCATCCTCGTCATCTGCGGCGTCATGATCGGCTACATCTGCTCGGCCATCACGGACATCGTGGTGGCCTTTGCGCAGGACTCCAACATCGTCAACCTGCACAACTGGTCGCAGGGCAGCTTTTCCGGCATGACCTGGGCCAACGTCCGGGCAGCGGCGCTGGTGGCCCTGCCTGCGCTGGCGGCTTCCTTTCTGCTGTCCAAACCCATGGCCGCCTACCAGATGGGGGAAGAATACGCCCGCAGCGTGGGTGTGAACGTCAAGCCGTTCTCGGCGGCACTGGTGCTGCTTTCCAGCCTGCTGGCGGCCTGTGTCACTGCCTTTGCCGGGCCCATCTCCTTCGTGGGCATCGCGGTGCCGCACCTCGTCAAGCAATTGCTGGGCAGTGCAAAGCCGCTGCATGTGCTGCCCGGGTGCTGCCTGGGCGGGGCGGCGTTCTGTTTGTTCTGTGACCTTTTGGCCCGCAGTCTGTTTGCGCCCACCGAGCTGTCCATCAGCTCGGTGACGGCAGTGTTCGGCGCGCCGGTGGTCATCGGACTGCTGGTGCGGCGCAATCAGGAGGGTGCACGATGAACGAGACCTTTCTCTGCACGGCAAATGACCTTGCCATCGGCTACGGCAAAACGCCGCTTCTCTCCGGCATTGCGCTGGGGGTGCAGCCCGGCCAGATTTTGACCCTCATCGGGCCCAACGGCGCGGGCAAATCCACATTGCTGCGCACGCTGGCGGGCCAGCTGGACCCCATGGGCGGCGCGGTGCTGCTGGACGAAAAGAACCTTTCCGACTATACCGGCACCCAACGGGCCCAGAAGCTTGCCCTGATGGCACCGCACAGCCGCCGCATGGAGCTGACCACCTGCTTTGACTTTGCTGCGGCGGGCCGCTACCCCTACACCGGGCGGCTGGGCATCCTCTCGGCCGAAGACAAACGGCAGGCGCACAGCGCACTGGAACGGGTGGGTGCAGCCCATCTCGCCGACCGGGATTTCAACCGCATCAGCGACGGCCAGCGCCAGCGCGTTCTGCTGGCCCGGGCCCTGTGCCAGCAGCCGCAGGTGATTTTATTGGACGAGCCCACGTCTTTTCTGGACATCAAGGGCAAGATCGAGCTGCTGACCATTTTAAAAGAGCTGGCCCATGGTGAGCATCTCGCCGTGGTGCTGAGCCTGCATGAGCTGGAACTGGCGCAGAAGATTGCCGACACAGTGGTGTGCGTCTCCCCTGCCGGGGTGTCCGGCGTGCTGACGCCGGATGCTGCCTTTGCGCCGGAGAACATCCGGGCGCTGTATGGCCTGACGGAAGAACAGTACGCTGCTCTATACGGCGCACCGGAGCCGCCAAAGCCGGAAGCCAACCCGGCTGGGCCGCAATTTGAGCATTACGTCCGCAGCGGGCAGAAGCTGCTGCGCTGCGGTTACACCACCGGCACCTGTGCGGCGCTGGGTGCGGCGGGCGCGGCACGACTGCTGCTCACCGGCCATGCACCGGAGACGGTGGCTCTGCGCACACCGAAAGGCATTGTGGTGGAGGTGGCACCCATCTTCTGCCGCAAAACGGACACCGGCGCAGAATGCGCCATCCGCAAGGACGGCGGCGACGATGTAGATGTGACCACCGGCCTGCCGGTCATTGCATCGGTCGTGCTGGAACCGGACGCGCCCGGCGTGCGCATCTTTGGCGGCGAGGGTGTGGGCCGGGTGACTAAACCGGGCCTTGACCAGCCGGTGGGCGAAGCCGCCATCAACCATGTGCCCCGCCAGATGATCGCCGAAGCGCTGGAACGGGAGGCCGAGAACGCGGCCTACACAGGCGGCTTTGCCGTGACCATCTCCATTGAGGGCGGGGCCGAGACGGCAAAGCGCACCTTCAACCCCCACATCGGCGTGGAGGGGGGCCTTTCCATTCTGGGCACCAGCGGTATCGTGGAGCCCATGAGCCAGCAGGCCATTCTGGACACCATCCAGCTGGAAATGAATCAGGCCGCTCTGCGTGCCAAAAACACAGACGGCCCACGGCGGCTGGTGCTGGCCCCGGGCAACTACGGGCTGGACTATCTGGCGTCTGCCCTGCCACAGTTTGAGCGGTTCCCGGTGGTCAAGACCTCGAACTTCATCGGTGACACGCTGGATATGGCCGCAGCGGCAAACTTTGAAGAAGCGCTTCTCGTGGGCCACATCGGCAAGCTGGTCAAGCTGGCGGCGGGCGTCATGAACACCCATTCCCACACCGCCGATGGCCGCGCCGAGGTGTTCTGCGCCCACGCGGCGCTGTGCGGCGCTTCCCGCGAAGTGTGCGCCACCCTAATGGACGCCGCCACCACCGACGCCTGCCTTGACATTCTGGACGGTGCAAACCTGCGCACCCCAGTGCTGAAAAGCATCCTTGCCGCCATCCAGCTGCACCTTGACCGCCGGGCAGGCGGGGGCTTCCGGGTGGGTGCCGTGCTGTTCTCGAACCAGCACGGCCCGCTGGGCGAGACCGAAACCGCAAAGGAGCTGATGACAGAATGGAAAATGTAAAAGGTACCTTTTACGGTGTCAGCGTCGGCCCCGGCGACCCGGAACTGCTCACTCTGCAGGCGGTGCGGCTCATTCAAAGCTGCCCGGTGCTGGCCGCGCCGCAGACATCCTCCGGCCAGATGCTGGCGCTGGACATCGCCCGCCGGGCATTGGGTGATGCACTGGACGGCAAGGCCATCGTTCCCCTGCACTTTGCCATGAGCCGTGACCCGGCGGTGCTGGCGGCATCTCACCGGCAGGCGGCGCAGGCCGTGCGGCCTTTTCTGGATGCCGGGCAGGACGTGGCCATGCTGAACATCGGTGACGTTTCCATCTACGCCACCTTCGGGTACTTGCAGGAGATTTTGCAGGCGGAAGGCTATGCCACCGCCATGGCGGCGGGTGTGCCCAGCTTCTGCGCGGCGGCGGCGCGGCTGAATGTTCCCCTCACCGGCGGCATGGATGCCCCGCTCACCATTGCGCCCGGCGGCTGGGCAGACCGCGTGCTGGAAACGCCCGGCACCAAAGTGCTGATGAAGACCGGCAGGCAGCTGCCCGCCCTTCTCGATACACTGGAAGCCCGCAGAAAGCTGGCCGACAGCGCCCTTGTATGCAATTGCGGTCTGCCGGACGAAGCCGTCTGGACCGACCTTTCCGCTGCCCGGCCGGAAGAATCAGCGGGCTATTTTGCCACCGTTCTGGTAAAGGAGTAACGCTATGGTACATTTTGTTGGCGCAGGCCCCGGTGCACCGGACCTCATCACCCAGCGCGGCGCGGCCCTGCTGCAGGCCGCCGACTGCATCATTTATGCGGGCAGTCTCGTGAACCCGGCCCTGCTTGGCCTTGCCAAAGCGGGCTGTGCAATTTACAACAGCGCCGAGATGACTCTCGAACAGGTTCTGGATGTGATGCGCCGGATGGAAGCCGCGGGCAAGACCACCGTGCGCCTGCACACCGGCGACCCCTGCCTGTACGGCGCCATCCGGGAGCAGATGGACGTGCTGGATGCCGAAGGCATCCCCTACGATGACACGCCAGGCGTTTCCAGCTTCTGCGGCGCGGCAGCGGCGCTGAACGCCGAGTACACCCTGCCCACTGTCAGCCAGACCGTCATCATCACCCGCATGGAGGGCCGCACCCCGGTGCCGGAAAAGGAAAAGCTGGCAAGCCTTGCTTCACACGGGGCCACCATGGTCATCTTCCTCTCCATCGGTCTGGTGGACAAGGTGCAGGAAGCCTTGCTTGCAGGTGGTGCCTACACGGCAGAGACCCCGGCAGCGGTGGTGTACAAAGCCACCTGGCCGGAACAGAAGACCGTTCGCTGCACCGTGGGCACGCTGGCCGAGAGCGTCCATGCGGCACACATCACCAAGACGGCCCTCATCGTGGTGGGCGGCTTCCTGGGCCAGAATTACGAGCGCAGCAAGCTCTACGACCCGGCCTTCACCACCGCGTTCCGCAAGGGGACCGACCAGTGACCCGGGCTTACCTTGCCTTTACGGCAAAGGGCCTTGCGCTGGCCCAAAAACTGGCGGCAGCCTATTCCGGCAGTGTGGCCCGCTGCGGCCATGCGCCCGGGCAGGTCGGCCTTGCCGACTGGACAGCCCGGCAGTTTGCCGGGAGTGACGCTCTGATCTTTGTGGGCGCTGTTGGCATCGCAGTGCGGGCCATTGCCCCCCACTGCCAGAGCAAGGCGTCGGACCCCGCCGTGGTGGTGCTGGACGAGTGCGGGCATTTTGCGGTGCCCATCCTCTCAGGCCACCTCGGCGGTGCCAACAACCTGGCCCGGGCGCTGGCGGCTGTGTGCGGCGCGGTGCCGGTCATCACCACGGCTACCGATGCAATCGGCGTGTTTGCGGTGGACGAGTGGGCCAAGCACCAGAACTGTGCCGTGCTGGAGCCGGAGCGCATCAAGCTTGTCAGCGGTGCACTGCTGGCGGGCAGGCCCGTGCACTTTGCATCCGACTGGCCCATTGCAGGCACGCCGCCTGCGAGCCTGACCGAGAGCGCAGATGCCCCGGACTTTGCCCTCACCCTCTGCCCGGCGGGAGACGCCTTGCATCTGGTGCCCCGCATCGGGGTGCTGGGCGTAGGCTGCAAACGCGGCACCAGCGCCGGCACGCTGGAAGAAGCTTTCGCGGCCTTTTGTGCCGCAAACCGGCTGGCCCTGCAGTGCATCACGGCGGCGGCCAGCATCGACCTGAAACAAAACGAAGCGGGCTTACTTGCCTTCTGCCAGGATCACGGCTGGCCGGTGCAGTTCTTCCCCGCCGAAGCCCTGCGCGCCGCGCCCGGCAGCTTTACGCCCTCTGCCTTTGTGCAGAGCGTCACCGGCGTGGACAATGTCTGCGAGCGGTCAGCCGTGCTGGCGGCAGGCGGGCCGCTCGTTTTTCACAAATACGCCCGCACCGGCGTGACCTTTGCGCTGGCGGTGCGGCCCTTTGCCCCGGATTGGAGGTGGCAAAATGTTTGACCCGATGGAATTTGAGATCGACCAGCCGGAAAGCGTCGTCTATGCGGTCGGCATCGGCCCGGGCGACCCTTACTATATGACCCAGGAAGCCCACAATGTCCTCGAAAGTGTGGACGCCATCTGCGGCTACAAGCTGTATCTCGACCTGATCGAGCCGGAGTTTCCCTGCGAGGAATACTATTCCACCGGCATGACAAAGGAGATCGACCGCTGCCGCTGGGCGCTGGAAAAGGCCAGCACCGGCAAACGGGTGGCGCTGGTGTGCAGCGGCGACGCGGGCGTTTACGGCATGGCCAGCCCGCTGCTGGAGCTGGCCGAAGAATACCCGGACGTGACCATAGAGGTCGTGCCCGGCCTGACCGCCGCCCTCAGCGGCGGAGCCGTGCTGGGTGCCCCGCTGGCCCATGATTTCTGCGTCATTTCCCTTTCCGACCGGCTCACCCCGTGGGAGGTCATTGAAAAGCGGCTGGCCTGCGCGGCCATGGGCGATTTCTGCCTGGCGCTGTACAACCCTTCCTCCAAAGGCCGCCCGGACTACCTGCAGAAGGCGGTGCGCATTCTGCGCGCTAACGGTAAGGGCCCGGAGACGGTCTGCGGCCTTGTGCGCAACATCGGCCGCGAAGGCCAGACCAGCTGTGTGCTGACCCTGGCCGAGCTGGAAAGCACCCCGGTGGATATGTTCACCACCGTGTACATCGGCAACGCAGCCACCCGCGCGGTCTCGGGCTGGATGGTCACGCCTCGGGGGTACCGCAAGTGAAGGCGGTCGTGTTCAGCGGCACCACCGAGGGCCGCCGTTTCTCCCAGAAGCTGGCCGCACTGGGTGCCAAAGTGACCGTCTGCGTGGCAACGCCGCTGGGTGCCGAGGAGCAGGGCGAGATGGCGGGCATCACCGTCCACGCCGGGCGGCTGCAGCCGGACGCCATGGCGGCGCTGCTGGCAGGTGCAGACCTCTGCATCGACGCCACCCACCCCTACGCGGTGGATGCCACCAAAAACATCCGCGCGGCAGCGGCGCAGGC
Source organism: Faecalibacterium langellae (assembly GCF_002549775.1). Lineage (GTDB taxonomy): Bacteria > Bacillota > Clostridia > Oscillospirales > Ruminococcaceae > Faecalibacterium > Faecalibacterium langellae. Next base: position 78,347 of record NZ_NMTR01000002.1, on the reverse strand, counting down.
GGGCGTGGAATACCGCCGCCTGCTGCGGGCCCAGAGTCCCCTGCCCGAGGGCTGCGCCGTGTTTGAGACGGCGGCACAGGCCGCAGAATACCTTGCCGGACAGGATGGCAATGTGCTGTTGGCCACCGGTGCCAAGGAGCTTTCTGCTTTTGCGTCCCTCGACCCGGCCCGGCTCTACCCCCGCGTGCTGCCCACGCCGGAGGGCATTGCCGCCTGCGAGGCGGCCCACATCCCGCACAAAAACATCATCGCCATGCAGGGGCCGTTCAGCCTCGTGCTGAATGTTGCTTTGATGGAGCAGTTCCATATTCAATATCTCGTCACCAAGGACGGCGGCGCGGCAGGCGGCTTTGCCGAGAAGGTACAGGCCGCTGCCAAAACCGGCGCACAGCTGGTGGTGCTGCGCCGCCCGCCGGAGGTCGGCGAGACCGAGGACGAATTATTCACGCATTGTCAGGAGATGTTGCAATGGTCACACTGATCGGTATGGGCAGCGGCAGGTGGGAAGCCCTTTCCGCACAGGCACAGGCCGCCGTGCGCGGCGCGGGCCTTGTGTTCGGCGCAAAACGGCTGCTGGCGGGTCTGCCCGCAGACTGCACCGCCCGGCAGTTTGCCCTCTACCAGCCTGCCGACATCCTCGAAATGCTGGCGCAGAACCCCGGGCAGGACGCCGCCGTGCTCTACAGCGGCGACATCGGGTTTTACTCCGGAGCGTCCGGCCTGCTCACGCCCCTGCGGGCGCTGGGCATCCCGGCCCGGGTGTACCCGGGCATTTCCAGCGTGCAGCTGCTCTCGGCGGCGCTGGGCCGCCCGTGGCAGGACTGGAAGCTGGTCTCGGCCCACGGCTGTGCCTGCGACCCGGTGGCAGAATGCATGACGAACAAGGCCGTATTCTTCCTCACCGGCGGCACCGAGACGCCCGCCACCCTCTGCCGGAAGCTGACCGCTGCCGGTATGGGTGCGGCCCACGGTGTTGTGGGCGAGAACCTTGGCACCGAAGCCGAAGCCATCCGCTACGGCTCTGCCGCCGAACTGGCCGGGCAGAGTTTTGCACCGCTCAGCGTATTGCTGGTGGAAAACTTCGATCTTCCGCCGTTTCGTTCACAGGGCTGGCCGGATGAAGCCTTCACCCGGGGCGACGTACCCATGACCAAGCAGGAGGTGCGTGCCGCCGCGCTGGCAAAACTGGCGGTGACCCCCACCGATACGGTGTGGGATGTGGGCGCAGGCACCGGCAGCGTGAGTGTGGAATTGGCCCTTGCGGCCCCGAAAGGCCGCGTGTACGCTGTGGAGTGCGAGCCGGACGCCTGTGCGCTCATCCGCAAAAACCGGGAGAAATTCCGTGCTTACAACCTGACCCTCATCGAAGGCAAAGCGCCGGAAGCTCTCGACGGCCTGCCCGCCCCGGACGCCGTGTTCATCGGCGGGACGAAAGGCGGCATGGAGGCCGTGCTGGACGCGGTGCTTACCAAAAACGCGGCGGCACGCATCTGCATCTCGGCCATCGCACTGGAGACCTTGAGCGCCGCCATTGCCGCGCTGACCGCCCGGGGCCTGACCGCCGAGGTGACGCAGATTGCCGTCAGCCGCACAAAACCGGCGGGCCGCCTGCACCTGCTCATGGCCAACAACCCCACCTTCCTCATTACAGGGACATGCAAATGATGCAATTCCTCATCGCCGCGCCGTCTTCCGGCAGCGGCAAGACCACCGTCACCTGCGCGGTGCTGGCGGCGCTGAAACAGCACGGAGCCGACCCCTGTGCCTTTAAATCCGGACCGGACTACATCGACCCCATGTTTCACCGCTCGGCTCTCGGCGTAGAAAGCCACAATCTGGACCTGTTTCTTTCCACCAAAGACACCGTGCAGGCCCTTTATGCCCGCTACGCCGCCGGGCATGGTGCCGCCGTGTGCGAGGGTGCCATGGGCTTTTACGACGGACAGGGCCTGACCACCCGGGCCAGTGCCTGGGAGCTGGCAGATACGCTGGGCCTGCCGGTGCTTCTGGTGGTGCAGCCCAAAGGGGCCAGCGTGACGCTGGCGGCCCAAATTCAGGGTTTGGTGCACTTCCACAAAAACAGCCATCTCGCAGGCATTCTGCTCAATAACTGCTCCGAAAAGCTGTACAACATGCTCAAACCCCTGCTGGAAGCCGAGACTGGTCTGCCGGTTCTGGGCTATCTGCCCCATCTGCCCGAAGCTGTGGTGGAGAGCCGCCATCTCGGCCTGAAAAGCGCCGATGAAATTGCCGGCCTGCAGGAAAAGATCGCCCTGCTGGCAGACAGCCTGGTGCTGGACTGGGACAAGCTGGCCGAACTGACCGAGAAACCGGAGCCGGAAAGCGAAAGGCTTCCTCCTTGGGGGAAGGCTTCCCTTCTTCCCCGCATCGCCGTGGCAAAAGACGAAGCCTTCTGCTTCACCTATGCCGAAACGCTGGACGCTTTGCGGGACGCCGGGGCAACGCTTGTGTTTTTCAGTCCGGTGCACGATGCCGCCCTGCCGGAAGGCATCGGCGGGCTGTACCTGCCCGGCGGCTACCCGGAGCTGTACGCCAAACGATTGAGCGAAAATGAGACCATGCGCACATCCATCCGGGCCGCCGTGAGCGCCGGTCTGCCCACCGTGGCCGAGTGCGGCGGCTTTCTCTACCTCGGGCAGAGCCTTGAAGGGACAGATGGCCAGAACTGGCCCATGGCAGGCGTTCTGCCGGGCGAGGGCATCCGGGTGGGCAGGCTGGTGCGGTTCGGGTATGCGACGCTCACCGCAAAGGCGGACAGCCTGCTGTTCCGCGCGGGAGAAAAGCTGCCCATCCACGAATTCCACCACTGGGATTCCACCGCAAACGGCACTGCATTTACTGCCTGCAAAAGTGCAAAAATGCAGTGGGAATGCGGCTTTGCAACTGAGAATTTCTATGCGGGCTTCCCGCATTTTTACTGGGCGGGCACGCCCCTGCCCCGCCGCTTTGTGGCGGCGGCAGAACGCTATACAAAAGGACAACAAAAATGACCGAAACGGAATTGAAAACACTGCTTGCTTCCATCACCCCGCCGGACGAAGCCGCCCGCGCGGCGGCACGCGCCCACTGGATGGGTCTTGCAAAACCTCTGGGCGGGCTGGGCACCCTTGAGACCATGCTGGAAGATGCTGCCGCCCTCACCGGCAGCGCGGACCTCGACTTCTCCCGCCGGGTGGTGGCGGTGCTCTGCGCCGACAACGGCGTGGTGGCGCAGGGCGTGAGCCAGACCGGGCAGGAAGTGACCCGTGCCGTGGCTGAGAACCTCGCCATGCGCCGCACCAGTGTTTGCCAGATGGCCCGCACCGCCCACTGCGACGTGCTGCCCGTGGATATGGGCATCGCGGGCGAACCGGTGCCCGGCGTGCGAAACTGCCGCATTGCATCCGGCACGGCAGACTTTACGGCTGGCCCTGCCATGAGCCGAGCGCAGGCCGTGCAGGCCATCGGGGCGGGCATTGCCCTTGCCCGGGAGCTGGCGGACAACGGCTACCGGCTCATCGCCACCGGTGAGATGGGCATTGGCAACACCACCACCTCCAGCGCGGTGGCGGCGGTGCTGCTGGGCCAGCCGGTGGAGCTCATGACCGGACGCGGTGCGGGCCTTTCGGACGAAGGGCTGGCCCGCAAGGTGGACGCCATCTGCCGGGGCATCCTTGTCAACGAACCAGACCCGGAAGACCCGCTGGATGTTCTCAGCAAGCTCGGTGGGTTTGACATCGCGGGCCTGTGCGGCGTTTTTCTGGGCGGTGCGCTGGCCGGTGTGCCCGTGCTGATGGACGGCTTCATCAGCGGCGTGGCTGCTCTGTGCGCCGTGCGCCTCTGCCCGGCGGCCGCAAAGGCGGTGTTTGCCAGCCACTGTTCGGCCGAGCCTGCCGCACGGCTGGTGCTGGAAGCCCTGGGCAAGTCGCCCCTCATCACGGCAAACCTGCACCTCGGCGAGGGCACCGGCGCGGTGGCGTCCATCCCTCTGTGGGATATGGCGCTGGCCGTGTACGGCGGGTGCTACTCCTTCACGGAGGGCGGCATCACGCCGTATACTCCCCAATGCTGACGCTGGTGCTGGGCGGTGCCGCCAGCGGCAAAAGCGAATATGCGGAAAGCCTTGTGCTGAAAACCGCGCTCCCGCGCTATTATCTTGCCACTATGCAGGTATGGGACGCCGAATGCGCCGCCCGGGTGGAAAAACATCGCAAAATGCGGGCCGCAAAGCAGTTTAAAACGGTGGAGTGCCCCCTGCATCTGGACGCGGTGCGTCTGCCCGCCCGGGGCACAGCTCTGCTGGAGGACCTTGGCAACCTTGCCGCCAACGAGCTCTACGACCCCACCGGGGCGGGAGAGAACGCAGCGGCCGCCATCCTGCGCGGGCTGGATCTGCTTGCCGCCCAGTGCGAAAATCTCATCGTTGTCTCCAACGAGGTGTTCAGCGGCGGCGCCGACTATGCAGGCGACACGGGCCGCTATCTGCGGGCCCTTGCGCAGGTGAACAACGCCTTCGCCGCCCGGGCCGACAATGTGGTGCGGGTGGTGTGCGGCGTACCTGTATATTATAAAGGAGTGGAACCATGATCGTTTTGCAGACCATCGCGGTGGCCTTTGCCATGTTCTCGGCCATCCCGGTGCCGCAGTTCGAGTGGAACGAAAAAAACATGCGTTATGCGATGTGCGCTTTCCCGCTCATCGGGCTGGTCATCGGCGCGGTATGGTACGTGTGCGGGGCACTGCCCCTGCCGGACCTTGTCAGAGCGGCAGGCTTTGCGCTGGTGCCGGTGTGGGTCACCGGCGGCATCCATCTGGACGGCTACGCCGACACCTGCGACGCCCTTTCCAGCTACGGCGACCGGGAAAAGAAGCTGGAAATTTTAAAAGACCCCCACTGCGGTGCCTTTGCGGTCATCCGGCTGTGCAGCTATTTTCTGGCCTACTTCGGCCTGTGCACCTGCGTGCAGTTCACGCCCCGGGTGGGCGCACTGTGGACGCTGGCGCTGGTGCTGGAACGCACCCTCTCCGGCTACGCCGTGGCCGCGTTCCCCATGGCAAAAAACACCGGCCTTGCCCATACCTTTGCCACGGCGGCAGACAAAACCACTGTGCGCCGGGTGCTGACCGTGCTGGCTGTCGTACTGGCCGCCTGCATGATGTTCCTTCGCGGCTGGGCGCTGGTGCTGGCCGCGCTGGCGGTGCTGTTCTATTATAATAAGATGAGCGCAAAGCAGTTCGGCGGCATCACCGGCGACCTTGCCGGGTGGTTCTTGCAAAAGGCCGAGCTGTGGATGCTGGCGGCGCTGGCCGCCTGCCAGTGGGGAGGGCTGTTATGATCTTTATCACCGGGCCGCTCTACAGCGGCAAGCGCACCTTTACGCAGACACTGCCCGGCCACAATTTAAAAATGCGGGCCGACGTGCAAAATTTGGCGGCAGACGCCGCCGACCTGCCTGCCCTTGCGGACAGGCTTGCCCATGAATACGATATCCTCATCGCCACCGAAGTGGGCGGCGGTGTTGTGCCGATGGATGCAAACGAACGTGCCGACCGCGAAGCAGCGGGCCGCCTTGCCTGCCTGCTGGCGGCGCGTGCCGACTGCGTGGTGCAGATGTTCTGCGGCATCCCCACGGTTTTGAAAGGAGAACTTCCAACATGCTGATCTATCTTCTGCGCCACGGCCAGACCGAGTACAACGCCCAGAAGCGTTATCAGGGCCAGCGCGACATCCCGCTTTCGCCCGCAGGTGCGGCCCAGCTGTGCCGTGCCGATTTCGACCCGGACGTGGTCTACGTTTCCACGCTGCAGCGCACCAGCCAGACGGCGCACATCCTGTTCCCCACCGCAAAGCTCGTGCAAGTGGACGGGCTGAAGGAGATGTGCTTTGGCAGCTTTGAGGGCCGCAATTTCATTGAGATGGAAAAAGACCCCGAGTATCAGGCCTGGGTACAGGCCAACTGCGAAAGCTCCTGCCCGGACGGTGAGCGCAAGGCCGATTTCTCGGACCGTATCTGCCGCACCTTTGCCCAGCTGGTGGACAAGGCCCTTGCCGCAGGGGAACAGCGGCTGGTCATTCTGGCCCACGGCGGCACCCAGATGGCGGCTATGGAACGGTTCGCCCTGCCCCGCAGGGACTATTATGACTGGTGCGGCCCCAACGCAGGCGGCTATGTGCTGGATGCCAAGGACTGGACCGAAAAGCGAGTACTTTACCTTGTAAAAACCGTCCAGTATACGAAGGAGGCCCAGTGATGATCCTGTGGGCTGTATTGGGCGGCTTCGTGCTGGACGCGCTTTTCGGCGACCCGGCCTGGCTGCCGCACCCGGTGGTGCTGATGGGCAAGTGCATCTCCCGGCTGGAAAAGTTCCTGCGCGCCCGCCTGCCCAAAACGCCGCAGGGCGAAGTGCTGGGCGGCGGCATCGTGGCATTCTGCCTGCCGGTGGGCACCTTTCTGATTACCAGCCTTGTCTGCCTGCTGGCGGCAAGGATCAGCCCCTGGCTGGGCCTTGCCGTGCAGATGTTCTGGTGCGGGCAGGCGCTGGCGGCCAAAGGGCTTGTGCAGGAAAGTACGAATGTGTATGCCCAGCTTATCAAAAATGACCTGCCCGCCGCACGCAAGGCCGTGAGCCACATCGTGGGCCGCGACACCGAAGCCCTCACCGCCGAGGGCGTGACCAAAGCCGCCGTGGAAACGGTGGCCGAGAATGCCAGCGACGGCGTGATCGCCCCGCTTTTGTACATGCTCATCGGCGGGGCACCGCTGGCACTCACTTACAAAGCCATCAACACGATGGACAGCATGCTGGGCTACAAAAACGAGAAGTACCTCTACTTTGGCCGCATCCCTGCCAAGCTGGACGATGTGGCCAACTACATTCCCAGCCGCCTTGCCGCCCTTTTGTGGGTGGCGGCCGCAGCCTTTACCGGCAATGATGCCAAAGGTGCATGGCGCATCTGGCGGCGCGACCGGCGCAACCATGCCAGCCCCAACAGCGCCCAGACCGAAAGCGCCTGTGCCGGTGCCCTGGGCGTGCAGCTGGCCGGGCCTGCCTATTACTTTGGCGAATATTATGATAAACCCACCATCGGCGATGCCCTGCGGCCCATTGAGCCGCAGGATATCCTGCGCGCCAACCGCATGATGTATGTGGCCAGCGCCTTTGCGCTGGCATGGGGTGCAGCAGCTCTCTGAAGGCTTCCCCCTCGGGGGAAGGCTTTATTATGGAGGATTTTTATGCAACCACTGACCCATGGCGGCGACTGGGCGGGCTACCGCGCCGAGTTCGGCCGCGATCCGCTGGATTTTTCGGCCAATGTCAGCCCGCTGGGCCTGCCGGAAGGCGTAGCAAAGGCCATTACGGCGTCCCTTGCCACCGCCGACCGCTACCCCGACCCGCTGTGCCGCGCCCTGCGGGCAAAGCTGGCTGTAGCCGAGAATGTGCCCGCCGAAAGCATCTTGTGCGGCAACGGCGCAGCAGACCTGATCTTCCGGCTGGTACTGGCCGCAAAGCCCCGCACCGCGCTGGTGACAGCCCCTACCTTTGCCGAATATGCCACAGCCCTTGAAACCGTTGGCTGCACGGTAGAGCGGCACTTTTTGCGGGAAGAAAATGATTTTGCGGTGACGGAAGATATCCTGAATGCGGTGCACCCGGGCATCGAGATGGTGTTCCTCTGCCAGCCCAACAACCCTACCGGCCAGCTGGCCCAGCCTGCCCTTGTGGAAGCCCTGCTGCACAAATGCGAAGCCGTGGGCGCACGGCTGGTGGTGGACGAGTGCTTCCTCGATTTTCTGCCCGAGGGCGATACGCTCTCAGCAAAGCGGCTGCTGCAGACCAGCAAGCATCTTGTCATCCTCAAAGCCTTCACAAAGCTTTACGGCATGGCGGGCGTACGGCTGGGCTACTGCCTTTGCACGGATGAAGCCCTCCTTGCCCGGATGCAGGCAGCAGGCCAGCCGTGGGCGGTGTCCAGTCTGGCGCAGGCGGCAGGCATCGCCGCGCTGGACGAAACGGAATATGTCGCGCAGGTGCGTGAATTGATCAAGACACAGCGGCCCATTCTGGCAAGCGGCCTGCGGGCGCTGGGCCTGCGGGTGATCGAGGGCCGGGCCAACTACCTGCTGTTCCGCGCGCCGGAAGCGCTGGGCAATGCCCTGCGGCAGAAGGGTGCGGTGCTGCGCAGCTGCGGCAACTACCCGGGCCTTTCTGCCTGCTGGTACCGCACCGCTGTGCGCACCGAACAAGAAAACCGCCAGCTTTTGGCACTGCTGGCCGAGACCCTGCCGGAGGTGGCACGATGAGCAGGGCAAAATGCATTATGGTGCAGGGCACCATGAGCGGCGCGGGCAAAAGCCTGCTGTGCGCGGCGCTGTGCCGCATTTTTGCGCAGGACGGCTGGCGCGTGGCCCCGTTCAAAAGCCAGAACATGGCCCTGAACAGTTTTGTCACCAAAGACGGCGCTGAGATGGGCCGGGCACAGGTGGTGCAGGCGCAGGCTGCAGGCGTAGAGCCGGACGTGCGCATGAACCCCATCCTGCTCAAGCCCAGCAGCGATGTGGGCAGTCAGGTCATCGTGAACGGCAAGGCCCGGGGGCAGATGTCCGCCGCCGATTACTTTAAAATGAAGCGCACCCTCATCCCGGACATCCTCGAAGCCTACAACAGCCTTGCCGCCGAGAACGACATCATCGTCATTGAGGGCGCAGGCAGCCCCGCCGAGATCAACCTGAAGGCCGACGATATCGTGAACATGGGCCTTGCAAAGCTCGTGGATGCGCCGGTGCTGCTGGCGGGCGACATCGACCGGGGCGGCGTGTTCGCCCAGCTCTACGGCACCGTGGAACTGCTGGAGCCGGAGGAACGGGCCCGCATCAAAGGCCTTGTCATCAACAAGTTCCGGGGTGATGTGGAAATTCTGCGCCCGGGCCTTGCCATGCTGGAAGAAAAGACGCATCTGCCCGTGGTGGGTGTGGTGCCCTATCTGCGGGTGGAGATCGAGGACGAGGACTCCCTCTCTGACCGGCTGGACGCAAAAAGGGCCGTGAAACCGCTGGATATCGCCATTCTGCGCCTGCCGCATGTTTCCAACTTTACCGATTTCATCCCGCTGGAGCAGCACCCGCTGCTGGGCGTGCGCTATGTGCAGAACCCCCGTCAGCTGGGCACGCCGGACCTTGTCATCCTGCCCGGCACCAAAAACACCATGGACGACCTGCGCTGGCTGCGGGAAAGCGGGCTGGAACCACTGGTGCAGAAGCTTGCCGCCAGCGGTACGCCGGTGCTGGGCGTCTGCGGCGGCTACCAGATGCTGGGCGAGGAGCTCCGCGACCCGGCGGGCGAAGAAAGCGGCACGCCGGGCACCCTGCGGGGCCTGGGCCTGCTGCCCACGGTCACCACCTTCAACGCCGAAAAGCACCTGACCCAGACCGAAGCCGTGACCGCCGCCGGGCCCTTTGCCGGGGCCAGGCTGACCGGCTATGAGATCCATGCCGGACGCACCGAGGTGCGGGGCGAAGGGTTCTGCACCCTTGCGGACGGCACGCCGGAGGGCTGTGTGCAGGGCAATGTGTTTGGCACCTACCTGCACGGCCTGTTCGACACCGGCGAACTGACCGAAAAACTCACCGCATTTTTGTGCAGCCGCAAGGGGCTGGACCCCGCCGGGGCTGATCTCATCCCCATGGAGCAGTACCGTCAGCAGCAGTTTGACAAGCTTGCCGACGGCGTGCGCGCGGCGCTGGACATGCCCGCCGTCTATGCCGCCATGGGCCTGCAGAAAGGAGACAGCGTATGACGCCGCAGCATCATCTGCCCGCCGACATTGAGCGGACGAGCCTTTCCATCATCACCAAAGAGCTGGACGAGATGGGCCTGACCCCGCCGCCGGAAACGGCTGCCGTGGTCAAGCGAGTCATCCACACCACCGCCGACTTTGACTACGCCAAAAATCTGCGGTTCACCCCCGGTGCGGTGGAGGCCGCAGTCCGGGCTCTGCACGGGGGCGTGACCATTGTCACCGACACCAACATGGCGCTGGCCGGTATCTCGAAGCCCGGGCTTGCAAAGCTGGGGTGTGAAGCAGTCTGCTACATGGCGGACCCCGCCGTGGCCGAAGCCGCCAAGCAGGCGGGCACTACCCGGGCCGTGGCCGCCATGCACCGAGCAGCGCAGGAGCACCCGGGGGCCATTCTCGCGGTGGGCAACGCCCCCACCGCCCTGCTGACCATCGCCGAAGAACTGGAAGCCGGGCTGCGGCCTGCTCTGGTCATCGGCGTGCCAGTGGGCTTTGTGAATGTGGTGGAGAGCAAGGAAGTGCTCTTTGCCGCCTGTACGCGCTGCGGCGTGCCCGCCATCGCGGCCATGGGCCGCAAGGGCGGCAGCAACGTGGCCGCCGCCATCTGCAACGCACTCATTTATTCGGCCAGCGAAATGCTGGACCCTGCCGCCCGGGGCTGGCGGGGATAAAAAAGGAACCGGACAGGCCTTTTCGCCCGTCCGGTTCCTTTTTTATCGCATTTTCACTTTTTTACAGAGCATACCGCAGCCAGACCGCACCGCTTTCAAACTGCTGCACGCCGGTCAGGCGCAGGTGGGTCAGCGGGTGCTCCATGGTGCGCCCGTCGAACACCGAGGGCATCTCCCTGCGGCCGTCGATGGAGGTCATCATATGGCAGATGATATAAGGCTTGTTCATTACAGTTTTCCTCCGTACACCGGGAAGCCGCTGCTTGCACCGTAGCTCTCAATGTGCTTGAAGCGCTTGAGGTTCTCCATGTCCTCGGCACTGATGGCAAAGTCCACGGCGGCATTCGTCTCCATGTGGGCGGGGTTCGCAGTCTTGGGCAGCGAGACAGCTCCAGGTAGTCCAGGCCCATCTTCTGCAGCGTTGCGTCGATGCTGGCCTTGGCGGCCTCGTAGGTCTTGTGCTCGGCGGCCACCTTGGACACGACGAACAGCTCCTCGCGGGGCACGCCGCAGCTGCGCACGCCCTCGCCCACGCCGCGCTCGTTGCCATAAGCCTGCGCCGTATCAAAGTGGCGATAGCCCAGCTTGGCAGCGGCCTTCACGGCCTCGGCTGCGTTTGCATCGTCGATGAACCAGGTGCCCAGACCCAGCTGCGGAATTTTTACGCCGTTTGCCAGCGTCAGAGTTTCAGTGTACATTTCCAAAAACCTCCCGTATCATGTTCTGGCCTTATTCTACAACTTAAACTCAACTTTAAGTCAAGAGGTTTTTGAAAAATTCAAAAAAGTGCGTTTCGGCGCGGTTCAGCCTTTGATGATGCGGATGAGGTTCTTGTCCAGCTGAAGGGTGCGGTCCCACGGGTTCAGGATCACGCCGCTGATCTCCGGCACCGTCAGCGCCGCATCGAACAGCTTTTCGATCTCCACCAGGAAGGTGGACTGCACCGCCTCGGCCCCTTTCAGCTCCTGCTCAAAGCTGGTGAAGGCGTACCACCAGCGGGCCCCGTCGGCGGTCTGCACCGTGCGCAGCTGCAGCGGCGCGCCGCCGAGGTTCGGCTCCACCGCCGCCACCAGCTGTCCCTGCGCTTTCATGCGGCGGCGCAGCACCGTCAGGGTGTGGGCCAGCTGCTCCTGGGTGGGCTCGTGCTGCAGCGCCAGCACGGCCTGCTCGATCTTCTCGTTGCCCTGCAGGCCTTCGTCTTTTGTCTCGTTCATGAAAAAGGGTTCCTTTCTGCTGTTTTCCCTTATTTTACCACGCTTTTCTGCCGCCGGGAAGCCCCTGCCGGGCCACGGCGCTTCTCCCGATTGCATCCCGGGCGGCCGTCCGTTATAATGGAAGCAGAAGAACCCCCATGCGGAAGATAAGGAGGGACCTTGCATGAAATACGCCGGAATGCCCATGGCCATGTGGGCGCTGTTCCACCGCTCATTCACCCGGCAGCTGACCGCCGCATTTAGCCTGAGCACACAGCAGGCCAAAGCCGTGGAGGCGCTTGCAAAGCCGAAATATCAGCAGATCATTGCAACGCTGCCGGAGTTTGAAAAAGCAGACCGCTTCAAGATGAACATCGTCAACTGCGCCATGCTCTGCGCTTATATCCTGAACATGCCGCAGCGGCCGGATGTGGACACCCTGACTCGTTACTATGCCGCCGCCATGATGACCCCGGTGGTGCAGTGGGCCTTCCGCCAGAGCGGCAAGACCCAGTACACCCCCAAGCGCCTTGCCGGGATGCAGGCCACCGCAGACCTGCGCGCCGCCGACCGCAACCCTTACTCCTGGAACATGGAGTATTTCCCCTATGCCGACGGCAGCGGCTTTGAGGCGCGCTTCTCCCGCTGCGGCATCTGCACCCTGATGAAGGAGCTGGGCCTTTACGACCTGACCCCGGCTCTGTGCCACATGGACTACACCATGGCCGATGCCGGCGGGGCCACCACCTTTGTGCGGGAATACACCCTTGCCTCCGGCGGCCCCTACTGCGACTGCGGCTACCACAAAAAACAGTGACGATCTCCACGGGTGCACCCGGGCTGTGCATCCGTGGTTTTTATTTTTTCTGCGCCCGCTGCAGAACGTAAAAGGTCACGTCCGCTTCCGGGTCCCGCAGCGGGAGGAACACCCGCCCCGGGTAGCGTTCCCGGGCATTCTTGAAGTAATCGGTGGTGAAGCACGGCAGCGAGGAGGACGCCACCAGTGCATCGAAGGCAAACTCGTCCGTCTGCACCAGAAAGCGGGAAGACGGCATCTTCTGGCGGCAGAGCGTATCCCAGAAGCCAAGTTCCGTGCGCAGCAGGAAATTGAAGCCGTTGATCTCGGCAAAGCTCAGGCTTTCGCGGCGGGCCAGCTCGTGGCCGGGCGGCACGCAGACAAAGAGCTTTTCGTGCATGAATTCCTGCACTGCGGTGCCGTCTTCCGCCTCCGGCCGGAACGGGAGCACCGCCATGTCGCACCCGCCCTGCCGCCATGCGGCGAGCACTTCCTCGTTCTGGCCAATGCTGGAAGCAATGGTCATGCCCGGGCAGGCGGCGCTGAGCTTCGGCAGCAGTTCCCACAGCGGGGCCGGGGCGCAGGAGCGCACCACCAGCGTGCGGCGGCGCTGGTCGAAGGCCTGCACCTGGCGGACCGCCTGCTCCGCTTCGGCCAGCAGCTTGCGGGCTGCCGCCACCGCCTCCCGGCCGGTGTCGTTCAGCTCAATGCGGTTTTTGCTGCGGGTGAACAGCGGCACGCCGAAGTGTTCCTCCACATTTTTCATGCTGCGGGTGATGGACGGGGTGGAGATGTGACCCTTTTCCGCCACTTTGGAAAGGGTGCCCAGGTCCGCAAAATCCACCAGCTGCTGCAGTTCATTCAGATCCAGCATTGCACACCTCACATTTCATTTTGTGAAAAGCAGTTTCCACTATTGATATTTTACATTTTTGCCGATCTGTTGTAAAGTAGTGCCAGAAACACACTTCACCCAAAACCGGAAAACAGGAGGCATTTGCTATGGAATACGTTACACTGAACAACGGCATCAAGATGCCGAAGCTGGGCTACGGCGTCTACCAGACCCCGCCGCAGGACACCAAACGCTGCGTGCTGGACGCCATCGACGTGGGCTACCGCAGCATCGACACGGCCCAGGCCTACGGCAACGAGGAAGGCGTGGGCGAAGCGCTGGCTGCGTGCGGCCTGCCCCGCGAGGAGTTCTTCCTGACCACGAAGGTGTGGATCACCAACGCCGGTTACGAAAAGGCCAAGGCTTCCATTGAGGAGTCCATGCGCAAGCTGCAGACCGATTACCTGGACCTGCTGCTGATCCACCAGCCCTTCGGCGATTATTACGGCACCTACCGCGCCATGGAGGAGTTCTACAGCGCCGGAAAGATCCGTGCCATCGGCGTTTCCAACTTTGGCCCTGACCGCTATCTGGACATCCAGCACTTCGCCAGCGTGAAGCCCGCCGTGAACCAGATCGAGACCCATGTCTTCCAGCAGCAGAAGCTGGCCAGGGAATACCTGAAGAAGTACGGCTGCCAGATCGAATCCTGGGGTCCCTTTGCCGAGGGCCGCAAGGATATGTTCACCAACCCCGTGCTGACCGCCATCGGTGCCAAGTACGGCAAGACTGCCGCCCAGACCGCCCTGCGCTTTTTGCTGCAGAGCGACGTGGTCATTATCCCGAAATCGGTCCACAAGGAGCGGATGCAGCAGAACTTCGAGCTGTTCGATTTCACCCTCTCCGCCGAGGATATGGCTGCCATTGAAGCACTGGACGGCGGCGAAAGCCTGTTCTTCTCCCACTACGACCCCAAGACTGTTGAGTGGTTCATGTCCATCCTGTAAAAAACAGCAGCAAAAAAGCCCGGGAAAGCGCTGTGCTCTCCCGGACTTTTTGGGTATTTCTTCTGTTTTTGAGCCGCGTCTGTTTTTATTCCGCGTACAGCCCGATGATATTCAGCAAGATCTCGGTGCAGCGGTCCATGCGCTCGGCGGTGATGCACTCGCACACGCCGTGGAAGTTGAAGCCGCCGGTGCCCAGGTTCGGGCAGGGCAGACCTTTCCAGCTCAGCATGGCACCGTCGGTGCCGCCGCGCACGGGGATCTCCTCCGGCTCAAGGCCTGCCATGCGGGTGGCCTTGCGGGCTGTTTCCACCAGGTGGAAATGCGGTTTGATCTTTTCCAGCATGTTGCGGTAGCTGTCCTTGATCTCCACCTCCACGGTGCCCTCGCCGTACTTGCCGTTCAAAAACTCGGCAATGTCCAGCATGTTGTCCTTTTTGAACTGCAGCTTGGCGGCGTCGTGGTCGCGCAGGATGTAACCCAGCTTGGCGGTGGTCACGTCTCCGTACATCTGGCACAGGTGGTAGAAGCCCTGGCGGCCCTCGGTGGTCTCGGGCCGGGCAGTGACGGGCAGCGAACCGTGGAACTCCATGGCCACGTTGGAAGCGTTGATCATGGTGCCCTTGGCGGTGCCGGGGTGCACCGAGAAGCCGTGGACCGTCACGGTGGCAGACGCGGCGTTGAAGTTCTCATACTCAATGGAACCGGCGTCGCCGCCGTCCACGGTGTAGGCAAAGTCGGCCCCGAAGCCCGGGATATCGAACAGCTCAGCCCCCTCGCCGATCTCCTCGTCCGGGGTGAAGGCGATGCACAGCTTGCCGTGGGGCAGGCCCTTTTCCTGCAGCGTTTCCACAGCGGTCAGAATTTCGGCGATGCCGGCCTTGTCGTCGGCACCCAGCAGGGTGGTGCCGTCCGAGGTGATGAGGGTCTCGCCCTTCATGCTGCTCAGGAAGGGGAAGACCGAGGGCTTCATCACCATGCCGGTGGCGGGCAGGGTCACCTCGCCGCCGTTGTAGTTCTCCCACACGATGGGCTGCACGTTCTCACCGCTGGCGTCGTCGGCGGTGTCCATGTGCGCGATCAGGCCCAGGGCATGCTTGTCTTCGCAGCCCGGGGTGGCGGGCAGAGTGCCGTAGACATAGCAGTGCTCGTCCACACGGGCATCCTCCAGGCCAAGTGCTTTCATCTCCTCCACCAGCTGACGGGCGAGGTCGAACTCCCGCGCCGCAGAAGGATGGGTGCCGGAGTTTTCGTCCGAGGTGGTGTGCACCCGGACATAGTTCAAAAGCCGTTCATAAGCGCGCATAAGGCACACTCCTTTTTGATTTATTGATGTATACTTCCCAGTTCTTTTATCATACCCTCTTTTCCGACAATTTACAACCGTTTTTTCCAGCATCTGCATGGAAATATGCGTTCTCACGCCGGAGATGAACAAAATTCACGACGAAATCTGCGCGCAGCAGCGCAAAACGTGTTACAATGGGGCAAACTGGACTGGGAGGGAAATTTATGGCGACAAAAGTTTTTTTCTACACTCTGCGCCCCTACGATGAGCTGGGCATCGCGCAGCGGCTGGCACCGCAGATGGACATTGAATTTGGTTACTCGCAGGACTACCCCACGCTGGAAAACGCAGAGCTGGCAAAGGGTTACGACGCCGTGTCGGTGACGCCCTGCGACATGAGCGCCCCCATGGTGAAGCGCTTCCACGAGCTGGGGATCAAGAGCATCTGCTGCCGCTCCATCGGCTACGACCATGTGGACCGCGAGACGGCCCGGGCCCTGGGCATGAAGGTGGCCAATGTGGACTACCCGCCCAACGGCGTGGCGAACTTTGCCATCATGCTCATGCTGATGAGCCTGCGCAAGGCGGGCCACATCCTCAAGCGCGGCGAAGCCCAGGACTACTCACTGAAGGGCAAGATCGGCCGGGATATCTCGGGCTGCACGGTGGGCGTCATCGGCACCGGGCGCATCGGCCGCACCGTGCTGCAGCACCTGTCCGGCTTTGGCTGCCGCCTGCTGGCCTACGACCTGTACCCGAACGAGGACGTGAAGAAGATCGCGGAGTATGTGCCGCTGGAAACCCTGCTGAAAGAGTGCGACGTCATCACCCTGCACACCAACGCCACCGCAGAGAACCATCACCTCATCGACGCAAAGGCCATTGAGACCATGAAGCCGGGCGCAGTGATCATCAACACGGCCCGCGGCAAGCTGATCGACAGCGATGCCCTCATCGCCGGGCTGGAGAGCGGCAAACTGGGCGGCGCAGCGCTGGACGTGCTGGAAAACGAGAACGGCCTGTACTACTATAACCGCATGGGCGATGTGATCCCGAACCCGGAGCTGGCCGCCCTGCGCAGCATGCCCAACGTGATTTTGACCGACCACACGGCTTTCTACACCGAAGAAGATGTGGAGAGCATGGTGCGCGGCGTGCTGGAAAGCGCGGACGCCTTTGCGAAAGGCCAGCCCACCCGGCACGATGTAACGAATCTTTGATTTGGCAGGCGGACGATTTTGAATGGCCGCCGTTGCACTCTGGCCATATTCAGCGGAATTTTTCTTTTTGATAGCGCAAATCCCGGCAGACTGCGGTCTGCCGGGATTTGCATTTTCACTGGAAAAGTCGTAACAAAAAACGGCATTTTGTTTTTGAAGCATCTGCCGGTTTGGGCTCCTCCCGTGAAAAAGTAATTCCAGAAAATCCGCAGATTTTCTGGAATTACAAATAAAACTATAAATTTTCCGCTGAATATGGCCAGAGCATCGCGGAGGCCATTTCAAATAAAAATCAACCCAGGCTGATGCCCATGCGGCGGGCAACGGTGAGCAGCTCGCAGCCTTCGGGCACATTGCGGGTCTTGCCGGCAATGTCGGCCAGGCGGTTCTCGGTGACGTGGCGGTTCACCATGGCCACCGTCACGCCGTAGCGCTCGATCTCCACCAGCTTTGCCGCGTAGCTGCCGAACTGGGTGGCCAGCACGCGGTCGTAGGCGCTGGGGCTGCCGCCGCGCTGCATGTGGCCCGGGATGCACACGCGGGTCTCCATGCCGGTCTTCTTCTGCACAGCCTGGGCGATGCGGTTGGTGGCGGTGGTGCCAACGCCTGCCTCGGCGCGCTTTGCCATCCAGTCCTTGCGCTTCATGCGGGCTTCCTCGCAGTTCATGGCACCCTCGGCCACCGCGATGATGGAGAAGTTGGAGCCCTTTTTGGCGCGGCGCTCCACGGCATCGCACACGCGGTCGATGTCGTAGGGCATCTCAGGCAGCAGGATGATATCCGCACCGCCTGCAATGCCGGAATAGAGGGTCAGCCAGCCGGCCTTGTTGCCCATGATCTCAATGCACATCACGCGGCTGTGGCTGCCGGCGGTGGTGTGGATGCGGTCGATGACGTCGGTGGCAATGTCCACAGCGGTGTGAAAGCCGAAGGTGACGTCGGTGCCGTAGATGTCGTTGTCGATGGTCTTGGGCAGACCAATGATGTTCAGGCCCTCCTGTGAGAGCAGGTTTGCCGTCTTGTGGGTGCCGTTGCCGCCCAGGCACAGCAGGCAGTCCAGCTTGGCATCCTTATAGGTCTTTTTCATGGCGGCGACTTTGTCAATGTTGTCGTCCTCCACCACGCGCATCATCTTGAACGGGGTGCGCTTTGTGCCCAGAATGGTGCCGCCCAGCGTCAGGATGCCGCGGAAGTCGTCCTCGCACATTTCCTTATAGTCGCCGTTGATGAGGCCGCTGTAGCCGTTCAGGATGCCCACGATCTCCACATTCTCACCCATGCGGGCGTACAGTGCTTTTGCTACGCCGCGGATGGTGGCGTTCAGACCCGGACAGTCGCCGCCGGAGGTCAGGATTCCAACACGTTTTTTCATTCAAAAGCCCTCTTTCATCTGGTATTCAGCGCCGGGCGTGCTGCGCAAAACAAAGTCTGCCCGGGAAGCTGCCTTTTTATAATATAAGAGTATTCCCGATGAAGGCCGGTGTCAAGAGAAGCACCGAAAATTTACACGCCCTTACGGCCGGTTTTTTGCGCCGAGAAATCTTTTGCGGAAAAAACGAAAAAATGGTTGACAAGCCTGACCCTTTCGGGTATAATATCCCTTGTCAGCAGCGCACGGCGCTGAGGGCAGAACAAAATCATGGGGATTTGCATAGTGGTAGTGCGGTAGACTCTGACTCTACTTGTGGGAGTTCGATTCTCTCATCCCCAACCAAGAAAACCGCAGTCTCAACTGGCTGCGGTATTTTCGGGGCATAGCGCAGTTGGTAGCGCGCCTCGTTCGGGACGAGGAGGCCGTGGGTTCAAATCCCGCTGCTCCGACCAAAAAAGCTCAACACACATTTGTGTGCTGAGCTTTTTTCTTTTTATGCAGCGGGATTTGAACCCGGCGGCTTTCGTTTTGCCTTGCAACGGGCGGACTTCTGTGCTGCGCTATGGTTAGTTTTGAATAACCATCATGCGGCTGCGGGGATCGGCGGCACAGGCCCCCGCGTTCTACGGAATATGAAAAAGAAAAGAGGCAGAATCATGCTTGTAAAAGAAATGGACGAAGCCAGTATCCAGGCCATTGGCCATGCATTCGGTTATTATGACTACGGCCCGGAGAAAAAGGGCCTGATCGCCTGCTTCCGCAGCCCGGACACCGCTGCAGAATACATCTGCGGTTTCGTGCGCTGCGTACTGGCCGACGGCTTTCTGCACACGACCAGTGAGCGCGGCGAAGGGTACATCGCCTATAAGCTGCCGGGGCAGAAGGTGAGCTTCCACGCCGCAAGGCTTTTGCTGCAGGGGATCCGCCGCTCCATGAACCTGCGGGAGATCATCCGCTTTGCAAAGGCGATCTCGCAGGGCGGCCCTTCGCTGGAAGATGTGCTGAAAAAGGAGAAGAAGCCCTGCATCTATGTGGGCATGGTCTGCGTGCGGGAAGCCTATCAGGGGCAGGGCTACATGCGCAAGGTCATGCTGCTGTGCATGGAGCGGACGGCCCTGCCCGTCTGGATGCTGGGCGGCGGGGCGCTGTGCGCGGTGTTTGCCGTACTGCTGTTCCGGGAGTATCACCCGGTCGAGTAAGGGCCTCTCCCCTGTTCCCATACGAATATGCAAAAACCTCCCGGTGCAGGCCGATCGCCCCGCACCGGGAGGTTTTGCATTGTCTGTTTTTGCGGCAAGTGCCTCAGCCCACGTTGATGTGGCCCACCGGCATGATCTTCCGCTTGTTGTCGTCCGGCTTTGCCGTCAGGCTCATGGCCAGCGACACCGGGCCCACGCGGCCGGTGAACATGACCAGCATATACAAGATCTTTGCGCCGGTATTCAGCTGGCCGGTGACACCCACCGACAGGCCCACCGTGCCGAAGGCCGAGCAGGACTCAAAGATGGCGTCGATGACCGACACGGCGTCCGAGGTGTTATAATACACCACCACCGCCGAGCCGAAAGCTGCCAGCGCACCGATGACGATGATGGTCATGGCGCGGTACACGGTCTTCGATTCGATGTGGTGTTCCGCGATCACGCAGTCGTCGCGGCCCTGGGCCACACTGCGGATGGTCAGGATGATGACCGCAAAGGTGGTCACCTTCACGCCGCCGCCCGTGGAGCCGGGGGCCGCGCCGATGAACTGCAGCACGCTCATGAGCAGCTTGGTGATGGGACCGCAGGCGGCAAGGTCGATGGTGTTCATGCCTGCAGTACGGGTGGACACGGACTGGAACAGGGCCGCCATCAGCTTGCCGGGCACGCTCAAGCCCCCCATGCTGGCGGGGTTGTTCCACTCCATCAGCGCGATGAGTGCCGCACCGCCGAACCACAGGATCACCGAGAAGCTCAGCACCACCTTCGCCTGCAGGGACAGCCGGTGCTTTTTGTGGAATTGGCCGATCTCCACCCAGACCATAAAGCCCAGGCCGCCCGCAATGATCATGAACATCACAACGGCCTGTACATAGTAGTTGCTCACATAGGGCACCAGTGAGGAATACTGACCGAACCGGCCGAACAGGTCAAAGCCCGCGTTGCAGAAGGCCGAAATGGCCGTGAACACGCTGACCCAGATGCCCTCCAGCCCGAACTGCGGCACAAAGGCGAACAGCAGCAGCAGGATGCCGATGCCTTCAAACAGCGCCGCCAGGCCCACCACCGTCTTCAGCACTTCCTTTGCCTGCGCGTAGCCGTCCGCCGAGACGCTCTCGCCCATCAGCCGCAGGTCCCGGAAGCCCATGCGCCGCCGCATGGCCAGCGCAAAAAAGCTGGTGAGGGTGACCAGGCCCAGGCCGCCCACCTGAATGAGCACCAGGATCACGGCCTGCCCGAAGTAAGAGAACTGGGTCCAGGTGTCCCGCACGATCAAACCGGTGACGCAGGTGGCGCTGGTGGCCGTGAACAGCGCATCCACCACGCCCAGCCTGCCCTGCTTGCTGGCAAGAGGTGTGGTGAGCAGCAGCGTGCCCAGCGTGATGACCACCAGAAAGCTCACGCAGATGATCTGCGTCGGGTTCGGCCCGCTGCGGCGTTTGCCCGCCGGGTGCCCAAACAGCCTGTTTTTCTTACTTTTTTCCATAAGCTCCTCCGCACGCGGCAAACAGCTGCCGCGGCTTTCATTTTCTCTCTGCTTATAGAATACACCTTTTGCGCAGCGGGTTCAACTTGATTTTATCCGCCGGATGCGGTATTATAAGTGTGCGCCGTCTCCGGCGGTGTGTTTTTGTCTTCATAGCTCAGCTGGATAGAGCGTTCGCCTCCTAAGAATTCGGTCAACCTGATACCTTGGGGGCAGAAGTGATTGCTCTAATCAAAAGCAAGACCGGGAATCGAAGTTTTCTCAACAATTTTTGATGCAACAAGTTTAACACCGTTCCGGTTGCAACGCAGTCGGTCACTTCGTTGTGAAAAGCATTCCATACAAAGTGCAGAAAAGTCAAAAATCAACGATAATACATATATGTCTCTATACCTCAGCTGGATAGAGGGTTCGCCTCCTAAGCGAAACGCCCCCGGTTCGAACCCGGGTAGGGACATCCTTTTAAGAAATGCGAAGGTCATTTTTCCATGTGAAAGACGATCTTCGCATTTTTCATTTTGAACCTATCACCAAAATTAGCCAGCTAATGCCATTAGCAGAATTTTCAGCTCCAGCTAATAAAATCGGCTTTCCAGCTAATGAAGCCTCATAAAGCGCCTTTTGAACCCTGTTTTCTGGCTCTCTGCTAAGATTGGTAAACGCTTTCCTGTAAATCCATGTAAATACAAGATAATCTGTGTGAATCTATTTTCCACCTTTCTGCTGGAAGCCGTGCAAAACACTTTTCTCCATACATAGCGCGTTCACTCGCTGTTCTCTCGGAACAGAAAGAGGAACGCGCTTTTTTGTTTTCGGGCCGAACTACCCGAATCCACCAAAGGAGGGTTTACCGATGAAAAAAGTTCTGACCGTCACGATCGACGGTATCCGCTACCATGCTTCCCGCCCGGCAGATTGCCGGCACTGCTTCTTCTGGAAGAATCGAAAGAAGGGCTGTGTTCTCGGCAAAGAGAACTGCTACTATCTGATTGAGCCGCCCAAAGGCCCCAGCAAGTGCGAAGGGTGCCCCTACAAGCGGGCAAAGCCCTGTGTGCTGGTTCCCTGTTACAAAGACCTGATGACACCGCTGGAGAAACGAGGTGATGCCAAGTGAGCCACAAGCGAAACGAAGCCCTGCGCCATGTTCAGCACTCCATGCACCATGTGATCGCCGCTGGCGAAGGTTCTGACCGTGCCCCGGACAGCTGCAAGCTGTGTCCGTACTATCGGCCCGATTTCAAGTTCCGCACCTGCCTGTATGCCCACTGCCCTTATAAGAAGCAGGTCAATGTATTCCGTTCCACACCTGAAAAATGGGATATTCTCTATGCCCGAAAGAAAGCCGACAAGAACCGCAGACCTTGATTACTTCTATGGGCAGTCCAGCGAGCTGTTCTCCTTCTACCGGATTCCCAAGCTGTTGTTTCATGACAGCCGCTTCCAACCGCTTTCCACAGATGCCAAAACCCTGTACGGTATCCTGCTGGACCGCATGAGCCTTTCAGCCCGGAATGGTTGGTTGGACAAAGCTGGGCGGGTGTTCATCATCTATACTGTGCAGGAGGTGCAGGATTCACTGGGCTGTGCCGATAAAAAGGCGACCAAGCTGCTGCGAGAACTGGAAGAGTACGGCCTGATTGAACGCAAACGGAGGGGGCTGGGCAAGCCCGATCTCATCTATGTGAAGAATTTTTCGTCAGAATCGTCAAAACTACGCTTTCTGAATCGTGATAATGACGATTCTGGAGTCGTCCAGAATACGCTTCAAGACCCGGCCAAACTACGATGTAATAAGACTGATAGAAATAACACAGAGGTAAGCGATACTGATCCTATCTATTCCGATGAAAACGACTGGATGAGCAAACGCGCCCAACTGGAAGAATATTTTTCACGTTCTTTGGAGATGGACCTTCTTCTCCGGCTTTACCCGGATGATGAAGATACCCTCTACCAAATCGTGGATTTGCTGGTGGATACCTGTGCCACCAACCGCAAGACGCTGCGCATTGCCGGGGACGATAAGCCCGCCGAGGTGGTACGCAGCCGGTTTATGAAGCTGAACGCCGACCATATCCGTTTTGTGCTGAAGTGCCTTGCAGAGAACAGCAGCCCAATCCGAAACATGAAACAATATCTGCTCGCTTCTCTGTATAACGCACCCACCACGATGCAGCTTTCCTACCAGAACCAAACCAACCACGACTTAGCGATGCGGAGGTGATGAAAATTTCAAAGAAAGCAACTACGATTGCCATCGTCAACCAGAAAGGCGGCACCGGTAAGACCACGACCTGTGAAAATCTGGGCATCGGTCTGGCGATGGAGGGCAAGAAGGTCCTGTTGGTGGACGCTGACCCGCAGGGCAGCTTGACCATCAGCATGGGCTGGCAGCAGCCCGATGAATTGCCCACAACCCTTTCCACCCTGATGCAGAAAGCCATGAACGACCAAAGTATTCCGCCCGGCGAAGGTATCCTGCACCATGCGGAGGGCGTTGACCTGATTCCAGCCAACATCGAACTGGCAGGGATGGAAGTGTCTCTCGTTAACTGCATGAACCGGGAAAAGATGCTGAAACAGGTGTTGGAAGGTGCAAAGCATGAATACGATTTCATTCTGCTGGACTGCACTCCTTCCCTTGGGATGCTGACCGTGAACGCACTGGCAGCAGCAGACACCACCCTGATTCCTGTGCAGGCGCAGTATCTGTCTGCAAAAGGCTTGGAACAGCTTTTGCAGACGGTGCAGAAAGTCCGGCGGCAGATCAACCCGAAGCTGAAAATCGAGGGCATCCTGCTCACCATGACCGACAGCCGCACCAACTACGGGCAGCAGATCGACAACCTGATTCGGGGTGCTTACGGCAGCAAGATCAAGGTGTTTGACCAGACCATTCCCCGGTCTGTCCGTGCTGCGGAAATCAGTGCCGTGGGCAAAAGCATTTTCCAGCACGACCCCAAAGGCAAGGTGGCAGAAGCCTATAAATCTCTGACCGAGGAGGTGATGGCGAATGCCGAAAAACAGCTTAAACGTGTCGCTGAAAGGGGCAGATGACATTTTCTCCACGGAAGAATCCCGACAGGAACAACAACGGGAACAGGTTCAGCAGATTCCCATCGGAGAACTGTTTCCTTTCAAGAATCATCCTTTTAAGGTTTTGGATGATGAGTCCATGCAACGCACGGTGGAAAGCGTGGAGCAGTACGGCGTGCTGTCTCCGCTGATTGCCCGCCCACGCCCGGAAGGTGGCTACGAGATCATCTCCGGGCACCGCCGTCAGCACGCTGCACAGCTTGCCGGGCTGGACACCCTGCCGGTTATTGTCCGTCAAATGGATGATGACGCCGCTGTTTTGCTCATGGTGGACAGCAATCTCCAACGTGAGAACATCTTGCCCAGCGAACGGGCTTTCGCTTACAAGATGAAGCTGGAAGCAATCGAGCGAACTGTTGGACGACCCAAAAATGTGGGACAAGTTGTCCCAGATTATTTCGGGAAACGCAGTACAGAGATTGTTGCTGAAGGAACAGGCGAAAGTTATAAGCAAGTCCAGCGTTTTATCCGCCTGACCAACCTCATCCCGGAACTGCTGGATATGGTAGACGAAAAGAAAATTGCTTTTAATCCCGCTGTGGAGTTGTCCTATCTGGACGAAAGCCAACAGCGGGATTTTTTAGAAGCGATGCAAGACACCCAGAATGCTCCATCCCTTTCCCAAGCGCAACGGCTCAAAAAGCTGGCACAGGAAGGGCACTTTTCGTATGATGTTGCCTTTGCTGTCATGGGAGAAGAAAAAAAGGACGAACTGGACAAAGTGGTCATCAAAAACGACACCCTGCGGAAGTATTTCCCGCGCAGCTTCACCCCGAAACAGATGGAGGACACCATCATCAAGCTGCTGGATCAGTGGCAGCGTAAACAGCAGCGGCAGAATGAACGCTGATACACCTTTTGAACGTAAGACCCGACCGGGTCTTTCTTTTTTGCAAAAATTAGGAGAAAAACACTATGAACACTACCATTGATCTCAAGACCGCAAAGACCATCGAAGCCATGAATCAGAAAATCAACCACATGGACACTGCCGTGACCGACTTCTTTAACAAGATGAGCGATGTGTTGGAGCGGCAGCTCGGCGATGATGAAGTTTACGCCGCTGTGATTGCCCCGGAGATCGAACTGACCATCACTCCGCTGGCGAACGTCCGCAGTTACCTGCCTTGCTTCGATGAAGCAGATTCCTGCTACAGCATCAGCGACGATGTGCCGCTGGCTCTCTGTTACGACCCTCGTCAGGTCATCACACTGGCTGGCAAGCGGTATCTGTCCGGTGCCGTTGTCTTTGTACGCTACGATACCAATGGCAGCTTTGTTGCCCTTACCACCAGTGACCTGTATCTGATCCAGTGCTATCTGGCCGAGAACAGCGTCCCTCTTATGGCTGGCCGCGAGAAGATGGTCTGCATCTGCATTGACTGAGAGGTGCAGTATGGATACTGAAATGACCTGCTATGAGAGTTTCGCAGAAGTCACGGAGGACTTTTACTGTTCCGCCGTTGATGTTTTGAAGATTCTGGTTCTCCGTCTGCACGACTACCATGCTCGTTGCTTCCATTCTCTGCGGGATGCTCTGTACGACTATTTTTCTACCGATGCCGCACCGCATACTCATGCCAATGTTTCCACTAAGCATACCGTCACCGCGTCTTGCGCTCCTCGTCCTCCCTGAGAGGATTCTTCTCACAGTTCAGTCAATGCAGGAGGTTCGCTATGAATTATATTTATTCGTTTATCATTTTTGAAGCTGGTGCCTTTTTCGGCTTCTTTGTGGCAGCTCTGTTGAACGCCGCCCGTGCTGGGCAGGAAATCACTATCAAATTTGAGGAGGAAGATAATGGAACAGAACGAGAACACTCTGTCGGTGCTGAAAATTGCACCGGGGCAGTATCCGCAGCAGGTCGAGATCGATAACGACCTGAAAGCCTTGCAGCAGGCGGTGGGCGGCTCCATCGGCGCAAGCTACCCTTTTGAAGATCCGGTTGCCATCGTTTATAACGATGACGGCAAGCTTATGGGTCTGCCGCTGAACCGGGCTTTATGGGACGAGGACGGGCTGATGTACGATGTTATTGCCGGAACCTTTCTGGTGGTAGGTCTGGGCGAGGAAGATTTTGTATCGCTCTCCCCGGAGCTGGCGCAGAAGTATGAAGAAGAATTCCATCAACCCGAAGCCTTTCTCCCTCTGGGGCGTCGCCTGATGGTCATTCCGGTTTCGGATGAATCAGTTCAGAGTGATGCAGAAAAGGCTGTGAGTAAGCCCCCGGTGGAACATGACCGTTAAGGCGATTTTCTGCACAGGAGGTGGTAACGATGCAGGAAGAAATCGAGCATAAGACGGCCAACCTTGCCATCTCGACCACAAAACTGTCTGCCCGCACCCTGCTGCGTGGGATGCAGTTTCTGCTGCGGCAGTACGACAAGCACGCTTCGCAGGGCAAGCAGTCCATGAAGCGGCTAGTGCGACAGAACCGTGGCGTGACCAATGTGGAGATCCAGAAAACCGGCATCAAGGATTTTGACCGCTATGCTAAGCGGTATCACATCGACTACGCCATCCAGA
The DNA here is from genome assembly GCF_002549775.1 of Faecalibacterium langellae. Taxonomy (GTDB): domain Bacteria; phylum Bacillota; class Clostridia; order Oscillospirales; family Ruminococcaceae; genus Faecalibacterium; species Faecalibacterium langellae. The sequence continues at coordinate 51,861 of NZ_NMTR01000002.1, read as the reverse complement.
AAGACCTGTCCTGCACGCCGCCCCGGTATCTGATCTACTTCAAGGCACAGGACACAGACGCCTTGAGCGCAGCGTTCAAGGAATATTCGGCATCGGTGCTGGATAAAACCAAGCGTCCTTCCGTGCTGGCAAAGCTGCACGATCTGGCGCAGTCCGTTGCAAACCTGCCGGACAAAGTGCGGCACAAGCAGGAGGAGCGCGGCCTATGAGCAAAAAGAAGCTTTCCAAGCTGCTGGCGCTCTATCTGCCCTATGTGGTAATTGGCTTGCTGGCAACCAATCTGGGCGAGGCGTGGCGGCTGGCTGCGGGTAAGGAACTTGGCGACAAAATCGTATCGCTGATGGATACGCTCCCGGCTGCATTTTCAAATCCGCTGCCCAGCCTGCATCCACTGGATCTGCTGGTGGGTTTATGCTGCGGTGCCGCGATGCGGCTGGCGGTGTATCTGAAAGGTAAAAACGCCAAGAAGTACCGTCACTGCATGGAGTACGGCTCCGCCCGGTGGGGCACTCCGAAGGATATAGAGCCATTTATGGCTCCAAAGTTCGAGGACAATATCATCCTGACCAAAACAGAACGGCTGATGATGTCCAACCGCCCACCTGATCCGAAGAATGCTCGGAACAAAAACGTGCTGGTAGTCGGCGGCTCCGGCAGCGGCAAGACGAGGTTCTGGCTGAAACCGAATCTTTTACAATGTCATAGTTCATATGTAATTACTGATCCGAAAGGCAGTATCGTAGTCGAGTGCGGCAATGCCCTGTTACAAAAGGGCTACAAGCTAAAGATTTTCAACACCATCAACTTTTCCAAGAGTATGCGCTATAACCCCATGGCGTACATCCACAGTGAAAAGGACATTCTGAAGCTCGTCACCGCACTGATGACCAACACCAAGGGTGAGGGTCAAGGTGGTGACCCTTTCTGGGACAAGGCCGAACGGCTTTTGCTGGTTTCATTGATTGCCTATCTGCATTATGAAGCCCCGGTTGAGGAGCAAAACTTCGCAACACTGTTGGAAATGTTGAATACTATGCAGGTGTCTGAGGACGATGAAACTTATCAGAATCCAGTTGACCTACTGTTTGAGGATCTGGGCAAGAAGAAGCCAAAATCCTTTGCCGTGCGGCAGTACAAACTTTACAAGCTAGCTGCCGGCAAGACGGCTAAGTCGATCCTTATTTCCTGCGGTGCCCGTTTATCTCCATTCGACATTCAGGAAGTTCGGGATGCCACCATGTATGATGAACTGGAACTCGACAAGCTGGGCGACCGGAAAACGGCATTGTTCCTGATTATGAGTGATACCGACAGTACATTCAACTTCTTAATCTCTATGATCTACACCCAGCTTTTCAATCTGCTCTGCGACAAAGCCGATGATGTGTACGGCGGTAAGCTGCCCATCCATGTGCGGTGCCTCATTGATGAGTGTGCTAACATCGGTCAGATTCCACAACTGGAAAAACTGGTGGCCACTATCCGCAGCCGTGAGATCTCGGCGTGTCTGGTCTTGCAGACCCGCAGCCAGTTGAAAGCCATCTACAAGGACAATGCGGATACCATCGTGGGCAACATGGACAGCCAGATTTTCCTCGGCGGCAGTGAGCCTACCACCCTGAAAGATCTTGCCGAAGCACTCGGCAAGGAAACCATCGACAGCTACAACAATTCTGATACCCGTGGCAATAGCCCAAGCTATGGAACCAACTATCAAAAACTCGGCCACGATATGCCATACTTGTTGATGAAGAGTTCAGTTGCCTTGAATTTTACATGAACAGGGACACGATCAGCTGGATTCTGAAAAAGGTAGGATGTCTGTCAGAAATAACAGCATATCTTTTTTGAGCCACTCACTGGATTACCCAGCGGGTGGTTATTTTATTAACGCTTCTGTCTGCCATTCCGGTTGGGAGGAATTGGGCTGCCCTTTCCCCGCATACTTTTAGTTCGTTTTGCTTTTTTGGATTTTCTGAGGATTCCCAAAAAGGCAGTAAATTCCGCAGAAGTCAGTTTCTCATAAGGAATTTCCATCTGGTCGCAGAAAACCTGAATAAAGGCTTCCTCTCCGCTGGTTCCCGTCTGCACAAGCTTTTCAAACTTTTGCCGGACTTCGGCTACGGTTTCCTGCCGTTCATCAGCGGTGGTAGCGTCGTTTGTGTGTGCTGTTTGGATGTCTTTTACGATCTTGTCAATGTCTTTATGGACGATGTGATTGAAATAATCCTCTCCGTCTATCTGTGCGACTTCAAGGGTTCGCATATAAAGGTCATCGTCTCCCGGCGCATAGCTTTCCATGACGCTCTGCCGGGCAGCTTCCAGTTCCAGATTCATCTGGCTGACACGCATACCGGCGATACGGTCAACGATAACGGTAATGTCCGTCATGAGCCGGGGAAAACCTTCATGGGTGGCAAGCTCGCAGAGCAGACGGTTGTTGATCCTGCCGCTTCTTAATAGCTCAATCATTTCATCGCTCAAATGGAGCGACTGGAGATCAGAATTAGGGATGGTCTTATTTTCCGACAGCCCCATCAGATAGTCGGTGGACACGCCGTAAAACTCTGCCAGCGTTGCAATCGCAAATGGGCTGATGTCCTTGTAGTCATCGCCCTCATATTTCCCCAGCGCCGACTTGGACAGGCCGGTTTGTTCTGCCAGCTGTTCCAGTGTCAGGTGCTTATCCACCACCCGCAGGTCTTTGAGCCGTTCCGGGATTGACAGTTTTGTGTACATCAAAGCACCCCCTCTCGTCAACATTTTTCAATATTTTTTTCATTATAGCACGTTTCCGAGAGCGTGGAAATATGCGGTTTTTGTGCGCTATTCCAACGTCTTGGACATACGGGAGCAGCCCCCTTTTTTCGGTAAACTGGTTCTTGTCAGGAGACACAGAACCTTGAAAATCGAATGACCGGCTGCAAGGGGTATGACCTCCGGGGAAGTGACGCGATAAAAGGGTTCCCGCAAAATCATGGATTTTGTGACGACGGGAGCGCACCAAAGAGGACAATACGCCGGGAGAAAATCCGGGCAGGAGCGGCTTGCAGACAGACCGGCAGATAGAAAAGTAAACCATGCGGGGCATACCGCACCGCAGCAAATGAATGGAGGTAGATCATTATGAAACTGAATATGAAGGAAAAGAAAATTCTTTACGCTTACGCCTGCCCCAGCCATCACAACACAGTGACAAGGCTGAAATGGCTGACAGCGCTGACCGTTGACCCGGAGGCTAAAGGGCAGATGCTTCATCTGACCAGGAAAATTGAGGCAGAGACAGACGAAAGCTGGTACGACAGCTTCTATCACTGCCTACGCATGGAGATGGATGAGTATTACCGGATCAAGCACCGCCTGCGTGTGCTGAAAGCAAACACCGATTATGAGGAGGAACTGTATGAGGAAGCTGTCTAAATATGAAAAAGAAACCATCATCAACTGGAACGAGGGCGAGAACATTGCCAGTATTTACACCTTCAACGCCAGCTTAAAACGCAGGCTGGAAGATTTCAGTAGGAAGTATCCGCTATTGTGTAGGTTGGAGCGCAGCACACCGGAAGGCAGCGCGACCTATGTGCTGGACAAATCCCGCCTTTCTATCCGGCTGGTGCCGCCGTACAGTGAAGAACGGCTGGCGGCTGCAAGGGAGTACGCAAAGGAACATGGCTTTCAAGTCATACAGACAGAAGAAAAAATTGCTTGAAATGAGGGCGATTTACCAAAAAATACCGGGTCTGCACCCAGTATTTTGAACGGTAATCCCCGCAGGCGTATTCCGTATCCACTTCCTGCGATTGGTGCAGATGTATGGATACGGAGCCGGAAAAGCTGGCGGACACCGTATCAGCGGTGGATGCCGGTTTTTCCGGTGCAGGAGTACAGAGGGATGCAATCCCTTTGTGGCTGGGTGCAGGGGCGGCAGCGCACTGCTGGGGTCAAGGGGCAACGCCCATTGGCAGGTTAAGGGCGGCAGCCATTATCGGGTCAAGGACGAAGTGCCTTGGCGGGTTGAGGGCGGTAGTCCCATCGGGTCAAGGGTGAAACGCCTTGCCCAGGGAAAGTTGATGCCTGCGTCAACTTGTACTGGGTATTACCTGACGCAAAATTCCGCAGGTTTGGCGGCTTCGCCGCCCTCCCCAGCCCGGAACAGCTTTGCAGGAAGGAGGAAAAATGTTTGAAATTAACAAGGCACAATGGGCGCTCCGGGAAGCATGGCACTTACAATCCCCGTCACAATGACCGCCGGTTCGATGTAGAAAACAGCGAACACATTGACGCTGAGCGTGCCAGACAAAATGTGTACTGGGACTGCTACCGGGGATTTACCACCCACGACTTTCGGGATAACCCGGAGCAGCCGGATTTCAGCTTTGAGGAAATTGAGCGGATGTATTACTACGAGCATTATGCCGACCATGTAAATGCCCAGAACGCCCGGAATGAGAAAACCCGGCATATTGAGCGCAACCGTACTGTGGATGACCTCTTGAAAAATAACAAGACCTGTCCGGAAGAAAGCATCTACCAGATCGGCACGATAGAGGAATCCGTCTCACCGGAAACGCTGGCGCTCATCGTCAGTGAATTTTATGAAGAATTTGAGCGCCGTTTCGGTTCTCATATCCACATTTTAGACTGGGCGCTCCATCTGGATGAGGGAACACCGCATATTCACGAGCGCCATGTGTTCGACTGTGAAAATCGGTATGGAGAATTGTGTCCCCAGCAGGAAAAGGCGCTGGAGGAACTGGGTATCCCTCTCCCAAAACCGGAGCAGCCCAAAGGAAAGCACAATAACCGGAAACAGACTTTCGATGCAGTCTGCCGGACAATCCTGTTTGACATTGCCAAACGGCATGGACTTCATCTGGAACAGGAGCCGTCCTATGGTGGGCGTGACTATCTGGAAAAGCAGGATTATATCCTGATGAAGCAGAAAGAACAGATGGCGGCGCAGGAGCAAAAGCTGGAAGAACTGACGCTCAAAATCGAGGATGTGGAGACGCTGTTGGAGGATGTTTCCGATGTGGCCTATGACAAGGCAGTGGAGGTCGTGACAGACAAGGTACGGGAACAGACCCAGCTTGAGGATTTGGAAGTGATCGAGAAATACCGAAAGAGCGTGGTATCCCCCAATGCAAAAAATTCGCCGGAAGTGGTGAAGATTGCAAATACCCTACTGGGAAGGGCACGGGAAAAATTACAGCAGTCCGCAGAAAAGATTCTCAAAAAGGTGCAGGCTGTGCTGCTGAAGCCGGAGGTCAAGCAGGCTGGCAAAGAGCAGATTAAGAAAAAAGCCAGAGAATCCATCAAAGAGAAGCTGGCGAAAGGCAAATTGGACGCTGACCGGAAGAACCGGGAGCGATGGGAACGTGAGGGGCGGATCGCCCCGACAAAAAAACAGGATATGGAGTTGTAAGGCATCTGATTTTCTGAGGAAACCGGGTGCCTTTTGTTTTGTTTGGAGGTGGGGAAATCGAATGTATTTGAAACAGTAAAGCAGTCTGTCACGACAAGACAGGCTGCGGAATTTTATGGGATTCCAGTAGGACGGAACGGGATGGCCTGTTGTCCTTTTCACGATGACAGACATCCCAGCATGAAGGTGGACAGGCGGTTCCATTGCTTTGCCTGTCAGGGGGACGGAGATGTGATTGATTTCACTTCCCGCCTCTTTGGACTGGGCAGTAAGGAAGCTGCCTTGAAGCTGGCAGAGGATTTCTCTGTCAGTCTTGACAGCAAAGGTCATGGTCCGCCACGAAAGACAATCATCAAAAGAAAAATCAGCGAGGAAGTGCGATACCGGCAGGCAGAGCAGAAATGTTTTCGGGTGCTGTGCGATTACCTGTGTCTGCTGGAACGCTGGAAAGAAGAATATGCTCCCAAACAGCCGGAGGATGACTGGCATCCCCTGTTTGTGGAGGCTCTGCACAGGCAGCCATATATCGAATATCTGCTGGATATTCTCCTGTCTGACAGCATAGAAGAACGTGCTTCCGTGGTTGCTGAGTATGGAAAAGAGGTGAAGAAAATTGAGCAGCGAATATCAGAATTTACCGCCAGCCACCCGGCAGGCTGTGATGAGCGCAGCCGAGGCCATAGCGCCGGAACAGAGCGCCCAAGATGTGCGGGAGAGCCTTTCTGTCACCGATAAGGGAAAAACCGCCAATACCATCGACAACTGCCGGATCGTGTTCTGCTGTGATCCGCTCCTGCGGGATGCTATCCGGTTAAATCTCCTGACCGACCGGGTGGACATTGTACGGGATTTGGGCTGGCGCAGGAACACCAGCGCCTTAACAGATACCGATGTGAAATATCTTCTCCTCTATTTTGAGCAGAACTACGAGCTGACCAGTGAGAAAAAGATCACAGCTGCACTTTCCATTGTAGCAAACGAAAATTGCTATCACCCGATTCAGGATGTGCTGAACAGCCTTGTCTGGGACGGGACACCCCGCATCCGTTCCTGCCTGCACCACTTTCTTGGCGCTGATGAAAGCGACTATGTGGAAGAAATGCTGAAACACTTCCTGCTGGGCGCTATCCGCCGGGTATGCCGTCCCGGTTCCAAATATGAGGAAATGCTCTGTCTGGTAGGCGGCCAAGGTGCCGGGAAGTCCACTTTCTTCCGCCTGCTGGCAATCCGGGACGAGTGGTTTTCCGATGACCTGAAAAAGCTGGACGATGACCGGGTGTTCCAGAAGCTGCAAGGCCACTGGATCATCGAGATGTCGGAAATGCTTGCCACCAGCAGCGCAAAGAGCATTGAAGAAATTCGCTCCTTTATCAGCCGACAGAAGGAAACCTACCGAACGCCTTATGAATCCCAGCCCAAAGACCGGCTGCGGCAGTGTGTGTTCGGCGGTTCTTCCAACACATTGGACTTCCTGCCGCTGGATCGGGCCGGGAACCGGCGCTTTCTCCCAATCATGATTTACTCGGAGAATGCGGAGGTTCATATTTTGGAGGACGAGGATGCTTCCAGAGCCTATCTTTTGCAGGTGTGGGCAGAAGCCATGACCATTTACCGCAGCGGACAGTATTCCATGAAATTCAGCAAGAGCATCCAGCGTCAGCTGGTGGAGGTGCAGAAGGATTTCATGCCGGAGGACACTGAGGCCGGGCAGATACAGGGCTTTCTGGAACACTACACCGGCAGCATGGTCTGCTCCAAACAGCTTTTCAAGGAGGCGCTGGGCCACACTTATGACGAGCCGAAGCGGTGGCAGCTTCACAATATCAACGAGATCATGAATACGGTGGTGACAGGCTGGAAGCCGTTCTCCAATCCGAGGATGTTCGCCGGGTACGGCAGGCAAAAGGGTTGGGAATGTGACAATTTCGACAACGAACTGTCCGACAACGAAGGCGGATTTGTGGAACTGAGCGAGGAAGAATGCCGCCAGCTGGAACTTCCGAAGGAGTGGATTGCCTGAGAATGATGGTCTGTTGCCAGTTGGTTGCCGGGTTCGTTGCTGGCAAATCTATGGTTTTGATATAGAAAAAGCCCATAAATAAAGGATTTTTCACAAGTATTTTCTGTCCGGCAACGAAAGCAACGAGATTTTACAAGAAAACTTATCAAGCAAAGATTGACAGTCAGATATTCATTTACAGGTTTTTATAGGCTGGTTGCCGGACTTCGTTGCCGGCACACGGTTATCTGGACTGTCACACTATGGAGGTAGCCTATGGAGAAAAACAAGAAGCAGAATAAAAAAGTCCGGTTCGTGGTGGTTCGGGAGTTTTCCGGGGACAAAACCATGCGGGAAGCCTTTGAACAGCTGATCGAGCGCCAGACCTGCGAACACTTCGAGGAATGGTTAGAACATCGGGAAATGGCACAAAAAGCGGCGTAAAGCGGTTGAATCAGGAACGGGGACATGGTATTATAATGGTATCGTGTCCCTGTCCATAGAAGGAGAACACTATGAGCAGGAAAAAACAAGTCAATCAAAAAATCACAGCGCTTTACTGCCGTATCTCTCTGGACGATGGCAGCGATAATGAGAGCATGAGCATTAGCAACCAGAAACTTATGCTCCGGGACTTTGCCGAAAAAAACGGGATGTTCCAGTATGAGTATTATGTGGATGACGGTTATACAGGCCGCAACTTCAACCGCCCTTCCTTTCAGCGTATGATTGCTGATATTGAGGCGGGAAAGATTGGCTGTGTCATCACAAAAGACCTGTCCAGACTGGGCAGAAATTATATCGAGGCCGGCAGCTATATCGAAATCTTTTTCCCCAAACACAATGTACGATATATCGCCATTACAGACGGAGTTGACAGCCTGACCCGCCAGGAAATGGACATCACGCCCTTTAAGAATATCCTGAATGATATGTACAGCCGGGATATTTCCAAAAAGGTGCTGGCGGGGCGTATGACCCGTTCCCGGCAGGGAAAGTTTTGTGGTGGGCAGCCGCCTCTCGGATTGATGCGTGACCCGGATGACCGGGGGCATTTGATCCTTGACCCGGAGACGGCGCCGGTGATCCGAAAAATCTATGACATGGCGCTGGACGGCTGGGGCTGTATGCGGATCGCAAAGCAGCTCATGGATGACAAGGTTCCTATCACGAGGGTAAAGAGCAATACGGAATGTGACGTCAACTATTATGCGTGGGGCGGTGCAAGGATCAGTCATATCCTGCGAAACCCATTCTATAAGGGCGCACATCTGGTCTGCCGGACACATCAGAAAGGGATTCGTTCCAACACCTATGACATTATCCCCCGTGAGGACTGGGAAATCATTGAGGATTGCCATGAAGCAATCGTTTCCCCGGAAGAATGGGAGCAGGTGCAGTCAATCATTGACCGCAGACCTACCATTATGAAAGGCAACTCCTGTCCCTTCTATAACCTGTTCCACGGTATCATTTACTGTGCTACCTGCGGAAAGTCCATGCAGGTGCGGTATGAAAAGGTGGGCAGAACCGGAAAAAACCGTTTTACCGGCGAGATGCGGGAGCCGATTGACAAGGCGTATTATATCTGCCAGACCTACAACCGGCTGGGCAAGAACGCCTGCACCAGCCATAAGATCGAGGCAAGGGATTTGTATGACCTTGTTCTGAAGGACATTCAGGAACTGGCGGCACAGGCTCTCAAAGATGCCGACGCATTTTATCAGCGACTGAGCAGCCGGATGGAGCGCCGGTATCTGATAGACGCTTCCCAGACGCAGAAAGAACGCCAGCGGCTGGAAGCCAGAAATCAGGAGATTGACGGGATGTTCCTGAGCCTTTACACCGATAAGGCTAAAGGGATACTGACCGAGCAGCGTTTTATGAAGCTGACGGCGGCGCTGGAACAGGAGCAGGAAGCCAACCAGAAGCGCCTGCAAGACCTGATGTTGATGATGCGACACTCTGACGAACAGGAAAGCGAAGTCCGCACCTTTATCCGGGAAATCCGGCGCTACGCCGCCATTGAAGAACTGGACGAGGCGGTGCTGAACCGGCTCATCAGCAAGATTCTGGTGGGTGAAGTCAAGAAGATTGACGGACAGAAAGTGCAGGAAGTCAGGATCATTTATAACTTTGTCGGAGAAATCCCGGAGATTACAGAATAATCAGTGATCCCCATCTCTCAATCAATGAGGGATGGGGATTTTTTCTTTGCCGTCGTCCGGCAGATGTTACATTAAATTTTCCAAAGTGGATTGCAATTATAATTCATTGATTGTTTCAGTAATTGCCATGTTTCGAATCCGCTTCGCTGGGGCATGAACCGCAAGAGCTGCGGCAGCAAATACGAATAGAATGATAAGGCAGAGCGTCATTCCTGGCAGATGCCATGTCATGCCAAAATAGCGTGTAATGAGTCGAGCGTACAGCATACGGCTCAGCAGCAGACCGGCAATACAGCCGACAATCAGCCCGGAAACAGCATAGGTAAAGGCTTCCGCAGCAACCATCCGAGTAAGCTGACTGCCATCCATTCCAATTGCACGCATGACGCCATACTGCTTTGTACGGGCAGAAACGCTCATCGAAATGCTGTTGACAATGTTAAAAAGAGAAATCAGTCCAATAATCGCCAGAAAACCATATACGACAATTCTGGAAGCCAGATAGGTAGCAGCTTCCTGCGAATTACGCTCTCGCACATCCGATACAATGATCTCGTCTGTTGCAAGGTGGGCAATTTGCATTACAGTCTGCTCTGTTGCTGAATCGTTCAGCAAAACGCCGATCATATTATAGTTCTGCGCTCCGACCAGACGGTCAAATAGCGCCTGTGGGCAGATGACTGTAACATCATCCGGGAACATTCCCTCCGAAAAAGCCCCCACAATGGTAAGGTATCTTCCGCTTATATAAACGGTATCTCCAACCTTCAACGGGTTGTTTTTATTATAGATCGTCATGACTTCGTTGCTGCTGGCTGCCTGATCGGCCATCCTGCCTGCTACAACGAGATCCCTGCTTTTTTCCATCATAAAATCATCGTAGGAACCCAGCACCACATGCTCTACCTCTTTCTGCGGACTGCTGGCAGGAGTGTTGGTAAGACCGGTTGCGCCCCAGACATACCCAACACCCGGAATCGCACGCAGCTGTTCTGCCATACTGCGGGACAATACCTGTTCGTTTCCGTACCCGTTCAAGAGAATATCCGGCTGCCACGGAGCTTGACCGGGCAAAAGCAAGCCGGCAAATTTAAGCAGTACAGAAAAGCAGAGCACCAAAACAATACTGAGTGCAAAAGAAGATGTCATTAAAAACAGGTTCTTTTTACCGGCAATGGCGTGATGGGCTCCCAACGACAACTCGATTTTTCCAAAGCTATAGTTTGAAGCATGACGCGAAGCGGAAAGATTCTCTCCCGTGCCGGAGACCGCCGCCACAGGTGAGACCCGTGCCGCCCGTCGCGCCGGTGACTCTGCCGCCAGCAGGACGGTCACGATACCGACCACGATGCCACTGACTAAACCTACAGGACTGATTTGAAAAACCGGTGTTGTGGAAAACTCGCCACCGATGCCATAATGCAGCGCCGCGCAAATGCTCCAGCTGGCAAGTGTGCCAAGCAGAACGCCTACGGGCACAGCCGTTTTGCACCAGTTAAGCGCTTCTAAACGGACAAATCGGATAATTTGAGATTTGCTCATGCCGATACAGCGCATCATTCCGAAGAACTGGATTCGTTGTGCCAGATTGCTGTTCATGCTGCCGGAGATCATCAGTACACCTGCCAGAAGAACCAGCACAAACAGAACTGCGGCAAGGCTGTAAACATTTTTTGCGGCGCTGCTATCGCTTTGTCCGGCGATAGCCATCACACCGGTGTTTTCTGAGACAGCATTTTCCGGCAGGTTATGCTGTGCCGTCAGTTCCGGGATTGCTTTAGCTGCCTTAGACGCGCTGGTAAACTGGACATAATATGACGTTTGAAGATTATGGACGTTGTTCTGCTCCATCAGCGCTGCAAATGCTGTGCGCGGCAGGTAGGCATCCATCAAAGAATATTGCCCGGAATAGTAGCTTTCCTCCACACCGCCCAAACCGGACACTGTAAAATCCCAGTCTCCGGACGGCGTACGTAGTGTAACAGTGTCCCCAACTGCAACTTGAAGGACACGCGCTGCATTGCTGCTGAGCATGATTTCGCCCATTCCCTGCGGAAAGCGTCCTTCGGCGGCACCAGTTGAATTCATTGTCAGATAGGATTCATCAATACCATAAAGTACAACCCTTTTTCCGTCCATGCGGTAGGGCAGTTCTCCGTCCGGGTTAAATATCGTAACTGCACCAATCGAAACCACATCATCCCGCTCCGCAATTTTCAGGGCTGTTTCTTGAGAAATGCCGTCCAACTCTATGTGCCAACTTCCGTTTTTGCCGGTCATTCGGTCGCTTTGGGTTCGAATCATCATATCCGCCACGCTAAAAATTGCTGTCACCAGAAATATCGAAATAATGACACACAGAATGGTCATCCGATTCTGCCGTTTCCGCACCTTTGCAGAGATCGGCACAAGGCTTAAATAGCTTTTCATTCCCGGCACCTCCCAAAATCGGTGAGGTTACCGTCCGATACCTGCAATACCCGGTCAGCCGTTTGCGCGATACTACGGTTGTGGGTAATCATAATAATCGTCTGCTCATACTTTTTGGATGCTTCTTTCAGCAGGGCAATGACCTCGCTGCTGTTCTGGGTGTCCAGATTGCCGGTCGGCTCGTCAGCCAGGATCAGGGCTGGCCGGGTAATGAGCGCACGGCCAATCGCCACACGCTGCTGCTGTCCGCCGGAGAGCTGGCTGGGCAGATGGTTCCGGCGCTCTTTCAGGTTCAGTACCGCAAGAAGTTCTTCCAGATATTTCTTATCCGGCTTCTGGTAGTCCAGCAGCACCGGGAAGATGATGTTCTGCTCCACCGTTAACTCCGGCACAAGGTTAAACGCCTGAAAGATAAAGCCAATGTTCCTGCGGCGGAATACCGTCAGCTTGCGCTCGTCCATGGCAAAAATGTCCTTACCGTCGATCAGCACCTTGCCGGTCGTGGGCGTGTCCAGCGCGCCGATCATGTTCAGCAGCGTACTTTTGCCGGAACCGGATTCCCCCACGACGGCCACATATTCCCCCTTGGGAACGGAAAAACTGACATCCTTCAAAGCCTTGACTGCGGTTTCTCCGCTGCCATAGGTCTTACAAATGTTTTTGACCTCTAATAAATTCATCGTGCATATACCTCTTTCTTCATGTTTTGCGAAATAGGCGGGCTGCTTTTGTTTTTCCTGCCTATGAGGAAAGGATAGCACCGAAATATTACTGTAACCCTACACTCAGCCTACAATTTTGTAGGAATTAAAAAATTCATGGTGAAGGTCGTGCCTTTTCCAAGTTCACTGTCCACCTCAATCGTGCCGCTATGGGCTTCCACAATGGTCTTTGCCAGCGGCAGGCCCAGCCCGATGCCCTGCTTGTCCTGGGAAAAGCGGCTGCGGTAGAACCGCTTGAAAATATGGTGCAGATCCTCCGGATGGATGCCACAGCCGTTGTCCTTTACGGCGATCTGAACGGCGTTGGGCAGAGCTTTCCATGTAATATGAACCGTGTCGCCGCTCTCCGTATGGTCGAGGGCGTTTTTCACGATGTTGTCGATGGCCTCTGTCAGCCAGTCACGGTCGCAGAATAGGGAGACCTCCTCCGAACCGGACAGGATAAGTTCTTTCTGCTCCTGTTTGGCCCGGTATGCGAAATGCAGCTCAACGTCCCGCAGCATATCCGCCACATTCTCGGTCGCCTTTTCCAGTATGACAGAACCGGCGTCCAGCTTGGTGATCTTGAGCAGGCTCTGTACCAGCGTTTCAATGCGGTCAAGCTCCTGTTCGGACAGGCCGGCGAATTCTTTTACGGAGGACGCTTCTATATCTTCCTCCTGAAGCAGGCCATTATAAATATTCAGTGCCGCCAGCGGTGTTTTCAGCTGGTGGGAAATATCGGAGATCGTATTTTTCAAAAATTCCTTTTCCCGAAGCTCGTTATCTGCGTGGGCGTTCAAAACCGCCGCCAGGGAATTGACGGAATGGAACAGCCGATATAGCTCCCCCTCACTGTCGCATTCAATACGTGCGTTGCTATCCCCGTCAAGATACACATTGATCTGGGATACCGCCTGTTCCATGATCTTATTCTGCTTTTTGAAATAGGAGCAGCAAACCACCCATATAGCCGCCGCTGCCAACAAAAAAATAAGCAGCAGGCACAAAGAAAGCCTTTGATAGCGCAGCCATAAAAAGCCCTGTGCCAGCAGGAGGGATGCTGCCCAGATAACCGATACCGCAAGAAACAGATTTCTGATATCCTTATTTGCAAGTATTTTCATAGGCTGCCTCACCCTACTACATTCCATTTATAGCCCATGCGACGGACGGTCAGGAGCATCTGCGGGTCACTGGGGTTATCCTCAATCTTCATGCGAAGCCGCCGCATATACACGGTGAGGGTGCTGCTGTCGATATAATTTCCGTCGCAGTCCCACAGTTTATCTAATATCTGCTCCTTGGTAAGCACCGTATTGGGGTTTCGCATAAACAGGCACAGCAGCTTGTATTCAGCAGCGGTCAAATCCAACAGCTCCCCATTTTTGAAAGCCTGACCCTGCAGCAAAAGAACCTTGATTCCGTTCGATTGCAGTTCTGTGTCCGTTGCGCTGAAATCCTTTGCACGGCGAAGCAGGGCATTGACCCGTGAAACCAGGACTCCAAGCTTGAAGGGCTTGGTGATATAGTCGTCGCCGCCCATATCCAGCCCCATAATGATACTCGTTTCTTCGTCCGAAGCGGTCAGAAAGATGATCGGCACCTTGGAAACCTGCCGCACCCGTTTGCAAAATTCAAAGCCGGTGCCGTCCGGCAGGGATACATCCAGTACCAACAAATCATACCTGCCATCCGCCCACAGCGCATCCGCTTCTTTCAACGTTCTGGCAATATTCAATTCAAATCCCTGCTTCTTGAACGCAAAGGAAAGCCCGTTGATCAGGCTCAAATCATCTTCCAAAAGTAATATCTTACTCATGCTTCTGTTCCTTTCCCTGTTTCGTCCGGCCATCAATCGGCTTTTCCGCAGTTTTGGGAATCAGCCAAACACCGGCCATCTTTACAGCGCTGGGGATACGACCACCAGCGCAATAATAATTTACCCTACGAGGTGACACGCTCCATTTCTCAGCGGCCTCTTTCAATGTCATATAATCCATTTCGCACCTCCATCGAGTATATTATAGTTCTGCGTTTCGAACAATGCAAGGCAGAAAACATGAATAAGAAAAGGACAAGCACTATGAAAGACTGCTTTCTTTGATAGTGCTTGTCCTTTTTTGAATTTACCACTTGACATTGTGGCAAAGAACTTATGAGCCGGGATGAACTGGCGGTGCTGGATGGCGGCAAGTGCATCCTGCAACTGCGGGGTGTGCGCCCGTTTTTGAGCGACAAGTACGACCTGACCCAGCACCCGAACTATAAGTACACCTCCGATTATGACCCCAAGAACGCCCTCGATATCGAGAAGTTCTTGAATCGAAAAGAAAAAATCCACCCGGATGATACCTTCATCATGGTGGATGCTGATTCACTCCCGCCCGCCTGATAAGACGAGCGGTTATTTTTTACCCATTGACCCAACAGGTACACCGGAAAATCAGCCTTCGCCGTGGTTTTCGGCTTTTTGCAAACGGATTTCAGGTGTGTGCAGGGTCACTTTTTCAAAACAAAGGAGATTTTTCTATGGAATTCTTTAACAGCGCAGTGGACGTTCTGAAGACTCTGGTTGTGGCATTGGGTGCCGGTCTGGGCGTGTGGGGTGCCGTCAACCTGATGGAGGGTTACGGCGGCGATAACCCCTCCGCAAATGCTCATGTGCGGTAAAGAAGCTAAAACAAGACAAAGGCAGCCAAGGCTACCGCTATACCGTATAAGAATGGAGCAGTAACACCAAGATGTTGCTGCTTCATTTTCATATTTCCAAATTTCTTTGAACGCTGTTGACTTCTATTACGGTTAGTGATATATTTATTACAGTAACCGTAACAAGGAGGATAAACAATGCGTGATAATATGAAAGGTGGTGCGCTTACAGAAGTGACATTTTACATTTTACTTTCTCTCTATGCTCCAAAACATGGATATGCTGTCATGCAATTTATCGAAGAAAAAACAGGTGGGCGGCTTTCATTGGGAGCAGGCACTTTGTATGGTGCGCTAAACTCTTTGCAGGAAAAGAAATGGATTAAGCCTTGCGGAGATTGTGAAGGTAGAAAAAAAGAATACATCATTACCTCACTGGGAAAAGAAGTTGCGAAAAAAGAACTTGTAAGGCTTAATGAACTTGTAGAGGTTGCAAGTGGAATTATTGGAGGTACAGTATGAGAAAAAAATGTTATCATTTTTTTGGTGGTCTGTTGAATGCACAGGCGAATTGGCTGAATAAAATGTCGGAGAAGGGCTATCGTCTTATTCGAGCGGGGAAAATGTTATATGAGTTTGAAGAATGTAAACCTAATGAAGTAAAATACTGTGTAGAATTTATCGGAGAAAAATCGAAAGAGAATGCAAAAGACTATTCCCTCTTTTTGGAAGATATGGGCTATAAGGTATTTTTCAAAAATATCAATCTTAACTATTCTGTCGGTAAGGTGCGTTGGCGTCCATGGGCTGAAAAAGGCGGACGCATTGCGACCAACACTACAACCTTCAACCGTGAATTGTTGATTGTAGAAAAAGAGAATGATGGAAAGCCGTTTGAACTTCATACTTCCTATGAGGACAAGGAAAACTATTACAGAAATCTGCGTAATCCATGGTTGTTGATACTGCTTATGTTTGCAATATTTGCAGTTATAAATCATTCGATTGTTTTTGGTGTGCTTGCTTTGATTTCTCTGATTCCCGTTCTTGTATATCAAATACAAATCATGCACAACAGACAAGAAGCAAAAACACAAGAATGATAATATAAATAGCAAATCCAGCCGAGCCAGTCAACGGCAAGTAAATGGGCTACGCCCACCGTTGACAGCCCCGACTGTCCTTGCTGGTGGGTAATCAAGGGGCGACAGCAAAAAGTGCTGCCGCCCTTTCCCATAATCGAAGAAAGGGGGATTTTACATGACTGAATACGAAGCCTATCAAGAACATATCCGCTATACCCATGATACCTACTGCCGGATTGTTATTCGTCATGCGTCCTTTGACGCTGCCCGTATGCTGGCAGCGAGGTGGAAACGGGAAATCTCCCTTGAATATTTGACCGAGGAAAAGTTTGTCCCACTAAGCACCACGGACGAGTATTTTCAAGTGCCAGACTATGGCGAAACATATCCGTTTTCTGTCCGAGGTCAGACGATACTTTTAGATAGCTGCTCCCTTGCGGCGGCTCTTGCCGGACTTCCGGAACAGACGCAGGAGGAAATCTTTTTGTATTACTTCCAGCACTTGACGCAGAAAGAAATCGGAGAACAAAGCGGCTGGACACGCAGCACAATCGGACGGCATATCCAGCTTGCCTTGAAGCGGCTGAAAGAGGAAATGGAGGTGCTGCCCCATGAGTGACCGACTTCTCCCCTATGACACGATTATAAAGGCACATGAGGGCGACCCCATAGCGATACAAGCTGTCCTTGACCGATACGCCGGATATATCCGCTACTTCTCCAAGATGAACGGCTATTATAACTCTGATATGGAGGACTACATCAGAACAAAGCTGATTGAAAGCCTGTTCAAGTTTCGGCTTGACCGATAACATAAAAACTGAATATCCCGCCGCCCCGCAGCGGCACATGAAGCAGTAAATCCGAAAAAGATTTGCTGCTTTTTTTGCGCCTATTTTTGGCAAATTTCCAAATGTTCCGTATTAGACAGTGAAGCCAAAAAAGATTGCCGTTTTTTTCAGACGGCGAGCAAAACACAGTTTCCAAAACGCCTTATTGTCGGGAAAGACCACGCCGCAGGAAAAGTTCTTGCCGGAAAGTCCGTCATTTTTGCTTTTTGCGGTGTTGTAGGGAGTAAGGGGAGAACGCCGCCCGCAGCCTTTTATAAAAAAGCTGGTTATAGATTTCCCGAAAAAGTGGCAGTAGCAAGTGAACGGCAGTCCGGCAGTTTCTTAGAGCAAGATTCTACCACGGTGCCAAAATCCGCATATCTGCGGTTTTGCCCCTTTGGTAAATCTTGTTGGGGAGTGCCTTCCCCAAACCCTGCTATGCGGCTTGTGCCGCTTGAAAATCCCACCAAAAATACTTAAAAAATCGCCCACAAAACGGCGGTAAGTGAAAGGAGTTGATACCCATAGGAAAGCGATACAATACGCCCCACCGAAGCCATGTAGTCAAGACACGCATGACCGAAGAAGAATATGCCGACTTCACCGAGCGGCTGAAACACTATGACATGAGCCAAGCCGAGTTTATCCGGCAAGCCATAACCGGGGCAGCCATACGCCCCATCATAACTGTTTCCCCCGTCAATGACGAGCTGCTTGCCACTGTCGGGAAGCTGACCGCCGAATACGGCAGGATCGGCGGCAACTTAAACCAGATAGCCCGGACGCTGAACGAGTGGCACACTCCCTATCCGCAGCTTGTCGGGGAAATACGGGCGGCGGTTTCCGACCTTGCTGCCCTAAAGTTTGAAGTCTTGCAGAAAGTGGGTGACGCTGTTGGCAACATTCAAACATATCAGCTCTAAAAATGCCGACTATGGCGCAGCGGAAGCCTACCTCACATTTGAGCATGACGAGTTTACCATGAAGCCCACCCTTGACGAAACCGGGCGGCTCATACTCCGGGAGGATTATCGGATAGCCACGCTGAACTGCGGCGAGGAAGATTTTGCTGTTGCCTGTATGCGAGCCAATCTCCGCTATGAGAAAAACCAAAAACGGGAAGATGTGAAAAGCCACCACTATATCATCAGCTTTGACCCACGGGACGGGACAGACAACGGCTTGACCACAGACCGGGCGCAGAAGCTGGGCGAGCAGTTCTGTAAAGAGCATTTCCCCGGACACCAAGCCCTTGTATGCACCCACCCGGACGGGCATAACCACAGCGGCAATATCCATGTGCATATCGTCATCAACTCCCTGCGGATTTACGAAGTCCCGCTTCTGCCCTACATGGACAGACCAGCCGATACACGGGAGGGCTGCAAGCACCGCTGCACCAACGCCGCTATGGAATATTTCAAGAGTGAAGTCATGGAGATGTGCCACCGGGAGGGGCTTTACCAAATCGACCTTTTGAACGGCAGCAAGGAACGGATAACGGAACGGGAATACTGGGCGGCAAAGAAAGGGCAGCTTGCCCTTGATAAAGAGAACGCCGCCAGAGAAGCCGCCGGACAGCCAACCAAGCCCACCAAGTTTGAAACGGACAAGGCGAAGCTGCGCCGGACGATACGGCAGGCACTTTCCCAAGCTACCAGCTTTGACGAGTTTTCTTCCCTTTTGCTGCGGGAGGGTGTGACCGTCAAGGAGAGCCGGGGGCGGCTTTCCTACCTCACGCCGGACAGGACAAAGCCTATCACAGCCCGGAAGCTGGGGGACGATTTTGACAAGGCTGCTGTCCTTGCCCTGCTCACGCAGAACGCCCACAGAGCCGCCGAACAGAGCAAAGCCATACCGGAATACCCCCACACCCAAAAGGGACGCTTGCGGGAGGAAAAAGCCACAAAAACCACCCCGGCAGACAACACCTTGCAGCGCATGGTTGACCGGGAAGCAAAGCGAGCCGAGGGAAAGGGCGTGGGCTATGACCGCTGGGCGGCAAAGCACAACCTAAAGCAAATGGCAGCTACCGTTACCGCCTATCAGCAGTATGGATTTTCTTCCCCGGAGGAACTGGACGAAGCCTGTTCTGCCACTTATACCGCCATGCAGGAAAGCCTTGCAGAGCTAAAGCAGGTGGAAAAGACGCTAAACGGGAAAAAGGAGCTGCAACGGCAGGTGCTTGCCTATTCCAAGACCCGCCCTGTCCGGGACGGGCTGAAACAGCAGAAAAACGCCAAAGCAAAAGCAGCCTACCGTCAGAAGCACGAAAGCGACTTTACCATAGCAGACGCAGCCGCCCGTTATTTCAGAGAGAACGGCATTTCCAAGCTGCCGAGCTATAAATCCCTGCAAGCAGAGATTGAAAGCCTTATCAAAGAGAAAAACAGCGGCTACAACGATTACCGGGCAAAACGGGAGGAATACCGCCGCTTACAGACTGTCAAGGGCAATATCGACCAGATTTTACGCCGGGAGCGCAAGCCTGTGAAAAGGCAGGAACAGGAGCGATAAAAACCGCCCCCAAAATGTACCCGAACCCATACAGAACAAGGGGGCTGCCCCGTACCCTATCCGCAATACTAAAGGATTTTTTAACGGGCTTACAGGGCAGAAAACCCCCGAAAATGATACCGAGATGATACAGAATTACCGCCGATACCGTCATACCAGCGGAAACGGCAGAAAGGAGCGCACCCATGCCAAGAATGAGCAAGAAACGGCGGCTGGAATGGTCTTTTTTCCTGCGGCAAGTGAAAGTCGGGAATACCACCTGCGACCGTATCACATACAACGACCTCTGCCGGGGCTGTACCCATAGCTGCAAGCAGAGCTTCCGGGCGGTTATCATACTCTGCCCCCGCTACTACTCCAAACGCCGGAAAAAGGAGGATAGGGCGAAACTACCTGCAAGTGGGAATGTACACGGAAATGATTTTCCCACAGAAAGGTGTCCGCTTCATCGCTATCAATGATGGAGTGGACAGCGCACAGGGCGACAATGACTTTGCCCCGCTGCGGAATATCTTTAACGAATGGCTGGTGAGAGATACGAGCAAGAAAATCAAAGCAGACGGACAAGCGCAAGCAGGACTGTTATATCTGCGGCAACTACAAGAAACGCACCCATGACTGTACGGCGCACTTTATCCGCACCGACCTTTTGACCGCTGGTGTACTCTCCAATCTGCGGAAAGTGACCAGCTATGCGGCAAAGCATGAAGCCCGGTTTATGAAGCTCTTGATTGAGCAGAACGAGGACGGGGGCAAGCGCAGGAACGCCGCCAAGAAAAAGGAGCTGGAAGCCGCCGAGAAACGCATAGCCGAGTTATCTGCTATCTTCAAGCGGCTGTATGAGGACAGTGTGACCGGGCGCATATCAGACGAGCGTTTCACAGAACTGTCGGCAGACTATGAAGCAGAGCAACGGGAACTGAAAGAAAGAGCCGCC
This sequence comes from Faecalibacterium langellae, assembly GCF_002549775.1. GTDB lineage: Bacteria > Bacillota > Clostridia > Oscillospirales > Ruminococcaceae > Faecalibacterium > Faecalibacterium langellae. The sequence goes on along the minus strand of NZ_NMTR01000002.1, from coordinate 31,117 downwards.
GCTATCCAAGCGGAGCTTTCCAAAGCACAGGAAGCTACCGTGAACGCAGAAAAGTTTATGAATGTTGTCCGGCGGCATACCAGCTTTGAAGAACTTACCCCTACTCTGCTGCGGGAGTTTGTAGAGAAAATCGTTGTGCATGAGTGTAGCTATGACGAGAACAAGACCCGCAGACAGGACATTGAGATTTATTATTCTTTTGTTGGCAAGGTGGACTTGCCCGAATAACCGCCCGACCTATCCGACACAAGAGCTAAGTGCCGGATAGGAACGGCAAAATTTTTTACGCTTCTATTACTTCTTTATCACACATAAGCAAAAAGTCAGGGTATGAAGCAGCTGATAGCTGGCGGTGGCGTTGCCCTGATCGGTATCACTCTGGTGCCCCTGCTGTCCGGTCTGTTCGGCTAATTCGCTCTCACAATAAACACCGTTTGACCCATAAGTACACCAGTAAATTAACTCTCGCCGCAGCTTTCGGCACAGTAACAAACGGATTTCAGGTGTGTGCAGGGTCGCTTTTTTCAAAACAAAGGAGATTTTTTCTATGGAATTCTTTAACAGTGCAGTTGACGTTCTGAAGACTCTGGTCGTGGCACTGGGTGCCGGTCTGGGCGTGTGGGGTGCTGTGAACCTCATGGAAGGTTACGGCGGTGATAACCCCTCTGCCAATGCTCATGTACGGTAGAGAAGCACAAAGCAAAACAAGGATAGCCAGCCCTGCCACTATTCCGAAGTCAGGGGAACGCAATAGAAAAATTCATAGCTGTATGCTATACTTAATTAGCATTTGAACATATCAAGCTGACACAGCAATCTCTTTACTTGCCGTTAATGCGCGTCTACCAATAGTCCGCACAAAGCAAGAGTAGCGTAAAGGTATAAAAATTTCAAACTTCTTTGTAACGAAATTCCGATTTCTCCGTCTAACCTATGAAGCTGAAGGAGGTGATGACAAGTATGGACTATGAAAAACTCTATAAAGCCTACTATTTACAGGTATACTCGTATACTATTTCTCTTGCCAAAAATCGTGAGATAGCAGAGGAAATCACGCAGAACACATTCTATAAGGCTGTTTCTACAACATCACAATTCAAAGGTAAGTCAGATGAATTGACATGGCTCTGCTCCATAGCAAAAAATCTTTACCATGATGAAATGCGAAGCCGTCAGCGAGTAGCTGATGTGAGTGAAATCAATGACTTGCCATCAAATGAAAATGTTGAGAACTCAGTTGCAGATTCTGACATGGCGTTCCGCATACACCTCGTTCTTCACCGTTTGGAAGAACCATACAAAGAAGTCTTTCAGCTTCGCGTATTCGGGGAACTATCTTTTTCACAAATCGCTGCAATTTTTGGAAAAACAGAATCATGGGCGAGAGTTACTTATCATCGTGCAAAGCTAAAAATTCAAGAAAGGATGGATGAAAAGCATGAGTAAACAATGCGATATTGTTCGAGATATTCTTCCGCTGTATGTTGACGATGCTTGCAGCGAAGCAAGCGCAGAGATGGTAAAAGAGCATTTGAACGCCTGTGCTGACTGTAACGCAATTTATCAGAAATTGCTTTCTCACACGAGCGAAGATGTTCTTCACGAAGAAAGCGAAAGCGTTATTATGCGCCATGAGGCAAAAGAAAAGCAGAGAGGCAGAAAAAAGATAACGATTGCTGTTCTCGTTTCCATCGCTCTTTGTATCATTGCAATTTTTACAGCTCTCTTTCTGTTACCTATAAACATTGCTTATGAGCCTGTCAAAATCGACTTCCCATTTGAGGTTGAAGATGTCGAAAACGTTGAAATGTACCACTATGACGGAGTGCCTGCATCAGCAGAAAAGAAAGTAGTTGTTGCTGAAAATGATATAAAGACCCTGTATGATAAGTTCAAGGGCTTATCCCTAAAAGACAAAACGACTGAGGAAACTGCCGGAGCAGATGTGACCAGCTTTAGATTTAACCTCTCAGATGGAACAAGCTACGATTTGATTTACGCCTGCTATGGGGTTAAAAACGGCGAATTGAAGTCAGCAGCAGGCGGTTTTAAGTATTTCACAAGTGCGGATATCGGCTCTTATTGGAACAATTTGAATACGGAACTTGAGGCAATTCCTATCAATGAGAGTGAATTGCCGTGAGCAGATAGCAAACCCAGCCGAGCCTGTCAACGGTCAAGATGAACGGCGCAAATGCGCCGCCGTTGACAGCCCCGCCCGTCTTTGCTGTTCGGTAATCAAGAGGGCGACAGCACAAGATGCTGCCGCCCTCTGCCATTATTCAGAAAGGGGGATTTTCCATGACCGAACACGAAAAGTATCAAGAACATATCCGGCATACACACGATGCCTTTTGCAAGACTGTTATTCGCCACGCTGCCATAGACGCAGCCCGGAGCATACGGAGCCGCCGCAAGCGGGAAATCTCGCTTGAATATCTGATAGAAGAAAAACACTATCCATTCAGTACCACAGATAAATACTTTGCGGAGCAATCCGGCATGACCAGCTATCCGCTTTTCGTCTGTGGTCAGATGGTGCTTTTGGAAAGTCCAGAGCTTGCCGCAGCCCTGTCCGCACTATCACAGATGGAACAGGAAATCATTTTCTTGTACTACTTCCAACGATTGACGCATAGGGAGATTGGACGGAGATATGGACGGGCTGGCAACACAACCGGGCGGCGTATTCAGATGATTTTACGGCGGCTACGGGCAGAGTTGGAGGGTTTGTCCTATGAGCCAGCTACTTCCCTATGAGACAATCGTTAAGGCAAGCGAGGGCGACCCGGAAGCTGTTGCCGCCGTCCTATCCCATTATGCGGGATATGTCCGCTCTTGTGCGAAAATGGACGGACAGATTAACACGGATATGCAGGAGCATATCGTCAGGCAACTGATAGAAAGCCTGTTGAAGTTCCGCTTTGACCGCTAAACAGAAAAGTTGTATAATTAGAGCCTGACAAATTAAACTTCAATGAGGGTAGAGCAAATGGAACAGATTATCAATTATAGAGACATACCCACAGATAAAAGGATTGACATATTAAATGCTCTTGAGCGAATAGGTTTTTTTCCGGCATACGGCGGCGTGAGAACAATGCAGCAAATTATGGAAAAGTCAGTTCCAGGTTCAGGCCCACAATTCTATTTCGTTTTCCGTGAAAATGAGTTGATAGGGTACAATTTTCTCATTGGGGACACTAAGAAATATAAAGCGTTCCCATGGCTTGCTATTAGCAATATGGATGAGCAGAAGTTGACTGTTTGTGAAGAACTGATGAAAATACAAATTGCCTTTTTTGAAGAACTCGGAATGCAAAAGATAGCAGATCATTGCGTTAGGATTATGGAAGATTACAGAAAAGGAATTGGAAAGCGGAAAGAAAGCGATTGCAGATAAATTCCATTTGAAAAACGGCTGACAATTTAATACCGCCGCCCATCACAGCGGCAGATAAGCAGTAAATCTTGAAAAGGTTTACTGCTTTTTTTGCGCCCATTTTCAAAAATCTTTGGCAAACCACACCGCCGGATTGTTGTAGGGAGCAGACAGGGAAAATAAAAAAATTTTCGCTGCGTTTGCCAAAACGCCCCCTTTTCACCGTTGTAGTGGTGAACAGCGGGCAGAACACGCCGCCGCAATCGCTATATTGGTGGAGCAAGCCAGTATATCCGCAAACCAGAGCCGCCGAGGAAAGCGGTAGTTTTTTAGAGCAAGATTCTACCACGGTGCCAAAATCCGCATATCTGCGGTTTTGCCCCCTTTGGTAAATCTTGTTGGGGAGTGCCTTCCCCAAACCCTGCTCATGCGCCCTGTCGGGCGAGAAAGGAGGTCAACGCTTGAAGAAAAAATATAACACACCCCACCGCTGCCATGTGGTCAAAACCCGCATGACCGAGGAAGAATACGCCGACTTTACCGAGCGGCTGAAACACTATGACATGAGCCAATCCGAATTTATCCGGCAAGCCATTACACGGGCGACCATTCGTCCCATCGTTACCGTTTCCCCGGTCAATGATGAACTGTTGTCCGCCGTTGGCAGGCTGACCGCCGAATACGGAAAAATCGGTGGCAACCTCAATCAGATTGCCCGCGCCCTCAACGAGTACGGCACACCATACAACGCCCTGTCCGTTGAAGTCCGCGCCGCCATTTCTGACCTTGCTGCCTTGAAGTTTGAAGTCCTGCGAAAGGTAGGTGACGCTGTTGGCAACATTCAAACATATCAGCTCTAAAAATGCGGATTATGGCGCAGCCGAGCAGTACCTCACCTTTGAACATGACGAGTTTACCATGAAGCCCACCCTTGATGAAAACGGGCGGCTCATGCTCAGAGAGGACTATCGAATAGCCACGCTGAACTGCGGCGACGAGGATTTTGCCGTTGCCTGTATGCGCTCCAATCTCCGCTATGGGAAGAACCAGAAGCGGGAAGATGTAAAAAGCCACCACTACATTATCAGCTTTGACCCACGGGACGCGGTGGACAACGGTTTGACCGTAGACCGGGCGCAGGCGTTGGGCGAGGAATTTTGCCGGAAGCAGTTTCCCGGACACCAAGCCATTGTCTGCACCCACCCGGACGGACACAACCACAGCGGCAATATCCATGTGCATATCGTTATCAATTCTCTGCGGATAGAGGAAGTTCCGTTCCTGCCTTACATGGACAGACCGGCAGACACCCGCGCCGGGTGCAAACACCGCTGCACAGACGCGGCGATGGAATACTTCAAAGCCGAAGTCATGGAGCTGTGCCACCGGGAAAATCTCTATCAAATCGACCTTTTGCATGGCAGCAAAAACCGCATTACCGAGCGTGAGTATTGGGCGCAGCGGAAAGGGCAGGCAAAGCTGGACAAGGAAGTTGCCGCCTTGCCAGCCGAGGAGCAGCCAGCCAAGCCCACGAAGTTTGAAACAGACAAGGAAAAATTGCGGCAGGCCATACGCACCGCGCTGTCCTCTGCCACAAGCTATGGCGAGTTCGCCGCCGTTCTCTTGCAACAGGGCGTGACTGTCAAGGAGAGCCGAGGGCGGCTATCCTACCTCACGCCGGACAGGACAAAGCCCATTACCGCCCGCAAGCTGGGAGATGATTTTGACCGCGCTGCCGTTCTTGCCCTTTTGGAACAGAACGCCCACAGAGCCGCCGAGCAGACCGCAACCGTACCCGAATACCCCCGCAACATAAGGGAGCGTTTGCAGGGCAAAAAAGCTGTCCAAACCACCCCGGAAAAGGACGGTATTCAGCGCATGGTTGACCGGGCAGCGAAGCGAGCGGAGGGAAAGGGCGCGGGCTATGACCGCTGGGCGGCAGTCCACAATCTGAAACAAATGGCGGCTACCGTTGCCGCCTACGGGCAGTACGGCTATTCGCCGGAGGAGCTGGACGCAGCCCTGGTATCTGCCAATGCGGATTTACAGGACAGCACCGCCAAGCTGAAAGCCCTGGACGCTGCTATCCGGGAGAAAAAGGAGCTTCAGACACAGGTGCTTGCCTATGCCAAGACCAAGCCTGCCCGTGACGGTCTGAAAGCACAGAAAACGGAGAAAGCCCGCAGCACCTATCGGGAACGGCACGAAAGCGATTTTATCATAGCGGACGCAGCCACCCGTTATTTCCGGGCGCATGGCGTTTCCAAGCTGCCAAGCCATAAAGCCCTGCAAGCGGAAATCGAGCAGCTTACCGCCGAAAAGAACGCCCATTACAACGAATACCGGGAGAAAAAAGCCCGTGTCAAGGAGCTGCATACCGTGAAAAGCAATCTTTCTCAAATCCTGCAAGGCGAGAAAGACAGAGAGAAAAAGCACGAACATGAGCGTTAAAAACCGCCCCGAAACGATACCAAAACAGGGATATGCCCTGCACCCTATCCGCAATACTGCCCACCTTTGAAACGGGGCGCACAGCGCAGGAAATCCCCGAAAATGACACCGAGAAACTACATTTTTACCGACCTATCCGCTTATACCAGCGGAAACGGCAGAAAGGAGCGAGAAATGCCACGTATGAGCAAAAAGCGGCGGTTGGAATGGAGCTTTTTCCTCAACCACCGAAACCGTATTACCTACAATGACCTTTGCCGGGGCTGCACACACGGCTGCAAGCAGAGCTTCCGGGCGATTATCGTCCTCTGCCCCCGGTATTTCTCTAAGAGATGGAAACACAGGGAGGACACCGCCAATGGCAGATAACCGCAAATATTACTACCTCAAACTGAAAGAAAACTTCTTCGACAGCGATTCCATTGTGCTGTTGGAGGACATGAAAGACGGGATTTTGTATTCCAATATCCTCTTGAAGCTGTACTTAAAATCGCTGAAAAATGGCGGCAGATTGCAGCTTGACGAGCATATCCCCTATACCGCCCAGATGATAGCCACGCTGACCCGTCACCAAATCGGGACGGTGGAACGGGCATTAGCCATCTTCCAGCAGTTAGGGCTTGTGGAGCAGCTTGACTGCGGGCTACTTTATATGACCGACATCGAGCTGATGATCGGTCAATCCTCTACCGAAGCGGAACGGAAACGCGCCGCAAGGCTTGAAAATAAGGCACTTTTGCCGCCGCGGACAAATGGCGGACATTTGTCCGACATTCGTCCACCAGAGATAGAGATAAAGAAAGAGATAGATATAGAGTTAGAAAAAGAGGAAGAGTTAAAGGGACAAGCCCTCGCCCGCAGCTATGGCAGATATGAGAATGTATTTCTGACTGATACGGAGCTTTCCGAACTGCAAGCGGAGCTGCCCGAAAAATGGGCGTACTATATTGAGCGGCTTTCCGGCTATATCGCGTCCACGGGCAAGAAATATAAAAACCACGCCGCCACTATTCGCAGATGGGCGGCAGACGATACCGCAAAGGCTGCCCCGAAACAGGGCATACCCGAATACACCTGCAAGGAGGGCGAGAGCTTATGAGTAATCTGTTTACAGAACGAGTTTTGAATATGACGGCTGTTACCCCACAGCCGGAGGACTACATGGGCGAGGACGGACTGCTTTACTGCGGCAAGTGTCACACTCCGAAAGAAGCCTACTTCCCGGAAAAGCAAGCCGCCTTGTTTGGGCGTGACCGCCACCCGGCAGAATGTGACTGCCAGAAAGCCCAGCGTTTGGAGCGTGAAGCCGCCGAACAGCGCAGAAAGCACCTTGACACCGTGGAGGACTTGAAACGCCGGGGATTTACCAATCCTACCATGCAGGAATGGACTTTCGCCAACGACAACGGGAAATGCCCGCAAATGGAGATTGCACACTTCTATGTGGAGCATTGGGAAATCATGCGCGAGGAAAATATCGGCTATCTGCTATGGGGCAAGGTCGGCACAGGAAAAAGCTATTTTGCCGGTTGTATCGCTAATGCCCTCATGGAGCAGGAAGTCGCTGTCCGCATGACGAACTTCTCTGCGATTTTGAATGACCTGACCGCCAGCTTTGAGGGGCGCAACGAGTATATCGAGCGTCTTTGCCGTTTTCCTCTGCTTATCATTGATGATTTTGGAATGGAGCGCGGCACAGAGTACGGTTTAGAACAGGTCTACAATGTGATTGACAGCCGCTACCGCAGCCGCAAGCCCTTAATCGTTACCACCAATCTGACATTGGACAGCCTGCAAAATCCGCTGGACACCGCCCATGCCCGGATTTATGACCGCCTTTTGGAAATGTGCGCCCCTATCCTCTTTACGGGAGAGAACTTCCGCCGTGAAACGGCGCAAGCCAAGCTGAACAGACTAAAAGAATTGATGAAATGAAAGGAGTTGCCTATGGCAGAGAACAAGCAGAACACCACCCCGGAACGCCGCCCGGACTGCGTGACAGAGATCCGCATGGGCAACACCGTCCTTGTCGTTTCCGGCTTTTTCAAAAAAGATACCACCGACACAGCAGCCGATAAGATGATGAAAGTGCTGGAGGCGGAAGCCGCCGCAGGACACAAAGCCCAGCTTTCGCCCTAACGCTACAAGCCGCACAGAAAAATCGTCATTTTACCGGGCGGTAAAGAAGCAGAAGCCGCTATACAGACAGCCGCCCCATGTGGTATAATCGAAATACGGAATAGTGGGGCTGGCTGTCGGAAACGGAGGATTTTATGTTAAGACAGACCACCCAGAAAATCACTGCCCTTTATCCAAGACTATCCCATGAGGACGAGCTGCAAGGCGAAAGTAATTCCATTTCCAACCAGAAGCGTATCCTTGAAACCTACGCAAAGCAGAACGGCTTTTCCAATCTGCGCTGGTACACGGACGATGGCTATTCTGGTGCGAACTTCCAAAGACCGGGCTTTCAATCCATGCTTGCGGACATTGAAGCCGGGAAAGTGGCTACCGTTATCGTAAAGGATATGTCACGGTTAGGGCGAAACTACCTGCAGGTGGGAATGTATACCGAGATGATTTTCCCACAAAAAGGAGTCCGCTTTATCGCCATCAACGATGGAGTAGACAGCGCACAGGGCGACAATGATTTTGCCCCTCTGCGGAACATTTTCAACGAATGGCTGGTGAGAGATACGAGTAAGAAAATCAAAGCTGTAAAACGGTCAAAAGGCATGAGCGGCAAGCCTGTTACGAGCAAACCCGTGTACGGCTACCTCATGGACGAGGACGAAAACTTCATCATTGACGAGGAAGCCGCACCCGTGGTCAAGCAGATATACCGTCTGTGCCTTGCCGGGAACGGTCCGACCAAGATAGCCCGTATGCTGACCGAGCAGGAAATCCCAACGCCGGGAACGCTGGAATACCGCAGGACGGGCAGCACACGCCGCTATCACCCCGGCTATGAGTGCAAATGGGCGACAAATACCGTGGTGCATATCCTTGAAAACCGGGAGTACATGGGCTGTTTGGTGAACTTCAAGACGGAGAAACCGTCCTACAAGACCAAGCACAGCATAGAAAATCCCATTGAGAAACAGGCAATTTTCGAGAACCACCATGAGCCTATCATCGACACCCAGACATGGGAGCGTGTGCAGGAATTACGCAAACAGCGCAAGCGTCCGAACCGCTATGATGAAGTGGGCTTGTTCTCTGGTATGCTCTTTTGCGCGGACTGCGGCAGCGTCATGTATCAGCAGCGTTACCAGACCGATAAGCGGAAACAGGACTGCTATATCTGCGGGAACTACAAAAAGCGCACCCATGACTGCACCGCACATTTTATCCGCACCGACCTTTTGACTGCGGGCGTTCTCTCCAATCTACGGAAAGTGACGAGCTATGCGGCAAAGTATGAAGCCCGGTTTATGAAGCTGCTGATCGAGCAGAACGAGGACGGCGGCAAACGCCGGAACGCCGCCAAGAAAAAGGAACTGGAAGCTGCCGAAAAGCGTATCGGTGAACTTTCCGCTATTTTCAAGCGGCTGTATGAGGACAGCGTAAGCGGTCGCATTTCTGACGAGCGTTTCACGGAGCTTTCGGCAGACTATGAAGCCGAACAGCAGGAATTGAAAGAGCGTGTTGCCAGAATACAGGCGGAGCTTTCCAAAGCACAGGAAGCTACCGTAAACGCAGAAAAGTTTATGAACATTGTCCGCAAGCACATGAACTTTGAAGAACTGACCCACACCCTCTTACGTGAGTTTGTAGAGAAAATCGTTGTGCATGAGTGCAGCTACGATGAAAATGGCACACGCAGACAGGATATTGAGATTTACTATTCTTTCGTCGGCAAGGTGGACTTGCCCGAATGACCGCCTGCCCTATCCGATACCAAAGACAAGTACCGGATAGGAAAGGCAAAATTTTTTACACTTCTATTACTTCTTTATCACACATAAGCAAAGAGTCAGGGCATGAAGCAGTTCATGGCTAATTAAAGGGAACAAAAAGAAAGGAAAAGCACAATCCAGACGGTATCAGCGGCAGGCTACAAGAATAAATTGTGATTTCACAAGATTGGTGTTATAATAAGAGAAAAGTTCCTGCCGGGGCAGTCGTCCCGGTGGTATGGATAGAAAGGCAGGAAAACAATATGCACATCAGCTATAAACCACTCTGGCACACACTGTTAGAGCGTGATATGAGGAAAGAGGATTTAAGGCTTGCCGCTGGTATGACAACGAATATGATTGCCAACATGAGCAAAGAGGGAAAGCACATCAGCATGGACACATTAGCCCGTATCTGTGAAACGCTGAATTGTGAGATTACCGATGTGATTGAGTTAGTACCAGACGAGCCTGCTTCCACAGGAGGTAAGAAACATGAGCGAATTGAAACCAAGAATAACGGAAAACGGAATTGATTATATCCTTGTCGGAGATTACTACATCCCGGACTTGAAACTGTCGGAAGAACGCCGCCCCATCGGAAAGTATGGACGGATGCACCGGGAATATTTAAGAGAAGTCCACCCAGCCAGATTGAACACATTGGTACTGACCGGAGAATTGTGGACATATCTTGCAGACCTGAACGAACAGGCACAGGAACGGTTAGACACTATCATGGAGCAAATGAAAGCTGCCGAGGGCGTGACCGAGGACTTGAAGCGTACCCGTCAAATGGAATGGGTGCAGCGGTGCAATAATATCCACAACCGGGCAGAAGAAATTGTTTTGCATGAGATGATTTATTCATAACGGTATGGTAGAATGATTATGACAAATCGAAAGTTGACAAGGAGTTTTGATAGCGTGAAAAAAATATTTCTTAAAATTGTGATAGGGGTTGTTCTTGCTTGTATTTTATTTGTTTGTTTTCTTTATACGAACAATGAGATCGGCGTGACTTCATCTAAGCTGGAGGCAGATATTCGTTCGTCGCAGAAGATTAAGGATGATTGGACGGTCGATGGAAGCGTTTCCAGCACGATGGCTGCATATATTTCTTACCCTCAGGATTTGAGTGACCATTCTTTTTCCGTCTATGTCAATCGTCCAGGACTTTCCTTCGGATATTTTTTCCGTGGAGGTGGAACTCTTTCGGGGATTCAAAGAGGAATTGTGGAGTTTACTGTAGAGGGATATAATGAACGAGCATTTATTTCTATGAATCAACAGCAGGTGCAACAACTTGAAATAGATGATGGCAACACAATTCAAGTGGTTGATATTGACCGCAATAAACCTTTTGCGATTGTCTTGCCTATAAATGCGGGTAATATTACTTTTTATGATGTAAATAGAAATACTGTGGAATATTGGAATAATCCTCTTTGACAAATTCCAGTTTGTCGTGCTAAAAATTCAACTGAATAATCCCAGCAAAAACCGCTGCTACATGGAAGCCAACAAACCATGCAACAGCGGTTTTTCTTTATCGTTTTTTCCTCTGGCTGATAGGCGTTCCCATTTTCTTTGATTTTTTGAGAATCCGAATCAGCCAGCGAAATTCTTCATCTGACAGATTTTTATAGTTGATACCAAGCTGCTTACAGTAAAGGACAACCAGCTTTTCATCACGGCTGCCCTTGAAATTTTCAACCGCTTCCAGATTTTCTTTCAGTTCATCGGCAACGGTGGTCTGAGGTGCACTCTCGCTGTCCTTTTTATGGGCTTCCCGAATATCCCGGATAATCAGGTTGAGGTCATCCCGTACCATGTGACTGAAATATTCATCATCACTGATATGGGCGGCTTGCAACACTTTCAAATGGGGGTCATCTTCGCCGGGGCGATACCGTTCAATGATTTCATGCCGGACGGTATCGACAAGGGCGTTGAGGTTTTGAATCTGCATGGTGGCAATCCCATCCACATAAATCTCAATGTCCGCAAGAAACTTGATAAAGTCCTTATGGGTGGCAAGTTCGCACAGCAGACGGTTGTTAATCCGACCGCTTTTCAGAAGTGCTACCATCTCATCACTCAAATGCAGCTCCCTTAATGGCGTGTTGATCTCCGCCCGGTTCTCTGTCCGGCAAAAGAGATAATCGAGGGACACCCCATAAAAATCTGCCAGCAGGATAAGGTTGCCATGATTGATTTCCTTATAGTCATCTTTTTCATAACTGCCAAGAGCCGATTTTGAAATACCCGTTTGCTCTGCCAGTTCTTCCAGTTTTAATCCTTTGTTTAATCGTAAATCTTTTAGCCGTTCCTGTATTGTAGTAGCTCCGTTCATTGAAGCAGTTCCCCCTTCTGACAACATTTATAACCGTTGAATTGATTATACCATATCAATTCCGCAATCGTGGAAATTTCTGATTTTTACCCCTAATTCCTACTTTGTGGACATACGGCATAGGGCACAAAAATGTTCTATGATACAGGTAGTTCATCGATGGATTATTCCAATCGAATGACCAGCCTGTGTGGGATATGCTTCCCCGGCGATGTAGTGCCATGACTTTTGGCAGGGATGTGGAGGAACCCTGACCGAAACGAGCATACCAAAGGGAGCGATACGCCGCTGTGAGATTCAGGGGAGGAACGACACCGGGGAGAACTGGCGAACTGACACCGAAATGATACCGAAACACGACAATCTGATAGGGGGATAGTCTACCCTATCGCTGATACTTCGGGAGATTTTAGGCGGCTCTATGGCTGTAATTTTGCCGAAAATCGCCCCGAAACCATACACGAAAACGGGAGGAAGCGCAATATGCCGAGAATGAGCAAAAAGAGGAAGCATGAGCTTTCTTTTTACCTCAATGACCGGGGGCGTGTCACTTACAACGAATTATGCCGGAAATGCCAGCACGGGTGCAAGCAGAGCTTCCGGGCGGTTGTGATTGACTGCCCCCGTTATTTATCCAAACGAGCAAAGAAAAAGGAGGAACACACCGAATGAATTTTGAATTTATGACGATAGACACACCATTGCCGCCCTGTATGGCTTTTCCAAGAGCGTTGACAGGGTTTCCAGTCAGCAGCACCGCAAAGGTCATGTACTGCCGGATGTTGGACGCTATGCTCTCCAATGGGCAGGAGGACGAGAACGGAATCCTGTTTGTCTGCTTCCCTGTCACAGCCATTGCCGCAGTCCTGTCCCGCAGCTCTATGACGGTCAAGCGTTCTTTGAATGAACTGGAAAACGCCGGACTTATCATGCGGGTGCGTCAGGGCGTTGGAGAACCAAACAGGATTTATGTGCTGATACCGGGAAAGGAGGACGCTGCCCTTGCCTGATACCTCAAAGCTGGAAAAACTCAATCGGGAGTTGGAGAAAAGCGAAAAGAAACTGCGGAAAGCCATCAATGATGAAAAGGCATTGCAGCACCAGTTAAAGCAGCTTACCCGAAAGGAACGGACGCACCGGCTCTGTACTCGTGGCGGTATGCTGGAAAGTTTTCTGCAAGAGCCGGAACGCCTGACAGATGATGATGTCATGCTGTTGTTGAAACTCATTTTTCACAGGCAGGACACGCAGGAACTATTGAAAAAACTGCTGGAACGGGAGAAGCCGGAAACCCCTTAGTTTACTAAGGGCGCAATTATACACCACCCAAAGGTTGGTGCATTGCGTTCTCCGAAGGCTCCTCGCCGGAGGGCTGTGATTTTCCGCAGTCATGGTCTGCTCCAAATCATACAGGAGACGCTACGCTTCCCCTGCGCTGGCTGCCGCCAGCTACCCTTTTGTGGACTTGCCATCTGGGGACACCTTGCGTTGCAAGCTGTTCCCAGCCGACAAGTTTCATAAAATATGCTATCTTTTCGATAAGCAATAAAGTATAATGAAGTCAGTAATAAATCAGGAATTTGAGGTCAAGGCTTAAACGGGAGGTTTATATGAAAAAATACCAATGTCCTTGCTGCGGATATTTTACCTACAATGTTCCGGCAAATGAAGATTGTGGGTATATCTGCCCCGTTTGTTTTTGGGAGAATGACCCGTTTATTGCTTCTGATAACGAACCAAGCGACTCTAATCATGGAATAACACTAAAAGAAGCGAAATTCAATTTCTCAAAATTTGGTGCTTGTGAAAAAGAAATGTTATGTCATGTCCGACCACCAAGAAATGATGAAAAGAAAACTTTATAGTAATGTGTAAAGGAGAGAATCAAATGAAGCATAAAAAGATTTTGTTAATTGCTCTGATATGTCTAATCGGCATAGGTATTAGCGTTCTCTTGTTCTCTGGTCATAGACCATTCAAAAATTTAACAGCAGAAGACATTACTTCGGCAAATGTTCGCTTATCGCCTCCTGATACAACAATACAAATATCAGAAACAGAGGAATTGGCATCATATCTCAATGAAGTAGTTATTTATAATAAGGACAACTCATATACAGAATATGCCGGACAAGCAGTTATTTTCACTCTGTCTTTGGCAGATGGTTCTCAAGTGGAGATTATAGCATACAATCCATTTATTATAATTGACGGTATTGGTTATAAATGCAAATATGAACCTTGTGAAGCTCTTAATCATTATGCTAATGAGCTAATGACAAGAGAACCATAATTTTTAAGTGTACCATCTACCCATCGGGTCAACTTGTCCCGAACTTTTACAACTAAATACCCGCCGCCTACACAGCGGCACACCGAGCAGGAAATCTGAGAAAGGTCTCCTGCTTTTTTTCTGCCCAAAATGAGGTGGTAAAGCACCACCCCATCCACCAATTACCGAAAGGAGGGACACGAAATGCCCTGCCCACACAACGAAATCACGATTGTTCAGCGCAGCCAGCGACAGTCTGCGGTTGCCGCCGCTGCTTACCAGAGCGGTGAAAAGCTGTTCTGTGAATACGACCAGCAAGTGAAGCACTACCCGGAAAAGCGTGGTATCGTCCACAATGAAATCCTGCTCCCGGCAAATGCCCCACAGAAATATGCAGAACGCAATACCCTATGGAACGCCGCCGAAGCGGTGGAAAAGCAATGGAACTCCCAGCTTGCAAGGCGGTGGGTGCTTACCATCCCAAGAGAGATACCACCCGACCAGTACGCTGTCCTTGTCCGGGAGTTTTGCCAGCAGCAGTTTGTTTCCAAAGGCATGATTGCTGACTTTGCCATCCATGACCCCCATCCGCCGGGACACAACCCCCACGCCCATGTCCTGCTGACCATGAGGGCAATGGACGAACATGGAAAATGGCTTCCAAAGAGCCGCAAGGTTTATGACCTTGACGAAAACGGGGAACGGATAAAGCTGCCGTCCGGCAGGTGGAAAAGCCACAAGGAGGATACGGTTGACTGGAACGACCAGAAGTATTGTGAAATCTGGCGGCATGAATGGGAGGTTATCCAGAACCGCTATCTGGAAGCTAATAACCGCCCGGAGCGAGTGGACTTGCGTTCTTATGCCAGACAGGGGCTTGATATTATCCCTACTGTCCATGAGGGAGCTGCTGTCCGGCAGATGGAAAAGCGGGGTATCCAGACGAACATCGGCAACCTGAACCGGGAAATCAGAGCCGCCAACCGCCTGATGAAGTCTATCCGTCAGCTCATCCAAAACCTCAAAGGCTGGATTACCGAGCTGGGCGAAAAACGGAAAGAGCTGCTTGCACAAAAAGCGGCGGAGGAAGCGACACTTCTTCCCAATCTGCTGATGAAGTATATGGAGATACGAAAGGAAGAACGGAAGGACTGGACAAGGGCTGGACAGAACCGGGGGACTTCACAGGACTTAAAGGCAGTCAGCGAAGCCCTGTCCTATCTCCGGCAAAAGGGGCTTTCCACTGTGGAGGACTTAGAAGCATTTCTGGAATCCTCCGAGAAATCAGCCGCAGATTACCGCAATCAGATGAAGCCAAAGGAAGCCCGCAGCAAAGTGATTGACGGGATTCTTGCCAGCCGGACAGACTGCAAGGAATGTAAGCCTGTCTATGAGAAGTACCAGAAGATATTTTTCAAGAAAACAAAGGAGAAATTCAAACAGGAACACCCGGAGGTTGCCCGGTATGCGAAAGCCGCCGCCTACCTTGCCAAGCACCCGGACGATAAGGACAGTACCCAAAAGGAGCTGCAAGAGGAGCAGGAAACGCTTCTGGAAGAAATTGCAGCCCTGAAAACACCGCTGACCGAGGTACAGGAGGATTTGAAGAAGCTGCGGGACATTCGCTACTGGGTACGGAAAGCCACCCCCGGCACAGAAGAAAGCAAAGAGCCGCCCAAGAAACAGCCTATCAAAGAAGTCTTGCAGGATAAGGCTGACGAGAAAAAAGCACAAAGAACTGTCCCGGCACAGACGAAACACAAACAACAGGATATGGAACTTTAACAGGCACTTGCCATTTTCAATCAGAGAATGTCAGGTGCTTTTCTTATTTTCAAGGAGGGATAGATTTGAATGTATTTGAAGCTGTGAAGCAGTCCGTCACAACAAGACAGGCTGCGGAGCATTATGGAATCCATGTAGGTCGGAACGGGATGGCTTGCTGCCCGTTCCATAACGATAAAACCCCAAGCATGAAGCTGGATCGGCGTTACCACTGCTTCGGCTGCGGTGCGGATGGGGATGTGATTGATTTTGCCGCCGCCCTGTATGGGCTGGGAAAGAAAGAAGCCGCCGTACAGCTGGCACAGGACTTCGGGCTTTCCTATGAGGACTGGAAACCGCCGGGAAAGGCAAAAAAGCCCAAGCCCCGGCAGAAATCCCCGGAGGAACAGTTTCAGGAAGCAAAAAACCGTTGCTTCCGTATTCTTACCGATTATCTTCACTTGCTTATGGCATGGAGAACGGACTACGCCCCGCACTCCCCGGAGGAAGCCTTTCATCCCCGGTTTGTGGAAGCCTTACAGAAGCAAGACCAAGTGGAATATCTGCTGGATGTGCTGCTGTTCGGGGAGACAGAGGAAAAAGCGGCTTTGATTACGGACTACGGAAAGGATGTGATACAGCTTGAACAGCGAATGGCAGAGCTTGCAGCCGCAGACGCAGCAAGAACTAAAAAACACCATGAACGCCATGCAGCCGCCCCAGAGCATTGAGGAAATCAAGGCGGGGCTGGAAACCACCGAGAAAGGCGGTGTCCGTCAGAGCATCCGGAACTGCCTGACCGTATTCCAGCGTGACCCTCTGCTTTCCGGGGCTATCGCATACAACATCCTAACTGACCGCAAGGACATCATAAAGCCCATCGGCTTCCACAGAGAAAGCACCGCCCTGAACGATACGGACATGAAGTATCTGCTTCTCTATCTGGAAGAAACCTACGGGCTTACCAATGAGAAAAAGATTGATAACGCCATCGGGATTGTGGCGAATGAAAACAAGTACCATCCCATCCGGGACTACCTAAGTGCCCTTGTGTGGGACGGGACAGAACGAATCCGTTTCTGTCTGCGGCACTTTCTGGGGGCTGACGCAGACGATTACACCTATGAAGCGTTGAAGCTGTTCCTGCTGGGTGCAATCTCACGAGCCTTTCAGCCGGGGTGTAAGTTTGAAATCATGCTCTGTCTGGTAGGCGGTCAGGGGGCTGGCAAGTCCACCTTCTTCCGTCTGCTGGCAGTCCGGGACGAGTGGTTCTCCGATGATTTGCGGAAGCTGGACGATGACAATGTGTACCGCAAGCTGCAAGGTCACTGGATTATCGAAATGTCGGAAATGATGGCAACCGCCAACGCCAAGAGCATTGAGGAAATCAAGTCATTTTTAAGCCGGCAGAAAGAAGTTTACAAGATACCCTATGAAACCCACCCGGCAGACCGCCCCCGTCAGTGCGTGTTTGGCGGCACTTCCAATGCCCTTGACTTCCTGCCCCTTGACCGTTCCGGCAACCGCCGCTTTATCCCCGTCATGGTGTACCCGGAGCAAGCCGAGGTTCACATTTTGGAGGACGAAGCTGCTTCCAGAGCCTATATCGAGCAGATGTGGGCAGAAGCTATGGAGATTTACCGAAGCGGCAGGTTCAAGCTGGCTTTCAGCCCCACCATGCAACGGTATCTCAAAGAACACCAGCGGGATTTTATGCCGGAGGACACCAAAGCCGGAATGATACAGGCGTATCTTGATAAGTACACCGGGAGCATGGTCTGTTCCAAGCAGCTTTACAAGGAAGCCTTGAACCATACCTTTGACGAGCCGAAGCAATGGGAAATCCGGGAAATCAACGAGATTATGAACCAGTGCATTACCGGCTGGCGGTACTTCCCGAACCCAAGAATGTTTTCCAAATATGGCAGACAAAAGGGCTGGGAGCGTGAAAACCCGGCAACGGACTCCGGCAACCCGTCTGAAAAAACGATGGATGGTTTTGTGGAGGTCACAGAACAGATGGAGCTTCCATTCTGAAAATGACCGCCCGTTGCACCCCCTGTTGCTATCCCGTTGCCGAGCCGGTTGCAGGGCATTAGCCCGGGAAAACCCCTTATTTCCGGGCTTTTCTCCCTTATAACAACCAAAACAACAGAAAAATAAAAGAAAAGTATAAATAGTAACCATCGCCAGATTGAGATTGTTTGCAAGGTCTTTTGAAGCCCGTTGCCGGACTTCGTTGCCGACACCCTCTGTCTGGCTATTTTCATGTATGGAGGATAACTGCCTATGGCAAAAAACAAAACAGAGATTCATGTTACAACGGTGTTTGACGGGGAGCTGGACGCAACCGATGTGTTCGTCAGCCTGATTTCCCAGAAATACGGTAAGACAAATACGAAAGAATATCTTGCTAAAAGGAAAGATATGAGCTATAATGAAGATGAGGTTCAAAAGAGCCAGATACCGTCTGGATTGTGTGGGTAAATGGCTATGATGAACGAAATGGAATACAGAACAATCGGTTCGGCACTTGCCGGGGGCTATCGTGCAGCGGTCTATTGCAGGCTGTCAAAGGACGATGACCTGCAAGGCGAAAGTGCCAGTATCGCCAACCAGCGGGATATGCTGGAAAAATACTGCGAAAAGCAGGGATGGGAGGTTGTGGCAGTCTATCAGGACGATGGTTTCACAGGTCTTAATATGGAGCGTCCTGATTTACAGAGAATGTTGAGAGCCATTGAGCGCAGGCAAATCAACCTTGTCATCACGAAAGACCTCAGCCGACTGGGGCGGAACTATCTGCAAACCGGGCATTTGATTGAGGACTTTTTCCCAAGAAACGGTGTCCGCTATATCGCCATGAATGACGGTATCGACACCCTGCGTGATAACAACGATATTGCCCCGTTCAAGAATATCCTGAACGAGATGTACAGTAAGGATATTTCCAAGAAAGTCCATTCCTCTTATCTTCTGAAAGCACAGAAAGGACAGTTTACCGGGTGTCTTGCCCCGTTTGGGTATCGGAAAGACCCGGAGGACAAAAACCATCTGCTCATTGACGAGGAAACCGCCCCGATTGTGCGGCTGATTTTCGGATATGCCCTGAACGGTCATGGTCCGAACTATATCCGCAGACGGCTGGAGGAAGAAAAAATCCCCTGCCCCACATGGTGGAACCGGGAACGGGGGCTTCGCAATATCCGCACCAAATGGGAAAAGAAAGACCCGGAAAACGGGCGGTATATGTGGGACTTCTCCGTTATCAAAGACCTTTTGATGAATCCCGTCTACACCGGGGCGATTGCTTCCCAGAAAAAGGACTACCGTTTCAAAATCGGCACGATTGGGGAAAAGAAGCCGGAGGACTGGATTGTGGTGGAGGGGCAGCATGAACCGCTGATTGACCGCATGAGCTTTGACATTGTGCAGAATAAGCTGAAATCCCGCCAGCGTCCGGGGCAGACCAATGAAATCAGCCTGTTTGCCGGACTGATAAAATGCGGCGAGTGTGGGAAGTCGCTGACGGTACGCTACACAAACGCAAAACATCCCCAGCAGATTTATTCCTGCAAGACCTACAATGCCTTTGGAAAGAACCACTGCACCCAGCACCGGATTGACTATGACACCCTTTACAGCCATGTGCTGCGGAAAATCCGGGAATGTGCCAGAGCTGCCCTGATGGACGGGGAAGCGGTTGCTGACCGCCTGACCAATACCTGTGAAGCCGAGCAGCGGGAACAGCGGGAAGCAATGGAACGCTCCCTTACAAGGGACGAGGAACGGATTGAGGTTCTGGACAAAATGGTCATGCGGCTTTATGAGGATATGATTGCAGGGCGTATCAGTGAGCAGAATTTCAACACCATGCTGGAAAAGACACAGACCGAGCAGACGGAGCTTAAAGCAAAAGTGTCCGAGGGCAGAAAGCGGCTGTCCGATGAAGTCCAGCTTGCCAATGACGCAAAACAATGGGTGGAAGCCATTCAGGAATACGCCAACATCACAGAGCTGGACGCAGCCACCCTCAACCGCTTAATCAAAGAAATCGTCGTGCATGAGCGCATTGACGAAGATAAAACAAGACACATTTCTATCGAAATTCATTTTAATCTCAAACCCATCCCGGAGGTGGAACAGGTCACTGCCTGACCTGTCCCGCCGGGACGGTTCTCTTAACAACACCATATAGATTTTTTGTACGCCGCCGCCCGCCATCGAGCAGAGTTTTACACCTAATTGGGGATAAAACAGCTCATGGCTGGCGGCGGCGTTGCACTCATCGGTATCACTCTGGTGCCCCTGCTGAGCGGTCTGTTCGGCTGATCTTTTCCGGGCGGCGTTTGCCGCCCTTACATATTACTTGCAAGCAGCTTTCAGCCCCACCGTGGCAAACGGATTCTTTATTACAAAGGAAGCTCATTGCAAAACGAATATTCACTGTTACTTGAAAGGGAGGCGATTTTTATGCAGTTTCTGACGCACATTATCTTTTTGCTCAACCTGCTCAAGACCCTGATCAATCATTTTTCTTGATGGGTGGTGGCACTGAGTGGAAACAGTTCTCAAAGCAATCTCCGATTGGATCAAGTCGCTGCTGACAGCGGCGATCATGTCCAATCTTTCCGGCTTGTTTGATGATGTGAACACCCAAGTGGGCAACATCGCACAACAGGTCGGCACCAAACCATCCAGTTTTGAACCGAGAGTTTTTGCCATGATTGAAGCCCTCTCTCGAAATGTGGTGCTGCCCATTGCAGGCGTGATTTTGACCTTCATTGCCTGTTATGAATTGATTGAGATGATCACCCAGCATAACAACATGGCACAATTTGAACCTGCGCTGCTGATGAAATGGATCTTCAAAACTGCCATTTCGGTCTGGATGATCTCCAACACTTTCGACATCATCATGGCGGTGTTCGATGTGACGCAGCAGGTGGTGGCAAATTCCAGCGGCATCATCAGCGGCAACACACGGGTGAACGACATCGGGCTTTCCATGTTGCAATCCAGCATGATGCAGATGGACGTAGGACCCCTGTTCGGGCTGTTCTTGCAGTCCTTCTTTATCGGCATCACCATGCGCATACTGTCCATTGTGATTTTCGTCATCGTCTACGGAAGAATGATTGAGATCTACATGATGGTCAGTCTGGCTCCGGTGCCCATGGCCACATGGGGTAACCACGAGCAATCCCATGTGGGACAGAACTACCTTCGTTCTCTGTTTGCGCTGGGATTTCAGGGCTTTCTGATCCTGATCTGCGTGGCGATCTACGCTGTTCTGCTTCAGAATGTTGCCATTTCCGGGGATGCCATCAACTCGATCTGGAGCATCGTGGGGTACACGGTGCTGCTGTGCTTTACGCTGTTCAAGACTGGTTCTGTTGCCCGGAGCATTCTGAGTGCACATTGATTGGAGGTGAAATTTTGGCAGCTTATATTTCCGTGCCGCGCGATTTCAGCAAGGTGAAGTCCAAAGTAGCCTTCAACCTGACCGCCCGGCAACTTATCTGTTTTGGTGCAGCGGCAGTCGTAGGCGTGCCGCTGTTCTTTGTTCTGCGGGACACCGCTGGCAATTCCGGTGCTACCCTCGGCATGATGGCGGTCATGCTGCCCATGTTCTTTCTGGCCATGTATCAGAAGAACGGTCAGCCGGCTGAAAAGATCCTGCGGTACTACCTTCAGGCGCGCTTTGTTCGCCCGAAGGTGCGTCCGTACCAGACCCGCAATTACTATGCACTGCTTATGAAGGGAGATGACGCCCATGATTCCGTTTCTGAAAAAGAATAAGGACGGCAAAAAGCCGCCCAAGTCCACGGTGCCCCGCACGGCACAGGAGAGCATTCCGTTCCAGCGGATGTTTGAGGACGGCACCTGCCGTGTCCGTCCCGGCTACTACACCCGCACCATCCAGTATCAGGACATCAATTATCAGCTCGCCCAGCAGGAGGACAAGACCGCCATTTTTGAGGAATGGTGCAGTTTTCTCAACTTTTTCGACAGCTCTATCCACTTTGAACTGTCCTTTGTGAACACTGCCACAGACAGCGCAGACTTTGAAAAGTCCATCCGTATCCCTTACCAGCAGGACGGCTTTGACGATGTGCGCGCTGAGTATTCCCAGATGTTGCGGCAGCAGCTTTCCAAGGGCAACAATGGTCTGACCAAGACCAAATTCCTGACCTACGGCATCGAGGGAGACAGCATGGCGCAGGTCAAGCCGCGGCTGGAGCACATCCAGAACGACCTGATGAACAACTTTCACAGGTTGGGCGTTCTGGCAAAGCCGCTGGACGGTACGGAGCGCCTGCGGCTGATGCACGGGATGCTGAACATGGACGGTGCCAACAAGTTCCACTTCAACTGGAAAGACCTTGTAAAAAGCGGCCTTTCCGTAAAGGATGCCATTGCACCCACTGCACTGGCGTTTAAGAACAGCCGTACCTTTCAGATGGGCGGCATCTTCGGGGCGGTCAGCTTCCTGAATATCACGGCTTCTGACCTGAGTGACCAGTTGCTGAAGGATTTTCTGGACATGGATTCCAGCCAGATCGTTACCATGCACATCCAGTCTGTTGACCAGAACAAGGCCATCAAAACCATCAAGCACACCATCACCGAACTCGACCGCAGCAAGATCGAAGATCAGAAAAAAGCTGTTCGCGCCGGATATGATATGGACGTGTTGCCGTCAGACTTGGCGACTTATGGGCGGGATGCAAAAGCCCTGCTGAAAGAATTGCAGTCGCAAAACGAGCGTATGTTCCTTGTCACCTTTTTGGTGTTGAACACCGGAAAGACCGAGCAGGAACTGGAAACCAACGTGTTTCAGGCGGTCAGCATTGCGCAGAAGCACAACTGCGAACTGTGCCGTCTTGACTTCCAGCAGGAGCAGGGGCTGATGAGCAGCCTGCCGCTGGCAGATTGCCAGATCGAAATTCAGCGGGGACTGACCACCAGCAGCACGGCGATTTTTGTGCCGTTTACCACGCAGGAACTGTTCGACAACGGCAAGGAAAGCCTGTATTATGGCTTGAACGCCCTGTCCAACAACCTGATTATGGTTGATCGCAAAAAGCTGAAGAACCCCAACGGTCTGATTCTGGGCACTCCCGGTTCCGGCAAGTCCTTCAGCGCAAAGCGTGAGATCTGCAATGCATTCCTCGTGACAGATGATGATATTATCATCTGCGACCCGGAATGTGAGTACGCTCCGCTGGTGGAGCGTCTGCATGGGCAGGTCATCCACATCAGCCCTGCCAGCACCCAGTATATCAACCCGATGGACATCAACAGCAACTACTCGGAGGAGGACAACCCGCTGGCTTTGAAAGCCGACTTTGTGCTGTCCCTGTGCGAACTGGTGGTGGGCGGCAAAGAGGGCTTGCAGCCGGTGGAAAAGACGGTCATTGACCGCTGCGTCCATGTGATCTATCGCAAGTATTTCGAGAATCCCATCCCGGAAAATATGCCGCTGTTGGAAGATCTGTACAACGCCCTGCTGACGCAAGATGAACCGGAAGCACGCCATGTGGCGGCTGCGCTGGAAATCTACGTCAAGGGCAGTCTGAACATCTTTAACCACCACACCAACGTGGATATCAATAACCGAATCGTCTGTTTTGACATCAAGCAGCTGGGCAAGCAGCTCAAAAAGCTGGGTATGCTCATCGTGCAGGATGCCGTGTGGGGGCGTGTGACCGCCAACCGCAG
Organism: Faecalibacterium langellae; assembly: GCF_002549775.1. GTDB lineage: Bacteria > Bacillota > Clostridia > Oscillospirales > Ruminococcaceae > Faecalibacterium > Faecalibacterium langellae. The sequence continues at coordinate 7,268 of NZ_NMTR01000002.1, read as the reverse complement.
TGCCGGAAAATCCACCCGGTACTATGCAGACGAGTTCCACCTTTTGCTGAAAGAGGAGCAGACTGCCGCTTATTCCGTGGAGATCTGGAAGCGTTTCCGCAAGTGGGGCGGCATCCCGACAGCCCTAACGCAGAACGTCAAAGATCTGCTGGCAAGCCCCGAAGTATCAAATATTTTTGAGAACTCGGACTTCGTTTATATGCTCAATCAAGCGAACGGAGACCGGCAGATTTTGGCGAAGCAGCTGAACATTTCGCCCCATCAGCTTTCCTACGTCACTCACTCCGGTGAGGGTGAAGGGCTGCTGTTCTTCGGCAACGTGATCCTGCCCTTTGTTGACCACTTCCCGAAAGACCTTGAACTCTACCGCATCCTTACGACCCGCCTTTCCGAAGTTGCGGAGGCGCAAAAGCATGAGTGAGAAACAGCCGAAGCTGAAATTCGAGGAGGAAAAGGAGCGCACGGCTACGCGCTCCCCTCCGAAAAAGTCTAAAGTGGAGCAGTCGGTGCCCAAAAAGCAGAAACTGAAACAGGATGCAGACAAAGCTGCGGAGAAATCCCAGCATTTGCGTTTTGGCAAAGCCGAGATAACCCCGGATGAAGCATCCCGCATGACAAAGCAGCAGAAACGTGCTATGTATGCCGCTGCTGCCGCCCGGTCTGCGGCACATCGAGAGATTGATCAGTACGAGGACGACAATGTGGGCACGCAGGCTTTAAGCGAGGGCGAAAAAGCTGCCGAGACTACCCACGATATTTCCAAGAGCCGTTACGCCAGAAAGCTGAAAAAGAAAGCCAAGATGCAGGGCAAGAAAAGGGCCCGAACCGCAAAATCTTCCGTGCAGAAGCCGCCTGCGGCACAAGATGCAGGCGCATCCGGCACCGGCGAGGGCAGTTCCAACTGGCTTTCACGCTGGAAACAGCGGCAAGAAATCCGTAAAAGTCACTATGCCACCGCCCATTCGGGTACAGCGGCACAGACCGCAGGCGGCAAAGCGGTATCCAATGGCACCACTGCTGCGAAGTCTGGCATGGAACAGGTCATCGACAAAGGAAAATCGGTGGTCAGTACCGCAGTCAACGGCATTGCCAATTTTGCAAAAAGTAACGCGCACGTTCTTTTGATCGTGGGCGTTTTTCTTTTGCTCTTGCTGCTGGTCATGTCGGCATTTTCGTCCTGTTCCATTCTGTTTTCAGGCACCACGCAGGTATCCGGTCAGACCATTTACACCGCAGAGGACCGGGACATCCGGGGAGCCGAAACCGACTACAAGAAGCTGGAAAAGGAGCTGGACAAAAAGATCAAGCGCACCCCCACCGACCACCCCGGCTACAACGAGTACCAGTATCACCTTGACCCCATCGAGCATGACCCATGGCAGTTGACCTCTTTTCTCACGACTCTCTATGACGATTACACCCGGTCAGAGGTGCAGGGCAAGTTGAAGGAGACCTTCAAAAAGCAGTACAAGCTGACCACATGGGTGGAGGTGCAGATACGGTATAAGACCGTCTGGGTCATCAGTCCGGCAGGAATCCCAGTCCCTACGCAGGTGCCCTATGAGTACCGCATCTTCCACACCAAATTGGTGAATAAAGGGCTGGAAGTGGTTATCCGGGAGGAACTGGACAACGACCAGTGGAAACGCTATGAGATCTTTCAGGATACGCTGGGTGGTCGGCCTTATCTGTTCAACGGCGGTCTGCCGCCCGGTGGCTCCGATGGCTCCGGCACACCCGGCATCGACTATCAGGTTCCTGCGGAAGCCCTGACGGACAGCGAGTTTGCCGCTATCTATAAGGAGGCGCAAAAGTATGTGGGCACGCCCTACGTCTGGGGCGGTTCTACCCCGGAAACCGGGTTTGATTGCTCCGGCTACGTTTGCTGGGTCTACAACCAGAACGGCTACAATGTGGGGCGCACCACCGCCAACGGTCTGTGGAACAAGAGCCAGCACATTTCCGAAGCCGAAGCAAAGCCCGGCGACCTTGTTTTGGGTAGCTTGAGCGAGCGACAACCACCAGCTCCGCTGGTGGAGTAGAAAATGCTTTAGCTATAAGATTCGAGCGAAGCGAGATGACAAAGAAATTGTCATCCTAGAAGATGCATTTTGCAACATAGCTCGTTAGAGCGGTAGGGCAGGTAATGCAGATGAAAGAAGCTTGCTCGTGGCCCCTTGCAGGGGCTTTGCTAGTAAAGTGCCCTTCTAGGGCTTACTCAAGCCACCGGCTCAGCCGGTGGTTTTGACTCTTTGAAGGAACGTATGATACGCCGGGGAAAAGTCATGTGGGCATCCACCTTGGAAACGGCATGATGGTGTCCGCCGGCGACCCCATAAAGTATGCCAATATTCATTCGTCCTACTGGCAGAAATATTTGTCCGGTTTTGGGCGGCTCTCAAAATGATTGGAGGAAGAAATGAGCGAAAAACTCGATAAGCTGCGCGCTTCTCTGGAAAAGGAAAGGGAGCGTCGCATTAAGATCAACACTCGCATTGAAAGCCTTGAACGGAGGATTCAGGAAGCAGAAGCTGCCGAGGTCAACGAGATGGTGCGCACCGCCAAGGTCACGCCGGAACAGCTTGCCGCCCTGCTGCGCCAGTCTGCAACTTCCACCCCGACCCCGGCTGCGCTGTCCGCGGTCGGCGCTACCTTTAATAAGGAGGACGATTCCAATGAAGATGATGAATAAGTTCTGTGCCCTGATGTTGTCGGTGGCACTGTGCGCTGGTATGGCGGCTCCTGCTTTTGCCTATGGCGGTGAGCCTACGGAGGAAGTGGAACAGCCTGTCCTGACTTCTACCACCGATGAAGAAGATGTAGTCACCGTGACCGATGAGGAAACCGGTGCTCTGACCCCGGAGGGCAACCTGACACTGGTGGACGATTACCACACCAATTATTCCGATGGCAGTGGTCAGCAGTTCATTACGCTGGTGTCGAAGTCTGGCAACACATTCTATCTTGTCATCGACCGCAACGACAAGGGGGAAAACACCGTTCATTTCATGAATCTTGTGGATGAATCCGACCTTCTTTCCCTGATGGAGGAAGATGCCACCGATGCCTATACCGCTGAAAAAGAAGCGGCGGCGCAGGCAGAGCAGGAGCGCAAACAGGCCGAAGAGGATGCGAAAAAGGCTGCGGAAGAAGCGGCGGCATCCGGCACGGAACAGACTGGTGGCAACAAAGTTACGAAGTATGCTGCCACATTCTTAGGCGTTCTGGCTCTGGTCGGTCTGGCTGCTGGCGGCGGCATTTACACCTTTATGAAGCAGAAGCAGAAAAAGCAGGCAGAAAAAGAAGCCCTTGACCCCGATGCAAACTACACTGAGGACAAGGGCAACTTTGAAATCCCTGTGGAGGATGAGCCGGAGGAGACCGGCGAGGAGGATAAGGCAGAAGAATAATTCTATTGGCGGCGTTTGCCGCCTTACATATTGCAATCCAAAACAGATTGGAGGGATTCTTATCGCAAAATTGATCGTGGCGGAAAAACCGTCCGTTGCCATGTCCTACGCCAAAGTCCTCGGCGCGACCAACCGCAAAGACGGTTATCTGGAGGGCAACGGCTATCTCGTAAGCTGGTGTGTGGGTCATCTGGTGGAACTGGCACCGCCCAACATCTACGATGCCAAATACGTCAAGTGGAGTATCGCAGATTTGCCCATTCTGCCGGAAAGGTGGCAGTATCTGGTTTCTGCGTCCACCAAAAAACAGTTTGGCATCCTGCAAAAGCTCATGCACCGCCCGGATGTGGACAGTGTGATCTGCGCTACGGACGCAGGGCGCGAGGGAGAACTGATCTTCCGCTTGGTCTACCAGCAAGCGGGCTGTAAAAAGCCCGTTTTCCGCCTGTGGCTGTCCAGCATGGAGGAAAACGCCATCCGGGAGGGTTTCGCCCATCTCAAACCGTCAACTGAATACGATGCGCTGTACAATGCAGCACTCTGCCGGGAACGTGCCGACTGGATGGTCGGCATCAATGCGTCCCGGCTTTTTTCGTGCCTGTACGGTCAACCGCTGGCGGTAGGGCGTGTTATGACCCCGGTGCTTGCAATGACCGTGGTGCGGGAAGCCGCCATTGCTGCCTTTACCCCGGAAAAATTCTACACGGTGGCTCTGACCCTTGCAGACGGCGGCACCGCATCCAGCAAGCGGTTTGCCCAGAAAGCGGATGCCGAACTGCTGCTTTCCAAATGCCGAAAGGAGGGGCGCGTCACGGTACAGAAGATGGAACGCAAGGAGAAATCCGAAAGCCCGCCGCAGCTCTATGACCTTACCGCATTGCAGCGGGATGCCAACCGTCTGCTGGGATTTACGGCACAGCAGACCTTGGATTATGCTCAAAGTCTTTACGAAAAACGGCTCATCACCTACCCCCGCACGGACAGCCGCTTTTTGACGGAGGATATGGCGGCATCCCTGCCGGGGCTGGTGACAGACACGGGCAGGGCGCTTGCCGTGGAGGAACCGTTTCCCATCCATGTGCAGCAGGTCATCAATGGCAGCAAAGTCACCGACCACCATGCGCTGCTGCCTACGAAAAGCATGGCAAACGCAGACCTTGCCGCCCTCCCTGCCGGGGAGTGGAATGTCCTGCGGCTGATTGCTGCACGGCTGCTCTGCGCTGTGGGTGAACCGCACCGCTATGCAGAAACTACGCTCACCACCATCTGCGCCGGGGAGGAATTTACCGCCAAGGGCAAGGAGGTTTTGGAGGAAGGCTGGAAAGCGGTGGAGCGCAAGGTGCTGGCGGACATCCTGAACCGGAAGCAGGAACTCACAGCCCTGCCCAATGTCGCAGAAAATGAGTGCGGCATCCTCAATGCAGAACTGAAAGAGGGGCAGACGTCACCGCCGAAGCATTTCACCGAGGACCTTCTACTTCATGCAATGGAAACCGCCAGTGCAGACAGTATGCCGGAGGGTGTGGAACGTCAGGGCATCGGCACCCCGGCCACCCGTGCCGCAACTATTGAAAAGCTGGTGCAGAAAGGCTTTCTGGAGCGCAAGGGCACCAAGAAAACCAAGGTGCTGCTGCCCACCGACAAAGGCAAAGCCCTCATCACTGTGATGCCCGAAGAAATCCAATCCCCGGAAATGACCGCCGATTGGGAAACAAAGCTGCTGCAAATCGAACGTGGCGAAATGGAGCCGAGCGAATTTATGACCGAGATCAATACGATGATTACCGAACTGGTAAAGAACACGGAAATGAAAAAAGGAGCGAATGCGCTTATGAAAAACAAAATTATTGGTGTCTGCCCGAATTGCGGTGCAAATGTTGTAGAGCGTGAAAAAGGCTGGTTCTGTGAATCCAACCCTTGCCGTTTCGTGCTGTGGAAGGACAATGCTTTCTTTAAGCGTCTGGGCAAGCGTCTGGACGCCCATGTGGCAGACAAGCTGCTGCGGGATGGTCGGGTCCGGCTGAAGGACTGCAAGAGCGCCAAGGGCAAGACCTACAATGCCACCGTGCTGCTGTCCTGTGAAGCTGATGGCCGCAGCAAGTTTTCGCTGGAATTTGAAGGTGGGTGCTGATGGAGCAGATAAAAGAAGCGGTTTACCTTATCAACGATGAACGCTATCTGCATCTCCGGGAAAACGGTACAGGAGTCGGCTTTGCCACCTACAACAAGGTAACTGGTGAGCCGCTGGAAAGCGGGCAAATCTCCGAAAAGAACCTGCCGCCAGATGGACAAAACACCATCCCTGCCGCCCGGAACTGGTATCTGTTTGAACTTTCGGACGATGACCGCAAGGTCATCCAACAGGAAAGCGTAAAGATCCTCGAAAACATCCCGCAGGCGGGCATCGGCAGACGGCGCATCTGGGAGCCGGAAACGCTGCCGAAGGATATTCGTCTCATCAACAGCCACTATGATGACCTCTATCGCATTCCAGATGGCGGCGTGATTCAGGTGGATTACCCGGATGGGCGCAGTTTTACGGCACGGGTGGAACATCTGGATGATTATCACTTTGACATGGGCGGTCTGGGCAATGTGTTCCACATCTGCCAGTTTGCCGAGGTCATGGAGCGGAACCATGCCGACTTCTACCCCGAAATTCAGACACAGGACGAGCAGGCCGCATGGGAACTGGGCGGCAAAGGCTATCTTGCCATCCAGTCCTATGAGGATGGATGGGACTACACCATTTACCACAGCGATTATTCTGTGATGGACGGCGGGCAGCTGAATGCCCCGGAACTGACCATTCAGGAAGCCCGTGAGCAGATTCTGGAAGCGCACCACTTGGAAAAGGGCCGGCGGCTGTTGCAGGACTACGATGCCGTCATGGACAAAGTTGCGGAAGCCGAGGAACTGAGTGCAGATCACCGCCCTTCCACATTGGAAAAGCTGGCAGCACTGGCAAGTGATACGTCTGCGCCAAAATCCTCTGCACGTTCTGCGCCAGAACTGTGAGGTGGACGATGCAGCAAAAATGGAACCAGAATTTTGACGGCGAACCCATGGCGGACATCCCGCAGAAATTTCTGAACGCAGGGTGCGATGTTTATATGGTGATGCAGCTGCGGCATGACGAAAAAATCCTCGACGAAAGATTTGCTTCCATGCGGGAACTGCATCGTTGGGGCAAAACGCCCGACCCGGAGCATTACGAGGTCACCTACTATGCTGATTTGCCCGTCATGTGGCAGGATGTGCCGGACAACGAGGTTCTGGAAGAACTGTTTCAGATGTTCAACCTCTCCCGTCCGCAGGATTTTGAGGGGCACAGCCTGTCGGTCAGCGATGTGATCGCACTCAAACGCAATGGCAAAGTGTCTGTGCATTATGTGGACAGCATCGGCTTCAAGGAGCTGCCGGGGTTTCTGGATAAAAAGCCGGAGCACTCTTCTGTTCTGCAAATGCTCAAGGAGAAGTGCGATGCCCCGGAGTGCAACCCAACTGGATGCCGGAAAGCGAGGGCTGAACATGAACTTTGACCACGAGGAATTGACCCTGATGATGCTCTACAACACCGGCACCCGGCTGGGGCTGGTACACGAGTTGCGGCTGATGCAGTGCTATCTGATGCCCGATGAAACCGCCCTGCGGGAACTGTCGGAGGGTGTTATCGAAAAGTTGAAACTGCTGACCGATGCTGAGTTTGCCGAACTGGAATTTCCACTGGACTGATTTTTGCCGCCTGCGGGCGGCGTACATAAAGTATTTTGTTCTTCCAAAAGATATGCTATAATCAAATTAGACAAAATTCCTCTCTTCAAGCGATTTCTCCGCAATTTTCCTGTGGCTCTGCTC